>NZ_CADFEB010000001.1:0-231577 GCF_902833085.1 Burkholderia ubonensis
GATAGTGCAAACTGATGCGCGCTCCTGTTTTTTGAGATACATATCGCTATCCTGAATACGTCCAGCGACGGCCGATTCACGGCTGCACTTTCGCATCGACGCACTTCGCTCAGAACTTCTCCTGAATACCAATCTCAATACCGCCGCGTTGGTCGCGTGGACACTGGCGCACGCGGAGCCAGCCAACCAAGCACATCACGGTTCGCTCATACAGCAAGCCGGACAAAGAAAAGCCCCGCAAGTCCGAGAACTTGCGGGGCTTGTTCCGCCAGAAGTGGCGGAAACGGAGGCCGGCAAACCAGATCTCAAGCCGACCCAATCGCATCCAGCGTTTGCTGATGGGCTGAGCGATGGGCTAGAAAATCGATGCCATCCCTATCGCACCACCTACGGGACCGCTTACACCGTTCTCTTTCAACAGCCTGCCAAGCATTTCCCTGCCACACAAAGCGCGAGGCACGCGCTCATTGCGCGTCGACCCACGCGCGCAACGCGGCGTCGCGGATCTCGAAGACGTCGAACAGCCCGAGCGCGCGCAGCGCCGGCAGCACGTCGGCGGCGTCGGCCGCCGCGCGGGACCGCTCGCCCTCGTCCGCATGCGGGTCGGTGAGCACTCGCGCATTCGCGAGAAACGCGCCCACGCTGCCCTTGCGGATCGTCGTGCCGTTGAGGTCGAGCTGGTTGAGGTGGTCGGGAAGCATTTCGTCGGCTCGCATCGCGCGGCCCTCCTGAAGTGTTGAACGAGCACCCAGTGTAGGGATGCGAACACGGCCGGACTCCGGTATAAATGCCATTCCATACCGAATTCCAGCCATGCCTGACGATCCGCTTCTTCCCGCCGATCTCGTGACGTCGTCCGACGGCCCGTTCGTCGCCGCTGCCGAACTGACGCAGCGCGACGCGCGCGTGACCGCGCCGCATCGCCATGCGCGCGGCCAGTTGGTCGGCGCGCTGACCGGCCTGCTGTCGCTCGGCCTCGACGACCAGGACTGGGTCGTGCCGGCCGTCCATGCGATCTGGATTCCGCCGCATTGCATGCATTCGCTGCGCTCGTACGGGCCGTTCTCCGGCTGGAGCGTGTTCGTTGCGGAACCGCGCTGCGGATCGCTGCCGCAGGCGCCGCATGCGATCCGCACCTCTGCGCTGTTGCGCGAGGCGGTGCGGCGCGCGGCAAGCTGGCGCGGCGGCGCGCTCGACGCGGCGCAAACGCGCGTGGCGGAAGTGATCCTCGACGAGATCGCGGCATCGCCGCCGGTCACGCTCGGCCTGCCGCACCCGCGCGATCCGCGGGTCGGACGGATCACCGACGCGCTGGGCGCCGATCTCGCGGACAACCGTCGTCTCGAGGAATGGGCCGCGTGGGCGGGCATCGCGCCGCGCACGCTGAGCCGCCGCTTCGTCGCCGAAACGGGGCTGACGTTCGCGCAGTGGCGCCAGCAGGCGCGGCTGCTGCGCGCGTTGGAGAAGGTGGCCGATGGCGTGCCGGTGACGACGATCGCGCTGGATCTCGGCTACGACAACGTGAGCGCGTTCATCGACATGTTCCGGCGCGCGTTGGGGACGACGCCGGGGCGGTATATGGAAGCTGGACACGACGGACGCCGGGGCGACGCCGCGTAGCGCGTCATTGCGCGCTCACATGCACGCATCGACGGTGGCGACATTCGATTCGCCGCGCCTTCAATACGTGCCGCCGCCCTGCTTCGCGGCTTCGGCCGGGTTCCCCTTGAACTGCGCCGCCAACCGCTCGGCACTTCGCGCCAGCAGCGTCGTATCGACCCCGACCGCGACGAACAACGCACCCGCTTCGAGATATCGCCGCGCCGCCGCCTCATCCGCACTGAGGATCCCCGGCGCCTTGCCGGCCGCCTTGATCGCGCGGATCGCATGATCGATCGCTGCCTGCACGTCCGGATGCCCCGGATTGCCGAGATGCCCGAGATCCGCCGCGAGGTCGGCCGGGCCGATGAATACGCCGTCCACGCCCTCCACCCGCGCGATCGCGTCGATCGCGTCGAGCCCCGCGCGCGTCTCGACCTGCACGAGCACCGCCATTTCACCGTTCGCGCGCTGCAGGTAGTCGCCGACGCGATTCCAGCGCGACGCCCGCGCCAGCGCGCTGCCGACGCCGCGGATACCCTCCGGCGGATAACGGGTCGCCGCCACTGCCGCGCGCGCCTCGGCGGCGCTCTGCACCATCGGCACGAGCAGCGTCTGCGCGCCGAGATCGAGCACCTGCTTGACGATCACCGGGTCGTTCCACGGCACGCGCACGACCGGATGCGACGGATACGGCGCGATCGTCTGCAATTGCGCGAGGATCGTCGGCACCGTGTTCGGCGCATGCTCACCGTCGATCAGCAGCCAGTCGAAGCCGGCGCCCGCGACGACTTCGGCGCTGTACGGGCTGGCGAGACCGAGCCACAGGCCGATCTGCGCATCGCCGCGCGCGAGCGCGGCCTTGAAGGAATTCGATGGCATCTGCATCGCGCGTCACCCGAAATGGCATTGAATGGTGCCGAGCGGACCGTAGTCGACGCTGAACGTGTCGCCGGCGCGCGCCGCGCACGGCCGCGTAAACGACCCGCCGAGCACGATCTGCCCGGGCTCCAGCGCGACGTCGAAGCGCGCGAGCCGGTTCGCGAGCCACACGACGCCGTTGGCCGGATGGTTCAGCACGCCGGCCGCAACGCCGGTTTCCTCGACCACGCCGTTGCGCGACATGATCGCCGCGACCCAGCGCAGGTCGACGTCGGCCGGCCGCACGGGCCGCCCGCCGATCACGACGCCCGCGTTCGCCGCGTTGTCCGCGATCGTGTCGAACACCTTGCGCGGGCGCTGCGTATCGGGGTCGATCGACTGGCTGCGCGCGTCGATGATCTCGAGCGCGGGCACCACGTAATCCACCGCGTCGTACACGTCGAAGATCGTGCAGTTCGGCCCGCTCAGGCGCTTGCCGAGCACGAACGCGAGCTCGACCTCGACGCGCGGCACGATGAAGCGCTGGGTCGGGATCGTGCCGCCGTCCTCGAAGAACATGTCGTCGAGCAGCGCGCCGTAGTCGGGCTCGTCGATCTGCGACGTGTTCTGCATCGCCTTCGACGTGAGGCCGATCTTGTGCCCCTTCAGCACGCGGCCCTCCACGAGCTTGAGGCTCACCCACGCGCGCTGGATCGCATAGGCGTCGTCGATCGTGATGTCGGGATAGTCGAGCGAGATCTGGCGGATCTGCTTGCGTTCGCGCTCCGCGTCGTTGAGGCGCCGCGCGAGCAGGTCGATGGTCGCGGTATCGAACATGGTCGGGTCGGTAATGGGGTTCAGCCGGCCCGCTTGTAGCGGGCGTGGATGTTGTTGTGCTTGTACGAGCCGCTCTCGCTGAACTCGGTCAGCTCCATCGACAGCGCAAGATAGCGCTTCGCGTACAGCTCGGCGAAATGCGCCTTGATCGCGTCGAACAGCGCGTCGCAAGCGGCCTTCTTCACTTCATCGCTGCGGCCCGCGCCGATCTTCAGCGTCACGTGGACGAACGCGTCGTCCGCGGTGCCGTCCGCGACGCAATAGTCGTGCAGCTCGATCGCGCGCGAGCGGATGCCGCCGGTCGGAAACACGCCGCCCTGCGCGATCAGCGTCGCGTTGATCGTGCGCAGCAGCGCGGGGATGCGCGCGTCGTCGCGAAGATTCGCGGTGTACTCGACGACGATGTGTGGCATGTCGGTTCTCCTGTCGGATGCACGGCGCGGCGGCGCTCAGGGCAACGGAAAGATCGCGTTGATCTGCCCGGTGCCCGAGCTCGCGAAGTAGTCGGTGACGATTTCGACGGGCTTGTCGTAGCGGTCCCAGCCGAGCAGGCCGAGCAGCATCGCGGTGTCGTGCATGCCGCCCTCGCCGAAGCAGTGCTGGCTGTACTCGGGCAGCATCTTGCAGAAGGTCGCGAAATCGCCCTGCTTCCACAATTCGACGACCCGCAGGTCGACCTGCCGGAAGAACTCGCGGCTGATCTGGTGGATCGATTCCTCGGGGCTGCCGTTGTCGTTGAAGCGATGCGACAGCGAGCCGCTCGCGAGGAACGCGACGTTCGCATCGCTCTTGTCGATCGCTTCGAGCAGCGCTTCGCCGAAGCGGCGGCTCTCGTCGAGCGTGTGCCACATGCACCAGCCGGCGATCGACACGACCTTGAAGTGCTGGTCCGCGTTCATGTAGCGCATCGGCACGAGCGTGCCGTATTCGAGTTCGAGGCTGTCGATCTCGTGCGCGCGCGTCGCGATGCCGCGCGCGGTCGCGGTTTCCGCGATCAGCCGGCCGAGCGCCGGATTGCCCGGATACGCGTAGGCCATGTCGCGGATGAAATGCGGCAGCTCGTTGCTCGTGTAGACGCCGGAAAACCGCGCGTTGCAGTTCACGTGATACCCGGCGTTGACGAGCCAGTGGACGTCGGACACGACGATCGTGTCGACGCCGAGCGCGCGGCAGCGCTCGCCGATCACCTGATGGCCGCGGATCGCTTCCGCGCGGCAGCCGTGATGCCTGCCCGGCAGCTCCGACAGGTACATCGACGGCACGTGCGTGATCTTTGCGGCGAGGGACAGTTTGCCCATCGTGAGTCTCCGTAAGTCTGCGTCTCGTTCTTTCACGCGCCGCTTACACGCCCCAGCGCGGAATGTGATGCGAACCCATCGAAATGCAGACGTTCTTGATCTCGGCGAACACCTCGAAGCTGTACTCGCCGCCCTCGCGCCCGGTGCCCGACTCCTTCACGCCGCCGAACGGCTGGCGCAGGTCGCGCACGTTCTGGCTGTTGACGAACACCATCCCGGCCTCGATGCCGCGCGCGAGGCGATGCACCTTGCCGACGTCCTGGGTCCAGATATACGACGCGAGGCCATAGCGCGTGGCGTTCGCGAGGCGCAGCCCTTCGTCCTCGTCGTCGAACGGAATCACGCACGCGACCGGGCCGAAGATCTCTTCCTGCGCGATGCGCATCCGGTTGTCGACGTCGGCGAACACGGTCGGCCGCACGAAGTTGCCGTTGCGCAGGTGCGCGGGGAGGTTCGCCGGCTGGTCGGCGCCGCCCGCGACGAGCCGCGCGCCTTCCTGCTCGCCGATGCGGATGTAGCCCGTCACCTTCTCCCAGTGCGCGCGCGTGATCATCGCGCCGAGCTGCGTCGCCGGGTCGGCCGGATCGCCGACCACCAAATTGTTCGCGCGCCGCGCGAATTCCTGCACGAAGCGGTCGTAGATCGAACGCTGCACGAAGATCCGCGAGCCCGCAGTGCAGCGTTCGCCGTTGATCGAGAAGATCGTGAACAGCGACGCGTCGAGCGCGCGGTCGAAGTCCGCGTCGTCGAAGACCAGCACCGGCGACTTGCCGCCGAGCTCCATCGAATACTTCTTCAAGCCCGCGCGCTCGATGATCTTCTTGCCGGTGACCGTGCCGCCGGTAAACGACACCGCGCGCACGTCCGGATGCCGCACCAGCGCGTCGCCGGCGGTCGCGCCGTAGCCCTGCACGACGTTCAGCACGCCCGGCGGAATGCCCGCCTCGAGCGCGAGCCGGCCGAGCTGGTCGGCGGTCAGCGGCGACAGCTCGGACATCTTCAGCACCGCGGTATTGCCGAGCGCGAGACACGGCGCCGTCTTCCACGTCGCGGTCATGAACGGCACGTTCCACGGCGAGATCAGCGCGCACACGCCGACCGGCTGGTACAGCGTGTAGTTCAGCATCTGGTCGTCGACCGGATACGTGCGGCCGTTCATCTGCACGCACACTTCCGCGAAGAAATTGAAGTTCTCCGATGCGCGCGGAATCAGCTGCTTGCTGGTCTGCGCGATCGGCAGGCCGGTGTCCTGCGTCTCCAGCGCCGCGAGCATCGGCACGTTCCGCTCGATCAGCTCGCCGAGCCTGCGCATCAGCTTCGCGCGCTCCCTCGCGGGCGTGTTCGCCCACTTCGGGAACGCGGCCTTCGCCGCGCGCACCGCCGCGTCGACTTCCGCTTCGCCGCCGGACGCGACGTCGGTGATGACTTCGCCGGTCGCCGGATTCAGCGTCGTGAACGTCTCGCGGCTTTCGACTTCGCGGCCGTCGATCCAGTGCTTGATGGTCATCTGCTCTCCTTGTGCGGCGGGCTCAGCCGGCGCGATAGTAGTCGTGATCGCCGACGATCGTGTTCACGAGCCGGCCGATGCCTTCGATCTCGGTGACGACCTCGTCGCCCGGCTGCGTGTCCGCGAGCCCTTCGGGCGTGCCGGTCAGGATCAGGTCGCCCGGCGACAGCGTCATGAAGCCGCTGATGTGCTCGATCAGCGCGGGCACGTCGAAGATCATGTCGCGCGTGCTGCCGCGCTGGGTCTCCCGGCCGTTGACCGTCGTGCGCAGCGTCAGGCCGCCCGGGTCGCCGATCTCGTCCGGGCTGACGAGCCACGGCCCGAGCGGCGTGCAGGTGTCGCGGTTCTTCACGCGCAGGTTCGGGCGGTAGTAATTCTCGAGGTAATCGCGGATCGCGTAGTCGTTCGCGACCGTGTAGCCGGCGACGTAGTCGAGCGCCTGCGCGCGGCGCACGCCCCGCGCGGGGCGGCCGATCACGACCGCCAGCTCGCACTCGTAATGCATGTGGGTCGCGTCGGCGGGCCGCACGGTGCGCGACCGGTGGCCGATGAACGTGTTCGGGCCCTTCAGGAAGATCAGCGGCTCGCTCGGCGCGTTGAACGCGAGCTCCTTCGCATGGTCCGCGTAGTTCAGGCCGAGCGCGAACGTCGTGCGCGGCGCGACGGGCGGCAGCCAGGCCACCGCGCTCTCCTCGACGACCCGCCCCGTATCGAGGCGGATCAGGCCGTCGCCGGCCGGTTCGGCCGCATGCTGCGCGCCGTTGTAGATCACGCGTGCGGTTCTCATCGGGCCTCCTCCGCGATCAGCGCATGCCGCAACGTGCCGATGCCGTGCGCGGCGATCTCGATCCGGCTGCCCGGCTTCGCGCGCGGCGCGCCGCCCGCCACGCCGAGCAGCAGCACGTCGCCGGCGTCGAACGACATGAATGCCGACACGTCGGCGATCAGTTGCCGCACCGGGCGGATCAGCGTCGCCGTCGACGCGGACTGCGCGACGTTGCCGTCGATCCGCACGGTCAGCCGGATCGCGTCGACGTCGTCGAGCGCGCCGGGCGGGACGATCGCCGGGCCGAGCGGGCAGAACCCGTCGCGGCACTTGAAGCGCACGGCGGGACGGTAGTAGTCGGGATGCGGCACCGACACGTCGCTCGCGAGCGTGAAGCCGTGCACGTAGTCGAGCGCGCGGTCGGCCGTCACGCGGGTCGCGCGGCGGGCGAACACGACGGCGACCGACGCGCCGATCTCCAACGCGTCGACGCCGGCCGGCACGACGACGGCCGCGCCGTCGGCCGCATGGGTGTTGGCGGGCTTGATGTACAGGATCGACGCCTGCGGCGGCCGCCCGTAAGGCGGCTGGTGCACCGCGTCGCCGAGCGCGTCGAGCGCGGCGCGCTCGTTGAGCAGCGCGCCGTAGACGGTGCCGATGGCTACCGGCAGCGGCGGCGCCGCGGCGGTCGTGCAAGACAGCTCCATGCGTCATTCCCCTGCCGCGCGTCGCGGCGCATCGTCAATACTTAACATCTTAAGTAAACAATCGGGCGGTGACAACCTCGATTACCCTGATACACGAAATTCGCCGCGACCGCCTGTTAAGATTGGCGCGTCCCCGTCCATCCCCTTCATCTCGATGAACCGTACGCTCGACCACCGCAATCTGGCCATGCTGCTGCTCGAGGCCCGCGAAACGCTGATGGGGCGGTTCCGCCCCATTCTCAAGGAATTCGCGTTGACCGAACAGCAATGGCGGATCATCCGCGTGCTCGACGGCGAGCCGTCGCACGCGCTCGAAGCGGGACAGATCGCGCGGCGCTGCTGCATCCTGAGCCCGAGCCTGACGGGCGTGCTCGAACGGATGGAGCGCGACGGGCTGATCAAGCGCACGCGCGCGCAGGAAGATCAGCGCAGGCTGCTCGTCAGCCTGACGCCGCAAAGCCGGACGCTGGTCACGGAAATCGGCCCGCGCATCGACGAACAGTACCGGCTGCTCGAGGCGCGCTTCGGCCAGGATGCGCTCGACGACATCTACCGCGCGCTCGACCGGCTGATCGAACTCGGCGACAGCCCGCCGTAAGCCCCAGCCCCGCGCGCGGGCTCAGGCCTCGCCGCGCATCAGCGCGGTGAGCGGCACGCCGCGCGACGTGCGCATGCATTCCTCGACGTAGTCGACGAACGGCAGCGGTTCGAAATCGATTTCGTCGCGCACGCGCCGGTTGTCGAACACGCGGTCGACGGCCGCGAATTCCGCGAAGCGCCGCAGCGCCTTGCCCACCACCCGCTCGAGCGCCGGATCGGCGCGCCCCAGCACGTCGCGCACCACGAGCGGCAGCTCCGCCGCCGCGCACGCCGCGTAGCGCGGCGCGCTCGCCATCCCGGCCGCCTCGTCCATCGCCCGCACGATCTGCGCGACCATCGGCGCCTCCTCGCCCGCCGACACGTGATAGACGTCGTGCGCGAGCGCCGGCTTGACCGCCAGCAGCATCGTCGCGCGCGCGACGTCGTCGACCGACACGATGTCGATGCGCGTCATCGGCCGCGCCGTATAGCGGCGCGCCGCATGCGCGAGACGGAACACCCAGAACGAGTTCGGCGCGGGCCGCGTGCCGAGCACCGTATGTCCGACCACGTGCGACGGACGGACGACGACGAGCGGCAGCCCGAGCGTGCGCAGGCGCTGCTCCATCTCGCGCTTGGCGCGCAGGTAGTCGGCCGCCAGCACCGCGCCCGCGAGCGCTTCGCCCGGGTCCGCAGCGTCGGCCGCGCCGGATGGCGCATCTTCCTGCACCGAGCCGCCCCGGCCGCCGTGCACGAACGCGGTGCCGACGTACACGAAGCGCTGCAGCCGCGCGGCGTGCGCAAACCGGGCGGCGAAGCGCAGCGACTCGTCGACGTCGGCCTGCAGGTGCGCGCCGTCCGACGTCGATGCGTGGCCCGCGCAGTGGATCACATGCGTCGCCTGCGCAAGACGGGGCGCTTGCGCGCCTTCCCAAACGTCGCCGAGCGAGCCGACGACCACGTTCGCGTCGCTCAGGCGCGACGCCCAGTACGGCGCGAGGCCCGCGCGCAGCGCCGCCTCGCGCAGCCGCGAAACCGCGTGGCCGCGATCCTGCGCACGCACGACGCAGACGATGCGGTCAAGCAGCCCCGCATTGACGAGCGCCGCCAGCACGGTGCTGCCGATGAAGCCGGTTGCGCCCGTGAGCACCAGTCGCCCGACGTTCGCCGCGGCGACCGGCGCGCACGCCGGCGATACGAGGCTCGTGCGCCAGTTGAGCGACAGCGCGGTTTTCCAGATCAGCACGGGAATCTCCTTCGAAAAATCGGCCGGACGGCGCGACGCCCGGCGCACTCGCGCCGGGTGTACGGCTGTCGGTCTGCGGGCCGTCGAGCGTGCCCGGCGTCCCGAACCGGCATCCGCCGCGCGACGAGTCGGCACGAGGGGCGACGCGGGCGGCGCCGCGAATGAGGGCCGCAACGCCAGCCGGGACCTTGCCAGTGTGGGGCCGGGTTCGCGACAAGTCTGTCCTGAAAGTTTTGCGAAAGTGTGCGGATTTGTATGAGATTGTCTGCGTGTGTGGCTCCGGCGGCCGCGCGCGATCCGGGCCGGCACCGGCCCCTCGGATCAGGCGCGACAGATCGACGCGCCCGCGGCCCCCGCGTGCAGTCGCGCGACGCGGGGCGACGCACCGCCACCCCGCGCTACGCCGCCTGCGGCGGGCGTCACGCGGCAGGCGCGATTTTCATCAGACATCATTTCATGTCGAATGCGGATGTGCGCTATGTTCATTTATTGCGCATTGCGTCTTGCGTTTCACCGCAGTCTATCTAGACTATCCAAGCCAACCTGGTCGAATGAGTCATTTTCTTATTAGGAGACGATCCAATGCGCCTCACCATTCGGATTAATGGCAGCGAACCGGCAACTCGACAGTCTTTTGCGGTGCTGTGGGTGGACACCGACGAAGGGCTGTGGTCTCGCGAGGCACATCAAGGCATCGATCTTCCGACGTGGGGCAAGGTCAAGGACGTCGAAGGCGCAATGGCGCTCTGCGCGGCCGACAGCGGCAAGGCCGTCTGCAAGCTGCAGGGGCTGTCGTTCGACGCGACGCAGCGCGAACAGGGCACCGCCGTGCTCGCCGACGAGCACGAAGGGGCCTGGCGGCTGCAGGAAATCGACACTTGCACGGTCCAGCCGGAATACCGGGAATTTATTTCCGTCGATCGATAGCCAGGTATTTTTGACGCATATTGTCTGCGGGCTTCGGGTTTATTCCAGTTTTATCGATTTTGTTTTTCCTGTTTTGAAAAAAAATCAACGCCCCTCCGGGGGCGTTTTTAATTGACCCGCATCAAGAAAATTAATCAGGGACGGGTCATTTCAGGCCTCGTTCCGATTCCGGCAAGCGGGTCGCACGCGCCCCTCCCGGCTTCAGCCCCGCATCCGCATCCGAGAAATCGGGGCCGGAGTCACGCACTTTTCCCCCACATGCCGATTACTCATTTATTACAATCACATTATTCAGACTGACAGCCCGCCGCCAGGCGGCTCGCCCCGGCCCTCGCATGAGCGTGAAAAAGAAGACCCATCCCGCCGATCCGTACGCAACGGCGACCAAGCACCCGATGCTCGCTTCGCGCCTGCCGATGTGGCGCTCGAAGCTGGTCGTGATCATCGTGTTCCTCGCGTTCGCCGCGCTGCTCGCCCGTGCATTCTGGGTCCAGATCGCCAACCAGGATTTCTATGTCGGCCAGGGCCAGAAGCGCTACCAGCGCACGATCGAACTCGACGCGATGCGCGGCCGCATCGTCGACCGCAACGGCGCGATGCTCGCCGTCAGCCTGTCGACCTACGAAATCTGGGCGAACCCGAAACAGGTCGCCGAGACCGACTACCCGCAGATCGCGAAGCTGCTCGACATGCCGCTCGCCGAGGTCAAGCGGCGCCTGCGCAACGACCGCACGTTCGTGCTGCTCAAGCGCCAGATCGACGCCGACACCGCGAGCCGTCTCGACAAGCTCGCGATCGACGGCGTCACACAGATCGCCGATTCGAAGCGCTACTACCCCGAAGGCGAATCCGCTGCGCACGTGGTCGGCTTCACGAACGTCGAGGACCGTGGGCAGGAAGGCGTCGAACTGGCGGCGAACAGCCCGCTGTCGGGCACCGCCGGGCAGCGCGAGGTGATCCGCGACCGGCTCGGCCGCATCGTGTCCGACACGCGGCCGCTCGTGCCCGCGCAGCACGGCGCGACGATCGAGCTGACGATCGACCGGCGCATCCAGCAGCTCGCGTTCAGCCAGCTCAAGGCCGCGGTGCTCGAGAACAACGCGCAGGCCGGCAGCGTCGTCGTGCTCGACGCGCAGAACGGCGAGATCCTCGCGCTCGCGAACTATCCGACCTTCGATCCGAACGACCGTGCGCGCCTGACCGGCCAGCAGCTGCGCAACCGCGCGGTGATCGACACGTTCGAGCCGGGCTCGACGATCAAGCCGCTCGTCGTCGCGCTGTCGATCGACGAAGGCAAGGTGCGCCCGAACACGATCGTCAACACGTCGCCCGGCACCTACAAGATCGGCCCGGCCGTGATCCACGATACGTCGAACCACGGCTCGCTGACCGTCGCGCAGGCGCTGCAGAAGTCGAGCAACGTCGCGCTCGCGAAGCTCGCGCTGAACCTGCCGGCCGAGACGATCTGGAACAAGTACCAGGAATACGGAATCGGCCGCGCGCCGGAGCTGACCTTCCCCGGCGTCGCGTCGGGACGGCTGCGGCAGTACAAGCGCTGGCGGCCGATCGAGCAGGCGACGATGGCGTACGGCTACGGGCTGTCGATGTCGCTGCTGCAGATCGCGCAGATGTACACCGCATACGCCGGCGACGGCACGCTGCATCCGGTGTCGCTGCTGAAGAACGGCACCGACAGGCAGACGATCGACGCGCATCGCGGCCATCGCGTGACGACGCCGCAGACGGCGGCGGCGATCCGCTCGATGCTCGAGATGGCGGTCGGCGAAGGCGGCACCGGGCGCCGCGCGCGCGTCGACGGCTACCGGATCGGCGGCAAGACCGGCACGGCGCGCAAGCAGGTCGGCAAGTCGTATGCGCAGGGCAAGTACCGTGCGCTGTTCGCCGGGATGGCGCCGATGAGCAACCCGCGCCTGATCGTCGCGGTGATGATCGACGAGCCGCGCGGCAAGGGGTATTACGGCGGCACCGTCGCCGGGCCGGTGTTCTCGTCGGTCACGAGCGGCTCGCTGCAGCTGCTCGGCGTGCCGCCCGACGTGCCGGTCGAGGCGGACAAGCTCGCGCCGCCCCAGCTGCCCGTGCAGGCGCAGGCGACGGCGGCCGCGCGCTCGTAAGGCGGCCCGTCGCCGCCGCCGGCATCCCACTTTCCGGGAACGCCTCGCAACATTTGAGCGTTCCCGCCGCGCTCTCCTACAATTTTTTCGCGCCGCAGGCACCCTGCCCGCGCGAACAAGTACAACAAGGAGAGACGCATGCGATTCCGCTGGAAAACGCTCGTGCTGGCCTGTACGAGCCTCGCGCTGTTCGGCGGCGCGCCCGCCCGGGCCGCCGGCTCCACCGATGCAGCCGACGTGAAGATCGGCTTCGTCGTCAAGCAGCCCGACGATTCGTGGTTCCAGGACGAGTGGCGCTTCGCCGAGCAGGCGGCGAAGGACAAGCACTTCACGTTGATCAGGATTGCCGCGCCCAGCGGCGAGAAGGTGTCGACCGCGCTCGACAGCCTCGCCGCTCAGAAGGCGCAGGGCGTGATCCTGTGCGCGCCCGACGTGAAGCTCGGCCCCGGGATCGCCGCGAAGGCGAAGCGCGCGGGGATGAAGCTGATGTCGGTCGACGACCAGCTCGTCGACGGCCGCGGCGCGCCGCTCGCGGACGTGCCGCACATGGGCATTTCCGCGTACCGGATCGGCCGGCAGGTCGGCCAGGCGATCGCCGCCGAGACGAAGCGGCGCGGCTGGAACCCCGCCGAGGTCGGCATCATCCGCGTCGCGTACGACCAGTTGCCGACCGCGCGCGAACGCACGATGGGCGCCGTCGACGCACTGAAGGCGGCGGGCTTCCCCGCCGCGAACGTGATCGACGCGCCCGAGATCACGGCCGACACCGAAGGCGCGTTCAACGCGGCGAACATCGCGCTCACCAAGCACCCGAACTTCAGGCGCTGGGTCGCGTTCGGCTCGAACGACGACACGACGGTCGGCGCGGTGCGCGCGGCCGAAGGGCGCGGAATCGGCGCTGATGCGATGGTCGCGGTCGGCATCAACGGCAGCCAGGTCGCGCTGAACGAGTTCGCGAAACCGAAGCCGACCGGCTTCTACGGATCGATCCTGCTGAACCCGCGACAGCACGGCTACGATACGTCGGTCAATATGTATGACTGGATCACGAGAAACCAGGCGCCGCCGCCGCTCGTGCTGACGTCCGGCACGCTGATCACGCGCGACAACGAGAAGCAGGCGCGCGCGGCGCTCGGCCTGTGAACACATCGCAAGGAGTCGACATGACACGCACCACCCTCGTCACGGGCGCCGCGGGCGGCATCGGCCAGGCGCTGTGCCGGACCTTCCTCGCCGCCGGCGACCGCGTGCTCGCGCTCGATCGGGACCGCTCGGCGCTCGACCGCTTCGTCGATGCGCTCGGCGAGCCGCGCGCGATTGCGGTCGTCGACGACCTGGGCGATCCCGAGCGGCTGTGCGCGCTGCTCGAAGCGCATCCGGCCGTCGACGTGCTCGTCGCGAACGCGGGCACCGCCGCGTCGGCGACGCTGCGCGAAACCACGCCCGCGTCATGGCGCACCGATCTCGACGCGAACCTGACCACGACCTACGTGAGCGTCGAGGCCGTGCTGCCCGGCATGCGCGCGCGCCGGCGCGGCGCGATCGCGATCATCGGCTCGGTGAACGGCGTCCACGCGCTCGGCCACCCCGCGTACAGCGCCGCGAAGGCCGGGCTGATCAGCTATGCGAAGTCGCTCGCGATCGAGTTCGGCCGCGACGGCGTGCGTGCGAATGTCGTGCTGCCCGGCACCGTGAAGACGCCCGCATGGGAAGCGCGCGTGCGGCGCAACCCGCAGGTATTCGAGCAATTGAGGAAGTGGTATCCGCTCGACGACTTCGCGACGCCCGACGACGTCGCGCAGGCCGCGCTGTTCCTGTGCTCGCCGGCCGCGCGGATCATCACGGGCGTGGCGCTGCCGGTCGACGGCGGCCTGCTGGCCGGCAATCGCGTGATGGCGCAGGAGCTGACGCTCGACACGTTCTACTAGGAAGCGGGCCGCCGCCCGCCGTCAATGCGCATGCGCGGCCGCGGCCGGCTTCGTCATCCGGCCGAGCACGTGCTCGGTCATCCCGCGAGCGAGCTCCGTCTCGCCCATGAACACCGTGCCGACGCCCTCGCTCGCGAGCAGCGCCGCTTCGTCGCCGCTGTTCGTGCACAGCGCGACCTCGAGCGACGGATTGAGCGTGCGCGAGATCTCGACGATCTGCCGCACGTCGAACACGTCCGGCAGCGTGACGACCAGCATCCCCGCGCGCGCGATGTGCGCCTGCACGAGCACGATCGGCTCGATCGCATCGCCCGACACCGCCGCGACGCCGTCGGCGCGCAGCTTCTCGACGATCTCGCGATTCTGCTCGACCACCACGCAGGCGATCCCGCGCTCGTCGAGCGCCTGCGCGATCCGCGCGCCGACCTTGCCGTAGCCGACGATCACGACTTGCCCGGTCAGGTGCGTCTGCGGCGTGGACATCGGCAGCGCGGCGAGCGGATCGTCGCGCGCCTCGAGCCGCCGCGCGAACGCCGAATGCCGGCGTATCCATGCGAGCGCCGGATCGATCATCGCGAACAGGAGCGTATTCAGCGCGATCGAGATCAGCGCGACCGCGAGGATCAGGCTCTGCCCTTCCGCCGACAGCAGCCCGAGCGCGCGGCCGAGACCGGCCAGGATGAACGAGAACTCGCCGATCTGCGCAAGCCCCGCGCCGACCGTCAGCGCGGTATTGAGCGGATAGCGGAACGCGAGCACCAGCGCGACCGCCGCGAGCGTCTTGCCCACCAGCACGATCGCCGCGACCTCGATCACGTGCAGCGGCTCGTCGAGCAGCACCTGCGGGTCGAACAGCATGCCGACCGAAATGAAGAACAGCACGGAGAACGCGTCGCGCAGCGGCAGCGTCTCGTCTGCCGCGCGCCGGCTGAACTCGGATTCGCGCATCATCATCCCGGCGAAGAACGCGCCGAGCGCGAACGACACGTCGAACAGCTTCGCCGCGCCGAACGCGATGCCGACCGCCGCGGCAATCATGCACAGCGTGAACAGCTCGCGCGAGCCCGTGCGGGCGACGAGCCACAGGATGCGCGGAAACACCCGCTTGCCGACCACGAGCATCAGCGCGATGAACGCGGCGACCTTCAGCATCGTGACGCCGAGCGTGCTCCATACGCTGCCGCCGCCCGCATGCGCGTCGCCGGGCGGCGTGCCGCCGAGCAGCCCGGCGACGGGCGGCAGCAGCACGAGCACGAGCACCATCACGAGATCCTCGACGACCAGCCAGCCGACCGCGATGCGCCCGTTCACGGACTCGACGAGCCCCCGGCCCTCCAGCGCGCGCAGCAGCACGACCGTGCTCGCGACCGACAACGCGAGACCGAACACGAGCGCCGCGCCGAAGCTCCAGCCCCACAGCAGCGCGAGCCCGCCGCCGAGCGCCGTGGCCACCGAAATCTGCACGATCGCGCCCGGCAGCGCGATCTTGCGCACCGCGAGCAGGTCGCCGAGCGAGAAATGCAGCCCGACCCCGAACATCAGCAGCATCACGCCGACCTCGGCGAGCTGCTGCGCGAGCGACAGATCGCCGACGAAGCCCGGCGTGCCGGGGCCGATCACGATCCCGGCAAGCAGATAGCCGACCAGCGGCGGCATCTTCAGCAGCGACGCGAGATAACCGAACACCATCGCGAGACCGAAACCGGCCGCGAGCAAAGCAATCAGGCTGACGTCATGTGGCATCCCCTCTCCCTCGTATGTGTAACCGTTTAGTAAGGTTCAAGGATAAGGGATGAGGTGGGGAAAATGGCGCGCCGCCGCGAAAAATTCACGGGCGACGGCGCGACGCCGGGGAATGTCGGGAAATCGGAGAGGAAATCCGCGGTGATTCGGCATGCCGCCGGCCGCGGACGCGACGGACGCGGCCGGCGCCACGGCCCGTCGCCGGTGCCCGCTCAGCGCGCGGCTTGCGGATAGCGCGCGCCCGGCGGCGGCTCCGGCCGCGTGCCCGGCGTCGTCTTGCGCACCTTCGCGACCTGCGCGGCCGAGATCGGCGAGCCGGTATTGCCCCAGCTCGTGCGCACGAAGTTCGCGACGTCCGCGACTTCCTGGTCCGACAGCCGCCAGCCGAACGGCGGCATCGTGAAGGTCGACGGCGCGGTGTGCGTGCCCTGCAGCGCGCTGCCTTCCAGCACGACGTGGATCAGCGAGGTCGGATCGCTGCCCTGCACGACCGGGTTGCCGCCGAGCGCCGGGAACACGCGCGTGTAGCCGCGACCGTCGCTGCGGTGGCAGGCCATGCAGTTGTCGCGGTAGACCGCCGCGCCCGGCTTGCCCGCGTCGCCGGCCTGCAGCGCGTTGGCGGCTGCGGCGTCGTAGGCGTAAGGCGTCTCGCCCTGCACCTTCGGCGGCAGCTTCTTCAGGTAGCGCGCGATCGCGGTCAGGTCGTCGTCGGTCATGTGCTGCATGCTGTGGCCGACCACGTCCGTCATCCCGCCGAATGCGGCGCTGCGCGGCGTGCGGCCGGTCTTCAGGAACTGCACGATCTCAGATTCCGTCCACGTGCCGAGCCCCGTGCGCGGCTCGCCGCGCAGGCTCGTCGGCACCCAGCCGTCGATCGCCGCGCCGCCGGCGAGGAAGTCCGGGCCGTCCGCGTCGGTCAGCCCGCGCTCCTGCATCGTCGGCGCGCGCGGCGTGTGGCACGCGCCGCAGTGGCCGAGCCCCTGCACGAGGTATGCGCCGCGCGCGAGGACCGGATCGGGGTACGGCGCCGCCTCGAACGGCTTCGGCGCCGGCGCGAACAGCTTGCGCCAGAAGCCGAGCGGCCAGCGCATCGACAGCGGCCACACGATGTCGACCGCGCGGTTCTCCTGCTGCACGGGCGCGACGCCGTGCATGAAGTACGCGTAGAGCGCCTTCACGTCGTCGTCGGTGAGGCGCGCGTATGACGGGAACGGCATCGCCGGATACAGCGTGTCGCCGTTCCTGCGCACGCCCGAGCGAAGCGCGCGGTCGAACTCTTCGAGTGTCCAGCCGCCGAGGCCCGTCTTCGGGTCGGGCGTGATGTTGGTCGAATAGATCGCGCCGATCGGCGTGTCGAACTTCAGCCCGCCCGCGAACGGCTTGCCGCCGCTCGCGGTGTGGCACGCGACGCAGTCCCCGGCGCGGGCCAGGTATGCGCCGCGCGCGACGAGCGCATCCGCGGATCGCGCCGCCGAAGCAGCCGCCGCAGGCGCGGCCGCCGGTTGCGCGACGGCCGCCCCGCTCGCCAGGCAGAAGGCCAGCCACGCCGCGCCGGTCGCCAGCGCGCGCGCCGTGCGGCGCGCGGCGTTGTCTGTCGTCGTTCTCTTCATGCGCTCACCAGCGGGGCGGGGTTTTTCAGGTATTGCTCGCGGATCGCGCGCGCCGACCAGTAGGCCAGCGCCGCGATGATCCCGGTCGGGTTGTAGCCGATGCCCTGCGGCAGCGCCGACGCCCCCATCACGAACACGTTGTGCACGTCCCAGCTCTGCAGATAGCGATTCAGCACGCTCGTCTTCGGATCGGTGCCCATCACCGCGCCGCCGACCAGGTGGGTCGTCTGGTACTGGCGCGAATCGAAGTGCTTGCCGAACTCGCGCGTCGACACGCCGATCGCCTTCGGCCCCATCGCCTCGGCGATCTTCTTCATCCGGCCGGTCACGTACTGCGCCATCCTGATGTCGTTGTCCTTCCAGTCGAACGTCATCCGCAACAGCGGCTGGCCATACGAGTCGCGGTAGGTCGGATCGAGGTCGAGATACACGTCGCGGTACGACATGTTCGTGCCGTGCGCGTCCATCGAGACCGTGTGCGCGTAGTTGTCCTTGACCGCCTTCTTCCACGCGGCGCCCCACGAGGGCGTGCCGGGCGGCGTCGCGATGCCGCTGATCGGCTTCACGCCGGCCTGGTTCACCCACAGCGGCGAGCCGCCGACGAAGCCGAGCGGGCCGTGGTCGAAGTTGTCCGCGTTGAAGTCGTCGACCGCGACGCCGTTACCGCCCGCGCCGATGAACGGGTTCGTGTAGGTGTCCTTGTCGAAGAACGCCTTGATCGTCGACAGGTTCTGGTACGCAAAATTGCGGCCCACGACGCCTTCGCCCGAGATCGGGTCGTACGGCTTGCCGATGCCCGACAGCAGCAGCAGGTGCACGTTGTGATACTGGAACGCGGCGAGGATCACGAGATCGGCCGGCTGGTGTACTTCACGGCCGGCCGGGTCGACGTAGGTGACACCCGTCGCGCGCTTCTTCGTGTCGTCGAGATCGACGCGCAGCACGTGGCACTTCGAGCGCAGCTCGAAGTGCGGCACCTGCTTCAGCGCGGGCAGGATGTTCAGGTTCGGCGACGCCTTCGAGTACATGTAGCACGCGTAGCCGCTGCAGTAGCCGCAGAAGTTGCACGGGCCCATCTGCACGCCGTACGGGTTCGTGTACGGACCCGACGTGTTCGCCGACGGCAGCCGGTACGGATGCAGCCCGAGCGATTTCGCCGCGTCGAAGAAGCGCTGCGCCGAATACGTGTTGAGCTGCGCGGGCAGCGGGAAGTGGTCGCTGCGGTGCGCGTCGAATACGTTGCCGTCGCCGACCACCCGGCCGTCGACCTTGTACGCCTGCCCCGACGTGCCGAACACCTTCTCGGCGAAATCGAAGTGCGGCTCCAGCTCGTCGTAGCTGACGCCCGTGTCCTGGATCGTCATCCCTGCGGGGATGAACTTCTTGCCGTAGCGCTCTTCGTAGTGGCTGCGCAGCCGCAGCTCTTCCGGCGCGATGCGAAAGTGCACGCCGGACCAGTGCAGCCCAGCGCCGCCGACGCCCTCGCCCGGCAGGAACGCCGCGAGCTGGCGATACGGCAGCGCCGTGTCCTGCACACCGTGGCGGATCGACACGGTGGTCTTCGACAGGTCGAGGAACAGCTTCTTGCGGACGTTGTAGGTCAGCTCGTCGATCGTGTTCGGATACGCGCCGTCCGGATACGTGTCGCGATACTCGCCGCGCTCGAGCGCGACCACTTTCAGTCCCGCTTCGGTCAGTTCCTTCGCGAGAATCGCGCCGGTCCAGCCGAAGCCGACGATGACCGCGTCGACATGCGGCTTCTTCTCTGCGGCCATCAGGTACGCTCCCCATTGATCGAAACCGGCCCGTACGGATAGGGCTTGCCGTTCTGGTTGACGAAATCCATGAAGTCGGCCCGCGCGCCGGGGAAGCCGATCATCTTCCACGCGGCCATCCCGCGATTGCCGCCGTGGACCGGATCGCAGAAGTAGCCTTCGCGCGTGTTCTGCAGCAATTGTCCGAAGAACACCGCGGGCGGCACGTCGTCGATCTGCGCGCTGCCCTTTTCGAGCGCGCCGAGCACCGCGTCGCGCGTCGCCGCGTCGAGATCGGCGAACGGCTTGCCGTGGGCCTTCGTGCAATAGCGGTCGACCGCCGCGATACCGAGCCGATAGATGTCGCGCGGCACGAGCTTCAGTTGGTAGCCGAGCTCCGGCACGCCCTGCTGGAACGGCCCCTGCATGTACCACAGCGCGCCGTGCGCGTATGGCGTTTCCATCTGACGGTCGATGAACTCGGGCACGCCGGCCTCGAGCGCGCCGGGGCCTTCGGCATCGGCCGGAATCAGCCGGTCGACGGCCGCCTGGACGAACGCCCACTCCCTGGCGTCGAAGAAAGTCGGTTTGTACGGTGTCGGCGCGGCGTCGGCCGATGCGGCAGTCGCGCCGCCGGCCGTGGTCGTGGTGGCCGACGACGGCCGCAGGTCGCAGCCGGCGAGCGACGCGATCGGCACGAGCGCGACCGACGAGCGCAGAAAGTGACGGCGCGAATTGGGTTTGTCGGGTGGCGTGGACATGGTCGGTTGATGATGTTGGGGACAGCGCTTCGAACGCGTGCAAACAGTCGGTGCCGCGCGCGACGGCCGGGCCGCGCCGGGACGCGATACGCCCTGCCGCCCTTTTTATTTCGTGTTGCGAATTACCTCGGTGACGCCGGCGGATTCGCGCAATGCGCAACGGCCGCCGTTCCATCGGACTCCAAAGCGGTCAAGCCTCTTGCGAGCCTTATCGTCAGACAAATGCGCGCCTGCCGGGCCGGATCTGCCCGATCGTCGTCATGGCCATTTCAATCTAGTCGCCGGTTCCGGCGAAGGCAAAGCCGGTAAGAACCGATAAACGCGCCCCGCTCGACGGCCCGAATCGACGCTCCGCGAATCATAAATGGAACCGGTTCCATTTGAAAGTGTTTTGACGCAACTCATTGGGTCGAAAAATGCAACAATCGCAACGCTTCAGATGCGGGGGCGTAAAGATGAGGAAAATTGCGGGCTGACGGCCGGCGCATTCGTGCGGTGCAAGGCCACTCGACGCCGGCCGTGCAGCGGCAATACGCGGAGCAGCGCCCGCCCGACGTGCTCTATCACGGCACCGCCACGCGCTTTCTCGACGCCATTCGCGAACAGGGGCTGAAGGCCGGCGCGCGCCATCACGTTCATCTGTCCCGGGACGTGACGACGGCCATCGCGGTCGGCACGCGCTACGGCAAGCCGGTGGTGCTGGCGATCGACGCGCAGCGCATGCACGCGCGCGGCTTCAGGTTCTTCGTGGCCGAGAACGACGTGTGGCTCACCGACGCGGGCCTGCCGAGTTCCTGTCGCCGCTCGACACGCCCGCCGCCTGAACCGCCTGCGCGGCCGCGCGCCGCGTCATGCCGGATGAACGCCGCTGCCGCACCGCGGCAGACTGCACGCGCCGCAACGGTCAGCGCATCCAGAACATCGATGCGATCGACAGCGACAACGCCGCGCACAGCGGCGAATAGCACAGCGTATCCATCCGGGCGAACCGTGATCCGCGAATGTGCTTGAAGAAACCCACGTAGCGGAAGTCGCCGATCGCCCGCACCGCGAAGATCAGTGCGAGCGCAACGGTCGCGAACGCGACCGCGCTCGCATGCGGGCTCGCCCCCAGCCAGCCGGCCCGCGCGGCGATCACCCCGGCGCCGGCGAGCAGCGCCGCCGCCACCGCGAACGTGCCGGCGGCACTCGGCCGCAGCACCGGCTCGCCGTCGAGTTCGGGAATCGCCGCCCCCTTGCCCACTCGGCCGCCGCATGCCCAATAGACGTGGATCAGCGCGATCGCGCACAACGTCGGCACGATGAAATACGCAGCGGTCATGGTGAATCCGTCTCCTTGTATCCGGGTGATTCGCCGGCCCTCGATCCGGCGCGCGGTGCGCATGCCGCGAAGCGTATGACGATACCGAAATCGCGCGCGCCGCGCATTGCGGCGTCCGGTCGCGGGCCCGGCCATGGCCGACGCCGCTTCGCACCGGCCTTCCGCCGCGGCCGCGCGCCATGATCGACACCCGGCCATGCGCGAGCCTTCCGCTGCGCAGCAGCAAAAACCGCTCGCTGCGTTGCCGGCCTCCGCGCCGCTGCGTTCATGCGCGCCCGCCGCTTGACTTCCATCCATGCGCTACTACCCTTTTATTCCAGGACTGCAGTCGAGGGATGAACGCGAAACCGCTCACACCTCCCTGCCGGAGGAACCGTTCAATGAATGAAGCCCTCGAACGCCGCGCGCTGCTGCTGCATCTCGGCAGCGTGATGCGTACGCTCAGTTGCCTGCTCGAAAGCGAACGCGACGACGCCGCCATCGGTGCGCTGATCGAGACGCGGCCGATGCTTGCCGACCTGCCGCTGCTCGAACACGTGTTCGATCACATGACGGTGCGCGAATTCGCGAGCGCCGTGCTGCACGCGTTCTGCCTGTGGCCGCAGTTGCTGCTCGATGCGCAGCTCGATCGCGACGCGCTCGCCGCGCCGGTCTGCGCGAAGCTGTTCGCCGGCAATCCGCGCGGCTGGGCACGCTATGCCGAGTCGCTCGCGGCCGACGTGCCATGGTTCGGCGCGGGCATCCAGCCCGCGGAACCGCGCCCCGAGCACGCGGCGCCGGCGGAACGGGCGGACCCGATCGCGAAGACCGCATAAGGCCGCCGCGACAGGACACGCCGACGCGCACGCATCGCCGTGCGCGCGGACGAACACGGCCGCCCGCCCGGGCCGCCGCGGAACACAGATAACGAAGGCCCGTGGAGGTGACCCATGCTGATCGGAGTGCCGAAGGAGATCAAGAACCACGAATACCGCGTCGGGCTCACGCCGGCCGGCACCCGCGAACTGACCCGTCATGGGCATCGGGTCCTGGTGCAGCGCAACGCAGGCACGGCGATCGGGCTGTACGACGAACACTATGCGGCGGCCGGCGCGACGCTGTGCGACAGCGCGGCCGACGTGTTCGCGCAGGCCGACATGATCATCAAGGTCAAGGAGCCTCAGCCGGCCGAATGCGCGATGCTGCGGCGCGGCCAGATCCTCTATACGTACCTGCATCTCGCGCCCGATCCGGAACAGGCGGCGGCGCTCGTCAAGTCCGGCGCGGTGTGCATCGCATACGAGACCGTGACCGGCCCCGGCGGCGGCCTGCCGCTGCTCGCGCCGATGAGCGAGGTCGCCGGACGCATGTCGATCCAGGTCGCGGCAACCCATCTCGAGAGCCCGCGCGGCGGGATGGGCCTGCTCATGGCGGGCGTGCCCGGCGTGCCGGCCGCACACGTCGTCGTGCTCGGCGCGGGCGTGGTCGGCACGGGCGCGCTGCAGATGGCGGTCGGCATGGGCGCGCGGGTCACGGTGCTCGACAACAACGTCGGCCGCCTGCGGCAGCTCGACCTGGTGTTCGGCAACCGGATCGCGACGGTCTGCTCGAACGCGCAGACGATCGAGGAATCGGTGTGCGACGCGGACGTCGTGATCGGCGCCGTGCTCGTGCCGGGCGCCTCGGCGCCGCGGCTCGTGACGCGCGACATGATCGCGCGGATGCGCGCCGGCGCGGTGGTGGTCGATGTCGCGATCGACCAGGGCGGCTGCTTCGAGACGTCGCATGCGACCACGCATGCGAAGCCGACCTACGTGGTCGACGGCGTCGTCCACTATTGCGTCGCGAACATGCCCGGCGCGGTTGCGCGCACGTCGACGTTCGCGCTCGTCAACGCGACGATCGGCCATGCGCTCGCGCTCGCCGACAAGGGCTGGAAACACGCGATGGCCGACGATGCGCACCTGCGCGCCGGCCTGAACGTGTGCGACGGACAGATCACCTACGAAGCGGTTGCCCGCGCGCTCGGGCTGCCTTATGTGCCCGCGGAGGGCATGCTGGTGTGACCCCGGCCCGCGCGTGGGCGCCCCGGACGCGCGCCGTCACGCAGCGCCGTCGTCCATCCGCTTCACGAGCGCCGCCAGCCCCGCCGATATGTCGACGGCAACCGGCTCCGCCGCCGTCAGCGCACGCGTGCGCCCGGGCAGCGTCGCGAGCTGGCTGGCCGCATGCGCGCGGCTTGCGTCGAGCGACGGCGACGCGAGCCGCGCCCCGTCGATCATGACCGGCTGCAGCAGCGCGACGCCCGGCTGCGCGTCGCCGTCCAGCGCCAGGCAGTCGGCGTCGATCCGCCCATTCGCGGCGAGCCGCCGGAACACCTGCTTGCGGCCCGGCCACGTCGCCTTGCCTTCCGAGCGCTTGCGGCGCGGCACGCCTGCGTATTCGACGAGCTTGTACGCGCAGTCGAGCGACGGCGCATCGGACGACGTGTTCATCCGCGTGCCGATGCCGAAGCCGTCGATCGGCGCGCCGCGCGCCAGCAAGTCCTGCAGCCCGTATTCGTCGAGGTTGCCGCTCGCGAAGATCGTCACCTTCGCGAGACCGCCGCGGTCGAGAATCTCGCGCACGCGCCGCGCGTGCATCACGAGATCGCCGCTGTCGAGACGCACGCCCTTGATCGCGATCCCCTCCGGCGCCAGCATGCGCGCGGTCGCCACGACCGTCTGCGCGGCCTGCTCCACGTCGTAGGTATCGATCAGCAGCACCGCGTTGTCCGGCTGCGAGCGCGCGAAATGCGCGAACGCCTGCGCCTCGTCGCCGTGCGCCTGCACATACGAATGCGCCATCGTGCCGAACGTCGGAATGCCGTACGCGATTCCGGCCAGCACCGTCGCCGTTCCGGAAAAGCCTGCCAGGTAGCTCGCCCGTGCGGACAGCAGGCCCGCCTCCGCGCCGTGCGCACGGCGCAGCCCGAAATCGACGAGCAGGCTCCCGGGCGCCGCGAGCACCGAGCGCGCCGCCTTGCTGGCCGCGAGCGTCGCGTAGTGCAGCAGGTTCATCACGCGGCTTTCGACGAGCTGCGCCTCGCGCAGCGGCGCGGTGATCCGCAGCAGCGGCTCGTCGGCGAAGCACACCGTGCCTTCGGGCATCGCGTGCACCGTGCCGGTGAACCGCCAGTCCGCGAGCGACGCGAGAAAGTCGGCGCGAAAGCGCCCGGTCCGCGCGAGACCCGCGAGGTCGGCGTCGGTGAAGCGCGCCCGCTCCAGGTAGTCGAGCACGGGCGCGAGCCCCGCCGCCATCAGGAAGTTGCGCTGCGGCGGCAGCGCGCGCACGAAGAACTCGAAGCTCGCGACGTCGTTCATCGCGGCGTCGAAGTACGCCTGCAACATCGTGAGTTCGTAGAGATCGGTCAGCAGCACGCTGTCGCCGTCAGCCATCAGCCCCCCTTCGCGCGACGCGGCGCCGATGCGCGGCCCGCGCCCATCGTGCGCGCGAGCAGCGGCCGCAACTGCGCGAGCGTGCGCGTGTTGAGCACGTCGGCCCGCGTCAGCCAGCCGCGCCGCGCCTGATCGACGCCCAGCCCGAGATCGTCCAGCTCGTCGGCGCGCTGCGCGTCCGAGCCGATCGACACCAGCACGCCGGCGCGTGCGGCCTCGCGGCACCAGATGTCCGCGAGGTCGAGCCGCTGCGGCTGCGCATCGAGTTCGAGGAAGCAGCCCCGCGCGTGCGCATGCTCGATCACGCGCGGCACGTCGAGGTCGCACCCGTCGGTCTCGCCGAGCACGCGGCCGGTCGGATGCGCGAGGATCGTGAAATGCGGATGGTCCATCGCGCGCAGCACGCGGCTGGTCTGCGCGGCGCGCGGCAAGTCGAGCGCGTCGCGCACCACGCCGACGACGAGATCGAGCCGGCCGAGCATGTCGTCCGGCACGTCGAGGCTGCCGTCTTCGAGAATCCCGGCTTCGACGCCCTTCAGCAGCACGAAATCGTCGTACGACGCGTTGACGCGGTCGATGTCGTCGAGCCGCCGCGCGAGCCGCTCGCCGTCGCCGCCGCGCGAGCCGGGCCGTGGCGCCGGATCGGTGATCGCCAGATACGAGAGCCCGCGCGCGCGCGCGGCCTCCGCCATCGCCCGCAAGCCGTCCTGGCCGTCCTGGCCGTCCTTGCCGTCCGATGGGCCTGCATGCGCATGCAGGTCGCCGCGCAATTGCCCGCGCTCGACCAGCGCCGGCAGGCGGCCGACGCGCGACGCATCGATCTCGCCGCGATCCTCGCGCAGCTCGGGCGGCACCCAGCGCAGCCCGATCGATTCGTAGACCGATGCTTCGGTCGAACCGGCGATCCGTTCGTCGTCGCGGAACACGCCGTACTCGTTGATCTTCAGGCCGCCTGCCTGCGCGATGCGGCGCAGCGCGATGTTGTGCGCCTTCGACCCCGTGAAGTAGACGAGTGCCGCGCCGAATGCGTCCGCTTCTACGACGCGCAGGTCGACCTGGATGCCGCTGTGCAACACGACGCTCGAACGCGTCGCGCCGCTCGCGAGCACGCGCTCGACTTCCTCGTAGCCGACGAATGCGTCGGTGACCGCGGCCGGATCGCGTGTGGTGACGAGGATGTCGAGGTCGCCGACGGTCTCGCGCCGGCGCCGGAAGCTGCCGGCCGGCACCGTGTCGCCGACGCCCGGCACTGCGCGCAGGCGTTCGAGCAGCGGCGTCAGGCACTGTTCGGCGAACGGCAGCAGGAAACGCTGCTGCGCGTGAGTGAGGCGCGCGTCGATCGCTTCGAGCAGGTGCGCTTCGGATTTCGCGCCGAAGCCCGGCAATTCGCGCACGCGTCCGGTTTTCGCTGCGGCCTTCAGTTGTTCGAGCGTATCGACATGCAGCCCTTCATGCAGCGCCTTCACGCGTTTCGCGCCGAGCCCCGGCACGTCGAGCAGCTCGACGACCGCGGCCGGCAGCGCATGGCGCAGCGTCTGCTGCAGCTCGCAGGTGCCTGTCGCGGCGATCTCGCGCAGCTTCGACGCGAGGTCGGCGCCGATCGACGGAATCCGGCCAAGGTCGTCGCCGTGCGCGAGCATCGTCGGGATGTCGCGGCCATAGTCGGCGATCGTGCGCGCGGCGTTGCGGTACGCACGCACCCGGAACGGATTGGCACCCTGGATTTCGAGCATGTCGGCAATCTCGGCGAAGACCGCCGCACACTCGGCATTGTGGATCGACATGATCGGCGCGGCTCCTTCCACGTGGATCGCGCCGCGCGCCATGCGGCGGCGCCTGCCCGCCCGGCGCGATGGCGACCAGCGCCGGGCGGCCCGATCCCATCCTACGCCCGCGGCGCCGTCCGTGCAGAAGGCCGGCCGAACGCACGTGCGCTGACCGTTGTCGGCGTGCACCGGCCCGCGACATGCAACGGTCGTGCCGGAACGCGGGCGGCGACGCCCGCCGGCCGACGGCGCGACGATCGGTCCGCACGGCGTCCGGCACGACACCTTCAGTATGGACCGCGGCAGCGCGATTGCATTACCGGGATCGATTCGTGCGCCTCGCCGTCACGCCGCGTCGCGATCGGCCAGCGCCTTGATCGCGGCCGCATGGCCGCGCGCCTGCAGCTCGGCGATCGTCGTGGCGGAAAAATCGTAGTCGGTGACGAACGACACCGGCCCGGTGCGCTGCAGCGCGATCCGCTCGACGCGGATCGGCGCGCGGTTGCCCATCAGCCGGATGTAGAGCGGCATTTGCCGGATCGCGCTGGCGGCCGGCTCATCGACGTGCGTCATGATGTTGCCGACGAGATCGCTGAAGTCGTTCGCGTACTCCTCGAAACGCAGGTCGCTGCGCACGCGGTCCATGTAGCTGATCTCCTCGCGCCGCAGCATCACCTCGACGAGGTTTTCCGGCATCCGCTTGCTGCCGCTGAACAGGTCGACGATGAAGATCCGCCCGCCGATCCGGCCGCAGCGCTCGACGATCAGGTCGAGCGGCGAATTGCTGACGATGCCGCCGTCCCAGTACGCATGCCCGTCGAGCTTCGTCCACGGGATGCCAGGCGGCAGGCTGCCGCTCGCCAGCAGATGCTCGGGCGTCAGCCGGTCGACGTAGCTGTCGAAAATGCGCGGCTCGCCGCTCTTCACGTCGACCGCGCTGATCAAGAGGCGCGTCGGGCTCGAACCGAGCCCAGCGAAATCAACATACTTTTCGATCAGCTTCACGATCGGACGCGCGTCGTACAGGCTCGTCCCGCGGCCGTAGAGCCAGTCGAGGCCGCTCAGCGGATTCCACCAGCGCGGCTCAAGGAAATTGGGCACCCCGAACCACAACACGTAGGCTGACACCAGCATCTGGTGCCAGCGCGGGTCGCCCGTCGACGGCAGCGGAATCGCCAGCTCGCGCCAGAACGCGTCGAGCGCGCGCGACGGCGCCTTCGGATGGCTCGCGATGATCGCGCCGTTGAACGCGCCGATCGACACGGCCGACACCACGTCCGGCCGGATGCCGTGCTCGTCGAGCGCCCGCACGGCGCCGCATTCGAACGCGCCGAGCGCGCCGCCGCCCTGCAGGATCAGCAGCGTCTGCACCGGCAGCCGGTCGAGCTGGAAACGGACATCCTGCAGGCGCACACGCTCCGCCTTCAGGTCGAGCCGCATCGAGATCGCATCGGCCAGCGACGCGATGCTCGCGGGCGGCTGCCCGACCGCGAACGCGGCGCACAGCGCGTCGCCCTTCAGGTACAGCAGCGCATACGGGCCGTCGCCGAGCGTGCCGCGCTCGATCGTCTCCGTCGCGCCGCGCAGGTCGCCGAGAAAGTTGTAGGTCAGGCCGAACACGTCGCCGAAGAAGATCGACACGTCGCGATACGGCACCGGCCGCCCGGCCATGTTGTGCGCGGCGATCCTGCCCTGCCGCATCGCGTTGTCCCAGTGCTCGATGCGGCGCCGCGCGCCGAACACCGGATCGGGAAAATTCGCGACGTCCCCCGCCGCGTAGATGTGCGGATCGGCGCTGCGCAGGAACGCGTCGACTTCGATGCCGTCGCCGATCGGCAGGCCGCTGTCCGCGAGAAAATCGCAGTTCGGCGTCACGCCGATCGCAATGAGCGCGAGGTCGCACGGCAAGGTCGCGCCGTCGCTCGTCAGCGCCGCTTCGACGCGGCCTTCGCCGATCAGCGCGCGCAACTCGCAGCCGGTTCGCACCGCGATGCCGCGCGCCGCGCAGCACGCCGCGAAGAAGCGCGACAGCACGGGCGCCTGCAGCATCGGCATCACGTCCGGCTCGCGCTCGATCAGCGTCACGTGCACGCCGCGCGCCTGCAGCGTCGCGGCGACCTCGACGCCGATGAAGCCCGCGCCCAGGATCACGACCCGCTGCGCGCGCTCGGCTTCGCGTCGCAGCGCCAGCATATCGGCCAGCGTATGCAGGCAATGCACGCCGCCGAGCTCGAGGCCCGGCAGCGACGGCAAACACGGCGACGTGCCGGTCGCGATCAGCAGCTTTCCGTAGTGGAATTCGCCCTGTGTATCGGTGCGCACGATGCGCGCATGCCGATCGACGTGCGTCGCGCGCGCGCCGAGCAGCAGCGCGATCCGCTGCTGCTCGTAGAACACCGCGTCGTGCAGGATGATGCCGGTCGCGCCATCGCCGACATCCGGCAGTTTCGTGAGCGGCGGACGGCGATACGGCGGCACCGGCTCGCCGCACAGCATCGTGATGGTGGCCGCGTCGTCTTCACGGCGCAGCGTCTGCACGGCCGTCGCGCACGCGACCCCGCCGCCGATCGCCAGATAGCCGACTTCCCGCATCGCGTCCCCCGGTTGCGCCGCCGTGCGCCGGCGCGTGAACGAGGCATGGCGTCAGAGCGACGCGCGTGTGCCCGTCGCGTAGCGCCGTTCGTGCAGCTTCTGGCAATAGGCGCAGCGCTCCGCGGTCGGCCGCGCGAGCAGGCGTTCGTAGTCGACGGGCGCGTCGCAGTCCACGCAATCGCCGTAGCTGCCGTCACGCATCCGCTGCAATGCGCGCGCGACCGCGCGCAACTCCGCCAGCTTCATGCCGATCAGCGCATGATCGACGTCGACGAACAGATCGGCGTTTGCTTCGTCGCCCTCGTCGGGCGCCGCGCCGGCCAGGTCCGCATACGACTCCGACGCGCGCTGGTGCTCGCTCGCGCGAATCTCCGCACGCAGCGTCTGCTCGCTCTCGGTCAACCGTCGATGCAGGGTTTGCCATTCGCGTTCGTCGAGCGCCATCGTCGTTCTCCTTGTTCGGGTTCCGCGTGTCCGCTTCGGCGTCCGATCGCAAGCATCGCCGGACGCTTCCGACGCAGCATAAACCCAATGCGCGGGCGCGTGTTGACCGACCTCACGCGACGCGGGAACGGGCCTCGTTCGCAAAAAGCGGGGACCGACGCGAAATCGTTTCGCATTGGCGTGCTGCGCTGCGTGCGGCAAGCCGCCGGACTTCGCGGCTTGCGCCCTGCACGCCCGTCGACGGATGGCGGGACGTGTCGACGCCGATGCGCGCCAGCAGGCCGCAGCCCTGCGCCGTCAGCGCCGGATGCGGCGCTTCGCCCGGCGCATCGGAAACGAGTTCGACGAACGACTGCGCGACGAGCGCATCGAAATCGGGACTGAAGCAATCGACATGCTGCGGTGCGTACGCGACCAGCAGCAGCGTGGAAAATTCGTGCGGGGTCAGCATCTTGACGAGCTCCTCGTGACGAATGTCGCGCCGCGCCTTCTGGCACGAAAGTGACGGCGCGAACCGTGCTGCGCAGTTTGACGGGAATGATTTCCGCGGAACAGTGAGTGCTTTCCACGACATCGGAATGGCCGACGATATGCTTGTCGCCGCACAGGTTTCACCCCGCATTCGACGATCGCGCTGCATTTCGCAAGTCGTGCATGCGACCGCATCAGGCACGCTAACGTTTGCGCTTTCCGCTCGCACCGTCACGCCATTGCCTGCGGTCCAGTTCGTCGAGACGATCGCCCAGCATCTGCGCCAGCGTTGCCGCCCGGCTGCCCGCACGCACCCGCGCACGGATCGCGTCGAGGCGCGCGCGCCAATACGCGGGGTGCATCACCGAGGTCGCGGCGACCGGCCGGTCGCGGACATCGACGCGGGACAGCTCGTCGATCATCGCCGCGACATGCCGCAGTTCGCGCTCGTCTTCATCGTTGCATGCCATCGTCGGCTCCGGTGCCGACGCGCGAGTTTCGTCGTCGCGCTCGCGCGTCCTTGCCCTTGCAAGTGTAGGAACCTCGTTTGACGGAAGTCTGACCGTCAATCGTCAACCCGATGACAGGCGAAGCGCAATCGTCTGACGCACGGCGGCTTGAGATCGATCAATCCCCTGCATAGAGCTGCGCCGTAGAGTGGGACGAACGGGACAGATCGCTCGCGCGGTTCGTGCGAACGAGCGCGCGAGTGCTTTTTGCGCAGGTCCTTTGCTCGACACGCGGGAGGCAGCCATGGTTTTCGGCGTCATCATCTGGGTCGCGCTCGCGGCCCTCTTTCCGACGATGGTCGTGCCGACGATTCAGCACGCCATTGCGCCGTCCAGCATGCCCGTCGCGCCGGATGCGCAGCCGAAGGAGACTACTCCCGGCGCACCGCATGCCGACGCATCGGCGCCGTCGGGTTGACGGCCCTGCGCATCGTCCGCGCCGGCTTCCGATCTCATTGTCATGGACTGCCAATGAATTGGAATGCGCCCGGCGTTGCGATGCGCCGCCGGACGCTTTAATGCCGAACGGCGTTCATTCGCTGCGGTGCGCGCCTCCGGCGCCTCATGCGCCCCTTCCCGTTCCCGAATCGACGTTGACATGACCGTGCCTGCCCCGATGGCGGCGACGTGACCGCACGCCGCCGGCATCCCGCGGCGAGCGGGATGCGGTTTGCCGTGCCGTCAGTATGTGCGGCGCGCGATCCATCCGCTCGACCGCACAAGCGCGTTCGGGCATAGCACATCGCCGCACCTGCGCGCTGCTGGGGCGCCGTCCGCATGATCGATGCGCCGCTCGACGACTACCGCGCGCGCCATGCGGTCGCGCGCGTCGCCGACGGCCCGACCGGCGGCTCGGGCGACCTCGCGTTCGCCAATGCGGAAGACCGCGCGACCGGCGCACCAAAGCCGTGGCGCACCAGACGGCGCTGCGCACGCTCGTCCAGGACTCGGCGACCGCGCGATACGCCACGTCGCGCCGGTACTTCTTACGCCGCGCGCGACGCCCAACCGGGAACGTTGACTGCTTCTTCGGTGCTGCACACGGCGGCCGCACAAAAAATCGGACGTATCGGTATAAACACCGATGCTGTAGTCAAACTACATTCATACCATTGGTCGCTGCAGAGGATCGCTACACCCGATCCGGCGGCACGCGACCGACCTCGTGCCCGACCGGCCGCGCCTAACCGGCCGTCCCGATCCCCTGCCCGGCCCGGCATGCCGACACGGAAGCCACCCTGCATCGCCGGCCGGAAGCATCCGGTGCGATTCCACCGGACGCGCGCAGCTCCTGACCTCACCCGAACAACCGGCATCACGATCATGGAGACAGCAACATGGGGGCAACTTTCTGGGCAGCCACCGCACTGGCGGCGGCTTTCTGCGGCAGCGCCTGCGCCGGCGCGGCCGATTTCGGCAACGCATCCGACAGCGTCGACACGTTCGCGTCGAGCGCCGCGCACCGGCGCGCGGATGCGCTCGTGCGCAAGATGACGCTCGACGAGAAACTCCGCTTCATTCACTCGCAGTACGAAATGTCGAAGGTGCCCGGCGGCGGCGCCGGCTACATCCAGGGCGTGCCGCGCCTCGGCATCCCCGACCTGAACATGGTCGATTCGGCGACGGGCTCGGGCAGCACGTCGCAGGCGAGCACGACCTTCCCGGCGACGCTCGCCGTCGCCGCGAGCTGGGATCGCCGCCTCGCGTACGACTACGGTGCGCAGGTCGCGATCCAGTTGCGCGCGCAAGGATTCGGGATGGGCCTCGGCGGCGGCACCAACCTCGCGCGCGAGCCGCGCGGCGGCCGGCTGTTCGAGTATCTCGGCGAGGATCCGCTGCTTGCCGGCGAGCTGCTCGCGGAACGCACGCTCGCGACGCAGCGGCACAAGGTCATCGCGACCATCAAGCATTACGCCGGCAACGAGCAGGAACACGGCCGGATGGGCGGCAACAGCCAGATCGACGAGCGCACGCTGCGCGAGCTCTACCTGCTGCCGTTCGAGATCGCCGCGAAACGCGCGCAGCCCGGCAGCGTGATGTGCAGCTACAACCGGCTGAACGGCGACTACGCGTGCGAGAACGCGCACCTGCTGAACGACGTGCTGAAAAACGAATGGGGCTTCCAGGGCCAGGTGCAGTCCGACTGGGGCGCGACGCACAGCACCGCGAAGGCGATCAACGCGGGGCTCGACGAAGAGGAAGACGTCGGGCCGAGCGTGTTCCTCACGCCCGCGGCGGTCAAGCAGGCGATCGCGAACGGCTCGGTGTCGACGGCGCGGCTCGACGACATGGTGCGGCGCAAGCTGTTCGTGATGATCCGCACCGGCGTGATGGACGACCCGCCCAAGGGCGGCGGCGCGATCGACTTCGCGGCCGCCGGCCGGTTCGCGCAGGCGGCCGCCGAACGGTCGATCGTCCTGCTGAAGAACGACGGCAACCAGTTGCCGCTCGCCGCCGCCGCGCTCGCGCGGATCGCGGTGATCGGCGGCCATGCCGATGCGGCAGTGCTGTCGGGCGGCGGCTCCGGCAACACGCGCGACCCGGTCACGGGTTCGTTCGCGGGCTGCGGCGGTCTCGCGTTCGGCGCATCGGCCGGCTGCAGCTGGTGGCGCAACCCTTGGACGAAGGTCGACGTGCCGATCGTCGCGGCGATTCGCGCGCTCGCGCCCGCCGCGCAGGTCACGTTCGCGGGCAACAGCGACCAGCAGGCGCCGTTCCGTGCGTACACGCAGCAGGAGATCGACCAGGCCGCCGCGCTCGCCGCTCGCTCCGACGTCGCGATCGTCGTGGTCGCGCAGCCGGCCGGCGAAGACTTCGGCGACCTGCAGAGCCTCGGCCTCGCGAATCCGTCGAACCAGGACGCGCTCGTCGACGCCGTCGCGCGCGCGAATCCGCATACGGTCGTCGTGGTCCAGAGCGGCAATCCGGTGCTGATGCCGTGGAAGGACCGCGTCGCCGCGATCGTCGAGGCGTGGTACCCGGGCGAAGGCGGCGGCAACGCGATCGCGAACGTGCTGTTCGGCAAGGTCAACCCGTCCGGCAGGCTGCCCGTCACGTTCCCCGCGCGCGACCAGGACACGCCGACCTGGAAAGCGGGCGGCGCATTCGACAACGATCCCGTTTACGCGGAACGGCTGAACATGGGCTATCGCTGGTACGACGCGAACAACATCAAGCCGATGTTCGAGTTCGGCTACGGCCTGTCGTACACGCACTTCTCGTACTCGGGCTTGTCCGTGTCGCGGCAGCGAGACGGCTCGCTCGGCGTGTCGTTCACCGTGCGCAACGACGGGCCAGTGGCCGGCGCGGACGTGCCTCAGGTGTACGTCGGCGTGCCGTACAAGGATGAGCCGCCGCGCCGGCTGGTCGGCTGGGAGAAGATCGACCTGAACCCGGGTGAAGCGCGGCGCGTACGCATCACCGTCCCGCCGCGGATGCAGAGCGTGTGGGACGCCTCGCGCAACGGCTGGCGCTACGTGCCGGGCGGGACGGTGTTCGTCGGCGCGTCGTCGCGCGACATCCGGCTGCAAGGGAGCTGAGCGCCCGACGCAGCGACGCCCGACGTATCGACGCCCGACGCGTTTTCGCGTGCGGTAATACACTTGCGAGGGTTCGCCGCGCGTGCGCGCGCGGCGAACGTCCAACCGGAAAATCGCAAGGAGCATCAGCAATGGAATATGTCAGGCTCGGTTCCACAGGGCTGCAGGTTTCGCGTCTGTGTCTCGGCTGCATGACTTACGGCGTGCCCGAACGGGGCACGCATCCGTGGACGCTCGACGAAGCCGCGAGCCGTCCCTTCATCCGCCAGGCGCTCGACGCCGGCATCAACTTCTTCGACACCGCCAACATGTATTCGGACGGCACGTCCGAAGAGATCGTCGGCCGCGCGCTGCGCGACTTCGCGAAGCGCGACGACGTCGTGATCGCGACCAAGGTGTTCTACCGCATGCGCCCCGGCCCGAATGGCGCGGGCCTGTCGCGCAAGGCCATCCTCACCGAGATCGACCAGAGCCTCAAGCGTCTCGGCACCGATTACGTCGATCTGTACCAGATCCATCGCTGGGACTATCACACGCCGATCGAGGAGACGCTCGAAGCGCTGCACGACGTCGTGAAGGCCGGCAAGGCGCGCTATATCGGCGCGTCGTCGATGCACGCGTGGCAGTTCAGCAAGGCGCTCTACACGTCGAAACTGAACGGCTGGACGCAGTTCGTCAGCATGCAGGATCACCTGAACCTGCTGTATCGCGAGGAAGAGCGCGAGATGCTGCCGCTGTGCGCCGACCAGGGCATCGCGGTGCTGCCGTGGAGCCCGCTCGCGCGCGGCCGGCTCACGCGCGACTGGGATGAGTCGAGCGAGCGGCTGCAGAGCGACGTTTACGGCAAGACGCTTTACGACGCGTATGCCGACAGCGATCGCGCGGTCGTCGAAGCCGTCGCGACGATCGCGCGTGCGCGCAACGTGCCGCGCGCGCAGGTGGCGCTCGCGTGGCTGCTGCAGAAGTCCGGGGTGACCGCGCCGATCATCGGGGCGTCGAAGGCCCGGCATCTCGATGACGCGGTCGCGGCGCTGTCGCTCGAACTGAGCGCCGAGGAACTCGCGGCGCTCGACGCGCCGTACGTGCCGCACGCGGTCGCGGGGCACGATTAAGCGGCACGCGCGCGCCCGGCGACTGCATCCGATGCCGATGCCGGCCGCGCGCCCGTGACGCCCACCGCGTCGCCGTTCTCCATTTGCGGCAGTTCATCCGATTGCCCTGAGCGCCCCGGTTTTTCCAGCCTGCGTTTTCGTTCTCGTCTGATTGGTCGGGAAAGCGCCAACCGGTATTCTTGCTTTTTCCGATGCGGCTTAGGCGCGGGCGCTCAGCGATGGTCGGTGGGCGCGGCCATATGTTTCATGAGCGAGTTGCAGTTCGAGAACGCTGCCATATGCGGGCGTTGAGCGTCCGCTCCTAAGCCTTGCTTCAACGAAAGCGGTTACGCGTGCGCGCTCCACTGCTTCACATACTCCGGCGTCCCCGTCGGCGCAGCATCGACGACCGGCGCCTGCGGTTGCAACGCCAGCGGCAGTACACCCGCCCATACCGGCAACGACAGGTCGTCTTCGCCGTCCTCCGGTCCGCCCGCGCGGACCTTGCACGCGGCCTCTTCCAGCGGGATGCGCAGCACCGTGGTCGCGGCAAGCTCGTTCGCGTCACCGGGGCGCACCTCGCGTGAACGACCGGGCGCAAGCCGCTCCAGGAACGTATCGAGCACCGCGGCCTTGGCCTCGCCTTCCACTGCGTCGAATGCGCCGTAGATCACGGCCGAGCGATAGTTCATCGAATGCTCGAATGCGGACCGCGCGAGCACCAGTCCGTCCAGATGCGTGATCGTCACGCAAACCTGCGCGCCGTCGGTCGCCAGCTTCAGCATGCGGCTGCCGTTCGAGCCGTGGATGTAAAGATGATCGCCGTCACGCCAGCATGCGGTCGGAATGCAGTGCACGCCGTGTTCGTCGGCGAATGCGACGTGGCACACATACGCCGCGTCGACGATCGCGTGGAGCGTCGCGCGGTCATAGCGGCCGAGTTTGGCGATGCGGCGGATGCGGGTACGCGCGGATGGCGACGTTGTTTCGGTGACGGTCACGGCGGGAATCCTCTCAGGTGTTCGTGAAAGGCGCCACGATAGGGCAAGCGTGGCTCCGATTGTAGACCCAGGATTCACCGGATGATTGGAGCCACGATCGGTTGCCGCTTGAGATTCGACATCGACGTCACCCACGCGGCCACGTTATTGATAGGGCCCTCCCCCGTCGACGCTCTCATCCGCGCCCCACTGGGTGCCGTTTTGTTTCGCGCCGTTTGCCTGCAGCAACGTGACCAACTGCGGCTTTCCCGGATAGTAGGACGGAGCGGCCGACAGCAGCGTATCGCGATCATGCGACGACAGGCGCTTGACTTGCATGGCGACGATGCGCCATGCCTTCGCCCTGATCGCCTCGTCTACCCACGCGGTTTCCGGTGACGAATCATTCCATCCGCCGCCAATAGGCACCAGCCTCCAACCGAGCGATGCGCAATAGTCCAACTGCGCGCACTCATGCCAAGCTGCTTCGTATGCCGACGGATCGTCATGATCGATCGCTGTTCGCAAGCGCAGCAGAACCGGTTCAATATCATTCGGATCTGCGCCATGCTTCAACAACATTGCGGAAATCACCGGCTCGCAGTGCATGATGGCCGCGAGCGAGAGCAGCGAGAACCGCGGGTCATGGCTGTCGTTGAAGCCTCGCTTGTCCTCATAGTACCGATCCCATGGTCCGCTTTCATCACGACCGGTATACCGGCCTCGAGGCGCCGCGCCATGTTCGAGGAGTCGTTGTGTCATGCCGGCTCGACAGTAGTACACGGCATTGGCCAGCGCCATGCCGTCGGCACTGGCGCCATGGCTCAGCAGCGTCTCGACCAGTCCCGTCGAGCCTGCATAGCTGCGGCCTCCCGCCATGCGAAGCAATCGCTGGCGCCGCTCCGGCGACGTCTGCTGCAGTTGGACCGCAAGGACGTGCCACGCGCGGCGATCGATCGCTTCATTGATCCAGTCTGCCTCGGTTTGCCCGGTCGACAAGCACGTGTCACCGCATGCGTTCCTGGCTGCGATATAGCCCGCGGCATCGTCGCGCTGGAGTGCTTCCCGCACGTGATCGATCCTTGCCGACCGCTCCTCCGCGGCGCGTTGCCGAACCCCGCTATACATCTGGACGAGCAACGGCAGCATGACGGGCAGACTCACGAACAACAGCAGAATGCCGATCGCAGTGCGTCGACGCTTTGCATGACATAGCGCCCGATAGCCGAAATATACGCAGGCACTCAGTCCACCGAGCAACGGAAATCCGAAGAGCCAGATGCCGGCAAGGTACGGATTGCCCTCGCTCATCTGGGCGTCGATACCGACGCCCGCTGCCCCGAAGAGGACAACGACGAACAGGCTCGCCAGCGTGGGAATCAGCAGCGTGAACACCGTCAGCAGAGTGATGAGCCAACGATCATTCCATTGAGCTGAAGGCGAAGGTCGAGGGGTGTCTTGAAGATTCATGGGACGCTATCTTCAGGGGGAAAATGCGAATCGGCAAGCGCGTATGCCGGCCACTTGATCCAGCGACCGGCCACGCCGGCTGGACGGCAACAATCGGGCACGCCGAAGCCGACCTCGTTTGTCCGTCGACCGACTCCGTTGCAGACGAAACGCGCATGACGCGCGTCGCGGTAAAATCACCCTCTTTCGACCGACGCACCGCGCGCCGCCACCCGCTGCCCGCACGCTTGCGTACCGATGCCGCTGAATCCGTCCGGTGGTTTCCCGGCATACAGGACATGACCTACTCACTCGCCACCACCTACAGCCGCGAGCTCGAAATCCGCAAGAGCCGCTTCATCGCGCACGCCATCCCCGTCGAAGACCGCGACGCCGCCATGCAGGCGCTGCAGCGCCTGCGCGACGAACACCCGACCGCGACGCACGTCTGCTGGGCGCTGCTCGCCGGCGGCCAGTCGGGCATGTCGGACGACGGCGAGCCGTCCGGCACCGCGGGCCGGCCGATCCTCGAGGTGCTGCGTCACCATGATCTCGACGGCGTGCTGGGCGCGGTCGTGCGCTACTACGGCGGCGTCAAGCTCGGCGCGGGCGGGCTCGTGCGCGCTTACACGGATGCGATCGCGTCGGCGCTGCTCGACGCCGAGCGCGTCGAACGCATCCGCCGCACGCAGCTCGCGATCGAAATCGGCTATCCGGATGAAGCGCGCGTGCGCCGCTGGATCGAGCAGGCCGGCTACGAACTGGCCGACAGCGCATACGGAATGACCGTGCGCCTCGTGATCCGCCTGCCCGTCACCGCCGAGGCCGACGCGCGCACCACCCTGTTCGACCTCACGCAAGGCCGCTCGGGTTTTCCCGAACTGTGAGCACGGGCGCCGCCGCCGCGCCCCCCTCGCTCCGCCCTACATCCCGCCTGTACGTCCTGTCGCCCCCCTCCGCACCGCGACAATCGGCATCAAACCGGGTAATTCAGTCGATTTTCCCGAAATTTCGGAAAAGTCCCATAGAAAAATTACTTGTAGATATTTAATCTCATCCCGTTTTCCGGATCGTCGCCGCGCAAACGTTTCGCCGGCCAGCCGGACTGGCGCGCCTGGCCGGGCACGCCAACGGGCGGGGATCCGCATGAAGCGTCATCAATAATCAAATCTCAGCGACGGAAAAACGACGCATGCAGACCATTCAAAAACTGCAAGCCCAGCTTGCGGAACTCGACAAGCGGATCAAGGCGGCTCGCCGCGACGAGCGCAACGACGCGCTGACGCAGGCGCGCCAATTGGTCACGAGCTACGCGCTGACCGCGCGGGAAATCTTCGGGCAAGGCTACAGCGACCGCGCGAAGCTGTTCACGGTCGGCCCCAAATACCGCGACCCGGTGACCGGCGCGACGTGGAGCGGGCGCGGGCGCGCGCCGTCGTGGATCGTCGGGCGCGACCGGGCCGCGTTCCTGATCCGGGAGTAACGGCCGCGCCGCGCGAAGCGGCGCGCGCGGCCCGGCGCCGCGATCCATTCAATAGACGTCGGGCACGATCATGTCCTCCGGCACCGGCCGGCGGATGTAATCCTCGTGATGCTCGCGCTGCGGCAGGTCGATCGGCGAGCGCGGGACTTCGTGGTACGGCACCTGGCTCAGCAGATGGTGGATGCAGTTCAGCCGCGCGCGCTTCTTGTCGACCGCCTGCACGACCCACCAGGGCGCCTCGGGAATGTGCGTGCGCTGGAGCATCTCCTCCTTCGCGGCCGTGTACGCCTCCCAGCGGCGCCGGCTTTCCAGGTCCATCGGGCTCAGCTTCCACTGCTTGAGCGGATCTTCGATGCGGTTCTGGAAGCGGCGCTCCTGCTCGGGATCGGTGATCGAAAACCAGTACTTCACGATCTGGATGCCGCTGCGCACCAGCATCTTCTCGAATTCCGGCACCGAACGGAAAAACTCCTCGTACTCGTCGTCGCTGCAGAAATTCATCACCCGCTCGACGCCCGCCCGGTTGTACCAGCTGCGGTCGAACAGCACGATCTCGCCGCCGGCCGGCAAGTGCGCGACGTAGCGCTGGAAATACCATTGCGTGCGCTCGCGGTTGCTGGGCGCGGGCAGCGCCGCCACGCGGCATACGCGCGGATTCAGGCGCTGCGTGATGCGCTTGATCGCGCCGCCCTTGCCCGCCGCGTCGCGCCCCTCGAAGATCACGACGAGCCGGTGCCCGGTGTTCACGACCCAGTCCTGCAGCTTGACCAGCTCGCCCTGCAGCCGGAACAGTTCGCGGAAATACTGCTTGCGCGCCTCGCGCCGCTCCGGCGAGAACAGCATGTCGTCGTCGTCGAAGCGACGATCGTCGAGTTCCATCTCGAGTTCCTCGTCGTACGCATCGACGAGATCTTCCTCGAGCCTGCGCTGGCGCGCCTCGATCGATTCCATCTCGATGCGGCTGTCGTTGTCGCTCATGGGGCCTCCTTCAGTGACGCAGCGTATCCGCACCATTATCGCAGGCGGGCGCGCCAGAATGATGAAAGCCACATGTCAGCACGCGGCGTGGCGCCGCCCGCTCAGAAGCGGAAATTGAGCAGCACGGTCGCCAGCACCGGATTCGCCGAAATGTCGAACGTATTCGACGCGAGCGTCCGGTTCTGCTGGCTGATGTCCAGCGTGATCTTCGTGCGCAGCGGAATGTACGTGACCATCCCCGTGATCCAGAGGCGGCGCGTGACCTGATAGCTCGCGCCCAGCATGAACACGGGCTCCCAGACGCTCTTCACCTTCGCCGATACATTGGTGCGGCCCGACAGCAGCAGGTCGCCGCCGGCGTTCCACACCCGCTGGAACCACGCGGGATCGAGCAGCAGCCCCTGCAGGCTGCCGACGTCCGCGCCCGCCCCGAGCAGCCCGCCGAGCGACGCGAGCTTGCGCTGGAACACCGGATTCAGGTTGGTGTTCGTGAACCGCGTATAGCTGACGCCGAGGCCCGCGAACGGCCGGAACCGGTCGTCGCGCTCGCCGAGGTAGTACTTGAACACGACGGAGGCGAGCCACGCGCGCGTCGTCGCGAGCGGATTGCTGTCCGGATTGGCGAGATCGATCAGCGGCAGCCGCCCCTTGGCGCCCGGAAAGATCCGGTCGAGCGGCAGCCCGATGCTGCCGTGCCCGCGCAGCGTCAGCACCGGCGGAATGCCCCCGTCGAGTTCGGTCGCCCAGTTTTCGCTGAAGAAATGCGTGAACGTGAACGCCAGCGTGTTCGTGTTGCTGAGCGACAGGCTCGAGCCGCGGTTTTCGAAACTGTAGAGCCCGAGCGCATCGGTGTGCGTCGTGACGGGTGTCGAGCGGCCGGTCGTCGCGACGAAGTGCCAGCCGAGGCCGACCATGTTGCGGTCGTCGCCGGTCAGCTGCTCCATCAGCGACGGCGCCTGCGCGGCGGGCAGGTCCGGCAGCCGCGACGGATCGATCGGGCGCAGCTCGTACGGCATCCGGTCCGCGTGCACGACGCCGGCCGGCTGCGGCGCACGCGCATCGTCGCGCGCCGCAGCCACCGCCGCCCCGCAGGCGCCGGCGTCCGTCACGTCGACGTCGAAGCCGATGCCGTCCGCGCCGTCGTCCCGCGCCAGGCCGCAAGCGCGGCGGCCAGGCAGCGCGGCGCGCCGGCCGAGCGTGATCGCGCCCGCGCTCAGCGGCGCGGGCGGCGGCCCGCCCGGAGCGGCTGCGCCGCCGTCCGTGCGCGTGGGCGCGTCGTCCGTGCGCCATGACGACGCATCGAACCCGTCCGCATCGCCGCCCGGCCAGAACCCGATGCCGTCCGCGCCCGCCTGCCAGCGCGTGTCGCCGCCGTCGGGCAGCGGCGCGGCGTGCGCGGCCGCCCCGCACGCGAACAATGTCGCGCCGAGCCAGCACGACAGCGGACGCGCCCAGCCCTGGCGCCGGCGGCGCCGGATGCACGTGTCGCGGCTCGCCATCGGGTCAGGCCGGCGCGCCGAAGATGCGCTGGCGCATCCGGTACAGCGGCTCGAACAGCCATTCGAGCAGGCTGCGCCGCTCGAGCACGACGTCGGCCTTCAGCATCATCCCGGCCTTCAGCGCGAGCGCCTTGCCTTCGAACGACGGCGTGCGGTCGGCAAGCTCGACCCAGGTCTTGAAGTAGGTCTGCGGCGCGGCGGCGTCGCCGGGCAGGTTCAACTCCTTTGCGGAGAACGCGACCGGCGAGATCGACAGCACCTTGCCGCGGTACGTGCCGAACTTCTCGACCGGATAGCTCGCATACGCGACCTTCACGTCCTGCCCCGGCTTGACGAAGCCGGCCTTCGACGACGGGATGTACACCTCGGCGATCAGCCCGTCGGCCTTCGCCGGCAGGATCTCGACGACGCGCGTGCCGGCCGGGTCGATCACGCCGCCCTGCACGACGTCGAGCCGGACGATCTGCCCGTCCGCCGGCGCATACAGCACCTGGTCGACGTTCTCGTCGATGTTGTATTCCTTCGAGTTCAGCTCCTCCTGCTTGATCTTCAGCTCGGCGTTCGCGCCGTCGTACTTGCTCTGCATCGTGTCCAGGTCGCCGCGCAGCTTCATCGCGTTCTTCGCGAGCTCCGCGCGCCGCAGCAGCAGATCCTGGTAGGCCTGGCTCGCCTGCAGGTACTGCGTGTTCACCTGGTTGTACTGCTCGAGCGTCACCACCTGCTCGTCGAGCAGCTGCTTCACGCGGTCGCGCCGCTCGCCGTATTCGCCGACGATGCGCTTCTGGTCCTGGATCTGCCGGTCGATCAGCGCGCGGCTCTCGCCCTGCGCCGCGATCTGCTGGTTGATCTGCTGCACCGACGACCGGTATTCGAGCCGCGCGGCGTCGATCTGCTGCGTGACCTCGACGCGCTGGCGCGCGAGCGCCGCGCGCATCCCCTGCACGTTGTTCGCCTGGCTGACGAAGCTCGTGTCGCGCGTCACCGCCAGCAGCCGCTGCCCCGCCTTCACGTGCTGGTCCTTGCCGACGTACACCTCGCGCACCGCCCAGCCCGGCGGCGCGCCGACGCCGATCAGGCCGGCGCGCGGCGTCAGCATCCCGGCGACGCTCTCGGTGTTCGCATAGCTCAGCTCGACGAGCGCGGTCACGAACATCGCGAACATCGCGAGCGACAGGTAGCAGAGGAACCGCATCGATACCGGCACGTCGACGACGCCGTTGATCACGGTGCCGAACGTCGTGCCGCGCGCGAGCTTGCGCGACGGCTTCTGTTCTCGGAGGGCGGAATACCAGATCGGCATGGAATCGGCTCGTCGGGGGCGTCAGGAATGTCGGCGGGCGGCGGCATCGAGCAGCGGCGACGGCATCAGGTAAGGCGTGAAGTGTTCCCAGAAATGCCATTGCTCGGGCTGGCGCACGAGCGCCTGCTCGAGCCGGTCGACGATCCGCTGGTGCGTCGCGCGCACCGGCGACGCATCGTCGTGCGCGCCGAGCATCGGCGCGAGCGCGCGCGTTTCCAGCTCGGCGAAATGCACGGTGCAGCGGTCGCGAAACGGCACGCCGGTCGCATACGCGACGAGCACCGGAATGCCGTGCTCGACCGCGAGCTTCACGCCGCCGCCCGCCATCCGCACCCAGCGGCCGCCGAGCCGGCAGCGGTTGGTCTTGCCGAACTTGCCGTGCAGGTCGGAGAACAGCAGGAACACCGGCTGCTCGCGGCGCAGGCTCGTCAGCAGCCGCCGCAACTGCACGCGCTCCTCGATGTCGATCAGCTCGCACTGCCCCGCGCCGTATTCGCTAACGAGCCGCAGCGCGTCGTCGAAGAACGCGCCCGGCGCGTCCTTGTGCAGCACCACGATCAGCTTGCGATCGGCGGGCAGCAGGAAACGCAGCTTCGTGACGAACAGCATCAGGTTGCCGAAATGCAGCCCCGCGAGCATCAGCGGGCCGCCGCGGGCAAGCGCCGCGCGCAGCTGCGCGTCGCCTTCGCACGCCATCGCGTCGATCATCGCCTTCATCGATTCGAGGCTGTGCGTGCGCAGCTTGAGCCCCGCGAACTCGGCCTCGAACAGCTCGCGCACGATTGCCGCCGCGACCTGCCGCACGCGCTGCGGATCGTCGTTCAGGTGGCCGCTCAGCATGTGCGCGACCGCGCGCTCGATCGATTCGAGGATCGACGGGAAGCAGCGCAGGCACGCGGCCGAGCACCAGCGCATCAGCCGCAGCCCGCGCGCGGGCGACGTGCGCAGCGCGAGCGCGCGCACGGTGCGCCGGACCAGGTACGCGTACGAGAACGCGTTGAACAGGAACAGCCGCGCAAGCGTCATGCCGTCTCCTCGCGCGCATGCCACGCGGCCGTCGCGTCGGTCAGCACGCCGTCGTGCATCTGGTAGATCCGGTCGACCATCGACAGGATCGACGCGTCGTGCGTGACGAGCACGATCGTGCACGGCAGCGTCAGCACGTTGCGGCAGATCTCGTGCGTCGTCGCCTGGTCGAGGTTCGACGAGAACTCGTCGAGGATCAGGAGCCGCGGCTCGCAGTACAGCGCCCGCGCGATCAGCAGCCGCTGCATCTGCCCGGCCGACAGGAACTTCTGCGTATCGCCGAGCGGCGTGTCATAGCGATGGTCGAGCCGCTCGATCTCGTCGTGGATGCACGCGAGCTTCGCGGCGTCGAACATCGCGCCGAGGCGCGGCGCGGGCGCGAAGTTCGTGATGTTGTCGCGGATCGTGCCGCGAAACAGCTGGTCCGACTGCGTGACCGCGGCCAGGTGCTTGCGGTATTGCCGCAGGTTCACTTCCGCGAGATCGGCGCCGCCCGCGCGCAGCGTGCCGGGCTCGGGCCGCACCAGCCCGCAGATCAGGTTCAGCAGCGTCGTCTTGCCGCTGCCGGTGCGCCCGACGATCGCGATCTTGCCGCCGGCCGGCACGTCGAGATCGATGCCGCGCAGGATCGGCCGGTTGCCGCCCTTCGGCGTATACGACAGGCCGCGAATCGACAGCGCACCGTCGAAGCCGTCCACCGGGCGCACCGGCGCATCCGGCGCCGGCTCCTCGGTTTCGGTCTGCAGCACGTCCGCGACGCGGTCCATGTGCACCTGCAGGACCTTGCGGCGCACATAGAGCTGGATCGAATCGATGAACTTGTCCGCGAACAGGTTCTTGTACTGGATGAACGCGTAGATCACGCCGATCGTGCTCTTGCCGTGCATCACGAGCCATGCGCCGTAGGTGACGATCACGAGCTGCTCGACGTGCACGATCCCCTTCGAGATCGCGTCGAACATCAGCTGCAGCCGCTCCTGCTGGCGCATCGCCTGCAGCTTCTGCGTGAACGCGTTGACCCACAGGCTGCTGCGCGCGGTCTCGGCCGACAGCAGCTTGATCGAATGCGCGGAGCGGATGTTCTCGATCAGCAGCGCGTCGGCTTCCGCGCCGCGCGTGAGGATCTGCGACATCGCGTCCTGCAGGTGCGGCTGGATCGCGAGCCGGCTCAGCGCGAACAGCACCATCCCCGCGACGCTGATGGCGGCCAGCACCGGGCTGTAATACAGCATCAGCACCAGCGTCAGTACGCAGGTGACGATGTTGAGCAGCCCGCCGACGAGGCCGTCGACGAGAAAGCGCCCGACCTCCGACACCGACGACACGCGCGAGATCGAATCGCCGGTGTTGTGGAACAGGTAGTAGCCGATCGGCAGCCGCGCGAGATGGCCGACCATGTTCGACGACAGCTGCTGCGACACGATGTTGCGCAGGTAGCTCTTGATGTTGCCGACGAGGTTCGCGTACAGCGTGTCGAACAGGAACACGATCGCGAACACGATCGTCAGCAGCGTGAGGATGTCGACGTCGGTCTTCTTCAGCGCCTCGTCGATCGTCAGCTGCACGTACGACGGGCCGAGCAGCAGCAGGAGCTGCGCGGCCACGCCGCCCGCGATGCCGATCGCGAGGCTCTTGCGGATGCCGGTCAGCCCTTCGAGATAGTCGCGCAGGCGGATGCGGTCCGCCGGCCCCGCGTGCGTGAAGCCGATGTCCGGGTTCAGCTCGAGCGCGTAGCCGGAGATGTGCGTGAGCGCCTGCGCGAGCGGCAGCTTCGTCTCGCCGAGCGCCGGGTCGACGATGTGCACGCTGCCGTAGCCGACCTTCGTCAGCACGACGTAATGGTTCATGCCCCAGTGCAGGATGCACGGCGTCTTGAGCGCGTCGAGCTCGGATGCGTCGAACTGCAGCCCGCGCGCGCGCAGGCCGAGATCGTTCGAGATCTCCATCAGGTCGAAAAACGACAGGCCGGAATCGATCCTGACCGGATAGCGGTTGCGCAGCGTGCGCAACGTCGTCTCGCGCCCGTGCCACGACGCGATCATCGCGAGGCAGGCCAGGCCGCACTCCGTCACCTCGTCCTGCAGGATCGGACGGACTTTACGCGGTTTGAAAAGCATGGGTCGGGCAGTCGCAGAACGCGGCGACACGGCGCCGGAGCCCGTCGAGGCGGGCCCGTGGCGCGTCGCGCGCAAAACGCAGGGGCGCAGCCGGGCGAGCCGGCTGCGGCGGCGGAACGGCGGGGCCGCCCGTTCAGTGTTCGGAGCCGAGCGACATCCGGAACTGCTCGACGACGCGGGCCTGGTATTGGGACATCAGCCCTTGCAGAGTGGAACCGATCGACTGGTTCACCAGGTCGACCGTATAGGCGGCTGAATTGGAGTACGACGACGCTCCGCCGCAAATCCGGCGGGCCTGATCTTCCGTGATGTCTCGCATTTTCGTGGCCTTCATCATGTTTTCGGAATGCCTTCAAACCGTCAGCAGATCGAAATCAACCGCGCGTTTGAATTCTTTCATTCATACCCGGCAGTCCTTCCTCCCGATAATCGCCGCACGAAAATCAGGCATTATGATTCCCTGTAATTATTTCCGCGGCGACTGCATTTTTTACTTCTTGCTCCATTACGCATCGCGCGGGGGGCGCCTCCCCGCGCACGGCGATATTACTTGCCGGTGTTATTGAAAGTCTTCGGGTTCTGCAGGTAATTGCCGAGGCTCGGCAGGAACTGGCCGAGCGCCGTCACCAGCGGCGCAGCGTCCACCGCAAGGCTGCCCAGCGAGCTGATCGGGCCGCCGCCATGCACGTTCCTGACCTGTTCCGTCGTCATGACCTTCATCATTCTCTCCTCGTAAAAAATAAAGATGATGCAAAGAACCTTCGTTGACATAAAAACGGCTTTTAATCATCGAGCGACTTTAAATGTAATAATCACTGCGATTACCAGCCGAATTCAGGCTATCATGCGAGCGCCTTCCAATTCAATGGAGGACACACTCTTACGCAGGTGCTTTCCCTCGCATCGAGTTCAGCGAAATTTCCGCTGTTTGAATTTTATTTTTTTTAAACGTTTAAATCCGGCCGCAATCCGTTGCGGGACGGGGACAGAACGGAGACGGCCATGTTTGAAACGAGGTGCGCGCGCCACACATCGATTTCTCGATATACGGGTAATTACCTATCAAGAAATCGATTTAGGAGGAATATTCGAATCGCGACGCTATCATTGGCCGCTGTAATCGTGGTAGCCGGCACCTCGAACGCGCAGGCGTTCTGCCTCGACGCAGCGTACCAGTACGCGGTCGCGCACGATCCGCGCTACCAGCAGGCGCAGAGCGAATACGACGCGGCGCGACAGAAGTTTCCCGAGGCGCGCGCGCTGATGCTGCCGCAGGCCACCGCGCAGCTCGAATGGGGCCGCTACGGCACGCACGCGAACCTGTTCGGCATCGACGTCAGCGGCTCGAATAACGCCGCGTACGGCGCCGCGCAGGTCACGCAGGCGCTGTTCAACCTCCCCTACCTGTACGACATGCGCCGCGCGACCGAATACGAGGAATCGGCGAAGCAGAAGCTGGAAGTCGCGAAGCAGGACCTGATCCTGCGCGTCGCGAACGCGTGCTTCGACCTGCTGAGCGCGCGCGAGAAACTGCAGTCGGCCGACGACGAAGTGAGCGCGTTGACGCGGCTCGAAAGCGATACGCGCCGCATGGCGCAACTGGGCATGAAGACGATCGGCGACACTGCGGAGATCGAGGCGCGCCGCAGTCTCGCGCAATCGGACGAAGCGCTCGCGCAGACCGACGTGGATGCGCGCCGCGCGCGCTACGAAACGCTGCTCGGCGCGACGATCGATTTCGCGCGCTGGCCGCGCCTCGCGCTGCGCGGCACGTCGCCGCGCATTCCGTCGGGCGACTACGCGCCGCAGGACAACCCGGCGTACCGGCAGGCGTATCGCGATGTCGAGGTCGCGCGGCTCGCCGCGAAGCGCATCGGCGCGGAGCACCTGCCGACCGTCGACCTGTTCGCGTCGTATTCGCGCGGGCTCAACCCGAACCTGCGCGGGCTGACCGATCGCTCGGACTTCCACCAGAGCGCGGTCGGCGTGCAGGTGACGATCCCGATCTTCTCCGGCGGCAGCGTGTACTACCGGCAGGTCGAGGCCGAGCATGTGACGGCGCAGTATCGCAACCGGCTGCGCGAGGTCGAGGAGCAGTTGAGCACCGATCATCGCGAAGCGCTGTCCGCGCTGGACTCGATCGGCACGCGCATCCGCGCGCTGCAGCAGTCGCTGCAGGCCGCCCGGCTCGCGTATGACGCGTCGCTGAAGGCGCATCAGGTCGGGTACAGCACGACCTACGAAACGCTGAACCTGCGCCGCGACATCTCGGGCATCCGGCAGAAGCTGTTCGACAGCTATCTCGACGCGCTCAAGCTGCAGCTGAAGCTGAAGAGCGTGCTGGGGACGCTCGACGAGCAATCGCTGGTGGCGGTGGACAGCTTCCTGCAGAGCAATGCGGCGGGCGGCGCGCGCGTGGAGTGACGGGCGCGGCGTCAGCCCCGTGGCGGCGCGTCCGCCGCCGGGGGCAGCAGCACGACCGTGTCTTCCGGCCCGAGCACGCGCCCGTCCTGCGCGCGCAGCTCCAGCCTCCTGACGGGCAAGCCGTTCTTCCGGTCGACCAGCAGCACGTGCGCCTCGTCCGGCTCGAAGAAGAAATCCTCGCCCCACTGCCGGAGCGCCACGAGCAGCGGAAACAGGCCGCGTCCCTTCTCGGTCAGCACGTATTGCTGGTACGCGCCGCCGTCGGCCGCGGGCACCGCATCCAGGATGCCGTGCGCGACCAGGTTGCGCAGCCGGGCGGCCAGGATGTTCTTCGCAAGGCCGAGGCTCTTCTGGAATTCGCCGAACCGGCTCAGGCCGTCGAACGCGTCGCGCACGATCAGCAGCGACCACCAGTCGCCGATCGCGTCCAGCGGGCGCGCGACGCCGCATGAAGAGTCCTGGTGAGTGGTTCGCCTGTTCATCGATACGTCCTGCCTGCCGTACATGCAATCGGTTGCAATATAAAACCCTTCAAGCCGGAAATCAATTGCTTTCGAACGACGTGGCGTGACGCGTGATCGCGGCAATTGCAGCGCTCCGTGCAGCCCGACGATCCCGCACGACCTGACAATTCTCACGGTTGCAAATTGAAACCACCTTGCCTAGGATGTCAATCGGTTTCAACTTGAAACCACATTCTCCACTCACCCTACTATCGAAAGGAGCGCCCGATGATCCGGTCCGACGCCACGTTCGGCGGCACTTTTCCGTTCGCCCCGCATTTCGACGACGCACCGGGTTTCCGGATGCACTACGTGGACGAAGGGCCACGCGACGGCGAGACGGTGCTGTGCCTGCACGGCGAGCCCACCTGGGGCTATCTGTTTCGCCACCTGATCCCGGTGCTGAGCCCCACTCACCGCGTCGTCGTGCCGGATCACATGGGGTTCGGAAAAAGCGCGACGCCGCCGGATCGCAGCTACTGGCTGCAGGACCACATCGACAATCTGGAGCGGCTCGTCCTCGCGCTCGACCTCGACCGCGTGACGCTCGTCATGCACGATTTCGGCGGCCCGGTCGGCATGGGGCTTGCCGCCCGCCATCCGCACCGCATCCGCCGCATCGTGTCGGCCAATGCGCCGACGCCGTTCGGCCAGCCCGACCTCGTCGAGCGCGTGACGGCGAACGGCCGCGCTTCACCGTGGTTCCGCTGGATCGCCGGCGCGGCGGCGGACGGCAGCCTCGCGGCCGTGCTCGGGCAGCTCGGCTTCAACATCCTGAGCACGCTGAAGCTCAACGGCTTCGAGAACCCCGCGATCATCACCGACGACTGGCTCGCCGCCTACGGCGCGCCGTTCGCGAGCCCGCCCGATTGCCTCGGCGCGATCGGCTGGGCGCAAGGCTTCGCCACCGGCGCGCACCGCTTCGAAGCGCCGGGCGAAGCGACCGTGCGCGCGATCGCCGACAAGCCCGCGCTCGCGATCTGGGGAGAAGCCGACCGCACGCTCGCGGCCGAGCATTTCCTGCCGCTCTTCACCGCGCTGTTCCCGGCCGCGTCCGTCGAGCGTCTCGCGGGCGTCGGCCACTACTGCCTCGAAGACGCGCCGCAGGCCGTCGCCAACCGGATCGCGCAGTTCATCCGGAACACCTGAGCGCGCTTCGTCCGCCCCATCCATCCCAACGGAGCCTACCGTCATGTCCACCTGCACTGCACCGGCCCGGCGCGATGCGGTCTCGCCGCTGCACCGCTGGCTGGCGATCGCCGTCCTCGCCGTCGCCACCTTCACCATCGTCGTCACGGAGTTCGCGCCGATCGGGCTCCTGTCGTCGATCGCCGCCGACCTGCACGCACGTCCGGCAACCGTCGGCCTCATCGTGTCGGCCTACGCGTGGATCGGCGCGGGCAGCGCGCTGCTGTCGGCCGTGCTGCCGAATCACTTTCCCCGCAAGCCGCTGCTGATCGGCCTGATGCTGCTGCTCGCGGCGTCGAGCGGCGTGTCCGCCGTCGCGCCCGCGTTCCCGGCGCTGATGCTGGCGCGCATCGCCGGCGCGCTCGCGCACGGCGTGTTCTGGGCGATGGTCGCGGCGCTCGCCACGCAGATCGCGCCGCGCGACCGGCTCGGCCTCGCGACCGCCGTCGTGTTCGGCGGCATCTCGATCGCGAGCGTGCTCGGCGTGCCGATCGTCAACGTGATCGGCCAGCACTGGGACTGGCGGGTGGCGTTCGGCGCGCTGAGCGGGCTGAGCCTGCTGACGGCGCTGCTGATGGCCGCCGCGTTGCCGACGATCCGGGCCGAGGGCTCGGTCGGCGGCGCGGCGCTTGCCGGGGTGCTGCGCAATCGCGCGCTGTGGATGGCCTATGCGGTCGCGATCTTCACGGTCGCCGCCCACTTCGGCGCGTTCACGTTCATCGAGCCGTATCTGCGGCAGATGCCGGGCGTCGCGCCCGCCGCCGTCGCGCTGCTGCTGTTTGCATTCGGCGCGGCGGGCCTGCTGGGCAACGTGCTGACGGGGCTTGCCATCGACCGTCATTTCAGGACGGTGATCGTGATGGCGCTGGCGTTCATGTGCGCCGCGCTGATCGGGCTGGGCTGGCTCGTGCCGCGCGCCGGGACGGCTGCGGCGGTGGCGTGCCTGCTCGCGTGGGGCGCCGCGATTTCCGCGTTGTTCGTCGGCATCCAGACGTGGGTGCTGCGCGCGGGCGGCGCGGCCGCGATACCGGCGTCGGCGCTCTACACGACGGTGTTCAACGGCGCATCCGGCATCGGCGCGATGCTCGGCGCGTCGATCCTTGCCCGCAGCGGGCTATCGGCGGTCATGCTCGCGGCGGGCGGCGGCGTCGCGTGCGCCGCGTGCCTCGTGGTCGCGGCCCGCCCGGGAGGCAAGGCGTGACGCGCGGAGCGCACGCGCGCGGCGCCGGCTGCCTGCACGCGTGCGGGGCGGCAAACACGGCAAACACCACACACGCGGCAGCCGCGCGCACCGCCCCGCGGCATCGAGCGCATGCGCGTCCGCTTGTGCGAACGCGCATGCGTGCGGTCAGTGAATCACCCGCGTCACCCCGCGCCCGCGCGGATCGGCGACTGCCTCGGGCGTCTTGCCGTCGATCTTGATCACCTGGATGTCGCCGCTGAAATCCTGCCCCTTCAGCGTATAGCCGCGCGCCTCGATCTGCTTCGCGAGGTCGCCCTCGATCGGGTGGTACGGCTCCCAGAAGATCGTGTTCGGCGGCAGCAGCTGGTGATGGAAGCGCATCGCGCCGACCGCTTCCTTCAACGGCATCTTGAAGTCGTAGATGTTGTTGATCACCTGGAAGATCGACGTGAAGATCCGCGAGCCGCCCGGCGTGCCGATCACGAGCGACACCTTGCCGTCCCGGGTCAGGATCGTCGGCGACATCGACGACAGCGGGCGCTTCTTCGGCTCGATCGCGTTCGCGTCGCTGCCGACCACGCCGAACATGTTCGCGACGCCCGGCTTCGCGGAGAAATCGTCCATCTCGTCGTTCAGCACGATGCCCGTGCCGTCGGCGATCACGCCCGAGCCGAAATAGCCGTTGATCGTGTACGTGTTCGACACCGCATTGCCCCACTTGTCGACCACCGAGAAGTGCGTCGTTTCCGCCTTCTCCGGCATCTCCGTGCCGAGGCCCGGCTGCACGCTCTTCGTGTCGGACGGCTCCTTCGGATTCACTTCGGCCGCGCGCTTCGAGATGTATGCGTCGCTGATCAGCCGCGAGACGGGCACCTTGTAGAAGTCGGGGTCGCCCAGGTATTGCGCGCGATCGGCGAACACGCGCTTCTCGATCTCCGCGATCAGGTGGATGTACTGCGGCGAGTTGAGCGCGACGCCCTCGAAGTCCTGCTTGCGGTCCGCCTTCATCTTCAGCAGCTGCACGAGCCCGATCCCGCCCGAGCTCGGCGGCGGCGCGGTGATCACCCGGTAGCCGTTCCAGCTCGCCTCGACCGGCTGCCGCCACGTCGCGCGGTATTGCGCGAGATCCTCGGTCGTGATCAGCCCGTTGCCGTCGCCGGTCTTCATCGACGCGGCGATCAGCTCGGCCGTCTTGCCTTCATAGAAGCCCTTCGCGCCGCCCTTCGAGATTCGCGTCAGCACGTCGGCGAGATCCGGCTGCTTGAAGTTCGCGCCCGCCTTCATCCCGGCGAAGTACTTGTCGAAGTTGGTCTTGCCGCCGAACTCCTTCGATGCGTCGACGCCGCGCTGCGCGAGCTGCTCGTCGACGACGAAGCCGTCGCGCGCATAGTGGATCGCCGGTTCGAGCACCTGCTGCCACTTCAGCTTGCCGAAGCGCTTCTGCGCTTCCCACATGCCCGCGACCGTGCCCGGCACGCCGACCGCGCGCGGGCCGTACAGGCTCATGCCCTTGACGACGTTGCCGTCCTTGTCGAGATACATGTCCTTCGTCGCCGCGAGCGGTGCGCGCTCGCGATAGTCGAGGAAGTACGGCTTGCCGTCCTTGTAGATGGTCATGAAGCCGCCGCCGCCGATGTTGCCGGCCTCCGGATACGTGACGGCGAGCGTGAACGCGATCGCGACCGCGGCGTCGATCGCGTTGCCGCCTTCCTTGAAGATCCGCTCCGCGGCATCCGCGCTGTACTTGTCCGCGACCGCGACCGCCGAGCTCGTCAGGATCGCGGGCTGCGGGCCCTTCGCATAGGCGGGCGCATTCGGCAGGAAGCCGATGCCGGCCACCGTCGCGAGCGCGACGGCGGACGATTTGAAGCGATTCAGCGTAGTCATTGCATGTCTCCCATGTCGATCTCCTTCAGGCTGGAAAAAGCACCTGATCCGCTGATGGCCGCCGGCGCGCCGACGGCCATGCACCGGCTTCGTAGTATAGGGGGACAAAAAGGGTCAAACACGGCGGCCACGCTGAAATGCCCGCAATCCGCATCACGCACTGCATCACGCATCGCATCGCATCGCGGCGCGAAATTCTTCGGACAACCGCCCACGACGCGCGCCGATCTGCGAAGATAGCGCCCCCTCGTTTTCGCGCCGCGCGTTCTTCTTCGTCTTTCCGTCGTCTTTCCATATGGCATCACACAACGCACATCATGCGAGCGGCTTCGCGGCCGGCCTGATCGCAGCATTGCTCGTCGCGCAGGCCGGCGCGACCGGCCCCTGGCACCTCGGCATCCCCGCCGCATTCGCGGCCGGCGTCGCCGGCGGCACGGCGCCCGACTGGCTCGAGATCGCCTGGTGGAGCCGCAAGCGCCGCCTGTGGATCACGCACCGCACCGTCACGCACTGGGGCGTCGGCTGGGCCGCGCTGCTCGCGCTGGCGTGGCATGCGCTCACCCATCATCCGCACCCGCTGTGGGCCGCGCCGCTGTTCGGCTTCGCGTGCGGCGGCCTGATGCACCTGCTCGCCGACTGGCCCAACCCGCTCGGCGTGCCGTGGATCTGGCGGCGGCATTCGCTCAAGCTGTGGAACAGCGGGCACTGCGACCTGATCGTCGTCGCCGCCGCGTGGGGCGGCGCGCTGTGGCTCGCGCAGTCGGTGTGGACGCGCGCGCCGGCGCTGCAGCACTGGCTCGGGTGGCTGCATCGCGTGTAGCGGTTTCCGGCGCGCACGCGCCGCGTCTGGCACACTGACGGTTCGCGCGCGCCGTGCGGCATCGGCGCGCTTGCACTTCGCATGAGCCGGGCTTGAGCCCTGGCTTGAGCCCTATTTAGCCGCATCGATGGACGTCACCGCCACCCGCCCCGCCGCCAGCGTGCTCGACGTGTTCCACCCCGCCGTCGCCGCCTGGTTCCAGCGCACGTTCGCCGCGCCGACCGGCGCGCAGGCGCTCGCGTGGCCGCACATCAAGGCCGGCCGCTCGACGCTCGTCGCGGCGCCGACCGGTTCCGGCAAGACGCTCACCGCGTTCCTCTGCGCGATCGACGAACTCGTGCGCGACGCGCTCGCGCACGACGGCACGCTGCCGGACGCGACGCTCGTCGTCTACGTGTCGCCGCTGAAGGCGCTGTCGAACGACATCCACGTGAACCTCGACGCGCCGCTCGCCGGCATCGCCGAATCGCTCGCGCGGCTCGGCCTGCCGGTGCCCGCGATCCGCACCGCGGTGCGCACCGGCGACACCACGCAGGCCGAGCGCGCGGCGCTGCGCAAGCGCGCGCCGCACATCCTCGTGACGACGCCGGAATCGCTGTACGTGCTGCTGTCGTCGACGTCGGGCCGCCAGATGCTGTCGAGCGTGCGCTCGGTGATCGTCGACGAGATCCATGCGCTCGCCAACAGCAAGCGCGGCAGCCATCTCGCGCTGTCGCTCGAACGGCTCGACGCGCTGACCGGACGCGCGCTGCCGCGCATCGGCCTGTCGGCGACGCAGAAGCCGATCGACGCGGTCGCGCGCTTCCTGGTCGGCGGCCCCGCCGACGCGCCGCGCGACTGCACGGTGGTCGACACGGGCCACACGCGCGAGCGCGATCTCGCGCTGGAGCTGCCGAACGTGCCGCTCGAACCGGTGATGGCAACCGACGTGTGGGAACAGGTGTACGACCGGATCGCGGGGCTCGCCGCCGCGCACCGCACGACGCTCGTGTTCGTCAACACGCGGCGCACCGCCGAGCGCATGGCGCGCCATCTCGCGGACCGGCTCGGCAAGGACGCGATCGCCGCGCATCACGGCAGCCTCGCGAAAGAGCATCGCTTCGACGCCGAACAGCGGCTCAAGCGCGGCGAGCTGAAGCTGCTCGTCGCGACCGCGTCGCTGGAGCTGGGGATCGACATCGGCGACGTCGATCTGGTCTGCCAGGTCGGCTCGCCGCGCGGCATCGCGCCGTTCCTGCAGCGCGTCGGCCGCTCGGGGCACCACGTCGGCGGCGTGCCGAAGGGGCGCCTCTTCCCGCTGTCGCGCGACGAGCTCGTCGAATGCGCGGCGCTGCTCGACTGCGTGCGGCGCGGCGAGCTCGACACGCTGCGGATTCCCGAAGCGCCGCTCGACGTGCTCGCGCAGCAGATCGTCGCCGAGGTCGCGTGCGCCGAATGGCGGGAAGACGCGCTGTATCGCAGCTTCACGCAGGCCGCGCCCTATGCGCGCCTGTCGCGCGAGCGCTTCGACGACGTGATGAGGATGCTGGCCGAAGGCTTCACCAGCCGGCGCGGCGTGCGCGCGGCGTACCTGCACCGCGACGTGGTCGGCGGCACGGTGCGCGGGCGGCGCAACGCGATGATGACCGCGACGACGTCCGGCGGCACGATCCCCGACATGGCCGACTACGCGGTGCTGCTCGAGCCGCAGGGCATCCAGGTCGGCACCGTCAACGAGGATTTCGCGATCGAGAGCCTGGCCGGCGACGTGTTCCAGCTCGGCAACCAGTCGTACCGGATCATCCGCGTCGAGACGGGCCGCGTGCGCGTCGAGGATGCGCAGGGCCAGTCGCCGAACATTCCGTTCTGGCTCGGCGAGGCGCCGGGACGCAGCGACGAGCTGTCGGCCGCGGTCGGCCGGCTGCGCGCGCGGCTCGACGCGCTGTTCGCCGAGGGGGATCGGCAGGCGGGCGCCGCCGAGGGCCGCCTCGCGCCCGCGCTGCGCTGGCTCGTCGACGCGCTGCGGCTGTCGCCCGACGCCGCACGGCAGATCGTCGACTACCTGGCGCGCAGCCGCGCGGCGCTCGGCACGCTGCCGACGCAGGACACGCTCGTGATGGAGCGCTTCTTCGACGAATCGGGCGGCACGCAGCTCGTGATCCATTCGCCGTTCGGCAGCCGCATCAACCGCGCGTGGGGGCTCGCGCTGCGCAAGCGCTTCTGCCGCACGTTCAATTTCGAGCTGCAGGCCGCCGCGACCGACGACGCGATCATCCTGTCGCTGTCGCTCGCGCACAGCTTCGCGCTCGACGAGGTGTGGCGCTACCTGCGCGCAGTCAGCGCCGAGCACGTGCTGGTGCAGGCGCTGCTCGACGCGCCGCTGTTCGGCGTGCGCTGGCGCTGGAACGCGACGACGGCGCTCGCGCTGCCGCGCTTCACCGGCGGCAAGCGGACCGCGCCGCAACTGCAGCGGATGAAGAGCGACGACCTGCTCGCGACCGTGTTCCCCGATCAGGTCGCGTGTCTCGAGAACATCGTCGGCGAGCGCGAGATTCCGTCGCACCCGCTCGTCGACCAGACGCTCGACGACTGCCTGCACGACGCGATGGACACCGACGGCTGGCTCGCGCTGCTGCGCCGGATCGAAAGCGGCGCGATCGCGCTGGTCGCGCGCGACCTGCCCGCGCCGTCGCCGCTCGCGGCCGAGATCCTCAACGCGAAGCCGTACGCGTTCCTCGACGACGCGCCGCTCGAGGAGCGCCGCACGCAGGCGGTGCAGGCGCGCCGCTGGAGCGACCCCGAATCCGCGGACGATCTCGGCGCGCTCGACGCCGACGCGATCGCCGCGGTGCGCGACGAAGCGTGGCCGCTCGTGCGCGACGCGGACGAAATGCACGAGGCGCTGCTCACGCTGGCCTGCATCGCCGACGACGAAGCGCGCGCGCATGACGGCTGGCCCGCGTGGCTCGCGGAACTGGCCGAGCGCCGCCGCGCGACGAAGCTGGTCGCGCCGGACGGCGCGGCGCTGTGGGTGCCGGTCGAACGGCTCGTCTGCGTGCGCGCGCTGCATCCCGACGCGCGCTGCACGCCCGCGTTGAAAGTGCCGGCCGCATGCGCCGAACCATGGGAAGCGGACGCCGCGCTCGTCGACGTGATCCGCGCGCGGCTGACCGGCTTCGGGCCGCTCGCGCTCGACGCGATCGCGCGGCCGCTCGGCCTGCCCGTCGCGGCGCTCACGTCCGCCCTCGCCGCGCTCGAGCAGGAAGGCTACGTGATGCGCGGCCGGTTTACGCCGGCCGCGGCCGGCGACGAATGGTGCGAACGCCACCTGCTTGCGCGCATCCACCGCTATACGGTGAAGCGCCTGCGTCGCGAAATCGAGCCGGTCGAGCGCGCCGATTTCATGCGCTTCCTGTTCCACTGGCAGCACCTGACGCCGGACACGCGCGGCGCCGGCCGCGACGCGCTCGCCGCTGTCGTCGAGCAGCTCGAAGGCTACGAAGCGGCCGCGAGCGCCTGGGAAGACGCGCTGCTGCCCGCGCGGCTGGCCGACTACATGACCGGCGGGCTCGACGAGCTGTGCCGTTCCGGCAAGCTCGCGTGGACCCGCATCGGCGCGCCGGCGCGCGCGGCGGGTACGCCCGTGAAGACGACGCCGATCGTGCTGCTGCCGCGCCGCGATCTCGCCGCGTGGCAGGCGCTGCGCGATCCGGCCGCGCAGCCCGTGCTGTCGGCGCGCGCGGCACAGGTGCGTGACGCGCTCGCCGCGCATGGCGCGATGTTCTTCGACGAACTGCTCGGCGACCTGCACATGCTGCCCGTCGAACTCGAACAGGCGCTCGGCGAACTCGTGTCCGCGGGCCTCGTAAACGCGGACAGCTTCGCGGGATTGCGCGCGCTGCTGAAGCCGGCGGTCAAGCGCAGCGCCACCCATGCGCCGCGCACCCGGCGCGGCGGCGCGCTGATCGGCGGCATGGACGACGCCGGGCGCTGGGCGCTCGTGCAGCGTCCCGCGCCGCCCGCCGGCACGCCGCAGCGCCCGCCGGCGCGCATGCTCGCCGCGACCGATCCCGAAGCGCTCGAACACATCGCGTGGACGCTGCTGCGCCGTTACGGCGTCGTATTCTGGCGGCTGCTCGAACGCGAAGCCGACTGGCTGCCGGGCTGGCGCGAACTGGTGCGCGTGCTGCAGCGGCTGGAAGCGCGCGGCGAGATTCGCGGCGGGCGCTTCGTCGCCGGGCTGGCGGGCGAACAGTTCGCGCTGCCCGAAGCGATCCCGATCCTGCGCGAGCTGCGGCGGCAGCCGGGCAGCGGCCAGTTCGTCTGCGTGACGGGCGCCGATCCGCTGAACCTCGCCGGCACGCTGCTGCCCGGCGACAAGGTGCCCGCGCTGGCCGGCAATCGCGTGCTGTTCCGCGACGGCGTGCCGGTCGCGTCGCTCGTGGCCGGCGCATTCCACTACGCGCCCGAGCTGTCGCCCGCCGCGCGCGAGGACGCGCGCGTGCGGCTCGCGCGCCGCTCCTGACATCCGCTGACTACTGAACGGCCGCACGCAAGGGGCCGCGCGTTCCGCTACCATCGGGCGTTCTGCTGCGCCGGCTTCCCGCGCCAATTCCAACGATTCCGGAGACATCCCCTCATGCGTTCCTCGGCCGACCCGCACGTCGCGGCGTCATCTCCCGCTCATCACGCAGGCTCGCTGACGATTTTCCAGGGCGCTGCGCTATATGTCGGCGCGGTGCTCGGCACCGGCGTCATCGCACTGCCCGCGCTCGCCGCCGACGTCGCCGGTCCCGCCTCGCTGCTCGCGTGGGCGGCGCTCGTCGTGCTGTCCGCGCCGCTCGCGGCGACGTTCGCGGCGCTCGGCGCGCGCTTCCCGGACGCCGGCGGCGTCTCGACCTACGCGCGCCGCGCGTTCGGGCCGAAGGCCGCGGCGATCGTCGGCTGGTGCTTCTACTTTGCGGTGCCGGCCGGCGCGCCGGCCGCGGCGATGTTCGGCGGCGCGTACGTCGCGGCCGTGACGGGCGGCGGCCATGCGACGGTCGTCGTCACGGCCGCCGTGCTGATCGCGATCGTGGCGGCGGCCAACGCATTCGGCGTCACCGTGTCGGGACGAATGCAGCTCGTGCTGTCCGCACTGCTCGTGACGCTGCTGCTCGCCGCCGTGCTCGCGTCGGCCCCGCACGCGCGCGCGGCGAATCTCCAGCCGTTCGCGCCGCACGGCTGGCTCGCGATCGGGCAGGCGGCCGCGCTGCTGGTCTGGAGCTTCGCCGGCTGGGAAGCGATCACGCATCTCGCGGCCGAATTCCGCCGCCCCGCACACGACATGCCGCGTTCGGCCGGCATCGCGGTCGTGGTGGTCGGGCTGCTGTATCTGTCGGTGGCGGCGGCCAGCGTGACGGTGCTCGGCCCGTCGGCGGGCGCGTCCGGCGCGCCGCTCGCGGAGCTGATCGCGCGCGGCATCGGCGCTCATGCGCAGGTGCTGGCCGCCGCGGGCGCGCTGCTGTTGACGCTCGGCACGATGAACGCGTATTTCGCGGGTGCGGCCAAGCTCGGCGCGGCGCTCGGGCGCGACGGCGCGCTGCCGGCCTGGCTCGCGCAGGGCAGCCAGGTCGGCGGCGTGCCGCGCCGCAGCCTCGGCGTGATCGCCACGCTCGCGGCGCTGGCGCTGGTTGCGACGACGCTCGCGGGCGTGGGGCCGAAGCCGCTGGTGCTCGTCACGTCCGGCTGCTTCGTGATGGTGTATGCGCTGGGCGCCGCGGCGGCGCTGAAACTGCTGCCGCGCGGCGGCATCGCGCATCGCTGCGCGTGGATCTCGCTGGTTGCGGTCGCCGGGCTGTTCCTGACGTCCGGATGGTATATCGTCTGGCCGCTGCTGCTGGCGGGTGCGGCGCTGCTCTATCTGCGAGTGGCCGGCCGCGGGCGTTGACTCAGGCCGGCACCAGCTCGAAGTTCAAGCGCTTGCCGAGCGCCGCGGCAGCGCTCGCGAGCGTCGTCAGCGTGAGGCTCGTGTCGGTTTCGTCGAGCAGGCGGTTGAGCGCCGCGCGGCTGGTTTTCATCCGCGCGGCCATCGCGGTCTTCGTGATGTGCTGCGCCTTCATTTCCTGCCCGATCTGCCACGCGATCACCCGCTTGATGGCGGTCGCGGTGGCCTCCTCGAGGAGGCCTTCCTCTTCGAGGAAAGCGTCGAAGTCACTGCCGATGTGGCGGTTGGTCGTGGTCGTCATGTCGTACTCCTTTGCTTTGCGTTGCCTGCTGTCCGGCCGTCCCTTTCAGATGCCGTTGCTCACGGCTTTCAGCCGAGACCTTGCGACGTCGAAATCGTCCGTCGGTGTGGTCGGCGACTTCTTGATGAACCCGTGTAACAGGACCATCGCATCGTCGACGACGGTGAAGAAAACTCGCGCGATTCGCGTCGGAAGCGTGACCCGGATCTCCCACAGATCCTTCGACATCTTCCGGACCAGCGGCATGCCGAGCGGCCAGCCGAATTGAACGGTCTTGATCTCTTCGCCGATCGCCCTCCGCTCCGCCTGATCGAGCCCCTTGAGCCATTCGCGGACCGGTTCGTTTCCGCCAGCCGTGCAGAAGAACCGCACGCTCAACGTCGCCTGTAACTGTTGCCTCGTCATCGTCTTGACACCTATCGTACCAAAATTGATACGATATGCCAAGTGCGACGAAAGCGAACCTCGGCCGTCCGGCCAATCTCGCGCGACGGACGCCGCGGTACGATTCGGCGCTATTCCGATGCCTTGTCGCCGCGCGCCCGCTTGCGGCCGCTTTGCGATACCTCCCCTGGCCGCCCGTCGCCGAACCGTGCCCGCGCAATCTCCCGCACCGCGTCGATCAGCGTGCGCGCGACGGGCGACGGCTCGGCATCGGTGCGCAGGATCAGCCCGACCGGCTCGTCGGTGCCGGCCGACGGCAGCGGCAAACGCGCGAGCGCACCGGTCGACAGGTCGTATTCGGCTGCGTACTGCGGCACGAACCAGACCGCGTCGTTCTCGAGCGCGAGCGCGCGCGCGACCGACACGGACAGCACTTCGATGAACGCGTCCAGCGGCGGCGCGCCGCACGCGCCGAGCAGCTGTTCGGCCGATTGCCGGATCAGCGTGCCGTACGGCGGCAGCACGACCGGGTAGCGCGCAAGCTCGGCGGCCGGCGCGGCGCTCGCCATCAGCGGGTGTCCGGCGCGCACGACCGCGACGAGCGGCTCGTTGTACAACTGCTCGAACGCGAGCCCGACCATCCGCTCCGGCTCCGACAGCCGCCCGATCGCACACTCGATCGCGCCCGCCTTCAGGCGTTCGAGCAGGTCGGCATTCGCGGCGGTCGCGAGCCGCACGACGACGCGCGGCCAGCGCACGGCAAGCGCCTTCATCAACGCCGGCGCGAGCGACGCCGCGACGGTCGGCAGCATCCCGATCTCGAGCGTTGCCACCGCGCCGCCGCCGTCGTGCGCGAGCAGCCCGACGCCTTGCCGCAGCGCGAGCACGCACGCGTTCGCATGCGGCATGAAAAGCTGCGCTTCGCGCGTCGGGCGCGCGCCCTGCCGGCTGCGCTCGAACAGCCTGACGCCGAGGATGGACTCCAGCTCGGCGATCGTCTTCGAAACGGCCGGCTGCGTGATCGACAGGCTCTCGGCCGCCTTCTGCACGCCGCCCAACTGCGCGACCGCGAGGAAACACTGCAGGTGCCGGAACTTGACGCGGCCGTCGGCGATACGGTTAGTCATAACAAACGGTTATGCAAAGGATATTGAATTGCCATTTTGCATAACTTTTCGGATACACCCAAGCGCTGCCTTCCGATTTTCGTCCGCCGCTGCGGGTCGTTCGCTCCCCGCCTGCCGCCGCCCCGTCACGCCGCCCGCCGCAGCGCCTCGAAACCGGCCGGCTCCCAGATCCGCTTCGCGATCAGCAGCCCGGTGCCGTGCTTCTGCCCGAGCGGCGCGGACGACGATTCCGCATGCAGCGCGGCCGCCTTGCTGCGCAGCCGGCGCAGCTCCTGTTCGAGCTCCGCGGCGGCGGCCTCGGTCAGCATCCCCTGCGAGAACGTCATCGTCTCGCCGGGGCCGTCGAAGCGGCTGTCGAGGAAATCGCCGAGCGCATGCGCATGGAAGTAGCGGCGGATCGGGCCGCCCGGCAGCCAGTCGAAGTCGCGCGCGACGCGCACGCGGATCCGGTCGCCCGGCAGCAGCGCGACCACGTTCATCCGGTCGAGCATCAGCAGGTACTTCAGGCATTCGGCCTTCGTCACGCGATAGGCCGCGACGATGTCGTCCACGGTCCAGTAATTGATCGCGCAGACGGCGACGAGCAGCAGCTTCTCGTCCGACACGAGCAGCGCTTCCTGCTGTTCGGTCAGCACGTGCAGCCGCGGCGCGGACGCCGACGCTTCCTGCACGAGCTCGGCGAGCGTGTAGCCGAGCAGTTCGCCGATCTGGACGACGCGCTCGAGCGTGAAGCGCTCGCTCGCGAACAGGCGCTTCACGCTTGTCTCGGACACCGCGAGCGAACCGGCGACGTCGCGGTAAGTCATGCCCTGCGCCTTCAGCAGGCGCTTCAGCGTATCGATGAGCTGGGCGATTTCGGTCATGGTTGGTATCTAAAAATGATGCTTAAAGTGAAACTCAAGGCTACCGGCGCGTACTGTCGCACGGTTTTCGATACTTGTCTGCATAATCCGCTCCGACCTGTCACTGATCGACGGAGATGCGATGACGATCCGAACCGAAACAGCCGCAACCGCCCCGCATCGCGCCGCACCGCGCGACGCCCGCGAAACCGGGCGCGCGTTGCCGCTCGCGACCGTGCGCACGCTCGCCGCAAGCGCGCACGTCGGGGATCTCGTGTTCATCCGCGTGCCGGTGCGCCCGTTCCGCGAAATCGCGGACGCGACGGGGACGTGGACCAACCATGTCGGAATCGTCGTCGACACGTCGGGCGCGGAACCCGTGGTCGCGGAGAGCACGTTTCCGTGGGCGAAGCTGACGCCGCTCACGCGCTTCGTCCAGCGCTCCGAAGGCGGCCGCCTCGCGCTGGCGCGGCTCGCGACGCCGCCCACCGCCGACGAGCAGCGCCGCATGCAGGCCGCCGCCGAACGGCGGATCGGCACGCTGTACGACACCGGCTTCAACCTGCGCTCGCGGCGCCAGTTCTGCTCGCGCTACGTGCGCGAGGTGCTCGGCGACGCGACGGGCATCGAGGTCGGCGACGTCGAGACGTTCTCGACGCTGCTCGCGCGCCGCCCCGGCGCGAAGCTCGGCTTCTGGCGGCTGTGGTATTTCGGGCGCATTCCGTGGGCCCGCGAGACGGTCACGCCCGCAAGCCTGCTGCGCTGCGTCCGGCTGACGCTCGAATTCGACGGGATCGTGTTCGATCCGCGCCGCGCCTGACGCGCCGGATACCGCGCGCGACGGAGACCACGCAGGACAACCACAAGAAAAACGAACAACAAGCAGCGACGGGCTGGCTGGAGGGCCGTGCAACGTTCGTCACCGACGATACGCGAGCCCGATCGCTTTATCCGCCGGAGCGGCAGCCGCCGTCCGGCGGTTTCTTCATTGGCGCGTCACATAACGATTGGTTATGCGTCCAGCGAAAAAACGTCATTTTGCATAACTTTCCGGATTGGCTAAAGTCCTCCCATCACCTCTCTCGAAAACCTATCAGGAGACGCCCGATGGATTCCCCCACGATCCTCACACCGCGCGACTGGCCGTCGCATCCCGCGTACATCCACCCCGAATACCGCTCGTCGGTGAAGCGCGGCCCCACCCGGCCGCTGATTCCGCTGAAGGAGAAGCTGCGCGACCAGTACGCGCCCGTGTACGGCGCCGAAGATCTCGGCGCGCTCGATCACGACCTGACGAAGAACGCGGTGAAGAACGGCGAGCCGCTCGGCGAGCGCATCGTCGTCACGGGCCGCGTGCTCGACGAAGGCGGCAAGCCGGTCCGCAACACGCTGGTCGAAGTCTGGCAGGCGAACGCCGCCGGCCGCTACGTGCACAAGGTCGACCAGCACGACGCACCGCTCGACCCGAACTTCCTCGGCGCCGGCCGCTGCCTGACCGACGACGAAGGCCGCTACCGCTTCCTGACGATCAAGCCGGGCGCGTATCCGTGGGGCAACCACCGGAACGCGTGGCGTCCGAATCACATCCATTTCTCGCTGTTCGGCGACTACTTCGGCTCGCGCCTCGTCACGCAGATGTATTTCCCCGGCGATCCGCTGCTCGCGTACGACCCGATCTTCCAGGGCACGCCCGAAGCGGCGCGCGACCGGCTGATCTCGCGTTTCTCGCTGGACATCACCGAAGAAGGCTATGCGCTCGGCTACGAATTCGACATCGTGCTGCGCGGCCGCGACGCCACCCCGATGGAGCGCTGAACCATGACGACGCTGAAACAAACCCCTTCGCAGACGGTCGGCCCGTACTTCGCCTACGGCCTGTGCCCGCAGCAGTACAACTACGATCTGAAGAGCCTGTTCACGCCGACGATCGCCGCGCCGCACGCGGCGGGCGAGCACGTGCTGCTGGTCGGCCGGGTATTCGACGGCGACGGCAACGTCGTCAGCGACGCGATGCTCGAATTCACGCAGGTCGACAGCGCGGGCCGCTTTCCGGCGTCGCGCGCGGACATCGCGCAGACCGGTTTCACGGGCTTCGCGCGGGTCGGCACCGGCCCCGACGCACAGCATCGCTTCGTCGTCGAAACGGTCAAGCCGGGCCGGACCGGCGCTGACGCCGCGCCGCACGTCAACGTGACGGTGATGATGCGCGGGATCCTCACCCATGCGTTCACCCGTATGTACTTCGACGACGAAGCGGCGGCCAACGCGGCCGACCCGGTGCTGAACGCGGTGCCGGCCGAGCGCCGCGCGACGCTCGTCGCGAAGCGCGAAACGCAGCCGGGCGGCCCGACGATCTATCGCTTCGACATCCGCATGCAGGGTCCGGACGAAACGGTGTTCTTCGACGTCTGAGCGATGCGCCGGCGCGGGCCGGCCCCGTGCTTGCCCTGCCGCCGCGCGTGGCGATGCGTTCCGCATCGTCGCGCGCGGCGGTTTCGTTTTGCGGGCGGCAGCGCGACGTCATTCGGCGAACGCCGAATTGCGCAGCAACGGAAAGTCGGATGAAAGGCCGCGCAGCCCCGCCAATCGGGGCTCTGGCGGATATTGAAAACGTTTGCCGCGATTTCCCTTGCGCGTTATGCGGCATAGCCTATGCTATCGGCATTCGACGGACGATATTGCATCATCACGAGCAATAATTCCGTTCAGCATGCGCTGCCGCTCAACCGCGGATTGGCGCGGATGTTCAACCGAGTGCCTTTGAGCGCGGCTGTCCGACCATATGGCAGGCGCGCGTTTTTTTTGCCCGCGCGGGTTGTGTGCCGATCGTACCTGCACGGCCAATTTCTACAAGCGCTTGAAGTTCTTTCCTGACGGGGAGACGGACTGCGCCGACGCGACGCCCTTCAGCGCGGGCGCGCGTGTCCGGCCCGCCGGCAGGACGAATCGAATCCAGTCACGCAGCGGAACGGAAATTGCGCGGCCCCGATGGTGCCGTCCATTCCGGAGATCGCTGCCGATGACACGACCGCCAAGCACTACCAGCGGTGCCCCGCGCATCTATTGCCTGCCGCTTGCGTTCGCACTGGACCGCGAGGCGTGGTTGCAGTGCGTCGGCCGTGCCGCCGAGATGGGCTTCTCGCGCATCCTGACGACGCTCGCCGCATGCGGCGCGTCCCTGCGCCAGCCCGTCGAGCCGCTCGCCGCTTACGCCGACGCCGCGCGAGCCAACGGCCTGGCGCTCGATCTCGTGATCGAGCGCCAGGCCGCCCCCGCCGCACCGTCATTCGCCGTCGACGGCGCATACGCCGAGCATCCCCTGCCCGATCCCCGCCGCGCGCTGCCGCTCGCGGCATCGCCGCCCAAGGCGCCGGCTGCGCCGCGTGACGACGACCTGGCCGAGCGCCTGATCGCCCTGGCCGGATACGGCGTTGCCGGCTTCTGCCTGCGGGGCGTCGATGCGATGCCGATCGCGCAATGGTCGGACTGCCTCCGACGCGTGCGCGACGCGCGGCCGGGCACGGCGTTTTTTGCATGGACGCCGGGCCTGCCTCGCGCGCGCATGATCGATGCCGCCGCCCGCTTCGACGGCGTGTTCCTGTCGTCGTGCTGGTGGGATCTGCGGGCCGCATGGCTGCTCGACGAGCATGCGGACCTGGCGACGAGCCCATGCCGCATCGCGCTGGCCGACGATCCTTTCGGCGGGCGCGCGCTCGACGCCGCGCCGCCCCGGCACCGCATGCTGGCGTGCCAGCGCGCACTCGCCGTCGCCTTCGAACTCGGTGACGGCATCCTCGTGCCGGCCGGAATGGAATTCGCGTGGTCCGGTCCGGTCTGGCGCGCCATTCGCACGCCCGCCGACTTGAGTGCCGCGTGGCAGGCCGCGGCGTTCAACCTCGCCCACGCCATCGCACGCGGGAACGCTCGCCTTGCGCGCCGGGCCGCCGACAGGGCTGACCTGGACGGCGGTGTCGAGCTGCAACGCCTGGCCGGCCCGTCCGCGCCGATCGCGGTATTCGCGCGCGTGCCCGGCAACCGTCAGCGCCGCGAGCCGCTACGGATCGTCGCCGCCAACATCAGCCTGTCGGACACGGCGTCGCTCGACGCGGCCGGCTGGTCGTGGCACGACTGCACGCACGTGCAGCCGCTCGACGACGACGACGCACCGGTCGGCACGCCGCAGCCGCTCGACACCCTGAGGCTGGCGCCCGGCGAGGTGCGCGCGTGGCGCGCCACGCGCCCGGCGCCGGTGGCCGGCCGCGCCGCGCGCACGCACGGCGGCGGTCATGCCGCCGACAAGGCCGTGCGGGTCGCGGAAGACGCGGTGCGCGCACCGCGCCTCTTCATCGATGCGATCACGCCCGCCGTGGACAATGGCCGTTTCGCGGTCAAGTGCATCGCCGGCGAAGCGGTCCGCGTCGAGGCCGACGTCGTCATCGACGGCCACGACGTGCCGTCGGCCGTGCTGCTCTGGCGCCCGGTCGACTCGGCCGACTGGCGCGAAGTCGACATGGCGCCGCTCGGCAACGATCGCTGGATGGCCGAATTCCGGCCCGACCGGATCGGCCGCTACGAATTCACGATCGAGGCGTGGCGCGATCCCTACGTCAACTGGTGCCGCGAAGTCGGCAAGAAGGTCGATGCCGGGCTGGACATCACGCTCGAACTGCGCGAAGGCGCTCTGATCCTTGCCGACATCGCGCGCCACGCCGTCACCGCCCGCGCGCGGCTGGCGCTGGAGCACGCGTGCCGCGTCGACGATTCGCTCGATGCCGGCCACACGCTCTCGGCGCTGACGGCCCCGACGCTGGCCGACGCGGTGGCGGCGGCCCGCTTCCGCCCGTACGTATTGCGCCACCTGCCGCCGCAGCCGGTCGACGTCGAGCCGGCGCTGGCCGGCTTCGCGAGCTGGTACGAGCTGTTCCCGCGTTCGCAGAGCAACGATCCGTCCCGTCACGGCACGTTCGACGACGTGATCGCGCGCCTGCCGGCGATCCGCGCGATGGGCTTCGACGTGCTCTACTTTCCGCCGGTCCACCCGATCGGAACGAAGCACCGCAAGGGCCGCAACAACAGCAAGTCCGCGGCGCCCGGCGACCCCGGCAGCCCGTATGCGATCGGCGCCGAGGCAGGCGGCCACGACGCGCTGCACCCGGCGCTGGGCACGTTCGACGATTTCCGCCGCCTGAACGAGGCCGCGCACGCTCATGGCCTGGCCCTCGCGCTCGACTTCGCGGTGCAATGCTCGCCCGACCACCCGTGGCTCACGTCCCATTCGGGCTGGTTCGACTGGCGCCCCGACGGCTCGCTGCGCTATGCGGAGAACCCGCCGAAGAAGTACGAGGACATCGTCAACGTCGATTTCTATACCGACGACGCGATGCCGGGCCTGTGGCTCGCGCTGCGCGACGTCGTGCTGTTCTGGATCGGTCACGGCGTCACGCTGTTTCGCGTCGACAACCCGCATACCAAGCCGCTGCCGTTCTGGGAATGGCTGATCGCGACGGTGCGCGCGGATCATCCCGAGGTGGTGTTCCTGAGCGAAGCGTTCACGCGGCCGAAGATGATGTACCGGCTCGCGAAGATCGGCTTCTCGCAGTCGTACACCTACTTCACGTGGCGCCATTCGAAGCAGGAATTCATCGACTACCTGAGCGAGCTGACCCGGCCCGACATCGCCGCGTACTTCCGGCCGCATTTCTTCGTCAACACGCCCGACATCAATCCGCTGTTCCTGCAGACGAGCGGCCGGCCCGGCTTCCTGATCCGCGCCGCGCTTGCGGCGCTGCTCTCGGGGCTATGGGGCGTCTACAACGGTTTCGAATTGTGCGAATCGGCCGCACTGGCCGGCCGCGAGGAATATCTCGATTCCGAGAAGTACCAGCTGCGCGCGTGGGACTGGAACCGGCCCGGCAACATCGTGCAGGAGATCGCGCAGCTCAATCGCATCCGGCGCGCCCATCCGGCGCTGCACACGCATCGCGGGCTGACCTTCCACAACGCGTTCGACCCGCACATCCTTTACTTCGCCAAGACCACGCCGCGCCGCGACGACGTCGTGCTCGCGGCGATCAATCTCGACCCATTCGCCGCGCACGAGGCCGACTTCGAGGTGCCGCTATGGGAGTGGGGCCTCGCCGACGACGCCGTGCTGGCCGCGGAGAACCTGCTCGACGGCACGCGCTTTGCGTTCCACGGCAAGCGCCAGCATGTGCGGCTCGCGCCCGACGCGCCCTACGCGATCTGGGCCGTGCGCCCGCTCGACGGCGAGGCTACACCATGAAACGAGAACCGTATTTCGAACGCCTCACCTCCGATCCGCTCTGGTACAAGGACGCGGTGATCTATCAGCTCCACGTCAAGTCGTTCTTCGACGCGAACAACGACGGCATCGGCGATTTCGCGGGGCTGCAGGCCAAGCTCGACTACATCGCCGAGCTCGGCGTCGACGCGATCTGGCTGCTGCCGTTCTACCCGTCGCCGCGTCGCGACGACGGCTACGACATCTCCGCCTATCGCGACGTGCACGCCGACTACGGCAAGCTCGGCGACATCAAGCGCCTGATCGCCGCCGCGCACGCGCGCGGCATCCGCGTCATCACCGAGCTCGTCATCAACCACACGTCCGACGAGCATCCCTGGTTCCAGCGCGCGCGGCGCGCCAAGCCCGGCTCGTCGCATCGCAACTACTACGTGTGGTCCGACACCGGTCGCGAGTATGCGGGTACGCGCGTGATCTTCCTCGACACCGAGGTCTCGAACTGGTCCTATGACGAGGTTGCCGGCGCGTACTTCTGGCATCGCTTCTACTCGCACCAGCCCGACCTCAACTTCGACAACCCGCAGGTCGTCAAGGAAGTGCTCGGCGTGATGCATTTCTGGCTCGACCTCGGCGTCGACGGGCTGCGCCTCGACGCGGTGCCTTACCTGGTCGTGCGCGAAGGCACGTCGAACGAGAACCTGCCCGAGACGCACGAGATCATTCGCCGCATCCGCGCCGATCTCGATGCGCGATACCGGAACCGCATGCTGCTCGCCGAGGCCAACCAGTGGCCCGAGGACGTGCAGCAGTATTTCGGCAGCGGCGACGAATGCCACATGGCGTTCCATTTCCCGTTGATGCCGCGCATGTACATGGCGATCGCGCGCGAGGACCGCTTCCCGATCACCGACATCCTGTGGCAGACGCCGCAGATCCCGCAGACGTGCCAATGGGCGATCTTCCTGCGCAATCATGACGAGCTGACGCTCGAAATGGTGACCGACAGCGAGCGCGACTATCTGTGGGAGGTCTACGCGAGCGACCGGCGCGCGCGGCTCAATCTCGGCATCCGGCGCCGCCTCGCGCCGCTGCTCGAACGCGACCGTCGCCGCATCGAACTGATGAACAGCCTGCTGCTGTCGATGCCCGGCACGCCCGTGATCTACTACGGCGACGAGATCGGCATGGGCGACAACATTCACCTCGGCGACCGCGACGGCGTGCGCACGCCGATGCAATGGTCGTACGACCGCAACGGCGGGTTTTCGCGCGCCGATCCGGAGCAGCTGACGCTGCCGCCGATCCAGGGGGCGCTGTACGGCTACGAATCGGTCAATGTCGAGAGCCAGTCGCGCGATCCGCACTCGCTGCTGAACTGGACGCGGCGCCTGATCGCCACGCGCCGCAATCACCACACCTTCGGGCGCGGCACGATCGAGTTCCTGCAGCCGGTCAACCGCAAGGTGCTCGCCTACCTGCGCGAATACGAGAACGATCCTCCGCTGCTGTGCGTGGCCAATCTGTCGCGCGCGTCGCAGGCGGTCGAGCTCGATCTTTCGCGCTTCGCGAGGCGCACGCCGGTGGAATTGCTCGGCGGCTCGGCGTTTCCGTCGATCGGCCAGCTGACCTACCTGCTGACGCTGCCGCCGTACGGCTTCTACTGGTTCGAGCTCAGCGACGATACGCAGGCGCCGCGGTGGAACGCCGAGCCGTCCGAGCAACTGCCGGAATTCATCACCCTGGTCTGGCGCGCCGGCGAACCGATGCTCAGCAGCGCGCACCGCCAGGCGCTCGAGCAGAAGGCGCTGCCGCAGTATCTTCCGAGGCGGCGCTGGTTCGCCTCCAAGAACGGCAAGCTGCATCGCACCCGCCTGGACGGCATCACGGCGCTCGAAGGCACGCCGACGCCGACGTTCCTGTGCGAGGTGGAAAGCGAAATCGAGACGGACGGAAAGACCGCCACCGAGCGCTATCTGCTGCCGCTCGCGGTGGCGTGGGATCAACCGGGCCTGCCGCCGCTGCCGGGCCAGCTGGCGCTGGCGCGTATCCGGAGCGGGCCGCAGGTCGGCTTCCTGACCGACGCGTTCGCCGTCGCGCCGTTCGCGCGCGCCCTGTGCGACGCGATGCGCCGGCAGGCGCGCCTGCCCGTCGGCGGCCACGCCGACGGCGACACGATCGAATGCGACGCGTCGGCCGCGCTCACGGCCGAGATGTATCGCGCGGATGCGGAGATCAACTGGATCGCCGCCGAGCAGACCAACAGCACGCTGGCGATCGGTCACGCGCTTGCGCTCAAGCTCGTGCGCCGCGTCGTCGCGGGCGTCCACCCCGAGGCGGAGATGGGGCGTTACCTGAGCGAGCACGGCTTCGCCAACGCCCCGGCGTGGCTTGGCGAAGTGCGCCGCCGCGATGCCGCCGGCGCGCCGCACACGCTCGCCATCCTGCAGGCTTTCGTCGAGAACCAGGGCAACGCGTGGGACTGGGCGTTCGAGACGCTGACCCGCCTGACCGAGGAGCTGTCGCACGAAACCGAAGCCGCCGACGCATCGGACGACGAGACCGCCGATTACACGCGCTTTGCCGGCGTGGTCGGGCGGCGCCTCGGCGAAATGCACGGTGTGCTCGCCCAGCCGAGCGACCAGCCGGACTTCGCGCCGCGACTGGCCACGCCGGACGACTGCGACGTCTGGGCCGTCCGTGTCCGGGCCCAGGTCGACGATGCGCTCGATCTGCTCGCGCTCGACCGGCCATGGAACGACAAGGCGACGGCGCAACTGGCCCGGCGGCTCGTCGATCAGCGCGCGCCGCTGCTGGCGCTGGCCGAACGGCTGTGCCGGGATGGCGCCGGCACGTCGTGCCAGCGCATCCACGGCGATTTCCATCTCGGCCAGGTGCTCGTGGTGCAGGGCGACGCCTGCCTGATCGATTTCGAGGGAGAGCCGGTGCGGCCGCTTGCCGAGCGGCGCGAAAAGGCCAGCCCGCTGCGCGACGTGGCCGGCCTGCTGCGCTCGCTCGACTATGTCGGCTACGCCGTCACCAATACCGGCGAGCAGATGCCGCAGCCGCTGCTGGCGCGCCGCGATGCGTTCCTGCGCGATGCGATGGACCGCGCCGCCACGGCGTTCCTCGACGCGTACCGCGCCGCCGTCGCCACGGCGCCGCCCGGCCTGGCCGAATGCGCGGGTCGCGCGACCCTGCTCGATGCGTTCCTGCTCGAAAAGGCCGCCTACGAGATCGTCTACGAATTCCGCAATCGTCCGGCGTGGGTGCCGGTGCCGCTGCGCGGGATGGCCGAGCTCGCCCGGCGGCTGCTTGCCCGGCATGGGGAGGCGCCCCGTGGCTGAGGACCGCCCCGACCCGCTCGCCGGACTCTGCACGGCGAGCCTGCAAGCCCTGATCAGCGGGCGCGCCGCCGATCCGTTCGCGTTGCTCGGGCCGCATCGCGTCGACGGCCGCTGGCTCGTGCGCGCGTTTCTGCCCGGCGCTCACGCGGCGTCGCTCGAGCTCGACGGCGACATCCGCGTGCCGATGGTGCACGCGCACCCCGACGGCCTGTTCGTCGGCGCGCTGCCGGAAAACGGCCGGGCCGCCGCGCCCGCGTACCGGCTGCGCGTGCGCTGGCCGGCCGCCGAGCACGTTGCCGAGGACCCGTACAGCTTCGGGCTGCTGCTCGGCGACCTCGACCTGCACCTGCTCGCGGAAGGCCGGCATCTCGAACTCGGCAACTGCCTCGGCGCGCAGCCGATGACGATCGACGGCACGGCGGGCGTGCGTTTCGCCGTGTGGGCGCCGAACGCGCGGCGCGTGTCGGTGGTGGGCGACTTCAACAGCTGGGACGGCCGGCGTCATCCGATGCGGCTGCGCCATCACGCCGGCGTCTGGGAACTGTTCGTGCCGCGCCTCGGCGTCGGCGAGCGCTACCAGTACGAGCTGATCGGCCCGCACGGCGGCCTGCTCCACCCGAAGGCCGACCCCGTCGCGCGCGCGGCGGAGCTGCCGCCGGCGACCGCATCGCGGGTGGCCGATCCCGCGCCGTTCGCGTGGCGCGACGACGCGTGGCTCGCGACGCGCGCGCAGCGCCAGGCCGCCAACGCCCCGCTGTCGATCTACGAGGTCCACGCCGGTTCGTGGCTGCGCGATGCCGGCGACGGCGCGCGCAGCCTGCGCTGGGACGAGCTGGCCGACCGGCTGATCCCGTACGTCGCCGACATGGGGTTCACGCACATCGAATTCCTGCCGATCACCGAACATCCGTTCGCCGGCTCGTGGGGCTACCAGCCGCTCGGCCTGTTCGCGCCGACCGCGCGCCTGGGCGAGCCGGCTGCCTTCGCCCGTTTCGTCGACCGCTGCCACGGCGCCGGCATCGGCGTGATTCTCGACTGGGTGCCGGCCCACTTCCCGACCGATCCGCACGGCCTGATGCAGTTCGACGGCACCGCGCTCTACGAGCACGCCGATCCGCGCGAAGGCTTTCACCAGGACTGGCAGACGCTGATCTACAACCTCGGCCGCAACGAAGTCGCCAATTTCCTGCTCGCCAGCGCGCTCGAATGGCTGACGCGCTATCACGTCGACGGCCTGCGCGTGGACGCCGTCGCGTCCTTGCTGTACCGCGACTACAGCCGCGCCGCGGACGCGTGGGTGCCCAACGTCCACGGCGGCCGTGAAAACCTCGAGGCGGTCGAGTTCCTGCGCCGCTTCAATACGGTCGTCGCCGAACGGTGTCCGGGCGCGGCGACCTTCGCCGAGGAATCGACCGCGTGGCCCGGCGTGAGCGCACCGGTCGCCGCAGGCGGGCTCGGTTTCAGCTACAAATGGAACATGGGCTGGATGCACGACACGCTGCAGTACATGTCGCGCGACCCGATCTACCGGCGCCATCACCATGACGAGATGACCTTCGGCCTCATCTACGCGTTTTCCGAGCGCTTCGTGCTGCCGCTGTCGCATGACGAGGTCGTGCACGGCAAGCGCTCGCTGCTCGGCCGCATGCCCGGCGACCGCTGGCAGCGCTTCGCCGGCCTGCGCGCCTACCTGGGCTTCATGTGGGCGCATCCGGGCAAGAAGCTGCTGTTCATGGGCGGCGAGTTCGGCCAGGATTCCGAATGGAATCACGATGCGTCGCCGGCCTGGCACCTGCTCGACGATGCGGACCACCAGGGCGTGCAGCGCTTCGTGCGCGACCTGAACCGCTGCTATCGCGGCATCCCCGCGCTCCATGCGCGCGACGCCGAGGCCGACGGCTTCGCGTGGGTCGTCGGCGACGACCGCGACAACAGCGTGTTCGTGTTCCTGCGCCGCGGCGGCGCGCCGGATGCGCCCGGCCCGGTGCTGGTCGCGATCAACCTGACGCCGGTGCCGCGCGTCGGCTATCGCGTCGGCGTGCCGCGGCCGGGCCGCTGGCGCGAAATTCTCAACAGCGACGCGACCTGCTACGGCGGCAGCGGCATCGGCAACGGGGGCGGCGTGACGGCCGTGCCGGAGCCGAGCCACGGCCTGCCCGCCTCGCTCAGCCTGACGGTGCCGCCGCTCGCCTGCGTGTTCCTGCTCCCGGAGGCGTGATCCGATGGCGCGCTTTGCCGACCATCTCCTGCCCGGCGTGGCCGCGCCGCTCGGCGCGCACTGGGACGGCCTCGGCGTGAATTTCGCGGTGTTCTCGGCCAACGCGTCGCGCATCGACCTGTGCGTGTTCGACGACGGCGGCCGCAAGGAGCTCGCACGCATGACCCTGCCCGAGTGCACCGACGAGATCTGGCATGGCTACCTGCCCGGCGCGGGGCCCGGCCTCGCATACGGCTATCGCGCCTACGGCCCCTACGACGTGGCGCACGGCCACCGCTTCAACCCGGCCAAGCTGCTGCTCGATCCCTACGCGAGGCAGCTGACGGGCCGGCTGCGGTGGTCCGACGCGCTGTTCGGCTACCGCCTCGCGTCGCATCGCGCCGATCTCTCGTTCGACCGGCGCGACAGCGCGCCCGCGATGCCGAAGGCCGTGGTGGTCGACGACGGCGTCCACTGGGACGACCCGGACCGGCCGCGCATACCGTGGGACGACACCATCATCCTCGAGGCGCACCTGCGCGGCCTGACGAGGCAGCTCGACGCGCTGCGCGGGCCGTCGCGGGGCACCTTCGAAGCGCTCGCGTCGCCGCGGGTGATCGAACACCTGCAGCGCCTGGGCGTCACCGCGATCGAGCTGCTGCCCGTGCATGCGTTCATGCAGGACCGCTTCCTGCTCGCGCGCGGCCTGCGCAACTACTGGGGCTACAACACGATGGCCTTCTTCGCGCCCGAGCCGGCCTACCTCGCCAGCGGCAGGCTCGACGAAATGCGCCACGCCGTGCGCAGCCTCCATGCGGCCGGCATCGAGGTGATCTTCGACGTCGTGTACAACCACACCTGCGAAGGCAACGAGTTCGGGCCGACCATCTCGTGGCGCGGTCTCGACAATGCCAGCTATTACCGCCTCATACCGGGCGACGAGCGCCGCTTCATCAACGACACGGGCTGCGGCAATACGCTCAACCTGTCGCATCCGCGCGTGCTGCAGATGGTGATGGATTCGATGCGCTACTGGGTCGAAGCGCTCCACCTCGACGGATTCCGCTTCGATCTCGGCGTCACGCTCGGTCGCGAGGGCAAGGGCTACGATCCGGGCGCGGGCTTTTTCGACGCGATCCTGCAGGACCCCGTGCTGTCGCGCCTCAAGCTGATCTCCGAACCGTGGGACGTCGGGCCGGGCGGCTACCAGCTCGGCAATCATCCGCCCGGCTTCGCCGAATGGAACGGGCGCTTCCGCGACACGGTGCGGCGCTTCTGGCGCGGCGACCGGGGCATGCGGCCCGAGCTCGCGGCGCGCCTGCTGGCGTCGGCGGACGTGTTCGACCGCCGCCACCGCAAGCCGTGGGCCTCGATCAATTTCGTCACGGCGCACGACGGTTTCACGCTGGCGGACCTGGTGGCTTACGAGCACAAGCACAACGAAGCAAACGGCGAGAACAACCGCGACGGCACGCCTGACAATTTCAGCGCGAACTGGGGTGTCGAGGGCCCGGCGCACGACCCGGCCGTCCGTGCGCTGCGCGCCCGCGTGCTGCGCTCGCTGCTGCTGACCAACGTGCTCGCGAGCGGCACGCCGATGCTGTTGTCCGGAGACGAGTTCGGCCGCACGCAGGCGGGCAACAACAACGCGTACTGCCAGGACAACCCGCTGTCGTGGCTGGACTGGAACCAGGCCGCGTCGCCCGAGGGCGCGGCGCTGACGGCGCTCGTGGCGCGCGCGACGGCGCTGCGGCGCGCCATTCCGCTGTTGCGCGTCAAGCAATTCGTGCACGACACCAGGGAAGTCGCGCCGAACCTCAAAGGCACCGCCTGGTTCGACGAGCGCGGCGCCGAACTGACGCCTGACGACTGGCACAACCCCGAGGGCCGCGCGCTCGTGCTGCGGCGCGCGGCGCGCAACGCGCACGGCGATGTCGAACTGGTGTTGTGGCTCATGAACGGCGCCGGCATGTCGCTGTCGTTCACGCTGCCGCCCCCCGGCGCGCACTGGCACATGGAAATCGGCACGGCCAGGCCCGAGATCCTCCCGCATGCGATCCATACGCCAGCCATCGAGATCGCCGCGCATAGCCTGGCCATCGTGACGGGCTGCATCCGCAAGGACCGGCGTCCGCCGGAGGCCGCACCGGCCGCGCCGCCGGAAGATCAGGCCGAAGCGCCGGCGGCGCCTGCCGGCGACGCCTCACCGCCGGCCACGCCCGACAGCGGGGAAACCGCATGACGACCCGCACCTATCGCCATCCGCTGCCGTTCGGCGCCGCGCCGCAAGCCGACGGCACCACGCGCTTTCGCCTGTGGGCGCCGAGCCACCGGGCGGTGATGCTGGCCGTCGAAGGCCAGGCCCGCGTGCCGATGACGGCGCAGGCCGACGGCTGGCACGAGGCCGTGCTCGCCTGCGCCGCCGGCGCGCGCTACCGCTACGTGCTCGCCGACGGGACGGCGCTGCCCGACCCGGCCTCGCGCGCCCAGGATGGCGGCCCGCACGACGCGAGCATCGTCTGCGACGCCGGCGCGTTCCGCTGGCGCCACACCGCCTGGCGGGGCCGGCCCTGGCACGAAACGGTGCTGTACGAGCTGCACGCCGGCGCGTTGGGCGGATACGCGGGCGTCGCCGCGCAACTGCCGCGGCTCGCCGGGCTTGGCGTCACGGCGATCGAGCTGATGCCGATCGCGACCTTCGGCGGCACGCGCAACTGGGGTTACGACGGCGTGCTGCCGTTCGCGCCGTCGGCCGCCTATGGTTCGCCCGACGCGCTCAAGTCGCTGATCGACGATGCGCATGGTCTCGGCCTGATGATGTTCCTCGATGTCGTCTACAACCATTTCGGCCCGGACGGCAACGTGATGGGCCGTCTGGCCGCCCCGTTCTTCGACGCGTCGCGCCGCACGCCGTGGGGCGACGCGATCGATTTCAGCCAGCCGGCGGTACGCGAATTCTTCATCGAGAACGCACTGTACTGGCTGTTCGAATACCGCTTCGACGGTCTGCGCCTCGACGCGGTCCACGCGATCGGCGACACGTCGTTTCTCGTCGAGCTGGCCCGCCGGGTTCGCGCTCAGACGGCGCGGCGCGAACCCGACCGGCACATCCACCTCGTGCTCGAGAACGAGGACAACCGCGCGAGCCTGCTCGCGCACGATTTCACCGCGCAATGGAACGACGATGCGCACAACGCGATCCACGTGCTGCTGACGGGCGAGCACGACGGCTACTACCGCGACTTCGCCAAAGCCCCAACCGCGCGACTGGCCTGCTGCCTCGCCGACGGGTTTGCATTCCAGGGCGAGCGGGTCGCGCGCCTCGGGCGCCTGCGCGGCGAACCGAGCGCGTGGCTGCCGACGACCGCGTTCGTGATGTTCCTGCAGAATCACGACCAGATCGGCAACCGTGCCCACGGCGAACGGTTGACGGCACTGTGCGACGCGCAGGCGCTGCGCGCGGCCGTCGCGCTGCTGCTCCTGTCGCCGCAGATCCCGTTGCTGTTCATGGGCGAGGAATGGGGCTGCGCGCAGCCGTTCCTCTACTTCACCGATTACCACGACGCACTGGCCGACGCGGTGCGCGAAGGCCGGCGCACCGAGTTCGCGCACCAGCGCGCGTTTGCCGACCCCGCTGCGCGCGCGGCGATTCCCGACCCGAACGATATCGGCACGTTCACACGCTCGTGCCCCGCGCCGAACGACGCGAACAAGCCCGCGCACGCCGCGTGGCTTGCGTGGTACCGGACCTTGCTTGCCACGCGGCGCGCGATGCTCGTGCCGCGCCTGCCCGGCACCCGCGCGCTCGGCGCCGAGGTGATCAGCGCCGGCGCCGTGCGCGCGCGCTGGCGCATGAACGACGGCGCCGCATTGACCCTGTACGTGAACCTGCACCGGCAATCCGCCGGCTGCACCGCCATGCCGGCCGGCACGACGTTGTGCAGCACACCCGACGACGCGGCGAAGCGGCTCGCGGCCGGCGAGCTGGCGCCGGCCAGTTGCGTGGCGTGGCTGGAGGCGCCGCCGTGAGCGCCGCTCGCGACGCCCTCGTGCAGTTGGCCCGGCAGGCCGGCATCGCGATCGACTGGCAGGACGCCGCCGGCAACGCGCGCCGGGTCGACGTGGATACGGTGCGCGCCATCCTGTCGGCATTCGGGCTGCCGTGCATGACGGCGCGGCAATGCGGCGACAGCGCGGCGCGGCTGCGCGCGGCGGCGTGCGTCGTCGACGCGCCGCCGCTGCTGATCGCACGCTGCGGCGAGCCGACGCCGCTGCCGTGGCTCGGCGGGCGCGGCCGCATGCGCTACCGGCTGCATTGGGAAGACGGCGACACGCACGACGGCCACGTCGCCGCAGGCGCCGGCGGCGACGCGCCGCGGCTGCCGCCGCTCGCCCGGCCCGGCTATCACGGCCTCGAAATCGGCGGCAGCCGCCTGACGGTTGCCGTCGCGCCGCCCCGTTGCCATGAGCTGCCGCATCGCGCGCGCCGATGGGGCCTGGCGGTGCAGATGTACAGCTTGCGGCGCGCGCATGACGGCGGACTCGGCGACTTCAGCGCGCTGGCCGAGCTGGCGCGAGCAGCGGCGCCGCTCGGGGCCCAGACGCTCGCCGTGAGCCCGGTCCATGCGATGTTCGCAGCGAATCCGGCGCATTACAGCCCCTATTCGCCGTCGAACCGGCGCTGGTACAACGTGGCTCACGTCGATCCGGCCGCGTGTTGCGGCACGCATGCCGTGCGTGAAGCGGTGGCGTCCCTCGCGCTGTCCGCCGGCTTCGCCCGCCGCGAGTCGCAGCCGCTCGTCGCGTGGGCGCCGGCGGTGCGCGCGCGGCTGCGCGTCCTGCGGTTCCTGTTCGCGCGGCGAGACCGGTGGTTGAGCCGGGCGCAACGCGAATCGCTGGACGCGTTCCGCGACGCGGGCGGTGCGTCGCTCGAGCATCACGCCCGCTTCGAGATGCTGCATGCCCGGCTGCGCCGCGAGCATGGCGACGACTGGCGCGGCTGGCCGGCCGACGTGCGCGCGCCCGAGTCGCCGCAAGTCGAATGCCTGGCCCGTGAGCATCGCGACGAGGTGGCGTTTCACGTCTTCCTGCAGTGGCTCGCGCGCGACGGCCTCGCGACGGCGCAGCATGCCGCGCGCGACGCGGGGATGACGATCGGCCTGCTGGCCGATCTCGCGGTCGGCGTCGACCCGGCCGGCAGCGAGAGCTGGTGCCACGCCGCCGACATGTTGAGCGGCGTGGCGCTCGGCGCGCCGCCCGACCCGTTCAATCCGCTCGGTCAGTCGTGGGGCCTGTCGACCTTCGCGCCGTGGGCGTTGCGGCAGCATGGCTACCGCGCGTTCATCGACATGCTGCGGGCCGTGCTCGCCCATGCGGGCGGCGTGCGCATCGATCACGTGCTCGGTTTCGCGCGCCTGTGGATCGTGCCCGACGGCATGCCGGCCGCCAACGGCGCGTACCTGCGCTACCCGCTCGAGGACATGCTCGCGCTGGTCGCGCTCGAATCGTGGCGCCATCGCGCCATCGTGCTCGGCGAGGATCTCGGTACGGTACCGCCGGACCTGCGCGCGCACTTGTCCGCGGCGGGCCTGCTCGGCCTGGACGTGCTCTGGTTCGCGCGCGACGGCGACGGCTTCGCGTCGCCCGCCCGGTGGCGCGCGGACGCCGTCGCGACGACCAGCACGCACGATCTGCCGACCATTGCCGGCTGGTGGCGAGGGCGCGATATCGCGTGGCGCAAGCGCGTCGGGTCCGGCGCGCCCGGCGAGCTCGCGCGAGACGCGTCGCGCGAGCGGCGCACGTCACGCATTGCGCTGTGGCACGCGCTGCGCGACGAAGGGCTCGCGCCCGGCACGCCGGGTGCGCCGCTGCATGAGCCGCAACATGAGCCGCAACATGAGCCGCAACATGAGCCGCCGCATGAGCCCCCACCTGAGCCGCCGCTGGCGGAAATTGCCGCGTTCGTGGGCCGCACGCCGGCGCCGCTCGCGCTGCTGCCGCTCGAGGACGCGATCGGCCAGCGCGAGCCGGTCAATCTGCCCGGCGTGGTGACGGGCCACCCGAACTGGCGTCGGCGCCTGCCGGCCGCGGCGCCGCGGCTGCTGGCCGACGCCCGCGTCGCCGCGCGGCTGCGGGCGTTCGCGCAGGCGCGCGACGAGGCAGCGCGATGACGCCGACAGCGACACTGCGGCTCCAGTTTCACCACGGTTATCCATTCCGTGCCGCGGAAGCTGCGATCGACTATTTCGCGGCGCTGGGGATCAGCCATCTCTATGCGTCGCCGATCTTCGCGGCACAGCCCGGCTCGCGTCATGGCTACGATGTCGTCGATCCGAACCTCGTCAATCCCGAACTCGGCGGCGAGACGGCCTTGCGGCGTCTTGCCGCGCGGCTGCACGGCGTGGGCATGGGCCTGATCGTCGACATCGTGCCGAACCATATGGGCATCGGCGCCGCGAACCGTTGGTGGCAGGACGTGCTGACCCATGGCCGGGCGAGCCGCTACGCATCGTTTTTCGATATCGACTGGGCGAGCCGTGCGCTCGATGCGCGCGGCAAGGTGCTGTTGCCGGTGCTCGCCGAGCCGCTCGCCGTCGTGCTCGCGCGCGGCCAACTGCAACTGGCGCGGGGAACCGACGGGGAACCCGAGATCGACTATGCCGGGCAGCGGTTTCCTTTGTCCCCGGCGACGCGCGACGCGGCATCGTTGACGCGCTCCGCCGACGACTGGCATGCGCTGCTCGAACGCCAGCATTACCGGCTCGCCTGGTGGCCGCTCGGGCGCGATGCGCTCAACTGGCGGCGATTCTTCGACATCACCACGCTCGCGGCCGTGCGCGTCGACGATCCGGCGGTATTCGACGCGAGCCATGCGCTGCTGATCCGCCTGTTCGGCGACGGCCTGATCGACGGCGTGCGCATCGATCACGTCGACGGCCTCGCCGATCCGAGCGCTTATTGCCGGCGGCTGGTGCGCGCGCTGCGGCGCGCGGGCCGCCGCCAGCCTTATGTGCTCGTCGAGAAGATCCTCATGCGCGGCGAGACGCTCGACCCGGCCTGGGGCACGGACGGCACGACCGGCTACGATTTCATGAACGACGTCGCCGCCGTGCTGCATGACGACACGGGCGCCGAAGCGCTCGCCGGGATCTGGCGGGACCACACCGGCGACGCGCGCGACCTCGCGACGCACGTCGTTGCCGCCCGCGCGCAATTGCTCGACGAGACGTTCGGCAGCGAAATCGCACGGCTGATGACGGTACTCGGCGATATCGCCGGCCGCGAGCCGTCCGTGTGCGATGCCAGCCCGGCCGCCATCGAGCGGTGCGTGCGCGCATTGGCGCGCCACTTTCCCGTCTATCGCGCGTATCCGTCTGCCGGCCCGCGCAGCGCGACCGACGCGGCCGTATTCGCGGCGGCGCTGCCACGCGCACGGGCCGAACTGCATCCGCTCGACCGGCCGGTGCTTGCGCAGCTCGACCGCTGGCTCGGCGCCGACGCGCCGGGGCGGAGCCGGCGGCTGCGCGAGGCCCAGATCCGCTTCGCCCAGGTCACCGCGCCGCTCGCGGCGAAATCGGTCGAGGACACGGTCGGCTATCGCTGGTGCCGCGCGCTGTCGCGCAACGAGGTCGGCGCAGACCTCGCCACGCTCGGCATCTCCGTCGCCGCCTTCCATGCGGCCAACGCGGCGCGGGGCGCCACCTTCCCGCGCACGATGCTCACGACCGCCACCCACGATCACAAGCGCGGCGAAGACGTGCGCGCGCGCCTGGCCGTGCTGAGCGAAGTGCCCGAGCGCTTCGCAGCGGCCGTGTCGAGATGGTTCGACGACAATGCGCGCCATCGGGCGACGCTGGCTTCCGGCCCCGCGCCCTCGCCGGCCGACGAGCTGATGCTCTATCAGACGCTGATCGGCGCGTGGCCCGCCGCATGGCTCGCCGGGCCCGCTCGCGGCGCCGCGGCGCCGGCCGGGATCGACGCATTTTGCGAACGCATCGCCGCGTGGCAATTGAAGGCGATTCGGGAAGCCAAGCTGCGCACGTCGTGGCTCGCGCCCGACGACGCCTATGAAGCCGGCTGCCGCCGCTTCCTCGATGCGATCCTGCATGCTCCCCCGTTCGTCGCCGGACTCGACGACTTCGTGCGCGGCATCGCCGCGGCAGGCGCGCTCAACGGCCTGGTGCAGACGTTCCTGCGCATGACCTCGCCGGGCGTGCCCGATCTTTATCAGGGGTGCGAATTCTGGGATGAAAGCCTCGTCGATCCCGACAACCGCCGGCCGGTCGACTTCGCGGCACGGCGGGCCGCGCTCGAATCCGTGAGCGATGCGTCGCGGGCCGCCGGGCTCGACGAACTCGCGCATTGGCATGACGGCCGCATCAAGCTGACGCTGATCCACGACTTGCTCGCGATTCGACGCGCCCACGCGGCATGTTTCGACGGCGGCGCGTATAGGCCGCTGCCGGTCACCGGCGCAGCGGCCAACCATGCGATCGCCTTTGCCCGTTGCGCCGGCGACCGCACCGGCGGCGCTGTCGTCGCGGTGGCAAGCCGGCTGGCCGCGCGTTGGCTCCAGGCAGGCGCGGCGCCTCGCATTGCGCCGCACCATTGGCGCGACACGGCCATCCTCCTGGCGCGTCCCGCCGCCGCGTTGCCGGCAATGCCGGGGCAGCCCGCCGCATGGCGCGACGCGCTCACCTCATCCATCCATGTGCCGTCCGAGGGCGCACTTGCGTTGCGCGACGTGCTGCACACGTTGCCGGTCGCGCTGCTGGTGCCGGCCGGCTGACGGGGATGTTCCCGGTTGCCGTGTATTTTGCAGGCGGGGGCAATCCGCGTCGTCAGGCCCCGCGATTACTTCTTGAATCGCTCCTTCGCATCGCCGTATGACGCCTGTGTCTTGCCGGCGGCCTGTTGGGCCTTGCCTTTCAATCGGGTCCCCCAGTTTCCCAGGATCTTGCCGGCCAGCGCCTTCAGCTTGCCCTTCATTTCCTCGATGCGACCCTTTACCTGATCCTCGTTCATGGCATGGCTCCTTGAAGTTGACGGATGCCCGAACTACGCAAGCATGTCCTGCGCCGCGATGAAAAATGCCGGCCCGGGCACGGCGCTTGCGCCCCTTGAGGCGTTCGCGCCCGCGGACAGCGCGTTGACGGCCGGCAGGCTGTGCCCGCTCATTGTCAATCTCGCGGAGGAAAGAACATGAACATGCTCACTAGCGCCGGCCCGCTGGTTTCGCTGATCGCCGGCATTCTCATCCTCATCGTGCCCCGCTTGCTGAATTTCATCGTTGCGATCTACCTGATCGTCATCGGGCTGCTCGGGCTGTTCGGGGGACGTATCCATTAGACTGCGCACGTCGCGTCGCGTCGCATCGCGGCGTCACGCACCGGCGTCGACCTCGTCGCGCCCGGCGCCCGACAGTGCGAGCGCCACGTTGACGAGCGCGACCTGCGCGAGCATGAACGGGAAATTGCCGCACATCCGCGCCGCGCGGGTGTCGTATTCCTCGGCGAGCAGCCCGACGTCGTTGCGCAGCGCGACCAGCCGCTCGAACAGCACGCGCGCGTCGCGCCTGCGCCCCTGCATCCAGCGCACCTTCGCGAGCCAGAAGCTGGCCGCGACGAACGCGCCTTCGTCGCCCGGGCAGCCGTCGACGAAGCGCGCGGGCCGGTAGCGCCGCAGCAGCCCGTCGTCGAGCAGTTCCGCCTCGAGCGCGGCGACCGTGGCCGCGACGCGCGGGTCCGACGCGTCGAGAAAGCCGGTCAGCGGAATCAGCAGCAGGCTCGCATCGAGGCCGTCGCCGTCGTAGCGTTCGACGAACCGGCCGAGCCGCGCATCGTAGCCGTGCGCGAGCACGTCGGCCCGGATCTCGTCCGCCCAGCGCCGCCACGCGTCGAGCGGTGCGCGCTGGCCGAACGCGTGCGCGGACCGGCACGCGCTCTCGACGGCCGCCCACACCATCACTTTCGATGACGTGAACTGGCTGCGGCCGCTGCGCACTTCCCAGAACCCTTCGTCCGGCTCGCGCCAGATCGTGCTCAGGTGCTCGAGCAGCCGCAGTTCGAGGGTCCACGCGTCCTCGTCCGGCGGCAGGCCGTGCAGGCGCGCCTGATAGAGCGCGCTCAGCACCTCGCCGTAGACGTCGAGCTGCTGTTGCTGCGCGGCCGCGTTGCCGAACCGTACCGGCCGCGCGCCCTCGTAGCCCGCCAGGTGGCCGGCGATCCATTCGTCCGCGCGCCGGCCGCCGTCAGGCGCATACAGCACCTGGAGCTGCGACGGATGGTCGGCGATCGCGCGGACGAGCCAGTCGCGCCAGCGCGCGGCCTCGTCGCGGTAGCCGCAGCGCACGAGCGCGCGCAGCGTGAAGCTTGCGTCGCGCAGCCAGCAGTACCGGTAGTCCCAATTGCGTGCGCCGCCGAAATCCTCGGGCAGCGAACTCGTCGGCGCCGCGACGATGCCGCCGGTGCGCACGCTCGACAGCAGCTTGACGGTGACGAGCGCGCGCTCGATCGGGTCGCGATACGGCCCGCGCGCGGTGTTGCGCGCGCTCCAGCCGCGCCAGAACGCGTGGGTCGCATGCAGCGCCGCGTAGGGGTCCGGCACGGGCGGCGGCGGCTCGTACGAGCGCGCATAGCTGATGCAGAAATCGATGCGGTCGCCGGCCGCGATCCGCTGCGTGCCCACGAGGCGATCGTGCCTGCACGACAGGTCGGCCATCGAGTCGACCCAGACCGCATGACCGCCCGTCAGCATCCGCCAGCGGCGGCCGAGCCGGGTGCACCACGGCAATGCACGCCCGCAATCGAAGCGCACCGCGAGATCGACGTCCAGCGTCACCGCGCCGCGCTCGCCGCGCACACTGCGGACCATGCACGGGGCGGACGACGCCCAGCACATCCAGTCGCACAGCACGATGCGCCCCGATGCCGTGTCGAACGTCGTTTCGAGGATCGCGGTGCCCGGCAGATAGCGTCGCGTCACGCGCGCGACCCGCTCGCGCGGCGTCAGCCGGAAGCGGCCGTTGTCGGGCGTGCCGACGAGCGCCACGAAGCACGGGTCGGAATCGAAGTCCGGCCAGCATAGCCAGTCGATGCTGCCGTCGCATCCGACGAGCGCCGCGCTGCGGCCGTCGCCGATGAGCGCGTAGTCCTCGATCCGCATCGGGGTCACCCGCGTCGCCGCGATCGGGCGAACGCACCCGACGGCGCGGTGCGCTGCCGGCTGCGCAGCGCGTGACAGGCGAGACGGCGGCCGAGGCAGCCGGGCGCGAAGCCGTTCGCGACGATGGCCGCGAGCGACGCCCGGCCGCCCCGGTAGTCGCGGCGCGCATGGCGGGCCGCGTGCCCGATCGTGGCGCGCTTCATGTTCGCGTTCCTTCCGTTGTGATGTCTGATGGGGGCCGCGGGCTCCTCCCTGGCACTGCATGCGCCGCGCCCCCACCCGCTTCGGAGCAAGCTTCGTGCCGCCACGGCCGGGCGGTCGCACACGTCGAGCGCGTGCGCTTTTTTACAACGGCGCTGTAACGTGCGCGCGGCCGTGCCGGCGCCCCGGCCGATCGCTGCGGCGCAACGGGGCGGGAACGCGATATGCGGGCCGGCGATCGACTGCCCGGCGATCTTCGAAACCGCGCCGGCGTACGCACATTCCCCCCGACGCCTCGGCAAGGAGGCTCGCATGACCCGATTCGACCTGCTCGCCCATCTCGTGACGAGCCAGCTCGCGGCCCGCATCCGGACCGGCCGCTGGCTCCCGCCCGATGTGCTCGTCGCGAGCATGCGCACCTGGCTGTCAGACCACCGGATCGAATACGACTGGCTTGAACGGGTCCGGATCGGTGCGGCATCCGTCACGCTCTCGCACGACATCTACGACATGGCGACCGCGCGCGACGACCGGGGGGACGACAGCGGCCGCAGCCCTGCCGACCTGGACGCGCCGCAACTGAAAGCCCTGCGCGCACGCTGCGAAGCGCTGCTGCAACACCTCCACGGCGACGGCGAAGACGCGTCATGACGTCCGCGACGCAATCGCTACATCCGGACCACGGCGCCGAAACGGGCAACCGCCGGCGCGATGCGGGGCGTCACGGCATGCTCGAATGCGGCTGGAACTGCGACGTGATCCGTCATGCGGACCGCTTCACCACGCTCATCGACGGCGCCGCCTATTTCGCGACGCTGCGCGCGGCGCTGATCCGCGCGAGCCATACCGTGTTCATCGTCGGATGGGACATCGACAGCCGGATGCGGCTCGTGCCCGACGGCGCGAACGACGGCTTTCCGGAGCCGCTCGGCGCGTTTCTGTGCGCGCTCGCGGCGGCCCGTCCGCGCCTGCGCATCTACGTGCTCGCGTGGGACTTCGCGATGATCTACGCGCTCGAGCGCGACTGGCCGCCCGTGTACCGCACGGCGTGGCAATCCCACCGCGGGATCATGTTCCAGCTCGACGGCGCGCATCCGCGCGGCGCATCGCATCACCAGAAGCTGGTCGTGATCGACGACCGCGTCGCCTTCGTCGGCGGGCTCGACCTGACGCGCGCGCGCTGGGACACGCCGTCGCACGCGGCCGACGAGCCGCGGCGCCGCGACGCGGACGGCGCGTCGTACCGGCCGTTTCACGACGTCCAGGCGATGTTCGACGGCGACGCGGCGGCCGCGATCGGCGAACAGGCGCGCCAGCGCTGGCGTTACGCGTGCGGGCGCCGCGTCGCGATCCGCGCGCAGCGGCGCCGCAACGACGGCGGCGATCCGTGGCCGCCCGGCACGCCCGTCGACGTGCGTGACGTGCGCATCGGTGTCGCCTATACGGCGCCGGCGCAACGCGGCCGCGAACCGGTCCGGCAAATCCATGCGCTCGTCGCCGACGCGATCCGCGCGGCCCGGCGGCATCTGTATATCGAGAACCAGTACCTCACGGCGGCCGTCGTGCGCGAAACGCTGTCGTCGCGCCTCGCCGACGCGTGCGCGCCGGACGTGACCGTCGTCGCGCCGCCCGCCCACAGCGGCTGGCTGCAGGAAGCGACGATGGGCGTGCTGCGCGCACGCCTGCATGCCGCGCTCGTCGCGGCCGACCGCTTCGATCGCTACCGGCTGCTGTATCCGCACGTCGACGGTCTCGACGGCGATTGGGTGAACGTCCACAGCAAGGTGATGATCGTCGACGACGAGTGCATCGTGATCGGCAGCGCGAATCTCAACAATCGCTCGATGCTGCTCGACACCGAATGCGACATCGCGCTCGTGGCCGCGGGCGACGCGCGCATCCGCGCGGCGATCGCGCATATCCGCGACCGGCTGCTCGCCGAGCATCTCGGCACGAGCGTCGAGCGGGTCGCCGAGGCGCTCGCGCATGCGCCCCGGCCGAACGAAGCGATCGAGCGGCTGCGCGCGGCGCGCGGCCGCACGCTGCGGCCGCTGGACCCGGCCGTCGCGCCGCAGCTCGACGCGCTCGTGCCCGTCAGCGCGCGGCTCGACCCCGAGCGGCCGATCGAGCCCGAGCGGCTCGTGCGCGAATTCGTGCCGCTGGAACAGCACCGCTCGCTGAGCGCGCGTCTCGTCGTGCTCGGCGCATGCGTGCTGCTGATCGCCGCGCTCGCGGCCGCGTGGCGTTTTTCGCCGCTGGCCGCGCACGTGAACGCCGCGACGCTGTCGGAAGCGGCGCTGCGCATCGCGCGCCTGCCGGTCGCGCCCGTGATCCTGTTGATCGGATACGTCGTCGCGGCGACGCTGTCCGTGCCGATCACGCTGCTGATCACCGTCACGGGGCTCGTGTTCGGCGCGTGGCCCGGTTTCGCGTATGCGGCCGCGGGCACGATGGCGGCGGCCGCCGTCACCTACGGCCTTGGCCGCTGGCTCGGGCGCGACGCGGTGCGCCGGCTTGCCGGCGCGCGCGCGAACCGGCTGAGCCGGCATCTCGGCAGGAGCGGCATCGTCGCGATGACCTTGCTGCGGCTGCTGCCGATCGCGCCGTTCACGGTCGTGAACCTCGTCGCGGGCGCTTCGCACATCGGGCTGCGCGATTACCTGGTCGGCACCGCGATCGGCATGCTGCCCGGCATCGCACTGACCGTGACGTTCGCCCACCAGCTCAGCGCCGCGCTCGCGCATCCGGGGCCGGCGGCATTCGCGTGGCTCGCCGCGATCGGCGCCGTGCTCATCGGCGCGTCGGTCCTGCTGGTGCGCATCCTCCGGCGGCTGCAATGAGTCCGGCCATCGCCCCTCCCCCAAGCCCGCCGGCCCCTGCCGGCGCGCGCGACCTGCGCATCGCCACGTACAACATTCGAGGCGGCTTCGGCATCTGGCATGCGGCGGCCGCCGACCGCATCGCCGCGGTGATCGACGAGCTCGACGCGGACGTGATCGCGTTGCAGGAAGTGCCGCTCGGCGGCTCGCGCGGCGCCGACGTGCTCGCGCACCTGCGCGCGGCCACCGGCCTGAATGCGGCGGCCGGCGTGACGATCGACACCACCGAACGGCGCTACGGCAACGCGGTGTTGTCGCGCTGCCCGATCCGCGCGGCGCGCACGCTCGACCTGTCGTTCCGCCATCGCGAACCGCGCGGCGCGCTCGACGCCGACATCGATTGCGGCGCCGGCCTGATACGCGTGGTGGCGACCCATCTGGGGCTGTCGGCCGCCGAACGCAGCGAGCAGGTGCAGCGCCTGCTCGCTGCATTCGATACGGGAGCGATGCCCGTGATCCTGCTTGGGGACATCAACGAATGGCTGATGCGCGGCCGCGCCCTGCGCGCGTTGGTGACCCGCTTCCGGCGCGCGCCCGCGCCGCGCACTTTCCCGACCCTCTATCCGCTGTTCGCGCTCGACCGGATCTGGATCCATCCGGGCGAGCTGCTGATCGACGTCGCCGTGCATCGCTCCGCACGCGCCCGCCGGGCGTCGGATCACTACCCGCTCGTCGCGCGCATGCGCGTGCCGGCCCCGCCGGGGACGGTCGCGAGGGCGTGATGCGCGTCATCGCGCCCCCGAATGGAACACCGTGAATTCTTTTCAAACGGATGTAACGCGCGACAGCCGAGTGTCGTCAATGCAGGCGGGTCGCCGCATCAAGCAGCGCATTCGTGATTTCGACGGTCAGCCTGCATTCGTCCGCTTGCTCGGGCAGGCATTCGACCGTCTGCTCCACGGCGTCGTGCAGCAGTGCATGGACGCGCCCGCGTGCGGCGGCATCGAGATTCGCATAGCGCTCCATCGCCCAGCAATCGAATACGAGGTCGATTTCCGGACCGGGGGAGCCGCCGGGCGCGGTATGGGCCGCGGCGGCCCACGCCGCATGAAAAGTGATCGTGCCCGTCTCCGGGTCGAAGCGGACGGTTGTGTCGAGTTCCCTTTCGGCATTCGAATGCATGATGTTCTCCGTTGAGTTGACCGAACGATCCCTCCGTCGGCGGCGCATCCTGCAGTGCCTGTGTCGACGCGCCCGGGAGGCGCTCGATCATGGTCCGGGTCGGATTGCGAATACCAACGTTTCTGTCCTCCGTGGAAACACGTATCCGTGTGAGATTCCCGCAATCATCGTGCCCGCCCCTGTCGCTTGTGCGGCATGCGAATTGCGGCATGCGACGAGGCGCCAACGCGCCGGACTGTTTCACCTGCTTCGACGGGGAATCATCGATGACTCATCTTTCAGCAGCACAAGGCCATGGAAAGCGCCTGACGCGACGGGCCGGCCGCAGTCGCAGTGCCGATCCACGGCAACGCAGGCGCTGGTCCGCCGAGGTCACGCGTGCCAGCGACGTGCTCGACATCGAGCCGGACATCTTCAAATCCGACGATCCGGAGGCCGTCGCGGCATCGCTGAAGCGCTCGGCCGAGCGCAGCCGGCGGCGCAAGGGGACGCCGTTCCAGTCGGCCATGTCGATGCTGAACTTCTACATCAACCGCGCCGGCCGCAATCTGCCGAAATCGCGGCGGGCGACGCTCGAGCGCGCGAAGCGGAAGCTGCGCGAGGCCTTCGGCCGCAAGCCCTGACGCGGTCCGCGGCCGCCTGCACGGAGACCGCGCATGCACGAAACTCTGTGGTACCTGATCGTCGGCGCGGTGCTGATGGGCATGGGCATCGCCACCTCGGCGCTGCGCCATCTGCCGTGCAGCACGGCGATGATCTACCTGCTGCTCGGCGTGCTGCTGGGCCCGGCCGGCGCGGGCCTGCTGCACCTCGACCTCGAACGCGACGCGCCGCTGCTGCGCAGCGTCGTCGAAGTCGCGCTGCTCGTGTCGCTGTTCGCGATCGGGCTGAGGCTGCGCGTGCCGCTGTTCGACCCGCTCTGGCGCATGCCGTGCCGGCTCGGGTTGCTGGCGATGATCGTCACCGTGCCGCTCCTTGCCGGCTGCGCGGTGCTCGCGCTGGGGCTCGCCTGGGGGCCCGCGGTGCTGCTTGCGGCGATCCTCGCGCCCACCGACCCGGTGCTCGCGCACGACGTGCAGGTGCGCGACCCGGGCGACCGCGACCTCGTGCGCTTCGCGCTGTCCGGCGAAGGCGGCCTGAACGACGGCATTGCGCTGCCGTTCGCGCTCGCGGGGCTCGCGCTGTGCGGCAATCCCGACGCGACGCACCGGATGCCGCTCCTGTCAGCCGGCTTCGCGCTCGCGGCGCTGTGGGGCATCGCGGGCGCCGCCGCGATCGGCGGCGCACTCGGCTGGGTGACGACGAAGACGATCGGATGGCTTCGCACGCAACACGCGCAGGCCCTCGGCCTCGAAGGATTTTTCGCGCTCGCGCTGATCGTGCTGTCGTTCGGCGCGGCGCAGCTCGCGCATGCGTTCGGCTTCATCGCGACGTTCGCCGCGGGCGTCGCGATGCGGCGCGTCGAGCATCAGGCGAGCGGCGACCGCGCGCCGCACGACGTGATCGGCAAGATCGACGCGGCGGACGTCGTCGCCACCGAGCAGCACCCGGAAAAGGCGCATGCGTACATGGCCGAATCGGTGCTGGGCTTCACGATCGAGCTCGAACGCATCGCGGAAGCGGTCGTGATGACGATGGTCGGCGGCGTGCTCGCGACACTGCCCGGCCCGGTGTTCACATGGCGCACGGCCGCGCTGACCGCCGCGCTGTTCCTGGTGGTTAGGCCGTTCGCGGTGCTGCTGTCGCTCGCCGGCTCGGGCGCGACGCGCGCGCAGCGGCGGCTGATGGCGTGGTTCGGCATCCGGGGCATCGGCTCGTTCTACTACCTCGCGTTCGTGCTCGAGCACGGGCCTGCCGACGCGGTGCGCCCGCTCGCGGCGCCGGTGCTCGCGGTCATCGCCGCATCGGTGATCGCGCACGGGGTGTCCGCGACGCCGCTGATGAACTGGTATCACCGGCGCCCGCGCCGGCACTGATCCGTCACGACGGCCCGAGCCGCGACCGCATCTGCGCGGTCACGCGCTGGCGGACGTCGCGATAGCCGTCCCACGGGTCGCGTGCAAGCCGCTCGAGCCGAGCGTGCAGCGTATCGATCGTCCATTGCGCGGCGCCCGTCGTCGCGGGCACCTCGTCCCAGCCGATCGGCACGGACACGGCCATCCCGGGCCGCGCGCGCGCCGAATACGCGGCGATCGTGCTGGCGCCGCGACCGTTGCGCAGGTAGTCGATGAAAATCCGCCGCCGCCGGTTCCGCGGCCCCATTTTCGCGGAGAAGCGATCGGGCAGCGCGGCCGCGACATGCTCGGCGACGGCCTTCGCGAAGTCCTTCACGTCGTCCCAGCCCGCGTGGCGCACGATCGGCACGACCACGTGCAGCCCCTTGCCGCCGCTCGTCTTGCAGAACGATGCGAGGCCGAGTTCGTCGAGCAGCCCGTGAAGCAGCTGCGCGGCCTCGATCATCGCGCTCCACGGCAGCGCGGGATCGGGGTCGAGATCGAACACGATCCGGTCGGGCCGCTCGACGTTCGACGCGTGCGCGTTCCACGTATGCAGCTCGATCGCGCCCATCTGCGCGACGCCGATCAGCGCATCGACGCTGTCGATCGTCATCAGCGGTTCGTGGCCGGGATCGAGGCCCGCATGCAGCGTGACGAACGGGATCTCGTGCTTGTCCGCGTGCCGCTGGAAGAACTGCTCGCCGCCGACTTCGCCGGGCACGCGCACGAGCGACACGGGACGGCCTTTCAGGTCCGGCAGCAGCCACGGCGAGACCCATTCCCAGTAGCGGGCCAGGTCGATCTTGCGCGTGCCGCCGTGCGGATCGATCACGCGATCCGGATGCGTGATCCGCACCCGTTCGATCGTGACCGGCTTCGTTGCGCGATCGGCGCTGTCCTTGCCCGCGGCCTTGGTCTTGTGTCCGTTGCCGGCGTGCGCGCGACGGGCCGCCCGGCCGTGTGCCCCGGCGCCGGATTTTCCGGTTGCGTGCCTGCCCGCGGGGTCGCCGCCGCGATCGTCATCGCTCATCGTTTCCTCCTTGGTCGATTGCGGCGTCTCCCTGACCACCTGCCGCGCCGGCTTGTCGTCGCGCAATGCGACGAAGGCCGCCTGCCGGACGATGCCGTCGACGGTCCACTCCGCGAATTCGCATTCGGCGACGAGCGTCGGCTCGACCCAGTGCACACGGCTGCGCGCCCGCTCGCGCGGCGGCGTCGCGAACGGCATCGTCGCGCGTTCGCGCTCACGCAGCAGCGCCGACAGCCGGTCGAGCGTGCGGGTATCGAAGCCCGTGCCGACGCGGCCGACGTAGCAGAGCGCCACGCCGCCCTTGCCGCCGTCCTTTGCGGCCGAGCCCCGCCGCGCGCCCGGCGCCCGCTCGTGCACGCCGAGCAGCAGCGCGCCGAAGCCGTGCCGGCTGCCGGAAGGCTCGGTATAGCCGGCGATCACGAACTCCTGCCGTTGGCGGCACTTCAGCTTGATCCAGGCGCGCGAGCGGCCCGCGCGATACGGCGCGTCCGCGCGCTTGCCGACCAGCCCTTCGAGCCCGACCTCGCACGCGCGCGCCAGCAGCGCCTGCGCGTCGCCGCCGAGATCGGGCGAATAGCGCAGCAGCGCCGGTTCGCTGTCGGCCAGCAACGGTTCGAGCAACCCGCGGCGCACGGCGAGCGGTACGTCGCGCAGGTCGTAGCCGTCGAGAAACGGCAGGTCGAACACACAGTACGTCACCGCGTCGGCGCGTCCCGCGCCGAGCGCGTTCTGCAATTGCTGGAAATCCGCCACGCCGTTGCGCTTCAGCACCACCGCCTCGCCGTCGAGCCACGCGGCGCCGACGTCGAGACGGGCGAGCGCATCGCGCTGCGGGCCGAGCTTCGCCGTCCAGTCGCGGCCTTCGCGAGTCGTCAGCTTCACGCGGCGACTGGCCCCCGTGCCGTCGATCCGGGCGAGGATCCGGTAGCCGTCGAACTTCATCTCGTAGCGCCAGTCGCCGTGCGACGGAGGGCCATCGACCAGCGTCGCGAGCTGCGGGGCCAGGCGATCCGGGAGCGCCGCGCGTTTCGCGCCGTCGATGTCCGCCGGCTGCCGGCGCCGGCGGCGCGCCGGTCCCGCGTCGGATGTGCCGGACGTGTCGCGGCGCCGCTTGCCCGAGCGGGTGTGCGCGGGCGCGACGGGGTTCGGCTCGCGCCCGTCGCCGTCGTGGAGCACGCTCCCCGGCCGCGCGGCGACGACGTCGAATTCGGCCGTGCCGCGCGCGTCGTCGTCGCGTTCCTTGACGAGCAGCCACTGCTCCTGCCGCGCATTGCGCCGGCCGCTGCGCACGAGCGCCCAGCCGCCGTGCAGCTTCTCGCCGTCGATCCGGAACGTCAGCTTGCCCGCGCGATAGCCCTTGCGCGCCTGCGCAACGCCGCCGTCCGGCGTCCAGACGCCGGCGTCCCACACGATCACGGCGCCCGCGCCGTATTGACCGGCCGGGATCTCGCCCTCGAATGCCGCATAGTCGACCGGATGATCCTCGACATGCACGGCGAGCCGCTTGACCGACGGATCGAGACTCGGCCCCTTCGGCACCGCCCACGATTTCAGCGTGCCGTCGAGCTCCAGCCGGAAGTCGTAATGCAGCCGGCGCGCGTGATGCTCCTGAATCACGTAGCGCAGCGGCGCGGCGTCCGCCTTCTTGCGCGGCGTCCTGCGGCGGCCGGCGCCGTCGCCAGCCGGCTCCGGCGTCGCGTCGAAGCGGCGCTTGTTCCGATACGGATCGAGCTTGCCTGCCATCGCGTGATCCTCCGTCGCCGCGTCACGCCGCGCGCTTGCGGTGCGACGACGCGGTTTTCTTCGCCGCGCTCCGGGCCGTGCGCGCGCCGCCGGCCGCGGTCTTCGCACCCGCGCGCTTCGCGGCCGCCTTCTTTGCAGGCGTACGCGCTCGCGCGCGCGGCGCACCGCCGTCGCGGGCGGTCGCGGCCTCGGCGCCGTTTTCGCTGCCCTGGTCGGCGCCGCGCCGCAGGCTGCGCTTGAGCAGCTCGGTCAGGTCGACGACGTTCGCGGCCGCGCGCGCAGTGTCGGCCGGCTGCTCACCGATCTCCTCGATCTTGCCCGAGCGCACCTTGCGCTCGACCAGCTCGAGGATGTCGTCCCGGAACGTGTCGCGGTACTGCTCCGGCGTCCAGTCGCCGGACATGTCGTCGATCAGCTTCTTCGCCATGCCGAACTCGCGCGCCGTCACGCCCGCACGCCGGGCGTCGCCGGCAGGCGCCGACAATTCGTCGAGCGGGCGCAGCTCCTCCTGCCAGCGCAGCGTATCGAGCGCGAGAAGCGGCCCCACCGGAATCAGCGCGCCGAGATGCTGCCGGTCGTGCAACACGACGTGGGCGATGCCGATCCTGCCGCTCTCCTTCAGCGCGTCGCGCAACAGCGCATAGACCTTCTCGCCGTTGCGGTCCGGCACGAGGTAGTACGGCGTGTCGAGATACAGGAACGACACGGCGCCCTCGTCGACGAACGTGAGGATGTCCACGGTCTGCGTGGATTCCGGATTCGCCGCGCGAATCTCGTCGTCGGACAGGATCACGTAGCGCTCCTTCTCGTATTCGTAGCCGCGCACGATGTCTTCGCGCGTGACTTCCTTGCCGGTGCGCTTGTTGATCTGCCGGTAGCCGACCGGGTCCATCGACCGCTTGTCGAGCAGCCGGAACGACGGCTTGACCGTGCGCGTCGCCGGATACAGCTGCACCGGCACGTGCACGAGCCCGAAGCTGATCGCGCCTTTCCAGATCATGCGTGCCATGGGCTTTTCCTCCTTCTGCCGCTGCGGGGCCGTTGCAGGGCCGTCGCGTCTCGCGCCGGATCGCGCCGACGCGCCGACGTGCCGCTCGTCACGGGCCGCGGGCTGCGTCGTCGACCATCTGCGCCGTCACGGCGACGCTTACGCTGCAGTCGATCGCCGCGTCCTCGACGCGCGGCTTGCGCTCGTCCACCGCGCGCCGCGCGACGTCGCAGAGGTGCGCCTTGACGCGCAACCGGCCCGACGTGTCGAGCGCCGCGTAGCGCGCGAGCACGCCCGGCTCCAGCACGAGGTCGACCGCGCAACGCCACTCGCGGCCGCTCTCGCCGACCGGCAGGCGGACCCACGAAACCTGGATCGTGAGGCGGCCCGACGCGTCGTCCGCGTGCGCGACGACGGTCGACTCCGACGGAAAGCCGTTCGCGAGCGCGCGCTCGAGTTCGGCCAGGCGCCGCGCGAGATCGGGCGACGCGGCCATTTCGCCGGGCTCGCGCCCGGATGGTGCGCGGCGGATCGTCATCGTCGGGCCGCGCCGAGGATGAGCGTGACGAGGAAGATCACGATGAAGATATAGAACAGGATCTTCGCGATCTCGGCCGCGCCCGCCGCGATCCCGCCGAACCCGAGGACCGCGGCGATGATCGCGATGATGAAGAAGATGATGGCGTATCGAAGCATGGGTTCCTCTCGTGGTTGAAGGCCGTCGGAACGGCTGCGCCGGTCAGGCGTCGTGCCGGTGTTTCGGCTTGCCGCGCGTCGGTGTCGACGCGAAGTCCTCGAGCTGCTGCTCGCTCATCGATTCGTACATCGACTTCGCCGCCGGCTTGAGGTTCTTCACTTTCGTGCGGCCGCGTTTCGCCGACAGCGCGGCGCCCGCTGCGCGTTGTTGAGACTGGGATTTCGCTGGCATGGCGAAGCTCCTTTTCGATTGCGAGAACGTCAGGCGCGAATCAGACCGAATCGCGCCGCCGCAGCCCGGCGGGCGGAATCTTCATCGCCTGCCGGTACTTGGTCACGGTGCGGCGCGCGAGCAGGATCCCGCGGCCCGCGAGGCGCTGCGCGAGCGCGACGTCCGACAGCGGCTCGGCGTGCCCCTCCGCGGCGATCATGTCGCGGATCAGCACCTTCGCCGCGGCGGCCGAGCACGCGCCGTTGCCGGCCGCCTCGAGCCGCCGCGGGAAGAAGTGCTTGAACTCGAACGTGCCGTACGGGGTCGCCATGTACTTGTTGCCGGTCGCGCGCGACACCGTCGATTCGTGCAGGTCGAGCTCGTCCGCGATGTCGCGCAGCACGAGCGGCTTCAGCGCGATTTCGCCGTAGCGGAAGAAATCCCGCTGGCGCGCGACGATGCAGGCGCCGACGCGCTGGATCGTGTCGAAGCGCTTCTGCGCGTTGCGGATCAGCCAGCGCGCCTCCTGCAGCTGCTGGCCGAGCGGCGAATCGCGCTCGCCGCTCGCGCGTGCGAACAGTTCCGCATACCGCTGGTGCAGCCGCGCGCGCGGCAGCACGGCCGGGTTGATCGTCACGATCCATTCGCCGCGCACCTCGCGCACGATCACGTCCGGCACGACGTAGTCGCCGCGCGTGCTGCCGTAGTGATCGCCGGGACGCGGATCGAGCCCGCGCACGAGCGCGCACGCGGCGTGCAGCGTCGGCGCGTCGCAGCCGAGCCGCCGCTGCAGCTCGGCCGTCTCGCGATGGGCAAGACGTTCGAGATGGTCGCGGGCAATGGCCTTCGCGTGCGCAAGCGCCGGCGTGCCGGCCGGCAGCGCATCGAGCTGCAGCAGCAGGCATTCGGCCAGCGTGCGCGCGGCGATGCCGGGCCGGTCGAGCGCCTGCACGAGCCGCAGCGCGACGGCGAGATCCTGTTCGTTCAGCAGCAGCGCCGCGTCGGCCGCGAGCACGAGATCCGGCAGCGCCTGGCGCAGGTAGCCGTCGTCGTCGAGCGCGTCGATGATCAGGCGCGCCGCCGCGCGATCGCGCCGGTTCAGCGGATAGAGCCGCAGCGCGTCGTGCAGGTACGCATGCAGCGACGGTTCCGCCGCGCTCCATTCGCCGGCCGCCGCATCGGACACGTCGTCGTCCGCGCGGCCTGGCCCGCGCGCCGCGGGCTCGGCCGTATAGGCGATCTCGCTGGACGGCGGCTGCGCACCGTCGAGCGCGGCGGTTTCGGGCGCGGATGTTTCGGATGCTTCGGATGTTTCGGATGCTTCGGCTGCGGACGACGGGTTTGCCGCGCCGTCCTCGTCGTCGATCCGGACGTCCTCGAGAAACGGATTGCGGTCGAGCGCCTGCCGCAACTCCTGCTGGAACTCGAGCGAAGACATCTGCAACAGGCGCAGCGACTGCTGGAGCCTCGGCGTGAGTGCGAGATGCTGCCGCATCTGGAGCGCAAGCGTGACGGACATCGACACCCTCCTGTTATTCATCGCATTGGTGTGCGAATGGCACGCAACATCCGCGCCAATGCCGTCGGCGCGCGCGCCTGCTGATGCCCGCGCGGGTTCGTACCCTCACGTCACGGCCGGTTTCCGCACTTTTTTACAAGCGATCGGCAAGTTTGCTCGTCGCATACGGCCTATGCGAGCCGGAACCCTTATCCATCCGGGTTCACGCGCGGGCACGGACGATGCGCCGGTTGGCGCGCCGTCTGGCGCGTGCCGCGCCATTGCGGCATTCGTTCCAACCAACAACCTGTGTAGCGATTTGCGCGCCCATGCGTTGATTGCGCAAGGCAAGCGGGTTCCCATCCGAGAGGACGACATGACATCCATCCGAATGGTTGTGGCGGCGTGCGCGGTGATCTCCGCGTTCGCGGCATGCGGCGGCGGCGGCAACGACGTCGGCACCGAGCTCGGCATCTCCCATCCGCAGGGCCGCTTCATCAATGCGGTGCCGAGCGGCCCGAACCTCGACTACTACCTGAACGCGAAGATCGACGCGTCGGGCGTCGCGTACAAGGGCGTGACGCGCTATCACGACATCGATTCCGGCACGGAGAACGCCAGCTACGACGTGTCGGGCACGACGGCGACCATCGCGGCGCAGACCTTCAGCGCCGCGAACGGGCACCACTACACGACGATCGCGCTGCCGAGCAAGTCGACCCTGATCTCGGTGATCGACGATCCGTTCGCCAAGGGCCTGCTGTCGGACAAGGCCCGCGTGCGCAGCTTCAACGCGTCGCCGAATGCGCAGAACGTCGACGTCTACGTCGTGGCGCCGGGCACCGACATCACGATGCAGAGCCCGACGCTGAGCGGCGCCGCGTACCAGAACGCTTCTCCGTCGTCCGGCGAGGACTCGGTCTACCTGAGCGGCGGCACCTATCAGGTGATCGTCACGACGGCCGGCAGCAAGGCGCCGATCCTGAAGACCGCGCCCGTCACCCTCAACAACAATGCGGACTGGCTGCTGCTGACGATTCCGTCGGGCGGCATCGCCGACGTCACGCCGAACGACATTCACGTGCTGGTCGCGCAAGGCAATGACGCGGATACGTCGGCCATCGAGCTCGGGCCGCAGTGATGCGGCGGTGGTAGCGGTGGTAACGGCGGCGGCGGGTGCGCGACGGCGCGCCCGCCGGCAATCGTCAATAAACCGTGGGCGGCTGCGAGCCCGGGTTGCGGTGTTCGTCCGTCGACGGCGCCGGAGCCGTTCCGCTGGTTGGGGGACGCGTGTCGTAACGGCTGTTTGCGTCCTGCATCGAATGAGACTGCATCGCGCCGGTTTGCTCGCTTTGCTGCGAGGCAACGTCAGGACGCGATCCATAGGGGCTCGTATGCGAGCATGCTGCGACACCAAACGCGGCGGCGATCGCCCATGCGGCGGCGCCGTGTGTCAGATTCGGTTTCATCGGAGTCCTCCAGAAAATGTAGCCGCCCATGAGCCTGGCCAGGATGTTCCCCGATATGGAACGCCACGCTCGTCGAAGTACCGGCCGCCACGGTGTCCCGTCCAGCCGCAAGCGGCGTACCGCCTGCGCCGCGCGTCACGGAGGCGCACGTCTGCAGCTTCGGGCCGCCGGCCGTTGAAATACCTACTGCGACCGCTGCAAAACTTTCAACCGGCGCATGGCGCTCACGCCGTCCCCCGGGAACGCCCGTTGCACTTGCGAACGCATGCCCCCTTGAAGGAACGACCGACATGACGAAGCCCCACCACGCCGGCGGCGATGCGCCGGCCCACGGACGCCGCACCCAGCATTCGCCGCCGCCGCGGAAACATCGCGGCGACACGCACGCTCGCCATTCGGAGCGCCACATCGACGAAGCGCTCGACGACACGTTCCCTGCCAGCGATCCGCCGGCGATCGGCGGCGTCACGCGCATCGATCCGTCGAAGCCGGGCCGGAAGTAGTCGCCGACACGTTGCCCGAATGCGCTGCGCGCCAAGGTACGCCACATGCTCGTTGATTCGGCGCGCACCTGCGCGTATCGAAGCCCCAGGCGGACGTGACGACGCACCGCGCGTCACGCCCGCCTGGACACTCCCCCGCGCGACCCACCGCCCGACACGGGTGACGTTCGCGCCAGCCCGGAGGATCACGATGAACACACCCGACCAAGGCAGAACCCTCATCATCCGCAAGGGACGCGAAACAGCGCGCGGCCCCGGCCCGGACCTCATGACCGCGAGCACGCTCGAAGGCGACAAGGTCCTCACCACCGACGGCGACGACGTCGGCAAGCTCAAGGAGATCATGCTCGACGTCGGTTCCGGCCGCATCGCCTATGCGGTGCTGTCGAGCGGCGGCCTGCTCGGGATCGGCGACAAGCTGCTCGCGATTCCATGGAACGCGCTCACGCTCGACACCGAGCGCAAGTGCTTCCTGTTGTCGGCGTCGACCGAACAGGTTCGCAGTGCAGCGGGATTCGACAAGGACCACTGGCCGGCGCTGGCCGATCTGGAATGGGCCGGGCCGATTCACGACGACGCCGGCAGCGCCCCTTACGGGAGCGTCGAAGACGAGTTCGGCCCCGATATGCCGAACGACGGGATGCCGCCGAACTATCCCGGGCGCGACGAACGCCTGCGCTGACACGCAACGGCCGCATCGTCGCGGGCGCCGCACGTGCCCCCTCGTCCCCTTATGACGTCGCAGGGCGGCCGGCGCCTCTGTTCGCCGGCCGGTTCGAGCATGCCGTTCATCGAATGGACGTGCTGCCGGGTTCAGCCGTCATTTCGGCCGGATCGTGAGCTGGTCGTGGACGTCCTGCACGCCGTCGACCTGCTTCACGGTATTGACCGCGAGCTTGCGCTGCTGCAGGTCCGGCACGCTGCCCGTCAGCACGACGTTGCCGCTCCGCGTCTTCACGTGAATGTCGCCGGACGACAGGTTGTCCGTGCCGACGAGCGCTGCCTTCGCCTTGGTCGTGATCGCCGCGTCGCGGATCCTGGCGCCGGCCGTCGAGAGCGCCGACGACGCGTCGTTGTCGCCGGCCACCGCCACGTGCGGGGCGGCGGCGGCACAGAACGCGGCCGTCGTGATCGCGACCGCCGCGCCGAGCCGTTTCGCCGGATGGCGCTTCAGCCATTGGGTCCAGGTTTGCAACTGTCTTGCGTTCATCTTGACCTCCTTCGTCATGCCGGCATTGCGCCGATCCGATCACGGTGACGCAATTCGCGTGCCGCTTACCGCCCGTGGCGCCCGTCCTTGCCGAGCAACTGATAGGCCTGGCCGATCACTTCGTCGACGCCGATCGCAGCCTCGCACACATGCTCATACGGACACGCATCGAACATGCACGGCCGGCAGGCGGGATAGACCGCCAGCACGCGATGCCGCTCGCCATCGAGCGGCGCCCGGCGGGTGACGTCGCTGCCGCAGGCAATCACGATGCTCGGCGTGCCGAGCGCCGCCGCGATGTAGGACACGCCGGTGTCGTTGGAGACGAGCAGCCGCGCGCGGCCGATCAGCGCCGCGAGTGCGCCGAGCGGCGTGCCGCCGCAAAGATTGACGCACGGCTGCCCGAGGCTCGCGACGAATGCGGCCGCGAGATCCTCCTCGCCGCGCGTGCCGGTCAGCACGATCTGCAGGCCGTGCTCCGCGAGCCAGCGCGCGACTCCGGCAAAGCGCTCGACCGGCCAGCGCCGCGACGGCATCCGCGCGCCCGGATGAACGACTGCATAGCGGCGGGGCTTCAGCTCGTGCTTCTCGCCGAGCACCTGCCAGATCGCATAGTCGAGGCCGCCGAGCGGAAACTCGAGATAGTCGCCCCAATCGTCGTAGCCGAGACTGTGCATCAGCTGCAGATAGCGCGCGATCTCAGGCTGGTCGGCGGGCCACGGAATCGCGTGGTCGAGCGCCACGGCATGGCCGCTCGCCGGCACGAAGCCCGCGGTGCGCGCCGCGCCGAGCGATGCGACGACCGCGTTCGCGTGCTCGCCGCTGCCGTGAAGCTGGAGCGCGAGGTCGAACCCGCGCGCGCGGCACGTCGAGCGGAACGTCTCCGCTTGCGCCGCATCGGGCTCGGCTTGCTCGACGAGGCCCGGCGCACCGGGAAACTTGATGAAATCGTCGATATATTCACTGAATCGCGATGCGAATTCGCGCGCCCACGGCAGGCCGATCAACGTGATGCGCGCCTCAGGCTCGCCGCGCCGTAGCGCTCGCAGCGCGGGCACCGCGCACAGCATGTCGCCGAGTTGCAGTGCCCGGAACACTGCGATGCGGGGTCGGCCGGGAAAATCGGGCAACGATTGATCGTATGTCATGACAACGGCATCCTGAAATGCAGCGCGCCGCGCACGCGTGAAAATTCAGAAGAGCAACGCGGGAAGAATTGCGAGCGAGGTTCGTCGAGGAACGCGCCGCTGAACGGGAAGCAGCGATTTCCATGCCAGCCGGTCATCGCGCTCGCCCCGGCCGCCGCATCGGCGTTGCGTCGCGATGATCGAGGGCGTCGCGGCGTTTTTTATAAGCTCGCTGTAAATTCGCCCCGCCGGCGCTCCGGCACGAGCGCACGGGCATCGCATGCACGCGTCGGACGGACGCAATCGCGCTCGCGTCGAACGAACGCGATCACGGTTTGTCAGGCGAATGTCAGCGGCGTGTCTTTCGTTCGGACCGGGCGCCGTCGGGTTCCTGCCTGCGGGGTTGCAGCGACAGCGTGACGGTCCGTTGATCCGGACGCAACACTTGCGGCCGGGTGTCGTCTTCGGCTCGACGGACCTTCACATGGTTTTCGACATCGCGCACGTACATGCAGCTATCGGCGATGTCCTCGATGCCGTGCCTCATCCAGCGCGCCGGCACGGTGCCGTCGAGCTCGACCCGCCCATCCTGCACCTTGACGCTGACGTCGCTCACGTCGATGCCGAGCGCGCGGGCGAGCCGCTCGCAGACATCCTCGCGAATGCGCTCGTCCGAGCGCGTATAGCCTTTCGGCCCTCGACGCCAGCGCGGGACGCCGCGTTCGATACCCGGGCCGCCGAAAGACGGCAGGTATTGGTGGCCGTCATAGCCGTTGTGGCCGTCGTAGCCATCGGCGCCGTAAGCGCGCCGACCACGAGCAGGCGGTACGCGATCCGCCCGCTCGCCCCATTCGCGGCCCCAGTCCTCCGGGTCCGTCCGTTCGGAGGCGAAGCGATATGCGGACTCGTATTCGTCCTCCGGCAACAGTGATTCGTCGTAGTTCGGCTCATCGCGCTCGCCGGCGCCCCAATACGCGCGTTCGTTGCGCTCTTGCCAGTTCTGCGGGCCGCGCCGGTCCGTTGGCCGGCCGGGATATCGTTTTTGCATCACATTTCTCCTTGGTCGCTTCCGATGCGGACCGTTTCATGCCGCCCTGCCGGCGGAAGCAACAGCCGGCTGCGCAATCCGCGTGCCGCGTACCGGTCGCATCGACAGATCGGTCGAACGCTTTTTCCTGCCCCGGATGCGGGAACACGGATTGCGGTGTAGCTGTCGTTCGTGAGCAATCCGGAGTGGACAATGCGTATCGCACGCCCGTTCGGCAAGATCGTCGCGGGGCTGATCGTGACCGTCGCCGTGGTGGTCGGCGCGCTGGCGGTCTTCGTCCAGACGTTTGACTGGAACCACGCCCGCCCGTGGATCGATGACAAGGTGTCCGAAGCCATCGGACGGCAATTTGCGATCAACGGCGACCTGCGCGTGGACTGGCACCGGCCGCCGTTCGAGCACGGGTGGCGTGCGTGGGTGCCGTGGCCGAGGTTCAGCGCGCGCAACATCGTGATCGCGAACCCCGACTGGGCGCGCGCGAAGGACTTCGCGACGCTCGACGCCATCGGCTTCGACGTGGCCGCGCTGCCGCTGCTCGACAAGCACATCGTCATTCCGTCGATCGAGCTCGTCAATCCGTCGGTCGATCTCGAACGCCTGAAGGACGGGCGCGATAACTGGACGTTCAAGCTGAAATCGACCGCCAGGCCGCGCACGTGGACGCTCGACCTGCATGACATCGCCTTCATGAAGGGCCACGCCGCCTATTACGACGAGGTCAAGCGCGCCGACCTGAAGGCCGCGATCGATACGCTCGGCCAGCCGATTCCGTTCGGCGACGTGCTCAGGCAGCAGGAGAAAAGCTCGCGCGAGGAATCGGCCGGGGTCGTCGGCAGCGCGAACGCAACGAAGCTCAACGCACAAGTGCGGGCCAAGGCCGCGCACGGGGCGTCGAAGACGTCAGGCGCGCCCCCGGCCTCCGGCGGATTGCCGGCGGCGTCGGCAGCGTCGGCACCCTCGCCTTCCGCAGCCGCGCCCCCGGCGGCTTCCGGCGCTTCCGGCGCCTCCGGCGCCGCCGCGGCATCCGGCGCGAGCCGTGCGGGCGCGTCTTCCGCTCGAGGCTCGATCGGGGGTTATGCGATCGGCTGGACCGTCGATGGGACGTACAGGAAGATGCCGCTCACCGGCAGCGGGAAGGTTGGCGGCGTGCTTGCATTGCAGGACGCGCGGCGGCCGTTCCCGGTGCAGGCGAGCCTGCGCATCGGCGACACGCGCATCGCGCTGGTCGGCACGCTGACCGATCCGGCCCACCTGGCGGCGCTCGACTTGCGCCTGTGGCTGGCGGGAATCAGCATGGCGCATCTGTACGAGATCAGCGGCGTCACGTTGCCGGAAACGCGCCCGTTCGCGACCGAGGGCCGGCTCGTCGGCCAGTTCCGCGAAGCGGGGAACATCTTCAAATACGACAATTTCACCGGGCGCGTGGGCGGCAGCGACCTGAACGGCTCGTTGACCTACGAGGCGCGCGAGCCGAGACCGGTGCTGTACGGCAAGACCGCGTCGAATCTGCTGCAGTTCACCGATCTCGCGCCGATCATCGGCGCGGATTCGAACGCGAGCAAGAGCCGCCGCGGCGAGGCCGCGCACCAGCCCGCCGCCAAGGCGGTGCCGGTCGAGGCTTTCCACACCGAGCGGTGGAAAGCGATCGACGCGAACGTGACGTTCACCGGCCGGCGCATCATCAAGAACGTCAACCTGCCCGTCACCGCGCTGGACACGCACGTCATCCTGCGCGACGGCGTGCTGGCGCTCGATCCGCTGAAGTTCGACGTCGCCGGCGGCACCCTCGCCTCGACGATCCATCTCGACGGCAACACCACGCCCCTGAAGGCGCGCGTGTCGATGCAAGTGCGGCACCTGCGGCTCAAGCAGCTCTTTCCGACCTTCGCGGTGATGCAGACGAGCCTCGGCGAAATCAACGGCGACATCGCACTGTCGGCAACCGGCAATTCGCCGGCGGCGCTAACTGCGAGTTCCAACGGCGAGGTGAAGACGCTGGTCACCGACGGCACCGTCAGCCGGCTGCTGATGGAGGCGGCGGGGCTGAACGTCGCGAACGTGGTGTACGAGAAACTGTTCGGCCAGCGGGACGTGAAGATCAATTGCGCGGCGGCCGACCTGGTTGCGACCAACGGCGTGTTCGATTCGCGCGTATTCGCCATCGACACCGACGACGCCGTGATCGACATGGACGGCAACATCAACATGCGCGACGAGACGATGGACCTGCGCATCCACCCGCATACCAAGGGCTTCCGGGTGATTTCGCTGCGCTCGCCGCTGTATGTGCGCGGGACTTTCAAGCAGCCGCACGTCGGTGTTCAGCCGGGCGCGCTGATCGCACGCGGCGGCGCGGTGGTCGGACTGGGGTTGCTCAATCCGTTCGCGTCGCTCATCGCGCTGATTCAGCCGAGCAACAACCGGCCCCTGCCATGCCAGCAGATGCTTGCCGACATGGAAAAGCGGCCGACGGCGCCGCCGCCGGGCATGCGAAAGAAGCCGGCACCGGCGCCGGCGTACATGAAGGCGGCTTCCGGCGTGTTGGGGGCGCCCCCTGCCGGACGCGCGGCGGACGCGGCCAGCGGCGCGGCGGCGCCGCCGTCGAAGGCCGCGGCGAATCCGGGCGTGGCCGAAGGTTCCCCGTCGACGTCCAAGGGACACTGATCGCCGGGCGGCACGCTATAATCGCCGCCATGAAACTGCTCCGGACCTTCATCCTGCTGCTGCTCTGCGCGGCGCTGCCCATCAGCGGGCTGGCAGCCAGCGGCTTGACCGGTGAATGTCCGATGCAGCAGGCGATGTCCATGGATGCGGACGCCGGCATGTCCGCCGACATGCCGGGCTGCGAATCGATGGCGCCCGCGTCCGTCGACAAAGCCAAGGCCAAGGGCGCGTTCTGCAAAGTGACGGCCCAATGCCAGTTCGGCAGCCTCTACCATCCGGCCGCCCGGGCCGACATCAGCCGGCCGTCGGTGTTCGGCACGCCCGTCGTCTTCCACTACATCCAGTCTCTGCCGGTCCGCGACCCGAACGGGTTGTGGCGACCTCCTCGTCTCGTCTGATCCCTCGCTGACAGGCTCACCGCGGTTGCGGTGAGGTTCGTCCTATGCCGGACGTGGAATCCCTATGGGATTTCGCCTTTGGGGTTAGACCATGCCATTCATTTTCGGCACGCCGCTGCGTCGGCGTGTCCCGTTGCGCGTGCACACGCTCGTTGCCGCGCTTCTCGTCGCGGGCGTCGCGCACGCCCAGCAGGCGCCATTCACGCTGGACGCCGCGCTGCAGGCGGCGACCGATCGCTCTGCGTCGATGCAGGCCGCGCAGGCGTCGGTGCGCGCCAGTTCGGAGGCGGCCGTCAAGGCCGGCCAGTTGCCGGACCCGATGCTCAAGGCGGGCATCGACAACCTCCCTGTCAACGGTCCGCAACGCTTCACCATCGGACAGGACTTCATGACGATGCGCCGCATCGGCATCGAACAGGAGTGGGTGTCCGGCGAGAAGCGGCGGCTGCGTTCCGCGCTGGCCAATGAGATGGTCGGGCGCGAGCGCGCCGGCTATCTCGTGCAACTCGCCAACGTTCGCCAGCAAACCGCCGCCGCGTGGCTGAACGCCGTGTATGCGAAACAGGCGCTCGCCTTGCAGCGGGCGCTGCTCGACCACATGCGCCACGAGCTGGCGGCGACGAACGCGTCGTATCGCGGCGCCAAGGCGAGCGCCGCCGACGTCGTGCAAGCGCAGGCGATGCTCGCGCAGACCCAGGACCAGGCGCTCAAGGCGCAACAGGCTTATCAGATCGCGCTCATCGGGTTGTCGCGCTGGACGGCCGTTCCCGTTTCGGAGGTGAGCGGCGAACCGCCGCCGCCCGAGTCGTTCGTGTCGTCGCTCCCGCCGGACGAACTGCGCCTGTCGCAGCCGACGCTCGTGGCCGCCGCGGACGACATCGCGGTGGCCGAAGCCGATACCGCCGTCGCCGACAGCGAACGCAGCCCGAACTGGACCTGGGAGCTTGCATACCAGCAACGCGGCGGTGCGTACTCGAACATGGTGTCGGTCGGCGTCACCATTCCGTTGCCGCTGAACCGTAAAAACCGCCAGAACCGCGACGTCGCGGAGAAAGCCGAGCTCGCCACCAAGGCGCGGCTGATGTACGAAGACGCGCTGCGACAGGTTCAGGCCGACATCCGCGCGCAATCCGCCACGCTGGCGAGCGGGCGCGAACGTATCGCCAACCTGGGCCGGTCGTTGCTGCCCGCCGCGGACCAGCGCGTGCAACTCGCGAATGCCGCCTATCGCGCGGGCAGCGGTTCGCTCGCGGATACGTTCGCGGCCCGCCGTGCGCAACTGGAAGCGCAGCTTCAGGTGCTCGACCTCAAGCGCGAGGTGTCGCAGACCTGGGCGCAGCTCGAATATCAAATCGTGCCATCGACGATGGCCGCCGCTCGGTGACGGAGAACAACATGACCAAGAAACCACTGGTGCGTGCGGCGTTGGCGCTATTCGCCGCTGCGGCGCTGCTCGGCGCAGGATACGTCGCGGGGACGCGCAGCGCGGCAGCCCCCGCTGCGACAGCCTCGCCGGGCGACAGGATCGACCCCAAGACCGGCAGGAAGGCGCTGTACTGGCACGACCCGATGGTGCCGAACCAGCACTTCGACAAGCCCGGCAAGTCGCCTTTCATGGACATGCAGCTGGAGCCCGTTTACGCGGACGAAGGCGGCGGCTCCTCCGGCATCAGGATCGACCCGGGCCTGCAGCAGAATCTCGGCATTCGCTATGCGACCGTACGCCGGCAGGACACGGCGGGCGGGTTCGACGCCGTCGGCACGACGCAATTCGACGAATCGCGCGCGGCTGTCGTGCAGTCGCGCGTCACCGGCTACATCGACCAGCTGTATGCGAGCGCACCGATGCAACGCATCGCGAAGGGCGCGCCGGTCGCGTCGCTGTTCGTCCCGGATTGGCTCGCGCCGCAGGAGGAATATCTCGCGCTCAAGCGCGGCGGGATGGACGCCGGCCTGCTCGAAGCGTCGCGCGCGCGGATGCGCGCGATGTCGATTCCGGACGGCATCATCGCGAGCCTCGACCGAACCGGCAAGGCCCGGACGCACGTCGTGCTGACGTCGCCGGAAGCCGGCGTCGTCAGCGAGCTGAACGTTCGCGACGGCGCGATGGTCGCGCCCGGCCAGACGCTCGCGAAGATTGCGGGCCTGTCGACACTCTGGCTCATCGTCGAGATTCCCGAGGCCCTTGCGCTGAGCGTGCAACCCGGCATGACTATCGACGCGGCGTTCGCAGGCGATTCGACACAACACTTCAACGGACGCATCCGCGAGATCCTGCCCGGCATCAGCACCACGAGCCGCACGCTGCAGGCGCGCCTGGAAATCGACAACGCCGCGCTCAGGCTGACGCCGGGCATGCTGATGCGTGTGCGCGTTGCCGGCCAGAAGGCCGTGTCGCGACTGCTGGTGCCTTCCGAAGCGGTCATCACGACCGGCAAACGGTCGGTCGTCATCGTGAAGAACGGCGACGGGCGCCTTCAGCCGGCGACGGTGACCGTCGGCAATGACATCGGCAACGAAACCGAGGTGCTGAGCGGCCTGAACGACGGCGACACCGTCGTCGCGTCCGGCCAGTTCCTGATCGATTCCGAAGCGAGCCTGAAGTCCGTACTGCCGAGGCTGGAAGGCGGCACGGGAGCGGACGCGGCCGCGCCTGCCGCCGCCGCGCAAAGCTACGAGACCACCGGCAAGGTCGAGAAAGTGACCGCCGCGGACATCACGTTCTCCCATCAACCCGTGCCGGCGCTCGGCTGGGGCGCGATGACGATGGCGTTCAACAAGCCGGCACCCGGCGCATTCCCCGACGTCAAGGCCGGACAGACGGTGCACTTCGTCTTCACGCAGTCGGACGACGGCTACCGGTTGACGAAGGTCGAACCGATCGGAGGCGCGCAATGATTGCCCGGCTCATCCGCTGGTCCATCCGCAACCGCTTCCTGGTGCTGCTCGCGACCGTGCTCGTCGCGGCGTGGGGCGTCTACTCGCTGAAGCAAACTCCGCTCGACGCCCTGCCCGACCTGTCCGATACCCAGGTCATCATCAAGGCATCGTATCCGGGCAAGGCGCCGCAGGTCATCGAGGACCAGGTCACGTACCCGCTCGCGACGACGCTGCTCGGCGTGCCGGGCGCGAAGACGATCCGCGCGTACTCGTCGTTCGGCGATGCGTTCGTCTACGTGCTGTTCGACGACAGGACCGACCCGTACTGGGCGCGTTCGCGCGTGCTCGAATACCTGAACCAGGTGCAGAGCCGGCTGCCGCAGGGCGCGACGGTCTCGCTCGGGCCGGACGCGACCGGCGTGGGCTGGGTGTACGAATACGCGCTGGTCGACCGGACCGGACGGCACGACCTCGGGCAGCTGCGTGCGCTGAACGACTGGTTCCTGAAGTTCGAGCTGAAGGCGGTGCCGGACGTCTCCGAGGTCGCGAGCATCGGCGGCATGGTGCGCCAGTACCAGGTCGTGCTCGATCCGGACAGGCTGCGCGCGTACGGCATCACGCAGGCCGCGGTGGCCGATGCGCTCGCCAACGCGAATCAGGCATCGGGCGGCTCGGTCGTCGAGCTGGCCGAGTCCGAGTACATGGTGCGCTCGTCCGGCTATCTGCGCTCGCTCGACGATTTCCGCAAGGTCGTCTTGCGCACCGACGACGCCGGCACGCCGGTTCTGCTTGGCGACGTCGCGCGCATCCAGATCGGCCCCGAGATGCGTCGCGGCATCGCGGAGCTGAACGGCCAGGGCGAAGTCGCCGGCGGCGTCATCGTGATGCGCTCGGGAAAGAACGCGCTGACGACCATCGACGCGGTGAAGGCGAAGCTCGCCGGTCTGAAGCGCTCGCTGCCGCCCGGCGTCGAAGTCGTCACGACCTACGACCGCTCGCAGCTCATCGAGCGCGCGGTGGACAACCTGAAGGACAAGCTCGTCGAGGAGTTCGTCATCGTCGGGCTCGTCTGCGCCGTGTTCCTGTTTCACCTGCGCAGCGCATTCGTCGCCATTCTGTCGTTGCCGCTCGGCGTGCTGGCCGCGTTCATCGTGATGCGCTACCAGGGCGTCAACGCGAACCTGATGTCGCTCGGCGGCATCGCGATCGCCATCGGCGCGATGATCGACGCGGCGATCGTGATGATCGAGAACGCGCACAAGCACCTGGAGGCGTTCGAGCATGCGCATCCGAATGCGCGGATCACGGCGGCGCAGCGCTGGGAACTCATCGCGACGTCGGCCGCCGAGGTGGGGCCGGCGTTGTTCTTCTCGCTGCTCATCATCACGCTGTCGTTCATTCCGGTGTTCTCGCTGGAAGGACAGGAAGGCAAGCTGTTCTCTCCGCTGGCGTTCACGAAGACCTACACGATTGCGGCGGCAGCCGGTCTGTCGGTCACGCTCGTACCCGTCCTGATGGGCTACCTGATCCGCGGCCGGATTCCGCACGAGAACGCGAACCCGATCAACCGCATGCTGATCCGGCTGTATCGTCCGTTGCTCGACGCGACGCTGCGCCGGCCATGGGCGGCGATTGGCCTCGCCGTCGTTGCACTGCTGCTCACGATCGTACCGATCTCGCGCCTGGGCGGCGAATTCATGCCGCCGCTCGACGAAGGCGACCTGCTGTACATGCCGACCGCGCTGCCCGGCATTTCCGCCGGGAAGGCCGGCGAACTGCTGCAGCAAACCGACCGGCTCATCAAGACCGTGCCCGAGGTTGCGACGGTGTTCGGCAAGTCGGGCCGGGCGGATACGGCCACCGACCCGGCGCCGCTCGAGATGTTCGAGACCACCATCCAGTTCAAGCCGCGCAGCCAGTGGCGGCCGGGCATGACGCCGGAGAAGCTGGTCGACGAGCTGGACCGGACGGTCAAGGTGCCCGGGCTGTCGAACGTCTGGGTGCCGCCGATCCGCAATCGTCTCGACATGCTGTCGACCGGCATCAAGACGCCGGTGGGCGTCAAGATTTCCGGATCGGACCTGACGCAAATCGACCGACTCGCGACGCAGGTCGAAACGGCCGTCAAGGCTGTGCCCGGCGTGACGTCCGCACTCGCGGAACGGCTGAACGGCGGACGCTACATCGACGTGGACATCGACCGGCTCGCGGCCGCCCGCTACGGACTGTCGGTGGCCGCGATCCAGTCGGTCGTGTCGTCGGCGGTGGGCGGCGAGAACGTCGGCGAGGTGATTGCCGGCCGCGAGCGCTTCCCGATCAATATCCGCTACCCGCGCGAGATTCGCGACTCGCTCGAGAAGCTGCGGCAGTTGCCGGTCGTCACGGATCGCGGCGCGCAAATCCAGCTCGGCGACGTTGCGCACATCGCGATCGCCGACGGTCCGCCGATGATACGCAGCGAGAATGCGCGGCTCGCCGGGTACGTCTACGTCGACATCCGCAACACCGACCTGCAGTCCGCCGTGAAGGCAATGCAGAAGGCCGTGGCCCGGCAGGTTCAATTGCCGCCCGGCTACTCGATTGCGTGGTCGGGCCAGTTCGAGTACCTGGAACGCGCGGCGGCCAGGCTGCGAACCGTCATTCCCGTCACGCTGGCCGTCATCTTCGTGCTGTTGTTCCTGACGTTCAACTCGGCCGCCGATGCGCTGCTGCTGATGTCGACCGTGCCGTTCGCGCTGGTCGGCGGATTCTGGCTCATCTGGATACTCGGCCACGCGGTGTCGGTCGCGACGTCGGTCGGCTTCATCGCGCTCGCGGGCGTCGCTGCCGAGTTCGGGGTCGTCATGCTGCTCTACCTGAAAGGCGCGCTCGATCGCCGGCTGGAAGACGGCGAGCCGCTCACCGAGGCGCTGCTGCTCGACGCGATTCGCGAAGGCGCCGTGCTGCGCGTGCGGCCGAAGGCCATGACGGTGGCCGTCGTGCTCGCCGGCCTCGTTCCGATCATGGTCGGACACGGCGCGGGGTCGGAGGTCATGCAGCGCATCGCCGCGCCGATGGTCGGCGGCATGGTGACCGCCCCGCTTCTGTCGATGTTCGTGATTCCCGCGGCATGGTTCCTGTTGCAGCGCCGTGGCGCACGACAGGCCGGTGCCGTCCATTTTCCCCACGCAGTACCTTCCGGCACGAACGTGCCCGTCAACCCAACTGGAGAAGTCTGATGAAGAAGATGATCGTCGTATCCGCTGCCCTTGCGGCCGCTTTCGCCACGCCCGCATTCGCCGGCAATGACATGGCCGGCATGGACATGTCGACCAGGGCTTCCGCGACGAAGGTGTCGTCGAACAACGCGCTCACCGACGCGGAAGTCAGGAAGGTCGACGCGGCGACCGGCATGGTCACGCTGAAGCACGGCGCGCTGGAAAACGTCGGCATGCCGCCGATGACGATGGCGTTCAAGGCGAAGGATGCCGCGATGGTCAAGCAGGTCAAGGAAGGCGACAAGGTCAAGGTGCGTGTTGAGGAGGTGAACGGCACCCTGACCATCGTGAAACTCGAAAAGCGCTCCTGACGAAGCGTTGACGGCCGGTGCGCGGGCTTCCGTTCGCGCACCGGCACGTCAGGAAGACGGACGCCCGCCGATCACCGCAACATGAACGACATCGCCGACAGGCTGTTCAGCGTGCGCACCGCATGCTCGACCGACGGCGCATCGAAGCGCAGCGTCACCGCATCGATCCGCTCCAATGCCGGCAGCATGCCGAACAGGTCCGCGAGCGCGGCGCTCTGCACGCGCAGCGTGCACGCGGCCGGCGCGGGCCGATGCGCACCGGCGCGCAGGCCGGCCGCCGCCGCGCCCGCGACGGTCTCGCGCGCCGCGGCCGCGATGCATGCGCACGCGGCCGCGGGCGTCAGCGTGCTGCCGCACGACGCGCCGCCCGCCGTCTTGACCGTCTCGAAACGCGCGGCCGGAAACTGCGGCCGCGTCTCCTCGGCGAACACGTCGTCGCCGGACGCCAGCGCAACGTGCGCGCCGTATTCCTGCGCCAGCGCGCCATACAGCCCCGCTTCGCCGAGCTCGACGCCGTTCAGCCAGACCTGCGTGAACGCAAAGCTGTTGATCGTATGCGCGAGCACGCCGCGCGTCTGCGACTTCGCGTGATAGCCGATCATGAACACGAGGTCGGGCCGCTGCTCGAGCCCCGCCATCATGCCAAGCATCCGCGGCTTGCCGAGCACCACGCGCGAGCGCGCATCGAGCGCGTCGGGCAGCAGGTTGCGAAAGCCGCCGTGCGAATCGTTGACCCAGACGGCCTGCGCGCCGCCCGCGAACGCGCCCTCGATCGCCGCGTTCGCCTCGGCCGTCATCCAGCGGCGCGCGCGTTCGTATTCCGGGTTGCCGGGCCGCGTCTGCTCGACGGCAAACACGCCGGCGACGCCTTCGATATCGGTCGAGATCAGGATCTTCATGTCATGAATGGAAGGCGCGTCCTTCGTGGAGCACGCGGTCGAACTCGGGAACGGCGTCGCGCAGCGCCTGCCGCACATGGCCGTCGCGCCCCGTAACGGTCACCGCCTGCAGCAGCGCATCGACGATCGCATGTTCGACGCTTTCGGCCGCGGCCTGGAACAGCGGATCGAGCACGCTGTCGGCGAGCAGCGCCGGCAGCGTCACGAACTGAGCATCATGGGCGATCGTGTATGCGGTCGAGAACGCGAGCGCGATATCGCCGCTGCCGTGGCCGTACACCGAGCCCGTGCGCGCGAGCCCCGCCGCCGCGCGGCGCGCGAGCCGCGCCAGTTGCCGCGCGTCGAGCGGCGCATCGGTCGCGAGCAGCATGATGATCGACCCCTGTTCGGGCGGCGCGGCCGGCGCCGGCGCCGCGCGCGCGGTCACGATCCGTCCGACCGGCACGCCGCCGAGCGTCAGCATCGGCAGCCGGCCGAAATTCGCGAGCACGAGCGCGCCGACCGTATATGAACGCCCGGCGGCCGCCGCGATCCGCGAAGCCGAACCGATCCCGCCCTTGAGATCGAAGCACGACATCCCGCGCCCCGCGCCGACCGCGCCGCGCACGACGTCGCGCGTCGCGGCGCGGCACGCGTCGTCGTAGTGCGACGCGCTCACCGCGAACGCATGCAGGTCGTTCAGGTAGCCGTCGTTGCATTCGAACACGAGCGGGTTGACGGTCGGCCAGTCGCGGCCGATGCGCGGATTCGCGGCGATCGCCGCGCGGATCTGCGCGTGCGCGACCGCCCCGACGCCGAACGTATTCGTCAGCGCGATGGGCGTATCGAGCACGCCGAGCTCGTCGACCTGCACGAGCCCGACGCTCTTGCCGAAGCCGTTGATCACCGCCGCGCCGGCCGGCGCCTTGCTGCGATACGCGTCGCCCGCGTGCGGCTTCACGACGGTGACGCCGGTCTGCACCGCGCCGGCGTCGAGCGTGCAATGGCCGACCGTCACGCCGGGCACGTCGGCGATCGTGCCGCGCGGCCCCTCGGGCAGCGTCGCGGCCCACATCGTCGGCATGGCCATCAGCGGCGCTCCAGCTTCGGATCGAGCGCGTCGCGCAGCCCGTCGCCGAGCAGGTTGAACGCGAGCACGGTCAGGAAGATCGCGAGGCTCGGAAAGATCGCGACGTGCGGCGCCGTCACCATGTCCGCGCGCGCCTCGTTCAGCATCGCGCCCCACTCCGGCGTCGGCGGCTGCGCGCCGAGCCCGAGGAACGACAGGCTCGCCGCCGTGATGATCGACGTGCCGATCCGCATCGTGAAGTACACGACGACCGACGACACGGTGCCCGGCAGGATGTGCCGCATCAGGATCGTCCAGTCCGACGCGCCGATGCTGCGCGCGGCCTCGACGTAGGTCATGTGCTTGAGCACCAGCGTGTTGCCGCGCACGAGCCGCGCGAACGCCGGGATGCTGAAGATCGCGACCGCGCAGATCACGTTGATCATCCCGTTGCCGAGGATCGCGACGACGCCGATCGCGAGCAGGATGCCCGGGAACGCGAACAGCACGTCGGCGACGCGCATCGTGATGCGGTCCCACCAGCCTTCGTAATAGCCGGCGAGCAGCCCGAAGAACGTGCCGACCACCGCGCCGAGCGCGACCGAAAAGAAGCCCGCCTCGAGCGAGATGCGCGTGCCGGCGACGATCCGGCTGAAGATGTCGCGGCCGAGCGAATCGACGCCGAACCAGTGCGCGGCGGACGGCCCCGCGTTCAGCGCGTCGTAATCGAAATAGTTTTCCGGGTCGAACGGCACGACGTGCGGGCCGACGAACGCGAGCACGACGAGCAGCAGCACGAAGCCGCCCGCGACGAGCGCGACGGTCTGCTTGCGGAACTTGCGCCAGAATTCGCGCCACGGCGTGCGGATCGCGGCGGACGCGGCGCTCGCCGCGGTCTGGACGGTCGCGTTCATGCGTGCCTCACTTGAACCGGATGGTCGGGTTGATGACCGCGTACAGCACGTCGACGGTCAGGTTGATCAGGATGAATTCGAGCGAGAACAGCAGCACGATCGCCTGGATCACCGGGTAGTCGCGCATCGTCACCGCATCGACGAGCAGCCGCCCGAGCCCCGGCCAGTTGAACACCGCCTCGACGACGATCGAGCCGCCGAGCAGGAAGCCGAACTGCAGCCCCATCATCGTGACGACGGGGATCATCGCGTTGCGCAGGCAGTGCTTGAGCACCACCATCGGCTCGTGCACGCCCTTCGCGCGCGCGGTGCGCACGAAATCCTCGTTCAGCACCTCGACGAACGACGCGCGCGTGAAGCGCGCCATCACCGCCGCGACGGCCGCGCCGAGCGTCAGCGACGGCAGCACGTAGCTCTTCCACGTGCCGTCCGGCACGACCGGCAGCCAGCCGAGCTTCACCGAGAAGATTTCCATCAGCAGCATGCCGAGCGCGAACGCGGGAAACGAGATGCCCGACACCGCGAGCGTCATGCCGACGCGGTCCGGCCACTGGTTGCGCCACACGGCCGACGCGATGCCGATCGCCATCCCGAACAGCGTCGCCCAGCCCATGCTGACGATCGTCAGCAGCAGCGTCGGCATGAAGCGCTCGCCGATCTCGGTGGACACCGCGCGCTTGCTGCGCGTCGACACGCCGAAATCACCGTGCGCGATCTTCACGAAGAAATTCGCGAACTGCGCCGGCATCGGCTTGTCGAGGCCGAGATCGGCGCGCACCAGCGCGACGGTCGCTTCGTCGGCCTCGGGGCCGGCCGCGAGCCGCGCGGGATCGCCCGGCAGCAGGTGCACGAACAGGAACACCAGCACCGCGACGATCGCGAGCGTGGGCATGAGGCCGAACAGGCGCTTGACGATGAAATTCAGCATGAGGGCACCGAACCAGGGCGGCGCGCCGTGGCGCGCCCGAATGCGCTTACTTCAGCGAAATCTCGTCGAAATTGAACGAGCCGTCCGGCATCACGTACATGCCCTGCAGCCGCTTGCTGCGCGCGTAGACGATCTTCTCCTGCACGAGGAAGATCCACGGCGCGTCGGCCCAGATCTGCTTCTGCGCGGTCGCGTAGTACTCGGCCTTCTTCGCGCGGTCGGTGGTCGCCAGCGCCTTGTCCAGCGCGTCGTCGAGAATGCCGTTCTGGTAGTACGCGGTATTGAACAGCTTCGGCGGCTTCGACGCCGACGCGAGCAGCGGCGTGAGCGCCCAGTTCGCCTCGCCGGTCGACGACGACCAGCCGATGTAGAACATCCGCACCGGTGCGGTTGCCGGGTCCTGCGCGCTCTCGACCTTCGAGACGCGCTCGCCCGATTCGAGCGCCTGCACCTGCACCTTCACGCCGACCTGCGCGAGCTGCTGCTGGACGAACTGGATCACCTTCTGCGACGTCGTGTTGTTGTAGCCCGACCAGAGCGTCGACTCGAAGCCGTTCGGATAGCCGGCCTCCTTCAAGAGCGCGCGCGCCTTCGCGGGGTCGTACGGCCACGGGCCGGTCTTCGTCGCGTACTCGACGCCCGGCGGCACGACGCCCGGCACCGGCATCGCGAAGCCCGAGAAGGCGACCTTCGCGAGCGCGTCCTTGTTGATCGCGTAGTTGAGCGCCTGGCGCACCTTCGGATTGTCGAACGGCTTCTGCAGCGTGTTCAGCGAAATGTAGCGCACCACGATCGACGGCCGCTCGACCACGTCGAGCTTCGGATTGGTTTTCAGGTCGGCGACCTGCTCGTAAGGAATCCGGAACGCAAGGTCCGCCTGGCCGGCCTTCATCAGCGCCGCGCGCGTGTTGTTGTCGATCACGGGCTTCCAGTCGATCATGTCGATCTTCGGATAGCCCTTCTTCCAGTAGCCGGCGTATTTCTTCACCTTCATGTCGTCGGTCTGCTTCCACTCGACGAACTCGAACGGCCCGGTGCCGACCGGATGCAGCCCGATCTCGCGGCCCCACTTCTTCAGCGCCGCCGGCGAGATCATCACCGCGGACGGATGCGCGAGCGTGTTGATGAACGCCGAGAACGGCTCGCGCAACGTGAACTTCACCGTATACGGATCGACGACCTCGGTCTTCTCGATCACCCGGAACAGGTTGTAGCGCTTCAGCTTGTTCGCCGGATCGGTCACGCGGTCGAACACGACCTTCACCGCATCCGCGTTGAAATCGGTGCCGTCCTGGAACTTCACGCCCTGGCGCAGCTTGACCGTGTAGACCTTCGCGTCGGGCGACGCCGTGTAGCCCGTCGCGAGCACGTCGACGAGCTTCATGTCCTTGTCGAAGCCGAACAGCCCCTCATAGAACGACTTCGCGGCCGCCTGCGACACCGTGTCGTTCGAATCGTACGGGTCCATCGTCGTGAACGTCTCGCCGACCGCGATCACCGCGGTCTGCTGCGCGAACGCGGGCGGCGCGACCGCCAGCGCGAACGCGCTCGCGCCCGTGGCGAGCAGCGCGCGCGGACGGAACATCGGGAACGAAAGCGATTTGTTCATGTGGGCCGGCTCCTGTGCGTGATTCGATGACGCGTGGTGGGAATCGCGGATTGACTGCCTCCGCTCGGGAAACAACCGTCTCTGCCTGGCGCGCGCGCAACTGCGGTCCATCGCCGCCTCCGCGCGTCAGTACGCGCCGCCGACGCGATGCGTCGCGACGAAATGATCGGGGCCGACCGCGACGAGCGGCGCGACCGCAGGCTCGTCGCCGGCCGCGCGGATCGGGCTCGGCACCTCGTCCGCCGGCAACTGGCGCGGCGCGTGCCGGCGTGCCGGATCGGCGACCGGCACCGCGCTCATCAGCTTCTTCGTGTACGGATGCTGCGGCGCCTCGAACACCGCGCGGCGCGGGCCGATCTCGACGATCTGGCCGAGATACATCACCGCGACGCGATGGCTGACGCGCTCGACCACCGCCATGTCGTGCGAGATGAACAGGTACGCGACGCCCAGCTCGCGCTGCAGGTCGAGCATCAGGTTGACGATCTGCGCCTGCACCGACACGTCGAGCGCGGACACCGACTCGTCGGCGATCACGACCTTCGGGTTCAGCGCCAGCGCGCGCGCGATCGCGATCCGCTGGCGCTGGCCGCCGGAGAATTCGTGCGGATAGCGGCGCGCGGCCTCCGCCGGCAGCCCGACCTTGTCGAGCAGCCAGTCGACCCGCTGCTGCGCGGCCGCGCCGCTCGCGACGCCGTGCACGAGCAGCGGCTCCATGATCGAGAAGCCGACCGTGAGGCGCGGGTTCAGCGACGCGAACGGGTCCTGGAAGATGAACTGGATATTGCGGCGCAGCGCCTGCAGGTCCGGGCCTTTCAGCGCGCTGATGTCGCGGCCGTCGAATTCGATCGAGCCGCTTTGCGACTCGACGAGGCGCAGCAGCGAGCGTCCGGTCGTCGATTTGCCGCAGCCGGATTCGCCGACGAGCGCGAGCGTCTCGCCCGCGCGCAGCTCGAAGCTCACGCGCTCGACCGCATGCACGTATTGCGACACGCGGCCGAACAGGCCGCTCCTGACCGGAAAGCGCGTGACGAGGTCGCGCACGCGCAGGATCGGCGGCGCGTGCGGATCGACGCGCGGCTGGGCGAGCGCGGCCACCTCGTTCGCCTCTTCCGCCACTTCGGCGATGGCCGGGCCCGCCGGCGCCACCGCCGTGCCGTTCACCGGCGCGGCCACGTCGACCTTCAGCAGCGGGAATTTCTCCGGCGCGTCGGTGCCCTGCATCGAGCCGAGACGCGGCACCGCCGCGAGCAGCGCGCGCGTGTAGCGATGGGCGGGCGCGGTGAAGATTCGCTCCGACTCGCCCTCCTCGACCTTTTCGCCGCGATACATCACGAGCACGCGATCGGCCACCTCGGCAACCACGCCCATGTCGTGCGTGATGAACACCACGCCCATGTTCATCTCGTCCTGCAACCCGCGAATCAGCTGCAGGATCTGCGCCTGGATCGTCACGTCGAGCGCGGTGGTCGGCTCGTCGGCGATCAGCAGCGCCGGCCGGCACGACAGCGCCATCGCGATCATCACGCGCTGCCGCATCCCGCCCGACAGCTGGTGCGGATAGCGCGCGAACACGCGGCGCGCCTCCGGAATCCGCACGAGATCGAGCAGCCGCAGCGTTTCGGCGCGCGCCTGCGACGCGCTCTTCGACTGATGCAGCGCGATCGCCTCGCTGATCTGGTCGCCGACCGTGAAGACCGGATTGAGCGACGTCATCGGCTCCTGGAAGATCATCGCGATGTCCGCGCCGCGCACGCCGCGCATCGTCGCGGCGCTCGCCCGCGCGAGGTCGAGCAGTGCGCCGTTGCGCCGCCGGAACGCGATCCGGCCGCTCGCGAGCGTGCCGCCGCCGTGCTCGACGAGCCGCATCAGCGCGAGCGACGTGACCGACTTGCCCGAGCCGGATTCGCCGACGATCGCGAGCGTCTCGCCGCGATCGACGTGGAACGACACGCCGCGCACCGCGTCGAACGTCGCGCCCTCGCGCTGGAACGTCACCGACAGGTCGTCGACCGCGACGACGCGCTGCTCGGGCAAGGCGAGCGCGGGCGGAGTTCGGTTCGGAGTCATGCGTGCATCTCCTGCATCGGGGGGGCGAAACGGAATCAGGCCGCGTCGTCGCGGTAGATCCCGACGACGGGCGCGGCGCCGACGCGCGCGTAGCCGCGGTACATCCCTTCGGTGTTGAACGGCATCGTGACGTTGCCGTGCGCGTCCACCGCGATGATCCCGCCGCGGCCCGCGATGCGCGGCAGCTTGTTCATCACGACGTCGTACGCGGCCTCGGCGACCGACACGCCGCGGTACGCCATCTGCGCGGCGACGTCGTGCGCGGTCGCCAGCCGGATGAACATCTCGCCGGTGCCGGTCGACGACACCGCGCAGGTCGCGTCGTCCGCGTAGCAGCCCGCGCCGATGATCGGCGAGTCGCCGACCCGCCCCGGCTGCTTGTTGGTGATCCCGCCCGTCGACGTCGCCGCCGCGACGTGGCCGTGCAGGTCGCGCGCGACCGCGCCGACCGTGCCGTGCTTGCGGTCCGGGTCGAGCGGCGCGCCGTCGCCGAATGCGAACGTCGCGGCGTCGTGATCGAGCAGCGCGCCGGCGGCGTCGCGCGCCTTGAGCCACTGCGCGTGACGCGCTTCGGTGCCGAAGTAGCCGGGTTCGACGAGTTCCAGCCCTTGCGCGGCCGCGAACGCGTCGGCGCCCGCGCCGGCGAACAGCACGTGCTCGCTCGCCTCCATCACGCGCCGCGCGGCGAGCACCGGATTGCGCACGCGCGTCACGCAGCACACCGCGCCGGCGGCGAGCGTCGCGCCGTCCATGATCGCCGCGTCGAGCTCGTGCGTGCCGTCGGCCGTATACACCGCGCCCCGCCCCGCGTTGAACAGCGGGCAGTCCTCGAGCATCCGCACCGCGACGCTCACCGCGTCGAGCGCGCTGCCGCCGTCGGCGAGCACGGCCTGCGCGGCGCGCAGGATCGCCGCCAGCTCCGCGCGGTATTGCAATTCGGTGTCGGTGTTCATCGCTTCGCGCAGGATCGTGCCTGCGCCGCCGTGAATCGCGACGATCGCGGGTGAAGTCATGATTTCCTCGAACCGGTGGATGAAGGGTCCGTCGCCGGCAGCGCCGCCTGCGGCTGCGTGAGCCACGGCAACAGGAATTCGGTCATTTCCGCGGCGGCCTTCGCGGAGCGATGCGTGCGCAGCGCGACCGCGTCGATCAGCGCCTCGATCATCGCGAGCACGGCCGCTTCCGACGTCGCCGCGAAGCGCCGCTGCGCCGTCACGAACAGCGTCAGCGGCGTGAGCGGCGCGAGCGGCGAATGCGGGCCGTCGGTCAGCGCGAGCACCCGTGCGCCGCGCGCGGCCGCGCGGCGCGCCAGCTCGATCGTGTCCTCGACGTAGCGCGGAAACGCGATCGCGATCACGAGGTCGCGCGCGTCCGCCGTGTACAGGCGCCGCGCCGCATGCGACGGGCCGCCGAGCAGCGCGAGCGACTGCACGTTGTCGTGGCACACCGACAACCCGTGCTCCATCAGCCCCGCGAGAAACGCGCTTGATCCCGCGCCGAGGATCAGCACGCGGCGCGCGGCGACGATCGCCTCGACCGCCGCCTCGATATTGGCCGTGTTCAGTTGCGCACGCGTGTCCTCGATGTTCTCGACCGCCTGGTTGAACACCGCGTCGATCCACGCGGCGTCGCGCACGCCGGCTTCCTGCTCCTGCGCGGAGCGCAGCCGTTCGACCGGCGCGAGCGTCGCCTCGAAGCCGCGCACCAGCGCCGCGCGCATCGCCGGATAGCCGTCGAAGCCGAGCGCCTTCGCGAAGCGGTTCGCGGTCGCGATCGACGCGTCGACGGCCTGGGCGAGTTCGTCGATCCGCATCGTCGCCGCGCGGAACGGATTGGCCAGCACGTATTCGCCCATCCGGCGATGAATCGGCGTCAGCGACGGCATCGCCGACGCGATGCGTGCGGCGATCGACGGTTCGGCATCGGACGCGGTGGACGGATCAGGTGTCGGCATGACGGCATGCGGTCAGGCAATTGAAAGTGAAAGTAAACTTACACAATCCACATTAGGAAAAAAATAAATTTCCAGCGACTCAGGGATTCCCCGATGCGGCGCGCGCGAGCGGATGCGCTTCCCGTTCACGGGGTAACATCACACGCGTCCGCCGCATCCGGGCTTGCCGCGCGAATGCGTGCGGCGGCCGGCGTTCCGTCTCGTGTTCCTCTTCTCGATGCCAACCATGTCAGATTCCCGTCCCTTGCCGCAAACGACGTTCAGGCCGCAGGTCGTCCCGCCGTCGCTCGCGGCCGGCAAGCGCACGCATCTGCCGATGCCGCGCGTCCGGACATGCGACGCAGGCGCAATGACGGCGTGCTTCGTTTCCGCGGGCGCGCGATGAGCGGCGTGTCGCACGATCTCGTCGGCGATACCATCGCGCTCGGCACGTTCGCGCTGCTGTATCTCGCGGGGCTCGGGCTTGCGCTTTGGCGAATCCGGGCGGCCGGACGGCGCGGCAAGGTCTACTGGATCGTCTGCGCGGCGCTGCTGATCGGCGGCGCGGGCGCGATGTTCGCCGGGCAGTCGCCCGGATCGAACCTCGGCGAGATGCCCGGCGGCTTCGCGCTCGGCGTCGAAGCGGTGCTCGGCGGGCTGGCGATGGTCGCGGCCGGATGCGCGTGGCTGATGCTGCGCGCGCGGCGGGAGCCGTAGGTCCCGGACGCTAACCCCGCGTTTGACCGAGAAACGCCTGCATCGCCGCATTGAACCGGGCCGGGCGCTGCAGCGGCGCGAAATGGCTGACGCCCGGCAGGATCGTCAGCGTCGCACCCGGAATGGTGCGGGCGAGGTAAGCCGCATGCTCGGGCCGGATGAATTCGTCATGCTCGCCGTGCACGATGGCGACGCGCACGTCGATCGCGGCGAGCGCCTTCGCCGAGTAGTCGGGCTGCGTGCGCATCATCTCGCTGACGGCGGCCACGAACGGCTCGAAGCCGTCCGGCGTCGCCGACAGCGCCGCGTAATCGTTCCGGTGCCGGGCAAAGCAGCGGTCGACCACCGCGCTCGGCGCCATCGCCTTCACGCCGCCCGGGTCCATGTTGCAGGCGAAGAAGAACACGCTCTCCACGCGTGCGGGGGCCATGGAAGCCAGCACGAGGGCGATGCACGCGCCGTCGCTCCAGCCGACGAAGCGCGCCCGGTCGAGGCCGAGCGCATCCATCACCGCGAGCACGTCCGACGCCATCCGCTCGTAGGAATAAGGCCGCCCGTCGCGCGTGCTGCGGCCGTGGCCGCGGCTGTCGATCAGGACCGCGCGATAGCCGGCCGCCAGCACGGCCGGCACCTGGTAGCCCCAGTTTCCGGCGTGGCCGAGGCCGCCATGCAGCAGGATCACCGGCGGGCCGTCGCCGTAGCACGCATGCCAGATGCGCGCGCCGTCGTGTTCCAGCCAGCCCTCGAAGCCGGCCGCCGGCAGCGGCGCGGCGCCATGCGCCGCGAACCGTCCGAGGTCGTCGTCCTCCATCTCCGCACTCATCGTTCTTTTATCCTTGCGACGAAGCCGAAGACGCGATTGTAATGCGCGTCCCGGCGCGCTCGCGCTGACCGAAGCGGCAGCGCCCCGAACCGCCCGCGCGCCCGCCTACGCGCCGTGCTTGTGCGCGCGGATCATCCAGCACGCCGCGTCGAAACGCAGCTCGTCGCCGTGCACATACGGCTCGAAAGCCGCACAAGCCGTTTCGACCACGCGCACGCGCGTCGCGTCGTCCACGTCGCGCAGCGCGAGACCGACGGGGCCGAGCCGCGACACGTAATCGGCCAATGCGTGCGTCGGCAGCACGCATCGCACGTCGATCGGCCGAAGGTCGATGCCGGTCCAGCCGCTCGCATCGAGCATCGCCGCCACCCGCTCCCCGTCGCCGAACGCAAACTGTCCGGGCGCGCCCGGCATGCGGGGCGGCAGGCCCGGCAGCAGCGGCGCCGCGGCGCGCTCGGCGGTCGTCATGAACGGATTGTCCGCCGCGCTGCGCCAGGCGATCGCGCACAACCGCGCGCCGTCGGCGGCCGCGTGCCGCAGGTTCGCGAACGCACGGACCGGATCGTCGAAGAACATCACGCCCAGGCGCGACACGATCAGGTCGAAGCTCGCGGACGCAAACGCGTGCGTCTGCGCATCCGCGCGGACGAACCCGGCGCCCACGCCTGCGCGTTCGGCGCGCGCCCGCGCTGCGTCGAGCATCGGCGCCGATACGTCGACGCCGGTACAGTGCCCCTGCGCGCCGAGCCGCCGCGCGATAGCGACCGTGAGGGCGCCCGTGCCGCAGCCGACGTCGAGCACCTGCCGCGCCTGCGTGGAGGCGGCCGCTTCGACGAGCAGTTCCTCGAACGGCTCGAACATCCGGTCGAGCACCGCTTGCATGTCGACCCACGCGCGGCCGGACGGGCCGTTCCAGAGTGCGGCCAGTTCACCGTTGGCTGGCTGGGTGTGGTTCATGAACGTTTTCCTGTGGATTTGCCCTCGAAAGGCGAGCCGCCAGTGTGCTGCTTCAAGCCGGCTTGAAGTCAAGCGGCGGCAAGCCTCATGCGCCGGCATTCCGGAAATAAGACCGGAATGGCAAATTGATTTTACGAGTGGCCTAAACCCGGGGCAGTCAGCTGCCGTTAACCTTCCTTGCAAACGCCCTTCATGAATTGACAGGTAAATCGACCGTATGGCTGGAGACCGCTGCATATCCGCTCGCCTGCCCGGAAATCAATTCCGGAAAACAGCGACCGCGAAAACGGCGTAGGACGACTGTCGCGCATGGTCGAAGCCATCGGGAATACACATCGGCGTTCTTGCGATGACGTGATCCGTCTCGAGGGAATATCCCACGCGTACCGCACTGGAGCCGGATCGCAGCAGGTCATTCATGACGTCACCCTGTCGGTTGCGCCCGGACAAAGCTGCGCGATCGTCGGCGCCTCCGGCTCCGGCAAAAGCACGCTCCTCAACATCATCGGCCTTCTGGATCGCCCGACCAGCGGACGCCTGTTCCTGAAAGGCCGAGACATGACGCTGGCCGAATCCGACGTTCGCTCGCGAGCGCGCAACGAAATCATCGGCTTCGTCTTCCAGAGTTTCAATCTGCTCCCCCGCCTCAGCGCGCTCGACAACGTGGCGCTGCCATTGACGTACCGGGGGTACGCGCGTGATTCGGCACGCATGGAAGCGCAACGTCAAATCGAACGCGTCGGGCTGGGCCATCGCGCCCAACATCGCCCCGCCGACCTTTCGGGTGGCCAGCGGCAACGCATCGCCATTGCCCGTGCACTCGTCACGCAACCGTCGCTGATCCTCGCGGACGAACCCACCGGCAATCTCGATACGGCAACGGCGAGCGAAATACTCGATCTGCTGCTGGCCTTGAACCGCGACCAGCACGTCACGCTGGTCGTCGTGACGCATGACGCATCGATCGCCGATCGCATGCAGCGATGCCTGCAAGTCCAGGACGGTCGCCTGGCGGAATTGGCCCGTGAAACGAGGCTGACGCATGCCTGAGCAACAGTCGGACCGGTACGGCCCCAGGCTTCGTCATGTGCTTGTCGAACCCTTCGACAATCTTCGCCTGCTGCGAAGCCGCGCGCTATTGGCCTTGCTGGGCATCGCGGTCGGCTGCGCATCGGTCGTATGCCTGCTCAACATCGGCCACAATGCCGCCGACGAGGCGATCCGCACGTTCAAGGGACTGGGCAGCAACATCATGGTCGCCGGTTTCAACGCGCCACCCGGTATCCGCGTACCCCGGGGCCCCGCGACGCTCGACACGCACGCCGCCACGCAAGCCTTGCCGGGCATACAACATATCGCGCCGGTCATCGTGAGTGCGATGTCGGCGCGGCTCGACGGCCGCACCGTCAATGCCAGCGTCATCGGCACGACCAGCGATTTGCGGGACGTCCTCAAACTGTCCGTCGCCCGAGGACGGTTCCTTTCCGGATACGACCGGCAAAGTACCTATGCGGTCGTCGGGGCCAAGGCATTCGGCGAGCTGAACAGGTCCGGCAGGCCGATATCCGTCGGCGACCGAATCGCACTGGGCAATTACACCTTCGAAATCGTCGGGGTGCTGGCCGAGCAGGGAGCCAACCCGATGATTCCCGTTCCGTTGGACGAAGGGATACTCATCCCCATCGAGGGCATGCGCCGTATCGTCCCGGCTCCCGAGATCAACACCCTCATTGCGCTCGGAAGACAAACGGAATCGCTCCAGAGCGACGCCGCAGCCTTGCGCGATTACCTGACTCCGCTGGCGCGCGGACGCGACGTCCAGGTTCAGGTCGCGCAGCAACTGCTGGACGGGCTCGCCCGGCAAAACCGGACCTTCTCCTGGCTCCTGCTCGGACTGGGCATCATCTCGCTGCTGATCGGCGGGATCGGCGTGATGAACGTCATGCTGATGAGCGTTGCGGAACGCCGTCGTGAAATCGGCGTGCGCATGGCCCTTGGCGCGCGCCCGCGAGACATCGCGACGCTGTTCGTGCTGGAAGCCGCGATGTTGGCCGTCGCAGGCGCGCTGGCGGGCGCGGCCGTGGGTCTGGCCGGTAGCTGGCTATTCGCGAAGCTTTCCGGTTGGGCGTTCTCGCTATCGGCGCCGTCGCTCCCGCTCGGGATTGCCAGCTCACTTGCGACGGGCGTGTTCTTCGGGCTGCACCCCGCCCTGATGGCTGCGCGACTGGAGCCGGTACGGGCGTTGCGCGATGATTGAAGTGCGCCCCCGTCTCGTCCATCTCGCCCATCTCGCCCGTCTCGGACGGATATTGCTCGGCGCCGCCGTCCTTGGCGCGTCGATGCCGGCAATGTCGGCCGACGCTCCCGAGGCGCTTGCGCGATCCCGGGCCAGCATGCCGACGCGATCGGTCTCGCTCAATGGGCAAACCGTCAACCTGACGCTGAACGATGCGGTCTTCCTCGGCCTGCGCAACAACCGCTCGATCCATAGCGCGTATATCCAGCGCACTGCGCAGAAATTCGATCTTCGGGTAGCCGAAGACATCTTTACGCCCAAGCTCGCCCTCAACGGCAGCTATATCGCCGAGCGCAACCAGGACGGCGGATATCGCGGGGCGAATGCCGCGCCCGAGGTGTCGATGCTGGGGCCTTACGGCACACGCTTGCGCCTTGCATGGAACAGTCAGCTCACGCAGGACAATCGTTCCGGACGCTTCCGTCATGACGGCGCGTCGCTGACCATCATTCAGCCCTTGCTTCGGGGCGCGGGCCGCGATGTGACCGAGGCGCCGGTGCGACTGGCTCGACTGACCGAGCAGGCAAACCGCCTTTCCCTCAAATCCGCCGTGTCGGATACCGTCACGCAGATCATTTCCGCCTATCGCGACCTGGTGCGTGCGCAGGAGCAGGTACGCATTGCCCGCGACGCGCTGCAACGGTCGAATCAGCTGCTGGAAGCGAACAAGGCGATGATCGATGCGGGACGAATGGCGCGCGTCGAGATCGTCCAGACGGAAGCCGATATCGCCAACCAGGAGCTCGCAGTCGAGGAGGCAAACAACCAGCTCGATTCGAGCCGGCTGGCACTCCTGCAATTGTTCGCGCTGGATCTGCGTACGCAGGTTCGGGCGATCGATACGCCCGATGCGAGCCATATCGAAGTCGGCCTCGCACAAGCATTGACGACTGCCCGCGAGCATCAGCCCGCCTACCTTGCTCAACTGATTGCGGTCGAGCAGGCCGGAATCAACCTCACGACCGCGCGCAATAGCCGGCTGTGGGACGTATCGCTGATTGCCGGCGCGAATCAGAACCGGGAACGTTACGCCGGCATCGGGAATCGCAATTGGGAAAATTATGCGGGAGTGCAAATCAGCATCCCGATCGGGGATCTGAGCCAGCGCCAGGCAGAAGTTCATGCGCGCGCCGACATCGAGAGCCAGAACGTCCGTCTTGCCGAGATCGCCCAGACGATGGAGCGGGACGTCGATGATGCGGTACGCAATCTGAACACGCGATGGCGCCAATACGACATTGCCAGGCGGGCGTGCGACCTGTCGCGCCGCAAGCTCGAAATCGAGCGGGAGAAGTTGCAGGCGGGCCGCTCCAGCAACTTTCAGGTGCTGAGCTTCGAAGCCGATCTTCGTAGCGCGGAGAACGCTCGGCTGAACACGCTGATCGCTTACCTCAATACCCAGACTACGCTGGACAGGACACTGGGAACGACGCTGGAGAGCTGGGAAATTGAACTCAACGATTAGGAATCGGGCGCGCCAGTTCATCCGGCGCCGGACATGGCGGATGGGCGGCCTGATTCTCGTTTTCGCCGCGGCCTCCTCCATCCTTGCCTATCATGCGCGGCCATCGACGCCGCAGCCCGATGAACGGTGGGTGCCGGTGCAGCCTCGATTGCTGGAAAACCATCTGGGCCTGGTGGGCAGTATCGACGCGGCCTCGCGCATCACGATCACTGCTCCGTTCGACGGTCTCATCGAAAGCATCGCCGTTGCGGAAGGGCAGAAGCTTGCCGTCGGGCAACGCATCCTGACGCTCGATACGACGCAGCTCGACCTGCAAGTTCGCGATGCACTGGCCGCGCAACTCGCAGCACGGCGAGCGGTGCGCGACATGGAAGACTGGTCGCACAGCGAAGAGGTGATGCGCGCGCGCCGTGTGGTGACGCGCAGCCAGCTCGAACTCGGCGACACGGCAACGAAACTTGCCGAAACCCGCCGGTTGTTCGATCGCGGAATCGTTGCCCGCACCGAGGTCGATGCGCTGGAACAGCAGGCCAGGACGCAGCGGCTCGACCTGACTGCATCGCAGGCGGATCTCCAGGCCGCCCTGAGCAAAGGACAGGGAGAAAGCCGAAAGATCGCCGAGATGCAACTGGCCAACGCGGAATCGCGCTATCGCGTCCTGCAAGCCCAGCGCGCTCAGCGTGAAATCCTCGCACCGTTTCCCGGCTTGATATTGCGGCCCCGGAAGATCGACGGAGCCGGCAGCACCCCGCCCGTCCAACAAGGCATGCGCGTCGCTCAGGGCACGCCGCTTTTCGACCTGATCGGCCTCGATCGAATCAAGGCAATCACCCGCGTCGAAGAAGTCGATCTGCATCAGCTTCGCGAAGGCATGCCGGTACAGGTCAGCGGCGACGGTTTCGCGGATACGACGCTTCAGGGGCACATTGCGTCGATCGGCGTCCAGGGCGTCTCCCCGGAACCCTCCGGCGGAAGCGCAACTTATGAGGTGGCGGTGCTCATCGACCCGCTGACGCCGGCGCAACAGCAGCAAGTGCGCCTCGGCATGAGCGCCCAATTGCAGGTCGCCACCTACCGCGCCGAGCGCGGCCTTGCCGTCCCGGCGGAGGCTTTACGCCAGGATGACGCGGGGCGCACGTTCGTTGCATACCGCAAGGACATGGCCACGGCGCCCGAGTTTGTCCATGTCACCACCGGACGAACCGTTCCCCAGGGTATCGAGATTTTCGGCCTGGCTCCGGGGTACGTGGCATTGCCCGGCGGCGCCTCCTGATCGCTGCTTCGCGGCCACGGCCGAACACGCGCCGCACCAGCGGCGTACTGCAGCCGAACGATCAATGTAATTGAAAATTTAAAACAAAAGCTGCATCGCGATTGAAAATCACCTTACGACATCCGTAAAGTTAACTTTCAAATTGCCGATATTCATTACGTCGGGTGCCCTGTATTGCCGGCATTCGACCGCTCACGGCAAAGCGGACTGACGCCGATCCGTCGATCGCATTCGAATCATTGAGAGATTGATTCGCCATTCATTGCATCTTGCAAGGAAATAGAATATGAAAATTCGCAAACCTCTGATTGCACTGTTCGCCATCACTGCCCTGTCGGTCGCGGGAACCGCATACGCGGGCCCCAAGGTGACGGTCACGTTCAAGAATCAGGGTACCGATCCTGCAGTCTATAAAATCATCTCGACGAACGAATCGAGTACGTATGCGAATGCGGCGCCGAAGCCTGAGAAAAACGTCCTGGGAGGCTCGACCGATACCTATACGGTTCAAAGCCTGCTGTCGACTGACGTGAACTATGCCGCGGTGCGCTACAGCATCGGCGCGAAGGAATGTCAGTTTTATACGGCCTATGTGAATACGATCGGCAGCGGCGGCGTCAAGATCCCGAAGTGGAGCAAGACTGCCACGCCGAGCGGCGGCGCGACCTGCACGGCAACCATCACTTCGACGAACATCGCGACCCATGAATGGGCGGTCGAATTCGACATGAAGTAACGATGTCCGGGGTTGATGAAAATCCGTCAACCCCGCTCAGATTGCCACGAGCGCGCAATGCCACGCTCGTGGCATCCATGTCGGGGTCGCTTGCCCAAGTCGTCGGGCGCGTATTCCAATGAAGAGGGTTCCATGACGATCTCCATCTCCAGCTCCACCAGCAGCACGCCGCTGTACACGCAGCAAACTCAGGCTCAACCCGCTTCAAGCCAGGACAAATCGTCAGTCGGCACTACGACCAAGGCAAGTTCCGTTTCCGTCTCGTGGCTCGCTCAGCAGTTGAGTGATGCGGAATCACGCGCTCAAACACGCAATAGCACACTCGGCCGAAAAGAACTGGGCGCAAGGGCCGAAACCATCGTTGATCAAATCGCCGGCGAGTCCTGGGCAGCGAACCGGGCCAAGCACGATGCCGAGCTTCCGAAATCGGACGACCCGCAAGCTTTGGCGCTGGCCAAGCAAGCAACGGATTTTTCCCATGGCATCGGCACCAATCCGTTCAAGGGCATGTCTCGCGAGCAGCTGGACGCCATTGCCTACGACGATAGCGGCTCATTTACCGTCAACGAGCGTCAAGCGGCCTGGCACGAAGCCTACGATCAGGAACAGGCATGGCGCGTCCGGGTCATTGCGGAAGGCGATCTCGAATATCAGAGAACCGGGAAGCAGAACGACTTCTTTTCTGAAGTGCTCAAGCACTACAAGGGCTTGCCGGCGATCGAGCAAGCGCAATACCCCGACGACTACGCGTCGAAATTGCAGCACTGGATCTCGCTCGACTTCAACTTCCACACGAACCAGGCTGAAGGCAGCGGGACTTCCCACAAGAGCGTGGTCGAGACGCTGCTCGCGCAAGGCCCGCATGCCCGGAATGGCGCGAAGATCGCTGCGTCGGCAACCCAGGGCACACCGGCTGCCCACTGACTAGCGCTTCGCGGCGAACACCACGCAGGGCGTCGGCCGAAGCCGCGATCATCGAAAGGCGACGCGCCAGTGCGTCGCCTGCCGCCCGCGCCCGCTCGGCGCGGGACGCCATCCACGCCAGCCCCCGCCCGTCGCCCCGCCCCCGCCCCCGCCCAAACATCGATCGCCGAATCGCGCAAAATGCGTCGACGGCGCACCGAATTGCCGCGCCCCGCCGAATCGTTTTCACATTTCTTACATTCGCGTTGCGTATGTTGACGGCTTTTCAACGGTGACCACCATGCGACGACTCTCCCTGCGCGCCGTGACCGCGCCCCTGGTCTCGCTGGCGGCGATCGCGGCCCTCGCGACGCTGCCGGCATGCTCGAATCACATCGATACGCCCGCCGACCCGGCGAGCGCCGCGATCAACGTGCAGGCCGCGTGGGTCGAGATCGGCGACGCGAACCAGCCGATCGCGCGCGTCGTCACGAACTTCACGCCGGCATCCGCCGGCGACCCGCTGTGCCCGCAACTCGTCGTCGACGGCAACGTGTCGCGCATGACGCTGCGCGCGGGCGCGGCCACCATGCCGCAACGCCCGACCGCGAGCGATCCGGCGGATTCGAAGCCGTCGAGCTTCCCGGTCTCGGTCTGCGAAACGACGCTGCCGGCCGGCGCGCAAAGCGCGAGCGTCGCCGGCCGCGCATTGCCGCTGCCGAAGGCGCAGCCGCAGCGCATCGCGATCATCGCCGACACGGGCTGCCGGATGAAGAAGGCCGACAACGCATGGCAGGCGTGCAACGATTCGACGGTCTGGCCGTTCGACACGATCGCCGCGAGCGTCGCGAAGCTGTCGCCGGATCTCGTGCTGCACGTCGGCGACTATCACTACCGCGAAAACGCGTGCCCGCCCGACATCGCCGGCTGCAAGAGCAGCCCGTGGGGCTACGGCTGGGATACGTGGCAGGCCGACCTGTTCCGCCCGGCCGCGCCGCTCTTCGCGCAGGCGCCGTGGGTCGTCGTGCGCGGCAACCACGAGGAATGCGCGCGCGCCGGCCAGGGCTGGTTCCGCTTCCTCGATCCGCGCCCGTACAGCGATGCGCGTTCGTGCAACGATCCGGCCAACGACGGCAACGCGAACTATTCGGAACCCTATGCGGTGTCGCTCGGCAGCGGCACGCAGGTGATCGTGTTCGATACCGCGAAGGTCGGGCGCAATGCGCTGAAGACGACCGACACGCAATTCCAGATCTACCAGAAGCAGTTCCAGACGGTGGCCGCGCTCGCGTCGAAGGCCGGCATGTCGACGACGATCTTCACGAACCATCATCCGATCCTCGCGTTCGCGCCGATCGCGGGCAGCACGCCCGCGCCGGGCAACCTCGCGCTGCAGTCGGTGATGTCGAGCCTGAACGCGCAGGCGTACTACCCGCCCGGCGTACACGTCGCGCTGCACGGGCACGTGCACGACTTCCAGGCGATCAACTTCGCGTCCGGCCACCCGGCGACGATCGTGTCGGGCAACGGCGGCGACAACCTCGACGTCGCGCTGCCCGACCCGTTCCCGGCCGGCCTGACGCCCGCGCCCGGCGTCGTCATCGACAAGCTGTCGCACAACAACAGCTTCGGCTTCCTGATCATGGAGCGCCGCCCCGCCCCGGCGACGGGCTGGGTGTTCCATGCGTACTCGGCCGCCGGCAAGCTGCTCGCGTCGTGCACGCAGGCCGGCACGACGCTCGCCTGCGACAAGACGGGGTTCATCGCGCCGTGACGAAAGGTCCTGCACGCAGCGGCCAAACGGCCCGCTCGGCCCTCACGGCCCTGCTCGCGGCCGCGACGCTCGCCGCCGCCGCCGCGCCCCTTGCCTGCCGCGCCGCACCGTCCGACACCGTGCTCCTGCCCGGCGCCCCGCCCGCGCGCGTCGTCGGCACGATCGGCAACGGCACGCCGCAGGTCGCGGCCAGGATCGACGCGGCCGCCGCGCGCTTCGCGCCCGACCCGACGCTCGTCGCGCTCGGCCGCCGCATCTTCTTCGACTCGCGCCTGTCGGAGCCGCGCGGCATGTCGTGCGCCGGCTGCCACGATCCCGGCCGCGCGTTCGCGCCGACGCTGTCCGCAGCCGCGCTCGCGGGCCCGGGCGTGCCGCAGGGCAGCCGCCCGGGGCGCTTCAGCCAGCGCAACGCGCCGTCGCTGCTCTATGTGCGCTACGTGCCGCGCCGCCACTTCTACCAGGACGACGACGCGCCCGCGCCGTCGCCGTTCGGCGGCCTGTTCAGCGACGGCCGCGCGGACACGCTCGCCGAGCAGATCCGCGGGCCGCTGCTCGATCCGAACGAGATGAACAACCGGTCGCCGGCCGCGCTGCTGCGCAAGATCGACGCGACCGAGCTCGCGCCCGCGCTCGCCGCGCGCTTCGGCGACGGCGTGCGGCGCGATCCGGAGCGCATGGTGCGCGCGCTCGGCGCGGCGGTCCAGGCGTATCTGCAGAGCGACGAGATGGCGCCGTTCACGTCCCGCTTCGACGCGTACCTGCGCAACCGCACGCCGCTCGCTCCGCAGGAGATGCGCGGCCTCGCGCTGTTCAGGAATCCGGACAAGGGCAACTGCATGAGCTGCCATACGCTGTCCGACACGTCGAGCCGGCCGGAGCGCTCGCTGTTCACCGATTTCGGCTACGACGCGATCGGCGTGCCGCGCAACCGCGCGCTGCCGGCCAACCGCGACCCGCGCCACTTCGACAACGGCCTGTGCGACACCGCGCGCCGGCTGCGCTGGCCGGAGCCGGACCAATGGTGCGGCTACCTGCGCACGCCGGGCCTGCGCAACGTCGCGGTGAAGCAGACCTTCATGCACAACGGCGTGTTCACGTCGCTGCGCGACGCGGTGGCGTTCTACAACACCCGCTCGACCGATCCGAAGCACTGGTATCACGGCGCCGCGACCTTCGACGACGTGCCGCCCGCGTACCGCGGCAACATCAACGTCAACTCGACGCCGATGAACCGCCGCCCCGGCACGCCGCCCGCGCTGACCGAAGCGGAAATCGACGATCTCGTCGCGTTCCTCGGCACGCTGACCGACGCGCGCTATGCGGCTGCCGGCGCGCCGCCCCAGGCCGCCGCCCGCGCGCCGGCGCGCTGACGTCGGCAAACCATCGGAACGTCAGCGCTGCGCTGCGGCAGCCGCCGCGGCGGATGCCCTGATCCGCATGACGGTTTGACGCGAGGTGCCGAACCTGCGGGCGATCTCGCTGATCGACAGGCCCTTGTCGAGCGCGCGCATCACGCGTTCCCGATCTTGATGCGAAAGCGACGCCGGCCGGCCGGTGCGCCGTCCGCTGTCCTGCGCGGATTTCAACCCGTCCCTGCTGCGCTGGCTTCTCGTCACGATTTCCATCCGGACGATCGCCTTCAGCGTTCTGACCGCCTGCGGTTCCGAACGGCCGGCCAGGTCCACGTTGCCGAGCTCGACGCATCGAACCGAAATTCTTTCGCTGCGGCAATGCATCAGGGTCGACAGCACGTCCCGCGCGCTGCATCCGAGCGCGGCGAGTTCGAGCACCACCAGCAGGTCGCCGGGCGCGGCGCGTCTCAACAGGCCCTTGAGTTCGGGCCGCTCCGCCGCGGCGACATGCGACGACACATGATCGGTTGCGATGCGATTGAGCACGATGGTGTAGCCGGCCTTGTCGAACGCAATCAGCTCCTGCTCCGGAACATGGCCATCGGCCGCACTGTTGATGTAGAAGTAGGTTCGCTGCAAAGCCAGCTCCGAAGGATGCAACGCTGTCGGCCGATCGATGGTTCGCTACCTTGCTCTATGACGCTCCGGCATCGCCCGTGATGGCCCGCACGATCATGTCGATCGAGGCCGGCTTCACGACGACGGCGTGAAACTCCCTCCAGTCGCAGCGCTCCAGCGTCTGCGGAATCATGCCGACGATGCGGGTGCCCGGGTACGTCCTGAGCGTGTCGGCGGCGAGCACCCGCGCCCGGCGCGGATCTCGCTCGATGTCGACGATCACCGCCGCGACGGGCCCGTGCGCGACCGTCTCCTCGAGGCGATGCTTCGGGAGCACGGTCGTGCTGAATCCTCGCAAGCGCAACAACAGTGCAATCGATTCCCCGACGTGCTGGTTGCCCCGGAGAATCACGATGCTCTTGCCCGCGTGCCGCGGCGCGTCGTCGACGATCGCCGCGCTGCGCAATACGGCTTCGCTGCTCAGCCAGAGCAGGCGAGCCGCCTGGTAGGATTCCAGCGCCGTCTGCCGCGCAGTTTCGTCCGCGAACGGATTGGCGAAAAGCGCCTGCAAGCGTGCCTCGGCGGCCTCGAACCGTCGGGCAGCTTCGTCGAATTGCGCCTTCGCATCCTTGTCGCGATTGTCGATGCTATTCGTCATTTCTCGCTGGGCTCCCGTCGCTCGGTACGGGTCGGAACGGACATCCGGGCCTGGGTGACGCATGCCGCGCCGCGTCCCGCGGCATGCCATCCAGTTGCAGTATGCGCTGCCTGCGCGATTCGCGCGCGCTGCCGCCGCTTCGGCGGCCGCACTCCGCCTCCTAGCCGCGCAGCCGCGAGAACACGGATTGCAGGTTTTCGAGCGTCACGGGTTTCTTCAGGTGCGCATCGAAGCCCGCCTGCTGGGCCAGCCTGACGTCGGCTTCCTGGCCGAAGCCGCTGAGCGCGATGCAGATCACCGATTTCATGGCCGGCGCTTCGCGCAGCTTCCCGACGAATGCCAGCCCGTCCATGCCCGGCATGCCGATATCGGACAGCACGATGTCCGGCACATTGCCGTCGAGCATCGACAGCGCCTCTTCGCCGCTGGTCGCCGTCCGAACGATCGCGCCTTCGCTTTCCAGCAGGAGCTTGAAGGTCTCGACCGTCTCCGTATCGTCGTCGACCATCAGGATATGCAAGCCATGCAACGATTCGGCGAGAATCCCGCCGACCGCATTCGCATCGGCGTGCGCGCGATGCGTCGGCAGCGTGACCGTGAACGTCGCGCCGCGGCCGGCGCCCTCGGACTCCGCCTGCACCGTGCCGCCATGGAGATTCACCAGCTCCCGGACCAGCGCGAGGCCGATGCCGAGGCCGGCGCGGCGTGCGGCCGGGTCGCGGCTCTGGCGGAACATGTCGAAGATGTGCGGCAACAGCACCGGCTCGATGCCGCTGCCGGTATCGGCCACGCGCAGCACGGCCTCCGCATGCCCGTTGACCTGCAGCGACACGTCCACCTTGCCGTGGCTCGTAAACTTCAGCGCATTGCTGATCAGGTTCCAGACGACCTGTTCGATGCGCGTGAGGTCCGCGAGGATGATGACGGGCGACTCGGTCATCGCGACCTCGAGCGCGAGGCCGCGCTGGTTCGATTCGTCCTGCACGGCGCTGGCGACGCGCCGCACGATCTCGCGCATGTCGACGGGCGTGCGCACCACGGACAGCTTGCCGGTCCGCACGCGCGACACATCGAGCAGATCGTCGATGATCTGCGCCTGGCCGATCACCGTGCGCCGGATCGTCTCGGTCGCGCGCGAGATGTTCAGGCTTTGCCGCGCCTCGGGCGAACGCGCAATCAGCTCCGCGCTCGCCGAAATGAGGTTGAGCGGGTTCTTCAGCTCGTGGGAGACGACGGCGAGGAATTCGTCGCGACGCCGCTCGGCATCCTGCTCGCCGGTGATGCGAAGCGGTTCGACCTGTACGTCGCGGCCGACGTTGGCGACCTGGGTGGATTCCCCGAGATCGCGGGCGATTTTTGCAAACCCGCTGACGCCCGGTTCGTCGAGACGCGACAACACGCCGCTCGCGAAGAAACGGGTGCCGTCCTTGCGCCGGTGCCAACGCGCCTCTTCGATGCGCCCGTTCGCGCGCGCCTCCGCGAACTCGCGCTCGGCAACGTGACTAGCCCGGTCCTCGTCGGTCGAAAGCACCTCGGCGGACTGCCCGATCATTTCCGCTGCGGCGTACCCGAAGATCCGTTCCGCGCCCGCATTCCAGCTCGTAATGATGCCGTCGTCGTCGAACGTGATGATCGCGTAGTCCTTGGTGCCCTCGGTCACGATCCGCATGCACCGCTCGCCTTCGCGCAGCCGTTCTTCCGCCAGGCGCCGGTCCGTGATGTCGATGAAGGACAGCACCGCGCCGTCGATGCGGTCTTCCGTCGTCCGGTAAGGCACGAAGCGCGCGAGATACCAGCGCCCGTCGTTGCTCTTCAGTTCGCGCTCGATCAGGCGCAGCGAATCGAATGCCTCGGCCGCATCGTCGGCGAGCTTGTCGTATTCGAGCCGATGCGTGATGTCGAGCAGCGACCGGCCGATGTCGGACGGAATGATGCTGAACACGTCCGTCGCGCGCGGCGTGTAGCGCTTGATGCAGATATTGCGATCGACGAAGATCGTGCCGATGTCGTTCGCGGCGATCAGGTTCTGCAGGTCGTCGTTGATCTTGCCGGTTTCCTCGACCTTCGACTTCAGCTCGGCGTTGACGGTGGTCAGCTCCTCGTTGATCGACTGCAGTTCCTCCTTGCTGGTCTCGAGCTCTTCCGTCGCCGAACGCAGCTCCTCGTTGATGGCCTGCAGCTCCTCGTTGGAGGCCTTCAGCTCTTCCGTCGACGTTTCCGATTGCTCGATCGTGGATTGCAACTGCTCCTTGGTGCGCTGCAGCTCGCGCTCGAGCTGGGTGATGATCGGGTCCTTCTGCGCGTCGGCCGTCGCCGTCTCCGCACTGCTCATGCTGTCTTCGACTTCATCGAACAGCACCAGCACGAAATCCGCATTGGCTTCGGAGTCGTGCACCGGGCGCGCCGTCATGTTGACGAAATACGACCGCGCGTCGCGCTCGATCCTCACGCGCCGCGCTTCCACGCTGCGGTTCGTGTGCAGCGCCTGGTAGATCGCGGTGCGCAGTTCGAGCCGCAGTTCGGGGCGCACCGCCGCGATGATGTTGTGCGACGGCTCGCCGCCCGAATACTGCAGGAAGCGCCCCGCGCGATCGGACAGGTGGACGATTTCGGAGTCGCGGTTCACGAGCACGCTCGGCGGCGCGTATTGCTCGACGAGGCGCTGGTGCAGGTCGCCGAACGAGAAGCGGCGGCGCCCCGGCAGCTGCACCGTCGCGACGACCGGCCGCGCGCTCATCATTCCGGTGATCGCGACAGGCATCGGCGTGTCGCCGCGCACCGCCACGTTCGCGCGATAGATGCGGTTGCGCTTGTCGATCACGCTGAACATCGAGCTGACGCTGTCGGCCGACTCCGAACTGCCGAGGAACAGCACGCCGCCCGGACGCAGCGCGAAGTGGAACATCTTCAGGATCTCGATCTGGGCCTCGCGGTCCAGATAGATCAGCAGATTGCGGCAGCAGATCAGGTCGAGCCGCGAGAACGGCGGGTCGCTCAGCACGTTGTGGTGCGCGAACAGCATGTGCTCGCGCAGCTCTTTCTTGATGCGATAGTGCGCGGCGTCCTTCGAAAAGAACTGGCGCACGCGGCCCGCCGTCACGTCGGCGAGAATCGAATCGGGATAGAGGCCGGCACGCGCGAAGGAGATCGCCCGCTCGTCGATGTCGGTCGCGAAGACCTGGAACGAAATGCCCTCGGACGACTTCAGCGACCGTTCCTGCAGCAGCATCGCGAGCGAATACGCTTCTTCGCCGGTCGCACAGCCGACGGACCAGACGCGGATGCGGTCCTGCTCGCTGCGCCCCTCGAAAAGCTGCGGCAGGACTTCGCGCTCCAGCACGTCGAACGCTTCCTTGTCGCGGAAGAAGTTCGTGACGCTGATCAGCATGTCCTGCAGCAGCGCCTGGGTTTCGTCCGGGTGCAGATGGAGATAATCGCGATACGCCTGGAGATCGGTGATGCCGTTGACCTGCAGGCGGCGCTCGATCCGGCGCAGCACGGTCGCCCGCTTGTAATGACGGAAATCGTGCGCGGTGCGCGTGCGCAGGATGATCATGATCTCGCGCAACGCACGCTCGGCCGACTCGTTCAGCAAGTCTTCCTGGCGCTCCTCGTTTTCGATGGCGGGCAGGTGAATTTCCTTCGCGGTCAGCCATAGATCCAGCAGCCGTTGCGGCATCTCGGCCGCCGTGAGCACGAAGTCGACCATGCCGGTGGCGATGGCGCTGCGCGGCATGCTGTCGTATTCCGCTTCGGCCGGGTCTTGCGCGAACGTGATGCCGCCCATTTCCTTCACGCGCGACAGCCCGACCGAGCCGTCCGACCCCGCGCCGGACAGCACGATGCCGATCGCGCGTTCGCGGTGGGCTTCCGCGAGCGTGCGGAAGAACAGGTCGATGGCGGACCTGCGTCCCCCTTCTTCGTGGCCGCTGGGTGCGACGCGCAGGTAGTCGTCGACCATCGTCAGTTCGAGCGAGGGCGCGATCAGGTAGACGTGGTCGGGCTGAATCGGCGTGGCGGCCGTCACCTCCAGCACGGGCATGCTGGTGACCTTCTGCAGCAGGGAAGCCAGATTGCTTTCGTGATCGGGCGCCAGGTGCACGACCACGACGAACGCCATCGACGTGTGCGCCGGCAGCGCTTCGAAGAATTCCAGGAGCGCGCTCAACCCGCCGGCCGATGCGCCGATGCCGACGATCGGATAGTCTGCCTGGCTCGGGAGAGTCTGCCCACGTCGTTTCGGCATTGCTGCTTGTCCTGTTCGATGAATAATAGGATGTGTCGCGACCAAGGCCGGAGAGGCTCCTGGCCTGCTTGCGCCAAGATGCGCTTAGACCTCTATTATCCTTCGCCTCGCTTCGACTGCAAGAACTTTGCCGCCTCCCCTTGCCGGTCCCGCGCCGCGTTGTCGCCGCATCGGCCGACCTGCTCGTCGAGTGCGCGGCTCGCCATTTCGCTCTTGTGCAACGAGCACCCGACGGCACGCTGCCGCGCGATCTCGTCAGTCGCCGATGCCAGCGCCCCGCCTGTCGTCAGCTCGATCAGCCGGAGCGCGAGGCCGTCGAGCGACAGCACCTGGTCGGCGTAGCGAGCCGCGTGCAGCGGCATTTCACCGGCGAAAGCTTCGTCGGGATCCTGGACGATGGTCGAGCCCCCGCACGACTGGATCGCCTCGAGACCGGCCGCGCCATCGTCCAGCATGCCCGTCAGGATGACGCCGATGACACGCGCGCCCATCTCGGCGGCCGCGCTGCGAAACAGCGGGTCGATCGCCGGTCGCGCAAAGTTCTCCTTCGCCCCGTTCAGCAAGCGAAAATGCGCGCCTTCGACGATCAGATGCCGATCCGGCGGCGCCACGTAAATGCTGCCGATCCGGTACGTCTGGCCATCCGCGGCATGCTCGGCGCGCAACGGCCCGGAGTCGCACAGCAGCGACGGCAGGCAACTGGCATGGGCGCCGATATGCATGACGATCGCGATGGTCGCCGGCAGGTCGCCGGGAAGCAGGGAGGCAAGAACACGAAGCGCATCGACGCCCCCCGACGACGCGCCTATTGCGATGAAGTCTCGGTGGGTCATTCGGGCTCCAATCCGCGGAACGTCTACGTGCAGCAATACGCGTGCCCGCGGCATGCGCGCATTCGTCGATCGGCCGCCGGGATATGAACGTCCGACCCCGGCGGGATTCGGCCGGCTCGCCGAATCATGTTGCGGTGGATGTATCCGTTTCCATTGCACGCCGTCTGCGGGTTTTGCGCAACCGCACATTGCGCGCGCCATCTCGTCGACATCGGAACGTGATAGCGAGCCCGCGCGCCGCGGCGACACCGATTCATCGGACATTACCTGACCGACATGCAACGCCCCCCTTCCGCCACGACGACGACCGGGCAAGACGCACCGCCCGCCTGCATCCGGCACCTCTGTCCGAAATGCCGACCATACGGACACATTCCCGTCGTGTACTTTTCCGAGGGCCGTGACATATGCTTGGTACGGTCATTTTCCGCTCGAGAAAGTCATCTCACAGGACACCCAAAGATGATCGTCCAAAGGCTGTCGTTCCGCGCTGCCCAGGGCAAGCTGCGAGTCATCTCGGTATGGCGATGCCTCGCAAAAAGCGGAGCAAAGGTCTATCGCTGGAGCATCAGTGTCGATCGCATCAACGGCGTGGAATCGATGACGGTCGACCTTGTCGAATCCGGGCCGCTGTGCACGGCCGACATCGCCGACATGTTCATCGAGGCACCGCTGGAATTGAGCGTCACCCTGTTTCATTTGACCGTGGTCTCGAATCCCGCAACCCATCGACACGAGAAGGAAGATGCACATGAAACGGCGGATTCGTTCCCGGTCGCTCGTCCCCACCCGAAGCTGACGGTAGTCAGGGATATCACGCATCACATCGCGCGTTCCGGGCAGGATTGATCGCACGCGACGCGCAGGCAGTGCACGCGACTCGATGTCGCGAAGGCCGACTCAGTGCCGAGCGGCAACGCCTGCTTATTCCAAATATCGGAGACAACAATGCTGAGCCCCCATGAATTTGCGGCGCTCATGCTGGTCAAGTCATCGCCTGACCAGATCGACATGAGCCGCGACGAACTCGACACCCTGCTCGAGCAACAGCTCGTCGTACTCGAGAGACTCGTTTCCGGCGCACGCCGTGCACGCGTGACGAATGACGGGGAATTGCTGCTGCGGGCGATGACGCGAAAACGCTGACCGTCGCCCGGGCGGCCGGGCCGGTCATGCCCATCATGGGCCGAGGTTCGAATGGCTGCGATGCGGCTCATTCGGCACGCCGCGCAGGCGCAGGTCCACGGAAATTCAATCAATCCAGGAGATCGCTGATCATGCAAGCCCATGAGTTGGTTTCGAGCGCGCAGCGCGCCAATCTCGACGTCGTTTTCGGTCTGGTCGGCAAGATGGTCGATGAAGTCGGGAAGCTGGCGGAACTCAACGCGCGCTTCACGCAATCGACGCTGGAGGACGCGCTGGAAGTCGCGCGGAGCACGGCGGAAAAACCGCAGGACTGGTTCGCGATCCAGCACTCGATCGCCGCGCCGCTGGCCGAGAAGGTTCAGTCCTACAGCCGCGAGTTTTTCTGCATCCTGTCGTCGGCCCAGGCTGAAATGCTGAAGGCCGCCCAGGCCGGAAACGAGTCCTACGTGCGTCGCTTCCAGACGTTCGTCGAAGACGCGACGAAACACGCGCCGGCCGGCTCCGAGGCCGCCGTGGCCGCATGGAACTCGGCGATCGTCGCCGCCAATACGCTCTATCAGACGCTGGAAAAAACCGGGCAGCAGGCGGTCGAAGTCGCGCGAAGCAACATCGACGTGGTCGCCGCGGCGGCGTCGAAGAGCGCCAAGCGCGCCATCGAGCAGGAACAGCAGGCCGCCAAGCGATAGCCATAGCCGGCTTGACGGGCATTACCGCATGCCGTTCACCTGTGAACGGCATGCATCACGAGCGCGATGCCGACGCCCGTCGGAACGATGGCGCGAGCCATTGATAAAAGGCATGAATTACCACAATCCCGCGGCGCAGGAATTGGTACACATCGATGCCATGGTCGCGCGGCTCGAACAGCTCGTTCGAGATGAGAGCCTCGACTGGAAAGGAACGATCGTGACGCAGCCGGACTACTGGCGTGCACGCATCAACGGCATTGCCGATCTTCCGCCGGGGCTGCAGCCGCAAGTCGACACGCTGCTGGCACGGCTCGACGCGATCGAAGCGGCGAACCGGCATCGCTAGCACGCTCGCCTGCCGTCGTTCGAGGCCGTTTCGACTCGCACGGCGCTTCTCCGTTCGTCTGGACCCGAACCGCCCCCCCTATCGTCCCGAATCACCGCCCGCGCATCGGACAGATACGTGCTGCTTGCTGCCGCACGAGATACTGGTTATATTTACAGTACTGTATTTATAAACAGTGAGGTGCGCGATGGAACATCTGGTCCGGATCGTCAACGACACCGATCGCCAAGTGCTGGCCTGGCTGCGTACGCAAGTCGGCGATACGCGCGTGGAGCGCGCGGCGCGGCAGCTCGGGCACACCCGCAAACCCTTTCCGTCGGCCCTGTGCCGGTACCTGGGTGTCAGCGCGCCGGCGACGCTGCGCCACACGGTTCGGCCGCGAGCGGTGCGCGATTTCTCGGTCGGCGATCGCTATTTGTCGCTGATCCGCCAGCACCTCGCCGCCCACACCGCCGGCCGCTGAGCCGGGCTGCCGATCGGGCAGGCGCAACGGCGCGGCTGCTTATACGGCCACCGCGGCGCACACGAGGCGGCCAAGCGTCCCGAAAGCCGCTTCGAGCTGCGCGTCGAACGGTCGCGCGCAGCCGATGCGGATGAAGGCGTCGAAGCGGTCGGTGTTGGAAAAGATCGCGCCGGGCGCGATGCGCACCCCCTGTTCGAGCGCCGCGTTGAACAGCGCCTCCGAACACACGCCGTCCGGCAATGCGACCCACAGCATCAGGCCGCCCGGCGGCTGGTTCAGCCGCGTGCCGGCCGGAAAGTGGCGCGCGATCGCGTCGATCGACTTGAAAGCCGGCCTCGCGGCCGGACCGTCACCGCGCGGCGCGGCGCCGCTCGATCCACTCGAACGCAGCCATCCCCGCCAGCATTGCGACGACGAAGCCGATCCCCTTGAGCGATCCGAAGCCGATCGACACGATCGCGGGCCCCGGACAGAAGCCCGCCAGCCCCCAGCCGGCTCCGAACGCCGCGCTGCCCGCCACCAGACGCACGGTAATCGCACGCGCGGCCGGCAACTGCATCGGCAGGCCGAGCCACGACCGCGTGCGGCGCTTCGCCCATGCGAACGCGAGCACGCCGACGCCCGTCGCGCCGGCCATCACGAACGCAAGCGACGGATCCCAGCTCCCCGCGAGATCGAGAAAGCCGAGGACTTTCTGCGGATTGGCCATGCCCGACACGACGAGCCCGCCACCGAACACCAGCCCCGCGAGGAATGCGAACCATGCCGCCATGTCAGCCTCCCAGCAGGTGCCGCTGCACGAACACGGTCAGGAACCCGACCGCCATGAACGTTGCGGTCGCAACCAGCGAGCGCAGCGACCCGCGCGACAGCCCGCACACGCCGTGGCCGCTCGTGCATCCGCCCGCGTAGCGCGTGCCGATGCCGACCAGCAGGCCGGCCGCGATGACGACGGGCCAGCTCGCGTCGACCTGCGGCGTCGCACCGATTCCGGCCGCGCGCAGCATGAGCGGTGCGACGATCAGCCCCGCGACGAACGCCAGCCGCCAGTCGCGCCCGTCCGCGCGGCGCGCGAGCAAACCGCCGACGATGCCGCTGATCCCGGCCACGCGGCCGTTGAACGCGACGAACCCCGCGGCCGCGAGCCCGATCAGCACGCCGCCCGCGAGCGACAGCCACGGCGTGAAATGAACTGCATCAAGCTGCATTGCGCTTCCCCTTCGCAGACGGCCCGCAGAATTGCTCGTACAGCACCCCCATCACCGCGATCGCGGCCGGGCTGTCGAGCGAGTAATGGATGTTCTTGCCTTCGCGGCGCGTGCGGACCAGCGCGTTGTCCCGCAGCACGCCGAGTTGCTGCGACAGCGTCGGCTGGCGAATGTCGAGCCGCGCTTCGAGATCGCCGACGCAGCGTTCGCCTTGCGACAGCTCGCACAACAGCAACAGCCGGTCGGGATTCGACAGGACCTTCAGCAGCGCGCAGGCCGATTCGGCGGCGGCGCGCATCTGCTCGGGGTCGGGAAACGGAGATGAAGCGTCGGGTTTCATCGAGGGCGTCAACGATTTACGAAACGACATTATATTAATTTATATATCGTTTGTCGCCAAGAAGCCCCTCAGTACGAATTGCCCCCGGCCACTGCGCTTTTTCTCGCTCCCAAGCCGGCGGTCGTGCAACGACCGCCCGGCCCCGCCTCAAGCGTCGTCGCCCCCATCCAGCACCAGCGTCCCCACCCGCGCCGGCACGAGCGGCGGACGCGGCACCGGCGGCGTCCAGCCGAACAGCGCCTGCGCGGCCGCGCCGCACACGCGGCCCTGGCACGCGCCCATCCCGCAACGCGACTGCAGCTTCGCGGCCGTCCAGCCGGCTTCGTTCACGAGCGCGTCGTAGCGCACGTCCTCGCAACGGCAGACGAGCGTATCGGGCCGCGCGAGCTTGCAGACCGGCTCGCGGATCGCGAACCGGACGCGCACCGCATCCGCGAACGCCTGCCAGCGGGCGCGGCGTGCAATCAGCCCGGCAAGCCGCGACGTCTGCCCGGTCGCCGCACAACCGGCGATCTCGCCCTCGACCATCGCCAGCTCGCTGCCGCCGACGCCCGTGCATTCGCCTGCCGCGAAATGCCCTTCCCGGCTCGTGCGCTGGTGCGCATCGACCGCCACCGCACCGTGTTCGATCCGGCAGCCGAGATGGCTCGGCAGCGCCGTGTTCGGCACGAGTCCGAATCCGCACGCGAGCCGGTCACATTCGACGTCGAATTCGCGGCCGGCCTGCCTGATCCGCACGCCTTCGAGCCGCTGGTCGCCGAAGGCTTCGACGACGCAAGCATCCGGCCGGTACACCGGCGTCATCAACCGCGCCGCCTGCGCGAGCTTGGACGGCCAGCGCCACAGCCCGAACCCGAAGCCGATCACGTCCGCCCGCGCGGCCTGTTCGAGCACGTGCAGCACCTGCGCGCCCCGCTCGCGCGCCGTCGCGGCGCTCGCCAGCAGCAGCGGCCCGCTGCCCGCGATCACGGTGCGCTGCCCGCGCACGTCGAGGCCGTGCTTGACCAGCGCCTGCAAGCCGCCCGCGCCGGTGACGCCCGGCAGCGTCCAGCCGGGAAACGGCAGCAGCAGCTCGCGCGCGCCGCAGCACAGGATCAGCGTCCGGTATTCGAGCAGCAGCCCACGTTCGTCGTCTTCGAGCAGCAGCGTGCCCGGGCTCGCTTCGGCGACGATGCGCGTCGCCGCGAGATGCCGCACGTTCGGTTGCCGCAGCACGTCGAACCGCGCGGCCGCAACCGGCGGCGCAGCGACGCCCGGCCCCTGCCGCCAGATCTGCCCGCCCGCGCGCGGGTTGTCGTCGACGATCGCGACCGACGCGCCGCTTCGCGCAGCCGCCTGCGCGGCGGACAGCCCGGCCGGCCCCGCGCCGACGATCGCGACGTCGACGCTCAGATTCTCGTGTTTCATCGCGTGCGCTCCACGTGCATCCCGTCGCGGCACAGCGTCTGGCACGCAAGCCGGCGGCGTCCGTCGATCGTCATCCTGCACTCCTGGCAGATGCCCATCCCGCAAAACGGCGCGCGCGGCGCGCCGGTGCACGACGTGCGCGTCGTGTCGTCGCCGCTCGACGCGACGGCGGCGGCGACCGTCAGGCCGTCCGTCACCGTCAGCGCGCGGCCGTCCAGATGAATGATCATGAAAGCGCTCCGACTACAGGGGACGTCGACAGGAAACGTCCCGGCAAATACGGTTCGACGTCGATCGGCGGCCGCTCGCCGAACATCTGCGCGGCGACGAGCCGCGCGCTGCCCGGCGCGGTCGTCACGCCGAGCCCTTCGTGCCCGACCGCGAGCCACACGCCCGGCCGCGCCGGATGCTCGCCGAGCAGCGGCAGGCCGTCCGGGCTCGCCGCGCGGAAACCCGTCCATGAACGAATGCCGTTCAGGTCGGCGAGCGCCGGCAGGTAGCCGACCGCGCGGCGCAGCATGCGCGCGAGCACCGGCGGCTCGACGCGCGGATCTTCCGTGTCGAACTGGCGCGACGAGCCGATCAGCAACTGGCCGGTCGGGCGCGGCTGCACGTTGAACGCGACCGACGTGCCGTCGCTCGCATGCGCGCTCGCCGCATAGCCGAGCTCGACGAGCTGGTGCGACACCTGCCCCGGATAGCGGTCGGTAATCAGCAGATGCCCCTTCTTCGGCCGCAGCGGCAGTTCGGGCAGCAGCGTGCGCGCGGCGACGCCGTTCGCGACGATCACGCGTTCCGCGCGCAGCACGTCGCCGTTCGCAAGCGTCACGCTCGGCCCGTCGACCGCGACTGCCTTGTCGCGGCGCAACTCGATGCCCGGTACGCGCTGCAGCAGCCAGTTCGCCGCCACGGGTGCGTACAGGATGCCGTCGCCGGGAATCCTCAGCGCGCCGCCGAGCCCGGGACGCAGCATCGGTTCGAGCGCGGCGAGCACGCCGCTGTCGACCAGCTCGCCGGCCACGCCATGCGCGGCGAGCGTCGCCTGCTTCGCGCGCGCGAGGTCCATCTCGTTCGAATCGGCCGCGAGCCACAGCGTCCCGCAGTTGCGATACGCACAGCCTTCCGGCATCCCGTCGCTCAGCCCTCGCCACAATTCGATCGAGAAATGGCTGAGCGCCAGCTCCGCCGCGTTGTCGTCCATCGCGACGAGATGCCCCATGCCCGCGCCCGTCGCGCCGCCGCTGGCGTCGTCGAGCACCAGCACGCGCAGGCCGCGCCGCGCCAGCTCGTGCGCGCACGCCGCGCCGACGATGCCCGCGCCGATCACGACGACATCGTTCTTCATCTGGCTCACGACACGATGCCCCAGCCGAACGGATCGTCGTCCTCGATCAGCAGCGTCGCTTCCGCGCTCAGGTGCGCGGTGCCGCGAATCGTCGGCACGATACCGCCGTCGCTTTCCGCGTAGCTCGCATGGAACACGCTGCCGATCACGCTCGCCTGCCGCCACACGACGCCCGGCGCGAGCTTGCCGTCCGCGGCGAGGCACGCGAGCTTCGCGCTCGTGCCGGTGCCGCACGGCGAACGGTCGTATGCGAGGCCCGGGCACAGCACGAAGCTGCGGCTGTCGTGCTCGGGATCGTCGGCGAACAGCTCGATGTGGTCGATCTCGCCGCCGTTCGCGCCGGTGATGCCCGCGCGTTCGAGCCCTGCGCGCACGGCCGACGCATACGCGGTGAGCGCCGCGACGTTGTCGCCGGCGACGCGCTGGCCGTGGCCGCTGATCAGGAAGAACCAGTTGCCGCCCCACGCGATGTCGCCCTTCACGGGGCCGTGGCCCGGCACGTCGACGACGACGTCCTTCGCATGGCGATACGCGGGCACGTTGCGCACGCTGACCGACAGGTCGTCATGCAGCGTCGCCTCGACGGTGCCGACCGGCGTCTCGATCCGGTGCACGCCCGGCTGGATGCGCCCCATGTGGTGCAGCGTGCGCACGACGCCGATCGTGCCGTGCCCGCACATGCCGAGATAGCCGCTGTTGTTGAAGAAGATCACGCCGGCGGCCGCGTCGGGCGACACCGGCTCGCACAGCAGCGCGCCGACCAGCACGTCGCTGCCGCGCGGCTCGAGGATGCACGCGGTGCGATAGCGGTCGTGCTCGCGCGCGAGCAGGTCGCGCCGCTCGGCCATCGAGCCGTTGCCGAGCGCAGGAAAACCGGACACGACGAGCCGCGTGGGTTCGCCGCCGGTGTGCGAATCGATGATCTGGATGCGCTTCATCATGCGTCGTCCGAAAGTGGGGAAAGGAGCACAGCTTCCTCCGTCGCGCGTCCGCCCGCTTGTGGATTTTCATTGAGGACGACGACGAAATCGGCATAGTGCGCGGCGCCCTCCGCACACCTTTTCGAGACTGTGCCGATTTCGTCATTTTGCTCCGGGAAACGACTCAAGCGCGACGGGCGTTTGCGCGGCGATACTGGTTGCCGCACCGACACCCCTGTCGGCCGACCGATACGAACGTAGGAGATTTCAGTGAGCCGAAACGCCATTCAGTGGACCGGGGTTTTCCCGGCCGTCAGCACCCAGTTCAAGCCGGACTTTTCCCTCGACATCGACGCCACGCACCGCGTGGTGAAGAACCTGGTGAACGACGGCGTGTCGGGCCTCGTGGTCTGCGGCACGGTCGGCGAGAACACGTCGCTGACGACGAGCGAGAAGCTCCAGGTGATCGAGGCCGCGCGCGACGCGGCCGGCGGCAAGGTGCCGGTGATCGCCGGCATCGCCGAATTCACGACCGAGTTCGCGCGCAACACCGTGCGCGAAGCGCAGCGCGTCGGCGTCGACGGCGTGATGGTGATGCCGGCGCTCGTCTACTCGGCGAAGCCGCACGAGACCGCCGCGCACTTCCGCGCGGTCGCGACGGGCACCGACCTGCCGGTGATGGTCTACAACAACCCGCCGATCTACAAGAACGACGTGACGCCGGACGTGCTGATCGCGCTGCAGGACTGCGAGAACATCGTCTGCTTCAAGGATTCGTCGGGCGACACGCGCCGCTTCATCGACCTGCGCAACGCGGTCGGCGACCGCTTCGTGCTGTTCGCGGGCCTCGACGACGTGGTGGTCGAGAGCATTGCCGTGGGCGCCGAAGGCTGGGTGTCGGGCATGTCGAACGCATTCCCGAAGGAAGGCGAGACGCTGTTCCGCCTCGCGAAGCAGAAGCGTTTCGACGAAGCGCTCGCGCTGTACCGCTGGTTCATGCCGCTGCTGCACCTCGATGCACGCCCGGACCTCGTGCAGTGCATCAAGCTGTGCGAAGAGCTGGTCGGCCGCGGCAGCGCGGTCACGCGCCCGCCGCGCCTCGCGCTGCAAGGCGACACGCTCGCGGAAGTGAAGGCGATCGTCGCGAAGGCGCTCGAAACGCGCCCGGCGCTGCCCGACGTCGGTCTCTGACCGGCTTCCCCCGGCGGCGGCGCAACGGCTTTCCCCGTCGCGCCGCCGCCCTCGGTCCGGCATGGCCCGCACGGGCCCGCCCCGGTCGATCGAACCGGGCGCCGCCGGCCGGCAGGCGCGCGCCGCCGCTCCGCCGAAGCGCGGCGCGGTTTCCGCCTGTGCCGACATTCCCATAGGAGACAAAGCCCATGCCAGGCCAAGGCAATGCACAACCGTCCGTGCCGCTTTCCCGTTCCGCGCACCCCGACGCGGGTCACGGCAAGTTCAAGAAACAGCTGTCGCTGACCGACCTCACGTTCATCGGTCTCGGCGCCATCTTTGGGTCGGGGTGGCTGTTCGCCGCCAGTCACGTATCGACGATCGCGGGCCCGGCCGGCATCTTCTCGTGGCTGCTCGGCGGCTTCGCCGTGCTGCTGCTCGGCATCGTCTACTGCGAGCTCGGCGCCGCGCTGCCGCGCGCGGGCGGCGTGGTCCGCTATCCGGTGTTCTCGCACGGGCCGCTGCTCGGCTACCTGATGGGCTTCATCACGCTGATCGCCTTTTCGAGCCTGATCGCGATCGAAGTCGTCGCCGCGCGCCAGTATGCGGCCGCATGGTTCCCGGGGCTGACGGTCGAAGGGTCGAGCGACCCGACCACGCTCGGCTGGCTCGTGCAGGCAGCGCTCCTCGGTTTCTTCTTCTACCTGAACTATTCCAGCGTGAAGACGTTCGCGAAGGCGAACAACATCATCAGCCTCTTCAAGTTCATCGTGCCGCTCGCGGTGATCGCGGTGCTGTTCACGTTCTTCAAGCCCGCGAACCTGACCGTGCACGGCTTCGCGCCGTTCGGCATGCCGGGCATCGAGATGGCGGTGTCCGCCGGCGGCATCATCTTCGCGTACCTCGGGCTCACGCCGATCGTGTCGGTCGCGAGCGAGGTGCGCAACCCGCAGCGCACGATCCCGATCGCGCTGATCCTGTCGATCCTGCTGTCGACGCTGATCTACGTGCTGCTGCAGCTCGCGTTCATCGGCAGCATTCCGACGGACATGCTCGCCGCCGGCTGGCACGACGTCAGCAAGGCGTTCTCGCTGCCGTACCGCGACATCGCGCTCGCGCTCGGCGTCGGCTGGCTCGCGGTGATGGTCGTCGCCGACGCGATGATCTCGCCGAGCGGCTGCGGCAACATCTACATGAACGCGACGCCGCGCGTCGTCTACGGCTGGGCGAAGACCGGCACGTTCTTCAAGGTGTTCACGCGCATCGACGAGGCGTCCGGCATTCCGCGCGCGGGCCTGTGGCTCACCTTCGGCCTCGCGATCTTCTGGACCATGCCGTTCCCGTCGTGGGAAGCGCTGATCAACATCGTGTCGGCCGCGCTGGTGCTCAGCTACGCGGTCGCGCCGGTGTCGGTCGCAGCACTGCGCCGCACCGCGCCCGACCTGCCGCGGCCGTTCCGCGCGAGCGCGTTCGCGATCACCGGCCCCGCGTCGTTCGTGATCGCCGCGCTGATCGTCTACTGGTCGGGCTGGAGCACCGTGTCCTGGCTGCTCGGCCTGCAGATCGCGATGTTCGTCATCTATCTCGCGTGCCGCCGCTGGGTGCCGACCGCCCACCTGAGCCTCGCCGAACAGGTGCGCTCGTCGGCGTGGCTGATCGCGTTCTATGCGGCAATGATCGTCGCGTCGTATTTCGGCGGCTTCGGCGGCACGGGCCAGCTCGCGCATCCGTACGACACGCTCGTCGTCGCGGCGATCGCGCTCGTCATCTATTACTGGGGCGCGCATACCGGCGTGCCGTCCGCGAAGCTGCAGCTCGAGGACGACGAAGGCTGACGCCCCCTTCCCTTTTTTCTCATCGGCCGGGCCGCTCGCCCGGCCCGCACTTTTTCCGAGGAGAACCATGCGACTCACAGGTCAGCTTTTGATCGGCTCCGCTGCCGTCACCGGGCAGAACGGCACCCTCCACGCGATCGCCGCCGCGACCGGCGAACGGCTCGAACCCGCATTCGGCGGCGCGAGCCTGCACGACCTGGAGACGGCCTGCGCGCTCGCCGACGACGCGTTCGACGCGTATCGCGAGACGAGCCTCGAAGCGCGCGCCGCGTTTCTCGACGCGATCGGCCGCAACATCATGGCGCTCGGCGACGAACTGATCGAGCGCTGCGTCGCCGAATCGGGGCTGCCGCGCGCACGCGTCGAAGGCGAGCGCGGCCGCACGGTCGGCCAGCTCGGGCTGTTCGCGTCGGTCGTGCGCGACGGCGGCTTCCTCGACGCGCGCATCGATCCCGCCCGCCCCGACCGCAAGCCGCTGCCGCGCGTCGACCTGCGGCTGCGCAACGTCGCGATCGGGCCGGTTGCCGTGTTCGGCGCGTCGAACTTCCCGCTCGCGTTTTCGGTTGCGGGCGGCGACACGGCGTCGGCGCTCGCGGCCGGCTGCCCGGTGATCGTCAAGGCGCATTCCGCGCATCCGGGCACGTCGGAGCTCGTCGGCCGCGCGATCCAGCAGGCGGTGCGCGAGTGCGGCTTGCCGGCCGGCGTGTTCTCGCTGCTGTTCGACGCGTCGCGCGAGATCGGCCAGGCGCTCGTCGCCGATCCGCGCATCAAGGCGGTCGGCTTCACCGGCTCGCGCCGCGGCGGCGTCGCGCTGATGCAAATCGCGGCCCAGCGCGACGAGCCGATTCCCGTCTACGCGGAAATGAGCTCGATCAACCCGGTGCTGCTGCTGCCCGACGCGCTCGCCGCGCGGCACGATGCGATCGCGCAGCAGTTCGTCGCGTCGCTGACGCTCGGCGCCGGCCAGTTCTGCACGAACCCGGGCCTCGTGCTCAGCGTCGACGGACCCGCGCTGCGCGCGTTCGAGGCAGCCGCGGCGGCCGCGGCGCGCGCTGCTGCTGCGGCGACGATGCTGACGCCGCACATCCACGCGAGCTACTGCGACGGCGTCGCGCGCCTGCGTGCGCATGCTGCCGTCGACACGCTCGCCGAAGGCGTCGAAGGCGACCGCTACCAGGCGCGCGCCGCGCTGTTCGCGACATCGGCCGATGCGTTCATCGCGCGCCACGAACTGCGCGACGAAGTGTTCGGCCCCGCGTCGCTGATCGTCCGCTGCCCGGACGCCGACACGCTGCACCGCGTGCTGAAGTCGCTCGAAGGCCAGTTGACGATCGCCGCACATCTCGCCGACGGCGACGCCCCGCTGTTCGCGAAGCTGCTGCCGACGCTCGAACGCAAGGCCGGCCGGATTCTCGTCAACGGCTTCGGCACCGGCGTCGAGGTCGGGCATGCGATGGTGCACGGCGGCCCGTTCCCGGCCACGTCCGACACGCGCACGACGTCGGTCGGCGCACGCGCGATCGAACGCTTCCTGCGCCCGGTGTCGTATCAGGACGTGCCCGCCGCGCTGCTGCCGGCGGCGCTGCGCGACGGCAATCCGCTGCACGTCGCGCAGCGCATCGACGGCGTCGTGGTGCTGCCGAAGGAGGCGCGCGATGTCTGACGCGAACGAAGTCGTCCTGTCGCTCGACGACGTGCACGCGCTCGCGCTGCGCGTGCTGACCCGCCACGGGATGTCCGACGCGCATGCGCGCGCGATCGCGAACGTGATCACGCAAGGCCAGCGCGACGAATGCCATTCGCACGGCGTGTACCGGCTGCTCGTCTGCGTGCGCTCGCTGAAAAAGGGCAAGGTCGATCCGCAGGCCATACCGACGCTGCGCCGGCTGTCGGCGTCGATCGTCGCGGTCGACGCGCATCGCGGCTTCTCGCTGCTGAGCTTCGAGACGGGCCTGCCGGTGCTGGTTGAAATGGCGAAGCAGCACGGCATCGCGGCGATGGTGATCAACCATTGCTATCACTTCTCCGCGCTGTGGCCCGAGGTCGAGGCGATCGCTGCCGAGGGTCTCGCCGGCATCGCGATGAATCCGAGCCATAGCTGGGTCGCGCCGGAAGGCGGCAACCGGCCTGTGTTCGGCACCAATCCGATCGCGTTCGCGTGGCCGCGGCCGGGCGGCCTGCCGTTCGTGTTCGATTTCGCGACGAGCGCGATCGCGCGCGGCGACATCGAGCTGCACGCGAAGCAAGGCAAGCCGATCCCGCCGCACTGGGCGATCGACGCCGACGGCCGGCCGACCACCGACCCGAAGGCCGCGCTGCAGGGCGCGATGCGCACGTTCGGCGGCCACAAGGGTTCGGCCCTCGCGGCGATGGTCGAGCTGCTCGGCGGCGCGCTGATCGGCGACCTGACGAGCCAGGAGTCGATGGCCTTCGACGAGGGCGTCGGCGCGACGCCGTGCCATGGCGAGCTCGTGATCGCGTTCGACCCCAAGGTGTTCCTCGGCAACGATCTCGACGCGGGGCTCGCGCGCGGCGAACGGATGCTCGAATCGATCGTCGCGCAGGGCGCGCGGCTGCCGTCGCAACGGCGCTTCGACGCCCGCGCGCGCAGCGCGGCGAACGGCGTGCGGATTCCACGGCCGCTTTACGAGGAAATCCTCGCGCTGCTCGATTGATACGCGACACGCATCGTCCGCGGGTGCAATGCTTGCGGACGATGCGGTTCCGCCCGCTGTTACGTGCTTCCCTTCCTCCGGTCGTCTCCGCTTTCCCGCCACGCACGACCGCTGCGCGTTCGCGCACCTTAAGGCTGTCATAAGGCTCGCGCTACGATGATGCCGTCAGCAGCGGCCCGTCGCCCCGTTCGTCGTGCCGCGCCCCGCTCAACTGATTCGCCCGAAGGAGTCGCCATGTCCGATACCCCGCGCCAGACCGCCCGCCACGACCGGCTCACACGCCTGTTCCACTGGAGCACGGTGCTGCTGGTGGCCGCCCAGTTCGCCATCGGCTGGACCATGCCGGACGTCCACGGCACTGCGCCGCCGCTCGGACTGGTGCTGCTGCACGTGAACCTGGGCGTGTTGCTGCTGCTGATCGCTGCGCCGCGCCTGCTGTGGTCCGGCGCACGCAAGCCCATCGCGCCGGTCGAGCAGTCTCCGGCACTGGCGTTCATTGCGAACGTCACGCACAAGCTGCTTTACGCGTCGCTGATCGTGGTGCCGGTGCTCGGCTGGCTGAACGCGAACGGCCGCACCTGGCATGTCGGGCTCGGCAACGCGCTTCCGTTGCCGGCGATCGCCGCGCCGCATACGCTCGGCGCGTCGATCGGCGAGTTGCACAGCGCGTGGGCAACCGCGCTCGCGATCCTGATCGGCCTGCATGCGTGCGCGGCGCTTGCACACCGCTTCGTCATGAAGGACGGCGTGCTCGCACGGATGCTCTGACGCACGGTTCGGTTCCACGCGAAGCGATGTCGTGCCCGCCGGCGTCCGCCGCCGACGGCACGCATCGTCCGCTTTCAGCCCGGCGCATCCGGGCTCTTTTTGCGTCGCACTTTTTTGCGTCGCGCTTCGGTCGGGCGGCAAGCCCGATCCCGTCACTCGTGCCGGAATTCCCCGCCGCGTGCGCCGCCACCGCCACCTCCGCCTTGCCGGCCGTCGAAGCTGCCGCGTTCGCCACCGCCACCGCCTTGCCGACCGCCGAAGCTGCCGCGTTCGCCGCCTCCGCCGCCTTGACGGCCTTGCGGCGGCATCACGACGGCTGGCGCCGGAGCGTGCGTGGTGGCCGCCGGGCCCGGCGCGCGCACGTTCCCGCCGCCTTGCGGCGCGGGCATCGGTGCCGGCGCCGGCATCGGGGCCGGAGCCGGCGTGCGGATGCCGCCGGTCCAGCCGCCGCGCGTGGCCGACGGCCGCGTATCGTGGCCGCCGTCACGCCCGCCGTGCTCGGGCGGCCGCCCGCCCACGCCCGGCATCACGACCGCCGGCGGCTCGTTCAGTTGCGGATGACCGCGTCCCGGCCCGACACCGCCCGGGCCGATACGCGGCTCGGCGTGGCGGTGCATGAAGCGGTCGCGGTCGTGGAAGAACGGCCGGTCGCGATAGAAATTGTCCCAGTACGGCACGATCGCGAACGCCACGATCGGAAAGCCGATCTCGGCCCCGTAATCAAGCAGCGGCACCTCCCCGCCCTGGTACGAATAGTCGAGCAGCCCCGCGTAAATCCACCCGCGCAAGCCCGGCACGGCGACGTCGCACCACGTGTAATCGCTGATGCAGCCGATCACGGACACCAGCGTGCCCTCCGGAAGCTGCGCGACGAGCGGATAGTCCGGCGCCGGCCCTGCCCGCAGGTTGGCCGGTGCGTTCGTGTACGCCGCGGTCTGCGCGTCGGCCGCGCCCGGCACGCCCAGCAGGCCGAAAAGGACGATGCACAGGCATCGGACGATCGTGTTTCTCATGGCATTCTCCTGCGCCGCTCAGGCGCGCATCGCGTCATCGGATGTCGCGCCGCCACCGCCCGCGGCTCAGCGCCCATGCCCGCCGCCGAAATGACCGGTGTTCCAGTGGCCGCCGCCGCCCCAATGTCCGCCGCCCCAGTGCCCACCGCCCATGTGGTGATGATGGAAGTGGCCGCCGCCAAATCGGCCGCTGAACCCGAAGCCGATCGCGAGCGGCGGCCAGCAGCAGTCATACCATCCGGGGTAGTAATACGGATACGGATACGGTGCATAGACCGGTGCCGGATAGACGGGCACGGTCGTGGCCATCACATCCGGCGGCGTGGTTGCATCGTCCGGCGTGGCGGGCGCCTGCGATACCGTCGCCGGTGCGTAATACGGCGTGGTGTACGGCGCGTAGCCGTACGGACTCGAGTAATAGCAGCCGCCGAGCGTCAGCGCAGCCAGCGCAACGGCAGCGGGCCTGATCGCGGAAATCGGTTTCATGTCACGCTCCGGCAGAATCGGCGCGACGCAATCCGGCGCGCGCCCACGCTTCTAGCTTATGTCTCCCGCACATTTCGGTACGTATGATCGGTTACTGTTTGTTTCATGCGCCGGCGGGCCGGCTCGCGCCGCCGAAACACGCTCCGGCCGGCGTCAGTCCCGCAGCGTCAGCATCCCGGTCGCATCCGCGCGCACGTGCGTGCCGAACACCGCGCTTTCCCGTTCGAGCGTGTCGGCGAGCCACGCGACGCCCTCGTCCGGCGCGCGACGCACGCTCAGTTGCCGGATCTGCATCGGCGCCATGAACAGCTCGCACAGCGCGCCGCTTGCCGTGTCGACCAGCGGGAAGTACATCAGCGCGAGATCGGGCCGGTACGCGCGGTAGCCGGCAATGCCTTCGTAGTCGTTCAGGAAATCGCCGCAGCCGTAGAGGATCAAGCGGCCGCGATAGCGTTCGATCCCGCGCACGTGATGCGACGAATGGCCGTACACGATGTCGACGCCGCCGGTGTCGATCAACTGGTGCGCGAATGCGCGCTCGTCGGCGCTCGCCGCGTATCCCCAGTTGCCGCCCCAATGCAGCGACACGACGTTCACGTCGCCGGCCGCGCGCCGGGCTTCAGCGAGGCCGCTGCCGATCGCCTCCGCACGCTCCGGCGACAGGTCCGGCAGCAGGTTCACGCCCGCGTGCGGGCCACGCGCGGCCCATGTGTCGGGCACGCCCGCGCTCGGCAACGCGAACGCGCTGATGCGGACCCGCACGCCGCCCGCGCACTCGACGACGGCCGGCGCGGCCGCCTCCGCTGCGTCGCGCCCCGCGCCGACTGGCCGGATTCCCGCGCGCACGAGCGTCGCGAGCGTGTCGCCGAGGCCTGTGCGCCCCCAGTCCAGTGTGTGATTGTTCGCGAGCACGCAGCAGTCGAGGCCCGCGCGCAGCAGGCAGCCGACATTGTCCGGATGCATCCGGTACAGCACCGTCTTGCCGGGCCAGCGGTCGCCGCTGGTGGTGACGGCCGTCTCCAGATTGACGATCCGCGCGTCCGGCCGCACGTGTTCGAGCACGCCGAGCGCGTCGCCCCATGGATACGCGTCGTCGCGCGCGGACGGCAGCCGGCCGTTCACCTGCTCGGCGAGCCGCACGTAGTCGCGCGCGGAGCCGCAGACCGGCTCGAACAGGCGCGGGTCGCCCGGATGCGGCAGGATCTGGTCGATCCCCCGCCCCGTCATCACGTCGCCGCACAGAAACAGGCGCGCGCAGCCGGCGGGCCGCGCGTCGCGTGCCGCGCTCATCGCCGCAGCAGCCAGACCAGCACCGTCAGCGCGACCGACAGCACCGCGCACGTCGCCAGCGGAACGTAGACGCTGAACCCGTCGCGCACGATGTGGAAGTCGCCCGGCAGGCGGCCGAACGGAATCCGCGCGAGCCAGCGCCAGCCGAGGCTCGCCGCGATCAGCAGCAATCCGCAGATCAGAAGCGTCCGTTGCATCGCAGCCCTCCTGCGTCGCATCCTTTCGTATAGCGTAACGCCGCGCCGCCGGGCCGGGGGATCATGACCGCACGCCGACAGCGCCCTGTGCAACGTTTGCCATTGACGCGCATCAATTTTTCGCGTTTTGTGTTCCGGACAATCGTGAATGGCCCGGACGGCGCGACGCGCCCCTCCGTTTGCACCCAACGCGCTTGATCGCCCATGCAGACGACCGAAAGCCGTATCGACGAGGAAAACCGGCAGATCGCCAGTTGCCTGCGCGAGGCGGCCGAGCGTCTGGCCGACCAGGGGGCGAATGCGTACCGGGCCGGCGCGTACCGCGCGGCGGCGGACACGATCGACGGTCTCGGACAGGATGTCCGGGCGCTCTTCAATGCCGGCGGGGTCGATGCGCTCGACGCGCTGCCGCGGATCGGCACGGGCATTGCGCAGGCGATCGCCGAGCTGCTGCTTGCCGGCCGCTGGCGCCAGTTGGAACGGCTGCGCGGCGACACGGCGTCGGCGTCGCCGTTCGAGGCCGTGCCCGGCATTGGTCGCGAACTCGCGATGCGCATTCACGATGCGCTGCACATCGGCACGCTCGAGGATCTCGAGGCGGCGGCCCGCACCGGCCGGCTCGAAACCGTCGCGGGCGTCGGCCCGCGCCGCGCGGCGGGCATTCGCGCGGCGCTCGACGAGGTGCTGAGCCGCCGGCGGCGGTGGCACGGTTCGACGCAAGACACCGGGCTTGGTGCGGAGCCGCCGGTCGAGTTGCTGCTGTATGTTGATCGCGTCTATCGCGCGCGGGCCGGCGCCGGAGTGCTGCCGACCATTGCCCCGAAGCGCGTTGTACCGGATGCACGGCCGCCGCTTCCGGTGCTGCATCTCACGAAAGGTGGGTGGCATTTCACAGCGCTGTTCATGCACACGGGGCGCGCGCATGAGTCGGAACGCACGGCCGACTGGGTTGCGATGTACTTCTATGACGACGTGCTGCGAGAGCATGAGCGCACGGTGTTCACCGAAGCGCATGGTGCGCTGGCTGGCAAGAGAGTTGTGCGTGGGCGGGAAAGGGAGTGTGAGGTGTATTACGCGGGCTGAGCCGGCGCAATGGGCCCTGAATCAAGCTTCGTCGAGGCTAACCGGGGAATGCGCGGCTGACCGACCGCGTTCGGCCGAGGCTGCGCGAAAACGCGAAACTATTCGGTTTTCGGATGTCGCCTTACCCCTCCCGGACCGCTGCCAAGCCAATATAGGGCGATCTGAGGGGGCGAGTTTTTCGACTGGCGCGTTCGGCGTGCGTTTTCACACAGCTTCGGCCAAAAGCTGCCGTTAGTCGCGGAGCCTGGACCGTCTGCTTGCACTGTATAACGGACGACCGGCGGGTAGGTGCAATACGGTCATCGTGCTGCCTTTTTGGTGGCGCGCTCTTGCGCCTTCTGTGCCTTTCGAAGCGCATGGCTTTTCTCGAACTGCTCCGCGAGATAATCTCGAATCTTCGAGCTTTCCAGGGCCAATATTGTGCTGGGTTTTCTAACCCTCATTTTTTTCATCAAATCGAATCGCTCAAGCTCTCGAAGGTCGAATTCATCATAGGTAAACCACGCCTTCTCCGGTGAGGGAACGTTTGCTTTCGGAATTGGCAGATATTTTACGAAATGATCATTATTTATCGACACTCGAGCTAGCTTTATGTAGTCAGTGTAACGATCCAGATTTGGATGAACGAATTTATATGTATATGATGATTGGTACTCACCTTCTGGGTTCAAGGTGGTGACCATATTGGCGATTGCGTTCTTTTTAAAATTGCAGCGTCGACAGGAGATCGTGAGATTTGCGATATTGAAGGTGAGCCGAGGGAAGTTGTCCTTTTCAAGAATATGCTCTATGTCAAGAACCATGTTATGTTCGCCACTTATGACGCGGCGACAATATGCGCAGCAATTATTATTTATAATCTTCAAATACTCTTTGAGCTCTTTCTTTAATTCCGAAAAACTTTCAGCATCCCAAAAATCCGGATCATTGGAAACCACAGCAGCAGCAGCATGAATTCGAGCCGCGATCGATTTGATAGAGTCACCCTTTTTGTTTGTCATTACAGGCAATCCTCAGTGTATCCTTAAAGACATCAATCACTTCTCGCTGATCTTGGCCAACGCACCCCTCGATGAGGTTGTCCATGGTCAGCAATGCTTGGTCAAAGCTGATTTCGTCCCTGCAATATTGGTTGATTAAATCAATCAAAAGCCCGGAAAGATACTGATTATTAGCTGGAAGTGTTCCAAATGCTGCCCAAGAGACTCCCTCCAACCCAGAATCAACTGTGTCGATAGCTAATGCCATCCGACCTTCTTCTATTTTGTAGGGAAGGATATCGACAGACTCCGACTCCTCACCTGCCAAAAGAAGCGGACTATGGCTTGCAATGACAACGAGCGGGCGCTCATATCGGAACAAGGCCTGAAGGCATTGAATATACCTCACCTGCCATTTGGGATGCAAGCTGTTCTCCGGCTCGTCGATTAGCAGCACACTATGTGCCGATACCTTTGACGAAGCCCAGGCCATCGTAGCCAAATAGGAAATCTCCCCAGAACTTGCGGCTTGAAGATCTATCTCCCTTTTATCGAGGTTTGCAGAGGAAACCTTCTTTCTAAGAATTATTCTAATTCCTGTGCACGCACCATTCGCTATGAGTCTGTTTTCATTGCTCAACAGGCTTGGCGCAAAGGACGCGCCCGTTTGAGCTTCTGCATGATTATCAAGATTCAGCCAGACGACTGGCGTAGTAGTTCCGAAGAGCTTATCTGTGACGGTTGAAGCCACCTTCATAATCACGCTGGACGCTGCAACGCTGGAATCATCAGAATCGAATGTGACATGGGGATCGAAACTTTCCAAAGCCAAGCCGATCACTCGATCGTACCCCATCAGCTCCAATACTTCCGCTAGCTTGCGTACCCTTGTCGCAATCTCATTACGAGGAGATCTGAGGGACTCCTTGATCGCCTCAGATGCATAGCGGTTACCGTCTCGCTGACCGAGGTAGTGGACTCCGTGGTCGCCAGGTGAAAATTTGTCGTGTGGCGTATTGGATATGGCGATGATCTGGGTTCCTTTGTCCTGCTCGACAAGGTGCTCGGCGAACTGTGCCAAAAGAGTGCTCTTGCCTACACCGTTTTCGCCAATCAAAACAACTACTTTCATACGATCCGCATCGAGGGAAAGTATCTCTTCGATTAGCTCACTCGCAGTGAGCTTGCATGCAGGTTTCACCATCACTTCCTCCTGAGTGTCATTATGACACCATCACAGCACCTGAATTTGTGCCCGGCGTGCGTAATAGTAGTTGTTTCCGGCAATCTGCAATATGGTCGCAGACGTATACGGTGACGCTCGATGGTTGCCGGGTAACGTAATGTAGATACGAGGTGCGTATTGCCCAGTATAAAAGTCGCACACATCAACTCCCTGTGATCGCTCCCCATGCACGCTTTGTAGCAATCCGGATTTCTTGTCCGCTCACATATTCCTACAGCCCTGCACTTGGACGCCTCTAGCGGGCAACGTGGCGCGATAGGCAGCAAAATCCTCGGCAGTAGCTCGATAGACTGAGAAGCGGCCGTAGCGCTGACACTTGAATATCCGAGTAAAAATGCTTGCGAATGACGCTTCCTGGCGGAACGCCGACAGTCCCCTCGGCGTTCCGCCGCAGTTCCGCGAAGCACTTAAATCAACCCATACCGCCGCAACTCGTCCGCAAGCGCCCCCGCATCGACAAAGCGATAACCGAGCAGCCCGGCAGCAACCGCCCCCGCGACATTCGCATCGGTATCGTCGATAAACAGCGTCGCATCCGGCCGCGCACCGAGCACCCCAACGCAGCCGAGATACGCGCGCACAGCCGGCTTGACCGCGCCAAACGACGCCGACGAATACACACGCGCACCAAACAGCCGCGCGACCTGCGGATTCAGATAGTCGAGATGATCGGTAACAAGCCGGCAGTTGTTCGTGAGCACCGCGATCGGGCACCTCCCCGCAACCCGCTCCGCCAGCGCGAGCGTGTCAGGATTCGGCGTAATCGACGCATGACGCGCATCGAGCCACGCATCGCGGCTGACGCGGCATTTCAGCAGATCGCCGAGCGCGTCCAGATACGCATCCGGCGTGATCTCACCAGCGTCCGCGCGCGCTTCGAGCCCGGACTCCCAGATCGCGTAGCGCACGGCCTCCGGCGGCCGGCCCGTGAGCGCCGACAGGCGCGCGACCCGCGCCGCGCGATCGTAGTGCGTCAGCACGCCCTCCATATCGAACAGCACCCACTCGATCGGCACGCTCATCGCGCCTCCTCGGGCTGAATTCACGCGCCGACCGTACCGGCGGGTTTCGCACGACGCGTGACGCCGCGGTGCTCGGCAATACGCAGCAGCTTCTGGAAACTCGGGCATTGCAGATGGCTCGGCGCCGGACACGCCGCCGCGTGCCGCAGGCCGTCGCGCACCGCGCTGAGCCGGCGGATCGTGCGATCGAGCTCATCAGCCTTCGCGTCGAGCTTCGCGCGGTCGATGTCGGGCTCGCCGCCCGCGCCGAACATCGCGCCGATCTCGTCGAGCGAGAACCCTGCCTCGCGGCCGAGCGCGATCAGCGCGAGCCGCTGCAACACTGCTTGATCGTACTGCCGCCGCAACCCGCGACGCCCGTTCGACGCGATCAGCCCCTTTTCCTCGTAGTAGCGCAGCGTCGACGCGGGCAAGCCCGCATGACGCGCGACGTCGGCGATATCCAGACGGCCCATGCTTGACCTCAAGTGAACTTGAAGCTGCAAGATAGCCGCTCGCCTCCATTGGAACAAGCAGGAGTTGCCATGAAACCGATCCAAACCGCGCGTCGCGCCGACGCGTCCGCCCGCTGCCTGCCAACGAACATCGGAGGCAACCAATGAACGACACGGCCGACGCCCTGCTCCGCCTGCTGCTGATAGGCGCAGGCGGCACGCTCGTAATGGATCTCTGGGCACTGTTCCGACGGCGCGCGTTCGGCATTCCGTCGCTCGACTACGCGCTGGTCGGCCGCTGGCTCGGCCATATGGCGGGCGGCCGGTTCCGGCATGCGTCGATCGTCGCGGCTGCGCCGGTGCGGCACGAACGGCCGCTCGGCTGGCTCGCGCACTACGCGATCGGCATCGCGTTCGCCGGGCTGCCGGTCGCGCTCGCGGGAACGCAATGGATCAGCGCGCCGACGCTGCTGCCCGCGCTCGTCGCGGGCATCGGAAGCGTGGCCGCGCCGTTCTTCGTGATGCAGCCGGCATTCGGCTTCGGCATCGCCGCGGCGCGCACGCCGCAGCCGAGCGTCGCGCGCCGCCGCAGCCTCGTCACGCATCTGTCCTACGGGCTGGGGCTGTATGTCGCCGCGCAGACGCTCACGCTGATGCGATGACGCCGGGCCCGGTCAGCCCTTCATCGACCCGGTCCGCACGAACCGCTCGTGCCACGACAGCGCCTCGCCGAGCAGGTGCGGCGTCTGCTTGCCGAAGCTCTCGCGGCACGCGCGCTCGAAGTAGTCCTCGAGCATCGGCCGGAAGTCCGGGTGCGCGCAGGTCGAGATGATCTTGCGCGCGCGCTGCTTCGGCGACAGCCCGCGCAGGTCCGCGAGGCCCTGCTCGGTGACGACCACCGCGACGTCGTGCTCGGTGTGGTCGACGTGGCTCGCCATCGGCACGATCCGCGAGATCGCGCCTCCCTTCGCGGTGCTCGCCGACATGAAGCACGACAGGTAGCCGTTGCGGGCGAAGTCGCCCGAGCCGCCGATGCCGTTCTGGATCTTCGTGCCCATCACGTGCGTCGAGTTCACGTTGCCGTAGATGTCGGCCTCGATCATCCCGTTCATCGCGATGCAGCCGAGGCGGCGCACGAGCTCCGGATGGTTGCTGATCTCTTGCGGGCGCAGCAGGATCTTCTCGCGGAACGTCGCGATCTCGTCGGCGAAGCGCTTGACCGCGTCCGGGCTCAGCGACAGCGCGGTGGCCGATGCGAAGCCGAGCGTGCCGTCCGCGAGCAGGTCGAGCATGCCGTCCTGGATCACCTCGGTGTACGCGCTGAGGTTCGAGAACCCGGCCGTGCTCAGTTCCGCAAGCACCGCGTTCGTGATGTTGCCGACGCCCGACTGCAGCGGCAGCAGGTTCTCGGGCAGCCGGCCGCGCTTCACTTCGTGGCGCAGGAAATCGATCAGTTGCGTCGCGATCTGCTTCGACGTCTCGTCCGGCGCGGAGAATGCGTTGCTGCGGTCCGCCGCGTCGGTCTCGACGATCGCGACGATCTTCTCGGCCGGGCAGCGCAGGTACGGCTCGCCGATGCGGTCGTCGCTCTTCGTGAGCGGGATCGGCTTGCGGTGCGGCGGCAGCGCGGTGCCGTAATAGATGTCGTGCATCCCGTCGAGGCCGAGCGGCTGGCGCGCGTTGACCTCGAGGATCACGTGCTTCGCGCGGTCGAGCCAGGTCTTGTTGTTGCCGACCGACGCGGACGGAATCAGCAGCCCGTCCTCACGGATGCCCGCAACCTCGACGATCGCGACGTCGAGATCGCCGTACAGCCCGAACCATGCATATTGCGCGACGTGACTCAGGTGGACGTCCTGGTAGTCGACTTCGCCGGCGTTGATCTTGTCGCGCAGCGTCGGGTCGGACTGGTACGGCAGGCGCATCGAGATGCCGTTCGTCCGGGCGAGCGCGCCGTCGAGCTCCGGCGCGGTCGATGCGCCGGTCAGCACGTTGATGCGGAATTCCTCACCCCGCGCGTGCGCGGCCTCGATGTGCGCGGCGAGCGCGGCCGGCACGGCCTTCGGGTAGCCCGAGCCGGTGAAGCCGCTCATGGCGACGGTCATGCCGGGACGGATCAGGGCGGCGGCTTCGTCGGCGGTGCGGACGAGCGAACGCAGGGCGGGAGCGAGGATGCGGGATGAAGACATGGCAGTTTGAACGAATGCGTTTTGGTCTGTCGTTGACGCCGCGGGGGGTGTCTCCTGAGCGGCGTGGAAACCTTGGGGCCGCGGTCGGCGGCCGGCACCACAGGTACGTCCGGAGTATCGCAGAGGCCGCATCGGCGAAATGTCCGCCGGATGCAAAAGACCCTTTCGGAATTTGCCGGGTATCGGACGGCCGTTCTGTGACAGGCGCCGGATTGTCGCCCGATGCGCGGGCGGCCGGCATGATCGGCGTCAAGCGTGCGCGGCGGAGGTCGCCCGGCCCCGCCCGGTTCGTCGACGGCGCGCCTTGCGCATGCGAGCGGCGACGACGAAACTTGAACATAACGCGCCGGGTCGGCGCGGACCGAGCGGAACGGCCCCGTGTGCACCATATGTGTGCCTGCCATGCACGCGTGGCGCGCACAATCCCTTCCGAAATGGTCGGTAACACCGAAAAATGTCAGGAGATTGAGCGGAAAAAAGCAACATCTTACAAATCCGTATATATTTCGCCGATGGACCAAAGAAAAACCGCCAAACGTTCCGAGCCACCGCTACCCCGCACGTGGGATGCGCGGCTCGCGCGCGCCCTCGTCCGGCCGCTCGTCGACACACCCGTCACCCCGAATCACCTGACCACCGTCCGCCTGCTGATCGGCCTGGCCGGCGCGTGGTGCCTTGCCCAAGGCGGCTACGGCTGGAGCAACGCCGGCGCATTCCTGATCGTGCTGTCGAACTTCGTCGACCACACGGACGGCGAACTTGCCCGCATCAGCGGCAAGTCCAGCAAGATCGGCCATTTCTACGACCTCGCGGCGGACGCGCTCGTCACGATCGCGCTGTTCGTCAGCATGGGCGTCGGCATCATCGCCCAGGGCGGCCAGATGGCCGCGTCGCCGGTGCTGCTCGGCGCGGCGGCCGGCGCGGCGGTCGCGCTGATCTTTTACCTGCGGATGCGGATCGAATCGTTCGCCGGCAAGGCCGGCACCAAGCAGGCGTTCGTCGGCGGCTTCGAGACCGAGGACGTCCTCTACCTGCTGCCGCTCGTGACGCTCACGAACGGCGTCGAACCGTTCCTGCTGGCGGCGTCGATCGGCGCGCCGCTGTTCGCCGCCTGGGTCGTGATCGACTGGTGGCGCATCGTCCGTCGCGGCGCCCTGCCGCAGAACCCAACCGAAATCCAGGCAAGCAAATGACTCCCAGCACCCGCGACGACTCCGTGCTGAACCCGGCACGCCCCGCGCCTGCGCGCGCAGCGGCGGCCACCGCGGACCGCACCGTGGCCGACTGCGTCGGCCGGCTCGACGTCGGCCAACTGCGCGACGACTACACGCGCCAGGGGTCGTTCCTGTATCTCGACACGTTCCTGCCGCCCGACGCGCACGCGAAGCTCGCCGACGCCGCGCGCGCGCTCACGGCCGACATCAACCGCAATTACCTGCCCGGCCACAAGCAGGGCGGCAGCGTGAGCCGCCACACGATCGATGCGAAGGCGCCGTACATCGCCGAGCTGTACCGCTCGAAGGCGCTGATCGGCCTCCTCGAGAAGCTCACCGGCGACACGCTGCTGCTGTCGCCGGACGACGATCCGCACGCCTACGCGCTGTATTACTACACGAAGCCGGGCGACCACATCGGCTGGCACTACGACACGTCGTACTACGACGGCCGCCGCTACACGCTGCTGATCGGCGTGATCGACGACTCGTCTTGCCGCCTCGACTACGAGCTGCATACGCGCAACCCCGACGTGCCCGACGAACCGGGCACGGTGCAGATCGCCGACGGCGGCATCGTGCTGTTCGACGGCGACAAGCTGCGCCATCGCGTCACGCCGATGGGCCAGAACGAGATGCGCGTGTCGCTCACGTTCGAATACGTGACCGACCCCGGCATGCGGCCGTGGAAGCGTTTCATCTCGAACATGAAGGATGCGATCGCGTACTTCGGTTTCCGCCAGGTGTTCAAGCAGCTGGCGACGCGACGCGCGACCGGGTCATGACACGCGCCGGCATGATCCTGCTGTCCCTCGGGACGGCCCTGTTCGTGGCCCTTCTGGCGTGGCAGGGCGTCGGCGCGGTCGCGTCGACGTTCCTCGCGGCCGGCTGGGGGCTCGCGCTCGTCGCGGCGTTCCACATCGTGCCGCTCGTGATCGACGCGGCGGCGATCTCGGTGATGTTCCGCAAGGGCGAGCCCGGCGCCGAGCTCGGCAATGCGCTGCGCGCGCGCTGGGTCGGCGAATCGGTGAACAGCCTGCTGCCCGCCGGGCAGATCGGCGGCCCCGTGCTGATGGTGCGCCACCTCGCGCAGCGCGGCACCCGGATGGCGGATGCCGCCGCGGCGATCACCGTCAGCACGACGATGCAGGCGCTTGCACAAATGGCGTTCGCGCTGCTCGGCATCGCCGCGTTCAGCATGGTCGCGACGCACGAATCGGCCGCGCACCTGCGCACGCCGGCGCTGATCGCGACCGGCGTGCTCGGCGGCTGCGCGCTGCTGTTCTATGCCGCGCAGCGGCGCGGGCTGTTCGGCCGCGGCCTGCGCGTCGCGTCGAAGCTGCTCGGCCCGCGCGACTGGTCGTCGCTCGCAACTCGCGCGGACGCGATCGACGCGGCGGTCGGCACGCTGTACGGCGAGCGCCGCAAGGTGGCGTCGACTTTCGCGCTGAGTCTCGTCGGCTGGATCGTCGGCACCGCGGAAGTGTGGCTCGCGCTGCATTTCCTCGGGCATCCGGTGAGCTGGCTCGACGCGCTGCTGCTCGAAAGCGTCGGCCAGGCGATCCGCGGCGCCGCCTTCGCGATTCCCGGCTCGCTCGGCGCGCAGGAAGGCGGCTACCTGCTGCTCGCGCCGCTCGTCGGCCTGCCGCCCGACGCGGCGCTCGCGCTGTCGCTCGCGAAGCGCGCGCGCGAACTCGCGCTCGGGCTGCCCGGCCTGCTCTATCTGCATTTCAGTGAAAGAAACTGGCAGCGGCGCCGTGCGCCGCAGCCCCTCGCCGACTGATCGGTCAAGCATCGATCGGTCGATTTTTTGGTTGGAGAACACATGCGAGCCATCATTCTTGCGGCAGGCCTCGGCTTGCGCCTGCAGCAACCTCCCGAAGCGCAATTCCCGAAGTGTCTGCTGCGCTTCGACGACGCCTCGCTGCTCGAACGCCACCTGCGCGTGCTCGACGCGGCCGGCGTCGACGAGATCGTGCTGGCGCTGGGCTTCCAGTCCGGCAAGGTCGAGGAAGAACTGAAGCGCCTCGGCCGCCGCGCGGAAATCGTGCTGAACGAGCGCTACGATCTCGGCAGCGTGCTGACCGTGCATACCGTTGCCGACGCGATGACGCGCGGCGGCGACGTGCTGCTGATGGACGCCGACGTGCTGTACGACGAAAGCATCCTGCACGCGCTCGTGGCCAACCCCGACCAGCCGGTCGATCGCCTGCTGATCGACCGCGACTTCGAAGCGGGCGACGAGCCCGTCAAGCTGTGCCTGAAGAACGGCGTGCCCATCGAGCTGCGCAAGCAGCTCGCGGTCGACCTCGACTACGACACGATCGGCGAATCGGTCGGCTTCTTCCGCTTCACCGAACACACCGCGCGCCGCCTCGCGGCGATCGTCGCCGGCTACGTCGACAGCGGCCGCGCGAACATGCCGCACGAGGAAGCCGTGCGCGACCTGCTGCTCGAAGGCGGCCATTCGTTCGACGTCGCCGACGTGACGGGCGCGCCGTGGATCGAGATCGACTTCCCGAACGATGTCGCGCGCGCCACGCAGGACATCCTCCCCCTGATTCAACGCACCACCGCCGGAGCTGCACGATGAACGCACGCGAACCCAACTTCACCGAATCGCGCAGCGCGCGCCTGCGCCGCATGCTCGTCAGCAGCGACCTCGAATTCCTGATGGAAGCGCACAACGGCCTGTCCGCGCGGATCGTCCGCGAGGCGGGCTTCAAGGGGATCTGGGCGTCCGGCCTCGCGATCTCCGCGCAGTTCGGCGTGCGCGACAACAACGAGGCGAGCTGGACCCAGGTCGTCGACGTGCTCGAGTTCATGGCCGACGCGAGCGACCTGCCGATCCTGCTCGACGGCGACACCGGCTACGGCAACTTCAACAACGTGCGCCGCCTCGTGAAGAAGCTCGAGCAGCGCGGCATCGCCGGCGTGTGCATCGAGGACAAGCAGTTCCCGAAAACGAACAGCTTCATCGACGGCGAACGCCAGCCGCTCGCCGAGATCGACGAGTTCTGCGGCAAGATCAAGGCCGGCAAGGATTCGCAGAGCGACCCGGACTTCTCGATCGTCGCGCGCGTCGAAGCGCTGATCGCCGGCTGGGGGATGGACGAGGCGCTGCGCCGCGCGAACGCGTATGCGGAAGCCGGCGCGGACGCGATCCTGATCCACAGCAAGCTGTCGCGCCCGGACGAGATCCTGCAGTTCGCGCGCGAATGGAGCGGCAAGGCGCCGCTCGTGATCGTGCCGACCAAGTACTACAGCACGCCGACCGACGTGTTCCGCCAGGCCGGCATCAGCACCGTGATCTGGGCGAACCACCTGATCCGCGCATCGGCGTCCGCGATGCAGGCCGTCGCGCGCGAAATCCACGAGAACGAAACGCTGATCAACGTCGAAGACCGCGTCGCGTCGGTCAACGAGATCTTCCGCCTGCAGGACGCCGACGAGTATTCGGCGGCCGAGCGCATCTACCTGTCGTCGTCGTCGCGCGCGTCGAACGCCGCGATCGTGCTCGCCGCGAGCCGCGGCAAGGGGCTGGAAGCCGTCACCGAGGACAAGCCGAAGGTGATGCTGCCGGTCGCCGGCAAGCCGCTGTTGCGCTGGCTCGTCGACGGCTTCAAGAAGCACGGCGTGAACGACATCACCGTGGTCGGCGGCTACCGCGCCGACGCGATCGACACGTCGGGCATCAAGCTCGTCGTCAACGAGCGCCATGCGCAGACGGGCGAGCTCGCGTCGCTCGCGTGCGCGGCCGAGCGCCTGACCGGCGACACCGTGATCTCGTACGGCGACCTGCTGTTCCGCAGCTACATCCTGCGCGACCTCGCGGAAAGCGAGGCGGAATTCAGCGTCGTCGTCGATTCGTCGCTGACGCAGCCGACGAACCAGAGCGTGCGCGACTTCGCGCTCTGCTCCGCTGCCGACGACCGCGGCCTGTTCGGCCAGAAGACCTATCTGCAGCGCGTGTCGAGCGATGTCGCCGAAGGCACGCCGCACGGCCGCTGGATCGGCCTGCTGAACGTGCGCGGCGCGGGCGTCGACCGTCTGAAGGCGATGCTCGCGACGCTGCAGGCGCGTCCTGATTTCGACACGCTCGACATCCCGTCGCTGCTCAACGAACTGATCGCCGCCGGCGAGAAGATCGAGGTGCAGTACGTGCACGGCCATTGGCGCGGCGTCAACGATCTCGAAGACTTCCGCCGCGCGGGCGACTTCGCGCACGGCCAGACGCCGCTGTCCGAACCGGGCGCCGGCAACGGAGGCGCGCAATGATCGAAGCGGCCCAGTTCGTCGAGGCCGCCCGCGCGCGCGGCTTCGACTGGTACGCGGGCGTGCCCTGCTCGTACCTGACGCCGTTCATCAACTACGTGCTGCAGGACCCGACGCTGCACTACGTGTCGGCCGCGAACGAAGGCGATGCGGTCGCGCTGATCGCTGGCGCGACGCTCGGCGGCAAGCGCGGGATCGCGATGATGCAGAACTCGGGGCTCGGCAATGCGGTGAGCCCGCTCACGTCGCTCACGTGGACGTTCCGCCTGCCGCAGCTGCTGATCGTCACGTGGCGCGGCCAGCCGGGCGTGCCCGACGAGCCGCAGCACGCGCTGATGGGGCCGATCACGCCCGCGATGCTCGATACGATGGAGATCCCTTGGGAGACCTTCCCGACCGATCCCGACGCGGTCGGCCCGGCGCTCGACCGTGCGATCGCGCACATGGACGCGACGGGCCGCCCGTACGCGCTCGTGATGCAGAAAGGCAGCGTCGCGCCGTATGAGCTGAAGGCCAATCCGGCGGCGACGCCGCGCGCGCACGTTGCCGCGCAATCGTCGTCGCGCGCCGCGTCGGCCGACGCATGGCCGACCCGCCACGACGCGCTGCAGCGTGTGGTCGCGCACACGCCGGTCGATTCGACCGTCGTGCTCGCATCCACCGGCTTCTGCGGCCGCGAGCTGTACGCGCTCGACGATCGCCCGAACCAGCTGTACATGGTCGGCTCGATGGGCTGCGTGACGCCGCTCGCGCTGGGCCTCGCGCTCGCGCGGCCCGACCTGAAGGTCGTCGCGGTCGACGGCGACGGCGCCGCGCTGATGCGCATGGGCGCGTTCGCGACGCTCGGCGCCTACGGCCCTTCCAACCTCACGCACGTACTGCTCGACAACGGCGCGCACGAATCGACGGGCGGCCAGGCCACCGTGTCGCAGCACGTGTCGTTCGCCGGCGTCGGCGCCGCGTGCGGCTACGCGTCGGCGGTCGAAGGCGACACGCTCGACGTGCTCGACGCTGCCCTCTCCCGCTCGTCGCGCGCGGACGGCGCGCAATTCGTGCGCATCGCGATCCGCACCGGCGTGCCCGACGGCCTGCCGCGCCCGACCGTCACGCCGGTCGAGGTCAAGACCCGCCTGATGCGGCACATCGGCGCCGCGCAGACCGAAGCCCAAGCCGAAGGAGCCCAATGATGCTGTTGCTGAATCCCGGCCCGGTCACGCTGTCCGAACGCGTGCGCCGCAGCCTGCTGCAACCCGACCTGTGCCATCGCGAAAGCGAGTTCTTCGACCTGCAGGACGAGGCGCGCGCGCGGCTCGTCGCCGCGTACGAGCTCGACCCGGCCGAATGGGCCGCCGTGCTGATGACGGGCTCGGGCACCGCCGCCGTCGAAAGCATGATCGCGGCGCTCGTGCCGCAGGGCGGCAAGCTGCTCGTGATCGAGAACGGCGTGTACGGCGAGCGAATCGCGCAGATCGCGACGCAGTATGCGATTCCGCATGAAGTGCTCAAGCACGAGTGGATGCAGGCGCCCGACCTCGCGCAGATCGCCGCGCGGCTCGACGCGGGCGGCTTCTCGCACGTCGCCGTGATCCATCACGAAACGACGACCGGCCGCCTGAACGATCTCGGCGCGATCGCCGACGTGTGCCGCGCGCGCGGCGTGAAGCTGCTCGTCGACGGCGTCAGCAGCTTCGGCGCGGAAGCGATCGATTTTGCCGGCGGCGACATCGACGCGGTTGCCGCGACCGCGAACAAGTGCCTGCACGGCGTGCCGGGCGCGGCGTTCGTGATCGTGCGCCGCAGCGCGCTCGCGCAGGCCGCGAGCCGCACGTACTACCTCGACCTCGGCCGCCTCGCGAAGCTGCAGGACCAGCGCAACACGCCGTTCACGCCGTCGGTGCACGCGTACTATGCGCTCGTCGAGGCGCTGCGCGAATTCGACGAAGCCGGCGGCTGGCGTGCACGCCACGCACGCTACAAGGCGCTCGCCGACCAGGCGCAGGCGGGCCTGGCCGCGCGCGGGATGCCGCTCGTGCTGCCGGAGGGCGCGTCGTCGGTCGTGCTGCGCGCGTACCGTCTGCCGCAGGGCGTGACGTACGAGCAGCTGCACGACGGGCTGAAGGCGCGCGGCTTCGTGATCTACGCGGGGCAAGGCGGGCTGTCGAAGGAACTGTTCCGCATCTCGACGATGGGCGCGATCGAAGCGGCCGATGTCGAGCGGTTGCTGGATGGGTTCAGTGCGTTGACGCGCTGACGTCCGCGCGCCCTTCGTCGCAATAAGGCCCGCATGGGCCTTTTTTCTTGCTTCTTTGTGGATTTCCGTGGAGGTCGCTTGCCGACCCATACCGGCCCTTGGATGCGGTGCGAGCTTAACGGCGGCTTCCAACGCACAACGGCCGCTAATCAACTAGCGCAACACGGCAAAGTCCGGTTCACACAATGGTCGTTTCGAACTAATATCACATGCGATCCGATTCTCCTTCGCAGTGGTTGAACTTCCTCGAAAAATTTCTACGAAAGGATAAGTGATGACGGGACATCGTGTACGCCTGCTATTCAATGCGGAAAGCAGTCACGGTGACGAACTGGCAGATCTTTTTTCGCGCGCCTCCCGGTTTGATTGCATGGTGGCTTTCGCGAATTTGTCCGGTCTTATGCACATCGTCAGCGCACTGGAGGCGGCCCTGTCCAATGGGATGGAAGCGCGATTCGCAGTCGGTCTCGATTTCTACCAAACTTCCCCTAATTTACTTTACAAGCTACTCTCGCTTGAAAAGACGAAACGGTTACAACTCTTTATCAGCGTGTCCCGCTATACCTTTCACCCTAAGGTATACGCCTTTGCCTTCGACTCGGGATGCACCATAGTCACCGGCTCTGCCAATCTCACGTCGGGTGGCTTTGCAGGCAACTACGAGGCATCAACAGTCGTAGAGGATCCCAGTGGCCAGTTGATGAGCACGCTGAGCCAGTACTTCGACGGGCTAATCGAAGAAAATGAACTGATCCCCGCAAACAAGAAACTGATCGACGATTATGCGCAGAGACATACTTTGTATCACGCACATCACTTCGTGGCAAACAAGCGCTTTAGCCGCGCGATCAATGACGCAGGCGCTGAGATGCTCACGCTGAGAGAAATCCTTGCCGAAATGAAAACTGACATGTCCGAGTCAGGCTTTGCTTCCCAGATTCAAGTGCGGCGCGCGTGTCGAGAAGGAGCCCGTAAAATCATTCAGGATCTTGCGACGGGCCGGCGCCTCGGACCGGAAGACTTTGTGCTTCGATATGAAGATCTAATCAGCCACTTCCATTCCGGCGGGCTACATCGAGGCAAAAATGTTATCGCAAAGAGCCCCGGTTCATTTCTTGATGGATTAGCCAGCATCACCAAAAGCATTCCAGATGAGCCGTCGGATGCCTATCGCTTGTTGCATGAGCATTTCCTAGATGTCGACCGTGCGGGCGTGAATGTAATCACGGAAATCCTTCACGCGATCGACAGCGATAAATTCGCCGTGATGAACCAAAATGCGGTGTCCGGGTTGAGGAAGGCAAAAATCACTGACTTCCCACCGAAGCCAACGAAAAAAAACGTCAACCCGGACACCTATGCTTCGTTCTGCGAGAAGGCCACGCATGTGCGAAATCAATTGGGTCTCCGCGATTTCACTGAACTGGACGCGCTATTTAATTACGCTTACTGGCACCCAATCGAGGAGTTGGACGAGCCCGAAGAATGATGCGCTCGCGATCGCGACCTCAATCTGCGCCAAACCCTATATGGTAAGAACGCGAACTCACCGACGCCACTTATCGAGCGATCGACTACAGTACATCCGTACCGATTGGCGATGCGGCCGGCATATTCAGCGCGCAAGTGGCCGATAACTTATGCAGAGCCGACACCCAAACGCCGGGCCTGCGATCGCGGTGAAAGTCCCTTCCTGGCCGAACACCGACAGTCTGAGCCGCGTTCCCCCGGTAATCTGCGATGAACTTCTTTCAGCCATGACCACGCTCGTTCGCTTCGCCCCGTTGCTGGCGCTTGCCGCCGCTCCCCTCGCCCATGCCGCCGACGCTCAGCCTTGCGGCGACGACACGATCGCCGCCGTCGCCCGCTGGGCCGGCATCGCCGACTCGAGCATCGTCGCGCGCGCAACGAACGGGCTCGTCGTCGCGTCGGCCTGCAAGGTCATGCCGAACGCGCCGGGCACGACGATCGCGGCCGCCGCGTTCGATTCGCTCCCGAAGAGCAAGAATCCGGACGACAGCAACAAGCTGCAGGTCATCGCGCTTGTCGAGAGCGGCAAGGTGGTGGCGGCCGAGCGCTCGATCATCGAGGAAGACGCCGCCACGGAAGTCGGCCCGGACAGCTATCGCATCGATACCGCGCCTTACCGGCTGTCGCCCGACGATCGCGCGTTCTGCGTCGTCTTCACGAGCAGCGCCCGCGGTGCGAGCTGCCCCGACGCCGACGCCGGACACGAACTGACCCTGTGGATACGCGAAGGCAACCGCATCCGCCCGGTGTTCGGCACCAACCTCTACGGCTGGGTCAGTGTCGAAGGCACGGCATGCGGCCCCGGCGTCGGCGACGCGCGCAGTGAATCCGCACACCTGACGATCGCCGTCGAGAAGACCTCGAGCCACGGTTTCGCGGACCTGTCGCTCACGGCCCGCATCACGAAAACGCAGCGCAAGGACAACGCATACTCGGACACCGGCAAGCGAACCGCACGCACGATCGTCCGCTACGACGGCAAGTCGTACGGGATCGATATGTTCCGGAACTTCTGGTATCCGCGCTCCGCGATGCAATGATGCGGCGACGGGATCGCGCCGCCGTGACTCCGCCCGCCTACTCCGCGACCTTGGGCCCGATCGCATCGGTCCCCGCCGGCATCCTCAGCCCGCCGTCGCGCGCGCGTTGCGCGCCGCGCGCCGAATAGCGGTCTTTCAGCCGCAGGAACGGCTTTTCGATAAGGAAGTAGCTGGCTGTGGCCGCCGCGAACGCCTCCAGGATGCCGAGCGGAAACCCATGCGGGATCGGCAGGTTCGGATTGGCGAACGGTTGCTGCCACAGATACAGGCTGAATGAAATCGTGCCGATAAACACCATCGGCCTGGTTTGCAACAATCTGGAACACCATAAATCGTTTCGAAAATTGAGCACGACGATCAGAACGCCGATCAATGCCGCTTCGATCGTCACGCCGTAAGTGATATTCCAGATTCCCCGCAATTCCGATTCGATCACCGGCATCGCGAACAGCACGATGCAGACGATCGCGGTGACGATGCGCGACTCGCCGCGCCATGATCCGATCCACGCCTCCAGCCGCTGCCGGTTGAGCGCCACGTAGCAGCCGATCAGGATCGGATCGATGCCCGTATGGAACATCATCCGCAGTTGGCCGCGCAGCGCCGGCGCGGCGAAATAGGTGCCCGCGCGGACGAGCGGAACGATCAGGATCAGCGCCGCCAGCCAGCGCGTGTTGTTGCGCCGCACGGCGAACAGCAGCAGCAGCGGCCAGAACCAGTAGAACTGCTCCTCGAGCGCCAGCGACCAGAAATGGCCGAGATACCACGCGCCGTCGGGATGCAGCGCGGTGTCGGCGGTCAGACCGAGCCCGACCGAATAGTTCCACAGGTGCAGCGCGGCAAGCGCCCACTGGCGCGGGCTGACGTCGACCCACCCCGCCACCGCCAGGAGCGCGACGACCGCGAGATACGCGTAGCATGCCGGCCAGATCCGCAGCACGCGCCGGACATAGAACGGCGCCAGCGCGATGCTCCCGGTACGCTTCAGTTCGCCCAGCAGCACGTTGGTGATCAGGAATCCGCTGAGGACGAAGAAGATCAGCACGCCGAGCCGGCCGTCGGCGAGCAGCCGCAGCGGCGCGAGCCAGCCCGTATAGCCGCCGGGTGTGACGTGCTCCGCGTGCCCGACGACGACCATCGCCACCGCGACGGCGCGCAACCCGGTAAGCTGCTGGACGCGATGTGTCATGGACTCGTTTCCATCGGAATGGCGAATGGCCGGTTTGTTGATTGGTGTTTCTGAATGGCGTGCCGAATGTCGTCGTCAGTTTCGTCGAAAAATATCGAAATAAAATCTATTAAAAAAATGCTGCCTTAAACGACACGCCATTCAGGTCGCACAACGGCCGGCCGCAGGCAACGCGGATTGGGCATAATGGCGAATCGCTTCCGGCCTCGCTGCCACGGCAGCCGGGCGACCTTCATTCCAGGGGAAATTCCATGTACCCACCCATCGAACCCTACGCCCACGGCTACCTCGACACCGGCGACGGCCACCAGGTCTACTGGGAGCTGTGCGGCAACCCGCAAGGCAAGCCGGCCGTGTTCCTGCACGGCGGCCCCGGCGGCGGCTGCAGCCCCGACCATCGCCGGCTTTTCGATCCCGCCCGCTACAACGTGCTGCTGTTCGACCAGCGCGGCTGCGGCCGGTCGACGCCGTACGCGAGCCTCGACCACAACACGACCTGGGATCTCGTCGCCGACATCGAGCGGCTGCGCGAGATGGTCGGCGCCAGCCAATGGCTCGTGTTCGGCGGTTCGTGGGGCAGCGCGCTCGCGCTGGCCTACGCGGAAACCCACCCGGAACGCGTGAGCGCGCTGATCGTGCGCGGCATCTTCACGATGCGCCGCGCGGAACTGCTGTGGTACTACCAGGAAGGCGCGTCGTGGCTGTTCCCGGACCTGTGGGACCAGTTCCTTGCGCCGATCCCGGAGCACGAGCGCGGCGACCTGATGGCCGCGTACCACCGCCGCCTGACCGGCGACGATGAAGCCGCGAAGCTGGAAGCCGCGCGCGCGTGGAGCCTGTGGGAAGGCCGCACGATCACGCTGCTGCCCGATCCCGCGCTCGCCGAGCATTTCGGCGACGGACACTACGCGCTCGCGTTCGCGCGCATCGAAAACCACTACTTCATGAACCGCGGTTTCGTCGACGAGGGGCAGTTGCTGCGCGATGCGCATCGTTTGGCCGGCATTCCGGGCGTGATCGTCCAGGGGCGCTACGACGTCGCGACGCCCGCGCGCACCGCGTGGGATCTGTCGAAGGCATGGCCCGAAGCATCGTTCGAGATCGTGCCCGATGCCGGCCATGCATATAACGAGCCGGGGATTCTGAAGGCGCTGCTCGCGGCGACGGACCGGTTCGCGAACTAGTCAGCCTATAAGCGTCGTCAGGAGGTCGATTCTCGACGTCGAGCGTCTGCATCCGCGGAAGCGTCGGGAATCGACCACGGTTCCCGGCCGTTGACCTTCGGCGGTTTCGACGCGCGAATCAGCACCAGCGCGATGCAGAACGTCACCGCTCGCCGGCATGAACATGCCGGGTGCGCGGGATTGGTGATTTGAAAAGAGACGGCGAGGCGTTTGGTTATCGCTGACCAATCACGAGCCACAAGCCAGTGACTTCAGTCGCAGTTACGGCGTAACGCAGTTTGCCAATTGCACGCTGGAACATTTTGGGTTGTTTGCGTTGTTCCAGTGCACGCAGAATTATGCCGGTCAATTTTTCGGTGTTTTCCTGTGAAGACATGGCCGGATCGAGCGCGACCGCCATCGCGCCAAGTACCGCAAAGTACTTCACCGTCATTCCGGATTCGTTTGGCGCGACGTTGACAATGAGTTCGCCAAGCGTTCCATCGACCTCGTTGACCCGGCCTACTATCCCGACGTTGGGACCGACCGCCTGCTTGAAGCCATCATAGCCGGCATAGCCCTTGTAGCCATGATCGCGACCGATTTTCAATTCAGCGAGCTCATAATCGCTGGATGCCCTGCGATTGTATTCGGCGCGAAACTGTTTCGGCGTTATCCCGAGGGATTCGCGCGGATCTGGCTCGACGGTTGCTGTCGACGCAACCGATGCAAGATCAGCGACGGAAATTGCTTCGCTCGACTGGTCGACCACTGCCTTCGCCGCTGCCTTTCTTTCCGGAACGACGAACGCCGCCAGGCCCACCCCAATCATCAATGCCAACATGCCGCCGAGGAGCACCTCGCCACGGTTCGGCACTGCGCCCGTCCTCTTGTTTTCAATTGCTGACGGGAAAATCGAGCCGATAACCGCGCAAACGAACAGCAGAAGGCCAGTCAAAAACGAAACCCAAGCAACAAGCAGCATTGGCTGGTCCAATTTGAATTTGAATTAATTTTCGATGATACCAGCGCACGAAGCCCCGAACATTCACCCGTCGCCGTCCCCCTCCAGCGGCTCGACCGTCACCCCCACCCTCAGCTCCTGATCGGCGCCGCCGCCGCGGATCACGCCGCGCAGCGGCGTCACGTCCGCGTAGTCGCGGCCGATCGACAGCATCACGTAGTCGTCGCCCGGCGCGCGATCGTTGGTCGGATCGAGCTGCAGCCAGCCGCCGTCCTCCGGCCACGCCGGGTCGTACACCTCGACCCACGCATGCGACGCGTCCGCGCCGATCAGCCGCGGCTGCCCCGGCGGCGGCTGCGTCAGCAGATAGCCGCTCACGTACCGCGCGGCCAGCCCGAGCGAGCGCAGCGCGCCGATCATCACGTGCGCGAAATCCTGGCAAACGCCCTGACGCAGCGCGAGCGCATCGAGCGCGGTGGTCGTCACGTCGGTGCTGTTCGGCGCATACGTGAATTCCGCGTGGATGCGCCGCATCAGGTCCCACGCCGCCTGCACGAGCGGCCGGCCGGGCGTGAAGCTGACCGCCGCATACGCGGCCAGCGCCGGATCGCACGCGACGTGCGGCGACGCGAAGACGAATTCGCTCGCCTCGTCGTAGGGCTGCCCCGCCCGAAAACAGAACCGCTCGCGCACGGCTTCCCACGCGTTCGCGTGCGCCGGTTCCGGCTGCGCGATCGCGGGCGGCGGTTCGCCGCGCGCGCCGGCCGACCAGACGGGCGGCGTCACCCGCACGACGCTGCGGCTGCGCACGAACAGCGCGTCGTGCGGCTGGTTCAGCGCGAACGACGTGCGCGCGTTGCCGAACGCATCGGTCTCGGCGCCGACGCTTTCCGGCGCGGGTTCGATGTCGAGCGCGAACGACAGCACCTGCTGGCGCGGCGTCGCGAGCGGCGTCAGGCGCGCCTGGTGCTGCGCGGATTCGACCCGCGCCGCGTAGCGGTACTCGGTGTCATGCGTGACGCGCAGCAGCCGGCCCGTGACGGGGGCGGCAGAAGCCGCCGCGTCCGGTGCGGGCGGCGCCTTCGCCGCGGATTTGGTCGTCGTCACCATAGCGTCCTGCCCGCCTCGCGCACGTGGCTGAAATAGCGTTCGCCGATCCGGTTCGACAGTTCCCACACGGCCTTCGCGGTCGTGTCGAGGCGCTCGAGCAGCCGGTCATGGCGGCCGTCGTCGCCGGTTTCGCACAACTCGTGCAGCGACCAGCCGGGCACGTCCGGTATCGCGTCGGCCAGCTCGGACAGCGCGTAGCCCTCGCTGTGCTCGACCTTCGTCAGGCGCCCGCGCATCGCCTGCACGACCCACGCGAGCGAGCGCGGATTGTCGGTGTCGAGCACGACGAGCGACAGCAGCGGCGCGACGTCGAAGCCGCGCTGGAAGCGCGAGCGGAACGTGATCGCGCTGTCGAACAGCTCCAGCACCAGCTCGAAGCCGTCCTGCTTGTGCACCGCGCCTTCCTCGAACGCGAAGCGCAGCACGCTGCACAGGAAGTCCAGCCGGTCGATCTGCCGGCCGATCGACAGCAGCCGCCAGCCGTCGTCGCGCGTCATGTTGTCGGTCTGCGCGCCGGTGATCGCGCCGAGCAGCAGGCCGAGCCGTTCGAGCAGCTGCAGCGCTTCGTTGCCGAGCTGCTCTTCCGCTTCTGCATTCCCTGTGCTGTCGGCGAACAGCTGGGTCGCGTCGTCGATCAGCCGCCATTGCTCGCTCGACAGCCGCTCGCGGATCGCGGCCGCCGCGCCGCGCATCCCGTACAGGCACGACGCGATGCCCGCCGCGCGGTCCGCGCTGCGCGTCAGCGATGCGGCGAGCGCAAGCTGGAACGCGCGCGGCGCGTCGACGGCGCTCGGCGCGTCGGCCGCGATCAGGCCCGTGTCGCGGCACAGCGTGTCGATCAGCTCCAGATGCGCGGGGCTGTCCGCGTCGTCCTCGCCGCGCAGCCGTTCGAGCGCCGCGCGCGCGAGCCGCGTCAGGTTGGTCGCGCGCTCGGTGTAGCGCCCGAGCCAGAACAGGTTCTCCGCCGCGCGGCTCGCGATCGCGCGCGGCTGCGCGGTGGTCAGGTCGTCCGCGCTGAGGTGGGTCTGCAGCAGCGTCGTCGCGTCGACGACGCCTTCCGTCATCACCCACGTATCGACCGTGCTGCCGCCGCGCGGCATCGGCGCGTTGAACAGCGCGTCGCGCGCGCCGACCCGCGACAGCCCGCCGGGCAGCACACGCCAGCGCGCCGCGCCGTCCGCGAGCGCGAACACGCGCAGCAGCAGCGGCTTCGGCACGATCCGCGCGCCGCCGTTGCCGTAGCCGTCGCCCGGCTCGCGGTGGCCCGGCCACGTCGGCGCCTGCGACAGCGGCAGGTCGGCCTGCACCGTGTAGTGCGCGGGGTTCGCGAGGATCCGCGCGCGCCATTCGGCGAGCTGCGCGTGCGTGAGCCGTGCGCCGATCACCGGCTCGAAGCCGCCGCCCGCCTGCACGTCCGGCGGGAACGACGGCTTGATGATGCAGCGCGCGAGCTGCGGCAGCGCGTCGTCGCACGCGGCCGGCTCGCCGCACCACCACGAATGCACGGCCGGCAGCGTCAGCGTTGCGCCGAGCAGGCTTTCCGCGAGACGCGGCAGGAAGCCGAGCATGCCCGGCGATTCGAGGAAGCTCGAGCCCGGCGCATTCGCGAGCAGCACGTTGCCCGCGCGCACCGCCTGCAGCAGCCCCGGCACGCCGAGCAGCGAATCGGGCCGCAGCTCCAGCGGATCGAGCCACGCGTCGTCGACGCGCCGCAGGATGCCGTGCACGGGTTCGAGCCCGCGCAGCGTCTTCAGGAACACGCGGTTGTCGCGCGCGGTCAGGTCGCCGCCCTCGACCAGCGTGAGGCCGAGGTAGCGCGCGAGATACGCATGCTCGAAATACGTCGCGCTGTGCGGCCCGGGCGTCAGCAGCACGATCCGCGAGTTCTTCCCCGCCGGGCTCAGCGCCTGCATGCTCTGCAGCAGCGCGCGGTAGCTCGCCGCGAGCCGCTGCACGCGCAGCCCGCGGAAGGTGCGCGGCAGCAGGCGCGACACGATCAGGCGGTTTTCCAGCAGATAGCCGAGCCCGGCCGCGCCCTGCGTGTGATGCGCGATCACCCGCCACTGGCCGTCCGGCCCGCGCGCGAGATCGAACGCGACGACGTGCAGCCACGTGTCGCCGGGCACCCGCGCGCCGCGCATCGCGCGCAGGTAGCCGGGATGCCCGGTGACGAGCGCGGGCGGCAGCAGCCCGCGCCGCAGGATGGTCTGCGGCCCGTAGAGGTCGGCCATCATCGCGTTGAGCAGCCGCACGCGCTGCAGCACGCCGCGCTCGATCGCGGCCCAGTCCTGCGACGTGACGATCAGCGGCAGCAGGTCCAGCGACCACGGGCCGGTCGCGCCGTCGCCGGCGCGCTGCTCGTGCAGCTGGTAGAACAGGCCGTTCTCGCGCATGCGCCGCTGCAGCGCGTCCGCGCGGCGGTCGAGATCGGCGACGCCGTCGCTGCCGAGGTGCGTGAAGAATGCGCGCCACGCGGGCGCGAGCGCGGGCGCCTGCAGGCCGGCCGCGCTGCCGCGCAGCTCGTCGTAGCGGCCGGCGGCGGCCGGCGCGGCAAGCGCGGCGGCCAGCTCGGCGGCGTCGGGCTGCGATCCGGTATCGAAAAGCGTGTGCATCGCGTCGGCGGCGGCGAGATCGTCGGGGTGAATGGGCGGCACGGTATCGGTCCGTCTTGAGTCAGGAGGCGCGAATCAGCAGCAGCGAATGGCGGTCGATCCCGCACGCGCACCGCCACGGTGCGCGGCGCGCGTGCGCGACCGCGCCCTGCCGGCATCCTAGCATTCCGGCGGGGCCGCCATCGGCCGGCGCGCGCTGTCGTTCCGGCCACCCCGGCCGCCCGCGCATCGTCATCAGGTCTCCTCCATGCATGCAGCGCTCAGGGCCGCCGCAGGTCCAGCGTGAACGGGAACTCGCGGCTCGGCGCGGCCGCCGCCACCGTCATCCTGCCCGGCGTATGCCCCATCGCGACGAAACGCGCGAGCCGCCGGCTCTCGGCCTCGTACGCGTTGACCGGGAACGTCGCGTAGTTGCGCCCGCCCGGATGCGCGACGTGATACCGGCAGCCGCCGAGCGAGCGCTGCATCCACGTATCGACGATGTCGAACGTCAGCGGCGCATGCACGCCGATCGTCGGATGCAGCGCGGACGGCGGCGCCCACGCCTTGTAGCGCACGCCCGCGACGTATTCGCCGGCGGTGCCGGTCGGCTGCAGCGGCAGCGCGCGGCCGTTGACGGTCACGACATGGCGGTTGTCGTTCAGGCCCGTGACGCGCACCTCGAGCCGCTCCAGCGACGAATCGACGTAGCGCACCGTGCCGCCGCTCGCGCCCTCCTCGCCCATCACGTGCCACGGCTCCAGCGCGCCGCGCAGCGTGAGCTGAATCCCGCTCACCGCGATCTGCCCGAACAGCGGGAAGCGGAACTCGAAGTGCGGCGCGAACCACGCCGCATCGAAATCGAAGCCCGCGTCGCGCAGCTCGGCCAGCACGTCGTCGAAATCCATCTTCAGGAACGTCGGCAGCATGAAGCGGTCGTGCAGCGCGGTGCCCCAGCGCGTGAGCGGCGTCGTGTACGGCGCGGCCCAGAAGCGCGCGACCAGCGCGCGCAGCAGCAGTTGCTGCACGACGCTCATCCGCGCATGCGGCGGCATCTCGAACGCGCGCAGTTCGAGCAGCCCGAGGCGGCCGGTCGGCGAATCGGGCGAATACAGCTTGTCGATGCAGAACTCGCTGCGGTGCGTGTTGCCGGTCACGTCGATCAGCAGGTTGCGCAGCACGCGGTCGACGAGCCACGGCGGCATGTCGTGCCCATGCAGCAGCCGGTTGCGCTGGATCTCCGCGAACGCGATGTCGAGCTCGTAGAGCTGGTCGTTGCGCGCTTCGTCGACGCGCGGCGCCTGGCTCGTCGGGCCGATGAACAGGCCCGAGAACAGATAGGACAGCGACGGATGGTTGTGCCAGTACGCGATCAGGCTCGCGAGCAGGTCCGGACGCCGCAGGAACGGGCTGTCGGCCGGCGTCGCGCCGCCGAGCACGAAGTGGTTGCCGCCGCCCGTGCCGACGTGGCGGCCGTCGACCATGAACTTCTCGCTGCTGAGCCGCGACTGCCACGCCGCGTCGTACAGGAATTCGGTATGGCCGACGAGCTCGTCGAAACTGTGCGCCGGATGGATGTTGACCTCGATCACGCCCGGGTCCGGCGTCACCTGCAGCAGCTTCAGGCGCGCGTCGCGCGGCGGCGGATAGCCTTCGAGCACGAGCTTCACGCCGAGCGCGCCGGCGGTCAGCTCGATCGCGTCCAGCAGGTCGAGATAATCGTCGAGCGCGGCGAGCGGCGGCATGAACACGTACAGGATGCCGTTGCGCACCTCGACGCACAGCGCGGTGCGCGTGATCCACGCGGCCGATTCGAAGCGCTCGGGACGGCGCGTCGCGTCCGAAGCGGCACGGCGCCCGTCGCCCGCCGCGCCATCGTCGCGCCACTGCATCACGGTCTGCGCGGGCGCCTCGCGATGCACGCCGGCCAGATAGCGCGGCGCATCGCCCGTGCCGGCATGGCGCGCGCGGACCGCATCGGCGTCCGGCAGCGGCTCGCGCGGCGCGAACGGGTCGCGCTCGACCAGGACCGGATAGTCGGCGCGGCCGACCCACGGCAGCGAGTCGAGCGGCAGCCGATAGCCCATCGGCGAATCGCCGGGCACGAGGTACATCCGCTCGTCGCGGAAGAACCACGGGCCGGTCTGCCAGCACGGGCCTTCGAGCCCCGGGGATTCATCCGCGCGCCTGAGCGGCAGCACGTAGCCGACCACGCTGTCGAGCTTCTGCTCGAACACCCTGCGCAGCCGCGCGCGCTCCAGTTCGTCGTCGAGCCGCGCGTCGAACGGATCGACGTTGACCGGCAGCCGGCGCTCGCGCCACAGGTAGTACCAGACGTCTTCGTATCCGGGACGGATGAATTCGCCGGTCAGGTTCAGGCGCGCGGCCAGCGCGTCGATGAAGCGCTTCGCGTCGTCGGTCGTCAGGGCCGACGGCGCGCGCTCGTCCGCGAACAGCGACGGATCGCGCCAGGCCGGCTGCCCGTCCGCGCGCCAGAAGATCGACAGCGCCCAGCGCGGCAGCTGCTCGCCCGGATACCACTTGCCCTGCCCGAAATGCAGGAAGCCGCCATGGCCGTACTCGGCGCGCAGCCGCTGCACGAGCTCGGTCGCATAGCCGCGCTTGGTCGGCCCGAGCGCGTCGGTGTTCCATTCCGCGCCGTCGCGGTCGTCGATCGACACGAAGGTCGGCTCACCGCCCTGCGTGAGCCGCACGTCGCCGGCCGTCAACGCCGCGTCGACCCGGGCGCCGAGCGCGCGCACCGCGCCCCATTGCGCGTCGGTGTACGGCTTCGTCACGCGCGGCGATTCGTACACGCGCGTGACCGCCATCTCGTGCTCGAACGCGACGTCGCATTCGTCGATCAGCCCCTCGACCGGCGCGGCGCTGGTCGGCTGCGGCGTGCAGGCGAGCGGAATGTGCCCTTCGCCGGCGAGCAGGCCCGACGTCGGGTCGAAGCCGATCCAGCCCGCGCCCGGCAGATAGACCTCGCACCACGCGTGCAGGTCGGTGAAGTCGACCGCCGTGCCGCTCGGGCCGTCGAGCGACTTGACGTCCGGCGTGAGCTGGATCAGGTAGCCCGACACGAAGCGCGCGGCGATGCCCAGGTGCCGGCACAGCTGCACGAGCAGCCAGCCGCTGTCGCGGCACGAGCCCGACGCGAGTTCGAGCGTCTGCTCGGGCGTCTGCACGCCCGGCTCCATCCGCACCAGATAGCGGATGTCGTGCTGCAGCTTCTGGTTCAGCGCGACGAGGAAGTTCACGGTGCCGGCCGGCGTGCGGTCGATTCCGTCGAGATACGCGCGGAACGCGGGCGACGCGCTCGTCTGCGGATCGCACGCGAGGTACGGCGCGAGCTCGGTGCGCAGCGCGTCGTCGTACTGGAACGGGTATTGCTCGGCGCTGCCTTCGAGGAAGAAGTCGAACGGGTTGTAGACCGACATCTCGGCGACGAGATCGACCGTGATCTCGAACTCGCGCGTGCGCTCCGGAAACACGAGCCGGGCCAGGTAGTTCGCGAACGGGTCCTGCTGCCAGTTGATGAAGTGCTGCGCGGGCCGCACGGTCATCGAATACGCGACGATCGGCGTGCGGCAATGCGGCGCGGGACGCAGCCGCACGACCTGCGGGCCGAGATTGACGAGCCGGTCGTAGCGGTAACGGGTGGTGTGATGCAGCGCGACGTGAATGGGCATGGCGAAGCGGCTCGGCTCAGGTTGGATCGGGCCGCTGCGCCGCGCCGGATCGGGCGCGGCGCAGCGGCGCGACGGGTTCGTCGGCTGACGGGCGCGTCAGACCAGTTCCGGCGACTGCACGACGCTGATCTCGATGCCGACCGGCGTCGCGCCGGCCCCGGTCACCGGCTGCGCGTCGCGGGCGTCGAGGCCGGTCGCGATGCGCACGTAGCGCTCGTCCGGGCAGCGGTTCATGAACGGATCGAAGCCGACCCAGCCGAGCCCGTCGACATACGCTTCGGCCCATGCGTGGCCGGCGGGCTGCTGCATCGGCGCGGCCGCCTGCTGCTGCGCGCCGAGCGCCGGCCGCGGCATGCCCTGCGACTGCGACGCGTGCGACGCGCCGAGCGCCTGCTGCATCCCGTCACCGCTTTGCAGCGCAACGGCCTCTTCCTCGTGCGCGCCGCCGCCGTGCTGCTTCGCATCGGCGATGCGCTGCATCGCGCTGTCGGCCAGCACGTAGCCGGAGATGTAGCGGGCGGGGATCTTCAGCACCCGCGCCGCCGCGATGAACGCGTGCGCATGATCGCGGCTCGTGCCCTCGCCGCTTTGCAGCGCGGTTTCCGCGTCGACCGGCGTGTCCGGCGCATGCGGCGCATACGCGATGCGGCCGTGCACCTCGGTCATCAGCCAGTGCAGCGCATCGAGGCTGCGCTGCTCGATCGGCAGCGCGTCGGCCAGCGCGCGGACCGTGTCGCCCGCTTTCGTGAGCGCGGTCTCGCGCTCGAAGATCCACGGCGGCGCGTAGCCCTCGGTGTGGCCGAGGATGCCCGCGCGGTCCTGGGTCTCGACGACGCCCGCCGCGACGATCACGATCTCCGGCTTCTTGCCCTGGTCGTGCCGCACGAGGTCGGTGCGGTTGCCGAGCCCGTCGGCATAGGTGAGCGTCGGCTCGACGCCGTCGATCGTGACCTGCCACGCGCGCACCGTCTGGCCCGGCCCCGATTGCGGACGCAGCCGCAGCCGTTGCAGCACGTGGGTGACCTGATCGTCGAACTGATAACGCGAGATGTGTCGGATGGCGAGTCGCATGGCAAGTCTCAGTCGAAGTTGTATGCCTGGGCGATTTCGAGCCCCAGGCTGTTGTTGCGGCCGATGAAGTCGGTCAGGAATTCGTGCAGGCCGCTCTTGAAGATCCGCTCGACGCTGGTGTCGGACAACATTTGCAGGATCTTCGTGGCGGTGTCGTGACACGGGTGCGTGACGCCGTAGTCCTTCGCGAGCAGGTTGAGGCTCGACACGACGCGGCCGTAGCAATAGCGCAGCGAGCGCGGCATCCGGCCGTTGAGGATCAGGTAGTCGGCGATGTTCATCGGCTTGTACTGCACGTCGTAGACCCAGCGGTACGAGCGGTGCGCGGCCACGCAGCGCAGGATCGTTTCCCACTGGTAGTTGTCGAGGATCGTGCCGACGTGCGAGACGGACGGCAGCAGCAGGTGGTACTTCACGTCGAGAATCCGCGCGGTGTTGTCGGCGCGCTCGACGAACGCGCCGATCTGCGCGAAATCGAAGATCTCGTTGCGCAGCATCGTGCTGTAGAAGCTGCCGAGGATCAGCGCGGTCTCGCGCTTCACCTGGTCGAGCACCGCCGGCAGTTCGCCCTCCGGCACCGGCTGCGCGAGCACGCGGCTGAGCGACAGCCATGCGCCGTTCACGCTCTCCCACGCTTCCCGCGTGAGCGCCGTGCGCACCATCCGCGCGTTCGAGCGCGCGGCCTCGATGCACGACAGCACGCTCGACGGGTTGTCGCGGTCGCGCAGCAGGTAGTCGGTCACGGTGTCGGCCGCGTAGGCGTCGTATTTCTCGCGGTAGCCGTCGTCCGCGCCCGAGCTGACGAGCACCGACGACCATTCGGCCGGCGCGTCGGAGGTGCGCGTAAGCGCCATCCGCAGGCCGGCGTCGACGATCCGCGCGGTGTTCTCCGCGCGCTCGATATAGCGGTACATCCAGTAGAGACCGCTCGCTGTGCGTCCAAGAAGCATCTTGTGTCCACTCCGTCTGGTTTCCGTTCGCGCGCCGCCGTTGCCGGCGCGCGCTGTCGCCGCGTTCCGTTCAGTCGGCCAGCACCCAGGTGTCCTTGGTGCCGCCGCCCTGGCTCGAATTGACGACGAGCGAGCCCTCCTTCAGCGCGACGCGCGTGAGCCCGCCCGGCGTGATGCGGATGCGATCCGACACCAGCACGAACGGCCGCAGGTCGACGTGCCGCGGCGCGAGGCCCGCTTCGGTCAGGATCGGCGTCGTGGACAACGCCAGCGTGGGTTGCGCGATGTAGTTCGCGGGCCGCGCGCGCAGCTTCGCGGCGAACGCCTCGATCTCGGCCTTCGACGCGCACGGCCCGACGAGCATCCCGTAGCCGCCCGAGCCGTGCACTTCCTTCACGACCAGTTCGTCGAGATGATCGAGCACGTACTTCAGGCTGTCCGCCTCGCCGCAGCGCCAGGTCGGCACGTTCTCGAGCAGCGCCTTGCGGCCCGTGTAGAACTCGACGATTTCCGGCATGTACGAGTAGATCGCCTTGTCGTCGGCGATGCCGGTGCCCGGCGCGTTCGCGATCGTGATGTTGCCCGCGCGGTACACGTCCATGATCCCCGCGACGCCGAGCACCGAATCGGGGCGGAACGTCAGCGGGTCGAGGAACGCGTCGTCGACGCGGCGGTACAGCACGTCGATCGGCCGGAAGCCCTCGGTGGTGCGCATCGCGACGCGGTCGTCGATCACCTGCAGGTCGCTGCCCTCGACGAGGTGCACCCCCATCTGGTCGGCGAGGAACGAATGTTCGTAGTACGCGGAATTGTGGATGCCGGGCGTCAGCACGGCGATGGTCGGATTATCGGCGTTGCCGCCCGGCGGGCAGACGGCCGCGAGCGACTGGCGCAGCATCTGCGGATAGGTCTCGACCGGCCGCACCTTGACCTGCTGGAACAGCTCGGGGAAGAGCTGCATCATCGTCTCGCGGTTTTCCAGCATGTACGACACGCCGGACGGCGTGCGCGCGTTGTCCTCGAGCACGTAGAACTGGTTCTCGCCGGTGCGCACGATGTCCACGCCGATGATGTGCGTGTAAACGTTGCCGGGCGGCCGGAAGTCGATCATCTCGGGCAGGAACGCGTCGTTGTGCGCGATCAGGTGCTTCGGCACGATCCCGGCGCGCACGATTTCCTGGCGGTGGTAGATGTCGTCGAGGAATGCATTGAGCGCCATCACGCGCTGCTCGATGCCGAGCGACAGCCGATTCCACTCGTTCCCGGAAATAATGCGCGGCACGATGTCGAACGGGATCAGCCGCTCGGCGGCGTCCGCGTCGCCGTAGACGGCGAACGTGATGCCCGTCTTGCGGAATACGTTCTCCGCGTCGCGGGCTTTCTGGGCGAGGCTCGCGGGGTTCTGCGTGTCGAGCCACTGCTTCAGGCGCGCGTAAGGCGCCCTGACCATGTCGCCGGATTGCAGCATTTCATCGAATGGCTTCATCGATTTGTTCTCCATCGTTTTTCCCGGCATTGCGCATGCCGGACCGGCGTAACGACTGCTGAGCAAGGAGCGTGCCTTGCCATTCCCCGATTTCGCCGCGCCGCCGGCACGCTCCGGCGGCATGCCGCACCACGACGGTGCAGCGCGCGACGCGATTCGCGGCATCGGTGCGCCGCGTGTCACGATCATGGTTCTCCCGCGCGTCATCGATGTGCAATCTGCAGTGCAGCATTCGCGGCCGGCCAGCCCGCGCGGCTGCTCCGGCGCGATGCCCCGCGCGCCGGGTTGCCGCACCGCGTCGGCGAAAGAGGCGGGCCGGCGCGCGCACGGCGCAGCCGAGCCCGGGGGGAAGTACCGACCACGGCCAGCCGGCTGGTTCAGACGCGAGATGAACTAACCGGTTAGCCTTGTCCGGCATGACAACGTTATGCAGCCGTATTTATGGCGACAACGCTCATGCATATTTCGACTAACACCCATCGAAAAAAAACATCGGTATGCTCGACACGAGGCGCGGTAGGCTAGAAGGTTCCGCAGAAACCCGCGCCGGCTTCGGCAAGCGCCCGACTATATAAAAGACGACGATCGATATGGAAGCAAAGTGGCTGGAAGATTTCCTGAGCCTTGCCGATACCAAGAGTTTTTCCCGGGCGGCGCGTAACCGGCATCTCACGCAATCGGCATTCAGCAGGCGAATCGCGTCGCTCGAGACCTGGATGGATGCGAAGCTGGTCGACCGGAGCATCACGCCGGTCGCCCTCACCCCGGCCGGACAGATGTTCCGCGGGCTGGCCGCGGACATCCTGCGCAGCATGTATGCGGCGCGCAACCTGGTGAACGGCTACGACCAGTTCGCGGCGAGCGACCAGGTCGTGCGGTTCGCGGTCGCGCATACGCTCGTGTTCACGCTGTTCCCCGAATGGCTGAAGCAGCTCAACGGCGAAGTCGGCCACGTGACCGCGCGCGTCAACGCGGTGAACGTGCCGGAGGGCGTGCAGCAGCTCGTCGAGGGCGAATGCGACATGCTGCTCGGCTATCACCATCCGCAGTTGCCGATCGTGCTCGACCCGAATCATTTCCCGTTCGTGAATCTCGGGGTCGAGCGGATCCTCCCCGTCTCCACGCCCGACGCGCACGGCAAGCCGCTGTTCCAGTTGCCCGGCCGGCCGGGCGAGCCGTTGCCGCTGCTCGCCTATTCGTCGGGGGCCTTCCTCGGCAACGTCGTCGAGATGCTGCTGCTGAACGCGGCCGAGCCGTACGCGCTGCACCGCTGCTTCGAGACGCACATGTCCGAGGCGCTGAAAGGGATGGTGGTGGCGGGCCACGGGATCGGCTGGCTGCCGGAAAGCTGCGTCGCGAAGGAGCTCGCGGAAGGCAGCCTCGTGTGTGCCGGGTCGGCCGACTGGATCACCGAGCTGGAGATCCGGCTGTACCGGTCGGCGCGCAAGCGCGGGCTGGCGGCGGAGCAGCTGTGGACGTACATCATGAACCGGCCGCGCGGCGCGGCGACGGCGACGGCCGATCCGCCAGCGCCGGCGACGCGGGTCGCGAGACGGGCTGCGAGCGGCGGCGGGCGGTAGCGCCGGCCGGGCGGGTGCGGTGCCGTTGACCGGTTGCGCGGGGGAATATCGGCCCGCGCCATCTCAAACTACGTCTTCCTTGCCCTTCCGTCAGGATGACGAATCTCCTGCCGGCCTGATCGCGCACGGCACCCTGCCACCGAATTGGTCTGGTGATACCACATCCTCCTCGCGTTTCAGCGCGTCGTCTCGGGGACCATCCCGGGACGACGCGCCCGCGCATGAGCAGGTTGCGCCGCCGATCCCGGCCAATATTCAGTCTTGATCCGCTGCCAATAAGTAAATATCCCGTCGGCGTTAACACCGATGATCCATTTCAAATGCCGAATATCAATCAGGAGCGAAAACCCCTATTCCCGAACGCGCCCACCCCGTTGCCTCACCGGGAATTTTCACGAGATTTTCATTGAAATCACACAAATACGATTTCGATATCACAAACGAAACAGCCAACCATCAAAAATGCCTCACCGTTGAAACCACATCATTTATTCAACCAAACAACCAGGACCAAAAATACAATTCCACGCGTCAACCCAAAGCATCTCCTCCCACATGGCGGAAAATCTTCAATCGTCAGTCGTTATCAGTGATGCAAATTCAATCGCAACCCCATTAGCAGGCGCCGCGCGTCGAACGTCCCGCGCCACGCAATACCGCAGACGGATTGGCGGAAAAAATTGCCATTCGTCGGCTACGCCGCCGGAACGAAGTGCACCTCAACCTTCTTTCCATATTATGTTCTGCAGGTTGAAACGACCATGCGATCCCGCAAACTGGAGAGGTTTTCATTTTTCGGCCGTTATTGATCGCACGAAACGGCCTTAATTCCCATTTCAGATATTACGTTCCCGACCATCGTCACTCCCACGTCATGCACGGCATTTTATTAATCGATCCGTGAAAGTGAATAGTGCGTTGGAAAATGGCGAATGGTCTTTGCGTTTTACGTTCCGGAATGTATGCTTGCTATCAAATGCGAACGGAGGTCCCGATGTTATCTTCGTTTCGAAAGCAAGCTGTTCCTGCTGCAGCCGCTGTCGCTTCGATGCTTTGCATGGGCGCAGCGGCAATGGCCCAGACGACTCCCGCGTCACAGCCGGACACGCAGCGTTATGTGATTTCATACATCTGCGGTGACGCACGGATCGACGGCACCGCACCGCTTCCACCCGACGGGCGTCCTTACAACCTGGGCGTGTCATTTGCTTCCGCCCAATCCGGCAATCCGCTCGTCAACGTTCAAGTGCGGCTGAGGCGCCACGGTCGCGTGCTCGCCGAATTCAACGCGGCAGGACCGCGCTGCCTGTTCAGCGTTCCCGATGCCAGCTACCGGATCGAGGGCACGTACCAGGGCGAAACGAAATACGCGATCGTCGAAACGGGTGTGCTGAATACGCAGCTACGGTGGTAAGCGTTCCACCGGCAACGGCACGGAATCGAGGAGCAATGCATGACAAGTATGAATCGACAGCATATGCACTCCACCGGCCATCCGAAACCGGGCTGGGGCCCGGGCAAGAACGCAGCGCTCAGCTTCGTGGCTTTTGCCGTGATTTTCGGCATATTCGCCTATGTCAAGCGGGATGTCGTCGACGAGGTTTCCAGGGCATCGCATGAAGCATCGGGCGTGGTCGGCATATCTGTCAGGAGCACTGACAAGCTCGCTGTTGCAGCGCCACCACCCACCGGCATGACATCGCCGGTGACGATCGAAATCGAGCCGGAGGCCGCGCCGCGCGTCGACACTCAGCCGACGGCAATGCCCCCCGCACCCGTGCCCGCCCCCGCCCCGCCGGTTGCCGCCGCGGCCAACCCGCATGCGGCACATCCGGCGCCATCCGGCGGCGCCGTCAACGGAAAGCATGCCGGCCTGCATCGCCAGCCGCATCAGCATCCACGGCCTCATGACGTTGCCAATACAAGGACACGCATGACTGTCGCGGCAAGGCCGCATTCGTTCAGCGAAGGCGGCCACGCGCACACCGCAGGCGTCACGCACGAGGAGCTGGAGAGCGCCCGTGCGCTCACGAAGGCGCGCTCGTGCGCGGTGCTCGAACAATGGGACTGTGTTGAACAGAACGCGAGCCGGGTGCTCGCCATCGACCCGCAGAACGGCGAATCGCGGGCACTGCTCGGGGAGGCCATCCGAAACCATCCTTGACGTTGTACTCGGGGAACCAGAATCACCAACAAACTCGACCGCAGATCGAGCGCATTGATCGGCGCATGACCGATCTAACCGTTTCGAAGTGAGGACACCCCGTGGCCAACATCAACAATCGCAGACTCACTGCCATTCCGCGCAACCGGCGGATTCTTGTTCAGGCGCCGCTCATGTTGCTGCTGATCGCATCCGGCACCTGCATCGCCGCCGAAGGCGAAACCGAGTCGAGCCAACCCCGGAACGTCGCCGAGGCGCAAGGCGCGCCGCGCGCGCAACCGGCCGACGCAGCATCCGTGCGCGACGAAGTGTTCGGTCTCGCCACGGGCGGCGGCGCCGTCAAGGCGCTCGAAGAGGCGAAGTCCCGGCCCGACATCTTCTCCGCATTCGATCTCGCGCAGCTGGAGGAACTCTCGATCCGCCAGCAAGTGCGCGGCGGACGCGACAAGGCGCGCTCGATGACGAGCACCGATCGCTTCGACGGGCTCGACACCGCGCTGCGCGCGGCGGACGAGCTCAACGCGAAAATGCCGATCACGCCCGAGTATTCGCCGGTCAGGACGGCGCTCGCCGGAGATCGCACGGTCGCCTACGCCGCCCGCGGCGACATGAAAAAGGCGGTGGCGTCGTTCGAAACGATCCCGCCCGACGCGGAGATTTCGATCGATGCGCTGGCGGGCGCAGGCGACGCGTACCTGTACCTGAACGAACCGGGCAAAGCCGAGGCCGTCTATCGGCGTGCGCTCACGCAAGCGAGCGCGTCATCGGCCGACCAAGCGACGCGCGGCTACCAGTATGGCGCGCGCACGCGCCCGATCGAACTGCGCGAAGGGCTGTTCTGGTCGTATATCGATCAGGGGCGGGCGCAGGATGCGGGCAAGGTGCTCGACGAGATGGGCAAGTCGCTGCCGCCGGCCGCGCAAGTTCATCCGTGGGACCCGGCAAACGACGATTACCTGCGCTACTACCGGCTGCGCGCGCAGCTCCTGATCAATACGGGCAGGACCGAGGAAGGAATCGCGGAACTGGAAAAGATCGAGAAGGAAGTGCCGTTCAACGCCGAGGTGCTCGCCGCGCATGCCGACGCGGTGTCGGGACAGTCGCATCCGCGTCAGGCCATGGCGATGTACAACGCCACCCTGACCGATCACCCCGACAGCGTCGAAGTCCTCGCCGGGCTCGGTCGCGCGTCGCTCGTGGCGGACGACTATGCGACCGCGCAAAGGGTCGACCAAACCCTCGACAACACGTTTCCGGACAGCGGCGCGGTCCGCCAGTTCAAGCGCGACTACAACGCGTACCGCAGCCCGGTGCTGACCACGGAGCTGAGCTACGAGCACGGCAACGGCGCACTGGCGGACAACGCGTTTACGTCGGATACCTATCTTTATTCGCAACCGTTCGGCAACAACTGGCGGGTGTTTTCCCATACGTTCTTCGGGTATGCGCAAACCGACATCGGCAGGATCAGCCGCACCCGCACGGGGGTCGGCGGCGACTACCGGCACGGGCCGCTCAGCCTGCAGGCCGAAGCCACCCGCTCGTTCGGCGCCGACGGGCGCACCGGCGGCCGCGGTTCCGTCACCTACAACTTCGACGACTACTGGACGGTATCCGGCGGGCTCGACAGCAACGACAACTCGCTGCCGTGGAAGGCCTATGTCTCGCACATCTGGGGCAAATCCGCGAACGTCGAGGTGGCGTACCGCCAGAACGATCGCCGCGAGGTCAAGCTGAGCTACGGCGTGAGCCGCTACTCCGACTCGAACTTCCACCAGGAAATCGCGGCGACCGGCACGCAGCGCGTGTACACGTCCGCGAACCAGCTCGTCAACGTTTCGTTGAACGTCGGCACCGACAGCAACACGCGGCAGGACGCCCCCTACTTCAGCCCGAGGCGCGACTACGCGGCCGCGGCGACCGTCATGCATCAATGGATGGTCTGGAAGAAGGGCGACATGTCGATGCGGCAGCGCATCTCCGCGTCCGGCGGCACATACAACGAGAGAGGATTCGGCACCAGCGCGCTGTGGAGCGCGCGCCTCGAACACGCGTGGACGTTCAAGCACGACATCACGCTGACCTACGGCGTCGAGGTCAGCAGCCATGCGTACGACGGCCAGCGGGAGCGCTCGGAAACGGGCTTCCTCGCGCTCAACCTGCCGTTCTAGAACCAGGAGCCCAGCGAATGCAATCGAGACGGACCTTCATGTGTGGTTGCCTTGGCACAGCTGCTGCTTGTTCGCTGTTTCCGGGCGTGACCCAGGCAAGGATGATCGACCTCCTTCCGCCGTCGGACCCCGCCGACGGCAAGACCTTCCGCGTGATTTGCATGCACGACGTGCGCGACAACCTGCTGTCGACGTTCGCGAACGCCACGATGATCGATCCGTACGCGATCGACACCGGCACGCTGACCGCGGTCTTTTCCTGGCTGCAGACCAACAACTATCACACGATCACCGTCAAGCAGATCGAGGCATCACGGCACGGCGGCAAGCCGTTGCCGCCCCGCTCCGTGCTCCTCACGTTCGACGACGGCTTTCGCAGCCACTTCACGAAAGTGCTGCCGCTGCTGAAGCGGTTCCGCTATCCGGCGGTGATGGGCATCGTCACCGCCTGGATCGACGCCCCCGCCGACGCGCCGATCCGCATCAGCGACAAGATCCAGCTGCCGCGCGATTACTTCATGTCGTGGGACGAGGTCAAGCAGGTCGGTTCGTCGGAGCTGGTCGAGCTCGCCTGCCACACGCACAACCTGCATCATGGCGCGGTGGCCAATCCGCAGGGCAACGAGCTGCCCGCCACCACGTCGCACCTCTATCTGGCCAACGAGAAGCGCTACGAAACCGATGCGGAATTCGAAGCGCGGGTGCACGACGACCTGCAGACCTGCATCCGGCAGATTCACGAACGCACCGGGCTCGTCGCGCGCTCGATGGTGTGGCCGTACGGCGCGGAAAACCAGCCGGTGCAAAAGATCTCGACGTCGCTCGGCATGGATATCCAGTTCAGTCTCGATGCCGGACCGAATACGCCGGACGTGCCGCTCGATCGCTTGCGACGCATCCTGATGATGTATGACGTCGATATCGGCGGGTTCGAGCGCTCGATGCGCGAGCCGGCGACCAACCGCGGCGAAGTCGAAGGCGCCGAGCGGATCGTGCAGGTCGATCTCGACCAGGTGTACGACCCCAACCCGGCGCAACAGGAAAAGAATCTCGGCGAACTCATCGAGCGCATCTACCGGATGCAGCCGAAGTCGGTCTACCTGCAGGCATTCGCCGATCCGAAGGGCACCGGCGTCGCGGAGTCCGTCTATTTTCCGAACCGGCACCTGCCGATGCGGGCCGACCTGTTCTCTCGCGCCGCATGGCAGCTCAATACCCGGTCCAATGTCCAGGTCTATGCGTGGATGCCGGTGCTGGCCTTCCGCCCGCCGCCGGAAAAGCTGCACAGCCTCGAGACGGTCACCGCCTATAGCGGCGCACCGGCACGCGAGAACGGCACGCGCGTGTTTCGCCTGAGTCCGTTCGACCCGAACGCCCGGCTGCTGATCGAGCAGATTTACGAGGATCTCAGCAAATATGCGTCGTTCAACGGCATCCTCTTCAGCGACGACGCCGTGCTCGACGACTACGAGGATGCGGGCCGGCACGCGCTGCAACTGTATGCGCAATGGGGCCTGCCGCGCGACATCGGGCAGATTCGCGCGAAGCCCGACCTGATGAGCCGCTGGACGCGGCAAAAGACCCGCTATCTGCTGGACCTGACGCGGCAACTGGTGCAGGTCGTGCTGGCGAACCAGAACGCCGGCGACGTGCTCACCGCGCGCAACATCTTCGCGCAGCCGGTGCTGAATCCCGAATCCGAAGCGTGGTACGCGCAAAACTACGACGATTTCCTCAAGGCGTACGACTTCGTCGCGCTGATGGCGATGCCGTACATGGAGCAGGCATCGGACCCGGATCGCTGGCTGGACAAGCTCGCCAGCGTCGTCGCCACCAGGCAGCACGGCTTCGCGAAGACCGTGTTCGAATTGCAGGCCTACGACTGGCGCGCCCGCAAGGAGATTTCCAGCGCCACGCTGCTTGCGCAGATGGGGCGGCTGAGAAGCCGCGGAGCCTTGAGCTTCGGCTACTACCCGGACAACTTCCTGCACGATCAGCCGAAACTCGCGACCATACGCAGCGCCATGTCGCTCAAGTCGCGTCTCGACCCGACTTCGATCAATGCGCTGATGCAGGCGCAACAGCACCAGGGGAAGCCGGCAAAATGATCACACATGACTTCATCCGGCGCCTGCAGGACTTCGTCTTCTATTACCCGTTCTTCATGTCGTATCTGTGGATGATCGGGGGCGTCGTGCATTACCTGCTGCTCGAGGAGGGGCGCGTGCTGTCCAAGCGCATGCTCGCGGCGAGCGGCATGCCGAAAGTGTCGATCGTCGTGCCCTGCTTCAACGAAGAAGCGAACGTGCGCAGCGTGATCACGCACCTGAACGGCATGGACTACCGGAACTACGACATCATCGCGGTCAACGACGGAAGCCGGGACCGCACCGGCGAAATACTCAACGAGCTGGCCGCCGCCATCCCGCGGCTCATCGTCATCCATCACGCGCGCAACGAGGGCAAGGCGGTAGGCCTCACGACCGCGGCCGCCGTGTCGAACGCGGAGTACCTGCTCTGCATCGACGGCGATTCGCTGCTCGCGCACGATGCGATCGACTGGATGCTCGAGCATTTCATCGCCGACCCCGGCGTCGGCGCGGTCACCGGCAACCCGCGCATCCGCACGCGCACGTCGCTGCTCGGCCGCATGCAGGTCGGCGAGTTTTCGTCGATCGTCGGGCTGATCAAGCGCACGCAGCAGGTGTACGGCCGCATCTTCACGGTATCCGGCGTCATCACGATGTTCCGCAAGACCGCGCTCGCCGATGTGGGCTACTGGAGCTCGGACATGCTGACCGAGGACATCGACGTCAGCTGGAAGCTGCAGTGCCGCGACTGGCGCGTCGTGTACGAGCCGCATGCGCTCAGCTGGATCCTGATGCCGGAGACCATCCGGGGGCTCTACCGCCAGCGGCTGCGCTGGGCCAAGGGCGGCATCCAGGTGCTGCTCAAATATGCGAGCACGGTCGCGCGGCCCGCGCAGATGATGATGTGGCCGATCTACGCCGAGTACCTGATCGGCATCGCGTGGGCGTACTCGATGTCGTTCATCCTGCTGCTGTCGGTCGTCGGCCTGTTCCATCCGCTGCCGCCGGACTGGCACGTGTCGCTGGTGCCGCGCTGGCACGGCATGCTGCTGGTGGCGACCTGCGTGCTGCAGCTGATCGTCGGCTGCATGATCGATCGCCGCTACGACGAAAAGCTCCTGATGTATTTCCTGGACACCGTCTGGTATCCCGTCGCCTTCTGGTTGATCAGCATGATCACCACCGTCGTCGCCCTGCCCGCCATCGTATTGCGGGGCCGGGGCAAACGCGCAATTTGGACCAGTCCCGACCGAGGAATTCAGCATGAAGAACGCGCCGATTATTGACCTCTCGCTCCGTTCGCCCGCCCGGATGATCGCCGATCGCGGCATCATCTCCGGGTGCTCGCAAATCGTGTGGTTTCGCTTCATTCGGCCAGCGCTGGTCGGCGCGGTATGGGCGTCGATCTGCATCTATACGTACCGCTATCTGCTGCCGATCAACGACGCCGAAATGCCGATCGAGCAACTGGTGTTCTACGTGACCTGCATCTCGCTCATCGCCGGCGGGCTGGTCACGTGGCTGATCGCCGCACGCGTCATCCACCCGCTCACCTTCCGGTGGCACGTCACGAAGATGCTGCGGCGCTCGGCCAGCCTGAAGTCGAAGTCGGGACCGACGACGGCTCTCGCGAAATCCGGACACCCCGACGGGAAACAGGCATCGCGCATTCTCGTCGCGTCGCATGACGCCGACGGCTCGATTTCCGCGCTCGAATGGAAGCGCCACGAACGCCGTGCCGCGCCGCACGCGCGCGAACGGGACGACGAGGAATCGGACGAAACCGTCTGGGACGGCGTCGGCCGGACGACGCGTCACGGCACCTGAAGTCGACGTCCGCCGCACCGCGCGGGCGTTCCGATCACTATTTCTGGACGAGGTGAACCATGTGCGGAATCGTCGGAGCAAGCGGCCGGAACAATCAGGTGCCGCAACTGGTCAAGGCGCTGAGCCGGCTCGAATACCGCGGCTACGACTCGTGCGGGATTGCGCTGCAGAACGGCGGCAACCTGCGCAGCGAGCGCACGCTGCGGCGCGTGACGGACCTTCAGGAACGCGTGACGATGCTCGGCCTCGAAGCCGGAACCTGCATCGCCCATACGCGCTGGGCCACCCACGGCGCGCCGTCCGAGACCAACGCGCACCCGATCATGTCGGGCGTCTCGATCGCGGTCGTGCACAACGGCATCATCGAGAACCACGAGGCGCTCAGGGCCGAGCTGCGGCAGCGCGGCTACGTCTTTCGCGGCGAGACCGATACGGAAGTGATCGCCCACCTGATTCACGGCGAGTATCGCGACGACCTGTTCGACGCCGTCGTTCGCGCGGTCAAGCGCCTGCGCGGCGCGTACGCGGTCGCGGTGCTGAGCGCGCGCGAACCGCAGCGCCTCGTGGCGGCGCGCGCGGGCTCGCCGCTCGTGATCGGCATCGGCGCGCAGCAGAACTACCTCGCGTCCGACTGCGCGGCGCTCGGCGACCTGACCGACCGCTTCATCTATCTCGAGGACGGCGACGTCGCGTTGCTCACCCCGGAGCACATCCGGATCGTCGATGCGCTCGGGCGCGACGCGAAACGCCCGCTGTGCCAGGTCAAGGCGCGCGACGGCGATGCCGGCCTCGGCCCGTTCCAGCACTTCATGCAGAAGGAGATCTTCGAGCAGCCGCAGGCGATCGGCAACACGCTGGCCGGCGTCGATACGATCTCCCCGGCCCTGTTCGGCTCGCGCGACGAAGCGCAGGCGCTGCTGTCGCGCGTGACGAGCGTGCTGCTGCTCGGCTGCGGCACCAGCTATTACGCGGGGCTCACCGCGAAATACTGGATCGAGAGCATTGCGGGCGTGCCGGCCCAGGTCGAGATCGCCAGCGAATACCGCTACCGGGAATCGGTGGCCGACCCGGGCACGCTCGTCGTCGGCATTTCGCAATCGGGCGAGACCGCCGACACGATCGGCGCGATCGAGCACGCGCGCGGCCTCGGCCAGGACCTGTCGCTGGCGATCTGCAACGTCGCGACGAGCACGATCGCGCGCAACGCGTCGCTGCGCTTCCTGACGCAGGCCGGCATCGAACTGGGCGTCGCGTCGACCAAGGCCTTCACGACGCAGCTGGTCGCGCTGTTCCTGCTGACGGTGACGCTCGCGCAGCTGCGCGGCCGGCTCGACCCGGCGCGCGCGGCAGCCTGCCTGCAGCAGCTGCGCGGGCTGCCGGCGCGCGTCGGCAATGCGCTGGCCCTGGAAACGCAGATCATGGGCTGGGCCGCCGATTTCATGCAGCGCGAGAATGCGCTGTTCCTCGGGCGCGGCATTCATTTCCCGATTGCGATGGAAGGCGCGCTGAAGCTCAAGGAGGTGTCGTACATCCATGCCGAGGGCTACCCGGCGGGCGAGCTGAAGCACGGCCCGCTCGCGCTCGTGACGAGCGCGATGCCGGTCGTCACGATTGCGCCGGACGACGGCCTGTTCCAGAAGCTGAAGTCGAACATGGCCGAAGTGCGCGCGCGCGGCGGGCGGCTCTACGTGCTCGCGGGCAGCCATCTCGAGATCGACGACGCCGACGACACGCGCCTGATTCGCCTGCGCGAGCCGGGCGACCTGCTGTCGCCGGTCATGCACGTCGTGCCGCTGCAGCTGCTCGCCTATCACGTCGGCTGCGCGCGCGGCGCCGACGTCGACAAGCCGCGCAACCTCGCCAAATCCGTGACCGTGGAATGACGCCGCTGCGCGCGCGGATCATGGCCGGATCGAAGGAGAACCGGTGGAAGGCGGCGCAGGCCGCCGCCAGCACGCTGTGCGCCGCCTGCTGTCTCGTCGTCGCGGCGAGCATGGCCCCGCCGGCCGCGCTCGCGGGCGCGACCGCCGGACACAAGGCCGCGCCCCGCCCGTCCGCGCAACGCAAGGACACCGGCGACCCGCGGCGCTTCATGCACGGCATCGGCGTGGCCGACGCCGGCAACGGCAAGCGCTGGATCTTCTTCAGCAGCTCGGGCCTCCCGCCGCGCGGCGCGCTGTCCAACGGCAACTGGCCGCATGACGTTTACGTCGGCGAGTGGTCGCCCGGCAGTGCCCGCCTCACGCACGTCCGCACGTTCATCAGCCGGCCCGAAGCGCAGGAGCCGGTGTCGGTCGCGCAGAACGACCACGGCGACCTCTTCGTCACGTTCGAGGACGGCTGGAACGCGCCGCAGGAAGTCAGCCAGCGGTACGGCGTCTATCGCCGCGACCTGAAGCCGGTCAAGCCGTATCCGAACGACGTCGAGTCGGGCGGCCACTCGGGGCACGTCGCCGCGGTCGGCGAGCGCTTCGTCGTGTTCTATTCCGCCGACTGGGTCGACGGCGGCGGCGTCGACAACCTGGGCACCGGCGGCGGCGTCTACCTGAAGACCTACGATGCCGCCGGCCGGCTGCTGAACCACGTCCCGGTCGCGCCGCACAGCCGCGAGTGGTGGCCCGTGATCGCGGGCTCGCCGCGCAACGCGCTGCTGGTCTGGCAGAAATTCATCGAAGGCAGCACGGACGCGACGCTCGAATACGCGATGTTCGATCCGGTGACGGCGAAGCTGGAAAGGCTCGGGCGGCTGAACGATGCGATCCAGTACTACGTCTACTCGTCGGCCTACGTGCCGGCGATCGACCGCTTCGTCGTCGTCACGACGGCGGCGGACCAGCGCGGCGTCGCGATGCTGATCGCCCCGGACGGCCGCCGCACTGCGACGCTCGACTGCCTGCCGGCGTCGGTGCGCGAATCCGGCATCGGTGTCGCCGGCACGCATGCGTATGTGCCGACCCGCGACGGGCGGCTGCTGACGCTGGCGCTGGCGCCCGCGCGAATCACCGTGAGCGGCGCGCAGCGCTCGCCGATTCCGTGGGGCACGACGGGTATCGCCGGTTTCCCGGCGCGCGGCGCGGCGATGCATTTCGTGTCGCTGACGCCGGCCGGCGTGCGGGAAGCCGATTTCGAACCGGGGCGGGAAAGCGCGCTTGCGGAGCCGGAAGCGCAATGCGCCAACCGGCAATGACGAAGCGGCACGCCCCCGCCTCTTCATCGTGACACCGCGGACGATTCGCCCAAGAGGTCAGTTCAAAATCGCTTGAGTCGGTTTTTTACTTTCCTGGCGAGCAGTTAGCCATAGAAAATTCCGCCCGAATTCAATAGCAAGAAACGGAGTGCTCGCGCGTCGAGATGCGACCAGACTAACAACTGACCAATCCGAACATGAGAAAAGACAATGAACGTGCTTGCAAACAAGGTCGCCATCATCACCGGCGCCAGTTCTGGAATTGGACGCGCGACCGCGTTGCTTTTCGCTCGCGAGGGCGCAGCGGTGGTAGTTGGCGCCCGTCGCAAGGCCGAGCTGGAAAGCCTTGTGACGGAAATCACCGCACAGAGAGGAACGGCGATATACGTCGCGGGCGACGTCAGGGATGAGACATATGCGCGGACTCTCGTTCAGACGGCCGTTGACCGCTTCGGTGGCCTGGACATTGCGTTCAACAACGCGGGGACGCTTGGCGAAATGGGTCCCACGCCACAAATATCCGAGACGGGTTGGTGCGAGACGATTGACACCAATCTCACAAGTGCGTTCCTCGGCGCGAAGCATCAGATCCCCGCGATGATGCTTCGTGGCTCCGGAAGCATCATCTTTACTTCGACTTTTGTTGGGTACACGGTCGGCTTCCCCGGCGTCGCGGCCTACGCTGCCAGCAAGGCAGGATTGATCGGGCTGACCCAGTCACTCGCCGCGGAGTTTGGACCGAAGGCCATTCGCGTCAACGCAATTCTTCCTGGCGGAGTCGACACCCCCATGGGGCGCACAATGAGTGCGTCGCCCGAAGCAATGGCTCATGTGGCGGGACTACACGCGCTCAAACGTATTGCTACGCCGGAGGAACTTGCGCAGTCGGTCCTCTACATGGCTTCCAGCGCCTCTTCATTCATGACCGGCGGGGCGCTGCTGGTTGATGGAGGGGTATCGATCAATCGCACCTGATGTCGGAGCATGGGCCGCTTTAAACAACCCGGGAACGAATTCAGCAACTTCGACGTGAACGCATCCCCGGCGCGCAGCGCGACGATGCATTTCGTGTCGCTGACGCCATCCGGCACGCGCGAAGCCGACTTCGAGCCGCAGCGCGAAACGCCTTTGCCGAAGGCGGAAGCGCAGTGTTCGAGTCGGTGACGCGACGGCGAGCGCGGCGTCGCGTGGCGCGCGCCGGATGAACGCGTTCAGTCCGCGATCCCGCTACCCTGTCCGAACCGCGCCACGCAGTGCCACACCCATTTGGCCGTCTGATAGTCGAGTACGCCGTCCCGCGCGCGGCCGATCAAGGCCGGCGTCACGATGCGATCGACGGCGATGCGCGCGATTCCGTCGGCGGCCGCCCGTCCACGGAACTGCTCGCACTCGGGAAGCCGATCCAGCGACAGCCGGAAACCGCCGTGCCACTCGACCCGGCAGCCCGAACGCGCAGCCGCCGCCTCGACCGGCGTATCGCGATAGCTCGGATCGAGCACGATCGCGTCGACGTCGTCGGCCAGGCTGACCACGCCGTGCACCTGCGCCTCGATGTAGTTGTCGAGCAGCGGATCGAGGCCGTCGCGGTTTTCGGCCGCGAGCGCGATCAGCGCCGTGCAGTCGTGAACCGCGAAATGCGCGGGCCGGTAAAAGCTGTCGGGGTAGCAGAAGGTCGTTCGCCGATGCGCATCGCTTCGCAGGCGCAAATGACACGATCCGAAGCGGCGCGACCCGCCGACAGGATCGAGACGATGGTTCAGCGCGCCGTACTTCGGCCGCAGCGCGGGATCGGCGTCATCGTATGCCTGCCCGAACATCCGGCTTTCCCAGAGCCAGCGATCGCCGCCGGGATGCGCGGTCAGGCCGCCGTTGCTCGTCGCCGTCTCGAACTGGGACCGGTAGATGCCGTCGCGGACGATCCGCTCGAGCGTGCCGACGCCGTCGGCCCGCGTGTCCGGATGGAAATTGAGCGTGACGGGAAATTCCGGGCCCGGCCGCGCCGGCGGCAGGGATCGTCGGATATGTGAGAGCGCCCGCTCTGCGGGAGTGTCCATGCGTGTCGTCCGGTAGCGTCGAACGTTGCCGGGTGTTGCTGGCCGTGTCGGAGCACGATACTACAGCTTGTGCTGCTTCGTGTCGTTGACGCCGGCCGGCGTGCGGGAAGCCGATTTCGAACCGGGGCGGGAAAGCGCGCTCACGGAGCCGGGCGAACCCTGTTCCACCGGTCGATGACGGAGCGGCGCGCGCAGGATGCCGCCGCCCCTGCACCATCAATCGCCCGCTTCCTGCGCGCTTTGCAGCACCGCGCGCAGCAGCACGTCCGCACCGGCCGCCGCCCACTCTGGCGTGATCGCCTCGGCCTCGTTGTGGCTCAACCCGTCGACGCACGGCACGAAGATCATCCCGGTCGGCGCGACGCGCGCGATATAGCACGCGTCATGGCCCGCGCCGGACACGATGTCCATGTGCGGCAGTCCGAGCGCGTCGGCCGCGTCGCGCACCGCGTCGATGCAGGCCGGCGCGAACGGCACCGGCGGATATTTGAAGATCTGCTCGATCTGCGCGCCGAGGCCGGCCTCGCCCGCCACGCGCGCGAGTTCCGCGCGCAGCGCGGCGTCCAGCGCGTCGAGCACCGCGTCGTCCGGATGCCGGAATTCGACCGTGAAAAAGCACCCGCCCGGCACCGTGTTGCGCGAGTTCGGGCGCGCGTCGATCATCCCGACCGTCGCGCGCGCATGCGGCGCATGACGGCGGCCCAGCGCGTCGACGAATGCGATCATCCGCGCGGCGCCGACCAGCGCGTCGCGGCGGAATTCCATCGGCGTCGTGCCCGCGTGCGCGTCGACGCCGGTCAGCGTCACCTCGTACCAGCGCTGCCCTTGCCCGGCCGTCACGACGCCGATCGTCTTGCCCGCGCGCTCGAGAATCGCGCCCTGCTCGATATGCAGCTCGTAGGCCGCGTGCACCGGATAGCCGCCGACCGGCTCGCCGCCCGCATAGCCGATCCGCGCGAGCTCCTCGCCGATCGTCTTGCCCGCGGCGTCGGTGCGCGACAGCCCGTAGTCGAGCGTATAGACGCCCGCGAACACGCCGGCCGCGACGATCGCCGGCGCGAAGCGCGAGCCTTCCTCGTTGGTCCAGATCACCACGTCGATCGGCCGCCCGGTCTCGATGCCCGCATCGTTCAGCGCGCGCACCACTTCGAGCCCGCCGAGCACGCCGTAGATGCCGTCGTAGCGGCCGCCGGTCGGCTGCGAATCGGCATGCGAGCCGGTCATCACCGGCGCGGCGTCCGGGTTGCGGCCCGCGCGGCGCGCGAACACGTTGCCCATCCGGTCGACCCGCACCGTGCAGCCGGCGTCGCGCGCCCATTGCACGAACAGGTCGCGCGATTCGCGGTCGAGGTCCGTCAGCGCGAGCCGGCACACGCCGCCCTTCGGCGTCGCGCCGATCTGCGCCATCCGTTCGAGCGACGCCCACAGCCGCTCGCCGTTCACGCGCGGTACGCGCAGGTTGTCGTCACGCCGCATCGCCCGCTCCCTGCTCGCCGCCGCGCGCCGCATCCGTCAGCCGATAGCGGAAATCGCAGCGCTTGCCGCCCTGCATGATCGTGGTGGTGCGCGTGAGCGCGATGCGCGGATCGTAGCCCTGGATGAAATAGCTGTCGCGTGCGCAGCTCAGCAGATGGCCGATTTCGCCGAGCCCCATCGCGTGATACATCTCCGCATAGCTGCAGCGGTTCACGTCGTAGTCGAAATGCGCGTCGTCCTCGCGGCGCACCTCGACGTCGAGCGCGTCGTCCTTCTCCCACAGCACCTGCAGCGCGACGAACGACTTTACGCTCGTGCCGCCCGGTTCCTGCGCGGCGAACGTGCGCCCCGCGTCGACGGCCGCGCCGCGCACCGCTTCCGCGATCACCGCCTGCGCACGCTCGATGCCGAACTCGCGCTTCATGATCTCGTAGATCGGCTTGATGATTTCCGCCTCGATGCGGCGCCGCGCGAGTATGCCGAGGCGCGTGTCGTCCGGCGCGGCGGCCGGAGCCTGGGTGGGTTCGGTCATTGTCGAGGTCTCCATGAGGTCATTTGGACGCGGCGCGCGCGCCGCCGAGCACGTCGACGACGGTCCACTTGCCGCCGCGCACCTGGTAGATCGTGAACGCGGGGTTCTTCAGGTTGCCCGCGTCGTCGAACGCGATCCGGCCCGTCACGCCCGGCCGGTCGATCGCGCGCACCGCGGCGACCAGCTTCGCCGGCTGTGTCGTGCCGGCCTTTTGCGTCGCGGCGATCAGCGTCGCGGCCGCGTCGTACGCGAACGGCGCGTGCAGCTCGATCGGCGCGTGGTAGCGCGACTGGTACTGCGCATCGAACGCGCTGCCGCCCGGCATGCGCGCGAGCGGCAGGCCCGGTTCGAGCGCGGTGACGCCCTCACCGTCCTTGCCCGCGAGCGACAGGAAGGTCTGGCTCACGAAGCCGCCCGCGCCGAGCAGCGGCGCATTCACGCCGAGCTGGCGCATGCGCCGCGCGAGCGGCGCGGCCTGCGCGTCGAGGCCGCCGAAGAACACGAGATCCGCGCGCTTGCCCTTGATCGCGGTCAGCACGCCGCTGAAATCGGTCGTCTTGTCGTTCACGTACTGGCGATCGACGATCGCGCCGCCGCTCGCCTCGACGCCCTTGATGAACTGGTCGGCCAGGCCCGCGCCGAACGACGTGCGATCGTCGATCACCGCGATGCGCTTCGCCTTCAGCGTCTTCACCGCGTAGGCACCCGTGAAGTTGCCGCCCGCATCGTCGTGACCCATGATGCGGAACGCCGTCGCGTAGCCCTGCTGCGTGTATTGATGACCGGTCGACGCGGGTGCGATCTGCGCAATCCCGGCGTCGCGATAGACGCGCGACGCGGGCACGCTGCAGCCGGTGTTCCAGTGGCCGACCACGCCGATCACGTGCTTGTCGACGAGCTGCTGCGCCACCGCGACGGCGGTGCGCGGGTCGGACTGGTCGTCCGCCGCGACGAGCTTGTAGACCACCGGCTTGCCGCCGATGCTCGGGTGCTTCGCGTTCGCGTCGTCGATCGCGAGCTGCGCGCCGTTCTGCAGGTCCTTGCCGATCCGCGCGGACGGGCCGGTCAGCGGCGCCGCGAGGCCGATCAGGATCGTCTGCGGCGCGGATTGCGCGACGGCGGGCGTGGAAGCGATCAGGGCAGCCGCGGACCACGCGAGGCTGGCGGGAACGAAGGAGATTTTCATGTGGGAACCGGGAGTGAATCGGGAAAACATGAAAAATATTAAATAATCGGCTTCCACACCCCAAATATCCAATTGTTGGATGCTTATGCCATTCCCGACACAATAGCGCAACACCCTGTAAACACAAGCTATTTTCAGCTTGTCGCTTACCCCGACTTTTCGATAAAATTTGACACATGAAAAATATCGAACAATTGCCACACGATCCGCCGCTGCGCGCCGTCCGCGCGTTCGAGGCGTTCGCGCGCCTCGGCTCGGTCACCGCGGCGGCGGCCGAGCTCGACATCACGCCGTCCGCGGTCAGCCACCAGCTGCAGTTGCTCGACGCGTTCATCCAGACGCCGCTGACCGTGCGCGACGGGCGCCTGCTCGCGCTTACCGACGAAGGCCGCGACTACTACCGGTCGATCAGCGCCGCGTTCTCGGTGCTGCGCAGCGCGACGCGCTTCGTGCGCGACCGCTCGTCGCTGCGGCAGATCACGATCAGCCTGATCCCGCTGTTCGGCATCGGCTGGTTCATCCCGCGCCTGCATGCGTTCCTCGCGGAGAACACCGACGTCGACGTGACCGTGCTGTATGCGCACCACCGCAACTACCGAAGCGATGCGTCGGACCTGTCGATCCGCTTCGGCACCGGCGACTGGCCCGGCTATCGCTGCGAGCGCCTGCTGCCGGGCGCGATGACGCCGATGTGCAGCCCGTCGTTCCTCGAGCGTCACGGGCCGTTCCGCACCCCGGCCGATCTCGCGCACGCGCCGCTCGTGCACGACGAGGATCGCAGCGCGTGGGTCAACTGGCTGCAGGGCGCAGGCGTGCGGCACGTTTCGCACGCGGTCGGCCCGATGTTCGAGGACGGCCAGCTCACGCTGAGCGCGGCGCGCGCGGATCTCGGCGTCGCGCTGCTGCGCGCGCCGCTCGTCGAACGCGAGCTGGCGAGCGGCGAGCTCGTGCGGCTGTTCGATCACGTGCTCGACGACGGGCGCGACTACTACCTGTGCACGCGGGAGGACACGGACTTGCCGGATGGCGCCGGGCGGCTCGCGGCGTGGTTGAGGCACATGGCGGCGGCGTGATGCCGGGCGCCCTTGGCATCGTCGTCTACATCGCCCTGCCCCAGCCTCGTTCGACCGCATAGGCGACCGTCGCGCGCGCCAGTTCCTGCGTGCTGTCGATGAGCATGACCCTCGCGTTGCGCAACGCGCGCGCCGCGATCGGAATCTCCGTGCAGCCCATCACAGCGACGGAAACCTTGCGCCGCTCGAGCGTCGCCAGCGCCCGCGACAGATGCCCGGCGGCGGCTTCGATCTGCGTTGCCTTGACGGCCTCGATGCATGCGGCGATGTCGCGCTGGGCGGCCGCGGCCGGCATCACCGGCTCGATGCCGCGCGAGCGCAGCGACGCCTGATAGAACCCGGACACGAGCGCGCCGCCCGTCGCGAGCACCGCGACCCGCCGGATGCCCGCCGGCAACGCGGCCACCGCCGCGTCGACGATATGCAGGATCGGCGCGTCGCTCCGTTCGGCCATCTGCGCGTACCAGTGATGCGCCGAATTGCACGGGATCACGATCACGCCGGCGCCGCACCGGTTCAGCAGGTCGATGCCGTCGAGCAGCGCCGGCAACGGGTCGACGCCGCCGGCGACGATCGCGCGCGAGCGATCGGGCGTATGCGTCAGGTTCGCGACGATCATCGACAGATGCTCCTGATCGCAGCGTGCGCGCGTCAGCTGCATCACGCGGTGCATGAAGTCGACCGTGGCGAGCGGCCCCATTCCGCCTAGAACGCCGATGAGTGCCATGAGTCGTCTCCTAGTTTCGCGACGGCCGCGAACAGATGAACGAAACGACGGCCGCATTGCCGATCACCAGCAACAGGGTCCGCAGCATCTCGCAAACCGGATCGACCGCGGCGAACAGCACGAACGCGGCCTCGAACGGCAGATGCAGATACGCGCACGTCATGCCGGCCAGCGACACGGTCACGAGGCCCGACGTGCCCGCCGACGCAAAACCGGCGAGCACCGACGCGAGCAGCACGAGCCCGAGCTCGCCCGCATCGAGGGGACGCTCGTAGAGCTGCGCGATGAACAGCGTCGCGCTGGCGTAATAGACCATCGGGCCGACGCGCAGCAGCGATACGGTCAACGGCACGAGCAGCTCGACGCGCGCGCGGGCAAAGCCGAACCCGTCGACGAGACACTGGATCATCCCCGGCATGCAGGCCATGCTGCTGCGGGTGGCAAGCGCGAGCGCGAACGGGATGCGCAGCTCGGCGAGCGTCACGGCCAGCGTGCGCCCCGAGCGCTTCCAGATCACGACGACCGCCGCCCCGATCAGCAACGCCGACACGACAAGGAACGCCGCGACGAAGCGGATCATCGCTTCGAGCGGCCCGATGCCGGACGTGCCGATGTGCGCGGCGCCCATGCAGAACAGCACGACCGGCGTCGGATAGGCGAGCCAGTGCATGAGCTTCTGGCACGTGAAGTAGACCGTCTCCAGCGACTGGGCGAGCGCCGTCGACGCGCTCGCGGGGACCCGCCCGGCCGCGAAGCCGAAGAACAACGAGAAGACGAGCGCTTTCAGCGTATCCCCGTTCGCCAGCGCGGCGAAGAAGTTGCCCGGCACGAGCGCGATCACCATGTCGGCGAAACCGGAGGTCTTCTCCGACGGATCGGCGCCGTACAGGCTCATCACGGTGTCGCTCGCCGCGCCGTCGCTGCCGACCATCGCGCCGAAGGCCCTGAGCGTGTCGTTCGACAGGTGCTCGCCCGGCCGCATCGCGAGCAGCACGACCGCCCCGACGACGACGACGAACACCGACACGCCGACGAACATCACCATCACGCGCCCGACGAGATCCGCCGCGCTGCCGTCGCGCATCAGCCGCTGCAGGCTGAAGATCACGGCCGCCACCATGAACGGCAGCGCCGTCATCTTCAGCAGGCCGACGTAAATGTCCCCGACGAACGCGAATTTCGGCGCGGCTTCCGGCAGCAGCATGCCGGCCATCACGCCGAGCGCGAGGCTGCCGAACACGGTCCACGGATTGACGGCGAAAGCATGAAGCCATTGGGAACGGGTTGTCGTTTTCATTTTTTGATGTCCATGTCAGCGACTCGTCGCATTGAGCAGCGACTTCACGTCGAACCGTCTGCCACGGTCCTCCAGGAACTGGTTGACGAAAGCCAGCAGCGTCGGATCGGAGACGCGCACGCCGATCGCGAGCGCATCGTTGAGATCGGCGAGCGTCGCCACGCGCAGGCGAATCGGCGCTGTCGGCTGCTCTTTCATCACGCGCTTGATGGCGAGCTCGTCGCGATAGGTCGCCGATACGGCGCCGGCGTTCAGCGCATCCAGCACCGCGCTCCAGCTCGAGTAGGTGCGGATCCGCGCTTTCGGAAAGTCGGTCTGCACGTAGTCCGCGTAGGCCGAGCCCGCCACGATGCCGATCGTGCCGTCGTAGTCGCGCACGACCTCCGGCACGGGGCGCCCCCTCGCAAGCTCGGCGAACCGGACGCGATTGAACAGCAGCGCACGCTTCAGGCTCACGTACGGCGTGCTGAAGCGGATGACCTGCGCGCGCGGCAGCGTGCGCGACAGCTTGCTGACGGCGAGATCGGCACGCCCCGTCGCGAGCAGTTGCACGACGCCGTCGAACGTGGCGGCCTCGCGGTCGAAACGCACCGCCACGCCGAGCTTTTTCGCGATCTCGTTCGCGAGGTCGATGTCGACGCCGGCCAATTCGCCGTTGCGCGACTCGAAGAACGGCGGCTGGTCGACGCCGAGCACCGCGACGACGAGTTCGCCCCGCGTGACGATGCGCGCGAATTCCGGCGCGAGCAGCCTGCCGTCGGGCATCTGCACGAGTCCGGCCGGCGTCGCGGCCGGAGGCGTCGCCGCGACCGGCGCCGATGCCTGCGCATCGCGCGAGTGCGCCGGGCCGGCGAACAGCGCGACGACGAGCGCGCCGAGCAACCAGCCCGCAGGCACGCGGGCCGGCCAACAGGAATGCATCGCGTCACGGGCCCATGCCAGCAGAACACGGGCGACGCGTCCGGGAACGTGGTTCATATCGCAAAGAAGAGAAATCGGACGTTGCGCACGATGCGCCGATCCGTTCAGGTCGAACGGGCTTCAGGACGACGCGCGTCGGGTCGCGCTTTCGGTCGAGGCGGCAGCACTGCCCGCCCGTTCAATGTCTCAAATGCGCCCGCCGGTTGAAATCCGTCGGATGGCCCGGGCGAGGCGGCACGGGCCGGTTGGTTCGCGCATCGTCGTGCGCGGCGACGCCGGCGGGATACATCTCACCCGACCGGTTGCCCGGCGCGTGTCGGCCAAAATGCACAATCGCGCCATGCCGACACCCGAAGAAAAAGCGGCGTTCAGCGAACGCCTGAAATTCGCACTGCGACGCGGTCCACAGAAAGTCGCGGGCGCGACGGATCTGGCGCGGCACTTCAATCTCCGCCACCATGGCGCGCATCCGGTGTCGACGCAGACCGTGCACAAATGGATGACCGGGCGCACGATCCCGACGCCGGACAAACTTCGCACGCTCGCGACGTGGCTGCGCGTCGACCTGCACTGGCTGCGCTACGGCCCGCCGCCGAGCGTCGCGTCGTGCATGACGCCGCCGCCGCTGCCGCGCGACGAGCACTATCCGCCGACGCCCGAGACGATCGAGCTGGCGTCGAAGATCGAGACGCTGTCGGCGCACCACCGCTACCTGCTCGAGGAGCTGATCGAGCAGTTCTACGGCGACGCGCCGAAACGATAGGGCCTGTTCACGCTAATAACGGGCTTGCGCTGCGACAATCCGCCGCGCCCTTCGCATCTCCTGCGCACACCGGCGCATGCAGATAGGAATTCACGATCCCGGGGATTGAAACAAGCAATTTCACAAACTCAGGGTGAACCCGGATACTGGCGACTCGTTAATTCAACACCGCAACGAGCAAGGAAACCCAGATGCCGATCATCAACACCCAAATCAAGCCGTTCAAGGCAACCGCATACCACAACGGCGATTTCGTGCCCGTCTCCGACGAGAACCTCAAGGGCAAGTGGTCCGTCGTCGTGTTCTACCCGGCCGACTTCACGTTCGTCTGCCCGACCGAGCTGGGCGACCTCGCCGACCGCTACGCGGAATTCCAGAAGCTGGGTGTCGAAATCTACGCGGTGTCGACCGACACGCACTTCACGCACAAGGCCTGGCACGACACGTCGGACACGATCGGCAAGATCAAGTACCCGATGATCGGCGACCCGACGCTCACGCTGTCGCGCAACTTCGACGTGCTGATCGAGGAAGAAGGGATGGCGCTGCGCGGCACCTTCGTGATCAACCCGGAAGGCGAGATCAAGCTGTGCGAGATCCACGACAACGGCATCGGCCGCGATGCGGGCGAGCTGCTGCGCAAGGTGCAGGCCGCGCAATACATCGCCGCGCACCCGGGTGAAGTGTGCCCGGCCAAGTGGACCCCGGGCGCCGAGACGCTGACGCCGTCGCTCGACCTGATCGGCAAGATCTGACGACACGCCCCGCGCGCCTCATGCGAGGCGCGCATCGGCCGGCCGCCGCATCGCGCGGCCCGCCCTCCCCTCCGGCACGACGTGCCCGAACAGAATCATCAATACGGAATCCGAAACGCCATGCTCGACGCCAATCTCAAGAACCAACTCAAAGCGTACCTGGAAAAGATCACGCGCCCGATCGAGCTCGTCGCGTCGCTCGACGACGGCGCGAAGTCGCAGGAACTGCTCGCGCTGCTCAACGAGATTGCGTCGCTGACGACGCGTGTGACGGTGATCGAACGCCGCGGCGACACCGAGCGCAAGCCGTCGTTCTCGATCGGCGAACCGGGCAAGCCCGCGGGCATCCGCTTCGCCGGGATTCCGATGGGCCATGAATTCACGTCGCTCGTGCTCGCGCTGCTGCAGACGGGCGGCCATCCGGTCAAGCTCGACGACGATGTGATCGAGCAGATCCGCGCGCTCGACGGCGACTACGCGTTCGAGACGTATTTCTCGCTGTCGTGCCAGAACTGCCCGGAAGTCGTGCAGGCGCTGAACGTGATGTCGCTGATCAACCCGCGCATCCGCCACGTCGCGATCGACGGCGCGCTGTTCCAGAACGAAGTCGAAGCGCGCCAGATCATGGCGGTGCCGACGATGTTCCTGAACGGCGAATCGTTCGGCCAGGGCCGCAGCAGCGTGAAGGAAATCCTCGCGAAGCTCGACACCGGCGCAAGCGCACGCGCCGCGAAGGCGCTCGAGAACAAGCCGGTGTTCGACACGCTGATCGTCGGCGGCGGCCCGGCGGGCGCGGCAGCCGCGATCTATTCGGCGCGCAAGGGCATCGCGACCGGCGTCGTCGCCGAGCGCTTCGGCGGCCAGGTGCTCGACACGATGGCAATCGAGAACTTCGTGTCGGTGCAGGAAACCGAAGGGCCGAAGTTCGCGACCGCGCTCGAACAGCACGTGAAGCAGTACGACGTCGACGTGATGGACGTACAGCGCGCGGAAGTGCTGATTCCCGGCGCGGTGCACCAGATCCGCCTCGCGAACGGCGCGGTGCTGAAGGCGAAGACGATCGTCCTCGCAACCGGCGCGCGCTGGCGCGAAATCAACGTGCCCGGCGAGCGCGAATACCGCAACCGCGGCGTCGCGTACTGCCCGCACTGCGACGGCCCGCTGTTCAAGGGCAAGCGCGTCGCGGTGGTCGGCGGCGGCAACTCGGGCGTCGAGGCCGCGATCGATCTCGCGGGCATCGTGAAGGCGGTCACGCTGATCGAATACGGCGCACAACTGCGCGCGGACGAAGTGCTGCAGCGCAAGCTGCGCAGCCTGCCGAACGTGACGATCGTCACCCAGGCGCAGACGATGGAACTGACCGGCGACGGCAGCAAGCTCGACGGCCTCGTCTACAAGGACCTGCGCAGCGGCGACGTGAAGCGCATCGATCTCGAAGGCGTGTTCGTGCAGATCGGCCTCGTGCCGAACACCGAATGGCTGAAGGGCACGGTCGAGCTGTCGAAGCACGGCGAGATCGTCGTCGATGCGCGCGGCGCGACGTCGGTGCCCGGCGTGTTCGCGGCCGGCGACGTGACGACGGCGCCGTTCAAGCAGATCGTGATCGCGGTCGGCGAAGGCGCGAAGGCATCGCTCGCCGCGTTCGACCACCTGATCCGGCAGGACGTCGCGGCCGTCGACGCGAAGCCGGCCGTCGAGGAGGCGGTCGCCGCGTAATACCCGTCATACCCAAGGTTGTCTCTCTTGGCCCCGCATGCTCTGGTCAGCGTGCGGGGTCCTTTTTTTGTGCTGCCCGGATCACTGGGTTGCGGCAGGATTGTCCTTTGGCGGGGAAGAAGACGGCTTGAAACTGCTCGATTCCCTGACGAGCCGCTCGGTCATCGCAGCGGCGACGGCGTTCGAACCCGTGGACGAGCCGTGCCGGTCCGCGCCTGCGCCGGTGCCTGCACCCACCGGAAGTTGCGGCGCCGGCAACGACGGGTCGAGCTTCGCCGACTCCCTGATCAGCGCGGCGGTCTCGGGCGTCTCAGAGGTCCTGGCCGAATTCGTCGCGGCGTGACGCTCGAGGCCGTCGCGCTGACGCGACGCGTGTTGCGCCGGATTCGCGGGCGAAGCGGCCGACTTCTGCGCATCGACCGACGCGACGGCGGCGGACGGCGGCTCGCTCGGCTGGACCGGAGGCTGGGGTTTTTCGCTGACTTTCGGAGCTGCCTGCCCGGGTACGAGCGTCGCGCTCATGCGCGCAGGCGGCTGCTCGGGTGGTGGCGCAGGCGGCGGCTTCTGCAGAAGGCTCACGGGTGCCGGCGGTGGCGGCGGCACGGCGCTCACGGGTGGTGGCGGCGGTACCGCGCTCACGGCGACAGGCGGCTGTTGCGGCGCCGCGTCGGCATGCGTCGCGGTTGCGGGGGCAGACGCCGGTTGCCCGATGCTGCCCTGCACCGCGTGATCGTCGCCCGCTCGGGGTTCGGCCACTTGCGCTGGTGCGGCTGGTGCGGCCGGCGCGGCATCGCCGAAGCCGGCTTCCGCTATCGCACGGTGGTCCGCCCTGAGGAGCATCAGGTACGACACGCTGGTCGCGACCACCAGCAGCCCCCCGGCGATCATCACTTTCCTACGGGTATTCGTCATGCTTCGCTCACCGGTCGTCAATCGAAGTGAACGATCGATGATAAACGACCGCCGGCGCGTCATATCCGACGAATACATTTGGTTGCATTGATGCCGACCCCAACGCGCTCATGGGGTCGGTGCCGGATATCGCGCAAGCGCCGCTTACTCCGGAAACGGCAATTCCGTCTGCCCTTCCGCGCGCATGCCGAACGTATTGAGCGTCATCGCGACGAGCGCGTAATAGCCGAGCAGCGCGACGAGATTGACGACCACCTCGTGGCCGAAGCGCTCCTCCGCGCGTGCGAACGTCGCGTCGCTGACGCGCCGCGCATCGTACAGCTCGCTCGCGAACGCGTAGACCAGCGCATCGTCGTCCGACTCGAACATCGGTTCGACGCCGTCGCGGATCGCCTCGGCGGTCGCGGCCGGCAGGCCGGCATCGAGCGCGATCGGATGATGAATGTGCCATTCCGCCTGCGAGCGCCAGCGCGCGGCGGTGACGAGGATCGCGAGCTCCGACAGGCGCAGCGGCAAGCCGGTGCGATACCGGCAGAACGCGCCAAGCCGCTGCGCATGCTGCGCCAGCTCGGGGCTCGCGATCCAGCCGAGGAACGGGCCGTTCAGGTTGCCGCGCGGGCCGCTGAGAATCTCGGCCAGCACCGCCTTCTGCGCATCGGTCGCGGATGCGGGGTCGAATGGGGGAAGTCTCGAAGTCATCGTGTGTCCGTTCGCTGAATCGGTCATGCGCCGACCGCCGCCACCGCCGCGTCGATCGCGCCCGCCAGGCGCTCGACGATCGTGTCGATCTGCTGCTCGGTGCAGATGAACGGCGGCGCGAGCAGCACGTGGTCGCCCTGGCGTCCGTCGATCGTACCGCCCATCGGATACACCATCAAACCGCGCTGCATCGCCTCGCGCTTGATCACCGCGTTCAGCTTCAGCGCCGGATCGAACGCCGCCTTGCTCGCGCGATCGCGCACGAGTTCGACGCCGACGAACAGCCCGCGCCCGCGCACGTCGCCGATATAAGGATGCTGCGCATAACGCTCGCGCAACAGCGCACGCAGTTGCTCGCCGCGCGCCTTCACGTTGTCGAGCAGGCGTTCTTCCGCGATCACGCGCTGCACTTCGAGCGCCGCCGCGCAGGCGGTCGCATGGCCGATATACGTATGACCGTGCTGGAAGAAGCCCGACCCGCCGACGATCGTCCGGTAGATCTCGTCGCTGACGAGGGTCGCGCCGATCGGCTGGTAGCCCGCGCCGAGCCCCTTCGCGATCGTCAGCAGGTCCGGCGCGACGCCGTCTTCCTCGCACGCGAACAGGTAGCCGGTGCGCCCCATCCCCGACATGATCTCGTCGAGGATCAGCAGCACGCCGTACTTGTCGCACACCGCGCGAATCTTCTTCAGGTACGTGCGCACCGGCGGCACCGCGCCGGCCGTCGCGCCGACCACCGTCTCCGCGACGAACGCGGCAACGCTGTCCGCGCCGAGTTCGAGAATCTTCTGCTCGAGTTCGTCGGCGAGACGCTGCGCGAACGCCTCCTCGGTTTCATCCGCGCGCTGCTCGCGATACGCGTAGCACGGGCTCACGTGATGCGCTTCGATCAGGATCGGCAGGAACGGCTCGCGCCGCCATGCGTTGCCGCCGATCGCGAGCGCGCCGAGCGTATTGCCGTGATAGCTCTGCCGGCGCGCGATGAAGTGACGCCGCTGCGGCTCGCCCTTCTCGACGAAATACTGGCGCGCGAGCTTGAGCGCCGCCTCGATCGCCTCCGAGCCGCCCGACACGAAATACACATGGTCGAGCCCCGCCGGCGCGGCGTCGACGAGCCGGTCGGCCAGTTCCTCGGCGACGTCGGTGGTGAAGAACGACGTGTGCGCGTACGGCAGTTGCTGCGCCTGGCGCTTGATCGCGTCGATCACGCGCTGGTTGCTGTGCCCGAGGCACGACACGGCGGCGCCGCCGCATGCGTCGATGTAGCGCTTGCCGGTCGAGTCGATGATCTCGATGCCGTCGCCGGCGACGGCGACCGGGAGTGTCGCGCGCGGGGCGCGATGGAAAACGGTTGTCATGCGTTGCCTCATGGTTCAGGACGCGTCTGTCGCGCGCCTGTCCGGCACGATGCGCGTCGCGAAACGCTGCGTGCCGTGTTGGTGGACTGTCATGTCGATGCCCGCTGCGCCGATCGCGAACACCGCGGTCGCAAGCGTGTTCTCGTCGTCGGGATCGTGCGGATCGTCGCGATAGATCGGCAGGCCTTCAGGCGCACGATCGCCGAGCACGTTCAGCAACGCGCGCTCGTCGATCGCATCGATGCCGGGCGTGAGCGCGTCGACGCGCCGCTGCCGATCCGCCGACGACTGCGTGACGATCTGGGCCTCCGCGTCGCAGCCCGCATGCACCATGTGATTCGCATGGCCGGACAGCCGCGCGACGTCGACGACCGAGCAGCGCGCGACGCTCGCCTCGATGCTCAGCAGCCGCGCGTCGTCCGTCGCGCCGAGCGTGTGATGAAAGCCGCTCGCCCGCGCATGCGTGCGCAGCACGTCGACGGCCGCGTCGAGCGACGTCGCATCGAGCACCGCGCGCGCGAGAATCATCCGCGGCACGCCGGCGGCCGGCGTCTTGATACGCAAATTGTTGATCGCCTGCGCGATGCCCGCGCGATTCGCGGCGAACGTGTGGCCCGGCAGCGAGCCCGGGTAATAGAAGCTGATGAAACCGGGCTTGCCCGCGGGCCGCACGTCGACGAGCAGGCAGCGCTCGCGCAGGAACGGGTCGCCGTCTTCGTTGTGCGCGATCCAGCGCGTGCCGTCCGCGCCGCGCGCGGCGAGCGTCGTGCAGCCGTCCGGCGCGTTGTGGATCAGCTCGCCGCGGCAATTCCACAGAAAGACGTCTTCCGCCGGCCAGCCGAGGCCGGCCGCGATCCCGTCGAGCTCCGCGACGAGATCGGGATACGCGGCGAGCGCCGCCTGCCGCAACGCGTGTACGAACGGATGGCCGCGCCAGCGGCTGACCGCCTGCCACGCACTGCTCTGCTGCATGTACGCGTCGAACACCGGCCGCGCGAGTTCGCCGAGACGCACGCCGATGTCGAACGGCGTGCCGGCGATGACGGGAGAAAGGGAGAGCTGCATGTCGGACGTCAGGGTCGTGCTCAGGACACGTGTTTCAGGAATTCCTTCAGGCGCGGCGTCGGCGGCCGGTCGATCAGGTCGGCCGGGTGGCCGTCCTCGGCGATGCCGCCCTGATCCATGAACAGCAGCCGCGTGCCGACCCGCTTCGCGAAGCCGATCTCGTGCGTGACGACGATCATCGTCATGCCTTCGTTGGCGAGATCCTGCATCACTTTCAGCACTTCGTGGCGCAGTTCCGGATCGAGCGCGGAAGTCGGCTCGTCGAACAGCATCAGCCGGGGCCGGATCGCGAGCGCGCGCGCGATCGCGACGCGCTGCTGCTGGCCGCCCGACAGCTCGGACGGGTAATGATTCGCGCGCGATTCGAGGCCGACCTTGTCGAGCAGCGCCATCGCCTGGTCGCGCGCGTCGGCGCGCGATGCGCCGCGCACCTGCATCGGCCCGAACATCACGTTCTCGAGCGCGGTCATCTGCGGGAACAGGTTGAACTGCTGGAACACCATCCCGGCCTCGAGCCGGATGTTGCGGATCGTCGCCGCGTGGCCGCGCACGCTCTGGCCGTCGACGAGCAGATCGCCGGACGTGATCTTCTCGAGCGCGTTGATACAGCGCAGCATCGTCGACTTGCCCGAGCCCGACGGGCCGATCACGACCACCACCTCGCCTGCGTCGATCTTCAGGTCGATGTTCTTCAGCACCGGCACGTGGCCGAAGCTCTTCGACACGTTCTGGAATTCGATCATGCTCATAAGATTTTCATCCGTTTCTCGACCACGCGCAGCGTCAGCGTCATCGCGCCCGTCAGCATCAGGTAGATGGCCGCCACCGCGGTCCAGATCTCGACTGCCTGGAAATTGCCCGCGATGATTTCCTGCCCCTTGCGCGTCAGCTCGCCGACGCCGATCACGATGAACAGCGACGTGTCCTTCAGGCTCACGATGCACTGGTTGCCGAGCGGCGGAATCAGCCGCCGGAACGCGAGCGGCCCGACCACCTTCAGCAGCACGCGCGGCATCGACAGCCCCATCGCGAGCCCCGCTTCCGTCAATCCCTTCGGAATCGACAGCAGCGCGCCGCGCACCACTTCCGCGAGATACGCGCCGGAGTTCACGGTGATCGCGATGATCGCGGCCGTCAGCCCGTCGATGCGGATGTGCGCGAGCAGCGGCAGCGCGAAATACAGGAACATCACCTGCACGACGATCGGCGTGCCGCGGATCAGCTCGATGTAGACCTGCGCGAGCACGTTCATTGCCTTCGGCCCGTACGCGCGGAACATGCCTGCGATCATGCCCACGACGAAGCCGCCCAATAACCCGAATAACGCGATGAACACCGTCAGCCGTACCCCATCCATCAGGTCCGGCAACGCCGTCCAGATCGCTGACCAATCGAAATTCACTTGCCGCTCCCCGTTCGATTCAAGACCGGCGCAGCCGCACGGCCGCGCCATGATGCACCGTCACGCTCACATCTTCGGCGGCTCGGCGCCGAACCACTTCTTGTAGATCTGTGCGTAGCGGCCGTCGGACTTGATCTTCACGAGCTCCTCGTTGACCTTCGCGACGAGCGGGCTGCCCTTCGGGAAGCCGATCCCGTACTTGTCGCCGCTGACCGGCTGGCCCGCGACCTTCACCTTGCCCTTGCCTTCGTTGTTCACGAAGAACAGCACGTTCGGCGTGTCGTGCATCGCCGCGTCGACGCGGCCGGCCTCGAGCGCGAGATACGCCTGGTCGATGTTCGGGAACTGGCGGAGCTCCTTCGGCTTCAGGTGCGCCTTGATCCAGTCGATCGTCGCGGTGCCCGTCTTCGCGGCGATCACCTTGCCGTTCAGGTCGTCGATCGACTTGATCGTCGTGTTGCCGGTCTGCACCATCGCGGCGAGGCCGCTGTCGTAGTACGGCGCGGAGAAGTCGATCGCCTTCTTGCGCTCTTCCTTGATGGTCATGCCCGACAGCGCGACGTCGATGTTCTGCGTCTGCAGCGCCGGGATCAGGCCCGCGAAATCCATCGGCTGGATCGTGTATTTCCAGCCCTGGTCCTTCGCGATCTCCGCCCACAGGTCGAGATCGAAGCCGACGTACTTGTCGCCCTGCTTGAACTCGAACGGCATGAACGACGTGTCGGTGCCGACGACGAGCGTCTTCGTGTCGGCGTGCGCGACGCTTGCGCCGAGCATCGCGACGACCACGGCAGTTTTCAGGAAGGAACGGCGACTCATGGCATTTCTCCGCATTGATTGGCGATGGACCCGGCACCCCGGCCGGGTGAAGCGACGACAGCAAGCCGCACCGCAACATGCGATGTCGAATTAGAACGTAGTGCAACATGTGTTGTCAACGCCGATACTACGACAACAAAAAAATGCGCAACAGGCAATTGCATCGAGAAAAACCCGAGCCTCGGCGCGGGAGCGTCGCAGCGCTTCGCTCAGACGAAACGGTGCGCAAATGAAAAAACGCCGCCGTGCCCGAAGGCACGGCGGCGTGATGAAACGATCGTTGCGAACGGCCGCCCGGTCGACCGGGCGGCGTGCGGTCACGGCCCGGCGAAGAACAGCCCGACGACGCAGGCCATGCCGGCAAACCACGTGAGCGAGCGCAGCGCGGCCCAGTTCAGCAGGTACAGCAGCGAATAGACGACGCGGATCACGACGAACGCGATCGCGAGCTGGTCGACGCGATGCGCGTTGGCGCCGGACTGCCACGCGATGACGAGGCCGGCCGTAAACAGCGCGAGCGCCTCCCACGCGTTGTGGTGCGCGGCCGCCGCGCGGGCGCGCCAGCCTTCGAGCTTCGCGAGGTATTCGCGCGGCGTGTGGTTGTCGTAGCCCTTCTTCGCCTTCGCGAGAATCGTCAGCGGGAACGGCAACACCGCCACGATGAACAGGCACAGCTGGGACGTCGTCATCAAAGCCTCCTCCGTGTTTATGATTACATTATTCAATGACAAGATCGCCGAGAGCTTAGCATCGCCCCGCCGCGAGTGCGCACCGGTTTTCTAGACGGGACGCTCGGCCGCTCACGCGCGCCGGAATTTCCACCAAATTGCCGACAAAAACATTAATTCAAACTGGTCAATCCCCAATAACATAGCGCTCATTGCTGGTCTGGCGCCGATCCGCGCCAGACCGACCGACCATCGATCCGAGCCCACGCCATGCCCCGCCCCATCGTCGCCCACATCCGTCCCGCCGCCGTTCGCCACAACCTCGAATTCATTCGCCGGAGCGTCGCGCCGTCGCGCGTGTGGGCGGTCGTCAAGGCCAACGCCTACGGCCACGGCATCGAGCGGATCTATCCGGGGCTCGCGGCGGCGGACGGCATCGCGCTGCTCGACCTCGACGAAGCGGTGCGCGTGCGCGCGCTCGGCTGGGACAAGCCCGTGCTGCTGCTCGAAGGGATTTTCGATCCGGCCGACGTCGAGCTGGTCGAGCGCCACCGGCTGACGGTCGCGGTCCACTGCGACGCGCAGCTCGACCTGCTGATCGCCGCGAAGCCGCAGCGGCCGATCGACATCCAGCTCAAGATGAATTCCGGCATGAACCGGCTCGGCTACCGGCCCGACGCATTCCGCGCCGCATGGGAGCGCGCGGCCGGCGCGCCGTCGATCGGTGCGATCACGCTGATGATGCACTTCGCGAACGCCGACGAAGGCGAGATCGACTGGCAGCTCGACCAGTTCGACGCGGCGACGGCCGGCATGCCGGGCGAGCGCTCGGTGTCGAACTCGGCCGCCGTGCTGTGGCATCCGCGCGCGCATCGCGACTGGGTGCGCCCCGGCACGATCCTGTACGGCGCGTCGCCGACCGGCGCGGCGCGCCACATCGCCGATACGCCGCTGATGGCGTCGATGACGCTGACGAGCCGGATCATCGGCGTGCAGACGCTCGCGCCGCAGGAAACCGTCGGCTACGGCCGCCGCTTCACGGCCGACCAGCCGATGCGGGTCGGCGTCGTCGCGTGCGGCTATGCGGACGGCTATCCGCGCCACGCGCCGACCGGCACGCCGATCGCGGTGGACGGCGTGCTGACGCGCGTCGTCGGCCGCGTGTCGATGGACATGCTCACCGTCGACCTCACGCCGTGTCCGAACGCGGGCATCGGTTCGCACGTCGAGCTGTGGGGCGATCAGGTGAAGGTCGACGACGTCGCCGAAGCGAGCGGCACGATCGGCTACGAGCTGATGTGCGCGGTCGCGCCCCGCGTGCCGGTCGTGGTCGAGCCGTTCGGCTCGTCCAGCACGTCCGGCACGTCGGCAACGCAGGACGAGCCGCTGCGCACCGGCAGCTACGGGCGGTAATTCCGGCGCACGGCGTCGCCGCGCGTCGGCATCAGGTCCGCCAGCGCGGCGGCCGCTTCTCCAGGAACGCGTCGATGCCCTCGCCCGCGTCCTCCTCCATCATGTTGCGCGCCATCACGTCGCCCGCATACGCGTAGGCGTCGTCGAGTGTCATCTCGCGCTGCCGGTAGAACATCGTCTTGCCGTAGCGCACGGCGGCCGGGCTTTTCGCGACGATCTCGGCGACCTTGCGCGCGACCGCGGCGTCGAGCGCGTCTTCCGGCACCGCTTCGTTGACGAGGCCCCATGCGGCGGCCGTCGCCGCGTCGACGAAACGCCCGGTGACGAGCATGTCGAACGCGCGCTTCGCCGCGACGCTGCGGCTCAGCGCGACGGCCGGGGTCGAGCAGAACAGGCCGACGTTGATGCCGGACACCGCGAAGCGCGCGGTATCGGCCGCGATCGCGAGATCGCACGCGGCGACGAGCTGGCAGCCCGCGGCCGTCGCGATGCCGTGCACGCGCGCGATCACCGGCACCGGCAGCGCGCGCATCGCGAGCATCACGCGGCTGCACTGCGCGAACAGCGCACGGTAATAGTCGAGGTCGGGCTTGCCGCGCATCTCGCGCAGGTCGTGGCCCGCGCAGAACGCCTTGCCTTCGGCGGCGAGGATCACGCAGCGCACGTGCGGATCGGCTGCGAGCGATTCGAATGCGTCATGCAGGCTCGCGAGCATCGCTTCGGACAATGCGTTGAATTGCTGCGGGCGGTTCAGGCGCAGCGTGACGACGCCGTCGCGGGCTTCGCGCTGCAGGATGGGTTCCGATGAAGCGGGATTCGAATCCATGGTGGCCCCCCGGATTGAGAGTGATCGCGGTGCGGTAACGGATCAATATAGTCCAATCGGGGCGCGGCTGGAGGATGTCGACGCCCGGGACAGTCCAGCCGGATCACGGTCCGCGCACCGCCGACGCCGCTTCAGCGAGGCAGATACTCGCCGTCGCGCGCCGACCAGCCAAACGTCTGGCGCCATTTGCCGCCGCGCTCGCGCAATTGCAAGTCGCGAAATCCGTCGGTCGACGTCGACAGTACGTTCAGCGCGTTGCTGCCGTCCGTGATGTCGTGATCGCGCGTTCCGTCGGCATGCCAGTCGCCGGCAATGTTCCGATAGAACATCATCGGCTGCGCGAACACGACGCGCAATGTGTTGCCGTCGATCCGGAACAGGTACAGCGCCTCGAACGACGCACCGCCGCCCGCATAAGGGATCGACCAGCCTGCGCGCACACCGAACGCCGCATCGCCCGCGCGAAGCAGATACGGCGCGAGATCGAAGCGCAGCCATTGCTCGGGACGCAACTTGCGATCGTCGGGCCGCACATCGTCGAGGCTGTCGGGATTGTCGAGATTCGTATTGCTCCAGTCGGTCGCTACATCGAGCGGTTGCCCGGTCCGCGCGACGAGGCGCGGCGCACCGTCCGGACCGCGCTCGAATACGCCAAGCCAGACGAGGCCCTTCACGGTATCGGCGCGGTAGCCGTCGCAATCGCTGGGTGCACGAAATCGCAGCACCTGTTCCGCACGCTCGGCGCTCGGCGCCGCGCAGACGATCGCGACAAATGCGCCCGGACGCTGCGGCCAAGGCTTCGCGCCGACCAGCACGACGCGCGCCGGGTCCTGGCCCGGTGCGAGTTGCGTGATCAGCGCCTGCCTCGTGAAGCCGGGCGGCAGACGCGTGCCGAAGCCGTCCACTTCGGGCGCGCCGCTCATGTCACGCGCGAAGGCTGCGCGCGTCTCGGGCGAATCGAGTTTCCCGGGCGCCTGGTCAAGCGAGTGCGCGGTGCCTGCCGCGTGCGCGGCGAGGCCCGCGAAGGCGGTACCGATCGCGATCAGCCACGGTGCGAAGCGAGTCGTCATACAGGACATTCCAGTGAAATGACGAGGCAACGCGCGACGACGTCGCTGACGCGCAGCAACGACGCTGGCTCAAGCAGGGTGGAAATGTGTCGGCGCACCGCTCTCGTTCTTGATACCGGTCGGTACGGACTTTGCTCGCTCCTGGCGAACACGTGCCGTCCCTCGGCTGCGAGGGAGGATACGAATATTCCATGCCGTTGTAAATCGCCCGCCCAATGCGGCGACGTCATGCCCGCCCGCATCCCGTTCTTCGCCTATCCGCCGAAAGTGTGCGGAGCAACGGGATGGCCGAGAGCTTCGTCAATACGATGAAGCGTGATTACGTTTCGTGGATGCCCAAGCCCGACGCCAGAACGGTGCTGCAGAACCTGGCCATCGCGTTCGACCATTACAACGAGTCGCATCTGCACGGCGCCTTGAAATACCGCTCGCCGCGCAAGTTTCGTCAGCAAGCAAACTCTCCAACCCAAGCGTGACCGCGTGTCCGGTCATGCAGGGGCAAGTCCATGCCCTGCATAGCACTCATTTGGCTCGCATCGCATCCCGCGGCACGGCATGTTGCCTGTCCGGTAGATATTTACAGCGCGTTTGCATCCGCGTACTGCGTTCCAGATTGGCGCATTGGGGGCACCAGTGTCCCCGTAGTATGACTTGGGGTTTCGTTGACCAGACGTGGCCCAGTCTGCACTGCCACTCCAGCGGATGGTGCGTCGAGACGTACTTTTCCGACAGACAGTGCCCTCCGCGTTGGGCTGCAATGTCACGCATTTTGTCGATGCCCAGTCGCCGCCCTTCCCGAAAGCAGCGCTGACACCAGTGCTTCTTTGCGGTAATCGCCGGCGACTCCCATTCATGTCCGCGGGCACAGCGCCAGCGCAATTGTTGCAGTTGGTTGTCATAGGTTTCTGACAAGCACTCGCCGCCGCGGCTTGCCGCCAGCGCACGCATCTCGTCTATCGTATGGCGCATCCGTTCGCGATAACACTGCCAGCACCATTTTCCGCTGTGGATACCACCGGGTGTGGTTAACCAGCGATGGCCGACCGCGCACTCAAATAGCAGTGGGGTAGTGGCATTCACATAATTTTTTGACAGGCACCGGCCGCCGCGGGCCTTAGCCGCTCGCTGGACATCATCCAGCGACCCGCGCATAGCTTGCACGGCGCATATCTTGCACCACGTACCGCGCTTAACACTGTGCGGGATCGCGAGCCAGCGATGGCCCTCCGCGCATTCCCATTCCAGCCGCGTCTTGGCATTGACATACCGTTTCGACAGGCAGCGCCCGCCACGTGTGGCCGCAATGGCCTGCATGTCCGCAAGCGTCGGCGTCGAACGGCTTTGCTGTTTCGGCGATTTTGTCATGGTGTCGCTCGTCTAATCGAATCGTGCGTGCTGGTTGGGCTTGCCGTGATCGGCTTGGATCGCAGCATTCCAATGCCTGGCTCAGCCTTCATCCAGTGTGCCCGGTTGCGCTCACCGCTTTCGGCTTCGGCGCCGTCGCGGCCGGCGCACTCTGCCGAGGCGCCGCCCGAGTGACGGGCTGATCCTTGGCATCGAGCAGCACAAGCACGTTGTCGCGCACCTCGACCTTGACGGGATCGGTCTGCTTCCATTGCTTTTTCGGCATGGTCAGCTTCCAGACTGCCCCCTCCCCCGGCTCACGGAAGAACGCCACGACGCCCACCACATGCGCGTCCGGGTGCATCGGTTCGCTCACGCTGGCATTCGCACCGGGGCGAAGCACCACATCCTTGGTGGCGAGCAAATCCGCCTTGAGCGCGTCGAGGTCATGGGTCTGCAACTGGGTGTAGTCGAGTTGGTCGAAAGTTTTCGCGTCCTTCAACTGGTAGAGCCTCACGACCGTCGACAAAGGCTGCCCAGCGGCATTTGCGTTTAACGACGACCGGGCGACGAGGTCTACATTCATCGTCTTCACTTGTGTCGTGAAGACCCATTTCGCCGCGCCCACCGTGCTGTCCTTCACGGCTTGCCCGACGCCGCAGCCGGCGGTTGCAAGGATGACCGAGGCGGCCGCTGCCCCGACCAGGCTTCGCCCGGTCGGTGTCCTGAGAGGGTTCTTTCGCTGCTTGTCCATATTTCGTGTCCTGCATCGCGTTGTCCTGCCGAATGGTGTATCGGGCTTATACGGCTTCCGTCGCGCCGTGCCAGCGGCCCAGCTGTACCGATGTCACGCATGGGCGTCCGTTTTGCCCCCTGGGCGGGGAGCCCAGTTGCGTGGTCAGACCCAGCTTCGCCTGACCGGACGCCAACAGCGGCTCGGGCATCAGGTCCGGGGGCACCCGCATCTCCAGCAGCGCTTCGCTTTCGTAGCCGAGGTAGAAGCGCAGCAACGCGGTGATCTGGCGGTACGTCGGTTGTCCCGGCACGAGCGCCGCGACTGCGTCGCGCGTGTGCGGCGTGATCACGATACGCAGTGTGTTCGCCCGATCGTAAAACCCGCGTCCGAGCAAGCATTGCTCGCCGAGCGCCGCCGGTTCGAAGTCGTTGACGGTACGCCACACCGGATGAAACTCCTCGACCGCAATGGCGGCGTCCGGAATCGCGGGGCGCAGCACGCCGGCAAGCCCTTCCGCGGTGCGCGTCTTCTGAGCGGCCAGTCCGAGCATCGACAACAGCGTGCGCGCCCCCACGTCCGGTGGAAGTCCCCAGTCCGGCGCACGCGTGTCCAGCGAACGGAACCCGAGACCCACCAGGCTGAGCACGCCCCGCGAGACGGTATCGAAGCCATCCGGCCGGAAGCCGGCCGGATACCGGTATTTGCGCCAGATCCGGTAGAACTGCGTGGCAATGCGATGGTGGAACAGGTCCAGGAACGCAGACAGCGGCTCGGCGCCGTCGCGGTTCTGCGCAACCTCGTCAATGAAATACGCCGGCATGCGTGCGTCGACGCCGTACAGGCCGAGGAACGTCGTGCGGACGGCGGGCGGCATCGCCGGATCGTCGAGATCGAATTCGACCGAATCGATCTCGCGCGCCGGAAATCCCAACTGCGCACGAGACCGGAAGCGGACCGGATCCGTCGCAGGCGAATCGGTGGTACCCAGCGGCGCGGCATCTGATGCAGCCAGTTCGATCAGCGCGCAGAAGCGATAGAAATTCATCCGGTGCGCCTGATTCAGCAGCGCCGGCAGCAACGTACGGTCCGCCCGGGGCGACGGCAGGGTCGTCAGGCTGCGCTCGGGCGCATTCGCGGGGGCGTTCAAAACGGCGCTCCTTCACCCTTCGTATCGGGCCATTCGAGGCGCCGGCCGGTCGGCTGCGACACGATCACCAGCTTCGTGTACAGGTTGACCGTCGCATACAGGCCCAGGAACCGATTGAGCATGGCGCCGAACAGCTCGAGATCGCCGTCACCCGCGAAGTGCGTGCTGTCGATCGTCACGGCAATTTCGACCCCGCGCATCAACCCACCCTTCACGAGCTTTTGCAGCGGCCCATGCCTCACGTCGAGGATCGCCTCGATCCGGCGGCGATTCAACTCGCCGTCGGTCCAGTCGTACAGGGCCAGCGACCCGCGCAGGATTTCCGCATCGAGCAGCGACAGGTAATTCGGCGCCAGATGCGAGAGCACCCGCCACTGGAAACGATCGGCTGTCGGCGGATACACCGGTAACGTGGGCGCGGTCAGGTTGCGCACCGACGCGATGTTCGTGAATCCGGCCCGCATGCGCGTGATGCTCGCTTCCCGCAACGCCTTGCGCGGCAGCATGCCGTTGGTGCCCGTGACCGACAGCGACAGTGTTTCCTGAGGCAACGCGTGCTCCGTTTCCCAGGCATGGCCGCCGAGCACCACCCAGGTGTCGAACCGTCCGGACGGTGCGCGCCGCACGTGCGCGTGGAAATACCGCTCCGGCATCGCATGGCGCAGCATGCCGCCGCGGTGACGGAATGCCGCGAACGGCACATATTCGAAGCGTCGGCCGCGCTCGATCCCGTGCACCGCGTCGACCGAGTAGATGTCGACCAGCGGCCCGTGCTGCTCGCGCGCCCGCACCCGATATTCGGTCTCGAACTGCGTGACCTTGACCGGATCGGCCTGGACGGGAAACAGGTTGATGATCGGCGTGCAGTACAGTCGCACGTTTTCCGCGTTGAAGCGCATGTCGTCCTGCCAGGGCTTTGCCAGCACGATCTCGACATCGACGTAGGGAGCGGACGCGGGAATGGCCTGGATGTCGAGCCCGAGCAGGTCGACGAACATGAACTTCTCGGGGAACGTGAAGTACTCCAGCAGCAACTGATAGCCGCCGAACGCGTTGTCGGCTTTCGGCCACAGGCGTTCATTGCCCGCGAAACCAGCCGCCTCCAGCCGCAGACCCGGCATATCCTGGGACGACCCCGGCCGATCCGCCGGGAAACCCGGGACGCGCACGTGCATCGCGAGCGGCTTCGCTGTCAACGCAGCATGCAGTGCGAGGGCCACTGGTCGATCCGCGTCGAGATACAGCCGCAGGCGCGGCACACGCAACCGTTCGCGCTGGGCCTGCGGCTGGATAGCGAGGCGAAGCCGGATCACTGAACGACCGTCTTCGCGCGCCCATGCCCCCGCCTCGGTCAACGTGATCGGATAGAGGTCGATCGGCTGCGTGGTGCGGTAGACGCATTCGACGTGTGCGGCCGCGTCCCCATTGCCGCCGGTCGAGATCGGTCCGGACGTCACCTCGAGCCCCGCCCCAAGCGTCTCGTGCTTCTGCAGCGCGCCCATGTCCGGCGTGAGTTCGAGAATCGACAGCGACGGAATCATGCGCAGGTAGTGCGGCCAGAGCATGCTGACGAGCCCTTCGGTCAGTTCGGGCAGTTCGTCGTCGAGCTTGTGGCGCAGTCGCCCCATCAGGAACGCGAAGCCCTCGAGCAGTCGTTCCACATGGGGGTCGCGCTCGCCGCCACGGTCAAGGCCCAACTCGCGGGCCCGATCGGGGAAGGCATGGGCGAACTCCCGGCCGGCTTCGCGCAGATAGCGCATCTCGGCCTCGTAATAGCGCAGGATCTCGTTATCCTTGATGGGATTCGTCATTCGGTGTCCTGTCGTGTCATTCCGGCATCGGTCCGCCCGGGACGGGCACGGACGCATGGCGAGCTGCCGCGAGTGCGCCCGGCGGCAGCGGCGGCGGTTGCGAGGCAGCCCCGCCCGCGCGAGGCGTGGAAGCCCGGGGCACGAAAATGCGCGACGGCAATGCGAACCCGCGAAGCGACAGCAGTTCGAGCGGCCCCTTGCCCACGTCGGTGCGCATCAGGTAGGTGAGCGGATACGCGAGTGATGACGGCGCGGACGTCAACGGCCCCTGCGCCGTCAATGCATCGTGATCGTCCGTCTGCGCGGTAGCTGATCCGGATGCCGGTGCCGGCGGCACGGCCTGCCAGGTAATCAGGTAGGTGGCCGTATCCATCGGGGTCACCTGTGCCCGCTCCAGCAGGCGCACGAGCGCCCACCGTCCGCCGAATTCCAGATTCAGGTTCGTACCGGACCGCTCGGTTTGCCACTCGAGCCGGGTGCCGGCTTTCTGCGGCTCGTTCGACGGCCACGTGAGCGTCTGCCACGTTTCCTGCTGGTTGTAGTAGTGCAGTTTCTGACCATCGACGCTCAGGCGCGTATCGGTCACGCCCGACGTGGGTACGGGCTTGAGATCGAACGCATACCGCGGCTCGCCCTGCGCGAGCAGGTGAGCGGCGATCCGCTGCAACATGTTGATCGCGTTGAGGAAGGCCGGATCGATCGTGCGTGCCGCACTACTCGCGCCTGAGCCGCTCGACGCCGGCACCCATTGATCGCCCTGCAGCGTCAGCACGCCCGCAAGCTGGGTCGCCAGGAATGAACCGACGAGCCCGCCCTGCGGACGCAGGAAGCGCGCCAGTTCGGGCAGCGACGCATCGTTGGCCGTGTTCGCGAACGGATAGCGGCCGGCAAACGACCGATTCCAGGTCGCGACGATCGTCTGCCGCCACGCGTCGTTCAGGCTGGCCTGGGCCGGTT
>NZ_CADFEB010000001.1:231741-875007 GCF_902833085.1 Burkholderia ubonensis
CGAGCGTATCGGCCAGCTCCGAACTCCTGCCCTGAAACAGCGCCTGTGCGACCTGCCGGGCTTCGCTGTCGGCGTCCTGACTGTCGGCGATCTGCTGCAGCTTCAGGCGTAGCATCGTGATGCGCTCGGTGAAGCGCTGCAGGCTCAGATCACTGGCGACGCTGGCCGCGGCAGCATTGCCGGACGCAACCAGGCGCAGCACCGGCCCGAACGATGCCCCCAACGGCCCGGCCGGATCGGGGCTTGCCGCTTGCGGCGCGTCGTCCTTGCTGGCGAGCATGCTCTGCGCTTTGGTCACCAGCGTGTCGGACAGCGAGGTTCGCACTGCGCCGGCCCCGCCCTGGTATTCGACCGATTTCATCAGTGCGATCACGGGCGACTGCCGGGAATCGGCGATCAGCTTCAACTGCGCGATGGCCGCCGGCAGCGTTCGCGCCGGCTCGCACGCGATGCCGTTCATGAAGGTTTGCCAATGTTCCGCGTAATCCGCGAAGTACCGCGCGCGCAGCGCGGTTCGCAACGCGTCCGGCGTCATCGCCGACGCGTTGCGATTGGCGCCGCCCGTTCCGAGCACCCAGTCGGCCGTCACGCCATTGCGTTTGGCCGATGCATCGATTGCGGCCTCGATCGTGCCGTCCCACGCCTGACGCGTAAACGCACCGGGGACGCTCGCCGAGGTCCGCAGCAATCCTCGCGTGTCGGTTCCGGCGGTCAACGACGCGAGCGTCTGGTCGGGGTATTTGTGTCCGACCGAATCGAGAATCCCCTGGTAAATCGTGTCGTCCGAGTTCTTGACGCCGATTACCGCGAGCAGCGTCTGGCGAGCGCCGCCAACGAGCTCGTCACGCGGTGCGAGACGCCAATCGGGATGCGCGCTCAGGTGCCGCGCGTAGAACGACAGCAGCCGTTGGGACAGGTCGAGTTTTTCGCCCGGCGACAGTCCTGCACCACCGCTCCAGTATCGGACGAGCTGCGGCGTCAGGAACGCGGCATCGGCACGCGTCGGCTCGGCCAGCATGAGGTACGTCTTGAGTGCGGCGTGACCGTCGCGTGCGAGACGGCTGAGCTGATCGTCAAGCTCGGTGGTGGGCATCTGGGACAGATCGACCAGCTGAGCTTCGATGTTCTGCTGCACAGGGGCGACGAGCCGAGGACGCGCTTCGCGCGTGTAGTGTGCCCACAGGGCGGTAAGCGCGTCCTGATCATGATTCAGGCCGAAGCGAGAGAAGAGCGTCGGATGCTGTGTGCGCGCCTCGTAAAACTCGATACGTTGCTGGAGCGCGAGCAAGGCTCGCAGACGCGCAGGCGCATCGACGACACGCTTGAAAGTACGGAGCGCATCGTTCGTGAGCGCGAGTTCGCGCGCGTTGGTCAAGCCGGAGGTCAGCAGGCCTGCGCCCCACAAGCCGACGGCCGCCAGCGCAATCACCGATAGCACCGTGATCGGGTGCGCTCCTGTGCGGCGCCCCGGCGAGCGCTTCGCAGCTTCAGCGAGATAACGCCACAGTGGATACTGGGCGCCTTCGGTACCGGCAGCAGGCCACGGCGAGAAGAACGCACCGGCTACCGGTAAAGGTCGACGCTGCCAGTCCGACAGATTTGCGATCCAGCGCGCCAGCGGCCCGCTGCGCGTATCGAGCCGGGTCGACAGGTCTGCGGCGTAGCGGTCGTCGCCGTTGCGCGCCAGTTGTCCGACGCTGGTGTCGGCCAAGCGGTTGCGCAATTCGAGCAGCGCGGCCTCGATCGCCGGTGCATCGGCGGATCGGGAAAATTCGCAGCCGGTGACGGGTGTGGCGGTGTGGTGAAAGGGATCGTCACCGGCGAGATCGAGAACGAAGACCGGCGCGGACCAACACAACAGGTGCGTGATGCGCGCGAGGCGAAGGCCCCACGGACTCGTGCCGCGGACCGTGTCGGGCAGCAGTGCCGAGTCGTCGAGCATCAGCACGATCGCATCGAGCGGGCGCGCGCGGCGAAAGCGACGGATCTGCTTCAACCACGCTTCGTCGAGGCAACCGTCTGGCCCGTTGCGCCCCCATAGCAATACCGCGTCGTCCGTGAGGAGCCAGCCGCGCTCGGCGAGTTCGGGTAGCAGCCGGCCGATGGTCGTGTCATCGCCTGTCAGCAACAGCCACGGTTGGCGATAGCGCCACCGAAGGCCGTGCCTGGCACGGAGTGCCGATGGCAGCCCATCCAGGACGTCGACTCGAGCGCGTTGGTCTGCTCCACCACCCGTGCCGCCGCGATGGTCGTTCAGCCATTGCGACAAGCGCCGCTCCGCGACCCGGAAGCGCGTAACGGCCCTCCAGATCGCCACGATCAGCGCGATCCCGGAGGCCGATGCCAGGACGCGCCACGCGAACGCCTGAACATCGGGCGATGCAAAGACGCCCCATTGCCCGCCAATCCAGATGAGCAGGCCGGCAAGCAGGGCGACCAACCCGATCAGCAGTATGTCGAACCAGAATTTGCGATCCATTTACAGACTTGCCGGAAAAGAAGGACGATTCGTCGCCCGAACCACGCCCAGAATCGACTCGCGACCGCTTTGCCTTGCGACCAGTTGCGGTCCGCCGAACGTCTGCGCGAAGTCGCACGCGCATGCGAGCGCGAGCCAGTCGGCCACGATGCCGCTATCGCCGACGGTCCGGTCGAGATCGTGCTCCCCGGATATCCGCTGCTCTGCCATCAGCGTGATGCCGCTGGCACGCGTTGCACTCAGCAATGCCTGTTGGCCAACGCGGTCGAAACCCGAATGCCACAGATGCTGGATCGCGCCGGCATCCGTTTCCCCCCACTGCAACGCAAATCCCAACGTGTCGCGCAGCGTCGCAATGGCGCCTTGTCGCGGCCGATGAATCTGTGCTACCGGCTCGAGCCGACTGCGCCGGGCAACGTCTTCCGGCGCCATGAGCAGTGCGACACCCGCCTCTGCGCTGCCCTTCGGCGGTCGTCCTGCCATCAGGCTGTGCAATTCGATCACGACGAGCAGCGTCGCATGGTCCCGTGCGTCGCCAGCCGGTGCGTCGAGCCACGCGTCGAGCGACATGAGACCGGGGGCCTCGGGATCGTTGGCGACAGAGACGTCGCGCAGCTCTCGTTGGCGCCATGCCAGCAGAAAGCGCTCTTCGACGCTTTCCGTGAGCGCCGGGGCGGCGACGTGCAATCTCACAACGAGCGGCAATGCGGGAGGAAGCATCGCGATCGGCTCCACGACCGGATCGAGCAGTTTGGCAATCAGGTCGTCCAGCACGGCAAGCTGGCGACCCGCGTCGTAGTCCGCGGGCGTTTCACCCACCGTGTATGGCAACGCACCGAACCACCGCGCTTCGATCGCCGTGGTCTTGTCGGGTGTCGTTTGCGACTTCAGCAGCAGATCGCCGCCTGCAATGGCCGACGCCGTGTTCTCGGCGTCGTCATGCGAAAAACGGTGTGCGCCCGCCAGAAGCACGATCGGACGGCTCTCCACGCGAAAGACATCGGCAACGTGGGCGTCGCGCCTGGCATCCCATGACTTCGCCGCGCGCTCCAGTCCGGCGTAGGCGCGGAAACGGATCACGACAACCGTCGATGCGGCGACAAGCGACACGCCCACCACCGCGATCCAGAACAAGGGCGTTGCCGTCGGAAGATGCCGTGGCCATATCAGCAAGCCGATCGCCATGCCGGTCAACGCGCACGCAAGGAACACCACCGCCCAGCGCAGGCGCGAAGGCGGGGGTGGCAATGGAGCCGCCGGCGGCGGCAACGACGACATCTCGATAGCCATGGTGAACGTGGATAAATTGGATATGGCGCTGAACATCTCCTTGCTTCCTGTTGCGAAGCAACGGGAGAAGCGCGCGTGCAATGGAGCAGTTGTGGGATAGCCGCGACGCGCCTGCGGGCTTTTCGCTGCTATTCCGCCAATCGGCGGCGGTGTCCGGGGCCGTACCGCCGGATTCCGGTCAAGCCTCACGGTCGAATTCCGGCCGGTTCAATCCGTACAGTCTGCGCACGCGTTCGATATCTTCCTGGGCCACTTTTCGCGTTTCGGGATCGACGCCCGGGGGAGGAGGAGACTTGTCCTCGAAGTCGCCGCCCTGCTCGTATGCGGCATCGCTGCCCGGCTCCAGCCAGTCCGCTTGCTTGATCAACTGTTTCCAGAATGTACGGTTACTGAAGCTGTCGGCCCGGCCGATCGGCAGGTCGTAAGCGAGAATCCGCTTGGCCAATTCGCCTCGGCGATACGCAAAGATCGTGCTGTGATTGGTCGGAATTGCGTCCGTCGTATCCAGCTCGTGCTTGATCTCGGCATCGGTCTGGCGACGCCTGCGCGGACGCTTGTCGTATGGATTCGGTTCGTCGTCCACCCACTTGAGCTTCTCGTACAGCAACTCCTTGTAGTACTTAAAGTCCTTGGTCTCGGACAGCTTTTCCCGTTTGTTTGGATCAGGGTCGAGATCATCGTTGAAGTCGTACATCAAGTCGGCGGACATCGGATCAGGTACTCGGGGGCCGTTGACGTAAATCTTCTCGTCCTTGCCGATCGATGCCATCTCGTCAATCAGTCCCGCCACTTTCGGCGACGGAGGTATCCACAACGGTCTGCCATCGGTCGGATGACGCGGCGTTCCGGGGCCGTTTCCCTGATCGGGCGTGCCTCCGACCGGATACGCGCGCATGAATTGACGCTGGAACAGAACGCCTTCGTATTTCTTGAACGGCTCGACCTTCCCTTGCGGAGTGTTCGGATCGGGCAGCCAGTAGTCCACACCTTTCCAGCCGATACTTTTCAGAGGCGTGGAACCCATGACGCGATCATGCGGCGAGCAGTAGACAAACACTCGCCCATGGTTGCGGTGGTCTTCCTGGCCTGGCACCGGTTGCTCCGTGGAGACGGACGGACTCCACTTCATACGCGCTCCGGGCTCGCATTCGGTCGAGGAAGCAGGATCGTTTCCAGGGCCATCCGCTTCACCGGCCGTCGATACGGCCTGCGTCTCGATGTCCAGCCACCCGCCAACCCCTTCAAGCTGCTTCTCAGTCGTCTTCCGCGCGGAATCGCTTTGCGACGCCTTGAAAAGGTCGAGAATGTTGAAAAACGTCCTGACGCGCGAACGCGCCGTCGGTGCCTCGTTCCCCATCGTCACGCCATCGATGACTTTGTCCTCAAAGCAATAAGGCGAATTGCACAGAAACAGCGTATCCGGCACCCGATCGACGTAAAGCATGGCCAGCGCGGCCACCATCGTGCCCTGGCTGTGGCTTACCACCGCGACGGTGTCGTCCGGATACCATTCGTAGATCGTGTCGATCAGCTTTGCGAGCCGCTTCGACGCGTTCACGTAATATGTCCGCTTCGGGGCCTCGTTCAGCGGACGGTCCCGCTCGGGGTTGATATGAGGACTGCCGATATCGACTACGCCCAGGACCTTTGGATCGAACCCTTTGTGCCACGACATGTTCAATGCCGTCGTACCGTTCTGAAACGGTCCACCGCCCCAGTAGTAGGTGCCCTTCACGCACGTTCCGGGGCTCTTGAACGAATACGAAGGATAGGTATAGGACCCGGGAGAGCCTTCGCGCTTCATCAGCGGAATCTTGTATCGAAACGTACCGGTAATCGTCTCGGACTCGGGAGCGCGGTAGCCCCAGTAGAAGTGGATTACAGGGCTGTTTCGTAAAGACTTAATCGTCCGCCCATCACCGCTATATGTATTGGCTTTGAAATCCACCCTGCCGAGACGATCGTTCAGGCCTTCTATCAAGCCGTTTTCAGCATGTTCGTACCATTCGCCCTCGGAATTGACTCCATGCACGAAGATTACTACACATGGCATAGGTCGTTGCATTGGCACCAAGGTTGTGTTGCCGTCGCCCGGCACGCACATTGACTCCGCAATAAATGTCGGATTGACATCACCCATTTCTCCCCCTTAAATTCAATTCATCATGTTTTTACTACACACGTCAAAAATCTACTGCCCGTTTATAGCAGCAGGACACGTCCACGTGGTCAAGCCCGATGGTGACTTGAGTGCAAACGGAACCCGTTGATATTCGATTAACCGCCCATTAGGCGGCAACACATCCCGAAACTCGTCCACTGCAACATCCTGGCTAACGTCATAGAGTCTCGCGGTATAAACGTCGTTCGGCGGCCGACGATCCCTCCGAGTAAGATAAAGTGATTTACCATCCAAAACGACGACATTCTCGATACTGCTGTATTTTCCAGATACGTACATCTCCCACAAAAATGACTTAAATGTACGCCCACCATCATGTGAGTAATATATATATATAAACGACCCGCTCATCTGAGAAAAGACGATCGCCGGTATCACCACATACTCCGAGTTGATCGCGTAGTACCCGCCGAATTCGCCACCTCCCAAAGTCAGTCCTGTTGCCGCAACAGCGGTACGAATACCGAGACGCGTATCGTAGTACCAGATCACCCCATCACAGCTACGGTTGCCTTGAATCGTGATGTAACGGTGATCGTCGATTCGATAGACCAAGCGCTCCGGATAAGCAGACGTCGGCGTCCCGCGGGCAGCGGGATTGGTCATCCCCGACGGAATGCCGGGCGGAATCAACAAGGAACACGCGGTGAGCAACACGAGGCTCAACGCCGAGACAGCAAGCGAGAAATATCGAATCATATAAATACCTTTCCTATCGGCAAGCGCTTGCAAATAAATCAGATCGACCTTCCCTTGCGAGCATTCGGATCGGGTATGGCTTCCTTGGGAAATTTCTCAAAACACTATTTCAAATCCACCGACGCCGCGCAACTCCATGCGACTTTTCCGGATGGGGACTTTATGGTGAGCGGCACCAAATGAGAATCGATCCGATAATTCTTTGGATCGACTGGACTTCGATCATCACTGACGGGAATGTCTCGACTTACGTCATAAAGCGATGACGAATACACGCGGACTGGTTCGTCTCGACTTTTTCGCGCTATATATAGATCCTTCCCATTGAGAATAATCACATTTTCCTCTCGACTGTATCGCCCAGAAAAGTACCCACCCCACAGGAACGACTTAAAATTACGCCCGCCGTCACGTGAGTAATAGATATACATAATCGATCCACTCATCTGGGAAAACTCGATCACTGGTATCACCACATACTCCGAGTTAATCGCGTAGTAACCGCCGAATGCACCAGCGCCCAAAGTCAACCCTGTTGCCGCAACGTCGGCGCGTACACCAAGACGTGTGTCGTAGTACCAGATCATTCCTACACAGTTGCGGTTGCCTTGAATCGTGATGTAACGGTGATCATCGATTCGATAAACCAAGCGTTCCGGATAGGAGGAGATCGGCGTTCCTCTGGCAGCAGGATTGGTCATCCCCGACGGAATGCCGGGCGGAATCAGCAAGGAGCACGCGGTTAGCAACACGAGACTCAGCGCCGAGACAGCAAGCGAGAAATATCGATTCATTTGAATGTCTGTCCTGTTGGTGAGTGTTCACGAAAAAGCGACACGACCTTCCTTGCCGGTGTTCGGATCGGGTAGCCAGTAGTCCACACCTTTCCAGCCGATACTTTTCAGAGGCGTGAAACCCATGACGCGATCATGCGGCGAGCAGTAGACAAACAGCCGCCCGTGGTTGCGGTGGTCCTCCTGGCCCGGCACCGGTTGCTCCGTGGAGACGGACGGACTCCACTTCATACGCGCTCCGGGTTCGCATTCGGCGAAAGGAGCAGGATCGCTCCCGGTGCCACCAATGTGGTGGTGTTGTCACCCGAGGCGCACATTGATTCAGCAAGAAAGATCGCTGGCGATTCAGTCATTTTTCAATCCCGTTGAGTCAATAATTTATCGTTTTCCTGAAAAGTCATCTCGAATCCGTCGATGCCGGGCAGATCCATTTAGTCAACCCGGATGGCGACTTGATTGAGAGCGGAACCAGCCGTGGATCAATTCGCTGACCATCCGACTTAACCGCCCGCCGATCATCTCCGATCGCGATATCGCGACTTACGTCATATAGACGCGCCAGATACGCATTTTTCGGCGGATTTTCATCCATTCGACCAATATAAAGAGATTTCCCATCCAATATAATAAAATCACCGCCTGAAACATTTACACCCCACACGAACGACTTGAATGTACGTCCACCGTCATGTGAGTAATAGATGTAGAGTAGTGGGCCGCTCATCTGGGAAAATACAATCGCCGGAATTACCACGTACTCCGAGTTGATTGCGTAGTATCCATCGAACTCGCCACCGCCCAAGGTCAACCCTGTTGCCGCTACTGCGGTACGAACACCGAGGCGCGTGTCGTAGTACCAGATCACCCCATCACAGCTACGATTACCTTGAATCGTGATGTAACGATGATCATCGATTCGATAGACCAAGCGCTCCGGATAGGCAGAGGTTGGCGTTCCTCTGGCAGCAGGATTGGTCATTCCCGACGGAATGCCGGGCGGAATCAGCAAGGAGCACGCAGTGAGCAACACGAGGCTCAGCGCCGAGACAGCAAGCGAGAAATATCGATTCATCTGAATGCCAGTCCTGTTGGTAAGTGTTCACAAAAAAACGGCTCGACCTTCCCTTGCGGGGTGCTCGGATCAGGTAGCCAGTAGTCCCCCCCTTTCCAGCCGATACGTTGCAGAGGCGTGGAACCCATGACGCGATCATGCGGCGAACACACATTGATTCAGCGAGAAACCTTGGCTGCGCATTGCCCGATCTCATTAACTCAACAATGTTATTTGTTTGGAACACCACCACGAATCGATTGCGAATCCACCGATGCTTCACAAGTCCACTCGGTTACCCCGGAAGGAGATCTAATGGATAGGGGAACTTGACGCGGATCAATCCTCGCCTCTTCGGATTTGACTACAAGCCGATCATCACCAACTGATATATCGCGACTTAGATCGTAGCGGTATGCCAAGTACAGTGCTCCGCGCATTCCTTTAGGTGCACCTGACCTTCGGCCAACATATAGAGCCCTACCATTCAACACGACAACGTTTTTGTCTGCGCTATCTCCGCCCCACAGGAACGACTTGAATTTACGTCCACCATCACGTGAATAATAGATGTAGAGCAACGGACCGCTCATCTGGGAAAAGACGATCGCCGGTATTACCACGTATTCCGAGTTGATCGCGTAGTACCCGTGAAATGCACCGCTGCCCAAGGTCAACCCCGTTGCCGCAACGTCGGTGCGTACACCGAGACGCGTGTCGTAGTACCAGATCATCCCTACACAGCTACGGTTGCCTTGAATCGTGATGTAACGGTGATCATCGATTCGATAAACCAAGCGCTCCGGATAGTTGGAGATCGGCGTTCCTCTGGCAGCTGGATTGGTCATCCCCGACGGAATACCGGGCGGAATCAACAACGAGCACGCGGTGAGCAACCCGAGGCTCAGCGCCGAGACAACCCACAACAGATATCGATTCATTCGATCCTCCCGCCCTGTCGATGCCACGAATGAATAGCCGAGCCGCACGCGAACGCTACGACAGATTCTTGTAAACCCACTCTCTCTCGCGTACCGATGGCACACGCGGGGCCGAACGTCGCGCATAAGACAAACGCGGCGAGACAGTGCCACGCCTTCCTCAAGGCGACGATGCATCTCCATGTCTTGTCGAAGTATTTACGCATCGCCCTTACCCAGAATTTCGATCCGTACAAGCTCGGCGATTTCACTTTGCGCCATGCTCGTCTCGCCCTTGTCATTGGTTATGCCTTCGATCACGCTACCGTTCTCCTTGTGGAGCCGATACCGATAGCCGGACAGGCGATCATCCGGATGGCCGTCGTAATGCAGCGCGAACTTGCGCGTGTTCGGTCCCGCGTTGCTGAGCGGCGGATAGGCTTCGTGCAAACTTGCAGGCCCCTCCGCGAACGTACCGGCACGCTTGAAAATGATCGACCCCGGGCACCCCAGTTCGATATTCCCGCCTGAAAGCTTGATATAGGCGCCACCGGACGAGATGACGACCGCGTTGCGCGAGAACGCATGAAGTTCTCCATTGACGCTGGTCAACTTCATGTCCTTGGCGGACGTCATCAGCACCTGGCCTGAATGTGCGATGGTGTGAATATCGCTTTTCGCGGCAACAACCTTGACGCCTTCGTTTTGCGCGAAAATCGATGCCCCGTTGGCGGCCGACAGCGAAAGATTCCTCCCCGCGCCGATATCGACACTATCGAGCGCGGTTGCCGTGAGATTCGTCTTCGCGGACAACTGCAGGTGATCGCCGCTGGTGACGGCCACGCCGGCGGGCGCGGTCGCCAACAGAACGGCGCGCTGGAGGCGATCCAGTTTTTGGGAAAGCAACTGTCGCTGTTGCTCGACTGCATTGACCTGTGCCTGGGCGGCTTGCGCGGCTTTCTCGAGGCCCTGCATCAGTTGCAACGCCTCCTTCAACTGAGCCGAAGCCGCCTGCATATCGAGTTGCTTGCCTTCCGCATTGGGCTGATCATCCGCGGAAATCAGCAACCCCTTGCCCCCGCGGATCGCACCATAACCGGAACTACGGAGTTCGAAGCCTTCGCCTCGATATTCCAGCTTCCGATCGACCAGATAGCCAAGATTCAACTGCGACTTGCCCGAGTGCTCGGTGCTGAGCTTGATGCCCTCCTGCCCGACCCAGTCCTCCATCCGCAGCTTGTTGTTCGACTGTGTGCGGATCACGTTGCGCGACAGCCAGCGGCGATCGTTCGTCACCAGATCCCGCGCTTGACTGTGGTGATGGAAGCCGATGATCTCGGGCTTGTCCGGGTCCGCATCCCGGAACGAAACGACCGCTTCGTCGTGGTCCAGCGCCGGGAAGTGGAAGCCCGTCTGCAGCTTGCCCGCGAACGGCTTGGCCAGCCGCAGCGGCACGCTCTCCCCGCCCGACGGCCAGTCCGCAAAGTCGACGTCGAACCGCACCGTGTAGTATCCCGCCGCGGTCAGGTACGCGTATTTGTACTTGTCGGGACTCGTCACCCGCGCGCTCAACGTGCCGGCGATTTTCGGCCATTTCTCCGGTTCGAGCCGGAGCCGGAAGCGCCGGTTGGCGGGGATGGCCTTGTAACTGTTCGTGTAGGCCCGATCGCGTGCGCCGCTGTGCGTCACTTCGATCACGACTTGCCCGTCGGGCGCGTCGGGCAGCACGGTGTCCAGGTCCAGCACGCGGCCGGCCTGCAGCGCGAGCACGTTGCTCTCGCCGTCGTAAACGACCTGCCAGGCGATCGCCGCTTCGTGGCGCAACTGCGCTTCCCACTTCGCGCCGGCCTGGTCCAGATGGTGCGTGCCGTACACATATGGCTGGCCGTAGGTGGTCGGGTCCTGCGGCGCGACGTTGGCCTCGTCCTTGAAGCGCTCCCACGCCTGCTCGGGGTTGTAGTCGGCCACTCGGAACGCCTGCGGCACCGTCACCGTGTGCGTCTTGAGCGCCATCACCGCCTCGGCACCGGCCGCCTCGAGCCCTGCCACCTCGCGATAAGGAACCGTCAGATGCGGATCCCACAGATAGTGGTCGACGTCGTCGGCAAACACGACCTGGTCGCCGTGCTCGGTCTCGACGATATAGCTGTAGATGCCGGCCTTCTGCATCAGCATCTGCACGTACGACAGATCGTCGGTCTTGTACTGGAAACGGAACAGGTGCTGCGGATACTCGCGGCGCAGGCGAAACGCGAACTGGTGGCCTTCAAGGCCGTGACTGCGCAGCACCGCTTCGATGATCTGCGGCGTGCTCTGGTGCTGGTAGATCCGGCTGGTGGTGACGGCCTCGAGACGCGCGAAGTGCGACTTCAGGACGATCTCGTACTTGGTGAAATCGTGCGTGGTCTGCAGCGTCGAGAAGCGGGCGATGAAGCCGGAGAACCGGCGAGGCGCACCGTCGTCGGGGACGATCATGCAGGCCGCGTCGCGGTTCAGGTACTCGGTGCGTGCGAGCGGCAGCGGATGCGTGAGCACGACACGCACCTCGGTAGGCGCGCCCATCCGCTCGGTCGCGAAAACCGACACGACCGACAGCGCGGCCGCGGAGTCGGTGCCGGGCACGTCGAGGAAATACGTCTGACGCCCCGATACATCTCTCAGGTTCGACGCGAACTGCTTCGCATCGTCAAACAGGCTGGCCATTGTTGTTCACCCCGTGTCCAGATAGCACTGCTACGCACTGCCGTCATGGGCAGAATCGTTGCTTGCGTGCGATGCATGGATTGAGCGACAAACGATAGCCGCACGCACCCTGACTCGGGAAGCGCGGGCTCCTATTATTCGAGCGGATTGTTGTATTTGATCGAAACGTAACAGTTGTTCACGTATGCCCTGTTTTTGAGATGATTGCCGTGCTATACGTCGCTCTCCGCTGATGTCCGGCCATACCCAATACGACGTCCAATGAGTGCAGGATTTCAGAGCGATCAGACCATCAAAACCGCCGTAGATTCCGACACGCATGCAAGAACACGTTCGAATGCGATGAATTGCGCGGACCCGGATTTGCTTGATTGGTGTCTGGCAGACCTGGACGAGCGACTCGGCCGGCAGCTCGATGCCATCCTGCACCACCCCGCATTTCAGGCACTCGAATCGACTTGGCGCGGCCTGCAGTTCCTGGTCGATCGCACCGATTTCCGTCAAAACGTCAAGATCGAAGTGCTCGACGTTTCGAAGGAAGCACTCCATCAAGACTTCGAAGATACGCCCGATATCATCCAGAGCGGCTTGTTCAGACTGACCTACGTTGGCGAATACGACATGCCGGGCGGACAGCCCATCGCCGCGATTATTTCGGCATTCGAATTCGACCATCGCGCGCAGGACATCGCTCTGTTGCGCAATATCTCGAAAGTCGCGGCGGCCGCTCACATGCCATTCATCGGCGCGGCCTCATCGGCCTTCTTCGACAAGCCTTCGATGGAGGCGGTCGTGGGTATCCGCGACCTGCCGAGCTGGTTCGAGCGGGCCGAATACCTGAAATGGAAAGGCTTCCGTGAAACCGGGGATGCACGCTACGTCGCGCTGACGATGCCGCGCTTCCTCGCCCGATTGCCCTACGGACCCGATACGCTTTCCGTTCGCACGTTCAATTACACCGAGAATGTGCGGGATTCCGGGCGAAGCGCCTATCTGTGGACGAGCGCGGCATTCGCCTTCGCGGTCAACATCGTACGCAGCTTTTTACGCAACGGCTGGTGCGTGCAGATTCGCGGTCCACATGCAGGCGGTCTGATCGAGGATATCCCCGTGCATCAGTACGACCTTGGTGCAAGACAACTCGGCAAGATTTGCACCGAAGCCCTGATCTCCGAAACACGCGAGAACGAGTTTGCCGATATTGGCCTGATTCCCCTTTCGTACACCAGCAATCACGACCAGACTTGTTTTTTCTCCGCGCACTCGACACAGCGGCCGCGAACGTACGATGCGCGCGACGCATCGGCCAATAGCCGAATCAATGCGCGTCTGCCGTACATTTTCCTGCTGTCGCGCATCGCGCATTATCTGAAGCTGATCCAGCGCGAAAACATCGGCACGACGCGGGACCGCCGATTGCTCGAACTCGAGCTGAACACCTGGATCAAGTCGCTCGTCACGGAAATGACCGATCCGGGCGATGATCTTCAGGCCGCACATCCGCTGCGCGAGGCAAGAGTCACGGTCGAGGATATCGAGGACAACCCAGGCTTCTTCCGCATCAAGCTGTTCATCGTCCCGCATTTTCAGATCGAAGGCGTCGACATCAACCTTTCCCTGGTTTCGCAGATGCCGAAGGCGAAACAGTGACATGCGCACCAAATCACACTTTCGCACTGCTACTTTTATTCCAGACCAATCAATAAAATGAAGATAACCAGACCGCTGTGGGCCAAGGGGATTTTCATGACGCCGCAGCACTTCCAGCAGCAGGCGATATGGGAACAGTACGTCCACGACCGAGTTGCACGCATCGCGAGCCCCGACGCCTGGGGCGCGGTACATGTGGCACTCGACGACCAGGCGCTGAGCGTCAATCGCCTGCAATGCACGGCGCTCGCGCTGCGCCTGCCGGACGGTACGCTGATCGACAGCGAAACCGCCGACTGGCTTCCTGCGGCGCGCAGTCTTGACGACGTCCCTGCAACGATTGACACCGTGACCGTGCTGGCCGGCGTGGCCCTGATGGACGCTCAGGGCGGCAACTGCGTCGAACCGGGTGAAAAGCCGGCCCGCCCTCGCCGCGTGACCCGCGAATACAAGCATGTTGCCGATCTGAACGGCGACGGGCAGGAAGAAATCAGTGTCGAACGTAACGTGGTGGCGTTGCTGTTCGACTTCGAGCAGGACGGCGACTACGTGACGTGTCCGATCGCGCGACTCGTGCGCACTCCGCAAGGACGGTTCGAGCCTGACACGGCGTTTGTCCCGCCATGCCTGTTTCTGTCCGCGAGCGATCGCCTCATGCATCGCGCGCAGCGCCTGTCGGAGATTCTGTCCGCCAAGAGCGCCAGCCTTGCGGTGCGCCGCAAAGAGCGCTCGGACCAGATCGCCGATTTCGCCGTGTCCGACGTGACGCTGTTCTGGCTGCTCCACAGCGTCAACAGCACCTGGCCCGAGCTCGCACGCCTTGTACAGGCGCCGGATCAACATCCCGAGCGACTGTACGCGGTGCTCGCCCGGCTGGCGGGCTCGTTGCTGACGTTCTCCACGACCGAATCGCTTCAGGCGATTCCGCTGTACGATCACCACGCACCCGAGCCGATGTTTGCCGAGCTCGAATCGCTGATTCGCACGCTGCTCGATGCGGTCATTCCGTCCCGCGTCGTACCGATTGCACTGGAGCGCGTGCGCGCGACGACGTGGCTCGGCCGGATCAACGACGAACGGCTGGCCGAGGGCGCGGAGTACTATCTTTCGGTACAAGCGGCTATGCCGGCACACGCCCTCATCGACCATCTGCCGCGTCTGTGCAAAGTGGGCGCACCGGACGAGGTCGAGCAAATCGTCAATTCCGCGCTGCCGGGCATCGCGTTGCGGCCGATGTCGCGGCTGCCGGCCGCGATTCCCGTGCGAATCGAAAACCAGTACTTCGCGCTGGACAGCAATGACGCCGCGTTCAAGCGGATGATCGATGCGCACGCCTGCCAGATCTATGTGCCGGCATCGATTCCTGAAGCATCGCTCGAACTGTATGCGGTGCTGCCGTCATGAGCACGATGACCGTCGCAGACTCCCCTCTGCTCCCCGTCGCGCTACGTGACACGGCGCGCACGGTCACTGCATTGGAAAAGGAACCACTGTCGTATCAGACGCTGCGCGATCATTGCAACGCGCAGATCGCGCAGTTGCGCTCGGAGTTGAATTCGCGCGGCCTCCCGGATGACGCGATCAGCGATGCGATCTATGCGCAGTGCGCGCTGCTTGACGAGGCCGCGCTGAAGCACCTGACGGGGGAGGTACGCGACGACTGGGAGCACGAACCGCTACAGGTGGTACATTTTTCGAGCAACGATGCCGGCGAGGAACTGGTGCGGCGCATCGAGAAGCGCTTGCGTGAACCTCAACCGGTGCGGTTGCTGCTCGCGATATTCGCAGCGGTGCTGTCGCTCGGGTTCGTCGGCCGGTTCGCGGTCAACGGCGGGACGGCACGCGAAGCGCTCGTCCGCGCGATCGACGAGCGCCTGGGACGCACGAGCGCGGACGAAGGCAACCGCGCTTCTCTCGCTCCGATCGTGGTAAATCATGCCAACGCGCGTCCGCTCCGCATTTCGCCCCTGACCTGGGTGGCGATCTCGTGCTTCGCGGTCGGGCTCACCTGGTTTGCAGTCGATCGGTGGTTCATCGCCTCGATTGCCCAACTCGCGCGATAAAGGAGAAGGACGATGTGGGTGGGGCCTGGGTTATTCGAGCGGATCACCGGACACTTCGCGGACGGTTCGGCGGTGCACGATTTTGCCGCGGAGGTACAGGTTTTCCTCTCGGTCCGCGACAACATCGAGCGCATCCTGAACAGCCGGCGTGGATCACTCGCCCATCTCCCGGGCTATGGGCTCGACGACCTGTCGGAGATCTATCGACATCTGCCATCCTCGTCACACAAGCTGCAACGCGCCATCGAAGCGACCTTGCTCACCTACGAGCCGCGGCTGAAGAAGGTGGAAATCGAGATCCATCCGCCTGAACCGGGCATGCTGATCAGCTTCACGATGGCCTGCCATTTGCACCGGGAAGGGCTCGTGCGCTTCGGCACGAATTTCATGCCGGACGGCAAGACACGGCTACGGATGCTGCAGGCTGCGCATGATCGGTACTAGATGCGTTATCGAGGAACGGAGGATGCACGAATGCCGAAAATGATGGCACTGAAAGGAAATCTCACGACGACTGGCGGTCAGGTGCTGGATGGCGATCATTCGGATCTGGACAATGGGCAACCGTACACGTACCACATGGGATTGGCCTCCTGTGGGCATTGCGGTCAGACCGGGCCGATCTTTGGTACAGCCAATACGTGGAGCATAGGCAGTACGCACGGTGTACTCGACGGCGATGTCGTCATGTGCGCATGTCCCCATGGAAATAATCGTGTTATCGCGCGTTCCACGACGTACTACTGCGAATAGTCGAACGCCGCCCCAACGGACTGCCGCCCCGACAGTCCGTCAGCGGTTCCTCCCGACGTGAAGCGGTCGTGAGCGCGCCGGATCGCACCCCGCCAGCATCCCCTCACCCAAACGCCCCCCGCGTCAGATCCCTGTCGAATTCCGCGGTCCACGCCGTGCCGTGCCCGACCGTGTATCCCTTCTCCTTGTGCGTCGAGCAGCAAACGACGGTAACGTAACCCTGCAACGGATAGACCTCGTCCACGATCTCGGGCGCACCGGCCTCCTGAATCGTGAAATCGGACTCGACGAGGTGATGGCGCTGCAAGACGGCGACGAAAGCGGCCCTTTCGTCTGGAGCAATGACTGACATTTCGCGTCCCTCCTTGCGGAACGATCGATGCACGATCGACGCTTTCAAGCTAGCACACGTCGATCGGCGCTGCGGTGCGACAACGCGTGCGATCCGGGGCGGCGCACAACGGCATGGCCTCCGGAAGACTGATCCGTGGTCCGAATCATGTTCTGAATTCATCGGAATATTGCGCCGCAACGAACGCCAACCCGACATCGCGCCGCCCGCCTGCTCGCTTGCCGCAACTGGCAGACCACCTGATTTTCGCGAATAATGGCCGCACATCCACTACTGGACGATTGCGGTCATGGACTACTCTCCCGAAGCCATCCGCACCGTCGCTCTGGTCGGGCATGCCGGATGCGGAAAGACATCGCTTGCCGAGGCGCTGCTGCACCAGGGCGGCGCGCTTCATGCGCCCGGCAACGTGAACAACGGCACCGCCCTGTGCGATTTCGACCCGCTCGAACGCAAGTACCACCACTCGCTCAGTTCCGCCGTCGCCCAGCTCCACTATCAGGACACCCGCATCTACCTGCTCGATACGCCGGGCTATCCCGACTTCGCCGGCCAGGCGATCAGCGCGCTGCCGGCCGTCGAGACGGCGGCGATCGTGATCAACGCGCGCACCGGCATCGAAATGACCACCCGCCGGATGATGGCCTACGCGCAGCAGCGCAAGCTCTGCCGGATGATCGTCGTAAACGGCATCGATGGAGAGAAGGTCGACCTGCCGGCGCTGCTGGCGGAGATCCAGGAGCTGTTCGGCAAGACCTGCCTGCCCATCAACCTGCCCGCGCAGGGCGGCAGCGAAGTGGTGGACTGCTTCTTCAACCCGGCGGGCGAAGCCGACTTTCATTCGGTGGAAGCGGCGCACGACGCGCTCGTCGATCAGGTGATCGAACTGGATCCCGCGTTGATGGAACTGTATCTGGAACAGGGCGAAGCGATCCGCCCGGAACAGCTGCACGAGCCGTTCGAGCGCGCGTTGCGCGAAGGCCATCTGGTGCCGGTCTGCTTCACGTCGGCAGCCACCGGCGCGGGCATCGCGCAATTGCTCGACGTGTTCGTGCGCCTGCTGCCCAACGTCACCGAAGGCAATCCGCCGCTGTTCTATCGCGAAGTCGACGGACAGATGAAAACCGTGCATGCGGAGCCCGTCGCCGACAAGCACGTGCTCGCGCACGTATTCAAGATCGTGATGGATCCCTACATCGGCAAAATGGCCGTGTTCCGCATCCACCAGGGCACGGTCGCGCGCGACAGCCAGCTCTACATCGGCAACGGGCGCCAGCCGTTCAAGGTCGCGCGGCTGCTGATGCTGCACGGCAAAGAGCACACCGACGTGCTGCGGGCGGGCCCCGGCAATATCTGCGCGGTAACGAAAGCCGACGACATCGGCTTCGACGACGTGCTGCACGACGCCCCCGAAGACGGCAACGTGCACCTCACGCCGCTCGATTTCCCCACGCCGATCTACGGCCTCGCGATCGAGCCGGCGCGCCGCGGCAACGAACAGCGTCTGTGGGAGGTGCTGCAGAAGCTCGCGGCCGAAGACCCTTGCCTGCTGATCGGGCACCCGGTCGGCGCCAACGAGACCGTCGTGCGCGGGCTCGGCGAGCTGCACCTGCGCTTCATGCTGGAGCGCCTCACCGAGCAGTACAAGCTGGATGTCGTGACGCGGCCGCCGACCATCGCGTGGCGGGAAACCATCGGCAGCAAGGCGGAAGGCCACTACCGGCACAAGAAGCAGACCGGCGGCGCCGGCCAGTTCGGCGAAGTCATGCTGCGCGTGGAGCCGTTGCCGCGCGGCGCCGGGTTCGAGTTCGTCGACGTCGTCAAGGGCGGCGCCATTCCTTCGCAGTTCATTCCGGCGGTGGAGAAAGGCATCCTGCAGGTGATCGACAGCGGGCCGCTGGCCGGCTTCCCGATGCAGGATGTGCGCGTCACCGTGTTCGACGGCAAGAGCCATCCGGTCGACTCGAAGGAAGTGGCGTTCGTCACGGCCGGTCGCAAGGCCTTCATCGATGCGGTGCTGAAAGCGCAGCCGATGGTGCTGGAGCCGATCGTCGACATCGAGGTGATGACGCCGGAAGCGGCGATGGGCGACATCATCGGCGACCTGTCCGCGCGGCGCGGACAGGTGCACGGCACGCGCACGGCCGGCGGCCACGCGATGGTCGTCGCGGGGAAGGTGCCGCTTGCCGAACTCAACGAGTACCAGTCGCGGCTGAATGCGCTGGCGGGCGGGCATGGCAGCTACAGCATCGAACTGAGCCACTACGATCCCGTGCCGTCCGCCCAGCAGGAGCGGCTGGCGGCGCAGCACCGGAACCGGGGGGACAGCAGCGCCGAGTGAAGCCCGCAACGGGAGAAGCCGGCGCGCGGCGTCACCGGTTCGCCTGAGCGGGCGCGAGCGCCTCCAGCAATGCCTTGGCCTCTCGCAAGTCGGCGGTGTCGAATCCCTCCGTGAACTCGCCGTAGACTTCGGACAGCACTTGCCGGGCCTCGTCGATCCGGCCCTCGCTCTGCCACAGACGGGCCAGGCTCGACGCGGCGCGCAACGCCAGCGAGCGGGCGCCCTGCTCGCGCGCCACGGCGATTGCGTGATGGAAACAGGCTTCGGCTGCGCCGTTGGTCGCCGCGGCGCCGTCGTCGCCGCTCGGCTCGCCGAGCAGCATGATCCCCTTGAGCCGATGCAGCTCCGCCTCGAAGCAGCGCTCGCCGGCACGCTCCATGATCGCCAGCGCGTCGTCGATCATCCGCAGGCCGGTTTGGCGGTCGCCGGCGCGCCGGTGGCTGTCGGCAAGCAGGGCCAGAAAGTACGAGCGCTGATCCTCGCCGCCCGCGGCGCGGTCGGCGGCGAGACCCTCGCTCATCTGCGCGATCCCCGCCTGCAGGCTGTCCTGCTCGGTCAGCGACCAGCCCCGGAAAATCGTTCCCCATGCGAGCCAGTACGGCAAGCCGTGCTCGGTCGCGAGCGCGATGAGCGCGTCCGCATGCTCGCGGGCCAGCGACGACTCGCGCCGCAACTGATGCAATTCGGCCGCGTAAGCGAGCGTAAACGCGAGGGTCGGGCCGTATGCGAGCTTCTGCGCGAGGGCGAGCGCCTCGAGGCTGCGCTTGAGCGCCTTGTCCGGATAGCCCTGCAGCCACAAGGTCAGCGTCAGGAAGTTCAGCGCGCGGATGCCGGGGTCCACGCCGTGCGCAAAAACGTGGGCCTGATGCTGCTCGGGATCGTAGATCCCCAGCGCCTGTTCCTGATGGTGGCGAGCGGTGTCCAGATTCCCCTGCAGGAACAGGCACGCGCCCAGCGCGCCATGCGCCTCCATCAGCAGGCCCGGGTCCGCTGCCTGCCGCGCCACGTCGAGCATCTGCTTGCCCAGCTCGCGCGCGGTCGCGTACTCCGCGCGCGTCAGGTGGTGAATCCTCAGCCCGAGCTGCGCCGCGAAGCGCTGCGACGTGTCGCCGGTCTGCTCGCACAACGCCAGTGCGCGCGTATAGGTCGCGGCCACCTCCGGCGCGCCGTAGCCGCGCACGTCCATCAGGGCCGGCCCCAGCGCGAGCAGCAAGGTCAGCTCCCGACGCGCACGCGCCGGCGTGTCGGGCAGGCGCTCGAGCAGCTCCAGCGCCATGCCGAGGTGATGCATCGCATCCGGATGGGCAGCATGGCGCAGCGCCTGTTGCGCGGCCTGGTGCAGATACTCGACGGCCTTCGGGATATTGCCGCTCAGGCTGTAGTGATGCGCGAGCTCGCTGCAGTAGTCCGCGATGCGGGTCGGGAACAGCGCCTCGATCGCCTGCGCGGTGCGCTCGTGCAGCGCGCTGCGCCGCTGCGTGAGCAGCGAATGGCCGGCGACTTCCTGCGTCAGCGCGTGCTTGAACGAATATTCGACCTCCGGAAACGCCGGCCGCTCGTAGATGAATTCCGCCGCTGCGAGATGGGCGAGCAGTTCGCGCAGCGCGTCATCGGCATAGGCGACCCGGCCGTCGCAAATGCGCCGGATCAGGCTGTACGGAAACTCCTTGCCGATCACCGCGAGCATCTGCAGCAACTCCTTCTCCGCGACCGGGAGCCGGTCGATACGGGCGGCCAGCACGCCCTGCACGGTGGTCGGAATGTGCAGCGCGGCCGGGGTCCGTCCGAGCCGGTAGCGGCCCGGGTCGCCGAGCAGCGATTGCTCCTCGGCGAGCGTCTGCACGACCTCTTCCATGAAGAACGGATTACCCTCCGTCTTCTCCAGGATCAGCTGCTCCAGCGGCGCGAGGGTGGGATCGTCGCCGAGCAGCGCCGCGAGCAGCCCGCGGGCCTCGGTCGAGCCCAGCGGCTCCAGCCGCAGCTGGCTGCCGTGGGCCGCGTGCGTCCAGGCCGGCTGGTACTCCGGCCGGTAGTTCACGAGCAGCAGGATGCGGGTCGCCGGCACGCGTTCGCTCAGGTGCGCGAGGAACGCTTCGGTCTCGCGGTCCAGCCATTGCAGGTCCTCGAACAACAGTTCCACCGGCTGGTCGCGGCTCTCGCGCGCCAGCAGCTGCGTGATCGCGTCGAAGGTGCGCTCGCGGCGGATGCGCGGGTCCATCTCCGCGAGCGCCGCGCCGGGCTCGCCGATGCCGAGCAGGTAGAGCAGATAGGGCACGAGATCCTCGAAGCCGCGTTCGAGCGTCAGCACCTTGCCCATCACCTTTTCGCGGCAGCGGCGCTCATCGTCCTGCGCGGTGATCTGGAAATAGTTCTTCAGCAGCTCGATCAGCGGCAGATACGCGAAGGCCTTGCCGTGCGACACCGAGAAAGTCTCGAGCAGCAGGCAGCCGCGCCGCGTGCGTTCCTTGAATTCGTGGAACAGCCGCGATTTGCCGACGCCGGCCTCGCCGCGCACGCCGACGATCTGCCCGCGGCCCGCCCTGACCTCGTCCAGCGACCTGTTCAGGAGCGCCAGTTCGGCGTCGCGGCCGACGAAGCGCGCGAGGCCGCGATGCGCGGCCAGCTGCAGCCGCGTGCGCAGCGCGCCGAGCCCCAGCACCTCGTACACCGGCAGCGGCTCCGGAACACCCTTGACCCGGGTGGCGCCGAGCGCCTTGAACTCGAAATAGCCTTCGGCCAGCCGATGGGTCGACTCGCTGACGAGGATCGACGACGGCGTCGCGATGCCCTCCATCCGCGACGCGATGTGGATCGTGTGCCCGACCGGATCGTAGTCGGCGTGCAGGTCGTCGGTGCGGATCGAGCGCACGACGACTTCGCCGGTATGCACGCCGACGCGAATCTGCAGCGGAATGCCACTCTCCAGACGAATCCGGTCGCCATGGCTGCGCATCGCCTGCTGCATGCGCAGCGCCGCGAACAGCGCGCGCTGCGGATGATCCTCGTGGGCAATCGGTGCGCCGAACAGCGCGAGGATGCCGTCGCCGAGCGATTTCGCGACGTAGCCTTCGTAGTAGTGGACGGCTTCCATCATCAGCGCAACGACCGGCTCGATCAGCCGATGCGCTTCTTCCGGATCGAGGTCGTGGATCAATGCGGTGGAGCCGGCCATGTCCGCGAACAGCGCGGTGATGGTCTTGCGCTCGCCGGCGGTTTCGCCGCGCGCTTCCATTGCCGCCTGTTCGGCGCGGATGCGCTCGGCAAGATGGTGCGGCGTGTAATGGACCGGCGCCGGAGACGGCACGGCTTCCGGTCCGGGGCGCGGCAGCGGCGCTGCACGCACGTCGGGCGCATCGTCCAGCGACGCGCCGCACGCATTGCAGAAGCGGGCGGAAGGGCTCGCGTCGTGGCCGCAGCGCGGGCACGCGCGCGACAGCCCCGCGCCGCACGCTTCGCAGAATCTGGCCCCGGCGAGGTTCTCGAATCCGCAGTTTGCGCAGTGCATGCCACCCTTCTCCTGCCGAGCGCCGGCATGGGGTGATTATGCGCCTGCTCGCTGCTCACATAAAAACCCGAGGATGGCGTCACTCGGCATCACTCGGCGCCGATCGTCGTCACCGGCACCCAGCGTCCGCCCTTCACCTGATAGAGCGTCGACGTCGGATGCTCGAGATCGCCGTTGGCGTCGAATGCGATCTTCCCCGTGATGCCTTCGTAGCGCGTCGCGCGCAGCGCCGGCAGGTATTCGGCCGGCGTCGCCGAATTCGCCTGCCGCATCGCATGGACGATCACCCCTACGCAGTCGTACGCGAACGGAGAGTACGTAAGCATGTCGACGCCGAAGCGATTCTTGAACTTGCGCGCGAACGCCTTGCCTTGCGGCAGCGAGTCGATCGGCCGCCCGTATTCCCACGCCATCGCGCCTTCGGCCGCCGAGCCGGCCACGTTGATGAAGATGCTGTCCGCGATGCCGCCGCTGCCGACGAACTGGACGCGCATCCCGAGCTGCCGCATCCGCTTGGTGATGAGCGCCGCCTGGTTGTCCAGGCCGCCGAAGTACAGCAGGTCCGCGTTCGCCGCCTTGATGTTGGTGAGCTGCGCATTGAACTCGACGGCCTTGTCGTTCGTGAATTCGGCCGCGACGATCTTCCCGCCGGCGGCCGTAACGGCCTTCTTGAACTCTTCGACGGCCCCCTGGCCGAACGCGGTCCGGTCGTCCATCACGGCAATGCGTTGCGCCTTCGTGACGTTGACCGCGTAGGTGCCGGCAACGCCGGAATTCTGCGCGTCGGTCGCGATGATGCGGAACACCGTCTTCAAGCCCTGGCGGGTGATGGCCGGATTGGTTGCCGCCGGGTCGATCAGCGGGATGCCGGCCTTCGCGAAGATCGGCGCGGACGGCAGCGCGACCCCGGAGTTGTAGTACCCGACGACCGCGGCGACGCCGTCGTCGACCAGTTTCTGCGCGACCTGGACGCCGATGCGCGGGTCGCCCTGGTCGTCGACCGAATCGAGCTCGAAACGAACCTCCTGTCCGCCAAGCTTGATGTGCTGCGCATTCGCCTCCTCGACAGCCAGCCGGACGCCGTTCTCGAGATCCTTGCCGTTGGAGGCGCTGATCCCGGTGAGCGGGCTGGACGCGCCGATCCTGACGACCTGCTGCCCATATGACGGGCCGCAAGCGAAACACAGCGCAACGGCACTCAGGCCCATAGCGAGCCAGCTTCGACGAAATCCGCGCATGGTGGCACTCCCGATGACCAAGCGAGGCGCCCACGAACCGGAAACGGCGTCCGGCGCCAACCTGCGCCGCTGCCGTTCACAACCGATTTCCGGACGCATCCGTGACGCCCCGATGCGGGGCCCATCACTACACTCCATCGAACAATCTCGTCTCGTGCTGCGCTGCCGGTGTTTACCCTCGCAAGCGACGCCGACTCGAAAAAAGCTCGATCAATACGCGATGTCGAGCATCGCGCCCGCCGTTACGTCACAATGAAGCGCGCATGGATCTCGCCCGATATCAGCAGGCACGCCGCCACCGTGATGCGCGCAAGCCTGCTTTCCAGGGGGAAGCAATGGACGACGTTATTTACGCGACGGATGGCGCAGTCTGCACGATCACCCTCAACCGGCCGGAGCGGCGCAACGCCGTCGACGGCCCGACCGCCCGGCAACTCGGCGAAGCGTTCGAACGGTTCGAAGCCGACGACGCACTCGGGGTGGCGATCCTGACGGGCGCCGGGGGCCACTTCTGTGCCGGCGCCGACCTGAAGGCGGCCGGCGATCCCGCGCTGCGCAACCGGGTCGACGACGCGGGAGACGGCCCCGGCCCGATGGGCCCGACCCGCATGGTCTTGTCGAAGCCGCTGATCGCGGCCGTATCCGGCTACGCGGTCGCGGGCGGGCTGGAGCTCGCGCTGCTGGCCGATATCCGCGTCGTCGAGGAGGACGCCGTGTTCGGCGTGTTCTGCCGGCGCTGGGGCGTGCCGCTGATCGACGGCGGGACGGTCCGGTTGCCGCGCATCGTCGGCATGGGGCATGCGATGGACATGATCCTGACCGGACGCCCCGTCGACGCGCCGGAAGCGATGCGCATGGGGCTCGCCAACTATGTCGCGCCGAGGGGCGAAGGGCTGGCGCATGCGACGCGCCTCGCACGGCAGATCGCGCAATTCCCGCGCCAGTGCCTGCTCGCGGACCGGCGTTCCGCATACGATCAATGGGATTTGCCACTGGCGGACGCGCTGCGCCGGGAGGGCGCCCGGGGCGCGCCGATCGTGTTTGCCGAGGGCGTGGCCGGCGCCGCGCGATTCAGCGCCGGTGACGGGCGTCATGGAACGTTTTCCGGTTGAAGCGCTTCGATCGTCATCGGTCATTCATTCGGAAACCGTAGCAAGTTCCGCAATGAAACGCGTCACGGTACATGGAGGCGGACATGCTGAAAATCGCAAAGGGAAACCTCGCGGCTGCGGTGAATCGCATTCCCGCATCGCGGCTCGCGTCGTACTTCGTCGCCGCGTTGGCAAGCGCCGTGCTCGCCGCGGGTTCCTCGCATGCGCAGCCGACGTCGTTCGACTCGTTCGCCGTTCCCGCCGGCACCGCACCGCACGACGTCGCCCCGGCGCCCGACGGCAGCGTCTGGTTCACCGCGCAAGCGCAAGGCTCGGTCGGACGGCTGGCCCCGCGCGTCGGCAAGACCGACTGGGTGCCGCTCGGCGACGGCTCGGCGCCGCACGGCGTGATCGTCGGCCCCGATCGGGCCGCATGGATCACCGACGGCGGCCTGAACGCGATCGTGCGCGTCGATCCGAAGACGCTTGCCGTCACGCGCTTTCCGTTGCCGAAGGACCGGGCGGACGCCAATCTGAACACCGCGGTCTTCGACAAGCGCGGACATCTGTGGTTTACCGGGCAGAGCGGCGTGTACGGCGAACTCGACCCGGCGAGCGCCACCATGCGCGTCTTCGATGCGCCGCGCGGGCGCGGCCCCTACGGCATCTGCGTGACGCCCGACGGCAGCCTGTACTTTGCGTCGCTGGCCGGCAACTATCTCGGCCGCATCGATCCCGCGAGCGGCAAGGCGCAGGTCATCGAGCCGCCGACGCCGAATCAGGGCGCACGCCGCGTCTGGTCCGACTCGAAGGGGCGCGTGTGGGTCAGCGAGTGGCATGCCGGCAAGGTCGGCAGGTTCGACCCGGCAACGCATCGCTGGCGCGAATGGCGGCTGCCCGGCCACGATCCGCATGCGTACGCGATCTTCGTCGACGACCGGGACATCGTCTGGCTCAGCGAATGGAACGCCAACGCGCTCGTGCGCTTCGACCCGCGCGCCGAACGGTTCGATGTCCTGACGCTGCCGCGCGCGCATGCGAACGTGCGGCAGATGATGGGGCGTCCGGGAGAGGTCTGGCTGTCGGAGTCGGGCACCGATCATCTGCTGCGGTATCGGTCGCGTGAGGTCGGTGGCGGTGGCAACTGACGGCGCACTGCCATGCATTGAATGCCGCGTGATCACGCAAGCCGATCGCAACGATGCTCACCGCCCGGTCAGTTTCCGGAAAATATCCTGCAACAGGCGCTCATGCTGCTCCAGCGCGGCGTCGAGCGTACTCGCCGCATAGCCCTGATTGTCCTGCGCGTCTTCCATGCCGGCGACGCGCGTCACGAACAGCAGCGCCTCCCCGCTCCTTGCATCCGACACCCCTCGGAAGCGGGTCGTGATCGTCACCCCGGATTCGTCCAGCACGGTGCGACGGAACACCAGCTCGTTCTCGCACATCCAGCGCGACCACGCGTCGTGGTCGAACACTTCGACCGGCGTGTCCTTCGCATCGAGGATATAGAGGCGTCGCCCTTTGGGCGGGATGGATCGGGACGTCATCGTTCAATGCGGCGGCGCGATCAGCAGGCCCATCGCGTCTCGCCACCACGTATCGTCGACCCGGCCGATCCAGTCGTTATGCTCGGCCGATTTCACGACGATCAGTTGCTTCGGATCGGCGAGCGCGTCGTAGAGCGCCTCGCCGAAACGCGCGGGAACGATGCTGTCGCGCTCCGCCACCACGACCAGCACCGGACGGCCGAACGACGCCAGATGGGCGACGCTGTCATACCGGTCGCGCAGCAGCCACTTCACGGGCACCCACGGATAATGATGCGCCGCCACATGCTCGAGCGTATCCCACGGCGTGATGAGCATCAGGCCGGCAATCCTGTCGCGCTCGCGCGAGCCCGCCGCTGCGGCCACGCCGGCCCCCAGCGATTCGCCGACGGCCAGCAGCGGCGAACCGTACAGGCGATGCGCGAGCACGATCGTCTGCTGCGCGTCGGCGACCAGCGTCTCTTCGCTTGGCGTGCCAGCGCGCGGCCCGTAGCCCGGATACTCGGCGAGGATCACGCGCCATCCCATTCGGGTGAGCGCAGCGGCGTAGTACGAACGGTGCCCGGCGTGCCCGGCGTTGCCATGAAAGACGACGACCGTGCCGCGCACGGCTGCCGCCGGCTCGGCCACCAGTCCGCGAAATTCCTCCGCCGACGGCCATGCGCGCAGTCCGTCGGATACGACGTCGTCGATGGCGGCTTTCTCGGGGAAATAGATCAGGCGATCCTGCATCAGCACGACTCCCGCGAAGACGATCAGACACGCGACGGCGAGACGCAGCACGGTTCCGGTGAGTTTCATCGCATCGAGCCCAATCCACCCGTCGCCCGCCGGCGAATTCGCAATCCGCTCCACGCTTTTCCGCTACCCTGTGCGAAATTTCGTCATGGATGCCGTTGCGCCGCCGATCAAGCATACGCCAGCCGGCCGGTTGGCGTGCGGCGTGGGCGGCTGGCGTCGCCCCTCCCCGACAAGGTCATCATGATCTGGCTGGCCAATGCGGTTCTGGTGTTGCACGCGCTGCTCGTGCTGTTCATCGTCGGCGGGCTGGTCGCGATCTGGGTGGGCGCCGGATTCGAGCGCGCGTGGGTGCGCAACCGCACGTTCCGGATCGCGCATCTCGCGGCCATCGGCATCGTCGCGGCGCTGGCGGCGCTCAATGTGCCCTGCCCGCTCACCACCATCGAGGACTGGCTGCGCACAGGGCAGGCCGGCCAGCAGGGCTTCCTGCAGCACTGGGTGAGCGCGCTGATGTATTACGACCTGCCGGGCTGGATGTTCGCGCTCGCCTATGTCGCGTTTCTGGCGGTCGTCGTGGTCACCTGGCGGCGCATTCCGCCGCGTGCGTAATCCGGCGACGGCCCGGGCCATGCGCCCATGCCGTCAAGCCCATGACGTCGCATCGCACCTTCGGTCCATTTTCCGCCGCGCCTGCCGTCGATATCTTGCTCATGTCGATATCAACCCGGAGGGAAATCATGCAATTCGTTTATCGCGGCGAAGACAACGCACACGCAGGCAAGCCGGGCCGTACGCCCGCGGACGTCAGGAAGGCGGGCGGCTTCACGCCCTGGCAAGCCAGAACGCTCGCCGATGCAAGAAAGAACCTCGTCACGCTCGTTCAGGCCGGCACGCTCGCGCAACAGGCGCAAAGCTGGTGCCTCTACAAGAACAAGGAGAACGGGTGGTTCTTCAGCACGGGCACGGACACGCAAACCGCCTACGACCACTACGACTTCTTTTATCGCCTCACGACGACCGGTCTGCAGAAAGCCGAGTGGAGCGTGATGGGCGCCGGCGTCAACGTCAAGGGAATGAGCCTCTACCTGAACGGGACGTCGCTCGACAACTCGACGCTGATCGCGGTCATCTGGTCGGTGCGCCCGACGGAGCTGCTCGTGATGACGCCCGTGCCGGTATCGGCCATCGAGGTGAAGGCCGACGATCAGTGGAAACCGCTGTCGGGCTATTGAGCGCGCCGTCAATACTGCACGAGTATCGTCACCCGCCGATTCATCGCCCGCGCCGCCGCATCGTCCCCGGCCACCAGCGGCAGGTTGTCCGCGCGGCCGATCGCGGCGAGCCGATGCGGCTCGACGCCCCGCTCGACCAGATACCGCACGACGGCCCCCGCCCGCGCCGACGACAATTCCCAGTTGGATTCGTACTTCGCGGTCGAAATCGGCACGCTGTCCGTATGGCCTTCGACGAGGATGCTGGTCGACGGATGGGTCTTCAGCACGCCCGCGATGCGCGCCAGCACGCCGGACGCATCCGGCAGCAGCCGCGCATCGCCGACGTTGAACAGGATCTTCGCGTTGATGCCGATTTCGACGCCGTGCGCGGCGTTCACGACGGTCACCTGCCCCTGCTCCTTCAGCGACTTCAGCAGCGCGGACCATGCCTGCGCGGCGTCGGCCTGCGCCGGCGCATTCGTCTTCCCGGCCGCCTGCTGCGCCAGCGCCTGAAACCGCACGTCGAGCGCGTTGTACTTCGCGAGCTGCAGCACGTACAGCGCGAGAAACAGCACCATCAGCGTGGTGACGAGATCCGCATAGGAGATCAGCCAGCGGCCGGACTGCGCGCCTTCGCCGTCCGCGTCGTGATCGGCGGCGTCGGCCGCGAGGCGCTTGCTGCCGGATTGCGTGTACATAGGCTGGAATCCGTGTTCGTCACGCGAGCGATTCGGCCGCCCGGCCGCGAATATCGCCGGTCAGGCGCGTCTCGATCGTATGCGGCGACTCCTTGCGCGAGATCGCCAGCAGCCCGTCGAGATAGAGCTTGCGAAACCGCAGCTCGCTGTCCACCTGCGCGCGCAGCTTGCCGTACAGCGGCAGGAACACGAGATTCGCGAGCGCCAGCCCGTACAGCGTCGCGACGAACGCCACCGCGATCCCCGGGCCGAGCTGCGCGGGTTCGAGAATATGGCTCGTCACCTGGATCAGCCCCATCACCGAGCCGAGGATGCCGAACGTCGGCGCATAGCCGCCCGCCTGCTGCCAGACGCGCGCCGCCGCCATGTGGCTGCGCTCGTATGCATCGAGCTCGCGCTGCAGCGCGTCTTCGAGCACCGCGGTCGACACCCCGTTCGCCAGCAGTTCGAGCCCGCGCCGCGCGAACGGATGAATCCCGCTGACGTCCATCGATTCGAACGCGAGCAGGCCGTTCAGCTTCGCGCGGTCGCCCCACTCGAGCAGATCCGTCAGGCTCTGCCGATCGACCTGCCGCGCCTGCACGAACGCGAGCCGCAGCTGCTTCACCGCATCGAAAAAGCGCGCCCACGTGTTCTGGATCATCACCGCGCCGAGCGTGCCGCCGAGCACGATCACGAACGCCTCGAACTGGAACAGCGTCGCGAAATGCCCGCCTTCGAGCGAAAAACCGAACACGATGGCCGCGCCACCGAACACCACGCCGAACAGCGTCAACAGATCCATGTCTCTCTCCGGCCGGCGCTCACGCCGCCTGATCGGGATGGTTCGCCGCGACGGCGGCCGGCGCCTTGAGCGCGCGCACGGCATCCAGCAGGCGCTGCTCGATGTCGGCGACTTCGACCGGATCGATCTTGATGTCGCGACGCATGACCCACGACACCTCGTTGCGGCGCGTCTCGGTCATCACCGAGAACAGCCGGTCGACGACCGCCTGATCGTCCGCGCTCGCGAGCAGCTTCGCGAGGTCGTACGTATCGAACGCGCTGACGACCTCGAACAGCGTGCGCTGATCGACCCAGGCCAGATCCTCCAGCGCGTTGAGCTCGCCGCCGCGCCGGACGTTGCGCCGCGTAAAGTACGCGACGCCCTTCTGCTCGACGTAATTGAGCACCTTCGACTTGCGGAACGCGAACACTTCGTCCGCGATCTCGCCTTGAGACAGCTTGTTGAGCAGCAGCTTCTTCTCGACGCCGATCAGCGATTCGAGATCGGCGAGCTCGATCAGCTCGAGTTCGCTGCTGATCGACAGGTCGAGCTCGTGATCCGCGACCTGCTGCGCGCGGTCGGTAATGCGCGCGGCGTCGAAGGTCACGACCTGGCGCGCGTCGGCGGACGCCGCGTAATCGGCGGCCCCGCCGCTCAGTTGCTCGGCCTGCGCGGCCTCGATCGTGACGAGATTGAGCTTCTCCATGCGCTTGAGCATCGCCATCACGTGCGGACGCGAATGCCCGGCGACCGCGCGGCATTTCCTGATCACGTCGGCGAGCGGCACCGACGCCTGCTCGGCATACGCCTGCATCGGCCGGCGCGCCCACCCGTCATCGCCGCCGCGGCGCTCCCCGCCCGCCATCAGCGAGAGCACGTGCGCATAGGACAGCACGCCCGGCAGGAAATCCGCGTGCGTGTAGGTCGCGAGCTGGTCGTCCTTGCGCTTCACGCGGCGGATCATCGTGCGCACGATATGGCGAAGCAGCGCCGACACGCGCCCGATTTCGTCGTCCAGCACCTCCGCCGGCACGACGGTGAGCTGACAGAACGTGAGCGCCTTCGCGGTATTACCGCGCGGCTCGGCGGCGAGCAACACGCTCTCGCCGAAGAACTCGCCCCTTCCGAGCGTCGCGACGACGACCTTCTTCTCGTCGCAACGGGTCGACAGTTCGACCTTGCCCTCCGCGATCAGATAGATGACCGCCTCTCCCCCGAAACCTTCCGAATAGATGACTTCGCCGGGCGCCGCTGTGCGTGTCCACGACTGTTGACGATTCACGATGTTCCCCTGCTGCACTTACTTTGTTTTCGGCTGCGCGTCACGCTTCATGCGTGATCGTGGCTGCCGTTCCCCGTGCTCCCGTTTACGACACGGGATGCACGGTTCTTTAACGTCCTCGCAGGGGTTTCAGGGGGCGGGATTTGATACGAATCGTTTGCGCCGCGAATACGGGGGGCTTCATCCGGGAAAACGACAGGTCGCCGCGCGTCGCGCGAATCGACCGCGCCTGCTCCGTTCCTTACTCTTGGCCTTCAACGCACGCGATTGCGCGCCGTCGCACGCCGCTCATTCGTGCAATCCCCAGGACACGAGCACCGCGTGGATGTTTCGCGCGTATTCGTCACGCAAGTGCGGCGTTTCCGAGTGATACGCGCCGATCGCCTGCCATGTGTTCCCGTAGCGGACCATCTTGCGCTTCAGCATCCACGCCGCGACGTAGACGTTCACGCACGCGTCCTTCAGCGCGCCCGGCGGCACGCCGTAGCGGCGCAGCTCGCCGAAGTGCACCGAGTTGATCTGGGTCTGGCCGACGTCGATGCTGCCATCCGCATTGCGATGCACCGCGCCCGGGTTGCCCTTCGATTCGTACCACGCAATCGCGCGCAGGATCTTCGGGTTGACGCCCTGGTAGCCGGCCGCGCGCTCGAAGCAGGCGTCGGCGGACGCGGCATCGTCCGCGCGCGCCGGCGCGATGAAAAGCACGCTCGCCGACATCGCGAACGCGCCGATCATGACGCGCCGGCCGACTCGATTCAGCCGCTTCATTGCGCCATCGCCAGCGCAGCCGCGCCGGCCCCCGTCGTGCGCCGATCGCGCACGCTCTTCGCGATCGCGTCGTCGAGCTTCTTGTCCACGGCGGCAAGCGCCGCGCGCGACTCCTCGGTCACGACGAGATGCACCTGAAATTCCGGTGCTCGCTTCACGGGTGGCGCATGGCGCGGTTTCTTCGCGTGACGCCCGCCCGCCGGCGCTAACGCCGGCACCTCGTCATCGCCGCCCGTCCCCGGCGGCAGCGACGCGAATGGCGGCAGCGGCGGAAACACCTGGTTGGACGCGGCGGGCGCGGCTGGTGCGCCGTCAGTGGGTTGCGCGGCAAACGCGGCGCCGCACACGAACATGGCCGCGCAAATCGACAGTCGTAGCATCGCGAGATCTCCTGTCACTGCGTCGGACCGACCTGAACGCTGTACGGCCGGCAACTGCCGGCCGCCACGTTCTCGACGCGCACCGACCCCGCGTGCTGCGTCGCGATCCCACGCCGGATCGACTGGTTCAGGTAGCCGAAATCCTGTGGCAGCGCGGCCACGCGTATCGTCATCGGTTGCGGCTGCTTCGACGCGAGCGCGCCGACTTTCGCGAGCACGGCGGTCAATTGCGGATCGCGTGCGCCGAGCGCATCGGCGGGGATGACGAAATCGACGAGCGGCGTCGACGAAGCGGACGCGTCGTTGTGCGCATTCGCGTCCTGACGTCCGGGTTGAAACTGGGCGCAGCCGGTGAGCGCAGTGGCGGCAGCGGCAAAGGCAAGAATGACGAACGGCTTCACGTGTTTCTCATGCGGTCACTGGACCTGCGTTATCGGCAACGCGCCCGCGATGTTTACCCCTGTCGCGCGCGAGGCCCGCCGTGACGGGGGAACACGCCGTGCGTCGATTCTTCCGATTTAAGCGCGCTCTGGTCAGACGCCATTCATCCGATATTTGCGTGCGCCGCGCGCGTTTCCGTTTCCATTCGTGCGCCGCACGCGCTGCGGCACTCAGAACTCCATGTCCAGCTCGTCGATGTCGTCCTGCTCCGCCTTCGCCGCGTCGATCCATTCCGCGACGAACGGCTGCTCGAGCACGCGCATGCAGTACTCGGCGATGTCGGGTTCGAGCTTCACGTCGTAGGTCAGGAAACGCGTGACGACGGGCGCGTACATCGCGTCGGCCACGCCGATCTCGCCGCCGAACAGCCACGGCCCGTGATACCGCGCGAGGCATTCGCGCCAGATGGTCACGATCCGTTCGATGTCGTGCTGCGCGCGCGACCAGATGCGGAAATCCGGAAAGTGCGCGCGCAGGTTCATCGGCAGCGCGGAACGCAACGCGTTGAACCCCGAATGCATTTCGCCGCAGATCGAGCGGCAATGGGCGCGCGCCTGCCGCTCCTGCGGCAGCAGCCGCGCGTCGGGGCAGATCTCGTTCAGGTACTCCGCGATCGCGAGCGTGTCCCACACCTCGACGCCTTCATGCATCAGGCACGGCACCAGTATCGACGGCGACAGCAGCAGCAGTTCGGCGCGCGACGCGGCATCGATCGGCACCACCACGGTCTCGAACGGCAGGCCGCTCAGTTTCGCGAGCAGCCAGCCGCGCATCGACCACGACGAATAGTTCCGACTGCTGACGGTCAGCGTCGTTTCTCCTGCGGATTTCATTTCGCGTCCCCTGTGAATGCCTGTCGTGCACGTGCACCGAAAACGACTGGCGCCGCACCGGTGCCGCACCATCGCCGTGCGCCGGATTCGCCGGTCTGGCGCAACGTCGCGCCAACGCTGCCGCGCGTTGCATCGATGAAACGATTTGCGTTGCGCCGCATGCGACCTTCAGGCCGAGCGCCCGCCTGCACGCCGCTGTGCCCTGTCAGGACGTGCAACGTGCGTGCCAGCCGCCGACTGGCATATAGCTTGCCTCGTTCGACGGACATCGGCACGAGGCGCGACGCTCATGAACTTGCTTGCCTACCCTAGCTATCAGTGGTTCGCCGAATGCACGCGGCCCGCGCGCGCCTGGGCCGCGTGCATGCGCGTATCGATGTCGATGTGGCCCCTGTCGACATCGACTCCGTCCGGCCGCACGCTGGACGCGTGGTGCGAGCTGTTCGAATGCTGCGCGTTCTCGCACCGGCGCCCGCCGTTCGGCATCGACGCGGTGGACGTCGACGGCGCCACGGTGCCGATCATCGAGCACGCGGCGGCCGGCACGCCGTTCGGCACGCTGCTGCACTTTCGCAAGGCGTTGCCGGTCGCGCGGCAGCCGCGCGTGCTGATCGTCGCGCCGATGTCCGGGCATTTCGCGACGCTGCTGCGCGGCACGGTGCGCACGATGCTCGCCGATCACGACGTGTACATCACCGACTGGCACAACCCGCGCGATATCCCGCTGCGGGCCGGACGCTTCGGCTTCGACGAATACGTCCGGCACGTGATCGATTTCATCCGCCACATCGGCCCGGACGCGCACGTGCTGGCGATCTGCCAGCCGACCGTCGCCACGCTCGCGGCCGTCGCGCTGATGGCGGCCGGCGGCGATCCGGCCCAGCCCGCGAGCCTGACGCTGATGGCGGGCCCGATCGATTGCCGCGTGAATCCGACGAAGGTCAACGCGCTTGCAACGAGCCGCCCGATCGACTGGTTCGCGCGTCATCTGATCAGCGTCGTGCCGTCGGGTTTTCCAGGCGCGCAGCGGCGCGTGTATCCGGGGTTCGTGCAGGTCGGCGCGTTCATGTCGATGAACCCGGATCGCCACGCATCGTCGTTCTCCGATCTGTATTACGAACGCGCGAAGGGCGACCCCGCGAAGGCCGATGCGTTGCGGTTTTTTTACGACGAGTACTTCGCGACGGCCGATCTCACCGCGGAGTTCTATCTGGAAACCGTCGAGAAGGTGTTCCAGCAATACGCGCTCGCGCGCGGCGAGCTGACGATCGGCGGACAGCTCGTCGAGCCGGCCGCGATCCACCGCACCGCGTTGCTGACGATCGAGGGGGAGAAGGACGACATCTGCGCGGTCGGCCAGACGGTCGCCGCGCAGGAGCTGTGCTCGGGGCTGCCGCCGTACCTGAAGACGCATCACGTGCAGACGGGCGTCGGACACTACGGCGTGTTCAACGGCAGCCGCTGGGAATCGCAGATCTATCCGATCGTGCGCGCGACGATTCACGACAACGAGCCGTACGATCGCACGGCGGGCGAGACGGGCGCGGCCACGGGCGCACGCCATGTGACGCTGCACGCGCTGCTCGCGGCGCGGATGATGGGGGACTCTCGGGCGACGGGTGAACTGTCGCCGAACTGAGGTCACGCGCCGGCGACGTCCCCGCCGGCCGGCGCTTGTGCGGAAGCGCCGATCGACATGCACGCCGCGCCTCGGGCGTGCGCCGGGCCTGTTATTGCTTATCGCGCCCAGCGACACGCGCGATGGTGGTGATGGTCGAAATGACACACCCGGTGCGGATGCGCTTCGGCAATCGCCGGAGCAAGGACGGCACACGCAACGATCGTTGCAGTCAGAATCTTCGCGATGCGGCTCATGAACATCTCCTGGGTAGATCAGCCGGTGATCCGGCTGTTACGTGCTTAACGGAGATGGCCGATGCTGCGTGCACCGCTTTCGCGCGCAGTTGACTTTCTTTGACAGTGGGCGGCACCTGACATCGGATTGGCGCCTCGCCCTGTCAACTTATGCATCCGCCCCGCTGGCCGCCCCATAAACACCTACTCAATCGGCCAACGATCTTGCGCGAAAACCCATCAGTCACGAGGCTCGGACTCCCGGGCCGGGCCTTACGATCCGCGTCTCAACACGCTAAATCCATCAAATGGTGTGCTAGGTACGTTGTATGGACATAATCCCCCAGATAAGGGAATTACATTTCTTGACTGGGGTTTTTCGATAATTCTATAATTTTGTGTGTTAACAGGGTCCATCGCGACATAAGGGGCTATATGTTGGATTTAAGCCTGAGCAAGCCGAGTGAGATCGTCAAGCGACTTTGCGAACGCCTGCGCACGGAGCGCTTAGCCCAGCAGATGACGCAAGCCGACGTGGCCGGGCGCGCCGGCATCGGAATCAATACGGTGTCCAACCTGGAGGCTGGACGCAATGTGGGTTTCGAGAACGTGGTACGCGTGGCGATGGTGCTTGGGCGGAGCAAGGAACTCGAAGGGTTGTTCTTGCCCAAGCTGGACAGTCTGGACGACGTTCGCCGCTACGAAAACAGCGCCAAGCGCCAACGTGCCAAGAGGAAGTCCAATCATGCTTGAGCAAGTTGATGTCTACTACAACGGCTGGGGTGAACATTGGCGCTGGGGCACGCTGGTCTCGACGACGGCCATCACGGGTCGCCCACTGATCGTGTTCGAGTACAGCGACGAGGCGAGAGATAGAGGGCTGGAACTGTCGTCCTATACGCTAGCTCTGAACGGCCCCAAGTTGCGCAGGAACTTCCCGCCCCATCAGTTGGCACTACCCGGGCCCGTCTATGACTCGCTGCCCGACGGTTGGGGCATGCTGCTGATGGACCGCTTGTTCAAGCGCCGCGGTCTCAACCCTGCGCGTATCGGCCCGCTGGAGAGGCTGGCCTACATTGGCAACCATGCCATGGGAGCCATGTCGTTCGAGCCCGTGGCACCAGAAAGGCAAGCGCCGGAAGAGGACATCCCCCTTGACCGACTCGCGGCAGAGGTGCGGGAGGTGCTCCAGGGCGAAGGCGGGGAGTTCCTGCAGACATTGCTGCGGGTGGGGGGATCTCCGCAAGGCGCCAGGCCCAAGGTCCTCGTTTATCGTGATCCTCGAACCGGCGCCTTTACTACCGCCGCCATGCCGGGTTTCGAGGCTTGGTTGATCAAGTTCCCGGCCAAAGAAGAACATGCCGAGGTCTGCGCTATCGAAATGGTCTATGCCGAGTGTTTGCGTATGTGCGGCATCCAGACCCCGGACACGCTGCATTTCAGCTTGCCCAACGGCCTCGCGGCCTTTGCCACCCGACGCTTTGATCGACACGACGGTTTGCGCGTGCCCATGCAAAGCCTGGCCGCCTTCACCGGAGCCGACTACAAGACAGCGGGGACCCTGGACTACGTCAACTTCTTGCGCGCGACCCAGATATGTACCAATGACTTACGGGAGAAAGCGCTTGCATACGAGCGTGCGGTCTTCAATGTCACGTTCAACAATCGAGACGACCATCCCAAGAATTTCGCCTACATCATGTCACCATCCGGTGAATGGAAATTGGCGCCGGCCTACGACGTGACGTTCTGCGAGGGACCGGGCGGGTACCACCAGATGGACGTGATGGGCGAAGCTCTGGCGATCGACCGACAGGCCATGCTGAGCCTTGCCGATGAAGCGGAGATCTCGGCCGACGTTGCCGGCGGGATCATCGACAGATTCTGCGACGTGGCCAGCCAGTTTGCGGCCATGACCGAAAACCTGTTCCCAAGGGGAGTGACGCAAGACACCTTGCACGCCATTCAAGCTCGAATCGACGACAACATCGATCGACTTCGCTGAAGCCGCGCAGCCACGCCTAAGGGGCAGTGGCTTGCGGCATGGCTTATATATGTCGCCGCGAGCCGCCCGCCCTTACTTCAACCGCCCCGACAGAAACTGCCCCAGCCGCTCGCTCTTCGGATTGACGAGGATCTCCTGCGGATGCCCTTCTTCCTCGATCTTCCCCTGATGCAGGAAGATCACGTGATTCGACACGTTCCGCGCAAACCCCATCTCGTGCGTGACGACGACCATCGTCCGCCCTTCCTCGGCGAGCGCCTGCATCACCTTCAGCACTTCGCCGACGAGTTCCGGATCGAGCGCCGACGTCGGCTCGTCGAACAGCATCACTTCCGGCTCCATCGCAAGCGCCCGCGCGATCGCCACGCGCTGCTGCTGCCCGCCCGACAGATGCGACGGATACATCCCTTCGACCCGCGCCGGCAGCCCGACCTTCTCCAGGTACTTGCGCGCCCGCGCGACGGCCTCGTCCCGGCCGAGCCCGAGCACGGCCATCGGCGCCTCGATCACGTTCTCCAGCACCGTCATGTGCGCCCACAGGTTGAAATGCTGGAACACCATCGACAGCTTCGTGCGCATCCGCTGCAGCTGCTTCTGGTCGGCGACGCGCAGCGAGCCGGCCTTGTCGCGCGCGGTCTGGATCGGCTCGCTGCCGATCGTGATCTGCCCCGAGCACGGCTGCTCGAGAAAGTTGATGCAGCGGAGAAACGTGCTCTTGCCCGAGCCGCTCGACCCGATGATGCTGATCACGTCGCCGGCCTTCGCCTTCATCGAGACGCCCTTCAACACCTCGTTGTCGCCGAACTTCTTGTGCAGGTCCTCAACGATGAGCTTGTACATGCGTGTGTTTCCTTTCGAATGCTTGAATGCGTCAATGGCCGCGGGGCGACAGGAATGCGAGCCAGCGCGCCTCGAGCTTGCGGAATGCCCAGATGAGCGCGAAGACCACCACCGCGTACAGCGCCGCCGCGATGCCGTATGCGTGGAACGACATGTACGTCGCCGAGTTGACGTCGCGCGTGACCTTCAGGATGTCCGGCACGGTCGCGGTAAACGCGAGCGTCGTCGCGTGCAGCATCAGGATCACTTCGTTGCTGTAGCTCGGCAGCGAGCGGCGCAGCGCGGACGGCAGGATGATGCGCGTATAGAGCTTGAAGCGCGACATCCCGTATGCGAGGCCGGCCTCGATCTCGCCCGCCGACGTCGCCTTGATCGCGCCCGCGAAGATCTCCGTCGCATATGCGCATTCGTTCAGCACGAACGCGAGCAGCGTGCAGTTCATCGCATTGCGAAAGAACGCGTCGAGCAGCACGTTGTCGTGCACGACCTGCAGGCTGTAGAGGCCCGTGTAGCACATCAGCAGCTGCACGTAGAGCGGCGTGCCGCGGAACACGTACGTATAGAGCCACACCGGCCCCGATACCCAGCGGTTGCTCGACGCGCGCGCGATCGCGAGCGGCACCGCGAGCAGGAAGCCGAGCACGATCGACACGACGAGCAGCCACAGCGTGATCGCGAGCCCGCTGAAGCGGTAGCCGTCGGTGTACAGATAGTTTTGCCAGTACTGGCTGATGAGTGCGATCACAGTGCGAGCCTCCGGACGCCGACCGAATAACGCTTCTCGAGGTGGTGCAGCACGACGTTCGACACCGTCGTGATCGCGAGGTAGATCGCGCCCGCCGCAAGCGTGAAGAAAAAGAAGTTCAGCGTGCTCTTGCCCGCATCCTGCGACGCCTTCACGACGTCGGCGAGCCCGATGATCGACACCAGCGCGGTCGCCTTCACGAGCACCTGCCAGTTGTTGCCGATGCCCGGCAGCGCGAAGCGCATCATCTGCGGGAACAGGATGCGGCGAAACACGCGCCAGCCGCTCATCCCGTACGCGAAGCCCGCTTCGAGCTGGCCGCGCGGCACCGCGAGGAACGCGCCGCGGAACGTCTCGGTGAAGTACGCGCCGTAGATGAAGCCGAGGGTCACGATGCCGGCCGCGAACGGGTCGATGTCGATCTGGTCCCAGCCGATCAGGTCGGTCACGTTGTTCAGCAGGATCTGCATCCCGTAGAACAGCAGCAGCATCAGCACGAGGTCGGGCACCGCGCGGATCAGCGTCGTGTAGAAGGTGCCGACCGCCGCGCACGCGCGGTTCGTCGACAGTTTCGCGGCCGCGCCGGCAAGCCCCAGCACGAGCGACGCGGCGAGCGACAGCACGGCGAGCTTCACGGTCTCGACCGTGCCGGCCCACAGCAGCGGGCCAAATCCTTGGAAAATCATATGAGCGTATCCGGAAAGGCGCGCGGCGCGGCTCTCGCGAGCCGCGCCGCAAGGCAATCAGCTGCCGTAGACGTCGAATGCGAAGTACTTCTTCTCGAGCTTCCTGTACGTGCCGTCCTTCAGCATGTCGGCGATCGCGTGGTCGATCTTCGCCTTCAGGTCGGCGTCTTCCTTGCGCATCCCGATGCCGGCGCCGTTGCCGAGCGTCTTCGGATCGTCGATGTCGCCGCCGGCGAACTGGAAGCCCGCGCCGCGCGGCGTCTTCAGGAAGCCGATGTCGGCCTGCACCGCATCCTGCAGCGCGGCGTCGAGGCGGCCGGAGATCAGGTCCTGGTACACGCCGTCCTGGTTCTGGTACGGCACGACCTGCACGCCCTTCGGCGCCCAGTGCGTCTTCGCGTAGGTTTCCTGGATCGTGCCCTGCTCGACGCCGACCGACTTGCCCTTCAGCGCTTCGGCGCTCGGCTGCACCGCCGAGCCCTTCTTCGCGACCAGACGGGTCGGTGTGTTGAACAGCTTGTCGGAGAACGCGATCTGCTCGGCGCGCGCCGGCGTCATCGACATCGACGACAGCACGCCGTCGAACTTCTTCGCCTTCAGCGCGGGAATCATCCCGTCGAAATCATTCTCGATCCATACGCACTTCGCCTTCAGGCGCGCGCAGATTTCATTGCCGAGATCGACGTCGAAGCCGACCACCTTGCCGTCGACGCCTTTCGATTCGAAAGGCGGGTAGCTGGCGTCGACGCCGAAGCGGATCGTCGACCAATCCTTGGCATGGGCCCCGACCGCGATGCACGCAAGGGCAACACTGAGCGCGAGTTTCTTCATGGCGTTCCTGTGAATGACGAACTGAACGACGGGCCCGCAGCCGGGCGGGCGACGCCCGCTCTGCCGGCGCGGCGCTGCCGCCGCGAACCCGACCCAACCGGCGCACCTCGAATGGCCGCCGAAGTTGTACATACAACTTTGCCGTTTACCGCATTCCGTCAGCAATCCGTGTTTATCTCTAATTGTCGGGGGATTGTTTTTCGCGAGCGGAATTTCCTTGTATTTCAATTAACTACGCATTACGGACGGCTTAACGACGGCGTTCATGAATGGCGTCGCCCGGGCGGGCGGCGGCAGCGCACTTGTCTATACCACACGCGACCGCGCGCGGCGGCTCAGGCCCCGGTTTCCGCGTGCGGCGCGGCGCCGACGGCCTCCAGCCCGACCAGCCGGTAGCCGAACTGCAATTCGGTGAGCAGGTAACGCGGCGTCGCCGGCGTCTCCTCGAGCTTCTGCCGCAGGTTCGTCATGTAGACCCGCACGTAGTGCGCGCGGTCCGCATCGTGAACGCCCCAGACCTCCGCGAGCAGCTGCCGCGCGGCGATCACGCCGCCGCGCCCGCGAATCAGCGCGGCGAGCAGCCGGAACTCGAGGCGGGTCAGGTGCACCGGCTCGCCGTCGCGGGCGACTTCATGCTTGCCGAGGTCGACGACCACGCCGCCGAATCGCACGATCGACGACGCCTGCCCGTCGGTGGACACGACCGCCGCGCGGCGCAGCTGCGCGCGGGCGCGCGCCAGCAGCTCGGGCACGCCGAACGGCTTCGCGAGGTAATCGTCCGCGCCCGCATCGAGCGCGGCGACCTTTTCCACTTCCTGCTGCCGCGCGGACAGCACGATCACCGGCACCGTCGACCAGCCGCGCAGCTCGCGGATGAACGCCTTGCCGTCGTCGTCGGGCAGCCCGAGGTCGACGATCACGAGGTCGGGCTTGCTGCTCGCCGCATACATGCGCGCCTCCCTGGCCGTCGACGCCTCGCAGGCGTCCATGCCTTCCTGTTCCAGCGCCATCCTGACGAAGCGGCGGATGTCGGCCTCGTCCTCGACGACGAGCACGCGTGATCTGATCATGTTCGACTCTCATGTTCGATATCGGGCGGCACGCCCAACGGCAGGCGAATCTCGAAACGCGCGCCGTGCGGTTCGAGCGGCACCGCGCGGATCGACCCGCCGTGCGCATTGACGATGCTCCGGCACAGCGCGAGCCCGAGGCCCACGCCGGCGATCGACGAGGCCTCGCGGCCGCGCTCGAACGGCTCGAACAGCCGCTCGGCGTCGCGTGCGGCGAAGCCGGGGCCGTCGTCGTCGACGCACACGACCATCGCATCGCCGGACACGCACGCGCGCACCGCCACCGACGCGTCGGCGCCCGCGTGCTTCGCGGCGTTGTCGAGCAGGTTCATCAGCACGCGCTCGACCAGCAGCGCATCGACGTCGATCAGCGGCAGGTCGGCCGGCAGGTCCGCCTTCACGTCGCGGCCGCCCGGCACGCAGGCCGAATGCGCGAGCGCGCTGCCGACGATCTCGTCGAGCATGTGCCATTCGCGGTTCAGCCGCACGCCTTCGCTCTGCATGCGCGCGAGATCGAGCAGGTTCACGACGAGGCCGCGCAACGCCTCGGCCTGATCGCGGATGGCCCGCGCGAGCCCGGCCGGCTGCCCCGGCGCGAGCCGCTCCGGCTGCTCGAGCGTCTCGGCCAGCCCGCGGATCGCGGTCAGCGGCGTCTTCAGGTCGTGCGACACGGCGGCCAGCAGCGCGTTGCGCAGCCGCTCGCCTTCCATCCTGACCATCGTGTGCTGCGCGACGCCGACATAATGCACGCGCTCCAGCGCCATCGCGATCGACGAGCACAGCGCATCGAGCAGGCGCCGGTCGTCCGGGGCAGTCGGGACCGGCTGCGCGTCGGCGAGCAGCGCGAGCACGCCGCGCACCCGCATCGGCGCCTTCAGCGGCAGGTAGAGCGCCACCGCTGCGTCGAGCGTCGGCGTGCCGCGTCCGGCGGCCTGCGCGTGGTCGTAGGTCCAGCGGGCCGCCGACGGGTCGACGAACCACGCGTCGCGCGCGATCTGCAGCCGGTCGTCCGCGTCGGGCAGCACGAGCGCGACGTGCACGCCGAGCAGCGGCGCGATCGTGCCGGTGCACACCGACACGATCTGCTCGGTCTCGATCGCCGCGGAAAGGTCGCGCGCCACGCGCGCGAGCGTCGCCGAGCGCTTCTCGTTCGCCCGTGCGGCGCGCGCCTCCGCGCGCAGGCGCGCCGCGAGCTGGCCGATCGCCAGCGCCACCGCGAGCATCAGCGCGAACGTGAACACGTATTGCGTATCGGACACCGCGAACGACCATCTCGGCTCGACGAAGAAGAAGTCGAAGCAGCCGACGCACAGGAACGCCGCCCACGCGCCCGCCACGCGGCCCAGCCGCAGCGAGACGAACACGACCGTCATCAGGAACAGCATCACGACGTTCGACAGGTCGAACACGCGCAGCAGCACGCTCGCCACGATGGTCGCCAGTCCGCAGATGACGGTGGCCCACGCGAGCGGCGCGTAATAGGGCGATGCCCGATCGTGCAGGCGCGTTCGCACGTGCGCGCGCGTGCCGCTGTCGGGCCGGGCCGGCCCGCCGCCCGGGTCGGCCCACGCGAGCCGGGCGGCGCCGCCTGCGCACGCGTCGACGATGGCCCGCCATCGGCCGGGGCCCTGTCGCGCCGGCTCCCGGGCGGCGATCTCGCGCAGGTGGTTCGTGTGTCGTTGCGTTTCGTTCACGTTCATACGCGGTTCCCGCAAGTCGAATGCCGTCCGGCCCCGCGCGCCGGAACAGGCGCGCGGGGCCGGACGGCGTGCCGCGCCGGTCAGACGAACGGCGTCAGCAGCATGTCGATGAGCTTGATGCCGATGAAGGGCGCGACGACGCCCCCCACGCCATAGATCATCAGGTTGCGCCACAGCAGCTTCTCCGCCGGCTCGGCGCGGTACTTCACGCCCTTCAGCGCGAGCGGGATCAGCGCGACGATGATCAGCGCATTGAAGATCACCGCCGACAGGATCGCCGACGTCGGGCTGTGCAGCCGCATCACGTTCAGCGCGCCGAGTGCCGGATAGGTGGCGACGAACGCGGCCGGAATGATCGCGAAGTACTTCGCGAGATCGTTCGCCACGCTGAACGTCGTCAGCGCGCCGCGCGTCATGATCATCTGCTTGCCGACCTCGACCACCTGCATCAGCTTCGTCGGGCTGCTGTCCAGATCGACCATGTTGGCCGCTTCCTTGGCCGCCTGCGTGCCGCTGTGCATCGCCACCGCCACGTCGGCCTGGGCCAGCGCCGGCGCGTCGTTGGTGCCGTCGCCCGTCATCGCGACGAGGTGGCCCTTCGCCTGATGCTCGCGAATCAGGCGCAGCTTGTCCTCCGGCGTCGCTTCCGCGAGATAGTCGTCGACGCCCGCTTCCGCCGCGATCGCCGCCGCCGTCAGCCGGTTGTCGCCGGTGATCATCACGGTCTTCACGCCGACCTTGCGCAGCTCGGCGAAGCGCGCCTTGATGCCGTGCTTGACGATGTCCTTCAGCTCGATCGTGCCCAGCACCCGGCTGCCGTCGGCGACCACGAGCGGCGTGCCGCCGCGCCGCGCGATGTCGCTGACCGACGCTTCGACCTCGCCCGGAAACACGCCGCCGAGCGCGTCGACGTGCGCGCGGATCGCGGACGCCGCGCCCTTGCGCACCTGGCGATCGCCGATGTCGAGCCCGCTCATCCGGGTGCGCGCGCTGAACGGCACCGTGATGCTGCCGTCGACCCCGCGCACGTGCAGGCCGAACCGCTGCTTCGCGAGCACGACGATCGAGCGCCCTTCCGGCGTTTCGTCCGCGAGCGACGACAGCTGCGCGGCTTCCGCGAGCGTGCGCTCGTCCACGCCGGACGCCGGGCGGAACTGCACCGCCTCGCGGTTGCCGAGCGTGATCGTGCCGGTCTTGTCGAGCAGCAGCACGTCGACGTCGCCCGCCGCCTCGATCGCGCGGCCCGACGTGGCCAGCACGTTCGCGCGCATCATGCGGCTCATCCCCGCGATGCCGATCGCCGACAGCAGCGCGCCGATCGTCGTCGGAATCAGGCAGACCAGCAGCGCGATCAGCACGGTCAGGCTCACGGCCGAGCCGGACGCATTGAGCAGCACGCTGAACTGCGAGAACGGCAGCAGCGTCACGCACACGAGCAGGAAGATGATCGTCAGCGCGACCAGCAGGATCGACAGCGCGATCTCGTTCGGCGTCTTGCCGCGCTTCGCACCCTCGACCATCGCGATCATGCGGTCGAGGAACGCCTCGCCCGGATTCGCGGTGATCTTCACGATGATCCAGTCGGACAGCACGCGGGTGCCGCCCGTCACCGACGAGAAATCGCCGCCCGACTCGCGGATCACCGGCGCCGATTCGCCGGTGATCGCCGATTCGTCGACCGACGCGACGCCGTCGATCACTTCGCCGTCGGCCGGAATCGTGTCGCCGGCCTCGACGAGCACGATGCTGCCCGCGGCCAGCTCGTCGCTCGGCACGCGATGGGTCGTACTGCCATAGCGCTTCGGCTCGTCGAGCACCTTCGCATAGACGCGCTTGCGCGCCGCACGCAGCGCCTCGGCCTGCGCCTTGCCGCGTCCTTCGGCCAGCGCCTCGGCCGCGTTCGCGAACAGCACCGTGAACCACAGCCAGCACGCGACGCCGAAAATGAAGCCGGCCGGCGCGTCGCCGGAACCCGTCAGCGCCTGCAGCCACAGCAGCGTCGTGACGATGCTGCCGAGGTAGACGACGAACATCACGGGGTTCTTCCACTGCACCTGCGGCGCGAGCTTCCGGAACGCCTCGCGCAGCACCAAGGTCCAGCGCATCGGCGCAATGCCGCCGATCGGGGCGGCCGCCTGGTTGATCGAGGTTTCGATATGAGACATGAGTTGACTCCTTTGCCTTCCCTTAGCGCGCGCCGGCCGCTTTGCCGAGCGCGCGGTCGAGCGCCATGTTCAGCTCGAGCACGCGGACGCGCGGCTCGCCGAGCACCGCGAGCTGGCGCGGCGCGGCGACACGGTCGACGAGCGCCGTCACCTGGTCGGGCGCGATGCCGCGCGCTTTCGCGACCCGCGCCGCCTGCAGCCGCGCATTCGCGATCGAGATTTCCGGATCGAGCCCGGACGCGGACGCCGTCACCGCATCGACCGGCACCGGCGCGTCGGGCGCGAGCCCGTTCTCCTGCCGGTACGCCCGCACGCGCGCGGCGATGTCCGCGAGCAGCTTCTTGCTGGCCGCGCCCTGGTTGCTCGCGCCGCTGCCGGCCGCGTTGTACGGCTGGTCGACGGTCTTCGCCGGATCGGCGGGATCGGTGCCGACCGTGGCGCTCGGGCGCGGATGGAAGTACTCGGCCCGCGCGAACGACTGCCCGATCACCGCCGAGCCGACGGTGACGCCGTCGCGCACGACCAGGCTGCCGCGCGCCTGCGACGGAAACAGCACGTTCGCGACGCCGGTCGTGACCAGCGGATACGCGAGGCCCGTGACGAGCATGAACAGCACCGACGATGCGATCACCGGCCTGACGAGGCCGCCGGCGGCGGCCATGAACGACGACCCGGAGGCCGGCGCGGCGGCCGGCGCCGCGTGGCGATTGCTTTGAGACATGATGATTTCCTCAGAACAGTTGGCCGCTCGTCATCAGCAGATGCTCGACGATCGGGCCCAGCGCGAGCGCCGGCAGGAACGTGAGGCCGCCGACGACGAGGATCACGAAGATCAGCAGGCCGGCGAACAGGCCCGTCGACGTGGACAGCGTGCCGGCGCTCTCCGGAATGCTCTTCTTGGCGGCGAGGCAGCCGGCGACGGCCAGCATCGGCAGCAGCGTCAGATAGCGGCCGATCAGCATCGCGAAGCCGATCGTCGTGTTGAAGAACGGCGTGTTCGCGTTCAGGCCCGCGAACGCGGAGCCGTTGTTGGCGGTGCCCGACGTGTACGCGTACAGCACCTCGCTGAAGCCGTGCGGCCCGAGGTTGGCGAGACTGTCCATCGTCGAGTGCATCATCGCGGCGATCGCGGTGAAGCCGAGGATGCTGAACGGATGCGCGAGCACCGCGAGCATCACGAGCTTCATTTCGCGGGCCTCGATCTTCTTGCCGAGAAACTCCGGCGTGCGCCCGATCATCATGCCGACCAGGAACACCGTCAGGATTGCGAACGTGAACAGGTTGATCAGCCCGACGCCGTCGCCGCCGAACACGTTGTTCAGCATCATCTGCGCGAGCGGCACGAGCCCCCCGAGCGGCGTCAGCGAGTCGTGCATCGCATCGACCGAACCCGTCGTCGCGGCCGTCGTGACGGTCGCGAACAGGCTCGTCTGCGCGATGCCGAAGCGCATCTCCTTGCCTTCCATGTTGCCGCCCGGCTGGTCGGCGCTCATGACCTGATCGACGCCCAGCCCCGTGAGCAGCGGGTTGCCGTGCTGCTCGGCCTGGTAGATCACCGCCAGGAAGCCGACGAACATCACGACGAACGCGCCGAGGATCACCCAGCCCTGGCGACGCCGGCCGATCATGCTGCCGAGCGCATAGGTCAGCGCCGACGGAATCAGCAGCATGCTCAGCATGTGCAGCGTGTTGGTGAGCGGCGTCGGGTTCTCGAACGGATGCGCGGCGTTCATGCTGAAGAAGCCGCCGCCGTTGGTGCCGATGTGCTTGATCGACTCGAGGCTCGCGACCGGACCCGTCACGATCTGCTGGCGCGCCCCTTCGAGCGTGGTCGCCCACGCGTCCGACGCCAGCGTCTGCGGCATGCCCTGCCATACGTACACCAGCGCCATCACGAAGCACAGCGGCAGCAGCACGCGATAGATCACACGGGTGAAGTCCACCCAGTAGTTGCCGATGTCCGCCGCGTCCTTGCGGCTCAGGCCGCGAATGAAGCCGCCCGCGGCGGCGACGCCGGTCGCCGCGCTGACCGTCATCAGGAACGTGATGACCGCCATCTGCGAGAAGTTCGACAGGCTGCTTTCGCCTGCGTAGGCCTGCCAGTTGGTGTTCGTGATGAACGACGCGGCCGTGTTGAACGCGAGATCGGGGCTCTGCGACGCACGCTGCAGCGAATCGAACGGCAGCATGTCCTGCACGCGCAGCAGCAGATACCCGAGCAGCATCATGCCCGCGTTGCTGAGCAGCAGCACCATCCCATAGCGCTTCCACGACATCGTCTCGGCCGGGTCGACGCCCAGCAGCGCGTAAGTGCGCTGCTCGGCCCACGCGTGGCGCGGGCTGGTGAACGCGTGCGCCAGCCATTTCCCGACGACGGGCACCAGCGCCAGCATGATCGCCAGCACGATCACGAATTGAATAAGGTTATTGAACATGTCGACGCTCGCTCAAATCCTGTCCAGGCCGTTGATGAAACCGGCCGTCAACACGAAGAACACGAGCGTGAACAGCACGAAAAGCAGATCGCTCATAAGGTTCACCGATATTTTTCCAAGTTCCGTTGCAATGCGCGAATCAATACCGTTCCGGCTTGATCAACGCATGGAACAGATAGATGAAGAGCGCGACCGAAATGCCCCCCGAAATCCACAACATCGCTTTCCCCTTTTGTTTTGCTTGCCCGGATAACCCGCGGCACTATCGATATCGCCGGCCCGCACCGCTGCGGCGGCGCATCGGGCCGGACGACGGCCACCCCACGCTCGACTGGAGAATGGGATGCGACAGTGTAGGAATCCGCGTATCAAAGCGGTGTTCAATTTCCTTTCGCGAAGTAAAAAACCTGTAAAGACGCGAGGCGTGCATTTCATATTCTCCACAGGCCGATGCGCGCCGCTTTTATGTGATTTTTTCAAGCGCGCCGTCAGTCTATACACCGTATCTTCAGCGCCGTTCCTAGAATGAGCACCATGTTCCAGACGGGATCTCCGTAACGCGGGCAGTGATGCGGCGCGGGGATGAATGCATGAAATCGCCCAGATCCGAAGCCGTTTCGATCACGCTTCCGCACGTTCTCCCATCGCGGCCGGCCGTATCCGGCCCGCGCGTCGCGGCGCGGCCGCGCAGGCGCATCTCGGACTACCCGGTGCTGCTGTCGATCCGGGTCGAGACCGGGAACCTGGCCGCGGCGCGCCGCATGCTGCACGATGCGCTCGGCCCCGCGCTGAGCATCTACACGGCGGAGATCAATCGCCAGACGGGCCGCGCGTGCCTGCAAATCGAGCTTGCGAAGTCGCTCGTGTCGCAGGTGATGTCGTCGATCATCCGGCTGCTGCCCGAGGCCGAACTGGGCGCGATCCGCCCGTCGCGGCGCTGAACGGCACGCGTCGCCCCCCTCTTTTACCGATTCAGACGCGCGCCATCGACGCCGATCGCGCGCGTCATTCGTAGCACGCCCGTCGAAACGGGTCTTTCCAGGAAGTCAAACAATGAAAAAAGAAGTCGTCGGCGCCCTCTCGGTCGCCGTGCTCAGCGTCACCGCACACGCACAAAGCAGCGTCACCCTCTACGGGATGCTGGATGCCGGAATCGCGTACGTGAACAACCAGTCGGGCAAGAGCGTCTGGCAGCAAGGCAGCGGGCTGCTGTCGAACACGGTGTTCGGCCTGAACGGCGCGGAAGATCTCGGCGGCGGCCTGCACGCGATCTTCCGGCTCGAGAGCGGATTCAACCTGAACAACGGCACGCAGTCCTACAAGGATTCGATGTTCGGCCGCCGCGCGTACGTCGGCCTGCAGGACGACCGCTACGGCACGCTGACCCTCGGCCGGCAATACGACGCCGTCGTCGATTATCTCGGCCCGATCGCGATGTCGAACAACGGCGACGGCAACAACCTTGCCGCGCACCCGTTCGACAACGACAACGTCGACGATTCGTTCTACATCAACAATGCGGTCAAGTACGCGAGCCCGACGATCGCCGGGTTTCAGTTCGCCGGCCTGTACGGCTTCAGCAACCAGCCCGGCTTTGCGAACAACCGCGCATACAGCGCCGGCCTGTCGTATGCGAACGGCCCGGTCAACTTCGGCGCCGCGTACCTGCAGCTCAATCGCGGCGGCCTGACCACGGGCGGCGCGCTGTCGACCAACGACAACGCGAACTTTCCGTCGGCCCGCCAGCGCGTGATGGGCGCGGGCGGCAGCTACACGTTCGAGCGGCTGACGGTCGGCGCACTGTGGACGCATTCGATGTTCGACCGGACGAGCGCCTCGTCGCTGCCGGGCGCGCTGAACGCGCTGCGCTTCGACAACTACGAAGTCAACGCCCGTTATGCGCTGAATTCGGCGGTGTCGTTCGCCGGCGCCTATACGTTCACCGACGGCCGCTTCGACGACGCCGCCGGCAGCCATCGCCCGAAATGGCATCAGGTCACGCTGATGGCCGACTACGCGCTGAGCAAGCGCACCGACGTGTACGCGGAAACGGTGTACCAGCACCAGTCCGGCGCGGCATCGGGCACGACGCTCGGCTTCGCGAGCATCAACGGGCTGGGCGCGTCGTCGACGAACACGCAGGTCGCGGCGACCGTCGGCATGCGGCACCGGTTCTGACGGGCCGCGGACGCGCGGCTCTGTGCAATCCCGCATGGACGCGCGTCGCGCAAACAGGGATCATTCAAGGAAATCGGACCGGTGCGTCCGCGAAACCGGTACACTCGGCGCCGGGCGCGCGCCGGGCCGGCATTCGGCGGCGGGCGGCCACCGCTTCTTGAACTGCGATCCCATGACCACACCGATCTATCAGGAAATCAAGGATTTCATCCTGGCGCGGATCCACGCCGGCGAATGGGCGGAAGGCGACCAGGTGCCGTCGGAGAACGAACTCGCGCGCGAATTCAACGTCGCGCGGATGACCGTCAACCGCGCGCTGCGCGAGCTGACGGCCGAGCAGGTGCTGACGCGCACCCGCGGCTCCGGCACGTTCGTCGCGACGCCGAAGTACGAGTCGACGCTCGTCGCAATCCGCAGCATCTCGGACGAAGTCGGCGCGCGCGGCCACGGCTATCGCGCGCAGGTGCTGCAGGTCGGCGCGACGATCGCCGACGCGAAGCTCGCCGACGAGATGCAGCTCGACGCCGGCAAGCCGATCTTCCATTCGCGCGTGCTGCACTTCGAGAACGACACGCCCGTGCAGCTCGAGGAGCGCTGGGTCAATCCGGCCTGCGCGCCCGACTACGCGCTGCAGGACTTCACGACGACGACGCCGAACCAGTACCTGACGCGCGTCGCGCCGCTGCAGCGCGTCGAATACCGGATCGAGGCCGCGATGCCCGATGCGGAAACGCGCCGCCTGCTGATGATGGACGAGCGCGAGCCGTGCCTGATGCTGCATCGGCGCACGTGGTCGCAAGGCGTCGTCGCGTCGACGGTCAATCTGTGGCATCCGGGCAGCCGCTACCGCTTCACCGGGCATTTCTGACGCGGGCCTGCGCCTGCCCGCTCACGCCCCATCGCTCGATCGCGGCGACCGCCCGCCGCAACCCGTGCTCTTGCGCGATGCGCCGCCCCAGTTCGGCGGCGCGCGCCTTCACGTCGTCGCGCTGCGCAAACGCGATGCCGTGCGCGAGCTCGGCGGCCCGCAACCGCTTGCCCGCCACCGGCGCGCCGGCCACGCCGAGCCGCTGAAGCCGGTTCGCCCAGAAGAACTGGTCGCCCGCGAACGGCACCACCACCGACGGCACGCCCGCGCGCGCCGCCGAGTGCGTGGTGCCCGATCCGCCGTGATGAATCACCATCGACGTGCGCGGAAACAGCCAGCGATGCGGCGTGTCGCCGACGACGAACACGTGCTTCGGCAGCGCGGACGTGTCGATCCCGCTCCATCCCGGATAGAACAGCGCGCGGCGGCCGTCGAGCGCCGTCACCAGCGCATCCGTCAGCGACGCGCGATCGAAACCCGCCATGCTGCCGAAGCCGACGTAGACCGGCGGCTCGCCCGCGGCGAGAAACGCGTCGAGCGCCGGCGGCGGCGTCCACGCCGGATCGTCGACGCTCCATTGCCCGCACGCGCATGCGTTGTCCGGCCAGTCGGCGGGGCCGGACAGCAGCGCCGGCGACACGCCGTACAGCATCGGATGTTCGGTCCAGACGCGCTTGCGCGGCGGCAACCCGCAGACGCTCGCGCGCGCCGCGTTGGTCGAGCGCCGGAACGCCTGCCACAGCAGCGCATTCACGAGCCGGTGGCTCGCGCGGTTGAGCCAGCGCGGCAGCTTGTCCGGCGGCAGGAACGGCGACGGGAAGCCGGCGGTGGGCGTGATCGGGATCAGCCCCGCGCCGATCGCGGGAACGCCGCGATACTCGGCGACCGACAGGCCGACGAACGCCGCGAGCCCCGACACGACGATCGCGTTGCAGCCCGCGGACGCATCGGCGACTTCGCGCATCCATGCGGCGGTGTTGGCATTCGCGATCGCCGCGAGCGCCTTCGACGTATCGGTGAAGCCGCCCCGCCCGCTCACCGCGTCCGACAACGCTTCGCCCGGTGCGAGCGCGCGGCGGATGTCGCCCGACAGCGCGGCCGACGGCACACAGAGCGCGGCGGCCGAACCGAGCGTCGCGGCATCGGCCAGCAGCCGCACCTCGTGGCCGGCGTCGAGCAGCGCACGGCCGAGCGCCGCGAGCGGGCGCGTATCGCCTTCGGTGCCGTAGGTGACGATGACGAGCTTCATGCGAGAATCCCTTGTTCACGGCGCGCCGGATTGGCGCCATAAAATTACACGCCGTATACTAATGCAATTCGTACACTTTCCGTGAAGACCTTCGCCATGACCTCCATCGCCGACGATCCGGGCCGCCGCGCGCGCAAGCGCATCCAGATGCTCGCGCATCTCGCCGAGACCGCCGCGCGCCTGTTCGACGCGCACGGCTACGAAGCGGTCACGATGGAGCAGATCGCCGCGCAGGCCGACGTCGCGAAGCGCACGCTGTACAACCACTTTCCGACGAAGGAAGCGGTGCTCGCGCACTGGCTCGAAGGCGAGCTGGAACGCGATCTCGCGCATCTGCAACGCGACGTCGCGCGACGCAAGACCTTCGCGTCGCGAATCGCGTGCGTGCTCGACGCGTCGGCCGCATGGTGCGAGCAGCATCCGGTCTATCTGCTCGCGTACCTGCGGCATCGCTTCCTGAGCATCGGCGTAGCGGAAGCGGAAAGCGGCAGCGACATCGCGCTCGTCTGGAAACAGCTGATCGTCGCCGGCCAGCAAGCCGGCGAACTGAACGGCGCGCTCTGCGCCGATCAGCTCGCGACGTGGTTCCATCACCTGTATCTCGCGGCGATGCTGCGCTGGCTGAATGTGCCGGAGCTGTCGCTGAAGCGCGAATTCCAGGCGGTCGCCCGGCTGTTTGTCGAAGGGGCGAAGGCGTAAGCAGCGCGGCGTCGCCGCCGATGTATGGCAACCGTAAGCCCGCGTAGCCGTTGCGACACACCACCATGCCAAATTCGCCGCGCAGCAGTATGCTGATGACGTACGGCTGCGCACAATGCTCCGGGCAAACCCTGCATGCGCGTGGTGCGCGTCGCCGTCGCGATCGCAAACCCGTTTGCAAGGAGGAATTCGTGATGGCCGCCACGCATCATTTCCACCTCGAACTGCGGCACGCCAGCGTGCCGACCTATTTCGTCAGCTACCTGTTCCCCGCGCTGCTGTTCGTCTACGAGCTGCTGCGCGTCGGCCAGTGGATCCGCGATCACGGGATGCACTTCGCCGGCTTCAAGGAGATGGGCTACGAATACCTGCTGATGCTGCTGTTCGTCGGCCTGCAGATCGTCATCGAAGCGCTGTACCTGCTCGGCGCGGCGATGCGCAAGGACCGCGATTTCGAGCACCGGCTGCCGAACGTGGTCCTCGGCATCGGGTGTTCGATCGCGCTGCTCGCGATCGACCTCGCGATTCAGCTCGCGTTCTGAGCGCCCGCTGCCCGCCGCCGGCTCGGGCGCTCAGGCGCCCGAGCGGTGCGGCACGCGCCCGCGTTCCTTCAGCGCCGTGATGGTTGACGGTCCGGCCATGGGTCGTCGCTAACGGGCCGGGCTCGAAATCACCAGGATCGACAACGCCGCATCCGCATCGTCGATCACGCCGGTCGCGGGAAGCGCCGCGCCGTCGCGCGGGGTCAGGCCGCACACCAGCGACAGCAACGGTCGTCCGCCCATCCAGTCGGGGCTCGGCTGCGACAGGCTCACCTTGACCGGTGACCGGTTCATGAAGGAAACGGGCACGACGTATCGCTGCACCAGGATCTGTCCGGATCCCGCCTCCATCGCGCGCAGCCTTTGCGTCACGCGCGCTGCGTCGCCGCAGTGCTGCTCGACCAGACGGGCAAAGCGCGCACTCGTCACCTCTTCCAGGCTGAACTGCGGCAGCGCCTGATAGCGGATCGTCACGACGCCCGTCGAATCAGGCGGCGCCGGAACGACCCAGGAGTACGACACGAACCCTTCCCAATCGCGGCCATCGTTCAGCTTCATGCCCAGTTGCGGCTTGATTCGGGCGACCTGCGCGGGATCGTGCTCTTCGCTCGGCAGCGTATCCAGGCCCGCGGCCCGGACCTCGCCGGTCACGTCCTTGCCGAGAAAGAAAGCACGCCGCTCGGCGACAAGCGGAATCGCCGTTCCGTCGAAGGCCACCTTCAACCCGGAAAAACGCTTGTCGTCATGCTCCTCGCCAGCGCCGAGGCGGTGAAACAACGGCGTGTACGCGTAATACCCGCTCTTCACCCACGCATGCGTTTCATTGCGCAAGCGCGCGGCCACCGTGACCGTTTGTCCGTCCAGCGACACATCGATATCGGACGGCCGGGCATTGCGCTGCATCGCGCCGATCGTCAGCGGCACCGCATCCTCGAACTCGAATGCATGTGCGCAAGCGGCCGCCATCATCGCGACCGCCCCGATGAGGATTCGTTTCGCATTCTTCATCATTCGGCACACCGCCCGGCGCTCACACGCCATGCCGCGTGAGGAAATCCTTCACCGCGTCGAGCACGTCGGCCGTGCGCTCGCGGTGCGGCACGTGCCCGCATTCCTTCAGCATCATCACGGACGACGGTCCGGCCACGCGCGACGCGATGCGGTTCGGGTGCACGGACGAGCCGTATTCGTCCTGCGAACCGTGGATCGCCAGCGTCGGGCAGCGCACGTGCGGCAGCACGTCGTCCAGGCTCCAGTCGCGAAACGTCGCCGACAGCCACGTATCGACCCACGCGCGCAGCACCCATTCGGCCTTGTCGCCGTGATAGCGCGCGAGACGGTCGAACTGGCCGGGCTCCGCGAACTGGCGTTCGCTCTCGCGAATGCCCGCCAGCGTGCGTTCCTCGACGAACGCCTGCGCCGCGACGGTCACGAGCGCGCGGCATCGGTCGGGATCAGCCGCCGCGCATCCCACCGCCATCCCGCCGCCGACGCTGTGGCCGAACGCGACGAACGACTCGAAACCGAGCTGCTCGCGCAGCGCGCGAAAGGCGTGGTCCGCCTCGTCGCGCACGAACGTCACGGTCAAACGCGCCGGATGCGGATCGGAGCGGCCGAAGCCGAGCCGGTCGTACGCGATCACGTCGCGCTGCGTCGCCTGCGCAAGCTGCTCCGGAAAGTCCCGCCACAGCCCGACGCTGCCGAGCGAATCGTGCAGCAGCACGATCGGGCCGGCGGCCGCATCGGCCGCCGGCACGCCGCGCCAGCGTTTCGCGAAGAGACGCCCTTGCGGCGTCTCGATCCAGGTCTCGTCGTGTGCGGTATGCGTCATGTCGATTGTCGTTTGCGTAAAAGCGGCCGACATTATCCGGCCGCGTCGGGCGCCGGCCATGTTGGCGCGGCGCCGCGCATCGCGTCAAGCCTGCCTACTCCTGCTGCGGCGGCAGGTACGCCATCTTCGCCTCGTCGTACAGCCGGTAGATCAGCGCCTGCATCGCGCGGATGTCCTCCGATTCGTCGAGCATCCGCATGCTCATGATGATCGGCGACACGAGGTTCGGATCGTCGAGCGGCTTGTAGCTGACGTCGTCGCGCTTCAGCCCATACACGCTGTGCGGCACGACCGATACGCCCTCGCCCATCGCGACGAGCCCGAGCGCGATCTGCAGCTCGCGGGTCTCGTAGATCCTGCGCGGCTTCAGCGCGCGGTCGTGGAACGCGGCGAGCACCTGGTCGGCGTAGCTCGGCCGCGGCGCCTTCGGAAAAATGATCAGCGTGTCGTTGACGAGGTCGTGCAGCGACAGCACCTCCTTCGCGCCGTCGAGCGCATGGCCGACCGGCAGCGCGACGATCATCCGCTCCTCGCGCAGCACGACGCGCCGCACGCTCGGGTCCTCGTGGCGGATGCGCCCGAACCCGACGTCGATGCGCCCTTCCTTCAGCGCCTTGATCTGGTCCATCGTCGACAGCTCCTGCAGGCTCAGCTCGACCGCCGGGAATTCGTCGCGATAGCGCCGGATGATCTTCGGCAGCATCCCGTACAGCGTCGAGCCGACGAAGCCGATCGACAGGCTGCGCTCGATCTTGCCGACGCGCTTGGTCATCGATTCCAGCTCGGCCGTCTGCGCGAGCAGCTGCACCGCATGCGAATGGAAGAAGCGCCCCGCGTCGGTCAGCTTCAGCGGCCGCGCGTTGCGCTCGAACAGCGGCACGCCGAGCAGTTCCTCGAGCTGCTGGATCTGGCGGCTCAGCGGCGGCTGCGCGATGTGCAGCCGCTCCGCCGCGCGCGTGAAATTCCGCTCCTCGGCCACCGCGACGAAATAACGAAGGTGTCGCAACTCCATTTCAATACCTCTCGGATATGAAACTGATACTAAATCAGTGTTGGACGACGCATTTCGCGCGCAACTATCCTTCAACTGCCTGCTCGGAACCCCACAACTATACCCTCAGGGCATCAACGCTCCAACCGGTCCGGGCCTGCGAAGATCAGAGGAAATGCGCGCATCCCGCCGGATCGCGGCCCATCAGAGTCAGGAGAAGACAATGACCCACAGTGACATCGAAGCCCTCGTCGAAGGGTTCATCGTCGGCGCCGCGCACGGCGAAGCCGATCCCCGCATCCGGCAGGTCGTGGTCCGCCTGACCGCCGACCTGTTCAAGGCGATCGAGGATCTCGACCTGACCCCGTCCGAGGTGTGGAAAGGCATCGAATACCTGTCCGAGGCCGGCGCGACGCAGGAGCTCGGCCTGCTCGCCGCGGGCCTCGGCCTCGAGCGCTTCCTCGACATCCGCATGGACGAGGCCGAAGCGCGGGCCGGCCTCACGGGCGGCACGCCGCGCACGATCGAAGGCCCGCTGTACGTGGCCGGCGCGCCGGCGAGCATCGGCTTCGCGCGCCTCGACGACGGCGCGGACGAGGCGAACGGCGACCTGCTGTTCATGCAGGGCACCGTGTACGGCGACGACGGCGCGCCGCTCGCGGGCGCGAAGGTCGAGGTCTGGCACGCGAACCTGCTGGGCAACTACTCGTTCTTCGACAACACGCAAAGCGCGTTCAACCTGCGCCGCACGATCGTCACCGACGCGCATGGCCGCTACCAGTTTCGCAGCATCGTGCCGGTCGGCTACGGCTGCCCGCCGGACGGCACCACGCAGCGCCTGCTCGACAAGCTCGGCCGCCATGGCCGCCGCCCTGCGCACATCCATTTCTTCGTGTCCGCGCCGGGCCACCGCAAGCTGACCACGCAGATCAACATCGACGGCGACGCGTACCTGTGGGACGACTTCGCGTTCGCGAGCCGCGAGGGCCTCGTGCCCGCGATCGAGTGCGTGAGCGCGCCCGCGGTGCTCGACGGCCACGGCGTCGACCGGCCGTTCGCGTCGATCGATTTCGATTTCCGGCTGCACGGCGAGCACGCCGCGGCGCCGGACGCGGAAGTGGCGCGCATCCGCGCCGCCGCCTGAACCGCGTCGGTGGTGCGCGCCGGGAGCACGCGCCGCCGTCGACCGCCTTACGTGGGACCGGACCCGACACTCGCCCCGGCCGACGCAACTGGAGACACCCGATGATCCCGATCTACCCCGACCGCGCACCCGCCGTGCGCACGCTCGACGACTTCCTCATCGAGGACAAGGCGCGCGGCGACTATCGCCTGCATCGCAGCGCCTTCACCGACGAAGCGCTGTTCGAGCTGGAAATGAAGCACATCTTCGAAGGCAACTGGATCTACCTCGCGCACGAGAGCCAGATCCCGAACGTCAACGATTACTACACGACGCACATCGGCCGCCAGCCGATCTTCATCGCGCGCAACCGCCAGGGCGAGCTGAACGCGTTCGTCAACGCCTGCACGCACCGCGGCGCGATGCTGTGCCGCCACAAGCGCGGCAACAAGGCGACCTACACGTGCCCGTTCCACGGCTGGACCTTCAACAACAGCGGCAAGCTGCTGAAGGTGAAGGACCCGGAAGACGCCGGCTATCCGGAGTGCTTCAACAAGGAAGGCTCGCACGACCTGAAGAAGGTCGCGCGCTTCGAAAGCTATCGCGGCTTCCTGTTCGGCAGCCTGAACCCCGACGTGCCGCCGCTGCAGGACCACCTCGGCGAAGCGGCGCGGATCATCGACATGATCGTCGACCAGTCCGCCGACGGGCTAGAAGTGCTGCGCGGCGCGTCGACCTACACGTATGAAGGCAACTGGAAGCTGACCGCCGAGAACGGCGCGGACGGCTACCACGTGTCGGCCGTGCACTGGAACTACGCGGCGACGACGAACCATCGCAAGGAGCAGAACGCGCGCGAGGACAAGATCCGCGCGATGGATGCCGGCAGCTGGGGGCGTCAGGGCGGCGGCTTCTATGCGTTCGAACGCGGCCACATGCTGCTGTGGACGCGCTGGTCGAATCCGGAGGACCGCCCGAACTTCGACCGCCGCGACGAATTCGCCGCGCGCTGCGGCAGCGAGCGCGCCGACTGGATGATCCAGCACTCGCGGAACCTGTGCCTGTACCCGAACGTGTACCTGATGGACCAGTTCGGCTCGCAGATCCGCGTGCTGCGCCCGCTGTCGGTGAACCGCACCGAAGTGACGATCTACTGCATCGCGCCGAAGGGCGAGGACGCCGACGCGCGCGCGCGCCGCATCCGCCAGTACGAGGACTTCTTCAACGTCAGCGGCATGGCGACGCCCGACGATCTCGAGGAATTCCGCGCCTGCCAGCAAGGCTATGCGGGCATCGCGGTCGCGTGGAACGACATGTGCCGCGGCTCGACGCACTGGATCGACGGCCCGGACGACGCCGCGCGCAGGATCGGCCTGAACCCGGTGATGAGCGGCGTGAAGACGGAGGACGAAGGGCTCTATACGGTGCAGCACCGCTACTGGGCCGACACGATGAGGAAGGCTATCGAAACCGAAAGGAGCTGCGCATGAACCCGATTTCGATCGCCGACGTCCAGGCGTTCCTGTACCGCGAAAGCCGCCTGCTCGACGACGAGCAGTGGGACGACTGGCTTGCCTGCTACCACCCGGACGCGCAGTTCTGGATGCCGTCGTGGGACGACGACGATGCGCTCGTCACCGATCCGCAGCGCGAGATTTCGCTGATCTTCTACCCGAGCCGGCAAGGCCTCGAGGATCGCGTGTTCCGCATCAAGACCGAGCGCTCGAGCGCGACGATGCCCGACACGCGCACGAGCCACAACATCGCGAACGTCGAGCTGGAAAAGCACGAAGACGGCGTCTGCACGGTGCGCTTCAACTGGCACACGCTGAGCTTTCGCTACAAGACCGTGTCGACCTATTTCGGCATGTCGCGCTACGTGATCGATTTCAACGGCGATGCGCCGCGGATCCTGAACAAGTACGTCGTGCTGAAGAACGACTACATCAATCAGGTGATCGACGTCTATCACATCTAGTTCGATCCAGAGGTTCAGGAGACGATCATGGAACACACCATCGCACTGCAATTCGAAGACGGCGTGACCCGCTTCATCGCGTGCCGCGACGGCGAAAAGCTGTCCGACGCCGCGTACCGCCAGCAGATCAACATCCCGCTCGACTGCCGCGACGGCGCATGCGGCACCTGCCGCTGCCATTGCGAATCGGGCAACTACGAGCTGCCGGAATCGAGCTACATCGAAGACGCGCTGACCGCCGACGAAGCGTCGCAACGCTACGTGCTCGCGTGCCAGACGCGCCCGCGCGGCGACTGCGTGATTCGCGTGCCGGCGTCGTCGACCGCCTGCAAGACGGGCGCCGCGCGCCACGAAGGCACGCTCGCGGCCGTCGACCGGCTGTCGGACTCGACGATCCATTTCGCGATCGACCTCGACGCGCCCGACCAGCTCGGCTTCCTCGCCGGGCAATACGTGAACGTCGAGATTCCCGGCACCGCGTCGTCGCGCTCGTATTCGTTCAGCTCGCAGCCGGGCGCGTCGCGCGTGTCGTTCATCGTGCGCAACGTGCCGGGCGGCCGGATGAGCGGCTATCTCGCGCAGGACGCCGCGCCCGGCCAGCGGATCGCGTTCTCGGGCCCGCACGGCAGCTTCTACCTGCGCGACGCGGCGCGGCCCGCGCTGTTCCTCGCGGGCGGCACCGGCATCGCGCCGTTCCTGTCGATGCTCGACGTATGCGCGGCGCGCACGAACGCGCAGGCGGTGCGAATGGTGTACGGCGTGACGAACGACGCCGATCTCGTCGCGCTCGACCAGCTCGACGACGTCACGCGCCGCCTGCCCGGCTTCGAGTACCGCACCTGCGTCGCCGACGCCGGCAGCGCGCATCCGCGCAAGGGCTACGTGACCGCGCACGTCGATCCGGCATGGCTCAACGACGGCGACGTCGACATCTACCTGTGCGGCCCCGTGCCGATGGTCGACGCGGTGCAGGCGTGGCTGCGCGAATGCGGCGTGACGCCGGCCAACCTGTATTTCGAAAAATTCTCGTCGAGCAACGCCGCATGAACACGTCTCATCCGAACCGCTTCGCGGACAAGATCGTCGTCGTCACCGGCGCCGGCCAGGGAATCGGCCGCGGCGTCGCGCTGCGTGCCGCGCGGGAAGGCGCAACGCTCGTGCTCGTCGACCGCGCGCCGACCGTGCGCGACGTCGCCGCCGAAGTCGAGAACGAAGGCGGCCGCGCGATCGCCGTGCTCGCCGATCTGGAAACGGCCGAAGGCGCCGCGCAGATGACGCAGGCCGCGCTCGATGCGTTCGGCCGGATCGACGTGCTGGTCAACAACGTCGGCGGCACGATCTGGGCAAAGCCGTTCGACGCGTACGAGACGCGCCAGATCGAGGCCGAGATCCGCCGCTCGCTGTTCCCGACGCTATGGTGCTGCCACGCGGTGCTGCCGGGCATGATCGCGCGCAAGCGCGGCGCGATCGTCAACGTGTCGTCGATCGCGACGCGCAGCATCCACCGGATTCCGTACGCGGCCGCGAAAGGCGGCGTCAATGCGCTGACCGCGAGCCTCGCGTTCGAGCAGGCGCACCACGGCATCCGCGTGAACGCGGTCGCGACCGGCGGCACCGAAGCTCCGCCGCGCATCGTGCCGCGCAACACCGAGCCGCAGAGCGAACAGGAAACGCGCTGGTATCAGGCGATCGTCGATCAGACGGTCGCGTCGAGCCCGATGCATCGCTACGGCACGATCGACGAGCAGGTCGGCGCGATCCTGTTCCTCGCGTCGGACGAGGCGTCGTACATCACCGGGTCGGTGCTGCCGGTGGGGGGTGGGGATCAGGGGTGACGCCGGCCGGCGGCGCAGCCGGCATCGTTGGCAGGCTTGCGCCTAGACTTCCGTCGCAAACAGCGCGTCGCGCTGCTCCGCATTCAGCGCATCGAGCGGCACGCTCGTCTGCTGGTGGCAGATCATCGCGCCGTAGACTTCCGCGAGACAGTCGCTGCCGGCATCGAGCGCGTAGCCGTCCTCGCCGTCCGGGGCCGGCGGGTACACTTCTCGCCACGCATTGATCGCGGCTTCGATTCGCACGATGGACACGGCGTCGGCCGTCCGCCCGGCAGGTGATGCGCTCATGAATTCCTCTTGGTTGCGCGCCCCGCGCGCCGTGATGGGTCGGGAAATATAACCGGCTTTGACCCCGGACCGAAAGATACCCGCGAAAAAAAACGGGAAGCGCGAGGCTTCCCGTTTCCCGTTTCGTCGCGCGGTTGCGGCGCCATCGCGCCGCGCCGGTCATACGCCCGTCAGAATCCGTTACGCCGCCGTTTCCCGCGCCGGCACCGGCTGCATGCCCCGCTGCCCGTCCCGGTTCGCGTCCACCCACGGCGCGATCTCCATGTCCTCGTAGCGGACGAAGCGGCTCTTGTTGACGAGCCGGTAGCCGCCCCACACCGCGAGGAACAGCGGGATGCCGACGTAGGTCGCGACGACGCTCATCCAGTCGATCCGGTTCGCGAGGAACGCCTGGTAGTCCTGGCCGAGCGCGATCACGATGCACAGCGCGAACGCGAACAGCGGACCGAACGGGAACCACTTCGACTCGTACGGCATCTGGTCGAGCGAATAGCCCTGCACGACGTAGCCCTTGCGGAACCGGTAGTGGCTGACCGCGATGCCGAGCCACGCGATGAAGCCCGTCATCCCCGACGTGTTCAGCAGCCACATGTAGACGGTCTTGTCGCCGTACAGCGAGGTCAGGAAGCACAGCGCGCCGACCGCCGTCGTCGCATACAGCGCGTTGCGCGGCACGCCGCCCGGCGACAGCTTCGCGAACAGCTTCGGCGCGCGGCCTTCGGTCGCGAGGGTGTACAGCATCCGCGTCGACGCGTACATGCCCGAGTTGCCGGCCGACAGCACCGCGGTCAGGATCACCGCGTTCATCACGCCGGCCGCGAACGCGAGGCCCGCGTGGCGGAACACCAGCGTGAACGGGCTCACGCCGATGTCGGTCACGTCGCTTTTCAGCAGGTTCGGGTCGGTATAGGGAATCAGCACGCCGATCACGAAGATCGCCAGCACGTAGAACAGCAGGATCCGCCAGAACACCTGGCGCACCGCGCGCGGGATCGTCGTGCGCGGGTTCTCCGATTCGCCGGCCGCGACGCCGATCAGCTCGGTGCCCTGGAACGAGAAGCCCGCGATCATCGCGACGCCCATCATCGCCGGCAGGCCGCCCGCGAACGGCGCGTCGCCGATCGTCAGGTTGTTCCAGCCGTTGTGCGGTGCGCCCTTCAGAATCCCGAAGATCATCAGCAGGCCGACGCCGATGAACGCGAGCACGGTGACGACCTTGATCAGCGCGAACCAGTACTCGGCCTCGCCGAAGCCGCGCACGGTGAGCGCGTTGAGCAGGAACATCACGCCGAGGAACGCCGCGCTCCACCAGACGCCCGGCACATCCGGAAACCAGTAGTGCATCACGAGCTGCGCGGCCACCAGTTCGACCGCGATCGTCACCGCCCAGTTGTACCAGTAGTTCCAGCCGAGCGCGAAGCCGAAGCCTTCGTCGACGTACTTCGCGCCGTAGGTCGCGAACGAGCCCGACACCGGCATGAACGCCGCCATCTCGCCGAGGCTCGTCATCAGGAAATAGACCATCAGGCCGATCAGCATGTACGCGATCATCGCGCCGCCGGGGCCGGCCTGCGAGATCGACGCGCCGGACGCGACGAACAGGCCGGTGCCGATCGAGCCGCCGATCGCGATCATCGTCAGGTGGCGCGCCTTCAGCGCGCGGTGAAGCTTGGGTGGGTTCGCGGACGAACCGGATTGGTCGGGATTCGGAAGTGCGGACATAAAACGGACGAACGTTGAGCGGGCCGGCGGCATGCGTGGCCGGCGCCCGCGCGAAATCGAGGCGCGATGCGCCCCCTGGCCTGCATGCGATGCAGCCCCGGCGCGCGTCGCGCACCGGGCCGCCTGCGGCGAAGCGCGGATTCTACCTGATTCGTCAGCGGGGACAGCGCACGCGGCGAGCGATACGCGACGCATGGCGGGCCGGCCCCCCGCCTGCACGGCCGATTTCCTTCCGGTCGAAAACCGCCAGAACGCCGATTAATCAGGACATAATGCAAACAGGTTTCGAATAATCAGACAAAATGACGGCTTGCGAGAGGCAGATTCAAATCAGATTCCCACCGCGCGCCCCGGCAACGTCATGACAGGTAACCGGGTCGGATGTCATTTAAAGCATGAACGGTTTTGACGAGATGGCAAGATCGTCAAAATTCGCGAGATAATATGGATTATCTTGAAATAATCGTGCGGAATCATCGAAACCATGCATCTTCCGCCGCCTTACGCCCGCCAGGATGATGCAATTCCCGCTGCTGCCCGCGTTGCGCCGCCACATCTCGTCGACGGCCGCACGGATCTTGTCGCCCGCCGGCGTCATCGTCCTGGGCGTCGCCCTGCTGTTGTTCAGCTGGAGCTTGTGCGCGTCGTTCCTGATCGACACGCGCCGCGACGCCTACCACCATGCGATCGACAACGCCCGCAACCTGATGCTGCTCATCGAGCGCGACATCGCCCGGAACATCGAGCTGTATGACCTGTCGCTGCAGAACGTCGTCGACGGCATCGCCGATCCGGCCGTGATGGCGCTGCCGCCGTCCATGCGTAACCGGGTGCTGTTCGACCGCGCGGCGACGGGCAACTACCTCGGTTCGATTTTCGTGATGGACCCGCAGGGCAACATCGTGATCGACTCCCGCTCGGGGCCCGCGCGGCACGGCAACTTCGCCGACCGCGACTATTTCACCGCGCACCGCGACCGGCAGGCCCACGGCCTGTACATCAGCAAGCCTTACGCGTCCCGGCTGCGCAACGGCGCGCTGACGATCGCGCTCAGCCGCCGGATCGACCGCCCCGACGGCTCGTTCGGCGGCATCGTCGTCGGCACGCTGAGCATCGACTACTTCCGCGCGCTGCTCGACGGCCTCGCGGTCGGCAAGCGGGGCACCGCGGCGATCATCGAGGACAGCGGCGCGCTCGTGTGCCGCCTGCCGTACGACCCGGCCCTCGTCGGCCTCGACCTGCACAAAGGGCCGCTGTTCACCCAGGCGATCGCGCATCGCGAAGGTGTGCTGAACGGCAGGGCGGCCATCGACGGCGTGCGGCGCTACTTCGTCTACCGGCACCTGAGCGGCCTGCCGCTGATCGTCAACGTCGCGCCCGCCGAGGACGACATCTATGCGACATGGCGCGAGCGCGCGATCTGGATCGGGGTGCTGATGGCCGCCTTCACCGCGATCATCGCGGCGGGTTCCCTGCTGCTGTCGCGCGAGCTGAAGCGCCGGCAGGTCGCCGAATCGAAGCTTTACCGCCTCGCGCATACCGACGCGCTGACCGGTCTCGACAACCGCGGCCGGTTCGACGCCGTGCTCGCGCAGGAGGCGCAGCGCGCCACCCGCAGCAACCGGCCGCTGTCCGTGCTGTTCATCGACGTCGATCACTTCAAGTCGTTCAACGACTACTACGGCCACCAGGCGGGCGACAACGTGCTGCGCCAGGTCGCGCAGTGCGCGCTGCGCTGCCTGCGGCGCCCGAGCGATCACGTCGCGCGCTACGGCGGCGAGGAATTCGTGGTCACGCTGCCCGACACCGACGCGCGCGGCGCGGCGACCGTCGCAGAAGCGATCCGGCGCGCGATCGCCGGGCTCGACGTCGAGCACGTGATGAGCCCGTACGGGCTCGTGACCGTCAGCATCGGCACGGCGACCACCACGCGCGGCCGCTCGCTGAGCGCCGCGATGCTGCTGAAGCTTGCCGACGAAGCGCTGTACGAGGCGAAATCCAGCGGCCGCAACCGCGTGTGGGACACCGCGCGCAGCCGGACCGCGGCGTGACGGGCGGCCCGCCGCCCGCATCCCGCCGTGGACAGCCGGTGCGCGTTGGGCTAGGGTCTGTTTACATACGGAACGCACATGCGAATGCCCGAAATCGCCCGCAGGGCAAGGAGGAAGGAGCGCCGTTTGGCCGCGCCAAACAAGCGACGCGCGACGCCGCCATGCGGGCGATTTCGGGCATTCCCCTGGAATGAAATTTTTAACTTGGGGTTGCCACGAGAACGGCCGCTCGCCGCGTTGTGCTCCTTGCGAATACGTCCAGTATTCGCGGCGTCGCACGCCTCGCGAGCGGCCGTTCTCGTGGCAACGCATGTGCGTTCCGTATGTAAACAGACCCTAGCGTTACGTCTCCGGTCGCAGCCGCCACGGGACGCCGGATGCCGGCCGGGTTTGCGCCGGCGCGCCAGTTCGTCACCCCGCTTTCCGTCATGACCACCCTGCCCCACACCCGGCTGCCGCCCCTGATCCGTAACGCGCTGCGCCCGCTGCTGGACCCCTATCGCCGTTACCGGCATGCGAAGCTGATCCACGCCGCGCGCGTCGCGCTCGCGATCCTCGTGTCGATCGGCCTGTCGACCGGCCTGCGGATTCCGCACGGCGAATGGTCGACGATCACCGTGCTGATCGTCGTCGGCGGCCTCCAGCATCACGGCAACATCCGCAAGAAGGCCGCCGAGCGCGCGCTCGGCACGTCGATCGGCGCGCTCGCGGGGCTGCTGCTGATCCTGCTGCACTCGGCCGTCCACGCGCCGCTCGCGATCTACGCGGTGATGGCGATCGCCTGCGGCGTCTGCGCGTATCACGCGATCGGCAAGGCCGGCTATATCGCGCTGCTGTCGGCGATCACGATGGTGATCGTCGCCGGGCACGGCGACAACGAGATCGTCGACGGCCTGTGGCGCGCGGTGAACGTGCTGGTCGGCATCGCGATCGCGCTGTCGTTCTCGTTCGCGCTGCCGCTCTATGCAACCTACTCGTGGCGCTACAAGCTCGCCGACGCGCTGCGCGCGTGCGCCGCCGTGCACGCGCGGATCGCGGGCGGCAGGCAGGTCAGCGACGAAGCGCACCTGAAGGAGATGGCCGCGCTCGGCGCGCTGCTCGTGCAGCTGCGTTCGCTGATGCCGTCCGTGTCGAAGGAGTGCGGGATCTCGATGCAGCAGCTCGACGCAATCCAGCGCAACCTGCGGCTCTGCATCAGCTACCTCGAGATCCTCGCGAGCGTGCGGCCGGCCCGCGACGATACGGCCGCCCGCGACTACCTGCGCGTCGCGATGAAGGCGACCGACCTGAACATCCGCGACCGGCTGGTCGGCGCGAGCCGCGCGCTGAAGTTCGGCACGCCGAGCCGGCTCGGCGGCACGCGGCGGCGCCCGGATGTGCCGCACGACGCGCCGCCGCCGCAATTGTCCGGGTATGTGTCGATTTCGGCGAAGCTCGCCGGGGAAGTGGATCAGCTGAGGGAGCGGCTGCTGGATACCGCGCGGTCGTGGAATATCTGATCCGAGCGTCCTGGGGTGCGGCGAGCCGGCTCAAGCCGGGCGGTCAAGGGGCGGCAAGATTCTTGCGGAGGAACGCGAGCACGTCGGCATCGAGCTCCTTGTGAAAGGCCTCGCGGTCGAAACCCGGGGGATCAGTGCAGATCTCCGGCGCGCGCTTCGCCAGCTCGACGGGGCATGGCGGCAAAAAGCTGAAATGCTGCGAATTGGGCACCACGTGAAACTCGACGCTGGCAGGCAATGCGCGGGCGATGGCCGCGACGCTTTCCGGCGTCACGCCGTCGCCACCGTGCGCCGAACTCCATAGCTGTACCGGCACCGTTACATTCCTCATGCTTCCCGCGATGAAGAAGAGGCTGAGCGGATCGGCGATCACCGCCGCCTTGATGCGGGGATCGTGAGCAAGTGCCGGCAGCTCGCCTCGCCGGATTTGTTCGCAGATCAGGCTGTTCCTGCCCTCGCATGACTTCGGCGCCTTTCCGAAAACGGGGTCAGCACCGATCGCGACTAGCCCCGTATAGCCTCCCCGCGAAAAGCCGAAGAATCCGACACGCGCCGCATCGATCCGCGACGCGTCGGGCCATGGGCCGAGCATGAAGTCGATCACTCGTCTGACGTCGGTCGGCCGCTCGATCAGTACGGAGAAGTCGCCGTTACGCCGCTCGTTCGTCGCGCTGTCGCCATGATCGATGGCGGCGACGACGAAGCCGGCATCCGCCAGCGTTTCGGCGATGTCACGGTGGCCGACGAAACTGCCGCTCCAGCCATGCGAGATGACGACAAGCGGCAGGTTTTCGCCTGCGATCGGACAATCCTTTGCGACGGACATGACCACGAAACCCAGCTTCACGCTTCCCGGAGGCTGCGTGCACGGATACCAGACCGCGCCTGTCAGCGTCGGGCCATCGTGATCGGCCGGGATGTCTAGCAAGCGGAAACCTGCAGCCTGGGCCAACGTCGCCATGAGGCAGAAAGCGGCGGCGACAACGAATTTCAATGGACGCATTGATTGCTTCTCCGATCGGGAAAATAACCAGCATGGCGCCCAGCAGCCAAGGCGCGGAAGGTGGCCAGGGTGGCCGGGGCGTTGCGGGGGGCTAATCTTCGCTCGGGCCGCCGGCCGCCGATCCGTCCCTTGAAAGTCGGTGCCGATCGGCCGCGGTAATCGCCGCGCACACGTTCCGGACGCCCCGGCCGACGGCCGCGCGCCCGAAATCAACCCTTGCCCCAAGCTCCCGGACAGCCGATACTCGCATATTCCGCGAAATACAACCCCTCCCGGACTTCAATCCACGGTAATTCCTATGAGCACGATTCTCGAAAGCCTCCCGACCGGCCAGAAGGTTGGTATCGCCTTCTCCGGCGGCCTGGACACCAGCGCCGCGCTGCACTGGATGAAACTCAAGGGCGCCGTCCCGTACGCGTACACGGCGAACCTCGGCCAGCCCGACGAAGACGACTACGATTCGATCCCGAAGCGCGCGATCGAATACGGTGCGGCAGGCGCGCGACTGATCGACTGCCGGGCGCAGCTCGTGGCCGAGGGCATCGCGGCGCTGCAGAGCGGCGCGTTCCACATCACGACGGCCGGCGTCACGTACTTCAACACGACGCCGATCGGCCGCGCCGTGACGGGCACGATGCTGGTCGCCGCGATGAAGGAAGACGGCGTCAATATCTGGGGCGACGGCAGCACGTACAAGGGCAACGACATCGAGCGCTTCTACCGCTACGGCCTGCTCGTGAACCCGGACCTGAAGATCTACAAGCCGTGGCTCGACCAGACGTTCATCGACGAGCTCGGCGGCCGCTCGGAAATGTCCGAATTCATGAACCAGGCGGGCTTCGCGTACAAGATGTCGGCCGAGAAGGCGTATTCGACCGACTCGAACCTGCTCGGCGCGACGCACGAGGCGAAGGATCTTGAAAGCCTCGAAAGCGGCATCAAGATCGTGAACCCGATCATGGGTGTCGCGTTCTGGCGCGATGACGTGAAGATCGCCGCGGAAGAAGTGACGGTGCGGTTCGAGGCGGGCCAGCCGGTCGCGCTGAACGGCGTCGAGTTCAAGGATCAGGTCGAGCTGCTGCTCGAGGCGAACCGCATCGGCGGTCGCCATGGTCTCGGGATGAGCGACCAGATCGAGAACCGGATCATCGAGGCGAAGAGCCGCGGGATTTATGAGGCTCCGGGGCTGGCGCTGCTTTATATCGCTTACGAACGTCTGGTCACCGGCATCCACAACGAAGACACGATCGAGCAGTACCGCGAGAATGGTCGCCGTCTCGGCCGCCTGCTTTACCAAGGCCGCTGGTTCGATCCGCAGGCGATCATGCTGCGTGAAACGGCGCAGCGCTGGGTCGCGCGCGCAGTCACCGGCGAAGTGAAGATCGAGCTGCGTCGAGGCAACGATTATTCGATCCTCAGCACGAAGTCGCCGAACCTCACGTATCACCCGGAGCGTCTGTCGATGGAGAAGGTCGCGTCGACGTTCTCGCCGAAGGATCGGATCGGGCAGTTGACGATGCGGAACCTCGACATCACCGATACGCGCGACAAGCTGCGTGTTTATACGCAGGTCGGACTGCTGACGCCGGGTGAATCGTCGGCGCTGCCGCAGATCAAGAACGACGAGAAGTAAGTCGGTTCATTCGCTCGCGGGCCGTTTGTTTCTGAGGCGGCCGCGAGCGGATGCATTCATTACCGCTCAGGTGCCTTGTCCTGAGCGCGCCTGGGCCCATTTCACACGCTCGTTCAAACGCCGCTTCCAGTCTGGTGCGAGGCCAGGAACGACGCTCAGCGCGTCGAGATCGTCAACGCTGGGGCGATGTGTCAGTTGTACCTGCCAGAACTGGTCGATGGAAAAGCGATCCGTTTGTCGCTCCACCAGTGCGATCGCATCACCGGGATTAATCGTCCCTGGGTTAATCACACGGTAATACCAGCCGGTGATTCGGGTTTGCGCCACGAACATCGACATGCTGTCCACACCAAAGCGGTGATTGATTTTCCAGCAAGGACTGCGGGGCTGTGACACCTGCAGCAGAACCGTGCTGCCGATCTGGAAAATGTCGCCGATGTGCACGTTCTGTTCGCTTAGCAAGCGTGCCGAGATGTTTTCTCCCAAGCTGCCCGGAACCAGTTCAGACGCACTATCGGGAAATGCTTGCGCAAGCTGCTCGTAGTTTTCTGCCGCATAATGGTGAATCGCTTTCTCCGGTCCACCATGCACCCTCGCGTCCGCCTGCTCGTCACCTGACAGGCCGAAGGCTTCGACTCGAATGGAATCCGTGATGCGCTGCTTGAATATGCCGCTGCGCTGCCCTTCGGGTAGGTAACCCGTTCCGCCGGCAAACAGGGAGTCAATGGTTGAGATTGGCATCATGGTGTAATTCGCGGATTTTCCAGGAGAACGGCTAATGCTACTCGGTTCGGCGAATCGGGGCTCCGGTCAATCCCACTTACAGATGAATGCAAGAGATCACTATGAACTACGTCGTGACCAAGCCGCATCGAAGTGAGTATCCGAATCCCATCCGTCTCAACAAGGGCGATCCGTTCGTCATTGGCGAGAAGTATCAAGGCCCCGAGGGCTGGGATGACTGGTTTTTCTGCACCACGCCCGGTCAGGCGGGCGGCTGGGTTCCGCTGCAAGTCATCGAGCGGCTTGCCGATGGTACGGGCCGTGCGCTGGAAGACTATACGGCTCGGGAACTGGATGTGGATGCCGGCGAAATGCTGATCGGGTTCAGGATATTGAATGGATGGGTCTGGTGCGAACGCCTGTCTCGCGGCGACGCGGGATGGGTTCCGTTGCGAAATCTGGAGGTTGATGAGGAGCGAGAGGGGTCTAGGCGAAGCCCATCGAGTTGATTTTGTATCGACTCTGCATCAAGCACTTAGCCACCCCATCTCGATGAACCTATTAACCTCTGCAACAGCCCCCCCAAAGAGGACAAGACCGTCCTGGACCGGGTTCGCATCTCGGCCACTGTCCGTGACAGCATTGCGGTTGAGTATTACCACGAAAACATCCCTGTATGCGCTGAAATATCGTTCGTCGCGCAAGTTTCGACGCCCTATGGATTCATCAAGCCGTAGTGTGAAGTTTTGACCGGGAATACGGGGTCAACTCCACTAGTGCCGCATCACACGATTCGCTTGGCTCACGCCATTCGGACTCACAATCCTCACAGATAACGAAGAGAGCACGATCATCTTTCTCGGTGGCCACGAGAATCCTGCCCTGCCCACAGACCGGGCATGTTTCGTTGACAACAGCGTAATGCACATACGTCATGGTTTAGGTGCCTTCGGCAAGGGTGCGCCATTACCAGGGAATGCGGTAATGACTTGGTTCGTCCCATGCACTGTGATGATGGTCACAGAATTCAGGTTCTGTCGTTGTCCAGTGTAGCCACCGGCATATCCCGAGTTCGTAACTCCCCGCAACCCTAGATGTGGCGCGGCTTCGCCAGCAACCACCGCCTAGATGCAATCCTTCGATCCAGTTTTTCGCCCAAACGCGCTTTTCCAGCTCGGCGCACGGACTTCGTTAAAGAGCAAGGCGCAGCGGTTCACCGCTCAGGAATGTGGTGCGCCTCAAACCCGCATCACGCTTGGCTGAGCGACCGTTTCGCACGCGGTTTGGTACGTGCGTCATGTCTGTAGCCATTCAAGGGGACGTTTCAGAATGAAACACCACGGGCGATTACCCAATTCCACGCCCGCGCCGGCCGACCGCCGACACGATAAACATCGCGTAATCGCCGATGCCTGGCTGCGCAGCGCGATCGACGGAATCCGGCTAATGCGCCTCGACGAGGACGCGCGCCGCGAGGTGGCGAGAAGGATTTTCTAGTGGTCCGGCACCGGCGCGCGGACGACGACGAATCGCGCAAATCAGCAGCCGCGCTGTCACGCTCGCCGACACTCGACACACACCTATCCCGCCAAATAAGCTCTTGCGGGAATCGAAGATGCATCGCCAACGACAGAGATCTTTGCTGTCATGCCTGAATAAAGCAGGTCCCACTCTCTTCCATACGACTCGATTCGATCAATGACAAGATCGATGGCGAACGACACACCTTCAACCTGAGTACAAGAACTGCGATCCTCGCTAAACGTCACCGAATAAGGCGTGGCCATTGATAAGTGCCCGCCCTTCCGAATGTCAGTCACGCATCGAATCACAATTTCCCAACGCCCCTTTTCCTTCTCGATTGGCGCGTCCTCAGCGATCAATTTCATCATCTCTGCTTCCCGCTCATTTACCGCTCAGTTGCTTCGCCTGTTGGATAAACTGCTGAATCTGGGCCGCCGTGAGTCGAGGTGTCGTTTGCAACGTGGACGTGATGTCTCCAACCCCAATATTCGCGGGAACCGAGATTCCCATTTTAGACAAGATCGAGCGAGCTTGGGTTGACGTGATCGTTGTCGATGCCAAGTTCGTGAACTGAGAAGGAGCAACAGAAACAGCGAACTCACTCTCTAGTTGGGCAAGAGTTGAAGTGCTTGCATTTCCGAATGGCGAAACCTCGATCCCCGCTAAATCGGCAGGTAAAGCAACCTGTACAATGCCATTGCCATAAGACGTCCCGCTTCCAGTAGCAAAAACGGTCGCGATCGCCGGATCGTTTGTGGTTGGCGTAATGCCAATTTTTTGCAAACCGGGATTACCGGGATACCCTTCCGTCGTTCCTCTGAAGAGGGTAGTACCAGCGGCACCATTGTTTGAGGCGTTGGCATTGTTACTATTCGGTGACGCATCACCAAGCCGCGAAGCTTGGACATTAATCGCTCCACCGTCTGCAACATCCACAATGACTGGCTCCCTCGCAGCACGCGCCGCCGGCGAAGTAGGCACCTGAGACAGCCCCGGGCTTGTCGCGCCCATCGTCGCCATGCCCGTCACCGCATTGCCGTACTGCGCCGCGTAATACGCGTCCGTGGGCGAACCCGATGCAGACAGCCATCCGCCCAGCATGCCCGCCAGCGGGCTTTCCAACATGCTGACCAACGTCAGCGCACCCAGCGACGAACCCGATGGAGTCGGCACGAGCTGAGGCCCCGTCACGGCCGACGACGGGAAACTTTCCGGCCCGTTCATCGCTTGAAGCGGGTTCGCGTACGTGTAATACAACCCGTCGCCCAACCGCGTCTGATGCACCAGATTCCCGCCGGCCTGTGCCGCCGCCATCTGAGCCTGACACGCTGCACTACCCGTACCGCCCGCGCACGCCTGCGCCAGATTTTGATCGTTCTGCGCCGCCAGCGCCGCCAGTTGATCTTGCGTTTTCGTATCGCCCGATGCGACCGCCTGTTGGTACTGATCTGCCTGCGAGATCTGCCCCGGCTGTGCGGGAATGTGATTCAGCCAGTTATTCTGTGTCTCGTTCTGCGCCGCTGTCATCGCGCCCTGAACATTGAACCCGAGTGCACCCGCGACACTACCGCTTACCAGCGTTTCGATCGCCGTCAACGCGGCAGACGGGATATTCCCGTTCGCATCGATGATCGGATTCAACCCGGCTGAGACCGCTCCGCCAATCGCACCGCTGGCGCAGCCGGTACCTTCTGCAGCAGACGCCGCGCAGCCCAGCCCCGCATGCGCCAACGCGTATAACGGGCTGCTCGTGCTCATCCACCAAGATGGCGATTGCTGGTTGAATGCGTCGCCAATTACGTTCGCGCCAACAGCCGCTGCCTGCTGCACGGTGTTATGCAGCAGAGCGTTGCCAAAACTACCGTCTTGGAAAAGCGTCTGTACAGACGCACCGATCAGCGCCTGCCCGCCAATGTTCTGTGCGGTTGCCCCGATATTCGACAGCGTCGTGGCCGACGACGCCTGTGTCACGCCATTGCCCCAGCTCGTGATCCCGGTCGAGCCCAACAAACCCTGCGTCAGACCCGCAGTCAGGCCACTGATGGCCGCGCCTTCGAACGTCTGCTTCAGATCGAGACTACCGGTCGATATCACTTGCGACACCGCGCCCGCTGCCAATGCCGTCGTCGCTGCAGCCAAACCGGTCGCTGCGGCACTGCCAATCACCGCCAGCGTTGGACTGATCGCCGCCAATGCGATCGGGTCGATCAGGGTGTTAAATACCCCGAACATCGCGGGACCCATGTAGACCGACAGCGCGATCGCAGCCACCATGCCGATCAGCTGCACCATTCCAAAGCTGTCGCCCGCCTTGACGAAATCGCTATGGAGGTTGTCGCTAAGGGTGGTCTGCGTGAATCCAGAACCGAGCTTTGTGTGTATATCGGCAAGCAACGCCTGCGTGCGGTCTGTACTGACACTGCCGTCCGCACCGAGCAACTGCAACGCCCCGCCAATCTGGTTGAGCGTCTGCACGTTCAGGTCCATGTTCGCCGCGCTCATGAACCCACCCGGCTGCACAACCGTCCCGGTCGTCTTCAGGTAGCCGCCATCGACCTTCTGCCAGATCTCCCCGACATTGACCTGATTCGCCTGGTTCGTCAGCGTGTGCGTGTCGACGCTCAGCGTCCCTGACGCCGTGATACTCCCCGTATTGAGGATGCTGCCGTTACCGTCCTGATTGAACTTCAGCGTGACGTCATGACCGGAAATGTTCCCCCCGGCCGACATCGCCGTCGTGTCCTGCGGCAGATACACCTGCGGCATCAGCGCGGTGATCGTCGGGCACGTCACCGTCCCTGTCTCGTGACACGTCGGGTCCGGCACCGTCTGCTCGACGTACCACAGCATTGGCTTGTCGAGCGCGTTGATCTGCGTCTGCGTGAGGGCAACACCGAGTTGCAAACCATGCGTCTTCGAGTAATCGAGCGCGTTCTGGTACAGGTACCCCTTCTCCTGCTCCGTCACCGACACGTTGTTCTTGCTGTCATACGTCAGCCCGTCGACGAAGCTCGACTTGCCGGTTTGCTTCAACGCGGCTTGCTGCAACAGCAGGTTCTCTTCCTGCGGGTTGTAGTAGAACAACGTCGACGACGGCTGCAAGTCCTTCGGCAAGCTGTTCAGCAGATCCTGCGGCCCATACGAGCCGAGCGCGGATCCGCCCAGCGACACATCGACGTAAGACGCCTTGCCGGCCACCGGGGTCGGCAGCGCACCCGTGCCAACGGCGCGCGGAATCGACAGGTTCAGCCCCGGCAAATCAACCGGACTCAGCGAAATCACCTGAGACGGCGCGTTCACGCGCGGCGTATAGGTATTCGCCGTCGTGATGCCGTTGATCAGCTTCTGGCCGCTCAGCGACACCGACGTGCCGAGCACGTTGCCGACGTTCTGGATCTGGCCGTTCGACGAAATCGACAGGTTCGGCGCTTGGATCGTCGACGCGATGTTGCCGACAGGCGTCGGCGGGTCGATCACACCACCCGTGCTGGTATACGCACTGCCGTACAGCGCCTTGCACTGCTCCGGCGTGCCGCATGCCCAGATGTCGTGACGCTTGTCGCTGCTGAACATGCCCGTTTCCTGCACCCAATGCGAGTGCCAGTAGGCGTTCAGCACCTGCGCCTCGTTGACGACCGGGCCGGCGACGGCGATCGTCGCGTTGTTGCCCGCGGCAATCAGGCTGCCGATGTTGGTCAGGCTGCCCGCGTTGATCTGCAAGTTGTTGCCCGCGCTGATCACCGACGAACTACCCGACTGCTGGTCGACGTAGCCTTCGCAGTAGCTCTCCTTGTAGCCACCCGCGGTCATGCAGCCCGAGTACTGCTCCTTCTTGCCGTAGTTTTCATGTACGGGAACCGGCGGCGGCAGGTTGTTGGTGATCGCCCCCGATACGTTCAACGTGATGTTGTTGCCCGCGACGATGTTGCCCGACGTGTTGTTCAGACTCTGCGCAGGCTTGGTCGAGCTCGCGGTCGTGCCGACGCCGCCGATCACGATGTCGTGTCCCGCGAGCAGGTTGCCGTACGTGTTGTTGATCTGGCCGGCCGCGATGACGAGGTCATGGCCCGCATAGATCGTCGCATTGTTCTGCGAGTAGCTGAACGTCGTTGTGTTCGGGTTATTGCCGCGTGGTTGTACCCCGTTGTTACAAGACCAGAAGGATACGCCGGAAGCGCAGCCAACCTTCGACGAATAGCTCTGCTGGCTGCCGCCTTGGTTGGCCAGGCTGGCGGCGTTGACCTGAACGTTGTTGCCGGCGTATAGCATGCCGGCGTTGACGAGATTGCCACCGTTGACGGTTAGGTCCGTGCCAGCGGCGATTAGGCCGGTTGATGCAGAAATTGTTGTCGTGCCGGTTGATGTTGGAGCGGCGGAACCAATATTAACCGTGAACGTGTCCGGGGGTACACCCTGGGAGCAGTTAGCGCAGAACGGATCACCCGTTCCGTGGATTGCAATAATGCTATTTGGCGTGCTGAGTGCACTTACCTTAGATAAAAATGCAGAATACTCAGCTTGGTTGACAGATTCGGTAACGTACGATGGCAAAATCGAATTCAATGCACCGTTCGCCAGCGACTGTACGTTTAACGCAATATTTCCTTGCGCAGCAATCTTTCCTCCTTGATTCGACAGCGAATTGGCAGTCAGCGCAATTGAGCCCCCAGCCGAAAGTACTCCTGCCCTCCCCGATTGCGGAGCAACAGTTGTTGCCTGGATAGTCGGCAAGGCAATCGACACAGAGGTGGCGGCAACAGGATCGACGGAAGCCGACGGGGACCAGACATTGTGACCATACCCATCTGCATTCAGATATTCGTTGAATACGACCGTCCCCGACCCCATAAATGGCTGCCCCACCGGAGCCAAGTTCCCCCCAGTCCCTGATTGCACTGCCCAATCGCCTTTATAAAGCAGACCTCCAAGCGTTGCGGGAGCAGATTCCTTAACAACATAATCGTCAAGGGCCTTCGAGTGTCTTAAAAAATAAAAATCTATTGTTCCAAGCGGAGCAGACCACAAAAGTGCCGGATCAACAACCGTCGTTGTAGCAGTAGCCGAGCCACCACTCCCTGAGCTAGCCTGATCATTAATTACCGCCCAAGCATTAATATTCAGGTTATTCCCTGCAAACACCGACCCACCGACGTTATTCAGCACCCCGCCCAGATTGAAGGTTATATTCCCCTGCGATTGAGTCGTCGCCCCAGCATTGGTGTAATTGCTGGCATTCACATTGATCGCACTGACCGCCTCAACCGTGCCGGCATTGGCCACATCCCCATTCAACGTAAGCGTGCCGCCCGCATGCACAAGCTCACCCAGCGCATTGTTGAGCGTGCCGTTGACCGTCACGTCGTTGCCGAGCATTTGCCCGTTGTTCGTCACCGGTCCTTGGAGCGTGAGCGCCGCAGTGCCAGAGATCGTGCCGTTGTTTACGATCCCATTCAGGCCCGTGAGCGTGACGCCCGCGCCGCCGTAATTCCACGTTCCGCCGACATTAATCGACCTCGCCGTCAACGTAAGGAACCCACCTTGACTGATCGTCCCCTGCGACGGATCGAACGCGGTATTGACCGCGCTGACGCCCATGTTCCGTTGCGCGAGCAACTGCCCGCCCGCGTTATAGAACGCGCCGTTCCCGCCATTGATCGTCAGCGACACGTCCCCGGTCGCACCGGTCCCGACGCTCGGATTCCCGGCAAAGATGATCCCGTTCTGGTTGTTCAGCGAACCCGTATTGATGTTGAGCGCATTCACGCCCATCAGCGATCCGCCGACGTTCGTCAGCCCGCCCCCTACAGTGACGTTGGTCGTCGTCCCATTCACCAGCCCGGCGTTCGTGAAGTTCGACGCGTTGATCGTCGTCGCACCGATCGATGCAAGCGACGCCCCCGCCGCGTTCGTCAGATTCGGCGCCGACACATTGAGCGACCCGGCCAGCACATGGGCCGCGTTATACATCCCGTTCTGCGAAGTCAGCGTCGCATTGCCGACCACGTTCACCGCGCGCCCGGAGGCCAGCGTGAGCTGATTCGACGCCTGCGCGGTCAGCGATCCGCCCACCGTCGCATTGCCGAGCGTGACGTTCGCGCCGTTCACCTTCAGGTTCTGCGACGCAACCAGCGAAGCATTGCCCGCATCCACCGTCCCCTGCGCGGAAACGGTCACGTCCTTCGACCCGACCGCGGACCCGCTCAGCGTCACGTTCCCGCCCGACACGCCAAACTGCCCGGCCACCACGCTGTTGCCGCTCAGCGTGACGTTCTGTCCGCCATGCAGCGTCGCGTCGCCATTCGCCGACACGCCCGCGACCGTCACATTGCCGTGCGTCCCCTCGACGTTCACCGTCCCCATCGACGCGACGCCGCCCGTCAGCGCGGCATCATTCGCCGCCTGAACCCGGACATTCCCGCCCGACTGCAACAGCCCGCCGAACGTCACACTGCCCGCTTTCGACGTCGCCGACACCTCGCCGACCGCCGTCGCAGCGCCGAACGACATGTCGCCGCCGGATACCGCCGTGAACTTGCCTGCGCCCTGCACCGCACCAAGCGCGATGCCGCCGCCTGCATTGACGTCGATGTCCTTGGCGTAAGTCAGCGCACCGCCGCCGTCGATCGCGCCGCCCGCATGGATGCTCGCCAGCCCCAGACCGAACAATCCGCCGGCCAGCGTCATCGCGCCGCCGGACGTCAACGTCGTATCGCCGTTCACGAGACCGCCGCCGCGCAGCGCCAACGCGCCGCCGGCGTTCGCTCCCAAACTTCCGGCCGTCACCACCGCCCCGCCGACGCCGAGCTTACCGGTCGTCGCGGCCAGCGCGACGTCGGCGCTCGCTTCGATCGCACCCGCGACGTTCAGGTCGCGCCCCGCGGTCGCGTTCAGCTTGTCGCCGCTCGAGATCGCGCCGCCGACGCCCGCATCGCGCGCGGCCGTGATCGTCGTCGCCTTGCCCGACTTCACGTCACCCGTGACCGTCGCGTCGCCCGCGCCGTTGTGCCCTTGCGCTTCCAGCGCGATCGCGCCGCCCGCCTTGACCTCTCCGGCCGACAGATCGTTGCCGGCCGTCATCGCGAGATCGCCATTGGTCGCGACCTTGCCCTCAACCGCAATGCTGCCGCCCGCCTTGACCGTGGCCTGTTGCGCGAACTCGATCGAACCGGCCGTCACCGAGCCGCCCGCCGTCAGCGTGCCGCTTTGCTGCGCGCCGATGCCCCCTGCGAGCGTCATGTCGCCGCCCGCGTTCAGCGACGCATTGCCTCCCGCGACGGTCGGCCCCGTAAACGAAATCCCCTGCGCGGCGCTGACGTTCAGGTTGCCCTGCGTCGTCACGTCCTTCGCGCTCGCGCTGCCGCCCAACGCGGTCACGCCGAGATCGCCCGCCGAATTGACCGACGCAAGCGCCACGCTGCGCGCAGCGTTGATCGTCGTCGTGCCGCCGGTGTTGATCGCGCCCGCGACATTGGCGTCGCGCGCGGCTTGCAGCGCCATCGTGCCGAACGCCGTCGCCGCGCCGCCGAACGTCACGTCGCCGCCACCCGCACCACCCTTCGCGGTCACACCCAGATTGCCGCTGACGGCCTGCACCGTGCCGAGCCCCGCGTTGTTCCCGCCCGTCACGTTGACGCTCGCGCCTTGCAGCGAACCCGTCAGCGCGATGTCGCGCGTCGCATCGACCGTCGCCGCCTGCGCGAACGCCGCCGAACCCGCGCCATTGATGTCGCGCGCCGCGTTCAGCGCGCCGTTCATCTGGCCCGCGAGCGCGCCGGTCAACGCGATGTCGCGCCCGGCTTGCACGCTGACCTGCTTCGTCACCGAGATCTTGCCGCCCAGCTGCGTGTCGAGTCCGGACACGCTGTTGAACGCGCCCGCGGTCGTCGCCGCACCCGTCAATGCAACATTACCGTTCGTCGCGGTCGTCGTCAGGTCGCCCTTCGATTCCACGCCGCCGCTGACGGATACGTTGCGTTGACCGGTCAGCGTCAGCGCGTCGCCGCTGCCGAGCGTGCCGCTCACGGACACGTCGCGCGCGCCCGTGATGTTCACTGCGCCCGTCGCCGACGCCGTGCCGGTGATCCCTGCATCGCCCTCGCCGGCCTTGCCGTTCGCGGTCACGGTCAACGTCGTCGCGGACGTCGCATCGTGCAGCGACGCGTTGTTCCCGCCAACCACGGTCACCTTGTTCGCCTGCACGCTGCCCGTCAGCGCGACGTCACGCTGCGCGGTGTAGTTCGCGTTCGCGTCGAACGCCTGCTTGCCGCCGCCGTTGATGTCGCGCGCGGCCGTCACGTTGCCGTTCGCGTGCCCGACGAACATCCCGTTCAGCGTCGCGTCGCGGCCTGCCGCAAGCGTCGCGTCCCCGACTGCACTGGTGGCGGCGCCGAGCGACAGGTCGAGCCCGGTCGTGATGCCCAGCTTGCCGCCGCTGTTGATGCCGCCGGTCGCGTTCAGGCTGCCTTGCTGCGCGACGATCGTCGCATGGCCGACCGCCTCGATCGCGCCCGCCACGGTGACGTTGCGTTGCGCAGTCACACCGACCGTCGTGCCGCTGGCGATCTTGCCCGCGACCGACACATCGTTCTGCGCGACCGCCGTCACCGCGCCCGCCGCCGCGACCGCGCCGTCGATGCCCAGATCGCCGGCCCCCGTCGCGGTGTTCGTGCCGTTCGCGCGCAGCGCGATCGCGCCTGCCGACTCGACGTTGTGCACGCTGGCGTTCCCGGCTGCCGTCACGCTGACGGCTTGCCCCTGGATCAGTCCATGCTGCGCGATATCACGCCCGGCCGTGAGCGTCGCCTGTTGCGCGAACGTCAGCTTGCCCGTGCCGACGATGTCGCGCGTCGCATCGACGACGCCCTGCCCTTGCCCGGCCAGCGTGCCGCTCACATTGACGTCGCGTCCGGCCGACAGGTTCGTGTCACGCGCAACGGTCGTATTGCCGCCGAGCCGGACATCCGTGCCCGCCTTTGCACCAAACGCTCCGTTGCTCGCGATCGTGCCGGTCGCGCCGATGCTGCCGCCCGTCGCCAGCACCGACGTATTGCCGGCCGATTGCAGCGAGCCGCTGATGTCGACATTGCGTCCCGCGTTCAGCGTCACGTCCGCGCCGCCGTTCGCCGCGCCGGTCACGCTCAGGTCGCTCGACGCGCCGAGCGCGAGTGCGGACGCCGCCTGCACGTCATGCAGCGTCGCCGATCCGCCGGCCGTCGTCTGCACGTTGCCGCCACGCAGCGAACCGCTCAGGTTCGTGTCACCGCCGGACTTCACGTTCGCGGCGAGCCCGAACGCCACCGCGGCAGCGCCGCCGATCGTGCCGCCCGCGGTCAGCGTGCCGTTCCCCTGCGCGACGACGGAGCCGTTCATCGTCAGGTTCTGGCCGGCGTTGACCGCGAGATTGCCGAGCGACGACGTGGCGTGCGTACCAAGGTCGACCGACTGCGCGGCAGTCATCGACAGATCACCGCCCGACTGGATCGTGCCGGTGCTCGTCAACGCCCCGGCCGAGTTCGTCAGCGTGACGTCACCGTTCGACTGCACGGTTCCGCCGATGGACGTGTTGCGGCCGCCGTTGACGGCAAGCTTGCTCGCCGTGCGCAGCGTGCCGTTCACGACGACGTCGCGCGCGGCATTGATCGTGCCGCTCGCCAGCGAATTCACGTTGCCGCCTATCGTGACGTCGCCGCCATGGGTCGCGAGTTGCAGCGCGGCATTGGCCTGCACGTCATTCAGCGCGATCGAATCCGTCGCGGTCATCGACACCGCACGGCCCTGGAACGCGCCGGTCACGTTGATGTCGTGGCCCGCGTTCAGCGTCGCGTCGCGCACGAAGCCGCTCGTACCGCCGGTGACGATGTCGCGCCCGGCCGCGAGCGTCGCCGCGCCCTGTCCGGCGAACGCGCCGCCGATCGTCAGGTCGCGCCCCGCCGTTGCCGTGACGTCGCCGGTAACCGTCGTCGCGCCGGTCAGCGCGACGTCCTGCGCGCCCCGCGCCGTCAGCGCGCCCGCGCCGTTCAGCGTGCCGGCCGACGTGACGCTGCCGGTCGCGGCCGTCAGCGCGAGGTCGCCCACAGCCTGCACGGTCCCGCCGCCGTTCACCGTCACGTTGCGGGTAGCCGCGAGCGAGACTTGCGAACCGCCGGCCAGCGTGCCGTTCACAACGACGTCGCGCACCGCATGCACGTCGACCGCGCCGAGCATCGCCGTGTTCCCGTTGAACGTCAGGTCGCCGCCGCCGGCGAGGCCATTGGCCATCACCTTGAATGCGCCGCCCGCCTGGACCGCCGCGAGACTCGCGCTGTTGCCCGCGTCCACCTGCAGGTCATTGGCGAGCAGCTTGCCGGTCAGCGCGACGTCATGCGCGGCGCTCAGCGAGCCGCGCTGGCCGAACGCGATCGAGCCGCTGCCGGTAACGTCGTTCCCCGCGCTCAGTGTGCCGTTGTGCTGAACGATCGCGACGCCGGACACGTCGACGTTGCGGCCCGCATTGACCCGCGCATCGGTGCCGACCATCAGCGATCCGCTGACCGACGCATCGCGAGCAACATCGGCCGCCAGTGTCGTGCCGCTCGCGAGCGACCCGCTCACGCTCAGGTCGCGTCCGGTTCGCACGCTTGCCGCGTTCTGCGCGGTCGCTTGCGCCGCGATCGTCGTGTCCTGTCCGGATGCCAGCGTGAGGTTGCCGCCGCTCTTTACGTCGGCGTTCGTCACGACGTTGCCCTGCGTCGCAGTAAGCGCGAGATCGCCGGACGTCTGCAGCGCGGCGTTGACCGTCACGTTGCGCTGCGCACTCGCCTGCAGCGTGCCGCTGTTGGTCTGCCCGTTCACGTTGACGTCGCGCGCCGCCTGCAGGGTCGTCGCGCCGGTCACGACCGTCGTGCCGTTCAGGTTCACGTCGCCCGCGCCGTCCGCGCCGCGCGCCGTCAGCGACAGCGCGCCGCCGCCCTGCAGGTCGCCCAGCGTGACGTTTGCGCCGCCCGCGATCGCCACATCACTATTCGCCTGCGCGTTCGCGACGTTCACGTTCCCGCCCGCCGATACCGCCAGCTTGCCGCCCGACTGGATCGTGCCGGTCGACGTGACGTCGCCGTTCGCGTTGATCGTGTAGCCGCCTACGCCGATATGCGTGCCCGTCATCGACAGGTTGCCCGCGCTCTGCAACGTCGCCTGATGCCGCGCGGCCGAGCCCGCAATGGATACGTCGCCGTTCGCCGACAGCAGCAGGTCGCCCGCGTTCGCGGCCAGCTGCGCGTCGCTTCGCACGCCCATCCCCGCCGCCGTGCTGATCACCTGGATCTGGCCGGCTGTCATCGCGCCGAACGCGGTCGCGTCGATCGCGAGCGAACGATTCGCGCCGCCGTTCGCGGCATTGATCGCCGAGGCCGAATTGTTTGCGCCGTTCGACGTGGTGCCGTAGGTCGTGCCGGTCACGTCCGCCGCCGACGGCGTCACGAACTGCCGCCCGGCAATCGCGTTGACCCGCATCCCCGCGTACAGCGGCGCGTTGACCCCGATCGTCTCGCCGATCAGGTCGATCGTGCCGACCGTGCCTTCGATCCCCGCGCCGGGGCCGTTCACGCCCGCATTGCCTTCGATCTGCAGATGGCCGCCCGTCACGTTGTAGCCGATCGCCTTCGCGTTCGCGTAGTCGGTCGGTGCACCGCCAACACCGCTCAGGAACTGCGGCGCGCCCGTCGACAGCGTGACGCCGATCGTGTTCGTAAAGCCCGTGCCGCGCGTCGTGATGCCGTTCGGGTTCGCGATGATCACCGTCGCCGGCGCGCCGAACACTTCGAGCGGGCCGTTCAGCAAGCTCGCATACCCGCTGCCCGTCGATGTGACCTGGTTCACGATCACGCTCGCGGCCCGCCCGTTCAGGTTCGGGTTCGCCTGCACGTTCCCGCCCGTCAGCGACGTGCCCGACATCAGGCTGTTGTTCAGGATCAGGCCGACCGGGTCGATGTTGAAGCGCTGATACTGGTTCAGCGAAATCCCCGCCGCGTTCGGCGCGGTGATGTTGACCACCGGCACGCCGCCGCCGGCGCCGGTCGATTGCGTGATCGCGGGCTGGAAGGTGATGGGGGCCGTCGGGTCGGTAATCGGTGCGGCGGCGGCGAGCTGCATCGACAGGCGCACACGCACCGATGCCATGTCGATCAGTTGCTGCCATGTATCGTCGTCGAGGCGCCGGTTGCCTGCGCCAAGCACGCCGGCCGCGTCGCGGCTCTGCTCGACCGTCACGGTGATCGGGCCAATGAACATCGTCGTCGCAACGAGCGCGCACATCACGCGCTGCCACCAGCGGTACTCGCGCGGCACATGGGCGTGGGTACGGAAACGCGACATCGACGTTTCCGAACGCTCGCGCGCGCCGACACGCGCCGCTGCCGCGGCAGCCAGTTGCTGCAAGACCTTACGCTTGGACGTGTTCATTTCTTGTTCGATTCGTTTTTGGTACTTGTGCCGTGCGTTGCATGCCGACGGTCGGCCCGACCGTGGCGGGACGCGATGCCGGGTTTCCCCGCCCGGCATCGCGTCCGGATTGCCGGGCACATGCCCGGCGAAACCGCTTACTGCTGAATGCGCGCGTTGCGGATCAGATCCGCGACCACCTGCGCGGTCGCCTTCTCCATCGCGACCTGTTCGAGCTGCTGTCGCAGCGTGTCCTTCGCCTGGTCGAATGCCGGCACCTGCGTCGGCCGCTTGTCATCGACGCGCAGGATCCAGTACGCGTCGCCGACCTGCACCGGCTCGCGCGTCAGCCCGCCCTGCGGCAGCTTCACGAGTGCCTCGGCCAGCGGCTGCGGCCAGTTCTGCGTGTTGCCGGCCGTGATCGGCGTCTTGAACGAAATCCAGTTCAGCGCGCCGCCCTGCGCGGCAGCCGGCCCCTTGCTGTTGTCCTGCGCGAGCTTCGCGAAGTCCTCGCCCTTCCTGAGCCGCGCGATGAGCTGCTTCGCGGTGTCCGCGTCGTTCACCGCGATCACGCTCGGCTTGTATTCGTTCTCGCCGAGCGTCGCGACGATCGCGTCGTAGCGCGCCTTCACGTCCGCATCGGTCACGGGCGCAGGCTTGACCTGATCGCGCAGGTACGCCTGCATCATCGCGAGCGCCTTCGCCTGCTCGACCGCGGCGACGACCTGCGGCTTCGTGTCGTAGTGCTGCTTCTGCGCCGCCTGGCGGAACAGCTCGCGCGCGATCAGCTGGTTCTTCAGCGCCGCGCGCAGCGTGGGCGTGTCGGGCGCCTTCCCCGCGCGCACGGCCTCGTCGATTTGAGCCTGCATGATCGGCACGCCGTTCACGCTCGCGACGGCGCCGGCCGGCAACGCAGCGGAAGCGGCGAGCGGCGCGTCAGCGGGCTTCTTCGCGGAACGGGTGGCTGCCTGCGCATCCAGCGCCGTCACGCCGCACAGCGTCGCCGCGACGAGCCCCGCGCACAGGCGGCGCGCCAGCGCGGGCAGGCCCGATTTCATCGCGACGGCAGTTCCATTCGACATGCGCTTCATGAGTTCTCCTTCAATCTGACCAGTTAAGTGTTGCGAGCAGCACGGTGGCTTTCCTGCCGAGCGCGGCCGGTTGCGCAAGCGCCTGTCCGACCAGCACCTCGGCCGATACCGTGCCGCTCTTGCGGCGCCACTGCGCGCGCGCGCCGAAGCCCGCGCCGATGAGCGTCGGCCAGCCGCCCTGGGCATTCAGGTGCGCCTTGCCGCCGTCGAGAAACGCATACGGTTCGATGCGCGCGTCGCGCCATGCGGGCACGTTCTGCCACGCGGCCTCGTTGCGCGCGAACACGCCGCTGTCGCCGGCGATCCCGCCTTCGGTGAAGCCGCGCACCGAGCTCATCCCGCCGAGAAAGATCTGCTCGTTGCCGAACATCGCGACGCGGCTGTACTGGCCGCGCAACGTGCCGCGATAGGCCCATGCGGACCCCGCGAGCGTGCCGAGCGACATCTGCAGCGTCGCGGTCGCGTCGAGCTTCGTGAACTGACTGTGCGCGTCGTCGACGCCGATGTCGGACGCATCGTGATTCGCCGCGAGCCACGGCAGCCCCTGCGACACGCCGACGTCCCAGGTCGCTGCCGCACCCTGGCCGCGCGCGACGAACCGGGCCAGCCCGTTCAGCCCGACGCGCAGCACCGTGAGGTTCTGCGGCGACAGCGGAATGCCGTTCACGTCGCGTTCCGTGCGCAGCTTGTTGAGCGTCACGTCGACGCTCAGGCGCCCGCGCGGCGAGCGCACGAGCACGTCGTTCCAGCCGAGCATCTGGCTGAACGTGCGGCCCTGGAGCAGCGCGAGGTCGCCGATCGCCTGCTGATACTCCGACATCGACACCGTGTAGCTGAAAGTCTGGTACCCGTACGGCACCGCCGCCGAGAGCACGATCGCGTTCGTATCGGTCGTGCCGACGTAATTGAGCGACAGCGATTCCTGCAGGCCGATCACGTTGTCCGCTTCGACGCCGGCGCGGTAGCGCATCGTGCCCGTCTGCGAGCTGCCGTAGTTGTCGATGCCGAAGTCGTAGTGCAGACGATCGCCGCTGCGGTTCGAGATCGCGACGACCGAATCGCCCGGCGTCTCGCCCGGCAGGATCTGGATCTCGGCCTGGTTGCGGCGCAGCCGGTTGATCTGGTCGACGCCCTGCTCGAGATCTGGCAGGCGCAGCAGGTCGCCCGGACCGCTCGCGAACGCCCATGCGGTGCCGGCTTCGGTGACGAGGCCGCCGCCGCGCACCTGGTACCACTTCTCGTCCGGATCGCGCGGCCGCAGCGGCTTGCCGTTCAGCGTCAGCGCGGCCACGCGCCCGGAGACGACGTTGATCTTCAGCGTGCCGGACGCGAGGTTCTGCGGCCCGAGATATGCGCGCGTCGTGATGTAGCCGCGTGCGATGAAGGCTTCCGTCAGCCGGCGCAACAGCAGGTTGATCCGGTTGCGCCCGAGCTGCCTGCCGATGAACGGTGCGGCGATCCGGTCGAGTTCCCGCCGGCCGAGGATCGCGTCGCCGGTGAATTCGACATGATCGATCCGGAACGTCGGCGCGACGTCCGGCAGCGCCTCGATGTCGGCATCGGCCGGCAGGTTCGGCATCGCCGGCTGCTCCGGCAGCGCGATCTGCGCGGGCGGCTGCGCGATCTCGTCGCGGCGCTGGCGGTCGCGCTGCTCCTGAAGCAGCCGCTGCGCCGGGTCCTGCTCGACCCGCGGCGCGGCAAGGCCCGGCGGAAGGCCGCCGATCCCCGCCGCCGCGCCGGGCGGCAGCCCGCCCGCCAGCTGCGCATGCGCGTGCGGCGACACCGTGCCTGCCGCCAGCAGGAACGCCCCGGCGATCACGGCCGGCGCGCGAAGCGTCACAGACCGAACCACGACACGAGCCCCAGATGATTGCCGTTGCCGATCGTCAGCGGCTCGCGGCGCGGCGCACGAATCGTCACCACGCCGCCGGCCGCCGCGATGCCGCCGGGCGCGTTGAACGCGCCGCCTTCGATGTCGGCTTCGCCGGTCAGGCGCACCTTGCCGGAACCGCCGGTAAAGATGCCGCCGGTATCGGCCGCGTAGATCGCCGCCCAGCGATTGCCGAACCACGCCTTGAGGTCGTGGTCGCGGTTGATCGCGGTGTAGCCGGGCACGCCCTGCGCGAGCGTCTTCGGCGCATCGAGCGTCAAGTTGCCGAGCGCGAGCACCGTCCCGCCCGTGTTGGTGATCTGCTTGCCGGCCTTCAGCGTGATGTCGGTGTTGGCCTCGATGACGCCGCCGAACGCCTGCACGTTCGACGACGCGCTCGAGCTGCAGAACACGAAGCAGGAGCGGCGAAACGATGCCTGCCCGGTAAAGACGGCCTGCGTCAGCAGGTTGTCTCGCGCGGCAATGTCGATCGCGCCGCCGTTCGACAGGATCGAGCCGCCGATGTTGGTCACGTTCGCGGCGCGGACCATCACGTTGCCCGCGTCGGCCGTGATGTACGCGAGCTTCGACGCGTCGGCCAGCGAGCCGTAGTCGACGGTGAAGCCATCGCTGCGGTGGCGGAAGATCAGGAAGCGGCCGCCGCGCTCCGAAAAGCCGACCACCGCGCCGTTCTGCACGCCGGAGTCATGATCGACGACGTTGTTCAGGTCGCCGCCGGCGACGACGGAGACGTTGCGGTTCGACAGGATCCGCGCATTGCGGTTGACGACGTCACCGCCTGCCGTGAGCGACACGTCGCCCTGCACGCCGAACAGGATGCCGAGCCGCGATTGCGGCAGCGACTGGTTCAGGATGCGGCCGGCCGCGTTCAGCGTGACCGCGCCGGCGGAATCGGTGTCCGCGTCGATCGCGGCCTGCCCCTGCACGAGCGAGCCGACGTTCACGATGTCCGCGGTGCTCTTCAGCACCACGCCGCTTTGCGACGACGCGACGGTCGAGCCGGCCATCGCGCCGTCGGGGTTCAGCGCGATCCCCGCGCCGCTCAGCTTCACGCTGCCGGACGCGAGCAGGCTGCTGCCGGCGAACGTGAGCGCGCCGTCGGTCGCGAGGATCGCCTTGCCGGCGTTGACCTTGACCTGCGTGTCCGTCAGCGCGATGCCGCCCTGCGCGGTCATGCTGAAATCCTGCGCGACGTCGATCTTCGTGTTCGACAGTTCGACGTTGCCGTTCGACGTCAGCAGGAAATCGCCGAGCGACGCGTTCAGCGGGCCGGCGCTGCGCACGCCGGGGCCGCGGTCCGTCACGATCAGTTCCACGCGCCCGCTCGTCAGGCTGCCGGCGGCCGTAATGTCGATCGCATACGACGACGCCGTGTCGGGGTTCATCGTCGCGCTGCGCGTGAGCCACTCGTGCTTGTCGTCGGTCGGCGACAGCCCGGTGTCCAGCGTGACCTGGCTGGTGCCTGCCAGCAGCCGTACGCCGGCCGTCGGCGACGTGTAGGTGTTGTGCACGGGCCCGTCGATGCGGATGGTCTTTGCGATCAGGTCGAGGCCGATCAGCGCGCTCGCGAGGCCGCCGGGGCCGACGACGATCGTGCCCGTCGCCGTGTCGAGCACCACGTTGCGCTGGATCACGCCGGGCGCGATCTGCACGTCGTTGAAGCTCACGTTGCCGGTGGACAGCGCGACGTGCCCGGTGTTGACGAACGATCCGCCGTTGACGGTGATGCCGTTCGGGTTGGCCAGCACGACGTTCGCCCGCTGTCCGGCGACGTCGATCTGGCCTTGGATCAGGCTCGGGTTCGTGCTCGTCACCTGGTTGACGATCGTCCGCGCGTTGATGCCGGTGTTGTTCAGCGTCGCGCCGGCCGCGGTCACGTTGAACGACGAATAGGTGTTGCTCGACACGCCGGCGACGGCCGGCGCGAGATTGACGAGCTGCCGGCCATCCGGCGCAAGGGAAACGCTCGTCGCGGTGCCGCCGTCCGGCACGATGCCGGCGGCGAGCGCACAGCGCGGGAGCGCGCCGGCCGCGGCCAGGCAAAAGAACATCACGCGCAGGCCCCCGGCGCCTGCGCGCCGAATCGAGTTGCGGCGTGCCATTGTCTGGTCATGCGCGCGGCTGCGTTGGCCGCGCGCTCCTCGGTTGTTTGGTCGTGTGGTTTTTTGTTGCTTTGATACTTTTTAAACTTCTGCTGAACACTAACGGCGCCGCTCGATAATTCTTTAGGGATGTTTACCGATTATTTTTCTTACTAAATTCATACACTTATAATTACTTTTTTATTACACTCCGACGTCATGCCTCCCACGCCACCCCTGACCGTCATCCACCTGAACGGCCCGATCAACAGCGGCAAATCCACGATCGGCGTCGCACTCGCGCGCATGCTGCCCGACGCCCGCTTCATCGACGGCGACGACCACGATGCCCCCGACGACGCCCCATTCGACGTGCAATGGGCGATCGCGCTGGAGCGCATCGTTCGCAGCATCGCGGAAGAGCGCAAACGTTTTCTGGTCGTCGCGTATCCGATCGGCGACATGGAATTCGAGCGGCTGCGCGCCGCATGCGACGCACGCTCGGCGCGTCTGTTCGTCGCGACGCTGGCGCCGCCGGAAGCGGTCGCGCTGTCGGACCGCGGTGAGCGCGTGCTGACGGATTGGGAGCGGGAAAGAATCGCGGAGATGTATCGCGAGGGCTATGCGTCGCGGCCGTTCAGCGATTGTGTCGTCGATACGGCGCGGTTGTCGGCAGACGCGTGTGCGGCGGATATCGCGCACCGCATCGAAGCGGGGTTGTCACGACTTTTCAGGCTCGGGGCTTCGCAGTAGCCTCGTCTATCGACTGCTCCCTTACCTGTGTTCGGTGGCGGGAGCCAGGACTGCCGTGCGGAGGATCGATGGATCGTCGCCATTTCCTCGAGTCGTCGGTGTTTTTCACGGTTGCGGCCGCAGTCGGCGTGCTCGATGCGCCGCGTGCGGCCCCGTCTGCCGGCGCCGAACGCAAGGGCCGCTATCAGTTCCCGCAGGGCGTCGCCAGCGGCGATCCGCGCGATCGCTCCATCGTGTTCTGGACGCGGTGTGTATCGCTTCCGAGAGACGCACCGCGCCGCCGCACGAAAGGTGTTGCACGCGCGATACCGCTGCGGCTCGAAGTCTCGACGCAGCCGGATTTCTCCGTGCTCGTCGCCCGTGTACCACTAAGGGCGCTGGCCGCCTATGACTTCACCGTGCGCGCAAAGGTAACGGCACTCTCGCCGAAGACCACGTACCACTACCGGTTCGTCGCCGGCGACGACATGAGCGTGACGGGCGTCGCGCGCACGGCTCCGGATGCAAACGAGGCCAACGACCGGATTCGCTTCGCATGGCTCACCTGTCAGGACTGGAGCGTCAATCACTGGCAAGCGATGAGCCTGCTGGCCGCCGAAAGCGATCTCGATTTCGTCGTGCACGTGGGCGACTACATCTATGAAACGGTCGAGGCCGCGAAGCCGGGCGCTGTCGAGGCTGCACATCCTCCGCTGCGGCTGCGTGGCGGCAAGCTGCTCGCGGACGGCAGCGCATACGCCGATACGCTCGACGACTATCGGACGCTGTATCGCACCTATCGCACCGACCCGCGCCTGCAAACGCTGCACCAGCGCCTGCCGATGATCGCGATATGGGACGACCACGAATTCTCCGACGACTGCTGGCAGGATCATCAGGTCTACACCAACGAGGAACGGCAGGAAACGCAGCGCCGCCGCAGCGCCAGCCGCGCATGGGCGGAATACATGCCGGTCGACTGGAGCGACGTGCGTTTCGAGCCGGACAACCCGTCGTACACGAACATTCGCATCTACCGCGAATTTCGCTTCGGCATGCTGATGCATCTCGTGATGACGGACGAGCGGCTGTACCGCGACGACCATGTCGTCAGCGAGGCGGCCATCGCGCGTGCGCGCGGGCACGATCCGGTGCATGGCGACGACGCGGCCGGCTCGCGCTACTTCGTCAAGCAGGATGTGCTGCAGCGCTTCGAGGCGCGCGATACCGCGCAGCTTGGCCGCGCGCCGTCGATGCTCGGCCCGGTGCAGACGCAATGGTGGAAGGCCGCGATGAAGGGCTCCCCTGCGACCTGGAAGGTGTGGGGCAACGAAGTGATGCTGAACCGCCTGTGGGCCGTGATGCCGGGCGCGCCGAAGGATGCGGCAGCACGCCTCGTGATCGATTGCGATTCATGGGACGGCTATCCCGCGCACAAGCACGAACTGCTCTCGTACCTGAAGGAGCAGGGAATCCATAACGTCGTCGCGATCAGCGGAGACCTGCATGCGTTTCAGTGCGGCGTCGTGCGGGACGACCCGGATCCCGCCACGGGTACGCCCGTGATCGTCGATTTCGTGTGCGCCGGCATCAGCAGCACGTCCTTCTATTCCTATATCAAAGCCGCATGGCGCGGTACGCCGTTCGCGTTGCTGGCGGCCACTCCGGCCAAACTCGACGCCTTCCTGATGGCGAACAACCCCGACCTGCTTCACGCCGACCACGACGCGCAGGGCTACGCATCGGCCACCGTCACGCCTGAGCGCTTCTCCGTGGTGTTCAACAAGGTGCGGCCGCTGAACCCGGATGGCACCGCACCCGCGGATGCGTTGCTCGATCGCGTCAGGTTGACCGTGCCAAGGGACTCGGTCGAGGTACGCGTCGAGCATGTCCAGGGGCAACTTACATACCCTTGAACATGCAGTACGGCGGCCGCTCGAATGCTTGAAAATTAGCTGTGGACTTCCATCCGCATACGCGTATGATGGTTCGCATCAGTGTGGCTGCTTCCCTCCACCCACCACCTGACTGCTCGTCGCGTGGCACTCGCTAGCCACGCATAACGCCCTCCTACTCCTTCCCCCTCCAGCTTCTTGATCTGCCCCGCGCCTGGCGTGCGCCGGAAAGGTCGTTTTCGTCCGGCGATCTCGAGGATCGCGAGGAGTTCGTCATGAGCATGCACCTGTATCGCGGGTTCGAGATTTACCCGTTGATCTATCCCCATTCCCCGACTACCCTGCAAGCCGGACACGATTACGACGACGGCTTCGACGCCGCGGTGAAAATCTGCCTTCGAGGCACGGATTCCACGCTGACGCGCAGCATGACATTCAGAGTCGCAGGCGCCGCCCCGTTTTCCAGCTCGGGGGCAGCGCGCCGGGCATCGATTCGATATGCTGAAAATATGATCGACACGAACGATGGTGAACGGTGGACCCTTGGCTGACGCGTAGCGATCCCGGCTGCGCCGTGGCCATGAATGAGGTAACCAGGATATGACAGTCGACGAAATTCTTGCGTTGATCCAACGCCACGAAGTCAGGCATGTCGCCGCCTCCATCTCGCACACGATCACGCATCAACAACCTGAATTTCAGATCTTCTCTGCTGTACGAGCGTTGCTTCTCGATACAGGTTGCTCCGAGTTCGAAGCCAACGCCAGGGCCGAAGAGGTCATGGAGACGCTTCGTTACCCGTCCCATCTACCCAACTTTCAATCGAATCCCGCATGACAAGAATTCTGCCGAGGCTTAACGAGCCGCTCGAGGTCACGCTACGACGATTTCGCAGAGAAATCGAAAAAACCGGCCTGATCCGGGAGTTGCGCAGTCGCACCAGCTACGAAAAACCGACGACCGAGCGCAAAAGAAAGAAAGCCAGTGCCGTGGCCAGGCAACGCAAACTGACGAAGCGCATGCTGCCGCCGCGAAAATTGTATTAGGGGCAGCGATGGAAGATAGGCAAATTGCCGGGACCACGTTCCATCCGCTGGCGAAATGCGAGTTCGCTTTCGACGAGCGACAAGAGGTCGCCGCCCTTCTGCCGATCTTCCATGCAGGGTTACCGCACACCCTTCAATGATTGTGCCGCACCCCTGACACGACCTCCCGCTGCGCCCCCTTCCGGCTCAACAGCAGCGTGACGACCGCCGACACCGCGAGCGTCCCCGCGACCACGTACAACCCGGCCGCATACCCGCCCGTCACGTTCTTCAGCCAGCCGATCGCGAACGGCCCGACGAACCCGCCGAGGTTGCCGATCGAATTGATCATCGCGATCCCCGCGGCCGCGCCGGCGCCCGACAGGAACATGCTCGGCATCGCCCACAGCGGCGCCTTCGCGGCGCTGATGCCGACGTTGACGACGACGAGTGCGAGCACGGTCAGCAGCGCGGTGCCCGCCTGCCCCGCGAAGATGAAGCCGACGCACGCGAGCACGCACGGAATCACGACGTGCCAGGTGCGCTCCTCGGTGCGATCCGAATGACGCGCCCAGAGGATCATCGCGACGACCGCCGCGATGCTCGGAATGCCGGTGAGCAGGCCCGTCTGCAGCGCGCTGAAGCCGAACTGCCTGACCATCAGCGGCGCCCACAGCCCGAGCGTATACAACCCGGCCGACGTGCCGAAGTAGATCAGCGCGAGCGCCAGCACGCGCGGATCGCGCAGCGCCTGCCACGCGCCGGCCGTGTGGCCCGCATGCGTGTGACGCGCGTCCGCTTCCGACTTCAGCTTCGCGATCAGCCAGTCGCGCTCGTCGGGCTGCAGCCACGCGGCCTGTGACGGCGAATCGGTCAGGAAGGTCAGCACGACGAAACCGAGCAGCACGGCCGGCAACGCTTCGATCACGTACAGCAGTTGCCAGTCGGCAAGCCCGAACATCGGCGGCAATTGCATGATCGCGCCCGACAGCGGCGAGCCGATCGCCGTCGAGATCGGCGCGGCGGCCATGAACCACGCGGCGGCGGCCGCGCGCTGCTTCGCGGGAAACCACAGGCTCAGGTACAGGATGATGCCGGGAAAGAACCCCGCCTCGGCGACGCCGAGCAGGAAGCGCAGCACGTAGAAGCTGGCCGGGCCGGACGCGAACGCGGACACGGCCGACACGATGCCCCACGTGATCATCACGCGCGCGATCCAGATCCGCGCGCCGACGCGATGGAGAATCAGGTTGGACGGCACCTCGAACAGGAAGTAGCCGATGAAGAACAGTCCGCCGCCGAGCCCGAACGCGGTCGGCGACAGGCCGATCGCCTTGTTCATCGTCATCGCGGCGAAGCCGACGTTGACCCGGTCGAGGAAGCTGACGAAATACAGCAGCATCACGAACGGAATGATCCGCCACGTCAGTTTCCGCGCGACGCGGGATTCCAGGTTGGCTTGCATGTGTCTCCTCCTTCGAGGGTCGAGCCGTGCTCTATAGGGTGAAGCCATTCGACGCCCGCCGATGGTGCAGGCGCCGCTGCCCGGCTCGCGTCGCATGCGCGAGTCGCGGGCGGAAGGTTCATGCGCGGAGTGGGCGAAACGCCGCCGCTTACGCCGCGACCTCGACTTTCCCGACGCGCTCGCAGACCGCCGCAGTCACCTGCGCGGTGGTCGCGCTGCCGCCGAGATCGCGCGTGTGCAGCGACGGGTCCGCGGTCACGGCCTCGATCGCGTGCATCACGCGCGCGGCCGCGTCCGTTTCGCCGAGATGTTCGAGCAGCATCACGACCGACCAGAACGTGCCGATCGGATTCGCGAGGCCCTTGCCCATGATGTCGAACGCGGAGCCGTGGATCGGCTCGAACATCGACGGAAACCTGCGCTCCGGATCGATGTTGCCGGTCGGCGCGATGCCGAGGCTGCCGGCGAGCGCGGCGGCGAGATCGCTGAGGATGTCCGCGTGCAGGTTGGTCGCGACGATCGTGTCGAGCGTCGCCGGCCGGTTAACCATGCGCGCGGTAGCCGCGTCGACGAGCTCCTTGTCCCACGTCACGTCGGGGAATGACTGCGCAACCTGCTTCGCGATCTCGTCCCACATCACCATCGCGTGACGCTGCGCGTTGCTCTTCGTGATGACCGTCAGCCGCTTGCGCGGCCGCGACTGCGCGAGCCGGAACGCGAAGCGCATGATGCGCTCGACGCCCGCGCGCGTGAGGATCGACACGTCGGTCGCGGCCTCGAGCGGATGGCCCTGGTGCACGCGGCCGCCGATGCCCGAATACTCGCCTTCCGAGTTCTCGCGCACGATCACCCAGTTCAGGTCGTCGGGCCCGCAGCGCTTCAGCGGCGCGTCGATGCCCGGCAGGATGCGCGTCGGGCGCACGTTCGCGTACTGGTCGAAGCCCTGGCAGATCTTCAGGCGCAGGCCCCACAGCGTCACGTGGTCGGGCACGTCCGGGTCGCCGGCCGAGCCGAACAGGATCGCGTCCTTGCCGCGCAGCGCATTCAGCCCGTCGTCGGGCATCATCACGCCGTGCCGGCGGTAGTAGTCGGCGCCCCAGTCGAAGTTCTCGAACTCGAACGCAAAGCGCCGGCTGCTCCGCGCGAGCGCCTCCAGCACCTGCTTGCCGGCCGGCACCACCTCCTTGCCGATGCCGTCGCCGGGAATCGTCGCGATACGGTACGTCTTCATGTCTCCATCCTCGAATGATCGTGATCGTGAACGCACTGTACTCAACCTGAAGCGCGGTAACCGGTGCTAGACTCAAAGCATCTTTAACCTGAATTCACAAGTGAAGCGATGGCGGATGCGGTCCAGCCGGCCGATCTCGGCTTCTTTTCCACGCTTGCCGCGTCGGGCAGCCTGAGCGCCGCCGCGCGCGAGCTCGGCCTCACCGCGGCGGCGGTCAGCAAGCGGCTCACGCTGATGGAGCAGCGTGCGGGCGTGACGCTCGTGAACCGCACGACGCGGCGGATGATGCTGACGCCCGAGGGCGAGGTCTACCTGGAATACGCGCGCCGGATCCTCGACCAGATGGACGAGCTCGGCGAACTGCTCGGCAATGCGAAGAAGACGCCGAAGGGGCTGCTGCGCGTGAACGCGACGCTCGGCTTCGGGCGCAGCCACGTCGGGCCGGCGATCTCGCGCTTCGTCGCGCGCTACCCGGAAGTCGCGGTGCAGCTGCAGCTGTCGGTGATGCCGCCGCCGCTCACCGACGACGCGTTCGACGTCTGCATCCGCTTCGGCGAGCCGCCCGATACGCGGGTCGTCGCGCGGCGGCTCGCGCCGAACCGGCGGCTGCTGTGCGCGGCGCCCGCGTACCTCGCGAAGCACGGAACGCCGGCCACGCCGCACGACCTGACGCGACACAACTGCATCGGCATCCGGCAAGGCGACGAAAGCTACGGCGTGTGGCGGCTGACGAGCGGCCGGGGCGCCGCGCGCAAGACCGAAGCGGTGCGCATCAACGGCAACCTGACCACGAACGACGGGGAGATCGCCGTCAAATGGGCGCTCGACGGGCACGGGGTCCTGATGCGCGCGGAATGGGACATCAACGACTATCTCGCCGACGGCCGCCTCGTCGTCGTGCTGCCCGACTACGAGACGCCGGGCGCGGACATCTATGCGGTCTATGCGCAGCGCCATCAGATGTCCGCGCGGATTCGTGCGTTCGTCGATTTTCTGGCGGGGGAGTTGGGGCGGTTGAAGACGGTGTAGGGAAAACCGTACCAAACACGCGAGCCGCCGTCGCTACATGCGCCCGGTGCCGGCAACGCGGGTCGGTCGGGCACAACCCGCGAGCAATCGGTCGCCCGGCATTTCGCTCGCCGGCCCGATCAGGCCACCGCCGCCTGACAGGCCTCCCGATCGTTCGCCTCGACGACCGCAGGCATCACCCGCCGCACCCCGCCCCCCACGACGACCAGCCCCTCCCGGTCCCGCGCCGCGTCCGAAAACCGCTCCGCCACCCAGTCGACGAAAGCGCGCACGCCGGGCGACACGTGCGGGCGCTTCACATAGACGGCCGACACGGCGACCGCATCGGGCCGCCAGCGCGGCAGCACTTCCCGCAACCGTCCCGCGTCGATCAGCGGCTGCACGGCGACGCGCGGCGGCTGGATCAGCCCGAGGCCGTGCAAGCCGCACGCGACGTAAGCCTGCTCGTCGTCCACGCTGACGCTCTCTTCGAGCCGCACCTTGCGCACCGCGCCGTCGGCCACGAAATCGAGCTCGGCCGTGCGCTGACCGGGAACGGACCACCCGCCTACTACGCGATGCGCGGCGAGATCGTCGAGCGTGCGCGGCATCCCGTGACGCGCGAGATACGCGGGGCTCGCGCACGTCACGCGTTCGAGCGTGCCGAGCCGGCGCGCAACGCGCGACGAATCGGGCAGCTCGCCGAGCCGGATGCCGCAGTCGATCGCGTCGTCCGCGCGGTCGGCCGCGCGCCCGGACACGCCGAGCATCAGCACGAGATCCGGATGACGCGCATGAAATTCGCCGAGCGCGGGCAACACGATCGCGCCCGCGACCGATCCCGGCAACTCGACGCGCAGCGGCCCGCTCGGATGCAGCGCGGCGCCGCGAATGCTGGATTCGAGCTCGTCGACTTCCGCCGTGATGCGCAGGCAGCGCCGGTAATACGCGTCGCCTTCGGCGGTCGGGCGCAGCGCGCGCGTCGTGCGCACCAGCAGCGGCATGCCGAGCGCCGCTTCGAGCACCTGCACGGTCCGCGTCGCGGTCGCGCGCGAAATGCCGAGGGCCTCCGCCGCGCGCGTAAAGCTGTTCATTTCGACGATGCGCGTGAAGATGCGCATCGCACGGATCGGATTGTCCATCGGACACCCCTGCGAAATTGCCGCATGCCGCGGCGCGCGTTCGCGCACCGTGCAAGCGTGTCGATGAAAGCCGCGCCGCCGGCGCGGCAGCCGGTTCAGCCGTGCGCGATCACGACGCCGCGCGCCGGTGCGTCGAGCAGCCGCCGTGCGAGCGCAAGCGCCTCGTCGCGGCTCGCCGCCGCGTTCAGCGGATAACCCCAGACCTTCTCGAACGTGCCCGAGAATGCGTCGAGCGCCACACGCCGCGGCGCGTCGGGCTCGATCGCGATCATCGCGGGAATCCATTCGCGCGACTGCGCGCGGTTGGCCTTGCTCCACTTCGCGAGTTGCTTGCGCAGTTCATGATCGCCGGCACCGCGATCGTCGCCGGACGGCGCGTCGTCGGTCAGCAGAACGAAGCGTTCGCGACGCGCGAGCAACGCGTCGAGTTCGGCAAGCAGGCGGGCGGGATCGGTGTGCGTCGAACCGCTGTAACGCAACCAGACAAACGGGAATTCGGTCGTGACGATCTGCATGTCGGCCTCCAGATGAGAACGATTCTCATTTTATGGATCGAGGCCCGCTGCGTCATTTCTCGTCCCGGCCAACCGCTTTTTCATTCCGGCCAAACGTGCGTACGCCGGCACGCCCCGTGCCGTTCAGCGTTGCCGGTCGGTCAGGAATTGCGTCGGCGACTTGCCGGTCGCCTTGCGGAACATCGTCACGAAGCTGCTCGCGCTTTCGTAGCCGAGATCGATCGCGATCTGGTGCACGCGGCGGCCGGTCGTCAGCATCCGCAGCGACAGCGCGACGTGCAGCCGCCGGCGCCAGTCGCCGAGGCTCATCCCGAGCTCCTTCGTCGCGAGCCGCGTCAGGCTGCGCTCGCTGACGCCCGCGCGCCGCGCGAGTTCGGGCAACGGCGACTTGTCGGCCGGATCGTCGAGCAGATGGTCGATCAGCTTGCGCAGCCGGCGGTCGGCCGGCATCGGCAGGTACAGGTCCTCGACCGGCGCCGCGACGAGTTCGTCGAGCAGCGTCGCCATCAGCCGCCCCTGCGGGCCGTCGACGTCGTACAGGTTCGGGAAGCTCGCCGCCTTCAGCAGCAGCTCGCGCAGCAGCGGCGACACGCCGAGCGTGCAGCAGTGCGCCGGCAGATCGAGCGCGGCATCGGGTTCGACCAGCACCGCGTAGAACGTCGCGCCGGCCGAGCCGCGCGCCGCATGCGCGACCTCGCTCGGAATCCACACCGTGCATTGCGGCGGCGCACTCCATACGCCGCCGTCGATCTCGCAGTAGATCACGCCGCTCAGCGTGTAGAGCAATTGCGCATGGCGATGGCTGTGCCGCTCCAGCCGCCACTCGGGCTCGACGACCGCCCCGCCGAATACGACGAGCGGACGCGGCACCTGATAGACGTCGGCGTCCGCTGCGGGATCGGTGGCTGGTGGAAGTTCGCGCATGAAACGGTAGGCGTGGAAAGAAGGCCGGACGCCGTGCCCGCACGTCCCTTCGTGCTTATACCAGAAAGGCGCCCGCGCAGCGGGGCGGCTCACGAGCGCGTCAGCACCCGCGCGCCGAACCGAATACAATGCACCGATCCCCCGCCGCTGCGCCATTCTGCCGGAGCCCCCATGTTCGACCTGACCACGCTGACCACCTTCATCGCCGTCGTGCTGGGCCTGTTCCTGATCCCCGGCCCCGCCGTGCTGCTCGTGCTGAGCCGCACCGCGCAGGGCGGCCGCAAGACCGGCATCCTGACCGGCCTCGGCGTCGCGAGCGGCGATTTCGTCCACACGCTGTTCGCGGCCGTCGGGCTGTCCGCGCTGCTGATGACGTCGGCGCTCGCGTTCAACGTCGTCAAGCTGGTCGGCGCGGCCTACCTGATCTACCTCGGCGTGCGCGCGTTGCTCGAGAAGCCATCCGATCCGTCGCTGCCGAAAATGCCCGCCGTCACGCCGCTCAACGCGTATCTGCAGGCGATCCCGGCCGAAGTGCTGAACCCGAAGACCGCGCTGTTCTTCCTCGCATTCATGCCGCAATTCGTGCATCCGGAGCGCGGCTCGACGTTCGTGCAGTTCGCGGTGCTCGGGCTGATCTTCGTCGCGCTCAGTTCGCTCTATACGACGCTGATCGCGCTGTCGGTCCGCCCGCTCGGCCGTCTCGTGAAGCGGCTGTCGTGGCTCACGCGCCGGCAGGGCAAGATCGTCGGCGTGATCTTCATTTCGCTCGGGCTGAAGGTCGCCGCGCAGCAGCGGTGACGGCGGACGCGGCGGACGATTCGGCCGCCGCCGAATTCAAATGATCCCGCGTACGAAGCGGGACGCACGACAACAACAATCGACGACATGTCCTCATCCCCCGATGCGCGCCGCGAACGGCTCTCCCGCCGCCTCGTCGTGACGATCGCCGTCGTGGCCGCGCTGGCGCTCCTCCTGTGGCGCGTGCTGTCGCCCCGCGACCCGAAGCCGCGCGACGTGCAGGCGCCGCCCGGCACTTCGCACATCACGATCGCGCTCACCGATCTGTACATGCCGTTCCTCACGCCGGCAGAAAATGCCGACCTGCGCAACCGGCTGCCGGACCATGTCGAAATCGTCGCGCATTACGTGCGCACCACCACCCGATACAGCCTGTTCTCATGCAGCCCCGGCCTCGGCTGCCTGCCGGAGCCGCAGTGGAACCAGCACGTCGATGACGAGATCCTGCGCCTTCCCGCGAAAGTCACGCCACGCGCCGGGGACGCGGCACGCACCATCAGCTTCGACTTGCCGCACCGGCTCGACGGCGGCTATTCGATCGCGTGGTTCCTGGTCGACCTGTCGCTCGACGCGCTGACGCGCCAGCCCGGCTACCGCGCGCTCGTCACGAAGACCGACACGCCCGACTACAAGCCGCTCGATCCGATCGCGCCCAGCCTCGAATACGGCGTCGGCTTCGAGGACCATGATCTCGGCGTGGCGCCGCGCTACGCGCAGGACTGCCTCGACGCGCTGCTGCCGGTCAACGTGCCCGAGATCGCCATCCCGATCGCGACGGCGCTCACGACCAGCTCGCCGCGCATGTCGCTGTCCGTCAGGAACGTGCGCTGCCCGCTGTCCGATATCGGCAGCGACTTCCACACGACGGCCGGCGTCAGGATCGGCGCCGCGCCCGGCCGGCTGCCGCCGGGCCGGATCGCCGCCGCGCAGGTCAAGCTGGATCTGGACGGCACGCACGGCGTCACGCGCCTGTACGGCTCGATCCGGCCGACGCCGGCCATGGCGCGCTGGTATCGGCGCAACGAGGCCGGCATCGACGCGTCCCTGATCGAATTCGGCCCGTACCGGCGACTCGAACTGCGCACGCGCTTCGACAATGCATATCCGGTGAAGCAGACGCTGCCGATCCGGACCGAGACGTGGACCTTCTTCGACGATGCGCTCGTCGGCTACGGTGCCGACATCGATTACTACATCGACACGGCAGACCGCTCGGTCCTGTTCCGCATGCAGTGGGAGCAATACTTCCGCGACGGCCGGACCGTGTGGACGCAGACGACGACCCGGCCCTGCGACGACGTGCTCTGCGACACCGAAGTGACGGGCAACCCGGAAGCGGAGGCGATCAGTCATGACGTGCTGGCCGCCAGCCGCAAAGCGCTCGGCGAGTTGCAGGGTGCGATGGCGAAGCCGTACGATGCGCTGCAGGCGGACGCGCGCGCGTATCTTCAACTGCGCGGCGCATTGAAGCCGGATGATGCGCATTGACGCGCACCGGCCGCACCTCGATCGATCCCTTGCCTCAGGCTCGATTCGATCAACCGTTCGTAGACATCCTGCTGCCCGGCCGGCAACACCGGCCACAGCGTTTCCCGGCGCTTGTCCGCGCCGAACAGGCGCTCCACCGCCCATCCCACCAGATACAGCGCGGCCAGACAGCCGCCCGCCGTCGCGACATTGCCAGTGCTCATGAACGGCCGTTCGTCCGGCTCCACTCCGCTCGCGCGCAACGCCGCGCTTGCGTCGGGGTGCGTCGACGCGCGCCGTTCCGGCAGGAGTCCCAACTTTGCGAGGATGAAGGCGCCCGCACAGATCGAACCGATCAGTTGACGATCCGGGTCGAGCCGGAATGCGCCGATGAACGCGCTGTCCGCGATCGCTGCCGGCACGCCCTCCCTGCCGCTTGCGAACAGCACGACATCGGCATCGTTCGCGTCGGCCAGCGTGCCGTGCGGGTTGACCGGCAGGCCGTGCGCCGAGCGAAGCACGTCATGGTTACTGACGATCCGCACCTGCCAATCGTCGCGATTGCGGCCGAGGATGTCCCACATCAGGAACAGGTCGATGTCGGTGAATTGGTCGAATGCGACCAGCGCGATGTGCTTCATGGGCGGCTCCAGGGATAACGGGAAACATCAAGGAAGCCGCACTTTATCGAGACAGGCGCTACCATACACAGCCTGTACGTTTTCGAGGCAAAGCACATGCTGACGCGTGACCACTGGATTGCCGCCGGGTTCGACGCGCTCGACCGCGACGGACATGCGGGCGTTTCCGCCGAACGGCTGGCGCGGCGCCTGAACGTCACGCGCGGGTCGTTCTACCACCACTTCCGCAATCGCGAAGCGTTCGTGCGCGCACTGCTCGACGAATGGGAAGCGGACTGCACCGGCCGCAGGCTCGCGTATGCGGCCGAGGGCCGCAGCCTGGAAGACGTGCTCGGACGTTACCTGACGATCGCCGGGGAACGGCGGCCCGAACGCGACATCGCGATTCGCGCGTGGGCGCGCCGCGATCCGCTCGTGGCCGCATACCAGGCCCGGGTCGACAGCACGCGGCTGTCGTTCGCCATCTCGGTGTGCCGCACGCGGATCGACGGCCCGGCCGATGCGGACCTCGTCGGCCGCGTCGCGCACCTGTGCCTGATCGGCGGCCAGCATGCCGGTGCGCGCAACCAGGCGGCAGACTTCGCCCGGCTCGCGCAACAGGCGCTTGCGATGTTGCGTCGCTAACGTCTACCGGTCGACGGAACGCGTCCCGTCGAGCGAGCGCCGCACCCCATCCCAATCGAGCCCGAACCGCGCGAGATACTTGCGCAGCCGGTCCGCGTCATTCGGCTGCTTCTTGCTTTGCCGCGACACCGCGAACAGCGTGCGCCCCGCCTCCGACAAGCTCGCCGCGATACGACACACATCGAGCACCCGCTCGAGCTGCACGCGGTCGAACAGGTCGAGCTCCGCGGCGCGCTCGCCGAGCACCGTGCCGACGAGATCGCCTGCGTCATCCGCCGCCGACCACGTGCGCGCAAGCCGTTCGACCTCCTGCTCGGCGATCGTCTCGGTGATGCGCCCCGCATCCGCGAGCGTCGCCATCCGCGTGACCGACGCCGACAGCTCGCGGAAATTGCCCGCCCACGCGGCGCGCGGCGACGCGGCAAACGCGAGATAGCGCCGCTTCGCCTCGACGTTGAAGCGCACCTGCTCCCCCTGCTCGCGGCCGAAGCGGTCGAGCTCGAAATCGAGGTTCGGCTCGATGTCCTCGCGACGTTCGGCGAGACCGGGCAATTCGTAGGTCCACAGGTTGATCCGCGCGTACAGGTCCTCGCGGAACGTGCCCGCCGCCACCATCTGCCGCAGGTCGCGGTGCGTGCCCGCGATCAGCTCGAAATCGCTGGTCGCCTCGGTATCCGCGCCGACCGGCAGGAAGCGCTTCTCCTCGATCGCCTTCAGCAGCATCGCCTGCTCGTCGAGGCCGAGCTCGCCGATCTCGTCGAGGAACAGCAAGCCGCCGTCCGCCGCGCGCAACAGGCCCGCGCGCGCATTCTGCGCGCCGGTGAACGCACCCTTCACGTGCCCGAACAGCGTGGACATCGCGGCGTCGCCGCGCAGCGTCGCGCAGTTGATCTCGATGAACGGCCCCGCGAGCCGATGCCGGCCGCGCTTCAGTTCATACACACGCTTCGCGAGGAACGACTTGCCCGCGCCGGTCGGCCCGACGAGCAGCATCGGCGCGCGCGAGCGCACCGCGACGCGTTCGAGCTGCTCGATCAGCGCGTTGAAGCGCGCGTTGCGCGTCGCGATGCCCGCCTTCAGGAACGACACCGTCTCGTCACGCTCGCGCGTGAAGCGCTGCGCGATCCGGTTGTAGCGCGACAGGTCGAGATCGATCACCGACACCGTGCCGGGTCCGCTCGGCCCCTCGTCGGTCTGCTGCGGCGGCCCGGTCTGCACGAGGCGCGCGGGCAGGTAGCGCGCCTCCGCGAGCAGGAACCAGCAAATCTGCGCGACGTGCGTACCCGTCGTGATGTGGACCAGGTAATCCTCGCGGTCGAGATCGAACGGATACGCGCGCGCGAAGTCGTGCAGCGCCGCGTAGACCTCCTCGAAATCCCACGGATCGTGGATCGCCATCGGCGTGAGCCGCACGTCGGTGTGCGGCGACACCTGCGCGAGATCCTCCTGCACGCGCTTCGCGAGGCGCTCGTAGCTCGGCGGATGCAGCAGCTCGAGCCGGTCGATCGGCAGGTCCGGCTGCTCGCACAGCGAAACTGTCGGCCGCCACTTGCGCCAGCGGCGGTGCGCGCGGCCGCCCTGGTCGAGCACGATACCGAGAAAGCCGATCGCCACGGTCTTGCGCATGTTTATCCAAATTTATAAGACACGATCGGATCGTATCAGAATTTCTGGGTATCGCTGTCGACGGAGAACGCGGTCGCTTCCACGTCAAACAAAAATTTCCCCTTTCCATTCAACGTATTGCAAATTTTTTCGGCCGCTGGCGCGCGCGCTGGCACGCTCCTCGCTAAGTATTTCGGGCCGGATGTCCCGCTGGCCCGCGAGCCAGGGTTCACGAGCCCTGCTGGTGCGCCGCCGCCGAACCTCGTTCGTCGCGGCCGCGCATGCCGCCATGGACAGACGAAGGCAAATGGGCGCGCTGGATGCGTGAGCCCGGGTTCGATTCCCGGGGCGCCCACCTGTTCGGAAGCTCATTTGGTTAGAGCAATCGGTGAAAACCGATGTGTAGCGGGTTCGAATCCCGCTCGAACGCTGTCCGCGAGGACAGTCATCGTCAATGAAGCAGTACCCGCCGGCGCGGGCCGCAAGGCCCGCCGCGCGTCGGACCGGTCGCGGTACCACGCGAACGGCCGGGCGGCCCGACGGCCCGCGCAAACGCGCACGACGACGCCATGCAGCACGCGTCGCCGCGCGCGCCAGTGCGGCGCCTGAAGCCCGCCCGCCCGTTCGCGCCGCACCCCGATCCGTGCGATGCGCGTTTGCCGGCGGACCAAGAAGAAAAGGACAAGAATGAATATGTGGAAGCGTCATGTGGTGAAAAAGAACGAACGCGCGCTGCTGATGAGCGAGGGCGATTTCGTGAAGGTGCTCGAACCGGGCGTGTTCAAGGCCTTCGATCCGTTCAATCGTCTGACGGTGCAGACCGCGCGCCTCGACGCGCCGCTCGCGGACGAAGCGCTCGCCGATTACCTGCGCCACGACGCGCAGGACGTGCTGGCGCGCTACTTCGTCGCGATGGATCTCGCCGACGACGAGGCGGGCCTGCGCTACGAGAACGACGTGCTCGTCGAGATCGTGCCGCCGGGCACGCGCCGGCTGTACTGGCGCGGCCTGATCGAGCACCGCCTCGAGCGGGTCGATCTCGCGCAGGGCGGCACGCTGCCGGCCGGACTGGCGAAGCGCCTGACGCAGCCGGCGCTGCGTGCACGCGGCGTCGCGGGGCTCGCGGGCGTGCTGCTGGCGCAAGTGCCTGCCTACCATGTCGGCGTGCTGAAGATCGACGGCAAGATCGAGCGCTTGCTGGACGCCGGCCTGTCCGCGTTCTGGCGCTTCAATCGCGACGTGGCGGTCGAACTCGTCGACCTGCGGCTGCAGGCGCTGGAGGTCGGCGGGCAGGAAATCCTGACGCGCGACAAGGTCGCGCTGCGCTTGAACCTGTCGGCGACCTGGTGCTACGCGGATGTGCTGCGCGCTTATGGGCAGTTGCAGAAGCCGGTCGAGCACCTGTACCGCGAACTACAGTTCGCGCTGCGCGCCGCCGTCGGCACGCGCACGCTGGACGAACTGCTCGAGGACAAGCAGGCGATCGACGAGGTCGTGATCGCGCAGGTGCGCCCGCGGCTCGCCGATTCGGGGGTCGACGTGCGCAGCGTCGGCGTGAAGGATATCGTGCTGCCGGGCGACATGAAGACGATCCTCGCGCAGGTGGTCGAGGCCGAGAAGGCCGCGCAGGCGAACGTGATCCGCCGCCGCGAGGAAACCGCGGCGACCCGTTCGCTGCTGAACACCGCGAAGGTGATGGAAGAGAATCCGACCGCGCTGCGACTCAAGGAGCTGGAAACGCTCGAGCGGGTCGCGGAACGGATCGACCGCATCTCGGTGTTCGGCGGTCTCGACCAGGTGCTGAACGGACTCGTCAGCATCAAGGCCGCGCAATGAACGCGGCAGCGCGGCGCACGGGCGCCGCGCGATACATAACCGAGTAGGTGAAGCAATGAGTGAACTGGATTATCAAGTGATGGAACTGGCGCACGGCAAGCCGGTGAAGATGTGGACGACCGGCGTCGCCGTCGAGGACGACGCGCGCGAACAACTGCGCAATACCGCGCAGATGCCGTTCATCTTCAAGCACGTCGCAGTGATGCCGGACGTGCACCTCGGCAAGGGCTCGACGATCGGCAGCGTGATTCCGACCAAGGGCGCGATCATCCCGGCCGCGGTCGGCGTCGACATCGGCTGCGGGATGATGGCCGCGCGCACGACGCTGACCGCGGCGGACCTGCCGGACTCGCTCGCGGGCCTGCGCAGCGCGATCGAACGCGCAGTGCCGCACGGCCGCGCGCCGGGCCGGCGCGATCCGGGTGCGTGGGGCAATCGCGCGCCGCAACGAGTCGACGAGATGTGGAAGGAACTGCTGCCCGGGTTCCAGCGGATCGTCGACAAGTATCCGAAGCTGGAGAAGACCAACAACTACGTGCACCTCGGCACGCTCGGCACCGGCAATCACTTCATCGAGGTGTGCGTCGACGAGAACGACAGCGTGTGGTTCATGCTGCACAGCGGCTCGCGCGGCGTCGGCAACGCGATCGGCAGCCTGTTCATCGAGCTCGCGCAGGCCGACATGCGGCAGCACATCGCGAACCTGCCGGATCGCAACCTCGCGTACTTCAACGAGGGCAGCCGGCATTTCGACGACTACGTCGAGGCGGTCGGCTGGGCGCAGGACTACGCGCGGCACAACCGGCAGGCGATGATGGATGCGGTGATCGACGCGGCGCGCGGCGTGATCGGCAAGCCGTTCGGCGTCGACGAGCACGCGGTGAACTGCCACCACAACTACGTGCAGAAGGAACGCCACTTCGGCGAGGACGTGCTCGTGACCCGCAAGGGCGCGGTGTCCGCGCAGAAGGGGCAGCTCGGGATCATTCCGGGCTCGATGGGCGCGAAGAGCTTCATCGTGCGCGGGCTCGGCAATCCGGAGAGCTTCTGTTCGTGCAGCCACGGCGCGGGCCGCTCGATGAGCCGGACCGAGGCGAAGCGCCGCTTCACGGTCGAGGACCAGGTGAAGGCGACGCAAGGCGTCGAATGCCGGAAGGACGCGGGCGTCGTCGACGAGATCCCGATGGCCTACAAGGACATCGACGCGGTGATGGCCGCTCAGCGCAGCCTCGTCGAAGTGGTGCACACGCTGCGTCAGGTGGTGTGTGTGAAGGGGTAGTGCGATGTGATCGAACGCGGTTGACGGATGGACGGCGTGACGCGAACCGGCGTCGCGCCGTTTTTTCTGGCGGCGGCCGGCATCAGCGCCGCCCCGCCTCACTCCCCCACGATCGAAATCGCGAACCCGTCCCACCCCTTCAGCCCGACGGTCTGCACGGCCGTCGTCGTGACACGCGGTTCCGCGGCAATGAAGCGGAACCCGTCGCGCACGCCGACGACGTCCGGATCATGGTTATCCGGGTCCGCCACCCTGCCGCGCCGCACGACGTTGTCGACGACGATCACCGTGCCCGGCCGCGACAGCTTCAGCGCCGCGTCCAGATAGACCGCGTTGCTCTCCTTGTCCGCGTCGATGAAGATGAAGTCGAACGGCTCCGTGCCCGCATCGACGAGTTGCGCGAGGCTGTCCTTCGCGCTGCCGACGACGACCGACACGACGTCCGCGAACCCGGCGCGCGCGATGTTCCGCGTCGCGACCTTCGCATGCTCGGGATTCAGCTCGAGCGTCACGAGCCTGCCGCCCGGCGGCAACGCGCGCGCGAGCCAGATCGTGCTGTAGCCGCCGAGCGTGCCGACTTCGAGAATGCGCCGCGCGCCGCGGATCGTCGCGAGCAGCTGCAGCAGCTTGCCCTGGTTCGGCGCGACGTTGATCGCCGGCAACCCGGCCGCGTCGCTCGCCGCCAGCGCGGCATCGAGCGCATCGTCCGACGGCACGAGCGTCGCGGAGAAATACGCATCCACCTGCGTCCACTGATCCTGATCCATTGCGGCCCCTTCGTCACTGGAAAAAGGCATTCTATGCCGCACGCGTCAATAAGCAACGAACCAATCGTTCTAAACCTTGCAGACCGCCGCTTCTATAATCGCCGGACCATCACAACAACAGACGGAGCACACCATGACCGACAGGGCCTCTTCCAGCTGGCGTCTCGAAACCATCGCCGTCCACGGCGGCTATCGTCCGGACCCGACCACGCGTGCGGTCGCGGTGCCGATCTACCAGACCGTCGCGTACGCATTCGACGACACGCAGCACGGCGCGGACCTGTTCGACCTGAAGGTTCAGGGCAACATCTACACGCGGATCATGAACCCGACGACCGACGTGCTCGAGCAGCGCATCGCGGCGCTCGAGGGCGGCGTCGGCGCGCTGGCGCTCGCGTCGGGGCAAGCGGCCGTCACCTATTCGATCCAGACGATCGCCGAAGCCGGCGACAACATCGTGTCCGCCAGCACGCTGTACGGCGGCACCTACAACCTGTTCGCGCACACGCTGCCGCAATACGGCATCACCACGCGCTTCGCCGATCCGCGCGACCCCGCGTCGTTCGACGCGCTGATCGACGCACGCACGAAGGCGATCTTCGCGGAATCGGTCGGCAACCCGCTCGGCAACATCACCGACATCGCCGCGCTCGCGGAGATCGCGCACCGTCATGGAATCCCGCTGATCGTCGACAACACGGTGCCGTCGCCGTACCTGCTGCGGCCGTTCGAGCACGGCGCGGACATCGTCGTGCATTCGCTGACGAAGTACCTCGGCGGGCACGGCACGAGCCTCGGCGGCGCGATCGTCGATTCGGGCAAGTTCCCGTGGGCGGAGCATGCGGACCGCTTCAAGCGCCTGAACGAGCCCGACGTCAGCTATCACGGCGTCGTCTATACGGAAGCGTTCGGACAGGCCGCGTATATCGGCCGCGCACGCGTCGTGCCGCTGCGCAACATGGGTGCGGCGATCTCGCCGTTCAACGCGTTCCAGATCCTGCAGGGCATCGAGACGCTCGCGCTGCGCATCGAGCGCATCAGCGACAACACGCTGAAGATCGCGCAGCACCTCGCGCGCCACGAGAACGTCGAATGGGTGAGCTACGCGGGGCTGCCCGACCACCCCGACCATCCGCTCGTCGCGCGCTATCTGTCCGGGCGCGGGCCGGGGCTCCTGACGTTCGGCGTGAAAGGCGGCCGCGCGGGCGGCGCGAAGTTCCAGGACGCGCTGAAGCTGTTCACCCGGCTCGTCAACATCGGCGACTCGAAGTCGCTCGCGACGCATCCGGCCTCGACCACGCATCGGCAGCTCTCGCCGGCCGAACTCGCAAAGGCCGGCGTGAAGGAAGAAACGGTGCGGCTGTCGATCGGCATCGAGCACATCGACGACCTGATCGCCGATCTCGATCAGGCGCTCGCGCAGCTTTGACGGCATCGCGCATGCGAGCGGCGGGCTACCACGTCGTGGCGCCCGCCGGATACATGTCGACGATGCGAACGCCGTGGGCCTCTCTGCTCGGGGCCGACCGCAAATCGACCGGATGTTCGCGCGACTTGCAGCTGCCGTCATCGGTCAGGACGTTCATCGCGACGACCTCGTCACGCGCGGTCAACTGCAATCGCTTCTCGTGGGACAGCACACGTTCCGGCCAGCCGTCGGCCATCGCGGCAGATGACGACAGGCATGCTGCGACCACAATCCATCTTGCGAAACTGCGCATGGCGTTCTCCGAAATCAGCGAACCGCAAAGCGCTCGTCGTGCGCATCGAACATCGGCGCCTGTTCGCCGCCATGGACGGTCGCGCGGTGAATCTCCTTATTGCGCTCGATGAGCGCGGGACTCGGCGGGTAGTCTTGCTTCGTGCTCGGGATCACGCCTTCGTGCCGAGCCTGCAGGAGCTCCCGGAGGACCTCCTGCCGAGTCTTCGATTGCGCGGCCGCGCCTTCTGAAAATGCCGCGATCGAAAACGACGCGGCGGCAATGACGATCGAGAGTCGCAGGCGTTTCATGTTGTTCGCTCCTTGCAGGAAATCGACGAAAGGAGTTTTCACTATGATTCGCAAGCGGTGCGCACGCGTGATCGCCACATGACGTTTCCGTCACGCGACGCTCGCCCGATGCCGGCGAGCCGGTGAAGCCACGGTCACATGAAAAAAATGTCATCTCCGAATCAGGTTCGCGCAGCGTCCCGTGGTTAGGATCGGCAGTGGTGCGGGTGATCTCCGTCCCTGAACCACGCGACGCATGGCGCTGCCGCAAGGCATGGCCACGCATTCAGCCCGGACGCGCGACGTGTCCGGGCTTTTTTTCATGCATGGCCGCGACCGCGGCGATCATTGCGCCGCGCGGGGTTGCGGAAACACGCACGGATGCGTCTTGACGTGCAGATTGGGATTGCCGCAGCGGTGCCCCGCATAGTCGACCTGTTCGCCGGGCGCCGGATACCCGGCAACCGCCTTCCTTTCGCCGACACCCGAGGAAACGCATCCGGCGAGCAACGAAATGATCAGGACTGCGATGACGGAAAGACGACGATCGATGTGATTCACTTTGCGGGTCGGAATTGAAGTGGAAGCAGGACCGTCCGCTTTCCGGAGCGCAAGCGCGAACGGCATGGATGCCACGGCTACCGCCGGGCAGCGGTCCGTGGCCCACTTCATCTTCGTCCCGGCGCGCATCGCATCGATGACGCGGACATGACGATTGCGTCATGTCCGCAGCGCGCCCGAATCTGACGCATTTCTCATGTTCCGATCATGGTCGCGCACGGCCCGCTGCGCATACTGGCTGCACGGCTCGCCAACCGGCGGCCACGTTCAAGGAGAACGCAATGAAAGCAGCAAGGATGGCAGCAGTTTTCGTCGCAGCGACGCTGTCGCTCGGCATCGCGGCTCAGGCCGCCCATGCGCAGGGCAAGTCCCGCGCGCAAGTCGTCGACGAACTGAAGCAGGCGCAGCACGACGGCGTCGTGCCGGCGACCAAGACCCAGTATCCGCCGACCACCGACATCGTCACGCGCAACAAGGAACTGCACGGCATCTCGGTCCATGCGGGCGACGCGTCGCCGCAGGCCGACCGCCACGACAATCTCGCCGGGCGCTGACACCGCGCCCGCCCGATTGCGCATCGGGCGCCCGCGCCGCACCCGCACGGCGCGCGCGGGTGCGCGAGCGCGACGTCACACGCGAGGCAGCTTCGCCGCGACCGCCCGGTGCGGAAAGCGCAGCCAGAACGTCGTGCGTTTGCCGGGCTCGCTGTCGACGCCGCACTCGCCGCCGTGGTTGTCCATGATCGATCGGACGATGGCGAGGCCGAGCCCCGTCCCCGACGCGGAATTGTGCCGGGACGGATCGACACGATAGAAGCGCTCGAAAATGCGCGCGACGTGTTGCGCGTCGATGCCGGGCCCCGTGTCGGAGACGGCGATCGTCGTCGCGCCGTCCACTCCCATGCAGTCGATCGCGATCACGCTCCCGCGCGGCGCATAAGCCAGTGCGTTGGACAGCAGATTGCTCAACGCCCGCTGATACAGCGTCAGGTCCGCGTCCACCCATGCGTGCCCGTCGACCCTGACCGACACGCCGGCGTCCTCGGCGAGCGGTTCGTAATAGCCCGCGACGCGTTCCGCCTCCACGGCGGCGTCGAGGCGGCGCACGTCGATCGACGTGCCGGCCTGCTCCGAACGCGCGAGAAACAGCATGTCCTCGATCATTCTGGACAGCCGCTGATATTCGTCGATGCCGGATTCGATCACGCTGCGATACTCGTCGGCGCTGCGCGGCTGCGACAGCGCGACCTGCGCGGCCGCCTGCAGGTTGGTGAGCGGCGTGCGCATGTCGTGCGCGAGATTCGACGAGAACTGGCTCAGGCGCGTGAACGATTCGTTGAGCCGCGCCAGCATCCCGTTGAACGCGTGCTCCAGTTCCTTCAGCTCGCCGGCGGTGTCGAGTTCCGGCAGCGGATGGGCGAGCCGGCTGGTCGACATCTGTTCCGCGCGGGCCGCGAAGCGGCGCAGCGGGCTCAATCCCAGCGCCGCGATGCCGTACGCGATCACGGCAGCCAGCGCGACGCCGAATACCTCGATCACGATGATCGTGTACGCATGCGTGCGCAGCTGCTGGATGTCAGCGCGCCGATCGTACTGAACCACGACGCGCACGACGGGCGCGGGTGCGGCTGCGCCGGCAAGCGGCGCGGTCGCGACGAGATAGCTCAGGGTCGAGCGCGGCGCGGCGAAGGCAGCGGGCATGTTGCGCGCGTCCAGCGACAGCAGCGGCGCATAGGCGCTGAACCCGCCGGTGCCGACGAGGCGATTGCCGGCGGCGTCGTAGATGGCCAGCGCCATGTTCGGATGGCCGTGCAGCTGGTCGACCCACACGTCCGTGTTCCGCGCGACGTCGGCGGTCGTCCGCGCGTCGGCCAGATGCGTGCGCAATGCGGCGACGATCCCGCTCAACTGCTCCGCGGCCGACGTCTCGATGCGGTTGCGCTGCGCCTCGTAGAGCGCGACGCCGCTCGACGCGAGGATCACGGACGTCGACAGGATGATCAGCGCGGTCAGGCGCCCGCGCAGCGTGCGCGGCAGCAGGCGCCGGATCATCGGGTCGTGCCGTCGCGCGCTTCGAGCACGTAGCCCATGCCGCGCACCGTGTGGATCAGCTTGGGTTCGTAGGCGTCGTCGATCTTCGAGCGAAGCCGGCGGATCGCGGAATCCACGACGTTCGTATCGCTGTTGAAATTCATGTCCCACACCTGCGACGCGATCGTCGCGCGCGGCAGGATCTCGCCCTCCCGCCGCATCAGCAGCCACAGCAGCGCGAACTCCTTGGCGGTCAGCAGAATCGTGTCGCCCTGCCGGGTGGCCTTGCGGCGCGTCAGGTCGAGCTCGAGATCCGCTACGCGCAACGTGTTCGATTCGCGCGGCTGCCCGCGGCGCAGGATCGACTTGATGCGCGCGGTCAGCTCGACGAAATCGAACGGCTTCGCGAGATAGTCGTCCGCGCCGAGCTCGAGGCCCTTCACGCGGTCGCCGACGTCGTCCATCGCGGTGAGGAACAGCACCGGCGTCGACTTGCTGCGGCGCAGGTTCTGCAGCAGCGTCCAGCCGTCCTGGCCGGGCAGCATCACGTCGAGCACGAGCAGGTCGTAGTCTTCCGTTTCGGCCTGGTGCAGGCCGGTGATGCCGTCCTCCACCCAGTCGACGACATACCCGGCCTCGGTCAGCCCCTTGCGGAGATAGGCCCCCGTCTTCGGTTCGTCTTCGACAATCAAAATCCGCATTACACATTACCCTTGAAGAGACCCAGCCGTCTCAGCACCCGCATCGGCGCACCGGCGCCGAGCCCGGCCCTGAACGCCGTTCGCCACGATACCGCATGGCTGACGCGGTACAGCACCGGCAGCACCAGCAGCGTCAGCGCGGTCGACGACAGGATACCGCCGATCACGACGGTAGCCAGCGGCCGCTGCACCTCGGCGCCCGTACCGGTCGCGAACGCCATCGGCAGGAAGCCCAGCGACGCGACGAGCGCGGTCATCAGCACGGGCCGCAGCCGCGTCAGCGCGCCTTCCCGCACCGCGGCGTCGAGCGGCGCGCCTTCGTCGCGCAGGTTGCGGATGAACGAGATCATCACGAGGCCGTTCAGCACGGCCACGCCGGACAGCGCGATGAAGCCCACCGCCGCGGTGATGGACAGCGGAATGCCGCGCAGCCACAGCGAGACGACCCCGCCGCTCAGCGCGAACGGAATGCCGGTGAACACCAGCAAGCCGTCCTTCACATTATTGAACATCACGAACAGCAGGACGAACACCATGAACAGCGCGAGCGGCACGACGAGCTTCAGGCGCTCGCTCGCGCTCTGCAGCTGCTCGAACTGCCCGCCCCACGAAACCCAGTAGCCGGCGGGAATCCGCACGTCCTGCTGCAGCTGCTCGCGCGCGGCGGCGACGAACGAGCCGACGTCGCGGCCCCGGACGTTCGCGCTGACGACGACGCGCCGCTTGCCGTCCTCGCGGCTGATCTGGTTCGGCCCCGGCGCGACCTCGATCGTCGCCAGCTCCGCGAGCGGCACGTACGGCGCCTGCACCGCCGTGCCGCTCGCGCCGAGCGCCGCCGGCGCGGGCAGCGCGATCGGCAGCCGCTTGATCGCTTCGATGTCCGAACGCAATTCGTCCGGCAGGCGCACGACGATGTCGAAGCGCCGGTCGCCCTGGAACAGCGTGCCGGCCTTCTGTCCGCCGACCGCCGCGGCCACCGTATCCTGCAGGTCCGCGACCGTCACGCCGTAGCGCGCGAGCTTGTCCCGGTCGAGGTTGATCGTGAGCACCGGCAGGCCGGTCGTCTGCTCGACCTTCACTTCCGACGCGCCGGGCGCCTTCTGCAGCACGGCCGCGATCTGCTCGCCGGTCCGGTTGAGCACCGCCATGTCGTCGCCGAAGATCTTGACGGCGACGTCGCTGCGCACGCCGGAAATCAGCTCGTTGAAGCGCAGCTGGATCGGCTGCGAGAACTCGTACGCGTTGCCCGGCAGATCGGCGAGCGCCGCCTCGATTTCCGCGACGAGCCGCTCGCGCGGCTTCTTCGGGTCCGGCCACTGGTCCACGGGCCTGAGCATGATGTAGCCGTCCGACAGGTTCGGCGGCATCGGATCGGCGGCGATTTCCGCGGTGCCGGTCCGCGCGAACACGCGCTCGATCTCCGGGAAGCGTTGCTTGAGCGTCTTCTCGATCGACTTCTGCATGTCGACCGACTGCGACAGGCTCGTGCCGGGAATCCTCAGCGCGGCGACCGCGAGATCGCCCTCGTTCAGGCTCGGGATGAACTCGCTGCCCAGGCGCGTCGCGAGGCCGAGCGTGACCGCGACGATCGCCGCCGCGCCCAGCATGACCCGCGCCGGACGCACCATGAACGCGGCCAGCACCGGCTCGTAGGCGCGCCGCGCCCAGCCCATCAGGCGGTTCTCCTTCTCCTCGACGCGCTCGCCGATGAACAGCGCGACGGCCGCCGGAATGAACGTGACGGTGAGCGCCATCGCCGCCGCGAGCGCCATCACGACCGTGACCGCCATCGGGTGGAACATCTTGCCCTCGACGCCGGTCAGCGCCAGGATCGGCAGGTACACGACCATGATGATGAGCTGGCCGAACACCAGCGCGCGACGCGCTTCCTGCGACGCGCCGAACACTTGCGCGAACCGCTCGTCCCGCGTCAGCGGACGGCCCGCGGCCGCCTGCGCATGCGCGAGCCGCCGCACGCAGTTCTCGACGATCACCACCGCGCCGTCGACGATGATGCCGAAGTCGAGCGCGCCGAGGCTCATCAGGTTCGCGCTCACCTTCGCGTTGACCATCCCGGTGAAGGTCATCAGCATCGACAGCGGAATCACGAGCGCGGTGATCAGCGCCGCGCGCAGGTTGCCGAGGAACAGGAACAGCACGGCGATCACGAGGATCGCGCCTTCCAGCAGGTTCTTCTTCACCGTCGCGACGGCTTTTTCGACGAGCACGGTGCGGTCGTAGACCGGGATCGCCCTCACGCCCGCGGGCAGCGTCCGGTTCACGTCCGCCATCTTCGCCGCGACCGCCTTCGCGACCGACCGGCTGTTCTCGCCCATCAGCATGAACACCGTGCCGAGCACCACCTCCTCGCCGTTCGACGTCGCCGCGCCGGTGCGCAGCTCGCGGCCGATGTCGACCTGGCCGACGTCCTTCATCCTGACCGGCACGCCGCCGACGTTCGTCAGCACGACGTTCGCGATATCGTCGACCGAGCGCGCCTGGCCGGGCACGCGCACGAGGTACTGCTCGCCGCGCTTCTCGATGTAGCCGGCGCCGACGTTGTCGTTGTTGCGCTCGAGCGCGCGCACGACGTCCGCGAGCGTCAGCCCGTACGACATCAGCTTGGTCGGGTTCGGCGCGACGCGGAACTCCTTCACGTAGCCGCCGATCGAGTTGACTTCGGTCACGCCCGGCACGTTGCGCAGCTGCGGCTTGACGACCCAGTCCTGCAGTTCGCGCAGGTCCGCGGGCGTATACCTCGTGCCGTCGGGCTTGCGCGCGGCGGCGTCCGCCTCGACGGTCCACAGGTAGATTTCGCCGAGGCCGGTCGACGTCGGCCCCATCGTCGGCGTGACGCCGGGCGGCAGCTTGTCCTTCGCTTCCTGGATGCGCTCGTTGACGAGCTGCCGCGCGAAGTAGATGTCGGTGCCGTCCTTGAAGATGACGGTCACCTGCGACAGGCCATACCGCGAAATGGAGCGCGTCTGCTCGAGACCGGGAAGCCCCGCCATCGCGGTCTCGACCGCGTAGGTGATGCGCTGCTCCGCTTCCAGCGGCGAATAGCCGGGCGTCGGCGTGTTGATCTGGACCTGGACGTTCGTGATGTCCGGTACGGCGTCGATCGGCAGCTTCTGATAGCTGAAGATGCCCAGCGCCGCGACGGCGGCGATCGCCAGCATCACGAGCCAGCGGTGCGCAATCGCAAAACGAATCAGGCGTTCAAACATGGCAATGATCCTCTGAAACCGAAAACGCCTGCTTATTCATGTTCCGCGCTTCCCTTGCCGAGCTCCGCCTTCAGCACGAAACTGTTCGATGCCACGTACTCCTGACCGGGCTTGAGCCCCTTGAGCACTTCGGCGGACTGCTCGTCGCGGCGGCCGATCTCGACGGCCTGTGCGACGAAGCCTTTCGGCGAGCGCACGAACACGGCAGGCTCGCCGTCGATCTCCTGCAGCGCGTCGCCGGCGACGGCCAGCGGCACGCTTTGCCGGCCCGCGTCGACCGACACGTTGACGAACAGGCCGGGCCGCCATACGCCGTCGGGATTCGGCAGCACGACGCGCGCCGGCGCGGTGCGCGTCTGCTCGCCCAGCAGTGCGCCCACGTAGGCGATCGGGCCGCTCGAGCGCGACTCGAACGCGGCCGCGCTGACGGTCGCGTCGCGGCCGACCCGCACGTCGTTCAGCCGCTGCGCCGGCACGGCCATCTCGGCCCACACCGACGACAGGTCCGACACGACGAACATGCTCGCGTCCGCTGCGATCGCTTCGCCCGGCGTCGCATGCTTCTCGACCACGGTGCCGGCGAACGGCGCGCGCAGCTCGTAGCGGTTCAATGCCTTCGCGCCGGCCGGCGCGTTCAGCGCCGCCAGTTTCTGCCGGGCGTTCTGCGCCGCGATCTCGGCTTCGCGCAGTTGCACCTGCGCCTGCTGGTAATCCTGTTCCGCCGAGATGCGCTCCTGCCACAGCGTCTTTTCCCGTTCGTAAGTGATGCGGGCCGCGGACAGTCGGCGCTCGGCCGTCAGCAGCTCGCTGCGCCGGTCGGCGAGGTCCGTGCTCGCGATCACCGCCAGCACCTGCCCCTTCGCGACGTTCTGCCCGAGCGACACCGCGACCTGCTCGACGATCCCGGCCACGCGCGGCACGACATGCGCGGTGCGATCCTCGTTGAACTTGATCTCGCCCGGCAACTGGAACGGCGTGGCGATCTGCGCGGGCCCGGCCTTGGCGACACCGATCCGCGACGCCTCGATCTGCGCGCCGCTCAGCGCGAGCGCGCCGTCCGCCCGCGAGAACGGGAACGCGGCCGTGCCGCCGGGCCATTTCACGTCGATCGTCGCGTCGAACACGTGCGGCTTCCGGATCGGCTGCGCGGACGTGAATTTTTGGCCCGACGGGTCGAACCGCACGGCTTCGCGCGAACCGTCGTAGCGGACCAGCGCGCCGGATACGGACACGCCGTCGCCGGCCGGCTTGCCGTCGACGAACGGATAGACGACGAGGCGCGCATCGCCGGGCTTTTCCGTCATCACGATCTCGACGGAGAGCTTGCCGTTCTTCAGCACGACGCCGCCGTATCGACCGGCGGCTTCGGAGGCTGGCGCGACGCCGGCCGCGCCGCGCGCGGATGCCTGATCCGCGCCGCTGCGGGCGATGGCGACTGCTGCGACGATGACGCCGGCGACGGCCACCGTGATGACGAGGAGTTTGCTGCGCGACATGAGGGTCCTTCAGGGTGAGGTGGGCGGCGTTTGCGCGACGCTCGCCAGCGGCGTGCCGACGAGCCGGCCGATGTCGGCGCGGGCGGCATGCGCGTCGGCAAGCGCCCGCACGTACTGCGATTGCCCCTGGAACAGGGTCCGCTGCGCATCGAGCACGTCGAGGAAGCTGAACTTCCCGAGTTCGTAGCCGCGCGACATCGCGTCGAGCGCGACGCGCGCGGCGGGGAGGATGTCGGCTTTCAGGCGCTGCGCTTCCTGCGCGGCGGCTTCGTAGTTCGCATAGGCCTGCGTCAGTTCCAGCCGCAGGCGCGCGCGCGCGCGATCGAGATCGGCGTTAGCGCGTTCCGCCTTGTGCGTCGCTTCGAGCAGCGCGCCCTTGTTGGTGTCGAACAGTGGAATGGGAATGGCGATGCCGACGACGGCCTGGTTGTCGGGCACGCCTACCGTCACGACCCGCTTCATGCCCGCGCTGACGGTGACGTCCGGCATGCGCCTCGCGCGCTCCAGCGACACCGCCGCGTTCGAGCGCAGCATTTCCGCGCGGGCGACCCGGGCGAGCGGCGCGTCGGCGAGCTGCTCGGCGAGCGCGGCAAGCGGCGCCACGGCCGGCACGGCTTCGAGGTCGCCGACCGCGACGCGCGCTTCGGTGCGCACGCTGCCCGTCGCCGCATTCAGTTTTTCCCGCGCAATTTCCACGCGGCTTCGCGCGGTCGCGACGTCGATCTGCACGGCCGCCGCGGCGACCTGCGCCTTGGTCGCCTCGACCGGCGAGACCTTGCCCGCCCGTGCACGCCGGCCCGCGAGATCGGCCGAGCGTGCGGCGAGCGCGGCCGATTCTTCGGTTACCTGAAGTTGCCGCTGCGCGGCGAGCAGCCCGTAGAACGCGCTGGTCACGTCGGCCCGCACGGCGGCGCCCTGTTCGTCGAGCGACGCGACGGCGGCTTCGCGGCCGTAGGCGGCGACGTCGAGCCGCGCACGCCGCTTGCCGCCCAGCTCGATGGTCTGGTTGACCAGCGCGGTCGTGGTGCGCTCGGTGCCGCCGAAGCCTTCCTGCAGCAACGACAGTTCGGGATTGGGCCGCGCGCCGGCCTGCATCAGCGCGCCGACGGACGCGTTCGAATCGGCGAGCGCGCCGCGCAACGCGGGGTTGTTGCGGGCCGCGATGCCGAGCGCGTCGGCGAGCGTCAACGGTGGGGAAGAAGCGGCGGCGACGGTGACTTCGCCGGCCGACGATCGAATCAGGGAAGGCTGGGCATGAGCCGAAGCGGCCGCCGCAAGGACGGCGAGCGCAGCCAGGTTACGCATGAGCATGTTCGAGTCTGCATTGACAGTTTCGCGACCGATGCTACGGTCCTGCCGCTGTGCAAACATGATGCGAACATGATATTTCCGTCATTTTTGGCACGCGAAGTGCTGCGCGGCCGCCGCATGCGATGCGTCGTTCAGGCAATTCGCTTGCGTGTGCGCCTGCGGTGTTCGAGCCAATCGAGCAACTGCCTTCCATCGCGTTCGCCGAACCATCGCGCATGCCCGATCAGATAGCCGTCGTACGCGACGTCGACCGTCTCGGGCGAACCGACGATGCCGTCGAAGTACGCGACCTCGGACAGCGCGAACTCGGCATGTACGATCGGCAGCAGCGCCACCAGCGCCGCATATGCGTCGTCATCGAGCGGCGCGAGCGACTCGTACCCGTCGAGCAGCGCGGCGATCTGCGCGTATTCGACCTTGCGCGCGTCGGCCGGCGCCATCCAGTCGATCGCGTTGCGCTCGATCGCGAGCGCGACGTCATACACCGCGCAGGTGCGATCCGACAGCCCGAAATCGAGCACCGTGCACACCTGCGCGCCGGGCTCGCCGTCGCTCCACAGCAGGTTCGACGCATGCCAGTCGCCGTGGGTCCACAGCGGCTGCAATGCCGGCAGCAGCGGCGCAAAACGCGCGTGGTACGGGCCGATCGCATCCGCGATATCGTCGCGCCAGTTGCGCGCGGCCAGCGCACGCACGAGCAGCGGCTGCGCGGCGACCCAGCGCTCGAGCGCGCCGGGCAGATCGGCCGACGACAGCACCCTGAAGCTCGACAGCAGCAGCCGCACCGGCCGGGCCGGCGCATCGAAGCCGGCCGACGCATGATGCAGGCGCGCAAGCGCTTGCCCGGCCGCATAAGCGTGCGACGGATGCATGAACGGCTTCCACGACATCACGCCGCGATACGCATCGCATCCGGGCGCCACCGCGTGCACCTCGTAGGTCCAGTCGCCGAGCGTCACGGCGGTCGCGCCGTCGCGGTCCGCCAGGATGTCGGGGACCGGAATGCCGCGCTCGCGCAGATGCGCGATGAAACGATGCTCTTCCTCGAGCCCCGCGACGTCGCGGATGCTCACGTGATGACGCTTGACGAACAGCGCGCGGCCGCGTGCGGTATGGACCAGCACGGCCGCCGAGAACGGCCGCGGGCTGTGCCACGCGAGCTGCGCCGGCGGCCCCGCGTCGTCGATCCGCGCGAGGATCGCGGCCACCTCGTCGCGCGTGATCAGCGGCCAGTCGCGTTCGGCCTGCTCGCCGTCGACGCCGAACTGCGGCGGCGCGATCGCATCGGCGTCCGCGTGGGCCACGAGCGCGGTCGACTCGGTCGGATTGGACATCGGCGACAGGCCTCCGGAAATGAATCAGCTCGCTGCAGCGCGCATTGAAGCGGCCGTGTTGCGCCAGTCGCGCCAGCCGATCACCGCGAGCCCGATGAACAGCGCATAGAGCCCCGCAGTCAGGTACAGCTCCTTGACGACGAACATCCCGACATAGACCACGTTGACCACGATCCACAGGCCCCACGACGCAATGTAGCGTCGCGCGGTCCAGTATTGCGCGACGAGGCTGAACGCGGTCAGCGAAGCGTCGACGAACGGCAGCGCGGCATCGGTCCAGCGCGCCATGATCCCGCCGAGCAGCGCGCTGCCCACGACCGCGGCGATCAGGTCGGGCAGCACTTTCGCGGGCGTGACGCCGCTGACCGGCACGACGGCGCCGTGCGACGCAGCACCGCCGGCCATGCCGTCCGCCCGGTCCACGCGCTGCGCGAGCCAGCGCCGCCAGCCGTACACCTGCAGCACCGCGAACGCGCCCTGCAGCAGCATGTCCGAATAAAGCTTCGCGTCGAAGAAGATCCAGCCGTACAGCGCGACCGACGCGAGCCCGACGGGCCAGCACAGCATGCGCCGCTTCGCGGTCAGCCAGATCGCGAGCGCACTGACGATCACGCCGGCGATTTCAAGGGTGGACATCGTTCGTTCTCTCCAGTGTAGGTCGAACCGCGATCAGAAATCGTAAGTCAGCGACACGCGCGCGGTGCGCGGCGCGCCGGGGAACAGGTACGCGTCGCCCTGCTGCTCGCCCGCATCCCGCCAGTAGAACTTGTTGAACAGGTTGTCGACCGACACGCGCAGCACCGTGCGGTGTCCGCCGATCTTCGTCGCATAGCGCGCGCCGAGATTGAACACGAACCACGCCGGCACGCGCGCCGTGCCCTCCTCGTTCGCATTGCGGCTCGCGCTGTAATCGACGCCGCCGAGCAGCGCGAGGCCGGCGACACCGGGCACCGCATAATCCGCATACAGCGACGCACGCAGCGCCGGGACGTTGATGACCTGATGCCCTTCGTAGGCCGGCGACCCCGAATCGTAAGCGCGCGCGCGAATCGCCGCCACGGTCGCGGTCAGCGACAGCCGCTGCGTGACCTGCCCGGCCGCGCCGAGCTCGATCCCCTGGTGCCGCTGCGTGCCGCGCTGCACGAACGTGTAGCGGCTGTTCGACGCGTCGGGCTGCGCGAACTGGAACGGTTTGCTGATCGAGAATACCGCAGCCGTGAGGCTCAGGCGGTCGAGCCAGTCGTATTTCGCGCCGACCTCGATCTGGCGGGATTCGACGGGCGGCAGGAACGCATATGCGTTGGTCGCGCGCACCGGCGCCTGATCGCCGAGCGACAGCGCCTTGCTGTACGACGCGTAAAGCGACAGCGCGTTCACCGGCTTGTAGACCAGCGCGACCTGCGGCAGGAACACCGAGCGGTCGGTGCGGGTCTGCGGACCGTCGATGCTGCTCCAGCTCCGCTGTCGCAGCAGCACCTCCTTGCCGCCCGCGAGCACCTGCCAGTGGTCGCCGAAGCTGATCCGGTCCGCGCCGAACACCGCGTACTGCCACGCGTCGAGCCGCGGATACGACGGCCCGGGCACGTTCGGCGACGGCGCGAACGTGACGTCCGGGCCGTAAGCGTTCTCGCTGCCCACATAGTCGTAGACGGCGTCCGCCATGTGCACGACGCGCCGCTGCACGCTCGTTCCGACCGTCAGCTCGTGGCGCACCGGTCCGGTCGAGAACTTGCCCGTAGTCACCGCGCGCACGTCGTCGTTGCGTCGGTACTCGCCCGGGCTGCGGAAGTCGTACACGTCGAAATCCCCGTTCCGGCCGAAGAAGAACGGCGACGTCGCGCCGGCCGCGCAGCTCGCCGCATACGAGCAGCCATACGCGAACGCGCTGTTGTCGTCGATCATCGTGCGGCTGCGGCCCGCGGCGACGTACGCCTTCCAGTCGTCGTTGAACTGGTAGTCGAAGCGCGCGTTGAGGTTCAACGCGTCGGTCGTCACCGGTTTCGCCCACGGCTGCGTGCCGAGCGCCTTCGACGTCGACTTGACGGACGGCACCACCGTGCCGCCGAGCAGCTGATACCCCGGCGCGGAACGCTGGATCCACTGCTGGAATTCCGCATTGAGCTGCAGGCTTGCGCGCGGGCTGATGTCCCAGTCGGCGGCGATCGATCCGAACGTGCGGCGTCCGTTCGTGCCGTCGATGTACGAATGCATGTTCTCCTTCGCCGCATTGATCCGGATGCCGAACTGGTTGTCGGGGCCGAAGCGCCGGCCGAGATCCACGGCGGCCGACGTCGATCCCCGGCTGTCGACGCCCGTCGTCACGCTCGCGACGTTCGCGGACCGCTTGGTCACGAAGTTGATCACGCCGCCCGGCGCGACGACGCCACTGTCGATGCCCGCGAGCCCTTTCAGGATCTCGACGCGCTCCTTGTTCTCGAGCGGCACGTTCTGCTCGCCGGATACCGTCAGGCCGTCGATGCGGATCGCGCTCGCGAGATCGACCGGAAAGCCGCGAATCGAGAAGCCTTCGAAATAGCCGACCGGCGCGTAAGCGTTGCTGACCGACGCGTCGTTGCGGACGACGTCGCTCAATCGCTTCGCCTGCTGGTCGTCCAGCAGCGCGCGGGTGACGACGCTGACCGACGCGGGCGTATCGCGCAGCGGCGCGTCGTCGTACCCGGCGACCGACGCGGTGCGCGCGCGCAACGCATCGCCGCGCGCGCCGCTCACGCTGATGGCCGGCAGCGTGTCGCCGCCGGAGGCCGCATCGGCGTCCAAAGCGCTCGCCGATGCATCGGCGGAAGCCGCACCTGCCTGCGCGGCGAAAAGCGTGATGCCGAGACCGACGCCGATACCGACGCCGACACGCGCGCGCCGCCGCAGTGCCGGCGACGTTCTTCTTCTGTTCACAGTCATTTTTCTGGATTTGAAACTCGCCGCTCAACCTGTCGCACGCGCTCGATCATGCAAGACGGGCGCGGGCCCGTGCGGCTGCGTGCGATGGCCCTGGATGTCGTCGTCGACCGATGCGGCGCATCACGTATCGGAAGCCGGTCCGCGGTGGGCCCGGGCGTGACGCCCGGGCGCGCCACGCATTGCGGCGCGCATTTTACCCCGTGGCGGCGGACCGGCGGCGGAATCGGGCAGGAAGGGAGGAAAGCGGAACAGGAAGCGCCATCGCTCGATGGCGCGTCTCGCAACGACGGAATCGTCGATTGCAGGCGGGCGGGCAGCGGCCGTTCAGGCGATCACGACGGCGGCTCGTTCGGAGCGTCCGATGCCGGCGCATCGTCGCGCCGGCATCGGGTTGTCGAGGCAATCGTGCTCAGAAGCCCTGCATCGTCGACGTCGGATCGGCCACCAGGTGCACGACGCCGTAGATGACCGCCCCGACGAGCGCGGCGAGAATGATCGCCACGAACGGCAGCAGCGTGAAGTTGACGTTCTCGAGATCCGCGGCGTGCGCCTTGCTGTTGCGCACGCCGAAGAAGCTCCACAGGACCAGACGGATCATCCCGAGCAGTTTCATGGTCTTGCTCCTTTCACTTTCATCGTATCGGTTGCCGTTATGGTCGATCCGATCCGCCGACGAAAACAGAAGCAGTTGCGAACGCTTTTCGGGCAGCACATGGCGTGCAGCCCCAGTGGTCCGTCACGCGGGACGAGCCGCGAACTGCGGCGCCCATTCGACCGGCGACCAGCGGAACGGCATCACTGCGGCGCTGCGCCGCACCTCCTGCACGCGATACCGCACCACCCGCTGCGCGCCTTCGAACGACGCGACGAGCGGCCCGTCCCAGACGATCTCCGCGCGCGCGGCGACGTGCACCAGATCGCCGCGCTCGAAATCGACGAACAGCAAGCCCGCGCGCGGATCGAGCAGCAGGTTGCCGAGCGTGTTGAACAGCCGGTTGCCGCTGAAATCGGGCGTCGTCAGCGTGGCGTCGTCGTCGACGCGTACGAAGCCCGGCATCCCGCCCCGATGCGAGACGTCCACGCCGCGCGCCGCGCCCGCCTCCGCCGACAGGTTCGCGCTCGCAACGAAGAACGTATCCGCCTGCGCCAGCAGCACGCGATCGGCGTCGCTCAGCCGGGCCGAGCGTTCGAGCCGTGGCGGCGCCGCATCGCCGCGCGGGTCGAGCACCGGAGTACGGCTCTGGATGTATTTCGCGCAGTTGCCGAAGCTCTGCTCGACGGCGACCGTCAGCGCGTTGCTGCCGTCGACGGCCTGCACGACGCCGTTGACGCGATTGCGCCGCCGCGTGTCGAACTGGATGCCGAGCCCGCCGAGCGGCGCGCCCGGCCGCCACGCATCGGCCAGCGGATCGCCCGGCAATGCGTCGCCCGCGATCCGCAGCGTGTGCGCGTCGGGCGACGTCGCGAAGCCCGGCGCGCCGACACGCAGCGTCGCCCACGGCTGGCCCTCCGGGTCGACGCCGCCGAGCACGAAGAACGGCAATTGCGCGAAGAATGCCCGATGCTGATCGGGCATGAACCGCCGGATGCCGCGCAGCCCGACGGCGCTCGCGGCGTCGGCCACGCCCGCGCGCTGCTGCACGGCAAGTTCGCCCGCATGAAACGGCGACACATCCAGTTCCCAGCCCGGCAGGGCGACGGTCGGCGCAGTCATCGTTTGTCCTCCTGAAGGAAGCGGCCCGGCACGTTATGCCGCGAGGAGTCCCGCGCGGGTCGGCGGCATGCCGACGAACCCGGGCAACGCCTCGACGCGCGCGAGCCACGCGCGCACATGCGGATACGGATCGAGCGACACGCCGCCTTCCGGCGCGTGCGCGATGTACGTGTAGGCGGCGATGTCGGCGATGGTCGGCTGCGCGCCGGCCGCGAACGGCTGCTTCTCGAACTCCGCGTCGATCACGTCGAACAGCCGGACCGCGATGCGCTTCGCCTGCTCGTGATCGAGCGGCGCGCCGAACACGGTGACGAGCCGCGCCGCGGCCGGGCCTGCCGCGATCGGCCCCGCCGCGAGCGACAGCCAGCGCTGCACGCCCGCCGCGCCGGCCGGATCGTCGGGCAGCCAGTGCGCGTCGCCATAGCGCTTCGCGAGATAGACGAGGATCGCGTTCGAGTCGGACAGCACGACGCCGCCGTCGTCGATCACGGGCACCTGCCCGAACGGGTTCAGCGCGGCGAAGGCCGGCCGGCGCTGCTCGCCCGCGGCGAGATCCACGTCGACGACCTCGAACGGCACGCCGAGCAGCGACAGGAACAGGCGCACGCGGTGCGCGTGGCCGGACAGCGGAAACGAGTAGACACGGATCGGAACGGACGGCTTCTCGACAACGGGCATGGGAACACTCCGGCAAAGGGCGTCGCCGCGAACCGGCAACGAACGGCCCCAGCGTAGCGCGCGCCCTCTGTCTCCAGAAGAGGGATAATCGTGGAAACATCATCCTCTTTGACAGGACAATCGGCGATGGCGGATCTGCGCGACGTGAACCTGAACCGGCTCGCGGTTTTCGTGGCGGTGGTCGAAGCGGGCTCGCTGACGGCGGCGGCCGAGCGGCTCGGGCTCGCGAAGACGGTGGTCAGCACGCACATGCAGCGGCTCGAATCCGAAGTGGGCGCGAACCTGCTGGTGCGCACCACGCGGCGGCTCGCCGTGACCGACGCGGGGCGCGCGTTCTACGACGCGTGCCGCGACATCATGCGCGCGACCGAAAGCGCGCTCGACGCGGTGTCGTCGGAGACGGGGCCGCTGCGCGGCACACTGCGCGTGAGCGCGCCGATCGACTACGGCGCGCAGGTCGTCGCGCCCGCGATCGTCGCGCTGCGCGACGCGCATCCGGCGCTCGACGTCGAGCTGATCGCGAACGACCGCCTCGTCGACCTCGTCGCCGACAACATCGACGTCGCGATCCGCATCGGCCGTCTCACGGATTCGAACTATCGCGCGGTGCAGCTCGGCGAATACGAAAAGTGGCCGGTCGCGAGCCCGGCGTTCGTTGCGCGCCGGGGATTGCCGCGCGATCCGGCGGCGCTCGCGGCGCTGCCGTTCGTGATGCTGTCGACGCTGCCGCGCCCGCAGACATTCGAGCTCGAGAGCGCGCGCGGCGGCAAGGCGTCGGTGCGCTGCACCGCGCACGTCGTATCGAACACCGCGACCGCCTGCCGCGCGATCGCGCTCGCTGGCGGTGGTTTCGGGTTGCTGACCGATTTCTCGATCGCCGACGACGTCGCGGCGGGCCGGCTCGTGCGCCTGCTGCCCGGCTGGCGATCGCCGCCGGCCGGGATTCACGCGATCTTTCCGTCGACGCGGCTGCCGTCGCCGAAGGTGCGGGCGTTCATCGAGGCAATGCGGGAAAAAATTGGCGCGGCGCCGGTGCGGGCGACACGTGGGCGGGCGACGAAGTCGAAGCGTGCTTCCGGGTGAATCGTGCCGCGCGCGGGCGGCATTCAATCGCTACGCAGCAGCCTTCTCAAGAGAATGGACTTCAGATCCTTGCGGGTGTCGCACACGACATGGATATAAGCGATATCGCCGCGAACCTCGTAGACGATGCGGTTCATTCCGGCGATGAGAGTTGTTTCCGCAGAATGCAGAATCACGACACGAGGCGTCATCGCTCGCCATCGTCGTCGAGTTCCGTGAAGACGTCCTCGACAGCACGAGAGTGACCTTGCTCGATCTCGCGATTGCCGAGAGCGAGAAGCCTCAGGAGCGCCAGCGTTTCTTCACGTTCCTCATAGGACTTGACGTCCATGACGGCGAGTTTCTCGTCGCCGTTCTGGGTGATGAGCATCGGCTCCCGGCTTTCGGAAATCTCTTTGACGATCTCCGCGGCGTGGCTCTTCAGGTAGCTGATCGGCTTGACTCGGGTGGGAAATTTCATTGCGACACCTTGTCCTGTTTGGCGACAACCGGACCGACTATAGTTCGAATTTGGTCGCTACATACGACGACCGGCCCGAGGATTGACCGAATCTGCGTACATCAAGGCGGCCCACCACCGCGACCCCGCGCCCCAATGAAGTCATTCGAGCTTTGACGATTCGAAACAATGCGACTTTGGGCGTAATCCAGCGCCAAACTCGGAAAACCCACTGCGCCCTCCCAGCACCTCAACGACAAGATGCGTGACCAATTCGTCGACAGGCGGAGCGACGACGCTGGAGTAAGACTAGCGGTTCATAGAAGCGCTAAACAATGTATGCTTATACAGTACCTAACAACTGCGGACTAGCGCCGCTGACGCTCGTAAACGGCGAGGCCAGGGCGCGCACAGGCGTTAGATTTCGGCAGAACAGCATCAGGACGACAGTCAGAACGGACCACATTACGGGAGTAGACGCATGGCAACGGAAGAATATCCGGTCGAAGTCCAATCGGACTTCCTCGAAAAGATGACCCGTGCGAAGCCGATTTCAGCGCTGTCGGAACTCGTCTGGAACGCCTTCGACGCCGACGCGAAAAACGTTGATATCTCGTTCGAGTACAACGATCTGGATACGCTCGACACGATCATCGTCAAGGACGATGGTGAGGGTATCCCGCGCGCTGAGGCAGCCGGCTTCTTTCGTTCACTGGGCGGCTCATGGAAGAAGTCCAGAACACAGACCTCTGGTGGACGTTTCCTGCATGGGCAGGAGGGCCGTGGACGATTCAAGGCCTTCGCCCTCGGAAGCGACGCCGAATGGGCAGTCGTGTACAAGCGCGACGGCAAATTCTGGTCGTACACGATTCGCATGTCCGCCCTCGACATCCGGCACGTCCGAATCAGCGACGAGACCAGAGCGAAGGATGCGACGGATACGGGCGTGACGCTGACCATCCGCAACGCGCTGAAAGACTTCCGCACGTTCACAACCGAAGACGGTCGCGAGGAGTTGACCGAGGTCTTTGCGCTATACCTCGCCGACTACGAGGACACGAAGATCGTGCTCGATGGGAGCGCCATCGATCCGGGCTCAGCCATCACTGACAAAAAATCCTTTCCTCTGTCTGACATCGAGATCGACGGGAAAGCGTATTGGGCGCGACTACAGGTAGTCGAATGGAAATCGGCCGGAAATCGAGCCCTTTATCTGTGCAACCAGCAGCGTTTTCCTCTCGTGCAGGTGGATCGCCGCTTCCACATTGGTCAGTTCCAGTTCTCCGGCTACCTCCACTCGCCGTACTTCGATCAGGCGCAAATGGAAGGCACGGTCGATCTCGCCGAAATGCAGCCGGCCGTTCTGAGCACAATTGCGGAAGCGCAGCAGACGATCAAGGACCATTTTCGGTCACGGGCAGCAAAAGAAGCCCGCACGGTCGTGGAGGAATGGAAGGACGAGGAAGTCTACCCGTTCTCTGGCGACCCCGCGACGGCGGTCGAGAAGATCGAACGTCAAGTATTCGACATTGTGGCGGTGAACATCGCACGACATCTGCCGGACTTCCGCACAACCCAGAGCAAAACCAAGGCTTTCCAACTGCGGATGCTGCGGCAGGCGATCGAGCGCAGCCCCGAAGACTTGCAGGTCATCCTGGACGAGGTGCTACGACTGCCAAAGCGGCAGCAAGAGGAGCTAGCCCAACTGCTTCGCAATACCTCACTATCGTCGATCATCGGTGCGGCCAAGGTGGTGTCCGACCGGCTCAAGTTCCTGAGCGGCTTGGAGGCGGTACTGTTCGACCCCGAACCGAAGAAGCGATTGAAGGAGCGGACTCAGTTGCACCGGATCATTGCGGACAACTGCTGGCTCTTTGGAGAGGAGTTCGCCTTGTCAGTGGATGACCAATCGCTGACCACGGCTTTGGTGGAGCATAAAAAGTTGCTCGGCAGCGAAGTGGTGATCGACGAGCCTGTGAAGCACATCTCGCAAATGCGGGGAATCATCGACCTGATGCTGTCGAGAGCGACGAAGCAGCATCGCGCGAATCAATTGACGCATTTGGTCGTCGAATTGAAAGCACCGAAGGTCAAGATCGGTTCGGACGAGGTTACGCAGATACAGGGTTACGCGTTCTCGGTAATGAGCGATCCCCGCTTCGATAAGGTTGGGGTAACGTGGAACTTTTGGGTGATCAGCGACACGCTCGACCGCTACACCGAGCATCTAGTGCAGGATGAGACCGGCGTGATCCTATCCAAACCGAACGTCAACATCTACGCAAAGACGTGGGCGCAAGTCCTTGATGAGAATCGCGCGCGGTTGAAGTTCTTCCAGGATCACCTGAACGTACAGGTGGACCGGGAAGCCTCCCTACAATATTTGCAAGAACGGTACGCGGCGTACCTCGAAGGCGTGTTCGAGGAGAGCAACGACGATACCGCACTGGTCGCGGAGGAGGACACGGCTGGCACTACATCCGAATGAAGTAGGGCCGCCCTACCCCAACGTCCCAAGCAACACCTTCCTGCAGCTCGCGATCATCTGCGCTTCCGGATCGCGGTACTGGGTCAGCAGCCACGCCGTGCCGACGTTCGTCATCGCGCCGACCAGCGCGAGCCCGATCAGCCGCTGCTCGGTGCGCTCCGCCCCCGCAACCGCCTCGCCTCGCCCGCCGATCGCCATGATCAGCTTGCCGAACTCGACGAGCACGCGCTGATACGTCGCGTCGGTGTCCAGGCTCACGCCCATCACCTCGAGCAGCAGCACGCGCGCCGCGCACGGATCGCGCAGGAACCCGAAGAACGCCGCGAGCCCCGCGTCGACGCGTGCGTGCAGATCGCCGCCGCGCGCGGCGACCGCCTGCGCGACCGCGTCGCGCAACTGTTCCGCGTGATGCAGGTAGGTACAGCGCAGCAAATCCTCGGTGCTGTCGAACGCCGCATAGAAATAGCGGTCGTTCAGCTTCGCTTCCTGACAGATCGACCGCACGGTCGCCTTCCTGAAACCGACCGTGCCGAACACGCGCGTCGCCGCGCGGATCAATGCGTCGCGCCGCTCCGCCGCGCGCACCTCGGGCGCCACGCCGCCGTATGCGCGGCCCCGTTTCTGCGTTTTGAGTGCTTTCTCCATTCCGCTATTTGACATCACGACACCCGAAAACTAAAGTGGTGACACACAACACCACAATAAGAGCGCCGCCGGCACAGCGCAAGCGGACATGGGAGGAACGACGGATGAAGGGGTTTTCCGGGAAGGTTGCCGCGATCACCGGCGCCGGTTCGGGCATGGGCCGCAGTCTCGCGGTCGAGCTCGCGCGGCGCGGCTGCGAGGTCGCGCTCTCAGACGTCAACGACGTCGGGCTCGCGGGCACGGCGGCCGCCTGCTCGCAGCACGGCGTGCGCGTGACGACGCAGCGGCTCGACGTCGCCGACCGCGACGCGGTGTTTGCGTGGGCCGATTTCGTGCGCGAGTCGCACGGCAAGGCCAACCTGATCTTCAACAACGCAGGCGTGTCGCTCGCGGCCAGCGCCGAAACCGCGCGCTTCGACGATCTCGAATGGATCGTCGGGATCAACTTCTGGGGCGTCGTGCATGGCACGCAGGCGTTCCTGCCCCATCTGCGCGCGTCCGGCGACGGCCACGTCGTCAACACGTCGAGCCTGTTCGGGCTGGTCGCGATGCCGACCCAAAGCGCGTACAACGCGACCAAGTTCGCGGTGCGCGGCTTCACCGAGGCGCTGCGGATGGAGCTGGAGCTCGACGGCGCCCCCGTCAGTGCGACCTGCGTGCATCCGGGCGGCGTCGCAACGAACATCGTCGACGCGTCGCGCGTCGATGCCGGCATTCACGCGCTGACCGGTCAGGACGAGGCGACCCACCGCCGCCAGGCGAACCGCCTGATCAACGCGACGACGGCCGACGACGCCGCACGGCAGATCCTCGCCGGCGTCGAACGCAATGCGCGCCGCGTGCTCGTCGGCGCCGACGCGCGCCGCCTCGACCGGATCGCGCGCGTGCTGGGCGCCGCCTACCAGATGCTGATGATCCGCCACGTGCGCCGCGCCCGCGCACGCAATCTCCAGCGCGCGCATGCGCCCGGCGCGCTCCCGACCCCGCCGACCAAGGACCCCGCATGACTTCGACGACGACCGACCGGCGCGCCGCGCCGCCCGCCTTCGACCGCCACGCGAGCGCCGGCGGCATGCACCGCGACGGCGCCGACCTCGACGTGCTGATCGTCGGCGCCGGCCTGTCCGGCATCGGTGCGGCCTATCACCTGCAGCAGCGCTGCCCGTTCGCGCGCGTCGCGATCCTCGAGGCGCGCGACGCGATCGGCGGCACCTGGGACCTGTTCCGCTATCCGGGCGTCCGTTCGGATTCCGACATGTTTACGCTCGGCTACAGCTTCCGGCCGTGGCACGGCGACAAGGCGATCTCGGACGGCCAGACGATCCTCGACTACATCCGCGACACCGCGCGCACCTACGGGATCGACAAGACGATCCGCTACCGCCACAAGGTCGTCGGCGCGGACTGGGATTCGAACCGCGCGCGCTGGACGGTGCGCGTCGAACGCGGCGGCGGCGGCAGCGACGACCCGGCCGAGACGCTCGTGCTGACCTGCCGCTTCCTGTACATGTGCAGCGGCTATTACGACTACGACGCGGGCTACCTGCCCGACTGGCCCGGCAAGGACACGTTCGGCGGCGATCTCGTGCATCCGCAGCACTGGCCGAAGAACCTGTCGTACGCGGACCGCCGCGTGATCGTGATCGGCAGCGGCGCGACCGCGGTGACGCTCGTGCCGTCGATGGCAGCCAAGGCCCGGCACGTGACGATGCTGCAGCGCTCGCCGACCTACATCGTGTCGCTGCCCGCGCGCGACAGGATCGCCAACACGCTGCGCCGCGTGCTGCCGGCGCGGCTCGCGCACCGGCTCGTGCGCGTCAAGAACGTACTGCTGACGATGTATCTCTACAATCTCGCGCGCCGCAAGCCGGAGGCGACGAAGAAGTTCATCATCCGCGCGGCCGGCAAGCAGCTCGGCCCGGACTTCGACGTCGCGACGCACCTGACGCCGCGCTACGAGCCGTGGGACCAGCGCGTGTGCCTCGTGCCGAACGGCGACCTGTTCAAGGCGATCCGCGCGGGCCGAGCGTCGATCGTCACCGACGAGATCGAGCGCTTCACGCCGACCGGCCTCAGGCTGAAAAGCGGCCAGCGGCTCGACGCGGACGTGATCGTCACCGCCACCGGGCTGAAGGTGAAGATGCTCGGCGGCGCGCAGGTCACGGTCGACGGCCGCGCGGTTGACCTGTCGCAGACGGTGTCGTACAAGGGGATGATGTACAGCGACGTGCCGAACCTCGCGTCATCGTTCGGCTACACGAACGCGTCGTGGACGCTGAAGGCCGAACTGATCGCGCGCTACGTGTGCCGCCTGCTCAACCACATGCGCGCGCACGGCTACGACACCTGCGTGCCGCGCCTCGCGCCGGGCGATCTCGGCAACGTGCCGGCGGTGAACCTCAGCTCGGGCTACATCCAGCGCGCGGCCGGCATCCTGCCGAAACAGGGGGAGAAGAAGCCGTGGAAGTTCCACCAGAACTACGTGCTCGATCTCGCGTCGCTGAAGTTCAGCACGCTCGCCGATTCGGCGATGCGGTTCGAACGCCGCGCGAAGCCCGACGCGGCCGCCGCATCCGTCCCGCAACCCGCGCTTGACACCCGCGCTTGACACCCGCGCTTGAATCCGCGCTTGAACCCGCGGTCAAACCTGACGAGGCCGACATGAGCCATACGATCCATCTGATCCAGCAGGCGCTGATCGCCGTCGCTGCCGTGTGCGCGGCGCTCGCGGCGTTCACCTGGTATATCGCGCACCGCGTGACGCGCGCGTTCCGGCCCGAAGGCCGGTTCGTCGACATCGGCGGCGACCGCATCCATTACGTCGAGTACGGCAGCGGCCCGCCGATCGTGTTCGTCCACGGGCTTGCGGGGCAATTGCGCAATTTCGCGTACCTGCCGCTGCAACAGCTCGCGGAACGCCATCGCGTGATCCTGATCGACCGGCCGGGCGCCGGGCATTCGCTGCGCGGCGCGCGCTCGCAGGCGAACATCTTCGCGCAGGCGCGCACGGTCGCCGCGTTCATCGACGCGCTGCAGCTCGACAAGCCCGTGCTCGTCGGGCATTCGCTCGGCGGCGCGATTTCGCTCGCGGTCGGCCTCAACCACCCGGAGCACGTGAGCCGCCTCGCGCTGATCGCGCCGCTCTCGCATCCGGAAGCCGAGCCGCCGGGGCCGTTCCGCCCGCTGCTGATTCCGTCGACGCTCGTGCGTCGCTTCGTGTCGTGGACTTTCGCGATTCCGCTGACGATCCTGACCGGCCGCAAGGCGGTCCGTGCGGTGTTCGCGCCGGAAGCGGTGCCGAACGATTTCCCGGTCAAGGGCGGCGGGCTGCTCGGGCTGCGGCCGCGCAGTTTCTATGCGACGTCGTCGGACCTGATCGCGGTGCCCGGCGACCTGCCCGCGATGGAGCGCCGCTATGCGGAGCTCGCGCTGCCGGTCGACGTGCTGTACGGCCGCGACGACCGCATCCTGAACTGGCGCAGCCACGGCGAGGCCCTCGCGCAGAAGTCGCCGCGCGTGCGGCTGCGGGTGGTCGAGGGCGGCCACATGCTGCCCGTCACGATTCCGGGCGCGACGGCCGAGTGGCTGGCCGAAGTGGCCGCGGCGCCGCTCGAAGCGCACGCGCCGGTCGCGCAGGCCGGGCGCTGACGCACTGATGCCCTGACGCCCGAAGCCGCGCATCGGCGCGCGGCGACGCGTTCAGTCCTCGCTGTCGGGCAGCGTCAGGCCGAGTTCCGACATCACTTCGCGCGCGCTGCGGAATGCCTCGATCGCCGCCGGCGCGCCCGCGTACAGCGCGCTGTGCAGCAGCACCTCGCGAATCTCGACGAGGCTCGCGCCGTTGTTGAGCGCGCCGCGCAGGTGGCCCTTCAGCTCGGTGCTGCGGCCGAGCGCAGCCAGCATCGCGCACGTGCAGAGGCTGCGCGTCTTGAGATCGATGCCGCCGCGCTGCCACGTGCTGCCCCACGCGTGCTCGTTCAGCCAGTCCTGCAGCGGCCGCGAAAATCCGTCGAGATCGCGCATCGCCCGCTCGACGAATGCCTCGCCCATCACGTCGATGCGGCGCGCCTTGCCCTGCTCCTTGTCCTGTTCGCTCATCTCTCTGTCCTGTTCGTCCGGCTTCCGTTTCGGGAGTGCTTCGGTTGCGCCGTCGATTGCCGGTGTGTGCGGGTTGGCCCGCCGGGCGGCGCGATCCTGCTCTCATGTTCGCGAGGCGCGGGCATTTCGTCAAAGCCGCAGGCCTCGGTCGGGCAAACCGCCGTGCCGCAGTAAGTGTGCCAACGCGCGCGCGTCGCCGGACGCCGACGCTACGTAACGTTCCCAGGCGCGTTACGGCGCCTTGCGGGAACATCGCGCAGCCCATTGCGCCACCGCTCCGCGAAATCGCCATTACTCGGAACAAAAAGCCTCGAACGTCGGACATTCCACAAGAAAAATTCACCGTTCGGCGCGCATGCCACGATGGCGCGGAAATTGCAGTTCTGGTCGGGACAAACACCAATTGTTGAGGCCAACATGCAGAAATACTTCACAAGAACGACGCTCTCGCTCGCCATCTCGTCGCTGCTCGCGCTGTCTGGATGTGGATCGATCGACGGACCGACCACGCCTACCTCGCTGAAGCCGAGCACGTCGGGGACGTCGGGAACGTCAGGCACGTCAGGGGCGTCCGGAACGTCAGGCACGTCAGGGGCGTCCGGAACCTCCGGCAGTTCGGGAAGCTCAGGGACGTCGGGGGGGAGTTCAGGGTCTTCGGGTACGTCCTCAGGCACGTCTTCGGGAACGTCTTCGGGTACGTCTTCGGGTACGTCCTCGGGTACGTCCTCGGGTACGTCTTCGGGTACGTCTTCGGGTACGTCTTCGGGTACGTCCTCGGGTACGTCCTCGGGTACGTCCTCGGGTACGTCCTCGGGTACGTCCTCGGGTACGTCCTCGGGTACGTCCTCGGGTACGTCCTCGGGCACGTCTTCCGGTACATCCTCAGGCACGTCTTCCGGTACATCCTCAGGCACGTCCTCAGGTACGTCCTCAGGTACGTCCTCAGGTACGTCCTCAGGTACGTCCTCCGGCACATCTTCCGGCACGTCCTCCGGTACTTCTTCGGGCACCTCCGGCTCCACCCCGCTCGGCAGCCTCTTCCGGCAGACCGGCAACCTCGTCACATCGCTCGGCACGACCGTCGCGAACGGCGGTACCCAAGTGGGCAGCGTGTCGAACAACCCGGCTGCCGCCAGTGTCGGCAACGTGGTCACGAGCCTCGGCAACGGTGTCCAGTCGCTCGGCAACGGCGTCGCGGCCGGCCTCGGCTCGATCGGCGTGTCGCCGAATCCGCTCGGCCCGACGCTGACGTCGGCGACCGGCCTGCTGAGCGGCGCCAGCGCAGCCGTCAACAATGTCGGCAACGCGGTGACGAGCCTCGGCGCCGGTCCGCTGTCGCCGCTCGCACCGGTCACGACGACCGTCGGCGGCCTCGTCAACACGGTCGGCAGCGTCATCAGCACCGCCGCGTCCGGCCTCAACACCACGCTGAACACCACGCCGATCCAGCAGCTCGAGACGCAGGTCGGCAGCTTCATCAACCCGATCACGAACACGCTGACCGGCGGCGTCCAGACGCCCGGCACCACGCAGACCGTCGGCACCACGACCGGTCTCGGCACGCCGGTCGGCAACCTGCTGACCACGGTCGGCAATGGCCTCGGCACGGCCGGCACGCAGATCGGCGGCGCGACGACCAACCCGGCCGGCACCGATCTCGGCAACGTCGTGACGCAACTCGGCAATACGGTCACGAGCGTCGGCGGCCTGCTCGGCGGCAGTACGGGCAGCTCCAGCAGCGGTTCGGGCGGCACGAGCGGGACCAGCAGCGGCAGTCCCCTCGCGCCGATCACGGGCCTGCTCGGGTCGCTGGGCGGCGGCAGTGGTTCGAGCGGGACCGGCGGCAGCGGCCCGCTCGCCCCCGTCACGAACCTGCTCGGCTCGCTCGGCTCCATCGGCGGGACGAGCGGCACGAGCAGCGGCACGAGCGGAACAAGCGCAGGCGGCCCCCTCGCACCGGTGACCAACCTGCTCGGTTCGATCGGCAGCGCCGGCGGTACGAGCGGCACCGGCGCCGGCGGCCTGCTGGCGCCCGTCACGACCCTCGTCAATTCGCTGACGCCGCTCGGCGCGAGCCTCACCGGCACGGTCACCACGCCTGGCGGCGGGGTGACAGGCAACCTGACCGGCGCGCTGACGAACGGCCCGATCGGCACGCTCGCCGGTTCGCTGACGTCGCCGGCCGGCGCCACCGGCGCCGGCGTCGCGGCGAGTCCGGGCGGCGTGATCACGACGATGACGACCCCGGGCGGCAGCGGCACCAGCACCGCCGCGGGCGGCCTGAGCGGCGGTTCGAGCGGCGGCACGGCCGGTGCGACCAGCCTGCTCGCGCCGGTGACGAACCTGGTCGGCGGCCTGCTCGGCGGCGCCTTACCGAAGTAATCGACCCGCAGCGCCAGGCGGCCGGGCACACAACATTCCAAAGCCCGGCCGCCCGCCGGCGCCGCCCACGCTGCGGCGTCGGCCTCATCCATACGAGGATCACATGAACTCGACGCTCGAAGGCATCGCCGCCGTCCAAGACCGGCCGCCCCGCTCCGCCACTCCGTTACGCGCCGGCCTGCTCGGCATCACGGCCGGCCTCTTCGCGCTGTGGATCACGCGCGACCAGCCCGCCCTCGACGGCGCCACGCGCGCGGTCATCGCCAGTCTCGCGATCATCGGCACGATCGCGCTGCACGAACTCTTCATCTCGCGCGTCTACCTGCGGCCGAGCGCCGGCCTGTCGCGGCAGGCCGTGCGGCCGCTCGGCGTCGCCCGCGTCGCGGTGCGGCTCGGTGCGCTCGCGTCGGTCTACGCGGGCATCGGCATGCTGTACTGGCTGCTGCCCGAGTATCACGGCGCGTTCTACCTGCCGTTCTGGTCGCTGCTGCGGGCGCTCGCGCCGTACGTGATCGTCGCCGCGCCGATCTATTTCGCGTGGATGGACCGCCATCAGCGCGAGACCGACGACGCCTACCTGCTGTGGGGACGCTTCCTGTTTCGCGGCGAGCAGCCCGCAAGCTGGCGGCCGGTGCGCGAGATGCTCGCCGGGTGGATGGTCAAGGCGTTCTTCCTGCCGCTGATGACCGTCTACCTGTCGAAGGACGCCGACCACCTGAGCGCGTCGCTCGCGAACGCGATGCATGCGCCGATGTCGCTCGCACTGTTCGTGTTCATGTACGACCTGTCGTTCACGATGGACCTGATGTTCGGCACCGTCGGCTACCTGTGCACGTTCCGCGTCCTCGACAGCCACGTGCGCACCGTCGAGCCGACGACGCTCGGCTGGCTCGCCGCGCTGATCTGCTACCAGCCGTTCTGGTCGCTGATCTCAAACAATTACATCCGCTACGAAGGCTCGATGTTCTGGGACAACTGGCTGCTCTCCGCGCCGGCGATCCGCGTGGTCTGGGGCGCGACGATCATCGCGCTGCTGCTGTGCTACGCGCTGTCGACGATCTCGTTCGGCCTGCGCTTCTCGAACCTGACCAACCGCGGGATCATCACGTCCGGCCCGTACCGCTTCACGAAGCATCCGGCCTACATCACGAAGAACCTGTCGTACTGGATGATCTCGGTGCCGTTCGTCGAGCCGCTCGGCTGGCAGGTCGCGCTCGCGCATTGCGCGGCGCTCGTCGCGGTCAACCTGATCTACTTCCTGCGCGCGAAGACCGAGGAGCGTCACCTGATGCGCGATCCGGACTATCGCGCGTATGCGGCGTGGATCGCCGAGCATGGGCTGTTCGCGCGGATCCGGCGCGTATTCGTGCAGCAGCTGGCGGGTTGACGTGCCGCCGGCCCGGGCGGACCGCAGTCTCGCAAGGCGGTCGTCCGCCGGCCGCGATGCAGGCGCCTTCGCCTGCCAAAATCATCTCAAAAATAACCAACTTGCGGCCAATTGTCGCCAAACACGGTAAATCGACGCTTTTTCGGACTACGGGATTGCCGAATGCACGATGATCGCGTATGGTGCGTGCCGTCCGCGTGCGTGTCGGCTCGCCTGGCTGCTTGCTTGCGCCGCTTGCATCGTTCGGACATTCCGACCGTCGCCCTGCGCGACGGCCGCGCGGGTTCCGGCCCGCCGTTCACCGTCTCCGCGACGCCGCCCGCCGGCGCCGCGCATTCATGAGGAAAGAGGCGTGATACACAAAGTCCTGATCCTGATCGTTCTCTGCGTCGCGGGCCTCGCCGCGATCGCCGCCGGTTTCCAGCACATCCCCAGCTGATTGGCGGCCCCGGCTCGCTTGCCGAGCCGCGGGGCCGCTTCCTCCGTTTTCCATCGCCATGACCCATTCATTCGACACGCTCGACACGATCTCCCTTTGCCATGCGCATCGACGTACAGCATTGCCAGAACAGCATCGACGATGAGCTGGATACGCTCCACGCTCGTCTCCATCAACCGGGCCACCGCCTGCACGGCCTGCCGGCCGTCGCGCTCGGCGCGTCGGGCCTGATCGTCCGCCATCGTGAGGCGGACGGCGAATATTTTCTCTATGTCGAAGATCCGGTAACCCGGCAGCTCGCCGGGTATACGGTGTTCAATCGCTTGCCCGAAATTCCCCGTCGCGCGGATCGATATTTGCGGGCGCCGCATTCCAAATTTCGCGCTTCGTTCCAGCGCAAGGGGCTCGCGACCACGCTGTATCGGTGGGGGCTCGACGCCGGGCTGTGCCTGATCAGCGGCGCGCGGCAGTCGGTCGGAGCCGCGCGGCTGTGGACGATGCTCGCGCGGGAGTTTCAGCACGGGTTCGTCGATATCGAAGGACGGAAATTGCGTTATCTCGGGGAGTGCGTGCCGGATGACGTGCACGGTGCGTTGCATACGCGGCGGCTGTTGCTTGGGACGGGGTGGACGATGGGGGAATTTGCGGAGGTGGTCGGCATGACCGACGGGCCGGCGATTGCACACGATCGATCAGTTCGCACGTCGGCGCGCTGGCCGGAGTGGCCGGTTCGCGTGCCGCCGAACGGCGATGCGCCGGACGCTCATTCCATCTTGCCGGGAGCAAGCACGACCGTGGCCAAACAATCAGGGGCCGGTTGTCGCCGGCAAGCTGGACCGGGCCATGACTGTCGTGCATTCCAAACGGAATCGCCGATACGCTTGCGGAAAGACACCTGAAGCGCTATGTCCGGAACTTCACGCCGACAGCGTGTAAAACGAGACAAACCGGCCAAGTGCCCCACTCGACATTCCGTCGTGCAACCAAGCGAAGAAGTCGATCATGCATTCATCGTCGGACCAGTTGTCGACGGCGATGCCGGATGGTTGATATACGACATCCAGCACGCGCTCGCTCCGTATCGTCACCACGAATCGTTTCCGGCCGTCGGGCAACGACCTCATTTCCGTCAGCACCTGGTTTTCGCACAGCATCCATTGCTGTGCGTCGCGAAACGCCTACCGGTCCCGCATGGGTCGCAAAGACGCCGTAGTAGTGCCCGTCCACAACCGTGAAATAACCGCGATCCGGCTGGCGCGCCGGGTCGTGAGTGACCAAGGCCTTCGGACCGTGGTCTGTCGCGTACTGGAGCACTTCGCGCGCGCGATCGAAATTCCTCAAAAAGAGCAGAGGCATGCCACGTCCTGTTCAAATTTCAGGCTTCACCATTGCACAGCGGGCTGCAAAACGGATCTTCCACTACGACCGCTTCCTTCCACCTGATGTGTTACCTATGCTTTTCCGCCTACTTCCAATACATCGGCCCGCGAACCTCACAGCACGCTCGGATGCCATTCGGTAATCAGAAACAGATGCCGCTTGCGTCCCGTAACGAGGTGGTTTGACCGAGGGGATATTCACACGGCGGAGCAACTGTCCCTGCATCATGAACAAGCCCTCCCTTCTGGAAGGCTACCACCGAAAGGCGTGCGAATTCCGAGCGACAATCTTCCGTCGACATGCAAAAGATTGGCCAATCGCCAGACGGACTTCGGTTTGGTTGAAGTTGCAAACAAAACGATGGACAATCAATATGCCGAAGCAGAATTTCGCCCATACCGTAGTCTTGCGAAACGACGAAAAGGCACAATTCTTTCACATAGAATCCAACCTGCTCGTCCACGGAAACTGTTGGCACAAAGATATCTGCTCTCAGCATACTTTATCAATCACCGCCCACCGCCCACCACATCTCACGCCGAATATTGGTCACCTCACACAACCTCCCCATCTCGCCGACACGCCTATCACCCTATATATACCATTCACTCAAATCAAATACATTTCCAGCGGGATCCCTCATTTTCACAAATTTACCCAGCGGCCACTCCACAAATCCCGGATTCGAGAGGATTTCCGCTCCATTTTTGAAATTAACGCTCTTTAAACGATTATATTCACCCAAACAGTCACCAATCCCAACAGAGAATATCGGCGCATCGCCTTCTCGCACACTCAATTCCAGAGATAGCATCAAATAAAAATCCTCGCTTCGGGCATATCGAAGAAATACATTCCCTCGACCAAGATCCTCGCCAACCTCGAACAGCGCCAGCTCATTGACATAAAATTCCACCGACTCCTCGGTCGATTTCGATGGCACGAAAACGATATTTTTCAATTCAGCACCTGACATAGTTGGTGCACGTGCCCCGAGCCGTATCGCAGCGTCTGCAGTATCTGCTTGTGCGGCAATGACAGCGTCGGCGCGTTGTCCAACTCTCCAATACGTATCCAACCGTGCCGTTCACGCCATGCTCGACAATCAGCCGCCCTTGTCGTATTCGAACCTCATCGCATCCGGCTCGATACCGAGCGCAACACCTGCATCGGTCGACGTCCGCTCGACTGCAAGATCGATCTCGACAAAATGCATCGGGAGAACCGTGAACAACAACATAGTCCTATGAAGCCTCGCCCCACGGGTCATAAATATAGTTGCTATCGATTGGAATAAAATCGATACCCTTCAACGCCGCCCGCTCTGCCTCCTCCTTGAAATTCTCATTACAAACAAGCTCCATTATCTCGACACTCCGAAACAAGGTTGACGCACAATCATCACGGGGAACAAATCTCTTGATCCAGCTGTACATTGGAGCACCAGGAAAAAGATTGTTCTCGGCAATTTCCCCTGTTTCCATATCCCTATCTTCCGAAAATTCAGAACTACTTCGGTCAAGAAACTCAACGTGTTCCGCCGGAAGAAATATCGAATAGCGCTTATCTCCAACGTCTTTACCATCGTACGTAATCCGCAATGGGATTGCACGATAGCGAACCTTCATCGCGTCACACACTTGCAAAAACTTCTCTGAAACAAAATTCGTTTGACTTCCGTAAAAATCAAAATCAACCGAATCCTTAGAGTCCGAAAGCTGATATATGTAATCGTGCTCCACTGCTACGCTGAATGGATCGCCAACATACATTGGCCACTCCCACTCGTCGCGATTTACTGCTCCCGACAAGAAGTGCGGGCACCCAAACTCACCCGGACGATATTGAACGACATAAAATCGAGCATCCATCAAAGTAGCCTTCCAGTTATTACATCAATTACATACTTCCCCGTCTCAAGCCCCTCTCGCGCCATATTTTGGATGCGCCCGACACCGAGAGCGAGTTGCGTGTCACTGAGCCGTCCAGCGAGGAACTGCTGATTGAGCTTTTTCAGCTCGGCCTCGACAGCAGCAGTGTATTGACTGTGATTCGACCAGTGCCCAGGCAGCCCCATGTCCTTCGCGAGTCCGGAACTGCCCGGCAAGAACGTACCATTCGAAGCACCGTCGCCATCAAAGCCCATACTTCGGAGGCGCTTGAACATAGCCGCGAAATCGGGATGCTTCATCAACTCTTCGGGGATGAGATGATGGTTCGCCATGCCGTCGCCGGTGCGGGCTCCCATATTTTTGCCAAGAACTGTCGAGCACCAACCCAACGGATCGATCCATCCAGTCGCGTTTGGTGCAAAAGCATACAGATTCTCTCCACCCAGCACCCCAATCGGATCGTGATTAACGAACCTCCCCACATCCGGGTCATAAAACCGGAACGTGTTGTAATGCAGCCCGGTACTGTCATCAGCATACTGCCCCGCATACCGCAACGGCTGCTCTGTACGCGGCGCCGCCAGTTGCCGATCCCCGGCGTCAACCTTCCCCCACGCCGAATACCGCCCGGCCCACGCGACCTCTCCCGCCTCGTCCGTCACCTCCAGCGGCGCGCCGACCAGATCCGTATGAAAATGGTAGACCCGTGCCGCGTGTTTCGCCTTCTCGATCGCAACCGCGGCAACCGCATCCGCGATTACAGCGTCGACACGCGCTGCCGGCGCATACGGCGCGTCCGGGCTGTAGACATAGCTGCTGACGCCGGTTTCGCGAATCTCCTGCGCGAGCCTCAACCCTTCCCACACGAACCGCTTGCGCTCCGCGCGCAGCTCGACGCCACGATGATCGAAGTAAGTTTCGGTCTTCGCCGTGCGCCGGCCAAGCGGGTCGTATTCGAACCGCGCTTCGACCACCCCGCTCGCATCCTCCGTCCGCACGGCAATCAACCGATCCTGCCCATCGTAGCCAAACCGCTGCGTTCGATTCGGCCCCCGCTGTTTCGTCGCAAGATTTCCGAACGCGTCATACGCAAACCGCAAGTCCTGCCACATCCGCAGCCGGTTGCCTTCCACATATCCGCGGCTGCGACGCTGCCCGTCATCCAGCAAATTGCCGGCCGCATCCCACGCGAATTCCTCGAGATGCCGGTCCGCCATACGATACTGCCGCATCAACTGCCCCGCCGGGTCGTAGCTGTATTGCGTGCTGCCCCGCAGGCTGTCGCTCATCTCCGTCAGTTCGCCGGCCGCGTCGTAGCGGTAATTGCGCCACAACTGCCCACGCATCCGGGCGGTCGTCTCCGGCGACAACCCAGCCGCCTGCCACAACTTGCGTCCCAGCAAGTCATAACCCGATCGTTCTATCAAACGCCCTTGCGTCCGCAAGATCTCGCGATGCAGGTCGTCCCGTTCGAAATCGCTGACCACCTGGTCGCCGCAGCGAATCTGGTGCACGTGGCCCGAGCCGTACCGCAGCATCTGCAGCGTCTGCTCATGCGGCAACGACAGCGTCGACACGTTGTCCAGCTCGTCCAGCGCGTACCCGACCGTGCCGTTCACGCCATGCTCGGCAATCAGCCGCCCGCCCGCGTCGTATTCGAACCTGACCGCATCCGGCTCGATACCGAGCGCGACACCCGCATCGGTCGGCATCCGCTCGACTGCAAGCAGCCGGTCTCCCGCATCACGCTCGTAGCGGGTCACGTCGGTCGGCGTGTGCTGCGCCGTGAGATTCCCCATCAGGTCGCGCTCGAAGCGAAGCACCCGAACAGCCTCCGCATCACGACGCGCCGTCTCATCAGCCGCACCGACGATCGTCAGCTCCCGAAGCCCGCCGGCATCGTCATAGTCGAAGCGCCGCTTCACGCCATCCGGCCGCGTTTCGGACAGCAAACGCCCGCCCGCGTCATAGGCGAACGCATAGCGCGCATGATCGTTCAGCAGCTCGAACAGCCGCCCTTCGGCATCGTAGCGATACACGAGCCGGCGCCCCGCCGGATCGATCGCTTCGCGCAACTGGCCACGCGCATTGCGGATCGATTGCCGGATGCGTCCGCCCAATCCGACATGTCGCACGACTAGCCCAGCCGCATCGTATTCGAAGGACTCCTCGCTGCCGTCCGGATAGGCAATGCGCACCGGTTCGCCGGTCGGCCGCATCGCGTACGAGACGCGCTGCCCCAACGCGTTTTCCGTTGCAACCGGCAATCCGAACGCGTCGAACTCGCTGCGCGTGGTCTTCCCCGAGCAATCCGTGTACGCGACGAGCTGACCGAGCCGGTTCCACGCCAGCGCCTTGCGCCCGCCGCGCGCATCGACATGCGCGGCGGGTTGCGACGTCAGCCCGTCGGGATACTCGTACCGGTTGGTCCGGCCAAGCGGATCGCAGCTGAGCACCAAGCGCCCCTGACGATCGTATTCCGCCTGCCAGACGCCGCCGTCCGGTGCGGTGATTTCCACCGGACGCAGGCTGTTGCCGTCGTACCGTGTGCGCGTCGTGCGCCCGAGCGGATCGGTCTCGGCGACGATGCGCCCCGCATCGTCGTATTCCAGCGCGACCTTGCGCTCGCCAGGCAGCATGAACGCAATCGGCATGCCGGCATCGTTGTACTCGATCCGGTACTGCGCGCCGTCGAGATCCGTGCATTCGACGACCTGGAACTGCGCGTCGTAACGCCAGCGCGCCGAACGTCCGTCGAGATGGCGAACGCGGCTCTCCCGCGCGTCGAGGTCGTATTCGAACGTCCAGTGCTCGCCCTCGCTGGTCTGCGTCGCGACGACGCGCGGCTGCCCGCCGATCGCCGCCCACTTGTAGCTCGACACGAATCCCAGCGCGTTCGTGTGGCTCGTCATCAAGCCGTCGGCGTATGTAAAGCGGCGCACGACCGCGTTGTTCGCGTCCGTCACCGACGCCATCTGACCGTTGTCGTCGTATCCATAGGCGACGGCGAGACGGCGCTCGTCACCGTGGACAAGCGTGACCGTTGCGAGCCGGCCGTGGACCGCCTCGTAATCGAGCACCGCCTGCATGCCGCCGCAGGTGAGAATCTCGCGCACGCGCCCCTGACTGTCGCGCTCGAACTGCGTCCACTGCCCGGCCTGGTCCTCGATGCGGCGCACCCACGCGATCCGGTCCGTGTCGGGATCGAGCCGTCCGAAGTCGTAATACGTTTCGCCGACGTCGTGCAGCACGTAACGCCCGTCGGGCGTGCAGGTCAGATAGCGCTGCTCGCTCTCGCTGAACGACGACTGCCCCTTGCGAACCAGCGGAAACCCGCTTTCGCGCCCCTGCGCATCCGTGTACCAGAGCCGCCCGTCGCGCGCCTGCAGCCGCAGGTCCCACGGCAGCACCCAGCCGCGGCCGAGCGTGCCGACGTGGTCGAGGCCGCTCGAATAGAAGCGCTTGATCGCGACCGGCAGGGGAGCCGGAATGACGTAATCGGTTTCCGATTCGGCGAGCAGGATCTTGCGCCCGGTCGTGACGTCGACAGGATTGCCGAACATCCCGCCGATCGCGCGATTGATCGCGGGCCCAGCCACATAGCGCCCCACGGCCTCTCCGAGCACGAAGCCGCCGATGAACTTCGCCGCACACGGCAGGACCGCGCGCGACAGTCCGCCGGCAGCCTTCACGAGGCCGGCGAGCCCGCCGACCAGCCCGGCCAGCGCGAATGCCCAGTCGACCGTGGTACGGAGCCACGGCGGCACCTCGTCGTCCACCGGCAGGTAGGTTTCCGTGCCGCCGTGAATGAACGTATCGTGCGAGCCGTCGCCGATCGCCGCGCCGCACGTGATCTTGTCGTCCTTGCGCGCGGCGGGCCGCCCGTTGATGAAGACGTTGGTCGAACCCTGCGCGACGAGCGGCACCGGATTGTGCTTGTCGCAAGCCGTACCGCTCAGCGTGGCATACGCGGCGGGCTTGCCGTTGATGAAGACGTTGGCGGAGCCGGTGACGATCGCACCGGACGGAGAACTGAACATCTTCCCTATCGCCTCTCCTAGCGACAGGATCGCGCTGGCTCCGACGCCGGCAACCAGGCCCGCCAGCAACGCCACGCCGAAGCCGCACGTGAAGGTCGCGAACGCGACCGCGGCGATCAGCGCGACGCCGATGACGGCGCCGATCAGGAAACCCGCGAGCGCGCTGGTGTGCTCGATCGGATCGGTGACGCGTGCGGCCTCGAACATGGTGTGCGTTCCTCGTCAGGCCAGCCCGGCTTCGCCGGTTTCGTCCGCCGGCCGATAGCCGTCGAGCCATGCGCGCCACAATGCGTCCAGTTCGTCGTTGAAGGCCCTGGCGCTCGATGCGGTGAAGATCAGCACGCGCCCCGGCGCAACGATGAATGCCGCCTGCCGCTGGAACACGATGCGCGTGCCGTTGCGGTGGCTCGCGTCGATGCGCTCGCCGACGAGCGCCCGATGGTCATCCGGGCCGAGCCGTTCTGCTTGCCGCGCGATCAGCTTGTGCCCCTGCAGCCGCGACTTGAGCAGCGCGATCTGCCGGTCGACGTACGGCGCGAGCGTCTCGCCGTCCTTCAGCCAGTCGCGCGCGACGCTCAGGTTCGGCTGGTTCGCCGGATCGGCCGGCACGAACAGGTTGGTGGTGCGGTCCTCGAATCCGTCAGGCAGCGTGATGCTGCCTTCGTGAATACGGATGCGGTTGTCTGGATCGGTCATGCTGGTTATCCGATGAAGCGCGATGGATGAATCGGTCTTGAGGCCGGCTTGCCGGTCAGGAAAGGAGAGTGCCGGCGGCAGCGCGTCAATTTGCGAGCCGCCGTGGCATCTTCGGCCGTGCGATGGCACGGACACCGCAGGGAGCGCCGGACTCAGTCTTGCTTTTTGGGCTTGAACGAGACGGAAGCGAGACAGGCAGGATTGCGCTCCTCGAAGCTGAACGACAGTTGCCCCCAGGGCAACTGCGCCGAATGCGTCGTTGCCTCATCGAGCGACCGGCCCCGCGGCACGTCGGTGATTTCGAGGTGGCTGTAGCGTGCGCGCACCGCATCGAGTCCGACGCACGGCCCGCCCAGCTCCAGCACCATGAATCCCGGATGCGCGCCCTGCCGCTTGACGCGCAAGTCCACGTTCTTGATGACCACGCCGTCCGTCAGCGTGACAGGCGTGCTCTTGAAGAACTGGAACACGTCATTCCCCTCTTCGTCGGTCTCGGTCAACCGGGTCGACAGCGCATGTTCGACCTTGGCCTTCGAGAACGGTATCTGCTGCGCCAGCGCGTCGATCGCTTGCCACAGGGTCATCTTTGATTGCGTCATGTGTGAATCCTGTACGTTTTTTCCATCGGCCCGGCTGCATCCGGCAAGCCAGATCACCACGCCAAGCGTCATCAGAACCCGTCGCAAGTTATTTCTTGGGCGGGAAATTGTTGTCATACCAGCCTCCGTAATACTCTGCATAAGGTTGCTTCGTGTTCGACGTGATTTCGCCCCTGCCGAATTGCGCGCCGATCGCCTGCCGGGCGGCGTCGGCATTGCCATCCTTCAGGAACTGGTCGTATGCCTTGTTGTACGCCGCATGATTGGCGCTGTTGCCGGCAATGCCGATATCCGCGCCGCCGTTCGCGAGAATTTCGCGCCGGGCCTTGATGTTGTTCATCGTGGCTGCACCTTCGTCCGCCAGTGTGCCATTGACGTAGGCGGTTTTCGACGAATAGTCAGCCTGGAACCCGTAGGTCGCGTGCCCGACCTCATGCGCCAGGGTTTGCGTGGTTCCCGCCGTATTGCCCTTGAAGCTGCCGTCCAGCGTGATGGTCTGGTTCTCGCGCCTCGCAAACGAACCGCCTCCCGGCTCGCCGTACTTGATTTTCCAGCCGTCGTCCTTGAGCTTCTTCAGGTCGCCCTGCAGACCCGGTGATTTCGCGGCAAGCTGGTCGACGTCGTGACCGAGTCCCGTTTGCACCGGGGGCGCGGCCGATCCCGCAGCCGCGCCGACGCCGGCCGCACCTGCGCCGGCCGCTCCGCCTTCCGCCGCAGCAGGACCTGCGCCACCGGCCCCACTGGCTGCCGGCGCCGATGGCCCCGACGACGCGCCCTGGTTCAGGTGAATCACCGGACCGTCGATGTAGATGCCGCTCGCCTCGATGCGAATCGTGGACGCCCCGTGCGTCAGCGTGACGCCGCCCGGCGTCAGGATCACGACGCTGTCGCCGACGCGATGCTCGATGCCGTCGCTCGCCAGGTGGCTCTGCATGCCGGGGCCGGCTTTGCTCGCGACCGCGTTGGTGTTGATCACGTTGGCGGTCGACGATCGCGTGAGCGCGACCATCTCGGTCATGTTGCCCTGCGCCACATGCTTCGTCTCATCCCCCTTCAGCACCGACACCTTCCGCGCGCCGCCTTCGACCGTATGCGACTCGTTGTCCTTGACGACGGTGTTCATGTCCTTCTGCGCATGCATGAAGAACTCCTGCGAGCCGTCGACGTCGGAGAACCGCAGCTCGTTCGAGCCCTGCCCCTTGTGCGTCTGGCTCTTGAGCCCCATCGTCTGGCCGCCGGTGCCGTGATACGGGTTGCCCGATTCGCCGTTGAACACGCGGCCGACGACGACCGGGTTGTCCGGATCGCCCTCGTTGAACGCGACGATCACCTCCTGCCCGATGCGGGGAATCGCGGAGCCGCCCCAGCCCTTGCCGGCCCACGGCTGCGACACGCGCACCCACATCGAGTCGGAGCCGTCGCGCTTGCCGCGGCGATCCCACAGGAAATGCAGCTTCACGCGGCTGCCGTCGGTATGGATTTCCTCGCCCTTCGGCCCGACCACGATCGCCGACTGCGTGCCGTGCATGGACGGCTTGCGGGTGCGCCGTTCCGGCCGGAACGGAATGTCGAACGGCAAACACGTGAACGTGTTGTGATACGGCAGCTCGGCGCCCTGGCGCGTGTAGTCGTTGACCGCCTGATGGCGCACGCGCAGGATCACGAACTCCTTGCCGCTGTAGGAGGACGACGCGTGGTTGACGAGCGTGAAGCGGCCGTTCGTCGTCATCCCGCGCGCATAGCCGCCGCCGTTGAAACGCCGCGCCTGCGCCTCTTCGGCTTCCATCGCATAGCGCGCGTAGCGCTCGCCGTCCTCGCCGTGGTCGTACAGCGAGTGGAACTGATAACGTTCGGTCGCCTGAATGTTGTCGTGCTTGAGGTTGACGGTCGGCACCTCGACGTGCATCAGCGACGACGACGGCTGGTTGTAGTTGAAGTCGCGGAACGTGATCTTGCCGACCCGGAAGCTGAACGCCTCGTCCCAGCGATCGATGCCGTTCAGTTCGCTGGCCGCGCTGTCGGCGTAGTACGAGATCGTCTCGGCTTGCGGGATCGGACGGAACAGCGAATTGCTGTCGCCGATCACGAGGACATGCTTGTCCTTCTCGAAGCGGAACGTCCAGACGAGCCCTTCCTGCTCCATCAGCCGCGCACAGAAGTGGTAGTACGACTCGTCGTACATCACGATGTATTCGAGCGGCGACTGCTTGCCGCGGATGTCGAATTCGAAATCCGCGAAGCCCATTTCCTGGAAGATCCCGCGCAGGAGATCCTGCGGCGTCTGGTTCTGGAAGATCCGGCAGTCCGTCGAACGCGTGAGGAACCAGAGCCACGGCACGACCGACATCTCGTAGCGCGTGACCGTGCCGGAGTTGCCGACCTTGCCGAACGACGCAACATAGCCGTCGAAGTAGCGGCGCTCGTCGGTCTCGGTGGACGCGGCCACGACCTTCGTCAGGCTGAAATTCTTGCTCTGCGGATCCAGCACGACCTTTACGCGCTGGCCGACGATCTGCTCGGGCCCGATGTTGTTCCGGTGGGACAGCAGGTCGAGGTGGATCTCCGGCAGCTGGTTGACGTGCTCGTCGATCACGGCGGCGTTGACGAGCAGCACGTCGTCGCCCAGCGGCGTTTCGAGCGTGACGTAGCGGTTTTCCTGGGTCAGTTGCGGGCGCGCGCCCGCCAGGCCGTTGAGCGCGTCGGCGATCGATTCGGGGGTCTTGCCCAGCATCGCCATCCCGGTCTGCGCGAGCCGGACGGCGCTCGCCGCGCCGCCGAGCAATCCCGCGCCCGGCATGCCGGTCAGCGCGCCGAGCTGCCCCGCCATGCCGGCAATCGAACCCAGACTCGCCAGGCCACCCGCCGAGGCCGGGACGGCGCCGCCGGCAATCCCGCCCGCGCCCCTGTTTTCCGCGAAACTCATGATTAACCTCTTTGTTATCGGGCGGGGCGAATGCCTGACCCGCGATGCGCCCGTTTGTTACGGTCTCTCAGCCGCCGAACGCGCCGCAAATATAACAAATCGAAAGGAAATTCATAAGCATCCGCCGGCATTTGGCGTTCTTTTAAATCGTCACGGAGATTCGCAAGTCAATCGAACCCGGGTCAAGGAACCGGCTCCGGGATGCCGCCGGCATCATAGCCAAATCAATCGGTAAATAAATACCGATTGAAATCAAAACACCATCAGCATCAAAGTCATATTTACCGATTCATGACATCGCGCATTCAGAATTGATTAGATTCAATTCGACGACTAATGCGCGATTTATCGATAAATCGGAAATCATGATCCGCTGCTTGGGCAGTCATCCCGCCGCCCCGATGCGATAATCCGCCCGGTTCCCACCCAACGCAGCCGCCTTCCCGGCGCTCACCGATGCCGATCGAACCTCGCACCTCAACTTCCCCGCGCATGGAGATCGTCGCGTTGTGCGGCAGCCTCCGCGCGTGTTCCTGCAACGCGGCGCTGCTCGACGCCGCGGCCGCCGTTGCGCCGCCGGACATACATGTCGCCCGGTTCCTGCATCTCGGACAGTTCCCGCTCTTCAATCCCGACGTCGAGCACCCGACGCCCGAACCGGTGCGCAACTTCATCGACCGGTTGAACGCGGCCGACGGGGTGCTGATCGCAAGTCCGGAATACGCGCACGGCGTGACCGGCGTGATGAAGAACGCGCTGGACTGGGTGGTCGGGTGCGAAGCGTTCGTGCACAAGCCGGTGGCGGTGCTCAACGCGTCGCCGCGCGCGACGCACGCCGACGCGGCGCTGAAGGAAACGCTGTCGGTGATGTCCGCTCGCGTCGTGAACGAAGCCTCGATCGCGCTCCCGATCCTCGGCAGCCGTCTCGACGCGGCGGGCATCGCGGCGCACCCGCCGTTCGCCGACGCGCTGGCGCAAGCGTTGCACGCATTGCGCGCGGCGATCCTGCAGCCCGTCGCGCCGGGCTGAGCGCCCCGGCACGCCGCCGCGCGCTATCGCGCCTTGCTCCGCGCGCCCTTCTTCACGCCCTTCGCGCGCGGCGCTTCCTTCTCCGCCTGCGCGCCGCCGCCGGCGAGGTCTTCGAGCCACGCCAGCGCGTCCACATACGACAGGAATTGCTGCAGATACCCGGGCGACAGGTCGCGCATCAGCGACAGCGACCGGTGCACGAGGCTGCTCGAATTGAGCGGGCCGGCGTTGCGCGGCACCTGGTCGAGCGCCTGACGATACTGCTTCTCGGTGCGGACCTTCGACCAGGTCTCCCTGAAATAGTCGATCAGCGCCGGGTCGATCCCGGCCCGGTCCGCCTGTGCATCGCGCGCGATGTGCGTCACCAGCCCCGCGAGCGCGCTGCCCGCCGGCCTCGCCTGCGCGACGTCGTCCGGTTCGTTCGCGTCGTCCGCGTGCGCGCCGGCGCGCTCGACATCGCCTGCGTACCCGGCCAGCAGCGCGTCGAGCCGCGCGTCCAGCAAGCGTCGCGCATCACCGTCATGGCCGGCCGCGCGCCGCTCCAGCGCGTCGATCCGATGAAAGCGCACGGGGTCCAGCCGATCGGCGCCGGTTGCGCGCCACGCATCGAGCATCGCGCGGGCGCGCGTCGCGTCACGGTTCACGGCGGCCACCGTTCGACGCCGACTTGCGCGGCACCGGCGCGATCTCGACACGGCGATTCTTCGCGCGCCCGGCGTCGTCCGCGTTCGAGCTGACCGGCTGCTCGGAGCCGAACGCGGCCGCGAATACCGACGCTGCGGGCACGCCCGCGTCGATGAACGCGCGCGTCACGGTCAGCGCGCGCTTCGCCGACAGCTCCCAGTTGTCCGCGAACAGGCGGTTGCCGGCGTGCACCTGCTGATCGTCGGCGAAGCCGCTGACCATCAGGATCTCGTCGCGCGTCTTCAGATACGCGGACAGCGGACCGGCCAGCGTCTTCAGCAGGTCCTTCCCTTCAGGCTGCAACTGGTCGGAGTTCAGCGCGAACAGCACGTTGCCGGCAATGCCGATGCGTCCGTTCACGAGCGTCACGCGGCCGGCCGCGAGCGGCCCCGCGAGCGCCTGTTCGAGCGTCTTGCGCTGCTGCGCCTCCTGCTGGCGCTGCTTGATCGCCTCCTCGAGCTTCGAGGTGAGCTGCAGCTGCATGCCGATCACGCCGACGAGGATCAGCACGAACGCGCCGAGCAGCACCGACATCAGGTCGGCGAAGGCGGGCCAGACCGGCGCGGCCGATTCCGTGCCGCCGTCGATTTCGTCGTGCATGCGTTACGCTCCGACGGACGCGCGCCGGCCGGCGAGCTGCTGCAGATCTTCGACGATCTGCTTCTGCGACATCATGCTCAGGTCGATCACTTCCCGCGCCTGCGCGACGTAGTATTCGAGCTGCTCGTCGCTGCGCGCGAGCGATTTCTCCAGCGCGGCCTCGATGCGCTGCAGATGCGTCAGCAGCTTGTCGTTCGATTCGCCAAACACCTGCACGGCCATCCCGAACGCGTCGCCGAGGCTCGCGACCTCGACGGCGCCCGCGGTGACCTGCGCGGCCACCGCATCGAGCTTGCGGGTTTCTGCATCGACCGTATCGTTGAAACGCGCGCCGACGCGATCCAGCAGGTCGGCCGACGTGCGCACGAGCGCGTCGACCGCGCCGCGTTGTTCGGTCGACGCGTGATTGACCGCGTCGAGCAGCGTCTCGAGCGTGGCCAGCAGGCGGCTGCGCTCGTCGAGCATCGCGGTGTCGCGCACCATGCTGTCGGACAGGCGCTGGCGCAGCTCGGCGACGACCTCGGCCGCGGCCTTCGGCGCCTCCGACGCGGCCTGCACGAGCCGGGAGATTTCGGCGATCGTGTCGCTCGCGTGCGACTGCGCCTGCGCGGTGATGTCGTTCGCGGTGCGGGCGAGCGTGTCGCAGATGTCCTGCTGGCGGCTCGCGGCCTGTGCGCTCGTCTGCGCCCATTCGTCGCGCAGCTTCGCCGCCATCTCTGCAAGCGAAGCGCTCCATGCGGCGAGACGCTGTTCGTCGCGCGACGCCAGTTCCGTCTGCAGGTTCGCGTGCGAGTCGCGCATCGTGTTCAGCAGCGATGCCGAATGCTGTTCGAACGCCGTGGTCTGTGCGCCGATATCGGTTGCCGTTTGCGCGAGCGCGTCGCAGATCGCCTGCTGACGGCCCATGTGGTTCGCGCTCGTCTGCGCCCATTCGTCGCTCAGCTTCGCCGCCATCTCCGCAAGCGAAGCGCTCCATGCCGCGAGACGCTGTTCGTCGCGCGACGCCAGTTCAGTCTGCAGGTTTGCGTGCGACTCGCGCATCGTATTCAGCAGCGATGCCGAATGCTGTTCGAACGTCGACGTCTGCGCGCCGATATCGGTTGCCGTTTGCGCGAGCGCATCGCAGATCGCCTGTTGGCGGTTCGTGTGGTTCGCGCTCGTCTGCGCCCATTCGTCGCGCAGCTTCGCCGCCATCTCCGCAAGCGAAGCGCTCCATGCCGCGAGACGCTGTTCGTCGCGCGACGCCAGTTCAGTCTGCAGGTTTGCGTGCGACTCGCGCATCGTATGCAGCAGCGATGCCGAATGCTGTTCGAACGTCGACGTCTGCGCGCCGATATCGGTTGCCGTTTGCGCGAGCGCGTCGCAGATCGCCTGCTGACGGCTCGCATGATGTGCGCTCGTCTGCGCGAGGTCGTCGCGCATCGCGGCGGCCATCGCCGCGAGCGATTCGCGCCACGCGGCCAGCCGCTGTTCGTCGCGCGACGCGAGTTCGCCCTGCAGCCCCGTGTGCGACTCGCCGATCGTGCGCAGCAGCGACGCTGAATGCTGCTCGAACGTCGCGGCGGCAGCCTCCAGCGCGCGCGCGTTGTGGCCGGCCAGCGTTTCTCCGACCTGCTCCTGCCGCGCGAGCGCGTGCTGCCAGCCGTCGGCCATGCGCTGCTCGGTCGCTTCGAGGCGCGTCGCGACGCCGTCGAGCAGATCGGTCGAACGCTGCGCGAACGTGTCGGTGAACTGTCCGAGCGCGGCATGCAGATGGCCGGCCGCGGCCTCGCTCGAGCGCCGATGCTCGTCGAGCGCGCGGTTCCAGATGCCGGTCACGTTGGCGGTGGTTGCTTCGAAGCCGCTCGACAGGCCGTCCAGCTGCCGCTCGACCGCGTGCGTGACGGCGTCGCGCAGCACGGTCATTTCGCGTGCGAGCCCGGCCATCGTCGTTTCCATCACCGGCTGCAGCGCCGCGCCGGCCACGCGCGCGCTCTCGGCGGCGCTGTCCTGCAGCGACTGGCCGACCGACGACGCGAGCCGCGCATAAGCCTGCTCCGTCCGGTCGAAGAACGCCTGCTGGCTCGCGATCTGCTGTTCGTGCAGCGCCGCGCTGCGCGCGTCGATCGCGGTCATCATCGTCTGCAGCCGCTCGACCAGCACCGGCATCGCGTCGGCCTGCTTCTGCAGTAGCTGGAACGACGCCTCGCGCTGATGCGCGTGCGAATGGACCCGCAGCGTCGTCGCGACCTTCGCGTCGAGCTGCTGCGACGCATCGAGCCGATCGCGGCGCACCAGCGCGGACAGCAGCCCGAGCATCGCCGAGGTCGCCACGCCGGCGATCGACGTGCCGAACGCATACCCGAGGCCCTTGACCGGCGCGATCAGCGAAGCGCGGATCGCATCGAGATCGGTCGCGCTTTCCAGCGCGGCCCCGGTGCCCTTCAGCGTCACGACCATCCCGAGCAGCGTGCCGAGCATCCCCAGCAGCACGAGCAGGCCGACCAGGTACGGCGTCAGCGACGGCCCCGGCAGCGCCGCGCGGGCGCCCTCGATGCGCGCGCGCACCGCGCCGCGCAGGCTCGGGTGCAGCGTATCGAGCCACGCGTCGAGCGCCGGCGGCGGCCCGGACAGGCCGTTGACGGCGCCGGCGAGCGTCGCGGTCGCCTGGCGGTAGCGCAGCAGTTCGGCCGCGCCCGCGAGATAGCACGCGGCGATCAGCAGCGTGACGACCGCCGCCGGCGGATTCGATGCGACATAACCGGCGCCGATCCAGCACACGGCGACCAGGCCGGCCATAAATACAACGAGATCAATGCGAATTCTGGACATAACTTCTTCTTAGCTGGCGCGAAGGGCCGCGAGCAGCCCATCCACCGTTTGAAACCGGATTTCGAGTTCGGCGAGCAGCACGCTCTGCATGTCATTGCGGAACACGTCCAGCCACGCGCCGGGCGTGACGGCCGGATGCTCGGGGTCTTGCGGGTTTTCCCGATGTTCCGGGTCTTGCGCGTCGGCCAGCGCCTGCTGCTCCGCCGCGCGCAGCCGCTCGAAGTGCGTGCCGAGCAGCGCCGGCACGGTGGCCAGCAGGCTGCGTTCGCGTGCGCCGAGCACCCGCTCCATGATCGCGTCGAGCGTCGCGAGCCGCGCCATGCCGGGCGTGCTCGCCGCCAGCGCGACGCGCAGGCGGCCGCGAAGGTTGCCGATCGCCGTTTCCATCTCCTGCTGCAGGGTCAGATAGCGCTGCCGGAAATCCGCATAGTCCGCGTTATCGGCCATCCCGCCTGCCGGCGGCGCCTGCCGCGCGCCGTTGCGGCGGCTCGCGCCGGCCGGGCGGGCAACCATCATCGCCTGCGCCAGCGCGTGGCGCACGCGCGCGCACTCGCGCTCCGCGTCGCCGCCGGCCGGGCGCGCGCCGCCGGCCGCGACCGCGGGCGGACTGCCGTTCAGCGCCGAGGACAGCGAAATCGCGTCCGTCCAGCCGAGCCATTGGCTCAGCCGGTCCGCGAGCGTCTGCCGGGATTCGGGCACGTCGGCGTCCGCCAGCCGCGCGAGCAGGCGAACGAGCGTCGGGCCGCTCAATGCCGTGCGCTGGGGGGCTTGCACCATGCTGCTACCGTCAAAAAAGGCAGCAGTTTACACGTCGCGGGCCGGTCGGCCGCCGGATTGCGGTCGGCGAGCCGGCCGCCGGAGGGGGTGCGGCGGCGCGAACGCCCGCCGGACAAGGCCGGCAGCGCGATCGGCCACGCCCGGTCTTCAAGAAATTCGCGCGGCCGGCCGATATCACTGTGCAGCGAGCCCGCCCTGCGCCACTTCCTCGCCGGTGCGCGTCGACGGACGCGAACCCGACCCGCTCACACACGATGCTCACCGATTTCGTCACGCGCCTCCTCGACCGCTTCCGCAAGCCGCCCACCCAACAGATCTTCGCCGAACGGCTGATGGCCGCGCTGCGCGCGGCCGGCGACACGCGCGCGTGGATCTACGAAAGCGAGCGGGGCCGCCTCGTGCAGCCGGACGCCCCGTCGAACGTCGTCAACCTGCACAACCTGTTTCGGGAATACGCCGGCGCGAAGCCGGCCGATCGGCACGCGACGCTGAAGCACCAGGCGAGCGCCGTGGTCGGGCACGCCATTCCGGCGCGCCTGGCGGACGCGCAAGCGAAGCTGCGGCCGGTGATCCGGAGCGCGTCCGAGCGCGGCGAGATCCATCTGCAGATGGCAACCCGCCCGGAGCTCGCGTTCCGGCCGCTGTGCGAGAACCTCGAGATCGGCATCGCGTACGACAGCGAGTTCAGCGTGTCGCGGCTGACGGCGACCAAGCTGCAGGAATGGGGGATCACGTTCGACGAGGCCTACGACATCGCGATCGACAACCTGCGCGCCGAGTCGTCCCGCCCGTGGCTGGCGTTGCAGAACGGCGTGTTCCTGGCGCAGTTCGGCGACTACTACGACGCGGCGCGGCTGCTGCTGACCGACCTGCTGTACCGGCAGCCGATCGCCGGCGCGCCGGTCGTGATGGCGCCGAACCGGGCCGTGCTGCTGCTCACCGGCGATCGCAATCCGGCAGGGTTCGACACGATGCTGCAGGTGGCCGAGCGGGCGTTCGCGCAGCCGCGCCCGCTGCCGCCGCTGATGCTCCGCTGGGACGGCGCGGCCTGGCGGCGGTTCGTGCCGGAGGGGTTCGCATCGCGGCTGCAGCAATTGTGGGTCAGCGAGCTCGCCGGCGACTACCGCGACCAGCAGGCCCTGATGGACGAGGTCCACGCACGCGACGGGCTCGACGTGTTCGTCGCGCAGTACAGTGCATACCGGCGGCCGAGCGGCGAATTGTTCAGCATGAGCGTGTGGACCGAAGGCGTGCATTCGCTGCTGCCCGACACCGACAGCGTCATGCTGTTCCGGCCGCAAACGCAGCAGTCCGCCACCGTGCCGATGGCCGAGCTGCTGCGCCTGTGCGGCGACCTGATGACGGCCACCGCACATCGCCCGGTGCGCTACGAGGTGAAGGCCTTCCCGGACGAGGCGCGGTTCCTGGCGCTGATGGAGAAATACCCGAAGCCCTGAGCGCCGCCGGCGCATCAGAGCCCCGCCCGCCGGAGCCCGGCCGGCCCGCCATGAGCGGGCCGAACGGCGATTCTGGCACGCTTCCCGCTACGCTGATAGGGGCTCCCCGCGCGCCCGAACCGCTCGCGAGCCCCCGCCGGCAGGTCTACCATAGGCGGACGCGCGGGCCGTGCACGCGGCCCCGGCCCACCCCGCAGCAGCGAAGGAGAACGCCATGACCCAGCACTTCGACGCGATCATCATCGGCACCGGGCAGGCCGGCCCGCCGCTCGCCGCCCGGCTGTCCGGCGCGGGCATGAGCGTCGCCATCGTCGAGCGGGGCCGGTTCGGCGGCACCTGCGTGAACACCGGCTGCATCCCCACCAAGACGCTGATCGCGAGCGCGTATGCCGCGCATCTCGCGCGGCGGGCCGGCGAATACGGCGTGACGGTCGGCGGACCGGTCACGGTCGACATGCCGCGCGTGAAGGCGCGCAAGGACGAGATCTCCGCGCGCTCCAGCCACGGCGTCGAGCAGTGGGTGCGCGGGCTGGAACGCGCGACGGTGCTGCAGGGCCACGCGCGCTTCGAGAGCGCCCGCACGGTGCGCGTCGGCGACACGCTGCTGGAGGCGGAGCGGATCTTCGTCAACGTCGGCGGGCGCGCGCTGGTGCCGCCGATGCCCGGCCTCGACCAGGTGCCCTATCTCACCAACTCGACGATGATGGACGTCGATTTCCTGCCGGAGCACCTGATCGTCGTCGGCGGCAGCTACGTCGGGCTCGAATTCGGCCAGATGTACCGGCGCTTCGGCTCGCGCGTGACGATCGTCGAGAAAGGCCCGCGCCTGATCCGGCGCGAGGACGAGGACGTGTCGCACGCGGTGCGGGAGATCCTCGAAGCCGAAGGCATCGACGTGCAGCTCGACGCGAACTGCCTGAGCGCGCGGCGCGACGGGCACCGCGTCGTCGTCGGGCTCGATTGCGCGTCCGGCGCGCGCGAGGTCGCGGGCTCGCATCTGCTGCTCGCCGTCGGCCGCGTGCCGAACACCGACGATCTCGGGCTCGCGCACGCCGGCGTCGAGACCGACGCGCACGGCTACATCGAGGTCGACGAGCAGCTGCGCACGAACGTGCCCGGGATCTGGGCGATGGGCGACTGCAACGGGCGCGGTGCGTTCACGCATACGTCCTACAACGACTACGAGATCGTCGCGGCCAACCTGCTCGACAACGATCCGCGCAAGGTGTCGGACCGCATCCCCGCGTACGCGATGTTCATCGACCCGCCGCTCGGCCGCGTCGGGATGACGCAAGCCGACGCGATGCAGACGGGACGCCGGCTGCTGGTCGGCACGCGGCCGATGACGCGCGTCGGCCGCGCGGTCGAGAAAGGCGAGAGCCAGGGCTTCATGAAGGTGATCGTCGACGCGGACAGCCACGCGATCCTGGGCGCGTCGATTCTCGGCGTGACGGGCGACGAAGTCGTGCATGCGCTGCTCGACGTGATGGCCGCGAACGCGCCGTACACGACGATCAGCCGCGCGATGCACATTCATCCGACGGTGTCGGAGCTGGTGCCGACGTTGCTTCAGGATCTGCATCCGCCCGGTTAGAATTCGCGGCGCTCAACCTCACTACAACAACGATGACGATCCGAGAACGCACCCCCGAAGACAATCCCGCGCTGCTGGACATCTGGCACCGCGCCGTGCAGGCCACGCACGCTTTCCTCACCGAACAGGACATCGCCGAACTCTACCCGCAGGTTCGCGATCTCTACCTGCCGAGCGTCGCGGTATGGGTCGCCGAAGCCGACGACGGCCGCGTCGCCGGCTTCATCGGCGTGAACGACGCGCAGGTCGAAATGCTGTTCGTCGATCCCGAGCGGTTCGGCCAGCGCGTCGGCACGCGCCTGCTCGATCATGTCCGCGCGAAGCATGCGCGCCTGACCGTCGACGTCAACGAGCAGAACCCGGGCGCGCATGCGTTCTATCGCCGCTACGGCTTCCGGGACGTCGGACGCTCGGCGACGGATTCCGCCGGCAGGCCGTTTCCGCTGATTCACATGGCGTATTGATTCATCGGCAAGCGGGCGCCGCGGGATGGCTTGACGAATTCAATCATTCGAAACGATTTGTTCAATTGAAATCATGATCGGCAATTCCGATTGCCTATCCCGATTCCATTTCCATGAATTTATTAAAATCCCGCCCGGTTTTAACCATTCTTTCGCCCGCCCGCTCGCCACGCAGCCCGAAAACACGGCAAATTCCCCGTGTTTAGTGCATCCCAGGTAAAAACAATGCCCCCGATTGCATTCGCCAAAATCGTCAATTAATATCGAACCCGCTTGTAAGGCATCGACAATAAATGTCGCACAGGCAGTGGCGGCCAACCCGCCGTGTTTCCGTGTAGAAGGTCTCGTATACATCGAATAGGAGAACTGACATGCAGGAAAATCAGCAAATCGACTTGGTCGAGTGGATGCAGGAAGACACGCATCCGGAAGCCGTCGACATGATGGTCGCGGATGCCGTGGTGCCGTTCGGCACCGCGCTCTGGCCGCTGTAAGCGCGCCGTTCGACCAGGCGGAAGGGCGTCGTCCCTTCCGCCGCTTCCGGAGACACGCATGCTGAACCTGCACCGCGCGCTCGGCTTTCATCCCGCGCTGCGCGACAAGCTCGCGCGCGCAGACCAGGCCAAGCTGCTGATCGCCTACGACGCGCGCAATCGCGACATCGCGTTGCGCGCTTTTTCTACGCTGCCCGCGTCGCTCGACGCGACGACCCTCTGCCTCGAAACCACCGCGCCCGCCGAGATCGTCGCGGCAATCGGCCGCGCCGACCTGTTCGTGCTGCTGTACGACTCGTCCACGCTGCCGACGCCGTCGCCGAGCGGCCCGCCGTTCCTCGCGGCGATCCGGCCGGCGATCGTCGAGCACTGGAGCAAGTCGGTGCTGTTCAAGGACTACGGCCCGCATCTCGACGAAGCGTTCGCGGAATCGCTCGACGACATCGCGGCGCGCAACGCACGCCTGATCGACGCCGCCGCGCGCGCGTCGCAGATCCATTTCGTCGATGAGGCCGGCAACCGGCTGACGGGCTCGCTCGCGCCGGACCAGAAATGGACCAGCGTGGACGGGATGGGCAACCTCGACGTCGTGCCCGGCGAGATCGCGACGCACGTGACCGACCTGCGCGGCTCGATCGTGTTCAGCGGCACCTTCCTCGGCACCGTGCCGTTCGCGGTCAAGTACAAGGTCGCGGAGCGGCTCGCGACGCTGCATGTCGAGGACAGCACGATCGTCGATTTCGACAGCGAGCATCCGGACTTCCAGCGCGATTTCGCGTCCTACCTGGACCGCCACGAGAATCACCGCCGGGTCGAGGAATTCGGCATCGGCACGAATCTCGGCATCAAGGGCCTGTACGGCCGCAACGCCGGTTTCGAGGAGCGGCATCCGGGCCTGCATCTCGGCCTCGGCGGCGGCGCGCAAGGCAGCCACCATCTCGACCTGATCTTCGCGAACGGCACGCTGGCGTTCGACGACCGGATCGTGTTCGACGGCGCCTTCGCGGTGTGACGCCGGCGCGGCACGGGCTTACGCCCGTTCCCCCAGCCACTTGTACATCACGAGGCTGTCGACCAGCCCGAGCCGCGCGTGGCGATACGCGCGCGGCAGGCGGCCGACGATCTCGAACCCGAGCTTCTGCCACAGCGCGACCGCGGCTTCATTGGTCGACACCACCGAATTGAACTGCATCGCGAGAAAGCCGCGTTCGCGCGCGACCTCCTGCGAGTGCTCGCACATCCGGCGCGCGACGCCGCGGCCGCGCGCCGCTTCGCTCACCATGTAGCCGCAGTTGCAGACGTGGCTGCCCGGACCCGCCGCATTCGCCTTCAGGTAGTACGAGCCGAGCAGCACGCCGTCCTCTTCCGCGACCCAGGTGCACAGCGGCGCGTCGAGCCACACCGCGCGCGCGGCATCCTCGGTCGGCGCGGGGTCGAATGCGTAGGTTTCCTGCGCAGCGACCACTGCGCGGTAGGTCGGCCAGAAACGGGCGAAATCGTCGGCGGTCATCGGGCGAAGCGTGATCATGCGGGTCCTTGGGAATCGAAGGGTTGGCTGACGCAGCACCTGCGATTCTAGGCTCGATCGACGCCGTCCGCTGTCGACGCTTCGCCGTCGGCGGCAGGCGCCGCGCACCCGGCGGATGCGCGGCGCCCATGCGTGCGGGAGCGCTCAGATGATCGACACGCCGGTGGCCGGCACGTACATGAAGCAGTAGAACGTGTACGCGATGACGATGTCGTTCGGATTGCCCTGGATCAGCGGCCCCTGGTTCACCGTCCAGTCGGCGGTGGGCGGCCACGCGATCGGCTGGCCCGCGAAGTCGAAGTTCGTCACCTGGTCGCCGCCGTCCTTCTGCGACCACGAATCGAATTGCGACGTCGAGTCGCAGCGCACCCAGTGGTAGTCGCCCGGCCAGCCGACCGACGGATCGCCCGGCGAAATCAGCAGCGCGACATAGTGCCCGACGCCGCCCTGCGCGCGCACGTGCTGGACCAGGTCCGCCTGCGTCGACGAGCCCAGGTTGACGAGCCCGTCGAGCTGCGCGCCCTTGACCACGTCAGGCCCCGTCGGCGGCGACGTGAGGAAGTAGCCGTGCATCCGCCCCGGCTGCGCGAACGAGTTCGACGCGATGTTCGCCGAGTAGTTGTAGCAGTTGTTGTTCACCTGGAACTTGTAGGACATGAAGCATCCGTCGCAGTTGGCCGCCGGATCGTAGGCGATCGACGTGCCGACCACGGTGGGCGCGTATTGCGGCACCCGCCTGCCGCCCGGCACCGTCACGTAGTGCGGCGCGATCTGCTGGCCGGCGGCGGCTTCCATTCCCGGGGCGAGCACCGCGTAGCGCGGATCGTCCTCGTGAGTCATCCCGCTCAGCCGGTAGCGTGCATAAGGTTTCATCAACATCATCTGCCTCCTTGGGTTGAGTGAAGCGCCGCCCCGGCTCAGTGGACGGGCCGCGTTTTCACGGCCGCGGTCTCGGGCGGCGTGATTTCTCCCGCCAGGCTCTGCTGCATCGTCTTGCGGATGTCGGCGGGCGCCATGCCGGTGCTGATCAGACAGACGAGCTTGGCGAGGGATGCTTCGGGCACCATGTCGTACGCGCTGATCGCGCCGGCCTGCGCGAGCCCCGAGCCGGTCTCGTACGCGTCGATGTTGACCGAGCCGGCCAGCACCTGCGTGTTGTCCATCAGCTCGACGCCCGCCTCGGTCGCGTTCGACAGCACCTGCAGGAAATCGGCGGCCGACGGGCCGTTGCCCTCGCCGAACGCCTCGATCACGACGCCCTTCACCGCGGGCTCGCTGCGGTTGATCATCGCGTTCGCGACCGATGCGCCGATGCCCGGGTACAGCGTCATGATGATCGCCGCGAAGCCGTGCACCGCCTGCGCCTGGCTCGCCAGCCGCGCCTGCACGGCCGCGAGGTTCGCGGGATTGTCGAGCGACGTGCTCCAGTCCGGCGGCGGCAGCAGCAGCGCCGTATTGATCGAGATCTGCGCGGCCACGGTCGCCAGCGGCGGGAAATTCGGCGACGAGAACGCCGCGAACTGGTTCGCGTTGACCTTGACCGAGCGGTTGCCGCGCAGCAGCAGCGAATCGAAGTACAGCAGGCTCTCCGGAATGCGCGTCGTGCCGGCGAGCACGATCGCGCCGACCAGGTTGGTCAGCGCGTCGTTGAGGGTCATCGCGAGCGGCACCTGCGAGCCGGTGAACACGACGGGCTTCGAGAGGCCCGGCAGCAGGAACGACATCGCGGCCGCGGTGAACGCCATCGTGTCGGTACCGTGCAGCACGACGAAGCCGTCGTAGTCGTCGTACACCGCAACGAGCGATTGCGCGATCGTGATCCAGTCGGACGGCGTCATGTTCGAGCTGTCGAGCGGCGTGTCGAACCACGCCACCGTGTAGTCGAGCCCCGGATAGCCGGCCACCTGTCCGCCGGCGAGCCCCGGCATCGATTCGATCAGCGCCTGGAACTGCGGCCCCGGCATCGGCGCGAGCGGTGTACCGTCGCAGCCGATCGTGCCGCCCGTATAGAGAACATGGACTCGGCTCATCGTCGCTCTCCTTCAGGTCTGCGTAACATCTCCGGTCACGCGCCGCGCGTCGCCGGCCGCCACGCGAGCCGGCGTGCCGGCCGCCGGAATGCCGAGCCGCCCGCGCTTGCGCCGCAAGAACAGCCGCAGGTCGTGGAACAGGTTGCGGTCGCGGTTGCGGTACTGCCGCCCCACCGGCGGCTGCGGCGTGCGCGGCAGCGGCATGCCCGCGCGCAGCCCGTCGAGCAGCTCGACGAGCCGGTGGATGGCCGCCTTCTCCGCGCGGCAGTAGAGCTTTTCGGCGGTGTCGTCCGGATACAGCGGCGGCGTCACCTGCGCGATGATGTCGCCGGTATCGACCCCGCTGTCGACGAAGTGGATCGTCGAGCCGATCCGGTCGAACGCGCGGTCGTAGAGCGCGAAGAAGAAGCAGTGATTGCCGCGGTACCACGGCAGGAATCCGCCGTGGATGTTGACCGTCGTGCCCGCCGCCGCCAGCGTGCGGCGCGACAGGATGCTCGTGCAGATCACCACGGTCACGTCGGGCGCGGTCGCCTCGAGCAGCTCGACGACTTCGTCGCGGTTGATCCAGTCGACCGTCAGGCTCGGCGGCACCGGCCATTCGGGCGCGTCGGGATCGAGTGCGAAATACGCGCGGCGGTATGCGTCCAGCCCGACCAGCGTGCGGCGCCAGCGGTGATACGCGAGCGCCGCCCAGTCGATCCAGCGCTTGCGGCGCCACAGCCGCCGGTGCTGGCAGCGCGACGGCTCGACCACCAGCGCGGCAAGCCCGAAGCGGCGATGCAGCTCGGCGGCGAGATAGCGATGGTGCGCGTCGTCCGACGCGAGCAGCGCGATCCGCAACGGCGATGCAGGTTGGGCCATGATCAGTCTCCCCCCAACGCCCGGCGCAGCGACAGCGGCCGCATGTCGGTCCACGCCTCGCGGATGTGTGCGAGGCAGGCGGCCCGGTCGCCCTCGAAGCCGGTCCCGCTCCAGCCGGGCGGCAGCGCTGCGTGCGCCGGCCAGAGCGAATATTGCTGCTCGTCGTTGACCACGACCAGGTAGCGCGTCGGATCTTCGTCGTCGTCCTGTGTCATCTGCAGTCTCCTTGAGTGTCGGGCCCGGCCGTCTCGCCGAGCAGTGCCCCGAGTTCGGCGGGCGTCGCGCGCGCCAGCTCGGCATCGATGATCGCGACGGCCAGTTCGGCGACGGTCGGCGCCTCGAACAGCAGGCGCAACGGCAATTCGACGCCGAGCCGCGCGCGGATCCGGGCGGCGACCCGGGTCGCGAGCAGCGAATGGCCGCCCAGCTCGAAGAAGTTGTCGTGCAGGCCGATCCGCTCGACCTTGAGCACCTCGCTCCAGATCGCCGCCAGCGCGGCTTCGAGGGGCGTGCCCGGACGCGCGTCCGGCTGCGCCGCCCCCGTCGCGGGCTCGAGGGCCGGCAGCGCCGCGCGGTCGATCTTGCCGCTCGGCGTGAGCGGCATCGCGTCGACCGGCACGAACAGCGCCGGCACCATCGACTCGGGCAGCCGCGTGCGGCAATGACGCCGCAGCGCGCCGACGTCGAACGCGACGTCGTTGCCGCGCGCGGCGATCACGTACGCGATCAGCCGGCGGCCGCCCGCGGGGTCCGGCCCGTCGACCACCACCGCCTCGCGCAGGCCCGGCGCGTCGCGCAGCACGGCTTCCACTTCGCCCGGCTCGACCCGCACGCCCCGCACCTTGATCTGCCGGTCGCGCCGGCCGAGAAACTCGAGCGCGGCGTCGCCGCGCCGGCGCGCGAGGTCGCCGGTGCGGTACATCCGCGCGCCCGGCGACGGCGAGAACGGATCGGGCACGAAGCTCGCCGCGGTCTGGTCCGGCTGGCCCAGATAGCCGCGCGCGGGCAGGCAGCCGCCGATGTACAGCTCGCCGGGCAGCCCGTCGGGCACCGGCGCGCCGTGCCGGTCGAGCAGATAGAGCCGCGCGCCCGCGATCGCGCGGCCGATCGGCGGCAGCTCCGGCCACGCGTCCGGCGCGCCGTCGAGCGTCCACTCGGACGCGACGTGGGTTTCCGTCGGGCCGTACTGGTTGCGCAGCGTCGCGACGCGATGGCGGCGCACGAACGCCGCGAGCTGCGGCGACACCTGCAGCTGTTCCCCGGCGGTGACGATCTCGCGCAACGCGAGCACGCTTGCCTGCGGATCGTCGGCCGCCGTCGCGGCCAGCGCCTGGAGCGCCGCGGCCGGCGCGAAGATCCGCTCGATGCGGTCGGCCGCGAGGCGGCGCAGCAGCGCCGCCGGATCGCGCCGCTCCTCCTCGCTCGCGAGCACGAGCGTCGCGCCCGCGCAGAGCGTCGTGAAGATCTCCTGCGCCGATACGTCGAAGTTGAGCGACGTGAACTGCAGCACGCGCGCGGGCGCGGGCGCGGTGGCATGCTGCCACGCGATCAAATTCGCGAGCGGCCCGTGCGGCATCGCCACGCCCTTCGGGCGCCCGGTCGAGCCCGACGTATAGAGCAGGTACGCGAGCGCGTCGCGTTGCGCAGCGGCGAGCGCCGGGCGCGACGGCGGCGCGTCCGCATCGACCGGCACGAGCGCGGGCGCCGCGAACGGCGGCGTCGCGCCGGCCGTGATCACGGCCGCGAGCCGCGCATCCGCGCAGATCGCCGCGAGCCGCTGCTCCGGGTAGACGGGATCGAGCGGCACGTAGCAGGCGCCCGCCTTCAGCACCGCGAGCACCGCCACGAGCTGCTCGATCGAGCGGCCGATATAGATGCCGACCGGCACGTCCGGGCCCGCGCCGCGCGCCGCCAGCGCGTGCGCGAGGCGCGCGGCGCGGCTGTCCAGCTCGCCGTAGGTCAGCGTGCGTCCGCCCTGCCGCAGCGCGATCGCGTCGGGCGTGCGGGCGGCCTGCGCCTCGACGCGCCGATGCACGAGCGGCGGCGCCGCCTCGGCCGCCCACGGCGACGCGGCGGCGGCCAGCACCGCGTCGCGCTCGCGTTCGTCCATCAGCGGCAGGCTGCCGGCCGCCTGCTCCGGCGCCGCGAGCGCGGCGCCGAGCAGCGTCGTGAAGTGGCGTGCGAGCCGCTCGATCGTCGGCGCGTCGAACAGGTCGGTCGCGTATTCGACGATGCCGCGCAGCCGGCCGCCCACCTCGATCATCGACAGATGCAGGTCGAACTTGGCCGTGCCGATGCCGACCTCGCGATAGTCAGGGTTGCGCCCGTCGTCCGCCGCGTCCGCCGGCCGGCTGCCGGTGTCGTCGAACGCGTTCAGCACGAACATCACCTGGAACAGCGGGTTGTGGTTCAGCGCGCGCTGCGGCCGCACCGCCTCGACGAGCCGCTCGAACGGCAGGTCCTGATGCGCGTAGGCGGCGAGCGTCGTCTCGCGCACCGCCGCGAGCAGCTCGCGGAAGCCGCGCGCGTCGTCGACCCGGCTGCGCAGCACGAGCGTGTTGGCAAAGAAGCCGATCAGCCCTTCCAGCTCGACGCGGGTCCGGTTCGCGATCGGCGTGCCGACGACGACGTCGTGCTGCCCGCTATAGCGCGCGAGCAGCAGCTTGAACGCCGCCAGCAGCACCATGAACGGCGTCGCACCTTCGCGCTGCGCGAACGCGCGCACCGCGCGCGTCGTCGCCGCGTCGAGCGAGAAATTGTGCAGCGCGCCGCGATAGCTCGGCACCGCCGGGCGCGGCCGCGCGCACGGCAGGTCCAGCGGCGCCGACGGCGCGCCGTCGAGCTGCGTCCGCCAGAACGCGAGCTGCCGGTCGAGCACGTCGCCGGCGAGCCAGTCGCGCTGCCAGATCACGAAGTCCGCGTACTGGATCGGCAGCGGCGCGAGCGGCGCCTGCAGGCCCGCGGCGTAGGCCGCGTACAGCGTGCTGAACTCGCGGTGCAGCACGCGCATCGACCAGCCGTCGGAGATGATGTGATGGATCGTCAGCACGAGCAGGTGCTCGTCGGGCGCGAGCCGGATCACGCGCAGGCGCAGCAGCGGCGCCGCGCCGAGATCGAACGGGCGCGCCGCCTCGTCGATCGCGAGCCGCTGCGCGGCCGCCGCGCGCTCGCCCGCGGGCAACGCGGACAGGTCGGTCAGCGCGAGCGGCAGCGCGACGGCCGGCTCGACGATCTGCACCGGGTGGCCGTCCTCGACGTCGAAATGCGTGCGCAGCGTCTCGTGCCGCGCGAGCAGCGCCGCCAGCGCGCGCTCGAGCGCATCCTGGGCGAGCGCGCCGCGCCACGGCACGATGTCGTACATGTTGTAGATCGCCTGCCCCGGCTGCAATTGCTCGAGGAACCACAGCCGCTCCTGCGCGAACGACAGCGGAAAGACGAACACGTCCTGTTCGGCGACGTCGGGCTCCTGCTGCACGGCCGTGTCGAGCGGGTTCATTGCGCGTCACTCCGCGTCGCGGCGGCACGGCGCGCACGATAGATCGCGCGCGGCACGCTCACCAGCTCGGGGCCGGACGAAGGCGGCGCGCCGTTCGCACGGAGCTCGTCGACCGCGCGCGCCAGGTCGGCGAGCGTCGGCGTCTCGAAGATCGTCCGCAGCGGCATCTCCGCGCCCAGCTCGTCGCGCAGCCGCGAAATCACCTGCGTCGCCAGCAGCGAATGGCCGCCGATGTCGAAGAAGTGATCCGTGCGCGCAATCCGCTCGATGCCCAGGATCCTGCCCCAGATGGCCGCCACCGCGCGCTCCGTGTCGCCGCGCGGCGGCTCGCCCGCGTCGCCGGTCGCCCGCCCGCCGGGCACGGGGAGCGCCGCGCGATCGAGCTTGCCGTTCGCATTGACGGGAATCGCATCGATCGCGACGAAATGCGCGGGCACCATGTATTCCGGCAGCCGCTGCTTGCAATGGCGGCGCAGCGCGTCGTCGTCCGGCGGCGCGGCCGGATCGGCCGCGACCACGTAGGAGACCAGCTGGCGGTCGGCCGCATCGCCGCGGCAGACCGTCACCGTGGTCCGCACCGCCGGGTGCGCGCGCAGCGCCTCGTCCACCTCGCTCGGCTCGATCCGGTAGCCGCGGATTTTCACCTGCCCGTCGGCGCGGCCCAGGAATTCGAGCGTGCCGTCGGCGCGCAGCCGCGCGAGATCCCCGCTGCGATACAGCCGCGCGCCCGGCTCGCCGCCGAACGGATCGGGGATGAAGCGCTCGGCCGTCAGGTCCGGCCGCCCGACGTAGCCGCGCGCCACGCATGCGCCGCCGATCAGGACCTCGCCCACCGTGCCCGTCGGCGCGAGCCGGCCCGCATGATCGACGACGTACAGCGTCGCATGCGGCAGCGCGGGTGCGATCGACAACGGCTCGCCTTCGGCCGGCGGCGCGGCCAGCGTCTGGATCGAGCAGAACACCGTGGTCTCGGTCGGGCCGTAGGTGTGCATGAAGACCGGAACCTGCGACGCCTGCATCGCGGCGCGCACCTTGGCCGCGTCCACCCGGTCGCCGCCGACCAGCAGCAGCCGCGCGCCGAGATAGGCGTCGGGGCGATGCGCGACGGTCTGGCCGAACAGCGCCGCGGTCTGGTACAGCACGCTGATCCGCCGATCGGCGAGCGTCGCGGCGAACTGGTCCGGAATCAGCAGCTCATCGCGCCCGATGCCGACGAGGCACGCGCCCGCGGTCAGCGCGCCCCAGCATTCGAACGCCATCACGTCGAAGGCGGGACTGGAGCTTTGCGCGACGCGGTCGTCGGCCGCGATCCGCGCCGGCCGCATCGCGTCGAGCAGCCACAGCAGCTGGCGGTGCTCGATCATCACGCCCTTGGGCTTGCCGGTCGAGCCGGACGTGAAGATGATCTGCGCGAGCTGCCCGGGCGCGTTGCGCTGCTTCAGCGGCTGCGCCGAGCGCATCGCGATCGCGGCGGCCTCCGCGTCGAGATCGAGCAGCGTGACGCCCGGCATCGGCGGAATCTCGCGGCCGCCGGCCGCGATCACGAGCTCGACGTTCGCGTCGGCGAGCATCGACGCGAGCCGCTCGGGCGGGTTGCGCGTGTCGAGCGCGACGAACGCGCCGCCGGCCTTCCACACCGCGAGCATCGAGACGATCAGCGCGGCCGAGCGGTCGAGCCACAGCCCGACGCGCGTGTCGACCCCGACGCCGCGTGCGCGCAGCAGCCGGGCCAGCCGGTTCGCGCGCGTCTCGAGTTCGCCGTAGCCGAGCGTCGCGTCCGCGAATTCGAGGGCCGGCGCGTCGGGCGCGCCGGCGGCCCGGCGCGCGACGAGCGCATCGATGGTCGGGCCGGCCGCGAGCGGCGCGGCCGGCTCGGCGAGCCCCGTCAGCAACCGCGCACGCTCGTCCGCGCCGATCAGGTCGAGGCCGTCGACCGGCGCGTCCGGCGCGGCGGCGATCGCGCGGATCAGGTTCGCGAGGTGCGCGGCCATCGTCGCGACGGTCGCCGGGTCGAACAGATCGCTCGCGTATTCGATCACGCCGGACAGCGTATCGCCGGCTTCCGCGAGTGCGAAGGTGAGGTCGAACTTGGCCGTGCCGCCCGTCAGCACCTCGGGCGGCGCGGCGTCGGCCGCGCCGTTGGCCGCCGCCTGCCCCTTCGCGGCGCCGGTGGCCGCCTGGAACAGCAGCATCACCTGGAACAGCGGGTTGTGGCCGAGCGTGCGCTCGGGCTGCAGCTCCTCGACGAGGCGCTCGAACGGCAGGTCCTGGTGCGCATAGGCGGCCAGCGTCGTTTCCCGCACGCCGGCCAGCAGCGTGCGGAACGATGCGCGCGCATCGATCCGTGTGCGCAGCACCAGCGTATTCACGAAGAAGCCGATCAGGTCCTCGAACTCGGCGCGGGTGCGGTTCGCGATCGGCGTGCCGACCACGATGTCGTGCTGGCCGCTGTAGCGGCTGAGGAACAGCTTCAACGCCGCGGTGATCGCCATGAACAGCGTGCCGCCCTCGGCCTGCGCGAGCGCGCGCAGCGCCGACGTCGACGCCGCGTCGATCGTGAACGGCAGCAGCCCGCCTCGGTAGCTCTGCACCGCCGGCCGCGGGCGGTCCGACGGCAGCGTCAGCACCGCCGGCGCCCCGGCCAGTTGCTCGCGCCAGTAGCCGAGCTGCGACGCCAGCGTGTCACCCTGCAGCCACTCCCGCTGCCAGGCCGCGAAGTCCGCGTACTGGATCGCCAGCGGCCGCAGCGGCGACGCCCGGCCCTCGTCGAACGCCGCATACAGCGCCCCCAACTCGCGGTACAGCACCCGCATCGACCAGCCGTCCGACACGATGTGATGCAGCGTCAGCAAAATCACGTGATCCGCGTCGCCCAGCCGCACCAGCCGCGCGCGCAGCAGCGGCGCCGCGCCCAGGTCGAACGGCCGTGCCGCCTCTTCCGCCGCGATCGCCTGCGCCGCCGCCTCGCGCTCGCCCGCCGGCAGCCCCTGCAGATCGCTGATCACGAACGGCACCGTTGCTTCGCCCGCGATGCGCTGCACCGGCTTGCCGTCCTGCGCCTCGAAATGCGTGCGCAGCGTCTCGTGACGCCGCACGATCTCGTTCAGCGCACGCTCCAGCACCGGCGCGCGCAGCGGCGCACGCAGCCGCAGCACGAGCGGAACGTTGTACAGCGCGCCGTTCGGATGCAGCTGGTCGAAGAACCACAGCCGCTCCTGCGCGAACGACAGCGGCGCCGTGCGAACCTCGGCGGGCGCCGCCGCCGGCCCGGCCAGCAGGCGTGCGAGCAGCGCGCGCTTGTCCGCCGCCGTCATGCCGTCGAGCGTGGCGGCATCGACGGCGGCCGGCGCCGCACCACCGCCGGCCGGCTGCCGGCGCAGCGCCGCATCGATCGCGTCGTCCGCCGCGCGGGCGTCGCCGCTCGCCGCCAGCACGCGCAGCAGGTCGTCCAGTTCCGGCCCGCCCGCCGCGCCGCGCGGCGCGGCGGACTGCGCGCGGTCGACGATCGCCGCGAGGCCCGCGACGGTCGGCGTTTCGAAAACCGTGCGCAATGGCAGTTCGAGGCCGAAGCGGTCGCGCAGGCGCGACACGAGCTGGGTCGCCAGCAGCGAATGCCCGCCGACCTCGAAGAAGCTGCGCTGGATGTCGATGCGGGCGGTCTCCAGCAGTTCGGCCCAGATCGCCGCGACGGCCGCTTCGGTCGCGGTGCGCGGCAGCGCCTCGTCGGGGACGTCCGGGGCCGGTGCCGGCGCAGCCGCGAGCGCCGCGCGATCGATCTTGCCGTTCGGCGTGAGCGGCAGCGCGGCATGCACGTAGAACGCCGACGGCACCATGTAGCCGGGCAGGCGTTCGCGCAGGTAGTGCCGCACCGCTTCGACGTCGAGCGCCGGGTCGGCGGACGCCAGATGCGCGTCGAGCCGCCGCTGCGCGCCCTCGCCGTGCGCGACGACCGCCGCATCGCCGACGCCCGGCGCGGTGCTCAGCACGGCCTCGATTTCGCCGAGCTCGATGCGGAATCCGCGGATCTTGACCTGCTCGTCGGTGCGCCCGAGGAAATCGAGCGTGCCGTCCGCGCGCAGGCGCACGAGATCGCCGGACCGATAGAGCCGCGCGCCCGGCTCGCCTGAGAACGGATCGGGCACGAAACGCTCGGCGGTGAGGTCGGGACGGCCGAGATAGCCGCGCGCGAGCCCATCGCCGCCGATGGTCAGTTCACCGGCGACGCCCGGCGGCACCGGCTCGCCGTACGGATCGAGCACGTAGAGCCGCGTGTTGATGCACGGCCGCCCGATCGGCATGCGCCCGGTGGCCGGATCGTAGCCGCCCGTCGACACCCAGATCGCGGTCTCGCTGGGACCATAGCCGTTCAGAACGCGCCGCCCGGCGGCCCAGCGCGCGGCAACCGCGGGCTCGACCGTCTCGCCGGCCATCATCAGCAGTGCGAATTCCGGCAGGTTCGCGTCCGGCGTGATCGCGCACGCGGCGGGCGGCAGCACGGCCGCCGTGATGCGCCGCTCGCGCAGCAGCGCGGCGAGCGGCGCGCCGGGCGCGCGCGCATCGGCCGGCGCGACGTGCAGGCAGGCGCCGGCCGTCCATGCGAGCAGCATCTCGAAGATCGACGCGTCGAAGCCGACCGCGGCAAAGGACAGCACGCGATCGGCCGGCGTGAGCCTCAGCAGCGCGCGCTGGTTGAACACGACGCGCGCCAGCCCCTGGTGCGTGACGGCGACGCCCTTCGGCGTGCCGGTCGAGCCGGACGTGAAAATCACGTACGCGCACTGCGCGGGCAGCGGCTGCGGCCGGTACGCGAATGCGCCGGCGACGGCCGCCGTGTCCGCCGGGTCGACGAGCGCGATGCCCTCGGGAATCCAGTCATGCCCGTCGCGCGGATCGCCGAGCACGATCCGCAGCGACGCTTCGGTTGCGATGTGCGCGAGACGCCGGCACGGCAGCGCGGGGTCCAGCGGCACATACGCGGCGCCGGCCTGCAGCACGCCGAGGAACGCGACCGCGAACGCCGCGGACGGCCGCAGGCAGACGCCGACCCGGTCTTCCGCGCCGATGCCGCGCGCGGCGAGCGCGACGGCGACGCCTTGCGCGCGCCGCATCAGCTCCCGGTAGCTGAGCCGGCCGTCGGGCGCGTCGAGCGCGGGACGGTCGGGGAACGCCGCGGCGAGCTGCGCGATCAGTTCGGTCACCGGCAGATCGGGCACGTACGGATGGCGCGGGCCGTTCCAGTCGTGAAGCAGCGCATGCCGCTCGGCCGCGGACAGCAGCGGCAGCCGCCGGACCGGCAGGTCGGGCTGCCGGGCGATCGCGGCGAGCAGGGTCTGGAATTGCGCGGCCATGCGGCCGATGGTTGCGTCGTCGAACAGATCGCGGCTGAACTCGAACACCGCGCCGAGCCCCGCGCCGTCGTCCGAGATCGCGAGCGACAGATCGAAGCGCGCCATCCCGTTGCGCGGCGCCGCCGGATCGGCGGGCTGCGCCGTGCCGGCTCCGGCCCCGGCCCTCGATTCGCCGTCGGTCTGCAACGCGAACAGCACCTGGAACAGCGGGTTGTACGCGAGGCTGCGCTCCGGCTGCAGTTCCTCGACGAGGCGCTCGAACGGCAGGTCCTGGTGCGCATAGGCGGCCAGCGTCGTTTCCCGCACGCCCGCCAGCAGCGTGCGAAACGATGCACTCGCATCGATCCGCGTGCGCAGCACCAGCGTGTTCACGAAGAAGCCGATCAGGTCCTCCAGCTCTTCGCGGGTGCGGTTCGCGATCGGCGTGCCGACCACGACGTCGTGCTGGCCGCTGAGCCGCGCCAGCAGCACGGCAAAGGCGCCGAGCAGCACCATGAACAGCGTGCCGCCCTCGGCCTGCGCGAGCGCGCGCAGCGCCGACGTCGACGCCGCGTCGATCGTGAACGGCAGCAGCCCGCCTCGGTAGCTCTGCACCGCCGGCCGCGGGCGATCCGACGGCAGCGTCAGCACCGCCGGCGCACCGGCCAGCTGGTCGCGCCAGTAGCCGAGCTGCGACGCCAGCGTGTCGCCCTGCAGCCACTCCCGCTGCCACACCGCGAAGTCCGAGTACTGGATTGCCAGCGGCCGCAGCGGCGACGCCCGGCCCTCGTCGAACGCCGTGTACAGCGCCCCAAGCTCCCGGTACAGCACCTGCATCGACCACCCGTCCGACACGATGTGATGTAGCGTCAGCAAAATCACGTGATCCGCGTCGCCCAGCCGCACCAGCCGCGCGCGCAGCAGCGGCGCCGCGCCCAGATCGAACGGCCGCGCCGCCTCTTCCGCCGCGATCGCCTGCGCCGCCGCCTCGCGCTCGCCCGCCGGCAGCCCCTGCAGATCGCTGATCACGAACGGCACCGTGGCTTCGCCCGCGATGCGCTGCACCGGCTTGCCGTCCTGCGCCTCGAAATGCGTGCGCAGCGTCTCGTGACGCCGCACGATCTCGTTCAGCGCACGCTCCAGCACCGGCGCGCGCAGCGGCGCACGCAGCCGCAGCACGAGCGGAACGTTGTACAGCGCGCCGTTCGGATGCAACTGGTCGAAGAACCACAGCCGCTCCTGCGCGAACGACAGCGGCGCCGTGTCCGTCCCCTCCCGGCGAGGAATCGTCTCCCGTTCCGTGCCCTCCCTTCCGATCAACCGCTGTTCGAGCGCCTGACGCTGCGCGGTGGTGAGCGCGGCCAGCCGCACGCCGCCCTCCGAAGAGGAATCCTTATTGATTGTCATCGTTCAGTCACCGCTCCGGCGTAGCGGCCCCGGTCGAATGTCTCAGGGCCGCAGGCTTGCGAAATAACCCGCCCATGCAATGCTCTCGCCGAACGCGGAAAGCTCATGGGGCTCGATGCTGTGGATGTCGGGACGGGACCAGATGTCCCTCACTTCGTCGATGTAGCGCGAATAGGCAAACGCGATCTTCGCCATATGCCGCTCGGGCGCGCCGAGCTGGCGCACGGTTTGCAGGTACTGGACCATCACCTCGCAGCGCTCGAGCTCCTGGCCGGGCGAAGACAGCACCGCGAGCCGGCGTTGCAATTCATGGTCGGCTTCCGCGATCGCCTGGCGGATCTCGACCGCGTTCCACGCGGCGGCCAGCTTGTCGTACAGGTTGCGGTACGACGACGCGAACGCATCGTGGATCGACGCCGGCCCGCCGGGAAGCGCCCCGTGCGCGACCGACTCCGGCATTGCCTTGCCGTTGCCGTTGTACGGCCCGGGCACCGCGGCCTCCCCGTCCTGCGACGGACTACGATGGTTTCCGGTTTTATTGCCCATATCGCCTTCCCCATCGGACATGATTTCGCCTCCTTTGTCGGCGCGCGTAAATCGATGCTTATGTATAGTACGCCATTTATTTTATGCAACCATTTAACTTAAATATCCACCCACATAAAAACGCCACACACCGGCAATTAAAAAACCTCGACAAAGATCGTTGAAGGATTCGAAACGATGCCGCGGCTTGTGTGTGTTTTCCGCGCGGCGGATGCTGCATCGCAATACCGGCGGGGCTCCGACGGCGCGCATCGATTGCCTTGACTCTTTGCTTTCGTATAGTACTATTCGCGTCATTCGCGCATTCCGGATTAATTTTCTCCGAAAAGGCGCGATATTAATAATCGAATCGAATACAAACCAAAATTCGAAAACCACGAATACGGAGACCCGTCACCGGAAATTCACCGGAAAATTCACACCCGCACCCATCAAATCGATTCTCTTATTGGGGAGTTATCGAATGTACGCCGACAGGCCGAGCGAACTGATGGTCGGAGACGCGTTTATCCGTCTCCGCGGCATCGTCCCGGAAGGGGTGGTGCACTTGAAAATAGAAGGCTTCACTTCCGGGGGCTCGATCAAGTCCAAGACCGCGCGCCACATGCTCGACCAGTTCGAGGCGCGCGGCAATGCGCATCGCGGCCAGCGCTTCATCGAAAGCTCGTCGGGCAACCTCGGGCTCGCGCTCAGCATGATCGCCGCCGAACGCGGCTACCGGTTCACCTGCGTGTGCGACCCCAATCTTTCGCCGCAGACGCACAAGCTGATGCTGGCGTTCGGCGCGAAGGTCGTGGTCGTGACGGAGCGCGACCAGAACGGCGGCTTCCTCGGCACGCGCCTCGCGTATATCCGGCGGCAGCTCGAGGAAGACCCCGGCCTCGTCTGGCTCAACCAGTACACCAGCGCCGACAACGCGGGCGCGCACCTGCGCTTCACCGGCCCCGAGATCTTCTCGGCCTTTGCGCGCGTCGATTTCCTGTTCGTCGGCGCCGGCACGACCGGCACGCTCGGCGGCCTGTCGCGCTACGCGCGCCGGCATTCGCCGCACACCCGCATCATCGCGGTCGATTCGGTCGGCTCGGTGACCTTCGGCATGCCGTCGGGCAAGCGCTACATCTCGGGGCTCGGCACCAGCTGCCGGCCGCCGATCGCGGACCACTGCGAGATGGATGCGCTCGAGATGATCGAGGAAGCGGACACCATCGTGATGTGCCGCCGGCTCGCCGCGCAAGGGCTGCTCGTCGGCGGCTCGACCGGCACCGTGCTCAGCGCGGTCGCGCGCCGGGCGCAGAGCATGCCGCCCGACGCGGTGATCGTCGCGATCTCGCCCGATCTCGGCGACCGCTACGTCGACACGATCTACGACAACGGCTGGGTCGAGGCCCGCTTCGCCGGCCTGCTCGAACGCTGCCGCATGACGATCTCCGATGCCCCTCTGCTCTGGGAGCGCCACCATGGCTGACACCTACTCGCTCGATCGCGCGTCGACGCCGGCGGGCGACGCCGCCGGCACGGACCCGTTCGCGTTCTCGATCGTCGCGGGCGACACGGTGCGCGACCTCATCGCCGCGTCGTTTCCGGCGGTGGTGGACATCGTCCGCGACGCGTATCTCGCGCAGGCCGACGGCATCGCGCACAATCCGCCGAGCCATTTCCTGCGCTTCGCCGACCGTCCGCGCGACCGCATCATCGCGCTGCCCGCCGACCTCGGCGCCGAGGCCGGGCTCGCCGGAATCAAATGGATCGCGAGCTGGCCCGAGAACGTCGAGCGCGCGATCCCGCGCGCGTCGGCCCTGCTCGTGCTCAACCGGCGCGACACCGGCTATCCGCTCTGCGTGATGGAAGCGTCGATCATCAGCGCGGCGCGCACCGCGGCGTCGGCCGTGCTCGGCCTGCAACGGCTCGGCGCCGGACGGCTGCCGCCGCACCCGCGGATCGGCGTGGTCGGCTGCGGCGTCATCGCGCGAAACATCGTCGACATGATCCTCGCGCAAGGCATCACGCCGGCCAGCATCGCCGCGTACGACCTCAGCATCGACGACGCGCAGCGCCTGCTGGATCACGTCGGCCCGCACGCGGCGCCCGAGCCCGCGTCGTCCGTCGAAAGGCTGGTGCGCGGCAGCGACGTGGTCGTGTTCGCGACGACGGCGGCGCGCCCGCACGTGCTCGAACCCGGCTGGTTCGCGCATGCGCCGGTGGTGCTGAACATTTCGCTGCGCGATCTCGCGCCGGACGTCATCCTCGCGGCCGACAACGTGCTCGACGACATCGATCACTGCCTGCAGGCGGATACGTCGCCGCATCTCGCCGAACAGCAGGTCGGCCATCGCCGCTTCGTCACCGGGACGATCGCCGAAGCGATCCGGGGCACGCTGCGCTTCGATCCGGCGCGGCCGGTGATCTATTCGCCGTTCGGCATGGGCGTCCTCGACCTCGCGGTCGGACGCCATGTGTACGCGGCCGCGCGGCGCGCGGGACGGGTCGTCGACGTGCCGGGGTTCTTCGCGGAGCGGGTGCGCTGGTGAGGCGACGCGTGCCGCTCAATCCTTGCCGAGCTGCCCGTCGCGCAACCGCCAGACGCCGAGCGGATTGCCGTCCTGCAACGCCTCCGGCAGCAGCGCCGGCGGCAACGCCTGGTAGCACACCGGCCGCAGGAAGCGCTCGATCGCGAGCGTGCCGACCGACGTCGTGCGTGAATCCGACGTCGCCGGGAACGGCCCGCCGTGCACCATCGCATGCGCGACCTCGACGCCGGTCGGATAACCGTTCGCGAGTATCCGACCGGCCTTGCGCTCGAGCGTCGGCAGCAGGCGGCGCGCGAGCGCGTAGTCGTCCGGGTCGAGATGCAGCGTCGCGGTCAGTTGCCCTTCGACGTGCTCGGCGAGGTCGATCATCTCGTCGATGTCGCGGCACGTGACGATCAGCGACGTCGGCCCGAAGATTTCGTCCTCGAGCCGCGGGTTCGACACGAACGCGGGCTGCGTCGTCGCGAACAGCGCGGGCACCGCGGCCGCCTGTGCACCAGTCTGCGCGCCTTGCGCGACCGCGCTGACGCCGTCCGCCGCCGCGCGCTGCGCGACGCCGCGCGCGTAGGCTTGCGCGATCCCGGTCGTCAGCATCGTCTGCGCGCCCTTCCGGCCGAGCGCCTGCGCGGCCGCGTCGATGAACGCCGGCGTGTGCGGCCCGTCTAGCACGACCACGAGCCCCGGATTCGTGCAGAACTGGCCGACGCCGAGCGTCAGCGATTCGACGAAGCCGCGCGCGATCTCGCCGCCGCGCGCCGCGAGCGCGCCGGGCAGCACGAAGCCCGGATTGATGCTGCTCATTTCCGCGTAGACCGGAATCGGCTCGCGCCGCTGCGCGGCGACGTGCATCAGCGCGAGCCCACCGCCGCGCGAGCCGGTGAAGCCGACCGCCTTGATCGCCGGATGCGCGACGAGCGCCTCGCCGATCGCGTTGCCCGCGCCGATCACGAGCGAGAACACGCCTTCCGGCAAGCCGCACGCGGCGACCGCCTGCCGGATCGCGCGCCCGACGAGCTCCGACGTGCCGAGATGCGCGGGATGCGCCTTCACGACCACCGGGCAGCCGGCCGCGAACGCCGACGCCGTATCGCCGCCCGCCACCGAGAACGCGAGCGGGAAATTGCTCGCGCCGAACACCGCGACCGGGCCGACCGGAATCTTCTGCAGCCGCAGGTCGGGACGCGGCAGCGGCTGCCGGTCCGGCAGCGCGGCATCGAGCGTCGCGTCGAGCCAGCGGCCGTCGCGCACCAGCGCCGCGAACAGCCGGAGCTGGCCGACCGTGCGCGCGCGCTCGCCTTCGAGCCGTGCGACCGGCAGCGCCGATTCCTGATGCGCACGCGCGATCAGCGCGTCGCCGAGCGCGACGAGGTGGTCGGCGATCGTCTCCAGAAAGCGCGCGCGCACGTCGAGCGGCATCGCGCGAAACGGATCGAACGCGGCCGCCGCGAGCGTGCATGCCCGATCCACGTCCGCCGCGTCGCCCGCGCCGTACTCGGGTTCCAGTTCGACGCCGCGCGCCGGATCGAACGCGCGCAGCGTCCCTGCCGTGCCGCGCACCGACGCGGCGCCGATCAACATCTCTCCAGTGATCTGCATCATTCACCTGCCTGCTTTCGCTGTTCGTCCATGTCGTCCATGCCGATCCGGTAGATCCGGATCGCGTTGTCGTGCCAGATCGCGCGCCGCGCCGCGTCGTCGAGGTCCGTCAGCGCCGCGGCGAAGGTGCGCAGCAATGCGGAATACGTGACCCGCAGCCCCGCCACCGGGAAATTGCTCGCGAACATGCAGCGCTCCCAGCCGAAGATCGCGATCGCGTCGCGGATGATGCGCCGGTTCTCCACGTCGTTCCACGCGGCGTCGCGCAACCCGAATTCGGACAGCTTCACCGACACGCGCGGCAGCGCGGCCAGCGCTTCCATCCCGCGCCGCCAGCGCGCGAGCCCGGCGTCCGAGCGGTCCCACGGCAGCCCCGCATGTTCGAGCACCACGTCGACGCCCGGCGCATCCGCGAGCGTCGCGGCCGCTTCGCCGAGATGCCAGAACGGCACCCGCAGATCCCAGCATAGGCCGTGCGCGGCGAGCCGTTCAAGCGCGGCGGGCCAGCGCGGATCGCGCAACGAGCCGGGGCCGTCGGCCGTCGCATCCGGCGCCGGCGCGGTACGCGGCTTGAAGCGCACGCCGCGCACTCGCGGCCATGCGGCCTGCTCGGCGAGCCGTTGCGCCGCGTCGTCGGCGAGCAGGTCGACCCACGCGACGACCGCCGACGGCAGCCCGTGCGCGGCCGCGACGTCGTGCAGCCAGCGCGTCTCCGCCAGCGCCTCGTCGTGCGCTCGCTCGGCTTCCACATGCACGCTCGCGACGAGCGGCGCGCCTTGCGCTGCCCGCCGGTAGTCGTCCACGTCGAAATCCCGGCGCAACGCCGCGTAGTCGCCGAGGATGAAGCGCGACGGATCGTACCGATCCTGCAGCCACGGATAGTGCGCGCCCGCATCGAGCCGCCACAGGTGGTGATGCGCGTCGACGAGCGCCTCGGGCATGCCGTCCAGGATGCACTCCCCGCGCACGTCAGCGCGGGCCGGCGAGCACATACGACGCATCCGGTTCGCGCAGCGTCGGCATCGCGCCGACGAAGCGCCACGCGTCGAGATCGAGCTCGCGCACGTAGTCGTCCTGGAACGACACGTAGGCCGCGCGCCGCGACGGATGGAACGACAGCGCGGTCGGATTCGCGGGCAATGCCACGCGCTCGATCTCCTCGAGCTGCTGCGCATCGAACACCGAGATCGACTGCTCGCCCGAATTGGTCAGCAGCAGCAGGTCGCGGCCGTCCGGCGCGCTCGCGCGGTAGATGCGGTTCGGATCGCTGCGCGTCTTCACGCGGCGGCCGCAGGTCATCGTTTCGGTGTCGATCGCGACCAGCGTGTCGTCGCCGCGGTTCGCGACGTACAGCGTGCGCTCGTCGCTCGACAGCGCGTTGCCCTCCGGGCGCGGCCCCGGCATCACCGCGCGCGGCGCGACCGTCGCGTCGCGCGGATGGAACTGCGTGACCGTGTTCGACAGCAGGTGCACGCCGTATGCGCGGCTCGCGTCGCGCGTCAGCGTGACGAGATGGGTCTTCACGCCGCCGGACGGCACCGCCAGGTTCGGCACCGCCTGCTCGGCCGGACGGTCGAACACGAGCAGCATGTCGTGCGCCTCGCTCATCGCGTACAGGCGGCCTTCGCGGTCGCTCGCCATCCCGTGCGGCCGGTAGTACGGCCACAGGTCGAGCATGCGCGTATGCGTGCGTTCGACGAGGTCGATCTCGGCGATCCGGTGGTCGCCTTCGTGGCCGCGCGTCCACGCGGTCTCGATCCCGAAGATGCCGACGTACGCGTAGCGGTCGTTCACATCGACGGTGAACTCGTGCGGGAAGTTCGGCAGCACGATGTGCTTGAGCGCGGCTCGCGTTTCGAGGTCGTAGAAGCTGAAGGTGTGTGCGCACTTCTGGACCAGCAGCAGGATGTCGTTCATGGTGATTCTCCGTCATTCAATCTTGCCGCCGCGGCGCGTGAACGACGCCGCGACGAAGTCAAACTCATGTCGCACCGGGCTCACGCCTCGCAGCGTCTGGGCAGCGTGAACGTCAGCAGCCCGGCCACCGCGAGCGCGCCCGCGAGGCTGTACACGCCGGCGGCCGTGCTCACGTGCTGGGTCAGCACGCCGACCGCATACGGGCCGCAGAACCCGCCGAGATTGCCGAGCGCGTTGATCAGGCCGCGTGCGCTGCCGGCCGTCTCGACGCTGCACAGCTTCGGCGGAATCGCCCAGAACACGCCGGCCGCCGCCTGCAGGAAAAAGCCGCAGCCGATCAGGAATGCGTACGACACCGCCATCGTCGCCTGGAACCGCACCGACAGGAACAGGCATGCGGCGAAGCCGAGCAGCGGCAGCACGATGAACAGCCGCCGCCGGCCGGTCTTGTCCGACAAATACGACGTCGCGCTCATCCCGAGCATCGTGCCGACGTACGGCAGGATCGCCAGCATCCCGACCTGCGCCATCCCGCCGTGGGTGAGGTTTTTCAGGAGCGTGGGCAACCACAGCGTATAGCCGTAGATGCCGACCTGGTAGCAGAAGTTGATCAGCACGAGCCGCCAGATCGTCCCGTCGCGCAGCAGCGCGCCGAACGACGCCGCGGTCTTCTGCTCGCTCGCGCGCGCGGCTTCCCGCTCGGCGGCGAGCGCGTCGGCGATGTACGCCTTCTCGCGCGGCGAGATCCAGCGCGCGGTCTCGGGGCTGTCGTCCGCGAACGGCAGCCAGATCGCGAGGAACGCGAGCGACAGCAGCCCCGCGCCGTAGAACAGGTGGCGCCAGTCGTAGGTCGCGAGGATGTAGCCGGACAGCGGCGCGGTGATCATCCCGGCGAGCGGCACGAACATGATGACCATCGCGTTCGCGCGCCCGCGCTCGCGATCGGGAAACCAGTTGCTGACCATCGTCAGCACGACGGGCAGCATCCCGCCTTCGGCGACGCCGAGCAGGAAGCGCAGCGCCAGCAGTTGCCACGCTTCGGTGACGAGCCCCGTCAGCGCCGACAGCGCGGCCCAGCTCACGAGCGACCACGCGATGAACTTCTTGCCGCCGCCGAGCGCCGCGAGCCGGCCGCCCGGAATCTGCAGGAACAGGTAGCCGAAGAAGAAGATGCCGCCCGCGAGGCCGGCCATGCTCGCGCCGATGCCGAGGTCGGCGTTCATCCCGCCGGGCATCGCGAACGCGATGTTCACGCGGTCCATGTACGAGATGATGCACGCCATCAGGAGCGGCGGAATCACGCGCAGCCAGCGGCGGCGCGGAACGGGGGCGGCGACGTCGGCATCGTAGGCCGGGCTCGCCTGGTTCAGGGTGGTCATGGTGTCTCCAATATTTTTGGTGGGCCTGGACGCGGTCTTCTCGTGGACCTTGCGTCACCTTGCCGTTTCGCCGCGCGCCTATCGCCCCCAGCGCAGCACGAGCGGATCGAGCCGCCGCGCCGCGTCGAGCAGCCCCGCGCGCGTGTCCGGATGCAGGTCGGGCCACGGCGCGCGCGGCTTGTCGCACGCGATCACGCCGCCGGCCTTCATCAGCGCCTTCGCCGCGAGGAAGCCCGCCTGCCGGTTCTCGTAGTTGATCAGCGGCAGCCAGCGCGCGTACTGCTCGCACGCTTCGTCGCGGCGGCCGGCGAAATACGCGTCAGTGATCCGGCGAATCCCGTCCGGGTAGCCGCCGCCCGTCATCGCGCCCGTCGCGCCCGCATCGAGATCGGCCAGCAGCGTGATGCCCTCCTCGCCGTCCCACGGCCCTTCGATCGCGTCGCCGCCGATGCGGATCAGCTCGCGCAGCTTCGCCGCCGCGCCGGGCGTCTCGATCTTGAAGTACGACACCGCGTCGATCTCGCGCGCGAGCCTCGCGAGGCAGTCGACCGACAGCGTCACGCCGCTCGCCGGCGCGTCCTGAATCATCAGTGGAATGTCGAGCCCGTCGCTCGCTTCGCGGAAGAACGCATGGATCGACGCCTCCGGCACGCGGAACGTCGCGCCGTGATACGGCGGCATCACCATCACCATCGCGGCGCCCATGGCCTGCGCGCGCCGGTTGCGTTCCGCGCAGATCCGCGCACTGAAATGCGACGTCGTGACGATCATCGGCACACGGCCCGCGACGTGCTCCAGCACGGTGCGGGTCAGCAGGTCGCGTTCGTCGTCGCCGAGCGCGAACTGCTCCGAGTAGTTCGCGAGGATGCAGATGCCGTGCGAGCCCGCGTCGATCATGAAATCGATCGCGCGGCGCTGGCCGTCGAGGTCGAGCGCGCCGCCGTCGGTGAAGATCGTCGGCGCCACCGGAAAGACGCCCTGGTAACGTGCGCGCATGGTCACTCCACGATGTCGAACTGGTCGAGGAACTCGGTCTTCAGCGTGAGGCCGAGGCCGGGCACGTCGTCGCGCAGCTGCAGGAAGCCGTTCTCGGCCACCGGCTCGCCGTCGAAGATGTAATAGAACAGCTCGTTGCCGACCTCGACGTCGAACATCGGGAAGTACTCGCTCATCGGCGACGCGAGCGTGCTCATCGTCAGGTGGTAGTTGTGCATCTGCCCCGCGTGCGGGATCACCGGTACGCTGTACGCCTCGCACAGCGCGTTGATCTTGTGCGCCATCGTGATGCCGCCGACGCGGTTCGTGTCGTACTGGACCACCGACACCGCCTTGCGATCGAGCAGCTGCTTGAAGCCGTACAGCGAGAACTCGTGCTCGCCGCCCGAGATCGGAATGCTCGTCAGCCGGTTCAGCTCCGCGTAGCCGTCGATGTCGTCGGCGATCACCGGCTCTTCGAGCCAGCGCGGCTGGTACTTCTCGAGCTTCGGCAGGATGCGCTTCGCGTACTCGAGGTTCCAGCCCATGTAGCACTCGAGCATCAGGTCGTTGTCGTAGCCGATCACCTCGCGGATCGCCGCGACCGACTTCAGGTTCTCGACGACGCCCTGCTGCCCGTGCGCGGGCCCGTAGCCGAAGCGCATCTTGAACGCGCGGAAGCCTTCGTCGAGATAGCGCTGCGCTTCCGCCTGCATCTCGCTCAGGTCGGTGCGGTACAGCTTCGAGTAGTAGCAGGGAATCTTCTCCTTCGTGCGGCCGCCGAGCAGCTTGAACACCGGCTTGCCGACGCTCTTGCCGAGAATGTCCCAGATCGCGATGTCGACCGCCGAGATCGCCGCCATGCCGACGCCCTTGCGGCCCCACGCGTGGGTCGCCCGGTACATCCGCTGGTTCAGGTATTCGTAGTCCCAAGGGTCCTGGCCGATCACGAGCGGCGCGAGGTACTGGTCGACGATCGCCTTCGCGACGTGCGGCGCGAGCGCGACGTTGCCGAGGCCGACGATGCCGTCGTCGGTTTCGACCTCGACGACCGTCCATGCGTGGAAGCGGAACGTGCTCATCGTTTCCTGCGGCGCGTACAGCAGGTCCATCGCGTTCGAGCAGAAATTGCCCTGCGGCGGCACGGTCTTGCCTTTCCACTGGTACACGCGGGCGCGCACAGCCTTGATCTTCATTGTGTCGTCTCCTGATTTTCGGTTTCGGTTCGGGTGAGTCGAGCGGCGGGCGGCCGTCACGCGGAGGTGGTCTGCCGGCGATGCGCGGCGCCCATCCGGCACGCGATCTGCAGCGCCTGCCAGGTCGCGCCGACGTCGGCCGCGCCGCGTCCCGCGATGTCGTACGCGGTGCCGTGCGCGGGCGTCGTGATCGGCACCGGCAGCCCGCCCTGCACGGTCACGCCGCGCGAGAAGCCGAGCAGCTTGATCGCGATCTGCCCCTGGTCGTGGTACATCGTGACGATCGCCTGGTAGTCGCCGGCCTGCGCCTTCAGGAAGATCGTGTCGGCCGGGAACGGGCCGTGGAACGGCGCGTCGGTCGGCCAGTCGCGTGCCTGCAATGCGCGCACGGCCGGCGCGATCACGTCGATCTCCTCGCGGCCGCACATGCCGCCGTCGCCGCCGTGCGGGTTGAACGCCGCGATCGCGACCTTCGGCGCCGCGACGCCGTTCGCGAGCAGCGACTCGTAAATCAGTTCGGATGCCTGTTCGATCCGCTCGACGGACAGGTAGCGCGCGGCGTCCTTCAGCGGGATGTGCGACGAGATCCGCGCGGTCCACAGTTCGCCCAGCGTGTTGAATTCGCAGAAGTAGCCGGTCACGCCGAGGTAGTCCGCGAAGTGATGCAGCTCGTCGTCGTGCATGAGCCCGCCGAGCTTCATCGCGTGCTTGTTGAGCGGCGCGAAGCAGATCGCGTCGACGTCGCCGGCCAGCGCCGCGTCCATGCAGCGGTTCAGCACGTCGAGCACCGAGCGGCCGCCTGCCGGGCCGGCCTGAGCGAGCGTCACCTGGGCGGGATCGACGGTATCGATCGCGACGAACGCGGGCCGCGCGACGGACGGCCGGTCGCGCACGTCGGCGAGCGACGCGACCGGCTCGACGTCGACCTGCACGCCCGCGGTGCGCTGGCCGGCTTCCCACAGCCAGCGATCGCCGATCAGCACGAGATTGGCGTGCGTCACGGCATCGGGGCGCGCGAGCAGCTTCGCGATCAGCTCGGGGCCGATGCCGGCCGGGTCGCCCAGCGTCAGCGCGACGACCGGCAATGCCGGGTCTCCCGCGCGGGCCGGGCCGTGTGCCGGCATCGCCGAATTCGTCTGCATATTCGTCTCCTGTCTCTGCCTCTGGCCGGAAAGCGGCCGTTCGTCATGTGGGGTTCATGCTAGGTAGACGGAACACGCCGGTAAATTGAAAACTCTTGATGAATTGATAACCTGGGGTAATCGAATTGGGCTCGATCGACAGAAAGGATTCGACGCCGCAACTGCTGAACCGGCTGCGGATGCGCCAGGTCGCGCTGCTGCTGGCGGTCGAGGAGTGCTCGACGCTGCGCGCGGCGGCCGACCGGCTCGGCCTCACACAGCCGGCCGCGACCAAGATGCTGCGCGAGCTCGAGGATGCGCTCGGCCAGCCGCTGTTCGAGCGCGTCGGGCGCGGGCTCGTGCTGAATCCGGCCGGCGAGCGGGTGCTCGGCTACTTCCGCGGGATTCGCGGCAGCATGGAGGCGCTCAACCGCGAGCTGGCCGAACTGCAGCTCGGCAGCGCCGGGCGGCTCGCGATCGGCAGCATCATGGCCGCGACGCCCGGACGGCTCACCGAGGCGCTCGTGCAGCTGAAGTCACGCTATCCGCTGCTCGCGATCGACATCGCGGTCGACACCAGCGACAAGCTGATGCCGCAGCTTCAGGAAGGGGTGCTCGAAGTGGTGATCGGGCGCAACGTCGGCGCCGACTGCGAATTCCGCGCGGTCGATGACGAAGCGCTCGCGATCGTCGCCGGCCGCGACCATCCGCTCGTCGGCAGCGGGCCGGTCGAGTTCGCGGCGCTGCTCGACTATGCGTGGATCCTGCAGCCGGCCGGCAGCCCCGCGCGCGAAGTCGTCGAGCGCGAGTTCCGGATGCACCATCAGCCGATGCCGCGCGGGCTGGTCGAGACCGGCTCGATCCTGACGACGATGAGTCTCGTCGATCGCTCGCCGATGCTCGGCGTGATTCCACGCACGGTCGCCGAGCTAAATGCCGAGCACGGGATGGTTGCGATCGTCGACTACACGCTCGCGCAGAAGCTGCCGTCGTATGGGAGCCTCGTGCGGCGGGATCGGCCGCTTTCCGTTCCTGCGCAGCAGTTTTTGGCGTTGTTTCATCGGGAGGTGGGGGTGTAAATTGCGCTGGCGATACCGACGCAATGTCTTATTCGGCGCGGCGGCATTGTCCTTCCGCTGTTGCTCAGTACGGGATGCTTGCGACGCATCTTGGTTGAGGCATGCAAACCAATAGGAACAAACTCGATTCACATCGATGAATTAGGATAAGTCGCAATCCTAAATTGAAATACTTGATTTTGCTCGCCACCAATCGCCAATAATCATCTCAATAATTGCACATCATTTCCGGGCGAGGTAAAAGAACGACTTCCACCCTCGCACGAGTCGTTGATGAAAAACGAGCAAGGCCGCGCAATGGCCCGTTTGGACGACACCACCGATCACGGTGGCAACGTCATCGAAGCCGCTGACGATCTCAAGCATCACGGCATTGCATCGGCGATAAAACCGCTTGCGGCGCGACGCTGACGCGCGCCTGACGTCCGTTATTCCTTCGCCGGCAAATACCCATGTTCGAATCCATCCACAGCCGCACACTCGCCGTGTCGGGCTCCGCATTGCCGACGTGGGGCGGCCGGCCAGTGCTGTTCGCACGACGTGTATCCGGCACCGAGAAACTTGGCAAGCTGTATCGCTACACGCTGGAGTTGTCGACCGCCGACGATCGGACGTTACCGCCTTGGAAAGCGAAGCAACTCGTTTCGCCTCCGTCGCTGATCGGACAGGAAATCAGCATGACTGTCGAGTTCGACGGCCGGGGTGCGTTCATGCCGAGCATGCCCGGCGACAGCAGTCTGGGCAACCTGGGCGCAGGACGGCGCACGACTACCGGCCTCGTGACGGAAGTCGCCTGCACCGGCGAGGAGGGCCCGCGCGTGTTCTACCGTTTCACCGTGCGCCCTTGGCTGTGGCTGGCGACACGCAACCGGGAAAACCGGGTTTTCCAGAACATGAGCGTCGACCAGATTACCGATGCGGTGCTCAAGGATCGGCGTTATCGTGGCTTCCCTTTCGAGCTTCGGCTGGCGGCGGCCGGATTGAACGGGCGTTATCCGACACGCGACTACGTGCGGCAGATGTGGGAGTCCGACTATGCTTTTCTCACCCGGCTGTGGCGCGAGTGGGGACTGTACTTCTTCATGGATGGCTCCACGCTCGTGATTGCCGATTCGCCCGGCGCGCATCGCGCGCACGGCAACCTGTATGACGTGATCCGATACCACGCGCCCGACGGCGCACGCATCGACGAGGAGCACATTCATCGGCTCGACGTATCGCATGCGTTGACCGCCGGTTCCGTACACGTAACCGACTACGATTACACGAGGCCGCGCGCTCGTCTGGACGCCGATGTGAACCGCCCGAGCGATACGGCATTCGCCGACACCGAGCATTACGTGTTCGGCGACTATTCGCAGCCGCTCGCCGGCGTCACGGGGATGGCCGGCGAACCGAACGACCACGAACGGGAAGCGCGCCATCTGGCCGGTGTGCGCGTCGACGCGTTACGCGCCAAGGCTTTGCGAGTAACCGGCAAAGGCAATCTGCGTGGGCTGTCGGTCGGACACACGTTTCATCTGGTTGCGCATCCGGATGAGGCTGTCAACGTCGAATATCTGGTTGTGGCGACACGGTTCGATCTGCGCGACGTCGACGATACGACGCAGTCGACCGCGGAAGACGCCCACTACGCTTGCGTGACGAAGTTCGAGTTGCAACCCGCAAACGCGTTTTTCCGCAACGCGCCAAGAAAGAAGCCGACGTGCGGTGCGGAGACGGCCATTGTGGTCGGGCCTGAAGAACAGCCGATGTGGGTCGACGGCTACGCGCGAATCAAGGTCCGGTTCGTTTGGGATCGACGCAATGGGCCGGACGAGAATGCGAGCTGCTGGGTGCGCGTCGCGCAGCCGTGGCAGGGCAACGGCTTCGGATTCGTCGCGCTGCCGCGCGTCGGGCAGGAAGTGACCGTGCTGTATCACGAGAGTGATCCCGACAAGCCGTTCGTGATGGCGCGGCAAGTCAACGGCTTCAATCAACCTCCGTGGGAGCTGCCGAAGAACCAGGCGCTGACCGGCTGGCTCAGCCGCGCGCTGACGGGCAGCCAGTCGACGGCGGTCGTCTCCGACGACACGCCGGGAAAATTGCAGGTGCAGGTAGCGAGCGATCATGCGAAAACGCGCCTGGTGGTCGGCTACAACACGCGCATCGAAGCCGGTGCCGGGCGGATGGATGCGCGCGGCGAAGGCTGGGAACTGGCGACGCATGCTTGGGGCGTGGCGCGCGCCAATCGGGGGATGCTTCTCACCACCGAAACGCGCGAAGGCGCCGCGTCACCGGTCAAGGCCATGGGTGAAACGATCACGCGACTTACGCAGGCGCGTGACGTCCAGGAAAGTCTCACGGCGCTGGCTCAACGGCACGGCGCGCAGCAGCGACACGCAGACCAGAGCGAGGTCGCACGCGCGATCACGATTCAAAACGACGCCATTCGGGGCGTAACCGCGACACCCGATAAACCGTTTCCGGAATTCGCGCGCGCCGACATGGCGTTGTCGAGTGCCGAGGGCCTGGCTGTCACGGCCGCTCGCAGTGTGCATGTGGCGGCAGACGAGCATATTGCATTTACCAGTGTCGGGCATGTCGCGATTGCGACAGGCCGCTCCGTTTTTGCAAGCGTACGGGAGGTATTTTCGCTGTTCGTGCGGAAGGGTCTGAGGCTGATCGCGGGCACCGGCAAGATCGAGATCCAGGCGCAGCAAAACGACGTCGAGATCATCGCGAAGCAGGTTCTCGACCTGATCAGCGCCGCCGGCAGCATCCGGCTGACCGCTGCGAAGAGCATCGAACTCAAGGTCGACGGGACGGCCGTGCGGCTCGGCCCGGATGGCTTTCAGGTGCTCACGGGTGGCAAGTGCCATTGGTACGCGGGCGATCACCAGACGTTCGGGCCGCAGCCGATGCCGGTGAACGTGCCACTCACCGAAATCCAGGATGCGAAGGTTGCCGAGCATTTCGTGCTTCCGGACAACGGCTCCGGTATCGCCATGGCCCGGCAGCGCTATCGGATCACGCTGGACGACGGCCAGGTGATCGAAGGCACCAGCACCGAGCACGGTGAAACCTCACTCGTTGCGAGCAAGAGCATGCAGATTGCCAAGCTTGTCCTCCTGCGGGATGACGGCACGGCTTGCTCGATATTCCGCCCCGCGCTGACGAGGGACGCCCGTGCGGGGTTCGTGGATGGAGAAGATCAGGGATGAGCAAGACCGGAAAGCAACGCACCCACAAAGTGGGCACGCAGACACTGCGCGTCAATCGCGTACAGCCGACGACGCTCGGCAGGATGCCCCTCTATGCGATCTGTACGCCGGACCGGTGGGGGTTGCGATACTCGGACGAAGATCCCGATCGGCACGATCAGCTCATGTATCCGGTCGCAAGGGACTATGTGCGGGCGATCCAGAATGTGCTGGTGACGCAGGTGCAATGGGGTGACGCGTATTTCGGGCCTGCCGGCGCGACTCCGGTTCTGAAGCTTCACTGGCCTCTCGACGGGAAAGGTCAAACAGATAGGCTGGCCGACCTCGTCAGACCGATCATCACTGCCGCCCTGACGAGCCCTACGGCGGGTTTCGGCATTCCGGAACACGGCGTTCCTATCCAATTAGGTCTTTATGCCCCATCGCCAAACAACCCGCCTGGCGAACAAGGTGCATTCAGGCCGAACGACTGGAGTCTGCTGCTGAGCGTTTCCGAGCTTGCCCCGATGTTTCGTATCAGGAAGGCCGAGCCCCCATCAAACATGGCCGACCGCCGCCAGCAACTCGATCCGCTCAAGGTCTTTGCCGACACGCTGTATCACGAGGCGCGACATTGCCAGCAATGGTTCTGGATTTTCGCACTCGTGCAGCAGCATCCGGACAACTTCGAGACGATTCCGAATATCGCGAAATGGCCGTCCGTGCTATCAAATTCGTATTCGACTCACAATACGAGCGAAGGCAAATCTCAAGCGCAATCCATAGTCGAGCTGACGGCAAAGCATCGTATTCCGAACGACACGGCGACGTTGATCAGTCTCAAGCGCATGGCGATTGGTCAGTATGTTTATACATTGAATGTCTGGCGCCGGTTGAAGTATCGACCGCCGTATCTGGCCCATGCAACCGCCATGGAGAGCGAATATCAGCGCGCTCACGCGGCGGCCACCGATCTTCTACAACACGTAGGCATAGGAGGCACCCCGATTGACGTCGATGCGATGGTGGCTGAACCGAACACCTGCTACTGCGACTACACGGCCCGACCTTGGGAGAATGACGCATTCTTTTGCGGCGAGATGGCAACCGCCTACTGGGGCGCGGAACTGGGGCTGGCGCTCAAAACATATCAAGTGGATCAATGCAGCCGCGCATATGAGCTTGCCGATGCTCATCACAAGCTGGCTGTTCGCGTGGCCGGCGATCGCACAGGAGCCGAAGACGCCGATGGAGGCCACTGAGATGCGTAAAACGGCAACCGGCATGCAGATGACAGCCGAACAGCAAGCGACGCTAATGCGTTTTACCGAGATCGGGTTGCAATGGGTAGCAGGGAAGATGCGGTTCGATGAAGTCGTTCAAAGGCTAGGCAAGCCTGAATATCAATCGGAGCAGTTCGATATTGTCAAGTTTGCGTACTACCCAGGAGACGTGATGGCAATTTCTTTCACGTTCAACAAGCTGCATCCAGTAGAAGGAAAGCCCGGCATCGACACGTTCGGGATCAGAATCAAGGACGACGTGCACACGGATATTCCGTACGAACGCTTTGATCGACTCGGCTTGCACCGGATCGTGCGTGGCGAATCGATCGACGGGTTACGCACCGAGCCCGCCGATTTCTTCTCGCCCAGCGGCCGTGCGGACTTTACGCGCACCCTCCCCGAAAACTACGTCACGTTCAACTATCGCCTGTTGCTTCCGCCCGACTCGCTGTTCGACGTTTATATGGGAATAGACTACCTCGGTGAGTGGCGCAATCCGGACAGCGAGCCGACGTTCCACAACCTTCACAATGCAGTGGATCTGCGCGGCCTGAGCATCGGCCGTTATTACCTGCCCCCGGAACAGCTACAGCGACGTCAGCAGGCGAAGCGCCAAAAGTACGGTGAAATGAATCTCTGCACCGGGATGATCTGTCCGGAGACTGGCCTCTGGGAAGGCTGGTCGCAGAACGGGCCGACCGGCCAGTTTTATCTGGAGGCCGGCCGGAGATTTCCTGATGTGCGAACCATTCCCGCTCAAGTTCATTGGTATTGCGAACACGTTCCCGGCCGGTGGATGTGGTTGAAGGAGGATGATCGACACAAGAGCTAGGGCTGCGGAAAAATTCGGTGATGAGAAAAACGATCGTTCAGTATGTCTACGTGCTGAACGTCTGACGCAAGTACAACTACTTGCCGTCATGTGTGCAAAACCGGGCTTCACTGGAACGCGAGTTCCAGCGCGCGGGCGGGAGCCATTGATTTTTTACTACACGTAGCCATAGGAGGCACCCCGATTGATGTCGATGCGATGGTGGCTGAACCGAACACCTGCTACTGCGACTACACGGCCCGGCCGTGGGAGAACGATGCCTTTGTGTGTGGCGACATGGCTTTGGCCTACTGGAATGCCGAACTGGGGCTGGCGCCCAAGACATATCAAGTGGATCAGTGCAGCCGTGCATATGAGCTTGCCGATGCTCATCACAAGCTGGCTGCTCGCCTCGCCGGCGATCGCACAGGAGCCGAAGACGCCGATGGAGGTCACTGAGATGCGTGACACCGCAACCGGCATGCAGATGACAGCCGAACAGCAAGCAACGCTCATGCGCTTTACCGAGATCGGATTGCAATGGGTAGCGGGGAACATGCCGTTCGATGAAGTCGTTCAAAAGCTAGGCAAGCCCGAATATCAATCTGAGCAGCATGATCTTATTGAATTTGCCTACTTTCCCGACAAAGTGATGGCAATTTCTTTCACGTTCAACAAGCTGCATCCAGTAGAAGGAAAGCCCGGCATCGACACGTTCGGGATCAGAATCAAGGACGACGTGCACACGGAAATTCCGTACGAACGCTTTGATCGCCTCGGCTTGCACCGGATCGTGCGTGGCGAATCGATCGACGGGTTACGCACCGAGCCCGCCGATTTCTTCTCGCCCAGCGGCCGTGCGGACTTTACGCGCACCCTCCCCGAAAACTACGTCACGTTCAACTATCGCCTGTTGCTGCCGCCCGATTCGCTATTCGACGTTTATATGGGAATAGACTACCTCGGTGAGTGGCGCAATCCGGACATCGAACCGACGTTCCACAACCTTCACAATGCAGCGGATCTGCGCGGCCTGAGCATCGGCCGTTATTACCTGCCTCCGGAACAGCTGCAGCGACGTCAGCAGGCGAAGCGCCAAAAGTACGGCGAGATGAACCCGTGCACCGGTATGGTCTGCCCGTAAATGGCGATATGGCAAGCCTGGACATCCAACGGACCGACCGATGCACACGTCGTGCACAAAGGCCGGCCGTTTCCCGCAGCGCGTAACCTAACTTCGTGGCGTCACGTCATCGCTCGTCCGGCCGCTACGTCGACAGGCACTTCCCTGTCCAATGCCCTGGCGGCGAGCTCCCCGACCCAGTCTGCATCGGCGGGATCGACGACTCCATATTGGTCCGGCGGGAAAAAAACATAGTGGTGAGCCGCCGCAGCCAGACGCTCACATTCAGCGTGAGACAGCAGATAGGAAGTGACGGTCAACGGCACTGCCGGTCCACCAAATCTCAATCCGATACGGATATTGGTGCGTGGTGCAAATGCTATTGCCAATTCTCGCCCCGGGATCAACCGTTTCGTCTCCGAGGGAAACGTTGGCGGCCCGCACCAACTGTCTGCCGCAATTCGCTGATCCAGCACCAGCCAATGACCAACGGACGTTCGAGCCAGGACCCACTGCCTTACTCCGGCCCGGCTGGATTTGAGCTTGCCGTCGATCCATTCGTCAACGTAGAGGGGTTCTGCTGGATCGTAGTCGTCCGACCACACGATGATTGCCGAGCGTAACGTATGGCGCTCCAATTCGACATGCCCGTTGAACGGCATTTCGCGCCAGTACCGCTGTCGAGTACCGTACGTCGCGATGCACCAGTTCAGGCCGATCCAGGCCGCGATGAAGAGAGCCGTGACCCATATTACGGTTACGGCTGTTTCGACGACCGCACGATCGATATCAAAGGCCGGATCGACCATTCCGCGGTATGCAAGCATACCCAGCATATACGCGAACATCGGGACCAAAGGCCCGACTGCGACTGGCGCCAACAGAATGGCGAGCCAACTGCGGACATGCACTATCGCAGCCGACTTGGCGCGCGCGTGCTCCTCATCGCTCATCGCCGCGATTTCCCTCGCGGCAACTTCGTCGCTCGGGGTATGGAACCTCTCATAAATATTCTGGCGACTGGACATTCGCGGGAGTGTTTGGTGAAAGGGCGACAAATTAGGGGTTTCCTCACGGAGCTGATTCTTGCATACGTCAAGTCGCGGTGAACGACGTCAAGCATTCCGACGTGATCTTGACGATGACAGACAAGCACAAGGAGAAAGTGCTAGCGCTGTATCCTGCGGCGGCAGTAGCGCGCGGCACGGGCGGATCGCGTCCAGCCGTCACCGTTATTGCCGCACATCGCGCGACTTGCGAAACACCCCCGGCGCCACCCCATACCACCTCTTGAACGCCTGCGAAAAACTCGACAGGTCGCTGAACCCGAGCCGCTCCGCCACCTCGCTCAGCGTCAGCCGCTCGTCGCCGAGCAGCGTTTCGGCCATCGCTCCGCGCGACTCGGCCAGCAGCGCGCGGAACGTCGTGCCCTCGTCCTGCAGCCGCCGCTTCAGCGTGCGCGCGCTGGTGTTCATCAGCCGCGCCATGTCCTCGAGCGAAAACGGCGGCGTGCCCGGCGTCGAGCCCAGGTAATCGCGGATCATCGCCGCGGTGCCGACATGCGCGCGCCGCGCTTCCAGCAAGCGGGTGCACATCTGCTCGCACATCGACACCGTGATCGGGTTCGCCTGCGGCAGCGGCCGGTCGAGATACGTGCGGGCGAACGCAAGGCTGTTCGAACGCGCGCCGAACGTGGGCTCGACGCCGGCGATCCGCGGCACCGCAACGGCCGGCGCCGCGCCGCGCGCCGCCGCCGGACGCTCGGCCTGCAACGTAAAGCGCGACAACGTGAAATCCGCACCGCCCATTTCCTGCAGCAGCACGACCGCCGCGGTCATGTCGCGCTCCACGAGAAACCGGCTCAGCTCGCCGGCCAGCTCGGGCGCGCCGAAATTCAGCACGCAGCCGTCGTCGTCCTCGCGATACGTGATCACCGTGTACGCATAGGTGAGCGGCAGAAAGCGCATCGCGAGCTCGAGCGCGTCGCGCGCGGTGGCGCTCGCGATCAGCCCGTAGCCCCATACGCCGTAAGCCGAGAAGTGATAGCGCCGCCCGACCTCGAAGCCGAGGCCCGGCGGATGCCCGAGCAGCCGCAGCAGGTTGGCGGTCACCCGCAGCTCCTGGGCGGCCGTCACCTCCGCGTTCGGGTCGTCGAGCTGCGCAGCCGACAGCCCCGTGCCGGCCAGCAGCTTCGCGTTCGGCAGGCCGCGTTCGCCGCCGAAATCGACCAGCAGCCGCGCGCCGGCCGGACTCCGGGTGTAATCCTGGAAGCTCATGCGGAGAAACCCTCGAAGCGCCGATTTGGCCCAAATACTAAAACAATTGTCCCGTCGCAGCATTGGTGTTTTCCCACGCGGCACGCACCATCGGCGTCATCCAGTCGTCATCCGAACGACTTCATCGATAGCCAGGAGGAGACACCATGCACCCGATCCCGCCGACCGATTGCGCCGCATGCAGCGCGCCGGCGCACGCCGCCTGACCCGCCGATCTTCCGGAGACGAATTCATGACCCAGGTATTCGACTACATCGTCGTCGGCGGCGGTTCGGGCGGCTGCGTCGTCGCGGGGCGCCTGACCGAGAACCCGGACGTCACCGTCTGCGTGCTCGAGGCCGGCAACCGCGGCGACGGCACGCTCGTCAACGTGCCGACCGGCGCCGTCGCGATGATGCCGACCCGCATCAACAACTGGGCGTTCGAGACCGTGCCGCAGCCGGGGCTCGGCGGACGCCGCGGCTACCAGCCGCGCGGCAAGGCGCTCGGCGGCTCGTCCGCGATCAACGCGATGGTCTACATCCGCGGCCACCGCAGCGACTACGACCATTGGGCCGCGCTCGGCAACGCAGGCTGGAGCTACGACGACGTGCTGCCGTACTTTCGGCTCAGCGAGCACAACGAACGCTTCGACGATGCGTGGCACGGCCGCGACGGCCCGCTGTGGGTCAGCGACCTGCGCACCGGCAACCCGTTTCACGCGCGCTACCTGGAAGCGGCCCGCCAGGCCGGCCTGCCGCTGACCGACGATTTCAACGGCGCGCAGCAGGAAGGCATCGGCCTCTACCAGGTCACGCAGAAGCACGGCGAACGCTGGAGCGCGGCGCGCGCGTACCTGCTGCCGCACGTCGGCCGCCGCGACAACCTTGCGGTTCAGACGCACGCGCAGGTGCTGCGCATCCTGTTCGACGGCACGCGCGCGGTCGGCGTCGAAGTGCGGCAGCACGGCGCGGTCCGCACGCTGCGCGCGCGGCGCGAAGTCGTGCTGGCCGCGGGTGCGTTCCAGACACCGCAGCTGCTGATGCTGTCCGGCGTCGGCCCGACGGCTGAACTCGAACGTTTCGGCATCCGTACGCTCGTCGACTTGGCCGGCGTCGGCCGCAACCTGCAGGACCATCCCGATTTCATCTTCGGCTACCGCACGCGCAGCGTCGACACGTTGGGCGTGTCGGCGCGCGGCGGCCTGCGCATGCTGCGCGAGCTGCTGCGCTTCCGCCGCGAGCGGCGCGGGATGCTGACGTCGAATTTCGCGGAAGGCGGCGGCTTCCTGAAGACGCGCGCCGGGCTCGACGCGCCGGACATCCAGCTGCATTTCGTCGTCGCGCTGGTCGACGACCATGCGCGGCGCCTGCATGCCGGCCACGGGCTGTCGTGCCACGTGTGCCTGCTGCGGCCGCGCAGCCGCGGCTCGGTCACGCTGCAAAGCGCCGATCCGCTCGCCGCGCCGCGCATCGATCCGGCGTTCTTCGACGATCCGCGCGACCTCGACGACATGGTCGCGGGCTTCAAGCTGACGCGCCGGCTGATGCAGGCGCCCGCGCTCGCGGGCTGGATCACGCACGACATGTTCACCGCGAACGTGACGACCGACGACGCGATCCGCGACGTGCTGCGGCAGCGCACGGACACCGTGTACCACCCGGTCGGCACGTGCCGGATGGGGCGCGACGCGCTCGCGGTCGTCGATCCGCAGCTGCGCGTGCGCGGGCTGCAGGGCCTGCGGATCGTCGATGCGTCGGTGATGCCGACGCTGATCGGCGGCAACACCAACGCGCCGACGATCATGCTCGCCGAGAAGGCGGTCGACCTGATGCGCGGAGTCAGCCGCGTGCAGGGGCGGCCGCATGCCGACGCAGAGACCGTCGCCGAACCCGCCCCTCACCCCGGCGCGGTTCACGCGCCGCCCTCCGCCCAACCGAAGGAGACCCGCGATGCGATCGCCTGATTTCGCCGCCCTCGACGACACCGCCCCGCCGCTCGCCGCCATCGTCATCGGCGCGGGCTTCGCCGGCATCGGCATGGCGATCGCGCTGCAGCGCGCCGGCGTGCACGACTTCGTGATCCTCGAACGCGCACACGACGTCGGCGGCGTCTGGCGCGACAACAGTTATCCGGGCGCCGCGTGCGACGTGCCCTCGCATCTGTACTCGTTCTCGTTCGAGCCGAATCCCGGCTGGTCGCGCACGTTCGCCCGCCAACCGGAAATCCACGCGTACCTGCAGCACTGCGCACGCAAGTACGGCCTCGCGCGGCACCTGCGCTTCGGCGCGGAAGTCGCGCACGCACGCTACGACGAGCCGCACGCGCTGTGGCGCGTCACGCTGACGGACGGCACGACGCTGAGCGCCGCGCTGCTCGTCAGCGGCACCGGGCAGTTGAGCCGCCCGGCGCTGCCGAACCTGCCCGGCATGGAAACCTTCCGCGGCCGCGCGTTCCATTCCGCGCACTGGGACCACGGCTATCCGCTCGCCGGCAAGCGCGTCGCGGTGGTCGGCACGGGCGCGTCGGCGATCCAGTTCGTGCCGGCGATCGCCGATGCCGTGAAGACGCTGACGGTGTTCCAGCGCTCGCCCGCGTACCTGATCCCACGCCCGGATCGCGCCTACCGGCCGTGGGAGCAGGCGCTGTTCCGGCGGCTGCCGTGGGCGATGAAGCTGCATCGCGCGGCGATCTACGTCCGCTACGAATCGCGCGCGCTCGCGTTCACGCGCTTCAACGGGCTGATGAAGTTCGCGGTCGGCCGGCCGTTCCTCAAGATGCTTGCGCGGCAGGTGCCGGACGCGGCGCTGCGCGAGCAGCTCACGCCCGACTACCCGATCGGCTGCAAGCGGCTGCTGCTGTCGAACGACTATCTGGCCGCGATGAGCAGGCACAACGTCGAACTCGTCACGCAACGCATCCGCCGCGTGACCGCGCACGGCATCGAGACCGCCGACGGCACGCATCACCCGGTCGACGCGATCGTCTACGGCACCGGCTTCGCGGCGACCGAATTCCTGTCGCCGATGCGCATCACCGGCCGCGGCGGGCTCGACCTGAACGACGCGTGGCGGCACGGTGCGCAGGCGTATCTCGGGATGACCGTGCCGGGCTTTCCGAATTTCTTCATGCTGTACGGGCCGAATACCAATCTCGGCCACAACTCGATCGTCTACATGCTCGAGAGCCAGATCGCGCACGTGATGCGCTGCGTGCGCGCGATGCGGCGCGCGGGCGCGACCGCGATCGACGTCGACGCGCGCCGCTACCGGCGCTACAACGTGCACGTCCAGCAGCGCCTCGCGGGCTCGGTGTGGAGCGGCTGCAAGAGCTGGTATGTCGACGCGTCCGGCCACAACAGCACCAACTGGCCCGGCTTCACGCTGTCGTACCGCTGGCTCGCGCGCTACTCCGGGCTCGCCGCGTATCGCTTCTCGAGCGCGCTGCCCGGTGCGGCCGGACGCGCGGGCGGCATCGCCGTCGCCGCGCCGAACGGCGCGCTGGAGGCGCTGAATGCCGGCTTCCTGCGCGGCTTCCTGCGGGTCGCCTTCCGCTCGCTGATCGGGCCGCCGTTCGGCGTCGGCGTCCAGCGGCGCGTCGTCGGGCTGCTGTCGCCGCTGATGCCGGGAAGCGGCGGCGTGATCCGCTATCGCGCTTCGGCGGGCGGCGTGCCGGCCGAAGTGATCGCGCCGAAGCGCGGCGACGCCGGCGGCGCGATCCTGTATCTGCACGGCGGCGCCTTCTGCCTCGGCGGGCCCGGCACGCATCGCGGCGTGACGACGCGGCTCGCCGACGAAGCGGGGATGGCGGTATGGACGCCCGACTACCGGCTCGCGCCCGAGCACCCCAGCCCCGCCGCGCTCGACGATGCGCTGGCCGCGTATGCGGCGTTGCGCACGCAGGGCTACGCGCCGGCGCGCATCGTCGTCGCCGGCGATTCGGCGGGCGGCGCGCTCGCGCTGGCGCTCGCGATCGCGTTGCGCGACCGGGGCGAGCCCGCGCCGGCCGCGCTGCTGCTGATCTCGCCGGTCACCGACGCGTCGCTCGGCGGCGACACGCTGGCGACGCGGCGCGGCGACGATCCGATGATCCGGCGCGGCTGGCTCGAACAGGGGCTGCGCTGGTATCACGGCGCCGGCGCGGCCGCGACGCGCGGCCCGCTCGACGTCGACCTGCGCGGCCTGCCGCCGATGCTGATCCAGGCCGGCGACCAGGAAGTGCTGCTGTCCGATGCGCAGCGGCTCGCCGCGCATGCGCTCGCATGCGGCGTGCCGTGCCGTCTCGAAGTGCACGCGGCGCGCTGGCACGTGTTCCACCTGCAGTCGTTCTACCTGCGCTCGGCGCGCGATGCGCTGCGCACGCTCGCGGGATTCGCGCGGGAAAGGGTGATCGCGTTGCCGTGACGAAAACCTGGCCGCGTTGCCCGTTCGGCCAATAGCGGCCGTCCGTGCCGGATGAAAGAATCGATCTCGTCCGGGTAGCGGGTGTCATCGATTGGTTCATCGCTTGAGACGCCGAATGAAAGGCGCTGCATGCCCTCGGGCTGCAGCGCTTTTTTCGTTGCGGCTCGCGATGCGCCCTCCGCCATTCCGCCCGGCAAGCCGCGAAATCCGCTCCGCTTTCAATTTTCTTTTTGTAGTTTATAAGTTACAATGCCACCTGTCGTCGAACTCCTTCGCTATCGATGCGATGACGGCCACGAGCCGTTTACCGAATGGCTGCTTGCCGTGCGCGACATGGCCGCCCAGGCGCGGATTCGCGTTCGCCTGCGTCAGGTCCAGATGGGCAACTTCGGCGATTGCAGGCCGGTCGGCGAAGGCGTGATCGAACTGCGCGTCCATGTCGGCGCCGGATACCGCGTGTATTGCGGCCGGCACGGCGACACGCTGGTGCTGCTGCTGAGCGGCGGCGACAAGGACAGCCAGACTGCCGACATCCGCTACGCGAAGGCACTCTGGCAGGAATGGAAACGGAGGCAATCATGAGCAAACTCAAAGGCGCGGTGCCGCACCACGACGCGGAACTCGCCGAACTGCGCGCGGACCGCGAACTCGCCGTCGAATACCTGAAGGCGGCCATGGCATCGCTCGACGATCCCGACAACCGCGCAGGCGGCCTGCTCGCACTGCGCACCGTCGCCGAAGCCTATGGCGGCCTCGGCGCCGTCGCGGCGCAGGCCGGCATCAGCCGGGAAGCGCTCTATCGCGCGCTGTCGCCCAACGGCAACCCGACGCTGAAAACCCTGATCGCCGTGCTCAAGACGGTCGGCCTGCGCCTTTCCGTCGAACCGGAACAGCACGCGCGCACGTAAGCGACACGCACACGCTCACGGCATCACCATCCACACCAGCAGCACATCCGCGGGCGCCGAGCTTGCACCGGCCGGCGGATGCACGATCTTCGCGTCGACCGCGAGCGCCTGCGCGATGTCCGCGGCGCCGTTGATCGTCGCGCTGCTCACGATCGTCATCAGCCCGACCGGATGATGCAGCGTCTCGCGATACAGCGCGCCATACCACAGCGTCCGCGTGCCCTGCGCATCCTGCAGCACGTACGGATAGCGCCACAGCCGCAGCACGAGCCGGCGGTTCGGCTGTCCGGGCTCGACGCGCACGAACACCCGCCGCGTATCCACGCCCTGCGAATAGCGCGGCAGCACCGGCAGCCCGTCGGCCGGCGTCTGCGGCAGCAGCCAGCGCAGCGCGGTCTGCCCGGACCACGGCGTCGCGCGCTGCCAGCCGGCCTGCGCGAGATGCCGGTCGAGCGTGTCGGACGTCGCGCACCACTGCAGCGGCAAAAATTCCTCGCGATCGCCGCTGATTTCGGTGCGCCGCGCCGGCACGGACTGCCAGCCGCCGTCCATCCACTGGTCGACCGTCATCGCGACCACCCCGGCATGCACGCGCTGGTCCCGGTCGGCCCGCCACGCCGCCGGAACCGTCCACACGCCGGCCGTCGCGAGCACCACGACGACGGCGACGAGCGCCCCCTTCGGCTGGACCTCGTCGCGCACGTGCCCGAACGCATAAACGCCCGCGAGCAACGCGAACCACGCGAGCCCGAGGCTCCAGCCGCCGAGCAGCCCGGACAGCCACGCGTTGCCGAGATACAGCCGCGCGAAGCCGCCGAGCACGATCCACAGGATGATCGCCGTCGCAACGCCGTTGCGCCACAGCACCGCGCGCCCGCGCGTCAGCACCCAGCCCATGCAGCCGGTCGTGAGGATCGCGAACGCCGCGTCGGCGTCCGGCAGCGGCACGTGCGCGCCGCCGGGCGCGAAGGTCGCGGGCGTGCCGCCGTCCGGCGCGACGCCGAACGGCGGCACGAGCACGACCGCGACGCCGACCGCCGCGATCCACCACGCGGCCGTCAGCCAGCAGCGGTGGATCATCAGCCAGACCAGGAACGCCGCCGCGACGATCAGGCCGACGTCGCGGCCGTTCAGCACCGTGACCGCGCGCATCGCCGCGTCGACGGGCGGCGTGCGCAGGTTCTGCAGGAACGCGTACAGCGCGGTGTCGGCGCGCATCAGCGGATCGTTCGCGACGACGTCCTGCACGACGCCGGCGAACAGCCAGACGCTGCCGACGAACAGGAGCGCCAGCAGCGGGATCGCGCCCGGCAGCCGGCGCACGCGCGCGACCAGCCTGCTCAGCCGCACGGCGGCGCCCGGCCAGCGATGCGCGCACGCGTGCACCGCGGCGGCCGCCGCGCGGCGCAACAGCGGCACGCCGCGCCGCAGCGCGACCCGCACGCCGAACCACACGGCCGCGACCAGCGCGGCGACGACCAGCAGGATCGCGGCGACCCGCGCGCTGACCGCCTCGGCCAGCGCGGCCGACGCGCCGAACGCGATGCCCGGCGCGATATGCACCGGCGCCCATACGAGCGCCGACGCGACGTTCGTCGGATAGAACGACCGGCGCGGCAGGGACGCGCAGCCGACCACGACCGGCACGACCGCGCGCACCGGCGCGAGAAAGCGCGCGAGCGCGATGCTTTTCATGCCATGGCGCAGCACGAACTGCTCGCCGCGTTCGTATGACGCCGCGCGCCCGATGCGCGCCCACCAGTTCCGGACCTCGCTGCGGTAGCGCCGGCCGAGCTCGTAGCTGACCCCGTCGCCGACGACCGCGCCCACGACCGCGACGCCGATCGTGATCCAGCCGTCGAGCGCGCCCGCGCCGATCAGCGTGCCCGCCGCGAACATCACCGCGCCGGCCGGCACCACCGTGCCGATCAGCGCGATCGCTTCGGCGCACGCGGCCGCGAACACGATGACGAGCACGAGCGCCGGATGCGCGCCGACGGCGCCGAGCCATGCATGGATCGTTTCGCTCATCGCCTGTCCTGTCGGGGGGCGACCCCGCCGCGCACGCGCCGGCGACGCCGGGCGTCCGCCGCCGTCGCGGCTGTCATGAGGGTGTGCACGCCGTCGCGCCGTGCCCGTGCGTCAGCCGATCTCGTGCCGCCGCGCATCCGCCTCGAGCGGCGCGGCGTCGTAGCCGACCGTCGCGATCTCGCGCAGATAGCGCGCGAGAAACGCGCCGATCGACCCGGCGGCTTCGTACTGGTGCACATGGCGGAATTCATGGGTAAGGAGCCGGCGCGTGTCGTGCCCCTGCAGCACGAACACCGCGTGGCCGAGCGTCAGGCCGATCGTGCCCGGCGACAGCAGCCCGGCTTCACGTGCGAGCTCGGCGAGCGCCGGCTCGTCGGGAAACGGCAGCTGCGCGACGCTGACGACGCGAATCCGCTCCGGCTGCGCGACGCCGACCGAGCGCGCATCGGCGGCGAGCGCCGGCGTCAGCGGCTCGCCCTGCGCGAGCCCGCGGGCCGCCTGCGCTTCCGCCCACGCGACGGCGGCGGGCAGCGCGCCCGGCAGGATGGCGGCAAGATCGATCATCGACGACTCTCCTCGGAAGATGGGGGCGGCATCAGATTCAGTGTAGTCCCGAACCGATACGGGCCGTGCCGCCCGGTGCCGTCTCGGCATTTAATCAGATGAATAGGCCGCCGCCGCGCCGATTATTGAGTCCTGGTACCGATTCCGTCTGTTGCGTCGCAGAAAATGACTTCGACGTGTACCGTTTTCCGGTCAGGCGGAATATATTGATCAGAACAACGGCCGGTGCGCGGGCGTCGCGCGCCCCGGCCGTCACGCAATGCCGTCCGCACGACACCGCGCCCTCGCGCGCCGAAGCGTCATCCCGCCAAGAGGACCGCTCCATGATCAAGGTGATACTGGCCGACGACCACGCAGTCATGCGAGACGGGCTGCGTCACATACTCGAGACCGCCGGCGGTTTCGAAATCATCGGCGAAGCCTGCGACGGCTCGACCACGCTCGAGCTGGCCGAGCGCGGCGCGGCCGACGTGCTGCTGCTCGACCTGTCGATGCCCGCGCCGACCGGCATCGAGCTACTCAAGCTGATCAAGACCCACGCGCCGACGCTGCGCACGCTCGTACTCACGATGCACACGGAGGAGCAGTACGCGGCGCGCGCGTTCAAGGCCGGCGCGACCGGCTACCTGACGAAGGACAGCGCAACCGCCGAGCTGGTCGCGGCGGTCGGCAAGGTGGCGTCGGGCGGCGTCTACGTGAGCCGGTCGGCGGCGGAAAGTCTTGCCCGGACCCTGCACGCACCGGCCGAGACGCCGCCGCACGAACGGCTGTCGGCGCGCGAATTCGACGTGATGCGCCGCATCGTCGCCGGACAGACCGTCACGCAGATCGCGAGCGCGCTCGGCCTCAGCGCGAAGACGGTCAGCACTTACAAGATGCGCATTCTCGAGAAAATGGACCTGCCGCACGACGCGGCGCTGATCCGCTATGCGGTGCGCCACGGCCTCGGCATCGACCTGGACGACGCATGACGCACGCCGTGACGCCCAAGCCCGGCTCCCAGCGGCCGGACGCCTCCCCCGCCCCGACGGACGCCGCGACGCGCGACGCCGATACGGACACGTCGCACATGTTCATGTCGTCGCTGCGGCCGGAGCGGCGCGAGCGCCAGCTCGCGCTCGCGACCGTGATCGTATCGGCGGCGATCTTCGTCGCGCTGGCGCCGTTCGCGAAGATGCCGCTCGCGCAGGAGTGGGGCTTCATCCCCGTCTACCAGACGGCGATCCTCGTCAACGACATGGTGACGGCCGGCCTGCTGCTCGGCCAATACGCGATCCTGCGCGAGCGGGCGCTGCTGGCGCTCGCGGCCGGCTACCTGTTCACGGGCTTCATGGCCGGCGTGCACATGCTGACCTTCCCGGGCCTGTTCGCGCCGACCGGCCTGCTGCACGCGGGCGAACAGACGACCGCGTGGCTGTACATGTTCTGGCACGGCGGCTTCCCGCTCGTGGTCGCGTGCTACGCGCTGCTGCGCGACGCCCCGCGCACGCCGCCGAAGCCGCTCCGTCACGCGGCGATCCCGATCGCCGGCTGCATCGTCGCGACTGCGCTCGCGACCGGCGCGGTCGCGCTGTTCACGACCGCGGGGCACGACTACCTGCCGCGCGTCATGCGCGGCAACCGGATGATCGAGCCGCTGCTGAGCCCGGTCGTGGTCGTCTGGGCGCTGAACCTGATCGCGCTCGCGTTGATGTGGCGGCGCCGGCGCCGCCATTCGGTACTCGATCTGTGGGTGTTGATCGTCACGGTCGCGTGGCTGTTCGATATCGCCATGTCGGCCATGCTGAATCACGGGCGCTTCGATCTCGGCTTCTACGCGGGGCGCATATACGGGCTGGTCGCATCGAGCCTCGTGCTGTTCGCGCTGCTGTTCGAGAACGGCCGGCTGCATGCGCGCACGGCGCGCGCGCTCGCCGGCGAACGGTACGAGCATCAGCTCGTGCTGCAGAAGACCGCGGAGCTGAACGACGCGAACGAACGCCTCGAGCAGCGCGTCGCCGCGCGCACCGCGCAGCTGAGCGCGTCGAACCGCGACTTGCGGCGCGAGGTCGAGGAGCGCGTGCGCGCGGAGCGGGCCTTGCAGGCGTCGCGCGAGGAGCTGCGGGAAATCTCGGCGATCAGCGCGAGCGCGCGCGAAGCGGAGCAGCGCCGCATCGCGCGCGAGCTGCACGACGAACTCGCGCAGACGCTCGCGACGCTGAAGAACGACCTCGAATGGCTGATCGACCACGTGCCGCAGGACGACGCGCAGCTCGCGCGCAAGATCGCGGCGATGCACGGGCTCGCGCGCGGTGCGGTGGCCGCGACACGGCGCATCGCGTCGGATCTCCGGCCGCTGATGCTCGACGATCTCGGCTTCGCCGCGGCGATGCAATGGCTCGTGCAGAACTTCCGCCAGCGTCACGGCATCGGCTGCACGCTGTCCGTCGACCCGCCCGAGCAGAACCTCGCGGAACCGTATGCGACGGCCGTGTTCCGCATCGCGCAGGAAGCGCTGGCGAACGTCGCGCGCCATGCGGCCGCATCGCAGGTCGACGTGACGCTCGCGTGCGGCGACGACGGCATCGCGCTGACGATCCGCGACGACGGCGCCGGCTTCGATCCCGGCGATCCGCGCAAGCCTACTTCGTTCGGGCTCGTCGGGTTGCGCGAGCGCGCGTACCTGGTCGGCGGAACGCTGCGGATCGATACCGCGCGCGGCAAGGGCACGACCATCGACGTCCATATTCCGTTGCAGTCCGCGCACGCGATGTTCGTGGCCGGAGAACATCACACGGGGCACACGGATTAGCGGAAGCGGAGGGCCGTCGCGTGAGCGGGTCAGTGGTAGTCGTCTTCCCGTTGATGCCGGACCGCCAGACCCGACGCTCCACCGTCACACGCTCACGCCCGCGCCGCGACCATCCCCCGCTCCGAGCGCGTCCACGCGACGAGCGCGCCGGCGCCGAGCAACGCGAGACACACGATCGGCACGATCATCGGCCCGAACGCGGTGCCGGTGACCTTGCCGGCGAACGGCATCAGGTTCTGGCTGAAGAAGCCGCCGAGGTTGCCGATCGAATTGATCGCCGCGACGCTCGCCGCCGCGCGCGCGCCGGTGAAGTAGCGCGGCGGCATCGACCAGAAGCACGGATACAGCAGCGGGATGCACGCGCCGCCGAGCACGAGCGCGACGAAGCGCAGCGGCGTCGACGGCAGCACGAGGCTCAGCAGGAAGCCGAGCGCGCCGAGCGCCGCGACGATCGCGATCGTGCGCAGGATGCTCTTCGCGCGGCGCAGCTTCGCGGGCAGCCAGAGCAGCAGCAGCACCGCGAGCGCCCACGGCAGCATGCTCAGGAAACCGTTCATGCCGCTCGACACGCCGAACGACTTCACGAGCGTCGGCAGCCAGTACGTGACGCCGTACAGCGACGTCGACATCAGCATGTAGGTTGCCGCGAACAGCATCACGCGCGGATCGAGCAGCGCCTTCCACGGCTGCGCGTGCTCGGCCTGCGCGGGCTTCTCGCGTTCGAGCGCGGCGGCGACGACCTGCTTCTCGCGCTCGTCGAGGAAGCGCGCGTCGCGATACGACGCGGGCAGCACGCGGAACACGACGATCGCGACCGCCACCGCCGGGATGCCCGTCGCGACGAACACCCACTGCCAGCCCGCGAGCCCCCACACGCCGTTCAGGCTCAGCAGCCAGCCGCCGACCAGCGAGCCGAGCATGTTCGCGAGCGCGCTGCCGAGCGTGAAGATGCCGAGCACCTTCGCGCGATAGCTCTGCGGAAACCACAGCGTCAGGTAGTAGATGACGCCCGGATAGAAGCCCGCCTCGGCGATGCCGAGCGCGAAGCGCAGCCCGCAGAACACCGGCATCGACGTCGTGAAGCCCATCGCCACCGTGATCAGCCCCCACGTCAGCATGATGCGCGCGAGCCACACCCGCGCGCCGTAGCGATGCAGCGCGAGCGTGCTCGGCACCTCGAACAGCAGGTAGCCGATGAAGAACAGCGACGACGCGAGACCGAACGCGGCCTCCGTCATCCCGAGGCTGTGCACCATCTGCAGTTTCGCGAAGCCGACGTTCTGCCGGTCGATGAACGCGATCAGGAACATCACGACGAGGATGGGCAGCAGGCGCCGCGCCGTCTTCGACATGACGTGCCGTTCTTCGGCGGACGCGGGGTCCAGGGTTTCGGTGGCGTTCACTGCTTGCTCCTTCGTGGTGTCGGTTGTATGTGGGGTTGCGCCTACGACGGCCGGAAGCCGTCGAGCATCGGCACGAACATCTCCTGCCACGTGCGCGGCTTCGCCTTGATCGTGCCGGCCATGTAGAGAAAATCGACGTAGTCCATCAACTGGTTCGGCCGCACCGAGAAGCGCGTCTCGGGCGCGGCGAGCATCTGCATCACGTCGTCGTGCGACACGCCGACGCCCGACGCCGACGCGTAGATCGCCGCCGCCGCGCGCGGGTCCTGCGCGATCAGCCGGTTCGCGTCGTCGAGCGCGCCGAGGAACGCGGCGGCGAGCGCGGGCTCCGCGTCGACGAGCCGCTTCGGCGCGAACACGACGTCGAGCGTCAGCGGGCCGAGCACGTCGATCGAGCCGACGACGCGATGGATGCCCGGCTGCCGGAGTTCGAGCGTCGAGAACGGCGGCGACGTGAAGTGCGCGGTGACGCCGCTCTCGTGCCGGATCAGCGCCTGCATCGCCTGCGGATGCGGGAGATTCACGGTGATCGAATCGAGCTGCGCGAAATGCGTCCGGCCCAGCAGCTTGCCCGCCACCATCTGCAGCACGACCGCCGACAGCGACGTGCGGATGCCCGGCACCGCGATCCGGTCGGACGGCGTGAAGTCGCGCAGCGACGCGAGCCCGGGCCGGTTCACGTTCAGCGACAGCGACGTCGTCGACAGCCCGCTGATGCCGATCACCTCGACGTTCGGAATCCCGCGCGCCCGCGCCCACAGCTCGATGAAGCCCGGCGCGCCGGCGCCCGCGAAGTCGAGCGTGCCGGCCATCATCGCGTCGTTGACCGAGTTGCCGCCGTCGAGCAGCACCCAGTCGACGCCGACGTCGCGCACGCCGTGCTTCGCCGCATGCCGCTCGAACAGCCGCTGCCGCTCCATCACGAGCAGCGGCAGGTACAGCACGCCGTAGCCTTTCGAGATCCGTACCGTGCGCGGCTTCGGCAGCACGAGCGACGGCGCGAGCGCCGCGCCGAGCCCGGCGGCGACGATCGCGCGGCGGCGCGGCGACGGCGTCATGCGCGCGCTCCCGCTTCGCTGGTTGTCTGCTGCAATTTGCCGTCTCCTCTGGTATTAATGCCGTCTCTGCGATCCCCGGCTGCTGCACAGGTTATCGAGCGAGTCTGAGAAAATGCTGACATCCCGCCCCCGGGGAAACCCCTAACCCAACCGAATCGAAGCAGGACGGCAACATGCGCATTCTCGTCGCGGAAGACGACGCGGAAATCGGCGCGGCGATCCGCAGCCGCCTGACGCGGCTCGGCCACGCGGTGGACCTCGAAACCGACGGCGCGACGGCCAACAGCCTGCTGCGCGTCGAGCGTTTCGATCTCGTCGTGCTCGACGTGATGCTGCCCTCGATGGACGGCTTCGCGATCCTGCGCCACCTGCGCGCGTCGGGCAGCACGACGCCGGTGCTGCTCGTCACCGCGCGCTCCGCGATCGACGACCGCGTGAGCGGCCTCGGGCTCGGCGCGGACGACTACCTCGTGAAGCCGTTCGACTACCGCGAACTGGACGCGCGCGTGCAGGCGCTCCTGCGCCGCAACAGCGGCCACGCGAACGACGTGCTGACGCTCGGCGGCCTCACGATCGATCGCAGCAGCCGCCTCGCCGAACTCGACGGCCGGCCGCTGTCGCTGTCGCGCCAGGAGTTCGCGCTGCTCGAGATTCTCGCGAGCCGGCCGCAGCGAATCTTTTCGAAGGAAGAATTGCTGAACCAGCTGTTCAGCTTCGGCAACGAGCCGAGCGCGAACGCGGTCGAGCAATACGTGACGCGCGTGCGCCGGAAGCTGCAGGGCAGCTCGGTCGAGATCCGCACCGCGCGCGGGATGGGGTATCAGATTGCCGCGCATTGACTGGTTTCCGAAGACGCTGTTCGGGCGCACGCTGCTGTTCATCGCGCTCGTCGTCGCGTCGGGCGCGCTCGCGCTGGCCGCGATCGCGCGCTACTACGCGGGCGTCGCCGCCGAGCGCGCCTACGACCAGCTGCTCGCCGGCGCCGCGATCCAGGTCGCGGAGAACCTCTACGTGCAGGGCGGCGTGCTCGCGCTGAACCCGCCGGTCGCCGCGCTGTCGACGCTGTCGCGCTACGACCTCGTCTACTACAAGGTCGTCGATTCGCGCGGCGTCGTCGTGGCCGGCTACAACGATCTCGCGAGCCCCGCGACCCTCGCCGCCGCGCAGCAGGGCCCCGCGTTCGCGAACGGCGCCTACCAGCGCCAGCGCATCCGGATGGCGACCATCGCGCGCTACATGCCCGAGGAGCGCACGCCCGGCTGGGCGCTCGTCACCGTCGCGCAGACGACGAACGCGCGCCAGCAGCTGACGAACGACATGAGCTTCAAGGTGTGGACGCTGATCCTGCTGATGAGCGTGCTCGCGATCGGCGCGAGCGGCCTCGCGATCCGGCGCGGCCTGCGGCCGCTCGCGCAGATCGAGACGATCATCGCCGCGCGCGATCCCGCCGACCTGCGGCCGCTGGCCGTCGACACGCCGAGCGAGATCGACGCGATCATCGGCGCGATCAACGGGCTGATGCGCCGTCTCGCGGAGCGGATCGCGGCGATGCAGCGCTTCATCGCCGACGCCGCGCACCAGATGCGCACGCCGCTCGCGCGGCTCGACGCGCAGATCGAGCTGCTCGGCAGCGAAGCCGATCCGGCGCGCCACGCGGCGCGGCTCGACGCGCTGCGCGCGACCTGCGCGGACGTCGGCCGGCTCACCGGGCAACTGCTGAATCACGCGATGGTGATCCATCGCACCGAAGTCGTTCCGCTGCAACCAGTCGAACTGGTCGGGATTGCGAAGGAAGTGCTCGGGCGCACGATCCCGCTCGCCGACGCGCGCGACGTGGCGGTCGCATTCGACAGCGACGCGCCGCAGGCGTGGATCGACGGCGACGCGATCAGCCTGCAGGAGGCGCTGTCGAACGTGCTGCACAACGCGTTGCTGCATGGGCATGCGGACGACATCGCGGTGTCGGTCGCAATCGTCGGCGACGCAGTCACGCTGACCGTCACCGACAACGGCAACGGCATCCCGCGCGAACACTGGGACGCGGCATTGCAGCCGTTCGTGCGGATCGCGCCGGACGGCAGCGAACGGCGCACGGGTTCGGGGCTCGGTCTCGCGATCGTGCAGGAAGTGATGAAAGCGCATGGCGGCAGCGTCGGGTTCACTTTTCCGGATGCGGGCGGGTTCGCGGTGGTGCTGACGTTTCCGCGCACGCAACGTGTCGCGGGCCAACCCGATCCCGCCATGACGCGCGATCGCCCGACGGCCTGAGCGTGACCCTGCATTGCGATTCCACGGATGCAAAACAAACAGAAGGACGAGTGTGATGACGTTACCACCTTCACCAGAGCCCGATATGGTCGAGGCAATACGCTACGGATGGGCCTCTGACGCCTTGCGGCATGCCTTCGCCGAGCTGCAATGCCGCGTCTATCCGGAGCCCGAATCAAGCGGTGCGCCTGCGGATGTGCTGCTACACGATCCGTCGTTCGACTGCCTGTCGTTCTACATCCGCGTTGCTGACCGCGTCGTCAGCTATGCCGCAGCGGCGCGAAAGACGATCATGCACGCCGGCGCGACTTTCGAGATCGCTGGTTTGAGCTGCGTCATGACCGATCCGGTCTGGCAGGGCCGTGGCCTTGGACTGCGGACGGTTGCCGCCGCCACTCGCTGCATGGAGCGAAGCAATCTCGATATTGGCCTCTTCACCTGTGATCCGCACCTTGCGCACTTTTATGCCCGGGCCGGCAAATGGGAGGTCGCGCGCAACGTGGTCGTGATCGGCAGCCGCGACGAGGGGGCGTTGCGCAGCGACACCTTGGGCAAGGTCGTGCTGATGCGTCTATTCTCGGCAAGAGCCGCTGCAGCCGCGACGACGCTCGACCATGCCACCATCGACCTCGACCTGCCGGTCGGGCAGTTCCTGTGACGGCGGGCTTCGGCGACAAGGGGCACGGCCATCGCAAGATGCATTCGGTGCGATTGCACGTACTGCGCGGGGCCTTCCGGTCCGTCGGGCCGATGCGCGTCAGCGACCTTTACCGCAGCAGTTCCCGCCGCGAGTCGTGCATCACCAGCATGGACCTCGCTGTGCGTGCGTTTGGCCGCCATGACGGGACGCGCAAAGCCTGCCGTTCGACGTCAGCTTTCGCTCACCGCCAGTTCCCGACGTAATCCTCGACGAACCGCTCGAACGCAATCGGCGCCCGCCCGAGCAGCGTCCGCACGTCATGGCTGACGGCCGCCGCGTGACCCGCCGCGATCAGCCGGCTCAGGCTCATCAGCACGTCGATCGACCACGCGTCCACGCCCGCGTCGCGCATCGACGCGATCGCCGCATCATCCGACACCGGCACATAGTCGATCTTGCGCCCGAGCGCCGCGCCGATGCGCGCGGTCACGTCGGCATTCGACAGCGCTGCGCCGCCGGTCACGTCGTAAGTCCTGCCCGCATGTTGGTCCGGGCGCAGCAGGATCGCCGCGTTGACGGCGGCGATGTCGCGCACGTCGACGAACGACACCTTGCCGTCGCCCTGCGGCAGGTACAGTGCGCCCGCTCGGATCATGTCAGCGTAGAAGGTCACGAAATTCTGCATGAAGCAGTTCGGCCGGGTGATCGTGTATGCGACGCCCGATCCCGTCACGAGCCGGTCGATCTCGCCCTGCACGCGCCCGATCGCGAACGGCGCGTCCGGATCGGCGCCCGCGCCCGACGAGCGGACGATGTGCCGGACCCCGGCCGCCCTGGCCGCGGCGACCGCATTACCGGCGAGCGTCACCATGTCGGCCTGCAGCGGCAGCAGCAGGAACAGCGTGTCGACGCCGCGGAACGCGGTCGCCAGACTTGCCGGGTCGGCGAAATCGGCATGGCGGGTTTCGACGCCTTCGACCGCCTTGCCGCTCGCCGAACCGGCGATCACGTGCGCGCCGGCCGCCTTCAGTTGCGTGACGAGTTCGCGGCCGATCGTGCCGGTCGCGCCGGTCACGAGGATGGTGCTGGACATGATGTGTCTCCTGATAGCCAAAGAGGGGCGCGCCGGTCGGCCAGGACACGGAGCGATGAACCTCATCCTAGCCACCCCGATTCATGCCGAGTAGTCCATAATCCATCGAATCAATTTCAACGATCTGGATCGAATCGCCATGGACGACCTGCGCGCGCTCGAAAGCTTCCTGCGCACCGTCGAGGCCGGCAGCTTTTCCGCGGCGGCGGGCCGGTTGGGTGTGACGCCCGCGGCCGTCAGCAAGCACGTCGCGAAGCTGGAGCGCGATCTCGGCACGCGGCTGTTCCATCGTACGACGCGCAGCCTCGCGCTGACGGAAGCCGGCGAGCGCCTGTATGCGGAAACGTCGTCGGCCGCGCGCGCGCTGAGCCGGGCGATGGCAACGCTGACCGAGCGCGATGCGCATCCCGCGGGCACGCTGCGCGTGAGCGTCGCGCCGGGGTTCGGAAGGCAGTACGTGCTGCCGCTGATGCCGGCGTTTCTCGAACGCCATCCGGGCATCCGGCTCGACTGGAGCTTCGAGAACCGCCATGTGGATCTGGTCAAGGAAGGTTTCGACGCCGCGATCGGCTCCGGCGTCGAGGACGACGCGAACGTCGTCGCGCGCGAACTGGCGCCGATCCGGCCGCTGATCGTCGCGTCGCCCGCGTACCTGGCGAAGCACGGCGCGCCCGCCACGCTCGCGGAGCTGGCGCACCACGATTGCATCCGCCTGCGCTCCGCGACGACGGGCCGGATCCGCGAATGGGCGTTCACGGTGGACCACGAGACGGTGACGGCGCCGGTCGACGGGCGCGTCGTGCTGACCGACCTCGACGCGATCTGCGACGCCGCCGTGGCCGGCATGGGGCTCGCGCGGCTCGGCGCGCATCACGTGCTGCCGTATCTCGACGACGGCCGGCTCGTGCGGGTGCTCACGCAGTATCCGGCGATGGGCGGCACGATCCATGTGTACTACGCGCACGCTCGGCTCACGCCGCCGAAGGTGCGCGCGTTCATCGACTTCCTGACGGAATCGTTCGCGCAAAGCGCGTGGCGTGCGCGGGTCGACGAATTCGGTTGACGGGCGCGCGTCACGCCTTGTGCGTCGACAGCAGGATGCTCGTCTCCGAATTGGCGATCCCGTCGATCAGCCGGATCGCCCCGAGCACGCGATCGAAGTGCTCGAGCGAATCCGCGTGCAGCTCCGCGATCAGATCCCAGCGCCCATTGGTGCTATGAATCGTCGCGACGTTCGGATGCCCGCGCAGCACCTTGATCACTTCCGCCGCGCGGTTGCCCTGCACCGCGATCGACATCAGCGCGCGGATCCGGTGCCGTTCGGCGGCGGGCTTCAGCCGCACCGTGTAGCCGACGATCACGCCGTGCTTCTCCAGCCGCATCAGCCGGTTCTGCACGGTCGCGCGCGCGACGCGCAACTGCTTCGCGAGCGCGACCACGGACAGCCGCGCGTTGTCGCGCAAGAGCGCAATGAGCTGACGGTCGACGTCGTCCAGCGTAATCATCGGGTGTGCCTTTCGTTCCAGATGTGATCCAGCCGCAAGCCTGCCGCGCCGCGCCCCGCTTGACCAGCGGGAACCGGTCAGATTGCTTTATAAGGCTGGCATTTTGTCGAGTCTAACGGTGAATTTGCTACTTTTGCTGGCTTTTTGTTGGCTGGCCTCCCGGAAATAATGTCTTCATCGAGCGGCCCGCCGTGCCGCGTCCAGATCATTCAAGGAGACAGACCCATGACCCGCTTCCTCGACGTCCCCACCACCGCCCGGCTGATCGCCCGAACCGGCGTCACGCGCTTCCTCGGCGAACTCGTCGACACGCTGCACGCCGACTTCCTGCGCTGGGCCGACTTCGACAAGTCGCCGCGCGTCGCCTGCCATTCGCGCGACGGTGTGATCGAGCTGATGCCGGTCGCCAACGCGTCGCTGTTCGCGTTCAAGTACGTGAACGGCCATCCCGTCAACGCGGCGCGCGGGATGCACACGGTGATGGCGTTCGGCGCGCTCGCCGAGGTCGATACGGGCTACCCGCTGCTGCTTGCCGAGCTCACGCTGACGACCGCGCTGCGCACCGCCGCGACGTCGGTGCTGGCCGCGAAGGCGCTCGCGCGGCCGGACGCGCGCACGATGGCGCTGATCGGCAACGGCGCGCAGAGCGAGTTCCAGGCAATCGCGTTCCATACGCTGCTCGGCATCGACGAGATCCGTGTGTTCGACGTCGATCCGCACGCGACCGACAAGCTCGTGCAGAACCTCGCCGCGTATCCGGCGCTGCGCGTCGTGCGCGCCGCATCGACCGCCGACGCCGTGCGCGGCGCGGACATCGTGACGACCGTCACCGCCGACAAGGCATACGCGACGATCATCACCCCCGACATGATCGAAGCGGGCATGCACCTGAACGCGGTCGGCGGCGATTGCCCGGGCAAGACCGAGCTGCATGCGGACGTGCTGCGCGCGGGACGCGTGTTCGTCGAGTTCGAGCCGCAGTCGCGTATCGAGGGCGACATCCAGCAGCTGCCGGCGGATTTCCCGGTGACCGAGCTGTGGCGCGTGCTGCAAGGCGAGGCCGCTGGCCGCGACAGTGCCGATCGGATCACCGTGTTCGACTCGGTCGGCTTCGCGCTGGAGGACTATTCCGCGCTGCGCTACCTGCATTCGCTCGCGCAGCAGCACGACGCAGGCGTCGAGATCGCGCTGATCCCGCCGGCCGTCGATCCGAAGAACCTGTTCGCGCTGATCGACGAGCCGTCCGCGCTCGCGCAGCGCCACGCGGCCTTCGTCGCCGACGCCGTCGCCGCGTTCGCGCGCTGACCCGAGCCGGTGCGGCCCGCACGCCGCACCGCCCTTTGCCTCTCCCCCCGCTTGCGATGAAACTCGTATCGATTCAGGCGCCGGCCGCCGTCGTGATGATCCGGCCGCACCATTTCCAGCCGAACCCGCAAACCTCCGCCGACAACGCGTTCCAGCGCAGCGGCGGCGCAGGCGGCGAGCGCGCGGTGTCCGCCGCCGCGCGCGACGAAGTCAGCGCCGCCGCGCAGCGGCTCGCCGACGCCGGCGTGCGCGTGCACATGTTCGACGACCACGGCGAGCACGACACGCCGGATTCCGTGTTCCCGAACAACTGGTTCTCGACGCATCCGGGCGGCCACGTCGCGCTGTATCCGATGACGTGCCCGAACCGCCGCCGCGAGCGGCGCGCGGACGTGATCGAGATGCTGAAGACGGAATACCGCGTGCAGGACGTGATCGACTACTCGGGCCTCGAATACGACGACGTGTTCCTCGAAGGCACCGGCGCGATGGTGCTCGACCACGTCGCGCGCATCGCGTACACCGCGCGCTCGCGCCGCGCCGATCCGGTCGCGCTCGAACGCTTCTGCACGCACTTCAACTTCGAGCCGATCTGCTTCGACACGGCCGACGCGGATGGACGGCCGATCTATCACACGAACGTGATGATGAGCGTTGCAACCGAGTTCGCGCTGATCGGCCTCGATCTGATCAGCGATCCGAAACGACGCGACGAGATTCGGTGCCGGCTGGCCGAGACGGGCCGCACGGTGGTCGCGCTCGAACCGTCGCAGATCGCGAACTTCGCCGGCAATGCGCTCGAACTGTCCGGACGCGACGCTCGTGTGCTCGCGCTGTCGCGGCGCGCGTTCGATTGCCTGACGCCGCACCAGCGCCGGCTGATCGAACGCTCGGCGCAATTGCTGCCGCTCGACGTGCCGACGATCGAGCTGGCCGGCGGCTCGGTGCGCTGCATGCTGGCGGGGATTCATCTGGCGCGGCGGCAGGGGTGAAGCTTCGTTGAAGTCGAGGGTCGGCGTGCGCTGCCGACCGGCCGGCGATCGTGCGTTGTCGTGGCTTCAACGGATTCGCACGGCACCCTAGCCCCCTCACTCCCCGATCAACTTCAACCCCGCCGGCAACGACTCGCCGAACACGCGCACCGTATCGTCGACATCGAACGCGACCACCTCGCGCACCATGTCGACCCACTTCGCCGATGCGTTCGCCGCCGCGAGCCGCCGGATCACCGCGTCGCGCACGTCGGGCGGCAGGTCGCGCGAGCGGTCGCCCGTCATCCGCGCGATCTGCGCGGCCGCGAACGCGGCCGGCTCGACCTGCTTCCAGTCGAGCGCGAACAGCGCATCGAGCAGGCGGCCGGCAACGTCAGGCGGCACGACGCCATGCGCGCTGCCGTAGAACGGCTGGCGCGCGCCGACGCGGCCGAGCGCCCACGCGCCGAGCGCGCTGTCGGACGGCTTCCGCAGCAGCACGGTCAGCCGCTCGGCAAGCTCGATCTTGCGCTCGACCGGCAACCGCTCGAGCGACGCGGACAGGCGCGTCATGTCGGCCGGGCCGACCTTGGCCGGATCGAACGGCAGCTTGCGCCGTTTGCCGTCGGTCGGTTCGAGAAACGCAATCGCGTCGCGGATCTGCGTCTGCGCATCCTCGTCGAGCCCGCCCGCCGCGCGCCGCCACAGCGTCCACCATTCGGACCACACCTGCCCGTCGTTCACGTACTGGATGCCGTCGTCGAACAACGGCCACAGCTGCTCGATGCGCCACGCGTCGAGCGGATGGCCAAAGCCCGGGCGCACGCAATAGCCGGCGAGGTTCAGCCACGCGCGCTCATGATCGGCCGAACGCCGCCGACGGCGCGCCCGCGCGAGCAGCGCGTCGAACAGCTCGCGCGCGAGCGCGACGTCCCATTCGTCGCGCGGGCCGAGCAGCTGCTCGAGCTGCGCGCGCAGCCGGCGCGTGTCCTTCGGCGTGACGTCCGCCGAGCGGCCGCCGAACGAGCGGTCGATCAGTTCGATCGCCTGATCGAGTTGCGGATGCCGCAACGGCATGTCCACGTCGCCTTGCGTCGCCGCGTCGCCGCGCAACTGGAATTCGAGGCGCCAGCGCTGCGCCGCGTCATCCGTCGCGATGCAGTGCATTTCGAGCGTGCCGACTTCGGTCAGCGACGCCGTGAGCTTCACGGGCGTCTCGCGCGCGTCGCGCGCATCCTGCCGCCCGACGACCGTCGCGATCGGCGGCAGCCGGACGAAATCGCCGTCGCCGAGCGTCACCAGATCGCCGGGACGGTACGCCGTATCGGCAACCGTCGACACGAGGTGGAAACGCACCGGTGCCCCAAGCTGCAGCGCGAACGTGCGGTCTTCCAGACGGATCTCGTGGCCCTCTTCGGTGCCGCGCGGCAGCAGGCAGACGCCGCGCGCTTCGGCGCCGCCGTCGTCGAGCACGAGGAAGTAGCTGCGCGGCGAGCCGCCGCCGATGCGCGGCGCGTGCCCCGCGCGTGCGAGGCCGTATGCGACCGCGCCGCGCGCGACCGCGATGTCCGGCTGAGTGTTCTGCAATACGTTGAGCGGCTGGCCGCGCCACGCGCCGAGCGTCTGCGCGAGACGGCCGGCGAGCGCGCCCGCGCGGAACACGCCGCCGTTGAGCAGCAGCGTGTCGGGCAGCGGGCCTTCCGCGTGCCGCGCGAGAAACGCGGCGACGTGCCGCGTGACGGCCGCGTCGCTCGCGTACGGCAGCCCGAACTCGACGATCGCGCTGCGTGCGCGGCGCGGCAGCGCGTCGGCGGTCACCTGCGGGAAGAACCCGTCGACGACGATCTGCTCGACCTCCTGCCGCGTCAGCTCCGCCGAGCGCGCGCCTCCGATCAAGCGGCTGCCCGCGCCGAGCAGCGTGACCGTGACCGCGTCGGGCGCATCGTCGCCGAGCAGGCGTTCCTTGGCCGCGCGGCAGCGCTCGACGAGTTGCGACAGGCTCGCGGCCGACAGCCGCGCGCCGGGCTCGGTCAGGCGCGTCTCGACGAGCCGCGCGAGCGCGAGGTCCATGTTGTCGCCGCCGAGCATCAGGTGATTGCCGACGCCGATCCGCGTGAGCACGGGCTCGCCGTCGTCGCCGAGCGCGACGTCGACCAGCGTGAGGTCGGTCGTGCCGCCGCCGACGTCGCAGATCAACACGCGCCGGGCGCCGGCGAGCGTATCGCGCAGCGACGCGCGGTGGCGGTACAGCCAGTCGTAGAACGCGGCCTGCGGCTCTTCGAGCAGGCGCAGCGCGGGCAGCCCTGCGAGACGCGCGGCCTCGACCGTCAGCGCGCGCGCGCCGTCGTCGAACGACGCGGGCACCGTGAGGATCACGTCCTGCTCGTCAAGCGGCGCATCGGGGAAATGCGCGTCCCAAGCGTCGCGCACGTGCGCGAGATAGCTGGCGCTCGCGTCGACCGGCGATATCTTGTCGACGCCGTCGGCCGCGCCCCACGGCAGGATCGGCGCGAGCCGGTCGACCGACGCGTGCGACAGCCAGCTTTTCGCGCTGGCGACGAGCCGGCCCGGCACCTGCGCGCCGAGCGCACGCGCATAGCGGCCGATCACGGCCGGCGGCGCGCCGGCCGCATTGGTCGAATTGGTCGAATCGGCCGCCGCAGCCTGCCACGGCAGCCGCAGGCTATCCGGCGCGAGCTCGCCCGCCGCCGGGTGATAGCGCACCGACGGCAGCAACGGCTGCGCGCCGACCTCGCCGGGGCCGACGAGTTGCTCGACGTCGAACACGCGGATCGCATCCGATCCGTTCTCGACGTACGCGACGACAGTGTTGCTCGTGCCGAGGTCGATGCCGACCGTGTAACGCTTCATCGCGCTCAGGCGCCGCCGCGCACGTCGAACTCGACCTTCCAGCGCTCGTCGGTGCCGCTCGGGATCGCCTCGAGCTCGAGCGTGCCGGCCTCGGTCACGCGCGCGTGCAGCTTCACGGGCACGATCTCGCCGACCGTGCGGCCGTCGGCCGGCAGCGTCGCCTGGATCTCCTCGAGTTCCTGCAGCTCCTCCGCCGACCAGTAGTCGAGCAGCGTGCCGACCTGATCCTGGCGGCGCACCGACGACCCGAAGAAGCGGAAATGCACGGGCTCGCCGACGACGAGGCCGAACTCCTGCGGCGGCAGCGCCGCGTCGGTGCCCTCCTCCATGCCGAACGGCGCGACGCACAGCGCCTGCACCGGCGGCTCGAGCCCCGGCACCGCCGGCATCGCCGATTCGATCGCGACGTAATACGCACGCGCCGTGCCGCCGCGAATCCGCACGCCACGGCCGCGCTTCACGTAGCCGTAGTACGCGGCGCCGCGCGCGACCGCGAGGTCGAGGTCCGCGCCTTCGAGCAGGCGCGCCGGTGCCGCGCCTTCCGATCCGAGCCAGCTGTTGAGCGTATCGAGCACGCGCTGCGTCAGCAGCGTCGACTTGAACACGCCGCCGTTGAACAGCACCGCCGTCGGGTGCAGGAACGTCGCACCTGCCGGCAGTGCGCGCTCGACGCCTTCGAGCGTGTCGAGCGCCGCGACCTGACGGCCGAGAAACGCGGCGAGATGGCGCGTGATGCCCGCGTCCTGCGCATACGGCAGGCCGAGCTGCGTGAGGCCGACGCGCGCGCGGCTGATCGGGCGCGCGGCCGCGTCGACCTGCGGGAAGAAGCCTTCGAGGATCGTCTGCGTGAGTTCCGCGCGGGTCAGCTCGGTGCGGATCGAGCCGCCGATCAGCTTCGAGCCGCGGCTCGGCACCACGAGCGGCACGGCGTCGGTGGACGGGTCGGACAGCAGCGTCTCCTTCGCGGCGCGGCACGCATACGTGAGCGCGCGCAGTTGCCACGGATCGGCCTGCGTGCCCTGCGTCGCGAGCTTGCGCGCGACGACGTGCGCGAGCGCGAGGTCCATGTTGTCGCCGCCGAGCAGGATGTGCTCGCCGACCGCGACGCGATGCAGCTCGAGATTGCCGTCACGCTCGACGACCGCGATCAGCGACAGGTCGGTCGTGCCGCCGCCGACGTCGACGCACAGGATCAGGTCGCCGACCCGCACCTGCTTGCGCCAGCCGCCCGCGCTCTTCTGGATCCAGCTGTAGAGCGCCGCCTGCGGCTCCTCGAGCAGCGTCATCCGCGCGTAGCCTGCGGCCCGCGCGGCCTCGGCCGTCAGCTCGCGCGCGGCCGGGTCGAACGACGCGGGAATCGTGACCGTCACGTCCTGGTCCGCGAACGGCGCGTCCGGATGCGCGTGGTCCCACGCTTCGCGCAGGTGCGTCAGGTAGCGGGTCGAGCTTTCGAGCGGCGACACGCGCGCCACCTCGGGCGGCGCATCGCTCGGCAGGATCGCCGCGCGGCGGTCGACGCCCGGATGGCACAGCCAGCTCTTCGCGCTCGACACGAGGCGGATCGGCGTGCCGGCGCCGCGGCTGCGCGCCATCTCGCCGACCGCGAAGTTGCGCGACGTGGTCCACGGCAGCGTCAGGTCGCCCTGCGTCAGTTCGCTTTCATGCGGCAGGTAGAGGAACGACGGCAGCAGGTCGCGCGATTCGAGCGCGCCCGGCGCGGTCAGCTGCGCGATCGGCAGCACCTGCTGCGCGATCGTCTCGCCGTCGCTTGCCGCCGTGTCGACGTACGACAGCGCGCAGTGGGTCGTACCGAGGTCGATGCCGATCGAATAGCGGGAATCGCTCACAGTTCCACCTCCGCCGGGGCGATCACGGATGCGTCGTGGCTGCCGGTCAGCTTCGGCAGGCGCACGTCGGAAACGCGCCAGCCGCGATGGCTGACGGTGCCGCTGAACGGCGCCGCGCCGACGACGTTGCCGGTCAAGCGCACTGCGGTGGCGTCGAAGCCGGCCGGCAGCGTCACGCGGCTGCCTTCGGCCTCGTCGCGCACCGGCACGATCGTGAAGTGCTCGCGCAGCGCGGCGCGGCAGCCGTCGTGCACGAGGCGCGCGGCCGCGCCGATGTCGGCGTCCGCGTAGCCGGCGATGTCTTCCTCGACGAAGTCGATGAAGCGCGCGTCGCGCTGCAGCAGGCCGAGCAGTTGCAGCGCGGCCTGCGGGGTCGCTTCGCGCAGCTCGGGCGCGGGCGCCTTGACGGGCGCAGCAGCCGGCGCAGGCGTCGCAACGGGCGCGGCGGCCGGGGCCGGTTGCGCGGCGACGGGCGCGCCGTCGCGCACGCGCAGCACGCCGGCGGCGAACTCGCGGTTGCCGAGCACGGAGAAGAACGTGCCGACGGCTAGCGACAGCCGGCCGAAGAAGGACAGGTTGGATTCGGGCATGTGGCTTGGACTCCTGTGGGCTCGCGCGCGGCGAGCGATCTTGCCTGGGCGGCGGGCGCGGGGCGCGCGAAGGCGCGCGGCCGCCGCCCGGAGCGCGATTCTGGGCCCCCTCGCGGGGTGCGGAAAACCCGTATTTTGCCCTGTGGCGGGCGAATGGTGCGGAAGTTGGGGGGACAGAACGGTCTGACGCGGCGGGAAAACCACCTGTCCGGGCGCTGTGCGCATGAGCCGGGAAGGGCTCACGCGGACCGGGACGGCAATCCGGTCTGGCCGATCGGCGGACTGGTCGCTCCCGCCGAGCGCGTCCAGAATCGAATCGTCAGAACAAGCCCAAGGCTACATAATGTTCAATCGCGAAACACCGACGGGAGCGGTCATGCCCAATCCAGCCGCATCTTTGCGCCAGCATGCCGCCGCGATCCGCGCGATCGTGTCGGCGCACCATTTCACCAACCCACGCATCGTGGATTACGACGACCCGGACTACGACGTGACGCTCTTGCTCGAGCCGGTCGGAAACGTGTCGCTCTTCGACATAGGCCGCGTGATGGCTGACATCGAGAAGAAGCTCGCACTGAAGGCATTCGTAGTCACGGACAAAGATTACGATGCCACGGTGAAGCGTCGCAATTTCCGTCCGCCGACCCGTCCGCTGCCGGAGAGCGAATGAGGGCGGGCGTCGAGCTTTGCCATGACATCCTGTTCTCCGTCGAGTGCATCGCGCAGCACCTTGGGACGTTGGTGGTACGCGGGTTCGCCTGCCTCAGGCAGAAGGAGCAGGACGCCGCGTGCTACCGTCTGCTGATCATCGGCGAAGCCGCCAAGCGCCTGATCTCGCGTCACCCGGAAGGCATCGAGCACGTATCGACAGGAGAATACGATCTGCTCGCCAACCTGACGGGGGCCGCCAGGATGCGCGACAGGATGATTCATCGCTTCTGGGACACCGATCACGACAAGGTATTGGTGACAATCCGCGACGATTTGCCGAAGCTCAAGGACTTCATCCGTCGACTCGGCGCGACGCTGGCACGGCCCTGATCTCATGACAAGACCTTCGCCCAAGGCTGCGATACCGAATGCTTCCGCATCGTCGCGAGTACCGGGCCCGACGCCTTGCAGACCGAATCAGCGGCAGCCGTTCAACGCGTTTCCCGGACGGAGAACGCGCAGCCGCGGCTCGGTTTCCCCTCTGTCTGCCTCACCGCCCCCTACGCCCCCGCCCCCAACCGCTTCGGCACGCCCGTCACGATCGTCGCGACCGCGACGGCCAGCACGACCGCCGCGCCGACGAACACCCCCGCCGCGCCGTTCGCATCGAACACCACGCCGCCCGCCGCCGCACCGGTCGCGATCGCCAGCTGAACCGCCGCAACCATCAACCCGCCCGCGCTCTCCGCCTCATCCGGCACCGTGCGCGTGACCCACGTCGACCACGCAACCGGCACGCCGCCGAACGCCATCCCCCACAACGCGACCAGCACCGCATCGACGAGCGGCGCGCGGCCGAGCGCAACCAGCGCGACGCCGAGCACGACCATCAGCGCGGGCATCGCGACCAGCATCGGCCGCAACCGGTGCTCGAGCACGCGGCCGGCGAGCGACGTGCCGACGAAGTTCGCGACGCCGTAGCCGAGCAGGATCGCCGACAGCCCGTTCACGCCGACGCCCGCGACCTGTTCGAGAAACGGCCGCAGGTACGTGAAGAACGCGAAATGCCCGGTGAACACGAGCGTCGTCGCGAACATCCCGAGGCCGACCGTCGGCCGCCGCAGCACGTCGACCAGCGTGCGCAGCCGCGTCGTGCCGGACGGCGCCATGCCGGGCAGCGTCGCGACCTGCGCCGCGAGCGCGACGACGCCGAGCGCAGCCGCGATCAGGAACACGTTGCGCCAGCCGATCAGGTGACCGAAATAGCTGCCGAGCGGCGCGGCCGCGATCGTCGCGACCGCCACGCCGCTGAAGATGACCGACAGCGCGCGCGGCACCATCGCGGTCGGCACGAGCCGCATCGCGGTCGCGGTCGACATCGTCCAGAAGCCGCCGAGCGCGATGCCGAGCAGCACGCGGCCGATCAGGATCGTCGTCAGGTTGGTCGCGAACGCGACGGCGAGATTCGACACGATCAGCAGCGCCGAGAACGCGAGCAGCACGCGCCGCCGGTCGATGGTGCGGGTCGCGGCGGCGGTCAGCAGGCTCGTCACGAACGCGACCGTCGCGGTCGCCGTGACCGCCTGGCCGGCGACGCCTTCCGTCACGCCGAGGCTCTCCGCCATCGGCGTGAGCAGGCTCGCGGGCAGGAATTCCGCCGTGACGAGCCCGAACACGCCGAGCGTCATCGCGAAGACCGCGCCCCACGCGGGCTCACCGGGTGCCGCCGTCGCGCCGGCGGGCTGGTTGATCGGATTCATGCGTCGTTCCATTCCGTAAAAAGGTGCCAATGACCGCGTATCGTAAGGAACGACGGCTGGACGGTCTATGACATACAATCCGCGAATATTGATCGATCGTCCGAAACCGATGGCAGACCCGCACATCACCGCCCCGCCCGCCGCACCCGTGCCCGACGCGCACGACCTCGTCAGCGAACTGCTGCTCGGGATGCGCCTGAGCGGCGTCCAGTACCGCCGCATCCAGGTCGCGCGGCCGTTCGGCGTGCACTTCGACAACGCGCGCGGCCGTGCGCAATTCCACTTCGTCGGGCGCGGGCCGGTGCTGCTGCGTACGTCGGGCGGCGCAACCTACCGGCTCGAAGCCGGCGACGCGATCCTGCTGCCGCACGGCGGCGAGCATGCGCTGGTGTCGGAGCCGGGCGCGCCGTGCCGCGAAATCGACGGCTTCGAAACCGCGAAAATCTGCGACACGGTCGCGTCGGTCGACGCCGCAACGCACGCCGCCGCGGGCGCGGACGCCGGCGACGCGCTGATCTTCAGCGGCTGCATGGAGCTCGATCTCGGCGGCATGCAGCCGCTCGTCGCGACGATGCCCGAGGTGATGCTGGTCGGCACGCTGCTCGCCCGCTATCCGGAGCTCCGGACGATGCTCGACGCGATGGAGCGCGAGTCGTGCACCGAGCGCGCGGGCTTCGCGGGCATCCTCGCGCGGCTCGCGGACGTGGTGGCCGCGTTCATCGTGCGCGGCTGGGTCGAATGCGGCTGCGGCGCCGCGACCGGCTGGGTGCAGGCGCTGCGCGATCCGAAGCTCGGCCGCGCGATCGTCGCGCTGCATCGCGACCCGGGCCGCAACTGGAGCGTCGCCGAGCTCGCGGCCGAAGCCGGCGTGTCGCGCTCGGTGTTCGCCGAGCGGTTTCTCGCAGCGACCGGGATGACGCCCGTGCGCTACCTGACCGAGCTGCGGATGCGGCTCGCCGCGCAATGGATCGCGCGCGATCGCGAACCGATCGAGACGGTTGCGTATCGGCTCGGGTATGGGTCGCTCGCGGCGTTCAGCCGCGCGTTCAAGCGGGTGGTCGGAAAGCCGCCGGGCGCGGTGCGGGGAGATGGGGAGCCCGGCGTCAGCGCAAGCCAGGACAGCTAGCGCGACATCCATCGCCCGCCGCCGCGCGACGCGTTCCGCACGCTCAACCGGTCTGTTCGGCCAGCCTGTCGATCAACGCCGTCGCACACTGCACGGCCAGCTCCACGCTGCGCTGCGCATCGACCGTCGCGCCGGCCGCCAGCGTGCCCTGCACGATCCGGCCCAGCAGTTCCTTCGACAGGTCGGCAATCTCGTAGTCTCGTTCGGTCATGATTCGCCTCCGGCGCACCGCCCCTGCGGACGGCGCGCGTCCATGATGCCGGCGCGCGCTGAGCGTCTGCGCCGGCCCGTTGCGGCGCAGACGCTCAGCGCGCCTTCGCCCGCACGACGATCTGCGCCTGCGTGTCCCGCTCGATCCGTTCGAGCGACGCGCGCATCGCCGCGTAATCGTCCGGCGTGCACACCTGCCGGCCGAAATCCGCGCGCAGCCGCCGCGTGATCTGCACGACGCGCGCGTTGGCGTCGAACACGTAGTGCGACGCGAAATCGACGAAGCGATCCCGCACCATCGTGTCGGCCGGCACGTCGGTCACGGCGACGTTCGCCGGCAGCGCGATCTGCGCGGTCTCGTCGAACTCCCCGCCGATGCAGGTCCACGCCTGCGTGCGCACCGGCTCCGCGAGCCAGCTCTGCACCTGCGTCGCGATCCCGCCGGTCAGGCTCGACAGCGCCGGCACCGCGGTCGTGCCGTCCGGCCAGACGGCGTGGTCGAGCGTGCCCGTCATCGTCACGCCGAACGGCCCGGCGGTCGCCGCCAGGTCGGTCGTGACGAGGTCCGCCGTGCCGCGCAGCCCGCTTTGCCGCAGACGCTCGACGGCGAGCTGCCGCACGCGCTCGCGCGTCGCGCGGCGGAACACGTTGCGCTCGAGTTCGGCGGTCCAGCCGTCGTCCTCGATGTACGACTGGTAGCGCTGCGCGTCGAGCCGCGCGGCGTCGATCGCGAGGCGCGCGGTGCGCGTGCGCGGCTGCGTCGCGGGCGTGCGCGCCAGCACGCCGGTGTCGACGCGCAGCGCCGGCCGGTCCATCACGATCGGCGGCAGGTAGCCGAACGCGATGCCGCCGGTGGTCGTGTCGGCGTACAGCCCGAGATCGGGCAGCCACGTGATCGCGTGATTGACCGCGCCGCCGCCGTAGCCCGGCACCGACGGCAGCGTATAGACGGCCCCGAGGTTGAGCAGCACCGGCTCGCTGCGGATGCCGACCGCCGCGAGCAGCGCGCCGAACAGCGCGACGTGATCCTTGCAGTCGCCGTAGCGGTTGCGCAGGATGTCGATCACGCGGTGCGGCGCGGCGGCGGTCTCGCCGAGAAACAGCGCGACGTAGCGTACGTTCGCCCGCACCCAGTCGTACAGGATGCGCGCCTTGTCGTGAGGGTCGGACGCGTTCGCGGTGAGCGCGCGTGCAAGCTGCGCGACCGCGGGATCGTCGGCGCTCGGGTCCAGCGCCGCGTTGCGATAGCGCGCGGCGAACGCGGCATAGTCGGGCAGCGTCGACACCATCAGACGGTCGCCGTCGGTCGGATAGCCGACCGCGCCGAGCTCGATCCGGTCATACGGGCCGTGACGGTATTCGAACACGTAGCGCGTGCGGCCGTTCGCGGTCACCGGCGGCAACGCGACGTAGCCGCGCGCATCGGCATAAAGCGGCATGTCGGCCGGCACGTCGAAGACCAGCCGCTGGTAGTCGACCGGATCGCGCGACGGCTCGACGAAGTAACCGAAATAACCGGGATTGAGCGGCCTGGTCCGCACCTTGCGGAACGCGACGCGCGTGCGCGAACCGGCCTCGACGCCGGGGAACACGACCGTGCGCAGCACGCCGTCCTGGAACGTCGGCGCACCGGCGGAGCGCGGCTCCTGCACGTCGCGGATCGCGTCCGGGCCGACCGGATGCGCGACGCCGTCGCGATCGAGCGTCTGCGCCGCGAGCAGGTCGACCTTCTCGAGGTCCTTGTCGAACCACACGTAGCGCTGCGCGATCGCGTCGATGCCGTTCGCGTCGTTCGCGCGCAGCGTCGAATCGTCGTGCTCCTCGAGCGAGCCGTCGCGCTGGATCACGAATTCGTGGACGTCGCGCTCGAGCGTCGTCGGCGGCGTGTCGTCGATGCGGGCTGCCGGCGGCCGGGGCGCGGCCGCGTCGGGCGCGGACGGCGACGCATGCGCGCCGCACGTCGTCAGGCAGAAACAGGCAACGCCGAGCAGGCGGACCGGAATGCGCATCGGATCGAACCTCGCGGCACGGTGGCCGGTGAGACCGCGGCCGAACGGCCGCCTTCGCCGACAGACTACGCCAATCGGCCCGCCGCCGCAGCGATGCGGCAGCGGCCTGCCGCCGGCTTCGACGGCGGGTATCCGGGGGTCGAACCGGAATTCGCGCGGCGCCGCCTCAGCCGCTGTTCCCGGCGGTCATCTGCGTCATTTCGCGACATATACTGCAAACATGACCCGGTAAGCGCAAAGCGTGCCGCGATGCACCGAAAGCGACGGCGACGAGCGGGCGAGGAGGCGGTCATGGCGATCATCAACAGCGACTATGAAGTCGGCTTTCTTGTCGTCGCATTCACGTTGCTCGGCGTCGTCCTGATCGGCGCGCTGCTGATCAGGCTGCATCTGGGGCGCTGGCATCCGCGGCTGATCGGCGCCGCGATCGGCGCGCTGGTCGGCATTCTTCTGGTCGAAGCGGTGCCGATGCTGACGTGAGCGCAGGCGCGCGCGATGCACGGACGGGCATGACGATGCATCGATGCGGCGCGGCGATGCGCAATCGCGCGGCGCATGCGAATCGTCGATTCTTCCGGCGGGAGGCGGCATGGAACACAGCATCGTGCAAATCTTCGTGATTCTCGTGATCCTGGCGCTCGCGCTGCTGTTCGTCTTCCAGCGGCGCAGCCGCGACCGGATTCGCGAGCGGCTGCTGCACCGATCGTCACGGCGCTCGCATCGCTCGCATACGCACCATCATCACCCGTGATCGGGCACGCCGCCCGAGGGCCGGCTGCACGTCAGGACATACCGGAATCCTGAGCGATGCTTTCACTCGCGCGTCGGGCGTTCGCCCGGCAAGATGCGCGCGATACGCTATCGGCAGTCGCCGACGCGCTTGCCGCGCCAGCTCCACGCCATCGTGTACGGGCCGCCCTGCGCGGTCTGCCCGCTGCCTTGCCCCTTCAGGTCGTAGCTCGTCGGCGTGACCGTGCCGGTCACCTTCGCCGTGCCGCGGCCCTGCTCGTTCGCGCACGACAGCGTGACCTGCAGCGCCGAGCCCGCATAGTCCCAGTTCGTGATCGTGCAATGGATGTTGTCGCGCTTCATCCGGTATTCCATCGTCTTGCGGATGTTCTTCGCGTCGGCCTCCGCCAGGCACTGGTCGGGCGCCTGCGTGGTCGGCAGCGGCTTGCCGTTCAACGTATAGGCGGTTTCGTCGTGCCACATGCCGGGCGACACGGTCTGGGCGATGGACGACACGGCGAAGCCGGCGAGCGCGGCGGCGATCAGGAGTCTCATGGTTTCGAAGCGGCGAAAGGACACGCGGCGGCACATGCGGCCGCCGGTGCCCGGTTGAAGAACGGTTACTGCTGGACGAGCTCGACGCGGCGGTTCTGCGCGCGGCCGGCGTCGTCGCCGTTGGACGCGACCGGCGACAGCGACGCGACGCCCTTCGCGACGAGGCGCGCCGGCGCGATGCGATAGGTCGACGCCAGCGCCTGCGCGACCGCTTCGGCGCGCTTCTGCGACAGGTCGGCGTTGCGCGCGAACGCGCCTTGATTGTCGGTATGGCCGACGATGTACACCTTCAGCGCCGGATTGCCCGTCAGCAGCTTCGCCATCTCGTCGAGCTGCGGCTTCGATTCGGGCTTGACCTGCGCCTTGTCGGTATCGAAGTAGATGCCGTACAGCGCGACCTTGCCGGTCGCCGCGAGCCCTTTCTGCAGCGCGCTCGAATCCATCACCTTGACCTGCCCGGTCTGCATCGGCTTCACCTCGACGACTTCCTCGTAAACGAGCGTGCGCTTGTTCGATGCCGAATCGTCCATGATGTGCAGGAACACATACGCATCGCCGGACGGACGCGGCATTTTCGCGAGGATCGTGCGGTGCTTGCCGCCGAAGCTGGCACCGCCGCCGCCCGCCTGCCGCATGCGGCCCGAATTGATCACGATGCTCTGGAAATCGCTGCCGCCGCCCTTGCCGCATTGTTCCTGCGTGCAGCGGAACAGGATCTGGAAACCGCCCTTCTGCAGCGCGTCGAGATAGTTGCGCTCGACTTCCAGCGTCGACCTGTCGCTGCCGATCGAGTACGAGATCCGCGTGACCTTGCCTTCCAGATTCAGGCCCTTGGCGGTCTTCTCGTCGTCGATCGGCTGGTTCGGCAGGAACGCCTCGTCGAACTGCGTCTGCGAATAGGCACTGATGGTCGCCCCCGCAAAGCGCGTGAGGAGCGGATGGTCTTTCGAGCCCGGCTCATCGCCGGCGGCGCTCGCCAGCGACGAAAGCGACAGCAGCGCGGCGGCGAACAGCGCGTTGCGGCCACGGCGCGCGACATGGAATACGGACGATGCTGCGTTCTTCATTGAGCCCCTCGGAAAGGATTTGTCGTTCTGTTGATGGCGACGAAGCGCGCGCATCTTATCAAATCTTTCCGGGAAAACAGGCAATAGTTTTCGAATTTTGCAAGTTCTGACGTGCCACGTCATGTTGAATCGTTTTCAAGCGTGTGCGAGCGTCTTCCGTGCGCGTCGCTACCCGACGTTCATCGGCAGCAGCACCATCTGCTTGCCCTCGACGTGCAGCCGCGCCTGCAGCTCGACGGGCGTCTGGTTGTGCAGCCACGCGGTCAGGAAATTCACGCGCTTGAAGATCAGCTTGCTCGCGAAGCACACGCTGTTCGGAAACTCGTCGAGCGTGGCCGACGCGAGGTTCATGAATTCGAGCACCGGGTTCGTGCCGAAGCCGATCCGGTAGTCGGCCGCGATGCCGTTGCGCCTGCAGTGCGCGACGTAATAGTCGAGCGCCTCGGTGATCGTGTGCCGCAACCGTTCGAGATGCTCGTGCCCGTCGTACGCCTTCGCATCGACTTCGCCGACGGCGAGGAAGATCACGTTGCGGAAGTGCCCCGGGAACAGCCGGTTCACCCACAGCAGCGCATGCATGCTCGCGCCGCGATGCTTGCCGACCAGCAGCACCGCGGTCGGCTGCGATGGGTCGGGCTTGCCCGGCGCCGTCGCCTCGTCGACGGCGGGCGGCGCGCCGGAAAACAGCGCATCCTCCTTCGCGAGCTGCGCGCGCGTATCCGCATAGTGGCGATTGATCACGAAGCACAGCGCGATCACCGCGCTCGTCACGAGCACCGTCAGCCAGCCGCCGGCGGTGAACTTCTCGACCAGCGTGATCGCGAGCACCGTCGACGTGACGACCAGCCCGAGCGCGGTCAGCAGGAAATGCTTGTACCAGCCGCGGTCCGTGCGGCGCTGACGCCACCAGTAGGTGCTCATGCCGAGCAGCGACATGCTGAACGTCAGGAACACGTTGATGCTGTACAGCACGACGAGCACGTCGACGCTGCCGTGGGTCCACAGCAGGATCAGCAGGCTCGACACGCCGACGACGATGATCCCGTTCTGCCGCACGAGGCGCGTCGACAGGTCGCGGAAATGGCGCGGCACCCACGAGTCGGACGCCATGTTCGACAGCACCGCCGGGCCGTCGAGAAAGCCGGTCTGCGCGCCGACCAGCAGCAGCCCCGCCTCGAACGCGAGCACGGCCGCGAGCAGCGCGTGCCGCGCGAACGACGAGCCGAGGCCCAGGTTGTCGATCACGCTGCCGAACACGACCGCGTTGAGCGTCTGCCCTTCGACCGGCTTCGCGTGCCACAGCATGTACAGCAGGATGATCCCGCCCGCGGTAAACGCGAGCGACGTCGCCATGTACCACATCGTCGCCTTGCCGCTCGGCACGCGCGGCTCGGCCAGCATGTTCACGTTGTTCGACACCGCCTCGAGGCCCGTATACGTGCCGCCGCCGAGCGAGAACGCGCGCATCAGCAGCGCGAGCATCACGAACGTGCCGAGCGACTGCGACATCCCGTGCGCCTCGTGCACCGCGTCGGGAACGATCGACGCGAGATTCTCGCCGTGCACCGCGACGCCGTATACGATCAGCCCGAAGTGCAGCACGACGAAGCCGATGAAGATCGGCAGCAGCACGATGATCGATTCCCGCATGCCGCGGAAGTTGAGCCCCGTCATCAGCACGATGAGGACGATCTCGGTGGTGAGCTTGAACGCCTGCGCGCCGACCGGCAGCAGGCTGAAGAACGCGTCGACGCCGCTCGCGAGCGACGTCGCGACCGTCAGCACGTAGTCGACGAGCAGCGCCGCGCCGGACACGAGCCCGGGCTTCGGCCCGAGCAGCGCGGTCGAGACGCGGTAGCCGCCGCCGCCGGTCGGGAACAGCTCGATCACCTGGTTGTAGCCGAGCGCGATGATGAAGACCGTCGCGGCGGTCGCGAGCGCGAGGAACAGCGCGAGCGGGTGGTGCTGGCCGAGCGCGAGGAACGCCTCTTCCGGGCCGTAGCACGACGACGACAGGCCGTCGGCGCCGAGCCCGACCCAGGCAAGCAGCGGCGTCACCGCGATCGCATGGCGGGTGCGTGGATCGAGCGGATCGAGGGGCTTGCCGACGAGCGTCTGCCAGACCTTCTGGAGTGCGGCCATGATCCCTCCGGAACACGCGACGCGTCCGCGTCACTGCATTCAAAATTAAATGAGTTCACGGACGCCCGCCAGTCGGCGTATTCCATGACCCGTGCCGGAAATCGGCCGCTTTCTTTCAGGATGCCTACGGACGGCAGACGATGCGGCGACGTGTCGTTCGGGAATGACGGCAACCACTGTGCACTGCACGGCCGCGCCTATCTTCGGAACAATGCGCGGCGTCGCGTCAACCGGCCTCGCCCAGCGCGCGGGCGAGCAGTCGCGACACGCCCGTGAAGGCCGGATGCGGCGCGGTGATCACGAAGGTCGGAATCCTCGCGAGATAGCCGGCGAAGCGGCCCTTCGCCTCGAAGCGGGCGCGAAACGGCGACGCGTCGAACCGCGCGCCGAGGCGCGGCACGACGCCCCCGCCTATATAGATGCCGCCGGTCGCGCCGAGGGTCAGCGCCAGGTTGCCCGCGAACGTGCCGAGCATGCCGCAGAAGCAATCGAGCGTCGCGATGCAGCGCGCATCACCGGCGAGCGAGCGTTCGATGATCGCGGCGGTGTCGGTTTCGATCGTGCCGTCGGCATAGCCGTCGCGCGCGGCGAGCGCCGCATGAATCACGGCGATGCCGGGCCCCGCCGCGAGCCGTTCGAACGACACGTGCGGCCAGCGGGTGCGCGCGTAGCGCAGCACCGCATCCTCGCGTTCATCGGCCGGCGCGAACGATACGTGCCCGCCCTCCCCGGACAGCGGCGCCCACGCGTTGCCCGTGCGCACGAGCGCGGCAACGCCTAGCCCCGTTCCGGCGCCGAGCACGCCGATCGTGCCGCCGGGTCGCGCATCGCCGCCGCCGACCTGCCGTCGCTCTTTTTCGGGCAAATGCGGCACGGCCATCGCGAGCGCCGCGAAGTCGTTGACCACGTGCAGCGTGTCGAAGCCGAGCGCGCGGCGCGTCGCGTCGATCGAGAAGCGCCAGTCGTGATTCGTCATGCTGACCCGATCGCCGTCCACCGGATTGGCGATCGCGATCGCAGCATGCCGCACCCGCGCGCAACCGGCGTCGCGCAGGAACACACGCATTGCATCGGCCACGCCCGCATGGTCGCCGCAGCGGTAGACGCGCACGTTGCCGATCCCGTCGCGCGCGGTCTCCAGCGCGAAGCGCGCATGCGTGCCGCCGATGTCCGCCAGCAGGCGGGGTTCGGCGGCAGGCACGGCGCACCGCGCGACCGGATCGCCGTTGAGGGTCGCTTCGGTCATCGTTTCTCCCGGATCGTCATCGCCTGTCGGTCATATCTAGCGCGCCGGTCATGGCACCTCCGTGCCGCGCGCCGCGTGCAGCAGCTCGAACCAGTGCTCGCGCGCGAGCGGCAGCCGTGTGGCCGCGACCGCGTCGCGCAGCGCCGCGATCCGGCTCGACCCGACGATCGGCAGCGGCCGGCACGGCAGCGCGAGCAGCCATGCGAACAGCACCGTCGTCGCCGGCGCGCCGAGCGCGCCGCCGATCCGTTCGGCGCAGGCGCGCACCCGCGTCGCGGCCGGCGACGCGTCGGTCAGCAGCCGCCCGCCCGCGAGCGGCGACCACAGCATCGGCGGACGACGCCAGCGCTGCGCCTGGTCGAACGTGCCGTCGTCGAGCGGCGCGAGATGCAGCAGCGAGCATTCGACCTGGTTCGTCGCGAGCGACAGCCCGTGCCCGGCCATCCGCTCCTGCAGCAGCGCCGCCTGCGCGGGCGTAAAGTTCGAGATCCCGAATTCCCTCACCTTGCCGTCGCGCCGCAGCGCCGCGAACGTCGCGGCGACTTCGTCGGCATCCATCAGCGGATCGGGACGATGCAGCAGCAGCAGGTCGAGCCGGTCGGTGCGCAGCGCGCGCAGCGACTGCTCGACCGACGCGACGACGTGCGCGGCCCGCGTATCGTAATGCTTGATCCGGTGCGCGGGCCGCTGTGCGGACACGAGCCGGATTCCGCACTTCGTCACGATCTGCATCCGCTCGCGCAGTTGCGGCGCATCCGCGAGCACGTCGCCGAACAGGCCCTCGGCCGTGTAGTCGCCGTAGATGTCCGCATGGTCGAAGCTCGTCACGCCGAGTTCGAGCGCCGCCTCGATCAACGCGCGGCGCTCGCCGATCGACAGCCGCCAGTCGGCGATGCGCCACATCCCGAACACGATGCGCGAGAACGGCATCGCATCGGTGCCCATCGGGATCGTCGTGCAAGGTTCGTTCATCAGGCTCACCACCACCATTCGACTTGCGCGCCGACCGTCGAGCCGCTGCGCGACGTCCCGAACATGCCGGTCGTCGACAGCGGATCGCCGGGCGCCGCCGCATCCTGCGCCGCCTTGTTCCAGCGCGCATACGTGTAGAACACGCGGAATTCCGGCCGCGACCAGAACGAGCGGTCCATCGCGAGCGTCAGCGCGACGCTCGCCTTCAGCAGCGTGCGCGTCGGCCCGCCGGACGGCGTCACGCGGTCATGCCCGAGATCGCCCTGCAGCTTCACGTGCTGCGTGAACGCGTACACCGGCCGCACGCCCATCGACACCCAGGTCTGCGAGCCGCCCGACGGCGCGATGTCGCGCTGCCAGATGCCGACCACCTGACCGCCGAAGTCGCGCGTCGCCTGCCAGTCGAACGCGTCGAGCACGCGGATGCTCTTGTAGCGGTTGTCGTTCGTCAGCGTGCCCGTATAGCCGAGGCCGGTGCCCGGGCCGACGCCGTACTGGAACGCGAGCTTGTTCTTGCCGCCGAGCAGGTTGGTCTGCACGTGCTGAACCGTGACCGACCAGCCGCTGTGCGCATCCTGCATCACGCCGTTCGCGTTCAACACCGGCGCGCGCGCCGGAAGGTACGACAGCCCGAACTGCAGTTCGCCGCCCGGGTTCGGATGCACGCCGGACAACTGCAGGTCGTGGCGCGTCGCGTAATTGGGCTGGTCGATGTAGTCCTCGCGGAACAGCGCATAGCTGAGCTTCAGGCCGCCGCCGATCGGCACGTTCTCGATGCCCGCGCCAAGGCCGCTCGGGTTCCAGTAGTAGAAGTCGTTCATGTGGACGTCGTTGCGCCGGTAGTAGATGCGCCCGAACCAGATCCGCATGTCGTCGAGCCCCGGAAAGTGGGTGAGCTGCACGTATGACTGCGGCAGGCGCACGCGTCCATGATTGCCGTCGAAGGTCGGCATGCGGTCGAGATCGTTCACGAGGCTCGCCATCCCCACCGCCGACAGCTGCATGCCGTTCGCGAACTTGTAGAGCGTCTGGTCGATCTCCAGCTCGCTGTAGACCTGGCATTCGTTGCCGAGCCGGTACTTGCTCTGCGCGCCCGGCAACTGGAAGCAGGCTTGCGAATGGCCTTCGCTCGTGCCGATGCCGGCCCGCATATAACCGTGGAACTGCGTCCACGGCGTGAGCTGGTTCCAGGCCGACGACGGCGTCGGCGTCACCACGTTGGCGGAATTCGTGTCGGCCGGCACGACGCCGGTGGCCTGCGAGAGGCCGCCCGGCGCGCTGTCGGCGGCGATGGTCGTCGCGGGGTCGGGCGCCGCGTGCAGCGCGGCCGACGCGACGGCCAGCGAGAACGCGGCGGCGAGCCGCGTGAGCCTGAACGAACCGCGCGCGATGCGGCCTGCTTCGTCGATCATGAACGTGTCTCCAAACATGTTGTCGCGCCGCGTGCGATGCGCGGCGTCATCGAATAGGTATGGGTGCTGCGTCGTCCGTCATGCCGCCCGCGGGCCGGCGCGGTGGACGAGCCGCGCGCCGGCCCGGTGTTGCGTTACCCGGCGACGTCGAGATCGAGCACCGGCGGCGTGTCGGCGGCTGCGTTCCCCGGCGCGTGGATGCGGATCGGCTCGCCCGCGGCCGCGCTCGCATAGATCGCGTCGAGGATCTCCATCACGATCAGCCCCTCCTCGCCCGGCGCGGGATGCGGGACGTCGCACAGGATCGCTTCCGCGTAGTCGTACATCGCCGAATGCGCGCCGTCCGCGGGCGGGTTCAGGCGCATGTCGAACTGCGCGCCGTTCTGCTCGATGAAGATGTGCGCGTCGAACGTGTAGCCTTCGTTCAGGTTCTTCTGCAGCAGCCCCGCGCGCGTGCCGAGCAGGCGCGTCTCCATCAGCTCCGCCTCCTGGATGTTGGTCGCCCACGACGCCTCGAGCGCGAGCGTCGCGCCGTTGTCGAAGCGGATCAGCGCGGCCGCGAGATCCTCGACGTCGAAGGTCTTGCCCGCGCGCGTCGCGAGCTCGCGCGCGATCGGGTCGTAGGTGCTGCCCATCACCCACACCGGCTTCGGATAGCCCATCAGCCACAGCGCGAGATCGAGGCGGTGCACGCCGAGATCGATCAGCGGCCCGCCGCCCGCGAGCGCCTTCGTGCCGAACCAGCCGCCGAAGCCGGGCATCCCACGCCGGCGGTGCCAGACCGTGCGGCCGAAATAGAAATCGCCGAACACCCCGCCGTCGACCTGCGCCTTCAGCGCGCGCGACTGCGCGCTGAAGCGGTACGAGAAATTGATCATCAGCCGCTTGCCGGCGCGCTGCGCGGCGATCAGCATGTCGCGCCCCTCGTCCGCATTCAGCGCCATCGGTTTCTCGCACAGCACGTGCGCGCCGGCGTCGAACGCGGCGAGCGTCAGCTCGCGATGGAACTTGTTCGGCGTGCATACGCTGACGACGTCCAGCTTCTCGGCCGCGAACATCGCGTCCGCCGACGCATAGCGCGCGTCGATGCCGAACGCGTCGCCGACCTTCGCGAGCCGCTTCGCATCGGGGTCGGCGATTGCGACCACGTCGACGTCCGGATGCTCGCGCCACCCTTCGATATGCTTGCGGCCGATCCCGAGCCCGACCACGCCGACGCGCAGCCGCCGCCCGCGCGCAATCGCCGCCGCTTCCGGCAGCTCAACCTTGTAGTCGTCGTTCATGCGAGGTCTCCCGCGGTCTGCTGGATGCCGACGTGCGCGAACTGCACGCTTTTCTCGCTGAGCGTTTCGAGCGGCGGCGAGTTCGGGCAGCGATCGGCGAGATTCACGCGCGGCGCGGCCCACTGCACCGCGTTCGCGATCACGCGCTGCACGTTGCGGTCGTGATAGGTCGGATACGCTTCATGCCCGGGACGGAAATAGAAGATCCGGCCGTGGCCGCGCTCCCAGCAGCAGCCCGAGCGGAACACCTCGCCGCCCTCGAACCACGAGATGAACACGGTGCTGTCCGGCTGCGGGATGTCGAAGCGCTCGCCGTACATCTCCTCGTGCTGCAGCTCGAAGTACTCGCCGAGCCCGGCCGCGATCGGATGCGACGGCTCGACGACCCACAGCCGCTCCTTCTCGGCCGCCTCGCGCCACTTCAGCGAGCAGTTCGTGCCGAGCAGGCGGCGGAAGATCTTCGAGAAGTGCCCGGAATGCAGCACGATCAGGCCCATCCCTTCGAGCACGCGGCGCTGCACGCGCTCGACGATCTCGTCGGAGACTTTCGCGTGCGCCTTGTGCCCCCACCAGACCAGCACGTCGCACGCGGCGAGCCGCGCTTCGCTGAGGCCGTGCTCGGGCTGGTCGAGCGTCGCGGTGCCGATCTCGAGCGGCAGCGCGCCGTGGCCGAGCGCGGGCGTCTCGGCGAGCGCGCTCGCGATCACCTGGTGAATGCCGTCGGGGTAGATTGCGCGCACGCCCGCGTTTTCGCGTTCGTGCTCGAATTCGTTCCAGACGATCACTGAAAGCTTGTTGTTTTGCATGACTATCCTTTTTCGATGGAGTGGCGCCGATTCGACAGCGGCCGTGCGCCCCGGCCGCCTGAAAGCTGTAGGCCGGCCCGCCGCGCTCAGGCCGTGGCGAGCGCCGGCGTCGCGGCGTCGCGCAGCATCCGCGCGGCCGCCCGTCCGTCCGGGTGAAACAGATGCAGCGCGCCGGCCGGCAGCTCGACGCGCAGGCGATCGCCGATCCGCGCGTCGCCGGCGTCGGTCTTCGCGACGATCGGCTGCGTGCTGAGCGGCGTATCGAGGTACAGGTAGGTGTGCTCGCCCATCTGCTCGACGTGCGTGACTTCGCCCGTCACGCCGCCCGTGCCGACCCGCACGTGTTCGGGGCGGATGCCGAGCGTGACGCCGGCGCCCGCTTCGAGACCGTCGCCCGACACGTTCGCCGTCAACCCGTGCTCGCGGGCCAGCGCGCGAACCTCGCCCGCGCCGGCCGACGCGACGGCCGCCGGCAGGAAGTTCATCGCGGGCGACCCGATGAAGCCGGCGACGAACCGGCTCGCGGGGCGGTGATACAGGTCGAGCGGCGTGCCGACCTGCGCGATGCTGGCGACGCCGTGGCGGCCTTCGAGCGGCCGCAGCAGCACGATCTTGTCGGCGAGCGTCATCGCCTCGACCTGGTCGTGGGTCACGTAGATCATGCTGGTGCTGTCGAGGCTGCGGTGCAGCTTCGCGATCTCGACGCGGGTCTTCACGCGCAACGCGGCGTCGAGGTTCGACAGCGGCTCGTCGAACAGGAACACCTTCGGCTTGCGCACGATCGCGCGGCCGATCGCGACGCGCTGCCGCTGGCCGCCGGACAGCGCGCCGGGCTTGCGTTCGAGCAGCTCGGTCAGGCGCAGCGATTCCGATGCGAGCCGCACCCGCCGGTCGATCTCGTCCTTCGGCAAGCGCAGGTGGCGCAGGCCGAACGCCATGTTCTCGTACACCGACATGTGCGGATAGAGCGCGTAGCTCTGGAACACCATCGCGATGTCGCGTTTCGCGGGCGCGAGCGTGTTCACGCAGCGTCCGTCGATCCACACGTCACCCGCGCTCTGCTCGTCGAGGCCGGCCACGATCCGCAGCAACGTCGACTTGCCGCAGCCCGACGGGCCGATGAACACGCAGAACTCGCCGGGTTCGACGGTGAGATTCACGTCGCTGAGGATGGGGGTCGCGCCGAACTGCTTGTTGAGACCGCTCAACCTGATCTGACTCATGCTCTTTCTCCTGATCCCGCGAATTCGTTCAACCCTTGACTGCGCCGGCCGTGAGACCGGAGACGATTTGCCGCTGGCACACCATCACGAGCAGCACGAGCGGCACCGTGACGATCACCGACGCGGCCATGATGGTTCCCCACGGCAGCTCGTAGCTGCTCGCGCCCGAGATCATCGTGATCGCGACGGGCACCGTGCGCTCGCCCGACGAGATCGTGAAGGTGAGCGCGAACAGGAACTCGTTCCATGCCGACACGAACGCGAGCAGCGACGTCGCGGCAAGCGCCGGGCGCAGCAGCGGCAGGAAGATCCGGAAGATCAGCGTGAACACGCCGACGCCGTCGACGAGCGCCGCGTCCTCCAGCTCGCGCGGCAGCTCGCGCATGAACGTGACGAGGATCCAGATCGTGAACGGCAGCGTGAAGATCAGGTCCGACAGCACGAGCGCGCCGAGGCGGTCGTACAGGCCGAGCGCGCGGACCAGCTCGAACAGGCCGGACAGGATCGCGACCTGCGGAAACATCGACACGCTGAGGATGCACATCATCAGCACGCCGCGCCCGCGGAACGACACGCGGCCGAGCGCATACGCGGCGAGCACCGACACCGCGAGCGACAGCGCGACCGCACCGCCCGCGACGAGCGCCGAGTTCAGCAGGTACGCGCCGAACGGCTGGTCGTTGAACAGCTGGCGATAGTTGTCGAACGACGGGCTGGCCGGGAACAGCGACGTGTCGAACAGCGCGTCGCCATGCTTGACCGACGTGCCGATCATGTAGACGAACGGGAACAGCGCGATCACCAGCACGAGCGCCGACAACAGCGCGTGGATCGCGATCTCGAACGGATGCTTCTTCATGTCAGGCCTCCTGCATGCGGCGGCGGCTGACCGCCATGTAGCCGACGGTGAACAGCACGATCGTTGCGAACAGCAGCATCGCCGACGCCGACCCGAACCCGACCTGCTGGAAATCGATCAGCTGCTCGCGCACGTACACCGACATGCTCTTCGTGACCCGGCTGTTCGACGTCATCACGTAGATCAGGTCGAACACGCGCAGCGCATCGAGCGAGCGGAAGATCATCGCGACCAGCACGCCGGGCAGGATCAGCGGCAGCGTCACCGAGCGGAACACGCGCCAGCGCGGCACGCCGTCGACGCGCGCGGCTTCGTAGCAGTCGCGCGGCACGATCTGCAGCGCGGCGAGCATCAGGAGCGCCATGAACGGCGTCGTCTTCCACACGTCGACGAGCACGATGGTCGGGAACACGAGCTGCGCATCGGCGGTGAATGCGAGCGGCTCATGGATCGCGCCGATCGACATCAGCATCGCGTTGACGATGCCGAACTGGTCGTTGAGCATCCAGCTCCAGATCTTCGCCGACACGACGGTCGGGATCGCCCACGGCACCAGCACCGCCGCGCGCAGCAGCGTGCGCAGCCGCGACGGCACGTCGAGCAGCAGCGCGACGCCGAGGCCCGCGCCCGTCTCGAGCAGCACCGACACGACGGCGAACAGCACGGTATTGCCGACCGCCTGCCACCACGCCGGATCGCGCAGCACGCCCGCCGCGCCGAGATAGTTGTCGAGGCCGACGAAACGGCGCTGCGACAGGTCGGCGAGCTGCGCGTCGGTCAGGCTGAACCACGCGGTGCGCACGAGCGGCCAGCCGGCAATCGCCACCAGCGCCAGCATCGCGGGCGCGACCAGCAGCCATGCCTGGCGCCGACGGGCCTGCGCGAGCCCCGTGCCGGCTCGCGCGGTCGCCTGCTCAAATGGAGGAGTACTACTGATTTGGATGCTTCCGGTTCTCATGCGATGTCTCCTGCGAGGCCGGCGCCGTCAGGCGGCCGGCCGGATCGATCGAGTGCGGGCTGCGCTCAGCGCCAGTTTCCGCCGGGCGCGAGCCGGTTCAGCGACGCGGCGAGCCGCGCGAGCGCACCCGACGCGGTGTCGCTGCCGGCGAGCACGTCGTGCGCGGCATTCCAGAACTGGTTGCTGACCTGGTTGTACTTCGCGCCGGTGACCGTCGACGGGCGTGCAACCGCGCTGGTGAAGGTCGGCAGCAGATCAGCCATGAACGGGTTGGCCTGCAGGATGTCCTTGTCCCGGTAGAGCGCCGGCATCGTCGGGTTGTACGAGCCCTGCACCGCGCGCATCTTCTGCACCTCGGCGCTCGCGAGGTACATCACGAGATCGGCGGCCAGCTTCGGGTTCGGCGAGTAGCGCGACACGGCGAGCTGCCAGCCGCCGAGCGCGGCGGCGGGTCGCCCGTCGGCGCCGCCCTTCGGCAGCGGCGCGATGCCGACCTTGCCCTTGATCGGGCTGCCCGCGCGGTTTGCGATCGCCCACGCGTACGGCCAGTTGCGCATGAACACCGCGTTGCCGGCCTGGAACACGCCGCGCGCCTCCTCTTCGCCGTAGTTCAGCACCGCCTTCGGGCTGATCGTGCCGACCCATTTCGCCGACTGTTCGAGCGCCTTGATCGCGCCCGGGTTGTCGATCGTCACGCGGCCCTTGTCGTCGACCACCGTGCCGCCGTTGTAGCTGCTGACCCATTCGAGCGCGTCGCAGGTCAGCCCTTCGTACGCGCGCCCCTGCCACACGTAGCCCCAGACCTTCTCGCTGCCGGCGGCGCGCTCGCCCGCCTGGATCTTGCGCGCGGTCACATCGAGCTCGTCCCACGTCGCGGGCACCTTCATCCGGTACTTGTCGAGCAGGTCCTTGCGGTAGTACAGCAGCCCCGTGTCGATGAACCACGGCATCGCGACCAGCTTGCCGTTCACGGTGTCGTTCGCGACGATGCTCGGGAACGACTGGCTCTCCAGCCCCTTGCTGTACGGCTTCAGGTCGATCAAGTGGTTCGCAAGGATGCCCGGCCAGACCGTGTCGATCTGCATCACGTCGATCTTGTCCGAGCCGCTGCCGAGCAGCTGCTGGTACAGCGCGAGCGTCTCGCTCGAGTTGTTTGGCATGCTGATGAACTCGACCTCGTTGCCGGTCTTCTCGGCCCAGCGCTTCGCCGAGACCTGGCAGATGTCCTGGTCGACGCCGGCCGCGCCGCATGCAATCCGCAGCGTCGCCGCGCCGGCGGTGGCACACGTGGCGGCCATCGTTGCGAGCGCCATCGTCAGCAATCCAGCCTTGAGCTTCATCATCGGGTGTGTCTCCAGTATCGTTCGAATCGTGCGCCGCGGGCGTCGCGAGCGCGTCGCGTCGCCGGGTGCCGTGGGTGTATGAGACTCCAGTCCCGTTAATCGAAAATTTCGGAAATCCGACCCGCCATTAACAATCGAAACAATCGGCTCGGCGGATCAGGCGAGGAGCGCGGCGAGCGCCGCCAGATCGAACGGCTTCGGCACGAACGGCAGGTCCGCGCGCCAGTCCGGATGGGCCTGATGGATCTCGGGCGGCAGGCCCGACGTCAGCGCGACGCGCTGCGCCGGCCAGCGCTGCGCGAGCCGCGCGGCGAACGCGATGCCGCTGCCGCCCGCGCCGAGCGAGATGTCCGACAGCACGAGCGTGACCGGGCCGTGCTCGGCCAGCCAGCCGAGCGCCGCTTCGCCGGTCGCGACCGCGTCGGCCTGCGCGCCGAGCGCCGCGAACTGGCTGAGCGCCGTGTCGCGCACCTCGGGATCGTCGTCGACCACCAGCACACGCGTGCCGGCCCGCAACGCGGCGGGCAGCGCAGGTGCGACGGTCGCCGCACCGCGCCGCTCGGGCGCCGCGCCTTCCGGCAGCCACAGCTCGACGCGCGTGCCGCGGCCGACCTCGCTGTGGATCCGCAGGTCGCCGCCGCTCTGGCGCACGAAGCCGTACACGCTGCTGAGGCCGAGCCCGCTGCCCTCGCCGGCCGCCTTGGTCGTGAAGAACGGCTCGATCACCTTGTCGAGCAGCAGCGGTGCGATCCCGCAGCCGGTATCGGTCACGCTCAGCACGATCGCGCTCGCGGCGGCGGCGCCTTCGCCCGCCATCGGCTCGCGGCGAGCAGCCAGCGCGAGCGTGCCGCCGTCCGGCATCGCGGCGGCGCTGTTGAGCGTCAGGTTCAGCACCGCGTTCTCGAGCTGGCCGCGATCCACGTTCACCCACAGCGGCTCCGCGGCCGGCTCCAGCACGACCGTCACGCGCTGGCCCGCCGAATACTCGACGAGATCGAGCATCTCCGCGAGCATCGCCCGCACCGACACGCGCTCGGCCTGCAGCGGCTGGCGCCGCGCGAACGCGAGCAGCCGCCGCGTGAGGCGCGACGCGCGCTCGGCCGCGCGGCGCGCCCGCTCGGCCATCGTCTGCGCGTCGTGCTGCCCGTCGAGGCGCGGCAGCAGCAGCTCCAGGTTGCCGAGGATCGCGACCAGGAAGTTGTTGAAATCGTGCGCGACGCCGCCCGTGAGCTGCCCCAGCACGTCCATCTTCTGCGCCTGGCGCAGCTCCGCCTCGACCGCGCGCCGGCTCGTCAGGTCGCGGCACACCGCGACCCAGCCGCCGTCCGGCAGCGGCTGGCAGTGGAATTCGAGGATCCGCCGGTCGCGCAGGTGCAGTTCGGCCGACGCGGCGATGCGCGCGCCGTCCGACGTGCGGGTCGCGGTCTCGCGCGACACCTGGCGCCAGCGCGCGGGCGGGTCGACGGCGCGCCGCAGCGTCGCGAGCGTCAGTCCCGCATGCAGCGCGGCGGCGTCGATCCCGAGCAGCGTCGCGAAGGTCGGATTCCACGCGATCAGGCCGCCGTGCGCGTCGTGCACGGACACGCCGTCGTTCATCGAGTTGAGCACGGACTCCTGCAGGCGGCGCTGTGCCTCGAGCCCTTGCGTCAACTGCTCCTTCTCGATCAGGTTGGTGCGGAACACCTCGAACGCGCGTGCCAGCTCGCCGATTTCGTCCGGCCGGTGCGTTGACGGCATCCGGTCCGACGTCACCCCCTTCGCGAGGCGCGCCATCACGCGCGTCATCGCCTGCAGCTTGCGCAGGATGCGGCTCGCATACGCGACGCCGAGCAGCGCGACCGCGACGCCCGCCACCGCCAGCAGCAGCAGCCCCGACTGGCTCGACACCGCGACCTTGCGCACCTTGTCGCTGCGCTCGCTCGCGATCTGCCGCAGCCGCTCGACGTAGCGCGCGGACTTGCCGCTCAGGTGGTCCGCGTGGCCGCGCAGCAGCGTGACGAGGTAGCCCGTCTGCGTCTCGCTCGCGAGGAACTCGCGGCGCACCGCGAACACGCTGCGCGCGCCGCCGTCGAGCCGCTGCAGCGCGTCGGCGAGCGCGGGCTGGCGGCGGTCCTCGCCGCGCTCGCGCACGCGCAGCCACAGCGCCTCGTTGTCGCTTTCGGCGCTGCCGAGCTCCGCCGCGTTCGCCGCCTGCAGCGCACCGGCGGTGCGCGCCCAGATCTCGAGCAGCGTCGGCGCGCGCTGCGCGATCAGGCTCTTGTCGCGCGCGATGCTGTCGCCGATGCGGTCGTTCTCCACGCGCAGCTCGCCCAGCTCCTCCTTGAGCTGCCGCTGCCGGCCCGACACGACCAGCAGCCGTGCGAGATCCTGGTCGATCGCGTCGAGGTCGTCGGTCACCGCGAGCCGCTCGCCCGCCTTCGCGGCCGGGCCGGGCTGCATGCCGAAGCCCGGCGACAGGCGCCGGATGTCGCCGAGCAGGCCGCGCATCAGCTCGGTGTCGTTGTGCAGCAGATCCGGCGAATCGGTCAGCATCATGCTCGGCGCAACTGCCGCGAGCTGCGCGACCTTGTCCGACAGCTCGAGCGCGCGGGCGATCTCCGGCACCACGTTCGCCTCGTATTCGTCGAGCGCGTTCTGGTTCGCGCGCATGCCGAGCACGCCGACCACGACGACCGCGAGCGTGATGCCGAACAGCAGCAGGAACGTCGCGGTCAGCTTGGTCCGCACGCTCCAAGGCGGCAACGGGTTGAACGAGGTGCGCATCGCGTCACACGCGCACGACCGGCACCGCGAACACATAGCCGACGCCGCGCTGCGTGCGGATATAGGTCGGCTGCTCGGGGTTCGGCTCGATCTTGCGGCGCAGCCGCAGGATCAGCACGTCGATCGTGCGGTCGTAGACGTCGATGCCGAAGCCGCGCGTGTGCTCGAGCAGCTGGTCGCGCGACCACACGCGCGACGGCTGCTGCACCATCGCGGCGAGCAGTTCGAATTCGCCTTGCGTCAGCGCGCAGGCGCTGCCGTCGTGGATCAGCGTGCGCGCGGCAAGGTCCAGCGTCCAGCCGTCGAAGCAGAAACGCGGGCCGCCCCCGTTCGACGCGGGGCGCGGCATCGACAGCTCGGTCGTGCGCCGCAGCTGCGCGCGCACCCGCGCGAGCAGCTCGCGCCCCGAGAACGGCTTCGTGACGAAATCGTCGGCCGCGGTCTCGAGGCCGAGCACGCGGTCGGTTTCGTCGCCGAGGCCGCTGATCATGATGATCGACACGTCCGAGCGCCGCCGCAGCTCGCGCGCGACCGTCAGGCCGTCCTCGCCGCGCAGCTTCAGGTCGAGAATGACGAGCGCGTGCGGCGCGGCGGCCAGCCGCTGCTGCATGTGCGCGGCGCTGTCGACCGCCGATACCTCGAATCCCGCCTCTTCCAGCACGCCCGTCAGCCAGGCGCGCACTTCCGGATCGTCGTCCAGTACCAGGATCCGATGTTTTTCTGACATGCGTGTTCTCCTCCATGCCGGCCGCGCGCGCCGATACGCGCGGCGGCCGGTTGTCGACCGGCGCCATCCGCCGGGTTCGGGCCGGCCGCCGTCGAGTGCGCGGTCCGGCCGGAAGCGAATGTTGGCCGATACCGGGCGACCCTGGCAAGCTCCGGCAGCGGCGAAGGCCATGGCGGCGGCCGGAAAGCGCGGCGGCGGGCCCGTCGCGCCGATGCGCCGAAGCGCGGCGATCGGTGAATACCCTGCCCCGGCGCTCGACGTGCGGTTGCGCCGGCCTCGCGATCGAATCGGGCCGCGCGCATCGCGACATCCTGACAATCACGTTGCATCGACAAGCGAATCCCTCTGCATGACGAACGACACCGCCGTCGCATCGCGTCTTTCCGCTTGCGATTGCCGATACCGCAAGCAATATCGGAACGCCATTCTCACGCGCACTCGCGCGCGGCCGCGCGGAATTCGGTCGTAAAGACGTCCACACCGCGTCGCCGCGAGCGAAATATTCGAGAAACGCTTTCAAGCGAAATACCGGCGCTGCCGTCCGGCATGCCGCGCATCGCCCGCGTGCCGGCGCGCGCCCGCGCCGCATCAATCATTCAGCAGACGAAACGATTGCGCGCCGTCGGTTCGCGCGATCTCCACCGGAAATTCGTAAAAAATCGTGTGTCGCCCATGACGCCCCATTCGCGCATCCATTCGACCGCACCCACCCGAAATGCCATTTGCTTTCACCCTCGAAAAACACGCGTTTAAGCGGTACACCCGACGTATCCGGCGATTTCGCGCGCGCAACAATGACGATGCCGCGCGACCGTGTGCCATGCGGCCGTCTGCCATTCGCATGGATCGGTTACGCGGCGTTTGACCAACGCCAATCACTTAACTAATCGAGGACACATCCATGCAACTCCAATCACACCCCGCATGCCGGCCGTTCCACGAAGCCGGTGAATTGACGCAACTCGTGGCCTACTATGAAGAAGGCCGCAACGTCATGTGGATGATGCTTCGCTCCGAACCGCGGCCGTGCTTCAACCAGCAACTCGTGACCGACATCATCCATCTCGCGCGCGTCGCACGGGAGACCGGGCTGCCATTCGACTTCTGGGTGACGGGCTCGCTCGTCCCCGAGCTGTTCAACGTCGGAGGCGACCTGAGCTTCTTCGTCGACGCGATCCGCAGCGGCAGGCGCGACCAGCTGGTCGCGTATGCGCGCTCCTGCATCGACGGCGTCTACGAGATCTACACGGGCTTCGGCACCGGCGCGATCTCGATCGCGATGGTCGAGGGCAGCGCGCTCGGCGGCGGTTTCGAGGCCGTGCTCGCGCACCACTACGTGCTCGCGCAGAAGGGCGTGAAGCTCGGCTTCCCCGAGATCGCGTTCAACCTGTTCCCGGGGATGGGCGGCTACTCGCTCGTCGCGCGCAAGGCGCACCGGCGCCTCGCGGAGGAACTGATCGCGAACGGCGAGCCGCACGTCGCCGAGTGGTACGCGGATCACGGCCTCGTCGACCAGACGTTCGAGGCGGGCGACGCGTTTATCGCGACGCGCACCTTCATCGACGTGCTGCGGCCGAAGCTGAACGGCGTGCGCGCGATGCTGCGCGCGCGTCAGCGCGTGTTCCCGCTGTCGCGGTCCGAACTGATGGACGTCACGGAGGACTGGGTGCGGGCGGCGTTCACGATCGAGCCGAAGGATCTCGCGTACATGGAACGCCTCGTGATGCTGCAGAACCGGCGCGTGTCGAAGCTGCGCACGGTGTGATGCCGGCCGTCGCGTGACGGCACGGCATGACGGGAAAGTTCAGGCGATGAGCCTGAACTTTCTCTTTTCGGTGAGCCACTGCTCGAACGCCTGCGCGGCCATCGGCCGCGCGAAGTAGAAGCCCTGCGCCTGGTCGACGTCGATCTGCTTGAGAAAGTCCGCTTCGGCGCGCGTCTCGACGCCTTCGGCCACCACCGAGAAATTCAGCGCGCGAGCCAGCGCCACCACCGAGCGCACCAGCGCCTGCGAACGCGGATTGCGGTCGATGCCGGTGATGAAGCTGCGGTCGAGCTTGATCGTATCGAGCGGCAGGCGCGACAGCTGCGACAGCGACGAATAGCCGGTGCCGAAATCGTCGAGGTGGATCTCCGCGCCGAGCAGGCGGAACTGCTTCATCAACGCGAGCGCCGCGCCTTCGTCCTCGATGAAGCAGCTTTCGGTCAGCTCGATGTCGAGCAGGCCCGGCTTCAGGCTCGCGTCGTCGAGGATCGTTGCGAACTGGTGCACGATGTTCAGGTCCTGCAGCTGCCGCGCGGACACGTTGATCGCGATGCGCGTCTCGAGCCCCTTCGCCTTCCACGCGGCCGCCTGCTCCGCCGCGGTGCGCATCACCCAGCGCCCGAGCGGCGCGATCAGCCCGGATTCCTCCGCGAACTGGATGAACTCGATCGGCGAGACGAGCCCGCGTTCCGGCGACTGCCAGCGGATCAGCGCCTCGACGCCGTGCACGTCGCCCGTCGCGAGGTCGACGACCGGCTGGTAATGCAGCACGAACTGCTCCTCCTCGAGCGCCTTGCGCAGGTTCGTGTCGAGCCACATGTACTTCGCGACCTTCTGGTTCATCTCCACCGAGAACACGCGATACGTGTGCTTGCCGGCCTCCTTCGCGACGTACATCGCGGTGTCGGCGCTGCGGATCAGCGTTTCGAGCGTGTCGCCGTGCTGCGGATACATCGCGATGCCGATCGAGCAGCTCGTATACACCTCCATCAGCCCGAGATGGATCGGCGTGCGCAGCCGCTCGAGGATCACCTGCGCGGTCGCCTCCAGCAGCGGGCGCGTGCCGCGCGAGAACAGCACGAGGAATTCGTCGCCGCCGAGGCGCGCGAGCGTCGCGTTCTCCGGCAGGCAGCCGGCGATGATCGTCGACACGTCCTTCAGCATCCGGTCGCCGGTGATGTGCCCGTAGTGATCGTTGACGCGCTTGAAGTTGTCGAGATCGAGGAACAGGATGCCGACCTGCAGCAGGTTTTCGCCGGGGTCGCCGGCCAGCACGGCCTTGATCTGCTCGCTGATCGCATGGCGGTTCGGCAGGCCCGTGAGCATGTCGGTGTTCGCGAGCTCGATGAGCCGCTGCTGCGCCTTGCGCTCCTCGGTGATGTCGATGCCCGAGCAGATCAGGAACTGCTCGTCGACGCCGCTGCCGCTCTGCACGAACTTGTTGCGGAACTGGAACAGGCGCGGGCCGTTGATGGTGTTGATGTAGCGCTCGACCGAGAACGGCTTGTTGCTCGAGAAGAAGCCGTTGATGTTGGTGCGCGATTGCGCGCCCTGGTCCTCGCTCATGAACAGCTCGAACGCGCTGCGGCCGATCACGTCGACTTCGCGCCTGCCGGTCACTTCCTCGCACAGGCGGTTGAAGCGCTGCACGATGCCGTTGCGGTCGAGGATCACGACGAGCGAATTGACTTCGGAGACGACCTGCTCCGCGAACGCGAGGCCGTGCGCGAGATCGGCGGCGACCGACTCGGTGTCCGAATACGCGCACGCGGTGCCGGCCCAGTCGGTCGTGTTGAGCCGCCGGCCGACGAGGTGGAGGCTGACCGGGTCGCCGAACAGCGTGATGTCGAGCACGAGGTGGGAGGTTGCGCCGGTCAGGGCACGAATCCGCGCGGCCTGCCCGGCCGTCAGCGCCACGCTGATGTTGGTCAGGCCGCGGACGGCGGCCAGCTCGAGCGCATTGCTGTCGCTGCCCAGGCGCCAGCACGGGCTGCGCGTGCCGAAGTGCGCCTCGAGTACCGCGCTTTCGTTTTCGTCATCCATGGACGAGCCCCGACCAAAAAAACGCTCAGTTTAGACGAGGCCCCCCCATCCAATCGCGTGCGCGGACGCCCGCTACGGCGCCCGACGGTTCGACTGGGGTCGCGGCCCTCGCCCCGTTTTTTGCTCCAGACAATTCCGAACCCGCGTCCGCGCGTGTCGTGCGCGGGTTCTGCCAGACGAATGATGGGCTCATCTTATCAAATGAAGGACGGAATTTGCAGTCACACAATTCTCACAGAGTGTCAAGCAAGCGGCCGCCGTGTCGGCGTTGGCAACAGTTGCCTGTGTCGCGTCGGAAAACGGCATGACCGGGCTCGCGAGAGCGGGTTGCAACCGCGCGTCGAACGCAGGTTGCGACGCGCCCGGCGTGACTTCGCCGGCAATTCATCGTTGCTCGAACCGGTTCCGCGATGAATACGCGATCAGGGTCGGAACGTTACGGCGATGCGTTGCGCCGAACCGACATTCCGTCCCTGTCATCCGCGTTCGTCGAACTTGTTCAGGAATGTTTCGCAATGCTGGCGCCGGTCGTCGCACGCATTTCGTCACCGATGAACGCACTTGCGCCGCACCGCGAAACATTCCGGACTGCAGGGCATTTCCGCGCGCCGAATGAATGAACCGCTTGCTTCATTGCGCGCACGCCCGTCGAAACGCACGGTCATTCGGCATCCATCGCGCCGTACCCGCCGCCGCCCGGCGTCTCGACGACGAACACGTCGCCCGGCGCCATCTGCGCGCGGCCGATGTGGTCGAGCGTTACGACGGTGCCGTCCGCGCGCTCGATCGCATTGCGGCCGGGCGCGCCCGGCGCGCCGCCCGCCGCGCCGAACGGCGCGTGAATGCGGTTGTTCGACAGGATCGACGCGGTCATCGGCTCGAGGAAGCGAATCCGGCGGATCGCGCCGTTCCCGCCCGGCCAGCGTCCGCCGCCGCCCGATCCCGCGCGGATGCGGTGCGAATCGAGCCGCACCGGATAGCGCCATTCGAGCACCTCGGGATCGGTCAGCCGCGAATTCGTCATGTGCGTCTGCACCGCGTCGGCGCCCGCGAAACCGTTTCCGGCGCCGCTGCCGCCCGCGATCGTCTCGTAGTACTGGTATTGCGCGTTGCCGAACGCGAAGTTGTTCATCGTGCCCTGGCTCGACGCGACGCGGCCGAGCGCGCCGTACAGCGCGTTGGTGATCGCCGACGACGTCTCGACGTTGCCCGACACGACCGCCGCCGGATACTCGGGGTTCAGCATCGAGCGCGCCGGCACGATCACCGTCAGCGGCTTCAGGCAGCCCGCGTTCAGCGGGATGTCGTCGCCGACGAGCGTGCGGAACACGTACAGCACCGCCGCCATGCACACGGCCTTCGGCGCATTGAAGTTGTTGTCGAGCTGCGCGGACGTGCCGGTGAAGTCGATCTCGGCGCGGCGGGCGTCACGATCGACGCGGATCGCGACGCGAATCTCGGCGCCGTTGTCGAGCGCATAGCGGTAGCTGCCGTCCTGCAGCGCGCCGATCACGCGCCGCACCGCCTCTTCCGCGTTGTCCTGCACGTGCCGCATGAACGCGAGCACGACGTCCCGGCCGAACTGCGCGACCATCCGGCGCAGCTCGTCGACGCCCTTCCGGTTCGCGGCGACCTGCGCGCGCAGGTCGGCCATGTTCTGCTCGACGTTGCGCGCCGGGTAGCGGCCCGACGCGAGCAGCGCGCGCGTCTCGGCGTCGCGCAACACGCCTGCCGACACGAGCTGCCAGTTGTCGATCAGCACGCCCTCTTCGTCGATGTGGGTCGAATCGGGCGGCATCGAGCCCGGCGTCGTGCCGCCGATGTCCGCGTGATGGCCGCGCGAGCCGACGTAGAACAGCGGCTGGTCCGAACCGTCGGCGAACACCGGCGTGATCACCGTCACGTCCGGCAGGTGCGTGCCGCCGTGATACGGATCGTTGAGCATGTAGACGTCGCCGTCGCGCATGCGGCCGCGGTTGCGCTCGATCACCGTGCGAATGCTCTCGCCCATCGAGCCGAGATGCACGGGCATGTGCGGCGCGTTCGCGATCAGGTTGCCGTCGCCGTCGAAGATCGCGCACGAGAAGTCGAGCCGCTCCTTGATGTTCACCGAATACGCGGTGTTCTGCAGCCGCAGCCCCATCTGCTCGGCGATCGACATGAACAGGTTGTTGAAGATCTCGAGCCGCACCGGGTCCGCGTCGGTGCCGAGCGAGCGGCGCGTCGGCAGCGGCGTCGCGCGCGCCATCACGAGATTGCCCTGCGCGGTCATCCGCGCGCGCCAGCCCGGCTCGACGACGGTCGTGCCGTTCTTCTCCGCGACGATCGCCGGTCCGTCGATGACGTCCCCCGCCAGCAGCGCGTCGCGCACGTAGAGTGCCGCGTCATGCCACGCGCCGCCGGAGTAGAAGCGCACGGCCGCGTCGGCCCGCGGCGCGGCGCCGGCGTCGCGCGCCGCGAGCGGCGCGACCTCGACCGGCGCGTCGGAGCGGCCGATCGCCTCGACCGACGCCAGCTCCGCGACGAGCGGCGTGTCCGGCATCAGGAACGCGTAGCGCTGCCGGTAGGCGGCATCGAACGCCTGCCGCATCGCATCGACGCTGCCGGCCGGCACCGCGAGCGCCGAATCGGTGCCCTGGTAGCGCAGGTGCACGCGCCGCTCGGTCGCGATCCGCTCGGGCGGCACCCCCTGTTCGAGCAGCGCGCCGACCGCTTCGCCGCTCAGCTGGTCGAGCGTCGCGTTCAGCGTCGCGAGCGACGCGTCGGACAGCACCGCCTCGACCGCGCGCTCGCGCATCGCGGTTTGGTCGGCGAGCCCCATCCCGTAGGCGGACAACACGCCCGCGAGCGGATGCGCGAACACCTGCGTCATGCCGAGCGCATCGGCGACGCCGCACGCGTGCTGGCCGCCCGCGCCGCCGAACGTCGTCAGCACGTAGCGCGACACGTCGTGGCCGCGCTGCACGGAAATCTTCTTGATCGCGTTCGCCATGCTGCCGATCGCGATCTCGAGGAAGCCTTCGGCCAGCGCCTCGGGCGTCTCGCGCCGCCCGGTCGCGGCAAGGATCTCGTCGGCGAGCGCGTCGAACTTCGCGACGACGCCGTCGCGGTCGAGCGGCTCGTCCGCGTGCGGGCCGAACACGCGCGGGAAATAGCCGGGCTGGATCTTGCCGAGCATCACGTTGCAGTCGGTCACCGTCAGCGGCCCGCCGCGCCGGTACGCGGCCGGCCCCGGGTTCGCGCCCGCCGATTCGGGGCCGACGCGCAGCCGCGCGCCGTCGAAGCTCAGCACCGAGCCGCCGCCCGCCGCGACCGTGTGGATGCTCATCATCGGCGCGCGCATCCGCACGCCGGCCACTTGCGTCTCGAACACGCGCTCGAACTCGCCGTTGAAGTGCGATACGTCGGTCGACGTGCCGCCCATGTCGAAGCCGATCACGTGATCGAAGCCCGCGACGCGCGCGGCGCGCACCATCCCGACGATGCCGCCCGCGGGGCCGGACAGGATCGCGTCCTTGCCCTGGAACGCGTCGGCACGCGTGAGGCCGCCGCTGCTCTGCATGAACTGCAGGTTCACGCCCGGCATCTCGTGCGCGACCTGCTCGACGTAACGGCGCAGGATCGGCGACAGGTATGCGTCGACGACGGTCGTGTCGCCACGCGACACCATCTTCATCAGCGGCGACACCTCGTGCGACGCCGATACCTGCGTGAAGCCGATGCGGCGCGCGAGCTGCGCGAGCGCATGCTCGTGCGCGGTGTGCCGGTAGCCGTGGATCAGCACGATCGCGAGCGCGCGGATGCCCGCGTCGTACACCTGCCGCAGCGCCGTTTCCGCGGACGCGAGATCGAGCGGCTCGACCACGTCGCCGTGCGCGCCGACCCGCTCGTCGATCTCGACGACCGTCTCGTACAGCGCGTCGGGCAGCACGATGTCGAGGTCGAACAGGCGCGGCCGGTTCTGGTACGCGATGCGCAGCACGTCGCGCAGGCCGCGCGTGGTTGCGAGCGCGGTGCGCTCGCCCTTGCGCTCGAGCAGCGCGTTGGTCGCGACCGTCGTGCCCATCTTCACCATCCCGACGCGCTCGGGCGTGATCGGCTCGCCGGCCGCGAGGCCGAGCAGGTGGCGGATGCCGGCGACGGCCGCGTCGCGATACTGCTCGGGGTTCTCGGACAGCAGCTTGTGCGTGGTCAGCGAGCCGTCGGGCCGGCGCGCGACGATGTCGGTGAAGGTGCCGCCGCGGTCGATCCAGAATTGCCAGCGGCGCGCGTCGGAAGGAACGGAAGAACTGTGTCGGGTCGTCATGGCGATGGAATCACTGTGTCGTGGGTTCGTGAATCGGAGGACGAGCGCCGTCCGCGCGGCGCGCGCTCACGCGCGTCGCGGCAGGCATCGTCGGGAATGGAAAGCGAGGTGCGCTCGCGCGGCGCGCACGCCGCGCCGCAGCGCCGGCGTCAGGCTTGCTCGAGCTCGCGGCCGCGGGTCTCGGGCAGCGTCAGCGCCGCGACGATCATCACGCCGTAGGCGGCGACCGCGAAGATGCCGATGCTCGCGCCGAGGCCGTAGTGCTTCGACAGCGCGCCGATCAGGAACGGGAACAGCGCGCCGACCGCGCGGCCGACGTTGTAGCAGAAGCCTTGGCCCGAGCCGCGCACGCGGGTGGGAAACAGTTCGGTGAGGAACGCGCCCATCCCGGAGAAGATGCCCGATGCGAAGAAACCGAGCGGGAAGCCGAGCCACAGCATCGACGTGTTGGTCAGGTGCAGCGACGTATACGCGAACGCGATCGTCATCGAGCCGAGCGCGAACAGGATGAAGTTCGGCTTGCGGCCGAGGCGGTCGGTCAGGTAAGCGCTCGCCAGGTAGCCGACCCACGAGCCGACGATTATCGTCGCGAGGTAGCCGCCGGTGCCCATCACCGTCAGGTGGCGTTCGGTCTTCAGGAAGGTCGGCAGCCACGTCGTGATCGCGTAGTAGCCGCCCTGCGCGCCGGTCGTCAGCAGCGCCGCGCGCAGCGTCGTCGTCAGCAGCTTCGGCGCGAAGATTTCCGTGAGACGCGGCGCATCCGCGACGCTTGCCTGCGCGGCCTTCTCCTTCTCGTAGACGTCCGGCTCCTTCACGTAGCGGCGGATCACGACGACGAGCAGCGCGGGCAGCAGGCCGACGAGGAACAGCCCGCGCCACGCATATTCGGCGGACAGCGTCGAGAACAGCAGCGCATAGAGCAGCGCCGAGAGCCCCCAGCCGATCGCCCAGCCCGACTGCACGAGGCCGACCGCCTTGCCGCGATCGCGCGCGCGGATCACCTCGCCGATCAGCACCGCGCCCGCTGTCCATTCGCCGCCGAAGCCGAAGCCCATCAGCGCGCGCGCCGCGAGCAGCTGGTGATAGTTCTGCGCGAGCCCGCACAGCCCCGTGAACACCGCGAACCACAGCACCGTGAGCTGCAGCGTGCGCACGCGGCCGATCCGGTCCGACAGGATGCCCGCGATCCAGCCGCCGAGCGCGGATGCGAGCAGCGTCAGCGTGCCGATGAAGCCTGCGTCCGCGAGCGAGATGCCCCAGGTCGCGACCAGCGTCGGGATCACGAACGACAGCATCTGCGTGTCCATTCCGTCGAGCATGTAGCCGACCTTGCAGCTCCAGAACGCACGGCGTTCGCGCGGCCCGGCCTCCGCATACCACGAGAAGAGGCCGCTGCGCCCGGCGCTCGCGGGGTCGGCGGCGGGGGGTGCCGTCAGGGTCTTGCTGTCCATGGTGTCGCTCCAGTCGAAGTGCGCCGAATGACTCGTCGAGCCGTCGTCGAGTCGTTGTCGGGTTGTCGTCATCAGCCGCCGGCTGCCGGGACGCGGATGCGCGTCGCCCTCCGGCCGGACGGATCGGGTTCGGTCACGGCGCGCCGCCGCGACGGGTTCGGGCGGGACGGCAGGTTCGCCGCCCCGCTTGGCCGCCCGATGCAGCCGCACCATGCGGCCGCATCGGGTGTCAAAACACCGCGAGCGACGCGTTCGTGATGTCGGTCATCAGCATGTGGCCCGGCGTATGCGCGATCGCGAGCGGCAGCTTCGCGTCCATCAGCGCGGTTTGCGGCGTGACGCCGCACGCCCAGAACACCGGCAGCTCGCCGTCGCGGATCGTCACCGCGTCGCCGAAATCGGGCGCGCCGAGGTTCTCGATCCCCAGTTCCCGCGGATGGCCGATATGGATCGGCGCGCCGTGCACGCCCGGGAACCGGCTCGTGATCTGCACCGCGCGGATCGCGTCCGCGCCGCGCATCGGCCGCATCGACACGACGAGCTGGCCGCCGAAGATGCCGGCGCGGCGGTTCGCGATCGACGTGCGGTACATCGGCACGTTGCGGCCCTCCTCGACGTGGCGCAGCGCGATGCCCTCGCGCGCCAGCATGTCCTCGAACGAGAACGAGCAGCCGATCGCGAACACGACGAAATCGTCTTGCCACAGCGCGTCGAGCGCGTCGACGCGCTCGGCGAGCCGGCCGTCGCGGTAAACGTTGTAGCTCGGCACGTCGGTGCGGATGTCGACGTCGCGGCCGAGCGCGTCGAGCCGAAATTCGCCCGGCTCGCCGACGCCGAGCAGCGGACACGCCTTCGGATTCGCCTGACAAAAGCGCAGGAAGTCGTGCGCGTACGCGTCGGGCAGGATCGCGAGGTTCGCCTGCGCGAACGGCCCGCAATGGCCGGCGGTCGGGCCGCGAAACGCGCCGCGGCGCACGGATTGGCGAAATTCGAAAGGCGTCATGGCGATCGGTGGCGGGTCGGGTTGTCAGGAGGATGACGATGCCGTGTCATCGGATACGGCGAAGAATAGGAAAGAAAAAAATGCGACGCCAACGAGTTTTTTTGCGGCCCGTGTATAGAATTCCTTAACAAGGAGCCGGGTTTTCCCCAGTCCCGTTCAATTTTCGTGATGGGCAAGCTGGCACGCTTCGCCGCCTTCCGGATCGTCATGAACACGCGTTTTCTCGAGACCTTCGTCACGCTCGCCGAGCTGCGCAACTTTCGCACCACCGCCGCTGCGCTGCATGCGACGCCGGCCGCGATCTCGCAGCGCTTGAAGGCGCTGGAAGAGGAACTGAAGACCGTGCTCGTCGATCGCGACAACCGCGAATTCCGCCTGACGCCGCACGGCGAATACCTGCTCGGCTACGCGAAGGCCGTCGTCGAGGCGACGCAGCAGTTGCAGGCCGCCGCGTCCGGCGAAAGCGCGCTGCGCGGCAAGCTGCGGCTCGGCGTGATCGAGACCGTCGTGCACAGTTGGCTGCCGCACTACATGCGCCGGCTCGCGGCCGACTGTCCGCAGCTCGAGATCGACCTGACCGTCGACGTCAGCGTCGTGCTGCAGCGCCGCCTGATGGCGGGCGAGCTCGACCTGATCATCCGCGTCGAGGGCAGCGACGAGGCGTCGGTCGTCTGCGACGCGCTCGCGAACTATCCGGTGCGCTGGATCGCGCGCGCGGGGCTGCTGTCGGCCACGCGCACCGGGCTGGCGCGGCAGGTGCTGCGGCAGCCGATCCTGACGTACGGGCGCGGCACCGCGCCGCATCGCGCGCTGGAGGACATCGTCCGAACGCTCGCGCACGCGCACGGCGTGCCGCTGTCGGAGACGCGCATCACGGGGTCGCCGTCGATCTCGGTAATCGTGCAGCTCGTGCGCGACGGCTTCGGCGTGGCCGCGATTCCGCGGCTGTTCGTCGACGCGCTGATCGAAAGCGGCGAGCTCGTCGAGCTGCCGCTGCAGCCGTCGCCGCCGTCGATCGTCGTGTCGATGTCGCGGCGGGTCGATGCGCCGAGGTTCGTGCACGGCGCGTCGATCGCGGCGCGCGCCGCGTGCCACGAGTATTGCGCGAAGAGCAACCGGCGGCTGGTCGAGGCGCTGTGACGCGGCGATCGCACCGACCAGTGTGAACAAGCGGGGCAAAGTGCACGACGGGCCGTCGGCTGGCCCGCAAGCGACAGAAGGCAAAAACGAATCACGCGTAACGGATTCAAGCTGAAACCGAAGCGAAATCCGCAATCGATTCCGAATCGATAAGACTCAACAAACTTGACAGCCGAAATATTAGGTTTTTCCCGATTACAAGAACGGGGGAGAATGGAACAAACGACTTTTGTTTAACAAAAATCAAAATCAGAAAAATCGTATTCATCCTATAGGCGACGCTGCATTTCCACGTTATCAATCTCGGCATATGTGACATGCGAGATCGTAGATGAGGAATGCATACGGCCATGAAATGGTCCGCCCGCGCGACCGGGCCGACAGCTATTGCTGCGGCAAAAGCCGTTGCAACATCGCCGCCATCGGCAAGTGAGCGAAGAGGAAATCAATGAGGACTCTTGCTCAGGCACGCACGCTGTCCATCTCCGGCGCAGCCCTGCCGACCTACGGAACGGATGCGCTCCCGGTATTCGTTCCCGTGCGGCTGCAAGCCACCGAAACGATCGGCCGTATCGACGATTGCCGCTATCTCGTCACATTGCGCACCGACGACGCGTATGCGTTTTCGCCCAGCCTCGCGGCGAATCACGATCTGGATAAGGTGGTCGGAACTGAAGTGACGATTTCGATCCGGCTCGACGGCAACGTGCATTTCACGCCGGGATTGGCTGGCAATGCCGGCCTCGGCAACCTCGGCGCGGGCGTGCGCGAAATCACCGCGCTGGTCGAGGCCGCACGGCTGGCCGGACAGGATCACGATTCGATTCTGTACGAGCTGGAACTTCGCCCGTGGCTCTATCGGGCGACGCTCACGCAGGACTGCCGCATCTTCCAGGAAATGACCGTCGTCGAAATCACCGACGCCGTGCTGGCCAGGTATCCGTACAGAGTCGACAAGCGCCTGGCCGGCGCATTCCGCGGGGTCTATCCGAAGCGCGACCTGCAGCGGCAGGCGTCCGAATCGGACTGGGCGTTCCTGCAACGCCTGTGGGAGGAATGGGGCATCTGGTGGTGGTTCGAGCATGACGACGGCCATCATCGTCTGGTCTTGTGCGACACGATGGGCGGCCACCCACCGCACGGCGCGGCCTATGAGACGCTGCGCTACCTGCCGCCCGACGGCAAGCGCATCGACGAAGAGCACATTCATGCGCTATCGGTGACGAGCCGCCTCACCGTCGGCCGTGTGACCGTGACGGACTACGACTACACGCAACCGCGTGCGAAGCTGGCGGTCACCGAAGCCAATCCGCGCGAGACGGCGAACGCCGACGGCGAAATCTACGCGTGGAGCGACTATAGTCAGCCGCTGGCAGGCGCACACGGTCTCGAGGGCGAACCGAACGAGACGGAGCGCGAAGCGAGCCATCTGGCACGCGTGCAACTCGAGGCGCAGCGCTGTGCCGGGCTGCGCGCCCATGGCGCGGGCAAGCTGCGCGGATTGAGCGTGGGCCGCACGTTCAAGCTGACGGGCCATCCGCAGCAGGCCGCGAACCGCGAATACGTGGTGGTGTCGTGCACGCTCGACATCGAGGAAATCGGCGATCGTGCCGGCCGCGCACAAACCTGCCGCGTCGACACGCAGTTCGAACTGCTGCCGGCAAACGAGCCGTTCCGGCTCACGCGCAGCGTCGGCAAGCCCGTGTTGAGCGGCCCGGAAACAGCCGTCGTCGTGGGGCCGGCCGGACAGGAAGTCTGGACCGACCAATACGGCCGGGTGAAGGTGCAGTTCGAGTGGGACCGTCAGGGCCGGCACGACGAGCATTCGGGAATCTGGCTGCGCGTGTTGTCGCCGTGGCAAGGCGTCGACATGGGCGCGACCTTCATTCCGCGGATCGGCCATGAGGTCGCGGTGATGCACTATCACGGCGATCCGGATTTGCCGGTGATTGTCGGCAGTGCCGTGAACGCATTCAGTCAGCCTGCGCTGGACCTGACGCACAATCAGGCCGTGTCGGTGATACGAGGCCGCGAGTTCCATGGCACGGCGTCCGGCCACGTGGCCATCGACGATACGCACGGGCAGATCCAGACGCAGATCGCCAGCGACGCGGGCGCATCGCAGCTCAGTCTCGGCAACCTTCGGCGCATCGTTCGGAAGACGGGCCGCGCCAACGCGCGCGGCAAGGGTTTCGACCTGCGCACCGACGATTGGGGCGTCGTGCGAGCGTTGAAAGGGCTGTTCGTCACGACGGACGGTCGACCGGGCGGCGCGGGTCATGCGAAGGATGTTCGCGAGGCTGTCGGCAGGCTGACGCAGGCGCAAGAACTGCAGGCGAGTCTGTGCCGGCTGGCGCAACGGCATGACGCGCAACGATACGGCGCCGACCAGAGCGACGTGGCGAAGGCGATCGACGCGCGCAACGCTGCGATCCGGGGCATGCCGTCGGGCGGGCCGGACGACTTCCCGGAACTGACGGAATCCGACATGGTGCTTGCCGGACCGACGGGCATCAGTCTGGCCGCCGGGCGCAGCGCCCATCTCGCCGGTAACGAGGACGTCGCGGTGACGAGCGGCCGCCACCTTGGCCTGGCGGCCGGCCGCTCGCTGTTCGCGAGCATCTCGCACACCTTCTCGCTGTTCGTGCACAAGGCGGGCATGAAACTAATTGCCGCCGCCGGCAAGGTGCGCATCGAAGCACAGACCGACGGGATCGACGTGACGGCCAGGCAGGCGGTCCGGATCACGAGTACGGTGGACAGCGTTCATTTGCACGCGGCGAAGGAGATCGTGCTGCATGCCGGCACGACGGAGGTACGCATCAGCGAGCAGGGTTATGTCGTGCGCACGGCGGGCGAACATACGGTCTATGCGGGCAGTCACCAGACTGACGCCGCGCAGTCGCGACCGATGCGCTTCCCGGTCACGCCCGACGAGCCCGGGCAGTTTGCCGCGCAGTTTGTGCTGATGGAGCATGCGAGCGGCTTCGCGCTGCCGAATCAACCGTATCGGGTCACGCTGGACGACGGGCGCGTGATCGAGGGGGTGAGTAACGCGCGTGGCGAAACGGACGTGGTGACGGGCCATGAGGTGACGTTCGGCATGGTCGAAGTGCTGGCCGCGAGCGACCCGGACAAGGTGATTGCCGTCAATCGGGCGGCCATCGTGCGCGACAACTCGATGCCCTACACCGCCAAGGCGCCGAACGCCGACAAGCGGACTACGACGATCAGGGGCAAGACGGTGAGCGCGCCGGAACAGGGGGCTACGTCCGAGAATCAGCGGGCGAGTTTTGCGACCTGCGATCCGCTGAACTTCGGGTTGCGCTTTCATCATTTCATAAACGGGGCGAAACAGAGCGATGTGCCGGAAAATCGGTCGCGCAACGATGTCGTGTATCCGGTGACGAAAGCCTATACGGCAGCGATCAAGAACGCGCTCAACAGTATTCCATGGAGTCGATTCAGAATGGTAAGCGGTGGAATATCGAATGAATTGAAAGCTGCGCTTGGAGACGCTGTTGGAAATATATTAATAGGCGCTCTGGCTGCAGGGCCGTTTGGATTACCAGAAGGCAATGTTAACGATGCAACGCAGTCAAACGGAGCGATGCCAAACATTGACATTGTCAATGCGCAGCACGGGCAAGCCCGATACAACATGCGCACCGATGTCAGCGCATCATTCTCAACGAAATATTGGGTTATCGTCGTCGCTGAAGCGGAAATCAAAAAAATTGTCACCATATCAAATGATGCAAATACCCTAGACGGTCAACTGAAAGCATTAGCTGACACGCTTTATCACGAGGCACGGCATTGCCAGCAGATGTTTTGGATGGCCGCTCTACTTCAGCAGCACAAAAACGATTACGCAAAATTTTCCAAGATAATTAAAGTATACAAAGATAATTTGCCGGACGACATTTTTTCAACGATCGAAAAAATACAAATCCCTGATGACGAACGAGTTATCGTTGGGTTGCATCGAATGCTGGCATTTCACTACTACTGGATGATTTCTTATATCCAGAATCAAGTGGGTGGCGATTACGTCAAACCCGATGTGCCAATTGCACAGGCTGAAGTGTGCAAATTACTGAACGTGCCGCCTGAAACGGCGGCAAAGATGGCAAGTTTCGAGGAAGGTTACCGGAGCCACTTACATGAAGAAGATGCCTATGCGTGTGCAGGTGTGGTGCAAGATTATTGGAACCGTCCTGATCGCGCTTTCGTGTTCAATCCCGGCACTTGCACAGACAAGTATGTCGACGCCCTTAGAACCGTCGGCGCAAGGAGTTGACATGACGAGTCAAGCTGATGAACAACAGGCGATGGTGCACAGCATCCTGAGAACTGCTATGGCGATCCTGCGCGATGACAAGCCATTTAATCCAACGAGTATCGTATTCGGAAGAAACTTTGCGGCGAAGCCACACCCTCCCGCTGAAGGACGACTTTATCGCTACACTAATCCCGTCTTGCCATCAGCCACGATCGAGTTCTCTACCGGCGATGACCCGGAAGATTACAGTGTCGATCGTTCGCAGGTGAAGATCGTCCCAGCTGGAGTAAGAATTCTGCTTGACCCGATGATTGCCGATCTTCCGGATGCAGAAATCAAGCATCTTCTTCAACTTGAAGATTATTGGATAGACTATCAAGGCGAAAAAAATTATGGAAATGAAATAATGGGGCGCACGCCCGATGCCCCCAATTCCCAGACGTTTCGTTATCGAGCAAAAAATATCCCTGGCAGCAAATTTCCCGTCAACGTCGAACTATTTTATGCAAATCCGTTAGATGGGTCTTTTCCACAGATGCTAGGCGAAATCAGAATAAAACGCGACTACAAGTTTTTATCACCCGAGGAACGCGGACAACGCCGTCTCGAACAGCAGCTGGAAAAGCGGCAGAAGTATGGCGAAATGAATCTGCACACCGGAATGATTTGTCCAGAAACAGGTATTTGGGAAGGGTGGTCGGATACCGGGCCAACAGATCTGCTGCTTGTTCACGCTGGTAGAAAGTTTCCCGAGGTACGAATCGTCCATTTTCGCGAGCAATGGTATTCCCCTCGTGCTCCGGGGCGATGGATGTGGCTCAAGGACGATTCGGAGCGGGGACAAGGTTGACCGAAGGCACAACTGACACATTGGACGTCGAGACTTGGTGTTTGAAGGCTACCAGGGCCAGTTACATGAAGAGGATATTCACGAAATTACGTAAGTGGGGCATGTCAATAGGAGCAGCTTTGATCGCGCTCTCGTGCGCAGTCCCGACACTCGCACAGCAGACTACGCCTCTGCCCTTAGAGCCGCCAGCGCTAGGAGTTGACATGACGAATCATGCTGACGAGCAACGGGCGATGGTGCGCAGCATCCTGAAGGAGGCGATGGCGATCCTGCGCGATGACAAGCCATTTGATCCATCGCATATTTTCTTTGGCCGAATTATCGATGCTGATTCGCACCACCGATTGGAGGGGCGGCGTTATCTTTACGCCAGCCCGATATCACCCTCAACTAAGATTTCATTTTCGACATTCGACGATCCAGAAGATTACAGCGCTGATCGTTCCAAGGTGAAGATTGTCCCAGGGGCGGCGAGAATTTTTCTAGATCCAATGATCACCGACCTACCCGATACGGAAATCAAAGCCCTTCTTCAACTGGAGGACTTTTGGGTTGATTCAGACGGCAATCGTGAATACGGTAACGAGATGATGGGTCGCACCCCAGACGCGCCAAACTTACAAGCCTTCCGTTACAGATCAAAAGACATCCCAGGCAGTAAATTTCCGGTTGATGTTGAGCTCTTTTATGCGAACCCATTGGATGGGTCTTTTCCACAGAAGCTGGGCGAAATCAGAATAAGACGTGCCTACACGATTTTGACGCCCGAGGAACGCCGAGAACGTCGCCTTGAAGAGCGCCAGGCAAAGCGACAGAAGTACGGGGAGATGAACCTGCGCACCGGCATGCTGTGTCCCGAGACGGGCTTATGGCAAGGATACGTCCACGGCTCCAGCGCGTGCCAATTTGTGATCCGGAAAGGGCAAAGATTTCCCGTAGTCCGCACATTAACGCCTAGCGAGGAACTCGAACAGCGCCGACGCAGCGAGTTCCTCGCAGGCCAGTGGATGTGGGTACGGGGAGAATACGACGATCCAGCCTGGTCGATGAAGGATCCGGAGTTTGACGCATGGACCGCGTCAAGGAATGCAGTCGCCCCCTCCACTCACCCCGCCTGCCCCCCAAGCGGCGGCACAAGCCTGCCGTCCCCGTACTCCCGGATCACCTTCGAAATGACAACCCGATAGCCGTCCAGCCAGCGCGCCTGCTTCGCCTTCGCTTCGAGGTGTGCGGGATGCCGGATCAACTGCTGCAGCGCCTCTTCCGATTCCCAGTAATAGACGTTCTGGATCAGCCCGGTCTCGGCGTTCTCCCACGTCTCCTCACCGAGATAGCCGGGCGTCGCGCGCGCCATGTCGGCGATCTGCCGGTCGAGCCGGTGGAACTCGTCGTCGTATTGCCCGGCGCGGAAAATGAAGGTGGAAGCGTACATCGAAGCCCCTCGGTAGTTATTTTGAACAAGCTTCGAGTTTAAGGCACGACGACCTCGACGATCGTCAGGCCGCGTTCCGGTCGAAATCGGGTCGATCGGCGAGCCACGTCTCGATGCGCGATGCATCGGCGCGCGGCGCGGCATCGTGCGCCGGCATCGCGGCCAGCGCCTGCCGCGCGCGCTCGAAAGCCTGCGCGAAGCCGCGCAGCTCGCGCGTCGCGGGCCGGTCGTCGGGCCGCCGGCGCGCGAGCGCCGCCGCGACGCTCGCATCGATCAACGCAAGCTGCGCGTCGATGAAATCGATGCACAACGCGCGGCACGGCGCGGAGATCGATGCGACGGCCAGCAGCACGGGCACGATCGACATCGTCAGGTAGCCGCCCGGCGCGAGCCGGGACAATGCTTGCCGCACCTCCTGCCCGCCATCGATCAGCGACGCGAACACGGCATCGCGCCACACCGCGCGCTCGAATACAAGCGCGTCGCGACACGCATCGAGCGCCGCGCGGTCGGCCACGCGCTCCGCCGTCACCAGCGGAATCGGCGACGAAGGTCCGACGGTAGACGACGCATCTCGCCCTTCAAGAATGCAGTTCGCGCCGAGCCAGACCGTTTCTTCCCGCCGCCCGGCAAGCACACGGGACTGCAACCGGTCCGGCAGCAGCGGATCGAGCGGCACCGCGCCGCAGATCGACGGCTTGTCCGCGTGCACGCTGCAGCGTCCGTCATCGGCGAGCGCGGGGCAGCGGCCGAGCGACGGATAGTCGTAGCCTTGCAGCGTCAACGCAATCCATTCGTCCCCCGCGCCGCCGCTGCGATGGAACAACGTGCTTGCGAGCGCATCGGCGGCCGATACGTCGTCCGCATCGAGCACGTGCTCGCGTCCGCCCGCGCGCCAGCGCTCGCCGATTCGCCGTTTCGCGATGCGGCGGATCGTCAGCGCGCCGACGAAACGCCGCCGATGCCGGAACAACTCGCGCAACGACAGCGTCGGCGCGCTGTTGCAGCAGCGTCCGCATGCATTGCAGGCGAGCAGGTAGGCGTCTACCACGGCCGCCGCACCGAATCCTGGTAGCGCATGAGAATGAAGCGCGCGACATCGTCCGAGTGATACGCGGCGACGAGCTGCGCGACCCACGCCTTCGCACGATCGGCGTCGCGCACGGCCAGCACGTTCGCATACGGCGAGCGCGCATCCTCGATGCCGATGCTGTCGCGCGCAGGTTGCAGGCCCGCGCGGGCGGCATCGCCGCTGTCGAGCGCGACGAACGCGGCCGTGTCGAGCGCGGCGACGAGGCGCTCGCCGCGCAGCGCGACGATCTTCAGGCCGAGACGGTTGCCCGTCACGTCGCGCAGCGACGCATGCAGGCCCGCGCGGTCGCGGAACGTCAGCAGCGTGTCGTTCTGCAACAGCACGAGCGCGCGCGCCATGCCGCGCGGGTCCGCCGGAATCGCGATCGTCGCGCCGGGCCGCAGTTCATTCAGGCTCTTGAGCTTGCGCGAATAAAGCGCCATCGGCAGCGTCACCGTCGTCGCGACCGCCGTCAGCGCGTACCCCTTCGCGGCGCGCGTCGCCGCGAGGCGCTGCGCATCCTCGAAGCTCGCCGCGTCGATGCGGCCGTCGGCCAGCGCGCCGTCGATGCGCGTGGCGTCGTCGAACACGACGACGTCGACCGGCAGCCCGCGCGCGGCAGCGACGCGCTTCACTTCGTCCAGGATCTCCGCATGCACGCCGCGCGTGACGCCGACGCGCACGGGCGCGCCGGCCGGCTCGACCGCGGGCGCCGCATGCGTCGCGCCGCACGCCAGCCACATCAGCACGGCAATCGAACGGCGCACACGCTCGTTCATCACGCGTGCGTCACGCTCGGACGGAGCCGGCCGCCACGCGGCGACGCGCCGGAACAATGTCCGCGTCACGACGCGTCCCTCAGGACCGTGCGGAACCCGATGTGCGACGCGGCGAGATCCGCCTCCTGCTGCTCGCGCGACGACGCGCGATAGCGGACGCAGTAATCACGCGAACACAGGAACGAGCCGCCCTTGATCACCATCGGCGTGTCGTGCCGGCGCGTCGGCGGCGCCACCGCCGCGGTGTCGCCGTTCGTGTGCGATTGATGCGGACCCGTGTAGACGTCCTTCGTCCATTCCCACGCATTGCCGATCATGTCGTAGAGCCGGAAGCCGTTCGCCGCGTAGCAGCCGACGGGCGCGAGCCCCGTATGGCCGTCCTCCGCGGTGTCGAGCACCGGAAACACGCCCTGCCAGTAGTTCGCGGCGGGCTTGCCCTGCGCGTCGCGCGGCGCGGCGTCGAGCGACGCGTCATCGCGCCCCGCCTTGCCCGCGTATTCCCATTCGGCTTCGGTCGGCAGGTCGCGGCCGAGCCAGCGCGCATAAGCAAGCGCGTCGCGCTGCGTGACCAGCGTGACCGGCAGGTTGCCGCGCCCGTCGACGTTGCTGCCGGGCCCGGTCGGATGCCGCCACGACGCGCCCCGCACCCACGACCACCACGCGAGGTCGCGCGCGTTCATCTCGTCGCGCGTCGGCACGTGGAACACCGCCGCGCCGCCCTGCCGTTCCGCATCGGTCACGTAGCCGGTCGCCTGCACGAACGCGGCGAACTGCGCGATCGTCACGTCGGTCTGGTCGATCCAGAAGCCGCCGACGCGCGTGCGGCCGTCGCCCGCCGGACGTTCGTCCGGATAGCCGCGCGTGCTGCCGAACACGAACGCGCCGCCGCGCAGATGCACCATCCCCGCCTTCGGATCGTCGCGCCAGTTCGCGGGCAGGCCCGCATAGCGCTCGCACTGCCGCTCGCTGCCGAGCGGCGCAAGCGGACGGCCACGATTCGCGTCGTCGAACCCGGGCGGCGGCGAAGCCGCCGGACGCGCATAGCCGGCCGCGAACGCCGCAACGAACAACGTGGCGGCCACTGCCGCGCCGATGATCCGGAACCGCATCGCCGCTTCCTCAGTAATAGCCGCGCGGACGCAGCGGCTCGACGCCGCCGACGTTGCCCATGTAGGCCTTCCACTGCTCGACGAGGCTCTGGATCAGCGACGGGTTCTGCGCGGACACGTCGGTCGTCTCGCCGCGATCCGACGCGAGATCGAACAGCTGCCAGTGACCGTCGAGCGGGCCGACCGGCGGCTCCGTCCACAGCGCCTTCCAGCGGCCGTCGGCGCTGCGCAGATACGCGCGGCCGTACGCTTCGTCGCCGAACGGCGTCGTGTGCAGTTCGCCCGTGTTCGCGCCGCTCAGCACCGGCAGCAGCGACTTGCCCGTCACCGGATACACGTAGCGGTTGTTGTAGATCACCTTGCCCTTGTTCTGGTCGACGCCCGTCAGCGTGTTGACGAGCGGCGGCGCCGGCTGCGACGGCGGCGTGACGCCCGCGACGTCGAGAAACGTCGCCGTGTTGTCGGTCACGTGCGTGAAGATCCGCAGCGTCGGCAGCGCCTGCTTCTGGCCCGGCAGGCGGACGATCGTCGGCACCGACACGCCGCCTTCGGCCGAGTAGCCCTTCGTCAGCCGGAACGGCGCCGCGCTCACCTCGCCCCAGCGCAGCCCGTATTGGAGCCGCTGCGCGTTCTGCTTGCCGTTGTCGGTGCCGAGCGCAGAATATACGGGCTCCTGAGCGTTCGCGGTGTCGGTTGCCGTCGGGTCCGCGCCGGAATCGATCGGCCAGCCTTCCGCGCCGTTGTCCGACTGGAACATGATGAACGTGTTGTCGTATTCGCCGATGTCCTTCAGATGCTGGATCAGCAGGCCGATGTTGTAGTCGAGGTTCTCGACCATGCCCGCATAGATCTCCATGTAGCGCGCCTGCGCCTTGCGTTCGGCGGGCGACAGGCTCGACCATAGCTTGTCGACCTTGCCGGGGCCGTAATCGCCGTAGCCGTCCGCCGCCGCATGCACGGCGCTGAGGTATTTCGCGCTCGCTGCGCCGTTGTTCGGCGTGGCCGGCGACGCGGCCAGCGTCTCGGGCAGCCCGTCGAACGGCTTGAAGTCGGCCGGGATCAGCCCGAGCGCCTTCTGCCGCGCGATGCGCGCATTGCGGATCGCGGCGTAGCCCGCGTCATACACGCCCGCGTACTTGTGCAGCCACGGATCGGGCACCTGCAGCGGCCAGTGCGGCGACGTGTAGGCCGCGTACGCGAAGAACGGTTTGCCATCCTGACGGTTCGAATCGATGTACGCGATCAGCTTCTGCGTATAGAAGTCGGTCGAATAGAACACGGCCGGGCTGCCGCCCGCGCCGCCCGGCTGGCCCGGTTGCCCCGGCTGCACGTAGCGGCCGTCCTCGGTGTAGTTCTTCGAGCCGGCGGGCTCGTGCGCGAAGTGATTGGTCGCCGCGCCGCCGAGCAGCACGTAGCTGCGCTCGAAGCCCCACTGGTCCGGCGTCTGCCCGCCGCCCGTCGTGCTGCCGACGATCCCCGAGCCGATATGCCACTTGCCGGCCATGTACGTGTGATAGCCGGCGTCCTTCAGCAGTTGCGCGACCGACAGCGCGCGGTCGTTCAAGTAGCCCTCGTAGCCGGGCAGCCCGCGCCGCTCGTCGGTCGGCGTGCCCATCGTGCCTTCGCCGACGAGATGGTGATCGGTGCCGGAAATCAGCATCGCGCGCGTAATGGCGCACACGGTGCCCGCATGATGATTCGACAGGATGCGCCCCGACTGCACGAGCGCGTCGAGGTTCGGCGTGTCGATCTCGCCGCCGAATGCGTGGATGTCGGAATAGCCGAGATCGTCGGCCATGATGTACAGGATGTTCGGGCGCTTCGCCGACGCGCCCGCGTCGGCCTGCGGCTGCGTACCGTCGACGTCGCCGCCGCACGACGCGAGCGTCAGCGCGCCGGCGAGCGCGGCGCAGATCAGGCGGAAGCGGGAAGCAGGCTGGGGCGCGGCGGGCTGGATCATCGCGGTATCGCTCGTTCGTCGGGATCGGCGATCTTAGCGTTGCCGCAGCGGGGGCCAAAGTCGGATTCGTCACATGCTAGTGGAACGACGGAATATGACGCGCCTGCGCACGGAAGGCATCGGCGGTATTGCGGGAAGCGCGGGCGGATGACGATCTTGCGGCGGCCCGCTCACCCATGCGCTCCGTGCCCGCCGTCGACGGACGAACTCCGCGCGAGCACGCGCGGAATCTCGTCGACGAGCGCGTCGATCGCCGCCCGCACCTTCGACGGCACCTGCCGCGCATTCGGCCGCACCGCGAACACTTCCGCGCTCCCCACGCTGTCGCTGTCCATCACGAGCGCGAGGCGGCCGTCGCGCAGATACGGCGCCATCAGCCAGCACGGCAGCCACGCGAGCCCCGCGCCGGCTGCGGCGGCGTCCGCGATCGCCTGCAGGTCGTCGAAGCGCAGGCGGGCGCTCACGCGAATCTCGTGCGCGTCGCCATCCGCGCCGACGATCCGCCACGGCAAGGCCTGCCCGCCGCGCGCGTAACCGATGCCGACGTGCGACGCGAGATCCTCGAACCCGGTCGGCCGGCCGTGTTGCGCCAGATAGGCCGGCGACGCGCAGATGCCCATCTGCTGCATGCCGAGCGGGCGGCAGACGAGCGCGGTCGTGTCGACGAGCGGACCGACGCGCACCGCGACGTCGAAGCCGTCGTTGACGAGATCCGCGACGCGATCGCTGAACGACATCTCGACCTCGAGCCGTGGATGACGCTCGACCAGCCGCCGCATGACCGGCGCGACGCACTGCCGGCCGAACAGCACCGGCGCGCTGATGCGCAGCCTCCCGGACGGCTCGCGGCGGCCCGCGTCGAGCGCGGCCTCCGTCTCGCCGAGTTCGGCCAGCACGCGGCGGCATTGCTCGTAGTACACGAGCCCTTCGTCGGTCAGGCTCAGGCGGCGCGTCGTGCGCTGCAGCAGCCGCACGCCGAGACGCCGCTCGAGCCGCGCGACGATCTTCGCGACGGCCGAGCGCGTCACGCCGATCCGCAGCGCCGCCGCCGCGAAGCTGCCCGACTCCACGACCTCGACGAACTCGGCGATGCCGCCAAGGCGATCGTCCATGCGCTGTTTCTCCTTATCGATTCGTTTCCATATTGGCGACAGTCAGTGGCCAAACTCTCTCCAATGCATCCACGCCGGCAACATTATCATGAGCCCGTCAACCACGAACAGGAGTCGACATGCAGGCATGGCAACTGAAACCCGGCGCCGGCATCGCCGGATTGCAGCGCATCGACGCGCCGCGCCGTCCGGTGGGCCCGAATGACGTCGTCGTGAAGATCCATTCGGCGTCGCTGAACTTTCGCGACCTGATGTTCGCGCGCGGCGACTACCTCGGCATCGGCGACGCACCGCTGATCCCGGTCGGCGACGGCGCGGGCGAGGTCGTCGAGACCGGCCGCGACGTCACGCGCTTCAAGCCCGGCGATCGCGTGATCAACACCTACTTCCCGCAGTGGCTCGACGGCCCGCCCACGCCGTCGAAGGTCGCGGGCTCGCCCGGCGCGCAGTTCGACGGCGTGCTCGCCGAGTATTTCGTCTCGGACGAAAACGCGCTGGTCGCGATCCCCGCACATCTCGACTACGACGAAGCGTCGACGCTGTCGTGCGCGGGGATCACCGCATGGAACGCGCTGTTCGCCGACGGCGGCGCGGCGCCCGGCTCGACCGTCGTGCTGCTCGGCACGGGCGGCGTGTCGGTCATCGCGCTGCAGCTCGCGCATGCGGCGGGCCTGCGTACGATCATCACGTCGTCGAGCGATGCGAAGCTCGAACGCGCGCGCCAGCTCGGCGCCGATGCGACGATCAACTATCGCGCGACGCCCGAATGGCAGCACGAAGTGCTGCGGCTCACCGGCGGCGCGGGCGCGGACATCGTCGTCGAGGTCGGCGGGCGGGACACGCTGCCGCGCTCGGTCGCCGCGACCAAAATGGGCGGCGTCGTGTCGGTGATCGGCGGGCTCAGCAGCTTCGCGGGGCCCGAGCTCGGCCTGCTGTCGCTGATCGGCGGCATCCGGCGGCTGCAGGGCATCATGGTCGGCAGCCGCGCGATGCTCGATGCGGTGGCCGGGCTCGTCGACGCGCGCAAGATCAAGCCGGTCGTCGATCGCGTGTTCGGCTTCGACGAGACGCCGGACGCGTATGCGTACCTGCAGTCGGGGCAGCACTTCGGGAAGGTCGTGATCCGGGTCGCCCGGTAACGCGCACGGCCGGGGCCGCGTGGCGGCGCCGACGCTTCGGCGGCTCGGCGCCGCCGGAACGCGCGGCTTACTTCGCGCCGTAGATATCGAAGTCGAAATACTTCCGGTTGATGCGCGCGTACGTGCCGTTCGCGAGAATCGCCGCGAGCGCATGGTTGAACGCGTCGCGCAGCTCGGCATCCTGCTTGCGCAACCCGAGCCCGTCGCCCTGGCCGAAATACTTCGGGTCGTCGATCGGCGCGCCCGCGAACATGAAGTCCTTGCCTTGCGGCTTCTTCAGGAACCCGTCGCTCGCAGCGATCGACGCCTGGAACGCCGCGTCGAGCCGGCCCGTCACGAGATCGGCGTACACCTGGTCCTGGTTCGGGTACGACACGATCTGCACGCCGGCCGCCTGCCAGTTCGCGATCGCATAGTCGGCCTGGGCCGAGCCCTGCTCGACGCCGACGCGCTTGCCCTTCAGCGATTCGGCGCTCGGCAGCAGCGGCGAACCCTTGCGCACGACCAGACGCGCGGGCGCGTTCGAGATCCGGTTCGTGAACGCGATCTGCTGCATCCGCTTCGGCGTGATCGTCATCGACGACGCGATCACGTCGAACTTGCGCGCGAGCAGGCCGGGAATCATCCCGTCGAAGCTCGACTCCACCCACACGCAGCGGGCGCGCAACTCGGCGCACAGCGCGTTCGTGATGTCGATGCCGAAGCCCGCCAGCGTGCCGTCGGGCAGCTTGTATTCGAGCGGCGGGTAAGTCGGATCGACCGCGAGGCGAATCTCCCTGCCTGCCCAGTCGCCGCCCGCGTGCGCCGCTCCCGCCGCGAGCGTCATCGCGGCGGCCGCCATCCACTTCTTCATTGCCTGTCTCCTTGTGTGTACTCGATGAACGTATGAACCGGAATCGCCGTGCCGCGTCACCCGAGAAACCGCTCCGCGAGCGCAACCCAGTAGCTCGCGCCGGTCGCGAGAATCGCGTCGTTGAAGTCGTAGCCGGGGTTGTGGAGCGCGCATCCGGCGGCACCGTCGCCATTGCCGATCGACAGGTAGCTGCCCGGGCACGCATTCAGCATGAACGCAAAATCCTCGCTCGCGGCGATCGGCTGCAGTTGTTCGATCAGTGCGTCGTCGCCGCCCCAGTCGCGCGCGACCTGCCGCGCGAAGGCCGTTTCGTCCGCGTGATTGACGAGCACCGGGTAGCCGACGCGGTAGTCGATCTCCGCCATCGCGCCGTAGCTTGCCGCCTGGCCCGCGACCGTCTCACGGATGCGCCGTTCGAGCAGCGCGCGCACGTCGGGCGACAGTGCGCGCACGCTGAGTTCGAGATCCGCATGCGGCGGAATCACGTTCGACGCGGTGCCCGCATGGATCGACCCGGCCGTGATGATCGCGAGTGCCTGCGGGTTCACGTTGCGCGACACGATCGTCTGCAGCGCCATCACGATCGATGCGCAGACGACCACCGGGTCCACTGCGGCGTGCGGCGCCGCGCCGTGCCCGCCGCGCCCGGTCACGCGCACGCGCACCTCGTCGGCCGACGCCATGAACGGACCGTCGCAGAAGCCCAGCTTGCCCGCCGGCAGGCCCGGCACGTTGTGCATCGCGAACACCGCGTCGCACGGAAAGCGCGCGAACAGGCCGTCTTCGATCATCCGTTGCGCGCCGCCGAGCCCTTCCTCGGCCGGCTGGAAAATCAGGTTCAGCGTGCCGCTGAACCGTTCGCGTTCCGCAATGCAGCGCGCGGCCGCGAGCAGCATCGCCGTATGGCCGTCGTGGCCGCACGCATGCATCACGCCGTCGATCCGGCTCGCATGCGGCAGCCCGGTCGTCTCGCGGATCGGCAGCGCGTCCATGTCCGCGCGCAGGCCGAGCCGGCGGCCCGCGCCGCGCGTCAGCGTGCCGACCACGCCGGTGCCGCCGAGGCCGCGCGTCACCCGATAACCCCACGTTGTCAGGCAGTCGGCGACGAGCTCGCTCGTTGCGCGCTCCTCGAAGCCGAGCTCCGGATGCGCATGCAGCCGGCGCCGCAGCGCAATCATGTCCGCTTCGATTGCCGCCATGTCGGGCGGAATGCGTGTCGAATCCAATTTTCCTGCTCCCCGGTTCCGCCTCGCCACCGATCGCCGGATGGCCGATCGTTGGCTGGATCGTATGCAGCGAAAATGCCGGCGAACAGCCCCGGTTTCGTTATGATGACAACTCTCTGTTGTCGGGTGTCACATCATGAAGCTGCATCAGCTGCAGGCGCTCGTCGCGAGCGCGGAGGCCGGAAGCATTCGCGGCGCGGCGCGCGCGCTGGGCCTGTCGCAGGCCGCCGTCACACGGGCGCTGCGCGAACTGGAGGCGAGCGAACGCCTGCCGCTGCTCGTGCGCGCGCCGGAAGGGATCGGCTTCACCGAATACGGCAAGGCGCTGCTCACGCACGCGAAGCTCGTGCTCAAGCAGCTCGAACATGCGCAGAGCGAGCTCGCGCGGATGCGCGGCCGCGTCGAAGGCCGGTTGAGCGTCGGCGTCACGCCGTGGCTCACGCTGACGTTTCTCGCCGAGACGGTGCGGCTGTTTCGCGAGCGGATGCCGGACGTGCGCCTGGAGCTGTATGAAGGATTGATGGCCGTCGCGCAGCCGCTGCTGCGCGACGGCAGCATGGATTTCGCGCTCGGGCAGGTGCAGCCGGGCGTGGTCGCGCAGGAATTCGCGTGCGAGCCGGTGCTGACCTACGAGACCTCGGTGATGGTGCGCGCGGGCCACCCGTGCGAGCGCGTCCGCTCGATTCACGACCTGCTCGACCAGGACTGGGTGCTGAATTTCACGCCGGACGGCCAGGCCGCGCTCGTCGATTACCTGTTCACACGCCACGGCGCGCAGATCGACGAGCGGCGCATCGTCCGCGCGCAATCGGTCGCGATGCTGCAGACGATGCTCGAACAGGCGGACATGTGCACGTGGTGCCCGACGATCCTGAGCGTCGTGCCGCCGTTCGGCGAGCGGATGCGCGCGCTGTCGCTGAAGGAACGCTTCGAGCCGCGCGAGCTCGGCATCGTCACCCGCCGCAGCAGCACGCAGAGCGACGCCGCGCGCTGCTTCATCGACTGCCTGCTGCAGGTGATCCGGCGTCATGCGCGCTCCGCCCGCAAGGAAGACCTCGCGCTGTTCCGCACGCTGACGCTGCTGATCTGACGCGGCGCGCTTCTATCCGCGTTTCCATCCGCGCGTGTCGGCTCGCCGCCGCACGCCGCTCCCCCAATTCACGCCCGCGCAAATGCATTTCGCAATCCGTTATTGGATCGCGCCGGCGCGCATTTCTATACTCGTCAGCACTCTCCGATGCAGAGTGCCAACCACCCATTCCGACAGGACGAACCGATGAGCCTACGCCCCTTGCACGATCGAGTCATCGTGAAGCGACTCGACCAGGAAACCACCACCGCTTCCGGCATCGTGATTCCCGACAGCGCCGCGGAAAAGCCCGACCAGGGCGAAGTGATCGCGGTCGGCCCCGGCCGCCGGGACAACGACGGCCAGCGCATCGTGCCCGACCTGAAGGTCGGCGAGCGCGTGCTGTTCGGCAAGTACGCGGGCCAGACGGTCAAGGTGGACGGCAGCGAGCTCCTCGTGCTGCGCGAGGAAGACATCGTCGCCGTCGTCAATCAATAAAGGAGCGCAATCATGGCAGCGAAGGAAATCATCTTCAGCGACGTCGCACGCGCGAAGCTCACCGAAGGCGTCAACATTCTCGCGAACGCGGTGAAGGTCACGCTCGGGCCAAAAGGCCGCAACGTCGTGCTCGAGCGCAGCTTCGGCGCGCCGGTGGTCACGAAGGACGGCGTGTCGGTCGCGAAGGAAATCGAGCTCGCCGACAAGCTGCAGAACATCGGCGCGCAGCTCGTGAAGGAAGTCGCGTCGCGCACGAGCGACGCGGCCGGCGACGGCACGACCACCGCCACCGTGCTCGCGCAGGCGATCGTCCGCGAAGGCCAGAAGTACGTCGCGGCCGGGCTCAACCCGCTCGACCTGAAGCGCGGCATCGACAAAGCCGTCGCGGCCGCCGTCGACGAGCTGAAGAAGATCAGCAAGCCGACCACGACGAGCAAGGAAATCGCGCAGGTCGCGACGATCTCGGCGAACGGCGAGGAGTCGATCGGCCAGCGCATCGCCGAGGCGATCGACCGCGTCGGCAAGGAAGGCGTGATCACCGTCGAGGACGGCAAGTCGCTCGCCGACGAGCTCGACGTCGTCGAAGGGCTGCAGTTCGATCGCGGCTACCTGTCACCGTATTTCATCAACAACCCGGACAAGCAGATCGCCGAGATCGAGAATCCGTACATCCTGCTGCACGACAAGAAGATCTCGAACATCCGCGAGCTGCTGCCGGTGCTCGAACAGGTCGCGAAGTCCGGCCGGCCGCTGCTGATCATCGCCGAGGACGTCGAAGGCGAAGCACTCGCGACGCTGGTCGTGAACAACATTCGCGGCATCCTGAAGACCGTCGCGGTCAAGGCGCCGGGCTTCGGCGACCGCCGCAAGGCGCTGCTCGAGGACATCGCGATCCTGACCGGCGGCCAGGTGATCGCCGAGGAAACCGGCCTCACGCTCGAAAAGGCGACGCTCGCCGAACTCGGACAGGCGAAGCGCATCGAGGTCGGCAAGGAGAACACGACGGTGATCGACGGCGCGGGCGATGCGGCGAGCATCCAGGCGCGCGTGAAGCAGATCCGCGTGCAGATCGACGAGGCGACGTCGGACTACGACCGCGAGAAGCTGCAGGAGCGCGTGGCGAAGCTGGCCGGCGGTGTCGCGGTCATCAAGGTCGGCGGCGCGACCGAGATCGAGGTGAAGGAGAAGAAGGACCGCGTCGACGACGCGCTGCATGCGACGCGCGCGGCCGTCGAGGAAGGCATCGTCCCTGGCGGCGGCGTCGCGCTGATCCGCGTGAAGCAGGCGATCCGCGAGCTGACCGGCGCGAACGCCGACCAGCACGCCGGCATCAAGATCGTGCTGCGCGCGCTCGAGGAGCCGCTGCGCCAGATCGTTGCCAACGCGGGCGAGGAAGCCAGCGTCGTGGTCGCGAAGGTCGCGGAAGGGTCGGGCAACTTCGGCTACAACGCGCAGACGGGCGAGTACGGCGATCTCGTCGAATCGGGCGTGCTCGATCCGACCAAGGTCACGCGCACCGCACTGCAGAACGCGGCGTCGGTCGCGGGGCTGCTGCTGACGACGGATGCGACCGTGCATGAAGCGCCGAAGGAGGCGCCATCGGTGGGCGGCGCACCGGAAGCGGGGGCTGGCGGGCCGGGGTTCGGCGGGTTCTGATGGAAAGGCCGGTGCGTCCGTTCGCGGGGGTGCCGGTGTGAAACGCAAGGCGCGCGATACCTCGGGGTATCGCGCGCTTTTTATTGGTCCGTCGCGAAATAGCGTGAAGAACCAGATAAAAACTCGACTTGGATACGTCCAAGACCACGCGCATCCGTAGCAACAGACATGGATTGCAACATGGTACAGAACTACGTACAATACCAACTGCATTCGCCCACCCTTGTTAGGTTAGGGTCGCCCCTTGGGCAATAGGAATGCGTAAACGATAAGGCGCGTAACGTCTTCACCGGATGCCGTCCCCATCAAACTCGGGACGGCGAACACGCCGCTCTTGCCCTCTCGGGTGGGAGAGTGAACGTAGCGCTTGCGCCCGGAGCCGGGTAGCAGGCAAGTGAGAAAGCTCGATATGAACATCCTGACTTTTAGTGAGGCGCGAGCCGGCTTCAAGCAGGCTCTGGACGCGGTGTGCAAGGATCACGAACCGACGATAATCACCCGTCAGCGCGGGGAACATGTCGTCATGATTTCGCTGGAGGACTACAACAGCCTGCAGGAGACACTGCATCTGTTGGGCACCCCGACGAACGCTGACCGACTGCGCCAATCCATTGCTGAATTCAAGGCCGGCAAGACCTCTGTAAAGGAATTGCTGACACATGACACAGAAGAAGAAGGCAAAAAACAAGGCCGCAGCGGTAAGTAACTGCAAGGTTGCATGGTCGACGAACGCTTGGGACGATTACCTGTACTGGCAGGAAAAGAACCTCGCGATCGTCGCCGAGATCAACGGCCTGATTGAGGAGATCTCCCGAGATCCTTTCAAGGGCACTGGTAAGCCGGAGCCCTTGAAAGGCGACCTGACCGGTTTCTGGTCACGTCGCATCACGAAAGCTGATCGCCTCGTATACATCGTCCAGGACAGCATCATCTATGTGATGCAGTGTCGGTACCACTACGACTGATGTCATACCCGAAAAGCACCGGCGACGGTGCTTTTTTCGTTCTCAGTGGCTATGGTCAATGCCCACGGCATTCCACAGCGCATCTCCACGGACGATCGACAAAGGTCTTCCGTCAATTGATTTGAGTTTCAAGTCGCACTGCCGTTAACGCCTTGTAGCCGGCTTCCCTGCAGCGGTCGCGATGCCCAGGATCAACGTGACCCGGCATCTGAGGCAGCCGATTTCAACGGCAACAACGGTAGGAAAAACAACGATGAAACGCCTCGCCACCTGCATCGCGGGCCTTCTGTCCGCCGCGTCGATCAACGCATCGGCCGCGCCGATGGTGCTCGCCTATTATTCTGGCTACTCGCATAACTACGATTCGCTGACACGGTATTACGGCAATTTCAATGCCGTTTCGGTCGACTTCTACAACATCACGAAAGACGGAGCCGTCACGGGCAACGGCGATCCGGCGCCGACCAATGCCCTCGCCTTTCTGAAGTCCAAAGGCATTCCCGCGTACGGTTGCGTGTCGAACGTCGACGGCAACTGGAGCGCATCGCTCGCGCACGAGGTCACGTCCACGCATCTCGATACGGCCGTGCGCAATCTCGTCGCGTTCGCGCAGAAGAATCGGTTCGCGGGCATCAACATCGATTTCGAACAGATCGATCAAGGCGACCGCAACAATTTCAGCAACTTCGTGCAGGTACTGGGCCGGGCGCTGCATGCGCAAGGGCTCAAGCTCATCGTCAGCGTACCGTCGTTCTCGTCGGCCGACGAGACGCATCCGGCCAACTACGGCTACGACTTGCGCGCGCTCGGCGCCGGTGCGGATTACCTGCAGATCATGACCTACGACGAGACGATCCCGGCCTGGGACCCGGGCCCGGTCGCAGGCTCCGACTGGATTGAAAACAACCTCGACTACGCGGTCTCGCTGGTATCGGCGGACAAGATCCTGAACGGCCTGCCGTCGTACGGCTACGACTGGCGCGCCGACAATTCCGGCACGCAGTTGTTTTGGGCCGATACCGATGCGCTCGTCAAACAGTATGGCGTGACGCCACGCTATATCGGCTCGAACAACTCGGTGACGTTTCGCTATACGGCCAACGACGGCAGCGGCACGCACACGGTGTGGACCGAAAATGCACGCAGCGTTCAGTTGAAGGCGAGCCTCGTCAATGCATACGGCCTCGCCGGGACGTCGATGTATGCGCTCGGGATGGAGAATGCGCGCTTCTGGCAGGCATTGAAGGCGGGCCTTGCTCAGCAATAACGCTGCCCCGCTTGCCCGATTCGCGAACGCGGTCTGGCGATACGTTGGCACTCGCGCACGCTGAACTGCGCGAGGGCATGCCGGGCCGCACAAAAAAATGGCGCCGCAAGCATTGAGCCTGCGGCGCCATTGCGTGGTGCTACGACGCGAACCACACGCCGTAGCCCGACAGCACGCTTACATCTGCACGGTGTCGGCCACTTCCTTGAAGTCTTCGATCTGGTCGAAGTTCATGTACTTGTAGATCTTGTCGCCGTTGGCGCTGAGCACGCCCATGTCGGCCATGTACTCTTCCTTGGTCGGGATCTTGCCCAGACGCGAGCAGATCGCCGCCAGTTCCGCCGAGCCGAGGTACACGTTCGTGTTCTTGCCGAGGCGGTTCGGGAAGTTGCGGGTCGACGTCGACATGACCGTCGCGCCTTCGCGCACCTGTGCCTGGTTGCCCATGCACAGCGAGCAGCCCGGCATTTCGGTGCGCGCACCGGCCGTGCCGAACACGCCGTAGTGGCCTTCCTCGGTCAGCTGCTTCTGGTCCATCTTGGTCGGCGGCGCGACCCACAGCTTGACCGGGATGTCGCGCTTGCCTTCCAGCAGCTTCGACGCGGCACGGAAGTGGCCGATGTTGGTCATGCACGAACCGATGAACACTTCGTCGATCTTCGCGCCGGCGACGTCGGACAGCGTCTTCACGTCGTCCGGATCGTTCGGGCAGGCCACGATCGGCTCGTGGATGTCGGCGAGGTCGATCTCGATGACGGCCGCGTATTCCGCGTCGGCATCCGGCGACAGCAGTTGCGGGTCGGCCAGCCACTGCTCCATCGCCGTGATGCGGCGCTGCAGGCTGCGCGGGTCCTGGTAGCCCTGCGCGATCATCCACTTCAGCAGCGTGACGTTGCTGTTGAGGTATTCGATGATCGGTTCCTTGTTCAGGTGGACCGTGCAACCGGCGGCCGAGCGCTCGGCGGACGCATCCGACAGCTCGAACGCTTGCTCGACCTTCAGGTCCGGCAGGCCTTCGATTTCGAGAATGCGGCCCGAGAAGATGTTCTTCTTGCCTTGCTTCGCGACCGTCAGCATGCCTTGCTTGATCGCGTACAGCGGAATCGCGTTGACGAGGTCACGCAGGGTCACGCCCGGCTGCATCTTGCCCTTGAAGCGGACCAGCACCGATTCCGGCATGTCCAGCGGCATCGTGCCGGTGGCGGCCGCGAACGCGACCAGGCCCGAACCTGCCGGGAAGCTGATGCCGATCGGGAAGCGCGTGTGCGAGTCACCGCCGGTGCCGACGGTGTCGGGCAGCAGCATGCGGTTCAGCCACGAGTGGATCACACCGTCGCCCGGACGCAGCGCGATGCCGCCACGGGTGCTGATGAAGTTCGGCAGCGTCTGGTGCGTCTTCACGTCCACCGGCTTCGGATAAGCGGCGGTGTGGCAGAACGACTGCATCACGAGATCGGCCGAGAAGCCGAGGCACGCGAGGTCCTTCAGTTCGTCGCGGGTCATCGGGCCCGTGGTGTCCTGCGAGCCGACCGAGGTCATCTTCGGTTCGCAGTACGTGCCCGGGCGGATGCCCTGGCCTTCCGGCAAGCCGCACGCGCGGCCGACCATCTTCTGCGCCAGCGAGAAGCCCTTGCCGCTGTCGGCCGGCTGATGCGGCAGGCGGAACAGCGTCGACGGGGCCAGGCCCAGCGCTTCACGCGCCTTCGCGGTCAGACCGCGGCCGATGATCAGCGGAATGCGGCCGCCGGCGCGCACTTCGTCGAACAGCACGTCCGACTTGACCTGGAATTCGGCGATCACGGCGCCGTTCTTCAGCGCCTTGCCGTCGTACGGGCGCAGTTCGACCACGTCGCCCATTTCCATCTGCGACACGTCGAGCTCGATCGGCAGCGCGCCCGCGTCTTCCATCGTGTTGTAGAAGATCGGGGCGATCTTGCCGCCCAGGCACACGCCGCCGAAGCGCTTGTTCGGCACGAACGGGATGTCTTCACCGGTGAACCACAGCACCGAGTTAGTGGCCGACTTGCGCGAGGAGCCGGTGCCGACCACGTCGCCCACGTACGCGACCAGGTGACCCTTTTCCTTCAGCGACTCGATGAACTTGACCGGGCCGCGCTTGCCGTCCTCTTCCGGGGTGATGCCCGGGCGCGCGTTCTTCAGCATCGCCAGCGCGTGCATCGGGATGTCCGGGCGGGTGGTGGCGTCCGGCGCCGGCGACAGGTCGTCGGTGTTGGTTTCGCCCGTCACCTTGAAGACGGTGATGGTCAGGCTTTGCGGCACTTCCGGACGGCTCGTGAACCATTCGGCGTCGGCCCAGCTTTGCAGCACGGCCTTCGCGTGCGCGTTGCCCTTGTCGGCCAGTTCCTTGACGTCGTGGAACTGGTCGAACATCAGCAGGGTTTTCTTCAGCGCGTCGGCGGCCACCGCGGCCACTGCGTCGTCGGACAGCAGCTCGATCAGCGGCTGGATGTTGTAGCCGCCCAGCATCGTGCCGAGCAGTTCGGTGGCGCGCGCGCGCGAGATCAGCGGGCAGGCGGTCTCGCCCTTGGCCACGGCGGCCAGGAAGCCGGCCTTCACGCGGGCGGCTTCGTCGACGCCGGCCGGCACGCGGTGGGTAATCAGGTCGAGCAGGGTCTGCTCTTCGCCGGCGGGCGGATTCGCCAGCAGCTCCACCAGTTCGGCGGTCTGCTGAGCCGTCAGCGGCAGGGGAGGAATACCGAGCGCGGCGCGGGCGGCCACGTGAGCACGAAAGTTTTCAAGCATGGGGGACCTGCTGATGTTGAGTTTCAGGGGAAGGCCTTTCAGGCACGCCGAGGCTGTTCCGGGCACTGCTTTTACGATCGCGATTCTAATCGCAATATTTGGCAACGTCAAATGTCTTATGTCTTATATAAGAGTTGACGGAGAAGGGATCGGAAATCGTGGTTGCAAGAGGGAATCGACCGAATCGACCTTTTCGCGCGAAATCCGGCTGCTTGCATGAGAGCCTTGCCGCACAAGGCATTCCGGGCAATTCCGACTATCGTCGGCAGGAGCGGAGGCGATCTGCGGCAAGCTGCCCGGCCGCGATGTTCGATCGTTCTCTGACGTAAAGCAGCCCCTGTCGGGGCTGAATTTCGTTATGTGATATTGGGGCGCGAGCCGTTCGAGGCGGCCACGGTATGGATTTTTGCCGCGCTACACGGTCATCCGCGAACGCGACCTGACAATGCGTATGGGAGGCGCGACCCACCATGCCGCTGCCTCAGTGCTGAATCCCCCACCGCCGCACCGTCAGCCGCTCGAGCGTATCGAACACGAGATGCTCGACGAGCAACCCGATCACGATCACCGCCGCGAGCCCCGCGAACACGCGATCCGTGTACAGCTCGTTGCGATTCTGGAAGATGTACCAGCCGAGCCCGCCCTGCCCCGCGCTCGCGCCGAACACGAGTTCCGCGGCAATCAGCGTGCGCCACGCGAACGCCCAGCCGACGCGCAATCCCGCAAGAATCGACGGCAGCGCGGCCGGCACGAGGATCAGCGCGACCTGGCGCAGCCCCGTGAGCCCGTAGTTGCGGCCGGCCATCCGCAGCGTCGCGGGCACGCCGAGAAAGCCCGTGTACATGTTCAGCGCGAGCGGCCACAGCACCGCGTGCACGAGCACGAACAGCAGGCTGCCGGTGCCGAGGCCGAACCACAGCAATGCGATCGGCAGCAGCGCGATCGACGGCAGCGGGTTGAACATCGACGTCAGCATCGACAGCAGGTCGCGGCCGATGCGCGTCGACACGGCAACCGACGTCAGCGCGAACGCGAGCGCCACGCCGAGCGCATAGCCGCGCAACAGCACCGACAGCGAGATGCCGGTCTTCACGAGCAGCTCGCCCGACGCGATGCCCTGCACGAACGCGACGAACGTCGCGCCGAAGGTCGGCACGAGCAGGTCGTTGGCGACGAGCCGCGCGGTGAGTTCCCATCCGCCGATCAACACCAGCGCGATCAGCGCGCGGCGAAACCAGCCGGCATCCAGCACGCGCCGCGCGAGCGGCACGGGAACCGCGCGTTCGACGTCGAGCGGCGCCTGCAGCGGCAGTTCGTATTCCGCGCGCACCGGCGGCAGCGGCGGCAACGTCGGATGCGGCGTACTCATCGTTCGGTCTCCTGCGCGAATTCGTCGTCCGTCTCGAACAGCAGCCGATGAATGCGCGCGACGCTGTCGCGGAAGTCGGCGCGGCCGACGCTGTCCTGCGAATACGTGTGGCTGTTGAGTTCCGCGCGCACGCGGCCCGGGTGCGGCGACAGCAGCAGGATCCGGTTGCCGACGACGAGCGCCTCCTCGATCGAATGCGTGACGAACAGCAGCGTGAAGCGCACGTCGTCCCACAACCGCAGCAGCTCCTCCTGCATCTTGCGGCGGGTCAGCGCGTCGAGCGCGGCGAACGGCTCGTCCATCAGCAGCACGCGCGGCTGCATCGCGAGCGCGCGGGCGATCGCGACGCGCTGCTTCATGCCGCCGGACAGCGTGTGCGGATACGCGTCGGCGAACGCCGCAAGGCCGACCTTGTCGAGATAGTGCAACGCCCGCTCGCGCGCTTCGGCGCGCGGCAGCTTCTTCGCGACGCGCAACGGGAACGCGACGTTCTCGGCGACCGTCTTCCACGGCGGCAGCTGATCGAATTCCTGAAACACGACGACGCGATCGGCGCCGGGCCCGCGCACCGGCTCGCCGCCGAGCGCGATCGTGCCGGACACCGGCTCGATGAAACCCGCGATCGCCTTCAGCAGCGTCGACTTGCCGCAACCCGACGGCCCGAGCAGCACGAAGCGGTCGCCGCCGTACACGTCGAAGCTCACCTGATGCGTCGCGCGGACGATGCGCGCGTGGCTGCGGTATTCGAGACTCACGCGGTCGATCGCGAGCAGGCGCTCGCTGTGCGCGGATGGCGCGGCTTCATCCGGCACGGGCCGGACATCGGCGGCTGGCGCACCGCCCGCCTCCCAGGCGACGGGCGACGGCCCCGGACGCGCCGCTGCGGGCAGCGTCCAGCTTCTTGACGTGGTGACGTTCACGATAAGGATTCCTGCAAGCAAAACGTCACCATACGGTCGGCCGGTGCACACACCAACCAATCATTGCGCATATTCAAACCATCGCGGCGCATAAGCGTCGATTGCGCCGCTCAAACGGCCGCCGCTCAGCTCCCGCCGGCCGTCGCGGGATCGTCGAAGAAGTAGTCGCGCCACGATTTCGGCTCGTTGCGGATCGCACCGATCCGGTACATGAACTGCGCGAGCTTGAACGTGTTCTGCGGCGCGGTCTTGAACTGCACCTGCGGATTGCACACGATCTTCAGCAGCAATGCGCGGTCGATCTTCGAGCCGTTCGCGCGGATATAGGCGTCCGCCGCGCGCTCGGGGTCTGCCGCGATCACGCGCGCGGCTTCCGCAAGCGCTGCGACGAACGCGCGATAGGTCTTCGGGTTCTCGTTGCGGAATTTCTCGGTCGCGTAGAGCACGGTCGCCGAGCTCGGGCCGCCCAGCACGTCGTATGAATTCAGCACGATGTGCGCGTTCGGATTGCCCGCCAGCTCCTGCTCCTGGAACGGCGGATTGCCGAAGTGGGCGGTGATCACGCTGCCGTTCGCGAGAATCGCGGCCGTCGCATCGGGGTGCGGAATCGCCTGCGTGAACCCGTCGAGCTTCGCGTATTGCTTGTCGCCCCACTGCTTCGCAACCGCATACTGCAGCACGCGCGACTGCACGGATACGCCGACGGCCGGCACCGCGATGCGGTCCTTCGCGGTGAAGTCGGCGAGCGTCTTCACGTTCGGATTGTTGCTGACGAGGTAGTACGGCAGGTTGCCGAGCGACGCGACGCCCTTCACGTTCTGCCGGCCATGCGTGCGATCCCACACCGTCAGCAGCGGGCCGACGCCTGCGCCCGCGATGTCGACCGCGCCGGACAGCAGCGCATCGTTCACGGCCGCGCCGCCCGACAGGCGCACCCAGTCGACCTTGATGTCGAGGCCCGCTTTGCGGCCTTCCTTCTCGATCAGTTGCTGGTCGCGCGCGACGTTCAGCATCAGGTAGACGACGCCGAACTGCTCGGCGATGCGGATCTGCCCTTCGGCATGCGCGGGCCGCGCGGCCCCGAGGCCCGCGACGGCGAGCGCCGCGGCAAGCGTGATGACGGCCGCACGGCGTACGGACAGCGTCGTGCGGCCCAGCGCCGCGCGAATCGAATACAACATCGGAACTCCGGTCGGAAAAGTGAAGACAGGCAGCGGCGCGCCCGTCAGAGCGGCGCGTCGCCTTCGATCGTCGTGCGATACAGCTTGCGGCGCAGGTGGTCCGGCGTGCCGGCCGCGAGATGCATCAGCGAACGGTTGTCCCAGAACACGAGATCGTGGTCGCGCCACACGTGCCGGTACAGATGCTCGGCGCGCACGCTGTGCGCGAACAGCGCGTCGAGCAGCGCGCGGCTTTCGTCTTCGGGCAGGCCGACGATGCGCGTCGTGAAATGCTCGCTGACGAACAGCGCCTTGCGGCCCGTCTCCGGGTGCGTGCGCACGACCGGATGCACGACCGGCTTCACCTGCGCGATCTGCTCGGCAGACAGGTTCGGCCGCCACGGATTGCGCGCCTGCAGTTCCGCATAGCGCGCGAGATACGTGTGCTCCGCGCGCAGCCCTTCGGCCGCGCGGCGCAGGTGTGCGGGCAGCGTGTCCCACGCGAGATGCATGTTCGCGAACAGCGTGTCGCCGCCCTCGGACGGCAGCTCCTGTGCATGCAGCAGCGAGCCGAGGCTCGGCTTTTCCTTGTACGACAGGTCCGAGTGCCAGAATTGACCGGCATCGCCGAGACCGATCGGCCGGCCGTTCTCGATGACGTTCGACACGACCAGCACTTCCGGATGCCCGGCCAGCCCGAACTGGTGCAGCACGTGGATCTGCAGCGGGCCGAAGCGGCGGCTGAACGCGACGTGCTGTTCCGGCGTGATGCGCTGGTCGCGGAACACCAGCACGTGGTGGTCGAGATGCGCGCGATGGATGCGGGCGAAATCGGCGGCGTCGAGCGGCTTCGACAGGTCGAGGCCGACGACCTCGGCGCCCAGCGGCCCGTCGAACGCGCGAATCTCGAAGTGTTGCGCCGTCGCGCGCTGCGACGGCTCGGCGGTGTGGGTGGCGATGATGGTCACGAAGCAGGCCCCGTCGAATGCGATGAAAACGCGAATCTACGATCGCACGTCGCGGCCCGTCAACGAAGCATATTCGATACGTTTATCTGCTGAACCGATAAGGACGGCTGCTCGAGCATACGCGGTGAATGGAGATGGCAGCGGCCGCTCGACGCACGCGGCCGCTGCCGTCCCGCGGCGTCAACCGCGCCGGCGCGACGCCAGCCTCCTGACGACCGACACCAGCGCATCGACCTCATCGCACGTGTTGTAGAACGCGAGCGACGGCCGCACGGTCGCTTCGAGCCCGAAACGGCGCAGGATCGGTTGTGCGCAGTGATGCCCGGAGCGCACCGCGATCCCTTCCTCGTTGAGCGCCTGGCCGACTTCCTCGGTCTCGTAGCCCTTCAGCACGAACGACAGCACGCTCGCCTTGTCGCGCGCGGTGCCGACGAGCCTCACGCCCGGCACCGGCGCGAGCACGCTCGTCGCATACGCGAGCAGGTCGTGCTCGTAGCGCGCGATGTTCTCGATGCCGACGCGGCTCACGTAGTCGAGCGCAGCGCCGAGCCCCACCGCGTCCGCGATGTTGCCGGTGCCGGCCTCGAAGCGGTTCGGCGGCGGCTGGAACACGGTGCGCTCGAACGTGACGTCCGCGATCATGTTGCCGCCGCCTTGCCACGGCGGCATGTCGTCGAGGATCGCGCGCTTGCCGTACACGACGCCGATGCCCGTCGGGCCGTAGATCTTGTGGCCCGAGAACACGAAGAAGTCCGCGTCGAGCGCCTGCACGTCGACCCGCATGTGCGAGATCGACTGCGCGCCGTCGACGAGCGCCTTCGCGCCCGCGCAATGCGCGAGCTCGACGATCTCCTTCACCGGCACCACCGTGCCGAGCGCGTTCGACACCTGCGTGACGGACACGATCTTCGTGCGGTCGTTCAGCAGCTTGCGATACTCGTCGAGCAGCACCTGCCCCGAATCGTCGACCGGAATCACGCGCAGCTTCGCGCCCTTCTGCGCGGCGAGCTGCTGCCACGGCACGATGTTCGCGTGATGCTCGAGATGCGACACGACGATCTCGTCGCCCTCGCCGACGTTCTGCACGCCCCACGTCTTCGCAATCAGGTTGATCGCCTCGGTCGTGCCGCGCACGAACACGATCTCGTCCGGCGACGCCGCGCCGATGAAGCGCCGCACCGTGTCGCGCGCGTGCTCGTACGCGTCGGTCGCGCGGCCCGCGAGCGCGTGCGCCGCGCGGTGGATGTTCGAGTTCTCGTGCGCGTAGAAGTACGCGAGCCGGTCGATCACGGCCTGCGGCTTGTGCGTCGTCGCCGCATTGTCGAACCAGACGAGCTGCTTGCCGTTCACGCGCTCCTGCAGGATCGGGAAGTCGCGGCGGATCGCGTTCACGTCGAACGGCGGATGCGCGCCGCCCGCGAGCGCGTGCGGTTCGGCGGCCTGCGCGTCGTCGATGAAGTAGCGCGGAATCGCGCCCTGCGGCGCGGACGGCGCAGGCGCGTGACGGTTCGACGCGAGCAGTTCGCGCAACGCGTCGTCGCCGGGCAGCCCGAACGCCTCGGGCGAGGCGAGGCCATGCGACGGCACCACGATGTCCTGCGGCGTGGCCTGCCAGCCTTGCAGCGCGCCGTCGGTGAAGTAATACGGCGATGCGCCCGCGGCCGGCGCAGCCGTCGGCGCCGCATCGGCCGCGAGCGCGCTCGCCTGCGGCACGCCGAGCGCCGCGCCGCCGACGCGCGGTTCGAACGCGGGCGCGATCGACACGACGCTGTCGGGCAGTCCGTTCTGCGCGGCCGCATGCGGCGCGAGCGCCGGTGCGCGGTTGCCGAGCGACAGCACGTGCGTCGGTGCGGACGGCGCGAGGTTCGCGCCCGCCACCTTGCCCTGCGGCAGCGCAAACCCCGGCACGCCGGTGCCCGTGCCGCCCGGCCCCGCGAGCGGCGAGCCGGCCGGCGCGGGATTGCTCACCGACGCGAGGATCGGCGCGGCCGCCGGCAGCGCCGACGGCACGCCGCCCACCGCGCCGCTGCCCGCCGACAGTTCGGGCGCGGCCGCCTGCCCCGGCGGCGTCGCGAAGAACTCGGACGCGAGCCGCGCGAGCGTCGCCGGATCGGGCAGGCCGGCCGGCAGCGGCGCATGCGGCAGGTCGCTGATCTGCAGTCCTGAATTAACGGTAGGTGTCGGGATAGTCATGGTACTTGCCGATTTCGACGTCTTCGAGGACAGCCAGCGCATCCGGCGAATGGACCGCGAGCGAGCAATACAGAGAGATCAGGTACGACGCGATCGCCTGGTTGTTGATCCCCATGAAGCGCACCGACAGGCCGGGCCCCTGCTCGCCCGCGACGCCCGGCTGGTAGAGGCCGACGACGCCCTGCCGCTTGTCGCCGACGCGCAGCAGCAGGATCTTGGTCTTGCCGTCCGCGACCGGCACCTTGTCCGACGGGATCAGCGGAATGCCGCGCCACGTGAGGAACTGCGAGCCGAACAGGCTGACCGTCGGCGGCGGCACGCCGCGCCGCGTGCATTCGCGGCCGAACGCGGCGATCGCGAGCGGATGCGTGAGGAAGAACGCCGGCTCCTTCCATACCTTGGTCAGCAGCTCGTCGAGATCGTCCGGCGTCGGCGCGCCCGTCAGCGGAAACACGCGCTGCTCGTCGGCGACGTTCGCGAGCAGGCCGTAGTCGGGGTTGTTGATCAGCTGGCTTTCCTGCAGCTCCTTGATCGTCTCGATCGTCAGGCGCAACTGTTCCTTGATCTGGTCGTGCGGGCTGCTGTAGAGATCGGAGATCCGCGTATGCACGTCGAGCACCGTGCTCACCGCATTCAGGAAATACTCGCGCGGCTCGTCCTCGTAAGGCACGAACGTGCGCGGCAGGATGCGCTCGTCCTCGAGCTGCGTGCACGCGGCGCGCACCGCCTCCGGGTTCTTCACCTGATTCAGGCGATAGATGCCGGCCTCGACCGGCACCCACTGCAGCAGGTGGGTCAGCCAGCGCGGCGTGATCGTGGACAGCTGGGGAACGGTTTTGGTGGCGTTCGCGAGTTGGCGGGCGGCGTGATCGCTCAGCGCAGCCGAGCCGCTTGCTACGGTCGACATGTGTGGCTCCGGATTCTAAAGATGAAAAACGGGATTGCTTATGACGCGGGGTGATTATCGGAAGCGCACGCATGCCGGCTCAACATGCTATAGCCGTCACGCGGCGCAATCGATGGGGGGAACGCGGCTTAGGTGGCTCAGGCGGCGAACGCGTCGGCCGCGCCGGACAGGAGCGTCGGGATCGACACGTCGAACGCCCGCGCGATCTTGTCGACGGTGACGAGCGACGCGATCGCCTCGCCGCGCTCGATCTCGCCGACATACGAGCGGTTCAGCCCCGCATGCTCGGCGAGCTGCTCCTGCGACCATGTGCGCGCCTCGCGCAGCTTGCGCACCGTGGCGCCGAAGTGCCGGATCAGGTCGCTCATGACGCTGCCCTTGCGAGCGGCACCGGCTCGGCAGGCGCGCGCGACGCGTGCGTCGCTTCGCTGCGCAGCACGGCCTGGGTGACGTTCGCGCCCGGCGGCACGTCCTGCGTGAGCCACACGTTGCCGCCGATCACCGCGCCGCGCCCGATCGTCACGCGGCCGAGAATCGTCGCGCCCGCGTAGATCACGACGTCGTCCTCGACGATCGGATGGCGTGCGAGCCCCTTCTCCAGATGGCCGGCGGCATCGCGCGGGAAGCGCTTCGCGCCGAGCGTGACGGCCTGGTACACGCGCACGCGCTCGCCGATGATCGCCGTCTCGCCGATCACGACGCCCGTGCCGTGGTCGATGAAGAAGCCGCCGCCGATGCGCGCGCCCGGATGGATGTCGATGCCGGTCTCCGCATGCGCCTGCTCGGCGATGATGCGCGCGAGCAGCGGCAGGCCGAGCCGGTACAGCTCGTGCGCGAGCCGGTGATGGATCATCGCGAGCACGCCCGGGTAGCACAGCAGCACCTCGTCGACGCTGCCGGCCGCCGGATCGCCGTGAAACGCCGCGAGCACGTCGCTGTCGAGCAGGCGGCGGATCTCCGGCAGCCGCGCGGCGAACGCCTGCACGGCTGCCGACGCCGGATCGTCGACCAGCGCATCCACGCTGCGCTGGCGCGCCGCGTAGCGCAGCTCCAGCTTCACCTGGGCGAGCAGCGCGTTCAGCGCCGCATCGAGCGCATGCGCCACGTAGAAGTTCTCGCTTTCCTGGCGCAGGTCGGGCGGGCCGAGCCGCATCGGGAACAGCACGCCTTTCAGCGCGCCGACGATCTGCGCAAGCGCCTCGCGCGCCGGCAGGTCGCGCCCGCCGGGCTCGAGCGAGCGCCGCTGCTTCTCGCGCCATGCGCGACGCACGTCCTGCAGCGATCGGACGATGTCATCGATATCGAATGCGGCCATTGTTGCTTCTCCCTGTTCCCCGTTTGGCCGTCATTCAGTCCTGCGCCCACGGCAGGCCGCGAAAGCGCCAACCGTTCTGGCCGCCGCGGCGCTGCTTCGCGTCCAGGTCGCCCTCGAATCCTTCGAGGACGTTGAACACCTGCGTGAAGCCCGCCTTCGCCGCGGCTTCCGCGGCCTGCGCCGAGCGGTTGCCGCTGCGGCACAGCAGCAGGACCGGCGCGTCCTTGCCGGACTTCGCTTCCAGCTCGCGCACGAAGCGCGGGTTGCGCGTCAGGCTCGTGCCGGTCGCCCACGGCACATGCAGCGAGTCCGGCACGTGGCCGACGAATTTGCGTTCCTCCGCGGTGCGCACGTCGACCAGCAACGCGTCGCCGGCCTTGAACAAGGCCCACGCGATTTCCGGGGCCACGCCGCCCGCGTAGGGCGTGCCGGCCGCTGCGGCCGCCGCGCGGGCGTCTTCGAGCGCCTGTTGCGCGGCGGTTCGTTCTTCCAATGCAATCGTCATGACGCTTCCTTGTCGATTCGTTCGATCCGATAAACCGGGAAAGGCGGCCGGTGCAGCTTGCCTGCTGTCTATAGCCGTCAGCGCCACTATGCGAGCGCGGCACGCGAAGCAGAACCAATAAAAAATCATTTCCAAATCAGCGCCGCGCGAAATGCAAACGCGAACGCCCGCTATCGGCGGGCGGCTGGATCGGGTTCGGCAAGGGGGAGCGATGGGTCACGCCGGCGCTGCAATGCCGGGGGGCGATGCGGGTTCAGAGGGGGGAACGTCGATACGCAACAATGTTGATGGGCCGCCGCGCCCTGTGCGCGGCGGCGCCGCGTTCGCTCAATGCGCGTCCTGCTTCACGCGCTCCGCGGCCGCGATGATCGCGTCGGCCACGGCCTTCGGCTGGCTGAGCATCGCGACATGGCTGCCGTTCACGCGCGTCACCGTCGCGCCGATGCGCTTCGCCATCGTTTCCTGCAGCTTCGGGTCGATCATCCGGTCCTGCGTCGCGACGACGTAGGACGACGGCTTCGCGTGCCACGCGGCCTGCGCGACCTTCTCCGCGATGCAGCCGCCGAACCACGGCCCCTGCGTCGCCGCGACGATGCGCTGCTGCACGGGCGGCAGATCGGGCGCGAAATCCTGCGCGATGGCCTTGTCCGACAGCCGTGCAAAGCCGGCCGCGTCCTTGCTCAGCTCGCCCGTCCACGACGGCGGCGGCAGCCCCTGCGTGACGTCGGCGATCGACTGGCCGCTGTCGGGCGCGAACGCCGCGACGTAGACGAGCGACTTCACCTTGTCGTCGTTGCCGGCTTCGCTGATCACGACGCCGGCCCACGAATGGCCGACCAGCACGACCGGCCCCTGCTGCTGGTCGATCACGCGCCTGGCCGCGGCCGCGTCGTCGGCGAGCGAGCTCAGCGGGTTCTGCACGGACACGACGTGCAGGCCGCGCGCCTCGAGCAGCGGAATCACCCGGTTCCAGCTCGAGCCGTCGGCGAACGCGCCGTGCACGAGGACGACGTTGGTGCCTTTCAAATCTTCCTTCGGCGCGGCATGCGCCGCCGCTGCGCCGAACAGTCCGCCGACCACCGCGGCGGAAATGAGAACCCGTTTCATCAAACGAACCATGGTCATGCTCCTTTCTGTCGTGTTGTTCACATGAAGTCCTGCGATTGCCGCCGCGCGGTCGAGATGCTTCGAAGGCGGCGGCACGGCGTCGGATCAGGAATGCGCGTAGAGGTCATCGGACGGAATTGCGTCGTGGGGCACGGCGCGCGCCTGCGTCATGTCGCGATCCCGGACCGGCGACGGCGTGTCGGCCACGGCTTCGCCGTCCGACTTCGACGGGCCGTTCTGGTCGGAACGCGCGACCTGCAGCGCAGCGGCGGCAATGTCGTCCGGATAGTGCGCATCGCTGCGGGCCGGGTTGTAGCCGGCCTGCTCCAGCCGAACCAGTTCGGCGCGCACGTCGGCGCGCGTGAGGCCGTGTCCGGCATCGGCGAAGGACAGCGCGGGAACGATGGCAAGTGCGGCAGCAGCGAGGATTCGGGCGGTTTTCATGAGCGTTCTCCTGAAGGGAAGTGGGCAGGTCGATCATTCGGCATCCGATGCAACGTCGCACGTCGAATGTTTTCTGCATGTCGACAGTAGAACCCGCCAACGTATCCGGCATGTTTCCGTAACCGCGCCCGAGTGCATGCCAGTTTTTCCAGGAGGGGGGTGGATACAGTGGGATACAAATTCGCATGGGACGCCGAAGTCGCCAAAAGCCTTCGTCGCGGATTACCAGGGGACGTGGCGGAGATCACGGGGAAGAAGTATTCCTCGTCGTGCCCCGCTCAATCCGGACGCTTGATGACGTTGATGATCTTGTTGACGCCGTCAACGAGGCTGGTATTGGCTAGCTGGAGGCAATCCTGGAAAGTCAATACTTTTCCCGGAAAAACCGCAGAACGGTGTACGCGAACAAACCACATCAGCCATTTTATGTTCGCGCAGCCGAAGCCACCCGGACTTACAGTGTGGGCACAGGTGCCGAACAACGCCAGCGAGTCGCTCAAAGCGGACGACGCCCGGCACGGGATACTGCTCGAGCTCGAGTACAAACATGCTCGGACGTGCGCCGATACACAGCAACGTCACCTCACGTTTGGCACGCGTCAGGCCGACGTAGAACAGGCGACGTTCCTCGTCATTCTGGTTTTTCAGCGGCGGTAGTACGAGTTCAAGCAGCGGGTCCTGTACTCGATCACGCGGATAGCCCCCCGATCCGGCGTCAAGCCCCGCAACGACCACGTAGTCGGCGCCCAGTCCCTTGGAACCGTGGAGTGAATGATGCACGAGGGTCAAGCCGCGCGGCGCAAATCGCTCTGCGAGATCATCGAAAATCGCTTGCGTCAAACCTTCCGGCAGATGTTTTTCCTGGCGGTTCCGTGTCAAGATAAACACTGTTGCAGCCTCTCCTGCCTTGCCACATAGCGTTTCCGCCTCAGCGATACGTTCCAGTTCTCGTTGCAACGCCTCCACACGTGCGGAGGCCGAATCCTCGTGTTCAACGACGCGCACTACCTCGTCGACAGTCGAGTTGCGAGCCTTGACCGGTTTGTCGATAAGCGTGCCGGATGTGCCTCGCATGACAAACCAGCGCGCGACGTCCGCAATGCCCTGGGCGCACCGAAACGTCGTTTTCAACATCGAAGGGGCTGTCCAGCGCGGCCGGATCGGCGACGCCACGCCCTCGTCCGCCGTCGCCGCCACGCCGGCATAGGTGCACCGGAAAATCTCGACGTCCGAACCTGCAAAGCGGTTAATCGACTGCCAATCGTCTCCGACACAGAACAACACTGAATTTTCGGTATCCTGATCGAGCAATTCTTGTACAAATCGAGCCCGCAGCCGCGAAATGTCTTGAAACTCGTCTACGAGAATCAGCTTGTACGAGGTCAAAGCTTCAGTGGCAGTCTGCAGAGTGGCGACCGCGCCGGCGATCATGCCGGCGTAGTCGAGCAAAGGCCGTCCGCCCATACGGGTCCTCTCGGCGTCCATTCGAGCATTCAGTGCGTCGAGCAATCGGCGCATCCAGCCCAGGAATGATGACGCACGAGCATGATTGATCGGGTCGAGCCGCATTGCTCGCCCCTCGAGATCCGCAAAATTCAGACCAGAATCCCGGAATTTCGACACAAATTCCGAGATCAGCGTCGTAATGGAATCCTCTTCCACCAACTCGCGCAAGGCGCGCTCGCGGCGCCCCTCGTCCACTCCGGAGATTTTGACGCCGCGTGCGGCCAAATCACGCTCGAGGCTTGCAAAAAGACTACCGTCGGTAAATTGAGCGCTGAACGTCTCGATGAAACGCGAAACAATGCCTGTACGCTCGTCGCGAAAATTGCGCTCAAAGACCTGTCGCTTGTGCCTGGCTCTCGCCTCATACGCGACGCCCAGGAACGCCGGGGCGCGCCCGTTGGCATCCAGACCAAAGTGCTCGTGATATATCCGTTTGACCGGATCGTCCGGATTGACGTACGTAAAATCCGGACGGTAGACGCGAACTTGTTCGCTATCCGATAACCCCAGATTAATTTTGTCCGTGATCCATCTCGGGGTTGCCCGCTCGTATTCAAAGTCCACGCCCCGCAAATACAACCAATTGAAGATGCGTGCCTCTTCGCTGGAGCGGACGTAGATGCCGGGTGCGAAAGTCGGCACCGTAGGATCGAAGGATTTGGCGTCGCGACGGGCGGTCCGCGCTATGCGCCTGCACATCGCCTCGTATCGGATTTCCCGCTCGGCGAGCGTGGCGACATCAAATGGCTCGACTTCAGGGACGGGAAAGCGATAGGCACCTGCCCAATTCAAGAATGCGTCGGCAAACGTTCTGTCAGCCCCGTCGTAGACCAATTCAAGCAATACCGACCGCAGCCACCGCTTTCCTGCCGGTTTCGTGAAATCGATTACACGCGGGCGCCCTCGCTCGCCGCGCTTGCGTTGCTGCCGTAGCCAAAGTTTCAATCCAAGCGAATGGAAGGTACGTGCCTCGACGCGAATCCGGCGACCAAGCTCGCGGCCGACATTCTCCTCGATTCGGTTGCGTAGCTCCCTGGCAGCCTCCTTGTTGTACGCAAGCACTAGAATCTCGTGGTCCGCAAACAAGCCTGCCTTGAGCGCATATCCCACTTTGCTGACCATGACCGAAGTCTTGCCCGAGCCGGCGGCCGCTACCGTGACGTTAGCATCGTCGAAGTGCAGCGAAGCCTCGATCTGCTCGCCAGTCAGCGAAGTGGATTCGACGCCCGCAAAATATGTAGCCTGTGCCTTTGCTTCACACTGAACGAATTGCACGTTGTGCCGCATGCGCACTGCGTGCGGGTCCGCGAAAAAAACCTCGACGGCTTTGAATCGGAGCGTCAATAACTCGTCGAGTGGCTTGGAAGCGCGCAGCGGATGAAGGCACCACGCTTCGAATCGATCACGAACGGCTTGCGAATTCAAATCAGCATGCCGGGCGACAAGTCGCTCGACCTGACTGTGCCGAACATAACGGGAAGCAATAAAAATTGCGTCGCGCTCCTGCTCGAACTTCGTCAACGGCGCCTCGATCCGTAAACGCACGTCGGCCATCGCTGCCTCGATCGACTCCGTAACGACCCGACGCAGTTCGAGTACAGCAGACCTCGATGCGACGTAGCGCCTTAAACCGACCTTACTGCCGAAGCGCTGTATCGTCAACTCCAGCGTGACAAGCCCCAACCAGCGCAGCCAGAAAGGGCCACCAACGACCTCGACAGCGCGTATCGCCAACGCCGGTAACCTGTCGGATGCGAACTGGTCGCCGCTAATGTAGTAAGGAGGACGGAGCTGCACGTCCAGCACTGCTGCGCGACGCGCACAAAGCATCGCGTGCCACCATCTCTCCTTGAAACGCCGAGAGCAAGTAAGATTATCTTGTTTCAAATTTGATTCCGGTTGCACAGTATCGCGCTGAAATCGGCGCCTCTCGACCGCACCCGAGTCCGGGCAGATGCAACTTTATCTCAATATTGAAACGAGACTACCATTCGACAAGCCGCATCGAATGGAAAAATTCCTGCGACCGACTCGAAGCATTATCACTACTTCAAGCTCTCCGCGTCCGGCAACGCGCCCCGATTCGAACGATTTAATTTATAAACGCATGTCGCACAATAGTTGTCATTGTTTTATCGCACGCCAAAATCCCGATCCAAAACGATTCACTGAAAATCCGGTCTCGCTTCCGAAAAAGCGCCGATGTTCAGCGGTACGGCTCATCAGGTGAAGGGCAAGATCATGAACGCCGTCAACGGGCGCTGAAAAAATTTCGCGACTATGTCGCCGATAGACCGGGCGACATAGTCGCGAAACTGGCGTACTACACATCTCCAGCTCGAAGCTGACCTTGCCGCCGAAGTTCAGAAGCAATAAAGGGCGCTCGATGCTCAAGGTAGGTGAGATCAATGCCGCCATTGGCAGGGCCGAGCTGGTAACGATAGAGGTACTCCTCTCGTTCCTTGCAGCAATCGCGAAGATTCAGGACTGGCAGCGTGGCGTCGATCTTCGACCACTGCGTACGCGGAGCACTTGCCCCTCGCTGCACGCGATAAGTAACCAGATTCAGTTCGAACCACCCCCGCCTCACGCGGAATGGGTCAACCAGCGTGAGCAAATCGTTCTTTTTGGCGTTCACAATCGCCGCACAGAGCCGGTAGTTCGACCACTCGTAAACCAGGTTCCAAGCAAAGGATTTTGGCAGAACGTGGTCAACCGTCGGACTTCCGGTTGCATGATGTATGTACATCGAGAGATATGCGCATCGGCGATCGTATACATCGAGCATGTCATCGAGCGCTCGCCTCCAGAACGGTGGGAACTTGTCGGAGGGTATCTTCGACTCACTATCCGCGATTTTTTTTCGACGCCGTCCAGAACGCTTGACGCGGGGGGGACGCCCCACGAGTTCATCAATAGCCGAAAGGCCAGCTTGGCGAACCTCTGCGTCAAAATCTGCCGGCTCTGCCGCGAGCGAAACTGGAATCAAGACTTTATCCTCGTGCGCTTGGATTTCACGCCAGAGGAGGCGCGTCCGCTACCCTGTTCGTGCAACTGACGTCTCCGGGTCATGAAGTAATCCCAGCGAACCCAAAACGGATCGATGTCAGGAATGCCAGCCCTGTGCAGCGCTTTATCGGCCGCTGCGATTTCGCCGTCTGCCGGATCTGATTGCTCCAAGAGCGCCAACGCAGCCGTGATCGCTCGCTCTCCCTCTAATGAGCGGGGTTCGCTTAACTCGAATGCTTCGCTCGTCAGCCAATTCCCTACCTCACCGTGCCGCACAAATGTGCGTTTCTGCAATTCAACACTTTTCGTACCAGCATTGAGATCGAGATCGAACCAAGCGTCCACATCTGCATCGAAAAAAGGTTCGGCAGACGCCAGGACGAGCGGTGAGTGAGTCACTGCAATGAGCTGGACTCTTGATTTATGCTGCCCTGTGAGGGCATCCATCACACGCAACAAAGCCGGAACGATGCGCCGCTGCCATTGCGGGTGAAGGTGTGCTTCGATTTCGTCGACCAGGAAGACAACTTCGCGAGCCGGGGGCTCTCCACGCACACGTGCTGCCTCGAGGTGCTCCTCCCAAGTCCAGATCAGGAGATAGGCGAGCGCAATGATTCGACGAATACCGGCCGATGCATGCACGACCGGCACATCGTCTCCATACGGCATTCTCAGCGTCGGATATCGCTTTGGATCGCTAACCGTCAGCTTGACGAGGTCACCAGCCTCAAGCTTCTCCTGCGCCGAAGGCGAGAGCGTCTCCAGAACATTCTTGAGCAGTTTGAAGGGGCGCCCCTTCTCCCTTTGCCAAGAACCCCAGTCTCGAATGAGACCTTCACAGTAATCGTTCCCTTCCCAGACCTCACTTGCGGAGAACAAGTAGGCATTCGGACGATCGGGTGAATCGTCTTTCCAGTAGTTCCGCGCGGGGTCCCAAACCGAGAATCCACCGTCAACTTGGGCATAGAGGATGAGTCCGGGAATAGCCGGCCTGCTGTTCTTGACAGACCAACGCTCCGCACCTACATCGAACTTGCTGGTATATGTATACGGCTCCGGCGTCTTCTCTGTGTATGCGAATGAGATGGAAGACTTTGTTCCTGGCTTCGGTATAGCCAACCCACGAGCCCAAGTGCGCGTCAACGCCCACCATGCGACATCGAGAAGGAAACTCTTGCCGAGCCCATTGTCGCCGGTAATCAGATTCAATCTCGGCGCAAGCTCCATGTTCATCACCGGCGCTGGGCCGACATTGTGTAGCCGGAGAGATTCAAGCATCAGCTTTTCCTTTCTTCATCCGCTTATCCCCAATAATGGTCACATGGGCATCGAGCAGGCTGTTGAGGGCTGAAGGTGTTTTCAAGATCGATAGTGCCTCACGCATTTCAAGTTGCCACCACTTCGGCTGCCGAGCATCCGTCGTATCCATACGTGGTCGCGAGCTTGGCAAGTATACGGTGAATGCGCCTACATTAAAACGTGCACCGCAGAGGACGGAGGTTACCATGGCGATCAACAGCGCCACATCGCAAGGCGTATCCGTAACACTGCAGTGTCAACATCACGGCGCGAGCCGTGTAAACACGTAATCGTGGTTCTTCACACGCGCCTGATGACACGCGAAGCAGGTCTGGTGCTGACCGATGTCCGCCGGCACGCCGTTGATGAAGCGCCCGAACCCCCAGCCGCCGGTCGCCGCGTAGCGGCGCGAGTCCTTCACCATCACCTGCACGGTCGTCGCCTGCCCCGGCACCGTCGCCGGCGGGAATTCGTCCGACTGCTTGCGTTTGTACGCCAGCTTGACGAGGATCGTGCCGTCCGGAAACGGCTGCGTCGCCTGCTCGAGCGCGCGGATCGCGACCGGGTTGCCGAGCACCACGCGCAATTCGTCGAGCGGCGCGGCTTCCTCGGCCGGCGCGACCAATTCCCATTTCCGGTAGCCGGGCGGAATCGTCACGCCGTAGATCGGCGACGCGGCCGGCTTCGTCGGCTCAGCGAACGCGGCCGGGCCATCCGCTCCCAGCGCGGCCAGCAGCAGCACGCCCGCAAAGCATGCACGAACCAGGCCGCGATGCATGACACCCGTTCCCGCCCGCATCACAGATGCTCCACTTGCAGGATCGCATCGGCGAACGCCTGCGGCGCCTCCTGCGGCAGGTTGTGGCCGATGCCGCCGCTGATCGTGCGATGCTGGTATTTGCCGGTGAACTTCTTCGCGTACGCGGCCGGTCCCGGATGCGGCGCGCCGTTCGCGTCGCCTTCCATCGTGATCGTCGGCACCGTGATCGCAGGCCCGGCTGCGAGACGCCGCTCGATGTCGTCGTATTGCGCGTCGCCCTTCGCGAGCCCGAGACGCCAGCGGTAGTTGTGGATCACGACGGCCACGTGATCGGGATTCCGGAACGACGCCGCCGAGCGCGCGTAGGTCGCGTCGTCGAACTGCCATTTCGGCGATGCGAGCTGCCAGATCAGCTTGTTGAACGCGTCGCGGTTCTGCGCGTAGCCAAGCGCGCCGCGCTCGGTCGAGAAATAGAACTGATACCACCACTGGAATTCGGCCTGCGGCGGCAGCGGCTTGCGGTTCGCCTCCTGGCTGCCGATCAGGTAGCCGCTCACCGACACCAGCGCCTTCACGCGCTGCGGCCACAGCGCCGCGATGATGTCGGCCGTGCGCGCGCCCCAGTCATAGCCGCCGAACACGGCCTGGTCGATCTTCAGCGCGTCCATCAGCGCGACGATGTCGACGGCCGTCACCGCCTGCTGGCCGTTGCGCGGCGTGTCGGCCGAGCGGAACGTCGTCGAGCCGTAGCCGCGCAGGTACGGGACGATCACGCGATAGCCGGCCGCCGCGAGCAGCGGCGCGACCTCGGCGTAGCTGTGGATGTCGTAGGGCCAGCCGTGCAGCAGGAACACGACGGGGCCGTGCTTCGGTCCCACGTCCGCATACCCGACGTCGAGCACGCCCGCGTCGATCTGGCGGATCGTGCCGAACGACGCGCCGCCGCCGGCCGCGCGCGGCTTCGGCGACGCATCGGGCGCCGATTGCGCGTGCGCGAGATTGCCGAGCCCCAGGTCGGCAAGGCTCGCGAGCGTCGTCCCCAGGATCAGGCGGCGGCGGGTGTTCACGGTTTCGGGCATGACTCGTTCTCCATGGTCGATAGCTGAGGAAAGGGCCCACGGCACTGGGCGGGCGCGCTGGAATCGCTTCACCGGATTTATATCCGAACCGCGCGGACGCTTTGTATCTCAACGTATCTGCGTTCGAATCCGACATACAGCGATTCAAAATCCTGCGAAAAACGGCACCTGCGGACGAACGCGAGCCGCGTTTTCCGCAGGCTCGCGTTCGTCCTTCAGGCCACGCCTACGCGCGGCGCAGCGGCCGGAACCCCGCACGCACTTCCTGCGCAAACAGCTCGGGCTCCTCCCATGCCGCGAAATGCCCGCCCTTGCCGACCTCATTGAAATAAATCAGGTTGTGATAGCAACGCTCGGCCCAGCTGCGCGGCGCCTGATAGATCTCGCCGGGGAACACGGTAATCGCCGCCGGCAGCGCGATATCCACCGCGTTGAAGTTGTTCGAGTGATCCTCCCAGTAGATCTGCGCCGCGGACGTCGCCGTATTGGTCAGCCAGTAGAGCGAGATGTCGTCGAGAATCTCGTCGCGCGGAATCGAGCGCTCGGGAATGCCGCCGCTGTACGTCCACTGCGAAATCTTGTCGTACATCCATGCGGCCTGCCCGGCGGGCGAATCGGCCAGCGCGTAGCCGACCGTCTGCGGGCGCGTCACCATCATTGCCGAATAGCCGCAGTTGTCGCGGTAGAACGTCGCGAGCTTCTCGTAGGCGGCTTTTTCCTTCGCCGACAGCCCGGCCGGCGCGGGCGCGTCGGTCGCGAGCAGCGTCGCGATGTCGGGCGGCACCGTAGCCGGCATGTTCACGTGAATCCCGGCCAGCCCCTTCACGCGCTGCATCGCCATCCGGTGCGAAATCACCGACCCGCAATCGCCGCCCTGCGACACGAAGCGCGTATAGCCGAGGCGCGCCATCAATTCGCCCCACGCGCGCGCGATGTGGTCCGAGCCCCAGCCCGTCTTCGTCGGCCGGCCCGAGAAGCCGAAGCCCGGCAGCGACGGCACGACGACGTGAAACGCATCGTCTGCGCTCGCGCCGTGCGCGGTCGGATCGGTCAGCGGGCCGATCGCCTTCAGCAGCTCGAAGATCGAGCCGGGCCAGCCGTGCGTCATGATCATCGGCATCGCGTTCTCGTGCCGCGACCGGACGTGGATGAAGTGAATGTCGAGGCCGTCGATTTCCGTGATGAACATCGGAAAGCCGTTCAGGCGCGCTTCGCCCTTGCGCCAGTCGTACTCGGTGCCCCAGTACCGGAGAAGCTGCTGCATGCGCGCGAGCCGCACGCCCTGCGATTCGTCGGCAACCGTCTCGCGGCCCGGCCAGCGCGTCGCGGCAATGCGGCGGCGCAGGTCGGCGAGCGCTTCGTCGGGAATGTGCGCCGTGAACGGGCGAATGCCGCCGCCGCCCGTCGCGGCGTGAAGTGCAGTGGGAAGCATCGCGGATACGCCCGCGGCCACGGAACTGGCCAGCAGGTGGCGGCGCATCGGCGAAAACGGTGTTGAAGACATGTTCTACATCCTCCTTTCCGAAATTGGACATGCCGCGCAATCGAAACGGCGGCGTAGGCAATTGGAAAGGTCTGATGTATCCCGAATTTGTCTGATTTGTACGGTTTTGTAGCAGCCGCAGGGGCGATGCCGAGCCGTGCAGCGGCGGGCGGCCCGGAACGGACGCGCCCGCCGCCGGCGCTCAGAGCGCCTTCACGATCGCGCCGTCGACGCGGATGTTCTGCCCGGTGATGTACCCCGCGCCGTCGGACAGCAGGAACGCGACCGTCTTCGCGATTTCCCCGGTCTTGCCGAAGCGGCCCGCGGGAATGCGCGCGACGATCTCCGGCGTTTCCGGCCAGCTGTCGATGAAACCCGGCAGCACCGCGTTCATCCGGATGTTCTCGGCCGCGTAGCGCTCCGCGTAGAGGCGCGTCCACGCGCTCAACGCCGCGCGCAGCGTCGACGACACCGGCATCGGCTGCTCGGGCGCATCCGCCGCGAAACTCGAGATGTTCACCACCGCGCCACCGCCCTGCGCCTGGAAGATCGGCGTCACGCGCCGCATCACGCGCACGACGTTCAGCAGGATCAGGTCCAGCCCCGCATGCCAGTTGTCGTCGGTGATCGACAGCAGGTCGCCCTTCGGCGGATGCCCGGTGTTGTTCACGACCGCGTCGATGCGGCCGTACCGCGCGATCGTCTCGCGCACGAGCCGCTCGATGTCGGCGTCCTCGGTCACCGAGCCCTGGATGCCGAAACCGCCCAGCTCCTCGCCCAGTGCGACCGCGCTGCCGGACGGCGACATCAGCGCGACGCGGTAGCCCGTCGCCGCCAGTTCACGCGCGATCGCCGCGCCCATGCCCTTGCCCGCCGCCGTGATCAATGCCACTTTTTCTACAGTCACGATGTGCCCCTCGATCGATTCAAGCCGCCGCGCAGCCGCCAGCCGGTGCGCCTTGGTGGTAATGTAGGCGCATCGACCGCCGCTGTCGAACCAGTATTTCTGCCTGTAGCCGATAGATTTTCTACAACCTGAAGATGCCGCCCCGCCGCCTGTCCCGCCTGCCGCCGCTGAATGCGCTGCGCGCGTTCGAAGTGTCCGCGCGCCACCTGAACTTCCGCGCCGCGGCGGACGAGATCGGCGTCACGCAGGGCGCGGTCGCGCAGCAGGTGCGGCATCTGGAGGACGTGCTCGGCCTGCGGCTGTTCGAGCGGCTGCCGCGCGGCCTCGCGCTGACGCACGACGGCGCCGCGTATTTCTCCGACGTGCAGCGCGCGCTGAACGCGATCGCCGACGCGACCGACAAGCTCGTCAAGCGCCGCGCGACGCTGACGATCAGCACGACGCCGTCGTTCGCGTCGAAGTGGCTGATCCCGCGGCTCGCCCGCTTCACCGACGCGCACCCGGACCTCGACGTGCGCGTGATCGCCGACGCGCAGCTCGCGACGTTCCGCCACGACGGCGTCGATCTCGCGATCCGCTATGGCAAGCCGCCGTTCGGCAAGAGCCTTGCCGCGCACGCGTTGTTTGCGCTCGACATCTACGCGGTGTGCAGCCCGTCGCTGCTGGCCGCGCCTGCGCCGCTGCGCGCGCTTGCGGGCCACGTGCTGCTGCACGACGGGCACGATCTGTGGCCGGAATTTCTCGCCGCGCTGCCGGAGCCCGTCGACGTCGATCCGCACAAGGGGCTGCGCTTCAACCAGACGTCGCTCGCGATCGACGCGGCGGTCGCCGGCCAGGGCATCGCGCTCGCGACCGATCCGCTCGTCGAGCGCGACATCGCCGCCGGCCGGCTGGTCAAGCCGTTCGAATTCGCGTTTCCGCTGTCGGTCGGGTTCTATCTCGTGTATCCGGGCGAGCGGCGTGACGACGACGATCTCGCGGTGATGCGCGACTGGCTGATCGCGCAGGCGGCGAAGGACGGGCGGCCTTGAGTCTTGAGTCTTGAGTCTTGAGCCGGGCTGGCGACGGCCGCAGTCGCAGCGCGCGTGCCCGCTTGCGTCAGGGCGCGACCCAGCGGCCGTCGTAGCCGCCCGCATGCAGGTCGAATATCGCGCGGCGATGCCCTTCTGAAAGCGCGAGATCGAGAAAATCGATACGCGTCGCCGTCACGTGGATCAGGCAGAAATTCGCGTAGCCGTCGTCTGCCGTCAGCGGGCCTGCGTCGGTTTGCGGGTGCGCATCGGCCGGCGTCGCGACCGGCGTACCGGGCGGCAGCGGCGCGCGATACAGCAGCAGCGTATGCGGACGGCTCGATTGCCAGACCGCGCGCCGCTCCGCTTCATCCGTGCAGATCGATGCGACGCCTTCCACGCGAATCTGCACGAGCGCGTCGAGATCGACGCCGACCAGTGCGATGCGCGGATCGCGACGCAGCTCCGCGACCTTCTCCGAGCGCGCATCGGTGTGGAACGACAGCACGTGGCCCGCGCGGCGCACCTGACGCAGCACGAGCGTGCGTACTTTCGGCGCGCCGTCGAGGCCGAGCGTCGCGGCCTGCAGCATCGTGAACGGCGAGCGCTTCGCGCCGACGCCCGACTCGAGGCAGGCCCAGAGGCGGTCGTAGGTGGATTGAATCGATTCGGTGACGGAGTCGGACATGGTCGGGGCGCGGTGTCGGTCGCGCAAGCTTAACCGTTCCGGCTGCGACCGGACGCTCAGTTGTAGCCGAGCACGACCGGCGCCATGTCGGACGCCTCCGCGTGATCTGCGCCGAATCGCCCGAGCACTTCGGCGACGTATTCGGGGCCGGCGCTGATCTGCGACGACAGGTGCGCGATCGGCCGGATGTCGGCCATGCCCGGTGCTTCATCCATCCATGCGGTTGCGTTGATGGTCGTGTTCATTGATAGGTCTCCTCATCCTCAAGCGGCCAGCGCCGCGCCATACGCGCGCGCGAGCCGCGCGACGCCTTCCCGGATCGCGTCGACGTCCGGCGCGGCGTACGACAGGCGCAGCGACGCGTCGTCGACGTTGTCCGCGAAGAACGCGTTGCCGGGCACGAAAACGATCTTGTTCGCGATCGCGTGCGGCAGCAGCTGCGCCGACGACACCGCGCCGATCCGCGCCCACACGAACATCCCGCCTTCCGGACGATGGAATTCGATCGCATCGCCGAGGCCGTCGCGCAGCGCGTCGCACATCGCCGCGCATTTGCGCTTGTACGCATCGGTGATGCGCGGCAGATGACGTTCGAGCGCGCCGTCGGCGAGATACTCGGCGGCGATCGCCTGCGTCCACGGCGCGCTGCACAGATCGACCGTCTGTTTCGCGATCACGCAGCGCCGCGCGATCTCGGCGGGCGCGATCGTCCAGCCGACCCGCAGGCCCGGCGCGACGATCTTCGACAGGCTCGCGAAATGCACGATCCAGTCGCGCGCGCCGTCCACTTCGCCGGCGAGCGCCAGCATCGACGGCAGCGCTTCGCCCGCGAAGCGCAGGTCGGCGTACGGGTCGTCCTCGACGATCAGGAAGCGGTGCCGCACCGCGAGGCGCAGCAGCTTCAGGCGGCGCTCGCGCGCGAGCGTCGCGCCGGTCGGGTTCGCGAAGGTCGGCACCGTGTACAGCAGCTTCGGCTGCGCGATCGTGCCCGCTGCCAGCAGCGTGTCGAGGCGGTCGACGTCGAGACCGTCGCCGTCGACCGGGATCGTGACGATGCGTGCCTGCTGCAGGCGCAGCGCCTGCAGCGTCGCCGGGTAGGCCGGCTGCTCGGTCAGCACGACGTCGCCCGGCGCGACCATCACGCGCAGCAGCAGGTCGAGGCCCTGCTGCGAGCCGGTCGTGACGACCAGTTCGGCGGGAGTGCACGCAACGCCACGGCGCGACATCAGCGCGATCAGCTCGTGCTTCAGCTCGGCGAGGCCGTCGGTCGGTCCGTATTGCAGGCAGCGGGTCGGCTGCGCGTAGGCGCGCGCGGCGGCTGTGTTCAGGCCGTCGACGTCGAACAGGTCGCTGGCCGGGTAGCCGCCCGCGAAGGAAATCATCCCGGGCTCGCCGAGATACTTGAACAGCTCGCGGATCGGCGAGCCGGCGGGGTGCTGGAACGGGGTGGTGAACGCGTACATGTCGTCGTGGGCTCGGGGCGGATGGCGGCCGGCGGTGCGCTTTTGACGCGCCGGCGGCGAATTCAAGCCACGATTGTCGGCAGCCGTTAAGGCTGCGGCAAACGATATCTATGCACTATGTCTTGCGGTTTGGTCATCAATTGGGGGCCGGCGGCGGGAGTCGTCGGGAAGCCCATGCACTGCCGTTGAGCGAATCCATTCGATAGTTTCGACATGCGCATTGCTGCTTAAAGGCCCTTGCGGCCATGACAGTTGTTAAAGGTGATGGTCGGCACGCCGCGCGGCATCCGAAGCAAAGGCTAGGGCGATAGCGCCCCGGCGGTCAGTCGCGTTCGTGCAAAATCGGCAATCCAGCAGCAAGGACCGCGCGAAGCGGTCCTTGTTGTTTATGCCGTTTCCGCTCGTTCGACATGCTGATGGTAGGGCTGCTCTCGCTGCGCAAGCTCGCTGTAGTCAGGCGTGATGTTGATTTGCCGAGTCTTGTGATTGATGTTGAGGAAGACCCGGTCACCCGGTTCGAATCCGAACAGCTTGAAGTGCGCATCGATGACGCTCATCCACGGCATGTACGGCCAGCCCCTCTTGGGCCGGTCAGGTGTGCTGCGGAGGATCATCGCAAGCACGGTGTTCGGCTTGCGCGGTTTACGCTTCTTAGGGCGTGACTTACTATTGGCTTCAGCCATGGTCAACTCCTGAGGTGAGTTGGTTGTGGTCAGCGGGTCGTATGGGTTGCCGCCCATACGGCCCGCGCTTCTTTGCTGCCGTGAATTCCCTTCTCTTCCCTTCGCTGCATCTTGTTGGGCAAGACGGTTTTTCCGACCATCGGCGCAAAGGGTTCTCAGTCCAACATCCGATGGTCGGGAAGCAAGGCTTCGAGACCAGTTTAGCTGCGCTGGCGTCTTGAAAATGGGTTGTTGATCAGGATTGGCCGAAGGGTATATGGACGGACATGATCTCCGCGAAGCGCGGCGAGACGTTTGAACTGCAGGACATCCCGCCCGAGGATTCGGCCACCTACGACATGCTGAGCGACGGCGACAGCATGAATCCGGCCAGCACATCGGTCATCACAGGCGCCAGCGTTGCGGCAACGGATCGCCCTGAAGCATCCGCCAAAGGTGAATACGCATGCGACTCGCCTTTACATTTTGTAGCCGGGTTTCTTGTAAAGCGTTCGAGAACGCGCCTCGATGTCCGGGCGATAGACTTCTTCCTTCCATCTGTCCGACGGGATTTCCTCAAATCCCACCGAGACGGATTCTTCACCGTAGCCGAGAATCTCCATCACGTCGCGCGTGATGGCCTCTGCCAGACGTCGCTTCTGCTCCTCGGTTTTCCCGGGCCACGCTTTGACGATGACATGGGGCATGACATCTTCCTCCAGAATTCGAAAGTGACAGGGCACGCACAAGGCCACGCTCAATAAGCCTGACTGGTGGGCCGGAACAATACTTCGTTGATGTCCACGTCATCAGGCTGACTCATCGCGTATTCCACCGCACGTGCGAACGCCGATGCGGGAATGGCCTGCTGATAAACCTGGCTCATGCCCTTGGCAACGTCCGGGTCGGTAATGGTCTGCGTCAACTCGGTCGCCACCGCGCCCGGCGAGATGATCGTCGTGCGGATGTTGTGCGGCTTGACCTCCTGCCGCAAGCCTTCGGAAATCACCTGCACCGCGTGCTTGGTCGCCGCATACACGGTGCCGCCCGGGCCGACCTTGTGCCCTGCCACGGACGACACGTTGATGATGTGTCCGCCTTTCTGCGCGATCATGTGCGGCAGCGCGGCGGCGATGCCGTACAGCACGCCCTTGATGTTGACGTCGATCATCCGGTCCCACTCGTCCACGTGCAGGCGCTCCAGCATCGAACTGGGCATCAGTCCCGCGTTGTTCAGCATGACGTCGATGCGGCCGTGCAGATCGACCGCGTGGTCGACCAGCCGCCGAACCGCGTCGCGCTGGGTAACGTCCGTTTCGAGAATGGCTTTCCGGTCGGCGCTGATTTCGTCGGCGAGCCGCTCCAGCCGGTCCACGCGGCGCGCGCCAAGCACCAGCTTCGCGCCAAGCTTCGCCAGATGCCGCGCGGTCTCTTCGCCGAGACCGCTGCTCGCGCCAGTAATGACGACGACCTTGCCTGCGATGTTGTCGGTCATGATGTCCCTCTCTTCAGGTTGTGCGCGCGTCACGCCGCGCGCCTGGAAAATACGTCCTTGAACACGGGCATCGCCGAGAACACGTTCGGCCATCCCGCGTAGAACGCCAGTTGCGTCAACGTTTCGGACGCTTCGTCCTTCGTGAGTCCGTTGTCCATCGCGCGATTCAGGTGATACGGGATCTGCGCGACCTGGCCGTTGGCGACGAGCGCACTCACCGTCACCAGGCTGCGGTCGCGCGGTGCAAGCCCGGGGCGAAGCCACACGTCGCGGAACAGCACGTCGGTCGTGTACTCGACCACGCCGGGCGCGACCGACTCGAAGTTGTCCGCGACCATCTGCGCGCGCTGGTTCTCGGCCGCTTCGTCCAGCGGCAGCGGCGTGACATCGGCAGGCGTGAGCTGATCGGGTCTGATTCCGCGCGCGTCGAATACGTGCATTGCGATGTCCGACGCGGCGGTTGCGTTGGCCCACCCCGAGTAGAACGCCAGATGCGCGATCATTTCCGAGATTTCTGCGGGCTTCACGCCGTTATCCAGCGCGAGCCGGAAATGAAACGGCATCTCGACGGTCTGGCCGCGGGCGATCAGCACCGAAAGCGTCACGATGCTGCGATCGCGCGGCGAGAGTTGCGGCCGTTTCCACAGGCCGCCGAACACGGTGCGAGCCGTGTATCGCTCAAAGGCCGGGGAAACCGCTTTCAGGTCGGCGACGGTCGGTGATTCCTGCATGGTGTCGGTCCTTTGCATGTTTGCGCACGCGGAGGCGAGGAGCGCCAGTCCCGCCGCTGCGCCTGCCGCGAGCGTCCTCATTGCGGTTCGCCGCTGCCGAGGTATTGCTCGTCCGTCACCTTCTCCAGCCAGTTGACGTTCTTGCCGTCGAGCGCTTCCTGAATGGCGATATGCGTCATGGCGGTGGTCGACGTCGCGCCGTGCCAGTGCTTGTGGCCGGGCGGACACCAGATCACGTCGCCCGCTCGGATCTCGACGCGTGGCTCGCCTTCGCATTGCGTCCAGCCGCAGCCTGCAGTAACGAGCAGCGTCTGGCCGAGCGGATGCGTGTGCCACGCGGAGCGTGCGCCCGGCTCGAACGTCACGCTGGCGCACGACACGCGCGCGGGCGGCGGCGGTGCATTCAGCGGGTCGATCCGTACCGTGCCCGTGAACCACTCATCGGGGCCTTTGATCGAGGGCTGCGAGCCCGCGCGCTTCAATTCCATGATGTTGTCCTCTCCAGAAAAGGTGCCGCATGCGTCGTTCCAGCGGCCAGTGATCCAACTCTAATGTGTCGCGATTCATGCGACTAGGTGGCAAAATCGGCATAGGCCTATGCTCTGGTGCATCAATCAATGGAAGACTTCAACGATCTGGTTGCGTTCATGACGGTCGCGCGCGAGCGCAATTTCACGCGGGCGGCCGCGCAGCTTGGCGTGTCTCAGTCGGCGTTGAGCCGTACCGTGCGCGCGCTCGAGGGACGGATGGGCATTCCGTTGCTGACGCGCACGACCCGCAGCGTGTCGCCGACCGAGGCCGGCGAGCGGTTGCTTACGTCGGTCGGCCCGCGCTTTCAGGAGATCGAGGCAGAGCTTGAATCGCTGCGTGCAATGACCGATCAGCCGGCCGGCAACGTCCGGATCACGACCACCGACTACGCTGCGAACACGTACGTCTGGCCGCGGGTGCAAGCCTTGCTCCGTCAATACCCGGCGCTCAAGATCGAACTGGTGAACGACTATGGGCTGACCGACCTCGTCGCCGATCGCTACGACATTGGCGTACGGCTCGGCGACCAGGTGGCCAAGGACATGATCGCGATGCGCATCGCCCCGGATATGACGATGGCGATCGTGGGTTCTCCAGACTATCTGTCGTCTCGACCCGTGACGAAAACGCCGCAAGACCTGACGCGGCACAATTGCATCAATCTTCGATTGCCGACGCGAAACGCGTTGCTGTCGTGGGAACTGAGCAAGGGGCGACGCGAGCTGCAAGTCCGCGTCGAAGGGCAGTTGACGTTCAACAACGTCTACCAGATGGTCGACGCCGCACTGGCCGGCTTCGGCCTCGCCTATGTACCGAAGGATCTGGTTGAGCCTCACGTCGAAGCCGGCCGGCTCGACTGGGTTCTGGAGGACTGGTTTCCGACCTTTGACGGACATCACGTCTATTACCCGAGCCGGCGCAAGTCGTCGCGGGCAGTAGAACTTGTCGTGGACGCGCTCCGGGCCGGGTATCAAGGCAACGCACGGTAGGCATGGGGCGCGCGCGCATCATCGAACGCTGGGCTCGACTTCGTCACGCGAGTCGGTCTCTCCGACATCGGACAGTGTTGTCATTTGTAGCCCCCGGGACACCAAGACCGACGAAACTGAGAATTATGTAGCCCGAGGGCTACCATAATTACCGGCGAACGCGAGGCAGACTGTCGGCGCCCGACTCACCGTTCGTGATAAATCGCAAGCCAGACAGTCTGCTCTTCCGCATGCGTCCACGCGACGCGATGCCGGCAATGCGGCTCGATCAGCACATAGTCGCCGGGACGCATCTCGTGCAGCGTCGCATCCTCTTCGAACTCGAGCACGGCCGCGCCCGACAGCAGCGCAACCCATTCGGCGCGCGAATCGTCATACCAGAATCCCTCGGGACTCGCGTGTCCCATCGACACGATCCGCTCCACGTTCAGGCGTTGCCCCGTGACGAGCACATCGATCCGCTCATCGCCGCCGCCCTTCCCTTCGGGGCTGAACAGGTTACCGGTTTGAAGTTGCATTGCTTGACCTCATGTCAGCCTTCGTGGGAAAGCGGTTGGCTCAAAGGTGCAGAAACAATGTCCACTATAGTCCTCGAACCGCCCACCCCCTTCCCGCCTGCTAGACTGGAAATTCCCCTGCAACCCTTGGAGGGAGACATGACGACCATCTATGTCGTGAAAACCGGTGAGCACTTCCTCTGCTGTGCCGAAGACGGAGATATCGGCATAGCACCGGCGATTGAAGACGCCATGTCCTTTCTCTCGTATGAGGAAGCGAAAAAAGCGGCGAACCAGCACGCCGACACCGGATACGAAATCGTGGCGATCAACCTCGTCGCGCGCTGACGCGGAATCCGTTGCCGGGCGCTCGGCGAGGGAAGACACTGGCCGTTCAGCTGGCGCCATGCGATAGGGTGCTCCGGTTGGCTGCGTCCAAAATCTCGTGGCGCCGCTTGTTCGCGGCAACGGAGAAGCCATGGAAACGATCCCCAAAACCACGGCCTTGTTCATCGCAGGCTTCGGCCCGATCGTGATCGACGCCCAGGCCAGCCGCGAGCTCTACAGTCGGGCCTTCGGCATCCCCTTCAAGGAAGAGAAAGGCGGCTACCTCCATACGGAAAGTCTGAAAGGCGCGAACACGTTCGCCTTGTGGCCGCTCTCTCAGGCCGCTCAGTCGTGCTTCGGCGCGGATTCGTGGCCTCGTGACGTACCCATCCCCCAAGCCTGGATCGAGTTTGATGTCGAGAACGTCGAAGCGGCGACGGCGGAACTTGAATCACGCGGGTATCGGATGCTGGTCAGGAACCGCATTGAGCCGTGGGGCCAGACCGTCAGTCGGTTCATCGGGCCGGAAGGATTGCTGGTAGGCATCACGATTACGCCATCGATGCGGGAAGAGAACTGACGGCGACAACGGACCGGCCGGCGGCACCCCCGTAAATCCGCGAAGATGGTATGAACGCGCCTCGTCCCACGCCATCGGGCAGGTCGTCCGGATCCTTGTCCCGGCTCGGCGACGTTCCGCAAATATAGGCCCTGCCCTCTGGCCGGCAAGCGAGTAGGTTGCCTTGCGCATCTTCCACGAACGCCCCGGAACTGAATGGCTCAAGGTCGAGAAACCCGCGCCCTAAACCCGAACCGTTTGCTGCCGTTAATGAACATTACAAAATACATTCATTGCAGCGGCGGGGCCGGCTTCGCGTTGTCCGTCCGGTGCCGCCGCCAAAAACGAGGGTTCCATGACGATCAAGGCCACCGACTATTCCAGCAGCACCTACGCCTACCCCGTTCCCGAGCGCGAGAGTTCCAGAAAAGCAGACGACTCGACGAGCCCGGAGTCTTCCCTTCGTGACTTGCTCAAGCGGAACGAGCAGGTTCGCGTGGCCTTGAGCGACCTTGGACGGTCATCGGCGCAAAGCGCGAAAGAGTATGCGCGCAGGCGCCTGGAAGAGATTGAGGACATGCTGCGAAAGCTGGCAATGCTCGGGCTGTCGCCCAAGCAGCTCGCGGCGATGTTAAAAGAAGTGAAGGGCCTCGTTGAGCAATATCAGGCTGCAGGAAAAACGCTGGGTGCCGACGTGTCCGTTGATTCGCCGACCTCGTCGGGAGCCGCAGGAAACGCGAACAACATGGCGGCGGCGGTTGACGGCGCGTCAGAGGCCGCCGCAAGCGTCAATGCCGCGTCGCTGGATGCTTCGACGGCGGTGACGGAAGCCACGACCGGGAATCCGACGACCGCTGGTGACGCCATCTCGCCATCAGGCGCGCTTTCGCAAGCGGGCGCGGGCGGCCAGGCCAGCCCCGCGAGCGCTTATCGCGCGATGGCCGATAACCTTTCCCGCACCAACGATGCCACTACCGCCGACGTCAATTTCATGGCGCACGCAAAAAGCCTGCTGGAGCGGCTCAAATCCATGCTGAAGCATGCGAATGAGCAAGGCCACTCGCGCTGATCCGGGAAGAATCTGAAAAAAGGCCCGACAACGTCGGGCCAATCGGTGACACAAGGAGAGATCCGTCCACCACACTGGACGGCCACGCCGCTCGCACTACCGCACTTGCACTACACGACGTTCTTTTCGACGATCGGCCGGTTCTCGAGCACCCGTTCCCAGCCGAGCGGCGACAGGTCGAGCGTCGCATAGCGTCCGCCGAGGATCAGCTCGCTGACGCCGCGCCCCGTCGCGGGCCCTTGCTGCAACCCGTGCCCGCTATACCCATTCGCGAACACGCAGTTATCGAGATCCGGGTGATAGCCGATGATCGCGTTGTGATCGAACACGTTGTACTCGTAATAGCCGGACCAGCAGTGCTCGACGCGCAGCGCCTCGAATTCCGGCACGCGATGCGCGAGCGTCGGCCAGATCACTTCGTCGAACAGGTCGTGATCGACTTCGTCGAGCGGCAGGTCGTCCGGGTCCTTGTCCGGGCTCGGCGACGTGCCGCAGATATAGGTCTTGCCCTCCGGCCGGAAATACACGCCGGTCGGATCGATCAGCAGCGGGCACGCCGCCAGCTTCGCCGGCGACGACACGTTGAAGATGCTGCGCCGCCGCGCGTAGACCGGAATGTCGATGCCCATCATCGCGGACAGCGGGCGCGACCACGCGCCGGCCGCGTTGACCAGCGTGTCGCACGCATGGCGCTCGCCGTCGCGCGTGACGACGTGCGTGACCTTGCGGCCGTCGCGCACGACGCCCGTCACGTCCGCCGGCACATAGCGCGCGCCGAGCGCCTGCGCCTTCTTGCGCAGCGCCTGCACGAGCCCGTAGCCGTCGAACCAGCCTTCGCCGCTGACGCCATACGCGCCCGACGCGAGATCGTCGACGTTCAGCCACGGAAACGTCGCCTTCAGCGCGTCGCGATCCATCAGGCGGATGTCCGCGCCGAGACGCGTCTGCAGCGCGTGGTTCTCGCGCAGCGTCGCGTCGCCGGCCGGCGTCGCGAGAAACAGGTAGCCGCCCTCGTGCAGATCGATCGACGGCCGGTGGCCGTCGACTTCGAGCCGCTCGCCGAGGGTGCGCAGGAATTCGATGCCGTACAGCGACATCTCGATCGACAGCGGCGTCGAGAACTGCTGGCGGATCGACGCGGCCGACAGCGCCGACGACGATTTCGCATAGGTCGGATCGCGCTCGATCACGGTCACGGCTACCGTCGGATCGGATGCGCGCAGGAAGTAGGCGATCGAGCTGCCGATGACGCCGCCGCCGACGATTACGACTTTAGAACTCACGACTGACTCCAGATTGCGGATGATTGGCGCGGCGCGCCGTGCGCGCCGGACTGCTTGCGGTATTTCAGCATGGACGGAACCGGCGGGAAAGCGTCGCGCGCGCCGCCGGCCCGTCCGCTCAATTCGCCGACTTCGTCGTCACCGGCTGCCACGCGGCGTTCTTCACTTCATACAGCGTCGAGCTCGGGTTCTTCAGGTCGCCGGTGTCCGTGAACGCGATCGTGCCGGTGATGCCGTCGTAGCTGGTGCGCTTCAGCGCGCCGTTGAAATCCGCGGGCTTCGTCGAATTCGCCTTCTCCATCGCCTTGATCGCGATCCACGTCGCGTCATACGCGAACGGCGCATACGCGAGCATGTCGACGCCGTACTTCTGCCGGAATTTCGTCTCGAAGGTCTTGCCTTTCTCGAGGCGCGACAGCGGCTGGCCGTACTCCCACACCGATGCGCCTTCCGCCGCGCCGCCGGCGAGCCGGATGAAGTTCGCGTTCATCACGCCGCCGCCGGCGAGGAACTGCGCCTTGATGCCGAGCTGGCGCATCCGCTTGACGAGCATCGCCGCCTGCGCGTCGAGGCCGCCGAAGAACACGAGATCGGCGTTGACGCTCTTGATCTTCGTGAGCTGCGCGCTGAAGTCGACGGCCTTGTCGTTGGTGAACTCGCGCGTGACGATCGTGCCGCCGCTCGCCTTCACCGCCTTCTCGAACTCGTCGGCTTCGCCCTGGCCGAACGCGGTGCGGTCGTCGATGATCGCGATGCGCTTCGCCTTCGTGACGCTCGCCGCATACGCGCCCGCGTTGCCGGCGTTCTGCGTGTCGGTCGCGATCACGCGATACACGGTGCCGAGGCCCGCGCGCGTGATCTCCGGATTGGTCGCGGACGGCGTGATCATCGGAATGCCCGCCTTCGCGTAGATCTTCGACGCGGGCAGCGTCGTGCCCGAATTGAAGTGGCCGATCACGACCGCGACCTGCGCATCGGTCAGCTGCTGCGCGGCCTGCACGCCGGCGCGCGGATCGCTCTGGTCGTCCTGCGACGCGACGACGAACTTCACCGGCTTGCCGCCGATCGTCGGGCGCGCCGCGTTCGCCTCGTCGACCGCCATGCGCACGCCGTTCTCGATGTCCTTGCCGTACGCGGCGCCGCCGCCCGTCAGCGGACCGGCGACGCCGACCTTGACGACCGTCTCCTGCGCAAGGGCCGCGCCGGCCGGGAGCACGAGTGTCGCCACGGCCAGCGCCGCGCCGGAAAGAGAGCGAATTCGGAATTTCATCGGGGCATTCCTTCGGTCTGGGGGGGAGCGGATGCGCAGCGCGGCTCCGTCTCCGGGAGCCTTTCACCGCGAAAGAGGTGAGCCGATTGTGGGTAGCCAATACCCGCGCAGCAAACGAAATATCGGAACTACGTTGTGCGCAATAGTCATCAAGTCGCGGCAACGCGCGATCCGGCAGGCGGCAAGCGTCAGCCGTTCAGGCGCTAGAATGGCCCTTTGTTTCATGCACCGCAGCCACCAAGAGGAACCGCCATGCCCCGCACAAACAGCCGGTCCGTCAGCATCGCGCCGGACTCCGGCAAGACCGTCCTGTCCAAGGGGCAGAAGGCATTCAACGCACTGATCAAGCAAATCGAGAAGCGCCGCAAGCGCCTGTCGGCATGGGAGCACGTCATTCCCGCGTTCCAGAAGCGATATGTCGACGAGCTGTTGCCGCTCGAACGCGCGTGGACGGATCTGCGCACCACGATGGCTTTCCGGCTCGACGAGGCAAGCGCCCGGAAAGGCTTGACCAAGGCCGAGCAACGCACGATCTCGACGCTGATCGCCAACATCGCCGGCGACCTGCTCGACGCAAACGCCGACGCGCAGTTGAAGGCCATCTACAACCGGCATGGCGGAACCGACTACGACGCCGAAGTCGCCGCCGAATTCGCGACGATGAAGGCCGAGCTGGAGGCGATGCTCGGCGTCGAGCTCGACGACGACCTCGACATGAGCGCGCATGACGAAGTCCTGCAACACGTCCGGGCGAAGCTGGAACAACAGCGGGCTCGGGATGAGGCCAACAGGCGGGCGCGGGAAGCGCGGCGGGCCGAACGGCAAAAATCGGCGAAGCAGCTTGCCAAGGAGTCGCAGCAACAAGCTGAACAGGTCGAGCTGAGCCAGTCGATCCGTGACGTCTATCGCAAGCTCGCCAGCGCGCTGCATCCCGATCGGGAGCCCGATCCGCTGGAACGCGAGCGCAAGACTGCGCTGATGCAGCGCGTGAACCAGGCTTACGACAAGCACGATCTGCTGAAACTGCTGGAACTGCAGCTCGAACTCGAGCACATCGACCAGCACGCGATCAACCAGATCAGCGAAGATCGCCTGAAGCACTACAACAAGATACTCAAGGAGCAAGTCGCCGAACTCGACCAGGAAATCCGGCACGTGGAATCCCACCTCAGGCTCACCTACGGACTTTCTCCGTACGTCGAAGTCTCTCCCGACACGGTGTTGGTCAATCTCGCGCGTGAAATCGTCGGGCGCGAGCAGGACATTCGCAGTCTGAAGGAAGAGATGCCGCTGTTCGACGACGTCGGGAGCCTGAAACGCTGGCTGAAGGAGCTGAAACGTCAGCAGTCGGCCTTCGCTGCCGACGCGTTTCCGTATTGACGCGTGGACGTCGACGCCCGGCCCGGCGTCGACGCCCTCCATCGATTTTCCGCCGCCATGTTTTCCGACAGTTACGAGACGCAAACCTGCTGGTTGCGCTACCAGCCGCATTTCCCGCTGCACGCGCGGATCGATGCAGCCACGGCGCCACGCGAGGCCTGGCACGAATGGCGCGGCGCGGCCATCCATGTCGATCGCTTCGACGCGCCCGACGCCGCGCTCACGGTGATGCTCGTGCACGGCGCCGGCGGCTACGGCCGATTGTTCGCGCCGCTCGGCCGGCTGCTGCATCGCGCCGGCCACAACGTGATCGCGCCGGACCTGCCGGGTTACGGCCTCACCCGCTCGCCCCACACGCTTGTCCGATATCCGGTCTGGGTCGACTTGATCTGCGATCTCGCCCGCGCCGAACACGCACGCACCGGGCGGCGCGTCGCATTCTTCGGCGGCAGCCTTGGCGGCTACCTTGCGTATCTGTGCGCCGCGCGGCTCGGCCCCGATATCGCAGCGGGCGTCATCGCGACCACCTTGGCCGACCCGCGCACACCGCTCGTGCGACGCCAGTTCGCCCGCAACAGGCTGGTACGGCATGGCATGATGCCGCTGCTGCCGCTTGCCGCGCGGCTGGCGGGCGGTCTACGGTTGCCGGTCAAATGGTTTACGCGGATGGGCGCAATGGCGAACGACGACGCGCTGAACCGGATCGTTGCCGCCGATCCATGCGGCGGCAACGTTCGCGTGCCCATCGCGTTCATGGCGTCGATCTTTGCGGTGCGGCCGGACATCGAACCCGAGCAGTTCGACGTGTGCCCGGTGTCGCTCGTGCACCCGGCTGCCGACCGCTGGACGCCGATCGAGTCGAGTCTGCCGTTCTTCACGCGGCTGCGAGCGCCGAAGCAGCTCGTGATGCTCGACGGCTGCGGGCATTTCCCGGTCGAGATGCCGGGCATCGGTCAGCTGGAAGCGGCAGCGCTCGCGTTTCTCGACGAAATCGCGAAGTCCCGCCCCGCGATTCGACGACGCAAATCGGAATCATGTCGTGAGCAATAGCCATCACGTTGCCAACCTTCCAGGCATACTACGGCCTCCTCCGTTCCTCGAGCGAACCGCACGATGTCGAGCCAGCCGCCGCAAGAGACCAACCATCCCGACTACGCGATCGACGGCGACACCGTAATCCGCCGCTCGCACGGTCAGCCGCTGTGGACCAGGGACGGCAAGCCGCTGCCGATCGAACGGCCGCATGCGTTCCGCTGCATCGCGGGCCGCTGGTTCACGGACGGCGTCCACGTGATCGTGCAGGGGCAGCTCGGCCGCGCGATTGTCCGCGAGTATTACTACCGGATCGAGGACGCCGATCTCGACACGTTCGAGGTGCTGAACCAGCGCTATGCGCGCGACGCGCGCCAGGCGTACTACATCACCGGCAAGACCATTCGCACGCGCAGCCCGCATGCGTTCCGGCCGCTCGTCTACGAAACCTGGAACAGGCCCGGAACGGGCGGCGTGGCATTCGAGATGCGCGAGCACGAATACGTCGCGGTCGACGACGAATCCATCTACGTCACCGGCCGGCGCGTTGCCGGATCGCATGGTCCGAGCGCGGTGGGCTTCCCGGGCAACTACTTCGCCGATGCGAATCGCGTCTATTACTACGGCCGCCCGAAGGACATCGATCGCGCGAGCTTCGTGTGCGGCCCCGACGAAGCGGGCTTGATGCGCGTCACCGATCGTCTCGGCCCGATCGACAACGGTGAGCGCCAGACGGTGCAGGACGCGCGGCTCGTCGACGACTGGCGCGGGTTCTTCACGGCACGCCCCGAGCTGCAGGATTACTGGTGGCATCGGCAGCGGCAGCCGTCGCAGGAAACGACGGTCCGGTTCCACGATGCCCGGCTGACCGGATTCGATCCCGCGACCTTCGCCGCGCGCGAAACCCTGTTCGATTTCGGGCTCAGTGAATGGCTATGCGGCGACGCGCACGGCATCCACTGGATGACTCGCTACGGCGCCGACTCCGCGATCGAGCTGACCCGGTTCTCGGACCAGCCGATCGACGCGCTGCGCGTGCTCGGCAAGTACTACTTCACGGACGGCGCCGCCGTCTTCTACGCGTTCACGCCATCGCAGCCGCAGCCGTTGCGCGGCGCCGACCCGGCCGCGTTCCGCGTGCTGTCGGGCGGCTGGGCCCGCGACGCGACGCGCGCCTTTCACCTCGGCGTCGTCAAGAAAGGCATCGATCCCGATCGGTTGCACATCGAAGGCAGCTACGCGTGGGACGGCGAGCATCTGTTCTGCGACGGCAAGCCGCTGAACGTCGACGTGCCGCACACCGCGCTGCAGGTGCTTCACCCGCAATTCCTGCGCGCCGGCGACAAGCTGTTCTTCGGCCGCCGGCCGATGTCGGCGAAGCGCGTGCATGTGCCGACGCTCGAATTTCTCGACGACGATTTCGCGCGCGACCGCAACCATGCGTATATCGTCGGGTACGTGAGCCTCGTCGAGATCGACGGCGCCGATCCGGCGTCCTTCCGCGTCACCGCACCCGGCGAGGCGCAGGACGCGACGCGCCGCTACGATGCGAAGACGCTGCGCGACGCGACCGCGCCGCGCGATTGACACGCATCGCGACGAACCGGCGCGCGGGCCGCGCGGCGTCTTCGCGCCGCCCGCCGCCTGCGGTCACACCCCGAGCGCCCGTTTCGCGAGCTGCGCGATATGCAGCGGCGTGCGGCCCGCGCCTTGCTCGATCTGCTCGCGGCAGCTGAAGCCGTTGGTGACGACGATCGCATCCGCGCTCGCCTGCCGCACGAGCGGCAGCAGCTTGCCTTCGCCGATCTTCATCGACAGGTCGTAATGGTCCTCGTTGAAGCCGAACGACCCCGACATCCCGCAGCAACCCGCGTCGAGCAGTTTCCAGCGCACGCCGAGCTTGTCGAGCAGCGCGGTTTCGCCCTGCATCCCGAACAGCGATTTCTGATGGCAGTGCCCGTGGACGATCACGTCCGCATCGAGCCGGGGCCACGCGAATTCCGCCTGCGCGACGAAATCGGAGAACAGGAACGTCTGCGCGGCGAGGCGCTTCGCGAGCGGTTCGTCGGGAAGCTGCTTCAGCAGTTCGTCCTTGAACACCGACAGGCAGCCGGGCTCGAGCCCGACGACCGGCACGCCCGCGCCGATCTCGCCGGCGAGCTCGTCGACCGCCGTGCGCAGCAGCGCGCGCGCCTCGTCGAGCAGGCCGTAGTCGTACAGCGGCCGGCCGCAGCACAGGCGCTTTTTCGGCAACGTCACGTCGTAGCCGAGCGCGGTCAGCACGTCGACCGCAGCCGCCGCGATGTCGGGCGAGAAATGCTCGTTGAACGTATCAACCCACAGAATCACCTTGTTGCGGGCCGGCGCCGCGCCCGTGCGCTGCCCGATCCCGCGCCGCTTCGCGATCGCCCGGAACGGACGCGGCGCGAACGCCGGCAGCGCCCGCTGCGGCGCGATGCCCGCGAGCCACTTGCCGATACGCGCCAAGGGCGGGGTCGAGGTCATAAAATTCGTAAGCCGAGGAAAACGGCTCGCCAGCGGCGCCCATTGTCCGATCCTCCCCATGAACATCGCCTGCCGCGGCCGACGATGCGTTTCGTAGTAGTGCGACATGAATTCCGCCTTGTACGACGCCATGTCGGTATGCGTCGGACAATCGGACTTGCAGCCTTTGCACCCGAGGCACGCATCGAGCGCTTCCTTGACCTCGGCGCTGTTCCAGCCGTCCTTGATCACGTCGCCCTGCAGCATCTCCCAGAACAGGTGCGCGCGGCCGCGCGTCGAGAACTTCTCCTCGCGCGTCGCGCGATAGCTCGGGCACATCGTGCCGCCGTCGAGCGAGCGGCACTTGCCCATGCCGATGCAGCGCTCGATCGCGCGCTGCATCCCGTCGCCCTCGGGGCTCGTGAAGGTCAGCTTCGTCTGCAGCGTCACCGGCTTGTACGCGGGGCCGAGCCGCAGGTTCTCGTCGGCGCGGTACGCATTGATCACCTTGCCGGGGTTCAGCCGGTTCGCCGGGTCCCAGATCGCCTTGAACTCGGCCATCGCCTGCATCAGCTCCGGGCCGTACATGATCGGCAGGAACTCGGCCTTCGCCTGGCCATCGCCGTGCTCGCCGGACAGCGAGCCGCCGAAGTCGACCACGAGCTGCGCCGCCTCGCGCAGGAAGCCGCGCCACACCTGCACGCCTTCCGCGCTGCGCAGGTCGAACGTGATCCGCGCATGCACGCAGCCGTCGCCGAAGTGGCCGTACAGGCAGGTTTCGTAGCCGTAGCGGTCGACGAGCGCCTGGAACGCGCGCAGGTAATCGCCGAGCCGCAGCGGATCGACGGCCGCGTCCTCCCAGCCGGCGACCGGGTCGGGTTTCGACGGATCGACCGACAGCGCGACGGCCGACGCGCCCGTTTCGCGGATCGACCAGATCTTCTGCTGCTTCGCCTTCTCCGTGACGACGAAGCCGCTCACGTCCGGCCCCGCGCCGCCGCCGTTGAAATACGCGTCGGCTTCACGCGCCTGCGCGAGCGCCGCATCGACGGTATCCGCGCCGAACTCCAGCACGACCCACGCGTCGCCCGGCGGCAGCAGCGCGATTTCGTCGGCCTTCAGCCCGCGCGCCTGCAGCCCGCGGATGATCGCGCGGTCGAGCCCTTCGATCGCGATCGGCGCGAAGCGGTTGTAATGCGGCACCGCGTCCGCCGCGGTGAAGATGTCGGTGAAGCCGAGCACGAGCAGCACGCGGCACGACGGGCTGTGCACGAGCCGCACCTTGGCCTGCAACGTGATCGCGCACGTTCCTTCGGTGCCGACCAGCGCGCGCGCGACGTTGAAGCCGTTCTCCGGCAGGAGCTGGTCGAGGTTGAAGCCGGACACGCGCCGCTTGATCTGCGGAAACTCGTTGCGGATGCGGTCCGCGTAGCGGTCGCGCAGGTCGCGCAAGCGGCGGTAGATCTCGCCGCGCCGGCCGCCTTCCGCGACGATCGCGTCGAGCTCGTGCTCGGGCGTCGGGCCGACCCAGAAGCGCGCGCCGTCATAAGTGAGGATCTCGAGCGCCTCGACGTTCTCGACCGTCTTGCCGGCCATCACCGAATGCGCGCCGCACGAGTTGTTCGCGATCATCCCGCCGAGCGTGCAGCGGCTATGGGTCGCCGGGTCCGGCGCGAACGTCAGGCCGTGCGCCTCGGCCGCGTCGCGCAGCGTGTCGCACACGACGCCCGGCTCGACGATCGCCGTCTGCGCGTCCGGATCGACCGACACGACGCGGTTGAAGTACTTGCTCGCGTCGGCGATTACCGCGACGTTCACGCCCTGCCCGTTCTGCGACGTGCCGCCGCCGCGCGTCAGGAACGGCACGTCGAAGCGCCGGCACACACCGAGCGCCGCGGCGAGATCGTCCGCGTCGGCCGGCACGACGACGCCGAGCGGCACCTGCCGGTAGTTCGACGCGTCGGACGCATAGAGCGCCTTCGTGCCGGCATCGAAACGCACCTCGCCGCGCATCGCGGTGCGCAGGTCGGCCGCGAGCGTATCGAGCAGTTCCTGCCCGACTTCGATCGGAGTCGCGCGCTTCACGATTATTTCGCGGCGTTCGCGGTCATCTTGAAGATGCCCTGCGCGTTGCCGGCATCGAAGCGCAGGTCGGTCACCCAGCGGCGCTGCGCCTGGTCGAACGTGCGCTTGCGCGTGATGAATTCGTAGAACGAGCCGGGCACGCTGCGCTTGACCAGCGCGCCGTCGCGCGTCCTGAACTCGCGCTCGACGACGTCCGCGCGATACGCGGTCTGGAACACGCGGCCCGAGCGCGAACGCTCGACTTCCGGCTTCATCGGCCGGCCCTTCGCCTTCTCGTCGTCGGACAGCCGGAACACGTCGGCGACACGGTCGGTCGCATGGTTGAATGCGTTGCCTTCGGTCGCGATCCACGCCATTTCCGCCGATTCGAGCAGCAGCGTGTCGTAGTCGAGATCGCGCGGCACGTCATGCTGGCGCGCGAACGCGCCGACGATCTCCGGCAGCAGCGCGTGCGCGGCGTCGAGCGACAGCCAGCCTTCGCGCTCGATCTCCCACAGCAGCGCGACGGCGGCCGGGCTCAGCGGATCGCGCGACGAGCTCACGACGTTCGTCACCGCCTGCTGGAATTCCTTCGAGAAGCGCTCCGGATGCAGCTCGCTGACGAAGAACTGCGCGATCTCGTCGGGCGCATCCTCGTGCGCGTACGCGCGGCCCGTCATGCCGAGCTTGTCGAGCGGATAGCGGCCGTTCAGGCGGAAGCCGAGCGGACGCAGGATGCGCGTGAACGCGGCCTCGCCCGGCGGCAGCGCGCCGGTGTGCGGCCAGCGCACCGTGCGCAGCGCGCCGTGATCGAAATACACCGCGCCACCGTTGCCGATCGCGTCGGCCGTGTATGCGCGGCCGTTCGGCGAGCGTTCGAGCAGCCCCTCGAACAGCGCCATGTTCATCGCCTGCGCGATTTCCGCGCGCGTCACGACGCCGTCTTCCCATTCCTCGAGGATGGCCGGCATGTTCAGGGTCGCGAACAGGGCGTCGGTTTTCGCCTGTCCCAGCAGCTTCGTCAGCAAGCTCTCGATATTCGGATTGCGCATCTTGTTTCTCTTCGGGGGGACCGGCCGGCAACGGTGCCGGCGACTCGTCGGCCAGCCGCCCGATGGACGCCCGACCTTGCGTGGGATGCATTATTCAAATGGTTGCAGGCGGGCGTAAAGCGAGATTAAATTGACACGTAATGAGTTTTTGGAACAATCGGCGACATTTCCCCCGGCGTCCCGCCCGGTGCGATGCCGGCCCGTTCGTCAGACGAAACGACCCTCATGCGCAAATTCAAGATTCCGAACATGGGCGCGCTGGTGGCCTTCGAGGCCGCCGCGCGCCACGAGAGCTTCACGCACGCGGCGAAGGAGCTGTTCCTGACCGAAAGCGCGGTGTCGCGGCAGATCGCGACGCTCGAAGCGAGCCTCGGCGTGCGGCTGTTCGCGCGCGTGAAGCAGCGCGTGGTGCTGACCCGCGCGGGCAAGCTGTACGGCACCCAGGTGCGCCGCGCGCTCGAGACGCTCGACCGCGACACGCTGTCGATCATCGCGCACGGCAGCGGCGGCGGCTATCTGGAGCTTGCGGTGCTGCCGACGTTCGCGTCGCACTGGCTGATCCCGCGCATCAAGAACTTCTACGACCGCACGCCCGACGTGCGCGTGAACATGGGCAGCCGCACCGACCTGTTCTCGTTCGAGGACACCCACTTCGAGGCGGCGATCCATTACGGCAAGCCGACCTGGCCCGGCACGTCGGCCGATTACCTGTTCGGCGAGGAAGTCGTGCCGATCTGCTCGCCGGCGCTGCTCGACGGGCCGGTGACGCATGCGCAGGACCTGCTCGCGTATCCGCTGCTGCACTCGACGACGCGCCCCGGCGCGTGGGCGCAATGGTTCGAGACGCTCGGCGTCGAGGACACCCGCACGATGCACGGCGTGCGCTACGAGCTGCATACGATGCTGATCAGCGCCGCGCAGGCCGGGCTCGGCATCGCGCTCGTGCCGAAGTTCTTCGTCGAGGGGCAGTTGCAGCAGCTCGGCCTGGTCATGCCGATCGACGCGGCGACGGCCGAGGATTCCGCGTACTACCTCGTCTACCCGACGGAGTTCAGCCACAGCAAGCCGCTGGAGCTGTTCAGGGCGTGGCTGCTGGAGCAGGCGAGCGCGTATGCGGCACCGGGGCGCAATGGGGACGATGAGGGGAACGAATACGTGGACGACGAAGACGTCGAGTGAAGCATGGGGAAGGAGGGAGGCGCGGCCGGCCTGTCGCGGCCGCGTCAGCCGCGCGCGCGGAACGACGGGCCGAAACCCGCCGCTCCGTGTGTTATTTCAGCCGGCAGTTGCTCGCCGTCGCGATGCCCGACGCGACGTCCGCGCGGCAGTGCAGCGTGACCTGTTTGCCGACCAGGCGTTGCGCCTTCTGCTCGTTCGCCGTGTCGGCGAAGGTCGCGCGCACGGCCTGCTCGGCGTCCTCGCCCTCTCCGATCTCGGCAAACGTCGCGCCCGTGAAGCCCTGCTGGAAGCCGAGCAACGTGCCGGTCAGCGCAATCGGCTTGTCGAAGTACTTGTCGCCGCCCGCACCCGTGTAGGCCGCAATCATCTGCTCGGCCGACACCTTGATTTCGCCTTTGGCGGCGAATGCGCCCGATGCGATCGTCAGGGCAAGCGCGGCAAGTGCCATTCGTTTCATGGTCTGGTTTCTCCGTAGTTGAACACCACTGCAAAAAATCGGCGCGACAGCGCCGACGAAGGACGGCGGCCTTGCGCGCGCAGGCGGCATCGGTCCGCGACGCCGCAACCGGGCAACCCGTCGACAGCGCATCGCGCAAGGCCGCGCGATTACTGGCGCGGCGCCCGCTCGATCAGCGCAGCGGCCACCGCGTCGAACAGATCCGGCGCGGACTTCGCCTTGCGCGCGACAACCTCGCGCACGCTGCCTGCATAGTCGCTGCCGTCGACGTCGCCGCTCATTGCCGGCGCGTCGGGATTCGCGCCCGCTTCGAGCAGCGCCTTGACGCAATCGGGGTTGTGCGCCATTGCCGCGTAGAGCAACGGCGTCGGGACGCTCTTGACCGGGCCCGTGGGCCTCGGGGGTTCGACCGGCGTGCCGGGCTTGTGCAGGATCGCGATACGCTCGGCCGCCGTCGGGTCGGGCTGGCCAATGAGTTCATAGCCCCGCTCGCAGACGAAGGTCAGCGGCGACGCCCCGGAATTTGAATGCGCATAGGGGTCCGCGCCGCCGTCGACCAGCGTCTTCAGCATCGTGAGATCCGAAGCGACTCGACCGAACAGGATCGTGCGGCCGCTCCGGTCGGCGGCGCGCGGGTTGGCGCCGGCCTTCAGCAGCATCCGGACCAGCTCGAGCGAAGGCGTGTGGGCGCTCGCAGCCGTCTCGAGCGGCGTTTCGCCGTTCGGCGCGATCACGTTGACGTTCGCGCCGGCGTTGATCAGCAGCCGCACCGTTTCGATCTGCTCCGGCTTGGCCTCGCCAAGCGACAAATTGCTGATCGTGTACGTCAGCAGCGTCGGGCCGTCCGGCGACATCGGCATGTTGATCGCGACCCCAGACGCGAGGAACAACCCCACCACGTCAGGCACCCTGCTGACGACGGCGAGGCCCATCGGCGTCAGTTCCTCATCCGGCATCGCGTACGGCTGCGTGGCCGTCTTGTTGTACGGGCGGGCACCCCGCTTCAGCAGCGCCTTGACGCGCGCCATGTTCTGCGGCGTCTTCTTCACCGCGTAATCGCCCATCGCGGCCATCAGGTCCCATTCCTTGCCTTCCAGCGCGTGACTCGCGCCGGAAAACGCCAATCCGGCGCACAGACACGCCAGCCCCCGTGCCAGCACAGTGGCAACTCTTTTATTTCTTTCGATCATCCAGGTTCTCAGGTTCTTTTTTGTTCGCAGCGCACGCGCTGGGCCGCCATTATCAGTGCAATTCGGGAAGCGGGAAGCGTTTTGTTCGGGACGCGTTGCATCGAATGCCCGGCGCACCAGGGCGAAAACGATGCAGGCATTGAATGACACAGGCGAGAAGGCGCGTGTCCGGCGCGCGCCGGACCGGGCAACCCCGATCCGGCGCACCGGCCAGCCGACCTCGTATCGGCATCGCGGCAGATCCGGTTTTTTTCACGACGCGTGTGCTCTCAGGTTCGCTGTATTTGTTCGACGTTGCCGCGCGTGGCCATTATCCGCCTGATCCGGCGAAAGTGAAACGTTTGCGCGATCACTGAACCGGTTCGAGCCGGCCATTCGGTAACATGCTTTCTTTTTCATTACAACGCCGGTAGGCGTCGCTTTAAATCTTGTGTACTGCGTGTCACCGACGAGACGAGCCGATATCCTGAGCGCGGCGTGCTCGTGCTGCTGCTCGGATTTACATGCGGCATGCGCGTGTCGGAGATCGCCCAGATCGAGGAAGATCTCGCAGCACTCCCCCAGCAGGAACTGTTGCGCGTGGCGATGAATCGGCCGGGAATGACGCGGGCGGAGTTCGCAGCGCGGCTGAGTATCGCCGTTCGCGCGCTGGACAAATGACTTCTGCCGGATGACTTTCCATGACGCACGCACAATGCCCGATATGGGCCGATCGTATGTGCTTGATATCCTGCAATGACAGCAAAAGCGAAAGCCCTCTTGACCATCCCCATTAGGGATATATCCTGTTCCTCAATTGAGCTCTCTCTGAGACGCAAATGCCGAATCAAACCGCCGCGCTGCTGAACACGATCGACGCCGACAAGGCGACGCTCGACGCTGCGCGCCCGCTGCCGCAGCACACGGTTGCCTCGCTGCGCGAAAAGCTGCTGCTGGAATGGACGTATCACTCGAACGCGATCGACGGCAACACGCTGACGCTGCGCGAGACGAAGGTGGTGCTGGAAGGCATCACGGTCGGCGGAAAGTCCCTCCGTGAACACTTCGAGGCGACGAACCATCGCGACGCGATTGTCTATGTCGAGGACATCGTGTCGAAGGCGGAAGCACTGTCGGAATGGCAGATCCGCAACATCCACAGTCTCGTGCTGAAAGGCATCGACGTTGAAGAGGCAGGCCGGTATCGCCGTGAGAACGTCGTGATCGCGGGCGCGAGCACGACGCCGCCTGACTTCATGCATCTGCCCGTCGATATGGCCGTGCTGATCGACTGGTACGAGAAGGCCGGAGCCATGCATCCGGTCCAGCGTGCGGCGGAACTGCACACGCGATTCGTGAAGATCCACCCGTTCGTCGATGGCAAGGGGCAGACCGGACGGCTACTGCTCAACTTCGTGTTGATGAAGGCGGGCTATCCGCCCGCGATCATCCGCAAAGAGGAGCGGCTTGCCTACTACGACTCGCTCGACAAAGCCTGCGTCAGCGGTAACTACGGCGACATCACGCGCCTGGTCGCCGAATCGGTGCAGCGTTCGCTCGACACGTATCTCGACGTGCTCGGGCTGCGGCATGGACCCGCACCGGATACGGCTCCGCCGTCGTCGGGTTTTCGGAGTGACTGAGGAAAGCAAGAGGAACCGCGGAACCATCACGATTCGCTACCCGCATTGCGGCCGCCCGGCGCTGTCTAGCGCAAGCAAGGGGATGTGGTACGGTCATTGCGAGAACGGAACGGTAGGATAGGAAAAATCGTGGCAACACTGCGTGAATGCCTTCGCGAGCTACCTACGGACCGCGATGACGCACGAGGACGACGAAAACGGGGCAATTTCCCTTATGTACAAGAGACGCTTAGTTCAATGGTTCGTGGCCTGGACGGATAGCTGGAACCGCGAGATTCATGAGGCCATCGAAGCCAAGGTACACGCCGAATTTCGCGCGCAATTTCCGAAGGGGCTGCGGAGCGAGGAAGACACCGAACCCATGATCGAGAGAATGCGGAGCTTCTACTATGCTCGCATGACGAACACGGCAACGTTGTTGGTCGCCGTGTCGTCCGTGCTTGTCTCGTTCTGCGCGCTCGCTGTATCGATCGTAGCTCTGAAGCACTAGTGAGTCGGAAAACTTGCAGCGTGCCGGGACCGTGTTGAACGAGTGCAGGCGCGCCGCTAGTGAACCTAACGGCGACTTCGACGCAAACGAGATCGGCTGGAAAGCAGTGGCCTGACTAAATTCCCCGCTACAGCGGGCCAAAGAAAAGAAGAGGAAATCAAAATGTCATTCGGCTTGGTGCGTGGAAGTACAGATTTGCTTTTCTGCACGAGCAATTGGTTCAGCGTCGAGCAACATCAGGGAATTGCCATTGATCAAGAGATTGACGCTTACCACCCGGACAAGCTTCTCAACACGTCGGACGACGCACTTATCGACTACTTTCAAAAAAAATACGGCATGGACGTACCGAAAATAGATCGGGACGCGATATCCGTTGACCAGCGCGAAACCCGAATTGACGTGAGTCACGATCCCTTCCGCTACATTTCTGACCGGAGCCGGCCTTTCCATGTGTCGGGCACTCTCATTGAGGTCGAGATCCCGTTCTCAGGAGACGAGCAGTTCTTTTACGTTCAGCCCACGACGTTTTCTCTGAACCCACCGCGCGGGACGATTAGGGGAAGCAGCCTGTTCATTCAGATCCAGGGAACGAGCTTGGAGCCTGGGCACGTGAAGCAACAAATCGAGAGCACTCTTGCCGATATCGAGACGAACCTAAATAATCTTCGTTCCACTGCCGAACAATTTAACCGCAAGATATGTTCCCAAGCGCAAGGCAAGATTACCGTCAGAAAGCAGAAGCTCTTGAAAGACCGAAACCTAGTGGCCGATCTAGGGTTCCCAATGAAGCAACGAGAAGGTGCAGCGGGCACCTATGCCAGCCCCGCGGTGCGCAAAAAAATCACGCCGGCCCAGCCGCCCGCGAGTATGGCTGGCTTTACCCCAGAGCCGGCGCTGCCCGACGATCATTACAACAACATCCTCGATATCATGACGAACATGGTTCGCGTGATGGAATGCAGTCCGGCCGCCTTTGCGCATAGCGATGAAGAGGCCATCAGAACTCATTTTCTCGTGCAACTGAACGGCCATTACCAGGGTCAGGCGAGTGGCGAAACTTTCAATTACGAGGGAAAAACGGACATCCTAATCAAAGATCGCGGTCGCAGTTTATTCATCGCAGAGTGTAAATTCTGGCGGGGCGAGAAAGCCTATCTTGAGACAATTGACCAGCTCTTAGGATATTTGACGTGGCGTGACACTAAATCTGCAATCGTTATCTTCAACCGCAACAAAAATTTTACCGATGTACTGGCAAAGGTTAGTGAGAGCACGGAGAGCCATCCCAAGTTCCGAAGATTTGTGCAACGGCGTTCGGAGACGAGTTGGACATTTCGTTTCGATCATCGCGACGATCCAAGTCGGGAGATGACAGTAACCGTGATGGTGTTCGATGTGCCTCACGCCGCATAACGGCTCGGAAAACGCTCGATGGCAAGCTACGTCATCTACGTCCTTCGCCCGAAAGGAGACAATTATTATGTTGGCCTCACATTGGGATTGCCTGCGAATCGGATCGACCAGCGCGGAGGTAAGCATGGGGCCGCATAGACGAGAATGCATCCTCCGGTTGCTCTTGTCGAAACAATCGATTGCCGGACCACCAACGAAGAGCGGGCGATCGGGAAGGAAAACGTCGTGACTTTGCAGTACTTACAATGTTATGGCTGGCAGCGCCTTCGCAGTGGCTTTTTCACAAAGTGTGACGAAGAAGAAACACGAAAGAACCTGCGAGCGCATGGTTTCTTTGAGGCGACGGGTCGTCGTGAATAGGAAAACTCTCGGAGGGCAAATCCACGTGGCAATCGACAAGTTGAACGACTATCAAATGGTAAATACGGCCGCTGCGGCAATGGCACCCTACCGCTGCGTCGCGGAGTTTGGCGACTATCGCGCCAGATTCGGATTCGCCGTGTATTACGGCGAGGGCGAGGACGAACGGCAAGTGTTTGAATACCGTCGCAGGGAAGTCGATCGTGCGGCAGCGCTCATCGCCGCGTTGAACGATGCCCGCAATCGCATGTCCGCCATCGGCATTGACTTCCCGCATTGGGACAATACGATCAGGGACTAACATCGGGAAACCCTTGGCACCGGAAACACTGCGCCGGAGAACCTTGGAAAGATAGATAAAAATGACCACCTTGGCAGATATCGTTCCGCTGCTTCAGTTGCGCGAGCGCTTTGGGGACAGCGTGACCGTCAAGACGTTCGACAAGACTGAGCTTTCGAAGATTCTCAAGGACAAGCCTCTCGGCATGCATGCGCTGAGTGGCAACATCTGGAATCGCATCGTCACCAGACATTGGAAGAACGTGGATCCCATGCAGTTGCGCGGTCACTTTCAGCGCCACGACCCGAAGCTGCATGTCGCCATAAGCAGGGTTATCGGTGAGGACGCTATCCGAGACATCCTGATGGTGAAGGCATGGAGAGAGATTCCACGCAAGGCGAACCTCCTCATGGAACTACTGATAGCCGACGTCTATCGCGACGAGCTGCACCTCGGAGATGTGACGTTTTGTGACCCTGATAGACCAATCGCGCCTGCGGACCGTGCTTACGGGCACCAATCGCACAGGGGATTGGGCCTATTTGGCGTGTTGGTGAGCAACATGGAGACTTACGCTCGTGAACGTGGGTACAAGCATCTAACATTGACTGCTGCACACGCAGACCTGGTTCCTCTTTTTCAAAAGCACGGCTTCGAAGTCGAAGACAACCACGTCGCGCGCAGTGGTCTTGAAGCGGGAATTTCGATCCCGATGGAGAGTGCAGTCACCTGAGTGGAACAAGGACAGGAGCACGAGACGGGCGCCGGTCACGAAGGGACCAACAATCGATCGGAAATCGGCTAAGTTCCGGCGGCGCAGCATCTATCAACCGCAAAATACGGATACCCAAAATCTTGCATTTTCCCCGGCGTTCCCGTTAAATGGAACTGGTTCCAATCCACGTTTCGGCCATGCCGCGACGTGACGCCTCGTCGTCCGCACGTCATCATGGCGATTCAGGATCGAGGAGCACCATCAGGATTCCGCATCGCCCGTCCATCACGGGCCCCCTCAGTCAAGCGAGACCGTCATGCCCGATTCCGCCGCCCTGCAGCAGTTGTTCCCCGCTTACGAAGACATCCCCGCCGAATTCCGGCTGAAATCGCCGATCCACCAGCACGTATCGCTCGTCGACGGCGAGCTGAAACCGTGGGACGGCGCGACCAAGACCGTGCTGTCGCCCGTATGCGTTCGGCAGCCGGACGGCAGCGTCGAGCAGCTCGAGATCGGCAGCTACCCGGTGATGGGCGAGCCGGAAAGCGACGCGGCGCTCGACGCCGCGGTGCGCGCGTACGACGCCGGCCGCGGCGAATGGCCGACGATGAAGGTCGAGCAGCGCATCGCGTGCATGCAGGACTTCATCAAGCGGATGGTCGCGCAGCGCGAGCTGGTCGTGAACCTGATCATGTGGGAAATCGGCAAGAGCCTCGCCGATTCGCAGAAGGAGTTCGACCGCACCGTCACCTACATGCTGCAGACGATCGACGCGCTGAAGGAGCTCGACAACGCGAACTCGCGCTTCGTGATCGCCGAAGGCACGATCGGCCAGATCCGCCGCACGCCGCTCGGCGTCGTGCTGTGCATGGGGCCGTACAACTATCCGCTGAACGAAACGTTCGCGACGCTGATCCCCGCGCTGCTGATGGGCAACACCGTCGTGTTCAAGCCGCCCCAGTACGGCACGCTGCTGTTCGAACCGCTGCTCGAAGCGTTCCGCGACGCGTTCCCGAAGGGCGTGATCAACACGATCTATGCGCCGGGCGCGGTGGTCGTGCCGCACATGCTCGCGTCGGGCAAGATCAACGTGCTCGCGCTGATCGGGTCGAGCAAGGTCGCCGATCACCTGAAGAAGCAGCACCCGAAGTCGCACCGGCTGCGCGCGATTCTCGGGCTCGACGCGAAGAACGCGGCGATCGTGCTGCCCGATGCGGACCTCGACCTGACTGTCAAGGAATGCCTGCTCGGCGCGCTGTCGTTCAACGGGCAGCGTTGCACCGCGCTGAAGATGCTGCTCGTGCATCGCTCGATCGTCGACGAATTCCTGAAGCGCTTCAGCGCGGCGCTCGAGCAGATGAAAATCGGCATGCCGTGGGAGAAAGGCGTCGGCATCACGCCGCTGCCGGGCATGCACCGCACCGCGTACATGACCGACGCGATCGACGACGCGAAGGCGAAAGGCGCACAGGTCGTCAACGAATCAGGCGGCGTGTTCAGCAAGACGCTGTTCTATCCGGCCGTCGTATATCCGGTGTCGGAAGGGATGAAGCTGTATCGCGAGGAACAGTTCGGGCCGATCATCCCGGTCGCGCCGTTCGACGACGTCGAGACCGCGCTCGACTACGTGACGACGTCGGACCACGGGCAGCAGGTCAGCATCTTCGGCACGGACCCGGCGCAGATCGGCGCGCTCGTCGATCCGCTCGTGAACCAGGTGTGCCGCGTGAACATCAACTGCCAGTGCCAGCGCGGCCCGGACGTGTTCCCGTTCGCCGGGCGCAAGGATTCGGCGGAAGGCACGCTGTCGGTGACCGATGCGCTGCGCGCGTTCTCGATCCGCTCGATGGTCGCCGCGAAGCAGACCGACAGCAGCAAGCAACTGCTCGATGCGATCGTGTCGGATCACCATTCGAAGTTCGTGAACACCGGGTTCATTTTCTGAAGCGCGGGCGGGCGGCGTGGCACGTTGCGCGCCGCCCGGTTTCGATCGGCTTTCGCATCGAACGCGATGACGCAATCGCCGATCCGGCCGTTTGCGCTCACGCGTGTTCCGCGACGACCTCGTTCAGCCACGGCCGCAACCCGCCGAGCGTAAATCCGCCGTCGACCAGGATGCTCTGCCCCGTCACGAACCGCGCATCGTCGGAGAGCAGCCACGCGACGGCGTCGGCGACGTCCTCGGGCCGGCTGATTCCGTTGTTCGGCGAGTACGAGATGCCAAGCCGCCCGATGCACGTCGTCTATCTGCCGGACAATCGATCGCCGAAGCTGCGCAGTTTCGTCGAGTTCGCATTGCAGCGGTTTGGTGGATAGACAGCGCGATCGTCGAACGGACCTCGATCCGGCCGGAAGCCGCTTGCGTTACACGATCCTGGCGGCGTGCCCGGCCACGACACGCCAGACGGCGCCGGACTGCCGCCATAGCCGGGTATAGGCGAACTCACCGTCGAACGGGGTCGCGTCGAAGCGGCCCGCCAGCGTGGCCTTCGTGGTGACCAGGATCATTTCTCCAATACGGTGAACGACGGTCCCGTGCAAATCCAGCCGCTCCAGACGCAGCAGCCTGTCGCGGTGAACGGACAGATCGTCGCGTTTCGAAAGCACCTGCCCGTCCGGGCCGATGAAAACGAGGTCGTCATCCAGCAGATTCGCGAGCGCTTCTACGTCGTTGGCGAGCATCGCCGTCCGGAGCGCCGCTTCATATTTCTCGATGATCGTCGTGTCGTCCATATCGAAGCCTCGCATCGCCATACACGTCGTTGATCCTGCCGGCAGTCATCGCATCGCGCGTTTTTTACCGCAGACTCGAACCGCAAGTCAATCGAACGGCCTGATCCACGACAACGTACCGCTATTGACCAGCCCATCCGCGAAACGCTACGATGCCCGTCATGCCCAGTCACGCTCACCCCCTCCTTTCTCCGGTGCGCGCATGTTGTCGAAACATGCCGGGGGGAACCTGCGTCTAGCGTATCGCTATACGTCACTGCATCACATCCTTCTGGCCGCCCGTTGCAAAACCGGCGGCCTTTTCGTTTTCGCGCGCTGCCTTCGAGCCGGAGCACACGATGCCACTTGCGTTGTACGACACCTGGTCACGCACCCTGCGTCCGTTCACTGCGATACGCGACGATCATGTCGGCCTGTATTGCTGCGGCCCCACCGTCTATGACCACGCGCATATCGGCAACCTGCGAACCTACGTGTTCGAGGACATCCTGCGTCGCGCGCTGACCCGCACCGGATATGAAGTTCGGCATGTCGTGAACATCACCGACGTAGGCCACCTGACGTCGGATGCCGATGAAGGCGAAGACAAGATGGAAAAGGGCAGCCGGCGAACCGGCCAATCCGCGTGGGAGATCGCCGCGCACTACACCGACGCCTTCAAGGCGGACTGGCGCGCGCTCAACCTGCTGGAGCCGTCGATCTGGTGCCGCGCGACGGATCACATCGCGGAGCAGATCGCCTTTATTGAGGAAATCGAACGAGCCGGCTACGTGTATCGCACCGACGACGGCCTCTATTTCGACACCAGCAAGCAGGATAACTACGGCTTTCTCGCGCGGCTCGATCGCGCCGGCCTGCAGGCCGGCAAGCGGGTTGCAGTCGGCGCGAAGCGGAACGCGACGGACTTTGCGTTGTGGAAATTCAGTCCGGCCGAGGTCAGGCGCCAGATGGAATGGGACAGCCCGTGGGGACGGGGATTTCCGGGCTGGCATATCGAGTGCTCGGCGATGTCGGCGAAGTATCTGGGCGTCTGGTTCGATATCCACTGCGGCGGCGAAGACCATGTCGCCGTGCATCACAGCAACGAGATTGCGCAAACCGAAGCGGCCCACGGCACGCGACTCGCGAACTTCTGGATGCACGGGCACTTCCTGACGCTGGACGCGACGAAGATGTCGAAGTCGAGCGGCGATTTCGTTCGCCTGCAAACCTTGCGCGACCGGAACGTCGATCCGCTCGCGTACCGCTACCTGTGCCTGACCGCCCATTACCGGAGCAAGCTGAATTTCAACTGGGCGTCGCTTGATGCTTCGCAGACGGCGTTGAATCGCCTCAGGCAACTCTATTCCGGCTGGCCCGACGGCGGCAGCGCCGATGCGGCGTTCGTCGCGCGATTCGATGCCGAGGTCGATCAGGATCTGAACATGCCGCGCGCGCTGGCGGTCCTGTGGGAGCTCGTCAAAAGCAACCTGCCGCCCGCCACCTTGAAGGCGACCGTGGACAACTTCGACGCCGTGCTGGGGCTCAAGCTGCGCGATTGGCGGCCATCGGCATCCGACGTTCCGGAAGCGGTTCGCGCGTTGCTTGGCGAACGCGAGCGGGCCCGGGCAGAAAAGAACTGGGCAAGCGCCGACGAAATCCGCGAGATGCTGAAGGCGCGAGGCTGGCAGGTCGAAGACGGAAAGGATGGACAACGCGTGACCGGACTCGCCGCGAACGTCACGCATACCGGGCCGGAATGAGCCGGCCCGGGCGTCGAGTCAACGACGGTCGACGACGGCCGGCCGCCTCGCGGCGTCACGCAAAGCGCCCGCCGCCGTCGACATGCAGGATTTCGGCGTTCACGTAACCATTGCCCAACAGGAACGCAATCGCTTCGCCGACTTCGTCCGGACGTCCGACGCGGCCAACCGGCAGCGTGGCCGCCGCCTGGGCAAGGATCGCGTCGCGGCTCTCCGGGCCGAACGCATCGAACAGCGGCGTATCCACGAACCCCGGCGAGACGACGTTGACCCGGATCGGCTTGAGTTCGAGCGCGAGCGAGCGCGCGAGCGCCTCGACGCCGCTCACCGCGGCGGCGATGACCGCCGTGCCGTCCCCCGACGGACGATCGGAAAGCTGCCCGCTCGTCAGGACGATCGACGCCGTCGGCGGCATCAGCGGCAATGCGGCCCGGATCGCATGCACCGGCCCCGCGATGCGCTCGTGAACCGCAGCCAGCAGCCGCTCCGGATCGGAGTCGGCCAGCTTGCCGACGATGAAGCTGCCCGCGGTAATCACCAGATGGTCGACGCGGGTCATCTCGGCGAACACCGCGGCGACCGCCCGCTTGTCGGCGATGTCGGCCAACGCCGTGCGCGCGCCGCCGATCGTTCGCGCGGCGGCTTCGAGTTTCGCGGGAGTCCGGCCGACGAGCGTGAGGTCGGCGCCGCGCGCCTTGGCCGCCGCCGCTGCCGCAAGGCCGATTCCCGAGCTTCCGCCGAACGCGACGACGTGCGCGCCGCCGAGCGACGATTGCGTGGCTGATTGCATGGTGTTCCCGTCGAAAGAAGTGAAGGTGAGGCAACGTTACGTCATGCCAATCCTGGATGGAATGCGCGAAAATCGCATACGGCCTATTCCACAGGGGAATGACTTGGATTCGCTTCAATCGATGTGGCTGTACACGCGCGCCGTCGAGCTGGGCAGCTTCTCGGCGGTTGCCCGCGAAGAAAAAATCGGTCAGCCGACGATGAGCAAGGTCGTCTCCGCGATGGAGAAGCAGCTCGGCGTCCGGCTGCTGCAACGGACCACCACGAGCCTGACGCCGACCGACGAAGGCCGGCGCTTTTACGAGCGCTGCAAGCAGATGCTCGAAACCTATGCCGACGCCGTCGCCGACGTGCGCGGCCAGGCGCAGCGGCCGGTCGGCAAGCTGACGGTCAGCGCGCCGATGGGGCTCGGCGAATTGCGGCTCAACGCGCTCGTGCTCGAATTCCTCGCGCAATATCCGGAGATCGAGGTCGAGCTGAACCTGACCGACCGCATCATCGATCTCGTCGAGGAAAGCATCGACGTCGCGATCCGCATCGGCAACGCCCTTCCCCCGGATGCCGTCGCCCGCAATGTCGCGTGGTCGCCGCGCGTGCTGGTCGCGACGCCCGACTACCTGCAGCGCGCACCGCGAATCCGCCGGCCGGAAGACTTGCTCAGGCATCCGTTCGTCGGCTATGCGCGCGCCGCCGTCGGCGCACGGCTCGAACTCAGCAAGGGCGCCGAGACCATCGTCGTCCCGACCAACGGGCGCTACCGCGTCAACAACTCGGTCGCGCTGCGCGAATGCTATCTCGCCGGCATCGGCCTGGGCAGTGCGCCCGCATGGGTCGTGCAGGACCTGATCGATGCGGGGCAGTTGGTCAGGGTGCTTCCCAAGTGGGCAATCCCGCCGCATTCGGTGCACCTGATCACGCCGTCGCGCCGCTACCCGCCGCTGAGGGCGCGCGTGTTCCTGCAGTTCATGGCCGAGCGCATTCCGACGCTGCCGGGTTTTCATGCGTCGGGGGTTTGAAGCAAGCGGCCGCCCCGTCGACCGCCCGCGGCTGTGAGACGATACGGCCTCTCGAACGTCATCCTTGCGGAGAATCTGCTTGAAACAAGAAAAAGTGATTGCAGCGTTAGGTCGGGCCAGCGCGCCCATGGCGATTTTCGTGACCGGCGACGGAACCCCGGTGCCGTGGGGAACGGCACACGGCATGGCCGATGCATCCGCCAACCGGCCGTTGGGCATCGACACGCCGCTGCGGGTCGCGAGCAATACGAAGATGTTCACGGCAGCCGCCGTGCTGAGACTTTGGGAGCAAGGCAGGATCGACCTCGATGCGTCGATCGCGTCCGTCGCGACGCCGAGCCTCGTTGCCGTACTGCAGGCAGGCGGCTATCGCACCGAATCGATGACCGTACGCCAGTTGATGAATCACAGTGCGGGACTGTACGACCACGGCGACGCCCCGAGCTTCATGCAGACGGTGCTCACCGATCCGTCGCACCACTGGACCCGCGACGAACAGGTCCGCCTGTCGGCCCGGTATGCCGGCCCGCAAAGCGAACCCGGCGCACGGTTCCAGTACTCCGATACCGGATACGTGTTGCTGGGCGACATCGTCGAGCGCGCGACCGGCGAAACGCTTGCCGCGGTGGTGCGCAACGCATTGCGCTTCGACGCGCGGGGCTTGCGTTCGACATGGTGGGAGCTGATCGAGCAACCGCCGTCGCATGTCGAGCCACGGGCGCGCCAGTTCTACGGCGATATCGAAATGACGGACGTCAACGCGACGATGGACCTCTACGGCGGCGGCGGGCTGGTGATGTCGGCGCGCGACCTCGCGTCGCTGGCAGCCGATCTGTTCGAAGGCAGGGTGTACGACAACCCGCAGACGCTGGCCGAAATGCTCGAGGCGGATGCACACGAGGGCGCCGACGCATACCGGCTCGGGGTGTTCGTCAGCGAGATCGGCGGCACCGTGTGCTACTCGCATGCGGGCTTCTGGGGCACCGTCGTCTACTACGTGCCTCGGCACCGCATCGCCGTATCGGGTGTCACCACGGCGCGTGGCGCGCGGCCCGAACTCGAGTCGATCATCGAAACCGCGATCGGCGAGTTGGGCCGCTAAGCCGTTCCGTTCTCCGAAGCATCTATTCGCGCCGCGCCATCGGCTCCCCGACGACGAATCCGCCGCCCTGGAAACGCTGCGCCGGATCGTCGAAATCGGTGCTCGGCGCGGTGAGCGCGAAGCGCCCGGCGAACTGCTCGGAGCTGTCGCGCGGACGGAAGCCGAGGAAGCCCGCCTTGGTGTTGTCCCACCACTTGACCGGATTGTCCGACACGCCGTACACGACCACGTGCCCGACGCGATTCGTCAGCAGCGAACAGCGCACGAGCTCGATGAAGTCGCGATAGCTGAGATAGGTGACGAGCATGCGCGGATTCTTCGGCGCTTCGAACGACGAGCCGATCCGCAGGCACACCGTCTCGATGCCGAAGCGGTCGAAGTAGTAGCGCGACAGCGCCTCGCCGAAGCACTTCGTCACGCCGTACAGGCTGTCCGGACGCTGCGGCGCATCGGCGTCGAGCACTTCCGTCACCGGATGAAACCCGATCGCATGATTCGAGCTCGCGAACACGATCCGCTTCACCCCGTGCTTGCGCGCCGCTTCGTACAGGTTGTACGTGCCGCGGATGTTCGCTTCGAGCAGGTCGTCGAACGGCGCGTCGACAGAAATGCCGCCGAGATGCACGATCGCGTCGACGCCGTCGACGAGCGCCGTGACCGCCTGCCGGTCCGCGAGGTCCGCGACCCGGACTTCCTCGTGCGCGGCCGCGTCGCCCAGCGGCGCGACGTCGCTCACGCGCACGACGTCGGCCCAGCCGGCGAGCGCACCGCGCAACTGGCAACCGAGATTGCCCGCTGCGCCCGTCAGCAGCAGGCGCCGGAACGGCTTGCCCGCTTCGGTGGTTGAGGCGTTCATCGAATCTCCTTGGAACTGACTTGACTGGAAAACGTTTTCCAACTATAGGTTTGATGCGGGCACGGCGTCAATGACCATAGCCGTTGCCCTGCTTGCGCTTTGCGCGGACAACTCGCACCAGGCCGCGCGCCGGCTTTTTCTGCCACAATCCGGTGCCCAGCGAAGAAAACGTTACCCTCCGCATGAAAAAAGTTTCCCCGACGATTCGCGACGTCGCCGCCGAAGCGGGCGTATCGGTCGCGACGGTGTCGAAGTACGTGAACGGCGCGCAGCGGTTCTCGCCCGCGGTCGAGGCGCGGCTCAAGGCCGCGATCGACAAGCTCGGCTATCGCTCGAACCCGCTCGCCCGCTCGATGATCACGGGGCGCACGCGCACCATCGGCCTCGTCATCCTCGACATCAGCAATCCGCACTTCACGAACGTCGTGAAAGGCGCGAACCGGGTCGCGCTCCAGCACGACTACACGCTGCTGCTCGTCGATACCGACGAGAACCAGGCCCGCGAGCGCGCGCTGATCGAGGCGCTCGCGCCGCGCGTCGACGGGCTGATCGTCAGTTCGCGCCTGCCCGACGAGGGCCTGCGCTGGATGCTCGACCTCCACAAGCCCCTCGTGCTGCTGCGGCGCAGCCCGGACCTGTCGATTCCCGGCGTCGGCATCGACAGCCGGCTGTCGACCTACATGCTCGCGCGCCATCTGCTGAATCTCGGCCACCGGCACATCGCGTACCTCGGCTTCGGGCAGGCGCGCATCAACGACGAGCGCATCCAGGGCGCGCGCGACTGCCTCGCGGAAGCCGGGCTCACGCTCGACGTGCACGACGCGCACGCGCCGACCGCCGAGGCCGGCGAGCGCGCGTGCTCGCGCGTGATGCTCGGGCCGCAGCGCCCGCAGGCCGTGATCTGCTACAACGACCTGATCGCGCTCGGCTTCATGAAGGAAGCTGCGTCGCTCGGCTTCAGGCTGCCGCAGGACGTGTCGGTCACAGGCATCGACAACGTGCCTTACGGCGAATACGCATCGCCCGCGCTGACCACCGTCGACATCCAGAGCGAGAAGATGGGCGAGCTCGCGATGCAGAAGCTGATCGACGCGCTCGCGGGCCACGCGGACGCCGGCTACTCGACGTTCGAGCCGCGGCTGATCGTCAGGGGCTCGACGGCCGCGTGCCGCTGAACGCGGCTGCGCGCGGCCGCAAGCCGCCCGAGTCGCGGAGTTACGCATCGAGCTTCGCGGGCGCCATGCGCGGCGTGAGCGCATGCATGACCGAGAGCGCCAGCAGATACGCGAGCGCGCCGATCGCGAACAGCACCCAGTAGTGGCCCGTGCGCTGCAGCACCTGGCCGATCACCTCGGAGAACAGCACGCCGCCGATCGAGCCGGCCATCCCGCCGATGCCGACCACCGACGCCACCGCGCGGCGCGGAAACATATCCGACGCGGTCGTGAACAGGTTCGCCGACCAGCCCTGGTGCGCGGCGGCGGCAAGGCCGACGATCAGCACCGCGGCCCACAGATTCTGGACCTGCGAGACGAACGCGATCGGCAGTACGCAGCACGCGCAGATCAGCATCGCGGTCTTGCGCGCGGCGTTCACGCTCCAGCCGGAACGCAGCATCGTCGACGAGATCCAGCCGCCGCCGATGCTGCCGACGGTCGTGAGCGCATAGATGCAGACGAGCGGCAGGCCGATGTGCTGCATGTCCATTCCGCGCGACTCGTTGAGCCACTTCGGCAGCCAGAACAGGTAGAACCACCAGACGGGATCGGTCAGGAACTTGCCGATCAGGAACGCCCACGTTTCGCGCTTGCGCAGCAGCATGCCCCAGCCGGGCGCGCCGGCGTTCACGTTGGCGGCGTCGAGCGCTTCGGCTTCGTCGCGCGGCTCGTCGAACGCCTGGCTGAGCGCCTGCGGGTCGGCGGGCCGGTAGAACGCGAGCCATACGACCAGCCACAGCAGGCCGACCGCGCCGATGATCACGAACGCCGCGCGCCAGCCGTAGGCGAGCGCGATCGCCGGGATGATCGCCGGCGCGAACACCGCGCCGATGTTCGCCCCCGAGTTGAAGATGCCGGTCGCGAGCGCGCGCTCGCGGCGCGGAAACCATTCGGCCGTGGTCTTGATGGCCGCCGGGAAATTGCCGCCCTCGCCGATGCCGAGCAACGCGCGCACGAACGCAAAGCCCGTCACCGAGCCGACGGCCGCATGCAGCATCGCGGCGATGCTCCAGAACAGCATCGCCAGCGCATACGACACGCGCGTGCCGAGCCAGTCCACCACGCGGCCGAAGCCCAGCAGGCCGATCGCATAGAACGCGGAAAACGCCATCACGATGCGGCCGTACTGGACCTGGGTCCAGCCGATGTCGTGCTGGAGCATCGGCGCGAGCAGGCCGAGGATCTGGCGGTCCATGTAGTTGATGACGGTGGCCAGGAACAGCAGCCCGCACACGGCCCAGCGGTAGCGGCTCGCGACGCGCGCGACGCCGACGACGGCAGATTGCATGAATGTCTCCGTTGCGCGGCGCCGCTCGTCGTGCCGCACGCTTGATCGTTGCCGGCGACGAGCACCGGGGCAGGCGCACCGCGGGTCTCGCGCGCGGCGCCACGTTTCGCCATCGCTTTGGAAAACGTTTTTCAAAGAATAGGGAGTTTTCGGACGTCTGACCAGTGCGGGATTTCTATGAGTCATCTCTAAACACGCGGCGCGAAGATACGACTCAGGTACTCGTCCGAGTTAATCGTTTTTCACCGGTGCTGCGGGCCGTCCGCGATCGCGATGGTTTACAGTCGTCGCCTGAACTTCGATCCGGACACCCGCCATGACACCCGGCAACCTGATATCGAGCCCGCTGGGCGACATCGTCGTGCGCGTGGAAGACGACTGCCTGACCGGCCTCTTCTTCGTCGGGCAAAAGTATTTCCCGTCGATCGCGATCGCGACCCACGAACAGCCCCTGTCGCCCGTGGCGCGGCAGGCTCAGGAAGAAATCGCCGAGTACTTCGCCGGCGTGCGCACGACGTTCTCGGTGCCGCTGCATCTGCGCGGCACCGGATTCCAGCGGCGCGTGTGGAAGGCATTGCTGGCGATCCCGTTCGGCGCGCTGGCCTCCTACGGCGAGCTGACGCAGCGCATCGGCCTGCCTGTTAGCGCCGCGCGCGCGGTCGGCGGCGCGGTCGGGCGCAATCCGGTGTCGATCATCGTGCCGTGCCATCGCATCATCGGCGCGACGGGCAGCCTCACCGGCTATGCGGGCGGCATCGACAGGAAGCGCGCGCTGCTGTCGCTCGAAAGCGCCGGACGCCGGTCCGGCAGCGACCATCCTGCGCAATACACGCTGGCGTTTTGATCGGAGGGAATGCGACGGCGCGGCGCGCCGTGCGCGGCCGTCAATCCGGCTTGACGATGCGCCGCGCCGCCTGTTTCGCGAACGCGCCGGGCGTGACGTGGAATTTCTGCTGGAACAGCCCGATGAACGACGACGTCGAGTCGTAGCCCAATCGCGCCGCCACCGCGCCGACCGCCTCGCCGCCCTCGAGCAGCGGCAATGCCGCCAGCAGGCGCACGGCCTGCCGCCATTCGGTGAACGACAACCCGGTGTCGTGACGGAACAGGCGCGACAGCGTGCGGCGCGTCGCGCCGACCTGCTGCCCCCACTCGTCGAGGCTGCGCGCGTCGCCGGGATCGGCGTGCAGCGCGCGGGCGATCTTCAGCAGGCGTGCGTCGCGCGGCAGCGGCACGGTCAGCGGCGCCGGCCGCAGGCGCTGGATGCGATCCGCGATCAGGCAGACGAGCGCGCCGTCCGGCCCCGCTTCGTCGTAGTTCTCCGGCAGTTCCGCGGTCGCGACGACCAGCTCCCGCAGCAGCGGCGTCATGCACAGAATCCGGCACGTGTCGTCGAAGCCGTCGCCGACGATCGCCTCGTCCAGATACAGGCTGTGGAATGCGACGCAGTCGCGCGTCGCGACCGCGTGCGGCACGTGCGGCGGAATCCACATCGCATAGTGCGGCGGCAGCAGATGACGCCCGTGCGGCGTGTCGACCTCGATCACGCCCGCCGTCACATACATCAGCTGCGCCCACGGATGGCTGTGCGCGTCGACGCTGACGTGCCCCGGAATCTCGAATGCGCGGACATACAGCGGCCTCGGCAGCCGCGTCATCGCCGGCACCGCCGGGACGGCATAGGGTTGGGCCGATTGTCCTGCCAGCAGCATAAGACGTCCTCCGAATGCCATTCCGTGCGCGGGCGCGGTGATACCTTGACGCACCTTCACCCGACACGGCATGTGTTCATGAGCGCGCACACTACCACCAATCGCAAAACCGTCACCTCGATCCGCGCGACCAAAGGCGCCGGCAGCCTCGTCTCGCTGACCGCCTATTCGACGCCGATGGCCAGGCTCGTCGACGCAGTCGCGGACGTCATCATCGTCGGCGATTCCGTCGGCATGGTGCTGTACGGCATGCCGAGCACGCTCGGCGTCACGCTGGACATGATGATCGCGCACGGCGCGGCCGTCGTGCGCGGCGCGCAGCAGGCGTGCGTCGTCGTCGACCTGCCGTTCGCGACGTATCAGGAATCGCCCGCGCAGGCGTTCCGTTCCGCCGCGCGCCTGCTCGCCGAAACCGGCGCGCAGGCCGTGAAGCTCGAAGGCGGCCCGGAGATGGCCGACACGATCCGCTTCCTGACCGAGCGCGGCGTGCCCGTGATGGCGCACATCGGGCTCATGCCGCAACAGGCGAACGCGACCGGCGGCTTCAAGGCGCAGGGGCTGGAGCCGCGCACCGCCGAACGCATCTTCGCTGCCGCGCTCGCGGTCGAGCAGGCCGGCGCGTTCAGCGTCGTCATCGAGGGCACCGCCGAAGCGCTCGCGCGCCACATTACGGCCGCGCTCGCGATTCCGACCATCGGCATCGGCGCGTCGCCCGCGTGCGACGGCCAGGTGCTCGTGACCGAGGACATGATCGGCGGCTTCGACACCTACACGCCCCGCTTCGTCAAGCGCTATGCGGACGTCGGCGCCGTGACGCGCGACGCGATCGCGCAATACGCGCACGACGTCCGGCACAACGCGTTTCCCGAAGCGCAGCATTGCTTCGGGGCCGGCAAGCCGCTGCAGTTGGTCGGCGCGACGGACGACGCACGCGCAGCGTGATCCGGACCAACGCGCACCCGCATGCGCCTGCAGCGAGCGTCACTTCTGCCGGCGCAGCGCATGCGCGACCGGCGCATTCGCCTCGAACTTCGCGCGATGCGTCGAGAAGAACGTCCGCACGTTGCGGACGTTCGACGCCTCGGTAAACAGCCGTCTCGCGAACGCGTCGTAGTCGGCGACATCCGCAAGATCGGCGATCACGACGAAGTCCGGCCCCGGCGACACGCGGTAGCACTGCGTGACCGCCGGTTCCGCACACACGTAGCGCTCGAACGCGTCGCAGTCCTCCGCCGTCTGCCGGTCGAGGCTGATCTCGATGATCGCGGTGACCGCCGAGCCGATCATCTGCTGATCGAGGATCGCGATCTGCCGCCGGATCACGCCGGCGTCCCGCAGCCGGCGCACCCGGCGCAGGCAGGTCGGCGGCGACGATAGCGCACGCTCGGCCAGCTCCAGGTTCGACACCGACGCATCGTCCTGCAGGATCGCGAGGATGCGGAGATCGAGATCGTCGAGGGTCACGCTGGCCAAGGGGCCTCCCGTTCTTTCGGTGTGAAATTTAATTTCAGTATGATACGCGACGATCGTCACGTTTCAATATCACCTGTTTTTTGAAATTTAATTCCATTTCATCACCTCTACTATCGCTGTCACTGATCGAAACAGCACCTTCTACGGAGCGCGATATGTGTGGAATTGTCGGGGCGGTGGCCCAGCGGGACATCCTGCCGAATCTCGTCGACGGCCTGAAGCGGCTCGAATACCGCGGCTACGACTCGTGCGGCGTTGTCGTGTACCGCGACCGCGCGCTTGCGCGGGCGCGCAGCGTCGACCGCGTCGCCAACCTGCAGCGCGAGATCGCCGAGCGCGCGCTGTCGGGCTACACCGGCATTGCTCATACGCGCTGGGCGACGCACGGCGCGCCGGTCACGCTCAACGCGCATCCGCATTTCTCGCCGGGCGACGACGACGCGCGCATCGCGCTGTCGCACAACGGCATCATCGAGAACTGCGACGCGCTGCGCGCGGAACTCGAAGCGCACGGCTACGCGTTCGCGAGCCAGACCGACAGCGAGGCAATCGCCCACCTGATCGATCACCTGTACGACGGCGACCTGTTCGATGCCGTCCGGCGCGCGGTCACGCGCCTGCGCGGCAGCTACGCGATCGCGGTGATGTGCCGCGACGAGCCGCACCGCATCGTCGGCGCGCGCAACGGGATGCCGCTCGTGATCGGCGCCGGCGACGGTGAGAACTTCCTCGCGTCCGACGCGATTGCGCTGGCGGGCATCACGGACCGGATCGCCTATCTGGAGAACGGCGACGTTGCCGACGTCCAGCTGCATCGCTACTGGATCGTCGATGCGAACGGCCAGCGCGTGGAGCGCGCCGTGCAGCGCGTCGCCGCGCACAGCGGCGCGGCCGATCTCGGGGCGTACCGCTACTACATGCAGAAGGAGATCTTCGAGCAGCCGCAGGCGGTCGCCGACACGCTGCTCGACGTCACGTCGATCATGCCGGAGCTGTTCGGCGACCACGCGTGGCGCGTGTTCAATGAAGTCGATTCGGTGCTGCTGCTCGCATGCGGCGGCAGCTATCACGCGGCGCTGACCGCGAAGTACTGGATCGAGAGCCTCGCGAAGGTGCCGGCCAGCGTCGAGATTGCCAGCGAGTACCGCTATCGCGACAGCGTGCCGAACCCGAAGACGCTCGTCGTCGCGGTGTCGCAAAGCGGCGAGACGGCCGACGTGCTGGGCGCCGTGCATGCGGCGAAGCAGACGGGCATGCTGCATACGCTCGCGATCTGCAACGTCGCCACCAGCGCGCTGATGCGCGAGTGCGCATTGCAGTTCGTGACGCGCGCGGGCATCGAGATCGGCGTCGCGTCGACGAAGGCGTTCACCACGCAGCTGGTCGCGCTGTTCCTGCTTGCGCTGTCGCTCGCGCAGGTGCGCGGCCGGTTGAGCGACGACGACGAGAAGCAGCATCTGCGTGCGCTGCGTCACCTGCCGGATGCGATCGCGAAGGTGCTGGCGCTCGAGCCGCAGATCATCGCGTGGTCGGAGCTGCTCGCGCGCCGGGACAACATGCTGTTCCTCGGGCGCGGGATGCACTACCCGATCGCGCTCGAAGGCGCGCTGAAGATGAAGGAGATTTCGTACATTCATGCGGAGGCGTATCCGGCTGGGGAGCTGAAGCACGGGCCGCTCGCGCTGGTGAGCAATGAGATGCCGGTGATTGCGGTGGCGCCGAACGACATGCTGCTGGAGAAGCTGCGGTCGAACATGCATGAAGTCAGCGCGCGTAATGGCAGGCTGTTCGTGTTCGCGGACGTCGATTGCGGGCTGGCGCCGGGTGAAGGGATCGACGTGATTCGGCTCAACGAGTACTACGGGCCGCTGTCGCCGATTTTGCATACGGTGCCGATGCAGTTGCTCGCGTATCACGCGGCGATTGCGCGAGGGACGGATATCGATAAGCCGAGGAATCTGGCGAAGTCGGTGACGGTGGAGTGAGCAATCGTCTTGCGGGTCAAGCTGTGGAAACTTTGAATAGTTTCACTTAATACGCTCCCGAGAGGTTTCGCTTAACGTTGCGTGACTTCTCCCAAACCCAAGCGCGGCGGGGCTTAAGCGAAACTAATCGAAGTCCGAATTTTGCCGGTGACGGAACCGGCGCACGTCACGCTTCGGATTTTCTACGATCTCGCCGATACTCCGCCGGCGCCTTGCCCACCAGCTTGCGGAAGTCGCGCGTGAAGTGCGCCTGGTCGAAATAGCCGAGCGCGTGAGCCAGTTCCGCCATATCGATCGGCTCGCCGCTGGCGAGCTTGTCGGCGGCTTCATGCAGGCGGTAGCGGCAGATCACCCACTTCGGCGACACCCCCACATAATCGGCAAAGAGCTGCTGCAGCGTGCGCTCGCTTAGGTCTGCACGTTCGGCCAAGTCGCGCACCTGCGTAAGACCGATGTCCTGCTGCAGCATCTGCAGGATCGCGTGGATGCGCTCGACCTGCGGATCGGGCCGCGGCAGCACACGCAACAGCAGCGACTCCGCGGCCGACACCATGCCGGCATCATCCCGGGCGCCGAGCACGACGTCTTCCGCTTCGGCATCGCTGCAGCCGAGCAGCGTCGACACCGGCAGCACCTTGTCGGTCAGCAGATGCACGGGCTTGCCGAAGAACGCGCGGAAGGCACCGGGTCGAAAGCGCAGGCCGATCACGCGCCCCGCTTCGGCCAGCGTGGTCTCGAACGCACCCGACACCACGCCGAAGATGCCCGTCTGCCGACGGTCGAACACCAGGTTCACGCACGGATACGGCAGCGTGCGCTGCACATACGGCGGCTGGTCGCGCAAATCCCATTCGACAATCCAGTGGTGATCCAGCACACCGGCCAGTTCAGCGCACGGATAGTAGCGATTCAGGCGGAAGCGCTGGTGGAAGGCCCGTGGGCCGACCACGCCCTTGGGTGCGTCGGTGACGTTACGCAAGTCGGTCATGGTGCAGGCGGTGGATGTGATTTCGCGATGATGCACTGCCGCAGCGGATTTTTCCAAGACAACGGCGCGCGGCGGCCCTACATTTGGATCCCTCTTCCCGACCACACTCCGGAGCCCGTGATGCCGCAAGACCGCCACCTGATCCTCTACCACGCTGCGCGCAGCCGTTCGGCTGGCGCCCGCATGCTGCTAGAAGAACTGAACGCCGACTATGAACCGCACGCGTTCGACCTTTCCGGTGGCGAACACCACGAGCCCGATTACCTGGGCATCAACCCGATGGGCAAGGTTCCCGCACTGCGCCACGGCGACGTGGTCGTCACCGAACAGGCCGCCGTCTATATGTATGCGGCGGAACTGTACCCGGAAGCCGGCCTGGCGCCTGCGGTGGGTGACTCCCTGCGCGGACCGTACCTGCGCTGGATGGTGTTCTACGGTTCGTGCTTCGAGCCGGCCGTCGTCGACCGCTCGATGAATCGCCTGCCCGCGACGTACTCGACCTCGCCCTACGGCGACTTCGATACCGTCATCAACGCGGTCTGCGCGCAGTTGGCCAAAGGACCCTATCTGCTGGGCGAGCGCTTTACGGCGGCGGACGTGCTGTGGGGCTCGGCGCTGAACTGGACCACGATGTTCAAGCTGATGCCCGAGACGCCCGTGGTGCGCGCCTATATCGACCGCATCCTGGCACGCCCGGCCATCCAGCGCGCGCAGGCGGCGGATGCGGCGCTGGCAGCGGAGCATGACAAGGCCAGAGCGGCCGCTGCGCCCCGCTCTCCGAGCCGCGAACGCTGACTGCCGCTCAATCCCCGCCACCGCGCACATGAAAGAAAATGCGATCGCCGGATCCGGCGATCGCCAGGCCGCCTACATCGAGCCAATTCTAGATACGCAGGCGGGACGCAAGATCAGGGACTTGCGTCGAAACGTGGTACGCCAACTGCCGCTTAGGTGGATCGTCAATAACCGACGCCAGGCGGGTGTCGATGCGCCCAAACGGGCATCAACTCCCTGCGAGTCGGATTCCTCGCATCCTTCCCGCCTGCCGCCGATTCCTGTTGATTGTTTACAAAACAAATCCGAAAGACCCGAACAGTTTCAAAAAAAATCAACGGCAACAGGGTCGAATTACCTCAATAAATCCCGACTAAAAATCCACCATCCCGGCAAGGTTCGATTGATTTTCCACAGACGGCACCAGTAAGACATCCGCGAAAATTACTGATACAGTACCCGCGTGCGCATGCTAGATCGGAGTGTGGACGACAATTCCCCGAAACTATCCGGTAAATTTTCATTAAATTTGTTCACAATGCGCCCCCTTGCACCTCACCGGGCTACGCCATGAAATGCGACAGCGCAATTGCCAGCCTCATAGAAAACTTTCCGACTTCGGCAAGCCTGAAGGAAGCAGACACCGGCAGATACATAGTCAATAACCTGCACAACTCGCTTCAGTTCGGAATAAAAAACCCAAAGGATCTCCTGGGGCTGACGATACAGGACATCAGATTCAATCAACCCGACTGGGGAACGCAGTACGCAAAGTCGATCGAGCGCCTGGATTTATCCGCGCGCGAAAAGAAATCCCATGTGATCGGCAGACACCAGTTTCTCGACGCTTGCGGAGAGGCGCAGGTCGAGGAAATGGTCAAATTCCCTGTGCTGGGAACTCGCAAAAACATACTTGGAATCGTCACCTATCGGCACGACATTACGCGAACCCTCCCGCCGATCAATGTCTATCTGCTGAACAGGAAGTTTTACAACACGGCAACGTCGATCGAACGAACGCTCGCCTATTTCAAGGTCCACCAGTATTTCATTACTCCGTTGACGGATGCACAGGTCCGCGTTTTTCTTTTTAGGTCGGAGCGGCTCAGCACCAAGGAAATCTCCCGAGTCCTCCGCATCTCGGACAGAACGGTAGAGTGCCATTGCGCCGCGTTGCGCAACAAGGTCATAGACGGAAACCTTCCCTACGTCCTGTCGCTCATGAAGGAAAGCGTTTCATGCGATCAAGATTTGACCCAATTCTGAAAATAGCGCTCACGGCCAATCTGTTTGAATGGTATGAATTTTCACTCACTGCCTTCATGGCATTGGAAATCGGCCGTCTATTTTTTCCGCCCGCAAGCGACAAACTGGCGCTGGCGCTGAGTTTTTCGGTGTTCGCAAGCAGCTACCTGGCACGCCCTTTCGGCAGCCTGTTTTTCGGCGCCTTGGGCAATCGATACGGCACCGGCACGGCGCTCAAGTTCAGCATGCTGGGAATGGCAACGCCGGCGTCACTGATCGCATTCCTGCCGACTTATCAGGCAGCCGGCTATCTTGCGACTTCCCTGCTGCTGACCTTGAAAGTGCTGCAAGGCTTTTGCGCCGGCGGCGAAATGCCATTGAGCGGATATTTCGTGTCGCTCAACGCGAATGACCGGAATCGCGGACCTTATTGTGCGTTCGTCGTGGTCAGCGGATTCATCGGCATGCTGTTGGCGTCGGGCACCACGTTCGGCTTGCCGTATCTTGCCGGCGCATTGCACCCGCTCACGGACCGGCCGACTGCCGGGTACTGGGCCGAATCGTGGCGCTGGCCGTTTTTGCTCTGCATTCCCTTGTCACTCGCGATCTACTCGCTCAGGTCGTCGGTCGGCAAGGGCCTGAGCGCGCAGGAGCGCCGCACTTCGCGCCGGAAGCCGGCCTTGCCGCTGGCGCAGGCGTTCATCCTGGTTGCGTTCATGGAAATCGTCATCTACGCGTTGCTCGTATGGATGCCGAATTATTTACACAGCTATCTCGGCGCATCCAGCTTCGACGCGCATTTTTCCAATGTCGTCACCTTGATCGTCTTCTCTGCGTCGACGATCGCCGCAGGCTATGGCGCGCGCGTCACAAGCGCGGCCAATCTCGTCCTGGCCGGGATCGTCTCGCTGGTCCTCGGCAGCTATCCGCTGTTCCTCGTGTTGCAAACGGGCGATCCCATTTTGCAATTGCTTGCGCAAGCCGCTTTGGCAATCATGGCCGGCTGCATCGTCGGCGTCATTTTTGTCGTCCTGGCGGACTTGTTCAAGGAGAGTTGGGGGGATGTCGGCATGGCCAGCACCTACTCCTTTGCCACTGCGATTTTTGGCGGGACCGCGCCCGTCGTGTGCGCTTACCTGATCGAAGTCACGCATCGGGTGACTGCACCGGCAATCTATATTCTGGTCACGGGTTTGCTGGCCGCTCCCGTTGCGTATAGCCTGGCTTCGACGCAACGAGGCCGGATGCGTTTCCGCGTATCCGACTGATCTCCGACAACGATACTTTTCCGTCGCCTGCCCCCAAGCCCGATGCAGCATTCAACCAAGTTGCCGCTGACCTATCTGGTCACACCGGAACCCCCGGCCGACAAACCGTTAGCCGGTTTTCTCGTGGATCTCGAACGCGCATTGAAGGCGGGCATCCGCCTGGTTCAGCTCCGCGCCAAAACCGTGACTGCTGCGCAGTATGCGTGGCTGGCCGAGCAAGCGTTGACGTATTGCCGGCGCTACGATGCGCGGCTGCTGCTGAACGCGCCGCCTGAAGTGGCAGAGACGCTGCAGGCAGACGGCATGCATCTCACCAGCACCCGCCTGATGGCGTGCTCGAGCAGACCATTGCCCGCCGGGTTCCTGGTTTCCGCTGCATGTCACGACGCCAACCAGATACAGCATGCAAACCGAATAGGGGTCGATCTGTTGACCCTCTCGCCTGTTCTGCCGACTGCAACACATACCACGGCCGAACCGCTTGGCTGGCCGCGTTTTCGCGAACTCGCGGCGCTGACCTCGATTCCGATCTATGCGTTGGGCGGAATGTCCGCCGATACGTTGGCCGAAGCCCGCGACGCCGGTGCGTATGGCGTCGCGGCAATTCGCGCGCTGTGGGGAGGGGTCGTCGAAAAGTCGTAATCGATGAAGCAGAGATTCCTGATGCGCGCTGCTTTCGGTCATCGACTCCCGCGCATCGAAACTACCTGCCTCTGACTTTCAACTTCACCTGAAGCAAGGTCAGCACACCGAGCACGAACACGGCGAGGGTCCACGCGCCGTCATGGTGCAACAGCACGGCGGCAGTCGCGGCGATGCCGGCCAATCCTTGCTGCAGGAATCCGCACAAGGCCATCGCATGCGCGCCGTACTCGTGCGCATCGCTGACGGCCGTCGCCATGCTGTTGGGAAACAGCACCGCCTGGCCGAAAATCGTCAGGCAATACAGCGCGATGAAGATCCACAGCCCGGCGAAATGGTTCAGCAGGCCGCCCAGCCAGGACGCCAGCATCAGCGTAGTCGCGAGCGCCAGCAGCGTGGCGCCGGCATGCATCAATCGCACGCCGCCAAGCCGGCTCACGAGGCGATTGACCAGCATCGCACCGCTGAAATAGGCGACGCCGATCAGCAGGCCGATACTGCCGAAGCCCGTCACGGGCAACTTGAAATGCTCCTGGAACACGAAAGGACTCACTTCCTGCAAGGTCACGGTCGCGGCGAATCCCAACCCTCCCGCGCAGGCCGGCCACAGGAAACCCGGGCGCCGCAGCACGGCCCGGTATGTGCCGGCCATGCCCGACATGACGGCGGTGCGGCGTCCCGCCTTCAACGGCAGCGAATACGAGATGCCGATCGCCAGCGCGGCGGTGACGGCCATCAGCACGAAACCCGCTTGCCAATGGCTGTACTGACCGATCAGCCCGCCGATGAACTGGCCGCCGCCCAGTGCGGTGATGAAGGCGATCGACAGCACGGACAGCCGCCGCGCCAGTTCGTCGCCGCGCCAGTTGTCCCGCACGATGATTCTGGCGATGATCGCCGCGCCGCCGCCCGCGATGCCCTGAATCGCGCGCAACACCAGCAGCGCGAGCGCGGACGTGCAGCTTGCGAGCAGCAGGCTGCTGGCCGCGAACAGCAGCAAGGAGATCAGCAAAGGCGCGCGCCTGCCCCAGCGTTCCGCGGCGGCTCCCCAGAACAGCACGGGCAGCGCCGCGCCGATCACATAGGCGGAGATGGACAGCTCGGCGCTGCCCTGCGTCATCTTCAGCTCGCGCATGACGATGGGCAAGGACGGCAGATAAACCGTCGTCGCCATCTGCGCCATGCATACGATCAGGCACGCCAGCGCCATCGCGCGAAAAGCCGATGTGGCGCTTTCCAGCGGCGCATCGGCGGTGAGAGCCGGTTTGTTACTCATGAGCAGCCTTGGCAGGTCCTTCGCGGAGAAGCGCGCGGTGAACAAAGCATGGAATATCCGGAGTTGGCCAGCCGGTGCCGATCCGCACGCGCAAGAGACGAAATGCGCGTTGCGATATGGCTATTCATCGAACCCGACGGCCGCAAGCGGGGAATCAATTTAAATCAGAATCGCCGGACCCGCACGCAAAAGGCGAAGCAAAATTCGTCGCCATATAGAATGATTATTCTATTGGCGGGTTTCCGCCGCTCACGTGACGCGCGCTACTTTCCATCGGTAGAAGCACATGACCTCACCCATCACGCTACGCGCGGCAACGCCGGCTGACGTCCCGTTCCTCCTGAGACTGCGCAAGCTCACGATGACGGCACATCTGCAACGGGCCGGCGTACCCACCGACGACGACACGCATCACGGCCGCATCCGCGCGAACTTCGAGGACGCGAAGATCATCTGCGGCGGCACCGAAAGCATCGGGCTTCTCAAGTTGAGCCGCGCGCCGGATGAGTGGCACCTTCATCAAATCCAGATATTGCCCGCACACCAGGGCAAAGGCATCGGCAACGCGGTGCTGCGCGACGTATTGGCTGACGCGACACGCGCGGGCGTACCCGTCTCGCTGAGCGTTCTTCAGGGAAATCCGGCGCGGCGCCTCTACGAGCATCTCGGTTTCAGACTCGTCACGGAAACGCCCATCGATGCGAAGCTGACGTGGCATCCGTGATGCGTCGCGTCAGCGCGCTCGCAGCAGCGACGGCGGCACGCCCAGCAGCCGCAGGAAGCTGCGGCGCATGTTCTCGGCGTCGCCGAAGCCGCATTCGTTCGCCACACGCTGCAGCGACGACGCCCCGCTTTCGAGCGCGGCGCGCGCCGCTTCCACGCGCAGTTTTTCCACCGCCTTCGCGGGCGTAAGACCGGTTTCTTCCTGGAACGCCCGCGCGAAATGACGCGGACTCATGCACGCGCGCTCGGCCATGTCGCTGACGCGATGACGCGCGCCGAGGTTGCGGCGCACGTGATCGAGCAGCGGCTTGAAGCGGCCGCGCGCGCAGTCCATCTCGATGAGGGCAGAGAACTGCGACTGTCCGCCGGGGCGCCGGTAATAGACGACCAGCTGCCGTGCCACCGCGCGCGCGACACGCTCCCCCAGATCCTCGCCGATCAGCGCGAGCGCAAGGTCGATGCCGGCGCTGATGCCCGCGCTGGTCCAGAACGGGCCGTCGTTCACATAAATATGGTCGGGCTCCAGATGCACCTGCGGGAACGCGCGGGCGAATTGATCGCTGCGGGACCAGTGCGTGGTGGCGCGCCGGTTGTCGAGCACGCCGGCCGCGGCCAGCAGCAGGCTGCCCGTGCAGACGCTCGTCACGCGCACGCCACGCTTTGCGCAGCGCTGCACGAAGCGATGCAGGCGCACGTCGGCCATCAGCGCGTCCACGCCGTCGCCGCCGGCGATGAGCAGCGTGTCGACCGCGCTTGCCGGAGGCAGTCCTTCGGCTGCCCAGCTCACGCCCGACGAACTGCGCACGAGGCCGGCTTGCGCGGCGATGGTGCGCATCGTGTAGTGGCCGTCGCGATAGTAGCTGGCGACTTCGAACGCGGCCACGGGCCCGGCCGCGTCGAGCAGCTGGAAGTCGGGAAAGACGAGCACGGCGATGCGGTGAGGCATGGCAGAAAAAGCAGGATCAGCGACATTGCTGCCAAAACGATAAGGCGCGACGCTGTGGGGTGTCAATCCACCAGAAGGAGATTCACGACATGACAGCCGCACCCTACGTCGTCGTTTTCGCGCTGTTCGACAACGTGACGCAACTCGATTTCGCCGGCCCTTACGAGGTGTTCCTGCAACTGCCCGGCGCGCAATGCGTGATGGCTTCGTCCCGCGGCGGGACGATCGTCGCCGACGGCGGCCTCACGATCGCGAACGTCAAGCGGCTGGCCGACATCCCGCATGCGGATCTCGTGTGCGTGCCGGGCGGCCTGAGCGTGGTCGACGCGCTGGGCGACGCCGAATACTTGCGCGAGCTGCGCCGGCTCGCGCAGGGCGCGCGATATGTGACGTCGGTATGCACGGGATCGGTGCTGCTTGGCGCGGCGGGGCTGTTGCGCGGCAAGCGGGCGGCTTGTCACTGGTCATGGCGCGACCTGCTGCCGCCGTTCGGCGCGATCGTCGATGAAGCACGCGTGGTGCGCGACGGCAACGTGATCACCGGCGGCGGGGTGACGGCCGGCATCGACATGGCGCTGTCGGTCGTGGCGGAGATTGCCGGCGCGGAGCACGCACAGTCGGTGCAGCTTTGCGTCGAGTATGCGCCGGCGCCGCCGTTCGATTGCGGGCGCCCCGAGCGCGCGGCACCCGAGCTCCTGGAGGCGGTGACGGCGAAGCTGGACCGGATGCGGATCGATCGCTACGCGGCGGTGCAGCGGGCGGCGCAAGCGCTCTGACGCAAAGCCGGCCGCGCTTTCCGCGCGCGCTCGGTCGGGCTCGTTCCTTTGCCGGGCAGGCCCACCGATGTGCGCGCCGAAGGCGCATACGCCACGCATCCGTCACCGCCGCGAACCGCGAACGCCCGCGCATCAATGTTGCGCCGCCCACACCGGTTCGCGCAGGCTGTGGAGTTCCTTGTTTCGCGCAATGGTTTCAGCACTCGGCGGATAGTCGTGGTTGCTCGTCGGCAGCAGACCATCGTGATACGCGCGAATCAGCTCCTGACGGACTTCCTCGCGCGTCTTTCCGGACGGAGCCGAATTCCCGGACGGGCCGGCCGGCGCAACGGCAGCAGCGCCGCGGGTGCTCGACGCGCTACTTGCCGCGTATGCGCCGGGGTAATCGTGACCGCCATCCGCGAAGGCGGACGTGGCAGCGGTGATGGCAACAATCATGGCGACTGCAGTTCGAATGTTCATGTGATCTCTCCGGTTCGAAACCCGGAATCGCGACAGGCGACTCCAATGGTTTGCATTCTGGAGAGCGGGCCCTGAATGGCCCGTGACGCATGCATGATCTTTCGGTCACGCCGCTTTCATCCGCCACGGAGCTCAACCGATGCCTGCCGCCTTCAATGCGTCCGTGGTCATGTGCGCGCCAAGCGCAAGCAGCATCACGCCCATGCTCCAGCGTTGAGCCAGCAGGAGTCGCGGGCGACTGGCGAGGAACGTCGCCATGCCGCCGGAGCAGACTGCCACGAAGCCATTGACCGATGCGAATGCGACGATCAACGACGAACCGAGCACGAGCGACTGCCTGAGAACGCTGCCGTCATGATCGTTGATGAATTGCGGCAGGAGCGACAGAAAGATCATCGCGAGCTTCGGATTCAACAGGCTCGTCGTGGCGCCCATCGCGAAGAGCCGGCGAGGCTGTTCCCGGGGCAGATCGCGAACCTCCAGCGGAGAACGGCCGCCGGGCTTCACGGCCTGCCACGCCAGATAGAACAGATACACGGCGCCCACCGCCCCCAACACACTGCCTGCATAAGGCACGCTCAAGAAAAATGCCGTGATGCCGAATGCAGCGCCAAACATGTAGAAGAGGTATCCGAGCATGACGCCCGCAAGCGAAATGAGCCCGGCCGTGCGGCCTTGCGCAATCGAGCGCGACATCACGTAGACCATGTTCGGGCCCGGTGTCACGGCAAGCATTCCGGCAACCGTCAGAAATCCGTACATCGATGCGGAACCGTACATTGCTGTGCTCCCGAAGTGTTCGTCGATCGCAGTATCGGTTTGATGCAAGCCCCAGTAAAACGAATTAAACTGAATCCATTGATCAGATTTTCTGAAGAAGATGAAGAAGCTCGATCTGGACGTGCTCGAAATGCTCGTGGCGATTGCCGATACGGGGTCGTTTGCTCGAGGTGCGGAGTCCGTGCATCGGTCGCCGTCGGCGGTCAGCATGCAAATCAAGGCGCTCGAGGAAGCGCTGGGCAAGCCGCTTTTCGTGCGAAGCACCCGTAACGTAACGATTACCCCGGAAGGCACGACGCTTTTGGACTATGGCCGTCGCATGCTCGCGATGCGGGATGAAGCGTGGGCGTCGGTCGTTCGCCCCGAAATGAAGGGCCGCGTCACCATCGGCGTTCCCGATGACTACGCGTCGTCGCTGCTGCCGCAGGTTCTGGGAAAGTTCGCGGTGGCGCATCCGCGTGTCGAAATTCGGGTAATCGGCCTGCCTAGCCACGCGCTCGTGCCATTGCTGAAGGACAACACGCTGGACCTCGCCTGCATCACGAAAGCGAAGGGCGTTGCGGGCGAATTCCTCCGTTTCGAGCCCATGGTGTGGGCCGGGGCGCCCGCAAGAAAGGTGTGGAAGGAGCGCCCGCTTCCGATCGCCGTTTTTGCCCATGGCAGTACGGCACGCGCGCATGCCATCAGCGCGCTTCAGCGGGCCAACATCAAATATCGGATGTCCTACGAAAGCCCGAGCCTGATGGGCCTGATCAGCATGGTCGAAGCAGGGCTCGCGATAGCGCCCCTCGCAAAATGCAGCGTGCCGGGGCACCTCGTTCAGCTATCGCAGAACGAAGGGTTGCCGCCGCTGGACGAACTCGAAGTCGTCCTTGCCCGCAGTGCGCGGTCGGGCCGGCCGCCCTGTGATTTTCTCGCTGGGCAGATTCTGGCTGAACTGCGTATTTGAGCGGGTCGCTCGATGGTCTGGCCTGCAAAACCAGATCGCCGACAGACGGCGTGGATGTTGACCATCTTAACGATGCCGATTCGACCGCATGACGCTAGGCGCTTTCGTCCGTCATGCCGAAGACATCCGCAGCGACACCCAACGCGTTGTTCACGGCTGCTCCCCCTGCGTAAAACATCGTCTGGAGAATGGCTTCCACAATCTGCTCACGGGAAGCACCCGCGACGATCACCGCCTCGATATGCGCGCGCAGTTGCGGGAGTGCGTAACCGAGCGTGACGCAGCTCGCAATGGCGACCAGTTCGCGTGTCGCCAGATCAAGCCCGGGGCGGTCCAGCACGCCTGCAAACGCCCACTGCATGGACATCGTCAAAAAATCCGGGCAGAGTTCCTCGCGCGACATGGCGAGTTGCTTGCCGCTGTGTTCGCCGTGCAAGTGCTCGAACAGCGCGAGGCCTCACGCATAGGTTTCGTCTCTGGGAAGCAGTTGTTCTGGCATGTCTATCCTCATCAATCGTTGTCGAACCGTTAGCGGTCAAGCGAAGTCTGCCCGAGCGGGATTTCCGGAAAAATACTGCTGCAGTGGTTTGACTTCCCACTCAGGGTGTGGGATCGACAATGCACTCGTTTTCGGCTGTCATGGGGCTGGTCGACAACGACGGTCAGATCGTCGACAATCCACGCCGACTGGGCGAATCACATTTCACAGCCATCCCAACATGAATGCAGGCATGCTCAGCCCACTGCACGACACCATGAACAATCACCGATTTTCGTCATTTCAATTTTGTATATGGCTGGCATTTGGCGCGCTGATTTATTTCTCTGACCAGCTAGACAGATCGCTGAACCTTTCGTTCTTTTTGATTCCCGTACTCTTCATTCCTGCCGCAATCATCGGCATCATCTGGTTGATTAGTTTCGGCAGGTGCGTATGGAACGGCCAATGGCGAACACTTGCGTCAGTTATCCTGGCCCCCGTGTTGACGTTTGCATTTTTTGGAACATTGTTGAAGTTTAAAATCGATCCGGATTGGATTCATTTTCAGGTCGTGCGGACAGACTATCTCCGGGAAATCCGTGAAAGTCCGGGGCAGTCGCCCAAGCACCATCGATGGTACTGGGGCGATACCGGTTCGGCGATCGGTCCGAATATCTTTCACACGCTTATTTATGACGAGGCCGACGACCCCCTTCGAGGACAAACGATGGCTGAGGAGCAAGACGACTCTACCGATGTACGACCGATGGGTGATCACTTCTTCCTGGTCACCCAGTACCGGTAGCGATCACCCGCTTGCAGCGCGCTGGAAGATCGGCTCACGCTTACGTCGTACCCGGCAGCGCACTCGAGACGAGCACGGCCGCGACCAGCAGCACGCCGGCCAGCAAGAACGATTCGACCTTGAGCACCGCGCCGAAACGGCGCAGCGCACCCGCCGGCGAAGCCGCCGCAGGATGCTTCAACGCGGACAGCAGCTTCGGCATTTCGAAGAACCGGTTGTGCCCCCCGAGCGCCGCGGCAATCAGCACCAGTGCGAGCTTGAGCAGCAGCACCTGCCCATAAGCGGACGCCAGCAGGTTCGAAGGCGTACTGACTCCGCGCCATCCGTTGTACGCGCCCGTACTGAACAGGACGATCAGCGCCCAAGTCGATGCGTCGGAAAGCGACTGCACGAACGACGCGCCGTTCCGGTATTCACTTCCCGGAGCGCGAATCAGAGACGGCATCACCGCATACGTCGTCACCAGCACGAGGCCGACCCACGCGCTGATGGCCAGCAGATGCAGCCAATCCACCCAGACCGGCACGCTGAACAGCCCGGCATCCACCGGATGCCCGCCGTTGCTGCGCGCCAGCGCGACACCCGCCAGCGCAATCCACATCGCGAACGGAACACGCGCGTCGCTTCGCGACGGTAGAAACGACAGCACGACGATACAAAGCGTGAAACCGGCGCCGACCAGCCACGCATGCCCAAAGCCGGTTCCCGCGAGCATCGACCACACGGCCGGACCGGCGTCGAACAGCGTCGACTCGCTCATCAACGCGCAGTGCGCCCAGAACGACAGCATGCTCGCCAGCAGCGACACGACGGATGCGATGCGCATCGTCGTGACCAGACGTCGAGCCATGCCCGCCTGCCAGTCGGATGCGCCGCGAGCGAGCCATCGGTTGCCGAGCAGCGCACCGACGACGACGGCGAAGCCGACGTTCTGCACGGCGACCGCGACCAGCCTCAAGATGCCGAGGAACCCGTCGTTCATCACTTCACCTTGAACACGTAGGTGCCTTTGGTCTTGTGCGCATCCGCGGTCATCGCGGTCCACTGGACCGTGTATGTACCCGACGCCAGCTTCGGCACTGCGACCGTCATCACGCGCGGCGCGGACGCGTCGACCCTGGCCTTCTCCTTCGTGACGGCGGCGCCGCTCGCGTCGGATACCTTGACCGAACTGAAGGTCGGTTCGAGGTCTTCGTTGAAGGCCAGGCGCAACACGTCGGGCGCGGCATCGACCGTGCTGCCCGATGCGGGCACCGCGCTTTCCAGCTTGCCGTGCGCGAGCGCGGCGACCGGCGCAAGCGCCAACGCGCCGGCCGCGGCCAGTCCGGCGAAATGCTTGAGGGTGAATGTCTTCATGTTGAGGCTCGTCTCGTCACTGCTTCTGCAGCTTCGTGACGGTGAGCGCACCGTTCACTTCGTCGGCGACGAAATCGATCTTGTCGCCGGTCTTCACCTGCGACAGCATCGCCGGGTCCTTGACCTTGAAGACCATCGTCATCGCGTCCATGCCGAGGTTCTCCAGCGGGCCGTGCTTGATGGTCAGCTTGCCGGCGGCCGTGTCGACCTTCCTGATTTCGCCGTGCGACATGCCGCTCGCGGCTTCGGCGCCCTGCTTCGCACCGCCGCTCATGTCCATGTTGCCCATCTCGCCGGCGGCATGCGACGCGGCCGAGAACGCGAGGGCCCAGCCCATCGCAATCGAAACAAGTGCTTTTTTCATCGTCTTTCTCCAGGGTTGAGGGGGTGAAGCGGACGGCCGGGTCAGCCCGGCCTTGTCATGTAATTCAGCCGTCCGGCAGCTCGCCGGTGTATTCGTAGGCCACGGTTCCCTTCGGATGCCTGAACCAGCCCGGGTCGCGGTAGTCGTTCCGGCCCAGCCCCTGCCGGACCTTGACGACGGTGAACATGCCGCCCATCTCCAGCGGCCCGAACGGCCCGGTGCCGGTCATCATCGGCAGCGTGTTGTCGGGCAGCGGCATCTCCATCTCGCCCATCGCGCCGCCGGTGCTGCCCATCGCCATGTAGTCGGGCACCAGCTTGTTGATGCGTTTCGCGAGATCCTTCTGCGGCACGCCGATGAGGTTCGGCACCTGATGGCCCATCGCATTCATCGTGTGATGCGACTTGTGGCAGTGGAACGCCCAGTCGCCGGGGCGGTTCGCGGTGAACTCGATCGCGCGCATCTGGCCCACCGCGACGTCGGCCGTCACCTCCGGCCAGCGCGCGGCCGGCGGAATCCACCCGCCGTCCGTGCCGGCCACCTCGAAGCTGTAGCCGTGCAGGTGGATCGGGTGATTCGTCATCGTCAGGTTGCCGAACCGGATGCGCACGCGGTCGCCCGCGCGCACCGGCAGCGGGTCGATGCCCGGGAACACGCGCGAATTGAACGTCCACATGTTGAAGTCCGTCATCTCGTTGACGCGCGGCGTGTAGCTGCCCGGGTCGATGTCGTAGGCCGCCAGCAGGAACACGAAGTCCCGGTCGACCGGCATCACGCCGCGGTCCTTCGGGTGCACGATGAACATGCCCATCATCCCCATCGCCATCTGCACCATCTCGTCGGCGTGCGGGTGATACATGAAAGTCCCGTGCTTCTCCAGCTCGAACTCGTAGACGAACGTCTTGCCGGGCGGGATGTGCGGCTGCGTGAGCCCGCCGACGCCGTCCATCCCGCTGGGCAGCAGCATGCCGTGCCAGTGAACGGTCGTATGCTCGGGCAGCCGGTTCGTGACGAAGATGCGGACCTTGTCGCCCTCGACCGCCTCGATGGTCGGGCCGGGCGATTGCCCGTTGTAGCCCCACAGGTTCGCCTTCATGCCGGGCGCCATCTCGCGCACGACCGGCTCGGCCGTCAGGTGGAATTCCTTCCAGCCGTTCTTCATCCGCCACGGCAGGCTCCAGCCGTTGAGCGTCGAGACCGGCGTATACGGGCGTCCGCTGGGCGGCACGAGCGGCGGCTGCGTCGCCGCCTTCGCCATCGTCGGTGCTTCGGGGAGCGACGCGGCGCCCGCCTTGCTGACCATCGCGGCGCCAAGGAGTGCGGCCCCGGAGCCGCTGAGGAATTGTCGACGGGACACCATGTTATTGACCTTCCGAATGCGTTGCCGGCGCCGGTTGCGCCGTGTTGGCCGAAGCGGGCTGCGCCGCGCCCGCGCGGGGCAGATGGCCGCCGACCGCCTGCTGGAGATCGGTTTGCGCGAGCCAGTAGTCCTTCAGCGAGTCGATGTAGCTGTTGACCGCGCCGACCTGTTCGCGCGAATCCGCGAGCAGCTCGAAGACGCTGGCGAGCATGCCGTTGTAGCGGAGCATCAGCTCGTCCGAGATGGTCTTGCGCAGCGGCACGACCTCGTCGCGATAGTGCTTCGCGACGTCGTAGCTGGTCACGTACGCCGAGTACGACTCGCGAACCTCCGAGCGCGCATCGATCGCGGTCCGGGCGAGCTGGTTCGCCGAGCGCATGTAGATGGCTTCCGCCCGGGCAACCTTCGCGCCGCCCCAGTCGAACACGGGAATCTCGATGCTGATCTCGTAGCCGTGCTCATGCCCCTTGTCGGTCTCGTAGTTGTTCACGTAGCCGACATCGAGCGCATTGATGAAGCGCGTCGCCTTGGTGAGCCCCAGCGATGACGCGACGCCCTGCGTTTGCAGCTTCGCCGCCTGAATGTCCAGGCGGTTCTGCATCGCGTAGCTTTCGAGGTCGCCGAGATTCGGGCGCGCCTTCGGCAAGTCCGGCAGGCGCTCGGGAAGCGCGTACTGCGCGCCCGCTCCCCACAAGCCCATCGTGCGCGTCAGCTTTTCGCGCGCGGCGACGGCCTGCTGCCGCGTCCTGGCGAGCTGTGCGACCGAATCGGCATAGAACGCCTGCTCGCGTGCGTAGTCGAGCTTGCTGAAGTTGCCGGCCTGACGCATGCGTGAGGCCAGTTCGGCGCCGGCGTCCGCGGAGTCCTTCACCTGCTCCGCGTACCGGGCGGCCTGCTCGGCCGCAACCGCGTTGACGTACGCGCGGCGAGCGTCGGCGGCGACCTTGAGCATGCCGTCCGCCGTCTCCAGCTTGGTCTGCTCGAAGCGGCGCCCTTCGATGCGCGTGGCGAACGGCAACGTCAGCAGGCCGAGCACGTTCGCCGAGAACGTGCGGCCGATACTCAGGTCGCCGTTTCCCGCGCGGGTCCGGCTGAACGTGAATCCTGGATTCGGGAGGCGGCCGGCCTGCACCAGATCGGCCTCGGACAGGCCCAGTTCCGCGTAGGACGCCTGAAGGCCGCGATTGTTCAGCAGCGCGACCTGCACCGCGTCGTCCATCGTGAGCGGGCCGGCGAGCAGCTCCTGCGTCCGTTTTGCCACGGTATTCCGGTCGTCGTCCGTCCTGACGATGACCGCGTCCTTGCCGAGCCGCTCCCTGGCGGTAGAGGACACCGTATCGAACCCGCCGTCCTTTGAGAACGTGGTGCAGCCGGCGAGCAACGCCATCACCGCGATGCCCGCCCCCATTCGAGCGGAAAGGAATCGTCGCATCATTTGGCAGCTTCCTCGTGCTTCGCGTGGTTCGAACGGTTGTCGCCCGGTTGGGCCGGCGCGCCGCCGTGCTTCATGCCGCCTTTGGCCGGTTTGTCGACGACGGCCTTGTTCAGTTGCAGCCACGTCGGTCCATCGCCGTCGCGGTAAGGCTGATAGCCGTCGAACGCAGAGGGAATGGTCATCGCCGGCACCGGGGCCGCTGCGTCGGTCGGATCGGGAAAGGTTGTCGCGGCTTGCGCGAGCGACGGCAAGGTGGCCGCCGCGCCAAGCAGCGCTACAGAAATCAGTCGCATACGTGTTCTCGTCGTGAATCAACGGACAGGCGCGAATCAGCGCGCCGGGTCGAATGGCGTGCGCGGTTCATCAACCGCGAACTAGACCGATAAGCGGCGAGGCGGCCGCTCGATGCCGTCGGTCAGGAACGACACGACGCCGGCGGGAGGCGGAATGGGGCTGGCGACGCGAGCGGCGTCCGGTGCGGCGGCCACGGCAGGCATCGCCGGCAATCCCGTGCCGATGCAGCAGGATGCACAGGTCGAACACGCATGCGCGTGGTGCGCGCCGCCGTGATGTCGCGGGTGATGCGCGTCGTCCGCACGCGCGATGCGTTGCATGTCGGGGTGGTATTCTGGCGCGGCCTGTTCCAGGTGCCGGGGCGCATCGCCCTGCGCGGCGGCGCATTGCGTCGAGACGGCCGCAAACGACTGAACCGGAAGGCTCAGCGCGAGCAAGACGACGATGAAGAATTTGCGCCAGTACGACATGGAAGCGGAATCCGGCAAGCGGCAATCGAGTGAGTCAGGACAGAACGTGGGCCGCAGCTTATCGCCGCGCGCGTGACGCCGGCATGGCCATAAAATGACCGGAATTTCATGCAGGCGCGTTGTCCGGACCGTCGACGGCCGGCGCTTCATGAAAAAAATGTCATCCAGCCGTCATGCCCGGCGCGCCCGCGCCGCCCCAAGCTCGGGCCCTGGACCGACCCGCCTCACTACAGACAGCACGACCCACTCAGCAATGCGGATACTCATAGTCGAAGACGAGCCGAAAATGGCGTCGTATCTCCGGAAGGGATTGATGGAGGCGAGCTACACGGTCGACGTGGCCGAGAATGGCCAGGACGGCCTGTTCCTGGCGCTGCACGAAAACTTCGACCTGATCGTGCTGGACGTCATGCTGCCCGGCATCGACGGCTTCGAGGTGCTCAAGCGCGTGAGGGCACAGAAGCAGACGCCGGTGCTCCTGCTGACGGCGCGGGAAGCCATCGAAGACAAGGTGACCGGCCTCGAATTGGGCGCGGACGACTACCTGCCCAAGCCGTTTGCCTACGCCGAGTTCCTGGCCCGCATTCGCGCGCTGCTGCGGCGCGCGCCGCGCCACGTCCGGGACATCCTGCTCGTCGCCGATCTCGAAGTAGACCTCATCCGGCGGCGCGTGAAGCGCGGCGACACGCGCATCGATCTCACCGCGCAGGAGTTCGCGTTGCTGCAGCTCCTCGCCGAACGCGAAGGCGAGGTGCTCACGCGCACCTTCATCACCTCCCAGATCTGGGACATGAACTTCGACAGCGACACCAACGTGGTGGACGCCGCCGTCAAGCGCCTGCGCGCGAAAATCGACAACGCATACGAGACGAAGCTCATCCACACGATACGCGGGATGGGCTACGTGCTCGAGGACCGCTCGTGACCGACGGCCCCGCACCGTACTCGCTGCTCCGGCGGCTGACGCTCGCATTCGCGCTGGTCGCGGCGCTCGTGTTCGCGTTGACCGGCACCTACCTGTACCGGTCGTTGTCGGCGGAACTGCAGCGGCGCGACGACATCGAGATCGGCGGCAAGCTGAACCAGTTCCTGCAGCTTGCGCGCGCGAGCGGCTCGACCGAGGCCGTCCGCACGAACCCGGCCGTCGTTCACGAAGTGCTGCTGTCCCATCCCGGCGTCTATCTGGGCATCTACGACGGCCGCAACACGCTGCTGGTCGAGCACACCGACAAGCCGGGCGTGAAGCTCGACGCACTCGTCACCGGCCGGCATCCGGGCCGCCGGCCCTTTACCTGCTCGCCCGACGGCATCGGGCCGTCCCGCTGCATCGTCGCCGAAGCGACGCTGCCGTCCGGCGAAGCGATCCGGGTGGCGCTGGTCCGCACGGCGACCGACCGGCAATCGCTGCTCGAAAGCTACCGGGTCGATATCTGGGTCGCGGTTGCCGTCGGCGCGATCCTGGTCGGCGCGCTCGGCTATGCGGTTGCGCGCCGCGGCCTGCGTCCGGTCGAGAGCCTGGGCCGGCAGACCTCCCGCATCGAGGCGCACAACCTGAACGAGCGGCTCGACATCGGCGGCGGCCCGATCGAGCTGCGCGAACTCGCCGTCGCCGTGAATCGCATGCTCGACCGGCTCGAACGCGCGTTCGTCCGCCTGTCGCAGTTTTCGTCGGACCTCGCGCACGACATGCGCACGCCGCTGGCCAACGTGATCAGCTCGTCGCAAGTCACGTTGTCTCGACCCAGGACGACCGACGAATACGAAACGCTGATCGACTCGAACATCGAGGAATGCGAGCGTCTGCAGCGCATGATCGAGAACATGCTGTTCCTCGCGCGCACCGACAACGCGCAACAGCACCTGAAGCTGTCGGACCTCGACGCGGCGAACGAGCTGGGCCGGCTGGCCTCGTACTTCCAGGGCATCGCCGACGAAAAGGACATCAGCATCGTGGTTCAAGGCGACGCGCGAGTGGCGGCCGATGCCACGCTGTTTCGCCGCGCGGTCAGCAATCTCGTGTCGAACGCGCTGGACCATGCGCTGGCCGGCTCGACGATCGAACTGGCTGCGCTTTCGTCCGCGGGTTTTTCCGTCGTCAAGGTGACGAATCGCGGACGCCCGATCGCGCCGGAGCACATCGACCGCATCTTCGAGCGCTTCTATCGCGTCGACGCGTCGCGGCACGGGTCGTCCAGAAATGCGGGCCTCGGTCTCGCCATCGTCAAATCGATCATGGAACTGCACCGCGGCAACGTCGAGGCGGTGAGCGACGACGCAGGCACCACCTTCATCCTGCGCTTTCCCGTTCCGGCCACGGCCTGAACCGTTCGTCACTCGCCTCGCCGCGCGGCATGACATGCACGCCGCGCGGCGAGGCCACCCGGCCGGCGATCAGCGGCCGCCCGGCAGCGCGATGTCGACCAGCACCGGATCGTGATCCGACGAGCGGTACGCGTCGGGCGCGTAGTAGGTCCGTTGCTGCTCGGCGCTCTTGTACGCGAGCGTGTACTGCAGCGCGACCGGCTCGTCCGCGTTGATGTGCCATTCGTGCACGGCCTTCACGTGCGCCGCGAGCGGCAGCGACGCGAGCGCGTGATCGAGATAGCCCGCTTCGCCGTTGTAGACGTAGCTGTACGCATTCGCGCCGATCCAGCGCGACACGAGGTTGCGGTAGCCGCGCGACTCGAGCAGGCGGATCGGGTCTTCATGCGTGTAGCTGTTGAAATCGCCGATCAGCAGCACGCCCTGGCTCGACGCGCCGGTCGGCGTGCCGGCGAGCCAGTCGGCGAGCTTGGCGGCCGCGCGCGTGCGCGTCGCGTTCCAGCAGCCCTGGCCGTCGCCCTGGTCGAGATCGTCGCTCGCCGCGTCCGGGCAATTCTTCGACTTCAGATGGTTCACCGCGACCGTCAGCGCATGCTTGCCGCCGACGCGCCGGAACGTCTGCGCGAGCGGCTGGCGGTTCTTGTCGTCGATCGCGAGCGTCGCCGCGCGGCCGACCGGTTCGACCTTGCTGCCGTCGTAGATCAGCGCGACCGCGATCGCGTCGCCGCCGAGCCGCGCCGTGCCCGGATCGACGACGCGCCAGTTGGCACCTAGCTTCGCCGCGAGCTGGCGCACCGCGCTCAGTTCGCCGTAGCCGTTGTTCTGGATTTCCATCAGGCCGATCACGTCGGCGTCGAGCGCCTTCAGCGCGCTGACGATCTTCGCGTCCTGGCGCTGGAACTCCTGATAGTTCTTCGCGCCGCGGTTGGCCGGATCGTCGAAGCCGCCGCCGAGTCCGTTACCGTTGAAATAATTGAGGACATTGAACGAAGCGACGCGCAGGTTCGCGTGCCGATCGCGCGCGGGCGCCGCGGTGCGCGGATTCGCGCGCGCATCGAACGCGGGCACGGCCGCACCCGGCACCGGCTGCACGCGCCAAGCGCCGTAGCGCATCTCGAGCACGCCTTCGACGTTGCTGACCGTGTAGCCCGCGCGCAGCGTGTTCGCGGCGGAAAGCCCGGGCGCCGGATACGGGACGCTCGCCGGGTTCTGCTTGTTCGAGCCGTCGTCGAGGACCAGCCGGTTGCGCGCGTTCGCGTCGATTTGCGACTGCGCCTGCGCGGGCGGCACGACGCTCGTCGGCGTGCGCAGGCGGCCGTTGCTGAGCAGCACGCTGCCGTAGCGGCCGAGCTCGTAGTTGTCGGTGACGTTCAGCTTCTGCGGCAGCCGCACCAGCATGCCTTCATACGCGGCGAACGTGTTCACGTTGTCGACGGGCAGCGCGAGCGTCGCGGGCGTGACCGACTGGCCGTTCGCGCACACCGCGATGGCGCCCGACAGCGTGAGCTGCGTCTGCCCGTATTTCTCCTCGACCTTGCCCGTCACGTGGACGAGGTCGCCCGCCTTCGCGCGCGCTTTCGGCGCATAGACGAACAGCCCCTCGGAAACGCCCGGCTGGTTGCGCCGCTGCGCATCGGCCTGCTGGACGAAGAAGCCGCCGAAGCCGTCGGCGCCGCCGAAATCGGCGGTGACGACCGCTTCGATCGAGACGTTCTGGCCGGCGAGCGGCGACGGCCCGCCCGGCCCCTGAATTTCGGCGATCGGCGTCGCACTGCCGCCGCAGGTCGCGCTGACGGGCGCGGCGGTGGCCGCGAGCGCCGGCGCGGCGGCAAGGGCGGGCAGGAGCAACAGGAGGGCAGGCACGGGAATCGGAGCACGCATGACGGAGAGTCCGGTTGTGAGGGTGCCGAAAGCTTAGCGGTGCTTGGTGACAGTTTGTAGTAAGCGAACGATGGATGAATGTAATGTCGTCGATCCAGCCGGACGGACTGCCGAGCGGCGGATGCTCCGGGTCGCCGGAAAGCGTTCGCAACCGGCGCGGCCCGACGGCAGCGGGCCCCGCGCCATTCCTTGCGCGATCCCCGGGCCGAAACCCGGCGCCGCCAATTACTACGAAAAATTACATGTGCTATCGTTCGGCCCACTCGTGCCGTGGGTCGCTCATCACTCGCGCACGACTCGCTACGCTACGCCGGCCGCTTTTGGCCCCAGATAAATCACGCCCGGTCCGCCGGCGAATTCCAGACTCATGCAGATCCAGAACGCCCGCCGCTGGGCGCCACGCGGGCCACGGCGATGGGTTGTCGCACTCGCCGCGCTGGGCCTGGCGAGCGGTGCGCGCCTCCTGTTGCACCCGCTGCTCGGTCCCGTCATGCCGGGCACCGCTTTCAGCGTCGCCGCCGTGCTGATCGAGTACTACTTCGGCCTCGCGCCCGCGCTGACCGTGATGCTGGCCGGCCTGTGCATCGCCGACTACCTGTTCGTGCCGCCTTATGGCGTGTTCGACGTCATCGATCGCTCCGACATCCTGTTCGTCGTCTCGTACCCGCTGGTCGCGCTCGTATTGATTACGCTGATCGAGCGCCTGAGGCGCGCGCAATTCCGCGCGGAATTGATCGCCTCCGTCGCGCAGTCGCGCTACGAGATGCTGCTGCGCCATGACAACGAGCGCTTGCTCGCGCGCCGCGCGATCGATGAAACGCACCGGCTGCTGCATCACCTGTCGCAGTACCACCGGACCTTCGTGCTGATGAAGGCGCTCGAACACAACCCCGCATGGAGCGGCAGCGCCGACGCCGGCGGCACGAGCGGCCCGGCGGGCGACGCCCGCGCCGTCCTGCCGCCGCCCGCGGAAATCGCGCCCGGCCCCCGCTTCGACGACGTCGATCCGGACGATCTCCGCCGCCTGTCGAAGACCCTCTCGGCCGGCCGGCACCGCGTGCGGCTGCGCCGGTCCGGCCCGCCCGCCACGCGCGCGGCGGGCGATGCGGCGGGCGACGGCGCCAGGCGCTTCGTCGATTGCGTCTGCGAACGCTTCACGACGCATGCGGGCGATTTCCTCGTGCTGCGCATCGACGACTGACGCAAGGGCCACACATGTCAATCTCCGCCAGAACGGTTTTCAACGAAGGCGACGGCCACGCCGTGCTGATGCTGCACGGGCTGTCCAGCTCGCCGCTCGAATTCCGTTATCTCGCGCGCTTCCTGAACGACGAGGGCTTCACGACGTGCGCGCCGGTGCTGGACGGCTATAGCGCCGGCACGCCGGAACAGGCGATGGAGCAATGGCTCGACGCCGCGACGCGCGAATACGATGCGCTCGCCGCACGCTACGAACGCGTGTCGATCTGCGGGCTGTCGATCGGCGCGGCGCTTGCGCTCGCGCTCGCGCATCGCCGTCCGCAGGCGCAGGCCGTCGCGCTGCTGTCGCTCACCCTCGCGTACGACGGCTGGGCGATTCCGTGGTATCGCTTCCTGCTGAACTGGGCGTATTACTCGCCGATGCGCCACCGCTACCGGTATCGCGAATCGGCGCCCTACGGCCTGCGCAACGAGGCGCTGCGCGCGAAGATCGCGCGTGCGATGAGCCGCGACAACTTCAGCGAAATCGGTCCGTCGACGATCTCGCTCCCCGCGCTGCACGAGGCAAGCCGGCTCGCGGCCTGCGTGCGCCCGAAGGTGCGCGCGATCCGCAACGACTGCCTGATCATCCATGCCATCGACGACGAAACGTCGAGCCCGCGCAATGCGCGCTTCATTGCTTCGTCGATCGGAGCCGGCTTCCTGCGAACCATCTGGCTCGACGACTCGTATCACATGATCACTTCCGACAACGAACGCGAAATCGTCGCGCGGGAAACCGCGCTGTTCCTGCGCGAAAGCGAAATGGCAAGCCGCACGGGCGACGCCGGCGCCAAGCCGGTCGTCTCGAAAGCGCTGGCGCGCCGCCTGCGGCAACTGGCGACACTGGGCAACGGGCGGACGTCGTGATGAAGCTTCCTGCGTTCCTCACCGCGAAACCGGCTGCAAGGCGGGCTGCAAAACGGGCCGCGCTGCTGGCGGCGGGATTGTCGCTGACCGTCTGCGCGCTCGACGCATCGGCCGCCGACGCCGCAACCGCTGCCGACGCGGCCGTCCAGCCCGCCGGCAAATGGAAGATCGCGTTCGGGCCGGGCCTGTTCGTCTCGCCGCAATACCCGGGCTCGCGGGACCTGCGCGTGTTCCCCTATCCCGCGCTCGACATTTCCTACGACGACCGCATCTTCTCGCAAGGCCCCGACGTGCTGGGCGTGAACGTGCTGCGCGGCGACGACTACCACGTCGGCGCGGCCATCACGCTCGATTTCGTGTCGCGCCACGAGAGCGACGATCCGCATCTGCACGGGCTCGGCAACGTGAACGCCGGCCCGAAGCTGAAGCTCTTCGCCGATTACACGGTCTGGATGTTCACGGGCTCCGTCGCGATGTACCAGGACATCGCCGGACACCACCAGGGCAAGACCGTGCTCACCGATCTCTACGCGTCGCTGCCCGTCGGCGGCTGGCTGTTCTCCGCCGGGCCCGGCTTCACGTGGGCGGACGCCGTCTATACGCGCACGTTCTTCGGCGTGTCGAACCAGCAGAGCGCCGCGTCGGGGCTGCCCGTCTACAACACCGGCGCGGGCATCCGCGACGTGCATCTGAACGGCTACGTCAGCTACGACTTCTCGAAGCACTGGGTCGGCTCGGTCGCGGTGACGCTCGGACGCTTGCAGCACCATGCCGCGTCGAGCCCGATCACCGAGCGCAGGACCGAGCTCAATACGCTCGCGTCGGTCAACTACCGCTTCTGACCGCGCGTGCGGCCGCGACTTTGCGGCTCAGCGCCTGGCCTTCGACCGGTTCAGCGCCGCCGCATCGCGAACGAGCGTCTTCAACGCGCGTTCGTTGATCGCTTCGCCTTCGCGAAAATCGATCGCGCGCCGCGTGTTCCCTTCGAGACTGGCATTGAACAGGCCGGCGGGGTCCTGCAGCGCCGCTCCTTTCGCGAAGGTCATCTTCACGACGCTCTTGTAGGTCTCGCCGGTGCAGAGGATGCCCGCATCCGACCACACCGGCACCCCGCGCCACTTCCACTCCTCGACGACGTCGGGATCGGCCTCCTTGACGAGCGCCCGGAGCCGGCCGAGCATCTCGCCGCGCCAGTCGCCCAGCTCCTCGATTCTCGCGTCGATCAGTTGCGAAGGCGACTGGACGTTCTGTTGCTGCGACTCGCTTTTCTTCATGCGCGCTTCTCCATCGGCAAGCGTTCCAAAGAGCACATCGTGTTAATTCGGCATGCCGGATTCGTCACTCGCGAGTAGAAACGACTCGATCGCCGCCACCAGCGCGAGCGGGGTTTCGTTCATCGGATAGTGGCCGGCGTTCGCCAGCACCTCGACCGTGGCAAGAGGATACCGCCGCAGATAGGTCCTGGCCATCAGCGCCGCGTTGAACGTCGGATCATGTTCGCCCACCAGCACCTTCACCGGATGCCGCCCGGCAATCTCGTCGCTGAAGTCCGTATCGGCCCATGCGTGGAAGTAGGCGGCAAACGCTTCCGGCGACGAATGCGATGCCGAATACGCCGCTTTCCATTCGACCCACGACGACGGCAATCGGCCGCCGGTGCTGCGATCGATGATGGCCCGCCGATTGCCCGGATGCTCGGCGGCGCCTTCGAACAGCGCGCGCCTTTCGGCATCGAACGCGATGCCCCCGCACGGAACCGGCGCGACCGGCACCAGCGAACGCACGCGCTCGGGCGCGCATGCGGCAATCTTTTCGATTGCCATGCCGCCCATCGAATGACCGACGAGGCTGAACGTGCGAAAGCCGAGCGCATCCGCGAGCGCCAGCGCATCGGCGGCAATTTCGTCGATCGTGTAGGCGCCGCGCATGTCGCGCCTTTCGCCGTAGCCTCGATGATCGACGAATACGTAGGAGAACTTGTCCTGTGAGAGCCATGCTTCGATCGGCTCGAACGAGCGCGCGTCACCGAACCAGCCGTGCAGCACGAGAACAGCGTGAGGGCCATGTCCCACGCGATGAAAGGGTTGGGGCATATCGACTCCGGAAGAATCACGATCAGGCGTCCGGCGACTTGTTCGATGCGCCGTCGCACTACGCAAGAAACGGATCGTAGGCCGGTCGGCCATGGCCCGCCTTCGACGTCGGGCCATTCGCTATAGAATCCGGGCCATGCGAAATACCCTGCTCGATCCTTACGAGAACATCCCGCGCAGCGTGGTGGTGACCGCGAACGACTATCCGGCCGGCCTGACGTTTCCGCCGCACGCGCATCGACGCGGACAGTTCGCGTTTGCTTCGCGCGGCGCAATCAGCATCGCCACCCCGCAGGGCCGCTGGCTCGTGCCGCCGCAGCGGGCGTGCTGGGTCCCGGCCGGCGTCGAGCATGAAATGACGATGAGCGGCCCGGTCACGATGCTCAATACCTTCGTGTCGGGCGACGCGGCGCATGCAGCGGGACTGCCCGACCATTGCTGCGTGTACGGCGTGTCGCCGTTGCTGAAGCAGTTGCTCGACGGCGCGATCGATCTCCCGGCGCTGTACGACGTCGACGGACGCGCCGGCAAGCTGATGGCTTTGCTCGTCGCGGAAATGGCGGCCATGCCGCGCCTGTCGCTGCATGCGCCGTTGCCGGACGATCCGCGGCTGGCAAGCGTGTGCCGGCGCCTGTTCGAAGCGCCGTCGATCGCGATCGATCTCGACACCGTGGCAGCCGACGCCGGGATGAGCAGGCGGACCTTCACGCGGCTCTTCCGCGCGCAGACCGGCGTGAGCTTCGCCGCATGGCGGCAGCAGGTCTGCCTGCTCGCGGCGGTCTCGCGGCTGAGCCAGGGGCAGCCGGTGACCCGGGTCGCGCTCGACCTCGGCTACGCGAGCCCCAGCGCGTTCACGTCCGCGTTTCGCCGCGTGCTTGGGGAAACGCCGAGCCGGTATCTGGAAGTTCGTCCATCGGGCGAGAACGCGAACGGAACCTAGTCCAGCAGCCCGTCCGCCGCCAGCACATGCTGCACCGACGCGCGGCGCCGGACCCGCTCGTACCATGCCTCGAGATGGCGATACGCGCCAAGGTCGATATCCGCGTCGTACACCGACCGCAGCCACGCCGCCTTGCCCCAGCCCGTCAGCGCGAACAGATACGCGTCCGCGATCGTGAACGTGTCGCCCAGCAGGAAGGTTCGCCCGGCCAGTTGCCGATCGGTCCACGCATAGCGGCTGTCGAGCTTTTTCCGCGCGGGCTCCACGTACTTGCCGGCCAGGCCGGCATACAGCAGCGGGATGAATCCCTTGTGGATTTCCGCCGTCAGGAAATTGAGCCACTCGAGCAGCCGATAGCGTTCCATCGTGCCGTGCGCCGGTGCGAGCCCCGCTTCCGGGCGCTGGTCGGCCAGGAATTGCGCGATGACCGGCCCTTCCCTCAGGTACGTGCCGTCGTCGAGTTCGAGCAGCGGCACGTAGCCGAGCTCGGCGACGTCGTAGTAGTCGCGGCCGTCTTCGGTCACGTGCTTGCGCGGATCGACCTTGACGATGTCGATGTCCAGTCCGAGCTCGCGGAGCACGATTTGAACGGCTTGCGAACAGCTGCCGGGGGCGTGATAAAGCTTCATGGCGTTCCTTGACGTTTCGACGTGAATGTATCGATATGCGACGATGCGGACGCTAATATCACGCATCGAAACGCCGATGAGAAGACGGCAGGTGTTTGTGCCGTAGCCACAAAAATTTCACCGACCGAGCCTGACCGCATGAAAACGAGTGCAACCGGATGTTCCGTTGAGGAAGCGATGCGCCTGCTGGGAGGACGCTGGCGATTGCTGCTGGTGTCGTACCTGCTCGACGGGCCGAAACGCTTCAGCGACCTGCGCCGCGACGTGCCGGGCATCTCGCAGCGGATGTTGACCCTCGATCTCCGGGCGCTCGAAGAAGCCGGGCTCGTGCGGCGGACCGTGTATCCGGAAGTGCCGGTCAAGGTCGAGTACGATCTGACCGCCGACGGCGACCGGCTGCGGCCCGTCGTCGAAGTCATGCGCGACTTCGGTTTGTGGCTGAAGGCGCGCGACGCCGAAGCCGCATGCGTGGAGACGTCATGACGAACCTGCTCGCTGCAATCCCGCCAACTATTCGGCCCAGTGTCATGAACCAGACCGAACGCGCCTGTATCGAGAAAGTGGCAACGCTGTCCGTCGACGAACTGAACGCATGCGACTTCACGCTGGACATTGCGCACGAACTGAATGCGCCGTATCAGGACCTTCTCGATTGCCGCCCTGTTCCGCTGCGTCGAAAGGACTACGGCTTCGATCCCGCCGGATGGGCGCAGGAAGCCACCAGCCGCAACGCGCTGTTTCAGGCGACGACGCGCGGAAGGCTCGCCGGATTCGTCGCGATATCGGAGAGCTGGAACGGCATGGCGGAAATCGCCGAGATCGCCGTCGATCGAGCGCATCGCGGGCGCGGGATCGGGCAATTGCTGCTGTCAGCCGCGGCAACGTGGGCAAGCCGCGAGCGATTCGATTTCATGCGGCTGGAGACTCAGGCCGACAACGTGCCGGCATGCCGCGCGTATGCGCGTGCGGGCTTCGTTCTGGGCGGCCACGATCGCTTCCTTTACGCAGGCGGGGAGAATGACGGCGAGGTCGCGCTGTTCTGGTACAAGGACCTGCGCAACGCAGCCGCCGGGCAAGCCTGACATTCTTGCAGACAGCGTATGCGACAGGCCGACCGGATGCTGCGATCCCGCTCGGCCTTCGACGCTCAGAGTTCCTTGACCATGAACACGCGCGCGGCCCCGGCCGGCTGGCACGGCACTTCGCCGAATACGCGGTAGCCGTGCTTCTCGTAGAACGCGGGCGCCTGGAACGTGATCGTGTACAGCACCGCGCGAGCGCAGCCGCGCTGCTTCGCCTCCGCTTCCGCCGCGTGCAGCAGCTTGCTGCCGAGGCCGTCCTTGCGCAGGGATTCGGGCACGTACAACAGGTCGATGAAGAACAGCCCCAGCGACGTCCGGCCGACCAGCCCGCCGAGGGTCTCCCCGGTCTTCGGGTCGGTCACGTACACGTCGAGCGCCGTGTTGTCGGGCTGGCCGGTTATCGCGTCGTTGTATTCGTTGAGCTTGCGGCTGATCAAGTCTCGGGCCGTCGGCTGTCCGACAGCGGCCAACTGGATTGCAACGTCTGATGGAGCGGTCATATCAATGTAGTTATCGGCGAAAGAATGTCGGGCCGGTTGATCCGGCCCCCTCGGAAACTGCCGTGCCATTCTGCCTGAAATGCACCGCTCCGGGTCGTCCGCCTGCCGCGCCGGAGATGCAGGTCAGTTGTAGCCGAGGATCGCGGACGTCGCGACGTCCGGCCGATCGGTCGTGCTGCCGACGAGCGACGCGGTCGGCTCCTGCAGCACCGCCTGATACGACGACACGCGCGCGTCGTCCCCATTGTCGGCATTACCCGCGTCGTCCCACGCCGGCTCGGCGAAATCGTCGATGCTCGAGAAGAACCCGGGTTGCATTTGCGAAAAAGTCATCTCCACTCCTTACGTTGTCGTTGATTTTCCGAACATCTTCGCCGCACGCGCCGGCTCGCCGTCGCGGCCGGCATCCGCATGCGCCATCTGCGCGCGGGTGCGCCGTGTGATGTGGATCACCGCGAGCACGACCGGCGCGATCAGCAGCCCTTCCGCCAGCTCGGGATCGACCGGCAGGCTCAGCACGTGCAGGGCCTTGAACGCGGCCGCCGCGAGCGACAGCACGTAGTACGAGATCGCGGCAACGGACAGCCCTTCCACCGCATGCTGCAGATGCAGCTGGTTGCGCGCGGTGCGCTCCATGCCGGCGAGCAGCCGCGTGACGTCCTTTTCCTGCGCGAGATTGACGCGGGTGCGCAGCAGGTCGACCGCGCGCGCGATGCGGTCGGCGATCTGCTCGCGACGCGCCCATACGCTGCGGCACGTCTCCATCGCGGGTGCGAAGCGCCGCTCCATGAACTCCGCGATCGTCGGCATCCCCTCGATGCGCTCCTCGCGCAGCTCCTGGATGCGCGCGAGCACGAGCTTCTCGTATGCACGCGACGCGCTGAAGCGTCCGCCGGACCCCGACAGCGATTCGACGCGCACCGCCAGGTGCGTGAGCTCGACCAGCAGCGCCGTGTCGTCGCCCTGCGCGCCGTGCGCGTCCATCCGCTGCATCAGCGCCTGCAGCGACGCGTGGATTTCGTCGAGATCGCGGCCCATCCGGCGCGCGACCGGCAGCGCGAGCAGCGCCATCATCCGGTAGGTTTCGATTTCATACAGGCGCTGCAGCAGGCGGCCGCCCTGCTCTTCGCGGAAGTCGTCGTCGACGACGAGAAAACGCATGAAGCCGTCGTGCCGCACGTGCCAGTCGCAGAACACCTTGCCGCCGCCGAGCACGTTGCCGCCGACCATCATCGGCCCGTCGAACCAGCGCCGCACGTCGCGGCACGCGAGCTGGGCGGCGTCGCCCGACAGCAGCTCCATGCGCACCGCGACGAAGCGGATCCCGGCCAGCCGCGCGAACCACGCGGCCGGGATGCCTTCGATCGCGAGATCGTCGAAATAGCCGGTATCGCGGCGCGGCGCGACGAACGTGAAGGTCGAGAACTCGGTGTGGCGCTCCCACTTCAGATGCCAGCCGCTCGGCGACTGCACCGTGTAATGCGTCGCGCCTTCGTGCGGCGCCGCGATGCCGGCGTCGCGGCACAGCGCGTGCAGCAGCGTGTCGTGAATCGCCGGTTCGCCATCCGAATAGATCGCGTAATGGGTCAGCGCCACGGATTCGGCCAGCCGCAGGAACGGCCGGGCATGCAATTCCGCGGCCAGTGCGGCGCGCAATGGATGGTCCATCATCTGTACACCGGGTTTTCCTCGTTCAACCTCGCGGCTTCGGCATGCCGGCAACCGTGGTCCGGCATGGCCCGACGCACCGGCGGCCGCAGCGGAATCGCTTGCGTGATCGCACTATCGCATGCACGTAGCGACAATAAAAACGCATAATGTTGATCGTTACATTCAGTTTTCCTGATACCTATGAAGATGCTCGATCACGACGTGCTCGCCACCGTTGTCGCGGTTGCCGAGACCGGCAACATGACCCGGGCCGCCGAAGCCGTGAACCGCTCGCAATCCGCCGTCAGCATGCAGATCAAGAGCCTCGAGGACGCGCTGGGGCGGCCGCTGTTCATGCGCCGGCCGCGCAGCATCGTGCTGACGCGCGAGGGCGAGGTGCTGCTGGGCTTCGCGCGGCGCATGCTCGCGCTGCGCGACGAGGCGTGGGCCGCCGTGGTGCGGCCGGAGGTGACCGGCAAGGTGGTGATCGGCGTGCCGGACGACTATGCGTCGTCGCTTCTTCCTTCAGTGCTTAAGAAATTCTCGGCGTCGTATCCGAAGGTCGAGATCCAGGTGATCGGGCTGCCGAGCAGCGCGCTCGCGCCGCTGCTCAAGGACGGCACCGTCGATCTCGTGTGCGGCACGCGCGTGAAAGGGCTGTCCGGCGATTTCGTGCGCCACGAGCCGATGGCGTGGGCCGCGATGACCAACGGGCCGCGCGTGTGGGAAGAGCGGCCGCTGCCGATCGCGGTGTTCATGCCCGGCAGCGTCGCGCGCGAGAACGCGATCCGCAGCCTCGAACGCGCGAAGCTGCCGTACCGGACCTCGTATGAAAGCCCGAGCCTGCTCGGGCTGATCAGCATGGTGGAAGCGGGGCTCGCGGTCGCGCCGCTCGCGCGCTGCGCGATTCCCGCGCAACTGACGGTGCTCGGGCGCTCGCACGGGCTGCCCGATTTGCCGCCGCTCGAGATGATCCTCGCGCGCAGCACGAAATCGAAGCGGCCGCCGTGCGACTTCCTCGCCGAGCAGATCATGGAGGATCTGCAGCGGCAGACGGGGCAGGCCGGCGACGCATAGGCGCCGGCGCGAGTGCGCGGGCGAACGGTGCGCCGGCCGCCGCCGATTCCGCGCGTTCGTTATGTGAGCGTCACGCGGCCGGCTTCATGGCGAGAAGCGCAGACTCCCCTTTCAACGCGGCGACTTTGCCGACCGTGTCGACGCACGCGCGCGCAAGCTCCGCGCCCTTCACGACGAAGTGCTCGTGGAAGAAGTTGGTGTGTTCGCCCGAGCCGTGAAAATGATGCGGGGTCAGCACCGCCGACAGCACGACGACTTCGGTTTCGAGCTGGACCTGCATCAGCCCGGAAATCACGGCTTGAGCGACGAACTCATGGCGGTAGATGCCGCCATCGACGACCAGCCCGGCACAGGCGATGGCCGCATACTTGCCCGTTTTCGCGAGCAGCTTTGCGTGCAACGGAATCTCGAAAGCACCCGCCACTTCGAAGAAGTCGCAGTCCGAACCCATGTTCGCATCGTTCAGTCCCGAGACAAACGCGGCTCGGCACTGGTCCACGATCTCCTTGTGCCAGCAAGACTGGACGAAAGCGATACGACGGGAAGCGGTTTGGGAAATGCTGGGAATCTGGGTCATGAGCTGATCCTGTGTCTGAGTTAAACGGGCGCACAGGGACGAGCCGCGTACCTTGCGTACGCAACCAACCCCGCTCTCTCTCATCCGGACTTTAACCGTCGGCCCCGGAATCACACCGGGTCTGCTGACCTTGCCATCGGGAAACCTCGGCAAGCGCTCGCGGGCTACACGCAACTGCCGTGATTACCGCCGGTGGAGAATTTCACCCCGCCCTGAGAACGTTCGCGGCATGACTGCCGCGCGAGGAATCTACCACAAACCCGGCGCGGAATGGGTCGAGGCCGGGTTGGCGGGGAACCGCCTGCGTGCTACGCGAACGCGTCGACCGACGCGCGCCGCCGCTCGTCCACCATCGCTTCGATCAACGAAACGAGATCGTCGGTCAGCGGATCGCAGATGCCGGGCGAGCGATGCAGTTCGAGATCGGCGGGCGGCAGCGGCGGCAACCCTTCTTCGTCGCCGAGCACGCGCCAGTTCCCGGGCAGCGTGCAGCGATCGATCATCGTCACGGCCGCGCCGTGGTTCACCGCGATCTTGATGCCGGTCGGGCTCTGGCTCGTATAGATGACGTGATACGGCCGCTCGGCCGTCGCCAGCGCATGCAGCCCGCGCTGCCGGTAGCAGCACGTCTCCGGAAACAGCGCGAGCGGCACCGACGCATGCCGGTCGAGCCGGAAATCGCGATGCGCGGCCCACACGACGTCGTCGCGGCCGAGATGCCGGCCGCCCGCTTGCTGCCCGTGCCGCACGACGAGCGCGACGTCGAGCTCGCCGGCCTGCAGCCGCTCCAGCAGTTCGAGCGACATCCGGCACTGCACGTGCAGGCGCGCGCCCGGCCTCAGCGCGTAGAACGATTTCAGCAGGTCCGGCAGCCACAGTTCCGCGTAATCCTCCGGCAGCCCGAAGCGCACCGCGCCGCGTTCGCTGCTGGTCTGCTTCAGCGCGATGATCGCGTCGTTCTGCACCTGGATGATCCGCCTCGCGTGGATCAGGAAGTTCTCGCCGTCGCGCGACAGCTCGAGCCGCCGGCTGTTGCGCAGGAACAGGTGCGTATCCAGCCGCTCCTCGAGCGTGCGGATGCGCAGGCTGATCGTCGACTGCGTGCGGTGCAGTTGCCGGGCCGCCGCCGTGAAGCCGCCGCTTTCGACGACGGCGACGAACGCGCGGATCAGCTCGGGATCGAGCGAACTCAATTTCGACCAATCGGGCCTTTGAATGGCAGCCATCGGAATTACTCGCTTTCGAAAATGGCCGAGCCGACCAAAGATAGGGCTCGGAGTACGCCGATTGTTGTCCAAACGCGCTCGGCCCTCCAAGCCCTGACCGGGTATGACAAACCCGGAGCCGGCGGGCGTTTTCGCGGCCGGATCAGGGCTTTCCCGGAGACGACGAACACGCAGCCCCGATCAGGAACCCGCGATCCACGGGCCGCCGCGCGGCCGCCCGCCATCGCCCCACCCTCTATCGACGAGACATCGCAATGACCGCACCCCAACCCAGAACGCTGTACATCGGCGAAGGCTTCGAAGGCCCCGGCGTCAACCTCGCGCACATCAACGTGCTGATCGGCCCGCGCGACGGCCCCGCGGGCCAGGCGTTCGCCACCGCGCTCGCGACGCCGTCGGCCGGCCATGCGCCGTTCGTCGTGATCGCGCAGCCGGGCGTGCCGACCAAGCCGCTCACGCTGTACGTGAACAAGGCGCAGATCGCGGGCGACTTCCACGGCAACGCGACGTGGGGCGCGTCGCAGGCCGGCATCGCGAAGGCCGTGGCCGAAGCGCTCGAGAACGGCACGCTGCCGCCGGAAGCGGAAAACGACTGGGTGGTCGTGTCGGCGAACTGGGTGAACCCGCAGACCGACGACCTCGACGCCGTGTTCGAGCACAACTACCGCGCGTGCCGCACCGCGATCGTCGCCGCGATGGAGGGGCTGCCGCATCGCGACGCCGTGTTCGCCGCCGCGCGCGACGTGTCGAACCCGTTCTACACGCCGAAAAAATAACTGACGGACAACGAACGGCCGGCAAGGCCGCATCAGGAGGAAGCATGGAATACGTCCGCCTCGGCCAGTCCGGCCTGAAGGTGTCCCGCCTGTGTCTCGGCACGATGAACATGGGCACCCCGCAATGGAAGCCGTGGATCTTCGACGAGGCGCAGAGCGAGCCGATCGTGCGCCGCGCGCTCGACGCCGGCGTCAACTTCATCGATCTCGCGGATTTCTATTCGACGGGCGTCGGCGAGGAAGTGGTCGGCCGCATCCTGAAGCGCAACGCGCGCCGCGAGGAGCTCGTCGTGACGACCAAGGTCGGCTACGACATGGGCGCGTACCCGAACGCGGGCGGCCATTCGCGCAAGCACGTGCTCGACGGCATCGACGGGTCGCTCAAGCGCCTCGGGATGGATTACGTCGACCTCTACATGCTGCACTTCTTCGACGTGAACACGCCCGTCGACGAGACGATGAGCGCGCTGCACGACATCGTGCGCGCCGGCAAGGCGCGCTACATCGGCGTGTCGACGATGTACACGTGGCAGTTCGCGAAGATCATGCAGGCGTGCGAGCGCAACGGCTGGGACAAGCCGATCAACATGCAGCTGCAGCTGAACCTCGCGTATCGCGAGGAGGAGCGCGAGATGGTGCCGTACTGCATCGACCAGGGCGTCGGCGTGTCGGTGTTCAGCCCGCTCGCGCGCGGCCTGCTGACGTGCGAGCCGCAATCGACGCGCAACCAGACCGATTTCTTCACCGCGCAGATGTACGGCGACCCGGCGTCGCGCGCGATCGCCGCGTCGGTTGCGCAGGTCGCGAAGCGGCGCGGCGTGCCGCCCGCGCAGATCGCGCAGGCGTGGGTGCTGGGCCGGCCCGGCATCGCGAGCATGCTGGTCGGCGCGGATTCGGTCGCGCAGTTCGACAGCGCGCTCGGCGCGCTCGAAACGCAGCTCACCGACGACGAGCTGCACGAACTGGAACGCAACTACACGCCGTGCGACCTGATCAACGACTACACGGCCGGCAAGCGCATCGCGCGCGAACCGCGTCCGGCGCAGGGCAGCTTCGCGGCAGACTGAAGGATTGAAGGAACACGACACGATGAGCGAATTTCTGAGGACAGGCCATTACATCGGCGGCGAATGGCATGAACCGCACAGCGCAAGCGACGCCACCTATCCGGTGCTGAACCCGGCGACCGGCGAGACGATCGCGCAGGTCGCGAAAGGCGGCGACGACGATGCGCAGCGCGCGATCGCCGCGGCCGAGCACGCGTTTCCCGCATGGCGCGCGCTGACCGCGAAGGAACGCGGCGCGCGCGTGAAGCGCTGGGGCGAGCTGATGCTCGAACACCGCGACGCGCTCGCCGAGCTGCTGACGCGCGAGCAGGGCAAGCCGCTCGCGGAAGCGCGCGGCGAGGTCGCGTATGCGGCGAGCTTTCTCGAATGGTTCGCGGAAGAAGCGAAGCGGATGTACGGCGACGTGATCCCGAGTCCGAAGCCGGATGCGCGGATCGTCGTCACGCGCGAGCCGGTAGGCGTCGTCGCGGCGATCACGCCGTGGAACTTCCCGCTCGCGATGATCACGCGCAAGGCCGGCCCCGCGCTCGCGGCCGGCTGCACGATGGTACTGAAGCCGTCCGAGGAAACGCCGCTGTCGGCGTTCGCGCTCGCGGTGCTCGCCGAGCGCGCGGGCGTGCCGGCCGGCGTGTTCAACGTCGTATCGGGCGACGCGGTCGCGATCGGCGAAGCGCTGACGCGCTCGCCCGTCGTGCGCAAGCTGTCGTTCACGGGCTCGACGCGCGTCGGCAAGCTGCTCGCGCAGCAATCGGCCGACACGCTGAAGAAGCTGTCGCTCGAGCTCGGCGGTAATGCGCCGTTCATCGTGTTCGACGATGCCGATCTCGATGCGGCGGTGGTCGGCGCGATCGCGTCGAAGTTCCGCAACACGGGCCAGACCTGCGTGTGCGTGAACCGCTTCCTCGTGCAGGACGGCGTCTACGACGCGTTCACGCGCAAGCTGGCCGATGCGGTGCGCACGCTGCGGGTCGGCAACGCGCTCGCGGGCGACGTCGACCAGGGGCCGCTGATCAACGACGCGGCGCTCGCGAAGGTCGAGAAGCACGTCGCGGACGCGACCGCGAAAGGCGCAACCGTCATTACTGGCGGCAAGCGTCATGCGCTCGGCGGCACGTTCTACGAGCCGACCGTGCTGACCGGCATGACGCCCGGCATGCTGATCGCCGAGGAGGAAACCTTCGGCCCGGTCGCCGCGTGCTTCCGCTTCGCGACCGAGGCGGAAGCGGTCGCGGCGGCCAACGACACGCCGTTCGGGCTGTCCGCATACTTCTATACGCGCGACCTCGGCCGCGCGTGGCGCGTGGCAGGCGCGCTCGAAAGCGGGATGGTCGGCGTGAACGACGGGATCATCTCGACCGAAGTCGCGCCGTTCGGCGGCGTCAAGCAATCGGGGCTCGGCCGCGAAGGCTCGAAGTACGGTCTCGATGAATACGTCGAGCTCAAGTACACGCTGATGGCCGGGCTGGGCGGCTGAGCGCCCCGCGCAAGCGACCCGTGCCGATCGCATGGGTGCCGGAGCGAAACATCTGACGCTCGGGGAGGCGTCGGGGCATTGACGACGGAAGGCGGGCGGGTTCCGGCCGACTGGCTCGGCCGCCCCGCCTTCGCGGTGGTCGTTTGGCCGAATGGGGCGGCCGGAACAGCGGTGATACCTGGGTTCTTTCCGCTCCGTATCCGCAGCCATGCCCGCCCCATGCGTCGATCTCAGCCATGTTCTCCCATACGAAACGACGTACTTCGACGATCGGCTGGCGGTCAATCGAAACGATCTGGACATCTCGTCGTTGCTTGGCGTATACGGCGACGTCGGCGCGGTCGCGTGGCGAGCGAAAACCGGCCCATTCGTCTCTCGGAAATCAAACAGCTCATTGGCGAGCTCATCACGAGCGAACGCCACCATCACGGCCAAGCACATGCCATGCTCGCACCGGCCGGCAAGCCGGCATCACCGCCGCAAAGAAAGGTATTTGACGTGGGGCGCATCGATCGCTCAAAGAGCAAGTTGCGCGTCATATCGATGGCCGACGGCGAGGCGCGTTGTCGCCGGCAAACGCTCATGCACTTCGGGCTGAATCCCGATCAGTAACTCGTCGCGGCAACGAGAAGGCCGCAGCCGTCATGCCGTTCGGTCAAGCGACTGAACGGCAGTTTTGTTTGCGGTGGCAACGACGGACAGGGCGATGCGACAACCAATCGAAAAGCTTCCGCATGCGCGACGCCATGCGGCGAAGCCCTTTCCGCACGCCAGATATCAGGTAACCCTCGAACTCATTCAGAAAAGAACGGCCGCATAGTCCCGCGCGCCATGCAGCACGTGAAGAATGTCGATCCGTGTGGGCGGGTCGCCTTCGACCCGATAGAAGATCTGGTAGTTTCCGTACACACGGTGCCGCACGCCGTGACGCTCGAATCGGGGAACCAGCGGAAACGCAAATGGCATCTCGGCAAGGCTGACGCACTTGTCGCGGATCTCCCGCACGAATGTCATGGCCCGTCGCGGGTTGTCCCGCGCAATGTAATCGGCAATCGCTTCGAGTTCGGCAATCGCCAGGTCCGACACGCGGACGATCATGCCTGACGATCCGCCTGTGCCCGATACTTCGCCTCGAGGCGATCGAATACTTCCTCCGCATCGGCGCCGCGTCCTGCTTGCGCATCGGCAAGGCTGCGCGCGATCACGGCGTCCAGCGCATCCAGTTGCGCCTCGCGATCCTGAATCAGACGCACGCCTTCCCGAAGCACTTCGCTCTTGGACCCATAGCGCCCCGATTCGACCAGCTTCGCGACGTAAGTCTCCAGTTGCTGGCCCAGTTCGGCACTGATCATGTCGACCTCCCGACGGCGTTGAACTCAATGCACGTAGGGTAGCCCGGTTATCAACTATTATCAAGGCGACATCTCCAGACGGACCGGCGCAAATGCAGGCATCGCCGATCGAATGAATGGACCGCACGCGACTCGTATTGGGCACATCCCGATAACGCCCGGCCGTCATCGGTCGATCGCTTTCGCTCGTGTTGCCCTGCCGAACCCATGCCGTGCGAACGCCGATCATGATCGAAGACTTCGTCACGCCACAACCCGGCCTGAAGGTCTACCCGTCCGATTCCGACGTCGTCGCCGAGCCCTCTGCCGCGCTCGCGCGGCACTCGTATTCGCTCGTGTCGATCGATCTGTCGGCAGTCGACCTCCCCGCCTTCGATCTGGCCATTCGGCGGACTCGGCCAGCCGGGTTCGGGGCGATATGCTGGGTTTTTCTGCTCCCTGTGCTGCCATGCCCGCCCAATGTGTCGATCTCAGTCATGTTCTGCCATACGAAACGACGTACTTCGACGATCAGCTGGCGGTCAATCGAAACGATCTGGACATCGCCGCGCTGCTTGGCGTGGCGAGCGAAATTTCCAACGCACTGCTCGTCTCGTTATGCGGCGCGCCGGCCGGATCGGACGTTCAAACCTGTCTCGACAGTGCGGGCAGACTGACGTTCGCCGTCACCCACCCAACGTTGATCCGATCCGAGAATCGCGTATCCGTCCTACGATCCCCCGACGTGTCCGTACTCGAACTCGGGACAATCGATCTGGCCGACAACGCTGTCGCCGGACTCGGTGCTGCAATGCTCTGGAGAATCGTTCGAGCATGTGATACGTTGGGGATCGCCCGAATCGGCGCATTGGCAGTGGGTGGCCGCAAGTCAGCGCCGGAACCCGGCGGGCCTCGGCTCTACGGATACTACGCGTGGCCGCGATTCGGCTTCGATGCGCGCATTCCCGCCGCGCACGGCGACGAAGCCGCGCTGTTCCAGTATTTCCAGGGATATCCGATCGGGTTGGCCGACGGGTCGCTTCGATCGCTGCGCGCCCTCTACGCGACGCGATTCGGGCGAGACTTCTGGCGGGCAGCCGGCTCACAACGGTGGGTGACATTCGACGTTGCGCCGCATGGTACGTCGCTGCTGACGTTGCAGGAATACTTGATCGAAAAGGGGATTTACGAATGAGCGAAAGGCACAGTCCGATCACGGGATTCCGGATCGCCCAGCCTGCGGCGAAGCGCGGTCGCACGACAAGCGGGCATCGTCCCATTCGTCTCTCGGAAGCCAGGCAGCTTATCGAAGCGTTCGTCACGAACGAACTCCATCACAGCCTGGCGCGCGTCATGCGCAAGTCCGTCGACGAGCACAACGCACAGCCGGCCGCCGAACCGACACCACTGCCGCAAAGAAAGGTCTTCAACGTAGCGCGCATCGACCACTCGAAGAGCCAGTTGCCTATCATATCGGACGCCGATGCGGAGGCCATCGGGCGCCGGGAAACGCTCATGCACTTCGGGCTGGATCCCGATCAATGATCGATAGCCGGCGGAGTAACCACCTGCTCCCTCAGCCCCGCGCCCTTTCGTGCCGCACTGATCGCCTGTTCGAGCGTCGGGAATTCGATCCCGCCGCCGATCCGTTCGACCGGCCACGCCGGCCCACAGCGTCAAGCGCTTGCCCCCTACAATAAGCATCCCGCACCAACCGAAAACACCGCTCCGTGAGACGCAAGATGCCGGCGCTGAACGCGCTGAAAGCCTTCGAGATGGCCGGCCGCACCGGCAGCTTCACGCGCGCGGCCGAGCTGCTCAACGTGACGCAGAGCGCCGTGAGCCGGCAGGTCCGGCAGCTCGAAAGCCAGCTCGGCGAAACCCTGCTCGAGCGCCGTCATCACCAGCTCGAGCTGACGGCGGCCGGCCGCGTGCTGCTGCGCGCGCTGCGGCAGTCGTTCGACAAGATCGAGCTGACCGTGCGCAGCCTGCAGGAAAAAACCCACCTGAACCGGCTGCGTGTGAACGTGCCGCCGACCTTCGCCGCGCGCTGGCTGATGCCCCGCCTCGGGCGGCTGCGCGACGCGCACCCCGAATTCGAGCTGACCCTCACCACCCGCATCCACGACAGCCTCGGCCAATCTCGCGTGCTCGACTGCGCGATCCGCTTCGGCGACGGCGAATGGGACGGCTTCGACAACGCGCTGCTGATGCAGGAGCAGCACATCGCCGTCTGCTCGCCCGCACTGTATGCGCGGCTGCGGCAGGACGGCGCGCCGATCGACCTGAACCGCTTCACGCTGCTGCACGTGCTCGCGACCGACGAGCAGCGCTACCTGACCTGGCAGCACTGGCTGAAAGCGGCCGGGATCACGGACGTCGACACGCGCGGCGGCTACGAATTCGACCTGCTCGACCACGCGATCCGCGCGGCGATCGACGGCCTCGGGATCACGATCGCCGACCGCCACATGGTCGCGCGCGAGCTCGCCGCCGGCCAGCTGATGCAGGTGCTCAACGTGCACGTCGACGGCCACCAGTCGTACTGGTTCGTCACCCGCCCCGAGCAAACCAGCCTGCCGCACATCGTGCAGTTCCGCGACTGGCTGCAGCAGGAAGTGTGGCTGTCGAAGCGCCACCTCGAACCGTCGTCGCCGCTGCCGCAGCCGCCGCTGCGCTGAGCGGACGACAGCTTGGCCGGCGCGCCGCGCGCCGGCCCCGCCCCATCGGGAAATACCCGCAGGCCGCCGCGCCCCCGCTCGCGCGCCGCCATCGCCCTGCCGTTGCGTGGCGTGCGAAGCCGCCCGACCCACCGACCAACATGCGTTTTTCTCACGCTCCACCCGAAAATAAGTCGTTTGTCGTGCATTAAACGCATGACCAGAATGGCCCCTGTCCCGTGACGCGCGTTTCGCCATCCGAAGCGATCCGCCCGCCACCCATCGGAGGAGCCACTTCATGCGCACCGAACGCAACTACGTGAACGGCCGTTTCGTCGCCCCGGAAAGCGACACGTTCATCGCCGTCCGCAATCCCGCCACCGGTGCGACGTTCGCGCGCGTGCCCGCCGCGTCGCCCGCCGAAGCGCTCGCCGCAGTCGATGCGGCAGCCGCCGCACAGAAAGCGTGGCGCAAGCTGCCGAGCGCCGCGCGCGCCGCGTACCTGCACCGGCTCGCCGACGCGCTGACCGCCCGCGCGCCCGAGATCGGTGCGGCGCTCGCGCAGGAATCCGGCAAGAGCGTCGAGGACGCGTCGAGCGAAGCCGTCTACGCGGGCCAGATCACCCGCTATCACGCGGAATGGGCGCGCCGGATCGAAGGCGAGATCATCCCGAGCGATACGTCCGACGAAAACCTGTTCCTGCACCGCGAGCCGATCGGCGTCGTCGCGTGCCTGATCCCGTTCAACTATCCCGTCTACACGCTGCTGCGCAAGGTCGCGCCCGCGCTGATCGCCGGCAACACGGTGGTCGTGCGCCCGAGCAATCACACGCCGGTGTCCGCATTCGAAATCGCGAAGGCCGTCGACGACGCAGGGTTCCCGGCCGGCGTCGTCAATATCCTGACGATGGACCACGCGACGGCCGAAACGCTGTGCACGCATCCGGCGGTCGGGATGATCACGCTGACGGGCAGCGTGAACGCGGGCCGCACGGTGCTCGACTACTGCAAGGCGAACATCGCGAAGCCGTCGCTCGAACTCGGCGGCAAGACGCCCGCGATCATCGAGCCGGATGCCGATCTCGAACGCGCGGCCGCCGCGTTCGTCGCGTCGAAGACGACGCACTGCGGCCAGCTCTGCACGGCGATCGAGCGCGTGTACGTGCACGACAGCGTGCACGACCGCTTCGTCGCGCTGCTGAAGGAGCAGATGGGCGCGGTGCGCATCGGCGACCGCGCGGCTGATCCGGCGCGGATGGGGCCGCTCGTCAGCGCATCGGCGCGCGAGCACATCCACGGGATGGTCGAACGCGCGATCGCGGCGGGCGCGACGCTCGAAACCGGCGGCGTCGTCCCCGACGGCCCCGGCTTCTTCTACCCGGCCACGCTCCTGACCGGCTGCCGGCAGGACATGGAGATCGTGCAGGAGGAAACCTTCGGCCCGGTCATGCCCGTGCTGCGCTACCGGACGATCGACGAAGCGATCGCGTTCGCGAACGACCACCAGTTCGGGCTGTCGTCCGTGCTCTACACCGAGCACTACCGCACCGCGATGCGGGTCGCGAACGCGATCGAGGCGGGCGAGCTGTACGTGAACCGCACGCCGGCCGATCCGTACCAGGGCTTCCACGCGGGCTGGAAACGCTCGGGCCTGGGCGGCGACGACGGCAAGCACGGGATGCTCGAATTCACGCAGACGCGCCTCGTCGTCATGAAGTACTGACGTTCCCTGCCGGTGCGCGGCGGGAACCCGCCGCGCACCGGCCACGTTCCATCGAGACCAAGACACAAGGAGACGTCCGCAGCGCGGCGATCTCCCGGAGGAAGACATCATGCCGACCCAACCGTCGACGCACGCGCCGTCGCTCGCGTCGCACGCCGATGCGCACACGTCGCACGACGCGCGCGCGCAACGCTACCTGCAACTGCTGCTGCTCGTGATCGCCGCGGGCGCGATCTACCCGATGCTGTACCTGCGGCAGGTGTACCAGCCGACGATGCTGCAGTTCTTCCGCATCGACGACGTGCAGCTCGGCTACCTGTATTCGTCGCTCGGCACGATCTTCCTCGTCAGCTACCTGCCGAGCGGCTGGCTCGCCGACCGCCTGTCGCCGCGCCGGCTGATCTGCTTCTCGCTGCTCGCGACGGGCGCGCTCGGGTTCGTCTACGCAACCGGGCCGTCGTTCCCCGCGCTCGTGCTGATCTTCGGCGGCTGGGGGCTGACCACGGGCCTCACGTTCTGGGCCGCCGTGATCAAGCGCGTGAACACGATCGCGGGCCCCGACGAGCAGGGCCGCTTCTTCGGTCTGCTCGACGGCGGGCGCGGCCTCGTCGAGGCGCTGCTCGCGACGATCGCGATCTCGCTGTTCGCGTACGTGACGCAGACGCACGGCGGCACCGACGCGGCCGGCTTCACGCTCGTCGTGCATCTGTATGCGGGCAGCTGCATCGCGCTCGGCGTGCTGCTCGCGCTCGTGAAGGAGCCGGCGCGCGACGCACGACGCGCTGCCACCGCAAAAGTCCGACGTGGCAACGTGCTGACCGACCTGAAGACGCTCGCGTCGATTCCCGAGCTGTGGCTCGTCGCGGCGATCGTGTTCTGCGGCTACCAGGTGTTCTGGGCGACCTTCAGCTTCTCGGCCTACCTGCACGAAGGCAACTTCGGCCTCAGCGTGACGGCGGCCGGCTTCATCACGACGCTCAAGCTGTGGATGCGCCCGATCGGCGGCATCGGCGGCGGCTACCTCGGCGACCGCGTATCGAAAGTCACCGTGCTGTTCTGGGCGCTCGTGCTCGCGGCGCTGTCGCTCGCCGGCCTGATCGCCGCGCCGCCGCACAGCCCGCAGGCGATGCTCGTCGTGCTCGTGCTGTTCATCGGCATCCTCACCTACGCGGTGCGCGGCCTGTACTGGTCGCTGCTCGACGACTGCCGCGTGCCGCCCCACTGCGCAGGCCTCGCGATCGGCCTGATCTCGGTGCTCGGCTATTCGCCCGACGTGTTCGTGCCGCTGATCAACGGCTACGTGACGCAAACCTGGCCGGGCGCGCACGGCTACCAGCTCTATTTCGGCTACATCGCGGCCATCGCGCTCTGCGGCGCGGGCGCGGCCGCCGCCCTCAAATATCGTCTCAATCGCATCAAGGAGTCCGCATGAAGATCGTCTCGCTCGACACCCACGTCGTCGCCGTGCCGCCGCCGCACGTCGGCGGGATGTACTGGATCTTCGTGAAACTCACGACCGACGACGGCATCGAAGGCGTCGGTGAAATCTATTCGGCGACGTTCCACCCGAAGGCGATGGGCCCGATCATCGACGACGTGTTCGACCGCTACCTGCTGAACCACGACCCGCACCACGTCGAGCGGCTGTTCCGCCAGGCGTATTCGAGCGGCTTTACGCAGCGGCCCGACCTGACGATGATGGGCGTCGTCAGCGGCCTCGAGATGGCGTGCTGGGACATCATCGGCAAGGCCGCCGGCAAGCCCGTGTACGAACTGCTCGGCGGGAAGATCCACGAGCGGCTGCGTTCGTACACGTACCTGTACCCGAAGAACGCGAACGGCGAATACGACTACGACGATCCCGACCTTGCCGCCGAATGCGCGGCCGAGAACGTGAAGCTCGGCTTCACGGCCGTCAAGTTCGATCCGGCCGGGCCGTACACGGCCTATTCGGGCCACCAGCTGTCGCTCGAAGTGCTCGATCGCTGCGAACTGTTCTGCCGTCGCGTGCGCGAGGCCGTCGGCAGCAAGGCCGACCTGCTGTTCGGCACGCACGGGCAGATGGTGCCGTCGTCGGCGATCCGGCTCGCGAAGCGGCTCGAGAAGTACGACCCGCTGTGGTTCGAGGAGCCCGTGCCGCCCGGGCAGGAGGAAGCGATCGCCGAAGTCGCGAAGCACACGTCGATCCCGATCGCGACCGGCGAGCGCCTGACGACCAAGTACGAATTCCACAAGCTGCTGCAGGCAGGCGGCGCGTCGATCCTGCAGCTGAACGTCGCGCGCGTGGGCGGCCTGCTCGAAGCGAAGAAGATCGCGACGCTCGCCGAGGTGCACTACGCGCAGATCGCGCCGCACCTGTACAACGGGCCGGTCGGCGCGGCCGCGAGCATTCAGCTCGCGACCTGCACGCCGAACTTCCTGATCCAGGAAAGCATCATGACGTGGGGCGGCTTTCATTCGGAAGTCGTGAAGACGCCGATCCGCTGGGAAAACGGCTACATCGTTCCGTCGAACGAGCCGGGCCTCGGCATCGAGCTCGACATGGACGTCGTGAAGCGCCATTCGCCGTATACGGGCGAGCGGCTGCACCTGCAGATGGGCACGCAGCCCGTCGACGTGAAGGACCTCGCCCCCGCGAAGGGCTGACCGCGAAGGACGCGACATGACCTATGACTACATCATCGTCGGCGCGGGCTCGGCCGGCTGCATTCTCGCGAACCGCCTGAGCGAATCGGGCCGGCACTCGGTGCTGCTGCTCGAAGCGGGCGAGCGCGACGCATCGTTCTGGTTCAAGGTGCCGGTCGGCTTCACGAAGACCTATTACAACCGCCGCTACAACTGGATGTACTACAGCGAGCCCGAAGCGCAGCTCGCCGACCGCAAGCTGTACTGCCCGCGCGGCAAGGTCGTCGGCGGGTCGGGCTCGATCAACGCGATGGTCTACGTGCGCGGCCAGCGTGGCGACTACGACGACTGGGCCGCCGCCGGCAATCCGGGCTGGGCGTACGACGACGTGCTGCCGTATTTCCGCAAGCTCGAAACGCACGCGGCCGGCGCGGCCGATCCGCAATACCACGGGACGACCGGGCCGATCCACATCACGTCGATGCAGGCCGACGTGCATCCGATCGTCCACGAGTTCCTGACGGGCTGCGACCAGCTGAACCTGCCGCGCACCGCCGACTTCAACGGCGCGCAGTTCGAAGGCGCGGGCATCTACGACCTGAACACGAAGCACGGCGAACGCTGCTCGAGCAGCTTCGCGTACCTGCGGCCCGCGCTGGGCCGCGCGAACCTCACGCTGCGCTCGGGCGTGCTGGTACGGCGCGTGACGTTCGACGGCACGCGCGCGACGGGCGTCGTCGTCGCGGGCCCGAACGGCGACGAGACGATCGCCGCCGCGCGCGAAGTGATCCTCGCGGCGGGCGCGGTCGATACGCCGAAGCTGCTGCAGTTGTCGGGCGTCGGTGATCCGGCGCTGCTCGCGCGGCACCGGGTGCCGGTCGTGCATGCGTTGCCGGCCGTCGGCCGCAACCTGCAGGACCACCTGTGCGTGAGCTTCTACTTCAAGGCGAACCGTCCGACGCTCAACGACGAGATGGGCACGCTGTTCGGCAAGCTGAAGATCGGCCTGCGCTACCTGCTGACGAAGCGCGGCCCGCTCGCGATGAGCGTGAACCAGGCGGGCGGTTTCTTCCGCGGCGCGCGCGATGCGCGAGAGCCGAACCTCCAGCTCTACTTCAACCCGCTGTCGTACCGGATTCCGAAGAGCGACCGCGCGAGCATCAAGCCCGAGCCGTATTCAGGTTTCCTGATCGCATTCAACCCGTGCCGGCCGACGAGCCGCGGCACGATCGAGATCGCATCGAACCGCGCGGAGGACGCCGCGACGATCCGCATCAATGCACTGACGACGCGGAAGGATCTCGACGAAGCCGTGCAGGGCAGCAGGCTGATCCGCGCGCTGATGCAGGCGCCGGCGCTGAAGGCGATGACCGTCGAGGAGATTTCGCCGGGGCCGCAGGTCGACTCCGACGAAGCGATGCTGCGGTATTTCCGCGAGCAGTCGGGTTCGATCTACCACCTGTGCGGGTCGTGCGCGATGGGGCCCGATGCGGCGACGTCGGTCGTCGACGTGTCGCTGCGCGTGCACGGGCTGCAGGGGCTGCGCGTCGTCGATGCGTCGGTGTTCCCGAACATCACGTCGGGCAACATCAACGCGCCGACGATGATGGTCGCGGAGAAAGGCGCGGATCTGATTCTGGCCGATGCGCTTCGCGAGGAAACGGCCGATGCACGAACCGGCGAGCGTGAAACCGTCGCGCACTGACGCGGCGGCCGCGCACGGCGAACGGATACGCGAACGGACAAAAGGCAAGAGGGCGCGCAAGCAAGGTCTGTTGCATCGCGTCGCCACCGATCAAGCCAAGGCGGTCGAAGTCATCCAGGATGTTTTTCGGTCAGCTTGAGTTCGCCGCAGTGCGCGTACGGCGGTTGGCGCTCGCTCAGGCGTCGGCGACCTGATTCGCCGTCAACGCCTTGCCCAGAAAATTCGCCACGCGCGTCAGCACGCTGAGCAATTCGAACGCGACCTCGGCCGTCCACGCGTCGCTGAAGTCGAAGTGCGCGGTCTCGACGTTGCGCAACCACGCGTTGGGCCCCGGCTCGTCGCGCAACACGCACACGGCCGTCACCTGGAAATATCCCGAGCCGCGTGCGGGCATCCCCGTCTCGAGGACGAAGCCCAGCAGGGACGCCAGGCGAAAACGGAAGCATGCGTCGCGCCACCGGAAGCCGGCCCACTCGGCGTCGCGCGAACGGAACACGAAGAAGTGCGCATCGTCGTCGGTCGACGCGACCCATTGCCACGACGCGAATCCGTTGAATTCGGCGTCGTTCGTCATCGACGCCGGCGAGCCCATCGGCCCCTCTTCGATTTCGGTGATCGAGCCGAACACCTTCTTCAATCCCGCGAACATTTCTCCATTGAGACGTCCGCCGAAGCTCTGCCACTCGCTGATGGCGCGAGTGCGAATGTTCGGACGCAGCCCGATGTGCTCGAACACGGCCTGGTCGCCCAGCAACCCGTAAAGACGGTTGTCGCCGGCGGGGTCGTCGGCGCGGCGGCTGCCGAGCGGATACGGCAGATCCTCGACCGGCATGCGCTTGTCGGTGGTCCGGGGGAGCGGTCGGCCTGGCGGCACAGTCGGGTTGGAGTTCATCTGGCGAAGGGGGTCGGCGTAGCGTCGGGATCGATGGTATGCGCATGCCGGCACGAACCGGCCGTGCGGAATGCTTGCGCGCCGACATACTGCCAGAAAACCGACGCAGCGAACGACGACAGCGAACGCGAAACGCGGTCGTCAGCCGACGAACGGCAGGCGCACACACAAAAACAACGCGCGCCCCACAGGCGCGAAACATGCATGCGGTTTTGACGGAAGACCCCGCGAAACAGGTGCGCCCGTGTCGCCGCCGTACGCGATCAAGGGTTTGTCTGATTGGCTTTCGAAGTCTGCCTGAACTAGCCTCGTGAAGTCTGCCGCTGCGTGGTTCGGGTGGCGGCAACTGACGTCGTGGTGATGTTGTGCACATGACAATCCTGCGTCGGCGCGCGGCCTCGCTGCCGAAGTTTCATTGCGCTCGATCGCACGCGCATCGACGCCGCCGGAGAGACATTCTTTGGCCTGCCGTCGGTGCACATTGGGGTGAATCTGCAAGCCTGATCATGGAGACGCACCGTGAAGCGCATGCCATTTCGCCACATCCGTGCCATCACCTACGCAAGCGTGCTGCTCTTTCAAGCCGAGGCGCAGGCGCAGTCGCTCGACACCCAGTCGACCCAGGAGAACATCTCCGCGCTGCGCCAGGAAGTCGATCACCATCTGAAGGAACTGGACGCGCTCAAGCGCAAGCTTGCCGATGAAGAAGCGAATCTCACGCGCCTGAGCCGGGCGCTGGACAACCGGGAACTCGCGGCCAAACGTGGGGCGGGCACCGGCGACACCGGCGGCGCAGCGCCAACCGACGCCGGCACAGCAAGCACCGGCGGCGCAATGACAGCCGGCGCCCCCAGCCCTGAGCCCAGCCCCGGCAACGTGCAATCCGCGGCCACCCCCGCGCCGAGCCAGCCGGTCGGCCAGGCCCCCGTGCCGGACACCGCGCCGCCGCCCGTCGCGCCGATCTTCGATCAGCCCGGCGTGCTGACGCCCAAGCACAAGTTCGTCGTCGAGCCGTCGTTCCAGTTCGGCTATTCGTCGTCGAACCGCGTCGCCCTCGTCGGCTACACGATCATCCCGGCGCTGCTGATCGGCCTGGTCGACGTGCGGGAAGTCAAGACGACCACGCTGACGGCCGCGGTCGCGGCGCGCTACGGGATCACCAACCGGATGGAAGTCGAAGTCCGCATCCCCTACGTGTACTCGACGAACGACACGGTCAGCCGCGAGATCTTCACCGGGTCCGCCCAGGACAACGCGTTCAACAGCCACGGCAAGGGGCTCGGCGACGTCGAAATGACGCTGCGCTACCAGTTCAACACCGGCGGCCCCGACAAGTTCTATTACATCGGCTGGCTCCGCTTCAAGACCGCCACCGGCAAGAGCCCGTTCGACGTCGTCACCGACTGCGTCACGCGCTGCGTCGGCAACACCACCGGCACCGGCCTGCCGCTCGAACAGCCGACCGGCTCCGGCTTCTACGCGATCCAGCCGGGCCTCACGTGGCTCTTCCCGTCCGACCCGGTGGTGTTCTTCGGCAACGTCAGCTACCTGCACAGCTTCGGCCGCGACAACCTCAGCCTCACGATCCGCAACGGGCAGAAGGACTTCGTCGGCAGCGTGCAGCCCGGCGACATCTGGGGCTTCAACATCGGCATGGGTCTCGCGCTGAACGAGAAGGCGTCGGTGAGCCTCGGCTACGACCAGAGCATCGTGCTGCCCACGAAGGAGAACGGCCAGACGGTGCCGGGCTCGGTGCGCGTGATCCTCGGCACGCTGCTGGTCGGCTACTCGTACCGGCTGTCGCCGAAGACCACGCTGAACCTGTCGATCGGCGCGGGCCTCACGCGCGACACGCCGGACGTCGCCATGACGCTGCGCGTGCCGATCGCGTTCTGAGGCCGGGCGCGCGCCTGCCCGCTCATCTGCCGGGCAGCACGCCGGTCAGCGCGTTGTTGAGCGTCGACATGATGTTCAGGTTCTTGAACATCGACAGCGTGTTGACGGACGTATCGATCGTGGTCAGCGCCTGAATGTGCTGGTTGCTCAACGTATTCTGGATCACCGCGCCGGTCAGCCCCGGCAGCGCGCCGGGCTGCGCGGCGTTGCCGGGCCCGACCTGGATCAGCGCGCCCAGGTTCGCGGCCGCCAGCGCCTGCGCCTGCTGCGCGGTGATCTGGCTCACGTCCGGAATGTCGAAGTTGGTCGTCGTGACCAGGTTGCCGTTCACGAATGCGACACGCGAGATGCCGAACGAGACCTGCAGGCCGCCCGGCAGATCGAAGCCGCCGCGCATCGCGTCGAGGCGCGCGTCGCTGAGCGCGACCGCGCCGCCCGCCGGCCAGCTCCGCTCGTCCCGCTCATCCTGCGCGTGACCGGACGCCGGAAGCCACGACGCCGCCCCGCTCGTCTGCGTGACACATTCGACGGTCGCGGCCGGCGTTCCGTCCGGCATCGCCGCCGCGCCCATGGACGCCATCCCGCCGCACACCATCGCGGCCAAGCCGGCGATCTTCCTGGTCTCGGATCTCATGACGGTCCTCAAAAGTCGCTCGGTCCGTGCTTCGGCATCACGACGTTGTACAGGCCGTCGCGGTTGATGCCGGTGTAGAGCGGCGCGCTGGGCGCGACGCGCCAGTCGCGCGGGTCGTTGAACACCGCAAGCTCGGGCTTGTTGTGGATCACGAAAATGACATGGTCTTCCCATTTCTGCTCGAAACTCGCGAGCGAGACCGGCCGCGTGCCGGTGGCCGGATCGCCGACGAGCACGCGCCCGTTGCGCAGCCCCTTCACGACCACGAAATGGTGATAGCCGTGCTCGGTGATCAGCACGATCGCCGGCGTGTGCGTCTTCGCGAGCGTCTGCAGCGGCAGTTCGTAGCCGTCCGCGACGAAGCCGTGCGCTTCGAGAAAGCGCCGGATGTCGAGCAGCGAGAATCCCTGCCGGCGGATCTTCTCCTGATTGCCGTTCTCCCACATCTGGGTGAACGCGGTCTGCTCGGTCATCGGATAGCCGTACTGGTAAGTGAGCAGCGTCGCGACGGCGGCCGACCCGCAGCTGAAGTCGTACTGCTGCTTGACGGTCCGCTTGAAGCGCGCTTCCTTGAGACTCGTGACGTGCATCGCGTAGCCGGCGCCGGCCGGATCGACCACGGTCATCTCGTCCGCCCGGGCTGCCGGGACGGATGCCGCGCACGCGAGCGCCGCCATCCACACCGCCGCGCAATGTCTCATCGCTCAATTTCCGAAGTGCACGTTGAGCACCGTCGCGTTCTGGATCAGCACGTTGGCGCCGGTATTCTGGATGACCGTCGGCAACCCGCTCGAATTCGCGAACGAGCCGTCGGCAATCGAATTCGAGCCTGTCGACACCCGGTTCGCCACGTTGTCGGTAACCGCGCCGGTCAGGTAGTTCTGCCCGATCAGCGCATCGCCGCCGCGATGCTGGTCGAGCTGGTCGGGCGTCATCGCGACGCCGAGACTGTCGTCGTGCACGGTTGGCGCGCCGGTCGCTGCCGGAGCCGGTACGGTCCCGTCCGAGGGTTCAACCGGTGTGGAAGGTGCGGGCGTCGGCGCGGCGCTGACCCCGGCATCCACGCCGGTTCGCGACGCGTCAGGCGCCGCATGGGCCGTCAGGCCCGGCAGCAACACCGCAGGCAATAGCATCAGCGAAAATGCCTTTCGGATTCGCATGGCTGTCTCCTTCGGCCCTGCGCGGGTCGGCTCGAACCCGACGCGCAGGGAGCGGAATCGGCGTGACCGTCGATCGACGGACATCAGGCCGGAATACGCCGGCGACGGCGAGGCGGCCATTCGGTCGTCCCGCCGTCGCCGGCCATCTCGTCCGTCCGGCGAAGGAACGCGAGCCGCGGGAGCGACTGCCCCTGCGGCCTTGCGTACGATTCGCCGGGGCTGGCCGGCCGTTCTAACGTCCGACGGTCAGGTTCGCCTGCACGGTCACGGCCTGCTGCACGAACGACGCCATGCCGCTGTTCTGGTTGGCGATCATGATGCCCGCCGCGGACTGACCGACGCTCGCCATCGCGTTGGACATGTTGAACGTCCCCGCGTTGACCGCATTGGCTCCGCCTGCGCCACCCGCGCCGCCGACCGCGCCGTTACCGACGCCGCCGTTGCCGGTGCCGCCTGCGCCGCCCGCGCCGCCCATCGCGCCCACCGCGCCGCTGCCTGCGGTCGCGCTGCCGTTGCTGGCCGTCGTCGAGGCGCCGCCGTTGGCCGCGCTACCGCCCGTGCCCGCACCGCCCGCCGCGCCGTTGCCCGCCGACGCTGTCGCCGCGCCGCCCGTGCCGCCCGCGGACGTGCCGGGGCCGCCCGTGCCGGAGCCTGCTCCGCCCGAAGCCGTCGCCGAGCCTGACGAGCCTGCGCCGCCCGAGCCGCTGCCGTTGCCCGTGCCGGTACCCGTCCCGGTGCCGGTGCCGCTGCCGGTTGATGCCGTCGCGCTTCCGCTGCCATGATTCCTGGCCCACGCGGAACCGGGATCGGCTGTGCCAGTGCCGCCGCCCCAGCCGGCGCCGCTGCCCCTGCCGGGGCCGCCCACGCCGATCGAAGCCGCGACCGCGCCGCCGCCCGTGCCCGAGCCTGCGCCGCCGCCCGCCGTGGCGTAGCCGCCGCCGCCGCCGGAGGCCCCGGATGCGCCGCCGTTTCCGCCGCCGCCGCCGTTGCCGGTGCCGGCCGTCGCGCTGCCGTTGCTGGCGTTGCCTGCCGTCGCGCTGCCGTTCTGCGCGCTGCCGCCGCTGCCGCCTGCGCCGCCTGCGCCGCCGTTACCGCCGGTGCCGCCCCTGCCGCCCAAGCCATACCCGTAGCCGCCCCGACCGCCGCTTCCGCCGGCCGCGCTACCCGAGTTGGCCGCCTGGTTGCCGATGCCCGAGACCTGGACGTTGGAGACGTAGCCGTCGAGCCTGCTGAGCGCGACGACCCTGGTGGTGTTGTAGGAATCCTGAAAGACGCTCGCGCCGGGGGAGACTTCGTTCGCGTTGGACCCGGTGCTGCTGGTTTGAGTCGAGCCTACCGTGTTGGTCAGGGAGTTCGATCCGTCATCGGCTCGTTGGCTGCATGTCGAACTGGTATCGCTGCTGCATGGATTCGCCATCGCGTAACCGCTGCATCCTAATGCGAGGAGCGCAGCGGACGCCAATAAAGTTTTGCGCATGAAATCCTCCTGAAGTAACGAGGGACGGCTTGGCCGACTGCGCCAATCCGGACCACGCGACGCATCGGCGATGCCACCCTTGCAAGCGCCTGAATGCAAAGAGGAAGTTGGATCTTTCATGCGGCTCGGGCCGATTCGCCCGATTTCGGCGTGCGATTTATGTTTCAGTCCTGAAACACGCCGGCCCCGGAACAGCCCTGATGCACGGCTGAATTCCCGTTTGCATTCAAGCACATGACGGCGTCTTTCAATGCCGCCGCGACGAACGCGAAACGTTTCACTTTTGACACTGCCGCTTCGTGCATCCGGGTTCACCCGTAGCACCAGATATTCGATTGCGATCGCAGAAGCCTGTCCGGCAAGGACCTCCGGCCGGATTCGTTCGTCAACGGAAGCCAAGGGCGTGCGCCGCGGCCGTTCAGAAATGTATCAACTGCGATCACGGGTTTTTCTTCGAATCCGGTTTGCGTCAAGCGTCGGCGGATTCGATCCGGCGGCGGCTCAGTTCATGCCCGTGCGCTTCTCGACGAACCTTCGTACATAATCGTCCGCCGGCCGCGCCAGGATGTCGTCCGGCGTGCCGACCTGCACGAGCGTGCCGTCGCGCAGGATCGCGATCCGGTTGCCGATCCGCAGCGCCTCGTCGAGATCGTGCGTGATGAACACGATCGTCTTCGCGAGCGTCGCCTGCAGTTCGAGCAACTGGTCCTGCATTTCGGTGCGGATCAGCGGATCGAGCGCGGAAAACGCCTCGTCCATCAGCAGCACGTCGGTGTCCGCGGCCAGCGCGCGCGCGAGGCCGACGCGCTGCCGCATGCCGCCCGACAGCTCGTCCGGGTAATGGTCGGCATAGCCGTCGAGCCCGACCTTCGACAGCCAGGTGCGCGCGGCATCAAGCGCGTCGTGCCGCGTTTCGCCGCGCGTGCGCAGCGCATACGCGGCGTTGTCGAGCACGGTCTGGTGCGGCAGCAGCCCGAAGTTCTGGAACACCATGCTGACCTTGTAGCGCCGCAGCTCGCGCAGCCCGTGCGGGTCGAGCTTGATCACGTCGCTGCCGTCGATCACGATCTCGCCGGCCGTCGGCTCGATCAGCCGGTTGAAATGCCGCACGAGCGTCGACTTCCCCGAGCCCGACAGGCCCATGATCACGAAGATCTCGCCGGAACCGATGCTGAGGCTCACGTCGTTGAGACCGACGTTGCAGCCGGTCTCCGCGAGCACGTCCGCCTTGCGCTTGCCGCCGCGCAGCAGGTCGAGCACGCGCGCATGCGATGCCTGCGGCCCGAACAGCTTGTACACGTGTTTGACGTCGATGGTCGCCATGTCTTTCTCCGCTCCTACGATTGCGCCGGTTGATTCGAGTCGACGCCGGACGACGACGCCTTGCGCGGCAGCCGGTACGGCACCCGCGACGCGCCCTTCTGCCGCCGCTGCTGCGCGAGCCGGCGGCGCGCGCGGCGCTCCTGGCCGAAGCCCTGGCTGATCCGGTCGATCACGATCGCGAGGATCACGATCGCGATGCCGGCCTGCGTGCCCTTGCCGACGTCCATCGTCTGGATGCCCGCGAGCACGTCCTCGCCGAGCCCGCGCGAGCCGATCATCGACGCGATCACGACCATCGACAGCGCCATCATCGTCGTCTGGTTGATGCCGGCCATGATGCTCGGCCGCGCGAGCGGCAACTGCACATTGACCAGCAGCTGCCGGCGCGTCGTGCCGAACGCGCGCGCCGCTTCGGTCACGTCGGGATCGACCTGGCGGATGCCGAGATCGGTCAGACGGATCAGCGGCGGCAGCGCGTAGATGATCGTCGCGAGAATCGCCGGCACCTTGCCGAGGCCGAACAGCATCAGCACCGGAATCAGGTAGACGAAACTCGGCAGCGTCTGCATCACGTCGAGCACCGGCAGCAGCATCCGGCGCAGCCACGGGCTGCGCGACGCGAGGATGCCGAGCGGCACGCCGATCGCGACCGACAGCACCGTCGCGACGAGCATCAGCGCGAGCGTCTGCATCAGCTTGTCCCACAGGCCGAAGCAGCCGATCGCATAGAGCAGCAGCATGAACAGCACGCCGAGGCCCGCGCGGCGCGTCGCGTTCCACGCGATCGCGCCGACCGCGAGCAGCACGAGCCACGGCGGCGCCGCGCGCAGCGCGCCTTCGAGCGGCACGAGCAGGTAGCGCAGCAGCAGCGCGCTGAAGTGATGAAAACTGTCGCCGTACCGTGCGACGAATGTCTCGAGCGCGCCGTTGACCCAGTCGGCGATCGACAGATGCAGGAAGAAGCCGTTCATGATCGTTCTCCATCGCGCCGCGACGGCGCGCGAGCATTACGCGCCCTTCAGGCCGCCGGCGATCTTCTGCGCGACGTCGTTCGGCACCCACTGCTTCCACATGTCCGCACGCGTGCGCAGGAACTGCGTCGCCATCGCCGCGCCGTCGATCTTCTTCGTCGTCATGTCGAGGATCGTCTGGTTCAGGAAGTCCATCGGAAAGCGAACCTTCTCGAACATCGCGACGAGGTCCGGATTCGCGTCGGCGAACGGCTTCGACACGCCCACCGTCAGCCGCGACACCATGTACGACGACGCGCACTGATGCGTGCTGCTCTCGTCGCGCAGCGTCTTCCAGCATGCCTCGTTATAGGCCGGCATCTTCAGCGCGACGAACTTGTACTTCGCCATCAGCGCGGCCGGGCCCCAGTAATAGAACACGATCGGCGCGCCGCGCTGGTACGCGGACGCGATCGCCGCATCGAGCGCGGCGCCGGTGCCCGGGTGGAAGTTCGTATACGACTGGTCGAGCTTCAGCACGCGCATGAGACGCGTGTTCACGCGCTCGCAGTCCCAGCCCGTCGGACAGTTCAGGAAGCGGCCCTTGTCGGGCTCCTCCTCGTCCGCGAACACCTGCTTGAACTTCGGCAGATCGTCGAGCGACGCGAGCCCCGGCGCGACCGGCTTGAGGTTGCGTGCCGGATCGCCCTTGACCACGTATTCGGGCACGAACCAGCCCTCCTTCGTGCCGCCCGGCAGCGTGTCGCCGATCAGCTTCACCGCGCCCGACGCGACCGCCTTCGCGGTGATCTCGCTGCGGCCCGTCCACTGCTCGGCCCAGACCTGCAGGTCGTTGCGCGCGAGCGCGGTTTCGGTCGCGGCGGTGCTGCCCGGCACGACGTCCGTCTTGCAGCCGTAGCCCTTCTCCATGATCTGCCGCAGCACCTCGGTCGCGAACGCCCCGCTTTCCCACGTGATGCCGGCGAAGTGGACCGTCTTGCCGTCCCCGCACGCGCCGCCGGCCGCGTGGGCCGCGGGCGCCGACAGGATCGCGGCGGCGGCGAGAAGGACGGTCTTCAGTCGTCGAATCTGCATGATGGGTCGTCTCCAATATAGGGCTTGTTGTCGATGCGTCGCGCCGCGCGCGGCGGCCATATCGGGCCACGCTGCATGTTTGGACCGCCAAATTGTTTATGGAAGCGAGTAATTCCGATCACTGCGATCGGCAACGCCAATCGCCCCCGCGACGCGCGCCGGGGCCGCCGGACGCCCCATCGGCGACATCGATTCCATCCATCGGAATTACTCGCTTTTGGTTCCGCATCCGGTTCGCAAGAATGCGCGTGTCATCGGAGGAGACACGAACGCACGCCGCCGGTCCCGGCACGCCCGGCCGCTGCGCATCGCTCCGGATGACGGGGGCGCGCCGCGCTCACGACAACCGACACAAGCTGGATACCCGGAGATCTCAATGAAAACGAAACTGACGGCGCTCGCCGTGACGGCCGCCTTCGCGTCGCCCGTGTTCGCCCAAAGCAGCGTCACGCTGTACGGCGTGATCGACGAGGGCCTCAATTACACGAACAACGTCGGCACCGGCCACGTCTACGAAATGGCCAGCGGCTATGCGCAGGGCAGCCGCTGGGGCCTGAAGGGGAACGAGGATCTCGGCGGCGGCCTGAAGGCGCTGTTCCAGCTCGAGAACGGCTTCGACGTGAACAGCGGCCGCCTGAACCAGGGCGGCCGGATGTTCGGCCGCCAGGCCTACGTCGGCCTCAGCCACGCGCAGTACGGCACGCTGACGCTCGGCCGGCAATACGACTCGGTCGTCGACTATCTCGCGCCGACGACGGCGAACGGCAACTGGGGCGGCTACCTGCTCGCGCATCCGTTCGACAACGACAACACCGACAACTCGTTCCGGCTCGACAACACGGTGAAGTACGCGAGCCCGAACTTCAACGGCTTCCAGTTCGGCGGCGCATACAGCTTCAGCAACGGCACGAACTTCGCCGACAACCGCGCGTACAGCTTCGGCGCGCAATACCAGAACGGCGGGCTGCTCGTCGGCGCGGCCTACCTGCAGGCGAACAATCCGGGCAACGGCTCGGCCGGCGCGATCACCGCGAACGACGCGAGCTACATCGCGGCGCGCATGCGCGTGTTCGGCGCGGGCGTCAACTACACGTTCGGGCCCGCGACCGTCGGCTTCGCGTACACGAACTCGAACTACAAGAACCCGACCGGCAACGGCTATCTCGGCACGCCGGGCGCGATCATCGCGCCGGGTACGACGGTCAGCGCGATCAAGTACCAGAACTTCGAGGTGAACGGCGCGTACCAGATCACGCCGGCGTTCATGGTCGGCGCGCAATACGTGCTGTCGCTCGAGAAGTACGATTCGTCGGCCGGCAACGCGAAGCCGAAGATCCATTCGGTCGGGCTGATGGCCGACTACAACCTGTCGAAGCGCACCGACGTCTACCTGCAGGCCGCGTATCAGCACATCGCCGGCGACAAGACGAACTCGATCCTCGACCAGGCATTCATCCCGGGCACCGACGCGCCGTCGTCGACCGCGAACCAGGTCGCCGTGCGCGTCGCGCTTCGTCACAAGTTCTGACGGCTCTGCCCGTTCCACGCGGCCCCCGCGTCGCGTCTGCGTGCTGGGGGTCTTTGCCCGCCCGCGTGCGACAGCACGCCGGCGGGCTTTTTCATGAGCCGCGCCGACGTGCTTGCTCGACGCACACGTCGCGCGCGACGGCCTCTACAATGTCGCGGGCGGCAACGAAGGGCCGGCCGCCGTCATGAGACTGATCCAACAACGAAGAACGACATGCCTTTTCCGAGGACCTCATGCTGAATCCGCTGCAACGCACGCTGTTCGCACTCGCGGCCGGCGCACTCGCCGCCACCGTCGCCCACGCCAAACCCCTCTGCACGATCGTCGCCGACGCCGCGACCGGCCGCGTGCTCGTCCGGCAAGGCGAGTGTGCGACCCGCGTGACGTCCGCGTCGACGTTCAAGGTCGCGATCAGCCTGATGGGCTACGACGCGGGCTTCCTGAAGGACGAGCACACGCCGACGCTCCCCTATCGCGACGGCTATCCCGACTGGGGCGGCGCCGCGTGGCGCGAGCCGACCGACCCGGCCCGCTGGATGCGGATCTCGATCTTCTGGTACTCGCAGCAGGTCGCGCAGGCGCTCGGCCAGGCGCGCTTCCAGCAGTACACGACCGCATTCGGCTACGGCAACGCCGACGTGACCAGCAAAGAGAGCGAACTGAACGGCGTGATGGGTGCATGGGCCAACGGGTCGCTGCGGATCTCGCCGCTCGAGCAGATCGACTTCTTGCGCAAGATCGTCAACCGGACACTGCCTGTCAGCGCGCATGCATACGACATGACCGCGCGCCTCATGCAGCTCGACGCGCAGCCGGGCGGCTGGACCGTGCACGGCAAGACCGGCACCGGTTCGCCCGGCGCGCAATACGACGCGGCGCACGCATACGGCTGGTTCGTCGGCTGGGCGACGAAGGGGCCGCGCACGCTGGTGTTCGCGAACCTGATCCAGGATGACAAGCCGCAGCGCCCGAACGCCGGCATGCGCTCGCGCGACGCGTTCCTCGACGCGCTGCCTGCGCTCGCCGATTCCGCGCAGCCGCGATGAGCGCCGGCCCGCGCAATGCGCGGATCGACCTGCTGCGCGGCGTGTCGATCCTGCTCGTGCTGCTGCATCACTTCAACATCGCGTATGCGCTGCGCGACACGGCGCTTTCCCGCGCCTTCGGCTGGGACGTCGTGCATGCGGTGGTCCGCAACGGCAACTACGGCGTGACGATGTTCTTCGTGATCTCAGGCTACCTCATCACGTCGAACGCGCGGCGCAGATGGGGCAGCCTCGCCGCGATCGACGTGCGCGCGTTCTACGTGTCGCGCATCGCACGCATCGTGCCGTGCCTGCTCCTGCTGCTCGCGCTCGTCAACGGGCTCGCGGCGGCGGGCGTGCCGATCTTCGCCAATCACGCGCCGCAGGGTGTGACGGTGTCGTTCTGGCTCATCAATCTCGCATCGCTGACGTTCTGGATGAACGTGCTGATCGGCGCATACGGGTGGGTCAATTACGCGCTCGGCGTGCTGTGGTCGCTATCGGTCGAAGAGGTGTTCTACCTGTCGTTTCCGCTGCTGTGCATCGCATTGCGGCGCGACGCGCGGCTGCTGGCGTTCTGGGCGCTCGTCATCCTGATCGGCCCCGTGTACCGCCTCACGCATTCCGGCGACGAAGGCGGCTTCCTCTATGCATACCTCGCGTGCTTCGACGGCATCGCGATCGGCTGCTGCGCGGCGGTGCTGGCCGACCGGCCGCGCTGGCGCGCGTTCGCGCAACCGGCAGTGCAGTGGCTCACTGCGGCCGCGATGACCGTGCTCTATTTCGCGTGGCCGATCGCGCAGAGCCACGTCGCCGGCGTAACCGCGATGGCGCTCGGCACGGCCGTACTGCTGGCCGGCGCGCATGCGCGGGCCGCCGGCGGCGATGCGCGCGGCGGCCGCCTGCTGGCGCCGCTGCGCTGGAGCGGCAGGCTCAGCTACGAGCTCTACCTGTTCCATCTGGTCGTGCTCGGCGGCATGCGCACGCTGTTTCCGCCGCGCGCGACATTGGGCGACGACAGGCTGCTGCTGCTCGCGGCCTATCTCGTGCTGTCGGCCGGCGTGAGCGCGGCCATCGCGCGCGGCTACGCGACGCCGCTCGACCGCTTGATCAAGCGGCAATGGGCGCGCGCGCCGGCGCGCAGGCCGGACGGCGCCCGCGTCTGATGCGGGGGCCGGCGGGCCTGCGCCGGCTCCCGCCGCTCAACCCCAGTCCGACGCCGCCTCGTCCGGATCGACGAGCGTCAGCCCCGCCGCCGGCAGCGGCAGCGCGGTCTTGTAGCGCACCTGCTTGAGCGCGAAGCTGGAGCGGATGTTCGACACGCCCGGAATCGTCGTCAGCCGCTCGATGATGAAGCGCTCGAGCGTGCGCATGTCGGGCATCACGACGCGCAGCAGATAGTCGGCGTCGCCCGACATCAGGTAGCACTCCATCACCTCGGGCCTCAGCGAAATCGCTTCCTCGAAGCGTTGCAGCGCGTCCTCGACCTGCTTCTCGAGGCTCACCTGGATGAACACGTTGATCCGCAGGCCGAGCGGCTCGGGGTCGAGCAGCGTCACCTGCTGCTTGAACAGGCCGAGCTTCTCCAGCGCGCGCACGCGGTTGAAGCACGGCGTCGCGGACAGGTTGACGGCGCGGGCCAGCTCCGCGTTCGTGATCCGCGCGTTCTGCTGGAGCTGGTTCAGGATGCCGATGTCGATGCGGTCGAGCCGCCGGGGATTCGAGCTCATGGTGAAAATATTCCGGAATCGTGGTTGCACACGGAATATTTACACTATCCAGCGGCGAATGCCCAATCAAATCAGACGCATATTCTGCGGACCGGCGGGTAGCATGATCCCATTGATGCGCGCCCCGGAACCGGCGCGCCGGAGACCTGCGATGACGGATTTATCGAGCGGTATCGAGCAGACGAAACGCGCCGGCGGCATGCCCGCCCCCGTCGACCGCGACCCCGAGGAAACCGCCGAGTGGCTCGATGCGCTCGACGCGGTCGTCTTCCACGTCGGCAAGGACCGCGCGCAGTTCCTGCTCGACCGGCTCGCCGCGCATGCGCGTGAGCACGGGCTCGCGTCGGTGCGCACGCCCGTCACGCGTTACCTGAACACGATTCCGGCGCACGAGGAGCCGCGCTATCCGGGCGACCTCGAACTCGAGGAGCGGCTGTCCGCCGCGCTGCGCTGGAACGCGCTCGCGATGGTCGTGCGCGCGAACCGCGCGTATGGCGAGCTTGGCGGGCACATCGCGAGCTACGCGTCGGCGTCCGACCTGTTCGAGGTCGGCTTCAACCATTTCTTCCGCGCGGCCGCGCCGGACGGCGGCGCAGGCGCGGGCGGCGACCTCGTCTACTTCCAGCCGCACTCGTCGCCGGGCGTCTATGCGCGCGCGTATCTCGAAGGGTTTCTCGCCGAGGATCACCTGAAGCACTACCGGCGCGAGATCGCGGGGCCGGGGCTGTGCTCGTATCCGCATCCGTGGCTGATGCCGGATTTCTGGCAGTTCCCGACCGGCTCGATGGGCATCGGCCCGATCAACGCGATCTATCAGGCGCGCTTCATGCGCTACCTGCAGCACCGCAGCCTCGCGCACACCGACGGCCGCACGGTCTGGGGCTTCTTCGGCGACGGCGAGATGGACGAGCCCGAATCGCTCGGCGCGCTGTCGCTCGCGGCGCGCGAGGGGCTCGACAACCTCGTGTTCGTGATCAACTGCAACCTGCAGCGGCTCGACGGCCCGGTGCGCGGCAACGGCCGCGTGATCGACGAGCTCGAAGCGCTGTTCGCGGGCGCCGGCTGGAACGTGATCAAGGTGCTGTGGGGCTCCGACTGGGACCCGCTGTTCGCGCGCGATCACGCCGGCGCGCTCGCCCGCGCGTTCGCGGAAACGGTCGACGGCCAGTTCCAGACCTTCTCCGCGAACGACGGCGCGTACAACCGCGCACGCTTCTTCAGCCGGAACCCGGCGCTCGCCGCGCTGGCCGAGCGCCTCACCGACGCGGAGATCGATCGCCTGCGCCGCGGCGGCCACGACGCGCGCAAGCTGCACGCCGCGTATGCGCGCGCGCTCGCGCATCGCGGCCAGCCGACCGTGATCCTCGCGAAGACGATGAAGGGGTTCGGCATGGGCGCGGCCGGCCAGGGGCGGATGACGACCCATCAGCAGAAGAAGCTCGACGTCGACGACCTGAAGGCGTTCCGCGACCGCTTCCGGCTGCCGCTGTCGGACGACGACGTCGAACGGCTCACGTTTTACAAACCCGCGGAAGACAGCCCGGAGATGCGCTACCTGCATGCTCGCCGGGCTGCCCTGGGAGGCTATCTGCCCAGAAGGCGGAGAGCGGCATCGGCGGGGCTGACCGTCCCGCCGATGCCGGCCTGGGGCGCATTCGCGCTGGACGCGGGCGGCCGCGAGATGTCGACGACGATGGCGCTCGTGCGCATCCTCGCCGCGCTGCTGAAGGACAAGGCGATCGGCTCCCGCGTCGTGCCGATCGTCGCCGACGAGGCCCGCACGTTCGGCATGGCCAACCTGTTCCGGCAGGTCGGCATCTATTCGCCGCTCGGGCAGCGCTACGAGCCCGAGGATCTCGGCTCGATGCTCTACTACCGCGAGGACACGCGCGGGCAGATCCTCGAGGAAGGCATTTCGGAGGCCGGCGCGATCTCGTCGTGGATCGCCGCGGCGACGTCGTACAGCGTGCACGACCTGCCGATGCTGCCGTTCTACATCTACTACTCGATGTTCGGTTTCCAGCGCATCGGCGACCTGATCTGGGCCGCCGCCGACCAGCGCGCGCGCGGCTTCCTCGTCGGCGCGACGTCGGGCCGCACGACGCTCGGCGGCGAGGGGCTGCAGCACCAGGACGGCAGCAGCCATCTCGCCGCATCGACGATCCCGAACTGCCGCGCGTACGATCCGGCGTTCGCGTACGAAGTCGCGACGATCGTCGATGCCGGCATGCGCGAGATGGTCGAGCAGCAGCGCGACGTGTTCTATTACGTGACGGTGACCAACGAGAACTACGCGCAGCCGTCCGCGCCCGACGGCGATCCGCATGCGCTGCGCGAAGGGATTCTCAACGGGATTTACCCGCTGTCGCCGGCGTCGCGGGACACCGCGCACGTGCAGCTGCTCGGCGCGGGCGCGATTCTCGGCGAAGCGCTCGCCGCGCAGCGGATGCTGAAAGACGACTGGGATATCGACGCGGCCGTGTGGAGCGTGACGAGCTTCACCGAATTGCAGCGCGACGGGATGGAAGCCGAACGGCTGTCGCGGCTCGGCGACGCCGACGTGACGCCGTATGTCGCGCAGGCGCTCGGCGCGTCGCGCGGGCCCGTCATTGCCGCAACCGATTACGTGCGCGCGGTGCCCGAACTGATTCGCGCGTACGTGCCGCGCCGTTACGTGACGCTCGGCACGGACGGCTTCGGGCGCAGCGACACGCGGCAGGCGTTGCGGTCGTTCTTCGAAGTCGATCGCGAGAGCATCGTGATTGCCGCGCTGAAGGCGCTCGCGGATGAACGCGAGATCGGCGCCGAGGTGGTGCGCGCCGCGCGCGAGCGCTATCGGAAAACGGCGGGAGCCGGCGACGCGCCGTGGCAGCGCTAGCGCCGCTCGCGCGCCCCGCGCTGTTCAGCAGCCGAGCTGCGCGGCGAGATCGATGAAGTCGTGCGCGTTGATGTCGAAGCGGTCGTCGAAGGCCGTATCGACGTCGCCCCCGGGACCGAATTCGAGCGGCCGCGCGACGAACGCCGTCTTCATGCCGAGCGCGGCGGCGGCGACCAGGTCGTACTTGTGGCACGCGACCATCATCGCATCGCCCGCCGCCACGCCGAGATAGCGCAATGCCATCCGGTAGGTGCGCGGATCGGGCTTGAACGTCCCCGCCATTTCCGCCGCGAAGATCGCATCCCACGGCAGCGCGCCGCGTTTCGAGATGTTGACGACCGCGCTCACGTCGGCATTCGACAGCGTCGCCAGCTTGAACTTGCGCTTGAGCCGCTGCAGGCCTTCGACCGTGTCCGGCCACGGCGCGATCGTCTGCCACGCGAAATTGAGCGTCTCGCGCTCGCCGTCGGTGAAGAACGTCAGGCCCCACGCGTCGATCACTTCGTCGAGCGCGCGCCGATAGATGCGGTCGACCGACGACCACGGCTGCTCGCCTGCGAGGATCGCATCGAGCGCGGGCCGGTACTTGCGCCGCCAGTCGTCGACGAAGCGCCCCCAGTCGATGCCGGGCGCACGCGCGCCGGCGATTTCGCGAGCGGCCGCGCCGACCGTCGTGCGGAAATCCGTGGCCGTGCCTTGTACGTCGAAGATGAGTGCCTGAACGTTCTGCATCGGGGTCTCCGTCTGGATGCGATCGCGTGCTGCGCTGCAACGAACGTCGAGCATAGCGCGCCGCCGGGGACGCGTCACGCCGCGCGCGTAGTGCGACCGCTCGACATTCAGGCACCTTTCAGGAGCCGCGCCACGCGCATTACACCGGCAGCGCGTGCGTCGACAGGATCTCCTTCAGCACCATGAAGCTGCGCACCTGCCGCACGCCCGGCAGGTACAGCAACTGCTCCGCATGCAGCCGGTTGAAGCTTTCGCTGTCGCGCGTGCGCACCAGCATGAAGTAGTCGAACTCGCCGGTCACGACGTGGCATTCGACGCACCCCGACACCTTCTGCGCGGCCTTCTCGAACGCCGCGAACGCTTCCGGCGTCGAGCGGTCGAGCACGAAGCCGATCACCACCAGCATCCCCGCGCCGAGCGCCTTCGGCTCCAGCAGCGCGACGATCCCGCGGATCAGCCCCATCTCCTTGAGCCGCTCGACGCGCCGCAGGCATGCGGGCGCGCTCAGCTTCACTTTCGCGGCGAGCGCGACGTTCGAGATCGACGCGTCCTGCTGAAGCTGCCGAAGGATCGCGCGATCGATGCGATCGAGTACCGGCGCGGCATCCGGTGCGACCGCCGATTTGCTGCTTAATTTCATTGCGTCTGTCTCCTTCTCGACGAACAACTGTTGTCTATCGCTTGGCGATTTCGTCATAAACGTAGGATGGACAGATTTATTTCGCAAGCTCATTTCGCGCGCACTTGCCTATCATTTTTTCATCGCGTCACGGCCGGCGCCCTTTACGGAGACACTGATGAACCTGCAACGCTTCCCCCGTCACCCGCTGACCTTCGGCCCGACGCCGATCCAGCCGCTCAAGCGCTTGAGCGAACACCTCGGCGGCAAGGTCGAGCTGTACGCGAAGCGCGAGGACTGCAACAGCGGCCTCGCGTTCGGCGGCAACAAGACCCGCAAGCTCGAATACCTGATTCCCGACGCGCTCGCGCAGGGCGCCGACACGCTGGTGTCGATCGGCGGCATCCAGTCGAACCAGACGCGCCAGGTCGCGGCCGTCGCCGCGCATCTCGGGATGAAATGCGTGCTCGTGCAGGAGAACTGGGTGAACTATTCCGACGCCGTCTACGACCGCGTCGGCAACATCCAGATGTCGCGGATGATGGGCGCCGACGTGCGGCTCGTTCCGGACGGCTTCGACATCGGCATCCGCCCGAGCTGGGAAGACGCGCTGGAGAGCGTGCGCCGCGCCGGCGGCAAGCCCTACCCGATTCCGGCCGGCTGCTCGGAGCATCCGCTCGGCGGCCTCGGCTTCGTCGGCTTCGCGGAGGAAGTGCGCGCGCAGGAAGCGCAGCTCGGCTTCAAGTTCGACTACATCGTCGTGTGCTCGGTGACGGGCAGCACGCAAGCCGGAATGGTCGTCGGCTTCGCGGCCGACGGACGCGCCGATCGCGTGATCGGCATCGATGCGTCCGCGGCGCCGGAAAAGACGCATGCGCAGATCACGCGGATCGCGCGTCATACCGCCGAGCTGGTGGATCTCGGGCGCGCGATCACCGAACGGGACGTGATCCTCGATACGCGCTACGGCGGCCCCGAGTATGGGCTGCCGAACGACGGCACGCTCGAGGCGATCCGGCTGTGCGCCCGGCTCGAGGGCGTGCTGACCGACCCCGTCTACGAAGGCAAGTCGATGCACGGGATGATCGACAAGGTGCGGCGCGGCGAATTCGAGCCGGGGTCGAAGGTGCTATACGCGCATCTGGGCGGGGCGCCGGCGTTGAGTGCGTACAGCGCGATTTTCAGCAACGGATGACGCGCTCCGGCGTGCCATCGCGCATGCCGTGCCACGGAACCGGCCCGGACGGCAATCGTCCGATCCGGGCCGGCTCCCCCTTCCGGTTTCCGTTTCCGCTGCCCTCCTTTTCCGTCATCCTGCCGCCGCCTCCCCGCGCGGCCCAACGATCGATGCGACGTACGGGGTTTTCCGGTCCGGAATAGGCGGGTTTTACAACGCCGACGCAACGTTTCCGATCGACCGGCCATTCACTCGGCATCGCCGTCCATCGCTTGCTCACCCCTCCGTATGGAAGCAACCAGCCGATGCGGAGTCAACGCGCAGCCAGCCGTCGCAAACTGGCGTAGCGGGTATCGACGCCCGCTTTCAACGCTCGCGACATGTGCAGCGACACGCATGAAAACGCCTCGGCTCACACCAACGGAATCCGCCGACGGTCCTCGCCTTGCGCGATCGTGCCGGCATGCCACCGGTCGTCACTGGTAATCGACCAGGATTTGTGCGGAGCCGCGCACCGAGCCAGCCGTGACATTGGCGCCCGTCTGCACGTACTGCGCCACCAGCGGTACGGAATACGATCCGCCGGTTGACGTCTGGTAAGCGTCAAGCTTGATCGATTTATTGAACGGCACCGGAACGTTGGTCCGATCGACCAACTGGATGCCGATGCCTTTACCCGTCGATCCCTGACCGAGCGGCAGCGTTCCGCTGATCGACTGAACCGGCGCACCTACCGGCTCGACCGAATACCCCACGCGGGCAAACCCTGCCGGACAGTTATTGAATTTCAGGTCAAACGGCATCGAGCCAGCGAAGCCTGCCGTCTTCCCGACGCCACTGAAGCGCGCCGATGAAACGCCCGGCAGCACGATGGTCTGGTCGGGAATCTTGCATGTACCCGTCACGAACCGGATCGTACCGGACAGCACGATCGCAAGCTTCGTGGAATTGCCGGCGCAATAGCCCGAGGGTTGCCGGTCACAAATATAGATATAGGATGGGTTGGCACCGCTCCCATCGCTCGCCAAGCTACCGGGCGTCAAAGGTCGGCTATCCCGAACCAACTGCAGTTCGAGCGGCTGCTTGCTGATCACATTATTTCCGGGGGCGTCCATTCGGGGTTGCGGTACGCCATTGATCAGCAACCGGACGGACACGCCCGACACATTTGTCACTATGTCCGGACCGGGTCCCAATTGCGATCCGCCGGATGGCCACAGTGACACTGCATTGATCGGGCACGTCGCCGCGCCACACATCTGCTGCATCGACACATAGTCCCGTGTCAGAATCGTTCCGACAGGTGTCGTATCCGGCAGCGTGATGAGCGAGCTGAACGCGGTCACCGACTTATCGATTGCATAGCTGGAAGGCGCCCACAACGCGCAGGTCGCAATCATAGCGAGAACGACGATTCTTCTGGTTTCGGTCAATCCGGTTAAAATCTTCCTGAGCACTTGTAGCCATCCTAATCAATACGACATTCATCAGAGCTTTGATATGGCATTTCTGCACTTCCCGCGCCCGACGCCGTCGAATCCATCGTCATAGACAGCGTCGCCGACGTATTCCCGGACACGGTCGCGTCGGTCAACGTCACGTATGCGTTCGCCGCTCATGCGGCCGGCCTGGCACCCTGCTTCACCACCGTCGGCGCGAAATCGGCCACGCCACCTGCCACGCACGGCAACTCGATGCTTTGCGGCGGCTGATATCCGCTGGCTCGCTTGCGCACCGGCAGCGAATACGACATGCTGCACACGGCCTCGCCGTCACCCTTTTCCCATTGCACCTTCAACTCGCCCTTCTCGCCGAGACCGCGCGCCAGCAGCTTGCCGCCCTGGCCGATCACGCCGATGTCCTTGCCGGCCGCATCGGTCACGACCGCGCCGAACGGCACCGGCGCTCCGTCCGCCTGCCGCGCGCGAATCACCGCCGAACGCCCGTACTCGGTCTTGAACACCAGCAGCGGCACGGCGCCCGCGAGCGGCGCGACGCGCTGGCTCGTTTCCTTCAGCTCCACGTCCGTCGACAGCCCCTTCGGGTCGAGCGACACGTCGTTCATCGAGAACGGCGTCAGGAACGGCACGATCGCGTAGCCGTTCCTGTCCACGCGCACGCCCGACGCATTGGTGACACGTGCGCCTTCCGCATTTTTCGCCTCGACGATCGCAAAGGTTTCCGACAGCGGCTGCGACAGCGTGATGCCGCCACGGTGCGCGACGATCGCGCCGCGCGCGCCGGCCGAGTACTGCTGATAGTCGCTGCTCGCGCTGACGCTGCTGTTCAGCTCCGCGAGCGAACCGCGATACATGACGTTCGCACCGCCGCTCGTCTGCGAGTTGCCCGACGCGGCTTGGTGGTTCACGTTCACGCCATACGACACGTTGCTGTCGGCGCCCAGCGAGCCGCTCAGGCTCGTCATCACCTGCGTCGAGCCGCGCGAATCGTGGTTGAAGTTGGTCGACAGCGTCGCCGGCCGCGTGCGGCCGAGCGGAATCGACAGCCCGGCATAGACGAGCGTGCTCGCCTTGCCCAACGCATCGCGCTGACGCGTCGCCGACACGTTGTACGACACGTTTCGGAACGAATTGCTGTAGCCGATCGTGAAGTCGGTATCCGATCCCTTGCGGTTCCAGTAGGTCGCCGTCGACGCGGTGAGGTTGAGGCTGCCGCCCTTCTCGCCGAGCTGCTGGCTCATCGTCAGCGACGCGCGATTGCGTTGCCGGTAGAGCCCGGACGACGACCCGCTGGCCTTCGCCTGATCGCGCGCAGCCATTGCGTCGTTCAGCCCGAAGAAGCCGTTCGTCGAATAGCGGTACGCGGCGATCGCGACGTTGGTGCCGGTCGCGGCGACCGTCTTCGCATAGCTGACGCGGAAACTCTGCCCCGAGTAGGTCCGCTCGTTCGGAATCTTCGTGGTCGCATGCGTGACGTCGACGCCGAACGCCCCCCACGACGTGTTCAGCACCGCGCCGGCCATCGCGGACAGATAGCCCTGCGCGACGGTCGCGCCGCCATAGCCGGTCAGCGAATTGGTAAAACCATGCTGCCAGGTCACCTGCGTGAATACAGGCTTCGTGTTGGCCAGGTTGCGAACCGCGCCGGCCGTGAAGCTGTAGCGATGCTGACCCGGACGCAGCGACATCGGCACGGCCGCGTAGGGCACCGAGAACGAATGCTCCGAACCGTCGGCTTCGGTGACGAGCACCTTCAGGTCACCGCCGTAGCCGGTCGGATACAGATCGTCGATCACGAACCCGCCGGGCGCGACCGTCGTCTCGTATAGCTTCACGCCGTTCTGCGAAATCGTCACCTTCGCATTGGTGTTCGCGATCCCACGCACAACAGGCGCATAGCCACGCTGCGATTCCGGCAGCATCCGGTCGTCGGTAAACATCCGCACGCCGCGAAACGACGTCGAATCGAACAGGTCGCCGGACGTGTACGTATCGCCGACGACGAGCTGTGACGACAACGACGCAAGATCGCGCTGCATGTAGGTCGCGACGTTCTCGTAGCGCCGGTTGCCGCGATCGTCCCAGTTGAACGAGCCGCTGTGCCGAAAGTGCCACCGCTGGTAATTGAACCCGCCATCGACGCCGACATAGCCCTGCGTGCTGCCCTTCGCGCCGCTCGCGCGAGAGTGATACACGTTGGCGTTATAGCCGACCATCGCGACCGGCACGCCCTCGCTCCATTGGTCCGGGTTCACGTAGCCGCGCGCCTGGCGTCGCATCGAGATCTGCGGAATGCTCAGTTCCAGCCGGAGACTATTGAAATCGAAACTGACCGACGCCTCGGGAATCACCTGGCCGATACGCATGCACGCGCCGTCCTGATCCAGCGTCGCGCGGATGTCCGGCGGCAGGCGCGTCAGATCGACACCGATCCGGTCCAGTTGCGCCTTGTCGAAGCACGGCTGCGCATCAGCCGTGTTCGGCGCGGCCTCGAAATTCACCTCGCTGCGGCCGACCCAGCCGCCGTTGACGTAGATGTCCGGGCTGTACATGCCGGCGCGAATCACGTTACCGCGCCCGTAGCGCGACACGTCGATCGCACCGCCGCCGTTGTTCAGGAAACCGCCCTCGAACTCGACCTGCGCGAAATCCGTCTGCGCGACCTGCAACGGCACGCCTTCATCCTGAAGGTCGGCGTACGCATCGGCCTGCCACCCCGCGATGATCGAGAGGACCAATGCGCAGATTGGTTTCAGCCTGGGCTTCCGCTCCGCTTGCAGACCGTTGTATTGCCTCTCAATCATGGATTCGTTCCCGTGGATTATTCGGTTTTTGCTATCTGAATTGCGCTAACTTCTACCGCCCGCGAAAGGCCCTCCCGCTGTGGCGTCATTTGGCGACCGTCGTCTGGTGGGCATGACTGGAGCCCCAGTCGTCGACGCTGCTGAACAGGACCGTTGCACCGGTCAGATTCGCGCCGGTCGCGCCCTTGATCAAAAACGAGGCTGTCTCGCCGGGAAGCACGTAGCCAACCCCTGCGTCGAACGACTTGCCGCCGGATTTCAATTCGATGCCGGCGATATTGACGACGTATGCGGTCGGATTCACGGCCTTCAGCACCGGGCGGTGCTGATCGTCTGTGCCGAGCGTCCACTTCAGTTGCGCCGGCGCATCCACCGCGTTGCCATGCAATCCGCTGGGCCGGTACATCAGCTTGACCCGCGTGCGGAACGCGAACTGCAGACGGTTCACTTCGTCTTTAGTGGTCGCCTTGGGCGGCACATCGAGCACGTTCAGCCAGAACAGCGATTCCTTGTCCGCCGGCAGCGGCTCGCCCGTATGGATGATCCGCAATGTCTGGCCCTTGCCCGGTTCGACGCGGAACACCGTCGGCGTAACCACGAACGGCACGTCGATCGTGTCCGGCGACGCCCGCACATCGCCCTTGTCGAGCCACGCCTGGACAAGCGCCGGCAGCTTTCCGTCGTTGGCGAGCTGAAGCGTGACCTCCTTGTCGGCCGCGTCGAACACGATGCGCGTTCCGGACAGCGTGACGCTCGCCTGAGCGCTCACGCAGAACAGCAACGACATCAATATCGAAAGGATTCCATACGAACGGTTCATTTTCATTTTCGATACATCTCCCAGATATGTAGTACGAATCAATAGACGATCACGAACACGTCGAATCTCTTACCGTTCCGGCCTCCTCCCGGAGGCCGGAACGCTCACTCAGAACATCGGGTGCTTAGGGATAGATCAGCGAGTACGTAACGAACGAGTTCGCGGAACCGCCGGTGACCTTGTCGCTCGTCGCGACGTACTGGGCCGCGAATTGCAGCGTCGCGGTGCCGGTGCCGCCTTCGGCGGTGTCGATGTCGACGACCTGGGTGCCCTGCGTCGAGCTTTCCGCACCGATCTTGATCGGCTCGTACTTGTCGTTCAGGATCGCGATTTCGACGTCACCTGCCGCGTCGGCGCCGGTCGGCTTCAGTCGGCCGGTCGCGAGGTTCACGTTCGGCCCCGGTTCGAACGCCACCGAAACCTTCTTCACCGGCGCCGGAATGGTGTTTTCGCCATCCTTCTTGTCCGTCGTGCAACCCGACAGCGCCAGCGTGAACGGCGTACGGCCGGCGGTCGCCCCCGCGGAAGCGAGCTGGTTGGTCGCGGCCTTCGGCAGCGGAACCGTCAGGTCGTTCGTGCCGCCGTTGATCTTGCAGGTCGATGCGACCACCGACCCCGTGAAGTTGATGGTGCCATCCGAAGCGTGGGCAGCATTCATGGCCATGAGCGCCAGACCGACAGCCGACATCATCAGCGAGATTTTTTTCATTTCGAGTTCATCCAAACGTTAATAGAGAATTCACAGCGACATTTTTCCGGCCGGAGTCATACCGCCACACTGCTACATCACAAACCAGCAAAGATTTATGCTTCCGTTCTCCTTGAAATTTCACAGAATCAATCACCCTCCCATGAAATCCAAGGAGAGCACCCGGAACTTAAAGACACTCGATTATCTTGATTCGCAGCGCGCAGCAACATCGCCAAGCAAATAGAGCCGGACAGTGGATCCACCAGTCCGGCGCTGCATTAAAATCAATTCCGCAGTTACACAATCACGCCAAAACATAGATACAAAGATTTCGCAATATAAATTCACAAAAATCATGGGTATGGAATTTACATTGCTTAAAAATCAAGGGGTCTCGAATCAATGATATAATTTTAATGAAGATCCCCACCCCAAAGAACAGGACGAGTACTAAAACCAAGAAAAACAAATTCGGACAAGTACCAAATATCAACGAAGTCACGACACTGTCGAGATTTAAAACTTCCGTCTTGGCCTGCCGGCCGACCTGGAGAGAATTTCAGCCGTTCGCCACCGACATGAAAATCGGCAAAGGTCTGCTTAATCGGCCGCGGAGCAAGCGACAACGTCGGCGAACGGGCCAGCGGTGGGCAATCGATCGGTGCGACCGCACGCGGACAGGGCCTCTATCGGCATCGAAACCCACGTTGAAGGCGCAGGCTGTTCGGACGATACAGCCTGCAAATCGAGCATCTCGACTGCGCCGGGCTCCGTATCGACAGCGTCCGTCGGAGCCCAGTGTGCGTGCCAACCCGGCTACTGATACGAGAAAGTAAACGTGGCGCTGGCGTCGAGCGAGCCCGGTGTAAACGTCGGCGCCGTTTTCACATACCTCGCCACCAGCGGAATAGAGAGACTGCCGTCCGTGACCTGACCCGCGAGCCATTGGTTCTTGTTGCCCTTGACTGCCGAGTCCGGTCCGAAGTTGAGTGGCGTCTCGCTGCCTTGCTTGTAGATCTGAAGCCCGATGCCATGTGACGTCGAACCGGGCAGCGCACTCAGGACCGTGCCGTCGTTCGACGGATTCGCCGCGTCGGTCAGCGTCGTGTAGACATTCACGGCGCCCTGGCAATTGACTCGCAGCTTCACCGGCGCGGATTCTTCCGATACGGCGCCCACCGCCTGCAGCTTCTGGCCCACGAGTTGCGGCAGCTTGACATTCATCTGCGCGCCCGATGCCAGCGTGCATCTGCTCACGGCACGCTCGAGGCGATCCGGCTGTGCGCGCGCGTCGAGGGCGTGCTGACCAACCCCGTCTACGAAGGCAAGTCGATGCACGGGATGATCGACAAGGTGCGGCCGGCGAATTCGAGCCGGGCTCGAAGGTGCTGTATGCGCATCTCGGCGGCGCGCCGGCGTTGAGCGCGTACAGCTTCATTTTCCGGGACGGTTGACGTATACCGCGAGATGCGGCGCGCGCGACGGCGCGCCTCCCATCTCGGCGGCCAATCGACGCATTACGCTCCCCTCTCCCCGCCCGCTTCCCCCAACAAGCCAAGCGAAACCGTCGCTGCCCGAAAGCGGCTCGGCTTCGGCGTAGTACCCGCAAAGCCCTGGCATACCGCAACTCGCTCGAAACAATCGCGCCGTTACACGCATTTAAATTTCCAATACGTCGTAGCGGCAGTTGCATTTTTCGATCACATGAATGGGCAAGAGTGTTTCCGCCGTCATTCATTCCAATTCCATGCTTTGAATCTCGCCGTCGCGCGAACCATCGTCCCCGGCCACGCGGCGAGCTCAAGACCGTGCCAACCATGGGCAACCTCTCGTGATTTAACAATTCATGAGGATTGGTTGAAGGTTCCACCCCCATCCATAAAATTAGTACTTGTACTACTGCTTTGGCGACCGCTTTAGTTTTCGTCCAGTTTCCCGCCATGCCTCGCATCCGGAAAATACAACCTGAAATGCACGCATCAAGGCGCATCTCCTGTTCGCCCTGGCAACGCGATGAAGCAGCTCGGAGTGGAGAACGACATCGAGCTGTTCAAGTATGCGGGGTGTTCTGACCTGGTAGACGCACGGGGATCGACGAGTTCGATGTCCGGTAGTCATCTGTTCGAGCCATTTGGCCCTGCCTGACGGGTGGGGATTCCATTCATTCCAGTTTGGGGAGGTGTCGAAGGACGCATAGATCCGCAGTAATTTAGTTGTGCAAAAAATATAGCGGCATGCATCCGACTGGAAAGATGCCGTTGGAAATTCTCTCTTAACGATTAAGTGAACTCGAAATGAAAAAGATTGCAATGATGATGTCGGCAGCCGGTTTGGCATTCGCGGCGATGAACGCTGCTCATGCTGCGGATGGCACGATCAACTTCACGGGTGAAATCGTCGCCGCGTCGTGCGGCATCACGGGCGGCAACGGCACGTCGGTGACCGGCGGCAAGGGTGCGCAGTCGATCGACGTCAAGATGGGCAAGATCAGCGTCGACGCGCTGAGCAGCACCGCCGGCGGCGGCATCGCGGGCGGTACCGCGATCAACCTCAGCCTCGATTGCGGTTCGACCGCCAAGGGCCTGAACACGGTCAAGGTGCGCTTCGACCCGGCCAGCGGTTCGGGCGTGGACGGCAGCAACAACAAGCTGCTGAAGACCACCGGCACGGCCAAGGGCGTCGGCATCGGCATCTTCGACGCTGCGGGCACGCTGCTGAACCTGAACGCCAACGAGACGTTCGACGCACCGCTGGTCAAGGGCGGCAGCGAAGAAGCGCCGACCTACACGGCCAACCTCGGCATCCGCGCCGGCTACGTGAAGAACGGCACCGACGTCGAGGCCGGTACCGCCAACGGCACGCTGCCGTTCACGCTGACCTACGAGTAATCCACCCCCGGGCGGGGGCGCGTCCCCGCCCGACCAACGATATCCCATTCGACATGAAACGATTCCACTTTGCAGGGCTGGCCCTGGCCGGTTCGCTGTTGTTGTCTTCGGGCGCTTCGCTCGCTGGCGTCACGCTCGACGGTACCCGCGTCGTGCTGGCCGCGCCGAGCAAGGAGGCGTCGATTCTGGTCCGCAACCGCGCGCCGGCCGACGTGATGATCCAGTCCTGGATGGATGCGAGCGACGGGAAAGCGGACGTGCCGTTCGCGATCACGCCGGCGCTCGGCCGCCTCGGCGCGGAGAAGCAGCAGACGCTGCGCGTCCTCTACTACGGTCAGGGCCTGCCCGCCGATCGCGAGTCGGTGTTCTGGCTCAACGTGCAGGAGATCCCGCAGAAAGCCAAGGACGACAACACGCTGCAGATTGCCGTGCGCCAGCGCATCAAGCTCTTCTACCGCCCCGCCGGCCTGCCCGGCAAGGTCGAGGAAGCGCCTGCGCAGCTTCGCTGGAAGCTGGTTCAACGCGACGGCAAGGCGCAGCTCGAGGTCAGCAACCCGTCGGCTTATTTCGTCTCGCTGGCTTCGATCAAGGTTCAAAGCGGCGGTAAGAACTACGACGCGACGGCGGAAATGGTCCCGCCGTCCGCCACGCGCCATTTCGCGGTCAAGGATCTGCCTGCCGGCGCCGCCGCAGCGGGCGTCAAGGTCCACTTCGAATCGATCAACGACTACGGCGCCGTCGAACCGCACGACGGCACCACCGGTTGACGCCGCCGGTTCAGCAAGTCGTCGCTCCTCAACTTCGTCATCCCCGGTCCCTTGCCGTGGGGAGTGGAATGTTCGCGCTTGCGATGCCACTCGGGAGGTGAATCAACATAGAGAAAGGGTATGGAGAACGTCAGGAAGGAAGTCGATATCTGGACGGCCGCGCAGATCGGCGCGCCGTGCCTTGCGCTGCTCGGCCTGGTGCTGCCGGCGCAGGGCCACGCGGTGGAGTTCAACGAGTCCTTTCTGCGTAAGGGTGAAGGTCCGGTCGAGCTGAGCTATTTCGAGAAGGGCAGCGCGGTGCTGCCCGGCAGCTATGACGTCGACGTCTACCTGAACCATACGCTGGTCAAGCGCCAGGACGTCGTGTTCCGCGCGGACGCCGACGGCGCCGTCAAACCGATGGTCACGCTCGGGCTGTTGCGCACCGCAGGCGTCAACGTCACGCGGCTGGAAAAGGACGGGCGCATCGCTGCGGGCGCGGACGACACGACGATCGTGGACCTGCCCGCCGTGGCGGACGGCGCTTCGGTGGAGTTCGAATCCAATACGCTGTCGTTGAACATCAGCTTTCCGCAGCTGTACGTGTCGCGCACCTCGCGCGGCTACGTGGACCAGTCGCTGTGGGACGACGGCATTCCCGCGCTGTACAGCGACTATCAGGTGAGCTACAGCCGTAACGACAGCCACGGCCACAGCAACGAGTACTACTTCGTCGGTTTGCGCAACGGCTTCAATGCCGGCGGCTGGCGTTTCCGCAACGAATCGACGCTCACCGGCACCACGGGTGCGAAGAGCCGCTTCACCAGCAACCGTACCTATGTCGAGCGCGACATCCGGCGCCTGCGCAGCAAGGTGGCGGCCGGCGAGCTGTATACGTCGGGCGACATCTTCGACAGCGTGCGCTTCGTCGGCGCGCAGATCGGCACCGATCTCGGCATGCTGCCGGACAGCGAAGTCGGCTTTGCGCCGGTCGTGCGCGGCATTGCCGAGAGCAATGCGATCGTGGAGGTGCGGCAGAACGGCTACGTGATCTACTCGACGCCGGTGCCGCCGGGCGCGTTCGAGATCACCGACATCTATCCGAGCGGCTCGAACGGCGACCTCGAGATTCGGATCACCGAGTCGGACGGGCGCGTGCGCCGATTCACCCAGCCGTACTCGTACCTGCCGGTCATGGTTCGGCGCGGCAGCCTGCGGTATTCGTTTTCCGCCGGCCAGTATCGCGTCCAGGGCCAGTCGAGCCCGAAGTTCACGCAGGGCACGCTGGTGTACGGCATGTCCGACAACTTCACCGGCTACGGCGGCATCATCGCCGCGGAAAACTACGTGGCGGCAGCCCTCGGCATCGGCGTGAACACGCGCATCGGCGGCATGTCGCTGGACGTCACGGCGAGCCGGTCGCGCACGTCGGCGGGCACCCGGCAAGGGCAGAGCTTGCGGTTCCTGTATTCGAAGACGCTCCATTCGACCAATACGACGTTCACGATGGTCGGCTACCGCTATTCGACGGACGGCTACCGCACGCTGAGCCAGCACGTCGAGGATACGGACCGTTCGTTCGGGCCGCGCGTCGCGCGTCAGAAAAGCCGCCTCGACGTGAACATCAACCAGCCGCTCGGCAGCGGCTCGATGTTCGCCGGCATCGGCGACACGACCTACTGGAACGGCGAAGGACGCAGCCGCCGCTATCAGGTCGGCTACAGCAACAGCTACAAGAACATCAGCTACAGCGTGTCGGCATCGCACATCCAGGAGTCGGGGCCGTTCGGGCGGCCGGACACGCAGTTCAACGTGTCGGTGAGCATTCCGCTGGGCAAGGCGTCGAGCTCGCATCGCCTGTATGCGAACGCGGTGTCGTCGACGCGCGGCGACTTCAACGTGCAGACCGGCGTGTCGGGTTACCTGAACGACAGCAACACCGTCAACTACGGCGTGCAGGCCGGCTACAGCCGCGACGGCGGCGGCTCGGGCGGCGTCAGCGCGGGCTGGGATACGGCGAAGGCGAAGCTGACCGGCAACTTCACGCAGGATCGTTCGGGCCGGCATTTCGACGCGGGCGCATCGGGCTCCGTCGTCGTGCATGGCGGCGGCATCACGCTCGGCCAGCCGGTCGGCGAGACGTTCGCGGTGGTCGAGGTGCCGAAGGTGCGCGACGTGACGTTCGGCGGATCGCCGACGGTGCGCACCGACCGGCGCGGCTATGCGGTCGTGCCGTATCTGCAGCCGTATCGCCAGAACTGGCTGAACATCGATCCGTCGAGCATCGGCACGCATACGGAGATTACCGACAACGCGAAGATGGTGGTGCCGACGCGCGGGGCCATCGTGAAGACCCGCTTCGAAGCGGAGTCAGGGCGGCGCGTGCAGTTCGAGCTGAGCCAGGACGACGGCGGCAAGGTGCCGTTCGGCGCGCAGGCGTACGACGCGAAGGGCAAGCTGCTCGGCATGGTGGACAACCAGTCGCGCCTGCTGGTGTTCGGCATCGAGGACAAGGGCAGCATCGACGTGCAGTGGGGCGACAAGCAATGCACGATCGGCTACGCGCTGAAGGCGCAGAACACGATGCTGGCCTACGAGCGCGTGGAAACGCAATGCTCCGTGGGAAAGATTGCTGGTTCGAATTGATGCGGCCGGTTGCGAGTGCAAAGCAGACCAGGCGGTGCGCGCGGCCGGGTGATCCATCGAGTGTTTCCGTTTGCCTGGTCGCGCACCAAGTTAAAAGGAGGCGGCGTCTTTCATGCCGTAAATGTCATGCTGAACAGACTGCTTTTGTTTTTGATCGGGCCATCGGTCGCGCTGTTGAAGGCCGCTCTTCTGGCGACAATGCTGCAATCGACTGCCGCCCTGGCAGATATCCATTTCGGCGGTTATACCCGCTTCGTCATGGATGAGAAGAATGGCAGAAAAGGCATCGGGATCGAGAACGATGGAGACGAACCGGTCCTCGTGCAGGTCAATATCGAGTGGGGAAACGAAAAGGCCGGGCGATACCTCCCCATCGCAGTATCCAAGCCGCTGCTTCTCGTCCCGTCACGGCAAAGCGCTTTCGAGGACATCATTTATCAGGGGGAGGGACTTCCGGTTGATCGGGAATCCTACTTCATGCTTTCCGTGACGGAGATTCCGAAGATGCCGGAAGGTACCGACAGCCTCCAGTTCGCTATCCGGCATCATCTCAAGTTCTTCTATCGCCCGCGGCTTTCCATGGATCCGCAAGAGGCGATTAACCGACTTGGATGGGTGCGCAAGCCCGGATCTGCTGTCCCGAACGCGCACAACGATTCGCCTTACTACCTCACGCTGACCGACATCAAGCTGCAGGACAGCACGGGAAATGCCTGCGGGGAGACGCTCCGGCACTGGATGCTGGAACCATACTCCACGACGCCACTGCCCGGCTCCGGATGTGCAACGGCGCCGGATGGTGTCAGCTACGTCTACATCAGCGATAGCGGATTCCAGCACCCTCGCACGTCCGCGCTGCAGTCGGTGCCCTGAATCCATTTGTCACTGGAGAATAGTCAATGAAACTTCATAGGATCCTGTTGCTGGCTGCAGCGCTCATGATCTGGATGCCAAAGAGTTATGCCTTGATCTGTACGCTCGCGAACTCGTCCACGGTGAGTGTTACCACTACTGTTGACACGACGATTGCAGTTCCCAACACGCAGCCGAAAGGAAAGGTTCTCTGGCGGCAGCCCACGCAGACGGCTTCGATGGATTGTTGGGTGGACCTTAACGGCTACCCGGGCGAGTACATCTACTTATACGTCAACCCGAAAGGAGTCTCTCTTGGGGCCGACCTGGAAATCGGCGTCACCTACGAGGGGAAGGACTACCTCTATTCATCCTTGGCGGGCGGGAAGTTGAAGACGAGCATATGGGTCGACGGTTGCGGCGCCAACACGACGTGCGGCTGGCAGAAGGAACGAAAGCAGTTCACCTACTCTATCTTTATTGTGAAGAAGTCACCGGCCGGCACGGCCAAAGAAGGGCCGATGGCTTCGATCGCAGATTACATGGCCTTGCAATTCGATGGACAAGGAGGGGTACGCCCGGGCAATAGCTACAACACGACGGTCAAGGGCCTCAATAAGCTGCGTTATGTCCCTTGCGAGTCGAGAATCACCATTAGTCCCAGCACGATCAAATTCAACGGAATCAGTACCGCCAATCCGGTTCCGAAGCCGGAACAGGTGATCGTGCAAACGCCGTTCACGATTGCCGAGATGCGGACTTGCGCAAGCGGTAGCGCCGTCTATGGGATCAATGCTTTCTTGACCCCGGTGAACGCAACGCTGGCCGACAGCAATACGACACTTGTGCCTTCGGATAATCCTTCTGTCGGCATCAATCTTCTCAGGGCGGGGGAATTAACCGCGCTCACCTTCCAGAAGGAGTTTGTCCTGACGCCACAAACATCGGAACTGTCCAACACGCACCGTTTTCTGGCGAGCCTGAAGTGGCGCACGAGCACGCCGAAACTGGGCAAATTCAATGCCGGCGCGGCAGTGGAAATTTACTATAAGTAGCGGGGACAAGCCTGGAATATGAAGTCGCGTGGCCGGCCGGCGTCGGCCGACTTTATTGAGATAAAATGGAGGGACAGTACGGCATTTGCCTAAAACCTTTCGCGGCGCCGCGTGACGCCGACTCCACGGACGCTCAATGAACGAATTCTCGGTGCGCGTGATCGTTGCGGACGACCATCCGGTGACCGGCCACGGCATCGCGCAGATGCTGACTGACATGCCGATGATCGAAGTCGTCGCGGTCGTCCCGAGCGCCGCCGCATTGATCGAGAAACTCGATGCATCACCGTGCGACGTCCTGGTCCTCGATTACGTGATGCCGTCCGGCGAGCACGGTGACGGCCAGGCGCTGATCGGCTACCTGCACCGTCGTTATCCCGACCTGCGCTTCGTCACCGTTACGATGCTCAATTCGCCCGCCGTGTTTCGCGCGCTGCAGACGCTCGGCGTGCGGTGCATCTGCAGCAAGTCCGATGCGATGTCACATATCGTCGCCGCCGTGCATGCGGCATTCGTGCACGGCCAGTACCTGTCGCCGACGATTGCCGCGCTGCTCGACGATGGCGATCCGTCGGGCGGCAACCCGCTGTCGCAGCGTGAAGCCGAAATCGTCCGGCTGTTCCGCGAAGGGTACAAGGTCACCGAAATCGCGGAAAAACTCAACCGCAGCAAGAAGACGATCAGCGCGCAGAAGCTCACCGCGATGCGCAAGCTCGGCATGAAGCGCGACGCGGATCTGATTCGCTACGAGGGCGCACTCGATCCGGCGAAGTCTGACGCCGGGCCGTCCGGCGATTGACCGGTATCACGAGATGCGTTCGATCGGGGCAAGGTTACGTAGGCTGCGGCAACCGAGGCGTCGACGCGACTTCGATCCGGGCTGGATGCGTGCGTATCAACGTACGCTGCTCGCGGCCGGCGGCGGGACGCTCGGCCTGTTCATCGTGCTGTGCGCGGTGGCGGCGGTATGGATCGACATCGGCGATTTCCATGCGGCAATGCGGCTGCACTTTGCTGCGGAGAAGTCCCGGCTGCTGGTCTGCATGACGGAGAGCACAACCATCCTGAAGCGCATGACGGCGGTGGCGGAAGGCATCTGGGATCCGGGTGCGAAGCCGTCGCCAACCGTTGCTGCGGCGTACGCCGCCCACGCAGGCATCGTCCGTCAGGATCGGCTCGACCCGACGATCGTCTTCGCAGCGCAGGCAGTGCGGGATCGGGCGGGCGGCAATGCGCCGCTGCTTGCGCTGAGCGAGAGACTCTTCACCGCCGGCGCGGAGCGCAAGCAAACGGCTTTCGCGGTGGCGAACTTCTATATGATCGGCCTCGACGGCCGGTTCGTCGGCACGCTGCTGCGCGTCGCGCCGGGCGAGATGCCGCCGCGCGACAGGCTCGACGACCTGCCGGGTTCGGTCGCACGCGCGTGGCCCGATGTGGCCGCAATCGTGCGCGACGCGGCCGCGCATCCGGAGCACGCGGCAGACCACGTGATGTGGCTGCCGCCACGCGGCGATCCGGTGACGTCGGAACGCATGGTGCGTCTCGCGAGCTGGGTGCTCGATCATCACGATCGTCCGCTCGCGCTGATCGTGCGCGCCGTGCGTCCGGCCGACGTGATGAGCGCCGTGGGTGTCAACAGCCGGGACGGCGCGCTTGCGGTGATCGATCCGTCGCACGACGTGCTGCTGCAACCGCCGGGCGCACGCAATGCCGATATCACGGACGCGGTGCGGACGCTCGGCAGTGCTCGCCCGAATGCGATGGAGCAGTATCGGCATAGAGGGCGCGTCGTCATTCATGACTCGATTCCGGATACCGACTGGGAACTCGTCCACACGTATTCGATGCGCACCGTCCTGGCCCGCAACGCGCCGCGTCTCGGGGTGATTGCGGCGGTCACGCTGGTCGGTCTTGCGCTGCTGGCCGGCGGACTGATCGTCATCAACCGCCGCATTCTCGTGCCGTCCTATCTGCGCGCCACCCGCCTGCAGGAGAGCGAGCGGCTGAACCGCACGCTGATCCGCACCGCGCCCGTGGGCCTTGCGCTGATCGGCGAAGCGGACGGCCAGGTGCTGCTGCGCAACGAGGTGATGGCGCGTGATGAACACGATGCGCAAGGCGAGACGCTGTCGTCGCGGATCTGGCAACTGTTCGCGCGCTCGCGGCGAGAATGCGCAGCGTCAGCGCGTTCCGCGCCCGTTTCATCGGAAATCGCGTTCAACCGCCAAAGCCAGCCTGCAAGCGAAACGCATCTGCTCGTCAACCTCGTGCGAGTCAAGTATCGCGGCAGGGACGCGCTGCTGTGCACGGCGGTGGACATCACCGCCCGCAAGCTGACCGAGCAATCGCTTGAAGCAGCGCGGCGCGCGGCGGATCAGGCGAATAAGGCGAAGTCGGTGTTTCTCGCGACGATGAGCCACGAAATCCGCACGCCGCTGAACGCGGTGATCGGCAACCTCGAGCTGATGAAGCGCGGAACACTGCCGGACGTGCAGCGCAAGCGTCTGGAGATCGTCGATTCGTCGTCTTCGTCGCTGCTGCATATCCTGAACGACGTGCTCGATCTGTCGAAGGTCGAGGCGGGGCAGTTGCGCATCGACGCGGTGCCGTTCGATTGCGTCGCGTTGCTGAACGCGGTTGCCGATTCGTTCAGGCCGCTGGCGGCGACCAAGGGGTTGCGGCTGGTCTGCGACGTCGCGCCGGACTGGCCGCGCTACCGTGTCGGCGATCCGATCCGCATCAGGCAGGTCGTGTCGAACCTGCTGAGCAATGCGATCAAGTTCACCGAGACGGGGGATGTGACGATCACCGCGCGCGGGCGTCAGGCCGACGGACGCGACTATGTCGACATCGGCGTGATCGATACCGGCATCGGCATTCCCGAATCCGCGCAGGCGACGATCTTCGCGCTGTATCAGCAGGCGGACGATTCGATTCATCGACGGTACGGCGGGACGGGTCTCGGGCTTGCATTGTGCAGGCGTCTGGTCGACGCGATGGGCGGCGAGATTTCGGTGCGCAGCGAACCCGGCGCGGGCAGCGAGTTTCGCGTTTGCCTGCCGTTGCGCGTGACGGAAGTCGAGCCGGGCGACGGCGACGCGAGCGAGGCAAGCGCCGGCGGGCGTTTCGTCGGCGCGGACGGCGCGCCGCTGCGAGTGCTGGTCGTCGAGGATCATCCGGCGAGCGGCTTGATGTTCGCCGACCAGTTCCGCGAGCTGGGCGTCGATGCGACGATCGTCGCGAATGGCGAGCAGGCGTTGGCGGCGTTCGATCGGAACCGCTTCGATTTCGTGCTGACGGATCTGGGATTGCCCGACATGGATGGCTGGATGCTCGCGGACGCAATACGCGAGCGGAACGCGCATGTGCCGATCGTGGCGATGACCGCGCATGCCGGTCCGGACGAGCAGCAGCGATGCGCGGCGGCCGGGGTTCGCGCGCTGCTGGCGAAGCCGGTGACGCTGACGGTGCTGGCGCACGCGTTGAGCGCAACTGCGCACGTCGCGCCGATGGACGAGGAGGCGGGGGACGCGGACGAAATCCGCGCGTTGCCGAAGACGGTGCTGGCGGCGATGCGGGAGGTGACGCACGGATCGCTGGCGTCGATCGACCGGGCGCTGACGGCGCGCGACGCCGAGACGGTGGTGCGTGAGCTGCATTTGCAAAGCGGCGGGTTCCTGTCGGTCGGGCACCGCGTGCTGGCGGAGCTGTGCTCGGGGCTGGAGCAGCTGGTGCGGGATGAAGGGCTCGACTTGTTTGCTGAGTTGTGGCTGTCGTTGCGCGGGGAGTTGATGGAAGCGCTGGAGGCGCTCGACGCGCCGCCGGTCGCCGGGAAGGCCGACACGTCTTCCTGACGACAAATCGGGCCTCGACGGCACGAGGCCCGAAAGGTGCTTTGCCGATGCGGGCAGACCGCTTGCATTCCGTACGCGCGTCTGGCCTTCGGACGGCAACTGAACTCAGTACAGATCCGCGCGGCGCTCGGCAATATCCCGCAGCACTTTCCGATGGCGGCGGCATTCCTCCATGAGCCTGTCGTTCTTCGACTCCTGCGAGAGGGCCAACGTGGTTCTCAAGCCATCCGGTGCGGGGCCGCGCCGTTCGTGCACCCACTCCCGAAGACTCTTCCGATCGGCCGGCGCAGGGCCGAGATCGACAATGGTCGGCGTTCCGGTCGTGTCGAAGTACTGCAACTGCTGCCACCTGTCGGTTTGCGGATCGATCCAGGAAATATATCCCCCGGCAGAACCGCGCGCGGCTTGTCGATCTTTCCATTGAAGCTATATTGCGTTCCCGGCTTGTAGACGGCAAGTAGCGCACTGTCGCCCGGATGTTCCAGATCGACGGAAGGTCGCGCATGACTTGAATATTCAGCGCCGCGACCGCCGCTTCCACAAAAGACGGATCGATGCTTGCCGTCTTGTCGACAAGTCCAACTTGAATGACAGTCATTTTCGTCTCCTGCTGATGATTTTTGAATCTTTTTAAATTCGATTAAGCGCATAAGCCTCCTTGTGAAAAATAGTGGGCAAGATGCTGGCGTCATTTTGGAATGGCATGTTTTATTGAATTATGAAAATGCGCAGCGAGGCGCAGTGAAATTTCGATTTCTGTATTGTCAGCTTTGACAGGTATTCGAACGGCCCGACAGCGCCTGTCATCAAAATGTCGTTCAAGACTTCGCGTCAAGAACGTGACGACGCCTGCCATCGGCGGATGGATGCGTGTGCCTCACTCGTCCCCTCGTTCACTGGGTGTTCTCGTCACGCAGTGCAGTACTGCAGGTAAAATCGCGCCGCATTCATCTGACGCTATCCGAGAGCGTCGTAATAAAAACGAAAGGCTAACAATGAACGTGCAGGACTTGGCTGCCGCGTTGCGAGGCGGCTTGATTCAGCAGGACCGGTTGTTGAGGCTCGATACCCCGCTTGGGCCGAACGCGCTGGTGGTACAGCGGGCCGTCGGGCGTTCGACGATCGGCCGGGACTATACGTTCACGCTGGACGTCGTGTCGCCGGATGGTGCGATCGAATTGAAGCAGCTCATCGCCCAGCCCGCCACCCTCTGGATCCAGCAAGCGACCGGCGAGTATCGCCCGATCCACGGCTACGTCTATACCGCGAGCCGGCTGGGCGCCGATGGCGGCCTCACGACGTACCAGATCACGCTGCAGGCATGGATGCACGTGCTGAAGTTCCGGCGTGACCAGAAGATCTGGATCGACAAGACGGTCGAGGACATCGTGTCCGACGTGCTGAACCAGCACCCGGAGGCTCGCGGCCGGTTCCGCTTTGCCCTGTCGGAATCGTTGCCGAACCGCTCGTACACGCGGCAAAGCGAGACCGACTGGAATTTCGTGCACCGCCTGCTCGAGAGCGAGGGGCTGTTCGGCTACTGGGAACAGGCCGACGACGGCCGATCCCATACGCTGGTCATCACGGATCGGCCGGACACTTTCCCGCAGTTGTCGCCGAAAACCGTTGCATTCTACCGCTCGAGCACGCATGCCGAGGCCGACGCGTTCACGCAATGGTCGGGGACGCGCACGCTGCAAAGCGTCACGCTCACCACACGGACATTCGACTACAAGAGCCCGTCCGTTGCCGCGAACCCGAAAGGCACGATGGTGCCGACGGCCGGAAACCAGGGCGCTTTGCCGAATCAGCTCGAAGTCTACGAATATACCGGCGCGTACGCGTTTCCGGACCAGCAACGCGGGGACAAACTGTCCGGCGTTCGCATGGAGGAGTGGGAGTCGCGTGCGAAGCGGTTCTACGGTGTCGGCGGGATCCGCGCGATGGATGCGGGCCGGCGTTTCGTGCTGACCGACCATCCGGCGCACGACGGCGACAGTGACGCGCAGCGCGAGTTCGCGACGATCGAGGTGTCGTGGTGGATCGAGAACAATCTGCCGGTCACCCGTGCGCCGAGTTTCCCGCACAGCCTGTACCGCGACATTGCCGACGCACGCGCCGGCCGCTCGGCCGACACGTCGTTGCAGGTTTCGCACGCCGACGGCTCCGTCGGCTTCTATCTCGTCGAAGTCGAAGCGCAGCGCGCGACGGTGCCGTACCGCAGCCGATTCGAGCACGCGAAGCCCGATATGCGTCTGGAGACGGCGATCGTCGTCGGGCCGCAAGGCGAGGAGGTCTACACCGACGAGCTGAATCGCATCCGCGTGCGGTTCGTCTGGGATCGCGTGAATCCGGGCAACGAGAACGCGTCGTGCTGGGTGCGCGTCGTGCAGTCGGACAGCGGCAGCGGATACGGCGGCGTGCACATCCCGCGCATCGGCGAGGAGGTGCTGATCGACTACGCTGGCGGCGATTGCGATCGGCCGTTGGCCGTGGGCCGCGTCTATAACGGCGCAGCCAAGCCGCAATGGCATAGCGACGGCATTCTGTCCGGGTACCGGTCGAAAGAGTATTCGGGCAGCGGCTACAACCAGCTCGTGATGGACGACGCGACCGGGCAGAACCGCGTGCAGCTGATGAGCAGCAGTGCGAACAGCCTGCTGCATCTCGGTTATTTGATCGACCAGAACGGCAATGCGCGCGGGGCGTATCTCGGCGCCGGTTTCGATCTTCGATCGGATGCATACGGCGCGGTGCGTGCGAGCCAGGGTTTGTACGTGACGACGCATCCGAAAGCGCCGAACAGCCAGCCGCTCGACGTGAAGGAAGCGCAGCAGCAGCTCGTGAACGCGGAGGGCCTCGTCGAGGCGCTGTCGGGCGTCAGCGAACAGCATCAGGCCGAGAACCTGAAGGACGCGCACGAAGCGCTGCGCGCGTTCACCGACGCGACGCAGGACAGCGCGCCGGGCGCGGCGTCGGGCGGGCGCACGGCGGGCGGCGGCACCGGCAACGCGAACGCGTTCAAGGAGCCGATGATGCTGTTCGGCAGCCCGTCAGGGATCGGGATGTCGACGCAGCAGTCGGTGCATCTGGCGGCCGAGCAGCAGGTGAACGTCGTCAGCGGACAGAGCACGCATATCGCGAGCGGCAAGTCGCTGCTCGCGAGCGTCGCGGAGAAGTTGAGCCTGTTCGTGCAGAACGCGGGAATGAAGCTGTTTGCCGCCAAGGGCAAGGTCGAGATCCAGGCGCACTCCGACAGCATCGAACTGACTGCGCAAAAGAGCGTGAAGCTGCTGTCCGCGACCGAGAAGATCGAGATTGCCGCCGAGAAGGAAATCCTGCTGACGTCGGGCGGCGCATACATCCGCATCAAAGGCGGCGACATCGAAGTCCACGCACCGGGCAAGATCGACATCAAGGGCAGCCAGCACGCATTCAGCGGTCCTGCGGGACAGGACTATCTGCTGCCGATGCTGCCGACGTCGCGACACAACGCCGCGCTGCAGTACCTCTACCACGACGACGAGCCGGTTCAACACGCGAAGTATGTCGCGACGCTGTCGGACGGCAGCACCCGCGAAGGCGTGCTGGACGCACAGGGCCGGATGCATCTGGAAGACGTGCCTGTCGGCAACGTTCAGGTGGTGCTGGGCCCGGATGCGCGCGCTTATGCACGGAAGAATCAGACGAAGAATCCGGACTTCAGGAACGAGTCGCTGTCCGAAGGCGACATCGATTCGCTGATCAAGAAACACGGGGGAGCGTGAGCGTGAGTTGGAGCCTTGAGGATTTCAAACAAACTTCGATGGAAGTGGGGCAATGGTGCTGGGGAACGATGCAGGGGGCGTTCAACGAAAAACAGACCATCAGCCAGATTCTGACCGATGCGGCAATCGGCATGATCCCGGGCGTCGGCGACGTGACGGCCGTGCGCGATCTGCTTGCCGTCAGCATCGGGATGAGCACCGAACCCCGGAAGCGGCATGAAGTTTCGGAGTGGATTTTGCTCGTCGTGCTGCTGTTCGCGCTGATCCCGGTGTACGGCGGCGTGGTCAAGGGCGTGGGGCGGTTGGCGCTGCGTGTCACGGGCGACGCGGCGAAGGATCGGAAGCTGCTCATCGAGGTCGTGCATTTCCTGAACCGCATGGGGCACGGTGATGCGCTCAAGTGGTTGCGCTCGCTCGACGTGCGGAAATACCAGAAGCCGCTGCTCGACAAGCTGAAAAGCTTCTGCGAGAGCATGCATCGCACGATCAAGCAGGTGCTCGACGCGCGAGTCGGCAAGATGCTGCCGAATCCGTGGCAGCTGCAGCTTCAGACGGTCGCGGGCGGATTCGACGAGTTGCCGAAACTGGCCGACAAGATGGTGCCGAAGGCGCTCGATGAACTCGAGAACAAGATTCGGGTGTTGCAGAACACCGCGTATGAAGGGGAGAAGCGGTCGGTCGCGACGGGCGGGAAGCCCAGGGTCGAGCGGGAATCGGAGGCGGTGCTCGAGGAGAAGGTTCGGGTGCGGAAGTTGCCGCAGGGGCGGTACGCTTCGATTCATGCATCGGCTGAAGACGGCGAGATCGTGGCGGCATTACGTGGGAAATTTGGACCTAAAATTGAGGAAGGCTATCCAGATCTTTTCTACAAGAAAGATACGATGCGTGTTTTTGGTGATGAAAAGGTCTTTCTGAGCATAGCCTCGTTCCATGGCGAGATCGCAGCCGTGAACTCGAGTAAGCTGGCAGGAAAAAAGCTGTTCCGGGTGTTCGGCAGGGAGGGCCTTGTCGGTGGTGACTCGAAGGCCGGCGGCTTCGCCACCGCCGCATATTGGGGCGTCGGTGAGGCGCCGAAGAATGCCGAAGCATGGCGCGGACCATGTGCTGTGCTGGATTCATACAATGCGAACGGTTTCATCACGATCGCGCATCTGCCAGACAATCTCGCAGAACTATGGCCTGAGGCGAAGGCGTGGATGGGTAAGGCTGCCGAGCAATACAGCGACGGCGAGCCGCTTCAGCATCTCGAAGGAGGGGCGGAACAGTTGCTCGCCAATTTTGGAGAAGAGGTCGCCACCGCTATTACAAACGTCGGCGAAATAATGAAAAAGCATGACCTGAATTTCGCTCAGAAAAAAATCAAAGGAGTGCTCTTCAAGTTCTACAAGACGAACTGGGAAAACGTTGAAAAAGTGTACGGCTACGGAAAAGCTGCGGAAGATGTGAATGCGGCTGCCACTCGGAAGCTTGCGGAAAGCGAAGTTCGCGCCAAGTGAAGGTTTGCCGCTTCCGAAGCCAATGTAAGTGACGAAATACGCGAGTGATTAAAGCGATGAATCAGTATGACATGCAGGATGATGTCACGCGGCGCAAGGTTTTCTGGTTGCTCCAGCGATTGACGAGCTTGTCCGTTTGGAGAGCAAAGCACAACGCTTTCAAGGAATTTGCCGTTGCGTATGAGACGGCGATCAAGACGTGGATGCCGACCGACCCGGAGGCGATGGAGGCGGACCATCTCACGGCAATCTACGAAATCCTGGGGAATTACGAGAAAGGACTCGATGAACTCGCTCGTGGCTACCGCTATGTATGGAAGAAAGGTCAAGCCCTCGACCGAGTTGTCAATCGATCCAATTATCTCGCCAAGTATTTCTATCGGAATCCGGATTATTGGGAGAGTGGTGGCCAAGTTGCACCTTATCCTCCCAAAGTCGACGCGCTCGCCAGACTGATGCGGGCGTCTCAGGTCCAGATGGAACATGCGCCGCTGGAGGTGTTGGGTCCCGATGACAATTTCGCTCAGCTGAGATCGCCGTGGGCACTATTGGATCGCGATGCGTACAACCAAGGCGCTTACGAACTCCCGTATCCGATCTTCGCTGAAGCCTTGCCCGAAGTTCCCGATTCGCCCGGCCCGGTGATTCGATCCGATCAGAAGGTTCCTTGCGATGGCATCTGGGAGCCGGTCACAATCGAGCAAAATCGTGTACTCGGCATACTGCCGGTCGGTTCCAAATTGTTCGAAAACGACGGGTGCTTCAACTATTTCGTCGCGGATACGGCCGCCCCCAAGCTCGCGCTTCTGGATAAAACTACCTTCAAAGTAACGGCCAGACCTACCCACTGGCGCCTGCTGTGGGAAGACACACGCTACCTGGATGGCGTCATTCCTGATGAATCGCAATACTTCCTCGAACCACCCAGGAAATCGGAACCGTTTGCACCTGAAGCCGTCGCGCCCGTTCGTACCAGCGAGGTCTGCCCGGTGTCCGGCGAGTGGCGCACGGACGAATACGGTGGCAAGACCGTTCAAGTCGAACGCGGCGCGACGATGCCCGACATGCTGGTCCGGGACAACCTTGGCGAGTTGAAGGCGCACTGGGTGACGTGGCGTCTGGTGAAAAGGGCTTAGCGGTTCAGGCGATGCGCAGGCGGTCTCGTCGGGAGGCGGAGCGACGCCCATGAACGAACACGATATGGAGAGTGACGTCACGCGTCGCAAGGTTTTCTGGTTGCTCCAGCGCTTGACCAGTTGGTCGCTCTGGAAAGCCAAATACGACGCCTTCAAGGTATTCGCGGATGCGTACGAGACCGCGATCAAGACGTGGCCGGCGAACGATCCGGACGTCATGGAGGCGGACCACCTCAAGACCATTTATGAAATCCTGAACTGCTACGACAAGGGGCTCGCCGAGCTTGCGCATGGCCGCCGCTTCGTCTGGCGCGCAGGGCAAGCACTCGAACAGGCAATCGATCGATTCGACGAGCTAGGCGGCTACTTTTACCGCAATCCGAATTACTGGGAGCGCGGTCAGACCGAGCCCTATCCTCCCAAGGTCGATGCACTTTACAAGCTGATGCGTGCGTCCCAATTTCAGATGGATCACGCGCCACTGGAAGTAAGGTCGAACTTTCGCTTCGCGCGTTTGAGATCGCCTGACGCACTGTTGGATCCTGCTGACTACAAGCACGGGTTCTATGAGCTTGCTTACCCGACATTTCCCGAGATCTTGCCAGGTGTACCCGATTCGTTTGGACCGGTAATTCAGTCCGGTCAGACGGTTCCGTGCGACGGCATCTGGGAGCCCGTCACCATCGAGCAAAGCCGCGTACTCGGTGTCATTCCGATTGGTGCAAAACTGTTCGAAAGCGACGGCTGTTTCAATTACTTGATCGCTGACACCGAAGCGCCCAATCTCTCGCTTCTCGATGCGGCGAACTTCACCGTCGTACCCAGACCTACCCACTGGCGCCTGCTGTGGGAAGACGCACGCTACCTGGACGGCGTCATCCCTGACGAATCGCAATACTTCCTCGAACCGCCCAGAAAATCGGAACCGCTGGCACCTGAAGCCGTCGCGCCCGTTCGTACCAGCGATGTCTGCCCGGTTTCCGGCGAGTGGCGCACGGACGAATACGGTGGCAAGACCGTTCAAGTCGAACGCGGCGCGACGATGCCCGACATGCTGGTCCGGGACAACCTTGGCGAGTTGAAGGCGCACTGGGTGACGTGGCGTCTGGTGAAAAGGGGGTAGAGCTGAACACTATCTCGCAGCGCCCGAACGGTCAGCCCCGCCCGTTTTGCGAGCGCTCCGATTTTCAACGGCATCGCCATTCCTCCGCGTGAACCGCAAGTCCGTTTATCGAAATGTTCACAACCCTGACAGGGATTTGCACAGCCCGACGGAACCTGTCATCAAAATGTCGTTCAAGACTCCCCGCCGCATGCCGATAAATCACGTGTAGATCCAGGTTCATCGCGCACGACATAAAAAAACGCATCCGGGGGTAACGTGGCAGAGTGCAGCAACTGCGGCAAGACATTCTTCATCGGCGGCCAGACGATCGACCGTCACCGCTATTGCGGCGAGCAATGCGCGCAAGCGCACTCGGTGCTCGTCGTCGCCGAGCGCCTGCCCGCGGTCACGGTGCATCAATACGTCGACGACTGCCGCCACGGCCCATGCCCGATCTGCAAGCGCGAGGACGGCCCCATCGACGTCCACGCGGTCCATCGCGTGGTGTCGCTGGTGTTCGTCACGCAATGGGCGACGCGCCGTCATGTCTGCTGCCGGCGCTGCGGCCGCAAGAAGCAGGCGATGGCGATTCTCACGTCCGCCGTCTGCGGCTGGTGGGGGCTGCCGTGGGGCGTCGTGCTGACGCCGATCCAGATCGTGCGCAACGTGCTCGGTTTCGCGCGGCGCGAGCCCGCGACAGCGACGCAGCAATTCGAGCAGGCGGTGCGGCGCAAGCTGGCCGCGCATCACCTGCGGCGCGCGCAGCAGCCCGTCGAGCCGAGGCCGGAGATGGCATGACGGCATCCCGTCGTGCCCGCACGACGAGATGCCGATCGATCGAAGTCCTCTCGATTATTTTTACTTCACGAGCGTCCTCAGGCTGTCGACGATCTCCGGGTTGGCGAGCGTCGATACGTCGCCGGGGTCCTGATGGTTCGACAGCGCCGCGAGCACGCGCCGCATGATCTTGCCCGAGCGGGTTTTCGGCATGTCCGGGACGATCAGCACCCGGTGCGGCTTCGCGATCGAGCCGATCCGCTCGACCACCGATTCCGACACCAGCCTGGCGAGCTGCTCCGACGCTTCCACGCCGGGCTTCAGCGACACATAGAGCTCGGGCACCTTGCCCTTGATCTCGTCGGCGACCGGCACGACCGCCGCCTCGACGACGTCGGGAACCAGCAGCGCCGCCGACTCGATCTCCTTGGTGCCGAGCCGGTGGCCCGCGACGTTGATCACGTCGTCGATGCGGCCGAGAATCCGGAAATAGCCGTCCGCGGCATCGACGGCGCCGTCGCCCGCCATGTACGGCCAGTCGCGCCAGTCCTTGCTGTTCCGGTCGCGGCAGTAGCGGCTGTAGTACGTCTGCACGTAGCGCTCCGGGGCCTTCCAGATGGTCTGGAACGCGCCCGGCCACGGGTTGCGGATGCAGATGTTGCCGGCCTTGCCGGACCCCTGCGGCAGCTCGTTGCCGTCGTCGTCGTAGATCACCGGATGAATGCCCGGAATTCCCGGGCCGGCGCTGCCGGGTTTCATCTTGTGCAGCGCCGGCACGGTGCTGCACAGGAAGCCGCCCGTTTCCGTCTGCCACCACGTATCGACGATCACGGCCTCGCCCTTGCCGACCACCTTGTGATACCACTTCCACACTTCGGGCTCGATCGGCTCGCCGACGGTCGTCATGTGCTTGAAGTGATAGTGGTACTTCGCGGGCTCGTCCGGCCCGGCGCGTCGCAGTGCACGGATCGCCGTCGGCGACGTGTGGAAGATGTTGACGCCGAGCTGCTCGGCAATGCGCCACGGCCGGCCGGGATCGGGGTAGACCGGCACGCCTTCGTAGATGACCGTCGAGGTCGCGAGCGCGAGCGGGCCATAGACGATGTACGAATGGCCGGTGATCCAGCCGATGTCGGCCATGCACCAGTACACGTCCTCGGGATGGATGTCCTGGATGTATTTCGAGGTCCACGCCACATACGACAGGAAGCCGCCGGTCGAGTGCTGGCAGCCCTTCGGGCGTCCGGTGGTGCCGCTCGAGTACATGAGGAACAGCGGCGCTTCCGCCGGCATCTCGACCGGGTCGATCAACCTGCCGCGGAACCGCTCGAGCGCATCGTTGACGATCACGTCGCGGCCTTCGACGAGCGGCGTCGGGCTCGAGTACTTGCCCGGATAGCGCTGCCAGACCAGCACCTTCTCGGCCGCGTGGCCTTTGCCGGCCGCTTCGGCGAACGCGATGTCCGCCTTTTCCTTGTGGTCGAGCAGCTTGCCGCCGCGGTAATAGGCATCCATCGTGATCAGCAGGCGGCTTTCCGAATCGAGGATGCGGTCGGCGCACGCCGCGCCGCTGAAGCCGCTGAACACCTGCGAGTGAATCACGCCGAGCCGCGCGCAGGCGAGCATCGTGATCGGCAGTTCGGCCACCATCGGCATGTGCAGGGTCACGCGATCACCGGCCTTCAGGCCGAACACGTCGCGCAACAGCGCGGCGAATTCGTTGACGCGGACATAGAGCTCCTGGTACGTGACGTGCTGGACCGCCTCGGATTCGAGTTCGGGCACGAAATGGATCGCGGTCTTGTTGCGGTACTTCGGCAGATGGCGATCCACGCAGTTGTAGCACGCGTTGAGCCTGCCGCCGACGAACCAGCGCCAGAACGGCGGATGGCTCGCGTCGAAGGTCGTCTCCCAATACTTGTACCAGTCGAGCAGCTCCGCGAACTCCTTGAAGCACTCGGGAAACCTGTCGAGGGAAAAGCGCTCGAACACGCCCGGGTCGGTCAGGTTGGCCTGGCCGATGAACGAGGCGGGCGGCAGGAAGTAATCCTCCTCGGGCCAGTGGACGGCGATTTGCGCCTCGGAAACGTCGGCCGCGTGCGATTCGGCGGCAGCGCGGTGCGACGGCTTGTCTCGTGACATGGCAGATCCTCCTTGCTCCCAGGTGCCCGGAGCACGAAGTGAACGTGCTGCCGGCGGCGGCGCGTCATGGGTCCGTCTTTCACGGGTCGAGGCACCAGGTGCGATGGTGTGCGTATGCGATATGACGAATTCCGGTTCGGGGGGCGATGCGATGGCCGGCGGCGCCGGCCGGCGCGTCCGATGCGCGCCCGCCGGCCCGCCGGTGGGTCACGCCGCTCGCGGATGGCCTTGCGACCAGTCGTGCGTCGGCAGCACGGTATGGCCGAAGGCTTCGTTGATGATCATGGCCGCCGATGCGTAGAACGCCAGCAGCGCGGTCACGAGGCCCGTGTAGCCGCCGATCTGCGTGGCCAGGCTCGACCCGGTCCACGCGCCGATCGCCAGCATCAGGAACGTGATCCACAACGACAGGAACACCAGTTGCACGGACGTGCTCGTGTGCAGCGAGCCGATCCACATGTAGAACGTGAAGACGCCCCACGCCATCAGGTACCAGCCGACGAACGATTCCGGAACCTTCGTGCCCAGGAATGCGACGAACAGCGCGAAGGACCACCAGAAGGCGCCATAGCTGAGGAACGCCACCGTGCCCAGCGTGTTGCCGCGCGGGAATTCGAGCACGCCCGCGATCATTTGCGCGGTGCCGCCGAACGCGAACGCGACCGCCAGCACGAGGCCCAGCGCGTCCGCGCTGTACCAGCCGGCGTTCACCATGCTGAGCATCCAGGTCGTGAGTGCGAACCCGGCCAGTCCGAGCGGCGCCGGGTTGGAAAGCTTGCTGTTCATAAAACCGCCTCCGTGGTGGTTTGCCCTCGAAACGGTTCCGGAGACGATACGAATTCCTCGGTCGCCGCCGAACGCGACCGTGCGGTGCTCGCTATCGATGGCTGCTGGCTCGGAAAATGCGATTGATCCCTTTCGTGGCGCAGCCTCACGCCAGCCTGCGCGGCCCAACTTAAGTGTAGGCGGCATGGCGCAAAGCGGAGCCGGATGGCATCGAATTCGCTAGCGGGCGACGGCGTTGCCGCCGTCTTCCCGCACGTCGGTGCGGTTCCACCATCCGCCGCCGAGCGCCTGAAACAGCGCGACGACGTCCGAGTAGCGCGCGACCCGCGCCTGGATCTCGCCGAGGCGGGCCTGCTGGTAGGTCCGTTGCGCATCGAGCAGCGCAAGATGGTTGATCTCGCCGATGCGGAACCGGCGTTGCGACGCGGCGAGGCTGTCCGCGGCGGCGCGTTCGGCGGCCGCCTGCGCGTCGACGGCGTTCGCGTCCGATTGCAGCGCCCGCAGCGCATCCGCGACGTTCTGGAACGCGGTGACGACCGTGACGCGATACTGCGCCGCCGCCGCATCGTAAGCGGCGATCGCCGCGCGCCGGCGATGCAGCAGCGTGCCGCCTTCGAAGAGCGGCTGCAGCAGCCCGGCGCCGATGTTCCAGACGGCCGTTCCCGGTCCGAACAGCGTCTGCGCGGTCTCGCTGCCGTAGGCGGCGCTGAGCGTCAGTTGCGGCAGCAGGTTGGCGGTGGCGACGCCGATTTCGGCGCTCGCGGCATGCAGCAGCGCTTCCGACGCGCGAATGTCGGGACGCTGCGCGACCAGTTGCGACGGCAGGCTGACGGGCAGCGTGACGGGCAACTGCAACGATTCGAGCTCGAACGTTTCCGTCGGCGCGTCGTTCGGGAAGCGGCCGAGATAGGCGGCGAGCTGGTTGCGCGTCTGCGCGAGCTGTTTCTGCAGCGGCGGCAGCGCGGCGCGCGCCTGGGCCAGCGCGGCGGCCTGCGCCAGCACCGCGGGATTGGCCGCGGCGCCGATCGCGAATTCGCGCTTCAGCCCGGCGAGCTGCTGCGTCTCGATTTCGACGATCTCGTGCGTCGCGGCGACCTGCGCGCGCAGCGACGCGTCCTGCAGCGCGGCCAGCACGACGTTCGAGATCAGCGTCAGGTAGCTGGCCTCGAGTTCGAACCGCTGGAATTCGGCCTGCGCGGCCAGCGCTTCGACCTGCCTGCGCGTGCCGCCCCACACGTCGAGCAGATAGGTGACGTTCACCGACGCGCTCTTGAGCGTGAAGGGCGGGATCGCGCTGCCGCTGCCGATCGACGCGGGCGCCTTTTTTTCGCGTGTGACCGACGCGCCGGCGCTGATTGTCGGAAAGAGGGCGCCTTCGCCCGCGACGCGCGTTTCGTTCGCCTCGCGCAGCGCCGCTTGCGCGGCTTGCAGGCTCGGGTTGGCCGCCAGCGCGCGCTCGATGATCGCGTTGAGCGGGGGTGAGCGGAACAGCGTCCACCAGTCGCCGGGAAGATCGAGCCCCTGCACGAAATGCTGCGCTTCGCCGCCGTGGATATCGGACGCGACGGTCTGCGCCGGCAGCGGCTCGCGCGCATAGCCGCCGGCCTGGGGCGGCGCCGGCCGCACGAAGTCGGGCCCGACCGTGCAGCCGGCGAGCCATGCCGCCGCGAGCACGGCGCAGGCGAGGCCGCGGCCGGGAACGGCAACGCCGGGTTCGAAGCCGGGTTCGAACCCGACTACACGCGGGCGGGCGCGATGGGCGATCATGGCGCGCGGCTCCCGGTGGGCGCGGCGGGCGTTTTGGTGGGCGGCGTGCCGGCCGGCATCGGCCGCACCAGCGTGCCAGGGCCGAGCTTCAGCAGATTGCCGACGACGACCGTCTCCCCGTCGGCCACGCCCTGGCGTACCGCGACGAGCGGCGGGTAGTCGGCGCCGAGCGTGACGTAGCGCTGTTCGACCCGGTTGCCGGGGCCGACGACGTACACGTACTGGCCGAGCTGGTTCGAGCCGACGGCGACTTGCGGCACCAGCAGGGTGGCGGGCTGGTCGGCGACGTGCAGGCGCACGTGGATGAACTGCCCCGGCAGCAGCGTATGGCCGGGGTTGTCGATCGTCGCGCGCGCGGTGATCGTGCCGGTGCCGCGCACGATGCTGTTGTCGAGCAGGGTCAGCCTGCCGTGGTATTGCGGCGCGCTCGCGTGGCCGACGGCGACCTCCGCCGGAATCGCGCCCTGTGACTGGCGCGCCTGGATCGCGGGCAGGTCGGTGTCCGGCGGATTGAAGGTCGCGTAGATCGGGTCGAGCTGCACGAGGGTATTCAGCTGCGTGCCCGCCGTGCTGATCAGCGCGCCCTCGTGGACGAGGCTCAGGCCGAGACGGCCGGCGAACGGCGCGCGGATTTCGGTGAACAGCAGATTGAGGCGCGCCGCTTCGATCTGCGCGCGGTCCGCCGCGACGGCCGCGCGGTTCTGGCGCTCGGTGCTCGCCGATTGCTGCAGCGTGTCGGTCGACACGTCGCCGCTCCGGTTCAGGATGGCATTGCGGTGATGGCTCGCACTCGCGTAGTCGAGCGCGGCCGCGTCCTTGGCCGCCTGCGCGGTGGCCGCGTCGAGCGTCGCCTGATAGGTGCGCGGGTCGATCCGGTACAGCAGCGCGTTGGCGGCCACGTCGGCGCCGTCCGGCGCGGCCTGCTTCAGCAGGTAGCCGGTGACTTGCGCCTGGAGCGTGACGGCGCGAATCGCGTCGGTCGTGCCGACATAGTCGAGATAGACGGGCACCGTCCGCGCGACGACCCGCGTCACGGGCACCTCGATCGCGGCGGCGGGCGGGGCCGGCGGCGGATCGACGGCGGCGCGCCGTGCGCCGCGCGGGACCAGCAGCGCCACGCCCAGCGCGACGGCAATCGCGGCGGCGGCAACCAGCGCGAATCGGTGGGTTTTCATCATCGCCTCGCGCGCCGGTCATGCCGCGGGCGGCGGGCCGTGCGGCCCGTGCGCGCGTGCGAGCTTCCCGCGCATCGTTTCGCGCAGCCGCTCGATCACCGCGTAGAAGATCGGCACGAAGCCGAGCGACAGCAGCGTCGCCGCGAGCATGCCGCCGACTACCGTGGTGCCGATCGATTGCCGGCTCGCGGCGCCGGCGCCCGTGGCGACCATCAGCGGGAGCGCGCCGAAGATGAACGCGAACGCCGTCATCAGGATCGGCCGCAGCCGCAGGCGCGCCGCCTCGGTCACCGCGTCGACGATGTCGAGGCCGGCCTCGCGGCGCCGCTTCGCGAACTCGACGATCAGGATCGCGTTCTTCGCCGCGAGCCCGATCAGCAGCACGAAGCCGATCTGCGCGTAGATGTCGACCTGCATGCGGCGCAGCCACAGCAGCCCCAGCGCGCCGAACAACGCGAGCGGCACCGTGAGGATGATCGTGAACGGCAGCGACCAGCTTTCGTACTGCGCCGCGAGGAACAGGAACACGAACACGATCGCGAGCGCGAACACGATGCCGGCGACCGAGCCGGCCTGCAGCTCCTGATAGGTGATGCCGGTCCAGTCGTAGCCGAAATCCGCGGGCAGCACGCGGGCGGCGCGCTGCATCGCGGCGATCGCCTGGCCCGAGCTGTAGCCGGGCGCCGCGCTGCCGGTGATCTCGGCCGCGCCGTACACGTCGTAGCGCGGCACCGTCTCGGGGCCGACCATCGGCCGCAGCTGCCCGAGGGTCGCGAGCGGCACCATGCCGCCCGCGGCATTGCGCACATAGAGGCGCGACAGGTCGTCCTTGCTGCCGCGCGCGCGGCTGTCCGCCTGCACGACGACCTGGAAATTGCGGCCGAACAGCGTGACGTTGTTGACGAACAGCGAGCCGAGATAGATCTGCATCGTGTGGAACACGTCGTCGACGTTCAGGCCCAGCAGCTTCGCCTTGTCGCGATCGAGCCGGAAATCGAACTGCGGCGTCGACGTGTTGAAGCTGGTCAGCAGCGTGCGCGCGTCGAGCTCGGGCTGCCGGCGCGCCTCCGCGAGAAACGCGTGGGTCGCCTCGTCGAGCGCGACGCTGCCGCGGCCCGCCAGGTCCTCGATCTCGAAATCGAAACCGCCGAAGGTGCCGAGCCCGGAAATCGCCGGCGGATTCAGCGCGAGCGACAGCGCTTCGGGAATCTGCGCGAGCCTCGGCTGCACCTGAGCGATCAGGCGGGCGACGCTCTGTTGCTCGCCGCGCTCGTCCCACGGCTTCAGGATCACGAACTGGGCGGCGCTGTTCGGCGCGGTCGCGCGCGTCACGAAATTGAGGCCGCTGATCGACAGCACGTTGGCGACGCCCGGCGTCGCGCGCAGCAGCGCGCGGGTTTTCTCGATCACGGCTTCGGTGCGTTGCAGCGACGCGCCGTTCGGCAACTGCGTGATCACGTAGAAATAGCCCGGGTCCTCGACCGGCAGGAACGCGTGCGGAATCGTCGCATTCAGCAGCCAGGTGACGGCGAGGCCGCCCGCGAACAGCGCCAGCGCGAGCCAGCGCGCGCCGATCAGCCGGCGCACCGAACCGGCGTAGCGCTGCCGCGCCCAGTCGAAGCCGCGATTGAACGCGCGGAACAGCACGAACCGCCGTGCTTGCCCGTGGCGCAGCAGCACCGCGCACAGGGCCGGGCTGAGCGTCAGCGAATTGAAGGCCGACAGCATCACGGAGATCGCGATCGTCAGCGCGAACTGGTTGTAGAGGCGGCCCGTGATGCCCGGCAGGAACGCGATCGGCACGAACACCGCGCCGAGCACCGCCGAGGTCGCGACGATCGGCCCCGTCACTTCGCGCATCGCCTGCTTGGTGGCCGCCATCGGCGCCAGCCCGCTCTGGAGCTGGCGCTCGACGTTCTCGACCACGACGATCGCGTCGTCCACGACGAGGCCGATCGCGAGCACCATGCCGAGCAGGCTGACCGTGTTCAGCGAGAAGCGCAGCACCAGCATGATTGCGAGGGTGCCGACGAGCGCCACCGGAATCGCGATCATCGGAATCACCGTCGTGCGCCAGCTCTGCAGGAACAGGTACACGACGCCGAGCACGAGCAGCAGCGCGAAGCCGAGCGTCTTCGCCACTTCGGTCATCGACGCGGAGACGAACATCGTGGTGTCGTAGGTGATGCCCCACGCCATGCCCTTCGGGAAGCGCCGCGCGAGCGATTGCATCGTCGCCTTCACGCGCTGGTCGAGATCCAGCGCATTCGCGCTCGGCAGCTGGAACACGGCGATCAGCACCGCCGGGTTTTCGTTGACGGACGCGCTCGACGTGTATTGCTGCGCGCCGAGGTCGGTGCGCGCGACGTCGCGCAGGTGTACGGCGGCGGCGTTCGCGGTGCCGGCGCGCAGCACGATGCCGCCGAATTGCCGCGCGTCGGCGAGCTGGCCCTGCGTGTTGACCTGATACTGGAACGGCGTGCCGGGCGGCGCCGGCGCTTCGCCGAACTTGCCGGCCGCGACCTGCACGTTCTGGTCGAGGATCGCGTTCTGAACGTCGGTGGCGGTCATGCCGAGCGCGGCGAGCTTGTCCGGGTCGAGCCAGATGCGCATCGAATAGCGGCGCTCGCCGAAGATCGTGACGTCGCTGACGCCGGGCTGGCGCTTGAGCGCATCGACGACCTGCAGATACGCGAAGTTGCTGAGCGTGACCGGATCGATCGAATGATCGGGCGAATAGAGGTTCACGGCCAGCACGAAGTTCGGGTTCTGCTTCTGGATCGTGATGCCGGTCTGCGTGACGATGCCGGGCAGTTGCGCGGTCGCCTGCGACACGCGGTTCTGCACGTCGACCGCGCCGATGTTGATGTCGTAGCCGACGTCGAACGTGACCGTGATCGTCGAGCTGCCGTCGTTCGCGCTGACCGACGAGAGGTAGCTCATGCCTTCGACGCCGTTGATCTGCGCTTCCAGCGGCGTGGTCACGGTGTCCGCGACGACCTGCGCGCTGGCGCCCGTGTAAGTCGACTTGACGAGCACCTGGGGCGGCGTGATCTGCGGAAAGCGCTCGACCGGAAGGTTGAACCAGGCAATGAGACCCGCGAGCACCATGACGATGGCGATCGATGACGCGAAGACCGGACGCTCAATGAAGAAGTCGACCATTGACCCCGCCCCCGTGGGTCGGGTAGGTTTGCCGTGCGTGGAACAGGAAACGCAACGGTATAGTTTCCGCCGCGCATCCCGAATGTCAATAGGATCGATCGGAATGCGAACAGTCCGGGTTCCCGGGACGAGATCCGGCGGCCGCCCGACACGGCAGGAGGCGGCGGACCGCCTGCAACGCCTGCTCGACGTCGCCCGGCGGCAATTCCTGAGCGCGGGCTATCGCGAGACGAGCATGGAAAGCCTCGCGCGCGAGGCGGGCGTCGCGAAGAAAACCCTCTATAGCCGATTCGGCAGCAAGGCCGGCCTGTTCGCGACGATCCTCGACGCGCTGCGGCGCAAATGGGTCGAGGAATTGCGCGGCCTCGTGGTCGAATCGGATCGTCCCGAAACGGTGCTCGAGACGGTCGCGCTGCACCTCCTCGAGGTCGGCACGCGGCCCGACATGATCGAGCTGTACCGCCTGCTGCTGCTCGACGCGCATCGGGTTCCCGGGCTGATCCGCGGGTACTACGACGAGCAGGGCGGCCTGAGCGGGATGGAGCCGCTCGCCGATTACCTGCGTGCGGCGGTCGACGCGGGCGAACTGGCGCTCGACGACGTGCCCGTCGCGACCGAGCAGTTCGTCTATCTGGTGCTCGGCGGCATCCGTACCCGCATGCTGCTCGGGGCCGCCCGGCGCCCCAATGCGGCGGCGCGCGCCCGTCTTGCGCGGCAGGCGGTGCGGATTTTCCTGGGCGGGTGCGCCAGGTAGCCGGGCCGGCAGCGAAGCGCGCGGCCGCTCAGGCGGGCCGCCCGAACCCCGATTCGACCCAGCGCTCGGCGCTCGCCTTGTTGAGCTTGAACGCCGCCGACACCTTCGCTTCGCCGAGCAGCTCGCCGAAGCGGTCGAGCGCCTTGAGTTCCGCATAGGGCTCGAACTCGTCCGGCACGATATCGAGCGTCACCGACACTTCGTCCTCGCCGGCCCAGACCGTCACTTCCTTGTGCAGCATCGCGCGCCGCTGCTGCTCGTGGCGCATCAGCACTTCGGTCGCCGTCTTGACCAGCGTCCGGAACGCGTTCGCGTCCATCGGCTTCGGGTTCTTCTTGTCGCGCCCCATCGTCCAGGGCCCGACCAGCGCCGGCTCGGCTTCCCCGTCCTTGACCATCTCGACGGCCCAGCCGTCGTCGTCTTCGTTCTTGATGATGCGGGCCGTCCAGCCGCTGTCGCGCCAGAGGGTGTCTTCGTGGATCGTGGTGTCGTCGGCGTGGAGGTCGGAATCGGTCATGAATCGGTCGGAGAAAACAGGCGAGGGCGCATGCGGCACGTGAACGGCGCGTCGCCCGGAGTGGCATTCGCAGACCGCAATTTTACCCGCAGCGCCGCCCGCCGTATCTCGTCAGCCTTCACGTTGGCCGAACGGCTGACCGCGCACCCCGCCCGGCAGGGTTTTCAGCAACACCCGATGGCGCCGGGCCGGTCCATCATCATGCATGACAGACTAGGCGCTCCGCGCCGCACGGAGTCCGATCGTGCCGCCCGATTCCATCCCGTCAACCGCGTTCGTCTTCGCCGGCGGCGGCAGCCTCGGCGCGATCGAAGTCGGCATGCTCCGCGAGCTGATCGCGAGCGGCGAACGGCCCGATTGCGTGATCGGCGCGTCGGCGGGCGCGATCAACGCCGCGTATTTCGCGGGCCGTCCGGACGCGCAAGGCGTCGCGATGCTCGCCGCGCTCTGGTGCAAGATCCGGCGGCAGGACATCATGCCGCTGTCGATGCGCGACCTGCTCGCGATGATCCTGCGCAGCCGGCCCCATCTCGTCGAAGCCGGCGCGTTCCGCCTGCTGCTGGAAACGCACCTGCCGTACCGCCGGATCGAGCAGGCCGCGCTGCCGCTGCACATCGTCGCGACCGACGTGCTGAACGGCACCGAAGTCGTGCTGTCCGCCGGGCCGGTCGTGGACGCCGTGCAGGCCAGCGCGGCGATTCCCGGCGTGTTTCCGCCGGTGCGGATCGGCGGGGTGGAACTCGTCGACGGCGGCGTCGCCAACAACACGCCGATCTCGGTGGCGGTCGCGCTCGGCGTCGAGCGGATCATCGTGCTGCCGGCCGGGTTCGCGTGCGCGCTGCACGCGCCGCCGCGCAGTGCGATCGCCCACGCGACGCATGCGCTGACGCTCGTGATCGCCCGGCAGCTGGTGCGCGATCTGGAGCAGTACGCGACCCGCGCGCGGATCCACGTCGTGCCGCCGCTGTGCCCGCTCGAAGTGTCGTCCTACGATTACACGCAGTGCGCGCAGCTGATCGACCAGGCCGCGCACCGCACGCGTCAATGGATCGACGGTGGCGGACTGTCGGACCGCACGATCCCGGGCGCGCTGCGCGAACACCACCACACACCCGCGGCGTTACGCGCCAGTCAAATATAAAACTCGTACCACCGCTCGGCGGTGCATTTAAGTTCCTGTCCGATATCTCCCGAGCCGCCGGATTCATAAAATGGCAATCGGGCTATAAGTAGCCTGATCGGGATAGCTGAACCGGACTGGCGGGGGGCGGCGCCGATGCAACTGGCCGAATCCGCCGGAACCGAGGGAAACGCGTATGGGGAAATTCAATGTCCGTATCGTCTTCGCCTATGACTGGCCGCTGACGCTGGCCGGCATGGAACACATTGCGAGCAGCGCCTGCGCGATCGATCTGGTCGGCGTCTACCAGCGCGCCAGCGACATGGTCGCATCGATCGGCGACGTAGTCTGCGACATTGCGCTCATCGATTATGCGATGCGCAGCGACGGGCAGATGGAGATGCTGAAGCTGCTCGACTTCGTGCGGGCCGCGCGCCCGCATGTCGGCATTGTCGTGCTGGTCACGCACGAGAGCCCGGTGATCATCCGCTCGATCCTCGCGCGGGGCGCGCTGAGCGTCGTCAGCAAGCTCGACGACGTCGGCCACATCGTGACCGCGATCCATTCGAGCTACGGCGGCGGCAGCTATCTGTCGCCGACGGTCAAGCGCACGCTCGCTTCGGCCGACGACGACGACGGCGACGGTGCGCCGAAGCTGTCGCAGCGCGAGATCGAAGTGATCCGTCTTTACCTGTCGGGCGTGTCGATCAAGGGGATCGCCGAGCGGTTGAACAAGGGCAAGCAGACGGTCAGCGCGCAGAAGATCAGCGCGATGAAAAAGCTCGGCGCGAAAAACGACATCGAGCTGGTCCGGCGCGCGGCGACGCTCGGCCTGCGCCACGATGCGAACGCGAACGCAAATGCGAGCGCAAGCATTGCGGCGCCGGCGTGAGCTCCGGACCGGAGCGGGGCGGCGTGAACCGCGTCAGGCCGGCAATGCGAAGCGCGTGACCGCATCCCGCAGCGCTTCGGCCTGATCGCGCAGCGAATGCGCGGCGGCCGCCGCCTGTTCGACGAGCGCCGCGTTCTGCTGCGTCACCTGGTCCATCTCGCCGACCGCGCGATTGACCTGTTCGATCCCGGCGCTCTGTTCGCGCGACGCGTGGCTGATCTCGTCGAGGATCTCGTTTACGCGCCGCACCGACTGCACGATCTCGCCCATCGTTTCGCCCGCCTGCGTGACGAGCGCCGCGCCGTGGTCGACGGTTTCGTTCGACGACACGATCAGCGACTTGATCTCCTTCGCCGCGGTGGCCGAGCGTTGCGCGAGCGAGCGCACTTCGGCCGCGACGACCGCGAAGCCGCGGCCCTGTTCGCCCGCGCGCGCGGCTTCGACGGCCGCGTTCAGCGCGAGGATGTTGGTCTGGAACGCGATGCCGTCGATCACGCCGATGATGTCGCCGATCTTGTGCGAGCGGTCGGTGATCTCCGCCATCGTGCGCACGACGTCGTCGACGACTTCGCTGCCGCGCGTCGCGACCTGCGCGGCCTGGTCGGCGAGCGTGGCGGCCTGCGCGGCGCTGTCCGCGTTCTGCTTCACGTTCGCGGTCATCTGGTCCATGCTCGATGCGGTCTGCACGAGCGCGGCCGCCTGTTCCTCGGTGCGCTGCGACAGGTCGGTGTTGCCGGCCGCGATTTCGCCCGCGCCGACGTTGATGTTCTCGGTGCCCATGCGCACGCGCGACACCATGTCGATCAGCCCGCCCTGCATCGTGTGCAGCGCGAGCAGCAGGCTGCCGCGATCGTTCGGCCGCAGGTCGACGCGCGCGGTCAGGTCGCCCTGCGCGATGCGCTGCGCGGCCTCCAGCGCGTCCTCGAGCGCGCCGCCGAGATTCGCGCGCACGCTCTTCAGCACGAGCACCATCACGAACGTGGCGATCGAGCCGAGCACGGTGGTCATCGCGAGCCAGCGGCCGACGCTCGCGAGCACCGCCGTGCGCACGTCGTTCATGTACATGCCGGTCACGAGATACCAGTCCCACGGCGCGAAGTGCTGCACGACGCTCGTCTTGTCCTGCGGCTTGTCCGCGCCCGGCTTCGGCCACTTGTATTCGACGAAGCCCTTGCCGCCGCTCTGGTCCGCGGCCTTCACGATGTCGACGAACAGGTGCCGCCCGTTCGGATCGGTGAAGCCGGACATGTCCTTGCCGTTGATCTCGGGCTTGATCGGATGCATCACGATCACCGCCTTCGAGTCGTTGATCGAGATGTAGCCGTCGGCACCGTAGCGCAGCGCGGCGATCGCTTCCAGCGCCTTCTGCTTCGCATCGGCTTCCGGCATCGCGTTCTGCTGCGACAGCTTGTAGAAGTGATCGGCGACGCTCGCGGCCTGCGACACCAGCGTCGAGAGCTGGTCGCGGCGGTCTTCGATCATCGATGCGCGCGTCTGCCATGCCCCGAGCCCTGCGATCACAAGCAGGCCGAGCCAAAGGATGACGATCATCGAAGCGAGTTTCTGGTTCAGGGAGAGATTGCGCATGGTCGGTTCGGTCGGTCGATCGGAGAAACGTGCCGTTCGTGGCGTAACGGGATAACTTCTTGTCGGCGCAGATGGCCGGCGACCGTAGGCGGGAAATCCCTAGGAGACGAGGTCGATCAAGGTTTGCAGTCGAACGTGGCGTCGGCGGGGAGGGGGGAGGTAGCTGTGAATCACCCGCGCGCTGCCGCGCACCAAGCCGGTGCGTTCTGCGATGCGTGCGGGAATGGACGGCGTCTGAACCGACGCCTAGACCGGGTCCTTGCTCGGCGGCCCCTCCGGCTGCTGCGGATTGTCCGGATGATGTCCGGGCGACGGCGGCACGAGCGGATCGCCTTCCGGATCGCGCGTCGGGTCTGCCGGGGGCTCGGGCAGCGGAGTCGTGTGGTCGTCGGTCATGGAGCGCTCGCGAGTCGTGACGGCCGCCGCGCGGTGCGCCGGCGCCTCGTCTCCTTTATAGGCAATCGGGCACGCGTTTGCACCCGGATTCGTCAGCGGTCGCCGCGTCCGTGCGCGAGGTCCGCGGGCGTGTCGACGTCGCGCAGGATGGCCGGATCGTCGACGTCGAGCAGCGTGACCCGCTCGCGCGCGAACAGCGCGCGGGCGCCGGCGTCGCCGTCGAGTGCGGCGAGCGCGTCGAAGTGGCGCGCCGCGAACCCGACCGGATGGCCGCGCATGCCGCGGTGGACGGGCGCGACGATCGACGTGTCGCCGGCGTCGAGTGTGCGGGTGACGAGTTCGTAGGTGGCCGGCGCGATCCACGGCATGTCGCCGAGCGCGACGAGCCAGCCGCTCGCATCGGCGCTCGCGCACACGCCGGCGGCGAGGCTCGCGCCCATGCCGCGCACCGCGTCGGGCGCGAACACGACCCGGCAGCCGGCTTCGTTCAGCAGAAAGGCGAGTTTATCGGCGCCGGGGCGCACGACCGCGACGACGTCGGCGGTGGCCGTCGCGAGCCGGCGGGCGGCCGCGACCGCGACCGGCGTGCCGTCGGGAAGCAGGGCGAGCAGCTTGCTGCGCAGGCCGCTGGGATCGAAGCGCTGACCGAGACCGGCGGCCAGGAGAACGCCGGTGGCGAGCGATGCGTAGGACATCGGCGATGCGGGGACGAGAAGCAGGTGCTCGGATTGTGCGGGAGCGGGCGACGATGGGCAAGTGCGGATTCGCCCGCGGGTGCGCGTGCCCCAGCGGCACGGTGCACCGTTTTCGTGCAGGGAGATCGCGTCAAACGGTCCATTCCTGAAGACGTTCCGGCCTTCCCATGTAACGGGTGGTCGAACCCGGATGTCCGGCACGGTGCCATTCACGACGGCAGGTCCGATCGATACGCTGCTCGCCTTGCCCGAGTGCTCTCTGTGAAGTAGATTTTTTTTATCCACGTGCATCAGGCAGGAGGGACTGCCATGGAACTGAGCGTAGAACGTGTCGATGTCTGGGCCGCCACCATCGAAGACAAGCCGGGCGGCCTCGCGAACGTATTGGGCGCGCTGAGGGACGCCGGCGCGGACTTGCAGTTCATCGTCGCGCGCCGCACGTCGGAGGCGGCCGGCAAGGGCGTCGTGTTTGTCGCACCGCTGCTGGGAGATGCGGTGATCCGCGCGGCCACGCAGGTGGGGTTCAACGTCACCCCGAGCCTTCACTCCGTCCGCGTCATGGGGCTGGATCAAATGGGGGTCATCGCGCAATTGACCCAGCTGCTCGCTGACGGGGGCATCAATCTCCGCGGCGTATCGGCTGCCGTGCTGGGCACCCAGTTCATCGCGTACATCGCGGTCGACTCGCTGGGCGATGCCGAAAAGGCGATCGATATCCTGCAGCGGGCCTGAGGGGTTTGCGCCGGATGGTTGGGGAGCACCGGCATCATGATTCGACCGTGCTTTGTCGAACGCGCACCCGCGGCGCGATGATGCCGCCCAATCGACCCCTTGGCGCCCGATCCGGACGAAGCCCGGTTGACGTTCCGTACCGATCGTTTCATAATCGCCGCCACGTGTAATACGGCCAAGTGGAGGGCGATGATGGCGCGGCCGCGGGAATTCGATGCCGCAGAGGTTTTGCGCAAGGCGATGGAAGTCTTCTGGCGCAACGGATACGAAGGCACTTCCGTTGTCGACCTGGTGGACGCGACGGGGCTGGGCAAGAGCAGCCTTTACGGTGCATTCGGCGGAAAACGAGAGCTCTTTCTCGCGGCGTTCGACGCGTACCGGAGCGATCGCGCGCACGACATGCACCAGATCCTTGACCACGGGCCGGCTCGCGACGCGATCGAGACATTTTTCCGCATGATCGTCAGGGACGCTCACGCGCCGAAGTTCTCGAACGGATGCATGAGCATCAATCAGGCGGTTGAAATGGCGCCACACGACCCGGAGGTGCGAGAGCGGGTGCAGGGCGACTTTCAATATATCGAGGACGCCCTGACGCGGGCGATCGAGCGCGGTCAGGGGGATGGCTCGGTGAGCTGCACTCGACCTGCGCGAGACGTGGCGAGGCTCCTGGTTGTCGCGTTCCCGGGGCTTCAGGTGATGGTTCGAGCCGGTTACGGCAACGAGCGACTCGATGACGCGTTGCGACTGCTTTTCCTGAATCTCGATTGAAGACGCTTGAAGACGTGTCTGCATTCAGCAGGCGCTCTTTTTTTACTCGATTCTGTAACGAACGGTACTGAATAATCCCCGCATAGAAGGAGTGTCCCCATGAAGGTCCAGCAAATCCGCAATGCAACCGTCATCATCGAAATCGCCGGCACGCGGTTTCTCGTCGATCCCGTGCTTGCGTCGAAGGGCGCCTATCCCGGATTCGAAGGCACGGCGAACAGCCACCTGAAATGGCCGACCGTCGAGCTGCCTCTTCCGGTCGAGCAGATCCTCGATGTGACCGCCGTCATCGTGACCCACACCCATCTCGATCACTGGGACGATGCAGCCCGATCCCTGATTCCGAAAAGCCTGCCGGTCTTCGTCCAGCATGAACAGGATGCCGCGATCGTGAAGGAGGCGGGATTCACGGATGTGCGCGTGCTCACGGACAACACGTCATTCAACGGGCTGACGCTCATCAAGACGCCCGGTCAGCACGGGTCGGACGACGTCATGCACGCCATTGGCGATCTGATGGGGCAGGTGAGCGGCGTCGTGTTCAAGCACGCCGCGGAAAAGACGCTGTACCTTGCCGGCGATACGGTCTGGAACAGGTTCGTGGAGGACAGTCTGCAATCCCATCGGCCGGATGCCGTCATCCTGAATTGCGGCGATGCGCAGGTTCCCGGGCTGGGTCCGATCATCATGGGTAAGGAGGATGTTCACAAGGTCTATCAGGCCGCGCCCCAAGCCACGCTGGTTGCGACCCATATGGAGGCGGTCAACCATGCAATGCTGACCAGGAGGGAACTGCGTGAATTCTCGGCAGAAAACAGGATGACGGACCGGCTGCTCATTCCTGAGGATGGCGAAGTATGCGTTCTGTGAAGAATCGGCAATATGCGAGCTTCCGGCGGAGGATGTGTCGCACTTTGGCCTGCGGGCCGCGTGCGGATTACCAGAGCGTCTTGACGTGAGCGTATGCGCGGATTTTTTCGTCGCGGGTGACGAGCGGTGCGCCGAGCCGCCGTGCGGTTGCGACGATCATGCGGTCCGCCGGATCCTTGTGGAATGTGCCGGGCAGGGCGGTGGACTTCGCGGCGATGTCGGCGTCGACGGGCACGAAGCGCATGCCGTCGATTTGCGCGACCGTTGCGAGCCATGCATCGACATCCATGGTCAGCGCGAGGCGGTCGTTGCGCACCAGCATCGCGATTTCCCATGCGGAGATCGCGGACGCGGCGAGCGTGCCTTCGCTCCGCGCGCGATCGATCGCGCTTCGCGCCTTCTTGCTGAGCAAAGGGTCGCCCGCCACCCACCACACCAATGCATGCGTATCCAGCACGATCACCGCGACGCCTCCCAATCATCTTCCGCAATCGGATCGAGAGGATTGTCGTAGCGCATGACCGAGCCGCGCAATATGTCCAACGGCTGAGCCTCGCGTGCGTGGTACGGCCGGATCTCGAGCGTCGGCTTGCCGTGATCGGTGACGATCAAGCTTTCACCCGACGCCTCGACGAGCCGGAAGTATTCGAGTGCGCGAGCCTTGAATTCGGATTTCGAAACGGGAGCATGCGGCATCATGATATGAGCGTGGTCATGTGACGATGGTCATTTTAGGCCGGGCTACGAATCGGTGCAAGCAACGGGATCTGGGCTTCTTGTTCGGGGCAGGGCAGCTTGTTTTTGGGGGGAAGGCCCGGATGCGCATCACGCGTCCGCCCACTTCCTCAACAGGTTGTGATAAACCCCCGTCAATGAAATGACCATCGGATCCTTCGCGCCCTTCTCGGCGGAAAGTGCCTGAATCTGCGTATCGAGCTGAAACAGCAGCGTGCGATCGGCATCGTCGCGCACCATGCTCTGGATCCAGAAGAACGACGCCACCCGCGCGCCGCGCGTGACCGGCGTCACCTGGTGCAGGCTCGACGCCGGATACAGCACGAGATCGCCGGCCGGCAGCTTCGCACGATGCACGCCGAACGTGTCTTCGACGCACAGCTCGCCGCCGTCGTACGCATCGGGCTCCTCGAGAAACAGCGTCGCCGACAGGTCGCTGCGCACCCGGAAATCCGTGCCGCGCAGCAGGCGGATCGCGTTGTCGACGTGCGTGCCGAACGCCTCGCCGCCCTCATAGCGGTTGAACAGCGGCGGAAACACCTTGAGCGGCAGCGCCGCTGAAAAGAACAGCGCATTGCGCGCCAGCGCATCCTGGATCGCGTCGCCCACCGCGCGCGCCGCAGGCGAGCCTTCAGGCAGCTGCCGGTTGCGTTTCGCGAGCGCGGACTGCGCGCCCGAGGTCGCGTTGCCGTCGGTCCATTCGGCCTGGTCGAGCGCCTCGCGGCATTGCGCGACCTGCGCCTTGGTCAGCACCCCGGGAACATGCAGCATCATGATACGAACTCCTGATCGTCCGGCAGCAGCCGTGCGGCCGCCTGCCGGAACGCGTCGAACGGCGACGCGGCGAGATACGCGCGCATCTTCGCGACGAACGCCGGCGTCGCGGTGGCCGGCACGCGCGCGAGCCACGCGAGCGCGTCGTCGAGGCGGCCGCGCTCGGCGAGCAGCCGCGCATAGTTGAACTGGCCGCGGAAATCGCCGGCAACGGCGGCGCGGCGGTAGTGGTCGAACGCGAGATCGGCGTCGGCGGCCACGACCCAGCCGTCCTCGTAGAACCCGCCGATCAGGTTGATCGACTTCGCATGACCGAGCGCGGCCGCGCGCCGGAACCAGTCGAGCGCATCGGCGCGGTTCTCGTCGACGCCGTTGCCGAGCGCGAGCGCGGTCGCGTAGTTGTACATGCCCCAGTCGAGCCCCGCCTGCGCGGCGAGCCGGTACCAGTACACGGCGACCGGCGCGCACGCGGCGGTGCCCCAGCCGAACTCGTAGCAGCGGCCGAGCATGTTCATCGCCATCGGATGATTCGCGTGCGCGGCATGCCGGAACCACGTGAGCGCGGCCGCCGGGTCGCGCGACACGCCGTGGCCGTCGAGCAGGTACTGCCCGTAGACGGCCTGCGCATCGACGATGCCGTGGCCGGCCGCCGCCGCGACCCACGCGGCGGCGCGCTCGGGCGGCCCGGCCAGGATTTCGGCGAACTCGCGCGGCGACACCGACGCGAGCGCCTTCAGCGACACGGCCTCCATCGATCAGTAGCGCGCGTTCAGCGTGACGAACGCCGAGCGGCCCGGCGCGATCGACGCATAGTGCGCCGGATAGGCCTGATCGAAGTACGTGCGGTTGAACAGGTTGTTCACGTTCAGCTGCAGGTCGAGCTTCTTGTTGATCCGGTACTGCGCCATCGCGTCGAAGCGCCAGTACGACGGCACCGCGCGCTGGTTCGCCGGATCGCCGAACACTTCGGACATGTAGAACGCGCCGCCGCCGACCGTGAATTTCGGCGTCACGTCGTAGTTCGACCACATCGTGAGGCTGTGCTTCGGCGTGTTCGGGAAGCGGTTGCCGTTGTTCGCGGTGTCCTTGCCGTTGTCGCGCAGCGCGCTCTTCATGTACGTGTAGCCGCCGAACACCTGCCACTGCTTCGTGATCTGGCCCGCGACGCCGAGCTCGAGGCCCTGCACGCGCTTGTTGCCGACCATCGCATACTGGTTGTTCGGCAGCGTGACGCGCGCGTTCGTCGTGTCGATCTGGAACAGCGCGGCGGTGAGCGACAGCTTGTCGTTCAGCACGTTCCATTTCGTGCCGAGCTCGATGCTGCGGTTCTTCTCGGGGGAAAGCTGGTCGGCGTTCGGGCCGACGCCGCCGCGGCCCGGCGTCAGCGACTGCGTTTCGCTGCCTTCGCCGAGCAGCATGCCGGCCGGCGTCGACGACGTCGCGTACGACGCGTAGATGCTGCCGTTCTGCGCGGGCTTGAACACGAGGCCGAGCTGCCAGTTGAGCAGCGTGTCGTCGCGTGTGTAGGTCTTGCCGCCCTTGGCGGCGGTGTCGGTGAAGCGCGTCGAGTAGTCGTCGAGTCGCAGCCCCGCGTTCATCTGCCAGCGCGGCGTCAGCTCGATCGTATCGAAGCCGTAGATCGACTTCGTCACGGTGCGCGCATGCGCGTAGTCGTTGTCGCGCGTGATCGACCCGGCCCACGGGTCGTTCGGGTTCGGCGCCCACAGGCTCGTGCAGTTGTAGCCCGACGCCGCGCCGATGCCCTGCTGGCAGATCTTGCCGGTGCCTGTCGCGACGGTGTACGAGTCGCGCTTGCCCCATTCGCGCGTCAGCTCGATGCCGGTCGTGAAGCTGTGCTTGAACGGGCCGGTGCGGAATTCGCCGAACAGCTCGGTCAGGTTCGCGATGCTGTTGATCGAGCTGTTGCGGTTGTTGTTGCGGCGCCAGACCTTGCCGTTGATCACGTTGCCCGCGCTGTCGTCCGGCTGCGTCCAGATGTAGTCCTGCGTGGACTCGGTGTAGCGCGTGGTGTTGCGGATCGTCAGCGACGACGTGATGTCGTGCTCGATCTTCAGCGTGCTGATGTCCGACGTCGTCTTGCGGAAATCGCGGTCGCGCAGCCCGTAGAAGTTGTGGCGGTCGACGTTCGCCGGGCCGTCGGTGACGCCCTTCGGGATGTTGAAACCGTAGACGTACGGAATGCCGCTGTCGGGCAGGTCGTCGGTGGACAGGTGGTAGTAGCTCGCGGTCACGCGGGTCGACGTGCCGAGGCCGAACGCGATCGACGGCGCGACGCCCCAGCGCTCGTTGTTGACCGCGTCGCGGCCCGCGACGTCGTTGTTGTGGCTCATCAGGTTCAGACGGAACGCCGCGTGATCCGCGAACTGCCAGTTGCCGTCGGCCGTGAAGCGGCGGTAGCGGTCGGTGCCGAAGCCCGCGCTGGCCGCCGCCGTCGTGCCGAGGTGCGGCGCCTTCGTGATCAGGTTGATGCTGCCGCCCGCGCCGCCGCGCCCGCCGTATGCACCGTCCGAGCCCTTGGTGATCTCGACGCGCTCGGTGTTGAAGATCTCGCGGGTAGTCGCGCCCGTGTCGCGCATGCCGTCGGCGAACATGCTGCCCTGCGTGTCGTAGCCGCGCAGGAACGGCCGGTCGCCGAGCGGGTTGCCGCCTTCGCCCGCGCCGAACGTGATGCCGGGCACGGTGCGCAGCGCCTCGGTCAGCGTGGTCGCGCCGCTGTTCCGGATCAGTTCCTGCGGAATCACGGTGACGGACTTCGGCGTGTCGACGAGCGGCGCGGTGAATTTCGCGGAAGCGGAGAAGTCGGCCTTGTAGCTGTGCTCGGCCTTGCCCTTGATCTCGATCGGCGCGAGATGGCCGTCGTTGTTCGCGGGAGCAGGCGGCGGCGCGCCGTCGGCGAACGCGGGGCCTGCCGCGAGCATGCCGCACAGGGTGGTGAATTTTCCGAGCTTCAGCTCGTCAGGGCGGGACTTCATCAATGCAAGGACCTCGACTGGTGTGGCCCCGGAAGCGACCGCTGCGCAAGCGTGAACGCCGCCGGGAATTATTACGATTTGTTTTCAGGCGGCATTCTATGTAATTTTTTATTGAATGAGAAGCGTTCTTGTTTGTGTTTGTGCAGGGAGTGTTGACAAATGTTGCGAGGGGTGGGCACGGGGCGGCTGTCCAAATGGCTAGCTGGGAAGCGGCGTGCGGCGGCGGTAGATTCTTCTTGTCGTGGCGCTTCTTTGGTGACAGCAAAATGCTAGGATGACTGCATTGAAGTCAATTTTTGGAAATGCATCATGCCCGTGATAACCGTTCGGAATTTGCCTGACGAAGTCCATCGCGCCCTTCGGGTTCGCGCGGCGCAGCATGGACGCAGCACCGAAGCGGAGGTGCGTGACATCCTCGAGAAAGCGGTTCAGCCGGAAGGGCGCGTCAAATTGGGAACGTTGCTGGCGGAAATCGGGCGGGAAATCGGGGGTGTCGATCTCGACATTCAGCGCGACAAAACTCCAACCGAGCCGATGAACTTCGAATGATTCTCGTCGATACCAACGTCTTGTCCGAGCCGCTGCGGCCTGCGCCGAATGCGTCAGTGCTGGAGTGGCTCGATGCGCAGAATGTCGAAACGTTGTTTCTCGCGGCGATCAGTCTGGCCGAGCTGAGATCCGGCGTCGCGGCCATGCCGGAAGGCAAGCGGCGAGACTGGCTGCATCGAAGCATCGAACAACGCGTGGTGCCGGCGTTTCGAGGCCGGATCCTGCCGTTCGACGCGGCTGCGAGCGAAGCCTATGCCGGGCTTCGCGCGCGCGCGCGGGCGGCCGGCAGCGTGATCGCGCCGGCCGACGGCTATATCGCCGCGACTGCCGAAGCAAATGGACTGATCGTGGCGACGCGCGACGTCGCGCCGTTTGAAGCGGCCGGCCTGCGGGTGATCGATCCGTGGGCGGTGTAGTTGGGTGCGCTACCTCACGCCAGGATAGCTGTCGACAAACTCTACTTTCAGATCCGGATAGTGATCGACGAGTTGAACCTTGAAATCGGGGTGCGTGTCGACGATCTGCCATTTGCCGCAACTGGTCGGATATGAGTCGACTCGCTTGACCTTCAGGTCGGGATAGCTGCGGACCGCCTGCACTTTCAGGTCGGCGGACGAGGCCACGATCTTGACCTTGCCTTGCAGGCGAATGCCCTTGTACGTGCAGCTCGAATCAAGCTTGCCCGCGCTGGCCAGGCACGGGGCCACCAGCAGCGCGAGCGTCATCGCGGTTTTGAGTTTCATGTGGATGGAATCGGAAAGGTGGAGCGGCACGCGCCGCAAGCGATACGTAAGTTGCGCCGGGCATTTTGCCTGATGATTCGAATGGCTGCCGGCGATTGGGTCAATCGCGTGCGTCGCCGTGCCGCTCGCTCCACTCAATCGATCCCGTGAAACACCGCATCCTCCGGCCCGAGGTACGCGGGCGGGCGCCACGTCGCGTCGCGCATCGAATGCTGGACGAGGTTTTCCACGCCGAGCAGCACCGCGAAGATCGCCATCCGCACCGGAATCCCGTTGTCCGTCTGCCGGAAGATCGCGAGCCGCGGGTCGCGGTTCAGGTCGACCGACAGGTCGTTCGCGCCGGGCCGGCTGTCGCGCGGCAGCGGGTGCATGATCAGCGTGTCGGGTCCGCAGACGGCGTCGACGAGCGCCTGGTTGATCTGGAAATCCGGCGTATAGCCCTCGAACGATTCGTCGGTGAAGCGCTCCTTCTGGATCCGCGTCGCATAGACGACGTCCGCGCCCTTCAGCCCCGCCGCGAGGTCGTGCGTCTGCTCGATCACGTGGCCGTTCTTCGAGATCTGGTCGACGATGTACGCGGGCATTTCGAGCGTCGGCGGCGACACGAGCGTGAACTTGAGCCCGCGGTACAGCGCGAGCAGCTTGACGAGCGAATGCACGGTGCGGCCGTACTTGAGGTCGCCGACGAGCGCGACGTGCGCGCCGTCGACGATCTTGCCGAGCCGTGAGAATTCACGCTGGATCGTATACAGGTCGAGCAGCGCCTGGCTCGGATGCTCGCCGGGGCCGTCGCCGCCGTTGATCACCGGCAGGTTGGTCGCACGCGCGAATTCGGCGACCGAGCCCTTTTCCGGATGGCGGATCACCAGCGCGTCGACGTAGCCGGCCATCACGCGGCTCGTGTCATAGATCGATTCGCCTTTCGCCATCGACGAGAACGTGAAGCCGGTCGTGTCGCATACCGAGCCGCCGAGCCGGCAGAACGCCGCGCCGAACGACACGCGGGTGCGCGTGCTCGCCTCGAAGAACAGGTTGCCGAGCACCGCGCCCTCGAGCACGCGCGAAATCTTGCGGCGGCGCGCGATCGGCTGCATCACGTCGGCAACGCGGAACAGCGCCTCGACCGAATCCCGCGTGAACTGGTCGACCGACAGCAGCTGCGGCTTGCCCTCGAACAGGAACTGCTTCGCCAGCCCGTGATTATCTACGCTTTGCGTATGGCTGCCGTTTTCCGGTGCGGCGCGGCCGACGATCTCCGACACGAAGCGCTCGACGATTTCCGGCATCCCGCGCGACTCCTGCGAATCGTCGGGCAACAGCCACGTATCAAGCGCACGGCGGCTGACGCCGATGCGGTTCGCGAACGCTTCGCGGGTCATGTTGAGGCGGCGCATCGCGTCGCGGAGGAAGGCTTGCTGGGGAACGGTCATCGGCGGCACCTCTCGGGAAAATATACGCGGTGCGTATATTAGTTCGGCGCCGGCTGAAGTCAAGGAAAACTTGCGTGAGGGTGCGCAAAGCTCGGGGGCGGGCTCGCTGGCGTGCGTCGGCGGGCCTCGTATAATCAGGTCAGGCCCCGTGTCCCGCACGTCGCGGGACGCCGTGCCGCACACGATTTACGCTTCGCCCGCTCGGGCTTTTCGACTCGAAGGAGATTGAGAATGACGCGTACGATTGCTGCAATGCTGCTGGTGGTGACCGCCGCGCTCGCCGGTTGCAACACGATTGCCGGTATGGGTCAGGATATTTCGAAGGGCGGGCAGGCGATCAGCGATACCGCGGAAAAGGCGAAGTAAGCCGCGAACCGCGTCGAGAAATGACGAGCGCCGTGCCGCTCCCGCGATAGCGGGGCGGCACGGCGCTTTTTGCTTGCGTCGGGGCGGGCGGAGACGACTGCGTCAGGCGTGCTCGACGAACGCGTAGCGGTTGTCCACCTTGCGCGGGCGGAACCACACGTAATCGGGAAACAGGCGGTTGCGGACGAAATAGACGTAAGCCACGAGCGCGATCGAGATCGCCAGGCCGGCCAACGCAGGGCCGGGGGTGATGCCTAGGCGCCCGATCTGTTTGGGCATCTGCACGATCAGCAGCAAGATGTACGCGTGATAGGCGCCGACCCGGTGCGTTGCGAATCCCCAGATGAACAGCAGGGAGATCGGCACCGTGATAGCGAGGAACAGCCCGATCACCGCCCATTCGCTCGCGGTCACCGGGCCGATCGTGGCGGCGTCGGTCGCGAGCGTGACGGCAAGCCACAGGCTGAACAGCAGTTGCAGGATGCCGAGCCCGACCAGGATGCAGACATGCAGCTTGTTGCGCCGGCAGCGTTCCGGGTCAGGGCGGGATGCGATCAGGTTCGCCAGCACGCGATCCTTGACGCCTTGTCCGGAGAGGGAGGCAAACACGTCGCTCTTCGTCGAGCCCGCCGACAGCATGGCCGCGATTTTCGTCCTGGCTTCTTTCCTGTTCATGGTTTCCGTTTTGTTTTTCGATGTGCGCGGAGACGCGAATATTGCATCTTGCGCGATGACGCGCAACGGTTTTTGCGCCGGGCGGACACATTCCTGCAGGGCATGTGTGAGCGTGTCGTGCCGCTTGGCGAGCGGCATGCGAACGAACGGGCGCACCGGTTTTTTATGCGAGGGGCCGCGCGACGCAGGTCATGCGGACGACCGGATCGAGCGCCGCGTGCCCGACGTCGCCGCCCGCCGCCGCATCGCGCCGACCAGCACGCCCGCAACGACCAGCGCGATGCCGGCAAGCCGCGCGGCGTTCAGCGTCTCCCCGAACAACGTCACGGCGAACAGCACGGCCGATACGGGCGCGAAGGCGGTGAACAGCGCCGCTTCGGTGCCGCTCGTGCGTGCCGAGCCCGCGTACCAGCACAGGTAGCCGAGCACGGTCGGCACCAGCGCGTAATAGACGACTGAGACGACTGCGACGACTGCCGCGTTCGCGCCCGAGGTCCAGCCGGCCGTGGCCGCGTGCCATTCGAATGCCGCCGGCACGAGCGCGAGCGCGAAGCCGAGCCCGGACATCGCCGTCGACAGCGTCAGCGGCGCGAGCGGAACTGCGAGCCGCCGGTTGAGCAGGATGAACACGGCTTCGCATGCGACGGCCGCCAGCACCAGCGCGTCGCCGGCCAGCGCCCGCATCGACGGCGCCGCGTGGCCGGGCGTGAACGTGACGAGCAGCACGCCGGCCGTTGCCAGCGCGGCGGCGGCCCAGTCGCGCGGCGTCTGCCGCTCGCGGAGCAGGACGGCCGCGATCAGCGTCGACATCGCCGGCAGCGTGCCGAGCATCACGCCCGCGTCGAGCGGCGACGACAGCCGCGTGCCGCAGATCAGCAGCACCGTATAGCCGACGCCGCCTGCCGCTGCCTGCACGACGAGCAGCCCCGCGTCGCGCCGCGACAGGCGCGGCCAGCGCAATCGTTGCGCGCGCATCAACGCGAACAGCAGCGGCGTCGCGATCAGGAAGCGCAGCGCGGTCGCGGTGAACGGCGGCAATCCGCCTGCGGCGAGGCGGCTCGCGATGACGGTGCTGCCGACGCCCGTCATAGCGGCGGCGAGATAGAGATAGCCGATCAGTCGTGTCTTCATGCGCCGCATCGTCGCGTGACGGGGCGGCGCGCGTCTTGAACGAAATTGCAGCGTGCCGGCGCGCGGCTCGCCGCGCCACGCGCTGCGTCGCCTATCGCATTGCCTGCGCGAACTGTCCGGGCGTGATCCCGAACTGGCGCGCAAACGCGCGCGTCAGGTGGCTCTGGTCGGCGAATCCCGCTTCGGCCGCCGCGTCGGCGATCGGGTGGCCGCGCGCGAGCAACGCGCGGGCGAGGCGTGCACGCGACTGGATCAGGTACGCGTGCGGCGTAATGCCGAGTTCGCGCGCGAAGCCGCGCAGCAGCTGGAAGCGGCTGACGCCGCCCAATCCCGCCAGTTCCGCGAGCGACACCGGCGCGGCGGGCGCCGCATCGAGCCGTTCCCGCGCGGCGCGAATCGCGGGCGTGGCGCCGGGCGCGGGCAGCGCGCGATTCGCGTGCCGCGCGAGCAGCCCCGCGACGAGCATCACGAGCGCTTCGTCGCAGGCGAGCGACGTGCCGTCTTCGTCGCCGACGATGCGCGCGTAGAGCCGGCTCACGGCGGCGGCCAGCCGCGCGTCGCGCACCGCCGGATGCGCGAGTTCCACTTCGCCGAGCCCTTCTTCGGCCGCGACGCGCGCGATGAGTTCAGGCGCGAGGTACAGCATCCGCCAGCTTCGGCGTGCGTCGCCGCCGAGCGGCGCGCCGTCGTGCATCTCGCCCGGGTTGACCATGATCGCGTCGCCGGCTTGCGCGTCGACCTGCCCGCGGCCGCTCCACGACCGGTGCGCGCCGCTGACGATCACGCCGACGCCGAATTCGTCGTGCGCGTGACGCGGGAACGCGCGGTCGGAATCGAGGCTGATCGCCTCGACGCCTTCACAGGTGCGGCGGTAATGCGTGACACGATGCATGTGTGCTCCTCGCGCGCCGGCCCGGCGCGGATCAGACGCACTTTAGCGCGTTCGGGCGGCGCGCGCAGTTCATCCGTTCGGCCGATACCGCACGTCGCGCACAGCAAGCACCATGTCGGACGAGCAGCGTACACGGCCCGCCGGGCCTGATGCTGCACGGGAGACGGCAGTGGAACGACAGGATCCGTTGTTCATCCAGGTGGGCGCGCTCGCGGACGGCTTCGCGCCGGACGCGAACATTCTTGCGCCCGCCGGCGCGCTCGCGGGCGCAACCCTCGCGCTCGGCGACGCATCCGGCGCATCGCGCGTCTATACGTTCGGGGCGCGCACGCTGCAGTGGCGCGACACGGCAACCGGCGACGAGGGCCACGAGCCGTGCCGCGTGACGCAGCTGCGCAGCGGGCTGGTCTTCGTCGATTATGTCGATTCGGCCGCGCGCGCGACGTCGGTGAGCCTCGTGATCGATACGGACCGCGGCGTGTGGACGTCGGTAACCGGCACGCTGCCGACCGAGGCGGACACGCGCATCGACGCCTTCACGCGTGTCGCGCACGGGTTGCCGCTGACCGGGGTCGACGTCGCATTCCGGCACGGCACGATCGGCGGTCACGCGCAGCCGGGGCCGCTGCATGCGCCGACCCGCGAGCTGATCGGCAAGCGGACGCTGTATCGCTACAGTCCGACCGAATGCTACGAGCACATCTACCTGAACGAGCACTTCTATGCATGGCAATGCGTGGAAGGCGTCGAGCGCGGGCTGGCCGACGTGGACCGCTGTCACTATTTCAAGCTTGCGGACGCGCTGTACCTGTTCGTGTGGCGCGAGAAGGTGGTGCCGACGCTCGGCGTCGTGCTGATCGACCTCGCGCAGCGCAAGACGGACGGCAAGATCTTCGGCTATCAGGGCGGGGATTTCGGTTCGCTGGCGAATTTCCCGGTCGGCGCGCATGCGCGCGTGCTGAACGAAACCGTGCATCCGTGCGACGGCGAGGCCGGGCAATGAGCGCCGCGCTCGGCACCGGCCGGCTGAACGCGGATTTCGCCGGACGGGTCGTGCTGGTCACGGGTGCCGCGCAGGGCATCGGCGCGGCGATTGCGCGGCGCTTCGCGCAGGCCGGCGCGGCCGTGGCGCTGGCCGACCTGAAGCGGGAAGCCGCCGCCGCGCAGGCGGCGGCGATCGCCGAGGCAGGCGGAACGGCGCGCGCATATCACGTCGATGCGGCGAGCCGCGACGCGCTGAACGCGCTCGTCGCGGCGGTCGAGCGGGACGGCGGGCGGCTCGACGTCGTCATTCACAACGCCGCGTACTTTCCGTTGACGCCGTTCGCGGGGATCGACGAAGCGCTGCTCGAACGGACGCTGGCCGTCAACCTGTCCGCGCTGTTCTGGCTTGCGCAGGCGGCGCTGCCGGCGTTCGTCCGCGCGGGGGCGGGGCGGCTGCTCGTCACGTCGTCGGTCACGGGGCCGCGCGTCGCGTTTCCGGGGCTCGCGCATTACGCGGTGTCGAAGGCGGGGGTGAACGGCTTCATCCGGGCGGCGGCGCTGGAACTGGCGCGCAGCAACGTGACGGTCAACGGCGTCGAGCCGGGGATGATCCGGACGCCGGCGGCGGACAATCTCGGCGGCGCGCCGGTCACGGCGCAGATCGCGCGCGACATTCCGCTCGCGAGAATGGGCGAGCCGGAGGATGTCGCGAATGCGATGCTGTTTCTCGCGTCGACGGATGCGTCTTACATTACGGGGCAGACGATCGTCGTCGACGGCGGCGCGACGTTGCCGGAGAGCGGGGTGGTCCTCGCGTGACGGCCGAGGCGCGGCTACAGCCAGCCGTTGCGCACGAACTCCATCACCGGGTAGCGGCGATTTTCGAGCGCGTGGCGGCCCACCGCCTCGACGATGCGCGACACGCCGTCCGCATAGGGCGACTCGCCGTAGACGCGCGATTCGAGCTGGAGGCTGCACGCGCCGTCTTCGATGCGGATCCGGTGATACGCGTGGCGGCCGAGTTCGTCGTCGGGGATGTGCAGCTCGCGACGCTGCACGTCGGGGTCGCGCACCGAGCGGATGTCCTGCGGCTGCAGGCCGAGCGATTGGCCGATGCCGACCGCGGTGCCGGGCACCGACGTCTTCGTTGCCTGGTGCGATTCGACGACGCTGATATCGCAGTTGCGAAACAGATGACCGCTCGTTTCGAGCATGCTCATGAACTTGAGCATCAGGATATTCGTGTTCGGGCACAGCACGATCGGGAAATCGTGAGACCCGGTTTCGAGATCGGAGCCCGTGGAAAGCTCGATGAGCGGCGAACCCGTCGCGCGGCAGAAGGCGATCGCGGCGGCGAGTTCACGGCCGGACCCCGCGTGCACGACGATCGATGCGACGTCCGCCCGCGCGCTGTCCGACCACGACACGACCTGATACGTGCTGTCCAGGTTGTGCGAGCCGAGCAGCTCGGTTGCCAGCTTGCCTGAACCAACGACGACGACTTGCATGTGATTGACTGGATGAGATTCGATGAACGACCGGGCGTTTCGCGCACCGTTGCCTTGACGGATGCAACGGTTCGGTGCGCAAGCGGGCCGATTTGACCGACGCATTATGCCCGGACATCGGCGCGCGCGCCGGCCGGCGGCGCGCACACATGCCAGAATGACCGGGGTGTGGTGCGCGTATCGTGCACCGAAATCAACCAGCCAGGAGGTGGAATCGATGGAAACCGGCATCAACGGATCGGTGGTGGCGATCACGGGCGGCTTTGGTCATCTCGGCCTCGCAACGGCGGCGTGGCTGGGCGCGCGAGGCGCGCGCATCGCGCTGATCGGGCGGGGCGCGGCGCCGGCCGCGAACACACTGCCGGCGGGGCTCGTCGGCGCGCGCTGCATCGGCGGCGCCGACCTGGTCGACGAGCAGGCCGCCGTGCAGGCGCTCGATGCCGTGCAGCGCGAGTTCGGCCGGCTCGATGCGCTGCTCAACATCGCAGGCGCGTTCGCGTGGGAAACGGTGGCCGACGGCGACGTCGCCACCTGGGACCGGATGTATGCACTCAACGTGAAGACGGCGCTGAACGCGTCGAAGGCGGCGCTGCCGCATCTGCTGCAACGTCCGTCAGGCCGGATCGTCAATATCGGCGCGGGCGCGGCGCTCAAGGCCGGGCCCGGGATGGGCGCGTATGCGGCCGCGAAGTCCGGCGTCGCGCGGCTGACCGAAGCGCTCGCGGCGGAGCTGCGCGACACGGGCGTGACGGTCAACGCGATCGCGCCGAGCATCATCGACACGCCGCAGAACCGCGCGGACATGCCCGATGCGGACTTCACGCGCTGGGTCCAGCCGAGCGAGATCGCGGCGACGATCGGGTTCCTGCTGTCGGCGGATGCGCAGGCGATCCGCGGCGCGTGGATTCCGGTGACCGGCCGGGTCGAGTAGGACGGCGCCGCGTCACTCGAACGGCGGGACGCCGGTACGGACGCCCGCCGCCGGCGTTTTTCGATGGGCCTGCCGATGCCGTGCGTAAAATACCGCACCGCATAGTGCGAGCAGACCCGAAAACAATGAATCAGCCCAATATCCTGGTGGTCGAAGACGAAATGGCCATCGCGGACACGATCGTCTACGCGCTCGGCACGGACGGCATGCAGACCGTGCACTGCACGCTCGGGCATGCCGCGCTCGAGCGCTTGCGCGAAGCGCGCTTCGATCTCGTCGTGCTCGACGTCGGGCTGCCCGACATCAACGGCTTCGAAGTCTGCCGGACGCTGCGCACGTTCACGGACGTGCCGGTGATCTTCCTCACTGCAAGGCACGACGAGATCGACCGGATCGTCGGGCTGGAAATCGGCGCGGACGACTACGTGGTCAAGCCGTTTTCCCCGCGCGAGCTGGCCGCACGCGTGCGGGTCATCCTGCGCAGGCTCAACCGGCCGGCCGCGCAGCCTCGCGCACAGGGGCCGGGCGCACCGGACGTGGCGCCGGGCTTCAAGCTGGATGCGGACGGCGCGCGGCTCGCGTGGCTCGGCCGGACGCTGAACCTGACGCGCTACGAATTCGGCCTGCTGGCGCTGCTCGTCCGGCATCCCGGGCGCATCTATTCGCGCGACCAGCTGATGGACCTCGTGTGGCGCGACGCGCTCGACACGACCGACCGCACGGTCGATACCCATATCAAGACGTTGCGCGCGAAGCTGCGTGCAATCGATCCGGCGCGCGACCCGATCCGCACCCATCGCGGGATGGGCTATTCGCTGCAACCGTAACGCGGGCCATCGACTCATGCACATCGGACTGCGGATCTTTTTCGGCTTCTTCCTGATCGTCGGCCTCGCCGCGCTGATCACGCTGCGGGTGTTCGTCCAGGAAGTCAAACCCGGCGTCCGCGAGGCGATGGAGGACACGCTGGTCGACACGGCCCAGGTGCTCGCCACGCTCGCCGCCGACGACATGGCGAGCGGTCACATCGGCGACGGCGCCTTTGCCCGGCAGCTCGAAAAGCTGCATGCGAGCCCGGTCCGCGCGGATGTCTGGGGCATGCGCAAGGACACGATCAGCTATCGCATCTACGTCACCGACGCGCACGGGATCGTGCGTTACGACTCCGCGGGCGAGGCGCTCGGCAAGGACTATTCGCGCTGGAACGACGTCTACCGGACGCTGCGCGGCGAATACGGCGCGCGCAGCACGCGCGCGGACCCGAACGACGAAAGCAGCACCGTGATGCACGTCGCCGCGCCGATCCGCAACGGCAACGCGATCATCGGCGTGCTGACCATCGCGAAGCCGAACCAGGCCGTCGCGCCGTTCATCGCGCGCAGCCAGCGCAAGATCATGCAGTACGGGGCGCTGCTGATGGGCGGCGCGATCCTGATCGGCGTCGCGTGCACGTGGTGGCTGGTGCTCGGCCTGCGCAGGCTGCAGCGCTACGCGCGCACGATCGCGGCGGGCGAGCGCGCGGTCATGCCGCTGCAGGGCGCCAACGAGCTCGCGGAGCTCGGGCGCGCGGTGGAGAGCATGCACCGGCGCCTCGAGGACCGGCAGTACGTCGAGAACTACATCCACACGCTCACGCACGAGATGAAGAGCCCGCTCGCGGCCATCAGCGGCGCGGCCGAGCTGCTGCAGGAAGAGATGCCCGTCGCGAACCGCCGGCGCTTCACGGACAACATCCGTCACCAGGCCGGCCGTCTCGAGCACATGATCCGCAAGCTGCTGGCGCTGGCCGAGGTCGAGCAGAAGCAGCGCCTGTCGGTGCACGAAACGGTCGCGCTGACGCCGCTGCTCGAACAGCTGCTGGAGGATGCCGAGCCGCGCGCGCGCCAGTGCGGGGTGACGCTGCAACTGGAGCGGCCGCCGGCGAGGGGGGATGCCGCGGTCGTGGCGGGCGATGCCTTCCTGCTGCGCCAGGCGCTCGGCAACCTGCTGGAGAACGCGCTGGATTTCGCGCCGCGCGGCAGTGTGATCAAGGTCGCGCTGGAGCGGCAGGCGGCGGGCAGGACGCCCGTCACCGCGATCCGCGTGACGGATGACGGCCCGGGCATTCCCGACTACGCGATCGCGCGCGTGTTCGAGCGGTTCTATTCGCTGCCGCGGCCGGACGGCCGCGATCGCAGCACGGGCCTCGGCCTGTGCTTCGTGCGCGAGGTCGCGATGCTGCACCACGGCAGCATCGCGCTCGCCAATCGCGCGGAAGGCGGCGCCTGCGCGACGCTGACGCTGCCGTCGGCGGGCTGAGCCCCCGGAGCCGGCTTCACGTTCGCCACACATTCGCTTCACATCCGCTTCGGCGGCGCTTCACCCGGCACGATCATGCTGACCGGACTGTTCCACTCCGGTATCCGCTCACATGAATCGAATCCTGTTGTTCAAGTCCCTGATCACGGCGTGCCTCGTGCTGCTCATCCTGATCCCGCTGCATCTGGTGAGCAGCATCGTGCAGGAGCGCGCGTCGTACCGCGAAGATGCGTTGAAAAGCATCTGGTCCAGCTATGCGGGGCCGCAGACCATGACCGGGCCGATCCTGGTCGTGCCGTACACGGAAGTCACCCGCATCCGGACCGAGGCGGCGCCCGGCCAGCCGGCGAGCGAGCGCGTGCAGACCGAAGCGAAGCGCCTGCTGGTGTTCCCGAAGACGCTGAGCGTCAAGGGCAGTGTTGCGACCAGCGTCCGCTATCGCGGCATTCACAAGGCGCTCGTGTACGACCTGCAGAGCCGCTGGGAGGGCACGCTCGCGTTGCCGGACCTGAAGCAGCTGCAGCAGTCGGCCGGCCACGTGAGCTTCGCGATCGGCAATCCGTACCTCGCGTTCGGCATCAGCGACATTCGCGGCCTGATGGCGCAGCCGGTGCTGGTTTTCGGCGGCAAGCGGCTGGCGATGGAGCAGGGCGCGCAGCTCGCGAGCCTGCGTCAGGGCGTGCATGCGGACGTCGACCTCGGCGCGTTCCCCGCCGCGTCCTCCGCCACATCCGCCGAAAACGTCGTGCCGTTCAGCATCGAGCTGCCGCTGTTGGGGGCGCAATCCGTTGCGTTCGCGCCGATCGCCGACCAGAACGATTTCTCGCTGAAATCCGCGTGGCCGCACCCGAGTTTCGACGGCGCATTCCTGCCGCGCACCCGCACCGTCGATGCCGGCGGCTTCGCGAGCGCATGGAGCCTGACGTCCTTCAATACGAAGGTGCGCGAGCAGATCGCGGCGGGCAACGGGGACGATGCGCTCGAAGCCGCATCGGTCTCGCTGATCGAGCCGGTCAACGTCTATCTCGAAGCCGAGCGCGCGACGAAGTACGGCGCGCTGTTCGTGATGCTCACCTTCGCGAGCTTCTTCATGTTCGAGCTCGTGAAGCGGCTGCGCATTCACCCGATCCAGTACCTGCTGGTGGGCCTGTCGCTCGCGCTGTTCTTCCTGCTGCTGCTGAGCCTGTCCGAGCACATCGCGTTCGAGTACGCGTATCTGGCGGCGAGCGGCGCGTGCATCGGCCTGCTCGGGTTCTACCTGTCGTTCGTGCTGCACAGCGTGAAGCGCGGGGCAGCGTTCGCCGGGCTGCTGGCGATGCTGTATGCAGCGCTCTACGGGCTGCTGCTGTCGGAAGACAATGCGCTGATGCTCGGTTCGCTGCTGCTGTTCGCGATTCTCGCCGGCATCATGACGCTCACCCGGCGCATCGACTGGTATTCGGTCGGCGCGGCGTGGCAGCCGCTGGCCGACAAGCCGGAGACGGGCGCCGCGAAGCCGGACGCGCCGGCGCGGTGATCATGCGCACTTAAAATGGAAGCGGCCGGCCGGGATCGTCCCGGCCGGCAGGTCACGCGGCATCCACTTATACTGGGTGTTCCCCGTTACTCGATCAGCGCCGTGCCCAAGCCTGCCTCTCCGGATTCGTCCGCCGACGATCCGCGTCCGACCCCGCCTCAGCAACCGGAACTCGAAGACTGCTGCAACAGCGGCTGCTCGCCGTGCATCTTCGACTTGTACGAGGATGCGATGGAGCGCTATCGCGTCGCGCTGGCCGAATGGGAAGCGCGACAGGCGAAACGCAAGCGGCGCCGGTGAGCCGCCGGCACACGCGGTCGCGTGCAGCCGCCGATTCCCGGAGAACGGGAAGCGGTGACGCAGGCGCGGGAGGTGCTGGTGTGACGGGAAACCGGCGCGGTGGGATGCCGGCTCGATTCAAGTGGACAAAGATGAAAATATCGAGAGACTTCGGGATCGTGATTCGACGTGCGGCCCTCGTCGACAAGGCCATCGACCTTTCGGCGATCTACGCCGAATTCAATTTCTCACGCTGTTTCGACGAGTCCGACACGATGGTGTCGCTCGGACCATTCTTCGGGGGCGATGCCGCGGACGCGTGCATGAGATCGCTGGAACGACTCGGGCTCGCCTATATCGAAGATTTCTTCATCTGCGAGCAATACGTTCCCGATTGGTGTGAGTTGCAAGCGTTCTGAGTAACCGTCTATCGGTATCCGGGGTGACATTCCGTGTCGTCGCCGACATACGCCAGCAACCCCCGCACCAGCGCATCGAACGTCGCCCGGCAGCGCGGGCTGTTCCGCAGGTCTTCGTGCATGACGACCCACGTTTCCAGCGGCAACGCGACCTGTTCCGGCAGCACGCGCACGAGCCGCGCATCGCGTTTCGCGAGCGCCGTCTGGCAGACGCCGATTCCATATCCCGCGCGGATCAGCGCCAGCTGCGCCAGGTTGCTGTCCGTCCGCAGCGCGAACGCGTCGCGGTTCCAGATGGGCAGCGCGTGCACCGCCGCGCGCAGGAACGGCGTCATTGTGTCGAATCCGATCAGCGCATGTTGCGCGAGCTCGGACAGCGTCGCCGGCGCGCCGTGCTCGGCGAGATAGTCGTCGCGCGCATACATGCCCAGCTCGATGTTCCCGATGCGCCGCGCGACGAGCGCATCCTGTGCGGGCGGCGCCATGCGGACCGCGATGTCGGCCTCACGGTTCAGCACGTCCTGGATGCGGTCGGTCGGCGCCAGCTCCACGACGAGCCCGGGATGGTCGCGCCGCAACTGCGTCAGCATCGGCGGCAGCACTTCGACGCCGATCACGTCGCTCGCCGAGATCCGCACGACGCCGCTGACGTCGGCGCCGTGACTCACCGCCGCGCGCTCGAACGCGGCCGCCGCGCTGCGCAGCGTCTCGGCATGGCCGCGCAGCGCCAGCGCGGCCTCGGTCGGCAGCAGCCCGGACGGCGATCGGGTGAACAGGGGCTGGCCGAACGCGGCTTCGAGCGCGGCGACGTGCCGGCCCGCCGTCGGCTGCGTAATGCCGAGCGCGCGCGCCGCGCCCGACAGCGACCCTTCGGTCAGCACCGCAAGGAAGGTTCGATACAGTTCCCAGTTGAGATCGGAGGCCATACGGAAATGTATAGCGGATCGATCATGTTCGCCAATTCCTTATGATCCCGATGCGACCCAGAATGCGCTCACGACGGATTCATTTCAGGAGAGCGGCAATGGCGACGGAAGGTCAACACGCGGAACGGCAGGCGCTGGTGCTCGGCGCGACGGGCGGCATCGGCGGGGAAGTCGCGCGGCAACTGCGCGACGCGGGCTGGCGGGTGCGGGCGCTGCAGCGCGGGCTGACGGACGCAACGGCCCAGCGCGACGGGCTGACCTGGGTGCGCGGCGATGCGCTCGACCGCGATGCCGTGATGCAGGCGGCGCGCGGATGCGCGGTGATCGTGCATGCGGTCAACCCGCCGGGCTATCGCCGCTGGTCCGAATGGGTGCTGCCGATGATCGACAACACGATCGCGGCGGCCGCGGCGGCGGGCGCGACCGTCGTGCTGCCGGGCACGGTCTACAACTACGGCGCCGACGCGTTTCCGGTCCTGCACGAAGACGCGCCGCAGCATCCGTTCACCCGCAAGGGGGCGATCCGGGTCGAACTGGAGCGCCGGCTGCAGGACGCGGCCGCGCGCGGCGTGCGGACGATCGTCGTGCGCGCCGGCGATTTCTTCGGGCCGCGGGCCGGCAACAACTGGTTTGCGCAGGGGCTGGTGAAGCCCGGGCAGCCGCTCGGGGCCGTGAGCCTGCCGGGGCGGCGCGGCGTCGGTCATCAATGGGCGTACTTGCCGGACGTGGCCCGCGCGATGGTGGAGCTGATCGAGCGGCGGGAGACGCTGGCGCCGTTCGCGCGCTTCCACCTGGCCGGGCACTGGGACGCGGACGGCACGGAAATGGCGCAGGCGATCTGCCGCGTCGCGCAACGGCACGGCGAGCGTCCGGCATTGCGGCGCTTCCCGTGGTGGCTCGTGCGCGCGGCGTCGCCGTTCGTGCCGACGCTGCGCGAACTGCTCGAGATGCGCTATCTGTGGCGCGAACCGATCCGCCTGGACAACGCGCGGCTGACCGCGGTGCTGGGGCGTGAGCCGCATACGCCGCTCGACGCGGCTGTCGAGGCGACGCTGGTGGGGCTGGGGTGTTTGCGGTGATCGATGTATCGACGACGTCCGGCATGCCTATCGGGAGAGTAGGCGCCGATGTGTTGGCGGCTCGCGACAGCATGCTCGTTACCGCCTTCCCGTCGGCAATGCGCTTCTGCTATGATCCGCGCTCCCTTCCTTGACGCTGCTGCGGGAAGGTACTCAAGACCACCGGTTTGCCGGAGGTCGCGTCGTACCTTTTCCATTCCAAGCAGCGATGTCTACTTTTCCCCGCTTGAAAAAAGCCTTGCAACGGCAAGGCATCCGCGTCGACTACCAGGCCGGCGTCTACCACCTGCGCAACGAACAGTCGCAGGCCTCCGTGCTGTTGCCCGCCGCCTTGCCGCTCGAGGAGAAGGCGGTGCAGCAACTGCTGTCCTTCGCGGCGGTGCGTTCGCCCGATCATCGCCACGGCGTCTGCAAGGCATGCGCGACGCCGGACTTTCATCCGGGCGGAATCGCGCCGGTCGGATCGATCGTCGCGACCGACGACGCATTCGTGATTCCCGCCGCGGTCGGCACCGACATCAACTGCGGGATGCGCCTGCTGACGACCGGACTCAAGCGCTCGTCGCTCGCGCCGCTCGAATCGCGCATCGTCGAGCGTCTGACCCGCGCGATCCTGGCGGATCACCGGGACGTGCCGGTCAACGGCGCCGCATTCCGGGCGCTGTTCGACACGGGCCCGGACGCGTTCATCGATCGTGTCGCGCCGCACGGCATCTGGCGGCAGGTCGATCGAGACCGGCTCGTGCGCGAGCTGTCCGCGTGCATCGGTCTCGACCGGTTCGACGGCAGTGCGAAGTATGCGCCGGACGCGCACGTCGGGGCCCGGGAAACGTTTCGCGATCCGTGCCTCGGCACGCCGGGTTCGGGCAATCATTTCGTCGAGCTGCAGGTCGTCGACGAAGTGCTCGACCGGCATGCGGCCTATCGCGCCGGGCTCGCGCGCGACGACGTCGTCGTGATGATCCACAGCGGCTCGCGTGATGTCGGCTTCTACGTCGGGCGGCGCTGGATGGATCGTGCACGCGCGGCCTGGCCGGCGGGCTTGAAGCATCCGGAGAGCGGCCTGTATGGTCTCTCCGGGGAACTGGCGCGCGAGTATCTGGCCGCCATGGGCACGGCCGCGCGTTATGCGTGGCTGAATCGCGTGGTGCTCGCCGAGATGGTGCGCAAGGAACTCGCCGAGCTGACGGGCGGCACGTATTCGACGCTGGTCGTCGATGTGCCGCACAACGTCGTGCTTCAGGAGGACGGGATGAATATCCATCGCAAGGGCGCCACGCCGGCCCGCGAAGGCGACCTCGCGTTGATCCCGGGTTCGATGGGCGACGCGTCGTACCTGGTCACGGGGCTCGGTCATCCGGACTGGCTGTGGTCCTGCAGCCACGGCGCCGGCCGGAGCGTGCGCCGGCAGGCCGTCAGGCGGCTGCGCACGGAGCGGGCGCCGGGCGCATGGACGTGCGTCACGCTGCGCGAGGAGCGCCGCATCGAGGAAGCGCCGGAAGCGTACAAGCCGATCGGACCGGTGATCGACGCGCAGGAACAGGCCGGCCTGATACGCGGCGCGGTGCGGCTCAAGCCGTGGATCACGTTCAAGGCGTGACGGAGGCCGGCGTTGCACGTCACGACCTCACGGGCCGGCGAATGCCAGCGTCGGCACGTCGACGACCATCGCGCCGCCGTCCGCGACGAGCGTCGCGCCCGTCACGAACGACGCGTCCGGCGACGCGAGGAACGCGCACACGGCCGCGATTTCGTCCGGCTCGGCCGCGCGCCGCAGCGGCACGTCGGCGCTGACGCGCGCATAGGCTGCGTCGAGCGATTCGCGGTGGCGTGCCATCAGGGGCTCCATTTCCGCGTCGGCCATCGGCGTGCGCACCCATCCCGGGCAGACCGCGTTCGCGCGCACGCCATGCGGCCCGTAGTCTCGCGCAAGCGAGCGCGAGAGCCCGAGCAGCGCATGCTTGCCGACCGTGTAGCCGCATACGCCCGGCCCGGCCGCGAGCGCCGCGATCGACGCGACCAGCACGATGCTGCCGCGTTGCGCGATCAGGTCGGGCAGGCACGCGCGGGCGCTGACGAACGCGGTGTCGAGGTTCGCGTGAAGCGCGTCGCGCCACTGCGCGTCGGTGGTTTCGTCCGCGCGGCCGAGGCCGTGCCCGCCCGCGCAGGCGACGAGCGCGTCGATGCGGCCGAAGCGTTCGGCGATGCGCGGAACGAAGCGGAGCCAGTCGGCCGTGCTCGCGGCGTCGCCGGCGAGCGCGAGGCCGCCGGTGTCGGCCGCCAGCGCGTCGAGCGGCGCCTGACGCCGGCCGATCAGCACGACCCGGTCGCCGTGGCCGGCGAAGCGCCGCGCGCACGCGGCGCCGATGCCGGTGCCCGCGCCGGTGATCACGATCGTGCGGGGAGGCGGGTGGGGCATGTCGGTCTCCGGAAGGGGGCGATTCCGGTTACTGTAGGCGGCGCGCGGCCGCGCGGGTATCAGCCGAATGGGTGAATGTGAAGCGGGGAATAACGTCACGCAGCAAATCGTTAGCGAAGGCGACCAGCACCGGCTCGTGATCGACGCGCGGGAGACGTACTGGGGGCCGAACTTCCTGCTGTCCGGGCTCGGAATGTCGAGCCGGTCGAGACGCGGGCGGGGAGCGTCGTATTAGCCGTTGAAGCCGCTGGCGCAGAAGACCGTGATGCAAGCGACCATCCGGGCAATCGACCTTCGCACCATTCGAATCGCTTACGGTGCGTTGGTTGACATTTGCAATCGAAATCAATCCAAACGAGCCATTTGGTTGCTGTATCAGGCTCAAGGATTGCAAATTTCATAAATTATAAAATCGATTGTTTGCGTCATGGGAATTTTGTGAATCGATCTTGCATTTCTTAAGAGATTTACTATACATAGTTATCGATCAAATAAACGGTAACCATACCCAACATGGAAAATCTTCGTAATGTCGCAAATCGTTTTATTGTGACCGCTTCGGTTCTAATGGGGGTGGTTTTTTCTGGTGCCGCTTGGGCGAATTCGCAGCCTATGCACGCAAAGCAGGCTCGTATGCCACGCATACCGCAGAATCTCCCGCTGTCGCCGGACCAGGCCAAATACAACCTGCCGCTCAGCAAGCATGATCGTGCAATACTGATGGAGCCGTTGCGACAGAAGCAATCAGTGAAGCCCAACAAGCGCACCCAGCCTGAAGCCGATTGTCACGACATGTCAATAATGACCCAATATCATGGTGCGGCGCTTGCCGATTACATAGCAAATCTCCCGGATTACGAATGTCATTATGGGCTATTCTCGGTTGATAGAGTGATGGCTGCGCAGATTTTCAATGCGGAAAATGTGCAGGCCGTTGCGAGCCGTTTCGCTCAAGAAATCAATCGTTATGATGCAACCAACCTGGTTTTGGTGAATTTGCTGATTTATCTGAGATCTGCTTATTTCCAATATGACGCATCCGGACTTTCTGATCCGGTTCCAGGTCTCGTGGTCTGGCTGCGTCCGTATATTTTGCAGAGCCTCTCCGGCGACGCGCTTTATCGCGAAAATTCGCGCGCGCCGAGTACCGCAAACGAGCTGATGAACCTCATCACGAACATGAAGGACGAGGCGTACTACCTGCCGGCGCTGAAGGACCGGGTCGCGTTCTACACCGCGAGCGCAACCAACCCACAGGCGGCGGCACCACTGCTGCAGCGAAGCGCGGCGGGTGGCTTTACCGGCTTGCTGGGTGTGTTCTTCTATGCGCATCAGCGCAGCGGCGCGCAGCAGATGCTCGACAGCGATGCGACGCTGCCGGAGACGCTCAATCGCTTCGTCACGGCGAATCGCGCGTACCTGTCGAACACCGGTGCCGCCTATCAGCTCGCCGACGCGGCGCGCGAAACGTATCGCTTTCTCCGTTATCCGTCGCAGAAGCCGCGTGTGAAGAGGATGATTCAAGACATGCTCGCGTCGACGACCATGACGGGCGCGGACAACGACCTATGGCTCGCGGCAGCGGAAGCGGTCGATTACGGCGATCCGGGAAACTGCGCGGACTACGGCACGTGCGACTATCAGGGACGGCTCATCGATGCGGTGCTCACGCATCGGTACTCATGCAATGCGAACGTGCGCATTCTCGCGCAGGACATGACGGTGCCGCAATTTCAGTCGGCATGCATGGCGGTCGCGCAGGAGGAGGACTATTTCCACCGGATGATGAAGACGGGACATGTGCCGGTCGCGAACGATCACAATGACACGATCGAAATCGTCGTATTCGGCGATTACGACAATTATCGAAAATATGCTTCGGTAATCTACGGAATCAGCACCGATAACGGTGGCATGTACGTTGAAGGCGATCCATCGGCGCCCGGTAATCAGGCGCGCTTCATCGCGCACGAAGCCTCGTGGCTGCGGCCGGAGTTCAAGGTCTGGAACCTCGAACACGAGTTCACGCACTATCTCGACGGCCGTTACGACATGGAGGGCGACTTCACGGCGAGCACTGCGAAGCCGACCGTATGGTGGATCGAGGGTCTTGCCGAGTATATCTCCAGAAAGAATGACGACCAGGAATCGATCGACGCCGCCCGCACGGCTGCATATCGGCTCTCGGACGTGTTCCAGACGCTTTATTCGTCCAGCGACTACGTCGCGCGCGCGTATCGATGGGGCTACATGGCGACGCGCTTCATGTTTGAACGTCATCGTGCGGACGTCGATACGATCGTGTCACGTTTCCGCGTGGGTGATTACGACGGTTACGCGAACTATGTCGCGTACATTGGAAACCGCTACGACAGCGAGTTCGTTGATTGGGCGCGCGGCGCGACGACGGCAGGTGAGCCGCCGTTGCCATCAACGAAAAAGGGGCGTTAGCCCTGTAGTCCCGGACACGGCCCTTACAGCGCACGTCGCTATCAACCTCCGGCCTCGGTCCGTCGAGCCTGGCCGGATTCCGAGAATATCGATGCAAGGCTCACTGCCTGATTGGGCACAAAATTCCGCTCAGGTCACCTGCCACACGCCGCAGGTGGCGAGCGGTTTGTCCCGTCGCGCCTGTGGAAGTAACGTGATCGCCGCACGGTCGCATGCCCGGCCAAGCACCGTCGGACATCGCGACCGTACGCAACGCCCGCGCGCAATTCACCGACAGGCACAGTTCTCATCCGCTAGAATTCGGACTTTCGTCCGCCCGACTCCGGCATCTTGACGCGACCGGCGCCTATGGTACGGGCCACGCGCAGACAGGGCGCGGGCGCGCTCCACCTGACCGGGCGGCGCATGCACCGACGCGGCGTAGCACTTGAGGATCTCTCGACGAACACCACACGCTCCCGGCCCGGATTCGTCGCCGCGCTGTTCTGGGCGGCACTGTATCTCGCGAGTGGTTATATCTCGCATCTCTTCAACGGCCCGGTCAGGATGACCGGCTATAGTTGGCTGCTCTTGGTCTTGGCCTAAACGGTTCGGGTGATATCGGCCCGCGCCCTGCGCCGGCGGCAGATTGACTGGAAAGCGGCGGCGCATGAGCCCCCCACATACCCGCAGACACTTGGCCCATCTTTGAAGTCCTTATGCACTTGTACGTGTGCTCGCGGAGGTCTTCCCAGCGACTGTAGCGCGCGTCAACCTGATTTCCTATGCGTCTCTGCGACTTCGTTTCTCCTCCTCTCCTGCTCGTCTCCCGATCCTGCCTCTGCTTGGACTTGAGTCGTTCTCTTTGCGGGGCTCGCGCGGGCTGAGTGTTCTGCGCGCGAGTGACGATGTGGAGGATTGATGTGTCCCGGGACGTCACCCAGGGTGAATCGCAGGTGTCGATTTGGGAGGTGGACGATGGGCGATTTCTCCGGTCTGAAGCTGACCACCGACGAAGCCATCGACGGTTTGGCCGCGGTGATGGATCGCGAGCCCGCTGCATCGCCAGAGCGGCGCATCGACCTTTTGACCGAGGCCGCTGCGGCTCAGGCAGGAGGCGTGCGAGGAACTTGCGCCGAACGACCAACCTGCCGAGCCGGATTTTGCAAAAGCTTACGATCTCGTGCGCCGGATCGCTCTATGCTTGGTATTTTTGCGATAAGTCGACGAAAGTCGGCAAAATTGCGCCGGCGGCGCATCTGCGCCAAGGCAGCGTGAGCATCGACGCGATGAATCAATGCGACGATTCGCCGGTCCGGTCGCCACGCAGCGGCATGTTCGAGCAAGCGCACGTGCCCGGCTGCCCGGCGCCGCATGCCACGAGGTTTTTTACTTGACCGGCGGATCCATCCGGCCGGCATAACGACAGGGAAGGGGAGCCCGCAATGAGGCTGGACGACGAAACCGAAAGCCAGAACGTCGAAGATCGCCGCGGCGGCGGAGGCGGCTTCGGCGGCGGGCGGGCGACGATCGGCATCGGCACGATCGTCGTCGCGCTGGCCGCCTCGTATTTCTTCGGGATCGACCCGCGCGTCGTGCTCGAAGGCGCATCGGCGCTGCAGGGCGGGCGGCAGCAGCAGGCCCAGCCGCAGCAGCAGGCGCAGCATCAGGGCGCGCCTGCGACCGACGCCGGCGCGGTATTTACCCGCAAGGTGCTCGGCAATATCGAGCGGACCTGGACGATGATCTTCTCGACGCAATTGCACGAGCAATACCAGCCGCCGAAGCTCGTGATGTTCACGAACGCGACGCCGACGGCATGCGGCACCGGGCAAACCGCAATGGGCCCGTTCTACTGTCCGGGCGACCGGAAGGTGTACATCGATCTCGGCTTCTACGACGATCTGCGCCGGCGCTTCGGCGCGGGCGGCGATTTCGCGCAGGCGTACGTGATCGCGCACGAGGTCGGTCATCACGTACAGAACCTGCTCGGCATTTCCGGCAAGGTCGACGCCGCGCGTCGGCGTTCGAGCGAAGCGCGCTCGAACGCGCTGTCGGTGCGAATGGAACTGCAGGCCGACTGCTTCGCCGGCGTCTGGGCGAACAACGCGCAGCGCGCGAACCAGCGGCTCATCGAGCCCGGCGATTTCGAGCAGGGCCTGAAGACGGCAGCGGCGATCGGCGACGATCGTTTGCAGCAGCAAGGGCAGGGTTACGTGGTGCCGGAGAGCTTCACGCACGGCAGCAGCGAACAGCGCGTCTATTGGCTCAGGCGCGGCCTCGAATCGGGCGAACTGAGCGCGTGCGACACCTTCGCGGCGAACGCGCATTGACGCGGACGGCACTGCGCGGGAGCGCGTCGGAGCGCTGAAGCCACCCGGTTCGCAGAGCAGCAACGTGCATGTCGTCATCGCGGCGAATTGCCGATTTGCGCTCACGCAACGCTTGCCGCCGCCCGTAGGCTGCGCTGACGTTCGATGCGTCTGTCCGCCCGCCGATGCCCATCATGCCGACCTCATCCGCTTCGTCCGATCCCGCCGCCGACTGGTGCCGTGCGCTGCGCGCGTGCGTGGCGGCGTTCGACGCATTCGCGAGTCCATCGGCGATCGTGTTCTACCGGCTCGATGCAAGCGGCGAGCCGGCGGATTTCGAGCTGTTCGGGATGCCGGAGTCGATGCACCGCACTTATGTCGCCCGCTATCGGATGCTCGATCCGCTGCATCCGTCGCGCTGCGCTGAGGGCGCCGGCGCGGTCGTCACGCTCGCATCGCAACTGCCTGACGAACGCCGCGAAGCATCCGCCTATTGGACCCGCTTCCTGCGCCGGCATGATGTCGCCGATGTGGTCGAAGTCTGGCTGCGCGACGCCGGCGTTACGGTCGGCGCGTTCTCGCTGCTGCGCTTTGGCGCGACCGGCGAAGGCGCGACCGGCCGGTTCGTGCCAGGCGAGATCGACGCACTCGCGCGTTTGCAACCGGTCGCCGAAGCCGCGCTGAGCCCGCTGCTGCGCGTGCGGAGCGGCATCCACCGGATCGGCTGCGAAGAACGGTTGACCTATCGCGAGGAACAGATCGCGCGCCTCGTGCGCGACGGCCGCTCGAACAAGGAGATCGCGCGCGATCTCGCGCTCGGCCAGCCGACGGTCAAGACCCACCTGATGCGGATGTACCGCAAGCTCGGCGTGTCGAACCGGACTGAACTGGTCGGAGCGCTGTTCCTGTAATCATCCCGATCCTGATTCCGCTCGCGATCGGCGTCTATTGGCTGGATTACGCAGCCTACGATTTCCTTATCGGCCTGTCGCACGGCTTCAGAAACTAAGACGGGTATCAGCCCGCGTCCGATGCGATCGTCTGTCTGACCGTTCGCATGCGACGCCCGCCACGCGCTTGCCAATTTGCGCTCACGGCCCCCCATCGCGCTCGATAAAGTGGTCCGACGCCCGCGTGCCCCGGCACGCGGCCTTGCCAGGACCTTCATCGAGACGCTCATGACCTCATCGACCTTCGTCGCCGTCAGCGACACCGTGCGCCGCTTCGTCGCGCGCGACTTCGGCCTCTTCATCGACGGCGACATGCAGCCCGCGCATGCATCGGCGCGGCTCGACGTGCACGACCCGGCGACCGGCGAACGGCTCGCGACGGTCGCGGACGCCGACGAACACGACGTCGAACGCGCGGTTGCGAGCGCAAGACGCGCGTTCGATGCGCGCGTATGGAGCGGCCTGCGCCCGGCGGACCGCGAACGCATCCTGCTGAAGCTCGCCGACCTGATCGAGCGCGACGCCGAAACGCTCGCGCAGCTCGAAACGCTGAACCAGGGCAAGTCGATCCACGTCGCGCGCGCGGTCGAGGTCGGCGCGAGCGTCGAATATGTGCGCTACATGGCCGGCTGGGCGACCAAGATCACCGGCCAGACGCTCGACGTGTCGATCCCGTTTCCGCCCGGCGCACGCTACACGGCCTACACGCGCAAGGAGCCGGTCGGCGTGGTCGCCGCGATCGTGCCGTGGAACTTCCCGCTGATGATCGCCGTGTGGAAGCTCGTGCCCGCACTCGCGGCCGGCTGCACGATCGTGCTGAAGCCGTCGCCGGAAACACCGCTCACCGCACTGCGCCTCGCCGAGCTTGCACGGGAAGCGGGCGTGCCGCCGGGGGTGTTCAACGTCGTCACGGGCGGCCGCGTGTGCGGCGCGGCGCTCGCGAGCCATCCGTCGATCGCGAAGATCTCGTTCACCGGCTCGACCGCGACCGGCAAGCTGGTCGGCGCGGCGGCCGTGCAGAACATGACGCGCTTCTCGCTCGAACTCGGCGGCAAGAACCCGATCGTGATGCTCGACGACGTCGACGTCACGCAGGCGCTCGACGGCGTCGCGGCAGGCGCATTTTTCAACCAGGGGCAGGTGTGCGCGGCCGCGTCGCGGATCTACGTGCACCGCAGCCAGTTCGCGCAGCTCGCGGACGGCCTCGCGGGCATCGCACGGTCGATGAAGCTCGGGCCGGGGCTCGACACGGCCGCGCAGGTCAATCCGCTCGTGTCCGCGCACCACCGCGACAAAGTCGTCCAGCACATCGAACAGGCGCGCCGCGACGGGCTCACGTTCCTCGCCGGCGGCACGCCCGTCGACGACCTGCCCGGCTATTTCGTGAAGCCGGCCGTGATCGCCGACCCGCGCCCCGACAGCGCGATCGTGCGCGACGAGGTGTTCGGCCCGGTGGTGGTCGTGCTGCCGTTCGACGACGCGGCCGACGCGGTGCGGCTCGCGAACGCGTCGCCGTATGGTCTTGCCGCGAGCATCTGGAGCAACGACCTGACGCGCGTGATGAACCTCGTGCCGCAAATCGAGGCAGGCACGGTCTGGGTGAACTGCCACATCCCGCTCGACCCGTCGATGCCGTTCGGCGGCTACAAGCAATCGGGCATCGGCCGCGAGTTCGGCCAGCACGCGATCGACGGCTTCACCGAAACCAAATCCGTCTGCATCGCGCACTGACGCGCGGCGCGGCCCTGCACACCCATCCCAAAGCGGAGACTGCAATGAGTTACAACGAAGCGAAGTTCTGGCACCCGATGCTGCACCCGAACGAAATGAAGCGGCGCGCGCCGATCCGCATCGTGCGCGGCGACGGCTGCTACGTGTTCGACGAACACGGCAGACAGCTCGTCGACGGCGTCGCGGGCTTGTGGAACGTGAACGTCGGCCACAACCGCAAGGAAGTGAAGGACGCGATCGTGCGCCAGCTCGACGAGCTCGAATACTTCCAGCTGTTCGACGGGATCAGCCATCCGCGCGCGGAGGAACTGTCGAAGCTGCTGATCGACATGCTCGAACCGGAAGGGATGCGCCGCGTGCTGTACAGCTCGGGCGGCTCGGATTCGATCGAGACCGCGCTGAAGATCGCGCGCCAGTACTGGAAGGTGCGCGGCCAGGCCGATCGCACCAAGTTCATCTCGCTGAAGCAGGGCTACCACGGCACGCACTTCGGCGGTGCGTCGGTGAACGGCAACACGGTGTTCCGCCGCAACTACGAGCCGAACCTGCCGGGCTGCTTTCACGTCGAGACGCCGTGGCTGTATCGCAACCCGTTCACGCAGGACCCGGAGGAGCTGGGCCGGATCTGCGCGGAGCTGCTGGAGCGCGAGATCCTGTTCCAGAGCCCCGACACGGTCGCTGCGTTCATCGCGGAGCCGATCCAGGGCGCGGGCGGCGTGATCGTGCCGCCGGCCAACTACTGGCCGCTGGTGCGCGAGGTGTGCGACCGCTACGGCGTGCTGCTGATCGCCGACGAAGTGGTGACCGGCTTCGGCCGCAGCGGCAGCCTGTTCGGCAGCCGGGGCTGGGGCGTGCGCCCGGACATCATGTGTCTCGCGAAGGGCATCTCGTCCGGCTACGTGCCGCTCGGCGCGACGGCCGTCAATGCGCGGATCGAGGAGGCGTTCGCGCAGAACGCCGATTTCGGCGGCGCGATCATGCACGGCTACACGTACGCGGGCCACCCGGTCGCGTGCGCGGCCGCGCTCGCGAGCCTCGACATCGTGCTGAAGGAGGACCTGCCGGCCAACGCGGCGAAGCAGGGCGCGTACCTGCTGGAAGCGTTGCAGCCGTTCGCCGCGCGCTTCGCGGCGGTCGGCGAGGTGCGCGGCAAGGGGCTGATGCTCGCGCTCGACCTCGTCGCGGACAAAGAGACCCGCGAGCCGATCGATCCGCTGTCCGGCTATGCGAACGCGGTCGCCGAAGTCGCGCGCGAGCAGGGTGTGCTGGTGCGCCCGGTCGGCACCAAGATCATCCTGTCGCCGCCGCTCGTGATCCAGCGCGAGCAGCTCGACCGGATCGTCGACGCGCTCGCGGCCGGCTTCGAGGCGGTGCCGTTCGCGTAACGGCCTCAGGCACCGTGGCGGGCGGTGCGTGCGCCGCCCGCCGGTTTGCCGATTTGCGCTATCTCAAGGTTTTTTTGCCTGCGTATTTTTTCGACATCGATTGATCAAACCGGAGACAAGGATGTCGGGATCGTCAGGGTTTACCAGCGCGGCAACGGCCGCATCGGCCGGCGCGCCGGCGGCGGAGGCAGGCGGCACGGCGCTGAAGGCAGGCGCGGTCGGCTTCCCGACCGCGCTCGCAAGCGCCGTCGGGCTCATCATGGCGAGCCCGGTGATTCTCACCGCAACGTCGGGCTTCGGGATGGGCGGCTGGGCGTTCGCGGTCGCGATGCTCATCGCGTTCGTGATGATGCAGGCGCAGGCGACGACGTTCTCCGAAGCCGCCGCGATGCTGCCGACCGCGGGCTCGGTTTACGATTACCTGTCATGCGGGCTCGGCCGCTTCTGGGCGATCACCGGCACGATCTCCGCATACTTCCTCGTGCACGTGTTCGCCGGCACGGCGGAGACGATCCTGAGCGGCATCATGGCGCTCGTCAACTTCGAGTCGCTTCACGGGGCGCTCGAGAAGCACAACAGTTCGTGGCTCGTCGGCGTCGGTCTCGTGATCACGTTCGCGATCACCAACATCATCGGCATCAAGGTGTTCAGCAAGCTCGAGATCGTGCTGACGGCCGGCATGTGGCTGTCGCTGATGATCTTCGGCATCCTCGGTATCGCGGCCGCGCCGGCCGTGCAGCTCGACGGCTGGTTCGGCCGCTCGGAAGTCGGCACGTCGCTGCCGGCCGTGCTGTCGCTCGTCGGGATGGCGATGTTCATGTTCGTCGGCTGCGAGTTCGTCACGCCGCTCGCGCCGGAGATGAAGGCGCCGGGCCGGACGATCCCGCGCGCGATGGCGCTCGGCCTCGTCGGCGTCGCGATCTGCATGTTCCTGTACGGCGCGGCGATCCGCCGCCAGGTGCCGAACGTCGCGGTCAGCGCCGACGGTCTCACGCACCTGCTCGACACGCCCGGCGCGATTCCCGCGTTCGCGCTGCAGGTGCTCGGGCCGTTCGGCCGCGTGTGGTTCGGCGTCGCGTTCCTGTTTGCCGGCGCCGCGACGATCAACACGCTGATGGCCGGCCTGCCGCGCATCCTGTACGGGATGGCGATCGACGGCGCACTGCCGCGCTGCTTCGCGTACCTGCATCCGCGCTTCCGGACGCCGGTGGTCGGCATCGTCGCGGCGGCGGTCGTGCCGATCTTCCATGCGTGGCTGATCAACGGCAACCTCGACAGCATCCTGCACCTCGTGCTCGCCGCGACCTGCGCGTGGGGCACCGCGTACCTGCTCGTCACCGCGTCGGTCGTGATGCTGCGGATCCGCCGGCCGGACCTGCCGCGCCCGTACCGCTCGCCGTGGTTCCCGCTGCCGCAGATCGTGTCGAGCGTCGGCATCGTGCTCGCGATCTGGTACATCACGCCGCCGGGCATGAACCCGCGCGACATCTACGTGCCGTTCGGCGCGATGCTTGGGCTGACCGCGCTGTATGCGCTGTTCTGGACAATCGTCGTGCAGCGCCGGCATCCGTTCAAGCCGGTGCCGGTCGAGGACGTGCTGCGCAACGAGCACGTCGCCGGATGAAGGCCGTGCTCGCCCGTTGGCGCGCCGCGCCCGCCGCGCCGCCGCCCGGCTACCGGCCCGGCGCGACCGCCGCGCGCGTGCTGGCCGACCTGCGAGCGGCGCGCGAAGGCGACGGCGGGGCGAGTGGGGTGGCGAGGCTGCCGAACGGCGTGCGGGTGCGCGTCGCCGAGCAGGTCGCGCGGCAGTTCCTGATGCATACGGTCAGCGTGCGGATCGCAACGACCGCACGAGGCCCGGCCGCGCACGGCAGCGCGTGCATCGCGCAGACCGGCTGGCTGCGGCGCACCGGCGTGCGCGCCGCGCTCCGGCATGGCTGCGACCCCGGTTTCGCGCGCACGGTCGCGGCGCTGGTGGCCGAGCCGTCGTTCGCCGATGCGCTGCGCCCCCTGCATTTGACGGACTGCACGATCGACGCGCATGACGGACGCTGGACGTTGACCGTCGTGCCGTTCGGCGGCAGCGAGGTCGTGAGCCGGATGCCGTCGTTTCGCCGCTATGTCCGGCTGACCGGCGAGCAGGCCGCGGCGCTGTCTGCGGCCGTGACGGCGTTCGAGCGCGCACTGCGCGGGTTTTTGCGCAGGTAAGCTGTGGCGTCGCGTGCCGCCGCTCGATGCCGGCGGCCGCGCGCAAAGGAATCAGGGTTTTAGCGGAGGCGCCGATGCTGTTCCAGTCAGGCTTACATGAAGACGTCCACGAGCACGGGCTTGCCATCGCGGGCTGGCGCCAGGTCTACCGCCAGATGACGCCGGGCCGGTTCAAGGGCACGGTCACGCAGGTGCTGTACGACGATTTCCACTTCTTCCGCGAGACGACCAACCGGCGCGTCGCGCAGACCGGCGTCGCGCCGGCCGGCCGCACGTCGCTTGCGGTGCCGCTATCGGTACCGCCGTCGGTGCCGCTCGCCGGCACCTTCCAGGGGCAGTCGGTCGACGGCTACGCGCTGCTCGCGCTGCGCGCCGACGAGGATTTCGAATTCCATACGCCGGAAGGGATGGGGCTCGTCGGCATCAGCGCCGCGTCGGACATGATCGACGAGCTGTGCGACGCCGAATTCGGCGCGGCCGGCTCGGGTGCGGGCGTTTCAGGCGCGACCGGCGCGCGCAGGCTGCACCACGTGACGCGGCTGTCCGACGCGCAGGGCGTTGCGCTCGGCGAGCGCCTGTCGGCGCTGATCGACGCCGCGCAGCGCAACCCCGGCTGCCTCGAATACGCGGCGACGCGCCGGATGTTCCGCGACGCGATGCTCGGCATGTTCCTCGATGCGCTCGACCAGCGGATCGGCGCGGAGCGCCGCGACATCACGCACGCGACCTACAGCGACATCGTGCGCCGCTGCGAGAAGCATCTGCGCGAGCGGCCGGAAGAGCCCGTCACCGTGCTCGAACTGTGCCGCGCGCTGCGCTGCAGCCGCCGCACGCTGCAGACGAGCTTCCAGCGCGTCGCCGACGTGACGCCGGTCGCCTACCTGCGCACGATCCGCCTGAACGCGGTGCGGCGCCTGCTGCGCACGACGTCCGCGCAGCAGCTCGGCGTCGGCGAGGCGGCCGCGAGCTGGGGCTTCACGCACCTCGGCTATTTCGCGAGCGAGTATCGCGATCTGTTCGGCGAGCTGCCGTCGCAGACGCTGCGTCCCGCTTGAGCAACATGCCCCGTTCGTTTGCCGATTTGCGATAGCGGTCCGGAATTTTCGCTGGATAGAGTCCCGTCACCACATCATCAATCCCATCGCTTCGCTCTGCGAAGCAATGGACGAAAGGGGACGGGACATGACGATCGGAACAAGAAGACTGGCCGCCGCCGTGGCAGCAGCGGCTTCGTGCATGCACGCGCATGCGCAGACCTCGGGCAGCGTGACGCTCTACGGCACCGTGGATACCGGCATCATCTACTCGACGAACCAGCAGTTCACGCGCGCGGACGGCAGCGTCGGCGGCGGTCATGCGTGGCAGATGGGCGGCGGCAACCTCGTGCCGTCGCGCTTCGGCTTCCAGGGCGCGGAGCCGCTCGGCGGCGGGCTGAACGCGGTGTTCACGCTCGAACAGCAATTCCTGTCCGCGAACGGGCAAGCGTTGCAGGGCGGCACGGCGTTCAGCCGGCAGGCATGGGTCGGCCTGCGGCAGGACGGCGTCGGCACGCTCGGCCTCGGGCGGCAATACGACTCCTATACCGACATGCTCGGCGCGTACGTGTCGAGCAACAACTGGGCGACGCCGTACGGCTCGCATCTCGGCGACGTCGACAACCTGAACGCCGCGTTCAACTTCAACAACGCGGTGAAGTTCACGAGCACGGATTTCAACGGCCTCACGTTCGGCGGCACGTTCAGCTTCGGCGGGCAGGCCGGCAATTTCTCGGCGAAGCGCGGCTATGCGCTGGCCGTGTCGTACAACCGCGCGCCCGTGTCGCTCGCGCTCGGCTACCTGAACCTGCGCCAGCCGCTCGATGCCGCACTTGGCGGCGCGAACGGCTATATCGGCGACTTCGCATGCAGCAACCCGGGCGCGATGTACTGCCTGCTGCAGGACGCCGCATCGATGCGCGCGTTCGGCGCGGGCGGGTCGGTGGCGCTCGGCAACGCGACCGTCGCGCTGACGTATACGCATACGCGCCTCGGCGACAGCCGCTATTTCTCGACGTCCGCGCAGCCGCGCGCGCAGGCGTTCACGTTCGACATCGGCGAGCTGAACCTGTCGTACATGTTCTCGCCGGCGTGGCAGGGCGCCGTCGCGTACATCTTCAACGCCGCGCATACCGACGGGCGCGGCACGACGCGCTTCCATCAGGTGAACCTCGGCACGAACTACCAGCTGTCGAAGCGCACCGCGCTGTATGCGGTCGCGATCGGGCAGCTCGCGAGCGGCTCGGGGCTCGGCACCGACGCGAACGGCAACGCGGTGAACTACGCGCAGATTCCGGTGCTCGCGAACAGCAATTCGAGCCGGCAACTGGCGGTGATGGCGGGGATTCGCGTGAACTTCTGACGGCATGACGGCATCGGCGAGCCCCGCGTGATGGTCCGCCCGATCAGTTATAGGTCATCGCGCCGGGCTGCGGCCGCTTCGGCGCGATGCCACAAATTCGTAACGATCAACGTGAACAATGGCGTTCGTTTCAGGCGGCTCGATGCGCCGCCCGCGTTGCACACGTGTGCAACGGATTGCCGTTTCGCCACCACGCTGATCGTGAGAGAGACCATGACCCTGCTGAGCCGCCTGCGCGCGCTGTCCGCCGCCGTTGCGCTTTCCGTCTTCGCGTCGCATGCCGCCGCCGCGGACCTCGTCATCGCCGGCCGCGACGACATCTACGGCAAGGGGCTGGCCGACGCCGTCGCCGGCTTCAACAAACTGCACCCGGGCACCGAGATCGAGCTGCTCAAGCTGCCGAACGCGAACCTGTACCAGAAGCTCAAGCTGTCGATGCGCGAAGGCACGGGTGCGTACGACCTCGTGATGATGGACGACACGTGGGCGCCCGAATTCATCGGCAACGGCTGGCTGAAGCCGCTGCCGGCGACGCTCGCCGACGCGGACCTGGTGCCGTCGACGGTCGCGCTCGGCCGCAACGCGGCGGGTGCGCTGTACGCGCTGCCGATCGTCGGCAACGTCGAGATGTTCGCGTACCGCAAGGATCTGCTCGCGAAATACAAGCTGCAGCCGCCGCGCAACTGGGACGACGTGCTTAAGATCGCGCAGACCGTCGGCGGCGCGGACAAGAGCGTGTCCGGCGTCGTGTTTCGCGGCACCAAGGGCAACCCGGTCGTGACGGGCTTCCTGCCGATCCTGTGGGCGTACGGCGGCGACGTGCTCGACCGCGCGGGCAACGTGACGATCGATTCGCGCGAGGCGCAGGCCGCGCTGAAGACCTTCCTCGCGCTGAAGGCGTCCGCGCCGAAGGACGTCGACGTCTATGGCGCGGCGGAAGTGCGCGATGCGCTGCAGCGCGGCGCCGCCGCGCAGGCGATCGAGGTGTGGCCCGCATGGGTGCCGGCGCTCGACGATCCGAAGCAGTCGCGCGTGGTCGGGCAGATCGCGCTGCAGCCGCCGCCGGGGCAGACCGCCGGCCCCGCGCCGATGCTCGGCATCTGGCAGATGGGCATTCCGAAGGACGCGCCGCACGCGAAGCTCGCGCAGGACTTCCTCGCGTACCTGAGCTCGCGCGACACGCAGACGCGCCTCGCCGGCATCGGCATTCCGCCGACCCGCCGCAGCGTGTTCGCCGATCCGGCGCTGGTGCGCCAGTACCGCTGGTATCCGGATCAGCTGAAGGCGCTCGAAGCGGGCCGCGCACGGCCGCGCGTGAAGGACTGGCAGCAGATCGAGAGCATCCTCGGCGATCAGCTGCAACTCGCGCTGACAGGGCAGGCCGCGCCCGACGCGGCGCTGCGCCAGGCGCAGCAGAAGATCGCGCAGGCGCTCGCGGCGGCGGGCAAGTGACCCTGCGCGCCTGTTCGCAGCGGGAGCGCCGCGCATGAAGGCGTTCTCGCGCAGCCTGCCGTTCGTCGCGCTGCTCGGGCCCGCGCTGCTGGTGCTGGCCGGTCTCGCGCTGTATCCGGTCGTGCAGGTGCTGATCGATTCGTTCTGCCACGTCGACTACACGGCGGGCCGCCGCGCGTTCGCGGGCCTCGCGAACTATCGCGCGGTGCTCGGCGACGACGCGTTCACGGCCGGCTTCGGCAACACGCTGCGCTTCACGATCGCCGCGTCGCTCGTCGAGGTCGCGCTCGGCTTCGGCCTCGCGCTGCTGTTCGTGCGCGCGTTTCCGGGCCGCCGCATCGCGCTGCCGCTCGCGATCCTGCCGATGATGCTGTCGACGCTCGTGTGCTCGGCGATCTGGCGTAACTGGCTGAACTTCGACGGCTTCCTGAACGCGCTGCTCGCAGCGCTCGGCGTGGAAGGCGTGCGCTGGCTGTCGGACCCGCATCTGGCGCTGTGGTCGCTGATGCTCGTCGACGTGTGGCAGTGGACGCCGATGGCGTTCCTGATCGTGCTCGCCGGGCTGCAGTCGATTCCGCAGGAGCTGTACGAAGCCGCGCGGACCGACGGCGCGAGCGAATGGCAATGCCTGCGCGACATCACGCTGCCGCTCGCCGCGCCGCAGATCGGGCTCGCGCTGCTGCTGCGCTCGATCGACACGTTCAAGCTGTTCGACAAGGTCTATGCGCTGACGGGCGGCGGCCCCGGCAACGCGACGCAGACGCTGTCGACCTATATCTACGACACGGGCTTTCGCTTCTTCAACGTCGGGCCGGCGAGCGCCGCGTCGGTGCTGATGCTCGCGGCGTCCGCGCTGCTGGTTTCGGGGTACGTATGGCAAACGGTTCGCAAGCGGCGCGCGTGACGGCGCACGCCGGACGCACGCAGCGTCGGCCCGCGTTCGCACCGGCGGTGCCTTGGGCGCTGCGCGCCGTCGCGCTCGCGGTGTTGCTGCTGCCGTGCCTGTGGATGGCGGGCGCGGCGTTCATGCCGGCGCTCGAGAGGCTCGACCACCCGCTGCGGATCTGGCCGGCCGCGCCGACCTTCGAGCATTTCGTGTCGGTGTGGACGAGCGGCATCGGCGGCCCGCTGCTCAATTCGCTGCTGGTCGGCTTCGGCACGACGCTGGTCGCGTTGACGCTCGCGTTTCCGGCCGCCTATGCGCTCGTGCGCCTGCGCTTTCCCGCGCGGCTCGACCTGCTGTTCCTCGGGCTCGTGCTGGCGCTGAAGCTGATGCCGCCGATCACGATCGCGGTGCCGCTGTTCGCGCTCGCGAAGCGGCTGCATCTGCTCGATTCGACGCTCGGGCTGATGCTCGCGTACCAGATCTATGCGCTGCCGATGGCGATCTGGATGCTGCTCGCGTTCGTGCGCGACGTACCCATCGACTACGAGGAAGCCGCGTGCATCGACGGCGCGGGGCTCGCCCGGCGGCTCGTGCAGATCGTGCTGCCGCTGTGCGCGCCGGGGCTGATCGCGACCGCGATTTTCGTGTTCATCGCCGCATGGAACGAATTCCTGATCGCGCTGCTGTTCGTGTCGACGCCGAGCCGCTTCACGCTGCCGCTCGCGATCGCGGGCTACGTGACCGAGAACGGGATCGACTGGGGCGACCTGATGAGCGCGGGGTTGATCGCGTCGCTGCCGACGCTCGCGGTTGCCGGGTATGTGCAGCGCTATCTGCTGCGCGGCTTCGCGGGCGGGTTGAAGTGACGCGAGCGGGCGCGGCGTGCACATCGCGGCGCCGTGACGGCGGCCGGCCGGCACGCGATCGCGCCGCCCATGCCGCGCGAATCCGCGCCGGGCGCTATTCGCAACTGTGACGCGGCACGCATTCGACCGGCACGATGCGCGTGCGCGATTCGCCGTCGGCCATGCCGTCCTGTGCGTCGATCCGCTCCGTCAGCATGTCGATCGCGGCGTTTGCGAGTGCTTGGGTGTCCTGTCGAAGCGTCGTGAGTCGATACACGTCATACGCGGCGGCGGGAATGTCGTCGAAGCCGATCACGCGCAGGTCGTCCGGCACGCGCAGGCCGAAGCGCTGCCGCGCGGTGTCGATCACGCCGAGCGCGAGCAGGTCGGACGAGCAGAACACGCCGTCCGGGCGCGCGTCGCCGGCGAGCAGGCGTTGCGCGGCCTCGACGCCGCACGCATAGGTGTCGGACGACGTGTCGTGAATGCGCACGAGCGCCGGGCCGCCGGGTTCTCCGCGACGGAGCGCTTCGGCGAACGCGTCGGCGCGCGATTTCGCGCTGTAGCTCGTGTCGCGCGGCCCGACGAACGCGAGCCGGCGCGCGCCCGCCTGCGCGAAGAGACGCGCGGCGTGGCCGGCGCCGTCCGCGTTGTCGCTGACGACGACGTCCGCGCCCGGCAGGTTCGCCGCGCGGTTGATCATCACGACCGGAATCCGGTGCGCGAGGTACTGGCGCGCGACCGACAGCGGCGGCGACGCGGACGTCATCACGAGCCCGGCGATCCGGTAGCTGAGCAGCCGCTCGAGCGACTGGCGGATCTGGCGCGGGTCCTCCGCGTTCGTCACGAGCGGCGTGAGCCCGCGATGCCCGAGCGCGGCCATCAGGTCCGACAGCAGCCGCGCGCGAAACGGATTCTCGAAGCCCGCGGTAACGACGCCGATCATGCTGCTGCGCTGCGTGATCATGTCGCGCGCGATCAGGTTGACCTGATAGCCGAGCGCACGCGCCGCGCTCATCACGCGCTCGCGCGTTTCGGGCGCGATGCTCGCGCTCGGCGAGAACGCGCGCGACACCGCCGAGCGCGATACGCCGGCCCGCGCCGCGACGTCGGACGCGGTGATCCACTGTTTTTTCTGTCTGTCTGCCATCGACTCAATGATCCATTCGCACCACGATCCACGCCTGCCGCTTGCCGACTGGATGTCGACGCTCGACGACGGGCGATCGCTGCATACCCTGACCGTACCGGGCAGTCATGACACCTGTGCGTATACCGTCGACGATGCGCTCGTCCGCACGCAATGTGCGCCGCTCGATGCGCAGCTGATGCACGGCGTGCGGATGCTCGACATCCGCTGCCGGCACGTGCGCGACGAATTCGAGATCCATCACGGCGGGATCTCGCTCGGCATGACGTTCGACGACGTGCTGGCGACCTGCGCGGATTTTCTTGCTGCGCATCCGGGCGAGTGCATCGTGATGTCGGTGAAGGACGAATGGCCGGCGCACGCGTGCCGCCGCGGCTTCGACGCGACGTTCGACGCGCATCGCGCGCGGCATCCGGGGCTGCGCTGGCATGCCGGCGGCGCGATTCCCGCGCTCGGCGACGTGCGCGGCGCGATCGTCCTGTTGCGACGCTTTCGCAGCAGCCGCCCGCTCGGGATCGACCTGAGCGCGTGGCCGGACAACATGACGTTCACGATCGACCATCCGGACGCGGCGTTCGTGATCCAGGACGAATACCGGGTGCCGGTCGCGGCGTCGATCGAACACAAATGGCAGGCGGTCGACGCGCTGCTCACGCACATGCCGTCCGCCGACAGCGGGCGCTGGGCGATCAATTTCTGCAGCGGTACGGGGATGGGCGCGAATCCGTCACGCGTTGCACGCGGCGACGGCAGGATGAAAGGCATCCACGCGCGGCTCGCGCAAAGGCTGTGCACGCATCACGGGCCGTGCGGGATCGTGCTGCTCGATTTCTGCGACGACGATGACTGGGCGCTCGTGCGAGAGCTGGTTGCGCGCAATCATGATGCGGGTGTGCGAATGCCGGCGCGGTCATGCCGTTTGCTCGTCCCATGACGAACGGCACAACGCACGTGTGACCACGAGCGTGACGAGCGGCCCATTTTGCTCGCCGGAACGGGCAGCTAAGTTAGAACCATCCGCGGTCCCGGATCGGCTCGACCGGAGCGGGTTGCAACGGATACCTGAGCACTTCGTGTTCCAGACCGGCAGTCGAGGAAAGCGCTCGATGGCTGGAATCATGCCGGCCGATGCAGGTTGCCGTGGAGCTCCTCTCCGCGGTTTCGAGACCGATATCCAGGATGAAAGACTTCAAGGAGAAACACCATGCCGAGGCTCGTCAACATTAGCGCCCCCCACGCCGTGCAGGTCTGGGGATTTCACGGTCTGATCGACGACACGCACGTGGCTGCAGCACTGATGGCCATCGCGGCCAAATTGCGTGGCGAAGGCCACACGATTCACATCATGTCGGGGACCCACGGATGCTGCAAGGGGATGGTCGGCGCCGTTGGAAGGCCTGAGCCGGAGTTCGCGAAGGAAGATCGGGATCTGCCTGCTCCGAAGACGGGGGACAACAAGCCGATTGCCGTCGTCGTGCATGAATTCAACACCGCAGCGCTTCCTGCACAGGATCCCAGGGGCGAGGCGACGAGGCGGCTGAACGTCAAAATACGAGAGATCGACGGCGCCGCCCCGGGCGCCGGGACCTATCTTCTCGCCTACTGCTGCAGCGCAGGGGAGGAATAACGCGTTTGCGCTGCGCGGACGCTCGCGCCCCGGGGGCCGCGAGCGCGCAGCCGGGGCAATCGCCTTGCCGATCGACATCGCGAGCAGGAATGGCAGCACGTCTCGCACGCCGTTCGCGAGCACGTGCGACGAGCGCGGACAATGTCATGCGGACCTCGTGTGCGGGGCGTTCGAAACGGGTGAGGTTTCGATTATAGTGACGCGTCTTGCAATCCGCCTACGCCCGACACCATGACCGCACCTGTCCGAATCCGCGTTGCCACGCGCGACGATGCCGCCGCGATGGCCGCGGTGGAAGTCGCCGCCGCGCAGCGCTTTCGCGAAATCGGCATGACGCACATCGCCGACTCCGGGCCGACCGCCACGGCCGACGTGCTCGTGCGCATCGACGCGGGGCGTGCGTACGTCGCGACCGACGCGCACGGCGCGTGCGTCGGCTTCGCGTTCTACCGGCTGCTGGATGCGCACCGGCTGTATCTCGAGGAACTGGACGTCGCGCCGTCGCACGCGGGGCAGCGGATCGGCGTGCGCCTGATCGAACAGGTGACGGCGCGCGCGGTCGCGGACGGCGTCGCGCAGATCGTGCTGTCGACGTTCCGCGCACCGCCGTGGAATGCGCCGTACTACCGCCGCCTCGGCTTCGCGGACATCGACGATGCCGCGCTCGACGAGACGCTGCGCCGGATTCGCGCGCACCACGTCGCGCTTGGCCTCGACGAGACGCAGCGCGTGTTCATGCGCCGCGACCTGCGCGCTGAACACGCGGCGGGCGGCCGTCAGGCCGCGTCGCTGAGCGCCGGATAGTCGGTGTAACCCGTTGCGCCTTCCGCGTAGAACGTTTCCGGCACCGGCTTGTTGAGCGGCGCGTCGAGTTCGAACCGGCGCGGCAGGTCGGGGTTCGCGATGAACAGCTGGCCCCATGCGATCGCATCGGCGTCGCCGCGTTCGAGCACCTGTTGCGCGGTGTCGAGCGTGAACTTCTCGTTCGCGATCAGCGGGCCGCCGAACGCTTCCTTCAGCCGCGGGCTCAACGGGTCGCCCGTGTACGACTCCCGCGTGAAGATGAACGCAATCTTGCGGCGGCCGAGCTCGCGCGCGACGTAGCCGAACGTCGCGGCCGGGTCGGAGTCGCCCATCGTGTGCGCGTCGCCGCGCGGCGCGAGATGCACGCCGACGCGTCCGGCGCCCCACACGTCGATCGCCGCGTCGACCACTTCGAGCAGCAGGCGCGCGCGGTTCTCGATCGGGCCGCCGTATGCATCGGTGCGGCGGTTGGTACTGTCCTGCAGGAACTGGTCGAGCAGGTAGCCGTTCGCGCCGTGGATCTCGACGCCGTCGAAGCCGGCCGCCTTCGCGTTTTCCGCGCCCTTGCGGTATGCGGCGACGATGCCCGGAATCTCGTCGAGCTCGAGCGCGCGCGGCGTCACGAACGGACGCTGCGGCCGCACGAGGCTCACGTGGCCGCCCGCGGCGATCGCGCTCGGCGCGACCGGCAGCGCGCCGTCGAGGAAGATCGGGTCCGAGATCCGGCCGACGTGCCAGAGCTGCAGGACGATGCGGCCGCCCGCGTCGTGCACGGCGCGCGTCACGCGCTTCCAGCCCTCGACCTGCTCGTCGGACCAGATGCCCGGCGTATCGGCATAGCCGACGCCTTGCGGCGTGACGGACGTCGCTTCGCTGATGATCAGGCCGGCCGACGCGCGTTCGGCGTAGTAGCGGGCCATCAGGTCGTTGGGGACGCGCACGTCGCCTGCGCGGGCGCGGGTGAGCGGCGCCATCACGATGCGGTTCGGCAGGGTCAGGTCGCCGAGGGTGACGGGGTCGAACAGGGTGGGCATGGCGATTTCCTTTTCATGGAAGGCGGGACGGGGCGGCGCGCGCTCAGAGTTCGCGGCGCATGGCGTCGAGAAACGCGTCGATGACCGCTTCGTTGCGCTTGAAGAACGCCCACTGGCCGATTCGGGTCGACGTCACGAGCCCCGCGCGCTGCAGCGTTGCCAGGTGCGCGGAGACCGTGGATTGCGACAGCCCGCAACGCGCGTCGATCTGCCCGGCGCAGACGCCGTGGTCGTACGGCAGCGTCTGGTCCGGAAAATGCGCGGCCGGCGTTTTCAGCCAGTCGAGGATTTCCCGGCGGACGGGGTTGGCGAGCGCCTTGAGGATCGCGTCGATGTCGAGGTCGGTCGGCATGGGGGGAGGTTCGTTCAGGCAAAAGAGCATCGTCGATGGGCGAATCTTATATCGGAATTTGACGATATGTGGGAAGACACTGATCTCAATGGGGGTGATAGTTTTTCGCAGGGAGGGGCGGTGGTCGCCGGCGGACGCGATTACGGCCCCGGACGCACGTCGCGCAGCAGCGTGGCCAGCTCGATCGCGGCCTGCTTGAGCGCCGGTGCGATGCGGCGCCGGATCGCGTCGACATCCGGTTGCGGCTCGACCGCGCCGCAGCTCAGCGCCATCAGCGTCTTCGACACCCCGATGCGGACCGGCAACGCCATGCTCCACGCATCGCGCTGATTTTCGCCGAGCGACAGGCAGACGCCGGTCGCGCGCAGGTCCGCGAAGGCCGCTTCGATGCCGGCCGCGATCGCGTTGGCCTGCGGGCCGGCCGCCCCAATCAATTGCGCGACCTGGCGTCGCCGCAACGGGTCCGGCAGCCCGCACAGCCAGGCGCGCCCGATCGCGGTCGTGCCCATCGGCACGAGCGAGCCGACGCCCATCCGCGGCGTGGCGATCCGCGCGCCGGACCGGTGCGCGACATACAGCATGTCCTGGTGGTCGGACACGGCGAGCGCGACGGACGCGTCGAGCCGGTCGGCCAGTTTCTGCATGAACGGCTGGGCGAGCGGTGTGACCGGATTGGCCGCGAGGTACGCCTGGCCGATGCCGAACACGTTCGAGCCCAGCTCGAAACGAGCGTCGCCAGCGACACGGCGGAGGAAGCCGAGGTCGACCAGCGCCGACGTCAGGCCTGACACGGCCGATCTCGGCAAGCCGGTCCGCGACGCCAGCTCGCCGTTCGTCAGCGGCGCGCGGTCGGCATGAAACGCGCGCAGCACCTGGAGCCCGCGATCGAGGGGCAGCGTGACGGGGCTGGATGGGGACATGCCGATTCCCGGCTTGCGTGGCAAGGCCGACGCCGATGCGTGCGACCGGGCGCTCACTCGCTGGTCGCGAGTCGCGCTTGCAGCACCTGCGCTGTCCGGGACGAGCACATCGACGTGGTCCCGCGCGCCGAGCAGCACGCCGGTATCGGACGCGTCTGCCTGGATGCCGGGATCGGCGACGGCCGCGTAGCCGAGCGACAGCACGGCGGGCGCGAGCGCGTACTTTCGGCTCGAATCGTCGTGATGCAGGTAGCCGAGCGCGATCAGCGACTGCAGCAGCCGCGACACGGTCGGCGCGGGAATGCCGGTTTCCAGCGCGATTTCCCGGTTTCCGAGCCAGCCCTTGTCCGGTCCGAACGCGCACAGGATCGCGAGGCCGCGCGCCAGCGGTGTCGCCGTCGCGTCGCCTTCCGCGCGCTTGTCGCGGGGCCGCTTCGGCCGGGCAGGGTCGACACCGTGCGGACCATTGCGCGACCGCGTGCCGGCGTCGTGCGACAAAGGTCTGTCGGAATGCATGGCGGTCTCCGTATTCTCCGTCCGGGCCGGACCTTGAACCGGCGCGGCGCTTCGTGCGGGTAATCCTCGAATCCTACTATGGCATCGGCGGATCGGGCCGCGTGCTAGGGGATGCCCCATCAGGGTTCGCGCACGCATCGCGCCCCTCGGCCTTCACTCGTGATCGAGCACCGCGACGTAGTCGTAACGGTCTCCGCGATACAGCGTGCGCGTCAGTTCGAGCGGGCATCCGTCGCTCGAGAACGAGCGGCGCTCGATGGACAGCACGGGGTCGCCCGCGCGGATGCCGAGCAGCTCGGCGTCGCGGGCCGACGCGAGTTCGGCGCGCAGCCGCTGGACCGCGCGCACCGGATGGACATCGGCATCCCGCAGTGCGCGGTACAGCGAGTCGCCGAAGTCGACGGCGTCGCTCAGCAGATTGGCGGGCAGCGTCGCGCGTTCGATGGCCATCGGCACCGCATCGGCCGTCCGGACGCGTTCCAGGCGGATCACGCGCGCGTGCGGCGCGAGCCCGAGCGCGAGCAATTCGTCGGGCGACGGCCGGTCGAGCTCGCGGCGCAGCCATTGCGAACCCGGCTGGAGGCCGCGCCGCTGCATGTCGTCCGAGAAGCGGGTGACCGGCGCAAGCTGCTGCTCGATGCGCGCGGCGACGAACGTGCCGGCGCCGCGCCGGGATTCGATCAGGCCCTGTCGCGTCAGCTTGTCGATCGCGCGCCGGACCGTGTCCCGAGACACCTGGAAGCGCTCGGCGAGGTCGCGTTCCGGCGGCAGACCCTCGCCGGTCTTCAGCTTGCCGTCGACGATGGCCTCGCGCAGCAGGCGGGCGAGCCGCATCGATATCGACGATTCGGTTCCGCTGCCATTGCCGTCGCCGGGCGCGCGGAGTGCCGCCACCTGCTCGGCGTCGAATAATTCGGTACGGTCGGCCGCTCTCGCGCGCGGTCGGCCGCGCGCATTCGGATTCGAAGGTTTCATGTCGGGGTCGGAGATCGGGTGGGCGGCGCGCAGCGCAGCGCACGTCAAGCGGGCCCGGTTTGCGGGAGCGATGCGAGCGCCTTGCGGATCGAGCCGCCGGCCGCGCCGGCGAGCCGTTCGGCGCCGGCGCGGTCGATGCCGGCGACGAGCATCAGGATCGCGATGCGCGGACGGTTGCCCGCCTGTTCGAGCGCGCGCTCCGCCGCGTCCGGCGGCACGCGGGCCGCCTGCGACACGATGCGGATCGCGCGTTGCCGGAGCTTGTGGTTGTGCGCCTGGACGTCGACCATCAGGTTGCCGTACGTCTTGCCGAGCGCAACCATCGAGATCGTCGACAGCATGTTGCAGATCATCTTCTGCGCGGTGCCGGCCTTCAGCCGCGTCGAGCCCGTCAGCACTTCCGGGCCGCAGTCCACCTCGATCGCGACGTCGGTCAGCTTGCCCGCCTCGCTGCCGACGTTGCACGCGACGCAGACGGTGCGGCACCCGGTGTCCCGTGCATGGCGGAGCGCGCCGATCACATAGGGCGTGCGTCCGCTCGCGGTCAGCCCCACGACCACGTCGTTGCGCGTGAGGCCGATCGCTTCGAGATCGCGGCGCCCGAGCGCGTCCGAATCCTCGGCGGATTCGTTGATGCCCGCGAAGCCGCCCGCGACGATGCCGACGATGTCGCCGGGCCGCGTGCCGAATGTCGGCTGGCACTCGAGCGCATCGAGATAGCCGATGCGCCCGCTGTTGCCGGCCCCGATGTAGATCAGCCTGCCGCCCGCCCGCAGCGCGTCGGCGATCGCGGCCACGCCGGACGCGATCGCGGGCAGCGCACGCGCGACGCACGACGCGACGCGCGCGTCCTCCCGGTTCATCAGCGCGAGCGCTTCGCCGATGCCGAGCGCATCGAGATTCGCGCTTTGCCCGTTGGGCTGTTCGGTGACGAGGTGCTCGAGACGCATGGCGGTGTGCCCTTCCTGAAGCGGTCCGTTAAATAATAATTGGTATGGTCGAAATTGAAAGCAGGTATGGCGACGGCGGCGCGTTACGCCGTCACGCGACACGATGCCCGTGGGCGTGGCGATATTTGGTACGGTCCAATTATTGCGAATGCGACCCTGTCGGCTGAGCCTGCCGACGCCGGCGGATCGACGCGCGCGCCACGCCGTCGTCGCGGTGTCAACGCGTCACGGGATACTTCATCAGATAGAACTTCAAGTCCGGGCGAGTCGGCATCGAGAACGGCGACGAATCCGTGATGAAGCCCAGCGCCCGGTAGAAGTCGCGCGCGGATTCGCGCGCCGTGCACCACACCAGCTCCGCGCCGGCCTGCCGGGCCCGGCGGATGCTCAGGCGCACGAGGAGCTGGCCGAAGCCGAGCCCGCGCATCGGCGGGGTGACCGCCATCCCGCGAAGGCGCCACGCGCGCGGCGCCGGGTCGTCCTTCAGGCGCTCCTCGCAGATCGATGCGACCGCAACGATGTTCGCGTCATCGCGAACGGCGAAATGCACGGTCGTCGGATCGTGATCTCCCGGTAACGCGCACGCGTGCTCATCTCCGACCAGCAAAACCGCAGCCCGAAGCGGGTAGGTCTGTTCCGCCAGAATCTCTGCAATAGTGAACAATGCTCCTTTTGGGGGCATGGGTTTTTTCCTTTCCTTTTTGGGCACTGGTTTTCAACCACACTACGAAATTTACCGCACTCGCACAAATTACAGTTGCCGGAATTCGAGCGGAAGGATAATCTCACACCCGGCCGATTCGATTTAAAAACAACCAGTGAAACTGTGATCGCAGATGACGGGGAAAATATTGACCAATGCCGAGAGCGCCTACGAGGAGATTCGCACGCGAATCTTTGACGGCCGGCTCACGCCTGGACAAAAGATTTCTCATCGCGGCCTTGCCGACGAACTCGGTTTCGGTCAGATGCCGGTTCGCAGCGCGCTTCATCTGCTCGAGGCCGAAGGGCTCGTCACGGTCGTCGGAAAGAGCGGGACGTACGTTACGTCGCCCACCAACGACGACCTGCGGGAAATCTACGAAATGCGGCTGGCGCTCGAGAGCACCGCGGCCTATCTGGCGGCCCAGCGCGGGGCGACCGACGGGCTCAGGGAGTCGGCCGAACGCATGAGCCGGATTCTCGACGCGGATAGCGGCGACATCATGCTCGAGCAGCGCGTGGGATGGGTATTCCATCAGGAACTGTTCGCGGCGGCGAAGAACCCGCGAATCTCGACGGCATACGAATTATTGCGCGGGCAGACCCTCGCGCTCAATGAATTGCCGCGCGGCGATGCGGAAACGGTGCGTCGCGGCACGATCGAGCATCTCAGGATTTATCAGGCGATCGTCAATAAAGACGGCGAACTCGCGCGGCAGCATATGTGGAATCACATCATCGACGGAACGCCCGCGCGAATCAAACTAATCCGGGCACAACAATGAATAACGAGACCAATAAATCCTTGCTTCCGATCAAGATGTTCGCCGGCCTGGTGCTCGGGGGCGCATGCGGCGTATTCCTGCCGGACGTGGGTTCGAAGCTGGGATTCGTTACGGCGATTTTCGGGCATGCGATCAAGATGGTCGTCATGCCGCTGATTTTCCTGTCGGTGACGGTCGGCGTGTTTCGCGCGCGGCAGCAGCGCGGCCGGCTCGGCACCGTCGCGACGCTCAGCGTCGTGTTCTTCGTCGTGATGACCGCGCTGGCGGCGGCACTCGGGCTGCTGCTCAACTGGGCGTTCCGCCCCGGGCTCGGCGCGAGCCTGGCCCAGACGGGCACGATGCCGGCGCATCTCGCGTCGTCGATCGACTGGATGCAATTCGTGGTCGACCTGATTCCCGCCAACATCGTCGCCGCGCTCGCCGCGGGCAACTCGCTGCCGGTGCTGGTGTTCGGCGTGCTGCTCGGCTCCGCGCTGGCCGCGGTCGCGGATCGCGCGGAACCGGCGATCGCGGTGTTCGAGGCGCTGCTGGCCGGCCTGTTCAAGCTGGTCGAGTGGGTGATCGCGTGGTCGCCGCTCGCGATCTTCGCGGCGCTCGCGCTGCTGTTCTCGACCAAGGGCATCGCCGCGCTCCATCCGCTCGTCAAGCTGCTGGGCGTCGCGTACCTCGGCATGGCGATCCTCGCGATCATCCTGACGGCGGTCATCAAGGCCACGGGCCATTCGCCGCTCGCGGTGATCAGGAAGGTGCGCGAGCCGCTGATCCTGGGCTTCACGACGCGCTCGTCGGAGATCACGTTTCCGCTTCACCTGAAGAAGCTGACCGAGATGGGCGTGCCGCGCGGCGTCGCATCGACGATCCTGCCGCTCGCGTACATCTTCAACCGCGACGGCGCGGTGCTCTATACGGCGCTCGCGGTCGCATACCTCGGCGACGCGTACCACATCGTCTGGACGTGGCCGGTCGTGCTGATGATCGTGGTCCTGACGATCATCACGATCGACGGCGCGGCCAACGTGCCGTCCGGCGCGATCGTCGCGATCACCGTGATCCTCACGTCGATCGGCCTGCCGGCGGACGCGGTGCTGCTGATCCTCGGCGTCGATGCCTTCTTCGACATGGGGCGCACCGCGCTGAACGTCTATGCGAGCACCACGGCCGCGACCGTCGCCGTGCGGCTCGCGGGCCCGGATCATGCGCAGGACGAGGCCGAACTGCGGCAGCCGAATCGGCAGCACGCGTGACGCCGGCGTCATGACGGACAAACTGATGCAGGAAGCAGGAAGGATGTAGAGAGGCAGGGCGGTCGTCGCTCGTGTTGAGAGCGCAGGCGACGACCGGAATGAAACGGCCGACGGACATGCGTCCGTTGGGCGGCAGCCCCCGGATCGTTGCGGATTGCCGGGAGCGCGCGCACCAGTCGGATCGACGCGGCCGCGACGTTACTATCTGCGATCACAGTTTTTTTGGGAAGTTTCAACGGTTCTCACTCGGCACGGGTTCCATGTCTCGTGTCCCGCCTGACGGCGTTTACTGCCTGGTTGGCGCCTCGGATTCGTCAGGCGGCTTTACCGCGCGCTTCTTCTCCTCGGGAGAAGCGCGCGTCTTTTATACCGATCTCTTCGAGCGCCGTAGCACGGCTGCTCGGGGAGACACCTCCGTGAGCAGGTATCGACCCGGCGGAACGGCCGGGTCGGATCTGCGAATCTCCCGTCGCCGGCGTCACGTGCCGCTACCTGCCGGCTTGCGCGGGCAGGCCGGCTGACGGCGTGCTTGCGTCGCCCGCCGCCGATCTCGCTGCCCGCTGCGCGGCGACTTTCGCCTCCGCCGCCTGAATGTCCGCTGGGTACGTGCCCTGGTCGCCGGCGGACGGATCGTAGCCGGCGGCTTCCAGTTCGTAGAGTTCCTCCAGCACCTGCGCGCGCGTGAGCGGCGCGGGTGTCTGGGCCGATGCCGCATCGCCGGCAAACAGCGCGGCGACGATCAGCAAACCGATCGGGTGTTTCATGACGGTGCTCCAGAATCCGTGAATGCAATGGCGAGCAGGCGACGAACGACGCGCGCGTCTCAGCTGCCGAAATACGGCGTGCAGAAGCTGACGGGCCCGACGCACGCCGCGTCGCCCGGTGTCGCGGGCGCACGCGCGCGTTTGCCCGCATCGGCCGACCCCGCGGCCTGACTGCCGGTTCCGCTGCGTTCGGGCGCGGCCTGCATCCGGTCCACCTGCGTTTGGTATAGCGGGCTCACATCGGGGTACGACGCGTCGGTCACGAAACGCAGGCCGTGGTTCTCCGCGTCGATCAATTCCTGACGGACTTCCGCGCGCGTCCTGCCTTGCGCCGAAGCCTGCGTGGCAAAACCGGCGGCGCAAAGCATCGCGATGGAAACGCCGACCAGCAGAGGCTTGTTCATGTCGAGCTCCTTAGAAAGTGAAAACGGTGCGTGCTGCAATCGTTCCAACTTCGCGGCGGGCGCGTTTATTCCGCTCGTACGGAATCCTTGAAAAAATCGCCCGCATCCGCACGGCATGCGGACGACGGGAATAGAAGCCGCGTATCGGGAGTTATCACTTGTGCGGTGTGGTTTCGATCAAGTGACGATGCGGGTGCGGAATGGACGAGCAGACTTCTGTCAGGCGCTTCGATGTGCTGATGTCGCCTCACATGCATGCCGCGTACAACGTCGCCCGATGGCTTGCCCGCAACGACCAGGATGCGCAGGACATCGTTCAGGAAGCGTATGTCCGCGCGTTCAGGTTCATCGACAGGTTCGACGGCGACGATGCGCGCGCGTGGTTGCTGAGCATCGTCCGCAACGTGTTCTTCACGTGGTATCGGCAGAACCGGCGCCGCACGGCCGAATCGCTGTCGCTCGACGATGACGACGCCGCGCCCGAATTGAGCGACGAAGGCTGCCTCAGTCCCGAGACCCTGCTGATGCGCGCGCAGGACCGCAGGCAGGTCGTCAAGGCGCTGGAGAGCCTGAGCGTCGAGCACCGCGAGGTCGTCGTGTTGAGGGAGATCGAAGGGTTCTCGTACAAGGAAATTGCGAGCATCGTCGGCGTGCCGATCGGCACGGTGATGTCGCGCCTCGGGCGCGGGCGCCGGCAGCTCGCCGCGATTCTCGTGAACATGGGCCAGGAGGCGTGATGGATCATCAGCAAGCATGCGACGTGCTCGCGGCATACGTCGACAACGAGTTGAGTCTCACCGAAAGTGCGGCGCTCGAGCGTCACCTGGCCCGCTGCAACGCATGCCGGAGCGCACTCGAGATCCAGCGGCGCGCGAGCGCGCTGCTGAAGTCGGCCGACCTCCGGTTCGGCGCGCCTGACGCATTGCGCGTGCGGATCGCGGCGGATCTGCGTTCCCGTCGATCCGTCCGCCGGCGCCTGTCCGATTGGCTGCGGCCGTGGAAGACGACCGGCATGCCGATCTGGGCGCCGGCGGGCGCGCTGGCCGTCAGCGCGTTGGCGCTGACATGGAGCGGCGTGCTCTGGCTGTCGGTTCCGACGGCCGACGAGCAGCTCCGGACGGAACTCGTCGACAGCCATGTGCGCTCGCTGCAGCTGGATCATCTGACCGACGTCGTGTCGACCGACCGGCATACGGTCAAGCCGTGGTTCGACGGAAAGATCGATTTTGCGCCGCCGGTGCGGGATCTGGCGCAGGACGGCTATCCGCTCGTCGGCGGGCGGCTCGATTACGTGGGCGGGCGGACCGTCGCGGTGCTCGTGTATCGATACCAGCGCCATCCGATAAACGTATACGTGTGGCCAAGAAACGGCGCCGCCGGGCAGCCGCGCATCGACGAGCAGCAGGGTTATCACGTTGCGCGCTGGTCGGCCGGGCGAATGAACTACCGGGCCGTCACCGATGCGGGCGCTGCCGAGCTCGGCGGGTTCGTCGAACGGTTGCGCGCGGCGGCCGGATCGTAGGCGTTCGCAGGCGCACGACACGTGCGCCGCGACGCATGCCCGATTGCGGCATGCGTCGTCCGGCATGGATCGCGGTGAAGCGGCTTACTGCACCGCTTACTGCACCGTGATCGTTTCCTTCATGAACGGATGAATTCCGCAGAAGACCTTGTAGACCCCCGGCTTGTCGAACTTGTAGGAGTACGTTTCGTCCTGGTCGAGTGCATTCGAATGAAAGATGCCCGCGTCGTTGACGATGGTGTGCGGTTCCGCATCGAGGTTCTTCCAGGTGAGCGTCGTGCCGGCCTTGATCGTGGTCGACATCGGCGAAAACATGAAGTTCTTGATGGTCACGAGCGGGCCGCCCGCGCTCTGCGCGAACGCCGCGCCGGGCGACACGGACGCGGCCGCGCAGAGCGCGAGCGCGACGAGGGTGCGGGGCAGTGCACGATTCTTCATGGTGGTCTCCTTGCCGCTTACGCGAGCGTGGTGTCGTGAAGCGCCGACGCCGCGGGATGGCCGGCGAACCCGACGGTCGTCACGCCCAGCATCTTCGCGAGCTGATCGTGCGGCACGGTGAGCGGCACCGGGCCGGGGCCGTTGCCGGCGGTCGGCTGCGGGAATGCGGTGGAACGCGCGGTATGGAACGTGATGTTGCCTTCCACCTTGGAGACGATCTGATGGATGTGTCCGTTCAGCACGGTGACCGAGCCGAAGCGCCGCAGCATGCCGACGACCTGCGGCGCATCGCCGGTTCCCCAGCCCCACGGCTCGTAGATCGTCCACATCGGCATGTGCGAGAACACCACGATCGGCGTGCTCGACGATTGGCCCTTGAGATCCTTTTCCAGCCAGGCGAGCTGATCCTCGCCGAAGCTGCCGAGCCCGTTGGGCTTGAAGTGCATCACGTTGACGAGCCCGACGAAATGCACGCCGTCATGGTCGAAGCTGTAATAGCCGCGATTGTCCGACGCCTTGCCGAACCGGCTGAAATATTCCGCGCCGGAGCCGTCGGTGACGTCGTGCTCGCCCGGAACCGTATGGAGTTCGGGGATGGACAGGCCGGACAGGAGCTGGGACGCGAGATCGAATTCGGACGCCTTGGACAGGTGGGTGATGTCGCCCGTGTGAATGACGAGGGCGGGTTTCGCGGGCATCCCGTTGACGAGCGCGATCGTCTGCTTGAGCGTGCCGGCGACGTCGGGATTGGCTTCCTTGTTGAAGCCGATGTGCGTGTCGCTGATCTGCAGGAACAGCGGTCGCCCCGCATCGGCAGGGCGGGCGCCGCTGTCCTGCGCGAGCGCGAGGTCGAACGGCGTCAGGATGCCGCCCGACAGCGTGAACAGCGTGCCGAGACCGCCGAAGGCCATGCACTGCAGGGCCCTGCGGCGCGACGGGCGGGTAGGGTTCGATGAAGACATGTCAGCCTCGCAATCGTATGACGGAACCGGACGGCCGGATCGTCCGGGAATAAACCGGCGCTTCCGCGTGAGATACCGGCGCGGCGACGGTTTTATTCCCGCTGATTGCGAGGTACGGCGAGGTCGGCGGCCGGAGCCGGCGGCCTGCGAGGCGTTGCAATCGCTTCAGATGGCGATCATTCGGGCAAATCGCGCTGGTTCGTATCCTGTCCGATTCCGCCCGTGTTGAGATATTCGATCTTCTCCATCCGCTGCCTCGCCAGTTCCGGATGCCGGTTCGTCACGCCGATCACGAGCGCTTCGGCGAGCGCAAGCGCGGGCACGTTGGTCTGCAGCATCGCGAAAGGGCGCCCCTGGATCCGCAGCACGATCTCGGCGAACTCGCTGATCGGCGAATTCCATTCGTCGGTGATCAGCAGAATCCGGGTGCCGAGCCGGTGCGCGGCTTGCGCGAACCGGATGCTGTCTTTCTGGTAACGGCGAAAATCGAAGATGACGAGCACGTCGTCGGCACCCATGTCCGCCAGTGAGACCGAGGCCAGGTTGACGTTCGGTTCGACATACTGAACATGCGGGCGTGCGTAGGCGAGGGTAAAGGAAAACAGCGAAGCGAGCGGCGCCGTGTAGCGCCCGCCGCCGCAGAAGATGCGGATCTCCGGCTTCGCCAGCAGCGTCACCGCTTCGTCGAAGGCGGCCGCGTCGAGACCTTCGATCGTGGTGGCCAGCGACCGCGAGAGCCGTTGAAAGATTGCCGAATGACTGTCGCGCATGCCGGATGCGGAGTGGAACGCATCCATCCGCGCGAGCGGCGAGTTCATCGCGGTGTCGATTTCGTCGTACAGCGCCTGCTGGAACGACGAGTAATTGGGAAAGCCGATTCTGACGACGAAGCGAAAGACGGTCGGGTCGCTGACCTCGGCCTGCTTCGCAAAGTGTGCGATGGGCCCCAACCCGAGACTGGGATAGCGATCCAGCAGCGCGTGCGCGACCTTCTGTTCCGACGGCGTGAAGCTATCCATCTGGGATAACAGCAACGCCCTGATGCTCGTCCCCATCGGGCACTCTCACTTTCTGATTCGAATGACAAACGGCAGACCTGCGTCCGCCGGCGAACCCACGCATGTTAGCCCATCGGTGGACGGGAATCGGGCCGCCGGCCGAAATTTGAGGGACGCATCGGTCTGTGGCGTTTTGATGCTTGATTGTAATAAATCAAACATCCGGTGCGGAGTCTTTTTGCCGTCTATTTCGCTGACATTCGGTGATATCCCTAGGTTTTTGACGTGAAATCCTGCGTGCTATGATCGCGCCCTCATCGAAATGTATTGTTTATTACATTTCGGTCTGGCCCGGTAATTTGTCTGGAGGATTCCGTCATGAGGCGGCTCGTAGTACTCACCCTGTTGTCGGCATTGCACGTGTGCGCGTTCGCCGCTTCGGAACCCGCGGTCGAGGCGAAGAACGGCATGGTCGTCTCGTCGCAGCACCTCGCATCGCAAATCGGCGTCGACATCCTGAAGGAAGGCGGCAACGCGGTGGACGCCGCCGTGGCGGTCGGCTATGCGCAGGCGGTGACCAATCCGTGCTGCGGCAATATCGGCGGCGGCGGTTTCATGACCCTCCACCTGGCCGATGGCCGGGACCGGTTCATCAATTTCCGCGAGACCGCGCCGGCCGCGGCATCCGCGAACATGTATCTCGATGCGTCGGGCAATGTCCGCCCGGACGAAAGCCTGTACGGCTATCGCGCGGTCGGCGTGCCGGGCACGGTCGCCGGCCTCGATCTCGCGCTGCGCAAATACGGGAAGCTGACGCGCAAGCAGGTAATGGCGCCCGCGATCCGGCTCGCGCGCGACGGGTTCATCCTGACGCGGGCCGATACGGACATCCTCGACACGACGATCCAGCGTTTCAAGACGGATCCGGAAGCGGCCCGCATCTTCCTGCGCCCCGACGGCACGCCGCTGCAGCCGGGCGATCGCCTGGTGCAGAAGGATCTGGCCCGCACGCTGGAGCGAATCGCGGAGCAGGGGCCCGATGCGTTCTATCACGGCGAGATTCCGAAGATCGTCGAGGCGGCGTCGAAGCGCGCCGGCGGCCTGATCACGGCGAGCGATTTCGCGTCCTATCGCGCGGAAGACCTGGCGCCGCTGAAATGCACGTATCGCGGCTACGCGTTCGTGTCGGCGCCACCCCCGAGTTCGGGCGGCGTGACGATGTGCGAGACGCTGAACATCCTCGAGGGATATGACCTGCGCAAGCTGGGCTACCACTCGGCGGCGTCGATCCACTACATGACCGAAGCGATGCGGCATGCATACGAGGATCGCAACACGCTGCTCGGCGATCCGAACTTCATCGACAATCCGGCCGCGAAGCTGACGAGCAAGGAATACGCAGCGGAAATCCGCAAGCGCATCCACGCCGATACGGCGACGCCGTCGGTCGACGTGCAGCCCGGCGTCGGCGTGCACGAGAAGCCGGAGACCACGCACTATTCGATCATCGACCGAGACGGCAACGCGGTGTCGACGACTTATACGGTGAACGGCCGCTTCGGCGCCGTGGTCATTGCGCCGGGGACGGGCTTCTTCCTGAACGACGAGATGGACGACTTCACCGTGAAGGTCGGCGCGCAGAACCTGTTCGGCCTGGTGCAGGGCACCCGCAATTCGATCGCGCCGGGCAAGCGTCCGCTGTCGTCGATGGCGCCGACCATCGTGACGAAGGACGGCAAGGTGTTCATGGTGGTCGGTTCGCCGGGCGGCTCGCGCATCATCACGATCACGCTGCAGACGGTGCTGAACGTGATCGACTATGGGATGGCGCCGCAGGATGCGGTCGATGCGTCCCGCATCCACCATCAGTGGCTGCCCGACGAGGTCTATTACGAAACCTATGGCCTGTCGCCCGATACGCTCGCGATCCTGCGCAACATGGGCTACAAGATGGTCGAGCAGACGCCGTGGGGCGCGGCCGAGCTGATCCTGGTCGGCTTGCCCGGCACCGAAGCGGCGAGCCGGCAGAGTTCCGGAAACGACTCGTCGGTGTCCGGCAACGTCCGGGCCGGCTTCGTCTACGGCTCCAACGACCCGCGCCGCCCGGCCGGATCGGCGATCGGCTACTGAAAACGAAATGAGCGAGCCGGCCCGAGACGCCGATCGCGCAACCGCTGCCTGAATTCAAGCCGCCTCGGCGGCCCGGGCCGCATCGACGCATGCCGCCAGCACCATCGCGGCGGCGTTGCCCGGCGTCGATCCCAGCAGTTGCGGCGAATACACGCTGTCGCCGATCTCGATCGGCCGCCCCGATAGCGCACAGGTGCCGCGCCGCCGCGTCGTGAACAGCCGCCACTTCTGGTAGCCGTAATGCCCGGTGCACGCGTCGCGCCACGAAATCATCACGGTGTCGGGCGTCGGGCGTTCGAGCACGCTGATCGTCGGCCGGCTCGCCGCGTCCCACGACGGCAGCCGGTCGCGCGTGATGCTGCGTCGCCGGGGCATGCCCGGCATGTCGAAGCTGCCGATCGCGGCGACGGTCCTGAGCCAGGGCGCTGCACTGTCGTTCATGTCTGCTTTCCTCGAAACGTTACGCGATGCCGCGACGCGCCGCATCACGACAGGCGGATGCGCGGCTGCACGCAGCCGTTGATCCGTTCCGCGATCCACAGCAGCGTGGCCTTGGAGAAACCGTGCAGCGCCTGCTGGTGCCGCCGGTAAAGCATCAGGTGGTTGAACTGCGCGAAACGCCCCTGGATGAAGCCGCCGCGGAAGAAGCCGAATTGCCCGAGCGTGCCGAACGCGTCGTAGTCGCTGATCGACACGAGCGCGCCGAAATCGTGGAACGCGAAAGCAGGCATCGGCTTGCCGTCGAGCCATGCGGGCAGGTGCTTCGCAAGATGCTCGGCCTGCTGAGTCGCGACTTGCGCGGTGGGCGGCAGCGGCCGCTCGTGGCCGTCGGGCAGCAGGCTCGCGCAATCGCCGATCGCGAACACGCGCTCGTCGCCCGTCGCCTGCAGCGTGGGTCCGACGACGATCTGGTTCGCGCGGTTCGTGTCGAGGCCGCCCAGCGCCTGCATGAAATCGGGCGCCTTCACGCCGGCCGCCCAGACCATCAGGTCCGCTTCCGCGAACGAACCGTCGCCATAGTGGAAGCCGCGCGCGTCGGCCGAGCTCACGCGCGTCGACGTCAGCACATGAAAGCCGATCTGTTCGAGCCGCCGCTGCGCGGACGCGGAAATCCTCGGCGGAAACGCGGCCAGGATGCGCGGGCCGCTTTCGAGCAGCGTAAGCCGCAGCCGCTCGCGCACCGTCGTGTCGCCGTACGCTTGCGCGACTTCCAGCAGCCGGCTCAGTTCCGCCGCGAGTTCCACGCCCGTCGCGCCCGCGCCGACGATCGCGACGCGCAACGGCTCGTCGCGCGCGACGCTGCGGAACACGCGCATCCGCAACGCCTCGTTGAAGGTTTCCGCCTGCCGCTGGCTGTCGATGAAGTAGCAGTGCTCGCGCACGCCCGGCACGCCGAAATCGTTGGCCTGGCTGCCGAGCGCGAGGATCAGCACGTCGTATTCGAGTTCGCGTGCTTCGAGCACCCGCTCGCCGTCCTGCGAGCGGATCTCGCCGAGCTGCACGCGCCGCCGCGCGCGATCGAGCCCCTGGAGTTCGCCGGGCTGGTACGTGTAGCCATGCTCGCGGGCGTGGGCGAGGAAGATCACCTGCTGTTGCTGGACATCGCGCGTGCCGGCCGCGATCGTGTGCAGCATCGGCTTCCAGACGTGCGTCGGGCTGCGGTCGACGACCGTGACCTGCGCGCGGCCGGACTTGCCGAGCCGCTCGCCCAGGCGGGTTGCGAGCTGCAATCCGGCGATGCCGCCGCCGACAATGACGATACGCAAGGGTCTGGATACTGTGAGCATCATTAAATCATCGCGTGATGAATAATGTATGATCCTAGCGCCGCGCGGCTTGGCGTGTCAACCGGGGGGCGGAGACCGTCCGGTTCCGGGAATCGGGGCCGGCGGACGATCAGGACAATCGAATCGTGGAAGGGAGCAAGGACAACGTGGCTGGAGTCTCGGGGCGATCGCCGTCGAAGCGGCGCACGCGTGGACGGCCTTTGCCGGGCGCGTCCGTCGGACCGGACGTCATCTTGCGCGCGGCGCGCCGCACGTTCGCGAAGCGCGGCTACGACGCGACGAGCGTGCGGGAGATCGCGCGCGAACTGGAAGTGGATGCGGCGCTGATCGCACATCATTTCGGAACCAAGGAGACGCTCTGGAACGCGGTCGTCGAACAGATCTCGGAGCTGGTGGCGCCGTTGTTGGCCGAGGTGGGCGCGCTGAGAACGTCGTCGCTGTCGCCCCGGGCGCGCGTCGAGCGCGCGCTTGCGCTGGGCGTCGACCTGACCTTCGCCGAACCGGACATCGGCATGTTCTTCTCGACCGCGACGACGGAGCAGGGCGACCGGCTCAACCTGCTGCTGGAGAGGCTGGTGCGACCGTACCGCGCGGTGTTCATACCGCTGCTGGTCGATGCGGCAGATGCCGGCGAGATCAGGATGGCGGATCCCGACGTGACGTTCTTCATGATCGAGAACGCGATCAACATGACTGTGTCCTACAGTCACCTGGTGCGGGAATTCACAGCGCTGCCGTCACGACCCGAGCAATTCAAGGCAGCCGTGCTCGCGACGGCATTCGACCTGCTGGGGCACGGCGCGCCGGCGTCGCGATGACGGCCGGCGCAACCGGGCGGTCGCGACGCTCGCGGTGAACGGGGGCCGACGGCCGGGGTGAGGGCGCGGCGTCGGGCGTTTCTTCCGAGATACGTTTTTTGCGGCGGCGCGGCTTCGCCCGCGCGCCTGCGCACGCGTGCCCGGGCCGCACCGGCCGGGCGGGAGCAGGCCGCGTCGCACACGCCACCCGCGCGCCTGCCGCGATTCGCGATCGCGTTTCTCCGTTGCAACGACTCGTGCACAAACGTCGCGTGCGGCCGGAGGAAACCGCGGTCCGACGGCCGTGGAGCGATTCATGCGTGATGGTCGGGCTTCCCGCCCTGTCGGCCGGGAAGCGAGCCGGCCCGATGCCGAACGTCGGCTTGTCGCGTCGCACGTGCACGCGCATCCGGCGCATCGCGCCGCCGTCCCGTGTCAAGCATCCATCCGAAGGAGTGAACAATGCGATCCGCATGCAAGCCGCTCGTCAGGCGCGGCGGCGTTTTCCGCGCCATTGCGATTCTTGCGCTGTTGTCCGTCCGCGCGTTCCAGCCCGCCGACGCGCAAGGTTTGGCGATACACGACCTGGGTACGTTTCCCGGCGCAACCTACAGCTCGGCCACCGCGATCAACAACCGGGGCCAAGTGGTCGGCGAGGCGAACCTCTCCGGCGCCGGATTCTTCATCACGCACGCATTTCTCTATCAGCAAGGCGCGATGTCCGATCTCGGGACCATGCAAGGCGGCGACATCAGTTCGGCGTCGGGCATCAACGACCGCGGCCAGGTCGTGGGAAGCGGAGACGTCGGGCTGAGCACGCAGGGCCGCCAGCCTAGCCACGCGTTCCTGTACGACGGCGGCGTCATGGCGGATCTCGGCGTGCCGCCGGGTTTCTTTGCGACGGGCGCCGCCGGAGTGAATCAGCACGGCCACGGGCAAGTGGTGGGCGTGATGGTGAACGGGGCAAGAGGGGAGGGGCGCGCGTTCCTGTACGAAAACGGGACCTTCACCGACCTCGGCACGCTGCCGGGCGATCTCGACAGTACCGCCGCGGCGATCAACAACCAAGGACAGATAGCCGGTGCGGCCGGGTTCCTGATCCATCACATCGAGCCGCTGCATGCGTTTCTGTACGACAAGGGCGTGATGAAGGACCTCGGCACGCTTCCCGGCGGCCAGTTCAGCGAGGCCTACGGGATCAACGATCTCGGCCAGGTAGTCGGCGACGCAACCGCCGCGAACGGCTATTTTCACGCGTTCGTGTATCGGGACGGGACCATGACCGATCTCGGCACGCTTGCCGGCGGCCATACGAGCACGGCGTACGCGATCAACAACCATGGGCAGGTCGTGGGCACGTCGGACGCCGCGGACGGCCAGATCCACGCGTTCCTGTTCGAAAACGGCGTGATGACCGATCTCGGCAATCTGCCGGGCGGCAGAAGCAGCTCGGCGTTCGGGATCAACGAACTTGGCCAGGTCGTCGGCGAGGCGACGACGTCGAGCGGGCAGACGCACGCCGTGATGTGGACGCGATAGACGCCAAGCCGGCACGGGGGGATCCCGGTCGGCGACGGACGCCCGCCGGCAGTCACTCCGGCGGCGGATCCCCGAGCCACCGCCGCGCCCCGGGCCCGCGCCGGCCCGCGCGATCCTCGGGGTTCGTCAGCTTGCAGCGCTTCAGCGACAGGCAGCCGCAGCCGATGCACTCGTCGAGATTGATATAGAGCCGCTGCAATTCCTCGATCCGGTCGGCGACGCGCTTCTTCCATCCCCGCGACAGCCGCTGCCAGTCCTTGTTGGTCGGCAGCGTGTCGACCGGCAGGCTCACGAGCTGTTCGGCGATCTCGTCGAGCGAGTAGCCGATCTTCTGCGCGAACACGATGAACGCGATCAGGCGCAGCACCGAGCGCGAATACTGGCGATGGCTCGAGCCGCTGCGATGCGACTTGATGAGGCCGCGCGATTCGTAGAAGCGCAGCGTCGACGCCGGCACGCCGCTGCGGGCGGCCACTTCCCGGATCGACAGCAGCGGCCATTTCGGTTCTTCGGTAGTACCCATGACGTGCTCCTGGAAAACTTGACTTAAAGTTAACTTCAACTTTTAAGCTACGCGGCAGTTTAACGTACCGCGAGGCTCCATGCTCTCTCTTCCCGTTCACAGGACTGCGCCGCTGGGCGCCGCCTGCGCGCTGCTGCTTGCGTTGTCCGGCTGTCATGACGGCCGCGGCGACCCGCCGGCCCAGCCTCCCCCCGAAGTCGGCGTCGCGACCATCGCGCCGCGCACCGTGCGTCTTGCCGACGCGTTCAACGGCCGAGTCGAAGCGGTCGATGCGGTCGAGCTGCGGCCGCGCGTGAGCGGCTACCTGCAGCGCGTCGCCTACAAGGAGGGCGACCTCGTGCCGCAAGGCGCGGTGCTGTTCGTGATCGATCCGCGCCCGTACCGGATCGCGCTCGACCGGGCGCTCGCGCAGCGGCAGCGCGCCCGCGCGGCGGCCGGTCTCGCGCAGGTGCAGCTCAAGCGCGTGCAGACGCTGATCGATTCGCACGCGACGTCGCAGGAGGAACTCGACAACGCGCGCGCCGCCGACGCGCAGGCGCGTGCCGACCTGCAGGCGGCCGACGCCGCCGTCGCCGACGCGCAACTGAATTTCGGCTTCACCGAGGTGCGCGCGCCGATCGCCGGCCGCGTCGGCCGCGCGATGGCGACAGTCGGCAACCTCGCCCGCGCCGACGACACGCTGCTCACGACGGTCGTGTCGCAGGATCCCGTCTACGTGTACTTCGACTGCGACGAGCAGAGCTACCTGCGCTACAACGCGCGGCGCGCCGATCCGAAGCATCGCGCGATCGGCGCCGATCCGGTGCGCGTCGGGCTCGCGAACGAGACGGGCTATCCGCACGCGGGCACGGTCGACTTCCTCGACAACCGGCTCGACCCGGCGACCGGCACGATCCGCGCGCGCGTGCGGCTGGCCAACGCCGACCGCACGTTCACGCCGGGCCTCTATGCGCGCGTGCAGCTCGTCAGCGGCCGCGACGAAGACGCGCTGCTGGTCGACGACAAGGCGGTGCTGACCGACCAGGACCGCAAGTACGTCTACGTGATCGGCCCGGGCGACAAGGCGCTGCGCCGCGACGTGACGATCGGCCGCGTGCTGGACGGCGAGCGGATCGTCGAGAAGGGGCTGAAGGCGGGCGATCGCGTGATCGTCGACGGCGTGCAGCGGGTCTACTATCCGGGCGCGCCGGTGAAGCCGAAGACGCTGGCCGCGCGGCCCGTCGCCGGCATGCAGGCCGCGTCCGCCGAAGCCGCCGCGCCTGCGGCGCAGTAACGGGAGGCCGAAGCATGGATTTCTCCCGTTTCTTCATCGACCGGCCGATCTTCGCGGTCGTGCTGTCGATCGTCATCTTCGCGCTCGGGCTGATCGCCGTTCCGATGCTGCCCGCGGGCGAGTATCCGGAAGTCGTGCCGCCGAGCGTCGTGGTGCGTGCGACGTATCCGGGCGCGAACCCGAAGGCCATCGCCGAATCGGTTGCCGAGCCGCTCGAGGAGGCGATCAACGGCGTCGAAGGGATCATGTACATGAAGTCGGTGGCCGGCTCCGACGGCAGCCTGCAGGTGGTCGTCACGTTCGTGCCGGGCGTCGATCCGGACACGGCCGCGGTGCGCGTGCAGAACCGCGTGAGCCAGGCGCTGTCGCGCCTGCCCGACGAGGTGCGCCAGTACGGCGTGACGACGCAGAAGCAGTCGCCGACGCCGCTGATGTACGTGAGCCTCTATTCGCCCGACAACAGCCGCGATTCGCTGTACCTGCGCAACTACCTGACGCTGCACGTGAAGGACGAGCTGTCGCGGATCACCGGCATCGGCGACGTCGGCGTATACGGCTCCGGCGACTATGCGATGCGGATCTGGCTCGACCCGAACCGGCTCGCGTCGCGCGGGCTGACCGCGAGCGACGCGATCGCCGCGGTGCGCGAGCAGAACGTGCAGGTGTCGGCGGGCCAGCTCGGCGCGGAGCCGTCGCCGAAGGCGACCGATTTCCTCGTGTCGATCAACGTGCGCGGCCGGCTGCGCACGGTGCAGGAATTCGGCGACATCGTGCTGCGCAACGGCGACGACGGCCAGGTCGTCAAGCTGTCCGACGTCGCGCGGCTCGAACTGGGCGCCGGCGACTACACGCTGCGCTCGTTCTTCAACGACAGGCAGTCGGCGGTGGTCGGCGTGTTCCTGTCGCCGGGCGCGAATGCGCTCGACGTCGCGAAGGCGGTGTACGCGAAGCTCGACGAACTGTCGAAGCGCTTCCCTCCCGGCATCGCGTACCGGCCCGTGTGGGACCCGACGGTGTTCGTGCGCGAATCGATTCGCGCGGTCCAGCACACGCTGATCGAGGCGGTCGTGCTGGTGGTGTTCGTCGTGATCCTGTTCCTGCAGACGTGGCGTGCGTCGATCATTCCGCTCGTCGCGGTGCCGGTGTCGGTGGTCGGCACGTTCGCGTGGCTGCTGCTGCTCGGCTATTCGATCAACACGCTGACGCTGTTCGGGCTCGTGCTGGCGATCGGGATCGTCGTCGACGATGCGATCGTCGTCGTCGAGAACGTCGAACGCAACATCGCGCAGGGGCTGAGCCCGCGCGATGCTGCGCACCAGGCGATGAAGGAGGTGTCGGGCCCGATCGTCGCGATCGCGCTGGTGCTGTGCGCGGTGTTCGTGCCGATGGCGTTCCTGTCGGGCGTCACGGGCCAGTTCTACAAGCAGTTCGCGGTGACGATCGCGATCTCGACGGTGATCTCCGCGATCAACTCGCTGACGTTGTCGCCCGCGCTCGCCGCGAAGCTGCTGCGGCCGCACGGCGCGCCGCCGGACGCGCTCACGCGCGCGCTCGACCGCGCGTTCGGCTGGCTGTTCCGTCCGTTCAACCGCTTCTTCGAGCGCAGTTCGGACCGCTATCACGGCGTCGTCGGCCGCTCGCTGAAGCGGCGCGGCGCGGTGTTCGCGGTCTATGCGGCGCTGCTCGCGGCGACAGCGCTGCTGTTCAACGCGGTGCCGGGCGGCTTCATCCCGGTCCAGGACAAGCTGTACCTGTTCGCCGGCGCGAAGCTGCCCGAAGGCGCGTCGCTGTCGCGCACGAACGCGGTGGCGCAGGAGATGGCGCGGATCGCGCGCAGCACCGAAGGCGTCGAAATGGTGGCGGGCTTCGCGGGCCTGAACGCGCTGCAGGGCGTGAACACGCCGAACATCACGAACTCGTACGTCATCCTCAAGCCGTTCGACCAGCGCAGGCGCAGCGCCGCGCAGATCAATGCGGAGCTGGGCGCGCGGTTCGCGGCGATCAACGGCGGCATTGCATACGCGATGATGCCGCCGCCGATCCAGGGGCTCGGCAACGGGTCGGGCTATTCGCTGTACCTGGAGGATCGCGCGGGGCTCGGCTACGGTGCGCTGCAGAACGCGCTGACCGCGTTCCAGGCCGCCGTCGCGAAGACGCCGGGGATGCGCTATCCGGTCAGCTCGTACCAGGCGAACATCCCGCAGCTCGAAGTGAAGGTCGACCGGCTGAAGGCGAAGGCGCAGGGCGTCGCGCTGACCGACCTGTTCAGCACGCTGCAGGTCTATCTCGGCTCGATCTACGTGAACGACTTCAACCTGTTCGGCCGCGTCTATCGCGTGATGGCGCAGGCGGATGCCGGCCATCGGCAGGCCGCGGAGGACATCGCGAACCTGCGCACGCGCAACGCGAAGGGGGAGATGGTGCCGATCGGCTCGATGGTGACCGTCGAGCCGACCTACGGGCCGGACCCGGTGGTCCGCTACAACGGCTATCCGGCCGCGAACCTGATCGGCGACGCGGACCCGAAGGTGATGTCGTCCGCACAGGCGATCGCGAAGCTCGAGCAGATCGCGAAGGACGTGCTGCCGCCGGGCATCACGCTCGAATGGACCGACCTCAGCTACCAGCAGGTCACGCAGAGCAATGCGGCGATCGTCGTGTTCCCGCTCGCGGTGATGCTGGTGTTCCTCGTGCTCGCTTCGTTGTACGAAAGCTGGACGCTGCCGCTCGCGGTGATCCTGATCGTTCCGGTGTGCATGTGCGCGGCGCTGTTCGGCGTGTGGCTGTCGGGCGGCGACAACAACGTGTTCGTGCAGGTCGGTCTCGTCGTGCTGATGGGGCTGGCGTGCAAGAACGCGATCCTGATCGTCGAGTTCGCGCGCGAGCTGGAGATCCAGGGGCAGGGGATCGTCGAGGCCGCGCTCGAAGCGTGCCGGCTGCGGCTGCGCCCGATCGTGATGACGTCGGTCGCGTTCATCGCCGGCTCGGTGCCGCTGCTGATCGGCGGCGGCGCGGGCAGCGAAGTGCGCGCGGCCACCGGCGTCACCGTGTTCGCGGGAATGCTCGGCGTCACGCTGTTCGGGCTGTTCCTGACGCCGGTGTTCTACGTTGCGATCCGCAGGCTCGCGGGCGGCACGCCGGCCGTCTGGAGCGAACAGCATGGCACCCTCGAAGGAGAAAACCGATGAGCGCAGTGTTTCGTCTTTCCGCGCTCGCGACATCGCTGGCGCTGGCCGCGTGCGCGGTCGGTCCCGACTACGACCGGCCCGCGTCGGCGGTTTCCGCGCGGTTCGCGCGCGACGCATTGCCGGCGACGCAGCATGACGCGGCGCCGGCCGACACGTCTGCGGACGCGGACGCCGCATTCTGGCGCGGCTTCGGCGATCCCGCGCTGACCCGCCTGATCGACGCGGCGCTCGCGGCGAACCTGGACCTGCAACTCGCGGTGTCGCGCTACGACGCGTCGAACGCGCTGCTGCGCGAGACCCGCTTCGACCAGATTCCGACCGTCACCGCGAGCGGGCAGATCGGCCATCAGCTGGCGAGCAAGGACCAGGCGTTCGGCGCGCCGCGCGACCAGCGCGACAAGCCGACGTCGAGCGTCGGCATCAACGCCGCGTGGGAACTCGACCTGTTCGGCCGGGTGCGGCGCGCGGTCGAAGCGCAGCGCGCGGAAACGGCCGCGAGCGCGGCGGACGTCCGCGCGGTGCGGATCGCGATCGCGGGCGAGGTCGCGCGCGCCTACGTCGACCTGCGCGGCTCGCAGGAACGGCTGCGGATCGCGCGCGAGAACGCCGACAACCAGCGGCAGACGCTTGCGCTGATCGACGCGCGCGTCGGCGCCGGGCGCGGCTCGGAGCTGGACGCCGCGCGCGCCCGCGCGCAGGTCGAGTCGACGACGTCGCGGATCGCGGTCTACGAGGCGGCGATCGGTGTCGACGAGCACCGGCTCGCGGTGCTGACGGGCCAGCCGCCGGGCGCGCTGATCGGCCAGCTCGATGCCCCCGCGCCGCTGCCCGCGCTCGTCGCGGACATCGACCCAGGCACGCCGGGCGACCTGCTGCGCAGGCGTCCGGACGTCGCGGCGGCCGAGGCGTGCCTGCACGCGGCGACCGCGCGAGTCGGCGTCGCGACCGCGGACCTGTTCCCGCGCTTCACGCTGGCCGGCCTGCTCGGCAGCATGACGAGCAGCTACGGCTTCTTCCGCTCGGGCAGCGACACGAACCTGATCGCGCTCGGCGTCGACTGGTCGTTCCTCGATGTCGGCCGGGTGCGCGCGCGGCTCGCGGCGAGCAACGCGGATGCGGCCGGCCAGCTCGCGCAATACCGGCAGACGGTGCTCGGCGCGCTCGAGGAGACGGAGAACGCGCTGCTGCGCGTCGCGCGCACGCGCGACGAAACCGCGCATCTGGAGCGCGCGGCGACCGACAGCGCGCGCGCGGCGCAGCTCGCGCATGCGCGGTTCACCGCGGGGGCGATCGACTACTACGAGGTGCTCGACGCGGAGCGCACGCTGCTGCAGGCGCAGGACGCGGCGGCCGACGGCCGGATGCGCAGCGCGGACGCGACGGTCGCGCTGTACAAGGCGCTCGCGGGCGGCTGGCCGTCGGGCGCGGGGCCGGATGCGCCGATAGCGAGGCGGTGATGCGGGACGGGGGGGCCGGGCAACGTGGTGTCGCACGACGTACTGCATCGCGCGACGCTGGCCGCGCTCGACGATACCTTCGGCGATGTCCTGACGACGCAACAGGTGCTGAAGCTCGACCTGATCCGCTGACGGTCAGAACATCGTGTTCGCGTTCGCGGATGTTTCCGGCACCGGCTGGATCACGTCCCAGTGCTCGACGATCTTGCCGTCCGTCACGCGGAAAATGTCGATGACCGCTTGTCCGCGATCGCCCGGGTGCTCGGTCGAGTGGACGTGCAGATAGACGAGATCGCCGTCGGCCGCGCTGCGCACGATCCGTGCGCGCGATTGCGGACTGTCCTTGAAGGCGCCGGTGAAATACGAGACGAACGGCTGCTTGCCGTCCGGCACGTACGGATTGTGCTGCTTGTAGCCGTCCGCGACGACGGTCGCCGCTGCTGCGATGTCGTGCTGGTTGAAGAAGCGGTCGTAGAACGTCAGCACGAGCTGGCGGTTCGCTTCCTCGGCCGCCGGGTTGCGCAATGCCGGCGGATTGGCCAGCGCAGCCGTGGTGCCGGCCAGCAGGCCGATGGCGATGGCGAGGGAGCGAAGGGGCGAGCGGGACGAGGCCATGAGGGTGTTCCTTGTTTGTCTGCGAGGGCTGCCGTCGACCACGACGCCAAGGTCTCCTGATGAAGTCGTTGGCGTCATTGCCTGCAGCGGTTCGGATGCGGCGTGAGATGCGCCTCCGGGCGTTGTCGACATGCTTCGTAGAGCAGGCGAAACCGGCCGGATTCGAGTCGCCGGAATGGTACAGTGGCCGCACAACCGTCACAAGAAGTCAGCGCGGCGTGAACAGGTCACACCGCGCTGACCGCATTCATTCCAGTGAAAGACAATCAGGCATTGCCGACTTCCTCCGCCGACGATCCGGTCGCGTTCGACCAGCCGTGCCCGATCCGCGACGTGCTCGACCGGATCGGCGACCAGTGGAGCCTGCTCGTGCTCGAGGCGCTCGCCGACGGAACCTTGCGTTTCAATGAGCTCGGCCGTGCGATCGGCGACATTTCCAGGCAGATGCTGTCGCGCACGCTCAAGCGGCTGGAGCAGGACGGCTTCGTCAGCCGCACGCTGTTCGCCGAGGTGCCGCCGCGCGTCGAGTACGAGCTGACCGCGCTTGGTCGGTCGTTTCTCGTGCCCATGCGCACGCTGATCCAGTGGGCGGACGAGAACCATCGCGCGATCTGCGACGCACGCCGCCGCCACGCGCGTTAGCGAGACGGCGACGTGCGTGAGCGGCGATTCCGGGGGGAGTGACGTTCAGCATGCCGCGCCGGCCCGATCGACGTTGCTGTTTCGCGGTTCTTGCCTGCGGTGTGCCAGCGGGCAAGGCGACTTGAACTTGCGGCTTCCGGCTAGCGCCAATAGCCGTCGACGTACACCCATGTCGGCCCCTGCCGCCGCCAGTAGCCGGGAATCCAGCGATGACCGGGGCGTCGTGCGATCCAGCGGCCGGGTATCCATCTATATTGCCCGCCTTGCCAGCGCCAGTAGCCGTCTGTCCAGAGATAGCCGTGCGGCCGTGGCGGCGGCGGGCGACGGTCATGGCGCAACGGCGGCGGCGCGACGCCCGGGCGGTCGTCGTAGGGCGGGCCGCCGGGCACGCGGTGGGGGCCGGACGGCCGGTAGACGGGCGGAGCGGGCTGGGCGGAGGCGAGGCGAAGCCATGCGGCGCTGCCGGCAAAGGCGGCGGTCAGTCCGATGGCGCGCAACAACGAGCGTCGATTCATCACGTGTCCTGTTCTGCTGTCGGGTTCGTCGTACCTTAGCCTGCCTGCGCAACGCTCGGGTTACGCGCCCGGTCAAGGCTGTTACGGCATGTCACGGCCGCCGCGATCACCTGGATGACGCCGCGGTTCGTGCACAGGTGGAATCACCGGCGTTGCGGCTATTCGTCGGAAGTTTGCCGTCCGTGCGCCGGTTCCGGACGCCGGAAGCTCAATATTTGAGATTGAATCAGGTAAAAATTGCCGAATTTGTGTCATTTGTACGATTCCGCTTGTTGTTTCTATGCAACCGTCAAGACGGTGACACGGACGAATGTTGGGATGAATGCAACCAAAAATCCCCCGTCAAGACGCCAAAAAGAATCGTCAAAACAAATACTTATAACGCGGCCCTGTTTTCATTATTTCTATTTATGGAAAAGCTTATTTCTTTATTTGCGAATCGCTCCCCTAGGGTACACCCCTAAACTCACGGTTCCCAAACGGGCAACTATCCGGACGCAGCCAGCAGGACCGATGGCGTTTCCGGGCGGTTGCAGACCGTTTATGAACAAGGTCGCGAGACCTGCCTCTTTTTATAGAAGGGAGCTCCACGAATGAACAAGACTCTGATCGTTGCAGCAGCTGCAGCATCGTTCGCAACCGTCGCTCACGCGCAAAGCAGCGTCACGCTGTACGGCGTGCTGGACGCAGGCATCACCTACAAGAGCAACGTCGCAACCGCAAACGGCGGCAAGTCGCTGTTCTCGATGGGCAGCGGCGTTGACCAAAGCCGCTTCGGCCTGCGTGGTTCGGAAGACCTCGGTGGCGGCCTGAAGGCAATCTTCACGTTGGAAAGCGGCTTCAACATCGGCAACGGCAAGTTCTCGAACAACAACGGCATGTTCAACCGCCAAGCGTTCGTCGGCCTGTCGAGCCAGTACGGCACGGTCACGCTGGGCAAGCAGTATGACGCAGTTCAAGACTACCTGGCGCCGCTGACGGCAACGGGCACCTGGGGCGGCACGTACTTCGCGCACCGCGCCAACAATGACCGCCTGAGCACGAACGGTGACGTCGCGCTGAACAACACGGTCAAGTTCACGAGCGCGAACTACGCTGGCCTGCAGTTCGGCGGCACGTACTCGTTCTCGAACAACACGAACTTCGGCAACAACCGTGCGTACAGCGCCGGTGCAGCGTACCAGTTCCAAGGCCTGAAGCTGGGTGCAGCGTACTCGCAAGCGAACGTCGGCGACAACACGTCGGGCGCGACGACCAACCTGCTCCAAGGCCGTAACCGTACGTACGGTGTGGCGGCTGGCTACGCATTCGGCCCGGCACAAGTCGGTGCTGCATGGACGCAGTCGCGCATTGACAACCAGGCTAGCGCTGCTCCGACGCAACGCACCGATAACTACGAAGTCAGCGCAAAGTACAACCTGACGCCGGCTCTCGGCCTGGGCGCAGCTTACACGTACACGAACACGAAGGTTGAAGGTGGCAACTCGCACTGGAACCAGTTCGGCGTGCAGGCTGACTACGCACTGTCGAAGCGCACGGACGTGTACGCACAAGCTGTGTACCAGCGCGGCGCGAAGGGTAACAAGGTCGGCGCGTCGATCTACGACGGCGACAACACTGGCAACGCAGCAAGCTCGTCGATCAACCAAACCGCAGCAACGGTTGGTCTGCGTCACCGCTTCTAAGCGTGACAGCTGGGTAACCAGCTCTGAAAAAGGCGCCTTCGGGCGCCTTTTTTTTCGTCCGTTGACCCGGACAGAAAAAAGCGAGGCATCCAGTCAGGAAGCCTCGCTTTTTCCATTTTCGGCAGACGGCGCGGCCGCCGCCTTCCGCTCACAGGGTCGTGTCAACGCGTGTATTCGCCGTTGGCCTCCGGCTGGAACACGATTTCCGCGACCTTCATCAGCTTTTCCGTGCCGCTCGGCTGCATCACCTTCACCAGCTGGCCGCGCTGCGTGCCCAGCAGCGCCATGCCGACCGGCGAAAAGACGTTCAGGCGTCCTTGCTCGAGATTGGCGTGCTCCGGATAGACGATCGTCCAGGTCGTCTTCTCGTGGTTCGTCTCGTCGAGCAGCGTGATCTGCGAGTTCATCGTGACGACGTTCGCCTTGATGGCGTCGGGCTGGACGATATCGGCGCGTTCGAGCAATGCGTCAAGCATCGCCTGGAAGCGCGGGTTGTGTTCGGCATGTTTCTCGAGGCGAGCGACGTCGAGTTCGGTCAGCTGATAAAGGCGTTGTTTCATGGCAGTTCTCCAAATGATCGGCAGGGGCAGGCGGGGCTTGCCTACGTGGATCGCCCGGAGCCTGTCTGACTTGGCTCCGGGTGGAGACTGGCTGGTCAGATCAAGCGCCGGGCAGGGGCGAGCGGAGCCTGGGCCGCGCGTCGAGCGAGGGGATGCGCCGGATTGCCGGCGAACGCGCGCAGGCCGCCCGGATAGGACGGCGAAACAGCGGGAAGCAGGCGTGCGCGCATGGTGGGTGAGAATTCGTCAGTCGTATAAGACCTTACGATTGTACAACACCCCGGAAAGCCGGTGATCGAAGTGTCAGCGATTTGTCAGGGATTGTTGTCGAATTGGCGTAAGTGAGCGGGCGATGGCCCCCGAGAAGCGTCTGATTTTTTCCAAAAACGCAACGCAGTATGTTCAAACTAAGGGTTTCCCCTTGGTCGTTCGGCGACTAGACTGAACTCAATCGCTTCAGACAACCCTGCCGGAAGCGACGTGAAAAACAGAACATCCTCGGAGGTAAGTCATCATGAAGTCGATCATCTACGCAGCGATTGCCGCTTCCGTCCTTGCCACCCCGATCGCGTCGTTCGCGCAGTCGGAGCAGGGCTTGACCCGCGACCAGGTCAAGGCGGAACTCGTTCAGCTCGAACAGAACGGCTATAAGCCCCTGGCTTCCGATTCGCAGTATCCGGCCGACATCCAGGCCGCCGAGCAGCGGATCCAGCCGAGCCAGCCGATGCTCGCACACGCCGATACGAGCGGCTACGGCGCCGTGGCGACCGGCGCGGCGCAGTCGGGCCGCCCGATGCGGGAAGCGCCGAATCCTGTGAATTCGGTCTATTTCGGCGACTGAACCGACTATCCCGGGTCTGCCCGCACGCATCCAACACCGCCGAGCGACGCGCGCCTGACACGCGCGTCGCCCGCAAGCAGGAGCAGAACCTCCGTCGCCGCATTTCGGCGGCTTTCTCGCCCAGACGCTCGCGCGTTTGGGCCTTTTTTGCCGGGAGCGCCGTCAGACGGACGTGACGGCCGGGGTTCCGTGAATGTAGTGTTCGAGCTGGCTGATCGTGAACTGCTGGTCGGCAATCACGCTCTTGACGAGGTCGCCGATCGAGATGAGGCCGATCAGCTTGCCGTCGTCGAGGACAGGCAGGTGGCGCATCCGGTGCTCGGTCATCAGCGCCATGCATTCGTCGCTGGATTGCGAGGGTTCGACGTAGCGGACCTTCGCGGTCATGATCTCCTCGACGCGCGTGGCTTTCGACGAACGGTCCTGCAGCACGATCTTGCGCGCGTAGTCGCGCTCGGTGACGATGCCGGATATGTCGTCGCCATCCATGACCAGCAGCGCGCCGATGCCTTTCTCGGCCATCAGCTTGATGGCGTCGTAGACGAGGTCGGTTTTCCTGACGGTGTAGATGGTGCGGCCGGATTCCGGCTTGGCCTTGAGAATCTGCGCGACAGTCGTGCTCATACGCTTTCTCCGTGTGCGAGACAATGCAGGGAAGGCTGGGCGTGATGCGCGGCACCCGATTGGTCCAGTATAGACGGGTGCGCGGCAGCGGCGCGTGACAGATTGCAGATTAGCGGTAAACTGCCGTCACGTGCCATCCAGAAAATTCCTATATTCCTGATCGTTCGATTGATTTCATGATGTCTTCGCGTCCCCAACCGCCCACGCAGGGCAATGGCCGGGCCGACGAGTGCGTGACGCTCGTCGCAACCGCGTCGCTGCCCACGCGCTACGGCACGTTCACGTCGTATGCCTTCCGCGTCTCGGGTAGCGACGCCGAACACCTTGCGCTCGTCATGGGCGACGTTGCCGGCGAGCAGTCCGTGCTGACGCGGCTGCATTCCGAATGCCTGACCGGCGACGTGTTCGGCTCGTATCGCTGCGACTGCGGCGAGCAGCTCGATCTCGCGTTGCGCTATATCGCCGCGGAAGACCGCGGCGTGCTGCTGTACCTGCGCGGCCACGAAGGGCGCGGCATCGGCCTGAGCAACAAGATCCGCGCGTATGCGCTGCAGGAGCAGGGGCGGGATACCGTCGAGGCGAATCTCGACCTCGGCCTGCCCGACGACGCGCGCGAATACGATTCCGCCGCCGCGATCCTGCGCATCCTCGGCGTGACGTCGGTGCGCCTGATGAGCAACAATCCGAAGAAATTCGACACGCTCGTGAAACACGGCATCCCCGTGTGCGAGCGAGTCGCGCTGGCAGTGCCGGTGCGCGAGGAAAACGAGCGTTATATCCGCACCAAGCAGGCCAAGTTTGGCCATTACTTCGAGGAAAACGAGTGACGCGCATCGGCGCGTCGCCGTGGCCTGCATTTCGATGCGGAGTTTCGGATCGCCGCGGTACGCAATCGAAGCCGGTTCGTCCGGCTTTTTTCATGCGTCGTGCCGATGGTGATGCGCGGTGAGATGGTCGCGTGCGCAACGTTTTGCGGCGGCAGTGCTGTCGACGAAATAATCCGGGCAACGAATGAGCGCTTCACTGGAGATTGCGACGGAGCGCCTGACGCTGCGCCGGTGGCGGCCGGGTGATGCCGAGGCATTCGCGTCGATGCATGCCGATGCCGAGGTGACGGCGTGGCTTGCGCGCGGCCCCATGACGGTAGCCGACGCGCGCGCCGACATCGATCGGTTCGACGCGCATTTCGACGTGCACGGTTTTGGCCTGTGGGCGGTCGAGCGCAAGGTCGACCGCATGTTGATCGGCCTTTGCGGGCTGCATCACGAGAAGCGGGACGGTCATCCGCCGGCGCCTTGCGTGGAGATCGCATGGCGGCAAGCGCGTGCCGCGTGGGGGCACGGGTACATGAGCGAAGCGGCGTCGTGCGTACTGGCCGACGGGTTTCAGCGGATCGGGCTGGCGGATATCTTCGCGTGGACCGCGGATGCCAATCTTCGATCGCAACGCCTGATGCAGCGTATCGGCATGCAGCGGCAGCCCATGCTGGATTTCGATCATCCGGCGCTTGCGGACGGGCATCCGTTGCGCCGGCATGTCGTGTACGTCGCGCGGCCGCGTGCGGCTTCCCGCTGACGGATCTGCGTATCGATGCGTCGGCTCATCGAGGCCACGCGGCGTTTTGCAGGACGATCCGGTATCCGTCGAGGTCTTCGAACGTCTGGCCGGACACTTCCCAATACGGATTGAACGCTTTCACGCGGACGAACCCGTGCGCCGTCGCGCGGGCGCATGCGGCCTTCCAGATTTCGCTGTCAGGCAGATAGAAGACGATCAGGTCTTCCGGCGTCGGGGCCGGTGCGACGGGATGCGTTCGGCAGTGCGTGAACTCGAAGTGGTAGTCCATGCCTTCGCGCCCGAGCATCACGCCGTCGAAGCCGTCGTGGTCCTGAAACCTGGCGAGTACCGTGAGCCCGAACGCATCGCGATACATGCGCTCGGTTGCGGCGAGATGGCTGACGGGGCGGGCAATGCGCAGATGGGCTTGCATGAGCGGGGGATGACGCGGTCGGCGAAGCTGCAATGATAGGCCGCCGGCCGGCGCGCAGCACGCGCGGCATTCGCCGGATGCCGCGCGTGCCGAACGGGCCGCGCGGTTACGCGACAGCCGGATCGGCGATCGTTGCGGCCGCACCGGGACCCGGCGCGGATGGCGCGGCCTGCGCACCGGCGAGGCGCCGATAGCGCGCGAGCGCCCACAGCGGAAAGTACGCGGTGTAGCCGTGGTACTTGAGGTAGAAGATGCGCGGAAATCCCGGCGCGTTGTGCGAGCGATGCCACCAGAAGCCGTCGTCCTGCTGGACCGACAGCAGATAGGCGATGCCGCGGCGCACGGAATCGGACTGCCAGTCGCCGAACGCCATCTGCGCGAGCAGCGCCCACGCGGTGCAGTTCGACGTGCTCTCGCCGTAGTTGGTCGCGCGGAGCTGCGGGTTCGCGTAGCTGTCGTTCGTCTCGCCCCAGCCGCCGTCCGCATGCTGGTGCGCGCTCAACCAGTCGAGTGCGCGCGCGATGCAGGGCTGCGACTTGTCCTCGCCGGCGAGCGCGAGGCCGGCCAGCACGCTCCACGTACCGTACAGGTAGTTCGTGCCCCAGCGGCCCCACCAGCTTCCGTCGGGCTGCTGGGTGCGCTTCACGTACTCGACGGCGCGCGCGGCCGCCGCCCGGTCTGCGGGGCGCTTCGTGACGCCGAAGCACAGCAGCACGCGGCCCGATACATCCTCGGTCGGCGGATCGAGCAGCGCGCCGTGATCGGCGAACGGAATCGCGTTGAGATACAGGCGATCGCAATCGGCATCGAAGGCGCCGAAGCCGCCGTTGCGCGATTGCAGCCCGCGCATCCAGTCGAGCGCGCGCGTGACGCGTTCCGCGTAAGGATTCTTGCCCGATGTCCTTGCCTGCGCACGGCCCCGGCGGTCGAGCATCGCCGTGACGACCGCGCTGTCGTCGATATCGGGGTAGTACGGGTTCGCGTACTGAAACGCCCATCCGCCCGGCTGCGTGCCGGACTGCGCGTTTTCACGCCAGTCGCCTTCCAGGTCGTTCACCTGGCGCGTCGCCAGCCAGTCGTACGCGCGCGCAATGCGCGCGTCGAGGTCACGGTCGGAGGTCTGCGCGCCCGGCGCCGCTGGCGTCACGCCGCGGGCCTGTTCGAGCGCCATCGTGCTCCACGCGGTGTCCCACACCGGAGAGAGGCAGGGCTGGCAATACACGCTGCCGTCCGCACGCGTGACCAGCAGCTTCTCGAGTGCGTCTTCGCAGTCGCGCCGCAGCGGATGGTCTTCCGGGTAGCCGAGCACTTCCATCATCTGGTAGCTGTACACGATCGGCGGAAAGATGCCGCCGAGCCCGTCTTCGCCGTTCATCCGCTCCGCGCACCACGCTTCGGCGTGCCGGATCGCGCGTTGCCGCAGGCGGCGCGGCAGCAGCGGCTCGAGATGCCGGACCGTGCGGTCCAGCGCCAGAAAGAGCCGGCGCATGCCCTTGGCGGGCGGAAAGTAGTGGCGCTCCTCGTCGGGCGGCGTGACGAAGAGTTCGGCGATCGAGACGTTGCGCGGATTGCGCGCGCGCGCCCGGAGCGAACACAGCACGAGCAGCGGCACCATCGTCGTGCGCGCCCAGTAGGCGACCTTGTACATCGAGATCGGCACCCACTTCGGGAACAGCACGAACTCGATGGGCATGAACGGCGCCGCGCGCCACGGCACCTGACCGAACGTCGCGAGCAGGATGCGCGTGAACACGTTCGAGCGGGCCGCGCCGCCGAGCTTCAGGATGGCTTCCCGCGCGCGGATCATGTGCGGCGCGTGCTCGGAATCGCCCGCCGCCTTCAGCGCGAAATACGCCTTCACGCTGCATGAGATGTCCGGGGCGCCGTCGACGTACAGGTCCCATGCGCCGTGCGTTTCGACCCGCTGGATCGCGCGCAGGTAGCGCGCCATGTTTTCCTGGCGAACCTCATCGATCCTGTCCATGAAATGCATCATCAGGATGTATTCCGCGGTGATCGTCGCGTCGGATTCCAGTTCGAAACACCAGCTGCCGTCCGGCTGCTGGAGGCCTGAGAGGGCGTCGCGTCCGCGGAGGATGGCGGCGTCGAGCGAGGACGGGGAGATAGCGTGGTTCGGTTTCATGGCGCGGATAATACCATCCGGATGGAATGTTTTATCGGAGAGGGGGCGATGATAAGATCCGCGTATGAAAAAACACCCCGACACAGCGCCACGCGACGCGTCCATGCCGACCGGAGCGGCGAAGGCCGCCCGCGCGCAAGCGGCAGAACGAGCATCGACGCCTGCCGCCTCGGCCGCTTCCGGCGTGCGGCGCAAGAAGGCGCCGGAGCAGGTGCGCTCGCAGCTTCTCGCCGCCGCGTCGGACCTTGCCACCCGGCATGGCGTGCAGGCGCTCACGCTGGACGCGGTGGCCGAGCGCGCCGGCGTGACGAAGGGCGCGCTGCAATATCACTTCGCCAACAAGCAAGGGTTGCTCGACGCGCTCTTCGAGCAAACGGTCGCGCGGTTTTCCGGGCAGGTGGCGGAACGGATCGCCGCGGATCCGGAGCCGGCCGGCGCGGCCTCGCGCGCATATATGCGCACGATGCTCGACCAGAAGAATCCGGCGGCCAGCACGGATGTGCTGCGCGTCCTGGTTGCGTCGATGGTGAGTGAACCCGACGCGCGCGAACGCTGGTCAGCGCCGATCAGCGAATTGAGCCGCCCCGATCCGGTGCCGCTCGAGCAGGCCGCGACGCTGATGATCTGCAGGCTCGCTGCCGATGGCCTGTGGCTCTGGGATCTGCTGGGTTGCCAGCGCATGCCGGATCAACTGCGTGCGGAAATCGTCCGGCAACTGGAGCGCATGACCGTCGGCGCAGGTTCGGCGCCGACCCGATGACGGATGTTTGGCTCGTGTGCGCGCCGATGATGCGCTTGCCGCACGTTCGAACGAACCCCGTTGCCGGCAAACAATGTGAACGATCGTAAACCGGAGCTTCGGCGGCCCGTCGCAGGGCCATACCGTCAGTCTCGATGGGCGGCAGCGCTGGAAAGCCTGTTCGGGTTCGTCGCGAAGGGCACGGTGGCGCTGGCTGCGTTGATCGCCGTGGTGCTTGCGATCCTTTCCGGCGAGGGGCTCGACCTCGTCAGTCCGCCGACGACGAAAAAGGGATGGATGCGCTTGCTGCTCGTACTGGCGGCACTGATTGCGCTCGTCTTTGCCGTGCTTTACTTCATGGAGCCGGGCAGCGCGGATTTCGCCGGCAAGTAACGCGGTGCGCCGCGCGCAGGCAATAAAAAAGCCCGCTGCTTGAGCGGGCCGAAACCATGTTTGGAGACATGGAGGAGACAGACGTAAATTTAAGGGAAAACCCTAGCGCCGGCAACCGGCAATTGATCGCCTGTTGTATTCCTGCAACTCAAGAGGCCCGGTGCGCACGCATGTCCACGCCGCGCGCCCGATGGCTGCCGAGCCGTTCGTGGGCGATCGGCAGCGCGAACTTGTCGCGCATTTCCGTTTCGATCCACGCGCAGGCTTCGCGCGCGCAGTCGTTCAGTTCGTGCCGGGTCGCGTGCCCGTCGATGTCGTAGACGAAGCGCACGTCGACCTCGTCGTCGGCGAGCTGCCGCTCGAGCTGATTGAGCTGCAGTTGCGGCGTGTGCCGTTGCGCGAGCGCGCGAAGCTCGTCGAAGTGATACTCGAGCCAGTCCGCGAAGAACAGCGCGTCGGTGCGGCACGACAGGCGGAACGCCGCGCTGCGCGACAGGCGCGCGGTGCCGTCGGTGCCGGCGATCGGCGCGGGCGCCGGGCCGTGCCGATCGTCTTTCGAGCCGGCTGCGGCTGCGGTGTCGACGACGGGCGCGAGCGGGTGCCCGATGTGCCGGTAAGGCTCGCGGTCGCGCAGCGTGTGCCACAGCAGTTCGTCGCTGGCGGCGCACGACGGCTGCATCGTCAGGTCATGGTGGCCGTCGCCGGTCGCGGCGACGTCGCGAATCACGAGGCGCAGCGAGCAGAGCGGCTCGTTCCGGGCCAGCAGCGTGGCCGCGCGCGGCAGTCCGCAGACGAGCGGCGCAGGGCCCCCGGTGCGGAACACGAGCCCGTGGCGGTCGAGCCGCACGAGCGGCAGCGGCTCGGGAAACGACGGGTACGCGACGGCGATGCGCGCGCCGTCGGCGCGCGTCAACTCCGGCATCATCGAGCGAAAGACCGTTGAGTGGTCCACGTTGACTCTCCTTCGAATACGATTGCGCCCGAGCGGAATGGATGTGCTCAGGCGGCGATGGCTTGCCGGGCGCCGCTTCCCGGGACGATTCCAAGTGCTGCGAACGTTTGCGGATCGATATCGATCCAGCAGGCGACCACCATCCTGCCGTCGATCATCTTCGGCGGGCCGGCCCGGTGCGCATGCACGCCGATGCGGCGGAACAGGCGCTCCATGCTGGCGAACGTCACGCCGATCAGCTGCCGCGCGCCGAGCTGCGCCGCGCACTCGACGACCGCGGCCAGCATCGGACGCACCGCCCATGCGGCGGCTTCCGTCGAGCCGTCCTCGCCCGTCGCGGCAAAGCGCGACAGCTCCCACACCGCGGCCGACCGCGGCGGCGTCAGGTCTTCCGCGAGCAGATCGGCGAACAAGGTGTCCAGCAGGTAGGGGCTCGTCGTCGGCAGCAGGCGCGCGCAACCGCACATCTCGCCGTCGCCGTTCCGCGCGAACACGTAGACGGTATCGTCGCGGTCGAACTGGTCGTGCTCGTAGATTTCGTCCGCAGACGGGAGCGCCCATCCGAGCTGCTCGACGAATACACGGCGCCGGTAGCGGCCGATATCCGCTGCAAGTTCGTGTGGCAGCCGCCCTTCCTCGTGAACGAAGGTCTGCATGGGTGTCCTCGGGTCTTTGCTTGGAGTGCGTGCATTACAGCGCGCGTCCCGAGGGGGGGTAACTGGTAACTCTTACAGGGTGACGGGCGAAAAAAGCCGACCGCGACGTGGTATCGGTTTCTTGAAGGGCGGGATTGAAAACCGGCGCGGATTTGCTTATAAAGAGCGCCTGGGCGTCAATCGTCGGATGAATTCATGCGCCGGGTTGTCACTGGAGCGTCGGCCGGGCATGATGCGCGTCGTGATGCGCGAAGACGGCGGCCGCGACGGCGGCGGGCCAGTCGAGGCGGGCGAGGCGGGCCACGAGCGCGGCGGCGGTGCGGAACATGCCGATGTCGGCGCCGGTGGCGTCGACGGCCATCACGTTGCTGCGGACGTCGCCGCCGGCGATCACGAACGCGCCTGACGCGCGCTCGAGATACCAGTCCCAGCCGAGCGTCACGTAAGCGACGCCCGCGCGGGCAGGGCGTTGCCACTCGGTGTAGCCGGCGAGGCGGGCATCGACCGCGCAGTTTTGCAGCTCCGCGAGCAGCGCCGGATCCAGGCCGCTCGCGACATGATCGAGCGCAAGCTCGGCCAGTGCGCTTTCGGAAAGACGCACGTAACCGTCCGGGGACGGACCATGGATGGGTTGCAGCAAAGGTGAAGTCATGCGCGGAATGTATCAGCCTCACCTGACGCTGAAACCTGATAAGTATGACAGCGTGACCTGTCGGAGAACGAATGGAACTACGTTGGCAGGATGCCTACCATCAATTCAGCGCCGCTGAAGATGAGCAGCAACTCTTCCAGCGGATCGCCGCGTATTCGAAGCGCCTGGGCTTCGAGTATTGCTGTTACGGGATTCGGGTGCCGCTGCCGGTGTCGAAGCCGGCCGTCGCGATCTTCGACACCTATCCGGACGGCTGGATGGCACACTACCAGGAGCAGAACTACATCGACATCGATTCGACGGTTCGCGACGGCGCGCTCGGCACCAACCTGATCGTCTGGCCGGACGCCGACAAGGCCGGCGCGTCGCCGCTGTGGGCGGACGCGCGCGCATCCGGCCTCGCGGTCGGCGTCGCGCAGTCGAGCTGGGCGGCGCGCGGCGCGTTCGGCCTGTTGAGCATCGCGCGCCATGCCGACCGGCTCACGCCCGCCGAGATCAACATGCTGACGCTGCAGACCAACTGGCTCGCGAACCTGTCGCATTCGCTGATGAGCGGCTTCATGGTGCCGAAGCTGGCGCCGGAGGCGAACGTCGTGCTGACCGCGCGCGAGCGCGAAGTGCTGTGCTGGACGGCCGAAGGCAAGACCGCTTGCGAGATCGGCCAGATCCTCAACATCTCCGAGCGGACGGTCAACTTCCACGTCAACAACATCCTCGAGAAGCTCGGCGCGACCAACAAGGTGCAGGCGGTCGTCAAGGCGATCTCGGCCGGGTTGATCGATACGCCCTGACGGGCGGCGCGGGCGCGCCGCTGCGCCCGCGTCACTCCATCAGCGGTTCCGCTTCCTTCGCGGTCCAGCTCACGCTGGAGATGCTCTTCTCCATGCTCATCCGGCTCGCGATCTGCTCGAGCTTCTGCTGATCCTTCGGATGCAGCTTCAGCGTCGCGGTGACCTTCAGCCGGTCGGGCTGGTCGGGCACGTCCTCGCTCGTCAGGCTCTGGAACGACAGCGGTTTCGCGTACATCGAATTCGACAGCAGCGTGCGGATGTGCACCTCGTCCGCCGCGAGGCAGATCACGGTGATCTGGTATTCGCGCACGAGATCGGCGTTCGACACGGGCGTCGCGTTGATCGCCTGGCTGACGCCGCGCAGCACCGTGTTGGTGAGCAGCACGACGCCCGTGCCGGCCAGCGCGGGCACGTAATGGCCGGAGCCCGACAGCACGCCGACGGCGGCCGAGCACCACAGCGTCGCGGCCGTGTTGATGCCCTGGATCGAGCCCTTGTCGCGCATGATCACGCCGCCGCCGAGGAAGCCGACGCCCGACACGACGTATGCGGCGATCTGCGTGACGCCCGCGACGCCGTTGCCGGTCAGCACGCCGAGCGTCACGAACAGGCAGGCGCCGCTCGCGACCAGCGTGATCGTGCGCAGGCCCGCGGTGCGCTGGCGCATCTGGCGTTCGAGGCCGATCGCGACGCCACAGGCGAACGCGGTGAAAAGACGAAGTGCGAAATCGAAAGTCATGAGTTGTCCTGCCGTACGGGGTGCGCATGCAGCCCGGCATCGCGTCGACACCCGGCCGGGCGGCGGCGCGATGGCGGTCGCCGCGCGGTACTGTACCGCGCGAATGCGTCATCGAATGTGAAACGGGGCGGCGTGCGGGCTCGCGGGAACGCGAGCCGGGGCAGGAGAACTGCGGCGGACAGGCGTTCAGGCGGCGAGAAGCGCACGCAACGGAGTGCTGCAACTGTCCACGATGGTTCCTGAAGGAAGAATGGGCGGCATTCTAGTGGGCGGCGCTCGGGCGCGTCAACCCGGTCGGCGGCGGGTTCGGCGGCGGGCGGGCGGGAGGCGGCGCGGCGCAAGCCGTCTCCCGTGCCGGTCATTGCGCGGACCCGATCGTCCCCGTGGCGAGCGCGAGCGTGGCGGCGGCCGACAACGCGCCGCAGTAGCTGTCGACGTCCGCATTCTTCGCCGCGAGCAGCTGGCTCTGCGCGAGCGTCGCGTCGGTCACCGAGCCGACGCCGTTGCGGTACGCGCTCAGCGCGGCATCGTAGGTCGTCTGCGCGGCGGCGACGAGCGCCGTCGCGGCCTCGTGCGACGCGAGGCTCGTCTGCAGCGCGTTCTGCGCGGCGACGATCTGCCGGACCGCGTCCTCCTTCGTGCGCGTCAGCCGCGCCGACGCGCTCTCGGCGTCGTTGCGCGCCTGCATCAGCACCGCCGAGCGCAGGCCGCCGTCGTACAGCGGGATCGTCACGCCGACGAACACGCCGCCGCCGTAGCGGCTGCCGTTCAGGTTGACGGTCGGCGCCTGCTGGCCGATCGCCGGCAGCGCGGTGATCGCCGTGCCGCCGCTGCTGTACGAGGTCGACGCGGACATGAACACCTTCGGCATGAACTCGGCCTGCGCCGCCTTCACCTTCGCGCGGTTGGCGTTTTCGAGCGCATACGCGCTCTGCAGGTCGGGGCGGCGCGCGATCGCGTCCGCGACGATCGAGTCGACCGACGCGCGCAGCGCCGGCGGCAGCGGCCGCGGCGGCAGCGCCGCGATCGTCGGCTTCGACAGCGGCGAAATGCCGAGCGCGGAGACGAGGCCCAGGTAGCCGTCGCTCTCGGCGCCGCTTGCCTCGACGAGCGCGAGATTGGCCTGCGCACGGTTCTGCGTCGCCTGCGCGACTTCGACGACGGTGCCGACGCCCTGCTTGAGCCGCGCGCGGGCGGCCGCGGCGATCGCATCGGCGTTGGCGAGGCTTTGCCGCGCGCTGAGCGCGCGCGATCGCGATGCTTCGTACCGGTAATACGCGATGGTCACGTCGTGGATCACCTGCTGGTGGACGGCCGTGAACGCGACGTTCGACACGATCGACGCCTGTTCGGCCGCTTCGACGCGCGCGGCCCGGCCGCCGAAGTCGAACAGCAGCCATTGCAGCGACAGCGCCGAGATCGTGCCGTGCACGGTCGTGTCGCTCGAGCCGGTGCCGAGCGGCGTCGTGGTCGAGCCGTGGCTGCTCTGGTAGGCGCCCATCGCGGTCGCGGAGAGTTGCGGTAGATACGCGGTCTTCGCGATGCCGACCGCGAGCGCCGCGTTGCGCGCGTCGTTCCACGCGATGCGGGTCAACGGGTTCGTCGATTCGGCGAGGTCGATCAGTTCGGGGAGCGTATACGCGTGCGCTGCATCGAGCGCGGCGGGCGGCGGCACGGCTGCGAGCGCGGGCGTGGCGGGCAGCGTGTAGTCGTGCGGCGCGCGCGGCGCGTGGGCGGGCGCCGCGCCCGGCACGATCTCGCCCGCTGCCGACGTCGGCGGCTGCCACGGGCGGTCGGACGCCTCTGGCGCCAGATCGAGCGACGACGTCGCGCAGCCGGCCAGCGCGACGGCGGTCGCGAGGGCGGCCGCGGCGATCGAGGCGGCCGGCGGTTCAGGTAGGCGCATGGGGGTGAAGCTCCTTCGATGTGGCTTGACGGGCGGCGTCGGCGATGCGTGCGAGCCGCGCGTCGATCAGGTTCAGCAGGGCGTCACGCGCAGGGTCGGCGCGGTCGCCGGACGGTCGGGACGACGTCGGGGCGTCGTGGCGCGCGTCCTGCGCAGGCGGTCGTGCGTCGTCGGTCGTGCGCGCGGCGGCAGGCGCATGACGCTCGGCGCCCGTTCCCGACTCCGCGTCGCGCCGCTCGGCCACGCGCGCAAGCTGCGCGCCGATCGCCGCATCGCCCGGCGCGCGTTCGGCGAGCAGGAACAGCGGGCCTTCGAGCGCGCCGAGTTCCGCGAGCGCGCGCCGCCGCGCGGCGAGCCACGCGGGCGCGGGCCGCACCCACGACGGTTCGTAATGGATCAGGCCGAGATCCTGCGCGATCGCGCCGTGGCGCGCAAAGGCTTCGGCCGCCTGCGCGCGCCGTTCGGCCGGCTGCGCGATCTGCGCGAGCCGCCGCCACTGGTCGACCAGCGCGGCGAGCGCCGCGTCGACCTGCTTGCCGATGCTGACCGGCCAGATGCGCGTGAACACGAGATACACGACGACGTTGCCGAGCAGGATGCCGATCGTGCGGTCGCGCGCGAGCGTCAGGTCGAAGCCCGGGCCCGCGCCCTGGATCACGCACAGGAAGAACGCGAAGGCGATCTGGAAACCCGCATACGCGATCCGCGGCGACCCGAACGCGACCCATGCGGCGAGCCCCGCGCCGGCGAACACGAGCGCCATCAGATGGCCGATCGACGACAGCGACGGCACCACGAACACCAGCGCCGCGGTGCCGGCCAGCGCGCCGACGATGCAGCCGGCGATCCGCAGCGTGAGCTTCTCGACCGTTTCGGCGGTCGAGCCGAGCGACACCATGTAGCAGGTGATGAAGCACGTATGGATGCCGGACCAGTCGAGCTGCGAGTAGAGCAGGTAGCAGAACATCGCCGCGACCGTCGTCTTCAGCGCATAGCGGATGTGATCGGGATTGGTGCGCGCGTCCGGCAGGAAGAAGCCGCCGCGCGCGGCGGGCGGCGGCGCGGCGGGTTCGGCGGCGTTGCCTGCGGCGGGCGCGTTCGCGTCGACGGGCGGCGCGGCGGCCGTCGCGCCGGGTTCCGCGAAGCGCGTGATCGCCGCGTGCAGGTCCGTCGCGACGACGCGGGCGAGCGGCGCCAGCGCATCGGCCGGCGGAAGCGCGAGCGTCACGTCGACCGGATAGCCGCCTTGCTCGAGCATGCCGGCCATCTGGTCGAGCGTCGCGGCGACCGGCGCGGCGAACGCGTCGGGCAGCCGTGCGCCGGGCTCGCGGTCCGCCAGCGCGACCGCGACGAGGATCGCGGTGCTCGACGCGACGGCCTGCCGCAGCGCGGCGACGTCGGCGGCGGACGACGTGCCTTCGAGCTTCGACAGCTTGAGCCAGGTCAGGAGCTGCTTGTCGCCTTCGCGCAGGCTCGCGTCGAACGCGGCGCGCACGTCATCCCGCACGTCATCGGTATCGCGCCCGTCATCTTCGCCGCGCAGCCGTTGCGCGGCGAGCCGCAGCCGCTTCGCGAGCTGCGCGAGCGCGAGCCGGCGCGGCGACGGCGCGATCAGCAGGTTGACGACGATCGCGATGCCGACCGGGATCGCGACCATCAGCCACGTATAGAGCAGCGCGCGCGTCGCGGCTTCGCCGCCCGGCACGAGGCCGAGCTCGTCGAGCCCGAAGCCGACGATCATCGCGAGGATCGCGCCGACGGGGCGCAGCTTGCTGGCCGACGTCAGGTAGAGCAGCCCGACCGACAGCACGGCCATGCACGCGACCCGCAGCACCGAATACTCGATGCTGAAGATCGCGACGCCGAGCACGAGCGCGATCACGACCGTAATGACCAGCATCATCGCCGTGGCGAGCACGACGCTCGTCACGCGGTCGGCCCGGTTCAGGAAGAACACCACGTAAGCGGAGATCGCGGCTTCCGGCGTGCCGTACGCGCTCGTCACGAGCACGGTCAGCGTGCAGATCAGCGCGACCCGCACGGCCATCGACGCGCGGCCCGGAAACGGCGCGAGCAGACGCAGGAGTTCGCGCGGGCCGGGCGGCCGGACGTCAGCGGCAGGCTGAGCCATGCCGCACCTCGACGATCGCGCTCGCGCCGACGCGCACGAGCTTGCCGTCGGGTTCGTCGAGCTTCACGCGCACCGGGAAGCGCTGCGCGACGTGCACCCAGTTCACCGAGCGCTGCACGATCGGCAGTGAGCGCGGCAGGTTGATGCGGTCGCTGTCCGCGATCCCCGCGCCGATGCCGACGACCTTGCCCGTCATCGCGCGGCCGCGGTCGATCATCGAATAGACGGTCGCGCAGTCGCCGACTTCGATGTGCTTGAGCGCCGTCTCGCGGAAATTGCCGACCGCGAACCATTCGCGCGCGTCGATCAGCGTGAAGATCGACTGGTTCGGCGCGAGGGTCTCGCCGACGAGCACCGACAGGCCCGTCACGAGCCCGTCGTGCGGCGCGCGCACGACGGTGTCGTCGAGCGCGTGCTGCGCGCGGGCGAGCGCGGCCTCGCGCGCATGCAGCGTCGCGATCGCGTCGGCGTCGTCGCCGATCGTCTGCGCGGACGCGCGCTGCTGCTCCTGCGCTTGCGCGAGGGACACGGCCGCGTCGCGCTGCCGGACCTTCGCCTGGTCGAATTGCTGCGCGCTGACGTAGCCCTGGGCGGCGAGCGGCGCGAGCCGGTTCACGTCGCGCGTCGCGAGGTCGTGGTTCTGCGTCGCGCGCTTCACCTGCTCGGCGGCGACCGACGCGTTCGAGCGCTCGCCGATCAGGGTCTTGCGGCGCGTGTCGAGCGACGCGCGCGCGAGCTCGACGTCGGCCTGCGCCTGCGCGACCGTCAGCCGGTATGGCACCGGATCGATTTCGTACAGCAGGTCGCCTTTCGCGACGTGCTGGTTTTCGTGCACGGCAAGCTTCACGATGCGCCCGCCGACGGGCGACGCGACGTGCACGATGTCCGCGTCGATCGACGCGTCGTCGGTCGACGGATAGGCCGTCGTGCGGTGATACGCGTAGGCGAGGGCAGCGATGCCGAGCGCGACGATCGTGAGCGCGATCACGCGGCCTTTGGTCGAGGGTTGGCTGATGCCGGCGAGTTTCATGCGAAGGGCCCCGTGCCGGTGAGCCAGACGAGCACGGCGATCACGAGCCCGATCGCGGTGCAGACGGCCAGTTGATAGGGCACCGTGGCCGCCCAGCCGGTCGCGACGAACACGCGGTGCGCGACGATCGCGCCGATGACGCCGACCAGCGCGCTGACGAGCCAGAGCGGGAAGTAGGCGCCGAACAGCACGTAGGACGGCGCGCCGCGCGACGCACAGCCCGTGAGCGGCAGGGCAGGCGCCAGGGCGGCGACGCGCAGGGACGCGCGCGAAGTTGTTTTTCTCATGATGTGACGAGCTTGACGAATGGGGGCCGGGCGCGCCGCGACGACGGTTCCGCAATACGGTGCCGATAATAAATCAGCGCGACGTGGACGGCCAGCCGGGGCTTGTTCGGCATCCATGATGGCGGGCGGCGCTTTCGTCAGGGCCGCGCGACGCAGGCGCACGGACGTATAGGGTTGCTAATGACTGCAAGGACGCGGAAGGCAAAGTGAATCGATGCGTTTGATGCGCCGTCGCGATCGAATCGGCGCGTGAACCGCGCATTCCCGTGTGAACCGGCGTGAATCCGCTCGATCCTGCCGGCCGAGCCCGTCATCTGCCGCCGGCGTCGGGTTCGGCGGGATGTGTGTACCATCGGGCGTACGGCGCGGGCCTCGCTGGCCAGTCGCGCCGCAACGTGCGTGAGCGCTCCATGCGAAGTTTCCTTGTCCGGTTCATTGCGATCGGCTTGCTGTTCCATCTGTACGTCGGGATGCGGATCATTCCCGACGCGTTCGCGTCGACTGCCGCGCGCGTCGTCGCGGCGCTCGTGCTCGCGAGCTTCTGCGTGCTGATTCCGGTCGGGATGTTCGCGCGGCGTTTCGATGAAGGCTGGGCGGCGACGCTGTTCGGCTGGGCCGGCGCGGTCGCGATGGGGTTCTTCTCGTCGCTGCTCGCGCTGACGTTCCTGCGCGACCTGATGCTGCTCGGCGTGGCCGCGTGGCGCGCGCTCGGACACGCCGGCGCATGGAGCGGGGCGGCGGCGGCCAGCGCGCCGGGCGTGCTGGCCGCGGCGCTGCTGATCACGGCAATCGGCTTCGTGAACGCGCGGCGCACCGCGGCGGTCAAGCGCGTGTCGGTTCCGGTGCAGGGCCTGCCCGCCGCGCTCGACGGCCTGAAGATCGTGCAGCTGTCGGATATCCACGTCGGGCCGACCATCAAGCGCGCGTATGTCGAGCGCATCGTCGGCGCGGTCAATGCGCTCGATGCCGACATCGTCGCGGTCACGGGCGACGTGGTCGACGGCTCCGTCGAGCGGCTGCGCGAGCACACGGCGCCGCTCGGGCGCATGAAATCCCGGCACGGCAGCTTCCTGGTGACGGGCAATCACGAGTACTACGCCGGCGCGCATGCGTGGATCGCGGAGTTCCGGCGCATCGGCCTGACGGTGCTGCTGAACGAGCACGTGGTGGTCGAGCACGACGGCGCGCGCGCGGTGGTCGCGGGCGTCACCGACTTTTCGGCCGGGGCGTTCGACCCGGCACACCGCAGCGACCCGCAGCGCGCGCTGGCGGGCGCGCCGCGCGACGTGGGCACGCGGATCCTGCTCGCGCATCAGCCGAGGAGCGCGGAACAGGCGAGCCGGGCCGGGTTCTCGCTGCAGATCTCGGGCCATACGCACGGCGGGCAGTTCCTGCCGTGGCCGCCGTTCGTGCGGCTGCAGCAGCCGGTCATCGCCGGGCTGCGGAAATTCGGCGATCTGTGGGTCTATACGAGCCGGGGAACCGGCTACTGGGGGCCGCCGAACCGGTTCGGCGTGCCGTCCGAGATCACGCTGATCCGCTTGACGCGGGGCGCGTAGGCGGCGCCCCGCGCCGGCGTGGCGCAATGGCCGCGGCGCGCGCGTTCGTGCGCGCCGCGCGAGCGTCACGCGATGCGGGCGATGTCGTCGAAGTCGAAGCGCGGGCTGCGCGGGAACAGCCCGGCCGGATCGCCGTAGCCGAGGTTGACGAGGAAATTGCTCTTCACCGTGGTGCCGGCGAAGAACGCGGCGTCGACCGCCGCGTTGTCGAAGCCGGACATCGGGCCGGCGTCGAGGCCGAGCGCGCGGGCGGCCATGATCAGGTACGCGCCCTGCAGCGACGAGTTGCGGAACGCGGTGGCCTGGATCAGCGCTTCGTTGCCCGCGAACCAGCTGCGCGCGTCCGCGTGCGGGAACAGGCGCGGCAACTGCTCGTAGAACGCCATGTCCATGCCGACGATCACCGTGACGGGCGCGGCCATCGTCTTCGCGAGATTGCCTTCGGACAGCGCCGGCTTCAGGCGGGCCTTCGCTTCCGGCGACTTGACGAACACGAAGCGCGCCGGGCTCGAGTTCGCCGACGTCGGGCCGAATTTCGCGACGTCGACCAGCCGGTGGAGCAGCGCGTCGTCGACCGGCTTGTCCTGCCAGGTGTTGTGCGAGCGCGCGGTCAGGAACAGCTGGTCGAGCGCGGAATCGGAAAGCGTCATGATGATGAGGTCCGGAAAAGGGCCGGCGAAGCGCGCCGGCCGGGTTGAACGGGAACGTGGCGCGGCTGGGCAGGGACGGCCGCGCGACATGGCGCGATGATAGCGTGACGCGCCGGCGCATGCCCGGCAGCCGTCGGCCGGGCAGCGGCAGCGGATTGGAACGACCCGCCGCCGCGAATGAACGAGCATGGCAGCCGCGTGCGCGGTTCGCTACCATGCAATCATGCGTCGCCCGTCGATGTTTTCCGCCTGACCCGCCCGATATGTCCACGTTCGATCTCTTCGATGACACCCCCGCGCCCGACGTCGACTGGTACCCGGACTGGCTCGCGCCGGCCGACGCCGATCGCGCGCTGGCCGCGCTGATCGGCGAGGTCGCGTGGCGCCAGGATGCGATCCGCACGCCGCGCGGCCGCATCCCGCTGCCGCGCCTCACCGCGTGGCAGGGCGAGCCGGACGCGGTCTACGTGTATTCGGGCATCCGCAACGTGCCCGCGCCGTGGACGCCGGCCGTGCTCGACCTGAAGCGCGCGGTCGAGGCGGCATGCGGCGCGCGCTTCAACAGCGTGCTGCTGAACCGCTACCGCAACGGGCAGGACAGCATGGGCTGGCACGCGGACAATGAGCCCGAACTCGGCGACGCGCCGGTGATCGCGTCGGTGAGCCTCGGCGCGATGCGCGTGTTCGACCTGCGGCACCGCGCGACCGGCGTCACGCATGCGTACCGGCTGACGCACGGCAGCCTGCTCGTGATGCGCGGGCGGACCCAGGCCGAGTGGCAGCATCGGGTGCCGAAGGCGCCGTCCGTGCAGGGCGAGCGGATCAACCTGACGTTCCGGCGGGTCGTCGCGGGACCGGCGGGCGCCGCCTGACGCAAGCGCGGCGCGGGTTCGGCGCGCCGCAGCGGCGGCCACGGCGAGCGAATGCCGCCGGTCGATTTAATTCAGCTATCGGTTTGATTTTTGAATAGCCCAGTGAAACCGCTGATGGTGCGGCGCAACATTCTCCGTGTAGACTGTCTGATGGACCGGCGCGTACCGATCGCTGCCGGAATGATTGCATCGCATGCCCGGCGGCCGGCCAGTGCCGGACGACGGGCGGCGGGAGAACTTCGCGTGACCGGACTGAGTGAATCCCTCGAACCCTTGCTGCACGTCTTCGAACAGGACGGCGAATGGCAATGGGCGCTGACGGTGAAGCGGACGGCGGGTGTCGGCGTGAAGGTGGTCGCGTTCAGCCGGGAAGGCTTCCTTCGCGAGGCCGACGCGCATGCCGCCGGCGAAAGCGCGCGCGCGTCGCTCGACCGCGCGGTGCTCGCCTGACGTTTCCCGTCGTTTCCCGCAGGCTGCGGCGCGCGTCGAATGTGGCGCGTTGCCGGGGCTGCCGTTTTTCTTCATCTTCGGTCGCGACGCCGACCGCCGCGCCGCGCGTGCGCGTTCCCGTCCCGTCAGGAATGGTCCGTATCTTTCGACACGCGGCTGCCACAGGTTTCGCTTAACGTAGGCGCGCATCCGGCCGGACGCGCGCTGCGCGGGCCGCGCCGGCATGACGGACAACCGACGGACGTGGGTCATGTGCGACGACAAGACAGGCTGTGACGATCGCCCGGTCCGCGGCGGGGCGTCGGCGGCGCGGGGGGCGCAAACGGGTTTCACGCTGATCGAGGTGCTGATCGCGCTCGCGATCGTCGCGGTCGCGCTGGGCGCGGTGATGCGCGCGATCGGCGCGCTCGCGTCGGACACCGACACGGCCCGCATGCGGCTGCTCGCGCTGTGGAGCGCCGACAACGCGCTCGGCGCGATCCGCATCGCCGCGAGCTGGCCGCCCGTCGGCGCCAGCACGTTCGCGTGTCCGCAAGGGCCGTACCGGTTCGTGTGCCGCCAGTCCGTGACGGCGCTGCCCAGCCCGCTCGTGCGGCAGGTGACGGTGAGCGTCCATGCGTCGGCGTCGAGCCGGACGGTGCTCGCCGAAGTCGTCACCGTGGTGCACGATGAAGCGCGGCGCTGACCCGCGCGCCGCGCGGCGCACACGCGGCTTCACGCTGATCGAGATGCTGGTCGCGATCGCGCTGCTCGCGGTGATCGCGCTGCTGTCGTGGCGCGGTCTCGACGCGACGATCCGCGGCCGCGACGATATCGCGTCGAATCTGGCGCAAACGCGTCTGCTCGGCCGCTATTTCTCGCAACTGCAATTCGACCTGCTGAACCTCGTGACCGCCGACGAGGTGTTCGGGCCGCCGCTGCGGCTCCGTCCGAACGAGCTGGTGCTCGTCCGGCATCTCGGCGTCGGCGGCGGGCCGACGCACGTCCAGGTGGTCCGCTATCAGCTCAAGGGGCGCGAGCTGGCGCGCAGCGCGTCGCAGCCGCTCGCGTCGCTCGCCGAGCTCGAGGACGCGCTGCATCACATGGATGATTTTGCGAAGGTGGTCGTCAGCCGCGACGCGCGCGCGCTGCAGCTGGCGGTGTGGATCGCGCCGGGCGGATGGACCGCCAGCCAGGCGGTCATCGAGCAGACCTATGCGCAGTTCCTCGCGCAGCACGGCATCAGCAACATCACGTCGCTCGGGATGCCGCTGCCGCGCGGCGTGCGCTTCGCGGTCGCGCTCGGCTCGCCGTCCGTCGAATACGAACGGACGATTCCGATCGGGCAGTAAGCACGCCGGCCGCACGGCGTGGCGCATCCCGCCGGCCCGTCAAAATGGTCCGTAACATTCGTCATACGCGTGTTACCGCTCGTCCGCTAGTCTCGCTTCGACAGCGATTGCCGCGACCCGCCGCTTCGGACGGTCGACCGGCAACGGATTCCGCAAGACGGCAAGGGGGCCAACGTGGCGGGCGAGTACTCACAAGGTGCACACGCACGCGCATCCGCGCGCGATGCGTCCGGAACCCGCGCGCCGGCGGCGATGCTGTCCCGCGCGCAGAACTGGCACAGCGCGGGGCGGTTCGACGACGCCGCGCGCGAATATCTCGCGGTGCTCGCGAACGAGCCGGACAATCCGCAGGCGCTGCACCAGTACGGCGTGCTGCAATTCCAGCGCGGCGCGGCCGCCGATGCGGAAGCGCTGCTGCGGCAGTCGATCGCGATCGACGCGGGCGTGCGCGCGCTGTCGGATCTCGGCGCGATCCTCGGCGACTGCGGGCGCGCGGACGAAGCGCTCGCGCAGTTCGACGCGGCGCTGCGCGTCGATCCGCGCGACGTGCAGACGCTGGTGCGGCTGGGCAACACGCTGATCGGGCTGCGCCGCCACGAGCCCGCGCTCGCCGCGTTCGACCGGGCGCTCGCCGTGTCGCCGCTCGTGCTCGACGCGTTGTGTAATCGCGGCAGCGCGCTGCGCGCGCTCGGGCGTCATCAGGAAGCGCTCGACACCTACGACCGCGCGCTGATGGTCGAGCCGCGCTCGTTCGAATCATGGTTCAACCGCGCGCTCGTGCTGCGCGCGCTGCAGCGCCCGGCCGACGCGCTGCATTGCGTCGACCGCGCGATCGAGATCCGGCCCGGCGTCGCGGTGATGCTGTCGATGCGCGGCCAGATGCTCGTCGATCTCGGGCGCCTGAACGAAGCGCTGAGCGCCTTCAACGAAGCGATCGCGGCCGACCCTGCGTTGGTCGAGGCGCTCTACAACAGCGCGGTCGCGCTCGAACGGCTGGGCCGTGCCGGCGAGGCGCTCGCGCGCTGCGAACGCGTGCTCGCGCTCGAACCGCGGCATGCGCGCGCGCACGCGTGCCGCGGCAACGCGCTGCTGCAGCTCAAGCGCCACGACGCCGCGCTCGACAGCTATGCGCGCGCGCTCGACATCGACCCGGGCGCGCACGAGGTCCGCTGCAATCAAGGCACCGCATTGCGCTTCCTGAAACGTTTCGGCGAAGCGCTGCAAAGCTACGACGCCGCGCTTGCGAACGATGAGCGTTTCGGCGAAGCCTGGACCCATCGCAGCAGCGTGCTGCAAGACCTGCATCGCTACGACGACGCGCTGCGTTCGCTCGACCGCGCGCTCGAATTGCGTCCGGACCATGCGGCGAACTGGCTCAACCGCGGCAATCTTCACTACGCGACCGGACGTGCGGACGATGCGCTGGCGGCCTACGACCGTGCGATCGCGCTGGACGCGGACTACGTGGACGCGCATGTCGCGCGGGCGTCGCTGCACCTCGTCGAAGGCGACTTCGCGCGCGGCTGGGCGGAATACGAATGGCGGCTGCGCGATCCGGCGCTGGCGCGCCACGACCGTCCGTTCGCGCAGCCGTCGTGGCGCGGCGACGCGCCGCTCGCCGGCCGGACGATCCTGATCCATGCGGAACAGGGTTTCGGCGACACGCTGCAGTTCTGCCGCTACGTGCCGCATCTCGCCGCGCAGGGCGCGCGCGTCGTGCTCGAAGTGCCGGCGCCGCTGCGCGAGCTCGTTGCGTCGCTGCAAGGGCCGGCGCAGGTGATCGCGCGCGGCGAATCGCTGCCGCCGTTCGACTGCCACTGCCCGCTGCTCAGCCTGCCGTTCGCGCTGCGCGCGACGCTGCCCGACATGCCGCGCCGGACGCCTTATCTGCATGCGGACCCGCAGCGCGTCCGGCAGTGGACGGAGCGGCTCGGCGAATCGCACCGCCCGCGCATCGGGCTCGCATGGGCCGGCAATCCGGAACACCGCAACGACCACAACCGCTCGATCGACTTCGCGCTGCTCGCGCCGCTGTTCGCGCTCGACGTCGAATGGGTCAGCCTGCAGAAGGCCGTGACCGCGCGCGACGACGCGCTGCTGGCGAACGCGCCGGTGCGGCGCTGCGGCGACGAGCTCGGCGATTTCGCGGATACGGCGGCGCTGGTCCGCTCGCTCGATCTCGTGATTTCCGTCGATTCGGCGGTCGCGCACCTGGCCGGCGCGCTCGGCCATCCGGTCTGGGTGCTGCTGCCCGATCCGCCGGAATGGCGCTGGCTGCGCGACCGGGACGACAGCCGCTGGTATCCGGACGCGCGCTTGTTCCGGCAGGCCGTTGCGGGCCGCTGGGCGAGCGTGATCGACGCGGTGTGCGCCGCGCTCGACCGGATCACGTGTTAGAACAGACCCAAAACACGACGACACGATGCGACAACCGGGGGCCAGAGCATGACATCGAACGGGGCAGGGACGCCGCTCGCGACAGCAACGATTCCGGAGCCGCCGCCCGCGATCCGTCAGCCCGACGCCGCGCAGCTCGACCGGCTGCTGGCGCGGGCGCGCAACGCACATCAGGAGGGCGCGCTGCATCATGCCGAAAAGGCTTACGCGGAGTTGCTGGCGCTCGCGCCCGACCATCCGGAAGGGCTGCATCTGCTCGGCGCGGTGCGCTTCCAGCAAGGGCGGCTGGCCGAGGCCGACACGCTGATGCGGCAGTCGATCGAGCGGCAGCCGGCGCCGCTCGCGCTCGCGAACCACGCGGCGGTGCTTGCCGGTCTCGGGCGCGAGCAGGACGCGCTCGCGCGCCTCGACCACGCGCTCGCGATCAACCCCGCGCACCAGCGTGCGCTGTTTCAGCGCGCCGGCCTGCTCGCGCAGCTCGCGCGTCACGACGACGCATGCGAGGCTTACGATCGCCTGCTCGAACTCGCGCCGCAATTCGCCGACGGCTTCGTGAAGCGCAGCGAGACGCTGCTGGCGCTCGGCCGCTGCGACGCCGCGCTGGCCGATTGCGATCGCGCGCTCGCGCTCGCCGGACGTTCGTTCGACGCATGCCGCGCGCGCGGCCTCGCGCTGCGCGGGCTCGGGCGCTTCCGCGACGCGGCGGACAGCTACGGTCACGCGCTGGCGCTCGTGCCGGGCAGCGCCGAGGTGTCGTTCCTGCGCGGCGTCGCGCACCTGGATCTCGGCGAGCCGGCGCTTGCGCTCGCCGATTTCAACGCGGCGATCGCCGCGAGCCCGGGTTTCGTCGACGCGCTCTTCAACAGCTCGATCGCGCTCGAACAGCTCGGCCGGCACGACGAGGCGCTCGTGCGCTGCGACCGCGTGCTCGCGATCGAGCCGCGGCACGCGCGGGCGCTCGCCAATCGCGGCAACGCGGCGAGCTACCTGGCGCGCTACCGCGACGCGACCGACAGCTATGCGCATGCGCTCGACGTCGAGCAGGACAATCCCGGCGTGCTGTGCAACTACGCGAGCGCGCTGATGCGGATCGACCGCCACGGCGACGCGCACGATGCGTGCGACCGCGCGCTGGCGGCGGAACCGGGCTACCCGCCTGCGTGGTTCACGCGCGGCCGTGTGCGGCTCGAGACGCATCGCTACGGCGACGCGCTCGACGACTTCGCGCGCGTGATCGCGGCGACGCCGCGCGACAAGTTCGCGCATTTCCATCGCGGCAACGCGCTGCGCGCACTGCGGCGCCACGATGACGCGCGGCAGGCCTATGCGGACGCGATCGACATCGATCCCGACTACGTGCTCGCGCACTGCATGCGCGCGTTCCTGTGCCTGTCGATCGGCGATTTCGAAGCCGGCTGGGCCGAGTATGAATGGCGCTGGCGCGACAGTCAGCTCGACGCGAGCCGGCGTGCGTTCGCGCAGCCGCGCTGGACGCGCGGGATGCCGCTCGACGGGCAGACGATCCTGTTGTACGCGGAGCAGGGGCTCGGCGACACGCTGCAGTTTTGCCGCTACGTGCCGCTCGTGAAGGCGCTCGGCGCGCGGGTGGTGCTCGAATCGCCGGTCGAGCTGACGACGCTGCTCGCGACGCTCGACGGCGTCGATGCGCTGGTCGCGCGCGGCGCGCCGCTGCCGCCGTTCGACCTGCATTGCCCGCTGCTGAGCCTGCCGCTCGAATTCCGCACCGATCTCGCGTCGATTCCGTCCGGCGCGCCGTACCTTCATGCGGACCCGGCGCGCGTCGCCCGCTGGCGGGAGCGGCTCGGCGCAGCCGCGCGGCCGCGCATCGGCCTCGTCTGGTCCGGCAACCCGCTGCATTTGAACGACCGCAACCGCTCGATGACGCTGGCCGACCTGCTGCCGCTCGTCGACGACCGCTACGAATGGGTGAGCCTGCAGAAGGTGATCCGCGACGAGGAGCGCCCGCTGCTCGAAGGCGGGCCGATCCGCTTCGTCGGCGACGAACTCGAGGATTTCGCGGATACGGCCGCGCTGACCGCGCTGATGGACGGCGTGGTCAGCGTCGATACGTCGGTCGCGCACCTCGCCGGCGCGCTCGGGCGGCCGCTCGCGGTGATGCTGCCGCATACGCCGGATTTCCGCTGGCTGCTCGAGCGCGACGACAGCCCGTGGTATCCGACCGCGCGGCTGTTCCGGCAGCCGGAAGGCGGGCAGTGGGCGAGCGTCGTCGAACGCATTCGGGACGCGCTGCCGGCGCTGGTCGGCGGAGTCGCGCGATGAACGCGCAGGCCGCGCGGCCGGGATCGGCACCGGAATTCACGTCGGGCGCGGGTATCGGCGCGGGCATCGGCGTGATGCAAGCCGCGCTCGACGATGCGCTGCGCAACGCGCGCGCGCGGTTCGAGCAGCGCGACTTCGCGGGCGCCGCGCGGCTGTACGAGGGCGTGCTGGCGATCGCGCCCGATCACGTCGAAGCGCTGCACCTGCTCGGCTTCGCCTACCTGCGCATCGGCGACCCGGCGCGCGCGGAGCCGCTGATCGCGCGTTCGATGCGCGCCGGCCTGAGCCAGCCGTGGAATCTCGCGAACCATGCGGCGGCGCTCACGGGCATCGGCCGCCATCGCGACGCGCTCGCGTTATGCGAGCGCGCGCTTGCGCGGGACCCGGGCCATGCGGAGGCCAATGCGGTGCGCGGCGACGCGCTGCTTGCGCTCGGCGACGGCGACGCCGCGCTGGCCGCGTACGATCGCGCGCTCGGCCGCGAGCCGGGGCATGCGCTCGCGTGGCGCAAGCGCGGCGAGGCGCTGCGGATGCTCGGCCGGCCCGCCGACGCGCTGATCAGCATCGAGCGCGCGTTGCGGATCGATCCGAACGATCCGGCCGCGCACGCCGAACGCGGCCATGCGCTGCGCGCGCTGGGGCGTCGCGACGAGGCGCTGCACTGTTACCAGCTCGCGATGGTCGTGCGCGGCAGGACGCCGGATCTCGTGTACGCGTGCGGCGTCGTGCTGACCGAACTCGGGCGTCCGGCCGACGCGCTGGCGTGCCTCGACGAAGGGCTGGCCCGCACGCCGGACGACGCGCAACTGCTGTTCGCGAGCTGCGTCGCGCTCGACCTGCTGCATGCGCGCGACGAACTGCTGAAGCGCTGCGACCGGCTGCTCGCGCTGAATCGCGACCACGCCGGCGCGTGGGTCGGCCGCGGCAACGCGCTGCTCGGGCTCGAACGGTACGCGGACGCCGCGCACGCTTACGGCGAAGCGCTGTCGCGCAGGCCCGACGACCTCGATGCGCTGCGCAACCGCGCGGCCGCGCTGCGTGCGCTCGGCGCATTCGACGACGCGCTCGTCCACTACGACCGTGCGCTCGCGACGACCGGGCCGCAGCCCGAACTGCTTTACCAGCGCGCGCTGACGCTGCAGCAGCTCGGCCGCTACGACGACGCGCTCGCCAGCCACACGGCGGCGGCCGGCGCGCCCGCGGACGCCGCGCAGGCGCTGTTCACGCGCGCGGTCGCGCGCCAGCAGCTCGGCGAGCACGACGCGGCGCTCGCCGACTTCGCGCGCGCGTGCGAACGCGATCCGCATCACGGCGCGGCGCGCCGCTCCGAGGCGTTCTGCCGCCTGCTGATGGGCGACTTCGACACCGGCTGGCGGCAGCACGAAGCGCGCTGGCAGGCCGCCGACGTGATGCTGCACCGGCGTCACGCGGACCGGCCGCGGTGGCACGGCGATGCATCGGTCGCGGGCCGGACCGTGCTGCTGCACGCGGAGCAGGGCTACGGCGACACGCTGCAGTTCTGCCGCTACGCGAGCCTCGTGCACGATCGGGGCGCGACGGTGCTGGTCGAAGCGCCGGCCGCGCTCGGCGAACTGCTCGGCACGCTGCGCGGCGTGGCCCGCGTCGTCACCGAAGGACAGCCGACGCCGGCGTTCGACCTGCACTGCCCGTTGATGAGCCTGCCTTATGCGTTCCGGACGACGCTCGACACGGTGCCGGCCGACGTGCCGTACCTGCGCGCCGACGCACGGCGGCGCGCGGCGTGGGCCGGCCGGCTCGATGCGCTCGCGCCGCCGCGCCGCCTGCGGGTCGGGCTCGCATGGTCCGGCAACCCGCGCCACGCGAACGACGAGAACCGCTCGCTGCCGTTTGCCGCGCTCGCGCCGCTGCTGGCGCTCGACGCGACGTTCGTGAGCCTGCAGCCGCAGGTGCGCGCGCGGGATACGCAAGCCTTCGCGGCGAGCGGCGTCCTGTCGTTCGACGACGCGCTGGCGGACTTCGCGGAGACGGCCGCGCTCGTCGACACGCTCGATCTCGTGATCAGCGTCGACACGTCGGTCGCGCACCTGGCCGGCGCGCTCGGGCGGCCGGTGTGGGTGCTGCTGCCGCGCGTGCCGGACTGGCGCTGGCTGCTCGAGCGCGACGACAGCCCGTGGTATCCGTGCGCGACGCTGTTCCGGCAGGCGCGGCCCGGCGACTGGCCGGCGGTCGTGGCGCGCGTCGGCGCGGCGCTCGCCGCGCTCGCGCGGTCGCAACGCGAGCCGGCATGACCCGGCGTGCTCCGGCACATATGACAAAAGCTACGGACCTTTTCAGCGCGGCCGGAATGGTCCGTAGCACCCGCCATGCCGCTGCCACGCGCGCTTCGTATGGTCTTCGGATTCCAGTGGCCTGTTCAAGGCGCATCGACACGCGCGGCTACGGATCGGCGCCGGCCTCGGCGCGATCGCGGCAACGCGCAATTTTCCAGGGTTCGGGGTGAAGAATGGCAGCACGCGCACGCGCAGTACGACAACATGACCCGATTCGTTCGCGGTCCGTCCTGAGATCGGACCTGCGTCCGCTATGCCGGGCGGTCGCCGTGATGCTGGCGGCGGGCGTCACCGCGCACGCGCAGGCGGCGGGCATCGTGAACCTCGGGCAAGCGACCGCGCGTGCGCCCGGCGGCGGCGCGGGCGGCGCAGGCGGCTTGGCCGGCGTGCCGAATCTCGGCGTGTCGCCGCAGCAGGCGCTGCAGGCGAGCCAGCCGTCGATCCGCAACCTCGGCTACGCCGCGCATGCGATCGCCGCGCAGATCGCCGCGCAGCAGAATGCGGCCGCGGCCGCCGCCAGGCTGCCGTCGAGCGTGCCGAACGGGCTCGCGCCGGGCGGGCTGCAGGTCGCGGCGGGCGCGACCAACGATCCGAACAACCCGGTGCTGTGGTTCAACGCGAACGCGCCGCAGCAGAGCGTCGACGCGAACGGGCACGTGAACGTCGACGTCAGGCAGACCGGGCAGAACGCGGTGCTGACGTGGGAGACGATGAACGTCGGCCGGCAGACGACGCTCAATTTCGACCAGTCGGCCGGCACGCAGACGAACGGCGCGAACAACTGGGCGGTGCTGAACCGCGTGAACGACCCGAGCGGGCGGCCTAGCCAGATTCTGGGGAACATCACCGCGCAGGGGGCCGTGTATGTGATCAACCGGAACGGGGTGCTGTTCGGGGCGGGGTCGCAGGTCAACGTGCATTCGCTGGTGGCGTCGTCGCTGAATCTGCTGGACATGAAGAACCAGCCGGTGCCGACGCCGGACGGCATTGCCGCGAGCAACCGGCAGTTCCTGAGCCTGTCGGCCGGTACGACGGGGGGGCTCGCCTATCCCGAGTCGGGCAGTTCGTCCGGCGTGGCGGGGGCGAATCGCCCGAACGAGGTGCTGGGGCTCGGCAACGTGGCGACGGCGAACGGGACGTATCAGGCGCCGGGCGACATCACGATCGAGCAGGGTGCGTCGATCACGACGCACGTGAACGGCACCGTCAGCGACGGCGGCTTCGTGCTGGTCGCGGCGCCGAACGTGACGAACGGCGGCAGCATCACGGCGACCGACGGCCAGGTCGTGCTGGCTGCGGGCATCGGCGTGAGCCTGCGGCCGAACGGTGTTCCGAGGCCCAATCCGCAACTGCTGCTGCCCGAGCTGAGCGGCCAGATCGTCACGTCGCAAAACGGCGTGACGGCCGACGTCACGCCGGCGGGCACGCTCGTCAACACGGGCATCGTGCAGGCCGCGCGCGGCAACGTGAACCTGCTCGGCAGCCGCGTCGCGCAGGACGGCGTGGTGGGCGTCACGACGAGCGTGAACACGCCGGGCCGGATCACGATCTCGACCGTCGACGAGTACCGGTCGAACGATCCGCTCGGCAACGCGTATCCGGGGACGCCGCTCGTGACGGGCACCGCCGACGACGCGCACCGGGCGGGCCTGCTCACGTTCGGCCCCGGATCGGTGACGACCGTGCTGCCGGACAACAACGGCCAGACGGCGACGTCGACGCCCGGCACGGTGTTCACGCCGGGCGGTATCGCGATGACGGCGGGCGCGGTGTGGTTCCAGCGCGGATCGCTGATCGAGGCGCCGGGCTCCAACGTGTCGGTGACGGCGCTTTCGCCGTCGGCGTTGGTCTATACGCCCGACGTCGCGCGGAACGCGGCGCCCGGCCGCATTTATCAGGATGCCGGCTCGACGATCGACGTGTCGGGGCTCGCGAACGTCGGGCTGCCGATCGGCCAGACGCTCGTCACGGTGCCGCGCATCGGCCAGAACGAGCTCGCCGATTCGCCGCTGCTGCGCGACAGTTTCCTGGCCGGGCTGAAGAACGTGATCGTCGACAGCACGCTGACGGGTACGCGCAGCGACGGCGTGTCGTGGGTCGGCAGCCCGATCCTGAACCTGTCGGGCTATGTGAACCTGATGCCGCGCACGGTCGACCAGCTGCTGACCAACGGCGGGACGATCACGCTGTCCGGCAACGAAGTGATGACCGCGCCCGGTTCGTCGATGAACCTGAACGGCGGCTACGTGCACTACGAAGGCGGCATCGTCGCCACGACGCGCCTCGTCGACGCGAACGGCGCGATCGTGCCGATCGGGCAGGCGAGCCCGTACCAGACCTACGTCGGGATCGCGGGCCAGTTCGTCGAAAACCATCCGCGCTGGGGCGTGGCGAAGTCGTGGTACAACCCGCTGCAGACGGGCGGGGTCTATCAGCCGGACTACATCGTCGGCGGCAACGCGGGCACGCTCGATCTCTTCGCGACCTCGGCGCTCGTGCTCGACGGCGACATCAGCGCGCACGCGTTCGGCGGCGCGAAGCAGATGCAGGGCAACAGCCTGCCGTCGGGCGGGACGTTCAATCTCGGCGCCGATCCGAAGCTCGACGGCAGCGCGCTCGCCAATCTCACGTCGAACAACGCAAACGGCGCCCCGTCCGGCGTATCGGGCCTGACGATCCTGCAGGACCGGGCCCCGCAGCTCGACGATCTCGCGCCGGGCTTTTCGAGCAGTACGCCGATCGACAAGACGGCGCTGCAGAACGTCGCCGCCGCCGATCCGCGCAACGTGCTGACCACGATGGTGGTGCCGGTCGCCGCGCTGAACGGCGGCGGTTTCTCGAACGTGAGCGTGACGCAGGACACGCACGGCGGCAAGGGCATCGTCGTCGCGCAGGGCACGCGCCTGAACGTGCAGCCGGGCGGGTCCATCGCGCTCGTCAGCCCGACCGGCGGCGCCGACGTCAACGTATCCGGCAGCCTGTCCGCGCCGGGCGGCGCGATTTCGATCGCGAGCGGCGGCAACATCGTCGTCGGGCCGCAGGCGGTGCTCAGCGCGGCCGGCCAATGGGTCAACAACGACGTGCGGGCGGCGCCGGGCACGACGCCCGGCAACACCCAGTTCATCAACGGCGGCAGCATTTCGCTGGCGACCAGCGAGGGCTCGGTCGGAACCGTCGGCGTTGGTTTCAAGGACACGACGGGTTCGATCCTGCTGCAACCCGGCAGCGTGCTGGACCTGTCGAGCGGCGGTGAACTGCTGCCGAACGGCCAGTTGCTGATGCGGAACGGCATCCCGGTCGGGCGCGGCGGGAACCTGTCGTTGCAGACCTACGTGGCGCCCGCCACAAAGCAGTTCGGTCACACGGCCGACGGCGGCGCGGTCCTGCCGACCATTCAGCCGGCGAACGGCACGATCGCGCTCGGCGGCACGATTCTGAGCGACGGCTTCTCCGGCGGCGGCACGCTGACGCTGCAGGCGCTCGGCTTCCGGATCGGCGGCGATCCGGCGACCGCCGCGCCGTGGGACGTCTATTTGCCGGAGCGCTTCTTCGCGCAGCAGGGTTTCGGCAAGTACGTGCTGAATGCGTACTACGACGCGACCGTGGCGCCCGGCGCGACGGTCGCGCTCACGCAACGCAATCTCGTTCCCGACACGCTCGCGCTGCGGCAGGCGGCCACCGGCGCGAACCTGTCGACTTCGGGCCTGACGACGTCCGGCCGTCTCGACGACTATCACCGGCAGCCGACGAGCCTCGTGCTGACGGGCGGCAACGACGTGTCGTGGCTGACGTCGCTGGCAGCGGTGCCGTCGTACCCGGGCGTGACGGGCGCGGTCACGCTGTCGTCCGGCGCGTCGATCCATGCGGATGCCGGCGCGAGCATCGGCTTCGGCTCGCCGACGCAGGTGACGGTGCTCGGCTCGATCGTGGCGCCGGGCGGGGCGATCACGCTCAGCGCGGACACGGGCGGCCCGTTCGCGCAGACGGGGCAGTACAGCGTCTTCACGCCGAGCGACAGCCGGTCGGTCTGGCTCGGCGCAAACGCGACGCTCGACGTGTCGGGCGTCGCGATCGCGAATCCGCTCGCCGCGCCGGTCAAGGTCGGCGGGAAGGCCGTCGTGCCGAACACCGGCAAGGTCCTGCCGGGCGGCTCGGTCACGCTGTCGAGCGATGCGGGCTATGTGGCCGCGCAGCCGGGTTCGCGGATCGACGTGTCCGGCGCATCCGCGAACTTCGACCAGTTGCAGGCGAACGGCGCTTACGCGTCGCAGCCGCTCTGGAGCGATGCCGGTTCGATCACGCTGTCCGCCGCGTACGGCCTGTTCGCCGACGCGACGCTGGCCGCGCAGGCGGGCGCCGCGCAGGGGCGGGGCGGTACGCTGACGATCCTGCCGCATCAGAGCGGCGGCGCCGGGGCGACCGCGCTGGTCGTGCGGCAAGGCGGCGAACTGACGCCGGCCGGCCTCGCGGCGGGCCAGAGCTTCGTCACGGCGATCGATCCGACCACCGGATTGCCGATCGGCCAGCCGACCGGCGTGCTCCAGTTCGCGGCCGACAGGCTGGACGGATCGGGGGTCGCCAATCTGGTGCTCGGCAACGGCGGGATTACGCCGTTGGGCATGGAGGTGCCGCCGATCGTGTTTGCGGGCGATGTCAGGCTGGCGCTGTCGGAATCCGTCACGTTGAATACCGGCCGCATCGCGGCGCTCGGGATGGACCAGCTCGCGACGCTGCTGTCGACGCCGGCCCGTCAGCCGAGCGGCGGCACGATACCGCGGTCCGTCATCCAGGACCTGCTCGCGCAGCCGCCGCAGCGACCGCTCGGCACGACGATCGAAATCGATGCGCCGTACGTCGCGCTGGCCGGGCCGGCATTGACATCGCAATCTCCGGCATTCGCGCCGGTTGCGACGGTGTCCGACGCGACGCTGAACGTGAACGCGTCGTTCATCGACCTGCGCAACCAGTTCCAGCTCAACAACATCGGACACGCGAACTTCACCAGCGCCGGCGACATTCGCGTGAGTTCGATCAATGCCAATCCGGCGGGCACGGCTGCGGCCCCCGGCATGCTCTATACGCCCGGCAATCTGTCGTTCAAGGCAGCGAACCTGTATCCGGCCACCGGCAGCACGTTCATCGTCGATGCGGTCGGGCCGACCGATCCGGCAACGGGCAAGCCCGCGCCGACGACGGTCACGTTCGCGTCGAACGGCGCGTCGGCCACGCCGCTGTCGGCGGGCGGCACGTTGCTCGTCGATGCGACCGACATCGTGCAGGGCGGCACGGTGCGCGCGCCGTCCGGCACGATCGTGTTCGGCGTCGGCGATCCGTCGAATGCCGCGACCAAAGCGCAATTCGCGGGTCTGCCGCTCGTCGCGACCGATTCGGTCACGCTTGCGAACGGCAGCACGACGTCGGTATCGAATGACCGCCTCCTGATTCCGTACGGCACGACGGTCGACGGCGTCGCGTGGCAGTTCAACCCGATCGCGGACGTGACGGCGCCCGACCTGGGCGCGCCGCCCGCGAAGTACGTCGGCGTCAACGCCGGCCGCGTCGCGCTCGACAAGGGCGCGAAGATCGACCTGTCGGGCGGCGGCGACCTGCAGGCGGTCGAGTGGGTGCCCGGCACGGGCGGCACGCGCGACGTGCTGTCGCAATACAACATCAGCTATGCGAACAATCCGGCCGGCGTGACGGTGCCGGTCAATCCGGGCGCGGCGAACGTCTATGCAATCGTGCCGGGCGCGCAGTCGCCGGTGGCGGCCTACGATCCGGTATTCGCGCAAACCGCGCAGCCGCCGGCGGGCGGCGCGGCGGGCAGCACGACGGCGAGGCTCGGCGTCGGCCAGGCCGGCATGAACGATGCGATCGGCAAGGCCGTGTACCTGTCCGGCGTGCCGGGGCTGGCCGCCGGCTACTACACGCTGCTCCCGGGCAAGTACGCGACGCTGCCGGGCGCGTACCGCGTGACGGTGGCGGGCGTGCCCGGCAATGTCGTGCCGGGCGCGAGCCAGGTGCTGCCGGACGGCACCGTGACGACGGCGGGCTACTTCGCCGATGCGGTGACGGGCGGCCGCAGCGCGACGCCGACGCTGTTCAGCGTGCAGTCGGGGCCGGTCTGGCAGCGATACTCGCAGTACACGCTGACGGGCGCGAACGGCTTCTTCGCGGCGCAGGCCGCGAAGAAGGGCAACGTGACGCCGCCGCTGCCGGTGGACGGCGGCCAGCTCGTGCTCGCCGCGACCCGGGCGCTGACGCTCGGCGCGACGCTGAACACGGCCGCAGGCAGCGGCGGTGCGCCGGCCGAAGTCGACATCGCGTCGCAGGACATCCAGATCACCGGCAATGGCGCCGCCGCGTTGCCGGGCTATCTGCAGATCGGCAGCGACGCGCTCGATTCGCTGAACGCGGGCAGCCTGCTGATCGGCGGCACGCGCGCGGCGACCGCGAAAGGCGTGACGATCACGCCGATCGCGAACAGCGTCGTCGTGTCGAACGATGCCAACACCGCGCTCAAGGGCCCGGAAATCCTGCTCGTCACGAAGACCGACGCGAGCGGCGCGGACGCAAACGCGGCGAACGGCTTGCGCGTCGATGCGGGCGCATCGATCGCGGCGGCGGGCGACTATCCGGCGGCGAAGGACCTGCCGATCGCGATTGCGGGCGACGGCGCGCTGCTGCGCGTGTCGAACGGCGCGATGGCGCCGCTCACGCGCACGGGCTCGACCGGCAGCGGCCTGCTGACGGTCGCCGCCGGCGCGACGCTGACGGGCGGGCAGGCGCTGACGCTCGATTCGTCGGGAAACCTGAAAGTCGATCCGAGCGCCGTGCTGTCGGCCAAGGCAATCACGGCGGACGGCTCGGCGATCACGTTCACGGGCGCGAACGGCGCGGCGGCCGCGGCGCTGCCGGGCTTCGTGATCGATCCGGCGGGGCTGGCGCAATTCGGCAACGCACAGCAGGTGACGCTGCGCAGCTACGGCGCGATCGGCTTCGTCGGCGACGTGAACGCGACGTTCGGCAACAGCGTGGACCTGAGCGCGGGCACCTTCACGAGCGACGGCGGCCACGTGACGCTGAACGCGCAGCAAATCGCGTTCACGAACGAGACGGGCGCGCCGAACGGCGCGGCCGCAACGGGCAACGGCACGTTGACCGTCAATGCAAAGGAAATCGATTTCGGCGCGGGCACGAAGACGATGAGCGGTTTCGGGGCCGCGAGCATGACGGCGACGGGCGGCATCGTCGGGCAAGGCACCGGCGCGTTCGACTTCGGCGCGCTGCCCGTCACGCTGAATGCGCCGGTGTATCTCGCCGATACGAGCTCGGCATCGACGGTGAAGACGACCGGTGCGTTGACGCTGAACGGCGCGCCGGGCGCCGCGCTTGCAAAGACGCCGGTCGGCGGCGCGTGGCGCTTCGTCGGCGGGACGATCGCCGACAACGGCGCGACGATCGCCGCGCCGGCGGGCAACGTGAGCCTCGAGGCGACGAGCGGCAACCTGACGATCGGCAGCGGCGCGACGGTGAGCGCGGCCGGGGTGTCGAAGCCGTTCTTCGACGTTGTGCGCTACGCGCCGGCCGGCGCGATCACGCTGACCGCCGACAAGGGCACGGTCGACGTTCAGGCGGGCTCGACGCTCGACTTCTCGGGCGCGAACGGCGGCGGCGCGGCGGGCAGCCTGACGCTGTCGGCGCCGCAGCAGGTCGTGAACCTGAACGGCACGATCAAGGGCGGCGCGGCGAGCGGCTACGCGGGCGGGTCGCTGTCGCTCGACACGGGCGGCGCGGCCGATCTCGACGCGTTATCGAAGACGCTGGCGTCGAGCGGCGTGAACCAGGCGATCGCGATCCATACGCGCGCGGGGAATCTCGCGCTGTCGGCCGGCAGCACGCTGACCGCGCACGCGGTGTCGCTGACGGCGGACGGCGGCGCGGGCAACGCGGCGGACACGGCGAACGGCAACGTGAACGTACTGGGCACGATCGACGCGTCGGGCAAGGCCGGCGGCGCGATCGCGCTGTACGGCCGCAGCGGCGTCGACGTCGAAGGCACGCTGCTCGCGCGCGGCTCGAATCCGAACCAGCGCGGCGGCAAGGTCGACATCGGCACGGGCGGCGTGTTCGATCCGAATTCGCCCAATCCGTACGACACGACCTACGGCTACGAGCACATCGATCCGTCGCGAGCCGGGCTGATCCGGGTCGGCGCGAATGCGCTGATCGACGTGTCGGGCGGGACGGCGGGCGGGCTGTCGGGCGGCACGGTGAATTTCCGCGCACCGCTGCTGGCGGACGGCACCGTGAACGTGTCGCTGCCGCCGTCGGGCTTCAACGCGGACAAGGGAATCGCGGGTTCGCGCGCGACGACGCTCGAGGCCTACGCGGTGTGGAGCACGACGGATGCGACGGCGGGGGCGAAGCATTTCGACGGCGTGATCGATCCGGCCGGCTGGTATGACGCCCGAGGGCACCTGCTGGCCGGCACGTTCACCGCGCAGAGCGCGTCCGGCTCGCCGGCGACCTTCACGTTCACGCCGGATGGAACCGGCGGCGGCACGGTGACGAACGACGCGACGGGCGCGACGGCGGCGGTGACGCAGGCGCAGTTGCAGAGCGGCTACGGCGCGATCGGCTTCGGCGGGCTGCAGACGATGTTCTTTGCGCTGGCGTCGGGCGGCGCCAACGCGGATCATCAGACCTTCTACGGCTACCTGGGCGGGGACGCGTCGGCGGCCGCGCCGGGCACGCTGATGGGCTTCGTGCGGCACGGGCTCGATGCGCTGAAGAATCCGTTCGCCGGCACCGGGATCGCGAATGCGCGCATCGTGCCGGGCATCGAGCTGGACAATCCGAGTGCATCGATCAACGGCGGCAACATCGCGGTGCTGACGAACTGGAACCTCGGGGCAGGGACGTCGCCGACGAATCCGGCATTCCGGTTCAACGGACAGGCGCCGGTCGTGACGTTGCGGGCGGAGAACGACGTCGACGTCAGGGCGAGCCTGTCGGACGGCTTTTTCCAGATCGACAATCCGATCGGGAGCAGCATCGTCGCGCCGCGACCGACGCCGTCGAATTACGGCGCCGCGAACTATGCGTGGTCGGCGCAGCCGTTCGGCCCGTTCAATTACATCCTGGCGAACTACAGTTATCTCGGCCTGAGCGGGCCGTACAACTGGACATCGGGGAACAGCGACGAGATTGCGCAGTATTACGGCATGTACAAGGAATATGCGCAGTACCTGATGTCGCAGCTGTCCGACGGCGCCTGGGCGCTCAACTACGCGGACATGTTGCATCAGAATGCGCAGCAGGCGGCAGGGCAGCCCGTACTGACGCTTCAGGCGCCGACGGCGGCCCAGGAGCAGGCCGACCCGACGTGGTATCCGCGTTATCTCGCGCAGTATCAGTCGTACGTCAAGGACATGATCAAGTGGCAGGCCGCCCATCCTGGCGTCACGCCGCACATCGACCAGGTGCAGGCGCCGCCGACCGTGCTGGTGCCGGTCATCGCCGGGGACATCACGGTGCAGCCGCCCCAGACGGACAACACGCCGGCGCCGGTCGCGGTGGCGGCGAACGCGCTGCCGCTGCTTTCCGCCAGCCTGAACCCGGGGAGCAGCACGTCGTACCGGCTCGTGGCGGGCGCCGATGCGTCGAGCGCCAATCCGCTCGCGCTGAAGCCGTCTGACGTGTTCTCGGCGTCGACGGGCGGCAACGTGATCGTGGACGGGCATTTCGAGTACAACAACGCGACCAATCCGAACATCGCCAATCCGAACGGCCTTGCCGTCGTCGCGCCGACGATGGTCCGGACCGGCGTCGGCTCGATCGACGTCGCCGCGGCGAACGACGTCTCGCTGTTCGATCCGGCCGCCGCGCGCGAGCCGGGGGCGACGGTCATACCCGGCGTGATCTACACGGCCGGCACGCCGTCGCCGAAGGCGCCCGTCACGCCGGCGGGGTCGACCACGGTCGTGCAGGGCGGGGCGGCGCCGGCGCCCAATATCCTCGTCACGTCGGCGGTCAATCCCGAAGCCGCGGGCGACATTTCCATCCGCGCGCAGGGCGACATCGCCGGTCTCGAGAACGTCATCGACACGAACGGCACGATCTCCGGGCGGGCCGGTGCGTCGATCGGCCAGTTCTGGTGGCAGTGGATGCAGGTCACCGCGAAGCCGACGATCGTCACGGGCGGCAGCGGCTATGTGCCGATCGACCGCACGTCGATCGACTTCGGCGCGTTCGGTCAGGGCGTCATGAGCGTGGGCGGCAACGTCTCGATCAACGCGGGCGGCAACATCGCCGATCTCGGCGTGTCGCTGCCGACCACCTGGTACAAGGATGCGACGGGCACGCCGATCACGGTCGGCGGGGGCAACCTGACGGTGCGGGCGGAGGGCGATATCCGGAGCGGCGACTATTTCGTCGCGAAGGGCGAGGGAACGATCGCGGCAGGCGGGCGCATCGGTTCGGACATCGTCGTGCAGCCGTGGCTGGTCGGGCAATCGCCGATGTCGGTCTCGACCTTGCTGGCGACGCAGGACGGTGTGCTCGATGTCAGCGCACGTCAGGGAGCGGACATCGGCGGCGTGTTCAATCCGTCGTACGTGCAGGGCGATGTGCTGCAGAACAGCTACAAGCGGTATGCCGATTCGCAGGCCTATTCGGCAAATTCCGCGGTGAATGTCCAGGCCACGACGGGTGACGTCGTGTTCGGCTCGCTGCCTGCGAAAAAACTCATTGGCGGATCGGACCAAGGTGAGAATCCGAAGAACGACTTGTCGTACATCTTGCCGGCAACCGTGAATGTGACCGCGTTCTCGGGCGGTGTCGACGTCTTGTCGAGCACCGCACTTTTCCCTTCCTCGTCGGGCAATCTGAATCTCGTCGCGGATCAATCGGTCAACTTCTCGAATCTCTATGGCAATGTCACGGGGCGCGCCAGATTCGGCATGCTCGATCTGGATCCGTCATTGATGCCTTCCGCGGCGAATCCGTTCGCCGTCGTGCCCGTGCTCGGCGATACGACGGCGGCGGCGCACGCCGTCGGCGCGTTACATGCCGACGATCCGGTACCGGCGCGCATCTATAGCCTGAACGGCGATATCGTGAGTGGCACGGTGCAGACAACCGGTCGCAACGCAGGATTCTACGACCAGCTATTGTCGATCATGACCGACAAGCCGGCGTTGATCCAGGCCGGTCGGGACATCGTCAACCTGTCGTTCCAGGGGCAGAACCTGCGCAAGTCGGACGTTACCCGGATCGTGGCAGGGCGCGACATCCATGACACGCCGCTGGCGTACAACGCAGAGACCGTGCCGGCATTGGTCCTGGGCGGGCCGGGAACCTTCGACATCGACGCGGGGCGGAATATCGGCCCGCTGACGAGTCAGACGGAAGTCTACGCCGCAAAAGCGGGCGGATCGTCGGTCACGGCGGGGCTGACGGGCATCGACGCAATCGGCAATGCGTTCAATCCGAACCTGCCGCACGACGGCGCGAACGTGAACGTATTGTTCGGTATCGGTCCGGGCATCGACACCGGCACGTTCATCTCGAAGTACGTCGACCCTGCGAGTTCGGTGCCGGGCGTGGCGGGCACGGCGCCCGCACTCATCGCGTTCGTGCAGCAGTACGAGGCTGGACGGGTGATCGATACGGGGCTGGTGAAGAACCAGCCGGCGCTCGCCCCGCTCGACGCGGCGCAGGCGTGGGCGAAGTTCAAGGCATTGCCGTCGTACGTTCAGCAACTGTTCGCGGAGCAGGTGCTGTTCAACGTGCTGACGCGTGTCGGCGAAGACTACAACAATGCCGCCAGCCCCTATTTCCAGAAGTACGCACGCGGCTACGAGGCGATCAATACAATGTTCCCCGCGTCGTTCGGCTATACGGCGAACAATTTGGGCGGCGGCGGAAACGGCGCGAACAAACCGGTCGCGACCGGCGATCTGGACATCCGCAACACGACGATCCAGACGCAGCAGGGCGGCAACATCTCGATCCTCGGGCCGGGCGGGCAGGCGCTGGTGGGCAGCGCGTCGGCGCCGCCGCAGATCGTGGACGCCAACGGCAACGTGATCGTCGGCCCCGGCGCGATGGGCATCCTGACGCTCGAGAAGGGCGACGTGAACATCTTCACGGATCGCAGCGTGCTGCTCGCGCAAAGCCGGATCTTCACCGAGCAGGGCGGCGACATGACGATCTGGAGCTCGAACGGCGACATCAACGCCGGCAAGGGCGCGAAGTCGGCGGCCGATACGCCGGCGCCGCAGTATCTGTGCGACGCGAACCACTACTGCACGGTCGACGCGCGCGGCCAGGTGACGGGCGCCGGCATCGCGACGCTGCAGACCGTGCCCGGCGTGCCGCCGGGCACGGTCAACCTGATCGCGCCGCGCGGCACGGTCGATGCGGGCGATGCCGGGATTCGCGCGGGCAACCTCAATGTCGCGGCGCTGCGCGTGGTGAACGCGGACAACATCCAGGTGACGGGCAACGCGAGCGGCGTTCCGCTGGTGCAGGCGGTGAACACGGGCGCGCTGACCGCGGCGAGCGCGGCCGCGACGGCGGCCAGCCAGGTTGCGCAGGACCTCGCGAAGAACGGCGCATCGGGTGCGCCGGCGCGTCGCTGGACGATTTCGGTGCAGGTCGAAGGATTCGGCGACGCGGGCGACGATGGTTCGCGAAAGCGCAAGCAGGCGAGCTACGATCCGTCGAACGCCGTGTCGATTCTCGGCTTCGGGCAGGCCGGGGCCGCCCAGCGAGCTGCGTTGACCGAGGATGAGCGCGCGAAGTTGGGAAAGATCTGAGGGCAGCGAGGTGAAGCATGACGCGGGCCGCCGGTTTTTGCCGGTGGCTCGCGTTTTTTTGTATGCCGGGTCGCGCGGATCGCAGGGCGAGAAGACGTCATGCGGGGGAACGCGAGGAAGCGTCACCGAAACTGCGAGATGGATGCGCGGGATACCTCGAATGATCGACGCAAAGCTGGCATTCGTGTAGTGGCCGTCCGGAAAGTCGTGCACGGCGGTCACGACCTGTACGGGAGCATGGATGCCGAGTCCGAATCGGGTTCGCCCGTAGATGATTTTCGGTGCGTGATCGTTCGGTGTCCTGGAAGGTAGTGCCGACTCAGCGGACGACCGGGCACGCGGATTGAAGATACAAACGAAAACTGCGCCCTTGGTTGCCCAAGGGCGCAGCCGTGTCGATGGCGGTCAGTCGACCCGCCGAACGCTCAACGACCCGTGACCGTGCCCGCGCAGACGGTCGCGTTGCCGATGTCGAGGTTGAAGCCGCTCGCGTTGCTCAGGAAGTCGTTCGAGATGGCCGTCCGGTAGCCCGACGGCACCGTGTCGAAGCCGTTGCCATGAACGATCGACGCGAAGCTCGCGTTCGTGAAGTGCGCGTTCAGGAAGTCATGCACGGCTGTCTTGACCGACGCATCCGCGTAGCACTGGCTCAGGATGATCTGGCTCGTGCCCGAGACCGGATAGCCCGACGTCGGCTTGCCGACGTTCGGCACCCAGTTCGCCGGGTTCGAAGCGGCGGCCTTGGTGGTCGGCGCTTGAGCCGTCGCCGTGCTGGCGATCGCGGCCGAAGCGTTCGCATACGTCGGCGCGTAGTACTGGGTGCCGTTCACGAGGCTCGCCACCGGCAGTTGCAGCGCGCCGGCCGCCGTCACGACCGTGCTCGACGGGGCGAGGAACGTGTTCGTGTAGTCCGGGCTCAGGTAAGCCACGGCGGCCGTGCCGGCCGACGAGAAGCTCGCCAGCTGGCCGCGCACGCCGCCGCTGCCCGACACGGGGACGAAGTTCGACGGGACGCCGCCTGGGAACGCGGTCGTGTTCGCGAACGTCAGCGAGTCGATGAACGTCACGCCGGCGGCCGTGTTGACGGTCGTACAGACGGCTGCGAGATGGCGGGTCAGCAGTTCGGTGGTGCCGCTGCCGTCCGCACGATAGATCACCTTGATCGGCGCGTTCAGCGGGTAGGCCGAGCCGGTTTCCGGGTTGACGACCTGGTTCCAGTTCGTCAGCTTGCCCGAGAAGACGCCGCACAGGTCGTCGTCGTTCAGCGCGATGCTGTGCGCCTGACCCGGCGTCGTTTGCGGCGTCGTCGTGCTCGCCACGGCCGGGCCGTTGACGACCGGCACGGCGATCGGCGTGACGATGTACGGGATCTGGATCAGCGGACCGTTGGTCGCGCCGAGGCCCGACTTGTACGACGTGAGCTGCGTGGCCGACAGCGCCGCATCGCTGTTCGCGAAATGGACCGTGCCCGTGACGCCCGCGCCGAAGAACGTCGGCTGGTTGTTCAGGAACGCGTTCATGCCGGCGCCCGAGCCGACCGAGTAATACGTGAACGAGCCTTGGGACGTGCCGAACAGGCCGATTTCGGTTGCGGGGTTGCCGATCGCGCCGATGGTCGGCGCGACGAGCGACGAGCCGCCGCCTTGCACGTTCGGAGCGGCCATCGCGGCCGTTGCGCCGATGCTCGAAACGAGAAGAGCCAGGACCTGACAGATCTTGCGCTTGCTGGATTTCATGAAAATTCCCTTGAACGAAGATAAACGACGGGGAGCCTGCTGCTGCGGCCTGAATGCGATATCGGCCGCGGAGTAACTGTAGGAGGGAATTCGCAATGCGCGTGTGAATTTTTCATAAAGAATGGTCCGTAACATTTTTGATGAAAGGCCGATTGCCTTGCTCCGATTGATAAATCATCGAATCAACGAGAATGCAGGCCAGGGTGTTGCTCGAGCGTGGCGGAGCATCACCCGGAATCGCGCTAGCGTAGCCCCGAGTCATTTTCGTGGCAGATGTTACGGACCTTTCCGACGATCGGCGCGCGGGTTGAAAGTCGAATTTCATTAATTCATTTACCGGTCGGCGAAAATAGCAAATGCCGACAAGAAAAGAATCAAACCAAATAATCCCCGCCGTCCCAAAAGGTAGCCCAACATCCGTCACAAATTTGCGCCGGTTCACTCTTTAGTCTTTGCCCGCGAATCCACCGGGCGCGACGTCGCTCGAGGCAGTGTTGCGCGTGACGGGAGGCCGCTGACATGTCCGCATTCCGCTATGAAGCGATCGATCGCGTCGGCAAGACGCTGAGGGGCGTGCTGGAAGCCGACAGCGCGCGCGCGGGGCGCAGCCAGCTGCGCACGCAGGGGCTCACGCCGCTCGTCGTCGAGCTGGCCGCGTCGCGGCTGCACGGCGAGCGCAATCAGCGTCTCGCGCTTGGCCGCAAGCTGTCGCAGCGCGAGCAGGCGATCCTCACGCGCCAGCTCGCGAGCCTGCTCGTCGCCGGGCTGCCGCTCGACGAATCGCTGTCGGTGCTGAGCGAGCAGGCCGAGCGCGAATACGTGCGCGAGCTGATGGCGTCGATCCGCGCCGAGGTCGTCGGCGGCCATTCGTTCGCGAATGCGCTCACGCAGCATCCGCGCGATTTCCCGGAAATCTATCGCGCGCTCGTCGCGGCGGGCGAGCACACGGGCAAGCTCGGCATCGTGCTGTCGCGTCTCGCCGACTACATCGAGCAGAGCAATGCGCTGAAGCAGAAGATCCTGCTCGCGTTCACGTATCCGGGGATCGTCACGCTGATCGCGTTCGGCATCGTCACGTTCCTGCTGAGCTACGTGGTGCCGCAGGTCGCGAACGTGTTCACGAGCACCAAGCAGCAGTTGCCGATGCTGACGGTCGTGATGATGGCGCTGTCGGATTTCGTGCGGCACTGGTGGTGGGCGTCGCTCGCCGCGTTCGCGGGGGTGGTCTTCGCGATCCGCAAGGTGCTGTCGCAGACGGGGCCGCGCCTCGCGTTCGACCGCTGGCTGCTGACCGCGCCGCTCGCCGGCAAGCTGGTGCGCGGCTACAACACGGTGCGCTTCGCGAGCACGCTCGGCATTCTCACGGCGGCCGGCGTGCCGATCCTGCGCGCATTGCAGGCGGCGGGCGAGACGCTGTCGAACCGCGCGATGCGCGGGAACATCGACGACGCGATCGTGCGCGTGCGCGAAGGCTCCGCGCTGTCGCGCGCGCTGAACCACGTGAAGACGTTTCCGCCGGTGCTGGTGCACCTGATCCGTTCCGGCGAAGCGACCGGCGACGTGACGACGATGCTCGACCGCGCGGCGGAAGGCGAGGCGCGCGAGCTCGAACGCCGCACGATGTTCCTGACGAGCCTGCTCGAACCGCTGCTGATTCTCGCGATGGGGGGCGTGGTGCTCGTGATCGTGCTGGCGGTGATGATGCCGATCATCGAGCTGAACAACATGGTGCAGTGATTTTGACGCGAGAGCGAATGACGACATGATGACGCGAGACCACGAGACCGAACCGGCGCACGACGCGATGCGCCGAACCTGCGGCGGCGGTCGCCACGCGCAGCGCGGCTTCACGCTGATCGAGATCATGGTGGTGGTCGCGATTCTCGGCATCCTCGCCGCGCTGGTGGTGCCGAAGATCATGAGCCGGCCGGACGAGGCGCGCCGCATCGCGGCGAAGCAGGACATCGGCACGATCATGCAATCGCTGAACCTGTACCGCCTCGACAACGGCCGCTACCCGTCGCAGGAGCAGGGCCTGCACGCGCTGATCCAGAAGCCGGGCACCGAGCCGATCCCGGGCAACTGGAAGGACGGCGGCTATCTCGAGCGGCTGCCGAGCGACCCGTGGGGCAATGCGTACCAATACCTGAGTCCCGGCACGCACGGCGCGATCGACGTGTTCAGCTACGGCGCGGACGGCAAGGCGGGCGGAGACGGAAACGATGCGGACATCGGCTCGTGGCAATAGGCGCGTCGGTGCCGCGCGGCGCGCGGCGGGCTTCACGCTGCTCGAAATGCTCGTCGTGCTGGTGATCGTCGGGCTGCTGGTCGCGGTCGTGACGCTCGCGCCGTCGCGCAACCGGCGCACGGAGCTGGCCGAGGACGCCCAGCGGCTCGCGAGCCTGCTCGAATCGGCCGGCGACGAAGCGCAGGTGCGCTCGATGGCGATCGCGTGGCAGCCGGTCGGCGGCGGTTACCGGTTCGTGCAGCGCACGGAGAGCGGCGCATGGCTGCCGATGACCGACGACCTGTTCCGCGCGCGCCGCTGGGGCGCGGAAGTGACCGGCGTGTCGGTCCGTCATACGGGCGGCGGCGAAGCAATCGAGCGCGTCGTGCTCGGCGACGAAAGCATCGACGTGCCGGTGACGATCACGCTGTCGTCCGGCTCGACACGGCTTCGCGTCGTCGGCACGGGGATCGGCAACTTCGTCGTGCAACAGCCTTGAGCGGCCCTACGACCGGCATACGAAAGGCTCGCGATTTGGCCGCTCGCCGTCACAATTCACCTGACTGTCACACGCTCCGCGCACAATCCGTCATTCGCTTGCCGCGAAGTCGCCCACGGGGGTGCGGGGGATTCGCCGGCAGCGTGCAACTTCACTTCCGTCCAGGAATTCATGATTCGTTCACGGGCGCCGGCCGGCGTCCTGGCGATCGTCGCGTGGTTCACCCTTGCCGCGTTGTTCATGCGTGTCGTGCACGCGCAGGAGACCGGAACCGCCGGACGTCAGCCGGGTGCCACGGCGCACTTCGATCTGCCCGCGCAGCCGCTCGCGAAGGCCTTGCAGGATTTCGCGCGGATCACCGAGCTGATCGTGCTGGCGCCCGCGCCGCTGCTGGACGGGCGCACGAGCGCGCCGGTCCGGGGCGAATTCATGCCGCGCGAAGCACTGGAGAGGGTGCTGGCGGGAACGGGGTTGCGCGCGGAATTCGCGCGGCCGGACGAGGCGATCATCGTCGCGCGGCCGGCGGCCGACACGGCGCCGGCCACGGTCGAGGCGCCGGCGGATTCCGCGCTGCCGATCGACGGGGTCGGCGCTTCGGACGAACTGCACACGTTCGCGGGCCTGTTGCAGGCGCATCTGGTCGATGCGCTGTGCGCGCAGCCGGCGGCGGTTCCGGGAAGCTATCGACTCGTCGCGCAAGTGCGCATCGATAACAAGGGGGCGGTGGTGGCGGTCAACATGGTGGCATCGAGTGGTCTTGCGTCGCGCGACGCGGCGGTCCTGCGCGCGCTGCGCACGCTGAGGCTCGACGCGGCGCCGCCGGCGGCGCTGCCGCAGCCGGTCACGATCCTGCTGCGGCCGGTCGGCAACGGCGTGCATTTCCGCTGTCCGCGGACAGCCGAACGGAACTAGGCGGTCATGTCCGACACCACCCGCGCCGGGCTCAGGAAGCTGCTGGCGTCGCGCTACGCGTACCTGGTCAGGCGGCTCGAGCGCGTGACGGGATCGAAGGACGGCGCCGCCGACGCGCTGCACGAGACCTGGCTGCGCCTCGAAAACGCGAACGTGTCCACGCAGGTGACCAACGCCGACGCCTATATTCTCGGGATGGCGAACAACGTCGCGATCGACCAGCATCGCCGCGAGCGGCGGCACCTGCACGACGACGACGTCGAGACGCTGCTCGAGCTGCCCGACGAGGTGGCCGATCCCGAGCGCATCGTCGCCGCGCGGCGCAAGGTCGACGCGCTGAAGGACGTGCTGCGCGGCTTGCCGCCGCGGCGCCGGGCGATCCTGCTGGCCGCCCGCGTCGACGGGCTGCTGAATCGCGAGATCGCCGAGCGCTTCGGCATTTCGCTGCGGCTCGTCGAAAGCGAGCTGAGCGCGGCGATGAAGTACTGCCTGCAGCGCATGCAGGAAGAGGGTGAGTCGTACACGGGTTCGCGCGGCGGGCCACGTAAATTTTGAGCATCCGGACGATGACGAAAGCCCAGGCCGATTCCGCACACGACACGCTCGACGAAGCGAGCGCGTGGCTGCTGCGTCTGCGCTCCGGCAGCGCGACCCGGGACGACGTCGACGCGTTCGAGCGCTGGTGCGCCGCTCGTCCGCAGGCCGCACAACTGCTGCGCGACACGTGGGGCACGTTGCGCACCGCCACGGCGGAACTCGCGCAGGAGGAACGCACGGCCGCCGCGTGGGCAAACGTTGCAAAGCGTGAACGCACGATGCGCACGGGCCGGCGCGCGTTCGTCGGCTTCGCGGTCGCGGCCGGCGCGTCGTGGCTCGCGCTGCGGCCGCCGATGGCGCTGTGGCCGTCGCTGGCCGAGCTCGCGGCCGACTACCGTACGGGCACCGGCGAGCAGCGCCAGGTCGCGCTGGCGGCGGGCGTGACGGTCGAGCTGAACACCCGGACGCGGGTCGACGTGCTGCCCGCGAGCGTCGCCGCGCGCGGCGTCGAGGTGGTCGCCGGCGAAGCGGAGATCGACGCCGCGCCGGCGTCGGGCCGTGCGGCGGCGCTGCAGCCGGTCGTCGTGGTCGCGGGCGGCGGCCGGATGCAGGCGACGGTCGCGAAGTTCAACGTGCGCCGCACCGGTGCGCAGGTATGCGTGACCTGCCTGTCGGGCACGGTCGCGCTGCAGCATCCGCGCGGCGCGCGCACGCTGCGCGCCGACGACCAGGTGACCTACGACGACCGCGGCGTGCAGCCGGTGTCGCGCGTCGATCCGGGCGCCGTCAGCGCATGGCGGCGCGGGATGCTCGTGTTCAACGGCGTGCCGCTCGCGGAGGTCGTCGACGAGATCAACCGGTATCGGCCCGGCAAGGTCATCCTGCGCAGCGGCGCGCTCGCCGCGAACCGCATGCAGGCGCAATTTCCGATCACGCGGCTCGACGACGTGATCGACATGGTTGGCCGCCTGTACGGCGCGCACATCACGCGGCTGCCCGGCAACATCGTGCTGCTGAGCTGAGCGCCGACGCGCCGCATCTCCATCATCGCGTCCCGCGTCCTGCGGGTTACGCGTCTTCGATTCGACATCGTCAATGAGGGCCGGCAAACGCCGGGCGGCCGTTCGCGGCTGCCCGGTGGAGCGTCGTCGGACCCGAGGCGTGTGTGGCAAAGCGCCCCGCGCAGCGCATCGCTGCGTTGCGCGGGAAGAACGCGTTCATTTGGCTTCGGGCGGTGGCGTGATCATGACCATATCGCAACGGGATGAATATTCCGGCGACGCGCAGGCGCTCGCCGACGAGATTCGCGAGGGCGCCATTCGCTGGCTGCTCTGGCTGCGCGCCGGCGATGCGACCGCGCGCGAGCTCGATGCTTTCCGGCGCTGGCGAATGCGCAGCGCCGAGCATGCGCGCACCGCGCACGAGCTGATCTGGCTATGGGCGGTGCTCGGCATGCTCGGGCAAGCGGAACCGGACGGGTCGACGCAGGTGCATTGACGCGACCGCCCTACAGGTCCGACGGCAGCAGCGTGACGCGCTCGCCGGCGAGCGGCATCGGACACAGCGCGACCGCGCGCAGGATCCGCTGCCGGTTCAGCTCGAATGCGAGCAGCAACTGCCGATGGCTCGCGTCCGCCGCGCCGAGGTGCTGGCGCAGCGTGTCGGGCGGCAGCGCGTAGGCGGCGTAGCCCCAGCCGAATCCGTAGGCCGAAAACCAGATTTCCGAATCAGTCGACGCCATCGGTGCAGTGAGGTAAATGCAGGGCAAGGGCATGTCGCAGGTCCGTTGAAGTGTTGGGATTGTGACGACGGCGTGACGCGACAACACTACCGCAACGTTGCCGGTTTGGCGATGGATGCGATGCGCGACGATGCCCGCATCGCAAGAAAGTCTGCGGGTTATGCGAACCCGCTACGACCTAGTAAACGAGAGCGAGGGGCCGTGAAGCGGGACCGGGGGGGCCGGCCATCCGGGGCCGGCCATCCGGGGCCGGCCGTCCGGGGGCCGGGCGAGACCGCCCCCCGGATTGCCGCGACCGAGAGAGAGCAGGTACAGAGCAACGACAGAGCAAGAGAACTCAGGGGCCGAGCCGCGCGCCGGCGGCATCAGCGCGCGGACGGATCGTCCTGCGCACCGGCGCGTGCGCGTGCCCAGGCGGCATCGAGCGGGTCGTCGGCGTCGCGCAGGGGCTCGCGCAGAAACGGAAAGCGTTCGGCGAGCGGTGCGGATTCTTGCAGGGCCACGATATGGTTGATCATCCATTGCAGCAGCTCGCCGCCGTGCCGGACCTGGTCCGGCCGCCAGTGCGGCATCGCGGCGAACAGCCCGGCGAATCCGCTCCAGCGGGACGGCCGGTCGTTGTCGCCGGGCCGCAGGTAAGTGTTCATCGACACGTCGCGTGCGTCGGTCAGCACGCCGACGAACAGCCCGAGCGAGGTCGGCACGCCGACCTGCCGCCAGCCTTCCGCGAGCGCGAGCGAGCGGATCACGCGCGCGCACACGAACGCGATGCGTGTTTCATGTTCGATCCCGGCCAGCGACATCACACCGTTGCGCTGCATGCAGCGGGCCACCGCATGCGGCCGGATCGCGTTCGACGCGAAGCTGCGCAGCACGAGATCGGGCACCGTGAGCTGCAGCTGGAATTCGCGCAGGCCGTGCTCGGCGCTCATCGTCGAGAAATTGACGAACAGCCCTTCGAGCCGGCCGAGCGCGCCCACGTAGGGCTCGAGCCCGAGCCGCGCGAGCTTCGGCGCGATCTGCCGTTCGAGGAGCCGCATCAGGTTGCGGCGGGTGCGCGCGCCGGTGAAGCCGTCGATGCCGCGCGTGACGACGTCGCTGATCTCCCAGCGGCGTTCTTCGGCGAAGAGGCGGGGCGAGCGGCTCAGGTCGAACCGGGCGCGGCCGTGCGCCACGCGGGGGTCTACGTACATGCCGGGGTCTCGTGCAGCGATTGCGGGCGGAGCGCCGCGACGCGACGTCGTCGCGCGCATCCGGTCGCTCACGATGCTGCTGCGTCGCAAGCGGCGCGTCAAGTGCGGCCGGCCCGAGCGTGTCGCGCTCGCGTCCAATCCAACCCAGACGAGGTGATCAGGTGATGCGCATGGTCGTGGAACGCTTTGTCGAACAGAGTCCGATGACGATCATGGCGCGACTCGTCCTGCAATGCGCGCTGCATGACGACTGGATCGACGGCGCGGCCGCTACGGGCGACGAGCCGGACGGCGAGGCGATCCGCGAAGCGCTGTTCGCGCTGGCGGTCGACGCGATCGTGGCGATCGCGGCGCGGCAGCCGGGTTCGGGCCGTCCGCCGCACGCGTTCGACGGCGGCGCGGCAGCGGGGTTCGGTCCGGCCGTCGCGGCGCTGCACGACTGCATGAGCCGGCTGCGCGCCGGCTGGGGCCGCGCGCTCGTGAAGGACAGCGTCGAGCTGCTGCTGTCCGCGACGGCGCCGCGCCCGCGCGAAGGGCCTCGCTTCACCGGCGGCATGCGGCTGCGCGTGCTGGACGGCGGGATGCCGTGCGGGCACGACGCCGCCGGCTGCGGGTGCGGGTGCGGCAATCCCGGCCGCGAGGCCGCCGCGCACGCGCGGGTGCTGCCCGTCTATGACCCGGATCTTGGCATGATCGTCGATCTGCTGCCGCACGAGCGCGGCCGGATGCACGAGCGCGCATTCGCCGGTGCACTGCGGGAAGCGGTGCAGCCGGGCGAGCTGTGGATCATCGACGGCCGCTTCGAGACGGACGCGATCCTGTCCGGCTGGCCGCGCCGCGGCGGCGCGTGCATCGTGCGCGAGCACGGCCGCGCGGCCGCGTGCCGCGCGCTCGGCGACTGGCGCGACGCCGGGACGCACGACGGCGGCACGGTGCGCGAGCAGGCGGTCGGCCTGGCGGGCGACCACGATGCGTCGGCCGCGCTGCGGCGCATCGAATGGCGCAGCGCGCCGGACGCCGTGGTGACGCTGCTGACGGACCTGCCGGCCGCGCAGTTCGATGCGCGGCAGATCGTGCAGCTCGCGTGCCGGCCGTGGCGCGACGCGCTGCCGCTCGGGCCGGCGTTCGACGGCGCGCTGTTCGGCGACGTGCCGGCGCGCGCGGCGCTGCTCGCGCACGGCATCGTCGCGATGGCGTACAACGCGTTCGCCGCGATGACGAGCGTCGTTCGCGCCGCGCTCGATCTCGACGCGCGCGACGTCGAACGCCTGCCGTCGCACATCGCCGACGGCGTCGCGGCGACCTACGCGGGAATGATGATCGCGCTGCCGCCTGTGTGGTGGCGGCGCTACGACCAGTTGCCGGCGACGACGCTCGGCCAGATCGTGCGGCTGCTCGCCGCGCACGTCGATCCGCGCAGCGAGCGCAGGAAGCGTCGCGACAGCCGGCTGTCCGCGAAATCGCAGGCGCTGCTGCGCGCGGCGACGCTCGAGCGCCTGCTGCACGACGACGGCGACGATGCCGCGACGAACGTGTTCAGCCTGCGTACGATCGCGATGGCGACGCGCGATTTCAGCAGCAATCCGTCGAAGGCGCTCCGGCATGCGAGCGAAGCGCTGGTGATGGTCACGAAATACAACCGGCCGATCGCGCTGCTGGTGTCGATCGACGACTGGAACCGGCTGCTAGGCGAGGTGCGCGAAACGAGCATGACGCGGCTGTCGCTGGACTATGCGGGCGCGATGCAGAGCCTGCGTCCGGCCGCGTTCGGCGATGCGTCGCCGAATCAGGACGCGCGCGCGGCCGGCGTGCCCGGCGTGCCGGCCGTGGCCGCGCTCAGCTCGTGAGGCGGCGCACCCAGATCACCGACGTCCACGTGAAGTTGCCGCTGCCGTAGCGCGCGATCAGCGTGTCGATGCGCGCATTGATCCGTGCGGACTGCACGCGGCAATGCACGATGAAATAGCCGCTGTTCACGCCGACGGCCGAGCCGTCCGGCAGCGTCGCGTTGCCCTGGACCGGCGCGAGATACTCGGCGACGTCGCCGGTGCTGACGAAGTACGCGGTGCGGCGGCGCTCGACGAGGCGGCGCGCCTGGCTGCGCGACAGCGTCGGGATCGCGGCGACGAGCACGGGCTCGGCCGCGGTGTTGACGTTGACGGTGGTCAGGTCGGGCAGGATCGTCACGAGCGGCGCGAGCGCGGCGATCGCGCGGGCGTCGTAGCCGGGAATGCGCGCGAGGTCGTCGACCGACACGAGCTGCAGCGGCCAGCCGCCGGGACCGTTCGCGTCGCGCAGCGAGCGCAGCAGGTAGTCGGCCGTCTGCTGCGCGAGCGCCGGATCGAGCGACAGCTCGCCGAGCAGCCGGCGATACGCGAGCAAACCCTCGCCGTGGGTCTGCCACGGCTTGCCGGGCGCGACGCGCGACACGAGATTCATCAGGTTGAAGCGTGCCTGCGCATCCTCGACGTGGCCGGAAATCCGCGCGCGCGCGAGCTCGGCGTTGACCGTCGCGGCGGCCGGCGGCAGCAGGTTCGAGAGCGGCACGTCGGCGGCCGGCTGCGACCACGTCTGGCCGTCGAAAGTCACGTTCGACGTGGCGCTCTGCGCGCGCAGCGTCGCCCGTGCCCACTCGACGGCCGCGCGTTCGACCCACATCGTCTGCGTCGCGAGCCGCTGGTTCTCGACGTCGCGCGTCGCGACCTGCTGGCGCCACAGCACGCTCGCCGCGAGGGTGGCCGCCAGCGCGACGACGAGCAGCACCGTCACGATCGCGATGCCCCGTTCGCGCCGCGCGGCTGCCTTCCGCCCTCGTTCGTATCGATGCATTCGCGTGTCCCCGACAGTGCCCACATTGCCCACGGTGCCCGCCGTGCCGGTGCGGCCGGCCGTCAATCCTCGAACGCCAGCCACGCGTGCACGATGCTCGCATGCGCGGATGACGCCATGCCGAACGCGGCGGCCAGCCCGGCGACCCACAGCGCGAGCGGCGCGCGCCGCGTGCCGTCGGCCGACGCCGCGAGCGGGCCGACCAGGCCGGCAATCGCGTGCGATTGCCACAGCAGCAGCACGAACAGCGCGCCGCCGACCGCCGTCGCGACGGCGAACGCGTGGAGCGCGACCGCCGTTCGGCGCAGGAACGGCGCGCGGTGATGGCGCTGGTTCGTCGCGACGATCGCGACGCCGTTCGCGACCGGCACGATCGCCATCGCGGCGGCCCAGAAGAACGGCTGGTCGCTGGACGGATTGATCAGCAACAGCGTGCCGATGGTCCAGAACGGCGGCGCGAGCAGCGTGAGCGCCACCCACGACAGCATCTGCCACGCGAGCCACGGCGCACGCCAGCGCAGCGGGCGTTGCGCGAGGCGGGCGGCGAACGGGCGTGCGCGGTCCGGGAGCGCGGCGGCGCCGGGCAGGCGTGCCGAGAGCCACCGCGCGAGCATCGTAGCGAGCCACATGGGCGTTTCCCATCGTTGACGTTTTTCTCAATAGCTAGGACGTAACGGCCGGCCGCAAGCCGCAGGATTTCGTCGCATGGCGGCCCCGGATAGACGGGACGCGCGCAATCTGGTGCGAATCTTCAGCGGAATGTCACAAAAACTTCCCGGTTGAGACACGACGATTGTCGGGCCGCGCGAGAACGCGGCGGCCGACGCATCGCAGCGCCGGGCAGAACGACAAGCACACGAAACGGGGGCCACGCACATTCATGCGCAACGTGCCGCGCGAAGCCGGCGCGGAACCCGTTGCGCGCGCATCGTCGGCCGCTCGCCGGCACGGCCGCAACGACGGGCCGGCGGGCCGCATGCAAAAAAATTGCGGCAATGCGCGTCTCGTTCCGTCTAGGTAGGTGTGAGCGGCGACCGGAGGCATCCGGTCGCGGTCACGCGCATTCATTTCATCGGGCGGCGCACAGCCGACAGGATCATGAACGTGGAACAGTTCGACGAAAGCCGATTGACCGGCGACGCAGCGCCGCCAGACGCGGATGCCGCGTCGCCGGTCATCAACCTGCGCGATACGGGGCGTTTCCTGCAGGTGCTCGCCGCGCTCAAGTGCTCGCTCGCAGTGAGTCGCCGTCCGTCCGGCGTCGCGCTGATCGGCGTCGGCGACGATGGCGTCCCGACGCTGTCCGCGTGTCAGCTGCCGCGCTCGATGGGGATGGCGGTGGCCGGCAACCGGCTCGCGGTCGCGACGATGCACGAGCTGATGGTGTTCGCGAACGTGTCGACGCTCGCGCCGCACTATCCGGCCCGTCCCGCGCATTACGACGCGGTGTTCGTGCCGCGCATCGCGTATTACACGGGCGATCTCGACCTGCACGACATGGCGTTCGACAAGCAGGTCGTGCTGGCGGTCAACACGCGCTATTCGTCGATCTGCGTGATCGACGGTTACTTCAATTTCACGTCGATCTGGCAGCCGCCGTTCGTGACCGCGCTGGCGCCCGACGACCGCTGCCACCTGAACGGGATGGCGTTCAGCGACGGCAAGGTCCGCTACGCAACCGCGCTCGGGCAGACCGACACGCCGTTCGGCTGGCGCGGCGGGATGGCCGACGGCGGCATCGTGATGGAAGTGCCGTCGGGGCGCATCGTCGCGTCCGGCCTGTCGATGCCGCATTCGCCGCGCGTGATCGGCGGCCGCCTGCACGTGCTCGAGGGCGGTCGCGGCCGGGTGCTGCAGATCGATCCGCAGACGGGCGCGAAGCGCGTGCTCGCGACGCTGCCGGGCTTCACGCACGGTCTCGCCGAATACGGCGGCGTGCTGTTCGTCGGGCTGTCGAAGCTGCGCGAGAAGCGCGGGCCGCAGGGCCTGCCGATCGAGCGCGAGGCGGACGCGCTCGTCGCGGGCGTCGCGGCGCTCGATGCGGGCAGCGGCGACGTGCTGGGGATTCTGCAGTTCTTCAACGGCGTCGACGAGATCTTCGACGTGCAGGTGATGCCGAACGTGCTGCGCGGCGAGATCCTGAGCCCGCACCAGTGGAGCGAGACGCCGTCGATCGTGACGATGCAGGGCGGCTTCTGGCAGACGCGTCCGCGCGAGCAGGACGAGCCCGCGAATCATGAAAGCTGAGCCGCCGATGAACGCCGATCGCTGCGGGTTTGCCGCGCCTGTTTCGTCATTACCGGTAGACGCGTGCGATCGCAGCGATGCGGGCGATCCGAGTGGCGCGGGCGGCGTGCTGTGGCTCACGGGGCTGTCGGGCGCGGGCAAGAGCACGCTGGCGGATGCGCTGGCCGACCTGCTGCGGCGCCGGGGCCTGCGGGCCACGGTGCTCGACGGCGACCGGCTGCGCGCGGGGCTGAATCGCGATCTCGGATTCTCCGAGCGCGACCGCTTCGAGAACGTGCGGCGGATCGCGGAAGTGGCGTCGCTGTTCGCGGATGCGGGATTCATCGCGATCGTCGCGGCGATCTCGCCGCGCGCGGCGATGCGCGACGACGCGCGGCGCGTCGTCGGCGCGGGCTTTCGCGAAGTGCACGTCGCCGCATCGCTCGAAGTGTGCGAGGCGCGCGATCCGAAAGGGCTGTACCGGAAGGCGCGTCGCGGTGAGCTGCGCGAGTTCACCGGTGTCTCGTCGCCGTACGAGGCGCCGCGTGCAGCGGACCTCGTGCTGGAGACCGGCAGCCGGTCGCTTGCCGACTGCGTGAACGCATTGCTGGACTTCGCGTTGCAGCAGTTCGGCCGAGTCGGCGACAGGCAGCCGGTCGTGCGCGAGACCGAGACCGGCTGACGATGGCGGAAACGAACAGGGCTGGAGCCTGAGAGACTTATTAAGGATGGCTGATAAAAAGTCATCAATTTGAAACAACGCATTGATAGCGGACATACCGAATGTCCGCGTCAGCGCGAGGATGATCCGCGACAGAAAGGGGAATGGCGCATGCCGCCAACAGCAGACCGTAAATCACGCGAGCCGCGGCGGCTCCGACGCCGGTGCCTGGCCGGCGTGGCGCTGGTCGGGGGACTGAGCCTCGCGTCCGGCGCTCGCGCGCAGGAGGCCGGCGCGGGGGCGGCGACGCCGGCGGCGCCGCCGGCGAGCGGCGTGCCGCAGACGTTCGACGTGAACGCATTCATCGTGCGCGGCAACACGACGTTGCCGAGCATCGAGATCGAGAAGGCGGTGTATCCGTTCGAGGGGCCCGGCCGCACGCTGGCCGACGTGAACGCGGCGCGCGATGCGCTGCAGAAGGTGTATCAGGACCACGGCTACCAGTCCGTCGTGGTCGAGCTGCCGCAGCAGCAGGTCAAGAACGGCGTAATCCTGCTGCAGGTGGTCGAGGCGAAGGTCGGGCGGCTGCGCGTCGACGGCGCGAAGTACTACTCGCCGCAGAACATTCGCGACGCGGTGCCGGCGCTCGCGGAAGGCGTCGTGCCGGATTTCAACCAGGCGCAACTGCAGCTCACCGACCTGAACCGCTCGGCGGACCGCCAGGTGATTCCGGTGCTGAAGCCCGGCACGCTGCCGCAGACGGTCGACGTCGACCTGAAGGTCGACGACCACAGCCCGCTGCACGGCTCGCTCGACCTGAACAACGACAGCAGCCCCGGCACGTCGTCGCTGCGCACGACCGCGACCCTCAGCTATTCGAACCTGTGGCAGCTCGGCCACGTGATTTCCGGCACCTACGTGCTCGCGCCGCAGCATCCGAACGACGCGCGCGTCTATGCGTTCTCGTATCTCGCGCCGATCAGGGACACGCGCTGGAGCTTCCTCGCGACCGTGGTCCACTCGGACAGCAACGTCGCGTCGGTCGGCGGCACCAACGTGCTCGGCAAGGGCACGACCTACGGGTTCACCGCGATCTACGCGCTGCCGGCGTCCGACACTTACGCGCAATCGGTGAGCATCGAGATCGACCGCAAGCATTACGACGAGAAGGTGAGCGTCGCCGGACAGTCGTCGACGGTGCCGCTGACCTACGTGCCGGTGACGTTCTCGTACAGCGGCCAGCTCAGCCTGAAGCAGTCGCAGACGTCGTTCTCGGCAGCGCTCGTGACCAACATCCGCGGCATCGGCAGCGACTGGGGCGCGTGGGACAGCAAGCGCTACAAGGCGACGCCGGATTTCGTCTACGGAAAGTTCGACGTGAACCATACACAGCGCTTCAACAACGACATGCAGGCCAACGCACACGTCAGCGCGCAGATCTCGAACTCGCCGCTCGTGTCGAGCGAGCAGTTCGCCGCGGGCGGGATGAACAGCGTGCGCGGCTACCTGCAGGCCGAGGACACGGCCGACAGCGGCGTGATCGGGTCGCTCGAGCTGCGCACCCCGTCGCTCGCGAAATTCCTCGGCGGCGCGATCGGAAGCCGCATCAACGAATGGCGCTTCCATGCGTTCGTCGATGCCGCGCATCTGTGGCTGCTGAGCCCGCTGCCCGAGCAGACGTCGAGCTTCAACCTGCTCAGCGTCGGCGTCGGCACGCGGCTGCAGCTCGCCAAGTACGTGAGCGCCGACTTCGAGGCGGGCTGGCCGCTCAAGGCGGGCGTCTATACGAAGCAATACAGCCCCCGGTTCGATTTCTACGTGCGACTGGGGTTCTGACGGTTTTTTTGATCGTGCCGCGCATCCGCATATCTGCGTATGGGGGCGGCGCATTCGGGGAGTGGATCGTGAAGCGAGTGATGGGGTTACTGTTGGCGGCGATGCTGGGCGTGCTGCCCGGCATCGCGAACGCGTGGTGGCAGAACGACTGGTCGTACCGCAAGGCGATCACGATCGATGCCAGCGCGAAGGGCGCGAACCTGACGGAAGCGGCGGGCCGCGTGCCGCTGCTGATCCGCCTGCATTCGGGCAATTTCCAGTTCGACGGGCTGGCCGACAACGGCGCGGACATCCGCTTCGTCGCCGCCGACGACAAGACGCCGCTCAACTATCACATCGAGCAGTACGACGCGATGCTCGGCGTCGCGCTGGTGTGGGTCGACATTCCGAAGCTGCCGGCCGGCACGGCGGAGTCGATCTGGATGTACTACGGCAACAAGAAGGCGCCGGACGGCGGCAAGCCGGCCGAGACGTTCGACGCCGACACCACGCTCGTCTATCACTTCAACGGCGCGGCGGGCGCGCCGCCGAAGGACGCGACCGCGTATGCGAACAACGCGCAGAACGCGCCGTTTCGCAGCGTCGAGGACGGCATCGTCGGCAAGGGCGCGCAGTTCGACGGCAGCGCGGCGCTGACGCTGCCGGCCAGCCCGTCGCTGAACGTCGCCGCGGGCGGCGGCTTCACGTTCAGCGCGTGGGTCAAGCCGTCGGCGCTCGCGCCGAACGCGCTGCTGTACAGCCGCCGCGACGGCGCGAACGCGCTGTTGATCGGCCTCGACAACGGCGTGCCGTTCGCGCAGGTCGACGGCGCCGCCGGCAGTCCGGCGCCCGTGCGCACGCCGGCCGCCGCGCCGGTCGCCGCGAACCAGTGGACGCATCTGGCGGTGACGGACGACGGCCGCAACCTGACCGTCTATGCGAACGGCAAGCAGGTCGCGCAGGTCGCCGCGCCGCTGCCGGCCCTGACGAGCGCGGCCGCGGTCGGCGCGGACGTCGCGGGCGCGCCGGCCGGCTTCGCGGGCTACGCCGGCGCGATCGACGAGCTGCGCCTGTCGAAGGTCGCGCGCCCGGCCGCCGCGCTCGCGGTCGACGCGCTGTCGCAGGGCTCCGAATCGAAGCTCGTCGCGTACGGCAACGACGAGAAGCAGTCGGGCTTCGGCTTCGGCTACTTCGGCGTGATCGTGCAGTCGGTGACGGTCGACGCGTGGGTGGTGATCACGATCCTGCTCGCGATGGCGATCGTGTCGTGGGTCGTGATGTGGACGAAGGCGCGCTACGTCGGCACGGTCGACAAGGCCAACCATTACTTCGTGCAGCGCTTTCGCGAAGTCGCGGGCAAGCACCTGGTCGGGCTCGCGCACGTCGACGAGCGCAGCGACGACGGCCGCCGCCTGAACCAGTCTTCGCTGTACCGCCTGTACCGGGCCGGCGTGCATGAAATCCACAGCCGCGTCGACGACAACGGCCGCACGGTGATCACGACCGAATCGATCGAGGCGATCCGCGCGTCGATGGATGCGACGCTCGTGCGCGAGAACCAGCGGCTGTCGAAGTCGATGGTGCTGCTGACGATCGCGATCTCGGGCGGCCCGTTCCTCGGCCTGCTCGGCACGGTGGTCGGCGTGATGATCACCTTCGCGGCGATCGCGGCCGCGGGCGACGTGAACGTCAACGCGATCGCGCCGGGCATCGCGGCCGCGCTGCTCGCGACGGTCACGGGCCTGTTCGTCGCGATTCCGGCGCTGTTCGGCTACAACTACCTGCTGATCCGCAACAAGAACGTGACCGCGAACATGCAGGTGTTCGTCGACGAATTCGTCACGCGCCTGGCCGAAGCGCATCGCTCGCCGGATCACGCGGTGCTGGCTGACTGAACGGACGCGGGGAGACCACCATGCAGGTTCAGGACGACGACAAGCCGTACGACGACATCAACATCACGCCGATGCTCGACCTCGCGTACGTGCTGCTGATCATCTTCATCATCATGACGACCGCGTCGGTGCAGGGCATCAAGGTGGACCTGCCGAAGGCGAGCTCGTCCGCCAGCCTCGCGAAGCCGAAGACGAAGGCGATCACGGTCGCGGATTCGGGGCAGATCTTCCTCGATGCGTATCCGGTGACGATGGACGAGCTCGAAAACCGGCTGCGCACCGAGAAGGCGAGCAACCCGGAATTCCCGATCGTGCTGAAGGGCGACGCGGCCGTGCAGTACCAGCGCGTGATGGACGTGCTCGACCTGCTGCGGCGCCTCGACCTGTCGCAGGTCGGCCTCGTGACCGGCAAGGCGAAGCAGGGCGGCTAGGCGATGGAAATGACCTACAACGGCGGCGGGCCGAACAAGGGGCCGGGCCGCTTCGTCAAGCCGGCCGTGATCGTGCTGGCGCTCGCGGGGCTCGGCGCGCTGGTCTGGCATTTCGCGAGCGACACCGCGGGCGTGAAGCGCGCGAGCGCGCCGCAGGTGACGACCGTGATTCCGCTCCCGCCGCCTCCGCCGCCGAAGCAGAAGCCGCCGCCCGAAAAGGTGAAGGACGAGGTGAAGACGCCGGTCGACAAGCCGAGCGTCGCGCCGAAGCCGTCGGAAGCGCCGAAGCCGTCGGACAACCAGCCGAAGCAGATGACGATGAACGCGCCGGCGCAGGCCGGCACGGACAACTTCAACATCGGCGCGGGCGACGGCTCGGGGATGGTCGGCAGCGGCGGCGGCGGCCGCTTCGGCAACGCGAGCTATGCGCAGTACATGGTCTACGTGCTGCAGCGCGCGATCGAGCAGGACAAGGCCGTGCAGGAGGCGGGCGGCGCGCGCTTCGCGGGCAGCCTGAACCTGTGGCTGGAGCCGTCGGGACGGATCGCGAAGGTGACGATCGCGCAGTCGACCGGCGACGCGCGGATCGACGCGGCGGTGGTCGCGGCGGTCGAGGCGCTCGGCAAGGTGGACGAGGCGCCGCCGCCCGCGACCGCGTATCCGGTGCTGGTCCGGCTGCAGGGGCGCAAGCCGGCATGAAGCGGCGCGGTGAGTCATGGGGCGGGCCTGGGGAAAAGGGCTCTGCCGGAAGAGGAATGGAAATTATTCGGAGTACTTTGATGATTCGGAAATCGAATGAACGGGGGAGCGAGCACCGGCGCGGCGCGATGCCCGCGCGCCTGACGCGCGTCGGCGCGGCGGCGCTCGCGTTCGGCGTGAGCTGCGCGCACGCGCAGTCGCTCGACGCGCAGGCCGCGGCGGGCAGCGCGGCGCCGACCGAGAGCGTGGTGATCAACCTGATCAACCTGCTCGTCAAGCGCGGCGTGCTCACGCAGCAGAATGCGACCCAGCTGATCGGCGAGGCGCGCGCGGAAGCCGCGCAGGCGAAGGCCGCGCGCACGACCGGCGGCGCGCGCACGGCGCTCGCCGGCGTACCGATGCCGCCGACGCAGCCCGGCGACGTCGCGGTGCCTTACGTGCCGCAGGTGGTGCGCGAGCAGATCCGCGACCAGGTCAAGCAGGAGGTGATCGCGCAGGCGAGGGCCGAGAACTGGGCGCAGCCGAACACGTTCCCGGACTGGGTGTCGCGCATCACGCTCGACGGCGACTTGCGCGTGCGCGACGAATACCACTTCTACGGCAGCGGCAACGCGAACAACGTGACGAACTTCGCCGCGATCAACCAGGGCGGCGGCTTCGACATCAACCCGAACACCAACACGACGCAGCTGCCGACGCAGAACACGACGCAGAACCGCAACAACCTGCTGCGCTACCGCGCGCGGCTCGGCGTGACGGCGACGCTGTCCGACGAGCTGACGGCAGGCCTGCAGCTCGCGAGCGGCAACGACAACGGGCCCGTGTCGACCACGGCCACGGCGGGCGGCGGCTTCGGCAAGAAGAACATCTGGCTGAACAAGGCGTACTTCGCGTACCGGCCGACGTCATGGCTGAACCTGACGGCCGGCCGCTTCGACAATCCGTTCTTCAAGTCGGACCTGGTGTTCTCCGACGACCTGATGATGGACGGCATCGCCGCGAACCTGCGCCATGCGCTGCCGTGGAACCCGGACGTCACGCTGTTCGGCACGCTCGGCGTGTTCCCGATCCAGTACACGAGCGAGAACTTCCCGTCGAACAGCACCGACAAGGCGGGCAGCGACACGAAGTGGCTGTTCGGCGCGCAGTTCGGCGCGGACTGGAAGATCAACGCGCAGAACCGCCTGAAGGGCGCGGTCGCGTACTACGACTTCCAGAACATGCGCGGCACGCTGTCGTCGCCGTGCGCGCTGTATCTCGGCGCGACGAGCTGCAGCACCGACAACCAGGCGCCGGCCTTCATGCAGGGCGGCAACACGCTGCTCGCGCTGCGCAACATCGTGCAGAACCCGAACCTCGCGCCGGGCATGACACCGCAGCCGCAGCTGTTCGGGCTCGCGTACAACTACCGGCTGCTCGACCTGAAGGCGCAGTGGGATACCGTCGTCGCCGACCGCTTCAAGCTGCGGCTCGACGGCGAATTCGTGCGCAACCTCGCGTACAACGAGAACAAGGCGTTCGGCGCGGCGTCGCTGCCGGTCAACAACTACGAGTCGACGTCGGTGAACGCGACCCGCGCCGACTACCGCAGCGGCCCGAACGGCTTCCTCGCGAAGGCGACGCTCGGCGAGCCCGAGCCGCGCGCGAAGGGGCAGTGGAATTTCTCGATCGCGTACAAGTACCTGCAGCCGGACGCCGTGCTCGACGCGTTCAACGATTCGGACTTCCACCTGGGCGGCACCAACGCGCGCGGCTACGTGATCGGCGCGGCCTATGCGGTCGCGCGCGACGCGTGGGTGTCGGCGCGCTACATGAGCGCGAAGGAAGTGTACGGCCCGCCGGTGTCGATCGACGTGCTGCAGCTCGAGCTCAACGCCCGTTTCTGACCGGAGCCGCGGATGAAGACCACGCAACATGCGATCGTCGCGGCCGGCCTCGCCGGTGCGCTGCTGCTGGCCGCCGGCGGCGCCGGCGCGCAGGGCATCGAGGACAAGCTGCGCAGCCAGCTGCGTTCGACCGTGCAGGAGCTGCGTCAGCTCCAGAACGGCCAGGCGCAGTTGCAGGCGGACAAGACGGCCGCCGAGCGGCAGCGCGACGACGCGCTCGCGCAGCTGAAGGCGGCGCAGGCGCAGCTCGCGGCGGCCAAGGGGCAGTCGGGCGGCGAAGCGGCCGCGAAGCGCGCACTCGCGCAGGAGCGGGCCGTGCGCGAGCAGGATGCGCAGGCGCTCGCGAAATACAAGGCGTCCTACGAGGATCTGTTGACCGTGTCGCGTGCACGCGATGCGCAGCATACGCAACAGCAGGGCGAAATCCGTGCGCGTGACACGCAACTGCAAACCTGCCAGGCCCACAATGCGGAGCTGTATCGCGTGGGCCGCGAGATCCTCGATGCGTACGAGCATGTCGGCATCGGCACGCTGTTCGCGTCGCGGCAGCCGTTCGCGGCCGCTGCGCGCGTGAAGTACGACGACCTCGCGCAGCGTTACGGCGATGCGCTGTATGCGGGCAAGTACGACCCGGCCGCGCGTGCGGCGAACCCGGCAAGCGCGCCCGCGGCGGCGTCCGCGCCTGCCGGCGCTCAGTGACGGAACGGGCCTTCCGTCGCGCGGGCGACCCGATCGATTCGTTGAAACAAGGAAGAGAGCCATGCTGGACAGCAAGATTGAAGCGTCGGGCGACCGCCCGGCACAGGACGCGCTGATCGATGCGATCGGCGTCGACGCGCTCGCGGACGTGTTCCGCAATGCGGGCTACCGCGTGACCGCGACCGAGCAGAACGGCGCGGTGCAGCTGATGAGCGCGAGCCAGGGCGTCGGCTTCGCGGTGCGCTTCGGCAACGCCGCGCCGCCGCAGGGCGAGGCCGCAGGTGCGTCGATTGCGCGCTACCTCGACTACACGCTCGGCTGCGTGCTGCAGGTGCAGGGCGACCTGCCCGCGCAGCTGGTGGCCGACTGGAACCGCACGAAGCGCTTTGCGCGGCTCGCGAGCCACGGGCCGTTCCTTGCGCTGGAGATGGACGTGATCGTGGCGGGCGGGGTGTCCGTGCGCTACCTGCGCTCGACGATCGAGTTGTGGGACCGCATGGTCCAGGAGTTCCTGCTGCATTTGCGCAACCGGCCGGCGTTCGCCGAGCAGGAAGCCGCCGCGCGCGCGGGTAGCGACCCGGAGACCGACGACGCGGGGCAGGGTCGCGCGGAAGCCGCCGCGCAATGACCGGCGCCGGCCGGATCGGCGCGGCGCTGCGTGCGCTGCTGACGCGCGGCCGGCCGGCGCAGCGCGGCCCGGTGGCGGTCGGCGACGCGCCGGCCGCGTGGGCCGACTATGCGCAGCGCGTCGCGCAGCGGCTCGCAGCGGCGCTCGACGGCACGGACGCGGCGGCATCCCGCTTTCGCGCGCAGCTCGAACGTGATGCGGCGCGCAGCGAGGACGACGAGAACGGCGACGCGCCCCCGGCGCTGCGGCTGAAGGCATGGCTCGACCGGCGCGGCAACGTCGAGCGGGTCGAGAGCGCGCCGGCGTTCGCGCCGGACGTCGCCGCGGACCTGCGCTCGGCGCTGGTCGGCCGGCGGGTCGGCGCGCCGCCGCCGCGCGGGATGACGCAGCCGGTGGTCGTGCGGGTGCGCGTTGCGGTTCAGGACAGCAGTCAGACAGGACAGGAACGATCGTGAAGAACTTTGCAACGATGATGGGCGGCCTGCTGCTGAGCGTGCCGCTGATGGCGGCCGCGCAGGACGACGTGATCGCGAACGGGCCCCAAGCGTCGGTCACGCAGTCGGATATCGCCGCGCTGCTGAAGGCGGCGGGCGACGAAGGGCGCGCGCGGCTCGCGGCCGATCCCGCCGCGATGGATCAGGTCGTGCGCGCGACGCTCGCGCAGAAGGCCGTGCTCGCCGAGGCGAAGGCGAAGGGCTGGGACAAGCAGGCCGACGTGCAGTCGGCGATCGAGCAGGCGCGGCGCGACATCGTCGCGCGCAGCTATCTCGCGTCGGTGAATGCGCCGCCGGCGGACTATCCGTCCGACGCCGAAATCCAGTCCGCATACGACAAGAATCGCGCGGCGTTCACCGTGCCGCGCGCGCTGCGCGTCGCGCAGATCTACGTCGCGGTCGCGCCCGACGCGGACGCGGCGACCGTCGACAAGGCGCGCAAGCAGGCCGCGGACCTCGCGAACCGCGCGCGCGGCGGCGACTTCGCCGCGCTGGCGAAGGCGAATTCGCAGGACGCCGCGAGCGCCGCGAACGGCGGCGACCTGGGCTTCGTGCCCGAGACGATGCTGCTGCCCGCGGTGCGCCAGGCGGCCGACGCGCTGAAGACGGGCCAGGTGTCCGCGCCGATCCGCACGGCCACCGGCTTTCACGTGGTGAAGCTGATCGACACGCGGCCGGCGGCGCCGCGTCCGCTCGCGGACGTGAAGGAGCGCCTGCGCACGATGCTGCGCGCGCAGCGCACGCAGCAGAACGCGCAGGCGTATCTCGCGAAGCTCGGCGGCGACGCGCCGATCAACGAAGACGCGCTGAAGAAGGCGCTCGCCGCCGCCCGGTAGGCATCCTCATGACCGTCACCCGTTCCGCACCGAAACCGGCCGCGCCCGAGCCACGCAGCCCGGCGCCCGCGCGCACCGTTGCCGCCAACGCGTGGCCCGGCGCGCCGGGCGTGCTGCCGTCGCACTGTCCGCTCTGTTTCGGCACGCTCGAGCCGATGCCCGGCATGCCGGGCCGCGCGCGCCATCGGAGTGCACGGTGCTCGGCCCAGTGCGTGCTGACGACCCGCCAGTACCAGCCCGACGAGATGGCGGTGCACGGCGGCCGCGACGCGCGGGTGTCGGCGCGTCATCGCGAGCGCTTCGTCGCGAACTGGGAGCGGCATTACGCGCTGGTGCGGCGCATGTGGCCGGCGTTCACGATCGCGCGCTTTACGGCGGTGCTGGCCTGCGCGGACGTGCAGGACCTGTGGTCGTACCCGTCGCTGCGCGACGACGACCTCGCGTCCGTGCTGCTCGTGCTGGCCGGTTTCATGCGGATGCCGGGGGCGCACGAGCCGGCCGATGCGTCGGCCGGCGGTCCGGCTCGCTGGGTGCGGTTCTGGTTCGACGCGAGCGTGCGGGACGTGGGGGATCTGTGGACGGCGGGCGCCGATGCGCCGCGATTCTTTCGCGTCGACTACCGGGAACCGCAGGCGACGCCGTTTCCGACCGGCGCTCAGGTGCTGGCGTGGCAGCAGATCGGCGGCGTGCGCGACGCATGGGCGCAGCAGCAGCGCGCACTCGTGCCGGCCGTCGAGCCGGCCGGGCGCGCGGCGTTTGCGCGTTTCGTCGCCCGCGCGAAGCGGCACGACACAATCTGACGACGGCCGCGACGAGGCCGCGAGCACGGGAGGAAGCAGGCATGGGCGAATGGCGGAAGTGGAGCGTGGCATGGGGTTGCGCGTTGCTGGCGGGCGCCGTCCATGCGCAGGCTGGTCGGCCGGCGGCGGCGGGCAGCCAGCCGGGTTCGGCGGCGAAGCCGGTCTGCGTCGATGTGGAAGTAAACGGCGAGCGCGCGCTGTCGTACGACTGCCTGAGCGCGCAGCTCAAGCCGAAGGCGACGCCGCAGGCTGGCGCGTCGCAGACGGCCGCGGAGGGGCTCGCGACGGCGCCGTCGAACCGGCTCGGCACGTTCAACCTGTCGACGGAGCGCAACCGCTTCGGCACGAACTGGGGCAAGTCGGCGACGCCGCAGCGCCCGGCGCAGCCGGTCGCGGTGCCGCCGAAATGAGCGGACGCGCGTCGTTCGCGCGTGAAACGACGAGGATGAGGATCGTGGAATCGGGTATCTGCAGTCGGGCGGGCGTGACGCTCGCGATGCTGGGCGCGATCGCGCTGAGCGGCGCGGGCGATGCGGACGGATTGGCCGTCGCCGCCGAACGGCCGGCGCAGCCGGCGCTCGCCGCGATGCCGTTGGCCCCCCCTGAGGCGGCCCTGCCGAACTTCGCCGCGCTCGTCAAACGGTATGGCGCGGCGGTCGTCAACATCAGCGTCACGCGCGAGGTGACGCAGCTGGGCATCCAGCTCCCGCCGGGCATCGGGCCGGACCATCCGCTCGCGCCGTTTCTCGCGCGCCGCGTGATCGGCAACCGCGAGGAGGTGAGCCTCGGCTCCGGGTTCATCGTCGGCGCGGACGGCGTGATCCTGACGAACCGGCACGTGGTCGGCGACGCGGCCGTGGTCGACGTGAAGCTGACCGACAAGCGGCAGTTCAGGGGGCGGGTGATCGGCAGCGATCCGCTGTCCGACGTCGCGGTGGTCCGGATCGACGCGCGCAACCTGCCGACGGTCGTCACCGGCGATCCGGCGCGCACCGAGGTCGGCGACTGGGTGATGGCGATCGGTTCGCCGTACGGGTTCGCGAACACGGTCACGCAAGGCATCGTCAGCGCGAAGTCGCGCTCGCTGCCCGGCGAGCGTTACGTCCCGTTCATCCAGACCGACGTGCCGATCAATCCCGGCAGTTCGGGCGGGCCGCTGTTCAGTCTCGACGGCCGCGTGATCGCGATCAACTCGATGATCTATTCGAAGACCGGCGGCTATCAGGGGCTCTCGTTCGCGATTCCGATCGACCTCGCGCTCGACGTGAAGGACCAGCTGCTGCGCACCGGCAAGGTCACGCGCGGACGGCTGGGCGTCGCGCTGCAGGAAGTCAGCGATGCGCTCGCGCGTTCGTTCGGCCTGCCGAATCCCGACGGCGCGCTGGTCACGATGGTCGAGCCGGGCGGGCCCGGCGCGCAGGCCGGGCTGCAGGCCGGCGACGTGGTGCTCGCGATCGACGGCAAGCCGGTCGCGGATTCGGCGGACCTGCTCGGCACCGTCGCGGGCATGCGGCCCGGGCATCGCGCGGATCTGCTGGTGTGGCGCGCGGGGCAGGCGAGCCGCGTGCAGGCGACGGTGGGGGCGTTCGACAGCGGCGTCGCGTCGAGCGGCGATGCGCAGGCGCTGGCGCGATTCGGGCTCGCGCTGCGTCCGGCGAGCGAGCAGGAGCGGCGGCAGCTCGGCGTGAGCCAGGGGCTCGTGATCGAGCAGGCGAGCGGCCAGGCCGCCCGCGCGGGGTTGCGGGCCGGCGACGTCGTACTGTCCGTCAACGGTGCGCCGGCCGCGAACGCCGGCGCGCTGTTCGGCGAGCTGGACCGTGCGCGCGGCGCGATCGCACTGCTGGTGCAGCGCGGCGGCGCGCGGCTGTACGTGCCGGTCGATCCGGGCTGACGGCGGGAGCGGACAGGCACAAAGGAATCCTCATGAAGCGAAACCAGAGGTATCGCGCGCGCGGCTGGAGCGCGGCGCTCGTCGTCGCATGGGCGCTCGTCGCGAGCGCGCCGTCGCGCGCACAGACCGCCGACGTGCCGCAGCCGTGGATCAGCTACGCGCAGCTCGCGGGCCGGCAGTTTCAGGCATGGCTCGAAGCCGACGGCGACGCGGCCGACCGGCTGCACCGGCATCTGGAGGATCGTGTGCTGCGCGCGAGCGCCGATGCGCCGCCGCCCGCGATCGTCGTGCGCGCGTGGATCGGCGCGAGCGGCGCGGTCACGCGCGTCGAATTCGCGACGCTCGGCGACCCGAACGCGGACGCCGCGTTGCGGCAGCTGCTGACCGCCGGGCCGCTGGCCGAGCCGCCGCCGCCCGACATGCGCCAGCCGCTGCGCGTGCGTCTGCGGTTGACGCCGAATCCCGACGCGCCGGCCGCGGCTTCCGGGGCGGCGGCTCCATGACGGGCGTGGCGCGATGACGATCGTGTTGATCCTGGTCGTGCTGGCGATCGGCGTGTTGTTCGGATTCGCCGCGCATGTGGACGCGCTGACCGGCCGGATCGGCCGGCAGCCGGCACGGGTGCAGCTCGAACGCTTGCGCAGGGAGGCGGTTGCGCTGCGGGCGGCGCTGCGGCGCGCATGGCAAGCGGCTTGCCGGGCGAACGCGCGCGCCGGCGCCCCGCGGCTTGGTGCAACGGGGAAGTGAGCGGGGGGATACGAGGCGCCGACGCCCGGACAATGCCGGCGCTTATCGCAATAAGATATGACGTTATTGCGTTGGCGGGATGACGACGACCCTCTTCCTCTCTTCCCCAAAAGGAACCGACCATGGAACTCACTCAATTGGGCTCGCAAGTCGCCCAACTCGGCTTCGCCGAACGGCAGAAACAGGCGCAGGCATTGATGTACGGCATGGCCAACATCACCGAGTACGTTCCCAGGGGCGTCTGCTACGACGCCGCCGCCTTCGTCAGATACCTGCTCCAAGGTCATGGGCTCATCACGCCCGGCATCTTGCTCGACACGACGGGTCAAAACTGGCGGCCGCGGTTCAACTTCGAGGCCGGCAATCAGTGGGACGGGCGGGCGAGCATTCCGGCGGGCACCGCGGTCGGCTTCTCCCGGGGCGGCAATGTGTTTCATGCCGCGATAGCCGTCGGAGGCAGCAGAATCCGGGCCGTGAACGGAGGGCGTTTGGGGAGCGGATGGCTGTATGCGGTGGACCTCGCGCGCGTTCTTGCCCCCGGTGACGACGGCACCTTCCTGTACGACAGGACGAACATTCGGGTGCACCTGTCGCGCCTGTAGACGACCGGGCGAACCTGCGTCGAATCGACGAAGGGCCGGGCCGCGAAAGGCCGAGCCGCGCTCATCCAGTCCCGGTCGTCCGGCGATATCCGCATGGCGTCGCGCCGTCTATCGCTGATATCCTCTCGATCGTGTCTGACTATTCAATGGATCGTGGCGACGCGTGCCGCGTCCCGGCGATGCCCGCGGGTGCAAACCGGGGCGCGCGCTGAGGTAGCATGGCTGAATCTCCACGCTGATCCATGACCTGTTTCGTGATCGATTTCCTTTCGTCCATCTGCGCATGGACAACCCAACGATGAGCGGCGCGACCAAACCCCCTGCCGCGAAGGCGCGGCCGTCGCGCCGGGCCGCGGCCGAGCACGACGCGCCGGAACCCGTCGCGGCCGACGACGACGAGCCGGCCGGCGGCGCGTCGTCGTATCTGGTGCCGGGCCTCGAGCGCGGCCTGCGGATCCTGGCCGAGTTTTCCGCGCGCGAGTCGGTGCTCGGCGCGCCCGAGCTGTCGAAGCGCATCGGCATTCCGCGCACGACGACGTTCCGCCTGCTGCAGACGCTCGAAGCGCTCGGCTTTCTCGAACGCGTGAACGGCGACCGCCATTTCCGGCTCGGCGTCGGCGTGCTGCGGCTCGGCTTCGAATACCTGAATTCGCTCGAACTGACCGATCTCGGTACGCCGGTGCTCGAACGGCTGCGCGATACGACCGGCCTGTCGACGCATCTGCTGATCCGCGACCGGCGCGACGTCGTGTTCGTCGCGAAGGCGCAGAGCCATGCGTCGATGTTCGGCTCGGTGAAGGTGCACGTCGGCACGCGGCTGCCCGCGCACGCGACCGTGCACGGCCACGTGCTGATGGGCGACCTCACGCGCGATGCGCTGCGCCAGCTGTATCCGGAAAAGCGTCTCGAGCAGTTCACCGAGCGCACGCCGGGCACGGTCGACGAGCTGTACGAGCGCGTGCGCCACTATGCGCGGCTCGGCTACGCGGTCAGCGAGGCCGCGTTCGAAGCCGGCATCTCGGCCGTGACCGCGCCGGTGCGCGACCATTCGGGCTCGATCGTCGCGGCGATCACCGCGACGGTGCCGCGCTCGGAGATCGGCGAGGCCGGCGAGAAGGAGCGCCTCGTCGAAGCCGTATGCGGCGCGGCGGTCGACCTGTCGCAACGGCTCAACTATCGTCCGCTCGAAAGCGATCCGACGTTCGCGCACGCGCGCCACAAGGTCGCGATGTTCTGATGCGCGGGCGGCGCGGCCGCACCGCCCGCCGCGTTCAGGCGTCCGGCGCGGGAACGCCTCGCACGAGCATAGTGCGAGCGTGTCCACGCCGGCGTGGCGATCCCTCGAAATTTCCTGAAAATGATGAACAAGACCAAACCCGTCCGGCGTTTTTCGATGATCCGGGAATTCCATCTGGCTGACTGGTTCACGCTCGGCAACGCCGTCTGCGGCACCAGCGCCATTTTCTCGATCATCTCGTACATCGCCACCGAAGATGTGCTGCACGTGTACTACGCGGCCGGCCTGATCGTCGCCGCGCTGATCTTCGACATCCTCGACGGCAGGATCGCGCGCTGGCGACAGAAGTCGTCGGTGCTCGGGCGCGAGCTCGACTCGCTCGCCGACGTCATTTCGTTCGGCGTCGCGCCGGCCGTCATCGGCTACGGGTGCGGGATGCGGGGGATGGTCGACCGGTTCCTGCTCGTCTACTTCGTCGCGTGCGGCGTGTCGCGACTGGCGCGCTACAACGTGACGGCGGAAGCGCTGTCGCAAGAAACCGGCAAGGTGACGTACTTCGAGGGCACGCCGATTCCGACCTCGATCGTCATCGTGCTGATGCTGGCCGTCGCCACCTATTACGGCGGGATCGGCCCGGCCATGTGGCTCGGCGAGGTCACGCTGCACGGCGCGGTCTTTCATCCGCTGACGCTGGTGTTCGGCTTGTCGGGCTCGCTGATGATCAGCCGGATCCGCATTCCGAAACCCTGACGGCCCGCAGCCGCTCCGGCACGCGCGGCCGCGCGCGAGCGCGCGACGCACGGCCGCGTCAGAACGAGTGGTGGATCCCCGCCAGCACGACGACCTGGTTCGCCGTGCTCGACACGCCGGCCGTGAAGAACGCCGCCTTCGCGCCGCCCGACGCGTGCTCGACGAGCACGTTCGCATAGAGCTGCGTGCGCTTGGACAGCGCATAGATGTCGCCGAGTTCGAGCTGGGTCCAGCGCCGGCCCGACAGCGTCGACGTCGCCGCGCCGCCCGCGATCGTGTTGAACGGGCTGGTGCGGTAGTTCACGCCGGCGTCGTAGCTCTGGAACGTGTCCGAGCGGCCGTTCGACTGCATCTTCGTGCGCGTGTACAGCCCGTGCACGAGGAAGTCGCCGATCTGGTACGACGCGCCCGCGCCGATGTTCTCCACCTTGCTCGCGAGATAGCCGTTCGCGGTGTTCTGCCCCTGGAAGTTAGCGATCCCGGTCTGGCCGATCAGGATCGAGCGGTCGTGCTCGCTCGAATAGACGGCCGACGCCTTGAACGGCCCGTTCGCATAGTTCAGCGCGACGCCGACTGACTTGCCGGTCGAGAAGTTCGTCGTGTTGCCGAGCGCCATCACAGCCGCGGCGCTGAAGCCCGCGACACTCGGCGAGCGGTACTTGACCGCGTTGTTGTACGGCACGTTGCCGGTCGCGGCGAGGCCGTCGATGTTGCCCGGATGGAACGCGTACCAGCTCGCCGCGAGGTACGCGGTGCTGAGCGGATCGAGATAGTCGAACGACAGCGGCGTCTGGCGGCCGAGGGTCAGCGTGCCGTAGCGCGCGGAATCGATGCCGACCCACGCGGCGCGGTTCCAGATCGTGTTCGCGGTCGCGAACTGGCCGTTGTTCGTATAGAAGCCGTTTTCGAGCTGGAAGACCGCCGACAGGCCGCCGCCCAGGTCTTCCTTGCCCTTCAGCCCCCAGCGGTCGGGCTGCGTATTGCCCTGGATCATCGCCCACTTCGCGTGGCCGCCGACGTTGTTCACATAGGCGACGCCCGCATCCGTGCTGCCGTACAGCGTCACGCTGCTCTGCGCCCACGCGCCGGACGCGACGCCGAACCCGACGACCGCCGCCGCTACCGCTTGCTTGACCATTTGATCTCCTTCCTGATGCTCTCGCTCGAATGAATACGGGGGCGGGGTGCGCGCATCGGCCGACCTGCCTGCCGCGCACATCCACCGCAAGACGGGCATTCTTATGTTCCATATAAGGAACAATGTGCCTCTGGTGGAATGAAGTATAGGGCGACGGGAAACGCGGAAAAAAATAAATTTATCGGGCCGGAGCAGCGGCCGGAGATGGCCGGCGTTGCCGGCGCGCATCCTGACGTGGCCCGCAAATCCGCGAAACATAAGCAGATTTCCGAGGACGCAAGCTCGTCTCGGCAATTGCCGACCTATTGGTCGGTGTTTTCCCTAGGACGCGCGGCTTTTTATTTTTCTTCCGGAAAGTCGCTCCTATAATCACCATCCATAAACTGCTGTTCCGGATATGGAACAAACTAAGCGTCGATCAGAAGGAAGGGTGACAGATGTCTGAACAATGGATTTGCGCCGGGCACGCCGGCGCGCTGTCGGAAGACACGCCGATCGAGTTCAAGCGGACCGACGGCGTCGAGATCGGGATCTACCGCGTCGGCGACGAGGTGTACGCGCTCGAAAACGTATGCCCGCATGCGTATGCGCTGCTGACGCAGGGCTTCGTCGACGACGGCACCGTCGAATGCCCGTTGCACGAGGCCGTGTTCGACATCAGGACGGGCCAGTGCCTGAAAGGGCCGGGCGGGCGCGCGCTGAAGCAGTACGCGGTGCGCCTCGCCGGCGAGGAAATCCAGATCAAGGTGGAGTAACCGATGAAAGAAGCGACCGTGAACTTCAATCCCTTCCTGAAGCCGTGGGTGGCGCCGCAGCCGAACAACGTCGCGGGCAAGGGGCAGATCGAGATCCCGGGCCAGGTCGAGAACCGGATCTGGCAGACCCGCAAGGCCGAGCCGACGCAATACGAGAACGATCTCGGCGACGCGCTCGAACGCGTGTTCGAAGCCGGCGCGACCGAGCTGGACGACGTCGTCGCGGGCCTGAACCGCATCGGCTTCCGCACGCCGGACGGCGCGCCGTGGACCGCCGAGCGCTTCCGCGCCGAGCTGGCCTCGCTCGCGGAATGAGCGCACGCCTGGCCGACCCGACGACAACCGATTCCGGAGCACACTGATGACGTCCCCCGCACAACCTGCATCCCAACACGACCCGGTCCGCGACTATCTCGACCGCGGCATCAAGAACTACTGGTATCCCGTCGCGCCGAGCTGGCAGGTGTCGAACGCGCCGGTCGGCCTCACGCGCCTGAATGAACAGATCGTGCTGTGGCGCGACCAGGACGGCCACGTCCATGCGCTCGAGGATCGCTGCCCGCACCGCGGCGCGCGCCTGTCGCTCGGCTGGAACCTCGGCGGCAACCTCGCATGCTGGTATCACGGCGTCGAGGTCGACGGCAGCGGCACGGTCAACCGCGTGCCGGCCGTGTCGAACTGTCCGCTCGAAGGCACGAAGTGCGTGAAGTCGTATCCGGTGCAGGAACGGGCCGGCGCGATCTTCCTGTGGTTCGGCGACGACGCGCATGCCGAGCCCGCGCCGCTGAACCTGCCGGAAGAGCTGGTCGCCGGCGAGTACGCGCACTTCCTGTGCATGTCGAACTGGAAGTGCAATTACCAGTACGCGATCGACAACGTGATGGACCCGATGCACGGCGCATACCTGCACGCGACGTCGCACTCGATGGCCGAAGGCGACAAGCAGGCCGACATGCGCGTGCGCAAGACGGAAACGGGCCTGGTGTTCGAGAAGACCGGCCAGCGCGACGTGAACTTCGACTGGGTCGAGCTCGGCGAAACCGGTTGCCTGTGGATGCGCCTCGCGATCCCGTACAAGCAGAAGTTCGGCCCGGGCGGCAACTTCGGGATCATCGGCTTCGCGACGCCGGTGGATAACGACCACTGCCAGGTCTATTTCTGGCGCACCCGCAAGGTCAGCGGCTGGCAGCGCGACGTGTGGCGCTTCATGTACCGCAACCGCCTCGAAGGCCTGCACTGGGACGTGCTCGAGCAGGACCGCTACGTGCTCGAAAGCCTCGCGCCGAACGCGCGCGATCACGAATACCTGTACCAGCACGACGTCGGCATCACGCGCGTGCGCCGGATGCTGCGCCAGCGCGCGCAGGAACACCTGTCCGCGCTCGACGCGCATCGCACGGCGCACGCCGCGTCGGAGTCCGCTCATGGCTGACCAGGCTCCGGTCGTGTCGCTCGCCGGCCGGCGCGTGCTCGTCACCGGCGGCGCGCGCGGTCTCGGCGCGGCGTTCGTGAAGGCGCTCGTCGCCGCCGGCGCGCAGGTCGCGTTCGGCGACGTGCTGGCCGACGAGGGCCGCGCGCTCGCCGCGCAGCTCGCGGCGCAAGGCCACGCCGCGCATTTCTTCGCGCTCGATCTCGCCGATCCGGCCAGCGTCCACGCGTTCGTCGCGCAGGGCGCGGCGGTGCTCGGCGGCATCGACGGCCTGATCAACAACGCGGCGATCACGAACTCGGGCGGCAAGCTGTCGACGGAGCTCGACGTTGCAACCTGGGACGCGGTGATGAACGTCAACGTGCGCGGCCTGTGGCTCGCGAGCAATGCGGCGCTGCCGTACCTCGCGCTGTCGGGGCGCGGCGCGATCGTGAACCTCGCGTCGGACACCGCGCTGTGGGGCGCGCCGAAGCTGCTCGCGTACGTCGCGAGCAAGGGCGCGGTGATCGCGATGACGCACGCGCAGGCCCGCGAATTCGGCGCGCACGGCGTGACGGTCAACGCGATCGCGCCGGGCCTCACCGAAGTCGAGGCGACCGCCTACGTGCCGGCCGAGCGCCACGCGTATTACCAGCAGGGCCGTGCGCTGACGCGCGCGCAAGTGCCCGGCGACGTGACGGGGCCCGTGCTGTTCCTGCTGTCCGACGCCGCGCGCTTCGTGACGGGTCAATTGCTGCCGGTGAACGGCGGCTTCGTAATGAACTGATTTTCACTCTGGATGAAGGAGATGACGATGGCGGACGCCGATCTCGATCGCAAGTCGTGGGATCAACCGGAAAGCGCGAGCTTTGCCGACTGGATGGAAGGGCGCGTCGCGCGCTATGCGACGCGGCGCTACGACTGGGACGCGCTGAAGTTCCAGGCCGACTACGACCCGAAGTATCGCCGTGCGCAGATGCGCTACGTCGGCACGGGCGGCACGGGTGTCGCGAAGGACGTCAACACGGTGCCGGCCGGCAACTTCACGTTCTCGACGATGGTGATCCCGGCCGGCAACATCGGCCCGAGCCACATCCACGTCGACGTCGAGGAAATCTTCTTCGTGCTGCGCGGCAAGATGAAGGTGATCTGCGAGCGCGACGGCGAGACCTGGGAAGCGATCCTCGGCGAGCGCGACCTGATTTCGGTGCCGCCGGGCGTGTACCGCACGGAGATCAACATCGGCGAGGAAGACGCGCTGATGTGCGTGATGCTCGGTTCGCCGAAGCCGATCACGCCGACGTATCCGCCGGATTCGCCGCTCGCGAAGATCAAGCGTTGAGCGCAGGAAGGTGAAGCGATGAGTGTCATCGACAAACGTGAACGCGACCGCGAGCGCATCGCGAGCTTCGCGACGCTGCTCGAGCGGTTTCCCGAGCAGCGCTGCGTGGCCGGCGCGGCGGGCACGATCGGCTACCGCGCGGCCGGCGTGCAGCATGCGGGCCGCACGCTCCCCGTCGTGCTGCTGCACGGGATCGGCTCGGGCGCCGCTTCGTGGGTGCGCCAGCTCGATGCGCTCGGCGCTTCGCGGCGCGTGTTCGCATGGGATGCGCCCGGCTACGGCGCGTCGACGCCGGTGCACGGCGCGTCGCCGGCCGCCGCCGACTACGCCGCGGCGCTCGCCGCATGGCTCGATGCGCTCGGCATCGACCGCTGCGTGCTGGTCGGCCATTCGCTCGGCGCGATCGTCGCGGGCGGCTTCGCCCGCGTGATGCCGGAGCGCGTTGCCGGGCTGCTGCTGATCTCGCCCGCGGGCGGCTACGGCAACGCGCCGGCCGAGACGCGTGCGTCGCGCCGCGACGCGCGGCTCGCGATGCTCGACGAACTCGGCCCGGCCGGGCTCGCGGCGCAGCGCAGCGGCAACATGCTGTCCGGCTTCGCGAGCGAGGACGCACGCGCCTGGGTGCGCTGGAACATGGCGCGCATCGTGCCGGCCGGCTACGCACAGGCGACGCATCTGCTCGCGAACGCCGATCTCGCGTCGGACCTTGCGGGCTTTCGCGGCCGCGCGGCGGTGGCCGTCGGCGCGAACGATGCGATCACGCCGCCCGCCGCGTGCGAGCGGATCGCCGCGGCTTTGCACGTCGGGCTGCAGGTGATTCCGCAGGCCGGACATGCGGGCTACGTCGAGGCGCCGGCCGTCTATTCCGCACTGATCGACGCATTCTGCCGTCAGTGCGACCTGCAGCGGGGGCCGGCATGAGCGAACCGCTGCTGAATGAAAACGACGGCGCGAAGGGCGACGCGAACTACGTGGTGCCGGGCCTCGAACGGGGCTTGAGGATCCTCGCGGAATTCTCGCCGCGCGAGCCGGTGCTCGGCGCGCCGGAGCTGTCGAAGCGGCTCGGCATTCCGCGTACGACTGTGTTCCGGCTGCTGCAGACGCTCGAATCGCTCGGCTTCCTCGAGCGCGCGGACAAGGACCGCAACTACAAGCTCGGCATCGCGGTGCTGCGGCTCGGCTTCGAATACCTGAGCTCGCTCGAGCTGACCGATCTCGGCCTGCCCGTGATCGAAAGCCTGCGCGACGCGACCGGGTTCACGACGCACATCGTGATTCGTGACGGCCGCGACGTGGTGTTCGTCGCGAAGGCGCAGAGCCAGGCGCCGGTGTTCAGCTCGATCCGGGTGAACGTCGGCACGCGGCTGCCCGCGCACGCGACCACGCACGGCCACGTGCTGATGGGCGATCTGTCGCTGGGCGAGCTGCGCGCGCTGTATCCGGAGGGCGCGCTCAACCGGATGACGAATGCGACGCCGGACACGGTCGATGCGTTGTACGAAATGATCCGCGAGGATGCGTTGCGCGGCTACGGCGTCAGCAACTCGTCGTTCGAGCGCGGCATCTCGGTGGTCACCGCGCCGGTGCGCAACGACACGCAGAAGATCGTCGCGTGCATCACGGTGACGGTGCCGCGCCCGGAGATCGACGCGGCGCTGATCGCGGACGGCCTGATCGACAAGGTGCGGCGCGCGGCGGCCGAACTGTCGCGGCGGCTCAACTACCGCTCGGACGACGAGCATACGTTTCTGAAGGCTTTGGGGTTGTGATGATCCAGATCGATTTGACCGGACAGGTTGCGGTGGTGACGGGCGGCTCGTCCGGCATCGGGCTCGCGACGGCCGAACGGTTCCTGCAGGCGGGCGCGTCGGTCGCGATCTGCGGCCGGGACGGTGAACGGCTCGCGCGCGCCGAAGCCGGGCTGCAGGCGAAGTACCCGGGCGCGCACTTGCTCGCCGAACGCTGCGACGTGCTCGACGAAAGCGACGTCGCCGGCTTCGCGCAGGCCGTGTCCGCGCGCTTCGGCCGCGCCGACATGCTGATCAACAACGCGGGGCAGGGCCGCGTGTCGACCTTCGCCGACACGGCCGACGACGCGTGGCGCGACGAGCTCGAACTGAAGTACTTCAGCATCATCCGCCCGACCCGCGCGTTCCTGCCGATGCTGCGCGACGCCGCCGCGCCGAGCATCACCTGCGTGAACTCGCTGCTCGCGCTGCAGCCGGAGCCGCACATGGTCGCGACGTCGTCGGCGCGCGCGGGCGTGCTGAGCCTCGTGAAGTCGCTCGCGAACGAGCTTGCGCCGCAGCGCATCCGCGTCAACTCGATCCTGATCGGCATCGTCGAGTCGGGCCAGTGGCGCCGCCGCTACGAAGCGCAGGCGCAGTCCGGCGAAAGCTGGGAAGCGTGGACGGGCGCGCTCGCCCGCCACAAGAATATTCCGCTGAACCGCTTCGGCCGGCCCGACGAGGCCGCCTGGGCGCTCTTTTATCTCGCAACGCATCTGTCGTCCTATACGACCGGCAGCCATATCGACGTTTCTGGAGGCTTTGCACGCCATGTCTAACAAAATCACGGTTGGCGAGCTGATTGCCGCCTTTCTCGAGCAGTGCGGCGTGAAGACCGCGTTCGGGGTCATCTCGATCCACAACATGCCGATCCTCGACGCGATCAACTCGCGCGGCAACATCCGCTACGTCGGCGCGCGCGGCGAAGCCGGCGCGGTGAACATGGCCGACGGCCTCGCGCGCGTGTCGGGCGGCCTCGGCGTCGCGTTCACGAGCACCGGCACGGCGGCCGGCAACGCGGCCGGCGCGATGGTCGAGGCGCTGACCGCCGGCACCGCGCTCCTGCACATCACCGGCCAGATCGAGACGCCGTACCTGGATCAGGATCTCGCGTACATCCACGAAGCGCCGGACCAGCTGACGATGCTGGGCGCGATCTCGAAGGCCGCATTCCGCGTGCGCACCGTCGAGACCGTGCTGCCGACGATCCGCGAAGCGGTGCGCATCGCGCAGACCGCGCCGACGGGCCCGGTGTCGGTCGAGATTCCGATCGACATCCAGGCCGCCGAAATCGACTGGCCCGAAGACCTCGCGCCCGCGCATGTCGCGGTGCGCGAGCACGACGGCGCGCGGGTCGCGAAGCTCGCCGACGCGCTCGCGAGCAAGCGCCGTCCGCTGCTGTGGCTCGGCGGCGGCGCGCGCCACGCGCGTGCGGAAGTTGAGCGCCTCGTGCAGCTCGGCTTCGGCGTCGTGACGAGCGTGCAGGGCCGCGGCGTGCTGCCTGAAGACCACCCGGCGACGCTCGGCGCGTTCAACGTGCATGCGGCGGTCGAGGCGTTCTACAAGACCTGCGACGCGCTCGTCGTCGTCGGCTCGCGCCTGCGCGGCAACGAGACGCTGAAGTACAAGCTCGCGCTGCCGCAGCCGCTGTTCCGCGTCGACGCCGACGCGCTCGCGGACAACCGCGGCTATCGCAACGACCTGTTCATCCACGGCGATGCGAAGCGCGTGCTCGCCGAGCTGGCCGACCGCCTCGAAGGGCGTCTCGCCGTCGATCCGCAATTCGCGGCGGATCTGGCGGCGGCGCGCGAGCAGGCGGTCGCCGACGTCGCGAAGGGCCTCGGGCCGTACAAGCAGCTCGTCGACACGCTGCAGGCCGCGGTGGGCCGCGACTACAACTGGGTGCGCGACGTGACGATCTCGAACAGCACGTGGGGCAACCGGCTGCTGAAGATCTTCGAGCCGCGCGCGGGCGTGCATGCGCTCGGCGGCGGCATCGGCCAGGGGATGCAGATGGGGATCGGCGCGGCGCTCGCGGGCGCGGCGGCGAAGACGGTCTGCCTCGTCGGCGACGGCGGCCTGATGGTCAACGTCGGCGAACTCGCGACCGCCGTGCAGGAAAACGCGAACGTGATGATCGTGCTGATGAACGACCAGTGCTACGGCGTGATCCGCAACATCCAGGACGCGCACTACGGCGGCCGCCGCTGCTTCGTCGACCTGCACCAGCCGGATTTCGCGCAGTTCTGCGCGAGCCTCGGCCTCACGCACTACCGGATCACGTCGCTCGACCAGGCCGAGGGCGTCGTGCGCGACGGCCTCGCGAAGCAGGGCCCGGTGCTCGTCGAAGTGGACATGCTGTCGGTCGGCTCGTTCGCGTCGGCGTTCGCGGGCCCGCCCGTCAAGAAGGAAGCGCCCGAGGAGCGGCAATATGCTTAACGAACACGGACGGGGGCACGCACACGGGCATGCGCCCGTCGACGTCGCGATGATCGGCTTCGGCGCGATCGGCGCGGCCGTCTATCACGCGGTCGAGCACGACGCGTCGCTGCGCGTCGCGCACGTGATCGTGCCCGAGCATCAGCGCGACGCGGTGCAGGGCGCGCTCGGCGGCGCGGTCGAGGTCGTGTCGTCGGTCGGCGCGCTCGCGCATCGCCCCCAGTTCGCGCTCGAATGCGCGGGCCACAGCGCGCTCGTCGATCACGTCGTGCCGTTGCTGAGGGCCGGCACCGACTGCGCGGTTGCATCGATCGGCGCGCTGTCCGATCTCGCGCTGCTCGACGCGCTGTCGCAGGCCGCCGACGAAGGCAACGCGACGCTGACGCTCTTGTCCGGCGCGATCGGCGGGATCGACGCGCTGGCCGCCGCGAAGCAGGGCGGCCTCGACGAGGTGCTGTACGTCGGCCGCAAGCCGCCGCTCGGCTGGCTCGGCACGCCGGCCGAGGCGCTGTGCGACCTGCATGCGATGACCGGGGAGCGGGTGATCTTCGAAGGCAGCGCGCGCGACGCCGCGCGGCTGTATCCGAAGAACGCGAACGTCGCGGCGACCGTCGCGCTCGCGGGGCTCGGCCTCGACCAGACGCACGTGCGCCTGATCGCCGATCCGGCCGTGACGCGCAACGTGCACCGGATCATCGCGCGCGGCGCGTTCGGCGAGATGTCGCTCGAGATGAGCGGCAAGCCGCTGCCCGACAACCCGAAGACTTCCGCGCTGACGGCGTTCAGCGCGATCCGCGCGCTGCGCAACCGCGCGGCCCGCTGCGTGATCTGAACCGGCTGAGGACGCACCGAGATGAAACGACCCCCACGCTCACTACGTTCGCTGCCCCCCGAGGGGGCGGTCAGCCCCCTTGGGGCGGCCCGGCGGAGGCTGACATGACTGCATTCGATTCCACCCTCGTACCGAACGGCGAGATTCTCGTCGGCGGCGAATGGCGCCACGGCCGCGGCGCGAAGACGCCGAACTTCTACCCGGCCGACCAGTCGCTGAACGCCGAGATCCACATGGCCGACGCGGCCGATGCGAACGAAGCGGTCGAGGCCGCCGACGCCGCATGGCGCAAGGCCGACTGGGCCGGCCTGAAGCCGCACCAGCGCGCGACGGTGCTGTATCGCATCTCGGAGCTGATCCATGCGAACCACGAGGGGCTCGCGCAACTGCAGCGCCGCGACAACGGCAAGCCGATCAACGAGACGCGCGCGCTCGTGACGAGCGCGGCGAACACGTTCCGCTACTTCGCCGCGTGCGCGGAGACGATGGAGGAGGAGCTGACGCCGTCGCGCGGCGATTTCCTGACGATGAGCGTGCACGAGCCGCTCGGCGTCGTCGCGGCGATCACGCCGTGGAATTCGCCGATCGCATCCGACGCGCAGAAGCTCGGCCCCGCGCTTGCCGCCGGCAACGCGGTCGTGCTGAAGCCCGCCGAGGTGACGCCGCTCGCGTCGCTCGCGCTCGCGCGCCTCGTCGAGCAGGCCGGCGTGCCGCGCGGCGTCGTGTCGGTGATCCCCGGCAAGGGCTCGGTGGTCGGCGACGTGCTGGTGCGCCATCCGCGCGTGAAGAAGGTGTCGTTCACCGGCGGCACCGAAGTCGGCCGCGGCATCGCGCGGCTCGCCGCCGACAAGCTGATGCCGCTGTCGCTCGAGCTCGGCGGCAAGTCGCCGACGATCGTGTTCGACGACGCCGATCTCGATCACGCGGTCAACGGCGTGCTGTACGGGATCTTCAGCTCGTCGGGCGAATCGTGCATCGCCGGTTCGCGGCTGTTCGTGCAGCGCGGGATCTACGACGCGTTCGTGTCCCGGCTAGTCGAAGGCGCGCGCAAGCTGCGCGTCGGCGATCCGGCGAGCGAGCGCACGCAGATGGGCCCGCTGATCACCGGCCAGCATCGCGAGTCGATCGAGCGCTACGTCGCGCTCGGCCGCGACGAGGGCGGCCGCGTGCTGTGCGGCGGCGAGCGTCCGGCGGGCGACGGCCGCGAGCAGGGCTTCTTCTACCTGCCGACGATCCTCGACGGCCTGACCAATCGCGCGCGCATCTGCCGGGAAGAGATTTTCGGTCCGGTGCTCGTGGTGCTGCCGTTCGACGACGAGGCATCGCTGATCGCCGAAGCGAACGACAGCGTGTTCGGCCTCGCAGCCGGCATCTGGACCCGCGACTACAAGCGCGCATGGCGGATCGGCCGCGCGCTGGAGACGGGCACCGTGTGGATCAACACGTACAAGCAGTTCTCGATCTCGACACCGTTCGCCGGCTGGAAGGAGAGCGGGATGGGCCGCGAGAAAGGGCGCCTCGGCATCCGCGAGTACATGCAGCAGAAGAGTATGTACTGGGGCTTGAACGACGCGCCGCTGCCGTGGGCGAACTGAGCGAAGGGGAATGACGCAATGAGCATTTTGGGCATCGAGCAGATCACGTACGGCGTCGACGACCTGGCGACCTGCCGGCGCTTCTTCGCCGACTGGGGGCTCAGGGAAGTCGCGCACGACGACACGCGCGCGCGCTTCGAGACGATGAACGGCTGCACCGTGCTGGTGGTCAGGGCCGACGATCCGGCGCTGCCGCCCGCGTTCGAAACGGGCCCGACGCTGCGCGAAGTGACGTGGGGCGTCGCGACGGCCGCGGAACTCGACGCGCTGCGCGGCAAGCTCGCGGGCCAGCCCGGCTACTACGCGCACGACGACGCGGTCGGCTGCATCGATCCGAACGGGATGGCGATCCGCGTCGAAGTCACGCGCAAGCGCGCGCTCGACGTGAAGGGCTCGCTGTCGAACGTATGGGGCGAGACGCTGCGCGTCGATACGCCGAGCACGATCTACGAACGCGCGGAGCCGGTCGAGGTCGGCCACGTCGTGTTCTTCACGAACGCGCTCGACGCGCAGGAGCGCTTCTATCACGAGCTGCTCGGCTTCGAGACGTCGGATCGTTACCCGGGCCGCGGCGCGTTCATGCGCTGCGCGCCGCACGGCGGGCATCACGACCTGTTCCTGCTCGCGCTGCCGAACGGCAAACGCGGCCTGAACCACGTCGCGTTCACGGTGCGCGACATCCATGAAGTGTTCGGCGGCGGGATGCATATCGACCGCTGCGGCTGGGCGACCCAGCTCGGGCCGGGCCGGCATCCGGTGTCGTCCGCGTATTTCTGGTACTTCCAGAACCCGGCCGGCGGCCTGATCGAGTACTACGCGGACGAAGACGTGCTGACGCCCGACTGGCAGCCGCGCGAGTTCGAGCCGGGCCCGACCGTGTTCGCCGAATGGGCGGTGGACGGCGGCCTCGACGGCAACACGCGCCGCCAGAAGCATGCGAAGGCGCCGGAAGGCAAGTTCATGACGGAGCGCAAATCATGACTGACGCAACGAACGAAGCGGGCGCGGTGCGAACCGTCGTCGTGATCGGCGGCGGGCAGGCCGCCGGCTGGGTGCTCAAGACGCTGCGCGCGGAAGGCTACGCGGGGCGGCTCGTGATGATCGCCGACGAGCCGCACCTGCCGTACGAGCGCCCGCCGCTGTCGAAGGCGGTGCTCGCCGGCGATGCGCACATCGAGACCGTGCGCGTCGTGCATCCCGATGAATTCGCGGCGCTGAACATCGACGCGTGGCAGCCGGAGCGCGCGGCGTCGATCGACCGTGCGCGCCGCGTCGTGCGCACCGAAAGCGGCCGCGAGGTCGAATACGACCGCCTCGTGATCGCGACCGGCGGCACGTCGCGCCGTCTGCCGGCATCGCTGGTCAGGACCGCTAATCTGCACTACCTGCGCACGCTCGACGACGCAGCCGCGCTCGGCGAGAAGCTGCGCGCGAGCCGGCGCGTGCTCGTGATCGGCGGCGGCTGGATCGGGCTCGAAGTCGCGGCGACCGCGCGCAAGCTCGGCGTCGAGGCCGTCGTCGTCGAAGGTGCGTCGCGCCTGTGCGGGCGTTCGGTGCCGCAGCTCGTGTCGGACTTCCTGCTCGACCTGCATCGCGGCAACGGCGTCGACGTGCGCCTCGGCGCATCGCTCGTGTCGCTCGACGCACAGCCGGACGACGCGTCGAAGGTGCGCGCGACGCTCGCGGACGGCACGACGATCGACGCCGATTTCGCGGTGGCCGGGATCGGCCTTGCGCTGAACACGTCGCTCGCGACCGACGCGGGGCTCGCGGTCGACGACGGCATCGTCGTCGACGAATTCGGGATGACGAGCGACGCGGCCGTGTTCGCGTGCGGCGACGTCGCGAACCACCACAACGGCTGGCTCAAGCGCCGCGTGCGGCTCGAATCGTGGGCGAACGCGCAGAACCAGGCGATCGCGGCCGCGAAGGCGGTACTCGGCGTGCGCGCGCCGTACGCGGAGATTCCGTGGTTCTGGTCCGATCAGTACGACGTGAACCTGCAGATCCTCGGCGATCTGCCGGCCGATGCGCAGCTCGTCGTGCGCGGCGAGCTCGCCGCGCGGCGCGCAACGCTGTTTTTCGTGGGCGACGGGCATGTGAGAGGTGTCATCGCCGTCAACAACGCACGCGAGCTGAAGCTCGCGCGCAAGTGGATGAACCAGGGCCGGGCAGTGGATACGGAAGCCCTGGCGGACACGAGCAAGGCACTGGCCTGACCGGGCGACGAGACAAAGGAGACACCCCGCATGAGCACTTTCGACAACGTCGTGGCCGGCCGGGCCGCGACGGACGCAGCCGCCGCCACACCCGGCGCGATCATCGCGCGGCTGGAGCGGCTTCCCGCCAATGCGATGCAGATTCGCGCGCGCGTGCTGATCGGCGCCGCGACGTTCTTCGACGGCTTCGACGTGATCACGATCGCCGCGACGCTGCCGCTGCTGATTCACAAATGGGGGCTGTCGCCGAACCAGATCGGCCTGCTGATCGCGTCCGGCGCGATCGGCCAGCTGATCGGCGCGTTCCTGTTTCCCGCGCTCGCGGAGAAGCACGGGCGCGTGAAGGCGATCGCGTGGAGCTCGGCCGTGATCGGCGTGACGAGCATCGCGTGCGGCTTTGCGCCGACCTTCGAGGTGTTCGTGCTGCTGCGCATCCTGCAGGGGCTCGGCCTCGGCGGCGAGCTGCCGGTCGCGGCCACCTACATCAACGAGATCACGCGCGCGCATGGCCGCGGCCGTTTCGTGCTGCTGTACGAGATCGTGTTCCCGATCGGCCTGCTCGTGTCGATGGCGCTCGGCGCGTGGCTCGTGCCGCGCTTCGGCTGGGAGATCATGTATTTCGTCGGCGGCATGCCGCTCGTGCTTGCGCTCGTGCTCACCCATCTCGTGCCGGAATCGCCGCGCTGGCTCGCGTCGCGCGGGCGGCTGCCGGAAGCGGGGCAGGCGCTCGGCGTGTTCGAGGCGTCGGTGAAGGGGCCGCTGCCGCCCCCGCCCGTCACGCAGGCCGCCGCATTCGACGAGATGGTGCGCCAGCATCCGAAGCGCCGCATGATCGACCTGTTCAGCGCCGCGTACCGGAAGCGCACGCTCGCGGTCGCGACGCTGTGGGCTACCTGCGGTTTCATCCAGTACGGGCTGTCGACGTGGCTGCCGACGATCTACAAGAACTTCTATCACGCGCCGCTGCAACTCGCGCTGAATCTCGCGGTGATCGGCTCGGTGATGGGCGTGCTCGGGTCGCTCGCGTCCGCGCTGCTCGTCGACCGGCTCGGCCGCAAGCCGGTGATCGTCTGGTCGTTCGTGCTGTGCGCGCTGTCGCTTGCGCTGGCGGGCGTCTATCACGCGGCGTCGGTGTACGTCGTCGCGACGTTCTGCTCGCTGTCGCTCGGGTTGATGGCGTCGGGGTTCATCACCGCGTATGTCTATACGCCGGAGCAGTATCCGACGAGCATCCGCGCATCGGGGTGCGGCCTCGGCAGCGCATGGCTGAAGATCGCGTCGTTCGTCGCGCCGATGGTGGTGCCGCACGCGATCATCGGCGGCGACCTGAGCCCCGCGTTCTACCTGCTGGGCGTGGTGCCGCTGATCGCCGCGGTCACCGTGCATTTCGTCGGGATCGAGACGAAGGGGAAGGTGCTGGAGGCGCTGGAGGCGTAGGCGCGGACGATTCCGCGCCGGCGTATTCCGGCGCGGTTCGCAAGCCCGCAGGAATGGAACCTGTCCGCACGGTTGCGGGCCGAGTCGAAACTTTGACAGGTGCGACTCCGGAACGCGGGAATAATCGGGAATTATTACAATCCTGTCATTGTTAACGGTTTGCTTTCAATAAGTGGGGTGATAATTTCAATTCTCCTTTAAACGGAAATCGATAAATAGAAAAAGGAGAAGATGAATGAATGGAGTCATACGACAGGGCTTGATCGTCGTCAGTGCATGCTGGCCGTTGTTCATGTCTTCGGCGCACGCGGGGGGCGCGCCCGACGTGTCGCCCATTTGCACGTCCGTATTCCAGGAGACGAGCGACGACTCCCTGCTCAGTCGCGGTTCGCATTGCCAGAAGTCGGAATCGTTCGAGCGGGTGCTGATTGGAGACGACAACAGCGAGACCGGCCGGGTCCGCATCGACGCCTACACGTATTCGGATAATCCGCTCAACCAGCTGTCGTGGCAGGTCCGGTTCCGGTTCCGCACGACGACCCTGTCCGGCAATGGTGGCGGGTTGCAGATCAAGCCGGTCATCGAATGCGGGTCGCAGTGCACCGTGTCGCCGAGCGCCGGCGTAGGCCTCGTGCCGGGCGGCCTGTCCGGTGAGACGATCGTCACCATCACGCCGAACATGAGCGGCGGCAATCCGCTGTATGTGCGCCCGTATGTGGAGTACCGGATCGTGAAGACCGGCGACTCGTTCGAGAACGGTTCGAGCCTGACCACGCATTCGGGCATGAGCTACGTGCCCGAGTTGCGCTGCGACGTCGGCCTCGCGAAAAGCAGCACGCAGGGATGCATCTACTGGAAGGCGCCGGCGGTGATGCGCACGGTCAAGACCGACAACCCGGATGTCGACGAATCCGCGAAGCACATCAAGGATGCGCAGGCGCAGGGGCTGCCGGGCAACTTCGTGCCGCGTGACGACGGTACGATCCTGCCGGGGTCGGACTCGCGGGCGCTGACGCGCACCCGCAACGCAACGCTGCGCGCCTCCAATCGCGATGCGTCCAAGCAGCAGTGCATTGCGCTGTATGGCCGGGTCACCGGACAATGCGTGTTCACCGGCGATTCCGAGGAAACACCGAGCGATTGCGATTGCGACGAGTATCCGTTCGCGGCAACCAACCAGGGCGCGGCGGGCGGCAAGTTCTCGGTCAGGCGCATCGACGCCAGCGACAATCGTCGCGCCGGCGCGTTCCTCGGCAATTTCTTCAGCGCGCAGCGTGTGCTCGACGGCGACGAATTCTACGTCGACGTCGAACCGGGCGGCGCTGTTTCCACGTCAAAGCGGCGCTGATTCGACGCTGCACCTGATCGACCGCGCGCATCATCGGGCTGCTTGCCGATGATGCGCGCGCCCGTAGTGTATTGACATGACGATGACGAACGACCTTTTACCGATGCCGGCATGGCTGGCCGATGCCTATCGCCGTTGCGCCGACGCCGTGCCGGGCGGCATGCGCGTCGAGACCGTGCCGGTCGAGCACGCGTGCGGACGTGTGCTCGCGCAGGCCGTGACCGCGCCCGAGGCGCTGCCGCGGCTTGCGCTCGCGGCGATCGAAGGCTATGCGCTGCGCGCCGGAGACGCGGCACACGCATCACCCGCGCGGCCGGCGACGCTGAATGTGCGTCTGCAATATCCGATTCTGATTCATCGCGGCGGCGATCCGGCGGCACGCGCGCTGTCGGCGGGCGATGCCGAATGGCTGCCGGCGCTCGCGCCGTTGCCGGCGCATGCGGATACCGTGGTGCCTCGCACGCGCAATCGCGCGCCCGCCGGGCAGCAGCATGCGCGCCTCGACCTTGACGCGCCGCCGGTCGAAGGAGAGGGTGTGATCGCGCGCGGCGCGGATTACGCATGTGATGCGCTGCTGCTCGACAAGGGGCAGCGCATCGGCGCGGAACAGCAGGCGCTGCTGATCGCCGCCGGCGTGCGTACCGTCGAGGTCAGCCGGCGGCCGCGCGTGTGCGTGGTCGTCGCGAGCTACGACCTCGTGCCGTCCGCGTGCGAGCGGCAGCCGTGGCAGCGTCCCGACGCGAACGGCCCCTATCTGTGCGCGCTCCTGAAGCAATGGGGCTGCGACGCGTCGCTCGAATATGTCGCTCCGCCCGACATGACCTTGCCTCCGCTGGAGTCCCGCGATGCCGAGCTGGCGTTTCGCCGCCGGCTTGCCGCGCTCGCGCAGCGCTACGACCTGCTGGTCGGCACCGGCGTGCTGGCGGATGATCCGCACCAGGATGCCGCGCTGAACCGGTTGCCGGTGTTTCCGGTCAGCGAGGCGCGCGTGACGCTGCCGCAGGTGCGTGGCGCGCGCTTCAATTTCGGCCGCAGCGAGGATCGTTCGCCGGCGCAGCGCCGCACGTTCGAGTTGACCGATGCGGCGGGCCGGCCGCGCGGCTCGCGCGTCGTGACCTATTTCGACCAGGCGACGCTCGTCAATCTGCCGGGCTATCCCGGCGACGTCGCGATTCTCGCGCACACGATCCTGCGTCGGCTGATCGATCTGCTGGAATTTGCCGACATGCCGGGACCGTACTGGGAGACGGGCGTACTCGGCGCGCCGACGTCGCGCGATCCGGTGCGGCATGACCTGCGCTGGGCGACGCTCGCGGCGGGGGCGGCGGGCGAACCGGTCGTGACGCCGCTCGCGGGCGAACGGGCCGATGCGCTCGGCGCGCTCGCCGGAGCCGATGCGCTCGTCGCGATCGAGTCGGGGGCGATGCCGCTGGCAGCGGGCTCGCCGGTGCTGTTCATGCGGCTCGATCAGTCGCGCCGGCCGGTGCGCGCTGTAGGGGACGCTGCGCAAGCGGCTCGATCTCCTGCGGTGGATGCATCGCATGCGGCAGCCCCTGATTCAGCACGCAAGGATGCGACGAGCGCGGCCGTCGCGCCGTCGCCGGACGACGCGATCGCGGCAGCCTGGGCGCGTCTCGACGCATGGCGGCGCACGCTGCCGGCCGACGCGCCGGAGCCGTTCCGCGGGCCGGCGAGCGACGACGACCTGCGCGCGCTCGAGGCGGGGCTGGGCGTCGCGTTGCCGGAGGCGTGGCGCGCGAGCCTGCGGTTGCACGACGGACAGGAAGCCGGGCGCACCGAGCCGTTTGCCGGCGAGACGCTGCTGTCCGCGCGGCAGATCCTCGCGCAGTGGTCCATCTGGCGCGATCTGGTCGTGCGCGGCGATCTGGCCGACTGCGAGGGCGAGCCCGAGCCGGGCATTCGCGGCGACTGGTACAACCTGAAATGGATTCCGCTCACGCACAACGGCAGCGGCGATCATCTGTGCGTCGATCTCGACCCGGACGAGGGTGGGAGGATCGGGCAGGTGATCAGGGTGTGGCACGACAGTCCCGAGCGCGAGCACGTGGCAGAGGGTGTGGGGGAGTGGCTGGCGCGTGGGGTGCCGGGTTGAGGCGTGGCTGGGGGCGGCCGAAAAGATGGAAGCCGACGATTCGTGAAAACGAGGAATGGGGCACGTGCCGCCGCTGATCGCGGCGGTCACCATGCATTTCTAACGGCAACTTTCCAGGTCAAACCTTCACCCCTTCACGCCGGGCTCGCCTGACGTCAACAGCGCGGCAATACCAGCGGCATCAAGCCAGCACAGCCTCCACGGGACGGCGGGGCGAGAATGGCAGGGTCGGCCCGTAGCCGAAGCGCAGGACGATATCAGGCCGTCGCCGGCCGGTATTGCCGACGATGCCTGCCAGATGCGGACGAAGGCGCGCGACCTCGACGGGCTGATTGATGAAGGCGACCTTGATCCCGAGGTTTGTCGCTGTCAGCGCGAAGCGCTGACAGGCCCGACCGACCCTGATCCAATGCACCTTGTCTTCCCGATCGCCAACGAACACGGCGATGCCTGCTGACGAATCGATTTGGCGGGCATATTTGTCGTTCTCGGTTCGGGCATTAAAGAACTGCTCGAACGCGAAGCGGCCGAGCGCGCTCGGCAGCACGGGATTCCCGCTTGCAGCGGAGAACAGGCCATCGCCCGACAACATGGCGCTGCGTGGGTTGAATCGGATCCATCGCTTCAGTTCGCTCATGAAAGCCCAATCCGCCATTTGAACGTCGTTGGCGGCTACAACCAGATCCCTGACCTTGTCGATCCTCATTCGGTCGGTGATGAGGGTCAGGTGAACGCCGGGCGTGGCGGCCGTCTGTTCGAGGAACGCGAGATCGGCGACAGGAACGGGACGTCTGTCATATTCGGCGCGCGTCGATTGTCGTTTGGCAATTGCAGCATAGAGTGAACTCGCTCTCATCGATCCGCGTACGAATGCATAACGTGCGCCGTCTCCGCCGGGAGCCATCTGGACCTCGCCCGGCCAGCCCGTTGCTGCAGCCGAGATGGCGAGGTTTTCCGCCGCGCATCCGAGGCTCACAAACAGATGATGGTCGTCCGGGTCGACAGCGGGTGTGCGGCGCGAGATATCCGGAAGAATGTCGATGAACCCGTCGCCGACATGAAACCGCCAAGGCTGCGTATTGTGGCTGTTGGCGGCAAGCGTCGCATAGCGGATGAGGCCACCAAAGTTCGGCGGCATTGTCAGAGCGGCACGCAGGCGCTTTGCATAGGCCTGATAGTCGGCCATCGATCCCACGGACGACATCCAGGCAGTCGTGCCGCCTGCCAGCATCAAGGCGCCGCCGGCGCCGACGAAAAAGGTTCGCCTGTTCATGCCAAATTCCCGTACGTTGTCGCGGCTGCCGTGTCAGGGTGCGGCGCGCACAGTGCTCGACCAAAGACTTGCTGAAAATGGGCACGGTGACACGCGACTCGGCACGCATCAAGACGCAAAGGCGATTCTCTCCGTCGCTTGAAATCTCAGCCTTTGTATCTCCGCTCCAGGCCGTTTTCGGCGCGCGTTGCCAATCATCGAGCCAGTCGCTTCAACCTATGTCAGGCAAATGCCGGCTCTGTTGACCTGAGTCAATTGCGGTCGGCTCGAGGTCGGGCCTGCGAAGCGGGTCCGTGCAGGCGGGCCGCTCACTCTTGCGGGCCGTGCATCTCGAAGTCGGTCATCTTCGGTATTTGATTTGTATCAAGCGCCGGATGACCCGGTGGTAGAGGATAGGATTTCACGAACCGGAAGGTGATCCATGGACGAACAGATCAAGGAAAAGATCCTGTCATTGCTGGATCAGCATCGAATCATGACGATTGCCACGCTCAGGCCGGACGGCTGGCCGCAGGCGACCACCGTGGGGTACGTGAGCCAGGGGCTGACGCTTTACTTCCTTTGCGGTCTGGAAAGCCAGAAGGCGGCCAATCTGGCCCGCGACGACCGCGTATCGCTCACGATCGACCACGACACGTCGGATCTGATGGCGATTACCGGTTTGTCGATGGCGGCGCACGCACAACCCGTGACTGATCGTGCCGAAGCGGAGAAGGTCTTGCGCATGCTTCCACTGAAGTATCCGGATATGCAAGCGCTGCCAATGCCGATGCCGTCTCCTGACGAAGTCCGGATATTTCGCGTGATTCCGACGGTCATTTCGGTGCTCGATTATTCGCAAGGCTTCGGGCACACCGATCTTTGCACTTGCTGATCTCCTTCCATATCAAAGACGTAAAACTCGATGACGCGGTGCTCACATCGTAGCCTCAGGTGGGCAGCCTGCGCCGAAGCGGGCTGCCTTTATGGATTGATCGTTTTTGTGATCGGCTTCGCCTTCGGAGCGATTCGCGTCCTGCTGCTTGTGCCGCTCCTGGGAGAGACGGCAGCCGTATCGCTCGAAGCGCCATTCATGCTTGCCGCGAGTTGGACCCTGTCGCACTGGAGCGCGAAAAAACACGACATGCTGACAGATACCAACGAGGCGTTGCTGATGGGCGCATTCGCCCTGGCCGTATTGACGCTTGCGGAGTTGTGCACTAACGGACTCCTGTTCGGAAGGACGGTGCTCGAGTACTTTGTCGGCTTTTGGTCGGTGCCCGGCGCGATCGGCCTCGCAGGCCAACTTTGCTTTGCAAGCTTTCCGTTTCTGCAGGCGCGCGGTAACCGAATCGGATCGAGCAGGTGAACGCGATTGCAGGCGGTCAGGAGCGCAACGCCGAATTGGCTGTTGAATCCGCAGAGCACAACGGCCACTCATTCCGAAGATCCGAAAGCTTGTCCCCCTTAGCGGATCGGTTGCAGCAACCAAGAGCCCGGCGCACCACGTGACTGACCTGACTCCAGCCCCGCACCCAGCACGACTTGAAACCCAAAGGGCAAGCAATGATCAGAGATCTCCGCGCACTTCACCGGTTCCCAGCGCGCTTCGCTGCCGGTTGACTTCCGCCCAAAGCTCATCGCTGTCGTCATTGCGCAGCAGGACCATCCAGTCCAGTTGATCGTCGGTCACGCCGAAGTATTCCAGGATTTCCCGGCGAACCGCATCGACGAACTGCGCGTATTCCGGGGTTGCCTGGGCCTGCGCGTGCAAGGCATCGTATGCTGCATCGTCCGCGCCGCCGCCGTGCTCGTCGATATAGCGCGAGATCCACTGGTCTCGTTCGTGGTCGTAATCGGCCTCGGCACGCATCGCTTGCACAGCCGTGTAGAAATCCAATTGGGCAAACGCGGCGATCGCCGCCGTTGTCGCCTCGTCGAATGTAGTCGTCATTCCATTTCTCATGTTGGTCATCGCACATCATCGCACGGGTCGCACCCGGGCAGGTGCCGCGAATGCGGACGGTGCAATGCGCCGCCTGGCGGCTTGCACCGACCCACTGCCGTCATCCCGTGGTTTGCAAAGCAGCCGTTCGGCGATCGTCTTCCAGACCATAGAAGCTATTGAACAGAGAGATTGGAGCTTCGACCGCCAGTGCCTGGAACGGAAAGCAGAGCGCCAAGTCTTGAATGTCCGCTGCGTGCGATAGCCGGTTTATGAAGCTATCGGCGACGCTGCCCCTGACGAGGCCGTAACGATTGAGCAATTGCCCCCACAGAGGCATGTTGCGGAATCGCGATTCTGCAACCCTGGCACTCGCAACATACTCCTCTGGAAAGCACCGTCGATAAGCGCCCAGGTTATAAAGCCAAGATGTGCCGACAACACGTGCCGCATCTTTGTGGTTCCGCCCGACGTGATCGAACAGCGAACGGAGTTCACAAAGTCGCTCGGGCAGGCGGTCGATGCTCAACGGAGAGACCGTGAGCGGGTCCACATTCTGGAAGTGAACACGAACGCATCCATCATCCTGCATGACATATGAGAAGCAGCCGAACGCTGCGCCTACTGATTGCCCCTGCGCACCTTCGACACGCGCGAGATAGCAGCGATAGGTCCAGTCGGACAGGTCTGCAGCTTGACTGAAGCCGTCTATGTAATGACGCCATGCCGGATGCGCTTCGTCGAAGTCGCGGCCAAGCCCGAGACGGACGTAGACGTTCGTATAGTCCAGCAACGCCTGCTCGATCCTCATGCCGGTTAGATCGGCAGCGGCTCGTGCAAAGCGGATCTGCAGATCGAAGAACTCCCTGCTGTATTGCACACGGATATCCTCCCTGGGCAGGGATTGTCAACGATCTGGCCTTCCATGCCAATCGACGGCTCCTGGCCGCGTGCTGCCCGACACCGTCGGCTATAGTCGCCCCTAAGTGGACGCGAGAAGCTACATGCAACCGCATCGCGGCTTATATTGTACGACTGCCAAGTCGCCTTATTTGGGTTCATCGCGGAATCCCGGGGAACGCGGCGCGGATCTTGAGGAAGAAGTATTCCTCGTCGCGGTACCCGTAAGCACGGCGCTTGATGACCTTGATCGTGTTGTTGATCCCTTCGACGGCGCTGGTATTGAGCGGATGGCGGCAGCGGGCCACGATTCCGTGCCAGTACCCTGCAAACGCTCGGCGAACTTTTGCAGGGCGGCGCCCCGCTTTGCTGGGCCTGTTCGAACCATTGCCCTCAAGCCTTTTCCGCCGAGGCTGGCTGGAGTCCGATAATATCGACATGCGACTCACTGCTTAACTGACTGCAAAATCCCGCCGCAGGTCATTACCGAATTTGCGCAAAACATATCCCATTCGGAGACAACCATGTCCGCAGGCCCCCCTGATTCCGGTGTCTCGAAGTGCCCCTTCCACGACGCGGCGCCGGCCGCGCCGATCACGCCCGGCGGCTGCCCCGTGAGCGCGCGCGCCGCCGCGTTCGACCCGTTCGGGGACGGCTACCAGCAGGACCCGCCCGACTACCTGCGCTGGGCCCGCGAGCAGGAACCGGTGTTCTACAGCCCCGGGATCGGCTATTGGGTGGTCACGCGCTACACCGACATCAAGGCGATCTTCCGCGACAACCTCACGTTCAGCCCGTCGATCGCGCTCGAGAAAATCACGCCGACCGGCCCCGAAGCGAACACGGTGCTGGCTTCGTACGGCTACGCGATGAGCCGCACGCTCGTGAACGAAGACGAGCCCGCGCACATGCCGCGTCGGCGCGCGTTGATGGACCCGTTCACGCCCGATGCGCTCAAGCACCACGAGCCGATGGTGCGCCGGCTCGCGCGCGAGTACGTGGACCGCTTCATCGACGACGGCCGCGCCGACCTGGTAGACCAGATGCTGTGGGAAGTCCCGCTGACGGTGGCGCTGCATTTTCTCGGCGTGCCGGAAGAGGACATGGACACGCTGCGCGCGTATTCGATCGCGCATACGGTGAACACCTGGGGCCGCCCGCAGCCGGACGAGCAGGTCGCGGTCGCGCACGCGGTCGGCAAGTTCTGGCAGTACGCGGGCAAGGTGCTCGACAGGATGCGCGCGGACCCGTCCGGCCCGGGCTGGATGCAGTACGGCATTCGCAAGCAGCAGGAACTGCCCGACGTCGTCACCGATTCCTATCTGCATTCGATGATGATGGCCGGCATCGTCGCCGCGCACGAGACGACGGCCAACGCGACCGCCAACGCGATGAAGCTGCTGCTGCAGCACCGCGACGCGTGGCGCGACATCTGCGAGGACCCAAGCCTCATTCCGAACGCGGTCGAGGAGTGCCTGCGTCACAACGGATCGGTCGCCGCGTGGCGCCGGCTCGCGACGAAGGACGTCACGATCGGCGGCGTCGACATCCCGGCGGGTTCGAAGCTGCTGATCGTGACGTCGTCGGCCAATCATGACGAGCGTCAGTTCGCGGATGCCGATCTCTTCGACATCCGCCGAGAGAACGCCGGCGACCAGCTCACGTTCGGCTACGGCTCGCATCAGTGCATGGGCAAGAACCTGGCGCGCATGGAGATGCAGGTCTTCCTCGACGAGTTCACGCGCCGCCTGCCGCACATGCGGCTGGCCGAGCAGCGCTTCACGTATGTACCGAACACGTCGTTTCGCGGGCCGGAGCATCTCATCGTCGAATGGAACCCGGCGCAAAACCCCGAGCGTCGCGATGCGTCGGTGCTGAAGCCGCGCGCGGCGGTGCGGATCGGCGAGCCGTCGTCGCATGCGGTGAGCCGCGCGGTGACGGTCGAGCGCGTGTCGGCGTGCGCGGACCGGATCGTGCGGATCAGGCTCGTCTGCGCCGACGGCAAGCCGCTGCCGCGCTGGGCGCCGGGGGCGCACATCGACGTGCTCTGCGGCGACACGGGGCTGTCGCGCCAGTATTCGCTTTGCGGCGATCCAGCCGATCGCGGTGCGTTCGAGATCGCGGTGCTGCGAGAGCCGGAGAGCCGCGGCGGATCGGCGTGGATTCATGCGAGCGTCGACGCAGGCGACGTGCTGAGGATCCGCGGCCCGCGCAATCACTTCCGTTTCGCCGGCGAGGTGCGCACGGCGATCTTCGTCGCGGGCGGCATCGGCATCACGCCGATCAGCGCGATGGCGCGCGACGCAAGGGCCCGCGGCATCGACTACGCGATTCACTACAGCGGGCCGCGCCGCGCATCGATGGCGATGCTCGACGAGCTGGCCGCGCTGCATGGCGAGCGTCTTCATCTGCACGTATCGGAAGAGGGCACGCGGAACGATTTCGCGTCGCTGTTCGCGCAACCCGACACGCAGACGCACATTTATGCGTGCGGCCCGGCGCGGATGCTCGACGCGTTGGAAGCGTGCTGCGCGCACTGGCCGGAAGATGCGCTGCGCGTCGAGCATTTCGCGGCGACGAAGCCAGCCGTCGATCCGGCGCAGGAACAGCCGTTCGAGATCGAACTGAAGGACTCCGGAATGGTGATTCCGGTCGCCGCCGATCAGACGGTGCTCGCGGCGCTGCAGCAGGCGAACATCGACGTGCAGAGCGATTGCCGGGAAGGCCTGTGCGGCTCGTGCGAGGTGCGGGTGCTGGCGGGCAGGGTGGACCATCGCGACAGGGTGCTCACGCGCGCCGAGCGCGAAGCGCACGACCGCATGATGACCTGCTGTTCGCGCGCGTGCGGCGGCGAACGGCTGGTGCTCGAACTGTAGGCGCGCAGGCCGGCTCGCGGCGGTCGGTTCTCGACGCGGGTCGCCGGCCTGCTGATGACGGCGGCTCAGGGCCTGAGCAAGGCCGCCGACTGGAAGAACGTTTGTGCGCGCGGATCGCCGGCATACGCGACGTTGATGCGAATCCACGGGCATTTTTCGGCATTCGGGCGGAAGTATTTGCCGGGCGCGATCGTCACGCCGCGCGGCGCGCCGAATTCGGCGAGGCGCGTGGAATCGTCGATATGGGGCAAGCGCGCCCAGACGAACGTGCCGCCGACCGGCTTTTCGAACAGCTCCCAGCCGCAGCTCTCCAGCATCTGCACGGTCGCGCCGATCGCGTACTGGATGCGCAGGCGCAGTTTCTCGAGATACTTCCGATAGGTGCCGCGTTCGAGCATCGCCGCGGCGACCGCTTCGATGAAGCGAGAGCCGCCCAGGCTCGTCAGCATCTTGATGTCGGCCAGGTCCTTGATCACCGACGGGGGAGCAAGCACGTAGCCGACCCTGAGCGACGACGACAGGGTCTTGGACAGCCCGCCGACATAGATCACGTGCTCGAGCTGGTCGAGCGTCGCGAGCCGGTCGGTCGGCGCCGCCTGGAAGTCGGCGTAAATGTCGTCCTCGACGAGCGTGACGCCGTGTTCACGCGCGAGTTGCAGCAGCCGGAACGCGATCTGCGGTGCGACGGTCGTGCCCGTCGGGTTGTGGAACACGGTGTTGACGAAGAAGAGCTTGGGGCGATGCTGCTTCAATTGCGCTTCCAGCACGTCGAGGTCAGGACCGATGCGCGTGCGCGGGATGCCGACCAGCTTGACGCCGTGCAGCTTGAGCAAGCCGAACAGGCTGTAATAGCCGGGGTCCTCGACGAACATCGTGTCGCCCGGCTTGAGCATGTAGCGCATCAGCAGATCAAGCGCCTGGCTGGCGCCCTGGGTCAGCAGAATCTGCGACGGTTGCGCCTCGATGCCCAACTGGGCGATGCGGTGCAGCAGATGCGCGCGCAGCCCCGGATAACCGTGCTGAGACGCATAGTCGGCGAGATTGGCGCCTTCCGTGCGCGATACGTAACGGATGGCCCGTCCGAGACCCTCCTTGTCTCGCCAGATCTCCGGGATGAAGCCGCTGCCCAGTTTCAGCGATTCGCTCGGATGGTTGAGCTGTTCGAGAATGTGCTCGGATTCGTGTTCGGCACGACGCGGATCGGCCAGGCCCAGTGCGGCCGCGACGTGCTGATGGTGATGGCTTGCCACGTAAAATCCGGAGCCGTGCCGGGATTCGACGTGCCCCAGTGCAACCAGGCGGTCGTAGGCTTCGATCACGGGGTAACGGCTGACCCCCTGGTCGGCGGCGAACCGCCGGATCGACGGCAGTTTCACGCCGGCGCCGACCGCATGATTTTGTAACCAATGAACGACACCGTTGACGATCTGGTCGGTAAGCGGAAGATTGCTGCCGCGGTCAAGAACGAGTTCGAGCTTCATCAAATACTCCTGAACGGCCGCACGGGCCAGGTCGTCTGGGCAAGTGTTTCTTTTTTTCGCTGAACAGTTCCGACAAAACTATCACGAACTGTGCATGTTCGCACGAACATCGCATGGCAATAATCGTTCCGACAATAACGCGCGGAGATAAATTCACCCCGGTGCGGCGGATTTATGAATCGATCCTGTATCGAGATGCTATGAGTCTTACGCGTACGAGGCGCCATTTTTTGTATTTGATGATCGATGTTGTTTCTGAATATAAAAATTCCAACTTCTGCGTGATAACTCGAGATTTTCATGGGGCCGTGCGATAGGGGCCCCGCTCGCGGCGCGAGCGGGGCGTCTGTCTTGTGTGTTCGAATCTGTTGTCCAATTCCGACTGTTTCGTCTCGCAATGGCGGGGAGAGAATATGCTTGGTACGCAGAATAAAGAGCAATATTCACGTAATCTCGAGGAATATAATAAAGACGGGTTCACCGTTTTCAGAAACGTCATCGATCCCGGGCTGATTGCCGAGGCGAGAGATCACCTGCTTTGGCTCCGCGAAAAGTTTCCCGAATTTCGCCCGGAGCATCTTCATCATCCGTTGATGCGCGACGATGCGTTCTGGGTTCGGCTGGTGACCGACAGTCGCCTGCTGGACATTGCCGAGCTTTTCCTGGGGCCTGACCTTGCCTGCTTTACGGCCCACTACATTTGCAAGCCGCCGCTGGATGGTCAGGCGGTTCTCTGGCATCAGGACGGTGCCTACTGGAAGCTGTCTCCGATGGAGGCAACCTCCTTGTGGCTTGCCGTCGACGAGAGCACTGCTGAGAACGGCTGCCTGCGGGTCGTTCCGGGCACCCACAAGCTCCCGCTGCAGAAACTGGTGCTGCGCGACGACACGCCGAATCTGCTGATGTCGTCGATGGAGGATCGGCACGTCGACATCAACAACGCCGTGAACATCGAATTGCAGCCCGGCGATGTGTCCGTGCACCATCCGAATGTCATTCACGGTTCCGATCCGAACCGATCGTCGAAGCGTCGATGCGGGCTCGATATCGCCTTCATCGGTACGTCCACGGCGATCGAGAGTGAAGGTCTTTATCTGAACCCCATCCTGGTGCGAGGCGCGGCCGTGCCGGGCATCAACCAGTATCGCGCGTGGCCGTCGTTCGATGCCGATAAGTCCATGCAGTTCGCGGGCTGCGAGTCGTGGACGCACAAGAGTCGGGAGGTCAATGCCCGGCATCCTGAATTCGTACCGTCGCGGCACGACGACGAACCGGTGCAGGAAATTGTGCGGCGGATGCTGGCCCGGCTGAAAAGCGGAACGACGAAGGAACTGCGCTCCGAAGCGTAAATCTTCACGCGCAGCGTGGTTTCTCGTGCGACATGCGCGACGGGCAGTGCATTCCCGTCACGTTTCTGGACCGCATCAAAATAAGGATAAGGGACACCGATGTCTGCTGTTTCCGATCTCACGCCACAAATGCAGGGTTATGTCGGTGAGTTCATGGACCCGGACAACCTTGGCTGGTTGCCTTACGTCATGTATTTTCATCCGGCCAATTTCAAGACCGACATCGTATCGACCGACGGATCGGGGTTCCGCTATACCGAGGCTCGAAACAAACGGCATTCCGCGACCACCTTGGATCGCTCGGAGCCGGTACGCTTGCTGGTCGGAAGCTCCACGGTGTTCGGGACGGGAGCGACTGCCGATCGTCACACGCTGTCGTCGCGATTGACCGAGAACGATCCCCGGCCCGAGCCGTGGGTCAACTTCGGCGGCCGTGCGTTCAACTCGATGCAGGAGCTGTTCCAGTTTCTGCTTTACCGTCACCAGTTGCCTCCGGTCAAGGAGGTGGTGATTTTCTCGGGACTCAACGATCTCGTGCTGTCGGGTTTGCCGTCGCATTTGCGCGGCGAACACGGCGGGTTTTTCTTCAGCCAGCAATTTTTTGATCGCCTGACGGGAAAGAAGCCGTCGGGGCTGACGACGTGGTTCAAGAAAGAGGTCAAGGAGGCCAAGCCGGATGACATCCTCCCGGTTGATGCGCAGATCGCCTATACGGCGGATCTGATCCTTCGGCACGTGGACTCGTGGCGGATGCTGTGCGATGCAATCGGCGCCCGGCTGTCCTACGTGCTTCAGCCGCTGGCGAACTGGGTCCGCCCCCGCGGCTCGGTCGAGGAGCAGGCCATTTTCGCGGAGCTCGATATTCAGGGCTCCTTCCGGGAGACTTACCGTGACGTCTGTTCCGTGACGACCCACAAGGCATTCCTCGAACGCTTGCAGCCCGGCATGACGGAAATGGGCGTCAATTTCGTGGACTTCACTTCGGTGCTGGCGAAAGCGGCTCGGCCCGACCAGTGGCTCTTCGTCGATCGCATTCACCTCACCGACGAGGGCTCCGACGTGGTCGCGAAACTTCTTCTTCGAGAACTGAACAACGGAGATCAATCATGAAAAGGGTGTGGAATTTCATTCTCGGGGCATTGGGGATCAAAAAGAAGAAGAGTGGAAAACAGAAGGATGCGTCCATCTATCCCATGTTTTGACGGGGGATGGTTTCCTCGTGACTCGAGCCGCCTGTCGCGGGCCGGGACGAGGATGATCTTGTCGCAATCCTGCACACAGACGAATCGAGAAGACGCACCATGATCCAGCCGAACCTTTGGTCAGATTCACCGCGCCCGGCATGACCGACCGGAATCCGTCCTTGACGTGGACCGTTATCGCCACGGGTCTCGGCTTCGCGGTAGTGCAACTGGATGTGACGATCGTCAACGTAGCGCTGACCAGGCTGGGCGGTGCGCTGCACAGTCCGCTGGCCGGGTTGCAATGGGTCGTGGATGCCTACACGCTGGCGTTTGCGGTGCTGTTGTTGTCGGCGGGTACGCTGGCTGATCGGTTCGGGGCGCGGCGCGCCTATCTGATCGGCTTCGCGGTATTCGGCTTCGCGTCCGCCGCGTGCGGTGCGGCGACTTCCGTGACGCAATTGGTCGCTGCCCGCGCCGTGCAGGGCTTCGGGGCGGCGTTGCTGGTGCCGCCTTCGCTGGCCTTGCTCAATCATGCCTGTGCCCACGACCGGAAACTGCGTGCCCGGGCAATCGCATTGTGGACGGCTGCCGGCAGCGGATCGATCGCGGTCGGCCCGGTGATCGGCGGGGTATTGCTCGAAAGCTTTGGATGGCGAAGCATTTTCCTCGCGAACCTTCCGCTGTGTGCGCTCGGCATCGGACTCACGTTGCGCTTGCCGGAAACGCTTCGAACGCGCCGTCCGCTGGATTTGCCCGGCCAGGCGCTGGCGGTCCTGGCGCTGACGAGCCTGTGCGGCGTCACGATCGAAGCGGGTGCGCTGGGCTGGGGGCATCCGCTGATACTCGGCGGCTTCGCGTTGGCGGTCGTCAGCGGGGCGGCCTTCGTCCTGGTCGAAGGGCGGATCATGCATCCGATGCTGCCATTGAAATTTTTCCGGCTGCCTCACTTCAGCCAGGCGGTGTTGCTCGGCGTGGCGGTGAACCTGACCTACTACGGCCTGGTGTTCGTGCTGAGCCTGTATCTGCAGCACGTGAAGCACTACAGTGCGCTGCAGGCCGGGCTGGCGTTCGTGCCGCTGACGGCTACGTCCGTGATCGCCAATCTGGTGAGCGGCTGGTTGAACAGCCGCTTCGGGGCGCGGCTTCCGATGCTGCTAGGCAGTGCGATCGGCGCGCTGGGTTACCTGCTGCTCGCGCGGCTGGACGAGAACAGCAGCTATATGTCGATGCTGACGCCGTTCCTGTTGATTCCCGGCGGCGCGGCGTTGGTGGTGCCGGCGATGACCGCGACCATCCTGGCCAGCGTCGAGCCGACGTGGTCGGGCACCGCATCGGCCGTGCTCAATGCGGCGCGCCAGGCGGCCGGCGCGATCGGCGTGGCGGTATTCGGCGCTTTGGTCGCGGGCGGCGACGATCACATCGTGAGCGGCCTGCGCGATGCGGCCGGTGCGTCGGTCGTCATGCTCGTCTGCGCGGGGGTCATGGTGTGGCTGGGCATCCGGCCCGAAGACAGCGCGGGCTTCTCCAGTCCAACCGGGAAGCGCGACAGAAAAATCATGTAGCGGTCGAACGGGGGGTATGCCGTGATCGACAACGATGGCCAACGGGATACGGGTGATGTGGCGTGACATTTACAGACTGACGCAGACGCCTGAACTGTTTCTGGAGTCCGGCAACTTGCGGCGCCTGATCGACGAAGCGGGATTCGCTGCGGTGGACATGATGCCCCCGACGGTCGCCGAAAGCGTCGACGGGCTTCGCGATTTTCTCGTCGAGAGCACGCGTCGCCACGAGGCGGAGCTTCGTTCGGCCGTTCAAGCGATGGGGCATGGCGACAATGCGCGGCATGCCGCTCGGTGTCTGTTCGCGCACAGTGCGCCAGTCGCGTCTGCGCTGGGGCGATGGCTGCAGGGCCTGAGCTGTCCGAGCGATTTCGAAGACGACCTGCAGCTCAAGGCGCTCGCTTTGCTGGCCGATGACGCGGGCGCCGGGCAGGCGGAGATGTCCAGGACGGACGGCTTCCGTCGGATCGCGCGAAGCATCGACCTGGTGAGTGCGGCCGGGCAGCCGAGCGACATCGTGGCGGATCGCAGCCTGCGGGATGGCGTCTTTCGTTTGCCTGCGATCCTGCTGGCCCTTAGCCGGCGCAGCGAGATGTTCGTGCCCGAGATCGCGGGGCTGGACTATGCGCTGCGCACGGTCGGCCTGCTTCCTGTCTGGCGCGTGCTGGCCGAGTGCATGCATGCGTCCGGGTGGGAGCGCCTTGATCTGGCCGTGCAGCAAACCGACGCGCTTCCGCGCGGCCATACTCCGGCTTCCCTGTCGCGTCACATCCTGGATCGCCACGACACCCGCCCGGAGCGTCATTTACGCATCCGCGACGGCATGGTCTGGGCAATCAACGCGCTCGCGGCCGATGCGGCCGATTTCGTGGCGGTCGTTAGGCTTGCCGCCGACCCGGCGCGGGCGATGGCGCGGCTGATTCAGGAGCGCGCGGGCGAGGCTGCGGTCTATCACCAGGACTTCGCGCTGGAGGGCAAGTCCCTGAAGCATTGGTTCGTCGAGGCGAAATGCGATCCACAGCCGCTGGTCGACGCACTGGCGAGAAGCCGGCTGATCTGTCGAGGCGATCCTGACCGGAGCATGCTGCTCGGTTCGCTGCTGCGGCCGGACGGCCGCATGTTTCGCATTTTCCAGCCCGACGATCTCGACGTGATCCGGCGGTGGATTCTGTCGTTGGCGGAGCCGGACGTCGCCGCCGAGCCGGGTCCGGCACGCGTGAGCGCGACGGCGTCGCCACCGGAGCACCGGCGGCCGATCGAAGCCGGCGATCTCGAGCTCGGCGCGGTGCCAGAGAATATTCGCGACGCGTACCATCTGCTCCAGGGCCGTGCGCTTGCGCCACGCACACGCCGTTTTGCGCTCGATTACGCGCGATTCTGGCTGTCCGTCGCGCGGCGCTCGATCGGTGCATCGGAGCGATCGTTGCCGGAAAAATGGCAACAAGGCTTGCTGAGAAGCTGGTTGCTCGATGCGCACGCGTTGCACGACGAGGCGTTTCAACGCACCGAGGAGCAATCGATGCCCAGTCGCGAGACGCTGATCGACCAGACGCTGCAGCTCGCGCCGCTGACGTTGATCGACGGTGCCTGGCTTCAGGGCTTCAGCGAAGTGGCGTATGCGTCGAGCCGGGTGGGCGCGCCGCTGTTCCGGATCTATTGGGACGAGCTCGGCAACGGCGACCGGTCGATCAACCATCCGAGAATCTATCGGGATCTCCTGGTCTCGATGGGCGTCGAGCTTGCGCCTACGGGGTCGCGGGAGTTTGCGCACGATCCTCGGCTGCGAAGCGAGTCGCTCAGGCTGCCGGTCTTCTGGTTGTGCCTGGGGAAATTGCCCGCCACGCTTCGGCCCGAGATTCTCGGCCTCAACCTGGCGATGGAGCTGTCCGGTGTCGGCGGCAGCTATCGATCCGCCCGCAAGGTTCTGAAGCATCACGGGTTTTCGACGCAATTCGTCGACCTGCACAACACGATCGACAACGTTTCGACCGGCCACTCGGCATGGGCAGCCGATGCCATCGACGCCCACATGGCCGTTGCCGCTCAGTTCGTCGATCAGGATGACGAATGGGACCGGATCCGGGCCGGATACGCGGCCCTTGCACCCGTCACGAAACGCAGTAATGAACTCGATTTCTTCAAACAGCAAAAGCGTTCATGGCGCGTCAGGACAGCGCGGGAGCCGTCACATGCCTAAAGCCCATCTGGGATTGTCTGCGTTCTATCACGACAGCGCCGCGGCACTGGTCGTGGATGGTATTCCCGTCGCCGCTGCGCAGGAGGAGCGTTTCACGCGCAAGCGTCATGATTCCGCGTTTCCGAGGAACGCCATACGTTATTGCCTGAGCGAGGCGGGGATGCAACTGTCCGACCTTGCATCGGTGACCTATTACGAAGAGTCGAACGTCAAGTTTCGACGCATGCTGTCGTCCTTCGGCAGTGCCGGGCCAGGCGGATTTCCGGCGTTTTCCCGGGTTCTGCCTCAATGGCTTCAATGGAAGCGCAACGTGCTGCGCACGGTGGATCGGGAACTCGATCAACTGGGATTGGGCCGCGGCCCTCGCGCGACCGCCATTCCTCATCATCGCTCGCACGCGGCCTCGGCGTTTTTTGCGTCGCCATTCGACAATGCGGCCGTTCTCTGCATCGACGGCGTCGGCGAGTGGCATACCACGAGCATCTGGCGCGGTGCGAGCGACCGGCTGGACCTGGTCGCTTCGATTTCCTATCCGCATTCGCTCGGGTTGCTGTACTCCGCCTTTACGGAGTTCTGCGGCTTCAAGGTCGACTCCGGAGAATACAAGCTGATGGGGCTGGCGCCCTATGGTGAGCCGCGTTACGCGGAACGTATTCTCGACCATGTCGTGAGCCTGAAGGCGGATGGCTCGTTCTCGTTGAATCTCGATTATTTCGAATTTCTGCGCGGGCACCGCATGACGGGGCCGGCCTTCGAGCGGCTGTTCGACGGTCCCGCCCGTGCGCCGGAGGCGCCGCTTACACAACGGGAATGCGACATCGCAGCGTCGATCCAGGCCGTTACCGATCGCGCGGTGCTGGGCCTGGTGCGCGAAGCCAGGAACCTCACCGGCGCGACCCATCTCTGTCTGGCAGGCGGGGTTGCGTTGAACTGCGTGGCCAACGGTGAAATCGATCGGTCGGGCCTGTTCGACCGCCTATGGGTGCAGCCGGCCGCGGGCGATGCGGGGTGTGCATTGGGCGCGGCGCTGGATACCGCCGTCAAGCAGGATGGTCGTCCGCCCGTGTCGGCCGGTGACGCGATGAGCGGCGCTTACCTCGGACCGCAATTTTCCGATGACGAGATCGTCGACTTTCTGAAGTCCGAAGGGCATCGGTACGAGCGACTCGACGAAGGCGAACTGCTCGATACCGTTGCCGCCGCGCTCGAAGAGGGGAAGGTTGTCGGGTGGTTTCAGGGGCGCATGGAGTTCGGCCCGCGCGCGCTCGGCGCACGCTCCATTCTGGGTGATCCGCGCAATTCCGGGATGCAGCGCACGATGAATCTGAAGATCAAGTTCAGGGAATCGTTTCGCCCGTTCGCGCCTTCCGTTCTCGAAGAGGATTCCCATACCTGTTTCGAGCTCGAGAACGAGAGTCCGTACATGCTGGTGGTCGCGCCCGTGTCGGCGGCGATTCGCGAGCGCGACACGCCCCGGCGCTCGCTCGGCTGCATCAATGACGTCAGGTCCGATCTTCCTGCCATCACCCATGTCGACTTCTCGGCGCGCGTGCAAACCGTGACGGACGCCCGCAACGGCCGCTATGCCCGGCTGTTGAAGACCTTCAAGGCCCGGACGGGCTGCCCGGTGCTGGTGAACACGTCGTTCAACGTGCGCGGCGAGCCGATCGTATGTACGCCGCAGGAGGCCTTCCGCTGTTTCATGCGGACCGAGATCGACCTGTTGGTACTCGGGTCATGTGTTCTATTCAAATCGGAGCAGGCGGAGCTGGTCGAAACATCCGACTGGCGCGCCGAGATACCGCTCGACTGAACGACCGGGACGACACAGATATGCTCAGAGTGATGACGTTTCTTCTCTATTCGCTTGTCTTCATTCCTGTTTGGGCATGGCGGAGACTGACGGGCGGTTCGCGTTTCGGCCGCCGGTTCCATGCCCGGAATTCCACGTGGGATGTGCAGGCGTCTTCCCGAACCCGATAGACGTCCGTGCAAAAAGCAGGATGTCGAATCAACTGTCGATCGTTGATCCGGACCGGTAGGAAACGGTCCGGGAATCCGGTCGCATCCGGTCCGGCGGAGTCGCGATGCGACGAGGCCGGCGATAGCCCATGTGGGTGTCCATAGAAAAAAAGAGGGTAGACGATATGCGCGGGAGTTGCGGAAAAAGTAATGCAGGTCGCCATTTGATGCGGGCCGCACTGCTATGGACGGGGGTCGTCGCCGGCTTGGCAGGGTACGGGGCTTCGGCGCGTGCCGCCACCGACGACGATGCGCAGCAAAGCGAGCAATGCAGCCGGCTTCGGCAGGCGCATATCAAGGACACGCGAGTCGAACTTGCGCAGATAGTGCCGGCCCAGAGCCGTTTCGAGAATGTCGACGGCACCGTCGCGGTGACCAGTGCACCGGTTTGCCGCGTCGTGGCGACGGTCAGCACCGCGCCCAAGCGCAAGCTCGGCATCGAGGTCTGGCTGCCGCTGGACTGGAACGGTCGACTGCTCGGCACCGGCAAGAGCGGGTTCGGCGGTTTCATCGACTATAGCGAGCTGACGTCGGCCGCCACGCGCGGGTTTGCCGCGGTCAATGGCGATACCGGCTACAAAGGGAGCGGCTCGGGCGAACCCGGCAAGCGCCTTGACTGGGCGGCAGACCCGGAAGTGCTGCGCGACTGGGCCTATCTGTCGGTCCATCCGATGACCGTTGCCGCGAAGGAAATCATTCAGGCGTACTACGGCCGGGGTGCGAAGTATTCGTACTTCAGCGGCTGCGGCGGCGTCGAGGCGATGCGGGAGGTTGAAGATTTTCCGGATGATTATGACGGCGTGGATGCCAGATCGCCTGGCCTGTACTACAGCCAGTTGATGCAGAGCTTTCTTTGGGGGGCGATGCTTCCTGCACGGCAGCCCGACGCGCTGTTGACGACGGACGCGCTCGCGTTGCTCAATCGCGCGGTGTTGCAACACTGCGGTGGCGCGCATGCGCTCGCAGACGGTTTTCTCGACGACCCGTCGCAATGCCGCTTCGATCCCGCCGAGCTGCAGTGCAAGAGCGGCGACGCCAGCCAGGCGAATTGCTTGAGCGCGGCGCAGGTGCAGCAGGCGAAGCGGTTGTATTCGCCGGTCCGTAACGCGCTGACGGGCGAGCTGATCTACCCGGGTTTCGCGCGAGGCAGCGAGCGGGGGTGGGCGGGCATCCAGAATCAACTTGCCGCCTACTACGCGCAGCCGCTGCTCGCTAGTTCGGTCTTTGGCGATGCGCGCTGGGATTGGACCACATTCGATTTCGGTGCGGACGCCACGCGCGTCGATCGACACCTTTCGCCGATCGTCAACGCCACCAATCCCGACATTTCACGTTTCGCGGCGCGCGGCGGCAAGCTGATCATGACTCAGGGATGGGCGGATGCGATCAATGCGCCGACCCGGCCGATCGAGTATTTCAACAAGGTCGCCGAAAGGGCGGGCGGCGTGGAGGGCGCGCGGCGATCGTTTCGATTGATCATGGTGCCGGGCATGGGGCATTGCGGTCACGGACCGGGACCGACGACGTTGGGCGGATCGTCCCCGCCCACGGAATACAGCCCCGACCGCGACGTCGTCAGCGCGTTGCAGGATTGGGTCGAACGCGGCAAGGCGCCGGATCGTTTCATCTCGACGAAGTACGCGAACGACGATCCGAACGACGGCGTGAAGTTCGAGCGCGCGGTGTGTGCCTATCCGCTGCAGGCGCGCTACAAGGGCTCGGGCAGCCGTCAGCTCGCCAGCAGTTTCAGTTGCGTCGAAGCCGATGCCGAATCGGCGGGCGTGGCCAACCGCTGAGTGCGTTCGCTGGATGGAGAACACCAGATCGAAGAGGCGGCGCAGCGAAGCGCGGCGCGCGGCCGGCCGGCGTGGCGGATGCCGAGGTGACCGCCTCCTCGATCTACATCGAAGTTCGTGACCGCGTGTTGGTCAAATGGATCGTGAACGTAAATGCGGACGATGCGGAGTGCCTGAACTATCTGATGATAAAGTGGACCGTCCGCGCGGCCGTCGCGGACAAACAAATGCTTTGAGAGGGCGAATAGATGGCAAACGAGAATATGCACTTGAGCCAGGCCGGCTGGACCGCGCTGCGCACCCGCGAGCACGCGGTGATGGCCTACTACAACGACGTGGCAAATAATTGCACGTACGGCGTCGGCACGCTGGCGCATACCGGCCCGTGCACGCCCGAGGAACTGGCACGGCCGGTGACTGCGGCGCAGGTGAATGCGCAGCTCGCCGCACGCGTCAGCCGGGCCGAAGCCGCGGTGCGCCGGAACGTCACCACCCGCGAACTCACGCAGGACCAGTTCGACGAACTCGTCAGCTACACGTACAACGCTGGCGACACCGGCGCGCGCGCCGCGCTGCAAGCTGCGAACCAGAACAACGACGCCGGCGTCGTATCCCACATGAATCAGCGCGTCTACGTCCATCCGCGCGATGCGAACGGCCGACGTCTCGCGCCCGTTCGTTCGAACGGACTCGTGAATCGACGGCGCCTTGAAACCGCTCCGTTCCGCCGTCAGCCGGGTGCACAATGAGAAAGTTCGCTTTTGGGCTGCTCTTGCTGGCATCCGCCACCGCATTCGCCGAGCAGACGCCGGCCGATGAGATTTCGGCCCGCAGCGGGCTGCCGGCGAGCGAGGTCAGCGCGCTGCTTGCCGACTGCGAGTCAAACCAGACGAGCATGAATTTTTGCGCGTGGCGCGACCAAATCGTCGCCGAGCGGGAACTGCAGCATGTCGTTGATCGGCAGGCCAGCGAGCACCCGGAGCGCAAGGCCGCGCTCGACGCGAAGATCGCGAAATGGAAGAAGGCGCGCGACGCCTCATGCGAGAAGTCGGCACGCAAGGAGTGGGGGGAAGGCTCGATGCGCCCTGCGGCGCAGGCGATTTGCGCGACGGCGTCGACGAAGAAGATGACCAAGCGGCTCTCTACACCGGATCGCAAGGCTTCGTAATGGCGGCTCACCCACCGTATTCCGTCGTGCTCTCCTTCGCGGGAGACTGTTTCGACGTACGAGCCGTTGAGCGGGAAAAGATCGCGGCCGCCACTGCCGGCTCGCTCGCGATACCGATCTTGCTCGACGACTTCGATTACAAGCCAGCGAACCGATAGTTCATCCGCCGATTCTTTGCCCCGGACATATCGAACTGAAGGTAAATCCGGCCGCCCGGCATTTACCGGTTGTCTACCGACTAACCCGAAACATCGCGGAACGAAAAAACCCGCGAAGCCTAGAGCTGTCGCGGGTTTTCGAACATCTCCGGAACTGTCCGGAATAATTCTTGGTGCTCAGGGCGGGACTCGAACCCGCACGCCTCTCGGCGCTACCCCCTCAAGATAGTGCGTCTACCAATTCCGCCACCTGAGCAAGAGGGGACGGATTGTAACGGGTAAATGATCGTTTGTGAATACTTTGTGTCGGGAAGCTGACTGAGCGCCAACGGCGGTTGCGTCGTGGCGCGGAAAGTCATTCCGGCTCCTCGAGCGATCGGGCCGGCGGGGAATCGATCGACAGCCACGGCTGCCAGGCGGGATACCACGCATGCTGCCAGCGCTGCACGAAGTCGGCCCACAGCGCAAACGACGGTGCGAGCGGAAACAGGCCGGTCTGCAGCAGCCATTGCGCCGCGGCGTCGAACGACGGCGTCGCGGTGATGTGGATGGTCATGGCTTCCGCGTTCCGTTCCGGGAATTCGTGCCGCGTGATCTCGACGTCGACCGACGGCAGGTGAGCAGTCAGTTTCGTTTCGCCCATGTCCAACCTCGGGTTGATGCGACGGCCTGCGCTTCCGTCGGTGGCAGATCGACATTCATCGCGGGATCAGCTCTTTCTGGTCGTCTTCGGAACGAATGTCGTAGGCACATGCTGAACCTGTTCGCTTCCACAATCGGGGCAGCGCGGATGAGCCGTTTGATGGTCGGCGAGATGCTCGACGCTCTCGAACGTTTTGCCGCACTTTTCGCAACGATATTGGTAGGTCGGCATGGCAATCCTCCGGTAGCGGAACAGCGTGCAACCACTAGTATGGTTCGTAGAAACGCGAACTCGATATTGCAATGAACCCGCATGGATTCGAATGCGGGGCTCGACCGGGAGGACCACGCATGGAACCTGACGACATTGGGCTCGAAACCCGGCTGGTGCGCGTGCGCGGCGTGGTGCAGGGGATCGGCTACCGCGAAGCGTGCGTGCGGCATGCGACGGGGATGGGCGTGACCGGCTGGGTGAGGAATCGCATGGACGGATCGGTGGAGGCGATGCTGCAAGGCTCGCCGAAGCAGCTCGACGAGATGTGCGCATGGATGAGCGAGGGGATGCCCGCCGCGCTCGTCGACGGAGTCGACGTGACCGAGGTGCGGCCGCCGGTTGCGCGCCTCGACGGCTTCGATCGGCTGCCTACGCTGTGATGGGACGAATCCCCCCCACTTACTGAACCGCCGTCACCGGAATATTCGAAATCCGCACGAGCCGGTCGAGCACGCTGCGGCGGAACAGCGACATCACGCTATGAAGCGGATCGTGGCGCGGGGCGACGACGACGATTTCATCGCAGCCGTGCTCGGCGGCCACGGCTGCGATGGTATCGGCGACCGGGCCGACCTTCATGACGACCCGATATGCGACGCCGGCATCCTTCAGGATCCGCTCGGCCTTCGCCAGCTCGCCTTCCGAGAAATGCTGCTCGATCTCGCGCAGCCGCGACAGCGGATGGTAGGCCTCGAGCCGGGTCGATTCCAGCGGAGGCTGGACGTTGAGCAACACGATTTCCGACGCGCACCGTTCCCGGTAGAGGAAGGTCGCATGGCGCACCGCCTGCAGCGAGCGGGACGAGTGGCCGACCGGAACCAGCAGCTTGAGCATGAGTGACGTCCGACGAATGAGATGCTTGCAGGGTAGCGCGCGGCCGCCCGGAGCGATCTAAAGAGATCGGGCGGCGACGTAAAAATGTCGTTAACACGCCCGGCGTCCGGCGACCAGACCATGTTCTGTTAATTAGAAATATAAGAAATTTAAGTTTATGCGCATAAACGTTTTCACCGGCCCCGGCACCCGTGCCGCGGCGATTCAGTCGAAACCGCAATGAGTCCGCCGGGAAAATATCGGGAGTCGCCGGGGCGGCGTCGCGTAGAGTAGAGCGTCAGCGGCGGCGCGACGCACATCCGGCCCCGCGCGGGCTTCGCGCGGCGGCCGTCCGTGCCGCCCGCCATCCGTGTCCGTTTTCCAGGAGACCTCGCATGCCGCACCGCGCCCCGTCGCTTCTCGCTCCCGCCTCTATTCCCGTCGATCCGATCGTGCGCCTGTCCGCGAGCGCGCTTGCGTCGGCGATCCGCCGCAAGGACGTGTCGTGCGTCGAGACGATGAACGCGTACCTCGACCACATCGCGCGCGTGAACGGCGCGCTCAACGCGATCGTCGCGCTGCGCGACCGGGATGCGCTGGTCGCCGAGGCCGCGCAGAAGGATGCGGCGCTCGCGCGCGGCGAGCATCACGGCTGGCTGCACGGGTTCCCGCAGGCGCCGAAGGATATCGCGATGACGAAGGGCATCGTGACGACGTTCGGTTCGCCGATCTTCCGCAACAACGTGCCGCAGGCCGATTCCGTCGGCGTCGCACGGATGCGCGCGGCCGGCGCGATCTTCATCGGCAAGACCAACACGCCGGAATTCGGTCTCGGCTCGCATACGTTCAACGACGTCTACGGCGCGACGCGCAATCCGTATGACTTGACGAAGAGCGCTGGCGGCAGCAGCGGCGGCACGGCGGCCGCGCTCGCGGCGCGGATGCTGCCGGTTGCGGACGGCAGCGATTTCGGCGGCTCGCTGCGCAATCCGGCGGCGTTCTGCAACGTCTACGGCTTCCGGCCGTCGCAGGGCCGCGTGCCGCGCTGGCCGGGCGTCGACGTGTTCGTGCAGCAGCTCGGGATCGAGGGGCCGATGGGACGCACGGTCGGCGACGTCGCGAACCTGCTCGCGATCCAGGCCGGCTACGATCCGCACGATCCGCTGTCGCTCGCCGAGGCCCCGGCCGTGTTCGCGCAGCCGCTCGACGCGGACCTGCGCGGCAAGCGCGTCGCGTGGGTCGGCGACTGGAACGGCTATCTGGCGACCGAGCCGGGCGTGCTCGCACAGTGCGAAACGGGGCTCGCGACGCTGCGCGAGATCGGCTGCGACGTCGACGCCGCGCTGCCGGCGTTCGCGCCGGAACGGCTCTGGCGGATCTGGCTCGCGCACCGGCACTTCCTGTCCGGCGGCGGGCTGCTCACGCACTACCGCGATCCGGCGCGCCGCGCGCTGCTGAAGCCGGAGGCGATCTACGAGGTCGAGGGCTTGCTCGCGCTGCCGGCGCAGGCGATCTTCGACGCGAGCGTCGAGCGCACCGCCTGGTACCAGACGCTGCTCGGCTTCTTCGAGCGCTACGACTTCATCGCCGCGCCGGCCGCGCAGGTGTTCCCGTTCGACGTGGACGCGCGCTGGCCGCAGCAGATCGCGGGCCGCGCGATGGACACCTATCACCGCTGGATGGAAACGGTCATGCCGTGGACGCTCGCGGGCTGCCCGGTGATCAGCGTGCCGGTCGGCTTCAACGCGGTCGGGCTGCCGATGGGGATGCAGCTGATCGGCCGGCCGCGCGCGGACCTCGCGGTGCTGCAGCTCGCGCGCGGCTACGAGCAGGCGGCCGACTGGGTCGGCCGGCGGCAGCCGGGCTGGATGGCCGCGTAGGCGGCGATCGGGCGCAAGGGCGGGCCCCGCCGCCGATCGGCCGGATATTGCTGCGCAAAAGGAACGAATGCCGCAGCGGCCGTGATATCGCGCAGCCGTTGCGCGCGAATGCGCATGCCCGTCACCGGCGATTTCGTATCGATGTGTATCAATCGTTGCGGCGTCGCGTAGCGGGCTTCGAAAATATCCGCCTCATCATTCCGGCACGGGAGAACAGGACATGAACAGGATACGCGCGACGGGCAAGCGTCTGGCGTGGGCAGGCGCCGTTTGCGGCGCGCTGCTGAGCGGCGCCGCGCACGCGCAGCTCGACCTTCAATCGCTCGGCGCATCGCTGCTCGGCGGCGGGCAGCAGCAGGCGGCGCCGGCGCAGGGCGCGCTCGGGCAACTGCTGCAGGCGTATGTCGGCGCGAATCAGCAGGTGCTGGCGGGACAGTCGTCGCTCGCGTCGGCGATGGGGCTCACCGGCGCGGCCGGCCAGGCGCAGCAGGCGTCGAGCCTGCTGGGCAGCGGCGGCAACGTGCTCACGCCGGCCGCGCTGTCGCAGATGGGCGGCGCGCAGCAATCGGTGTCGCAGGCGCTGGGCCAGGCATTCGCGACCGGCGGCGCCGCGCACGGTCCGGTCGACAAGCAGGCGTTCAGCAACGGGCTCGCATCGCTCGGCCAGGGCCTCACGCAGTATTCGCAACTGCAGTCGGGGCTCGGCGGCCTCGGCTCGACGAACCCGGCCGAGCTGCTGCAGGCGGGCCTGAATCCGCAGAACGCGCAGGCCGCGTCGTATATCGCGCAAAGCGCACCCGGCCAGCTGCAGTCGCTCGCGGCGACGCTGAGCCAGGCCGTCCAGTTCGCGACGAGCCAGGGCATCTCGGTGCCGTCGGTCGCGACGTCGGCGCTGAAGCTGCTGCCGTAACGCCGTCGCCGTCGCCTGCGCGGGTGCAGGGTCGTCGCTTACGATGACCTTGCACTGCATGGGGATTTCAGCCGGTGCTATCGTGTGGCGTCCTCGCTCACGGTGCCGGCTCATGACTGACTCGTTCGACCTCTCACGCTATTTCGCCCGCATCGGCTACGACGGCCCCGTCGCGCCGACCCTCGACGTGCTGCGCCGCGTCCACCTGCTGCATCCGCAGTCGATCCCGTTCGAAAACCTCAATCCGCTGACCGGCGCGCGCGTCGCGCTCGACTTGCCCGCAATCGTCGACAAGCTGGTCGAGCGGCGGCGCGGCGGCTACTGCTTCGAGCTGAACAAGCTGTTCTACACCGCGCTCACGCACATGGGCTTTCGCGTCACGCCGCTGATTGCGCGCGTGCGCTGGATGCGTGCGCCGGAAGACGTTACCGCGCAGACGCACATGCTGCTGCGCGTCGATCTCGACGATGCCGCGTGGTTCGCGGACATCGGCTTCGGCACGGCGACGCTGACCGCGCCGCTGCGTCATCTGCCGGGCGAGCGCCAGTTGACGCCGCACGGCGCGTTCCGCGTCGTCGACGCGCCGGTCGCGGGCGAGCTCGACATGCAGTGCGAGACGCCGGACGGCTGGCAGACGACCTACCGGTTCTCGCTGAAGCGGGCCGAATGGATCGATTACGAGACCGCGAGCTGGTTCACGTCGACGTACCCCGATTCGCTGTTCGTCAACGACCTGATCGCGTGCCGTGTGCTGCCCGAGGGGCGCGCATCGATGCTCAACGCCGTGTTCACGCAGCGCGACGCGACCGGGGCGGTGAAGGCGACGACCACCTTCGACGACGCGGCTGCGTGGAGCGCGTGCCTGCGCGACACGATCGGGATCGACACGATGGGCTTCGATCTCGACGCGCTGTTCGCACACGCGGCGGCGCGCAGCGCGGCGTCGCCGGGCGCACGCGGTCCGGTGACGAACGGGCGGGCTGCCGAGCGCTGATTCAATCCTGCATCAGCGATAGACCGGGAAACGCCGGGTCAGCTCGGCCACCTGCGCGCGCACGCGCTCGATCGTCGCTGCATCTTCCGGGTTGTCGAGCACGTCGGCGATCAGGTTGCCGACCAG
>NZ_CADFEB010000002.1 GCF_902833085.1 Burkholderia ubonensis
CTGGTCGGCAACCTGATCGCCGACGTGCTCGACAACCCGGAAGATGCAGCGACGATCGAGCGCGTGCGCGCGCAGGTGGCCGAGCTGACCAAGCGTTTCCCGGTCTATCGCTGATCGCTCATGCGCTGCCCGTTCTGCCGCAGCGACGACACGCAGGTGGTGGATTCGCGCGTGTCCGAAGACGGCGCCGCGATTCGCCGGCGCCGCCGCTGCTCGGCCTGCGACAAGCGTTTCACGACGTACGAGCGGGTCGAGCTGGCCCTGCCGGTCGTCGTGAAGAAGGACGGCAGCCGCACGGAATTCGACCGTCGCAAGATCGTCGCCAGCATGCAACTCGCGCTGCGCAAGCGGCCGGTTGCGGCTGACGCGATCGATGCGGCGGTCGCCCGCATCGAATATCAGCTGCTCGCGACAGGCGAGCGCGAAGTGCGTAGCGAGAAGCTCGGCGAACTCGTGATGAACGAGTTGCGCGGCCTCGATACGATTGCCTATGTGCGCTTTGCATCGGTGTATCGCCGGTTCGAAGACGTGTCCGAATTTGCCGACGTGATCGAAGAGTTCCGTCGCGCCTCTCCGGCTGCCAAGCCCCCGCGTAAGCGCTGACGCGCTGCATCGTTTCATCGCATTCCCTCCTGGTCGTTCACGCTGCGCCGATTGTGGCGGGTGTGGCTGCGCGCCGCCAGCTGGCCGTTCGGCAGATGGTGCGCCAGCGCGCACGCCGCTACAGTCGTCGCATGACGTTGACGGAGGATGGCGATGTGGCGCAGCGGAGCAGTATGGAGGGCGGGGGGATTCACGCTCGTCGAACTGATGGTCGTGGTCGCGATGCTGGCCGGGCTCGGCCTGTACGCGGCGCCTTCGTTCGAGCAGTGGCGGATGCGCGAGCGGGTCGACGCCCGTTCGCGCGCGCTGCTCGGCGCGCTGTCGTTCGCGCGGGTCGAAGCGGTGCGCCTCGGCGTGCGCGTCACGCTTTGCCGGGCCGGGAACGACGGCGCCTGTGTGCGTCCCGGCCAGCGCTGCGATGACGGCGAATGGTCGTGCGGCTGGCTCGTGAGCGGACATTTCGACGAGCGGGCGCAGGTGCTGCGGCGGTATCCGCGCGATCCGTACGTGATCGTCGAGGGCGTCGCGCACGAGCTGGCCTTTGCGCCGCCGGCCGGTCAGGCAATCGGCGGCATCCTGCGGTTCGAACTGCGCCCGCGCCTGAGCGCGCACGAGGCCGATGCGCCACGCGCGTCGCGTTGCGTGCGGATCGCGGCGGGCGGCCGGGCGCGCGTCGTCGCCGGTCGTTGCAAGGCGGCCTGATGAGCGCGCGGCGCACGATGCGCGGCGCGTCGCTGATCGAGGCGGCGGTGGCGGTCGCGCTGCTCGCCGTCATGATGCTCGCAGTGGCCGGCGGCCAATTCGCGATGGCGCGTGCGCAGCGCTCGACGATCTGGCGCGAACGTGCGTTGTGGCTGGCCGATGCACGCATCGAAAGCGCGCGCGCGGCGCCCGGCGCGGATGCGGGCCTCGCGGCGCTGGCCGTCGCGTCGTTGCCGGATGGCGTGATGACGATCGATGGCGGGCCGGGTGACGCCCGGCTCGCGACCGTCGGCTGGCGTGACGGCGATGCCGCGGGATGCGAAACGGTCGGCCGATCGGCGCGTTCGCCGTCATGCGTGCGGATCCCGTTCCGCGAGGTGCCGGCTAATGCATATTGATCGCCGAGCTCGTGCGCATACGCTCCTCGAATTGCTGATTGCGATGTCGGTCGGCCTGCTCGTGCTCGCGGCAGTCGGCGCACTGCATCATGCGCAGCGTGTCGGGCAACGCCGGGCCGACGATGCGTTTCGGATGCGCGACGCCGCAAGCACCGCATTGACGCTGATCGGCCAGCAGATTCAGATGGCGGGCTTTCAACCGCTCGACCTGTCGACGTCGCCGCTGCCGCCGCTGTTCGGGTGCGCATCGGCTCGCGCGCGCGGCGAAGATGCCCAAGTGCGCTGCGAACCGGCGCCTGCGTCGTCCGACACGCTGCTGGTTCGCTATGTCGGCGACGCAGTGTCGACGTGGCCGACGGCAAATGGCCAGGTATCGGATTGCCTGGGGCAGGGCGTCGGCGCGCCGGCGGACCGCCCGCTCGTGTCGAACCGCTTCGACGCCCACGTCAGCCCGACGACGGGCGAGCCTGAACTGTATTGCGAAGGGAATGGGCGCCTGGGGACCGCGCAGCCGGTCGTATCGGAAATCGACCAGCTGCGACTGCGCTTTCTGCGACGTGGCGAGACGCGGTTCGTCGATGCCCGCGCGATGCGCGCGGACGACTGGCGCGACGTGATTGCCGTGCATGTCTGCGTGCGGGCGCGTGGCGAACCGATGCGGGAGCGCGTCAGTCATGTCGATTGCGACGGCCGTGCCGCCGTCGCGCCGGATCGCCGCGCGCGGTTGACGCTGCATCGTGTCGTGGCGTTGAGGAATGCGTCGGCCGAGCGCGACGATCGCCGGGCCGAGACGCGGCGCGCATCCGGAGCATCGCGTTGAGCCGGGCCGAACAACGGGCGACGGGGCACACGCACCCTAAGCGCGTTTGCCGCGAGGCAGGGATGGCGCTGCCGGCCGTGGTCGCGGTCGGTGCGGCGATTGCGGCGCTGACGGGCACGTGGTTCGAATCCGCATTGACGGAGGCGCGCCGCACGCGCGCGCTGTCGGACCGCCTGATCGCGTTTCATGCGGCCGATGCTGCGCTTGCCGCGTGTGTCGAGCGCTTGCGTCAGGGCTCGGCGCCGTACCTGGGCGCGGGCCTGCCGCATGCCGAGCCTGACGCTTGGCGGCGAATGCCCGCGCTGGACATGCCCGAAGCATTCACACCGTTTGCCGCATGGCCGGTGGCCGCGCAGCCGGCGCGTTGCCTGATCGAGGCGTGGCACATCGCACGGCCCGCCGCCGGTCGTGCGTACCTCGTCACCGCTCGCGGCGTCGGCGCGCATGCGTCCAGCGCTGTCTGGCTGCAGATGCAGGTCGTGATGCACGACGGCCGGATCGTCGCGCAGCGATGGCGTCGCGTCGCCGCGCAGCCCCGATGAGCGTGGGGGCACGCATGCGCCGGTGGGCCGGGTTCACGTTGCTCGAATTGATGATCGTGCTGGCGATCATCGCGGTGCTGGCCGGCGTGGCGGTTCCGTCATACCGTCAACAGGCCGCGCAGGCGCATCGTACTTCAGCCGTGACCGCGCTTTACCGGGCGGCGCAGTATCTCGAGACGCTCGACGGCGCACCGCCATCCACGTTGCCGGACGTACTCGCGCATGCGCCGCCGGACGGGCGGGCCGTCTATCGGCTGGCGATCCGGCGCCCGGACGACGGCGCATTCGTGTCCTATGAACTCGACGCGCGTCCGCTCGACGACGGGCCGATGCGCGATGACCGCTGCGGGGCGTTCACGTTGCGCTCGGACGGGACGAAAGGCAACGTGCTGCCGGACGGTGCGCGTGAATGGGAGCCGATGTGCTGGGGCGTGCGATGACGTGACGCGACACGCATGTCGCCGCGCTGGCGACGCGCGGCGGCTGGCGATGCCGCGAGCCGTGCGTCAATCGTTGCCGGTCGTCTCGCCGTCGCTTCCTTCGCGCGATTGTTGGAAGAACCGGTAGATTTCCCACGCGGCAAAGCCGAGCGAACCCCACTTCAGCACCGGGCTCGCGCTCGCGCGCAGCAGCGAGCGCACGGGTTTCGCGAGCACCAGCGACACAAGCGAGCTCAGCATCGGATACTGGTTGACGAGGTTGCCGATGCTCGCGTTGAGGTTCTTCGCGGATTGCCCGAGCGAGCCGCCCGCGAGCCCGGGCACCAGCAGCTTGAGCCAGCGGAAGCGGGTGACGGCCTGCCGTATTTCCGCGCCGGCCTCCGCGAGTTCCAGGCGCTCGACTTCGGAGCGCAGGATCAACAACTCCTTGCGGATCGCGCGGTTCTGTGCCGCATTCAAGCGCGAATGCGGCGAGGCCGTGCGATATCGGTTGCCTGTGGCGTTATGGCTCATGGCGCGTCGGCGAAGTGGGTGAAGGAAACGAACGCGTGCGCGCTCACGACTTGCCGCGGAACAGTTCGCGGTCTTTCTCGAATTCGGCCAGCGTGGCTTCGAACACGACCGGCGCGTTGCGCAGGCTCGCGCGCACCTTCAGCGCGCAGGCGGCGCCGGCGATCGCGTACAGCGCGGTGACCACCGCGAGCGATTGCCAGCGATAGGTATCCCAGAACGCGATTGCGACGAGCACGGTCAGGCTGATGAGCGCCATCGTCGCCAGCATCATTGCGATGAGCCCGAGGAACAGCACGCCCATCAGGCGCTCTTTCTCTTCGGCGAGCTCGATGCCCGCGAGTTCGAGGCGCGTTTGCAGCAATCCGATCACGGAGCCGATGAGGCGACGCAACGGACTCTGGCCGGATGACTGCGAGGTGGTGTCTGTCGTCATGAATGATGTGCTTGCGCGTGCAGAAAACGGCTAAGGCAAAGCCGACCGGCATGTCGCCAGTCTCGGCTTTGGCGCCCGCGAGCCGCGTCGGGCGGCCCGCCGGCGGTTTGGTGCAGGCCGCGCGTTTACTTGCGGTTGACCAGCAGGCCGATCAGCACGCCGACACCGGCCGCGATGCCGATCGACGTCCACGGGTGCTCATGCACATAGTCGTCGGTCGCGCGCGCGGCTTTCTTGCCTTTCTCGACCACGACGACCTGAACGTCGGTTGCCTTTTCCTTGGCCTGCTTCAAGCGCGACATCGCTTTCTCGCGCAGCTCGGCCGCACGGTCGCCCGTGCTGCTCGCGGCTTGCTTGAGCAGGTCTTCGGCGTCCGCAAGAACGGTTTTGATATCCGACATCAGTTTCTCCTTGTTGATTTCCGACATTGCAACTCCCTTCATGCTGTCATGCTGCAGTTCATATCGTAGCGAAACGCCTGCTTGCTGGCGAGCCGGGATGATGCGGCGCGGTGGCGCAAGACAACATGGTAAACGACTTGTAATGTTCAAGGGGAGCGGCAAACGGGCGGAAACGTTTCCCGACAAGGGCGCGCGCCGGACAAAAATGACAAAAATGTATGAATATCGAACGGAATAATCGTTCGCATGGCTGTCCGCTTCCCGTAAGCTACCCGACTGTCCCGCGCGAGTGGCGCGGGGTTCACCACGCATCGTTCAAGGAGAGAACAACATGGGTCTGCGTCTTGGCGACATCGCGCCGGATTTCGAACAGGATTCGAGCCTCGGCCGCATCAAGTTCCACGAGTGGCTGGGCAACGGCTGGGGCGTGCTGTTTTCCCATCCGGCGGACTACACGCCGGTGTGCACGACGGAACTCGGGCTGACCTCGAAGCTGAAGGGCGAATTCGAGAAGCGCAACGTGAAGGTGATCGCGCTGTCGGTCGACAGCGTCGAATCGCACCAGGGCTGGATCAACGACATCAACGACACGCAGGCGACGGTCGTCGGCTTCCCGATCATCGCGGACGCGGATCGCAAGGTTTCGGAGCTGTACGACATGATTCATCCGAACGCGAACGAGACGCTCACCGTGCGCTCGCTGTTCGTGATCGATCCGAACAAGAAGGTGCGGCTCATCATCACTTATCCGGCGAGCACCGGGCGCAACTTCGACGAAGTGCTGCGCGTGATCGACTCGCTGCAGCTGACCGACAACTACAAGGTCGCGACGCCCGGCAACTGGAAGGACGGCGACGACGTGGTGATCGTCCCGTCGCTGCAGGATCCGGAAGAGCTGAAGCAGCGCTTCCCGAAGGGCTTCAAAGCGGTGCGCCCGTATCTGCGTCTCACGCCGCAGCCGAACAAGTGAGCACGGCGCGCCGCATCGCGCGGCGCGCGCTCGCGGCTGCAGGCAGTCCGCCCGCCGGCTCACGGCGAACGGAACCGCTCCGCTCATGGACAAACGGCCTGCCCGGCATCGACGCCGGGCAGGCCGTTTCGTTTGCGGCGCGCCGTGATGCGCGCGCCGGCCACGCGGTGGCGGGCGCGTTCAGAAGAACGCCTGGATGCCCGTCTGCGCGCGGCCGAGGATCAGCGCGTGGATGTCGTGCGTGCCTTCGTACGTGTTGACCACTTCGAGGTTTACGAGATGGCGCGCGACGCAGAACTCGTCCGAGATGCCGTTGCCGCCGAGCATGTCGCGCGCGAGCCGCGCGATGTCGAGCGCCTTGCCGCACGAGTTGCGTTTCATGATCGACGTGATCTCGACGGCCGCGGTGCCTTCGTCCTTCATGCGGCCGAGCCGCAGCACGCCTTGCAGGCCGAGGGTGATTTCGGTCTGCATGTCGGCGAGCTTCTTCTGGATCAGCTGGTTCGCGGCGAGCGGCCGGCCGAACTGCTTGCGGTCGAGCACGTACTGGCGCGCGGTATGCCAGCAGGCCTCGGCGGCGCCGAGCGCGCCCCAGGCGATCCCGTAGCGCGCGGAATTCAGGCACGTGAACGGGCCGCGCAGGCCGCCGACGTGCGGCAGCCGGTTTTCCTCGGGAACGAACACGTCGTCGAGGACGATTTCGCCGGTGATCGACGCGCGCAACCCGACCTTGCCGTGGATCACCGGCGCGGACAGGCCCTTCCAGCCCTTCTCGAGGATGAAGCCGCGGATCGTGTCGTGGCCGTCTTCCTCGAGCTTCGCCCAGACGACGAACACGTCGGCGATCGGCGAGTTCGTGATCCACATCTTCGCGCCGGACAGCGAATAGCCGCCGGGCACCTTTTTCGCGCGCGTGATCATGCTGCCCGGATCGGAGCCGTGGTTCGGCTCGGTGAGGCCGAAGCAGCCGATCCATTCGCCGGTCGCGAGCTTCGGCAGGTATTGCTCCTTCTGCGCATCGGAGCCGAACTCGTAGATCGGCACCATCACGAGCGACGACTGCACCGACATCATCGACCGGTAGCCGGAATCGACGCGCTCGACCTCGCGCGCGATGAGGCCGTAGCTCACGTAATTGAGGCCGGGGCCGCCGTACTGCTCGGGGATCGTCGGCCCGAGCAGGCCGAGCTCGCCCATTTCACGGAAGATCCCGACGTCCGTGCGTTCGTGGCGGAACGCCTCGGTCACGCGCGGCGCGAGCTTGTCCTGCGCGTATGCGCGCGCGGCGTCGCGCACCATCCGCTCGTCCTCGGTGAGCTGCTGGTCGAGCAGCAGCGGATCGTCCCAATGAAAAGTTGCAGCGCTCATCGTGTCATCTCCTGATCCCATGCCTATGGTTCACTTGACTTGCGTTCCGCTGCGCGGAACAATGTTTTGCAAATCGACCTCAGTGTAGCACCGGATGACGCTTTCAACCATCGACGACCAACCGATCGACGAGCGCAAGTTCGTCGTCGCGCTCGCGCGCGGCCTGGACCTGCTGCGCGCGTTCCGGCCCGGCGAGACGATGCTCGGCAACCGTGATTTCGCCGAGCGCACCGGCCTGCCGAAGGCGACGGTGAACCGGCTCGCGTATACGCTGACGGTGCTCGGCTACCTGCGCTACGACGACACGCTCGGCAAATATGCGCTCGACGCGGGCGTGCTGTCGCTCGGCTTCGCGCTGCTGTCCGGCGCGGGCACGCTGGACCTCGCGCGGCCGCACATGCAGGCGCTCGCGCGCGAGATCGGCGCGGCGGTGTCGCTCGGCTGCCGCGACGGGCTCGACATGATCTATCTGGAGACGATCCGCAGCGAGACCGCGCTGACGCTCGGGCTCGCGCCCGGTTCGCGGCTGTCGATGCTGACGAGCTCGATGGGGCGCGCGTATCTGGCGGTGCAGCCGGAGGACGTGCGGCGCGCGCTGTACGCGGAGCTGCACCGGGCGGCCGGCGCCGGGCCGGACGCGGACGCGCTCGTCGGCGCCGCGCAGCAGGCGGTGGCCGAGTTCGCGTCGGGCGGCTGCTGCTATTCGTTCCGCGCGTGGCACGCGGACGTCAACGCGGCGGCCGTGCCGTTTCGGGAGCCGCGCGAGGGGCGCTGGCTGATCCTGAGCTGCAGCGGGCCCGCGTCGTCGATGGGGGAGGGCGTGTTCCGGTCGCAGGTGGGGCCGCGCCTGAAGGCGCTGGCGCAGCGGCTCGGGCAGGTTGCTTGACGCTGCCTGGGCACTTCCCGGTTGTGCATCCGCCGAACGGCGCTCATCATCGGTCGCCTGACGCGCGAATACGACGAGGTTCGCCATGTCGCACACGGAAATGCTCGAAGGCGGCTGTGCCTGCGGCGCGATCCGTTACCGGATCAAGCACATCCCGACCGACGCCGGCTTCTGCCATTGCCGGCTATGTCGGAAGACGACCGGGGCGGCGGTGGTCGCGTCCGCGTCGCTGCCGCTCGATGCGTTCGAATACCTGAGCGGCGAGCCGGTCGTCTACGCGTCGAGCGCGTGGGGCGAGCGGCGCTTTTGCGGGCGTTGCGGCGCGCAGCTCGAATACCGGCTGCGCCATGCGCCGCGGACGGTCGAGCTCAACTACGCGACGCTCGACGACCCGTCGAGAATTCGCGCTGCGTGGCATATCTGGTACGCCAGCCGGTTTCCCGGCATCGAGATCGGCGACGACTTGCCGAAGCATGACGACGGCGGCGAGGACTGACGCACGCCGCCGCGCGGCCACAACCCGCCACCCGTCACCCGCCGCCTCAGGCTGACACCACCTTCGCGAACACCGGCCCCTGCATGAACCGCACGTCGTGCTGGCGCAGCAGCTCGCACTGCGTCTCGTCGACGACGCCGTCGAAGATCAGCGGAATCCGCACGCGCTGCGCATACCCGACGAGCGCCTTGACCATCCCGTCGCGCAACGCGATGCCCGCGTCCATCTTGATGTAGTCCGGCCGCGCCATGTCCGATTCGACCGCGAGGATGCGGCCCGGGTCGGGCAGCTTGTCCGCGACCCTGAAGCCGTGATGCTGGTAGCTGCGCGTCAGGTAGCCGAGGAAGGTCTTGTGCGCGACCGCGGCGGCCGGCAGCTCGATCACGACCCGCTCGGGCGGCAGCCCGAAGCGCTGCAGCACCGACGAGAAGTGCTTGCCGTGGTCGTACTTCACGCTCTTCAGCAGCCGCTCGTGCACGCGCAGGAACAGCAGCCCGTGGCGCTGCGCGCCGAAGAAGTTGATCGCGTGCAGCGCGCGCGACAGGCGGTCGACCGCGACCAGCGCCTGGTCGTCCGCGGCCGAATCGAACGGATCGGGCGCGGTGCCCGTCGCCAGCGTCACCGCCTGGAAGCCGAGTTCGTCGCCGTAGCGCTCGATCGCGTCGGCGAACGACGTCGACTGCGGTGCGCCCGGCATCGTCACGTCGTAGATCGGCTCGTACGCGCTGTTCAGCGTCAGCTCGGGCAGGTGCGCGCACGCGGTGCCGCCCTCGGCGAGCGCAACGTGATCCCGCAGGAACGGCAACTGCCCGGCGCGGGTGACCAGCTCGGGAATGGTAGGCGGAATCATGGGGAAGTCAGCATGGAAAAACGGCGGCCGAACGGGCCGCCTCATCACTCGATAGTAGCAGCGCGCGCCGCGCTCGGCTTGGCGATTCGCTCATATGGTTATCCCGCCGGCAGTCGTTGCTTAGGGTTTACGTTGTTTTCACTATCCGTAATTGGTTTTACTATTCGTAAATCCTGAGTTTGTCGTCGATCAAGAAAGACAGCATTCGGGCGTCGTCGGACGATGCCCTGTCCCCGATTCAACAGGAAGCAAGGAGCGAGACGTGGCGGGTGAGACGAAATGGACGTCGCAGGCGGGCACGGTGTTGCCCGCGCGACAGGGTGGAGCGGACGGATGGCGACCATGAGCATCGATTACCAGACCCTGAAGTTTGCGTACCGGCCGCGCGCGGAGCGCGGCGCCGACAGCGACGCGGCGATCCATCCGGTGATCGTCGTCGGCGCGGGCCCGGTCGGCCTGTCCGCCGCGATCGACCTCGCGCAGCAGGGCGTGCCCGTCGTGCTGCTCGACGACGACGACACGCTGTCCACCGGCTCGCGCGCAATCTGCTTCGCGAAGCGCACGCTCGAGATCTTCGACCGGCTCGGCTGCGGCGAGCGCTTCGTCGACAAGGGCGTGAGCTGGCACGTCGGCAAGGTGTTCCTGCAGGACGAGCAGCTCTATGCGTTCGACCTGCTGCCCGAGGCGGGGCATGCGCGTCCGGCGTTCATCAACCTGCAGCAGTACTACGTGGAAGGCTATCTGGCCGAGCGCGCGTTCGCGCTGCCGAATCTCGACATCCGCTGGAAGCACAAGGTGACGGGCCTCGTGCAGTCGGACGCGGGCGCGGAACTGACGGTCGAGACGCCGGAAGGCGTCGAGACGCTGCGCGCGCGGTACGTGATCGCGGCGGACGGCTCGCGCAGCCCGGTGCGCACGATGATGGGGCTCGAGAGCCACGGCCGCACGTTCAAGGATCGCTTCCTGATCGCCGACGTGAAGATGAAGGCGGAGTTTCCGACCGAGCGCTGGTTCTGGTTCGATCCGCCGTTCCACCGCAACCAGTCGGTGCTGCTGCACCGCCAGCCGGACAACGTGTGGCGCATCGACTTCCAGCTCGGCTGGGACGCCGATCCGGTCGCGGAGAAGCAGCCGGAGCGCGTGATCCCGCGCGTGCGCGCGCTGCTCGGCGCGGACGTCGAGTTCGAACTGGAGTGGGTGAGCGTCTACACGTTCCGCTGCCAGCGGATGGATGCGTTTCGCCACGGCCGCGTGCTGTTCGCCGGCGACTCGGCGCATGGCGTGTCGCCGTTCGGCGCGCGCGGCGCGAACAGCGGCGTGCAGGACGCCGACAACCTCGCGTGGAAGCTGAAGCTCGTGCTCGACGGCCGCGCGGCCGAGCGCCTGCTCGACACGTATGCGAGCGAACGCGAGTTCGCGGCCGACGAGAACATCCGCAACTCGACGCGCTCGACCGATTTCATCACGCCGAAGAGCCCCGTGTCCCGCGTGTTCCGCGACGCGACGCTGAAGCTTGCGCGCGACTGCGAATTCGCGCGCAAGCTCGTCAACAGCGGGCGCCTGTCGGTGCCCGCGGTACTCGCCGATTCGCCGCTGAACACGCCCGACCGCAAGGGCGACGCGTTCGCGTGCGCGATGCGTCCGGGCGCGGCGGCCGCCGACGCGCCGGTGCAGGCGCACGGCGCGGCCGGCTGGCTGCTGCGGCATCTGTGCGACGGCTTCACGGGCGTGCTGTTCGGCCTGCCCGGCGACGCCGCCGCGCTCGCGCAAGCGCTCGCCGGCCATGCGCTGCCGGTGAAGCCGGTGCTCGTCGTGCCGAAGGGCCAGGCGCGCGACGTGCCGGGCGTCGACGTCGTGGAGGACGTCGACGGGCTGGCCGCAGCGCGCTATGACGCGCAGCCCGGCACGTTCTACCTGCTGCGGCCCGACCAGCACGTGTGCGCGCGGATGCGCGCGCTCGACCGGCAGGCGGTGGGCGACGCGCTCGCGCGCGCGACCTGCGCGGCCTGACTGCCAACCAGACATCGGAGACACCGCCATGCATCACCATCTCGACACCCGCCTGCGCCTGGCCGATCCGGACGCGTTCTACGAAGCGCTGATCGACATGCATCGCGACCTGACCGACGGCGACAGCCAGCTCGTCAACGCGAAGCTGATCCTGCTGCTCGCGAACCAGATCGGCGACCTCGGCGTGCTGCGCGAAGCGATGGCGCTCGCGCGCCAGGGTGTGACGCCGCCCACGCATCCGGCCGCGGAGGCCGTGCAATGAGCGCCGCGCCGAGTGCCGCACGCACGCTCGAAGTCGAGTGCGTCATCGACGACCCCCATCGTCCTGCATTTCACTGGATGCTGCTCGCGCTGTGCGGGCTGTGCCTCGTGATCGACGGCTTCGATGCGCAGGCGATGGGCTACGTCGCGCCGAGCGTGATCGCCGAGTGGGGCGTGCCGAAGCAGGCGCTCGGCCCGGTGTTCAGCGCGAGCCTGTTCGGGATGCTGCTCGGCGCGCTCGGCCTGTCGGTGCTGGCCGACCGGATCGGGCGGCGGCCGGTGCTGATCGGCGCGACGCTGTTCTTCGCGCTGACGATGCTCGCGACGCCGTTCGCGGGCTCGATCCCGGTGCTGATGGCGCTGCGCTTCGTCACGGGCCTCGGCCTCGGCTGCATCATGCCCAATGCGATGGCGCTGGTCGGCGAGTTCAGCCCGGCCGCGCATCGCGTGAAGCGGATGATGATCGTGTCGTGCGGCTTCACGCTCGGCGCGGCGCTCGGCGGCTTCATCAGCGCTGCGCTGATCCCGGCGCTCGGCTGGCGCGCGGTGTTCTTCGTCGGCGGCGCGGTGCCGCTCGTGCTCGCGGTCGCGATGGCCGCGCGGCTGCCGGAGTCGCTGCAGTTCCTGGTGCTGAAGGGCCGCGATGCGCAGGCGCGCGACTGGCTCGCGCGCTTCGCGCCCGAAGCCGGCATCGACGCCGGCACGCGCGTCGTCGTGCGCGAGCAGGCGCCGAGCGGCGCGCCGGTCGCGGAACTGTTCCGCGACGGCCGGCTGCCGGTCACGCTGCTGTTGTGGTCGATCAGCTTCATGAACCTGATCGACCTGTATTTCCTGTCGAACTGGCTGCCGACGGTGATGCGCGACGCCGGCTATGCGCCCGGCACCGCGGTGATCGTCGGCACCGTGCTGCAGACGGGCGGTGTGATCGGCACGCTGTCGCTCGGCTGGTTCATCGAGCGCTACGGCTTCATGCGCGTGCTGTTCGCGTGCTTCGCGTGCGCGGCGGTGTCGGTCGGGCTGATCGGCTCGGTCGCGCATGCATTGCCGTGGCTGCTGCTCGTCGTGTTCGCGGGCGGCTTCTGCGTGGTCGGCGGCCAGCCGGCCGTCAACGCGCTCGCGGGCCAGTACTACCCGACGTCGCTGCGCTCGACGGGCATCGGCTGGAGCCTCGGCATCGGCCGGATCGGCTCGGTGCTCGGGCCGCTCGTCGGCGGACACCTGATTGCGCTCGACTGGTCGAACGACGCGCTGTTCCATGCGGCGGCGGTGCCGGTGCTGTGTTCGGCGCTGTTCGTGCTCGGGCTTGCAAACGTGACGCGGCGGCGCGGTGCCGAGACACCGCGCGCCGTCTGAATTGAGGGAGAACTGAAACGATGACGCTTGACCTGTCGAAACCGGCGAGTGCCGGCTACCTGAGCGGATTCGCGAACGAATTCGCGACCGAGGCGCTGCCGGGCGCGTTGCCGCACGGCCGCAATTCGCCGCAGCGCGCGCCGTATGGGCTGTACGCGGAGCAGCTGTCCGGCACCGCGTTCACCGCGCCGCGCAGCCACAACCGCCGCTCGTGGCTGTACCGGATCCGGCCGGCGGCCGTGCACCGGCCGTTCGAGCCGTTCGCGGGCCCGCAGCGGCTCGTCGCGGAATTCGGCGATTCGCCGGACGTGCCGCCGACGCCGCCGAACCAGCTGCGCTGGGACCCGCTGCCGATGCCGGCCGAGCCGGTCGATTTTATCGAAGGCTGGGTGACGATGGCGGGCAACGGCTCGGCCGCGGCGATGAACGGCTGCGCGATTCACCTGTACGCGGCGAACCGCTCGATGCAGGACCGCTTCTTCTACAACACCGACGGCGAGCTGCTGATCGTCCCGCAGCAGGGGCGCCTGTTCATCGCGACCGAATTCGGCCGGCTTGACGTCGAGCCGTTCGAGATCGCGGTGATCCCGCGCGGCGTGCGCTTCACGGTCGCGCTGCCGGACGGCGACGCGCGCGGCTACATCTGCGAGAACTTCGGCGCGCAGCTGCGCCTGCCGGACCTCGGGCCGATCGGCTCGAACGGCCTCGCGAACCCGCGCGATTTCGTCACCCCGCAGGCTGCCTACGAGGATCGCGAAGGCGCGTTCGAACTGGTCACGAAGCTGAACGGGCGCCTCTGGCGCGCGGACATCGGCCATTCGCCGCTCGACGTCGTCGCGTGGCACGGCAACTACGCGCCGTACAAATACGACCTGCGCCTGTTCAACACGATCGGCTCGATCAGCTACGACCATCCCGATCCGTCGATCTTCCTCGTGCTGCAGTCGCCGAGCGACACGCCGGGCGTCGACACGATCGACTTCGTGATCTTCCCGCCGCGCTGGCTCGCGGCCGAGGACACGTTCCGCCCGCCCTGGTTCCACCGCAACGTCGCGAGCGAATTCATGGGCCTCGTGCACGGCGCGTACGACGCGAAGGCCGAAGGCTTCGTGCCGGGCGGCGCGAGCCTGCACAACTGCATGTCGGGCCACGGCCCGGACGCGGAGACGTTCGAGAAGGCGTCCGCGAGCGACACGACGAAGCCGCACAAGGTCGACGACACGATGGCGTTCATGTTCGAGACCCGCACGCTGATCCGGCCGACGCGCTTCGCGCTCGACACCGCGCAGTTGCAGGCGAACTACTTCGAATGCTGGCAAGGCATCCAGAAACACTTCAATCCGGAGCAACGATGAGCATGTCCCCCGAACTGCGCGCGACGCTCGACCCGGCGCGCAAGAGCTGGATCGAAGCGGCGAACGATCCCGCGTGCGACTTCCCGATCCAGAACCTGCCGTTCGGCATCTTCAGCGATGCGAAGCAAACGGCGCGGCGCGCGGGCGTCGCGCTCGGCGACCAGATCGTCGATCTCGCGGCGCTGGCGCGCGCGGGCCTCGTGACATTGCCGGCCGGCGCCCGCGACGTGTTCGCGCAGCCGACGCTGAATGCGTTCATCGCGCTCGGCCGCGACGCATGGCGCGGCCTGCGCGTGCAATTGAGCGCGCTGTTCGCGCGCGATGCCGCGCGGCTGCGCGACGATGCGTCGCTGCGCGCGCAGGCGCTGGTGCCGCAGCGCGATGCGACGCTGCATCTGCCGGTCGACATCCCCGGCTATACGGATTTCTATTCGTCGAAGGAGCATGCGACCAACGTCGGCTCGATGTTCCGCGATCCGAAGAACGCGCTGCTGCCGAACTGGTCGGAGATGCCGATCGGCTACAACGGCCGCGCGTCGTCGGTGGTCGTGAGCGGCACGCCGGTGCGGCGCCCGAACGGGCAACTGAAGCTGCCCGACCAGGAGCGTCCGGTGTTCGGCGCGTGCCGCAAGCTCGACATCGAGCTGGAGACGGGCTTCATCGTCGGCAAGGGCAACGCGCTCGGCGAGCCGATCGCGTGCGAGGACGCGGAAGCGCACATCTTCGGGATGGTGCTGCTGAACGACTGGAGCGCGCGCGACATCCAGCAGTGGGAATACGTGCCGCTCGGACCGTTCAACGCGAAGAGCTTCGCGACGACGATCTCGCCGTGGATCGTCACGCTCGACGCGCTCGAGCCGTTCCGCACCGCGCAGCCCGAGCAATCGCCGCAGCCGCTCGCGTATCTGCGGCATGCCGGCGCGCACGGCTTTGACGTCGCGCTCGAAGTGACGCTGCGCGCGGAAGGTGCGCCGGAAGCGACGACGATCTGCCGCACCAACTTCAAGCACATGTACTGGACGATGGCGCAGCAGCTCGCGCATCACACGGTGTCGGGCTGCAACACGCGGGTCGGCGACCTGATGGGCTCGGGCACGATCAGCGGGCCGGCGAAGGATTCGTTCGGCAGCCTGCTCGAGCTGACGTGGAACGGCAAGGAGCCGGTCGCGCTGACGGGCGGCGGCAGCCGCGCGTTCATCGAGGACGGCGACGAGCTCACGCTCGCGGGCTGGTGCCAGGGCGACGGCTATCGCGTCGGCTTCGGCACGTGCGCCGGCAAGATCCTGCCGGCGGCGAAGGGGTAATGCACGCGCGCTGGCGGTCCGTCAGGCACGGATCGCCAGCGGGCGCGCCGCGCGCCGGCCCTAGACCGCGCGCTGCAGCGCGGCCCGGCGTTCCCACAGCGCCGCGCAGACGAACGCGGCGACGCTGGCAACCAGCACGCCGACCAGCGCGTTGCTGCCGAGCTGCTCCATCAGCGCGCCCGCGACGAGCGGGCCGCCGAAGCTCGCGGCACTCCACGACGCGGACACGAGCGAGCTCGCGGTGACGAGCGCGGCGCCCCGGAAGCGCTCGCCGCAGGCGACGAGCGACAGCGTGTAGATGCTGCCCGCTGCTGCGCCGAGCACCAACAGGAGCGGCCAGCACAGCCACGGATTCGTGATGACGAACGGCAGCAGCGGCAGGCCGGCGAGCACGATCCAGCCGGCGCCGAGATGTACGCGTTCGCGGCCGAGCTTGTCCGCGAGCCAGCCGATCGGGAACTGCATCGCGGTGTCGCCGAACAGCATGATCGACGCGAGCAGCACCGCGGTCCCGCTCGCGACGCCGCGATCCATCGCATAGAGCGGCAGCAGCGACAGCGCGAGCGTGTCGAACAGCGCGAAGAAGCCGGTGCCGATGATGAGCGCGGGCATGCGCGGCAGCACGCTGCGCCAGTGATCGTGGCCCGCGTGATGCGCGTCGTCGCCGGCGAGCGGCGCGCGGCGGATCGACGCGAGCGACGGCAGCGCGAGCAGGAACAGCGCGCCGCATAGCGCGAAGCGGATGCCGGTGAAGCCCGAAATCTGGCTGACGAGCACCGGGCCCGCCATCTGGAACAGCGTGAAGTTGGTCGCGTAGATCGCGACGACGCGGCCGCGCGTCGAATCGTCGGCGAGCTGGTTGACCCATGCCTCGCCGATCGTGAACAGCAGCATCAGCGCGGCGCCGCACAGCACGCGCAGCACGCCCCACACGACGAGGTTCGACGTGAACTGCATCACGGCGGTGGCCGCGGCGAGCAGCAGCACCGACGCGACGATCGCGCGGCGTGCGCCGAAGCGGCGCGCGAGCGCGGTGACGAACGGCACGATCGCCAGGCCGCCGCCGGCCTGCGCGGCCGTCAGCATGCCGACGACGTTGGTGCCGTGCCCGGCTTCGGTCAGCGCGAGTGCGGTGAGGGGAAGGGTGGCGCCGGTGCCCAGGCCGACGACCGCGACGCTCAGAATGAGCGCCAGGAAATCTCGATTAAGAATGGCTTTCATCGGCCGAGATGCTACACCGGCGGGTCGTGACGGTCCATGAAGGCCGTCATGTGCGGAATGTTCGATTCCCGCGCGGCGAAACCGCCTTTGCGTTACACGTATTCGGTCGGCGCAGCGACCGGGCGGCGTTCGAGCGATGCCGACCACAGCGTGAGCGCGAGCGCCGCGACCGCCATCGCGACGCCGACCCACGGCAGGCTGACGAGCGGAATGCCGGCGCCGATCGCCGTCCCGCCGAGCCATGCGCCCGTCGCGTTGCCGAGATTGAACGCGCCCTGGTTGAGCGTCGACGCGAGATTCGGCGCGTCGCTCGCGCGATCGACGATCAGGATCTGCAGCGGCGGCACGATCGCGAACGCGAGCATCCCCCACACGAAGATCGTCGCGAGCGCGGCGAACGGCAGATGCATCGTGCCGGCGAACAGCGCGAGCACGACGCCGATCAGCGCGAGCGACGCGATCAGCGACGGCATCCGGCGCCAGTCGGCGAGCTTGCCGCCGAGCGTGCCGCCGACCGTCAGGCCGAGGCCGAACAGCAGCAGCACGTAGGTGACCTGGCGCGGCGAGAAGCCGGTGACGTCCTCGAGGATCGGCGTGATGTAGGTGAACACGCTGAACAGGCTCGCGGACGCGAGCACGCTGATGCCGAGCACCATCAGCACCTGCGGATGCTTCAGCACGCTGAATTCGCGGGTGATGCTGGTGTCGGGCATCGCCAGGTTCCTCGGCAGGCAGACCGCGAGCGCGGCGGCCGCGGCGACGCCGATGCCGGTCACGGCCCAGAACGTCGCGCGCCAGCCGAACGCCTGGCCGAGCGCGGTGCCGAGCGGCACGCCGAGCACGTTCGCGAGCGTGAGGCCGGTAAACATCAGCGCGATCGCCTGCGCGCGCCGGTTCGGCGCGACGAGGTTGCTCGCGACCACCGAGCCGATGCCGAAGAATGCGCCGTGGCAGAACGCGGTGACGACGCGCGCGGCCATCAGCACCGTGTAGCCGGGCGCGATCGCGCAGAACAGGTTGCCCGCGATGAACAGGCCGATCAGCCCCATCAGCGCGCGCTTGCGCGGCATCTTCGCGGTGACGACCGCGAGGATCGGCGCGCCGATCGTCACGCCGAGCGCGTAGCCCGACACGAGCATCCCGGCGGCCGGGATCGACACGCCGAGATCGCGCGCGACGTCGGGCAGGAGGCCCATGATCACGAATTCGGTGGTACCGATTCCAAATGCGGCGACGGCAAGGGCGAAAAGAGGTAAAGGCATCGCGGTGGGCCCGGGAAAAGCCGCCGGGCGCGGGATGCGCGGGGCAGGCGGAGGGAGGACGTCAGCCGCGATTCTACTTCAGTGAAAACCCCTATGTTTGGGGCCTGAATGATTGTTGCCGGCTTGCGACGGGGGCCGGCAGGGGTGTGGATAACGGGGGCGCAACTACACCGTCAACGCTGTGGGGCGGACGCTCAGACGGCGTTTCGCGCCTGCGTGCCGGCTTCGCCTGATTCATCGGGCGCTCCGGACGCTCCGGACTCGATCGATCCGCCGGTCTCACCTGCCGCACCGTTCCAGCCATTCTCGGACACACACGCTTCGATCGGCATCCGCGCGGCCCAGCGCTCTTCCTCGAGCATCGGTTTTGCATAGAACGCATCGACGTGCCCGAGGCACAGCACCGCGATCGGCTTCGCGCCGTCGGGCATCCCGAGCAGCGCGCGCAGCGCGTCGACGTCGAACAGCGACACCCAGCCCATCCCGAGCCCTTCCGCGCGGGCCGCGAGCCACATGTTCTGAATCGCGCACGCGGCGGACGCGAGGTCCATCTCCGGCAGCGTGCGGCGGCCGAAAACGTGACGTTCGCGGCCGTCGGCGAGCGCGACGACCAGCAGCTCCCCGCATTCGCGCACGCCTTCGACCTTGAGCCGCATGAATTCGTCCTGGCGCTCGCCGAGCGCATCGGCGGTCGCGCGGCGCTCGGCTTCGACGAGCGCGTGGATGCGCGTGCGCAGGGCGGGATCGGTGATGCGGATGAAGCGCCACGGCTGCATGAAGCCGACGCTCGGCGCGTGGTGGGCCGCGCGCAGCAGCCGGGCGAGCGTGGCCGGATCGACGGGAGCCGACGTGAAATGGCGCATGTCGCGCCGCTCGAAGATGGCGCGGTAGACAGCGGCGATGGCGGGATCGTCGAAACGCATGGGCGGCAGGCAGTGGCAGGGATGACGTCGGCGCAACGATAGCAGACTGCGCGCGGGCGGCGTTACATGAACGGGAGTGAAGTGCCGGATTGATGCCGATCGTGAAACGATCCGGGCGCGGCGCAGCGCAACGAACAGGTGAACCCGGCTGGCGCGCCGCCTGCCGTCAGCGATTCGACGTCACCACGTTCTGCGGGGTCCCCGCGTGCCATGCCTCGATGTTGAGCAGCGTCGTATGCGCGATCTCCGCGAGCGCCTCGCGCGTGAAGAACGCCTGGTGCGACGTGACGATCACGTTCGGGAACGTCAGCAGCCGCGCGAGCACGTCGTCCTGCAGCGGCTGGTCCGAATGATCCTCGAAGAACAGCCCGCTTTCCTCTTCGTACACGTCGAGCCCCAGGTGCCCGAGCTGGCCGCTCTTGAGCGCGTCGATCAGCGCCTGCGCGTCGACGAGCCCGCCGCGGCCGGTGTTGATCAGCATCGCGCCGTGCTTCATCTGCGCGAGCGTGCGCGCGTTGATCAGGTGATGCGTCGACGGCAGCAGCGGGCAGTGCAGGCTGACGATGTCGGCCTGGCGCAGCAGCTCGTCGAGCCCGACGTAGCGGGCGCCGAACGCGATCAGCTCGTCGTTGTACGGGGGCACCGAATGCGCGAGCACGTGCATCCCGAAGCCCATCATGATCTTCGCGAACACGCTGCCGATGATGCCGGTGCCGATCACGCCGACGGTCTTGCCGTGCAGGTCGAAGCCGAGCAGGCCGTTCAGCGAGAAGTCGCCTTCGCGCGTGCGCGCGACGGCGCGCGGCAGGCGGCGGTTGAGCGCGAGGATCAGCGCGACCGCGTGCTCGGCGACCGCATGCGGCGAATAGGCGGGCACCCGAACCACCGTGATGCCGAGGCGTTCGGCGGCGGCGAGGTCGACATGGTTGAAGCCCGCCGAGCGCAGCGCGATGAGCCGCGTGCCGCCGTCCGCGAGCCGCTCGAGCACCGCCGCGTCGACGGTGTCGTTGACGAACGGGCAGACCGCCTCATAGCCGTGCGCGAGGATCGCGGTTTCCGCGTCGAGATGCGACGACTGGAAATGCAGCCGGTAGCCGAACTGCCGGTTGGCGGCAGTAAACGAATCGTCATCGTACTGCCGGCTGCTGAACAGGATTACGCGCACGCTGCACCTCCGGAGGCTGAGGTGCGCAGTTTACTTCACTGGAGGCCCGTGACGATGTCGGAGCGCTCCTGGGTGCGCGGGTCGCGCAGGAACACGTAGCTTGCGTGCGTGCGCGCCGCCTGGGTGCTGAAATGGTCGAGCGCGTGCTCGACGAAGCTGCGGGTGCGCGCGGGCACGAACTGGCGGTTCGGGTAGACGAGCGACAGTTGCGCGTCCGGATCGTCGATCCGGTAGCCGGGCAGCAGCCGCACGAGCGTGCCGCTGTCGAACGCGTCGGCGACGACGTTTTCCGGCAGCACGGCGATGCCCGAGCCCGCGACGGTCGCCGTCTGCACGAGCGACAGCTGGTTGACCGTGTAGACGGGGCGCACCGTCACCGGATGAACCGCATCGTCCGGGCCGACGAACCGCCACGCGGGCGCGTGCTGGTGCGGGGCGAGCGCGACCCAGTCGTGGCGCGGCAGGTCGTCCGGCACGAGCGGTTCGCCGCGCCGCTGCAAGTAGGCCGGCGCCGCGCACGCGACGAGCGTGTTCGGCGACAGCGCGTGGCCGATCAGCGCCGGATTGCCGTCGAACCGGTTGCCGGTGACGATGCCGACGTCGTAGCCCGCGTCGAGCACGTCGAGCGGTCCCTCGGCGACGGTGAGCTGCACGCGCACCTGCGGGTAGCGGCGCTGGAAACCGTTGACGAGCGGCGTGAGCGCGAGCGGCGACAGCGTGCCGGACGCGACGATGCGCAGCGTTCCGACCGGCTCGCGCACCGCGTGCACGACCGACGCTTCAAGGTGATCGAATTCCTCGAGCAGCGCCCGGCACCCGTCGAGGTAGCGTACGCCGGCCTCGGTGAGCGACAGGTTGCGCGTGGTGCGGTGGATCAGCCGCGTATTCAGATGACCTTCGAGCATTGCGATCGAGCGCGTGACAAGCGCGTTCGATACGCCCAGTTGGTGTGCTGCGCGCCGGAAGCTTTGCTGTTCGGCGACGCAGACGAATACACGCATGGTCTGAATCTGGTTCATAGCTTGTGTATTTTATCGGTTCATTACCTCGGCAATATTCGTCAACCTGAGAAAAGGGGCGGGTTGCATAAAATCGGCATCGGGCGTATCGAAAAAGCGGCCGATGCGCCAAAGTTCGGTGCGTGACGCGCTGGCCTTTTCTTGATCGCGGGAAGCGTAGAGAATTGAAATATCGTTAATAATCAATGCGTTGCTTTTCGCATGCGCGCGCGGAATACGACATTGCAAGAATGTCAGGCCAAACTGCGCGGCAATAGTGCTTTTTTGGTCCGGGTCGGCTAAATGCCCCAAAAATGGATGGGTGCAATTTTTGATGCAGCGCATTTTTTCGAATGGCGCGGAGCATGCGTGAGCGGCAAGTGTTCGGCAATTGCGTCGGTACACGCGAAAAATATCGCGCACGCGGCACTGGCGGATGGAACCGATTCACGCCGGATTCGGATGCGCGCCGAATCGTTGGGCGATTCGGCGAACGAATTGTGCGCCGGCCGTGCGGTTGACGACCTTATCCGGCGTCGGCGGCACGTATTCTGCTGATTTAACGCACGCTCCTCTTGCGCATTGCAGCGGAACGCGGAATCATCGATGAATTCGCCGCGGTGCGCGGCGACGATTCGCGCCTTTTCGTCCTTTATCCTGTTCCAGTCATGTCCATCGATTACTCGCCGATTCCCTGCCCCGTCGTCGTGCCGCTCGACGCGATCCTGCCCGAAGAACCGCTGCTGATGATGGGGGCCGGCCCGGTTCCGATCCCGGCCGCCGTCGCGAAGGCGAACACGATCGTGATCAACCACCTCGGCGCGACGATGGCGAAGATCATCGAGCAAGTGAAGGAGATGGCGCGCTACGTGTTCCAGACCCGCACGAAGTGGGTGCTCGGCGTCGCCGGCCCCGGCTCGGCCGCGATGGAAATGGCGATGTCCAACCTCGCGTGGCGCGGTACGCGCGTGCTGTCGATCCGGAATGGTTTCTTCAGCGCGCGGATGGCCGAGATGGCCACGCGCGTCGGCGCCGACGTCGCGGTGCTCGAGGTGCCCGACCGGGCCGTCGCGAGCCTCGACGAGATCGCCGACGCGATTGCGCGCGAGCGCCCGGAGATCGTCACGATCGTCCACGGCGAAACGTCCAATACCGTGTGGAACCGCGACCTGCGCGACATCGCGGCGCTCGCGAAGGCGGCGGGCGCGCTCGTCGTCGTCGACGCGGTCTGCACGCTGTCGACGATGCCGCTCGAGATGGACGCGTGGGGCATCGACGCGGTGATCACCGGCGGGCAGAAGGGCCTGTCGTCGATCCCCGGCGTGTCGTTGATCGCGTTTTCCGACGCCGCGTGGGAGCGGATGAAGAGCCGGCCCGAGCCGAACGCGCACTGGTGCCTCGACATGGCGCTGGCGGAGAATTTCTGGCACAACGCCGGCTATCACTACACCGCGCCGGTGTCGGGCGTGCTCGCGCTGCACGAGGCGCTGAGGCTCGTCTGCGCGGAGACGCTCGAAAGCCGCTTCGCGCGTCACCAGCGCTGCTCGCTCGCGCTGCAGGCGGGCATCGAGGCGATGGGGCTCAAGCTCTACGCGCCGAAGTCGTGCCGGCTCAATTCGGTGGTCGGCATCGAGACGCCCGAAGGCCTTACGCCGGGCATGATCTGCGGGCACATCTCGAAGCAGTACCAGGTCGAGATCTCCGGCTCGTTCGGCCTGCCGATCGTGCGGATCGGCCAGATGGGCGAGCAGTGCCGCGAGCACAACCTGTTCCGCACGCTGCACGCGTTCGGCCGCACGATGTTCGATCTGAAGGTGCCGGTCGAGCTGCCTGCCGGCGTCGCGGCGCTCGAGCAGGAATTGTCGCGGCGCGGCGAGTAACGCATCGGGGCATCGGGGCCGCCGGGGCGGCCTCAGCCGCCCCGCATCGCCCGCCGGTACGTATTCGGCGTCGTGCCGTGCGCGTCGCGGAAGCGGTGGCTGAAGTGGCCCGCGTTCGCATAGCCGCATGCCGCGGCGACCTGCGCGAGCGGCAGCGACGTCGTGCGCAGCAGCAGGCGCGCCCGCGCGAGCCGCTGCTCGGCGATCCACGCGTGCGGCGCGCGGCCGAACGACAGCCGGAACATCCGCGAGAAGTGGTATTCGGACAGCGCGGCGACCTCGGCCAGCTCGCCGAGCGTCAGCGGCTGCGTCAGGCAGGCGTCGATGTAGTCGCGCACGCGGCGGCGCACGGCGGGCGCGAGGCCGCCCTTGAACGGCGCGTCGGTGCGCATCGCGCTTTGCCCGCGCAGCAGCAGGCTCAGCACGTCGTGCGCGGTTTCGTTCGCGCGCAGCCGGCCGTCGGTGTCGTCCCAGCTTTCCAGCGCGAGCGAGCGGCACAGCGCCGCGACGCGCGCATCCTCGAAGTAGGTGCGGTCGGCGAGCTTCAGCTCGCGCGGCTCGCGGTCGAGCTCGCGGATCGCGCGCTGCGCGAAGTGCTCGGGCAGGAAATACAGGTGGACGAAGTGCATCTCGCCGCGCACCCACCAGCGCGATTCATGATCGCCCGGCAGCGCGCACAGCAGGCTCGGCGCACCGTAGCGCGGCACCTTCTGCCGCTCGGTCCGGTAGCCGCCGTCGAGATAGCACGACAGCGTGTGATGCCCGGGCTGGTCGTAGATCGTCTCGGCCTCTTCGGTGATCCGCGTCCATTCGGCGATCGCCAGATGGTCGCCGAGCCACGCGAAGCGCTGGAGCGTCGCGTTCGCCTCGGCGAGCGTGCGGCACACCGACTGCAGGCCGAACGGCATCTCGCCGCCGCCGGTGGCGGCAGCGGCTGCGGCCGCCGGTGACGGCACGGCGGGCGGGGCGGGAGGCGGGACACGCATGATGACGGAGTATAAGCGCGCCCGCGCCGGCCCGTTCGACCGGCCGGCAAAAGACCGCAATTCCGGACAATCGGCGCGCGCCGCGCGGCGGCATAGTCGGAGATCCCGCATTCGTTCCGCTTTTTGTCCCGGTTTCCGTCATGAATCTTTCGCTCTACATCCTCACCGTGCTGATCTGGGGCACGACCTGGATCGCAATCAAGTGGCAGCTCGGCAGCGTGCCGCCGCCCGTGTCGATCGCGTGGCGCTTCTGGCTCGCGACGGCGGTCATGTTCATGCTGCTGCGCGCGATGCGCCGGCCGATCCTGCCGCCGCGCGACGCGTGGCGCTACCTCGCCGCGCAGGGCTTCGCGCTGTTCTGCCTGAACTTCCTGTGTTTCTACTACGCGGAACGGGTCGTGCCGAGCGGGCTCGTCGCGGTGATCTTCTCGACCGCACCGCTCCTGAACTCGATCAACGGCCGGCTGTTCATGGGCCGCCCGCTGCGGCCGTCCGCGGTGGCCGGCGCGCTGCTCGGCCTGACCGGCATCGCGTGCCTGTTCTGGCAGCAGATGGCGGGCCACCTGGACGACCACGCGACCTGGATCGGGCTCGCGATCGCATTCGCCGGCACGCTGTGCTTCTCGGCGGGCAACCTGCTGTCGAGCCGGATGCAGTCGATGGGGCTCCATCCGTTCGCGACCAACGGCTGGGCGATGCTGATCGGCGCGGCGATCCTGACCGTCGGCAGCGCCGCGGCCGGGCTGCCGTTCGCGCTCGACCCGAGCCCGCGCTATCTCGGCGCGCTCGTCTATCTGGCCGTGCCGGGCTCGGTAATCGGCTTCACCGCCTACCTGACCCTCGTCGGCCGCATCGGGCCGGAGCGGGCCGCCTATTGCACGGTGCTGTTCCCGATCGTCGCGCTGGCCGTGTCGACGGTGTTCGAGGGTTACCAGTGGTCGCCGCTGGCGGTGGTGGGCCTGCTGCTGGTGCTGGCCGGCAACCTGGTCGCGTTCGATCTGGCACGGCGGCTGTTCCCGCGCATGGCGTAACGGCAAGGGCGGGGAGGCGCGCGGGCAGTCTTTACCGATCTCTCCGGATGGCGTGGCGGAGACGCCGTTGCGTGCCGATTTGGTTGACATGGTTGACTTGGTTGCGGCGTCGCGCTACGCTTCCATGAAGCTGCGAAAGGAGGTGACGATGACTCGGCATGCCCATGCAATCGAAGGCGCTGCGGCGATTCTCGATGTCGAGACCGAAGAGGCGCTGCGTAGCGCCGTCGGTGCCGCGACCATGCTCGGGTCCGACAAGGCGCGGGCGCTGCTCAGGCTGTCCGACGAGCAACTGGGACACCTGTTCAAGGTCGGCATCGCCCAGGTCATCGATCTTGCTGCCACGATCACTTTCGGTGTCGCTGCCGCCGCGACTCGCGATACAAAAAAATCCGGCGCGGCAAGACGGGATTCAAAGCCGGTTGCGCGAACGGAAGGCGCTTCCGTCGCTTACGAGCGCCGCGCGTTGCCCGAACGGCAAGCGCTGGTCGTCGACGGCAAACTGCTGTCTGCCATCGAGATACGGGTGCTGCTGGGCATCACCCGGCAGGCGCTTAACAAAGCGGTCGCGTCAGGGCGAATCTTCACGGTCGACGTGGGGGCGGGACAGTACTATCCGGCCTTCTATCTCGCAGGTGATATCGACCGAAAGACGCTTGGAAAGGTGACGCAGCGTCTGGGCAGCTTGCCGGGATGGAGCAAATGGCAGTTCTTCACGACTCCCAAGGCTTCGCTCGGCAACCTCACGCCGCTGGACGCGCTGTCGCGCGGAAAGGTCGAGCAGGTGGAGCGAGCGGCGGCGGCCTTCGCCGAACGCTAGGCGTCGGGAGCGGCGCTTGACACTGTTGGTCCCGAGCAAGCATTTCGCGTGCGCGCGGCTCGCAACAAGGGAAATCGACCCGGCGACGCTGGTGCGCGTGTCCCGCTACGACACGGGCGAACCCTATTTCGGCAAATCGGGGGGCAACCGGTTCGACGATCCGCGCAAGCGGGGCAGGTACGGCACCAGCTATTTCGGCTTCGGCTTGCATTGCGCGTTTGCCGAAACGGTATTGCACGACGAAGTGGCCGACCTTCGACTCGGCGGCTTCCCGCTCGCGACAACCGAACTTGAACGCTACGTGCTGTCCTTTTCGGGCTCGCCGCTGCGCGCGGCAATCCTGCACGGCGTGCCTTTGAAGAATCTGGGCGGCGACGGAGCACTCTCCAGCATCGTGCCCTACGACATTCCGCAGCGGTGGTCGCTTGCCGTGCACAAGCACGAGCAGCAGGTCGACGGGTTCCTGTACATGTCGCGGCATCTGAATACGGCGGAAGCGCTGGTCCTCTTCGATCGGGCCGCGCCCAAACTCAGGCTCGAGAATGCGATTCGCTTCTGGGACCACGCCGAAGCGGCCGGCGTGCTGCGGGATTTCAACGTGTTGCCGCGATAGTCCGCAGCCGCCGCCTCAAGCCGCCGCGCCGCTCCCCGCGACGCGCGCCTGCCGCTGGTACAGCAGCGCCGACAGCGCGACGCCGGCCGCCGACGCGAGCGCGGCGAACAGGAACACCTGCGGATAGCCGAACGCGCCGGCGACGTAGCCCGCGAGCGGCCCGGTGATGCCGAGCGACAGGTCGAGGAACACCGAATACGCGGACAGCGCCGCGCCGCGGCTCGCGGGCGGCACGAGCGCGACCGCCTCGACGCCGAGCGCGGGGAAGATCAGCGCGAAGCCGAAGCCGGTCAGCGCGGCGCCGACCAGCGCGACGTGCGGCACCGGCGCGAGCCACAGCAGCAGCAGCCCGGCGGCCTCGAACGCGAACGACACGATCGCGACGCGGAAGCCGCCATAGGTCTTGATCGTGTTCGCGAACAGCAGGCGCGCGCCGATGAACAGCGTGCCGAACACGGTCAGCGACAGCGCGGCGTTCGGCCAGTGGCGCGCCGCGTAGTACAGCGTGACGAACGTCGCGATCGAGCCGAAGCCGGCCGAGCCGAGCGCGAGGCCGAGGCCGTGCGGCAGCACGCGGGTGAACACGCTCGCATACGACATCCGTTCGCCGTGCACGACCGGCACCGCGGCGATCAGGCGCGCGAGGGTGTAGCCGAGCGCGGCGAGCGCGATCACGATCACGCCGATCAGCGCCGGGTTCAGCGTATGCGCGATCGCGACGCCGACCGGCGCGCCGAGCGCGAGCGCGCCGTAGGTCGCGATGCCGTTCCACGAGATCACCTTCGCGTTGTGCGCGATGCCGACGCGGCCGATCCCCCACAGGATCGCGCCGGTGCCGCACAGGCTCTCGCCGACGCCCAGCACGAGCCGGCTCGCGACCAGCAGCACGAGGCTCGCGGCGGGCCAGTGCGCGAGCAGCAGCGCGACGAGCAGCAGCACGCCGGACACGCCGCAGCCGATCAGCCCGCGCATGACCGTCTGCTTCGGGCCGAGCGTATCGGCGAAGCGCCCGGCGAGCGGCCGCGACGCGAGCGTCGCGAAATACTGGACGCTGATCGCCGCGCCCGCGACGATCGCCGAGAAGCCGAGTTCGTCGTGGACGAAGCCCGGCAGCACCGCGAGCGGCAGGCCGATGGTCAGGTAGCAGATGAACGTGAAGCAGACGACGGAGACGATTTGCAGCGTGACGGCGAACCCGCTGCGCGGCGTTGAGGCGGAATCGGTGGACATGTGGGGTCGGAACTGATGAGCGAAACGGCGCGGAAGATGGCCGAAAACGGAATCGGGATTTTCCCATGGAACCGGTTTTCCCGCAGGTACCGATTAGTTCATCCGTCCCCACGCGGCATATCGCCTCAGTTATATGGGCCGCATGCGTGATGGGCTATGGGTTGCGTAATTTGACGGTGATAGCGTTCAAACTGTCAGAGAAGACGACGGTCCATCGCATCGGCGCGGGCCGCCTTGCCCAACTTGAAGAACGTTACGAGACATGAGTGAGCCGATCCGTTTCTATCATCGTCACGCGATCCGCGAAGTCGGCGGCGCGGACGTCACCCGCACGGTGCTGCAGTACCTGCGCGAGGACGCGCATTGCACCGGCACCAAGGAAGGCTGCGCGGAAGGCGACTGCGGCGCGTGCACGGTCGTCGTCGGCGAGCTGACCGACGCGGGCACGGTCGCGTTCAAGGCCGTCAACGCGTGCATCCAGTTCCTGCCGACGCTCGACGGCAAGGCGCTCTTGACGGTCGAAGACCTGCGCCGGCCGGACGGCTCGCTGCATCCGGTGCAGCAGGCGATGGTCGATTGCCATGGCTCGCAGTGCGGCTTCTGCACGCCCGGCTTCGTGATGTCGATGTGGGCACTGTACGAGAAGCACGGCTTCGAGGGCTGCGGCAACGCGTGCGCGAAGGCGAAGGACGTGCCGACGCGCACCGAGATCGCCGACGCGCTGACCGGCAACCTGTGCCGCTGCACCGGCTACCGGCCGATCGTCGACGCGGCGGTGCAGATGTTCGGTGCGACCGGCGAAGGTGCAGCCGGCGAAGGCGCAGCCGGCGAAGGCGCGCCGCCGTCCGCGCCGGTCGATACCGCCGCGCTCGCGCGCACGCTCGCGTCGCTGAAGCGTGACGGCACGTTCGACTACGAGATCGGCGGCGCGCGCTTCGCCGCGCCGCGCACGCTCGACGCGCTCGCCGCGCTGAAGGTCGAGCGCCCGGACGCGCGGATTCTCGCGGGCAGCACCGACGTCGGCCTGTGGGTCACGAAGCAGATGCGCCGGCTCGACGACCTGATCTACGTCGGCCAGGTCGCCGAACTGCGGCGCATCGTGCACGGCGAAGACTGGATCGAGATCGGCGCGGGCGTGACCGTCGAGGACGGCTACGCGGCGCTCGCCGGCACCTATCCGGAACTGACCGAGATGTGGAAGCGCTTCGCGTCGCTGCCGATCCGCAACGCGGGCACGCTCGGCGGCAACATCGCGAACGGCTCGCCGATCGGCGACGCGATGCCGGGGCTGATCGCGCTCGGCGCGCGCGTCGTGCTGCGCGGCGGCGACGTCGTCCGCGAGCTGCCGCTCGAGGCGCTCTATACGGGCTACCAGCAGAAGGACATGGCGCCGCACGAATTCGTCGTCGGCGTGAAGGTGCCGACCCGCCGCGGCGCGCGCGCGAACCTGCGGTTCCGCACCTACAAGCTGTCGAAGCGCTTCGATTCGGACATCTCGGCCGTGTGCGCGGCGTTCGCGTTCATCGCGGACGGCGACACGATCCGCGAGCCGCGCATCGCGTTCGGCGGGATGGCCGCGACGCCGAAGCGCGCGGCGCACGCGGAAGGGCTGCTCGACGGCGCGCCGTGGCACGAGGCCACCGCGCAGGCCGCGATGCAGGCGCTCGAACGCGACTTCCAGCCGCTCACCGACATGCGCGCGACGAGCACGTATCGTCTCGAGACCGCGAAGAACCTGATGTATCGCTTCTGGCTGGAGACGCGTTCGCACGACCCGCTGCCGCCGCAGGCGTTGAACGTGCGCGAGGTCGCCGCGGTTGCGGTGCGCGTCTGACGAGGGAGGGCACACGATGAACCAGCAAGCCGAAGCATTCCTGAATACCCTCGATCCGCAGACCGACGCGGCCCAGGTGCACGTGTCGCGTCCGCACGAATCCGCGCATCTGCACGTGAGCGGGCGCGCGACCTACACCGACGACATCCCGCTCGTCGCCGGCACGCTGCACGCGGCGCTCGGCCTCTCCGCGAAAGCGCACGCAAAGATCCTGTCGATGAACTTCGACGCGGTGCGCGCGACGCCCGGCGTCGTCGCCGTGTTCACCGCCGACGACATTCCCGGCGTCAACGACTGCGGCCCGATCATCCACGACGACCCGGTGCTCGCGAAGGGCGTCGTGCAGTTCGTCGGCCAGCCGATGTTCATCGTCGTCGCGACATCGCACGAAACCGCGCGGCTCGCCGCGCGCCGCGCGAAGGTCGACTACGAAGAGCTGCCCGCGATCCTCACCGCGCAGGACGCGCGCCATGCGGAGTCCTACGTGATTGCGCCGCTGAAGCTCGCGCGCGGCGACGCGGCCGCGCATCTCGCCGCCGCGCCGCATCGCCATGCGGGCGGGATGAATCTCGGCGGCCAGGAGCAGTTCTATCTCGAAGGGCAGATCGCCTACGCGGTGCCGAAGGACGACGACGGCATGCACGTCTACTGCTCGACCCAGCACCCGAGCGAGATGCAGCACCTCGTCGCGCACGTGCTCGGCGTCGCGTCGCACAACGTGCTGGTCGAATGCCGCCGGATGGGCGGCGGGTTCGGCGGCAAGGAATCGCAGTCGGGCCTGTTCGCATGCTGCGCGGCGCTCGCCGCGTGGAAGCTGCTGTGCCCGGTGAAGCTGCGTCCGGACCGCGACGACGACATGCTGATCACCGGCAAGCGGCACGACTTCCACTACCACTTCGACGTCGGCTACGACGACGACGGCCGCCTCGACGGCGTGGCGGTCGACATGACGTCGCGCTGCGGCTTCTCGGCCGACCTGTCCGGGCCCGTGATGACGCGCGCCGTGTGCCACTTCGACAACGCGTACTGGCTGCCCGACGTATCGATCGCCGGCTACTGCGGCAAGACCAACACGCAGTCGAACACCGCGTTCCGCGGCTTCGGCGGCCCGCAGGGCGCGTTCGCGATCGAGTACATCCTCGACGACGTCGCGCGCACGCTCGGCCGCGATCCGCTCGACGTGCGCTACGCGAACCTGTACGGCAAGACCGAGCGCAACGTGACGCCTTACGGGCAGACGATCGAGGACAACGTGCTGCCCGAGCTGCTCGCCGAGCTCGAGGCGACGAGCGGCTATCGCGCGCGGCGCGCCGGCGTGCGCGAATTCAACGCGCGCAACGCGGTGCTGAAGAAAGGCATCGCGCTCACGCCGGTGAAGTTCGGCATCGCGTTCAACGTCACGCACTTCAACCAGGCGGGTTCGCTCGTCCACATCTATACCGACGGCTCGGTGCTCGTGAACCACGGCGGCACGGAGATGGGACAGGGGCTCAACACGAAGGTCGCGCAGGTCGTCGCGCACGAGCTCGGCATCCGCTTCGAGCGGATTCGCGTGACGGCGACCGACACGAGCAAGGTGGCGAACACGTCGGCGACCGCGGCCTCCACCGGCTCGGACCTGAACGGCAAGGCCGCTCAGGATGCCGCGCGGCAGCTGCGCGAGCGGCTCGCGGCGTTCGCCGCGAAGCATTACGGCGGCGGCGCGGTCGATGCGGCGGCCGTCAAGTTCGGCAACGATCGCGTGTGGATCGGCGAGACCGGCGTGCCGTTCGGCGAGGTGATCGCGAAGGCGTATCTCGCGCGCGTGCAGCTGTGGTCCGACGGGTTCTACGCGACGCCGAAGCTGCACTGGGACCAGGCGAAGCTGCAGGGCCGGCCGTTCTTCTACTACGCGTACGGCGCGGCCGTGTCGGAAGTCGTGATCGACACGCTGACGGGCGAGATGCGCACGCTGCGCGTCGACGCGCTGCACGACGTCGGCGCGTCGCTGAACCCGGCGCTCGACATCGGCCAGGTCGAGGGCGCGTTCATCCAGGGGATGGGCTGGCTCACGACCGAGGAGCTGTGGTGGAACGCGGGCGGCAAGCTGATGACGCACGCGCCGTCGACGTACAAGATCCCGACCGTCAACGACACGCCGCCCGAATTCAACGTGCGCCTGTTCGAGAACCGCAACGTCGAGGACAGCATCCACCGCTCGAAGGCGGTCGGCGAACCGCCGCTGCTGCTGCCGTTCTCGGTGTTCTTCGCGGTGCGCGACGCGGTCGCGGCGGTCGGCGACTATCGCGTGAACCCGCCGCTCGACGCGCCGGCGACCGGCGAGTCGATCCTGCGCGCGGTGCAGGCCGTGCGCGCGGCGCGAGGCTGAGATGACGTTCGCCAAGGGTACCGGCCGGCGCAACCGCGCCACGGGCGCGCCCCCGCCGATGCACGTCGTGCTGTTCGGCGCGGGACACGTCGGCCACGCGCTCGCGACGCTGCTCGGCGCGCTGCCGTGCGTCGTGCAATGGGTCGACACGCGCGACGAGCTGTTCCCGGACGAATGCCCGCCGAACGTGCAGCCCGAGCCGACCGACACGCCCGAGGCGATCGTCGACGAAGCGCCGCCGGGCGCGTACTTCCTCGTGATGACGCACAACCATGCGCTCGATTTCGCGCTGGCGGAGCGGATCATGCGGCGGCGCGACTTCGCGTACTTCGGGATGATCGGTTCGCGCACGAAGCGGGTGAAGTTCGAGCGGCGGCTCGTCGCGCGCGGCGTCGAGCCGGCGCGGATGCGCGAGATGGTGTGTCCGATCGGCATCGCCGGGATCGTCGACAAGGCGCCCGGCTCGATCGCGGTGGCCGTCTGCGCGGAGCTGCTGCAGGCGCGCGCGGGCGTGCCGGTGGCGGACGTGAAGGCCGCGGCGTCGGGACGCTCGGCGGACGACCTGTCCTGCGTGCGGTGACGGCCCGGCGACGCACGGCCGCACGCTTTTGCCTACACTGACGAATCGCGCGGCACGGGGCCGCGCCTTTCCGTTCAGGTGACCATGTCCGATTCCCAGGTATTTCTCGACGCGCTCGACGCGAGCATCGCGGCCATCGAGCGCTGGCTGTCCGGCGCCGACACCGCGCCTGCCGCACTCGACGCGCTGATGGCGTCGTTCGCGCCCGGCTTCACGATGATTCTGACCGACGGCCGCAAGGTCGACCACGACGGCACGCGCGCGCTGTTCGCGAAGCTGGCCGGCGCGAAGCCCGGGTTGCGCATCGGGTTGTCGGAAACGCACGTGCTCGTGTCGGACGATCGCCACGCGGTCATCAGCTATCTCGAAGCGCAGCACGCGGCGGCGGGCGAGCTGCCCGCGCGGCGCGCGACCGCGGTGTTCGAACGCGACGCGGCGGGCGCGGTGCGCTGGACCCATCTCCAGGAAACGTTCTGCACCGCGTGAGCCGGGGCGCGGCTGCGCGGCGTCAGCGCTTGCGCGCGCCGCGCGCGGCGGTCAGCTCGTCCGACACGCTTTGCATCAGTGCGCGCAGCCACGCGAGGTCGGTCGGGCGATCGGGCTGCGGATGCGTGAGCAGATAGCTGCGGATGCGCGGAAACGGCACCGGCGGCGCGACGACGACGAGCGGCAGCAGCTGCGCGTAGTGCGTCGCGAAGCGCCGCGTCGTCGTGAAGATCAGGTCCGATTGCAGCAGCACCTGCGGCACGAGCCCGAAGTACGGCAGCGTCGTCACGATCCGCCGCGCGAGGCCCGCGCGCGCGAGGCCGATTTCGATCGCGTTGCGCTTGTCGCCGGTGTAGGGCGTCGGCGCGAGATGCGCGGCCGCTGCATAGGCGTCGCGCGTGAGCGGCGCCTGCGCGAGCGGATGGGAGTCGCGCATCAGGCAGACGACGGTGTCGGAGAACAGGTCGTCGCGCGCGAAGCGCGGGTCCGGCTTCGGCCAGTTGCCGATCACGAGATCGAGCGCGCCGGATTCGAGCGCGCCCGCGTGATCGAGCGTCGGATTCAGCGAATCGATTTCCAGATGCGCGTGCGGTGCCGCGTCGCGAAAGCGCGCGATCAGCGTCGGCATGAAGAAGTCGTTCAGGTAGTCGGGCGCGGCGATGCGGAACGTGCGGCGCGCACTTTCCGGCGCGAACTCGCCGTGCGGCGTCGCGATGAAGTCGACCTCGCGCAGCGCGCGCTGCGCGGCGTCGAGCAGCGACGCGCCGTATTCGGTCGGCACCATCCCGGACTTGCCGCGCACGAGGATCGGGTCGTTCAGCGTCTCGCGCAGCTTGCGCAGCGCGGTGCTGATCGCGGGCTGGGTCTGGTTGAGCCGCAGCGCGGCCTGCGTGACGCTGCGCTCGAGCAGCAGCGTGCGCAGCACGCGCACGAGCCAGATGTCGAGCGAGGCGGTACGGTCGTCGTCTTCCATGGGTGGGGGATGGGGCGGGCGAGGCGTAACCTTACCGCAGGCGCGCGCGCCCGTGCATCGCGACCGGTTGATGACCGCTATTACGCACTGACACGCGCTTACGCGCGCCCCTTCGGCAGCGCGCTGATGCGCTTCACTTCGCGCGTCTCGAGCCAGGTCGGCGTGCGCGCGCAGTACAGCACCATCGGCAGCGCGTCCTCGCCCCAGAACAGCTGCTTGTTCATCCAGAACGTCGGCACGCCGAACACGCCGAGCGCGATCGCGTCGTCGATGTGGCGGCGCAGCTGCGCGGCGGTTTCCTCGAATTCGATCAGATGGTCGCCATGCCCGACGCCGACCCGCTCGCACAGCGCCGCGAAGCCGTCCGGCGTCGACGGGTCGTTGCCGTCGCGCCAGATGAAGCGGAACATCTCGCGCACCGTCGCGAGGTCGGCGCGCAGCGCGATCGCGAGGCGCAGCGCCTTGTCGGAGTCGAACGGGTGCGCGGGCGGCATCTTGAAGCGGATGCCGAGCTGCTCCGCGCGAAACAGCGCATGCCGATACGTGAAGATGCGCTTGGCCGGCACGTCCGCGCTCGGGCGCTGGCCCCAGTGGCGCTGCAGGTCGTGCAGCGACACCGCGACCGGCGCGAACGGCACGTCCGGCCAACCTTCGACCTGTTCGAGCAGCAGGTAGGAGAACGGCGAGACGAAATCGAAGAACCAGGCGGGCTGGGCGGTGTCGAGGCCGGTTGTCATGACGATCTCCAGAGGATGGGGCGGCCGGCGCTCCGGCGGCCGGCTGTCCGGCTATCCGGCTATCCGGCGGCCGGCGCGCGGCGCCTGGCGGCGGCCTCCATGTTACGCGGCGGCCGGCCGATGCGGCAATGATCGCGGATCGCGCGCTCAGGCGGAACCCGGTGTCGCCCGGGGGGGCGCGCCGTCGCCGCCGGACGCGTGCGAGGCGTCGTGCGGGCGGCCGTGCGGGTCGGCTTCGTGCGCGGTCAGCCGCTCGCGCACGAAGCCGATGTGCTCTCGCAGCACGTAGAACTGCCCGGCATACGCGAGCGGCATCTTCATCCGGTTCACCGATTCCTCGATGTCGTCGAGCCGGTCGAGCAGCTCGACGCGCTCGGCGGCCGTGTGCTCGCCGAGCGCGTTGCGCTCGAGCGCGATCAGCGCGCCGTACCAGCGGTAGATCCGCGAGCGCACGCGCCAGCCGTACAGCGCCGGCACGACCCGCAACCCGGGAATCAGCACGACGATGAGCGGCACGACGATCACGAGCAGCCGGTCGACGAGGCTCGCGACCCAGAACGGCAGCCGCCGGTACAGGAAGGTCTTGCCCGACTTGTAGTAGCGCGCCGCGTCGTCCGACAGCGGGAAGCTGCGCGTGAGCGCCGACGGGAATTCGCCCGCGTGCTGCAGGATCGTCGCGTGGCCGTGCACCTCGCGCGCGGCCTCGATCAGCAGGTCGGACAGCGCCGGGTGCAGCGAGTCGCGCGCGACCAGCTCGATCGTCGGCGCAACCGTGCGGATGTCGGCGGGCGGCAGGTTCCGGCCGAGATCGTAGACCCCTTCGGGCAGCGTGATCGCGGTCAGGTACGGGAAGCGGCGCGCATAGGCTTCCGCCTGCGTGAACGAGTACACGTGCACGCCCGGCGCGCGGAACAGCTTCGCCATCACCGGGATCTGCGTCGAATCGCCGGACAGGAACGCCGCGTCGATCTTGCCGGCGAGCAGCGCCTCGGCGGCGTCCTCGCCGGAGATCGGCAGCAGCGCGGTCGTCCCGCCCGGCGCGATGCCGTTCATCTTCAGCAGCGCGAGGCTCAGCTCGCGCGCGCCGCTGCCTTCCGGGCCGAGCGCGAGCCGCTTGCCGTTGAAGTCCGACAGCCGCGCGACGATCGGGCCGCGGTACATGATCGCGAGCGGCACGTAGCCGATGCTGCCGAGCGAGACGAGGTGCTCGTCGCGCGTCTTCGGGCCGATGCCGCTCTGCACGAAGCCGACGTCCACCGGCGCCTTCGGGTTGGACAGCCGCTCGAGGTTCTGCGCGGAGCCTTCGGACGACTCCACGTCGAGCGTCACGCCGTTCTTCGCGAGGATCGCCTTGTACTTCTGCGCGGCGTTCCAGTAGGTGCTGCCGGGCGGTCCGGACGAGATCACCAGCGTGGACGGCGGCGCGGGCTGGATCATCCTGATCGCGAGCCAGACGGCGGCGACCGCGAGCAGCACGGTCGGCCCGACCGACAGCGCGAGGTCGCGCCACGACACCGCGACGAAGCGGGCGAGGATGCGGGGCGGCCGGCGAGGGCGCAGGATTGGCTTCATGAACGGCGATGGGCGAGTGACGCATGCATGACGGATCGATGACGCGGGCGCGTCACGGATCGCATGCATTCGCGGCGATGGTAACCGGATTCGCCGCGCATGCGCGAATTCGGCGAATCAGGCGGGCCCGGCCGCCGCCGGCGCCGCGTCAAAAGCTTTGCGCTTCCGCGGGCGCTGGATTACATTGTGCGACGCAGCCACGCCCGACTTGCGCCACCCGGCACCCGATCAGACCGGGCGCGCCCGGCCGGCGGCTGCCCGGCCCGGCCGGCCCGCCTTCGCGTGCGCCGGCCGCCGGTCCGTCCCGCCTCTCTCGCATCGCCGTGGAAATCATCGGCTGTCCCGCCGCGCTCGCGCGTGCAGGCCGGCCGCCTTTGGGGGTAGTCGGCCGCACTGTGCGCGGCCGTTTTGATTCACTAGGAGATAGCATGAAGTCGATCGTGTCGAGAGCGTTGGGAGCGTTGGGGGTGGCCGCGGTGGCCGCGTGTCTGTCCGGCAGCGTCTACGCGCAGTCGAGCGAGCCGGCGGCGCCCGAAGCGCCCGCCGCCGCGAAGAGCGCATCGAAGGCCGCCGCGAAATCGGCGAAGCAGGCGAACCGCAAGCTCGGCTATGCGGTGCGCAAGGCGATTTCGAAGGAGAACGGCGTCGACGTCGCGAACATCGTCGTGCGTTCGAAGGGCGGGGCGATCACGCTCGAGGGCTCGGTGCCCGACGCCGCACAGATCGAGAAGGCCGAGGCCGCGGCCAAGGGCGTGCCGGGCGTCACGTCCGTCAGCAACAAGCTGAACGTCCAGCCGCAATGACGCGGGGCGGCGCGTTCGCGCCGCTCGCGCTCGCATCCAGGCGGGCCTCGGAAATCCGGGGCCCGTTTTCGCTTGGAGTCCATCCGACATAACGAGAGAGAGGGCGACAATGACGAAGCTACGGTGGGGCAGGCGGGTCGGGTTCGGAGCGGCGCTGGCCGCCGTCGTGACGCTGTTCGGGGCCTGCAACGGCAGCGAGACGCGCGACGGCAACCCGTTGCCCGATTTCATCGCGGGCAGCGTGCGCACGACGGCCTACGACGGCGCGAGCGACGATCTGCTGACGGCCGGCCTCGGCAAGAGCGGCCTCGCGAGCGCCGCGCCGCCCGCGTTCGCGAACCCGGCCCGGCCGACGGCGGCCGAGCTGCGCCGCCTCGCGATCTGGTCGAACTATCGCGCGATCGTCGACATGAGCGCGAACGGCGGCTACGGCCGCTTCTGGGGGCCGAACGTCGACCTCGACGGCAACGACACGCTCGGCGAAGGCCGGATCGCCGGCACCGAATACCTCGCTTACTCCGACGACGGCACCGGCCGCAGGAACGTCACGCTGCTCGTGCAGGTGCCGACCCGCTTCGACCCGACGCAGCCGTGCATCGTCACCGCGACGTCGTCCGGCTCGCGCGGCGTGTACGGCGCGATTTCGGCCGCCGGCGAGTGGGGCCTGAAGCGCGGCTGCGCGGTCGCGTACAACGACAAGGGCGGCGGCAACGGCGCGCACGAGCTCGGCTCGGACACCGTCACGCTGATCGACGGCACGCTCGCGAACGCGGTGCTCGCCGGCAACGCGAGCCTCTTCACCGCGAACGTGTCGAGCGGCGAGCTGGCGACGTTCAATGCGCAGTTCCCGAACCGCTACGCGTTCAAGCACGCGCATTCGCAGCAGAATCCGGAGCAGGACTGGGGGCGCGTGACGCTGCAGGCGGTCGAGTTCGCGTACTGGGCGCTCAACGAGCAGTTCGGACCGCTGATCGACGGCACGCGCCACGGCGTGCGCTATCGCCCCGGCGACATCACGACGATCGCCGCGTCGGTCAGCAACGGCGGCGGTTCGGCGCTCGCGGCGGCCGAGCAGGACACGCGCAACTGGATCACCGCGGTCGTGGTCGGCGAGCCGCAGATCAACGTGCGGCTGGCGCCGAATGCGGTGGTGCGGCAGGGCGGCGCCCCGGTGCCGTCGTTCGGGCGGCCGCTGGCCGACTACGCGACCTTCGCGAACCTGATGCAGCCGTGCGCGGCGGCGGCGTCCGCGCTGGCCGGCGCGCCGTATCTCACCGCGCTGCCGTCGGCCGTCACGCAGTCGATTCGCGCACAGCGCTGCGCGACGCTGGCCGCGGCCGGGCTCGTCGCGGGCGCCGACCTGCAGAGCCAGGCTGCCGACGCGCTCGCGCAGCTGCACGCGGCCGGCTATCTCGCCGATTCCGACATGCTGCAGGCGCCGATGTGGGATTCGCAGGCGATACCGGCGATCGCAGTGACCTACGCGAACGCGTACACGCGCTCGCGCGTCGTCGACAACCTGTGCAATTTCAGCTTCGCGACGACCAATGCGGCCACCGGCGCGGTGGCGCCGCCCGCCGCGTCGCCGATGCCGAGCGTGTTCGGCGCGGGCAACGGCGTGCCGCCGACCAACGGCATCAACCTCGTGTTCAATACGGGCCCGGCGAGCGGCGTCGACCACCGCCTCGCGACGCCCGACGCGAGCTTCGCGGGCGCGCTGTGCCTGCGCCAGCTGTGGACCAACGGGCAGCTGAACATGCCCGCGAACGTCGACGCGGTGCGCGTGAACGCGAACCTGCAGGGCAAGCCCGCGATCATCGTGCACGGCCGCAGCGATGCGCTCGTGCCGGTCAACCACGCGTCGCGCGCGTATGTCGCGCAGAACAGCATCAGCGAAGGCGGCCGCAGCCAGCTGGCGTTCTACGAGGTGACGAACGGTCAGCACTTCGACGCATTCCTGCCGGTCGCCGGCTTCGATACGCGCTTCGTGCCCGTGCATTACTACGACCTGCAGGCGCTGAACCTGATGTGGCGGCACCTGAAGAGCGGCGCGCCGCTGCCGCCGTCGCAGGTGATCCGCACCGTGCCGCGCGGCGGCACGCCGGGCGCTGCGCCGGCGCTCACGACCGCGAACCTGCCGCCGATCTCGGCCGCGCCGGGCGGCAATGCGATCACGGTCGGCGCGGGGGCGCTCGACGTGCCGTTCTGAACCGGCGCCGCCGCCCGCCCGAAGCCGGACGCTCGCGTCCGGCTTTTTTTCGGCCATACGCGGGAATCGCTTCCCGGATTCGATTCCCGGCGAAACACCGGCGCCGTAACAAATTGTTACTTTACGGCTGAAAACCCGGAATCTATTATGCGCCGGTGTTTTCACTTAATTTAATAAATTATCCGGGACACATATTCCTTTCCTTTCGATTAGATAATCCTTTCGATTTTATTAATTCGGCTCGAGCCGCGATTGAACGCAATTTTGCGATTAATCGACGCTCCGCCGAACGGGATTGCTCGCCCTTTCGCAGCGAAGCGGCCTTGTCCGGCCGGGCTTTGCGGGGTGCGGCTTTGTCTTCGGGTTGCATGCGGCTCGCGATGGCCGGGAATCGCGCTTGATTTTGAATTGCCGTTTTCAATGGAATTGATTCCATTGGTTGCTTGCTGAATATCGGGTGGGGTAAATCATGCCGGTCGATTTGCGTCGATCCGGTAAAAAACTCGGAGTGCGTCGCATAACGAATGCGCTCCTGGTGCGGAACGCCGGATCAAATCATCCTTTGCGTCCGGCGATATTTATCGTTCTGTTCGAGAGGCAATAATGACGACACTGAAGTCCTTGAAAGACGGTTTCGCGCTATTTGGAACGACGCTGAGCGGCCCGCTCGTCGCCGCGACGGCCGCCGCGCTGCTCGTCACGGGGTGCGGCGGCGACGACGGCGCGAGCCCGTCCGCCGCCGCGGCCGCCGCGGCCACGGCCGCGAATACGCCGGCGTCCGGCGCGGCGACGAACGCCGCGCAGGCCGACCAGCCGTTCGTCGACACCGACGTCTACGGCACCGGTCCCAACGACGCGGTGACCGACGCCGCCGAAGGCGCGGCGGTCGTGCACCGGCAGGTGTCGATCGGCGGCAAGGTCATCAAGTACACGGCCACCGCCGGCCACCTGACGACGATCGATCCGGTCACGTCGCAGCCGAACGCGAAGATGTTCTACGTCGCGTACACGCAGGACAATCCCGACCCGTCGAAGCCGCGCCCGGTCACGTTCTTCTACAACGGCGGCCCCGGCTCGTCGTCGGTCTACCTGCTGCTCGGCTCGTTCGGCCCGAAGCGGCTGCAGTCGTCGTTCCCGAACTTCACGCCGCCCGCGCCGTACAAGCTGCTCGACAACCCGGACAGCCTGCTCGACCGCTCTGACCTCGTGTTCATCAACCCGGTCGGCACCGGCTACTCGGCGGCGATCGCCCCGGCGAAGAACAAGGACTTCTGGGGCGTCGACCAGGACGCGCGCTCGATCGACCGCTTCATCCAGCGCTACCTGACCAAGTATTCGCGCTGGAACTCGCCGAAGTTCCTGTTCGGCGAGTCGTACGGCACCGCGCGCAGCGCGGTCGTGTCGTGGGCGCTGCATGAGGACGGCATCGAGCTGAACGGGATCACGCTGCAGTCGTCGATCCTCGACTACGCGAACGCGCTGTCCGCGACCGGCATCTTCCCGACGCTCGCCGCCGACGCGTTCTACTGGAAGAAGACGACGCTCACCCCGACGCCGACCGACCTCGACGCGTACATGGTGCAGGCGCGCAACTACGCGGACAACGTGCTGACGCCGCTCGCGCAGGCGCCGAATCCGCAGGACGGCGGCTTCGTCAACGTGCGGCTGAACCTGAACCTGCAGACCGCGCAGCAGATGGGTTCGTACATCGGCACCGATCCGGTCTCGCTGATCCAGACCTTCGGCAACCCGGCGGCGCTCGGCAACGTGCCGTCGTCGAACAACAACCCGCCGTACACGTTCTTCCTGACGCTCGTGCCGGGCATCCAGATCGGCCAGTATGACGGCCGCGCGAACTACACGGGCCAGGGCATCGCGCCGTTCATCCTGCCGAACTCGGGCGGCAACGATCCGTCGATCAACAACATCGGCGGCGCGTACACCGTGCTGTGGAACAGCTACCTGAACACCGACCTGAAGTACACGTCGACGTCGTCGTTCGTCGACCTGAACGACCAGGTGTTCAACAACTGGGACTTCAGCCATACGGACCCGACCGGTGCGAACCGCGGCGGCGGCAACACGCTGTACACGGCGGGCGACCTTGCTTCGTCGATGAGCCTGAACCCGGACCTGAAGGTGCTGTCCGCGAACGGCTACTTCGACTCGGTGACGCCGTTCCACCAGACCGAGCTGACGCTCGCGCAGATGCCGCTCGATCCGACGATCAAGGCGCAGAACCTGACGATCAAGAACTACCCGTCGGGCCACATGATCTACCTGAACGACGCGTCGCGGACCGCGCTGAAGGGCGATCTCGGCAGCTTCTACGACGGCATCCTCGCGAACCGCGCGGCGTTGCAGCGCGTGCAGAAGCTGCAGATGCGCGCGCAGCAGCTGCGCCAGCAGAAGCTGGAGCAACAGCAGCAGCTCCACTGAGCGCGGGCGGCGCACGCGCCGCCTGACGCGAGGTAAAAGACGCGACGTAAAAAAACGCCGCCCGGTCACGAGCCGGGCGGCGTTTTTGACTGGAGCGGCGCGCGCATGGCGCGCCTGCCGTCACGCGAGCACGAGCCGCAGGCCGACCGCGACGAGCGTCGACGCGAGCAGGTTGCGCAGCAGGCGCTCGGGCGCGCGCGTCGACAGCACGCTGCCGATCACGATGCCGGGCAGCGAGCCGATCAGGAGCGACAGCAGCATCGACCAGTCGACCGAGCCGAGCAGCCAGTGGCCCATGCCGGCGACGAGCGTGAGCGGGACCGCGTGCGCGATGTCGGAGCCGACGATGCGGGTCGTCGCGAGCGCCGGGTACAGCAGCAGGAGCACGGTGACGCCGATCGCGCCGGCGCCCACCGACGTCATCGACACCAGCACGCCGAGCACCACGCCCGTCAGCACGGTCGACCACAGCGTGCGCGCCGGGCTCGGCGCGAGCGGGTTGCGCGCGGCGAGCGCCGCGAGCTGCGGGCGGAAGATCAGCGCGAGCGACGTGAGCAGCAGCGCGCCGCCGAGCACGAGCTGGATCAGCCGCGCGGCGCCGGGCGTGTGCATCCCGTACGTGTGAAGGATCCACAGCGTGACGGCCGACGCCGGGACGCTGCCCGCGGCGAGCCGGCCCGTGATGCGCCAGTCGACCGAGCCCTTCAGGCCGTGGACCAGCGTGCCGGTCGCCTTGGTCGCGGCCGCGTACAGCAGGTCGGTGCCGACCGCGGTCGCCGGGTGGACGCCGAACAGCAGCACGAGGATCGGCGTCATCAGCGAACCGCCGCCGACGCCCGTCAAGCCGACGAGGATGCCGACGAACAGGCCGGACAGGGAGTACAGCAGATCGATATGAGGGAGCGACATCGGCAGCAGGCGATTGGGTGGCGTTCGGCGGCGCGCGGCGGCGGCGCGCGCGTCAAAGTCCGACATTGTCGCAAAACTGGCGGGGCGGTGTACGACTGCGTTAAAAATCGGCGGCCCGGCCGCCTGCGGCCGATGCCCCAAATCAGTGCATCGCGCTGCCGACGCCGCTTCCTGCCACGGCCTGCCGCCGGATGCGCAGCGCAAGGCCGATCAGCGCGGCCGCGGCCGCGAACACCGCGCCGAACGCGAACGCGACGTGATAACCGCCGTTCAGCGCGTCGAGCGGCGCGGCCTGGCTTGCGGCGAGCGCATCGGTGCGCGCGGCCGCGAGGCTCGCGAGCACGGCGAGCCCGAGCGCGCCGCCCATCATGAACGCGGTGTTGACGATGCCGGACGCGAGGCCCGAATCCGCGGGGTCGACGTCGCCCATCGCGGCGAGCAGCACCGGATTGAACGCGACGCCCGCGCCGACGCCGAGCAGCGTCATGCCGGGCAGCACGTGCCACACGAAGCCGCCGTCGACCGGCGCGCGCGCGAACAGCGCGAGGCCGCACGCGGCGAGCAGCAGGCCGGCGGCGATCGGGCCGCGGATGCCGAAGCGCATCACGATCCGCGCCGACAGCCCGAGCGAGAACGCGGCCATGATCAGGTTGGCCGGCAGGAACGCGAGGCCGACCTGGAGCGGTTGGTAGCCGAGCACGCGCTGCATGTACAGCGCGGACAGGAAGAACCATGCGAACATCGCGGCCGCCCACAGCACGCCGATCGCGTTCGCGAGCGCGACGTTGCGCTTGGCGAACAGCGTGAGCGGCATCAGCGGGTGCGCGACGCGCGCCTCGATCGCGATGAACAGCGCGAGCAGCGCGGCGGCCGCGCCGACGAGCGCGACGGTCTGCGTCGACAGCCAGCCGGCCTCGTTGCCGTTGACGATCCCGTAGACGGCGAGCATCAGCGACGCGGTCACGGTGACGGCCCCCGCGACGTCGAGCCGCGCGTCGGCGGCCGGCGCGCGCGTGCGCGGCAGCAGCGCGGTGCACAGCGCGTAGACGGCGATGCCGATCGGCAGGTTGACGAGGAAGATCCAGTGCCACGACAGCGCGCTCGTCAGCAGCCCGCCGAGCAGCACGCCGATGCTGCCGCCGCCCGCGCAGACGAAGCCGTAGACGCCCATCGCTCGCGCCCGCTCGCCGGTCTCGGTGAACAGGTTCATGATCAGCGACAGCGACACCGCCGACACGATCGCGCCGCCGAACCCCTGCACCGCGCGCGCGGCGATCAGCATCGTCTGCGACTGTGCGACGCCGCAGGCGAGCGACGCGAGCGTGAACACCGTGAGGCCCGCGAGGAACATGCGCCGGTGTCCGTACAGGTCGCCGAGCCGGCCGCCGAGCAGCAGGCAGCCGCCGAAGGTCAGCATGTATGCGTTGACGACCCAGACGAGCGCCGTCTCGCTGAAGTGCAGGTCGGCGCTGATCGACGGAAGGGCGACGTTCACGATCGTATTGTCCAGCACGATCATCAGCACGCCGAGGCAGAGGACGATCAGCGTGTACCAGCGCTTCTCGCCGTGGATGCCGTGGGTCATGGGGAGGTGGCCTCTCTGTTAGTTATTTGAATGAAAGGCCACATTGTAGACGCCGCCCGGCGCGGCTTCCTGCCGGTTTCTGGCAGCAGTGAAGCGGACTGTTACGCGTGCGGCGGCAGCGCGCAGCCGTCGGGGCCGCATGCGGCCGCGTCGTCGCCGCCGATCGCGACGATGCCGTCCTGCCACGCCTGCTCGAGCGCCTGCGCGAACACGTCGGCCGGCTGTGCGCCGGACACCGCGTAGCGCCCGCCGAACACGAACAGCGGCACGCCGCGGCCGCCGATCTCCTCGGCCCGCGCGACGTCGGCGTCGACTTCGCTCCGGTACGCGTCGCTGCGCAGCACCGCTTCGACCGCCGCGCGCTCGAGCCCCGCGTCGACCGCGAGATCGGCGAGCGTGCCGTGATCGAACAGCGAGCCGTGCTCGCTGAAATACGCGCGATACAGCCGCTCGGTCAGCGCATGCGCACGGCCGGTGGTTTCCGCGAGCTTCACGAGCCGGTGGCCGTCGAGCGTGTCGCCGACGAGCGTGCCGGGCAGGTCGTAGCGCAGCCCGACGCTTGCGGCCGCGTCGGTTACCTGCCGCAGCATCTGGTCGACCTGCGCCGGCGCCAGCCGATACTTGCCGGCGAGCATCGCCTCGACCGGCTCGACCGGCTGGCCGGGGAACAGCCGGTACGCGCGCAGCGCGACGTCGACGCGGTCCGCGTGCGCGAACGCGGCGAGCGCCTCGTCGAAACGGCGCTTGCCGATCCAGCACCACGGGCAGATCAGGTCGGACCAGATTTCGACGGTCAGCGTCGGGCGAAGCGCGGGGGAGGAGGCGGTCGGCATGGGAGGGCGGTTCGGGAAAAAGTGTAACCGCGACTATATCACTTTTTGCTTCGACGCCTATGCGTCGCCCTGCGTGTCCTTCAGATGCTTGAGATGCTTGTAGACCGTCGCGCGTCCCATCCCGAGCACGTTCGCGACGTAGTTCGCCGCGCTCTTGCCGCGGAACGCGCCTTCCGCGTAAAGCGCCTCGACGAGCTCGCGCCGATGTTCGCGCGTGAGCCCGTTCAGGCCGATCTGCCGCTCGCGCAGCCAGCTGTGCAGGAACGTGTTGATGCGTTCCTGCCAGTCGTCGCGGAACAGCTCGTCCGGCTGCGCGACGACGCCCGCGCCCTTGATGAACAGGTCGAGCGTCGCGCGCACTTCGTCGAACACCGCGATGTTGAAGTTGATGCACATCATCCCGGCCGGATGCCCTTCGTCGTCGAACAGGATGTTGCTGACGCAGCGCATCCGCCGGCCGTCCCAGTTGAGCTTCTCGTAAGGGCCGATCACGCGCTCGCGCGCCGAGTGGTCGATTTCCTCGAGCGCGGAGTCGTCGCCGACCTCGCGCTTCGACAGGTTGTTCGCGAGGTACAGCACGGTCTGGTCGTGCAGGTCGTGAATCACGACTTCCGCGTAGGGGAAGAACAGCGTCGCGATGCCGTCGGCAAGCGGCGCGTAGCGGGACAGCAGCAGGTCTTTGACGGGAGATTTCTTCTTGCGCATCGGGATCGCACTCTCGGGTGAGCCGCGGTCGGGCGCACCGGCACGCCGAGGCGCGGCCGCCGCGGCGGTTGCGCCATTGTATCGGGCTCGCGTGCGCGCGCGGCTCATGCGTGCGTCAGGTGCGTGTAGAGCGCATGCGCGATCGCGACGTCCTCGAGACCGAGGCCGATCGAGCGGAAGAACGCATGGCGCGTGCGCGACGGCGCCGGGCACGCGCCGTGCACGAGCGCCGGCAGGTCGCCCGCGATGCGTTCGACGCGCCAGCCGTGCTCGGCGACGGCGCGCTGCATCTCGCCCGCGCTCGCGGGCGTCGTGTGCCGGTAGTCGCAGTACACGTCCATGTCGGGCAGCCACGCGGGCGGGATCTCGTGCGCCTGCGCGACGTTCGTGCTGATCGACGTGACGAGCGCGGGGCGCGTGAGCATTCCGTCGCCGAGCACCGGCACGCCCGACGACGTGCACAGCATCACGACGTCCGCGTCGCGCACGCACGCGTCGACACTGTCGGCCGGCCGCGCACGCGGGTCCAGCCGCGCGAGTTCGGCATGCAACGCCGCGTTGCCGGCCAGCGCCGGCGAATGGACGCGGATCGTCTCCCAGTCGCGCAGCGCCGCCGTGTGCCGCAGGTGCGCGAGGCCGACCGCGCCCGTGCCGATCACCGCGAGATGCTTCGCATCGCCGGGCGCGAGGCAGTCGACCGCGAGCGCGGTCGTGCCGGCGGTGCGCTCGATCGTCAGGCGCTGCGCGTCGCACCACATCAGCGGCTGGCCGGTCTGCATCGACATCAGCGCGGTCCATGCGGTGACGATCGGTCTCCCGTCGGGTTTTTCGCCCGTCACGATGTACGGCGACAGCTTCGCGCCGAACACCTGCTCGTCGGCGAGCGCGCCGAGATAGGTGATGAAGTCGCCGGCCTGGTCGGGGAACAGCGTGAGCGTCTGCGGCGGCTGCACCGCGCGTGCTTGCCCGAGCGCGGCGAACATGCGGCGCAGCGTGCCGAGCACGTCGAGCGACGGCAGGGCGGCGCGCACCATCGCGTCGTCGACGGTCAGCGGCAGGGTCGGGGCGGCTTGCGTCATGGATGCGTCTCCAGTGGGGCCGGACGAGCGGTCTCGCGACGTGGCGTCCGGCGGTGTTCGTGATGGACGAAAAGTCTAATATAGACTCATGATGTCGGGCGAGTTTTTCTTTTCAGGCTGTCCGTCGTTCCGACAGGCTTTGAAAAAGTGCCTGAAATCAAGGCATTAGATGGACGGGTGTCGATCCCGGCGAAGCAAAACCGGGGTACGATTATCGTATCCCCTATAGTCCATAGTAGACTTTCAGTCTATATTTCGCGTGCATGGAGTCGCGCTGCCGATCTTCATTGCCTCAACCCGGACAGGACACGTCATGAACTGGAAGCTTGCCTTTTGCGCTGCCGCGGCCTTCGCGGGCGCGGCCGTCACGGCCCACGCGGAACAATCCGCCAATACGTTGCGCTTCGGGATCGAAGCCGCCTATCCCCCGTTCGAGAGCAAGACGCCGGCCGGGCAACTGCAGGGCTTCGACGTCGACGTCGGCAACGCCGTGTGCGCGAAGCTGAAGATGAAGTGCGTGTGGGTCGAGAACGCGTTCGACGGGCTGATTCCCGCGTTGCAGGCGCGCAAGTTCGACGCGATCAATTCGGCGATGAACATCACCGCGAAGCGCCGGCAAAGCATCGATTTCACGCCGGCGATCTACGTCGTGCCGATCGTGATGGTCGCGAAGCACGGCTCGCCGCTGCTGCCGGACGCGGCAAGCCTGCGCGGCAAGCGCGTCGGCGTGCTGCAGGGCTCGTCGCAGGAGGATTTCCTGAAGGCGCACTGGGCCGGCGCGGGCGTGTCGATCGTGTCGTACCAGGATCAGGACCAGATCTACGCGGATCTCGTCGCGGGCCGCCTCGACGCCGCGGTGCAGGAAGCGCAGACCGCGCAGGACGGCTTCCTCGACAAGCCGGCCGGCCGCGATTACCAGATCGTCGGCGAGCCGCTGAAGGACCCGGCGACGCTCGGCGAAGGCACGGGCTTCGGGATGCGCAAGGGCGACAAGGCGCTGCAGGCGAAGCTCGTCGGCGCGCTCGATGCGCTGAAGAAGGACGGCACGCTGAGCGCGCTGTCGCAGAAGTACTTCAAGCGCGACATCATCGCGAAGTAAGCACGGCCGCGCCGGGCGCACGACCCGGCGCGCGTCGCACCGAATCTCGACGCAGTGCGAGGAAGCATGGATTTCGACGTCATCGTCCTGGGGGCCGGCATTGCCGGCGTGTCGTCGGCGCTGCACCTGCAGGATCGCGGCCTGCGCGTCGCGCTCGTCGACCGGCGCGCGCCGGGCGAGGAAACGAGCCACGGCAACGCGGGGCTGATCGAGCGTTCGTCGGTCGTGCCGTATGCGTTTCCGCGCAACTTCGGCACGCTGCTGCGCTACCTGCGCAACCGCTCGGTCGATCTCTACTGGGACTACAAGGCGCTGCCCGCCTATGCCGGCTGGCTCGCGCGCTTCTGGCGGGAATCGTCGCCCGAGCGGCTCGCGGCCGCCGCGCGCGACATGCTGCCGCTCGTCGCGGCGAGCGTTGCCGAGCATGACGCATTGCTCGCGCGCACCGACGCGCAGCCGCTCGTGCACGACGGCGGCTGGCTCGAGGCGTTCCGTTCGCCCGCGCTGTTCGACGCTGAAGCGCGCGCACAACGGCGCATCGCGGACGAACATGGGCTGCGGATGGCCGTGCTCGACGCCCGTGCGTTGCGCGACCGGGAGCCGGGCCTCGGCGACGCGTTTTGCGGCGCGTTCCACTGGCAGGACCCGAAGACCGTGTCGAATCCGGGTGGATTGACGAAGGCGTACGCGCGGCTGTTCGAGCGCGACGGCGGCACGTTCGCGCTCGGCGACGCGACCACGCTTGCGCAGGAACGCGACGGCTGGAGCGTCGACACCGCGCATGGACGGATCGCGGCCGGCTCGGCGGTGCTCGCGCTCGGCCCGTGGTCCGACCAGGTGTTTGCGCCGCTCGGCTACCGGATTCCGCTGCGCGCGAAGCGCGGCTATCACATGCATTACCGGCCGACGCGCACGCCGCTCACCGTGCCCGTCTGCGACACCGAGGAAGGTTTCGTGGTCGCGCCGATGGACGGCGGCCGCCTGCGGCTCACGACCGGCGTCGAGATCGCGCTGCGCGGCGCACCGCCGACCGGCATCCAGCTCGCGCGCGCGGAGCCGCTCGCGCGCGACGCGTTCGGCATCGGCGAGCGGCTCGATCCCGCGCCGTGGCTCGGGATGCGGCCGTGCACGCCCGACATGCGCCCGGTGATCGGGCCGGCGCCGCGGCACCCGCGGCTGTGGTTCGCGTTCGGCCACTGCCATCACGGGCTGACGCTCGGCCCCGCGACCGGCCGCCTGCTCGCCGAGATGATGACGGGGGCACCGACCTACATCGATCCCCATCCTTATCGGCCGGCGCGCTTCGGCTGAGCGGGCCGGCAGCACGGCCGGTGCGATCGGCACGGCGCTGACGACCGGCGCGACCGCGACGGCCACGGTCGTCAACTCGGCCGGCGCCGCAGTGGGCACGGCGCTCGGCTCGACGCCGAGCGTGTCGGTCACGCCGCACTCGGGCGGCGGCTCGGCGAACAACCCGCTGGCGCCGGTGTCGTCGCTGCTGACGACGCTGACGACGCTGACGGGCGCACTGCCGAGTAACGCAGCGGGAGACCCCGGGCAGCGGCGCGCATCGCCGTTGTCCGCCGGCGGTCAAGCAAGGCGGCATGAAAGCGATGTCATGCCGCCTTTTCCATTCGACCCCGCTTGCGCACCCCGCGAACCCGGCCGTCACTTGCCGCTTCCACGCATTTGTCGGGTCGCGAGGGAATAATCGGCTGCGCTCGTCCGTTTATTTACTGAGTCACGGCGCGGCCGCGCGGCGGGATAATTTTCACGATGGCGTCGATTCTCCCGTTTCGCGACGGCCGCGTCCGCGCCCGGCGGCGCCGTGTGCGTCGCCATGCCATGCGAAGGAGAGCGGGAATGAAACGGATGCTGCTCGTCGCCGCGCTGACGATCGGGGCGGCGCTGCCCGCCGCCGCGGAGCTGCCGCAGGTCAGCGGCGGGAAGCTCGTCGACGAAGACCGGATGACGCTGTACACGTTCGATCGCGACGCGCCCGGCAAGAGCCAGTGCGACAGCGCCTGCACGGCCAGCTGGCCGCCGGCGCTCGCCGATGCCTATGACAAGGCGTCGGGTGCATGGAGTCTCGTCAAGCGCGACGACGGCAAGATGCAATGGGCGTACAAGGGACACCCGCTGTACCGGTGGAAGACGGACGGCAAGCCGGGTGACGCGGGAGGAGACGGGATGGGCGGCATGTGGCACGTTGCGCGGCCGTGACGGCGCGACCCTGCGCGAGGTGTCCGGATGAGCTACGAATCGGACCTGCTGGTATGGCTGCCGCGCCTGACGCGGTATGCACGCGCGCTGACGGGCGACCCGGCCTGGGCCGACGATCTCGTGCAGGACACGCTCGAACGCGCGCTGAACAAGCCGCCGCGCGTCGACGGCAACCTGTGCGCGTGGCTGCTGACGCTGCTGCGTCACCGCTTCATCGACCAGCTGCGCGCGCGGCGCGAGATCGCGGTGGATGACGCGACCGCGCCCTGGCAGACGATGGCCGCGCCCGCGGGCGAGATCAGCGGGCTGTTGCTGCGCGACGTGCAGCGCGCGCTGTACCGGCTGCCCGTCGAGCAGCGCGAGGTGCTGCTGCTGGTGGCGCTCGAGGAGCTGAGCTACCAGGAGGCCGCGCAGGTGCTGGCGGTGCCGGTGGGCACCGTGATGTCGCGGTTGGCGCGGGCGCGCGAGCACATGCGCGCGCTGTTGTCGGACGATGCGTCGGCGAGCCAGCACGCCGCGCTACGGGTGATCAGGAAGACATGATGGACGATTCGCGCAAGCCCTCGAACGAACACGACGCGGACGCGTCGGCCCGGCTGCTGTCCGCGCTGCTGGACGGCGAGCTGTCCGGGCCGGAGCGCAGCGAGGTGCTCGAACGCCTGCAGGCGAATCACGAGGATGCCGAACGATTCGCGCATTACCGTGCGCAGCGCGCCGCGCTGCAGGCGCTGTTCCCGCTGCCCGGCGCGGCGCCGGTGCTGTTCGTGCAGCGCCGCGCATCGTGGCGTCGCGCCGTCGCGGCCGGCCTCGGCGGGCTCGCGGCCGGGCTGCTGCTCGGCCTCGCGCTGCATGCCGGATGGACGACGTTCGGCGGGACGCCGGCGTTTGCCGCGCGCGCGGACGTTGCGTACGCGGTGTACGCGATCGATCTCCAGCACCCGGTCGAAATCGGCGCGAGCGAGCCGGAGCGGCTCGCGGCGTGGCTGTCGGAGCGCGTCGGCCAGCCGGTGCGCGCGCCGTCGCTCGCCGAATACGGCTACACGCTGATCGGCGGGCGGCTGCTGCCCGGCGTATCGGGGCCGGCCGCGCAGTTCATGTACCAGCGCGCGGACGGCGAGCGCGTGACGCTGTACGCGACCGTGTTCGGCGGGCGCAGCGTGGCGCCGCGCGCGCTCGTTGCCGACGGCCGCCGCACCTACTTCTGGTCGGATCGCGGGATGGGCTATGCGCTGTCCGGCCGCGGCAGCGAGCCGCGCCTGCGCGAGATCGCGATGGAAGCGTGCGGCGCGCTCGGCGGCTCGACCGACGCGTGGAAGGGATGACGAGCCGCGTAGCGCGGAAACGGAGGATGCGATGTGGCGGACGGCCCGAATCCTGTTGCTTGCACTGGCGGCCGGCGCGGCCGGCATGGGCGCCGCGCGCGCCGCCGACGATGCGCCGGTGCGCGTGCCGGTCGACGCCGACGGCGTGCAGCGGATCGCGATCGTCGGCGGCAGCTACTTCTTTCACCCGAGCCACGTGATCGTGAAGGCCCGCGTCCCGGTCGAGCTGACGGTGTCGAAGGAGGCCGGGCTGACGCCGCACAGCTTCGCGATCGACGCGCCGCAGGCCGGCATCGCGGTGCGCACCGAGTTGTCGACCACGCCGAGGACCTTCCGCTTCACGCCGACGCAGGCGGGCCGCTTCGCCTACTATTGCACGCATCGGCTGCTGTTCCTCAAGAGCCACCGCGACCGCGGCATGGAGGGCGTGCTGGAGGTCGAGGGGGCGCCGTGATTGCCGGATGGCTGGCCGCCGCCGCGTTGCTTGGAGCGAGCATGACCGCAGACCCCGTGACCGTCGCGCAGACGCATTTCGAGCAGGCGAGCTCGTACCGGGCGACGATCCGTGCGTGGCCGCGGCAGGGCGAGCATACCGAGATCCGCTACGCGTACCGCAAGCCCGGCTATATCCGGATGGATTTCGTTGCGCCGCATCATGGCGCGGTGCTGGTCTACGATCCGGTCAGCCGCAAGGTGCGGGTGCGGCCGTTCGGTGCGCACCTGCCGCCGGCGCTGTCGCTGGCGCCCGCCAATCCGCTCGTGCGCGACCCGAGCGGCCGCCGGGTCGACCAGTCCGATGTCGGCGAGCTGCTGCGCAACGTGCGCGCGCTTCAGGAAGGCGGCGTGACCGTGCTGCAGGGCGAGGAGCCGGTCGGCGGCCGGACCGCGCTGCGCGTCACCGTCACCGGCGCGCCCGCGCATGCGGTGGCGGGCGTGCATCGCTACCAGCTATGGCTCGACGCCGGGGACGGCTTTCCGCTGAAGGTGGTCAGCTTCGCGGACGGCGACGACCGGCCGCTCGAGACCGTCACGCTCGACGACGTCGAGATCGACGTCGCGTTCCCCGATCATTTCTTCGATCCCTGATATGCCGGAGGCGGCATGGCTGAGTACCGGTTCTCGACGACGTGGCGGGTGGACGCGCCGTTGGCGGCGGTCTGGACCGCGATCTACCAGGTCGACATGTGGCCGGACTGGTGGAAGGGGGCGGAGCGGACCGTCGAGGTCGAGTGCGGCGACCCGCACGGCATCGGCGCGCTGCATCGGTACACATGGAAGGGCGCGCTGCCGTACCGGCTGAGCTTCGACATACGCGTGCTGCGCGTCGAGCCGATGCGCGTGCTCGAGGGCCGCGCGAGCGGCGCGGTCGAGGGCGACGGCCGCTGGTCGTTCGCCGGCGATGCCGAGCGCACGGTCGTTCGCTACGACTGGCACATCCGCACGCACTTGCGCTGGATGAACTGGCTCGCGCCGCTGGCCCGTCCGCTGTTCAAATGGAATCACGACGTCGTGATGCGCGAAGGCGCGCGCGGGCTCGCGCAACTGCTCGGCGCCTGCGTCGAGACGGACGGTCGCTCGTTCGCGCCCGTCGCCGGCGCGTGCCGCGCGTGCTGTGCGGACCCGCAGGGCGGGCCGGCGGGCCGCGGCTGACACGGGGGCGAAGGCGCCGCGCGGGGCTGTCAGCGGCGCGCCGGCCCTGTCGGCGAATCCCTACACCACGGCGCGCAAAAATATGACGTGAAGATCGGCATTCGATGATTTAAATCACGCCCGCCGTTGCCGATACTTTCCTCACAACAAACGTATTCCGTTTTTCGTCCGACGTGATCGAACCTGCCCCCGACGCAGGTGCCGATATCCCCACGACGGACGCCTCCGTGCCCGGTTCAGCGATCGAACGCTGCATGAGGCTTGAGTGGCTGGCTTCCTTTTTGTCGAACCAGCAGCTTGACAACCCGTATTCAAAACCACACGGAGACCATCATGAGCCGCGCAGCCCAGGACCTGATCGAATTGCAACGCCTCGCCCAGAACGGCGCCGGCGCGTTGACCGAGCACCTTTTACGCGAACTGGCGAAGAGCCTCATTGCCGAGGGCGTGTCGGACGTGCGCGGCGGATGCTGAACGCCGGGTATGTCCGGCGGCGCGCGCGACGGCGCCCCCATGGAGCGATGACGAACGGCAGGCCGGCGATGCACGCCGGTCACACGCGGCGACCCCGCCTCAACGGAGAGAGACGTGAACCATAACAACGAGACGCTGGATTCGATTCGGGACATCAACCTGTCTTATCTGATGCTCGCGCAACGCCTGCTGCACGACGATCGCGAGGCGGGCATGTTCCGGCTCGGCCTGTCGGCGCCGCTCGCCGAGCTGCTGTCGACGCTGACGCTCGCGCAGACGACGCGGCTTGCGACCTGCGACCAGCTGCTGTGCGGCTTCCGGTTCGGCGATCACGCGATGCTGTCCGCGCTCGCGAAGTCGCCGATGCATGCCGACGTCGCGCACACGCATGCGGCGATCCTGCTGGCGGGCCAGCCGGCCGCGCAGTTCGCGTGACGGGGGCGGCCGTGTCGAAGGCAAGCCTCATCGAATACGCGCGCGAAGTGTCGCGCGCCGTCGATCTGATCGAGCTCGGCGCGCGCATGCAGCTGCTCGAATCCGAGCTCACGCTGTCGCGCGAGCGCCTGATCCGGCTCTACCGCGAGGTGAAAGGCGCGTCGCCGCCGAAGGGCATGCTGCCTTCGTCGGCCGACTGGTACATGACGTGGCAGGCGAACATCCACGCATCGCTGTTCTACAACACCTACCTGTTTCTCAAGGACGAGGCGCGCTGCTCGCACCTCGACGCGCTGACGAAGGGTTATCGGCTGTATCGCGAGCACTGCACGCATGCGGGCATGGACGTGCAGCTCGACCTGACGCGCGCGTGGACGCTCGTGCGCTTCTTCAGCGGCGGGATCCTGCAGATGACGCCGTGCCCTCGCTGCGGCGGCAGGTTCATCGGGCACAAGTACGAATTGCACGGGCGCAAGGCGTGCGCGATCTGCCGGCCGCCGCCGCGCGCGGGCAAGACGGCGAAGCACGCGACGCATTGAATGATCCGCATGCCGGCGTGCGGGCGGGCGTGAGGTGCGGCGCCCCGCGCCGCGAACCTCAGCGCAGGTACGCCATCACCGCGCCGTCGACCGCGAGCGCGACACGCTCGCCGACGGCTGGACAGCGATGGCCGGGCACCCGCGCACGCACGAGCGTGTCGGGCGCGGCCGCGAGGCGCGCGACCACGTCGGCGTCCTGCCCCGCGAATTGCGCGGATTCCACCTGCGCCGGATGGCCGCATGCGGCGTCGGCAAGCGCCGCGCGCGCGACGTGAATCTGCTCGGGGCGCAGCATCGCATCGGCCGGGCCGTCGGGCAGCGGCGCGACGAGCGGCAGCTCGCCGAGCGCGCACACGATGCGGCCGTCGCGCACCTGTCCCGCCAGCAGCACGGCCTGGCCGACGAACGACGCGACGTCGCGCGTGACGGGCTGCCGGTAGAGCGTCTGCGGTGCGGCCGTCTGCACAAGGCGGCCTTGCCACAGCACCGCGACTTCGTCGCCGAGCGTCATCGCCTCGGGCTGGTCGTGCGTGACGAGCACCGACGTCGCGCCGGCCGCGGCGAGCGCGACGGCGACCGCGCCGCGCGTCTCGTGCCGCAGTGACGTGTCGAGCGCCGAGAACGGCTCGTCGAGGATCACGAGCGACGGCTCGGGCGCCAGCGCGCGCGCCAGTGCGACGCGCTGCTGCTGGCCGCCGGAGAGCTGTTGCGGCGCGCGGCTCGCATACGACGCCGGCAGGCCGACCATCTCGAGCAGTTCGCCGACGCGCCGCTGCGCGCGTCGCGCCGCGCGCGGCAGCCCGAATGCGATGTTGTCCGCGACCGTCAGATGCGGAAACAGCGCCCCTTCCTGCGGCACGTAGCCGATGCGCCGCCGCTCGGGTGCGACGTGCGTGTCGGCCGATGCGACGCAGCGGCCGTCGATGTCGACCGTGCCGCGGTCCGCACGCTCGAAACCGCACAGGATGCGCAGCAGCGTGGTCTTGCCGCTGCCCGACGGGCCGAGCAGCGCGACGAGCGTGCCGCGCCGCACCGTCAGGTCGACGTCGTGCAGCACCGCGTGTGCGCCGAAGGACTTGGAGAGGCCGCGGATTCGGAGTTCGCTCATGGAGGGATCGGGTAGGGCGGGGCGGGCGGATGGCGGCTCACGCGCGCACGGAGGCCCGGCCGAGCAGCAGGAACAGGACGACGGACGCGCCGAGCGACAGCGCGACGAGCAGCGCGGCATACGGCGCGGCGGCCGCGAACGCGAGCTGCGACGTGTCGCTCCACACCTGCGTCGCGAGCGTGCGCGTGCCGGTCGGCGACAGCAGCAGCGTCGCGTTCAGCTCGGTGACGACCGAGATGAACACCATCGTCGCGGCCGCGCCGAGCCCCGGCGCGACGAGCGGCAGCACGACGCGCATGAAGGTCTGCCGCCAGCCGAGCCCGAGCGCGCGCGCGGTTTCCTCGAGCTGCTGCTGCACGTGCAGGAACGCCGCGCGCACGCTGACGACGGCGAGCGGCAGGAACAGGATCGCGTACGCGCCGATCAGCATCGGCGCGCTCTGGTACAGCGGCTCGACGAGCCGCACCGTCAGCGAGACCAGTGCGAGCGCGATCACGATGCCCGGCACGCCCTGCGCGGTCATCGCGATGCGCTCGAACGCCGTTGCGACGCGGCCCGGAAAGCGCGCCAGCAGGAACGCGATCGGCAGCGCGAGCAGCGTCGTCAGCGCGGCGCCGGCGAGACCGTAGCCGGCGGACACGAGCGATGCGTGCCACAGCAGCGCGGGCGACACGTCGGCCGGCGTCACCGCGGCGGCGCCTTGCTGCGTGAGCCAGTAGCCGATCGTCGCGAGCGGCACGCCGAGGGTCGCGGCCGTGAGGGCGACGAAGCCCGCGACGGCGACGCCGCGCCATGCGCCGAGCTCGTAGCGCAGCGCGGCGCGGCGCGCCGCGCGGTGCGTGAGCCCGTAGCGCGCGCGGCCGCGCACGCGCGCTTCGACGGCCACGCAGACGAGGCACAGCGCGATCAGCACGCAGCCGAACAGCGATGCGCCGCCGCCGTCGAACGACGTGCGGTATTCGGCGTAGATCTCGGTCGTGAAGGTGCGAAAGCGCAGCAGCATGAACGCGCCGAATTCGGACAGCACGCCGAGCGCGACGAGCAGCATGCCGCCGTAGAGCGCCGGGCGCAGCTGCGGCAGCACGACCCGCATGAAGATCTGCCGAGGCGAGCAGCCGAGCGTGCGCGCGCTTTCCTCGAGCGCGGGGTCGAGCTCGCGCAGCGCGGCGGCGACCGGCAGGTAGACGAGCGGAAAGTACGCGGCGCTCAGCACGATCAGCGCGCCGAGGAAGTCCTGCAGGTCGAGGCTGATCGACACCCACGCATAGCTCGTGACGAACGGCGGCACCGCGAGCGGCGCGGCGGCGAGCGCGGCCCACAGCGGCCGCAGCGGCAGCGTCGTGCGTTCGACGCACCACGCGACCGCCGTGCCGAGCACCGCGCAGGCGAGCGTTGCCGCGAGCGTGATCAGCAGCGTATTGACGAGCAGTTCGCCGACGAGCGGCCGCCACAGCAGGTCGAGCGCATCCTGCGCGCCGAGCGTTGCCGCGCGATACAGCGTGAAGCCGATCGGCAGCAGGATCGCGAGCGGCCCGAGCAGCGCGGCCGCGACGAGCGCGCGCGGCGCGCGCCGCCGTGCCGCGCCGCGGCCGGCGCCGGGCGCGACGGCGGCGACGGTGGGCGTGGCGGGAACGGCGTCGAGCATGCTCAGAGCAGGCCGGCCTGGCGCAGCAGCTTGCCGGCCTGGCTGTCGTCGCCGAGTTGCTCGAACGACATCGACGGTGGGCTCAGCTCGTTGAACGGCTTGAGGATCGGGTCGGGTGCGACGCCCGGGTGCAGCGGATACTCGAAGCTGACGTGACTCGTCGCCATCAGCTTCTGCGCGCGCTCGCTGACGAGATACGCGACGAACTTCTGCGCGTCGGCCGCATGCTTCGACGCCTTCAGCACCGCGGCGCCCGACACGTTGACGACGCCGCCGACGTCGCCATGCGCGAAGTGATGCACGGCGCTCTTCGTCGACTTGTCGCCGAGCTCGGCGTGCAGGCGCGCCCAGTAGTAGTTGTTGACGATGCCGGTGACGACGCCGCCCCGGTTGACGGCCGCCGTCACGCCTTCCTCGTCGTCGAAGATCTGCGCATTGGTCTTCAGGCCTTTCAGCCATTGCAGCGTCGCGGCTTCGCCGTGCAGCGCGAGCACCGCGCTCACGAGCGGCAGGAAGTCGGCGTCGCTCGGCGCGACGCCGACCTTGCCCTTCCATTCCGGCTTCGCCAGATCGAGCAGCGACGCGGGCAACTGCGGCGGCTGGAGCTTGGCCGTGTTGTAGATCAGCACGCTCTCGCGCGCGAGCACGCCCTGCCAGTTGCCGTCGGTCGCGTTGAAGCGCGCGGGCACGGCCTTCAGCGCATCGGCGTCGACTTTCGCGAGCAGGCCCTTGTGGTCGAGCAGCACCAGCTCTGGCGAGTTCTCGGTGAAATACACGTCGGCCGGCGTGCGGTCGCCTTCGGCGACGAGCTGTGCGGCGAGCGCCGGGCCTTCGCCCGAGCGCACCTTCACGCTGATGCCGCTCTGTGCTTCGAAGTCCTTGACGAGCTGGTTGACGACCTGCTCGTGCTGCGCGTTGTACAGCGTGAGCGTGGCGGCATGCGCGGGCGTCACGTGCAGCGCGCCGGCCAGCATCAGCGCAGCGGCGGCCGCGGCGACGAGGTGCCGCATCGGGCGGCTGACGGGAGAAGTCTTCATGTCGGTAATCGGGTAGTGAATCCGGAAAGGCCGGCTGGCGTGTCGAACTACGCGCCGAACAGCGCCGCGCCGATGAACGAACCAGGCTGTGCGCCCGGCGGGCACGCGAAGATCGCGCTGCCGACGTGCGTGGTGAACTGGTTCATGATGTCCAGCTTCGCGAGCTTCTCGTTGATCGGGATGAAGCCGCGGCGCGGGTCGCGCTGGTGCGCGACGAACATCAGCCCCGCGTCGTACTCGGTCTGCTGGCGCCACGGCGGCCAGCGCTCGATGTAGAAGTTGGTGCTGTCGTTGTACGAATACGCGCGGCGCAGGATCTGCGCGCCGTTGTTCAGTTGCGGCGACGCGAGGCGCGCGTGCGAGTTGTCGGGAATCACCGGGTTGCCGTCCTTGTCGGCCGCGTCGAGGTCGAGCGGCTCGAACTCGTGCTTTTGGCCGAGCGGCGCGCCGCTGTACTTGTGACGGCCGACCACCTGCTCCTGGAAGCCGAGCTCGGTGTTGTCCCAGTGCTCGAGCGTGATGCGGATGCGGCGCACGACCGTGTAGGTGCCGCCGTTCATCCATGCGGGGCCTTCGCTGCCGGCCCACACGAATTCGTTCATCGCGGCCGGATCGGACATCGGCGGATTCATCGTGCCGTCCTTGAAGCCCATCAGGTTGCGCGGCGTCTCGCCGGGCTTGCCGGACGTGAAGCCGGCCTGGCCCCAGCGCATCTGCGTGGCGCTTGCGCCGAGGCGCACGAGCTGGCGCACCGCGTGGAACGCAACCTGCGCATCGTCCGCGCAAGCCTGGATGAACAGGTCGCCGCCGGTCTTCTCGGGCAGCAGCTGGTCGCCGTTGAAGCGCGGCAGGTCGACGAGCGCGGCGGGGCGGTGCTTCGCGAGGCCGTAGCGGTCCTTGCCGGCGAGCGCGAACATCCCCGGCCCGAAGCCGAATGTGATCGTGAGCCGCGCGGGGCCGATGCCGAGCGCGTCGCCGCCGTCGACGGGGGCCGCGTCGTCCCCGCCCGACGTGACGAGCGGCTGCGCGGTCTCACCGCGCGACATGCGCGCGGCGGCGTCGGTCCAGGTTTTCAGCAGCGCGATCACGTCCGCGCGCTTGGTCGTAGTCAGGTCGAGCGCCGCGAAATACGCGTGGCGCTGCTGCGGCGTCGTGATGCCGCCCTGGTGCTTGCCGTAGAACGGCTCGACGTCGTCGTGCGCGGGCGCGTTCGGCGGCGGCGCGTCGGCCGCATGCGCGGCGGGCATCGACGCTGCCGCGAGGCCCGCGGCCACCGCCGCGCCGCCGGCCTTCAGGAAGCCGCGTCGCGCGGGGCGCGGCGGCTGGTTGAGATCGTCTGCCATGGTCGGTTCCGTCACTTCGCGAGCATCAGCGTGTTGACATCGTCGGCGACGAAGTAGAAGCCGTCGCCTTCCGGCGTCATCGCGATGCCGAACAGGTCGCCGCTGCCGGGCGGCGTTTGCGCCTTGTCGGTGTTGATCCAGCGCGCATACAGCTGCTTGCCGGCGACGGGGTCGATCTCGACCACCTGGCCGTTCAGCGCGTTGGTCGCGAGCAGATGGCCGTTCGGCGCGGTCGCGAGCGCAAGCGGGCGGTGCAGGAAGCCGTCTGCCGTGACCTGTCGGCCGACGCCCGCGCTCGTGTCGCGGGTCAGCGGATCGTCGATCTCGACAATTCGGTTGCCGATCGCATCGGACACGTACAGCTTCTTCTGGTCGCCGGACAACGCGAGCCCGGTCGGGCCGACGAGGAACACGCTCTTGTCCGCCTGCGCGCCGAGGCCGCTCGCGATCACCGTCTCCTGCTTGATCACCGGCGGCTGGCCATTGGGGATCGCAAGGTCGAGACGCAGCACGGTCGCCTGCTTGTAGACGGGCGGGTTGCCGTCGGCACCGCCGACGCCGAATCCGGCCATGCTGACGAACAGCGTCGCGCTGTCGCCGCGGTCGACCACGGCCATGTTGCCCCACGGGTCGTTGATGTTCGGGGTCGACCACGTCGACGCGATCTTGCCGTGCGGATCGAGCACGACCAGGCAGCCGGCGCCCTTGGTGTTGGTCGTGCCGTCGTTGCTCGGCGTGCTGCCGACGATCACCCAGCCGGATTTCAGCATCGTCATCGCGGTCGACAGGCCGACGCCGCCCGGGCACGCCTTCAGGTCGCGCGGGATCGACGCGAACAGGCTCAGCTGCTTCGTCGACGGGCGATAGTTGACGATCGTGCTGCCGGTGCCCTGCAGGTTCGCGGCGTTGTTGAAGTTGTCGACGAGCACGTCGCCTCGCTGGATCGTGCCGGCCGACACGGGGGCGACCGCGATCGCGTACGGGTTCTGGTCGCCGTTGTCCGGGACCGTGTTGACGAGCGTCGCGTGGCGGTGCAGCGTCTCGAGGAAGCCTTGCGGCTCGGCGTGCGCGAAGGCAGCGGCGGCCAGCGCGGCCGCGGCCAGCGCGATCGTCGCGAGGCGGCGAAGCGGGGCGGATTCGATCATGCGGAGTCTCCTGGGAGGCGCGCCGGCGGCCGGCGCGCGAAAACGGGATACGGGGCGGGCAGGTGGCGACGCGCGGACGATCAGAACGTGATGACCGTGCGCGCGCCGAGCACGAACGTGTTGCGCAGCGGCTGGGTCGGGTCGGCCGGATTCTGGCCGGCGCCTGCGTTGAACGTGTACTGCGCGTCCGCCGCGATCGTCCACCACGGGTTGATCTGGTACTGGTAGGTCGCCTCGACCGTCGTCTCCTGCGTGCGCACACCGTACGGGCCGTTCGAGAACGCGATCTGGTCGCGGTCGAGCGACGTCGCATGATTGCCGATCTTGATGTACGTGACCGCGAGGCCGACGCTGTCGTTGTCGCGGCCTTCGAACGGCGCCTTCAGCACGACGCCGGCGTTCGCCGCGAAGCTGACGAGATTGCGGTCGCCGGGCGCGCCCATTACGCGCGCGAACACGCCGAGGCTTTTCGCGCCGGTCGGGTCCGGGCGCCAGATCATCTGGTCCGCGACCGCGTAGAAGCTGGCGTTGCCGTGGCGCTGCTGCGCGTTGCCGTTCGATGCCGGATCGGCGAGCGACAGACCGTCGGTGCCGATGCGCGGATCGGCGAAGCGGCCGTTGTGATACCAGACGCCGATCTTGTAGGTGCCGGGCAGCCCGTTCGAATGGCCGGTGTCCATCTCGCCTTCGGACGGCTGGTTCAGCGCGTACTGCAGCTCGCCGATGTAGAGCGCGCCGTTGTGCAGGTTGAAGTTCGTGCCGCTCAGGTTGTTCGGGTTGTTGCCGAGCGGATCGCCGTCGAACACGCCCGCGAGCGCGGTGAGCTTCGGCGTGAGCTGCGCGCGCACGCGCACGCCGAGTCCGGCGAGCGGATACGCGGGGCCGCCGTTCGGCAGGTCGTAGGACGGCAGCGCGGGCCAGCCGAACATCGTGTTGACGAACGTGTTCGCGTAGGTGCTGACCATGAATTCCTGGTCGAGGCTCTGCTGGCCGATCTTCACGTCGACGCGCCTGTCGAGGAACGACTGCTGGTACCACAGCTCCCACAGTCGCGTCGTGTCCTGCGCTTCGATGCCGCTCGCAGTGTTGAGCGTGCCGAGGTTGTATTGGCTCAGGTTGCGGCCGTGGATCTGCAGCGCGCTGACGTTGAACGTGCCGCCCGGCAGGCCGATCGCCTTGCGGGTGTCGACGGTCAGCGTCGCCGTCGTCAGCCCGTCGTAGGTGCCGCCGCGGTTCAGGCCGCCGCGCAGGTTCGCGAGGTATTCGCTGGTTTCGGTGATCAACAGCGTCGCGCCGTACTTGCCGAGCCACGGGCGGATGCCGCCCATGTCGCCGAGCAGGCTCTGGCGGGTCCAGACGCCGGTCCACATGTCGGTCGGCTTGGCCTGGATCGCGAGGTCGGCTTCGGGAGCCCCCGGCTGCGCGTCGACGGACGCGGCGGCGAACGCGGCGGCGCTGACGAGCGAGCCGCAGACGAAGAGGGCCGCGCGCGCGGCCGGGCGCAGCCGCGCGCGGATGCCGTCTCCATTGGACGATGCAAACTTCATGTCTAACCCCCTGGTTCCATTTGATCTGGAGTCCTGCTTTTCCGGCGCTCTTCGAACGCTCGGCGACGGGTGGCCAAGGCATGAAGATGAACGCAACGCGGCGCATCGTAGGAGCATCAAACAATAAAGTCAATGCAAACGAGAATGATTCGCATCTAAATTACTGGATGTAATTGCCGGTCTTACGGATAGGGCCTGACGCATGTTTCCAAAGCATCGGAAATGTAAATATCGGCGTAATGAAAATGAATGAATTGATCAGTGTCGATGTGTTCGGGGAGGGGGGCGGCGTCAGGAGCCGGACGACTCACGACACGATCCAGGCAGGGGCGACGTTCGACCGACGAAATTCGCGGCATCGCGCGGCCGGCAAGGTGGGTGGGCAGCGTGTTCGGACACCCCGTGCTTACCCGGTATCCAACAGGGGCGGATCGCCCGCAAGTTGGCGTGAAGGCGCCGCGACGAGTCTGGGGATTTTCTGTAAGTCTATGTTTTTAAATCATATTGTTTGGGTTTTGCGGTGCGCTTCGGGCCGTTCGGACGCGCGTAAAAATCGTGCTTCCCCCCTTCTTGAATTTGTCAAAACCCGTCCATATAATTAGCACTCGCTGCACGAGAGTGCTAACAATTTTCTGCCGGGCGTCCCGCCGGGCAGATTCCCAAGCGTTCTTCAATCTCAGTCAAGAGAGGAGTGAATATGAACCTTCGTCCTTTGCACGATCGCGTGATCGTCAAGCGCCTCGATCAGGAAACCAAGACCGCCTCGGGCATCGTGATCCCCGACGCAGCCGCTGAGAAGCCGGACCAAGGCGAAGTCCTGGCCATCGGCCCGGGCAAGCGCGACGACAAGGGCGCGCCGATCGCGCTCGACGTGAAGGTCGGCGATCGCGTCCTGTTCGGCAAGTACGCCGGCCAGACCGTCAAGGTCGACGGCCAGGAACTGCTGGTGATGCGCGAAGAAGACATCATGGCCGTGGTCAACGCCAAGTAAGCGTCCACTAACGGTACATATTCCCAAGAATCCAAGGAGTTAGAAGATGGCAGCTAAAGACGTCGTATTCGGCGATTCCGCCCGCTCGAAGATGGTCGAAGGCGTGAACATTCTCGCCAACGCAGTGAAGGTCACGCTGGGTCCGAAGGGCCGCAACGTGGTGCTCGAGCGCAGCTTCGGCGGCCCGACGGTCACCAAGGACGGCGTGTCGGTCGCGAAGGAAATCGAGCTGAAGGACAAGCTCCAGAACATGGGCGCGCAAATGGTCAAGGAAGTCGCTTCCAAGACCAGTGACAACGCAGGCGACGGCACGACGACGGCAACCGTCCTCGCGCAATCGATCGTTCGCGAAGGCATGAAGTACGTCGCATCGGGCATGAACCCGATGGACCTGAAGCGCGGCATCGACAAGGCAGTCGCAGCGGCTGTCGAAGAGCTGAAGAAGATCAGCAAGCCGTGCACGACGAACAAGGAAATCGCACAGGTCGGCTCGATCTCGGCGAACAGCGACTCGTCGATCGGCGATCGCATCGCTGAAGCGATGGACAAGGTCGGCAAGGAAGGCGTGATCACCGTCGAAGACGGCAAGTCGCTGGCCGACGAGCTGGACGTCGTCGAAGGCATGCAGTTCGACCGCGGCTACCTGTCGCCGTACTTCATCAACAACCCGGACAAGCAAGTCGCCGTTCTCGAGAACCCGTTCGTGCTGCTGCACGACAAGAAGGTGTCGAACATCCGCGATCTGCTGCCGGTGCTCGAACAAGTCGCGAAGGCAGGCCGTCCGCTGCTGATCATCGCTGAAGACGTCGAAGGCGAAGCGCTCGCAACGCTGGTCGTCAACAACATCCGCGGCATCCTGAAGACCGTTGCGGTCAAGGCGCCGGGCTTCGGCGATCGCCGCAAGGCCATGCTGGAAGACATCGCGATCCTGACCGGCGGTCAAGTCGTCGCGGAAGAAACCGGCCTCACGCTCGAGAAGGCAACGCTGGCAGAACTGGGCCAGGCGAAGCGTATCGAAGTGGGCAAGGAAAACACGACGATCATCGACGGCGCAGGCGAAGCCGTGAACATCGAAGCGCGCGTCAAGCAAATCCGCACGCAGATCGAAGAAGCGACGTCGGACTACGACCGTGAGAAGCTGCAAGAGCGCGTGGCGAAGCTGGCCGGCGGCGTGGCAGTGATCAAGGTCGGTGCTGCGACCGAAGTCGAAATGAAGGAAAAGAAGGCACGCGTCGAAGATGCGCTGCACGCAACCCGCGCTGCCGTTGAAGAAGGCATCGTCCCGGGCGGCGGCGTTGCGCTGATCCGCGCACGCACCGCGATCGCAGGCGTGACCGGCGCGAACGCCGACCAGAACGCCGGCATCAAGATCGTGCTGCGCGCAATGGAAGAGCCGCTGCGCCAGATCGTCACGAACGGCGGCGAAGAAGCGAGCGTCGTGGTGGCAGCGGTTGCTGCAGGCAAGGGCAACTACGGCTACAACGCAGCGACGGGCGAGTACGTCGACATGGTCGAAGCCGGCGTCGTCGACCCGACCAAGGTCACGCGCACCGCACTGCAGAACGCAGCGTCGGTTGCTGGCCTGCTGCTGACGACGGACGCAGCTGTCGCAGAACTGCCGAAGGAAGACGCTCCGATGCCGGGCGGCATGCCGGGCGGCATGGGCGGCATGGGCATGGACATGTAATCGACTTCGGTCGATGGTGTCCGGAACGCGCGGCGACGCGCGTTCCAGCCAAGGAAGAGACCCGCAGCGATGCGGGTCTTTTTTTGTTTGTGCGATGGCGGGCGGAATCGGAAGCCCGACGGGCAGCACGAAGCTTCGCCGCCTACTTCAACGGCAAGCCGGACACTGCGTTGCGTAGTTGATCGGCTCGTCGATTGTTGAGCTCCGCGACGCAAGCCAAACGCTGCATTTCGAGAGCGTTGCCAATTGCTCCGCCGCCCAAAGATGAAGAAAATGCGCATTGTGCTTCGCGATATTTGACAAATGCCTTTTTTGAAGCGACAAACCTCGCCTTCGTAATTCGGATGTACTTGGAGTCTTCATCCCACCTGTCGAAATAATTCTCTGCCGTGTTTTCGGCGCGCTTCAAATTAGCTTCACTGTCTTGCTGTTTCTTCTGCAAACATTCCTTTACGCCGGTTATTTCGTATGAGCATTCGGCGCGAAGCTCTCGCTCACTCGGAATAACACTATTTGATGCGGCGAAGGAGCCCGGTGGTAAAAAAGGCTACGAGAACTATTGTTCGCATGTTGCAGCCTTTCCTTGACGAAGCGTTAGCAGCACGTAGTCGAGTTTCGTAGCGTAATTGGGATCGCCGCCCCCGTTATAGCGTTGTGCGATCGATGTCGTGGATATCCGTCTCCAGCTTGTGATGACGCGTTGAACCGATGCTTTCTGGTACTTCAATACTTGCCCCGGTCGCAGAACGGTAGTCGTCGGATTGAGCTTCTTCAGCGCGTAGCCCATCTTCAGAAACCCGGCAGATAGCACGACGCTTCGTCATCTGCGTCATGAAGCCCATAGCTGCACGCAAACGGATCATGCCAGCCGTTGTGACGACCGTTGTAGAGATAGACCGTGTTTCCGCTCGATGCCCAAGTGAGTGACGCCGTGCCGCTGGAGTAGATGCGCCATTTGCCGGAGCTGCCATCCGGAAAGGACACGGTGCCGCTCGCACGGCAGGGCGAATAGTAATCGTGTGCGACGAACTTGCCGTCAATCGGCACGGCTCTGGAAAAGAACTGCTTCAGCTGTGCAACGGTCGGTGTGAATTTCCTGCATGCCTCCCTGGTCAGCGGGTCATGCCTGTCAGAGGACTCGCCGGATTCAGTAATCGTCACGGCGCTGACTTCTCGAGCGTGGCAAATGGACAGGGGGACGCACAAGGCGACGACGGCGACATATCCATGCAAGCTCATTTCGTCACTCCCATCTCGCCGTGCTTGCCTCGGTCGCGTTTTTGCGACCGACTTCCGGATGCCGATATACCTCGCTCATCTGGACGTCCAGTGTTTCGGACAATTCCCGTATCAACCATCTGAGAGATGCATTTTGTTCGTTGGTTACGTCCTCGTAAACAGGTTCGCCGGTCTTCTCGTCCATATAGTACATGCCGACTAGCTCGATTCCGATCGAGTCCGAATTCGAGGGGTAGCGGTCCGGAAATGGTTTTTGGGATTCGTGACGATGAAATACCGTGGGGCCGGCTTTGTATGCTCGTCTTGCTGCCTGGATGTCGGTTGGGGAGCACTTTAGGGTTCTGATGCAGCGGGACTGCAATTTGCCAACATGATTGGTAATTCTGCACAAGGATGCAGTTTGATAAATGGTCCCGTCTTTGTCGATCAGGAAGTGTGCGCCATTGGGTACGTGCGTGTTATTGCTGTAGCTATTGAAGGTGCTCGATGTTGTCGTTCCTCCCGTCTGATGAACGACAATTCCGTTGACTTTCTCCATTGGTCCTCGCTCAATAGACGGAAAGATCTTTACGATGACGTGCTCTGCATCCACGTGTCCTTGCTTCGAAATAAACAGCATGATTTCTCCGATTTTCAGATCGCTTTGTTGGCCTGGATGTCGTATCCCATGCCTACTATTCCGCCACTTCCGCCCTGAGAGTTATGAACGTAACATGCCGGATAGTCCTGATCTATCGGACTGCTTCGATTTCCGGTTCGTTGCGCAGATGAAAAGTACTATTTGACGATCGTCAGCTTGCCGACGGTCGATACGATGCGAGCCAGAAATCGACGAGCAGTGAATTGACAGCAATCGTTAGGATGCGGGGATTGGCATGGCCCCCCCGATGAGTCGAGTGTCCGTGGTGCCACTTAGGGGTGGACTGCAAGCGTGACGGGCATCGCACGGAGCGAGAGATTTCGCACTCTCGATTCCGTGTCGATATCCAGATGCTGGTTACCGGATGAAGGCAAATGGCCTGAGGAGGAGGGGAGCGACGTCGCTTGTTCACATGGGTGAGCCCCCGACGACTCAATGCCGGTGCGTCGTCCTCGGCAGCGCGTCCGGCGTCATCGCGGGCGGCGAAGCATCCTCGTCGTTGCTGCGCGCCCAGAAGAACCGGTCCGGCAGGTACGCGCCCATGCCCGGCCGGAACGCGTCGCGCACGGCCTGGTACAGGTATTCCTGCGCCTCGCGCACCGCTTCGGGCGGCTCCTGCCCGTTCGCGAGCAGCGCCGCGATCGCCGCGCCGAGCGTATCGGTGAGGCCCATCAGCCGGTGCGGCGTGCGATCCCACATGTCTTCGCGGATCTGGCCTTCCTCGCCGTACAGCGTATTGACGAGCCGATGCGAGCCGGCTTCGGACGCGAGAATGTACTCGCAGCCCTGCGACAGCAGATGCGACAGCGCGGCGTCGAGATTCGGCGCTTCCGCGTCGCCGTCCGGCTGCGCGAGCGCGATCAGCGTCGCATGGTCGGCGACCAGCAGCGTCGTCTGCGGTGCAAGCAGGTCGGCAATCGATTCGCGCAGGTCGTCGGCGGCAAGCACGTGCTCGTCGTCGAGCGTGAAATCGGGCGCGAGCACGAGCGGCACGCCGTCATAGTCGGCGACCACCTCGGCGATCGCGCTCACGACTTCCGCGCGCGTGGTCGCGCCGATCTTGAACGCGGCGACCGGCATGTCCTCGAGCAGCATGCGCGCCTGCGCGGCGACGACGTCGGGATCGAGGCCCGTCACCTCGTCGCAGGCAGCCGAGTCACGCACGGTATAGCCCGTCAGGACGGACACGCCGTGACAGCCCATGCTCGCCAGGGTCATCAGATCGGCTTGGAGGCCGGAGCCGCCGGTGGGATCGGACAAGCCGAAGGTAAGGACGATCGGAGGGGCGTTGCTGGACATGGACAAATGGGGCAAGAAGAAACGGTCAAGCGGGGCGGGCTGCACCAGCGGCGTGCGCCCTTTGCAGCCATTATGCGGCGGAAAACCGGCACGCAGAACGGATTTTTTAGCGCGACGCAACGAAGGCGCGCGCGTGGAGCGCGATCGCTAGGCAGTCCGGCCCCGACACGGTACCATCATGGCTCCCGAATTTACCGACCTTCCCTACGCGGCTTAAGATGGAATACAAGAGCTGGATGTGCCTGATTTGTGGCTGGATTTACGACGAAGAAGCCGGGCTGCCCGAAGAGGGCATCGCCCCGGGCACGCGCTGGGAAGACGTCCCGATCAACTGGACGTGTCCGGAATGCGGCGCGCGCAAGGAAGACTTCGAGATGGTCCAGATCTGACCGGACCGTCGCCCTCAGGACATTCCGCTCCGGCCTCCGTGCCGCCGGCGCTTTGGCGCGGCGGCAACGCGAGCAGCTTGGCCATGACCAGCGCGAGTGCCCTCGATGTCCGATCAGGCGGTAATACCCGTTATTGATGCACTGCCCAACCCGCGCGGCGGGGCGGTGCGGGCGGCCGACGCGTGGCTCGCGGCGGCCGAGGCGGCGTTCGATCGCCGCGATGATGCGGCCGCGCCGTTGTCCGCGGCTGCGGCCGTGCTCGCCGAAGCCGGCTGGCTGCCCGCGGCCCGCTTCGCGGGCCAGCTGGCGCAGGCCGCCGCGCTCGTCGCCACCGAGCCGACTTCCGCCGGATGCCGGGCCGCGCTGCGCGATTTCCGGGCCGCGGTCGCACGGCACAACCTGCGCGAGCTCGCCTGCTCGCCGATCCTGTTCGACCACTTCCGCACGCTGCGCACGCAGAGCGCGGCCGACCTGCGCGTGCAGGTGCCGTACGACACGCTCGCGCTCGCCGGCCGCGCGGTGCCGCCCGCCTCGCTGCGCGTGCTGCCCGCCGCGGCCGTCGCGCGCACGCGCGCACGCTACGAGCAGGCGCTGCTCGCCGCGCTGCGGGCGCACCAGGTGCCGCCCGATGCGGCGCTCGACGCGCTCGACGCCTGCATGACCGAACTCGCCGCCGACGCGCCCTATGACTTCTGGCGGCTCGCGGCCGCGTGCATGCGTGCGCTGCGCGCAAGCGGCGCGATCGAACTGAAACGCTTCCTCGCGCGCACCAACCTGCTGCTCGGCGAGCACGCGCAGGGCCGCCGGGCCGCGCCGCCCGACCTCGTGCGCGAGACGGTGGCGCTGCTGTGGCGGGACTTCGCGCTGTTCGGCGCGGCGGCCGAGGACGTCGCGCTCGTCGACGTGCTGCACGACTACGGATTGACGGTCGACTGGCACGTGGCGGGCACGCCGGCGTCCGAAGCGCTGTGGGAGGCCGACGCCGCGCGCGCCGAGCAGGACGCGATCGCGGCGGCGCCGACCCGCGAGCTCGGCGTCGTGACCGTCAACGCGCATGCTTACGAGGATTTCCTGCAGACCGCCGACGCGTCGATGGCCGACCTCGCGGCTGATCCGGCGACGGCCGACGCGAGCGCCGCATGGCGCGCGGCCGAAGCCGCGTACCGCGTGGGCGCGGCGGCCTGTGCGCTCGGCCTTGGTCATGCGGCGCTGCTGGCCGACGCGCTCGGCCTCGCGTGGCGCCGCGCCGCGCACGGCGTGCCGGCGGCCGAAGGCGGCCTCGCGGCGCACCGGCACGCGTCGGACATGCTGCGCGCGGCGCTGCTCAAGATCGCGGCCGGCGTGGCGCCGCCGGACCTGAGCGCGGCCGGCGAAGCTCTCGGCGCCGCGCTCGGCCGGACCGGGCACGGTTGATGCGTCGCGGGCGCCCGTGCCGCGCGCCCGGCAACGCGCTGCCGCCGGCTCCCGTGTGCATGTTAGAGTGCCGTGTGATCCGTGCGCGCCGTTGCCAGCGCGGCGCGGCGTTGCTTGTTGATCGCGGCCGCCAACAGGCCGCGGTGTCTTTGCTAAAATCCAAACCATGTCAAAGCCTTCCGATCGCATCAACCTTACCAACCAGTTCCTGATCGCCATGCCGAACATGGCCGATCCGACGTTCTCGGGAACGGTGGTCTACCTTTGCGATCACAGCGAGCGCGGCGCGCTCGGCCTCGTCATCAATCGTCCGACCGACATCGACCTCGAATCCCTGTTCAACCGCATCGACCTGAAGCTCGAGATCGAGCCGCTCCTGCACATCCCCGTGTATTTCGGCGGCCCGGTGCAGACGGAGCGCGGCTTCGTGCTGCACGAGCCGGTCGAGGGCGCGAGCTACAACTCGTCGATGTCCGTCGAGGGCGGGCTGGAGATGACGACGTCGAAGGACGTGCTCGAGGCGGTCGCGACGGGCACGGGCCCGAAGCGCTTCCTGCTGACGCTCGGCCATGCGGGCTGGGGCGCGGGGCAGCTCGAGGAGGAAATCTCCCGCAACGGCTGGCTGACCGTCGCCGCCGATCCGCGGATCGTGTTCGACACGCCGGCCGAGGAGCGCTTCGAGGCCGCGCTCGGCCTGCTCGGCGTCAGCTCGTCGATGCTGTCCGGCGAAGCAGGGCACGCATGAACGGCACGAGCGCGCGTGACGCGACGCTCATGGCGTTCGACTACGGCGAGAAACGCATCGGCGTCGCGATCGGCAATGCGCTGACGCGCTCGGCCCGCGCGCTCGTCGTGATTTCCAACTTGAACCGCGAGCACCGCTTCAAGGCGGTCGGCGACCTGCTGGCCGAATGGCGGCCGGACGCGCTCGTCGTCGGCCTGCCGATGCATCCGGACGGCACCCCGCACGACATGACGCAGCAGGCGAAGCGTTTCGGCAACCAGCTGAACGGCCGCTTCGGCCTGCCGGTGACCTGGGTCGACGAGCGCTATTCGTCGGTCGAGGCCGAGGCCGCGCTGCGCGAGCGGGACGTCCGCGGCCGCGCGCGCGCCGGGATGCTCGATGCCGAGGCCGCGCGCGTCATCCTTCAACAGTATCTCGACCAATTGTCCGACCATGAGCACCATTGACGCCGAGGCGCTATACCGCGTCCTGCTGGACCAGATCCGCGACGCGTACGGCGCGGCCTTCGCCGACGCGGGCGGCCCCCGGCTCGCCGGCATCCACAGCGGCGGCGCATGGCTGGCCGAGCGGCTCGCGCGCGATCTCGGCGCGCCCGGCTTCGGCGTGGTGAACGTCGCGCTGCACCGCGACGACTACGCGAAGAAGGGGCTGCACAGCCAGGCGAGCCCGACCTCGCTGCCGTTCGACGTCGACGGCGCGCGCATCGTGCTCGTCGACGACGTGCTGTACACGGGCCGCACCGTCCGCGCGGCGCTCAACGAGCTGTTCGACTACGGCCGTCCGGCCGCGGTCGAGCTGGCGGTGCTGGCGGACCGCGGCGGCCGCGAGCTGCCGGTCGCCGCGCGTTTCGCCGGCGGCACGATCGGCGTGCCGGCCGACGCGACCCTCGTGCTCGCACGCGACGACGCGGCGCAGTTCACGCTGCGCGTCGAGGCGCACGGCGGCTGAGCGCCCCGAACCAGGATCCCGGGCCGCCGGTTCGCGCCGCGGCCCGTTTGCATACGTTGGACTCACGCACATCATGACCACCGACACGACTGGCCGCACCGGCAATCCCGCTGCGGCCGCGAGCCCCGAGCGATTCCGCTACGGCTTCCTGAAGGGCAACCCGCAGCTCACGAAAAACGGCGAGCTGAAGCACCTGCTGTCGATCGAAGGGCTGCCGCGCTCGATCGTCACGCACATTCTCGATACTGCCGAGCAGTTCGTCAGCGTGACGGATCGCGAAGTGAAGAAGGTGCCGCTGTTGCGCGGCAAGTCCGTGTTCAACCTGTTCTTCGAGAACTCGACGCGTACCCGCACGACCTTCGAGATCGCCGCGACGCGACTGTCGGCCGACGTGCTGAACCTGAACATCAACGCTTCGTCGACGAGCAAGGGCGAGTCGCTGCTCGACACGATCAACAACCTGTCGGCGATGCATGCGGACCTGTTCGTCGTGCGTCATGCGTCGAGCGGCGCGCCGTACCTGATCGCCGAGCACTGTGCGCCGCACGTGCATGTGATCAACGCCGGCGACGGCCGTCACGCGCACCCGACGCAGGGCCTGCTCGACATGTACACGATCCGCCACTACAAGCGCGACTTCACGAAGCTGCGCGTGGCGATCGTCGGCGACATCCTGCACTCGCGCGTCGCGCGCTCGGACATCCACGCGCTGACCACGCTCGGCGTGCCGGAAGTGCGCGCGATCGGCCCGCGCACGCTGCTGCCGGGCGGGCTCGAGCAGATGGGCGTGCGCGTGTTCCACAACCTCGACGAGGGGCTCAAGGACGTCGACGTGATCATCATGCTGCGCCTGCAGAACGAGCGGATGAGCGGCGCGCTGCTGCCGTCCGCGCAGGAGTACTTCAAGACCTGGGGCCTGACGCCCGAGCGCCTCGCGCTCGCCGCGCCGGACGCGATCGTGATGCACCCCGGCCCGATGAACCGCGGCGTCGAGATCGACTCGCAGGTCGCGGACGGCCCGCAGTCGGTGATCCTCAACCAGGTCACGTTCGGCATCGCCGTGCGGATGGCGGTGATGGGCATCGTCGCCGGCAACAACGACTGAGCCCGCGCGCCGCGCACCCTTACACGCATTCAACGCATTCACAGACAGCGCATGAAGATTCATATCAAAGGCGGCACGCTGATCGACCCGGTCGCCGGCACCGAACGGCAGGCCGACGTTTTCGTCGCGGCCGGCAAGATCGCCGCGGTCGGCACGGCGCCGGCCGATTTCAACGCCGCGAAGACGATCGATGCAACCGGCATGATCGTCGCGCCCGGCCTCGTCGACCTGTGCGCGCGGCTGCGCGAGCCCGGCTACGAGCACAAGGCGACGCTCCAGTCCGAGATGGCCGCGGCCGTCGCGGGCGGCGTGACGAGCCTCGTGTGCCCGCCGGACACCGACCCCGTGCTCGACGAGCCGGGCCTCGTCGAGATGCTGAAATTCCGCGCGAGCAACCTGCGCCAGGCGAACGTCTATCCGCTCGGCGCGCTGACGGTCGGCCTCAAGGGCGAAGTGATCACCGAGATGGTCGCGCTGACCGAATCGGGCTGCGTCGGCTTTACGCACGCGAACGTGCCGGTGCGCGACACGCAGGTGCTGCTGCGCGCGCTGCAGTACGCGAGCACGTACGGCTTCACCACGTGGCTGCGCCCGCTCGACGCGTTCATCGGCCGTGGCGGCGTCGCGGCGAGCGGCCCGCTCGCGTCGCGGCTCGGGCTGTCCGGCGTGCCGGTCGCGGCCGAGACGATCGCGCTGCACACGATCTTCGAGCTGATGCGCGTGACGGGCGCGCGCGTGCACCTCGCGCGGCTGTCGTCGGCAGCCGGTCTCGCGCTCGTGCGCGAGGCGAAGGCGGAAGGCTTGCCGGTGACGTGTGATGTCAGCTCGAACCACCTGCACCTGATCGACGTCGACATCGGCTATTTCGATTCGCAGTTCCGCCTCGATCCGCCGCTGCGCAGCGAACGCGACCGCGAGGCGATCCGCGCGGCGCTGGCCGACGGCACGATCGACGCGATCTGCTCCGACCATACGCCCGTCGACGATGACGAGAAGCTGCTGCCGTTCGGCGAGGCGACGCCCGGCGCGACCGGCCTCGAACTGCTGCTGTCGCTGACGGTGAAGTGGGCCGACGAGACGGGCACGCCGCTCGCGCAGGCGCTCAGGCGCATCACGTCCGCGCCCGCCGACGTGCTGAAGTTGCCGGCCGGCCGCGTGACCGAAGGCGGTGCGGCCGACCTGTGCGTGTTCGATTCACGCGCGCACTGGCGCGTCGAGCCGCGCGGATTGAAGAGCCAGGGCCACAACTCGCCGTTCCTCGGCTACGAACTGCCGGCCCGCGTGCGCGCGACGCTCGTCGCCGGGCAGATTGCGTTCGAGAACTGAATCGCCGGACCGCGCCATGACAGCCCTTCGCAAGTTGCGCCTCGTCTTTCACCTGCTGCGCGGCATGACGATCGTCGCGCTGCGCTTTCCGCGCCTCGCGCCTGCGCAACGCATCGAGATGACCCGGCGCTGGTCCGTCAAGCTGCTGCGGATCTGCGGGATGCGTCTCGTGGTCCACAACGACGGCGCGCGCCTCGATTCGAGCGCGCTCGTCGTCGGCAATCACATCTCGTGGCTCGACATCTACGCGATCAACGCGTGGCGGCCGACGCCGTTCGTGTCGAAGGCGGAGGTGCGCCAGTGGCCGGTCGTCGGCTGGCTCGCGGCGCAGCTCGACACCGTGTTCCTGCAGCGCGAGAAGCGCACCGAGGCGATGCGGATCATGCACGAGATGGCCGACCGCCTGCGCAACGGCGGGTTGATGTGCGTGTTCCCGGAAGGGACGACCTCCGACGGGCAGGGGCTGCTGCCGTTCCATGCGAACCTGTTCCAGGCCGCGGTGTCCGCCGGCTGTGCGGTGCAGCCGGTCTGCCTGATGTACGAGGATGCGCAGGGGCGCCAGTCGGTCGCGCCGGCGTACATCGGCGAGCTGTCGCTCGGCAAGTCGCTCGATATGGTGCTGGGCGGCGGTCCGCTCGTTGCGCACCTGTACGTGTGCGATCCGATCGAGCCCGGTGGCGACCGGCGCGCGACGTCCGCGGCTGCACGCGAGTCGATTGCTGCGGCGCTCGAAACGATGCAGGCCGGCATCGGCCGGCCCACGGCCGATGCGCTCGCGCAGCTTGCCCGGGATGCCTACCCGGCGACCGAAGTCGGCGCCGGTGCGGCCGCCGACGGCGCGGCCGACGAGCCGGTGCCGGGCCGCGAAGGCTAGGGCCGGCGCGCGCTTACTCTCCTCACTCTCCGGGCGTGCGGCACGCCTCGCATTGCACCTGCGTGACCGTGCGTCCGGCCGGATCGGCCGTCAGGCGCACGGCCGACAGCTGATTTCCCCATACGCACCCCGAATCGAGCGCGATGACGTTGTCGCGCAGCATCAGGCCGAGCGCGGCCCAATGTCCGAACACGACCGTCACGTCTTCGGTGCGGCGGCCGGGCACGTCGAACCACGGCAGGTAGCCGGGCGGCGCGCTGGCGGGGCCGCCGCTCGCGCGGAACTCCATCGCACCGTCCGCCGTGCAGAAGCGGATGCGCGTGAACGCGTTGAATGCGACGCGCATCCGGTCGCGCTTTTTCAGGTTCGGATGCCATTGGTTCGGTTCGTTCCCGTACAGGTGCGAGAGCGTGTCGCGCCAGTCCGGCGCGCGCAGCGCGCGCTGCAGTTCGTCGGCGAGCTCCAGCGCGAGCGTGACGTCCCATTGCGGCAGGACGCCCGCGTGGACGAGCAGCATCCCGTGCTCGAAATGCGCGAACGGGAGATGGCGAACCCATTCCAGCAACGCTTCGGCGTCGGGCGCGTCGAGGATTTCGCCGATCGTGTCGCCGGGGCGTTCGGAGCGGATGCCCGCTGCGGCAGAGAGCAGGTGGAGGTCGTGGTTGCCGAGGACGACGGTGGCGCGGGGGCCGAGATCGACGAGCGCGCGCAGGGCGGCAAGGGAGGCCGGGCCGCGGTTGACGACGTCGCCGGCAATCCAGAACGGGGTGTCGGGCGGGGCGGCAAGCTTTTCCGTCAGCGAGGCGAAGGCGGAATGACAGCCTTGGATGTCGCCGATGGCGATGGGGGGAGGGGGCATGGGGGTGGGTGGTTGCAAGGCTGGGCGGTTAGGTAGAGAAAAGTTCGGCAAAATCGCTTGGTCACGCAATCGCTGCGCCACCCCAAGTGATTGATCTGACAAGCATTTTCGTGGGCGATGCGGGTTCGCACCGCTGTTTCAAGTTGTTAGCGGCATGGCTTTTGCATCAGGGAGCTTCTTATAATTGTTGCTTTCCCCGTGAAAATTAACATCAGATGACTTTGGCGGGCATGGCGACCGGGTAAAATGCCGGGCCTGAGGCGGCTCGGATGATGTCGCCACTTGCAATACCGACGTGGCAAGGTCCTGAGCGATGCTTGTCGTGAATTTCTAGAGGGAGCCTCATGATCCTGGTTACGGGCGGCGCAGGTTTTATCGGCGCCAATTTTGTACTCGACTGGCTGCGTCAATCTGATGAAGCCGTGCTCAACGTCGACAAGCTGACCTACGCCGGCAATCTTCGCACGCTTCAGTCGCTGGAAGGGAATCCGAAACACGTGTTTGCGCGCGTCGACATCTGCGATCGCGCCGCACTCGATGCGTTGTTCGCCGAGCACAAGCCGCGCGCCGTCCTGCACTTCGCCGCCGAAAGCCACGTCGACCGCTCGATCCATGGGCCCGCAGATTTCGTCCAGACCAATGTCGTCGGCACGTTCACGCTGCTCGAGGCAGCGCGTACTTACTGGAATGGCCTGGACGATGCCGACAAGGCTGCGTTCCGCTTCCTGCACGTGTCGACCGACGAAGTGTTCGGCTCGCTGTCCGCGACCGATCCGCAGTTTTCCGAAACGACGCCATACGCGCCGAACAGCCCGTATTCCGCGACGAAGGCGGGCTCTGACCATCTCGTGCGCGCATATCATCACACGTATGGTCTTCCGACGCTGACGACGAACTGTTCGAACAACTACGGTCCGTACCAGTTCCCCGAAAAGCTGATTCCGCTAATGATAGCGAATGCGCTCGCGGGCAAGTCGCTGCCGGTTTACGGCGACGGCCAGAACGTGCGCGACTGGCTGTATGTCGGCGATCATTGCAGCGCGATTCGCGAAGTGCTCGCGCGCGGTGTGCCGGGCGAGACGTATAACGTCGGTGGCTGGAACGAGAAGAAGAATCTCGACGTCGTCCACACGCTGTGCGATCTGCTCGACAAGGCCCGCCCGAAGGCTGCCGGCTCGTATCGCGACCAGATTACCTATGTGAAGGATCGTCCTGGCCACGACCGCCGCTACGCGATCGATGCGCGCAAGCTCGAGCGCGAGTTGGGCTGGAAGCCGGCCGAGACGTTCGAGACGGGGCTCGCGAAGACCGTCGACTGGTATCTCGACAATCAGGTGTGGGCCGACGAAGTGGCGTCGGGCGAATACCGAAACTGGGTCGAGACCAACTATTCGCAGCGCGCTTGAGGACTGACGCGATGGCACGTAAAGGCATCATTCTCGCCGGCGGGTCCGGTACGCGGCTGTATCCGATCACGCACGTCGTGTCGAAGCAGCTCCTGCCGGTGTACGACAAGCCGATGATCTATTACCCGCTGTCCACGTTGATGGTGGCGGGGATCCGCGATGTCCTGATCATCTCGACGCCGCAGGATACGCCGCGCTTCGAGACGATGCTCGGCGACGGCAGCCAATGGGGCATGAACATCCAGTACGCAGTGCAGCCGTCGCCGGACGGCCTTGCGCAGGCGTTCATCATCGGCGAGGACTTCGTCGGCAACGATCCGTCGGCGCTGATCCTCGGCGACAACATCTTCTACGGGCACGATCTTGCGAAACAGCTCGAACGGGCGCATGCGCAGGAAGCTGGTGCCACGGTGTTCGCGTATCACGTGCACGATCCGGAGCGCTACGGGGTAGTCGAGTTCGACCGGGAATTCCGTGCGCTGTCGATCGAGGAAAAGCCTGCGAAGCCGCGTTCGAACTACGCTGTGACGGGCCTGTACTTTTACGACAATCGAGTATGTGACATTGCGGCTGACATCAAGCCGTCGCCGCGCGGCGAGCTGGAGATTACCGATGTTAACTCGCGCTATCTTGAAGACGGCACGTTGAACGTCGAAATCATGGGCCGTGGCTACGCATGGCTCGATACCGGTACGCACGATTCGCTGATTGAAGCCGCGAGTTTCATTGCGACGCTGCAGAAGCGGCAGGGACTTGTCGTGGCATGTCCCGAGGAAATTGCATACCGCCGACACTGGATCGACGGCGAGCAACTGTTGAAACTTGCGCAGCCGCTTGCCAAGAACGGCTACGGCCAATATCTCAAGAACATTCTTACAGATCAAGTCGCATGGCCATCCAAGTAACCGCTACCGCGCTTCCCGAAGTAAAGATCATCGAGCCGAAGGTGTTTGGCGATGCTCGCGGATTCTTCTTCGAGAGCTTTAATGCACGAGAATTTGCCGAAAAGGTGGATGCAAGCGCCGTCTTCGTTCAAGACAACCATTCTCGCTCGGCAAGGGGGGTGCTGCGTGGCTTGCACTATCAGGTGCAGCACGCGCAGGGGAAGTTGGTGCGTGTTACCAAAGGCGAGGTGTTCGACGTCGCGGTAGATATTCGAAAGGGATCAACGAACTTTGGCGCTTGGGTCGGGGTAAGGCTTTCCGAAGAAAACCGGCGGCAAATGTGGATTCCGCCGGGATTTGCCCATGGCTTCCTGGTGGTCTCCGAGTCGGCGGATTTCCTATACAAGACGACCGACTACTGGTATCCGGAGTGGGAGCGTTCCATTCATTGGTCGGATCCGGCAATTGGCATTGAATGGCCATTGCTGGATCAGCCTGTCTTGGCTGCGAAGGACGCCGCGGCTCCGATGCTTCTGGACGCAGAGGTATTCAATTGAACGTAGCACCGATGTCGCGCACAAACGGACCCATTTTGATTCTCGGCGCCAGCGGTCAAGTCGGGTTCGAATTGGCACGCACGCTGAGTGGGCTAGGGACCATCATTTCTCTCGATCGCGCAGCGTTGTCGCTGGATGACCCGGCAGCCGTGCGCAAGGTTGCTGTGGAAGTCCGACCGTCTGTCATCGTCAATGCGGCTGCATATACGGCCGTTGATCGCGCAGAGACGGACGCCGAGGCGGCGAAGGCGGTGAATGCGGACGCCCCCGCTTTGTTGGCGGAGTGCGCGAATAGCGTTGACGCCGGGCTGATTCATTACTCGACTGACTATGTTTTCAGTGGTGGTCGCAATTGCAGCGGCCAAGACGCGGGGTATAGAGAAAGCGACGCAACTGGGCCGTTGAATGTTTACGGGGAGACCAAGCTTTTGGGTGAGCAGGCCGTAGTAGCAATAGCCAAGCGTCACCTTGTATTTCGCACCAGCTGGGTCTACGGCATGCGCGGAAAGAATTTCCTATTGACCATGTTGCGGCTGGCTCGCGAACGAGATGAGTTGAAGGTCGTTGCCGACCAGTACGGTGCTCCAACCTGGAGTCGTACGATTGCAACTTTGACTGGTCATGTGCTGGCACAGAAAGCCGCGATCGGGATCGATGCAGATGATTGGTGGACAGAAAAATCCGGTATTTATCATCTGACTGCGGCGGGAGTTACCACATGGGCAGATTTCGCTGCTGAAATCTTCCGGCTCGCAATTTCTGAAGAGGCGAAGCGCCCGAAAGTGATGCGAATCTCATCATCGGAATACCCGACTCCGGTGGCTCGACCGGCGAACTCTGTCTTGTGTAACGACAAGCTTCGATCGCAATTTTTCCTCGATCCGCCTGCCTGGCAAACAGCTTTGGCGCTGTGTCTGAGAGAGGGGACGATTGGCGGCGTCTAACGGTCCTTCGGCAGATCCGAGGCGCTTTGGCGCGGTCGTTGTGCTGTTCTATCCCGATGACCAATGTATTGCACGAGCGAATCGGCTATCCGAATTCATGACGTGCGTTGTCGTTGACAACACGCCTGCGGGCGAGTCGATAGCGCGTGTCTCGATGCTGAACTCGAGGGTGTTGCAGGTGCGCAATTTCGCGAATCTTGGTATTGCGACTGCTCAGAATCAGGGTGTTGCCGAGCTGCTTGCGCAAGGGATCGAATTTGCGTTTCTTTTCGATCAGGATAGCGATGCGCCTGCGACGCTGCTTCAAGGGCTCATGGAATATGCTGCTTGCTTGTCAGCAAAGAGCGAAAACGTAGCTCTGATTGGTCCTGCATACTTCGATGCGAGGTTTGGCGCAGTCACGCCATTTGTCCAGTTTTTGCCGTTCCGCCTCAGGCGGATACCACCATACGGAACATCTCCTGTCGAGGTCGATTTTCTAATCTCGTCAGGGTCATGCCTGAATTTGAAATTTTGGCGTGATATCGGGCCGATGGAAGATGATTTATTTATCGATTTTGTTGATGTCGAGTGGTGTCTTCGTGCAAAACGAAAAGGGTTTCGAATTGTAGGGCTGCCGTGGCTCGTCCTGACGCATTCGTTGGGTGAACAGCCAGTACGTCTGCTCAATCGCCCCTATCCGTTGCATAGCCCAATTCGTCGGTATTACCAGGTTCGGAATCTGCTGGTTTTACTTTCGAGAGGCGACGTTTCTTGGATATGGAAATCCCGCGAGGTGTTGCGCTTGCCAGTTAGAGTAGTGATTTATGTATGCAAAGGTGGTCGCTCCATCAGGGCGAATGCGTCCATGGTCTGGCGAGGAATTCGCGATGGATTTGCCGGGCGGCTAGGGCCGTTTCGGAATTAAATGATTTGGTGTTTGATAATATCCTATTGGAATTTTTGTGAAATGGATATTATCTCGATTGAGATTATAGGCGAACCTGGGATGCATATTCTTTCTTTTTTGAGGGTGCCGTTTAAAAACCGTTATCTATTGACGGAGCTGATCAAGCGCGACATTTCGATCCGATATCGTGGTTCTTTGATGGGGATAATGTGGGCGGTCGTGAACCCGCTTTTGATGTTGGTTGTCTATACGTTCTTCTTTAGCGTCGTATTCAAGGCGCGTTGGAGCACGGCAGGCGACTCAAAAGGTGATTTCGCGATGCTGCTGTTTTGCGGTTTGCTGGTGTTCAATTTTCTTGGCGAGTGCTTGAATCGGTCGCCCGCGCTGATTTTGTCAAACTCGAACTACGTTAAAAAAGTTGTTTTCCCGCTAGAAGTTCTTCCGTGGGTGGTCGTCGGGTCAGCTCTCTTTCATGCTGTCATCGGTTTTGGTGTGTGGTTTTCCTTCTTTGTTGTTGTGAAGGGATATTTGCACTGGACATCGATGCTGCTTCCGGTTGTGCTCCTTCCGATCATTTTCTTTGCTGCGGGTTTTTCGTGGCTTTTATCTTCATTTGGGGTTTATCTGCGTGACATTGGTCAGTTTGTGACTATTTTGACCGCCGTGTTGCCATTTACGTCGCCTATTTTCTTTCCTATTACGGCATTGCCTGAGAATTTTCAGGTGCTTATGTACATTAATCCGCTGACTGTCGTTATTGATCAGGTGCGGAGTGTGCTTTTTTTTGGTGTGGTCCCAAGTGGGGTTGAGTACGTTGTTTACCTTGCTATATCTCTGATTTTTGCATTTTTGTGCTTTGTCTGGTTCCAAAAAACTCGCCGGGGATTTGCTGATGTCATGTGATGACGCTATCTTGCAAGTAAGAGACGTCTCCAAGGTGTTTCATATTTATGACGCACCGGTTGACCGTCTCAAGCAATCTATTATGTCCCGGTTGTGGAAAGGGCGAGTGGGCGATCGGAGTTATCATAAAGAGTTCTGGGCGCTCAAGGGCGTTGATTTTGACGTGGCTCGCGGAGAAACCGTTGGCGTGATCGGTAGGAATGGTGCAGGCAAGTCGACTTTACTGCAGATAATCTGCGGGACTCTGCTACCAACCCACGGACACGTGACGGCGCGCGGCAAGATTTCTGCATTGCTCGAACTAGGTGCCGGGTTCAACCCCGAGTTTACCGGGCGTGACAACGTCATGCTCAGTGGTGCAATTCTGGGCTTAGAACGCGAGGAGATTCTCAGCAAATTCGACGACATTGCTGCGTTTGCTGACATTGGGCAGTTTATTGATCAGCCGGTTAAGACCTATTCGAGCGGGATGTACGTCCGCCTGGCTTTTTCAGTGGCGTGCCACGTTGAGCCGGAACTGCTGATCGTTGATGAGGCCTTGGCAGTGGGTGACTCCGTGTTTCAGGCGAAATGCATGAATCGCATTCGCCGGATGATGGACGACGGGCTGTCATTGCTTTTTGTGAGCCACGACATCAGCGCCGTCAAGTCGCTTTGCTCAAAAGCCGTGTTGCTTGAGCAAGGACAAATGGTCGCATTTGCCGACACTGCACATGTCGCAAACCTGTATACGGGGATCGTGCACGAAAAGAAGGCTCAGGATGAGACCGGATTCGAAAAGACGGCGGCCATCGAGCGCGTCGGCGACGGTGCAGCGACATACCTATCAGTAGAGACCGTCGACGAGTATGGCCGCCCCAAAGAAACCTTCGAACACGGTCAAGACGTGTACGTGGTTGCCTCGTTCAAGATGAATGTCGATATCTCGATGGTCGGTATCGGCATTCATGTGAGAGACAGAACGGGAGCAGACGTCGCCTACCTTGATAACTTGCTCGAGAGCCAATTTCTTACAAATGTCAAAGCGGGCGAAGTATACAAAGCCAAGTGGCGGATCCCGTGTGCGTTTGTGCGAGGGCGCTATGACATCGCAGCAGTGGTTTCCAGGCCGGGTCCTGACGCTGACCCGATGAGTCAGATTGCCGAAGATTACGTGATCGCCGATTTCGTGGCCGTCGCTACGCAATTTGGTGTGATAGGCGAGTGGAACATCTACGGGAATTTGCGTTTCGGTGCGTTGGAGGAAATCCAGTTTCTGACGCAGGAAACAGAAGAAGACAATGTTCTTGCGCTCGACGTTCCTCCCAAGGTGTTGACTGACGTCGATCCCGGCATGTCGCCGTTGATGCTGCACATCGCGTGCGGGCACAACGTTATACCGGGCTGGATAAACATCGACGCGTATGGCGGAGCCGACGTGTACCGATGGGATCTTGCGAAGGGATTGCCGTTTCCTGACGGTTCGGTCGACTATATTTTTACCGAGCATTTTATTGAGCATCTTCCGAAGGCTAGCGGGCTGGCGTTTCTCGGCGAGGCTCGTCGAGTTCTCAAGCCGGGGGGGATTCTTCGACTTTCGACACCGTCGCTAGAGTATCTCGTCAGTCGATATGCAGAAGGGAAATTGGACGAATGGGCAGACGTCGGTTGGGTCGTTCAAGAAGGGGCGGACCTCATTAATGAGAGTCTTCGTAATTGGGGGCATCAATACATGTATGATGCCGCCGCGCTTTCCTCGGCAATGAAACAGGCCGGATTTGTAAATATTTCCGTCGTCCCATGGCGTGAAAGTGATCACGTATCACTGAAAGGCTTAGAATGCAGACCATTTCATCAAGATCTAATTTTTGAAGGAAGCAAGTAATGATAATTACGGTGACTAAGCCTACATTGCCAGACCTTGATGAATACGTGGAATTGCTCGAGGGGATTTGGCGCAGAGAGTGGCTGACCAATCACGGCCCGTTGGTAAACGAGCTTGAGGCGAAGTTGAAGGAATTGCTTGGGGTTCCAAATACTTTGTTTCTCTCGAACGGTACGATAGCGCTTCAAATCGCAATCAAGGCACTTGAGCTGAAGGGCGAGATTATTACCACTCCGTTTAGCTATGTGGCGACTACGTCGAGCATCGTGTGGGAGGGTTGCAAACCGGTAATGGTTGACATTCTGCCTACCAGTCTGACTATTGATCCGGAAAAGATTGAAGCTGCCATCACGGAACGAACGACCGCAATACTGGCAACACATGTGTTCGGCAATGCATGCGAAATCAGCGCAATTCAGGAAATCGCCGATAAGCACAATTTGAAAGTTGTCTACGATGCTGCACACGCGTTCGGGACGCAGTATAAGGGCAAATCAATCTTGCACTATGGCGATATTTCGACGACCAGCTATCATGCAACGAAATTGTTCCATACGGTGGAAGGTGGCGGTGTATTTTGTGAGGATCCCGCACTTCTCGAGCGGATGGCGCTGCTGCGGAATTTTGGACACTTGAGTCCAACTTCGTTCGGCCCACCGGGCATAAATGGGAAGAACAGTGAGCTGCATGCAGCAATGGGGTTGCTGAATCTTAAAAGAATCGACTCGGTTCTTGCAAAACGCCAGTCCGTTGCTGCACGCTATGATCGCAATTTTGCAGGCTCGAAATTGACGCGCCCTGTCATTACGAAAGGGTGCGCGTTTAATGACGCGTACTATGCGGTTATCTTTCCGAGTGAAACCGATCTGCTTCGTACTCTGACGCTCCTGAACGAACATGGCATCGTTCCGCGACGCTACTTTTACCCGTCACTGTCTCAGCTGTCCTATGTTGAGCCGTTCGACGTGCCGGTGTCGGAAGATATTTCGCGGAGAGTTTTGTGTCTTCCGACGTACTACACGATTTCGGATTCTGAGGTCGATATGATTAGCCAGTTGGTCCTTCGGGGGCAGAGGTAGACATGAAGGATTCAAACAAACCGCGGATTTCAGTGCTTCTGGTTACCTATAATCATGAAGAATATGTCGCCGACGCATTGAAGAGCATCATCAATCAGAACTACGACGGGTTTATTCAGATTGTCGTGGCGGATGACGCGTCAACCGACGGCACGTTGGCCGTGATCAAGGGGTATGAAGGAATCGATTCGCGATTTTCATTTAAGTACTTGGATTCGACAAAGAATCGAGGGATTACGCGAAATTACCAACGCGCCTTCGCAGAATGTGAAACCGAATATGTGGCCGTTCTCGAGGGTGACGATCTGTGGACGCATCGCAAAAAACTCACCAAGCAGATTGGCATTATGGATGATTGCTCGGAATGTGTGATGTGTGCGTCGAATTACTTTATCTGGGACGAGGGCGGTGCACGATTTACTTCGCGCACGTCTGTAGATTCGCTTGGATTTATGTATATCGATAGTCGCTATATTATCGGGGATAATTTGCCAGGGAATTTCTCGGCATGCATGTATCGTACGAGCGCTCTTCGTAGAATTGATCAACGGCTTTTTGATCTGAAGGCATATGATTGGGCGGTAAACATCTGCATTGGTATGCAGGGGCTAATTGCATATGCGCATGAACCGTTGTCAATTTATCGCGTTCATGGAGGTGGTGCGTGGAGCGGACTAAGCTCTGCGGATAAGATTCAGGAGCAGCTTGATGCTGTGGACGCATACGACAAGTTTACGAATGGAATCTTTGCGCACGAATTTGGCACGTTGCGTCGAAATTTAAAACAACGACAACTGCTCGAAAAAGGATCGTCGGCCGTAGGCGTGAAGGCGGGGTTGAGAGGTGTCAAGCGCGCAGTAAAGATGTTGACGCCGCCAGTAATGATTCATTTGGCGCGTTTGGTATTGCCCCCGGCGTTTTTTGTAATGCTGACTCGTCTTTAATTTGCCTGGAGTTTATGTGACAAATCCTCTCGTTTCAGTGATTATGCCGAGCTACAATCACGGCCTGTTTGTTGCCGATGCGATTGGTAGCGTGTTGTCGCAATCATTCGGCGATTATGAATTTCTTATCTCTGACGATGGGTCTAAGGATGATACGGTAGAGGTAATCGAGCGCTTTGATGATCCAAGAATAAAATTGAAGGCAAATCGGATCAATAGAGGTGCATGCGTCGTCCATAATGAGCTGCTTGATATGGCGCGAGGGAAATATGTCGCGTTGATCAATTCGGATGACATGTGGAAGCCCGGGAAACTTGCTTTGCAAGTGAATTATATGGAAAGCCATCCTGAAATAGGTGGTCACTTTGGGCGTGCATCTTACATCGATAAAGATGGGGGGGCGCTGTCGAAGAGTGACGTCGCGTTCGGGCGGGTATTTGATCAGTCAAACAGGTCGCAGGGTGATTGGCTGAGATTTTTCTTTGATATCGGTAATTGTCTGTGTCATCCGACTAGCCTCATTAGGCGAGAATGCTATGTGGAGTTGGGGGGCTACAACAATCGCATGCGTCAATTGCCGGACTATGATATGTGGGTGCGATTTATAAAATCGTACAAAATTCATATCGATGACGCTCCGCTAATTGATTTTCGTGTGTTGCCGGGGGAGAACGCCAGTGCGCACACGTCGGAAAATTCTATTCGTACAATTAATGAGCATTATCTAATTGCCGCGCATTTTTTTGACAATGTCGGCTCGAATCTGTTTGTGAATGCATTTCGTGATCGAATCAAATGCAGCGAAGGTGCATCGCGCGAGGTGATGGAGATCGAGAAGACTTTGCAATATTTCGTTCATAATCAATGGCTTGGCGGTGTCTACAAGGCGGTGGGACTGCGTCGGCTGTTCGATCATTTGTGTGACGAGCGGCAAAGGGAAATTCTCGAACGCGACTATGGTATTGACGATCGTGAGTTTCAAAAAATGTCGGCCGGTTTTGACGCGTTTCGACCGAATATTCCGTTGGCTACGGTGCCTGATCATCTGATTAAGGACGAATTTGTCAAGCGGGTTAAATATCGGATTGTGCGGCGATTTGCGCGACGTCGTTAAAGACGCTCTGATGGAATAGGGTAGGGGTTCGGATTATGAAAAAGTGGAATGTATTGGTTTACCCTGCGGGTACGGAAATAGGATTGGAGATTGCGCGTTCGCTGAGTTTCTCCAAGCATTTTAACTTGGTTGGGGCGAATTCCATTCGTGACCACTCAGATATACTGTTTCCGACGCTGATTTGTGATCTTCCGGATGTGCGGAATAAAGATGCACTTCTATCGCGAATCTCGGAGATAGTTGAGGGGCATCAAATTGATTTGGTGTTTCCTGCGCACGACGAAGTGATGGAGTTGTTCTCTACGGTTGCGTTCACGGGGGCGGTGGTTATTGCTCCAACTCGTGAAGCGGCTGCCATCATGCGATACAAGAGCACAACTTACGAGGCCCTGGCAGACACATCGTTTCTGCCAAAAGTGTTCGATGAACTGAATGCTCAGGACGCCGTTTTGCCTCTGTTTGCTCGCCCAGACAGAGGGCAAGGTTCGGTTGGCGTATTCAAGATCAACTCGAAGGAGCAGCTGACGGAATGCTGGGGCGATGACCAGAAGTACATCGTAACCGAATTCCTTCCTGGCGCCGAGTACACGGTCGATTGCTATACCGCACGTGACGGAAGCCTGCAGTATCTTTGCGCGCGAGAAAGGCAACGTATTCGAAATGGGATATGCGTGAGAGCAGAAGAACAAGATCCTGCCGAATTCTTGCCGATTGCTGAAGAAATCGCGAAGCGGATTCCTGTTCGCGGACCGTGGTTTTTTCAGGTCAAGCGCGATAGCCAAGGGGCACTCAAGCTGATGGAAGTTGCGAATCGGATTGCGGGAACTATGGGGTATGAGCGACTAAAGGGGGTCAATCTTGTTCAGGCGGCACTTTGGGAGGCTTTGGGCAAATCCGTGTCGCTGCCTAAGGTTCCGGCGGCTTCCTTCATCTATGATCGGGCATTGTACGAGGGCATCAAGTTTGAGGGCAGGCTTGAACACTTGTACGTCGATCTGGACGATACGCTGCTGTTTGCCGACGGATCGGTGAATTACGAACTCATAGGCTATATCGTCGGGCTCAGGTTGAATCGTGGGACGAAGGTTACCTTGATAACCCGCCATGATCGGAGCGTTGACGAAACATTGGCTAAGTTGGGTATTGCTGAGCAATTCGACAAGATCGTTCACCTTGACAAGGTCGAGAGTAAAGCGCCTTATGTGGTTGGGGAGAACGTCGCGTTTGTGGACGATTCGCATGCCGAGCGTCGTGCTGTCTCGGAGGCAAACCCGACTGCACTTTGTTTCGGACCGGAGGCTCAGCGGGTCTTGTCCGGATATCTGGTCTAGGGCGCAATGGCTTGGTCCCGGTCTCTACCGGGCCTAATGCTCTGCGCAAACCCGTTTCGGCGCTTCCAAATACTACAAAGGTACCGGGCGTATGACAGTCCGGTACGGTCAAATGAACATTGAAGTTGTGTCGGGTTCTGAAATCCGTGGTTTGTCGGTTTCCATCGTCGTGTACCGGCCAGATCTTGAGCGGCTGACAGGCACGCTTGGTACGCTTGCAGCTGCATGTAAGATGCTGCGTACAATTCGACAGGAACTGCCCGTCGAAGTGTGCTTGGTAGACAATGGTGGCCTGCCCGACTTTGGCGCGTCGCTCGACGCACTGCGCGCTTACAATATCGTTTGCACGACGCTGACAGGACACGGCAACATCGGTTATGGCCGCGGTCACAACTTGGCAATCGAGAAGTCATGTAGTCGCTATCACCTAGTGTTGAACCCTGACATCGATATCGATCCGGATGCATTGATCGAGGCGTTCGCTTTTCTCGATGCCCATGCAGATGTTGCGCTGTTGACGCCACGCATCGATGATCAGCAAAGGCGTATGCAGTACCTGTGTCGCCGCTATCCGACGATGGTCGATTTGTTCGTGCGCGGTTTCTTTCCAGAGAATCTGCGTAGGCTCTTCGCGCGGCGCCTTGCGAGCTACGAGATGCAAGATGTCGTCAACGACCGAGACATTGTCTGGGATCCTCCTATCGTCAGCGGTTGCTTCATGCTGTTTCGCACTCGTGTGCTTAAGCAACTCGGCGGCTTTGATCCTCGTTATTTTCTTTATTTCGAGGACTACGACCTGAGCTTGCGCACCAACGAAATCGCGCGCGTGGCCTATGTTCCTTCGGTGCATGTAGTCCACCACGGCGGCGGAGCATCCCGCAAGGGGTTCGCGCACATCCGCATGTTCGGGGCGTCCGCGTTCAAGTTCTTCAATCGCTTCGGATGGAGGTTGTGGTGAGCAGCATTGTTGTGACTGGTGCGAACGGCTTCGTTGGTCGCGCAGTATGCCGACTGGCGCTCGCGGCAGGGCATACGGTCACTGCTTTGGTGCGTCGCCCGGGCGGATGCGTCCTGGGCGTACGCGAATGGGTGCACTGCGCCGCCGATTTCGACGGGTTAGATGCAGCGTGGCCGCTGGATCTCGACGCGGATTGCATCGTCCATCTGGCCGCGCGCGTGCACGTCATGCGCGACGAATCACCCGATCCGGATGCAGCGTTCGAGGCGACGAACGTCGCTGGTACCCTACGCGTCGCCGAGGCCGCGCGTGCGCACGGCGTACGCAGGATCGTCTTCGCAAGCAGCATTAAGGCCATTGGCGAACACGATGCGGGTGCGCCGCTTGCGGAAGACGCGATGCCCGCCCCACAAGACGCATACGGGCGTTCGAAACTGTGCGCCGAACGACAACTCGCGCAGTTCGGCGAATCGATTGATCTTGACGTAGTGATTGTCCGTCCGCCGCTCGTCTACGGGCCGGACGTCGGTGCGAATTTCCTGCGAATGCTAGACGCCGTGTCGCGCGGCACGCCGCTGCCGCTCGGCGCGATTCCCGCACGACGCAGTATCGTCTATGTCGACAACCTGGCGGATGCTCTGTTGCTGTGCGCGACCGATCCTCGCGCAGCACTCGGCTGTTTCCACGTCGCAGACGACGATGCACCGTCGGTTACCGCGCTGCTGCAGATGGTCGGCGATGCACTCGGCAAGCCGGCGCGGCTTTTTCCAGTGCCGGCTGGCGCGCTGCGCGTGCTGGGCCGCGTGACTGGGCGCCGTGCTGCGATTGACCGCCTGACGAGCAGCCTGCAACTGGACGCGAGCCACTTGAAGCGCGTGCTCGGATGGTGTCCCCTATATACGACCCGACAAGGTCTCGAAGCGACTGCCATGTGGTATCGTTCGCGCGATACTGAATAATAGGCAATATGCATTTCGTGAATACCACGTGGTTCGCGGCATTCGCGGTGACATTAGTTACCGCAGTGGTGTCGACGACGATTCTGCGCATGCTGCTAGTCACCGGTCTCGCGTGGCGGTTGGCAACCGATGTTCCGAACGACCGTTCGCTTCATGCGCGTCCAACTCCGCGCGTCGGTGGCTGGGGCATTGTGCCGGCAAGCGTCATTGCGATGCTGGCGCTCGCGCCGCGGATGTGGCTGATCGCCGTTGCGACGCTGTTTCTGGCAGCCATGTCACAGATCGACGATCGGCGTGGGTTGCCCGCGCGTGTGCGGTTTGCCGCGCATCTGGTGGCCGTTGTCTCACTAATCGCAACCTATCCTACTGCTGCGCCGTGGTGGTTCCTCGCGGGCGTCGGTTTCATGATGGTCTGGCTGACCAATCTCTACAACTTCATGGATGGCGCGGATGGCCTTGCCGGCGGCATGGCGCTATTCGGATTTGGTGCATACGCGGCCGCAGCGCTAGGCGAAGTGCATCCGTCGGCGGATCTCATGACCAGCGGCGCGGCGATCGCAGGCGCGGCGCTGGGCTTTCTTCTGCTGAATTTCCATCCGGCGAGGCTGTTTCTCGGCGACGCCGGCTCGATTCCCCTCGGCTTTCTGGCCGGTGCGCTTGGATACTGGGGGTGGCGTGAAGCGATCTGGCCCTTGTGGTTTCCAGCAATGGTGTTTTCGCCCTTTATCGCCGATGCGTCTGTAACACTTCTGAGACGCTTGTTACGTGGGGAAAAGTTCTGGCAAGCGCATCGGGAGCATTACTATCAAAGAATGGTGCGTTCCGGCATCGACCACGGACGTACCGCCGCTTACTGGTACCTCATTATGCTCACGGGCATAGTCGTCGCCTTGTGGGCACTGAGCCGTCCTGAGTTTCAACAGTGGTTGCTGTTTGTCGCATGGTACGGCGTCCTCGCATGCATTGGAGTCTTGATCGACATGCGCTGGCACCGAATTCAGTCTGCCGCCGAAAACAACTCTTGAGGTATCTCGCCGATGTTGCGATCCAAAGCATCATGGCTGTCGCTCAGTGCTTTCCTATTCGACGTGGTCGCGGTCGTTGCCGCGTGGTTGTTTGCTTATCTCGTCCGCTTCAACGGCAGCATTCCGACCGATTTCCTGAGTGGCGCGATGACCTCGCTGGTCTGGGTGCTGCCTGTCTACGCTTTGATGTTCCGTATGTTCGGCCTATATCGCGGCCTGTGGGTGTTTGCGAGTCTGCCGGACCTAATGCGAATCTCGAAGGCGATAGCGGGTGGCGGCATGATCGTGATGATCGGCGCAGTGATGCTCCAGCCGGCGCCGATTATCCCGCGCTCCGTGCTGCTCGTCTCGCCGCTGATGCTGTTCCTGATCATGGGCGGTGCTCGTGCGCTCTATCGCGCGACGAAGGAGTTCTACCTGTACGGCGGCCTCGTCGGCCAGGGCAAGCCGGTGCTGGTGCTCGGCGCCGGCACGGCGGGCGCCAGCCTTGCGCGCGAACTGTCGCGCTCGGGCGAATGGCGCCTCGTCGGGTTGCTGGACGATGACGTCACGAAGCAGGGGCGCGAGATATACGGTTACAAGGTGCTTGGGTCGTTCGACGATCTGAAACACTGGACCGAAGCGATGAAAGTCGAGTACGCGATCATCGCGATCCCGTCCGCGTCTGTCGAAACGCAGCGTCGCGTCGCGACGTTGTGCGTGCGTGCCGGCGTCAAGGCGATGGTGCTCCCGTCGCTGACCTCGCTGATGCCGGGCCAGGCGTTCCTGTCCCAGGTCCGCCAGATCGACCTCGAAGACCTCCTCGGCCGCGACGCCGTGACCATCGACACCCCGCACGTCGAAGCGCTGCTGCACGGCCGCGTCGTGATGGTGACGGGCGCCGGCGGCTCGATCGGCTCGGAGCTGTGCCGGCAGATCCTGCGTTTCGCGCCTGCGCAGGTCGTCGTATTCGACATTTCCGAATATGCGATCTACCGACTCACCGAGGAGCTGCGCGAACGCTTCCCGGAGCAGCCGGTCGTGCCGATCATCGGCGATGCGAAGGATTCGCTGCTGCTCGACCAAGTGATGTCGCGCCACGCGCCGCACATCGTGTTCCATGCGGCCGCATACAAGCACGTGCCGCTGATGGAAGAGCTCAACGCCTGGCAGGCGCTGCGCAACAACGTGCTCGGCACGTACCGCGTCGCGCGCGCGGCGATTCGTCACGACGTCAGCCATTTCGTGCTGATCTCGACGGACAAGGCCGTCAACCCGACCAACGTGATGGGCGCGAGCAAGCGCTTGGCGGAAATGGCGTGCCAAGCGCTGCAGCAGACGAGCGAGCACACGCAGTTCGAGACTGTGCGCTTCGGCAACGTGCTCGGCAGCGCGGGCAGTGTGATCCCGAAGTTCCAGCAGCAGATCTCGAAGGGCGGGCCGGTGACGGTCACGCACCCGGAGATCACGCGCTTCTTCATGACGATTCCGGAAGCGTCGCAGCTCGTGCTGCAGGCGTCGAGCATGGGGCAGGGCGGCGAAATCTTCATTCTCGACATGGGCGAGCCCGTCAAGATCGTCGATCTCGCGCGCGACCTGATCCGCTTGTACGGGTTTTCCGAGGACCAGATCCGCATCGAGTTCACCGGGTTGCGCCCGGGCGAGAAACTCTACGAGGAACTGCTTGCCGACGACGAGACGACGACCCGCACGCCGCACCCGAAACTCCGGATCGCGCGGGCCCGTGAGGTGCCGGACCATCTGCTCGACGAGTTGCTGCCGTGGCTGATGCAGCATCGCGTGCTCAGCGACGACGAGGTGCGGCGCGACCTGCGGCGCTGGGTGCCCGAGTATCAGTCGACCGTCGCGCCCGTGCTGCACAGCGTGCCGGTGCGTGCGGCGTCGAACGGCTAAATCCCGAACCCGCCGGTTGGCGGGACGGGACGCGGCAACAAAAAAGCGCCTCGTCAGGCGCTTTTTTGTTGCAACCGGCAGGCCGCTCAATGGTTATGCCGCCGCCCCTTCCGCACCACCATCCACCGCGGCACCCGAAACCTTATGATGCTCACATAAAGCCAAACATAAGTAACCGCGAACAGCACGACGAACGTGAACAGATGCACCGTATGCCGCCAGAACAGCGTCGCCGGAATCACCGCGACGAGGCAAAGCAGCCACAGATACGGCGACGTCAGCGAATTGCGCCGCGTCAGGTCGTGCGCGGTCTTCGCGCCGACCGCCCAGCGCATCAGTCGCTTGTAGACGAGCATGTGCAGGTGCACGCCGTCCGGAATCCCCGGCGACATCCCGCGCACGAACTTCTTCCGGTAGATCGAGAAGCAGGTCTCGAAGATCGGATACATGAACAGCAGCACCGGATACCACGCGGACACCTCGCGGTTGCGCATCACCAGCAGGATCGCGAGCTCGGCGAGCATGAAGCCGATGAAGTACGCGCCGCCGTCGCCGAGAAAGATCAGCCCGGCCGGGAAATTCCACAAGAAGAAGCCGAGTACCGCGCCCATCAAGATGAACGACGCCGACATCACGACCGGGTCGCCGACCTGGAAGGCGACGTACGCGAGCGACGCGAACATCATGAAGCTGACCATCGACGCGAGCCCGTTGAAGCCGTCGATGATGTTGACCGCATTCGCGAGCGCCGCGACGGCGAGCACCGTCACGAACGCGGAAATCGCGACGTAGCCGAGCAGGAAGTCGAGGGGCGGCACGCTGATGCGCGTGACCGCGATGTGCAGCACCCCGAACGCGAGCGCGGCAGCGCCCATCGTGCACAGCAGCCGCGCGCGCGGCGACACGCGCTTGGTCAGGTCTTCGACGAGTCCGGACAGGAAGGCCGGCATCCCGCAGCCGACCAGCCCGAGGATGCTGCCGGCGATCGTCGGGTAGCGCTGCGTGAGCAGCAGCGCCGACGCGACGACCCCGGCGAGAATCCCGATGCCGCCGACGCGCGGCACGGGCCGGACGTGGAATTTCTGCACGCCGGCCAGATCGCTGTCGACCGAGAACTTCTCGTGCAGATGGGCGTAGCGCACGATGAAGAGCGTGACGAGCAGGGAAACGATGAAACCGGACGCGAAGCTGAGCATGGGATTGCTCGGAAATGGGACAGCGGATTATACAAAACCGTTCGGGTTGTTTTCCTGCCAGCGCCAGTGGTCGACGCACATTTCATCAAGGCCGAACTTCGCGCGCCAGCCGATGACGTCGGCAGCGGCCCGCGGGTTCGCGTAGCACTCGGCGACGTCACCCGGACGGCGCGCGACGAGCTCGTACGGCACCGGCCGGCCGGATGCCTTCTCGAACGCGCGCACGACTTCCAGCACGCTGTAGCCCCGGCCCGTGCCGAGGTTCACGACGAAGCTCGCGTCGCGCTTCACCAGCGCGTCGAGCGCGGCGATGTGTCCTTGCGCGAGATCGACGACGTGGATGTAGTCGCGCACACCGGTGCCGTCCGGCGTCGGATAGTCGGAGCCGAACACGCGCAGCTTCGCCAGCTTGCCGACCGCGACCTGCGCGACATACGGCATCAGGTTGTTCGGGATGCCGGCCGGATCCTCGCCGATCAGGCCGCTCGCGTGCGCGCCGACGGGGTTGAAGTAGCGCAGCGTCGCGATCCGCCACGACGGATCGGACAGTTCGAGATCGCGCAGCACCTGCTCGGCGATCAGCTTCGACTGGCCGTAAGGATTGGTTGCGGACAGCGGGAACGATTCGTCGATCGGCGAGCGCTCCGGCACGCCGTAGACGGTTGCGGACGAGCTGAACACGAACTGCTTCACGTTGCGCTCGCGCATCACCTTGAGCACCGTCAGCAGGCCGCCGATGTTGTTCTGGTAGTACTCGAGCGGCTTCGCGACCGATTCGCCGACGGACTTCAGCGCCGCGAAATGAATCGCGCCGGTGATCGGGTGCGCGTCGAACACCTTGCCGAGCGCCGCCTCGTCGCAGACGTCGACCTGATGGAACGCGGGCGTCTTGCCGGTAATCTGCGCGACGCGCCGCACGGACTCGGCCTTGCTGTTGACGAGGTTGTCGACGATGACGACGTCGTAACCGTGATCGAGCAATTCGACCGCGGTGTGCGAGCCGATATAGCCCGCACCGCCCGTCACGAGAATCGTTCCCTTCGTGGTCATGGCTTCGTGCTCCTTCAGAGAGAGACGCCCGTCAAGGCGCGTATGGTGATTGTGTAGCGTTCGACGACCTTCTGCTCGTCGAACTCGGCAACGACCTTCTGCCGGCCGCGCCGACCCATCGCCGCGCGGCCGTCGGGCCCGAGCGCGATCATCTGCATGACGCGCTCGGCCAGGCTCGCGGTGTCTCGCGCCCGGCACAGCAGGCCGGTGTCGCCGTCGGCGACGACGTCGCGGCAGCCCGGCACGTCGGTCGCGACGATCGGGCGGCCCATCGCGGACGCCTCCATCAGCGTGCGCGGCACGCCTTCGCGGTACGACGGCAGCACGACGCAGTCGGCGGCGGCGATGTGCGGGCGCACGTCGTGCGCCTCGCCGAGGTATTCGACGACACCTTCGCGCACCCACGCGTCGACATCGTCGCGGCCGATCGCGCTCGGGTTGTCGACGCCGAGCGGGCCGAGCAGCTGGAAGCGCGCGCGCGGATGCTGCGCGCGCACGACGCGCGCGGCCTCGACGTACTCGCGCACGCCCTTGTCCCACAGCAGCCGGCCGATCAGGATGAACACCGGCGCGTCACCGGCCGGCAGCGGTGCGGGCGCGAACTGTTCGAGATCGACGCCTTCGCCGTGCAGGAGGCGCGCACGCTCGGGGTGCGCGAGCAGCCGCTCGTCGGAGAACGTCGCGAGGTCGTCGCGGTTGAGGAACCAGACCTCGCGCGGGAAGCGAAACGCGAACCGGTAGAGCCGCTTCGCGATGCTCGCCGCGCGGCTCTTCTGGATGAACACGTAGCCGAGCCCGGTCGTCACGGCGACCGACGGCACGCGCGCGAGCCACGCGGCGACGGAGCCGTAGATGTTCGGCTTGATCGTATAGTGGAACACGAGGTGCGGCTGCAACGCACGGTAATGGCGATACAGCGCGACGAGCGTGCCGAGATCCTCGCGCGGGCTCGTGCCCTTCGACGCGACCGACAGCGGCACGTAGCGGCAGCCCATCTGCTCGAGCAGCGGCACCGTGCGGTCGTCGGGCGCGGCCACGATCACCTCGGCGCCGCGCGCGACGAGCATGCGGATCAGCCCGTGGCGATACGTATAGATCGCCCAGGCCGTGTTGCAGACCAGCACGATGCGCAGCGGGGAAGAGGCAGCCATGAAAAAAACCAAAAAATAAAGCGTCGAAAAAGCCGAATATGCCGAATATGCGTCAAGCGGACGGCCGCGCGGCGAACAGCATCTGCTTGATCCGCTGCAGCGTGCGGTACGGCGTCACGAAATGCAGCAGGTTCTTCGCGAGGCCGGCCCAGTCGTACGGGTTCAGCGCGTTGAAATGGCGCAGCAGCAGCGCGAGCGTCGACATCAGCTGGCGGCGCCGCTTGGTCGCGCTGATCCCGCCTTCGTTGAGCTCGTAATAGAGTCCGAGCTCCGGCAGGTTCGCGCAATCGTAGCGTTGCATTAAGCGTAAAAAAAGGTCGAGATCCTCGGCGGCGCGGTATTTCGCGCGATAGTTGCCGACCTCGCGCACGGCGTCGACGCGCAGCATCACCGACGGATGCACGAGCGGCGAGCGCAGGAAGCGCGTGCGGCGCAGCGCGCGCGGATCGGCGGGCGGCGTCAGCATGAAGCGCGGCTCGCCGGCGCGCGACACGACCTGCGTCCACATGCCGACGCAGGCGACGCGCGGATGCGCGTCGAGATACGCGCGCTGCTTCGCGAGCCGCCCGGGCGCGGCGAGATCGCCGGCGTCGATGCGCGCGGCATAGCGGAAGCCGCGCGCCGCGAGCGCGTCGATGCCGGCTTCGAGCGCGCGCTCGATGCCGCCGTTCTGGGGCATGCGCAGCACTTCGACCGCGAGGCCGGGCAGGTCCGGCACGGCAAGCGGCGGCGTGCTGCCGTCGTCGACGACCAGCACGTGCACCGGCGCGTCCTCGCGAAACGACGCGAGGGTCCGGACGACATCGTCGTGTGCGTTGTAGGCCGGCATCAGCACGGCTACGTTGCCGAGCGGGCCGGCATCGCGCGGCGCGGAAATAGGGGACGTCATGGGCGCAGCTTGAAACGAATGTAATAAAAATTTACCGCGGCGGCGGCAAGATAGCCGCCTGCCAGCCCGACGAGCGCGCCGTACAGGCCGAGCCGCGGAATCGCGAGCAGGTTGACGAGCGCGGCGATCGCGAGCGCGAGCGCCCATTTCGCCAACAGGACGAATTTTGCTTGATATTTGAGAACGATAAGATTGCCTATCGCCTCGATGCCGGCCGGCACGGACAGCCAGACGGCCCAGCGGAAGATGTCGACCGACGCTTCGTAGCCGGGTCCGAACACCTTGCCGATGATGAGCGGCGCGGCGGCATCGAGCACGAGCGCGCCCGCGGTCATCAGGGCGGCGGTCATCGCGATCAGCCGGACGATGTTGCGGCGCAGCCGCGCGATGTCCTGCACGCGGTAGACGAACGCGGGCGCGATCGTCTGCGCGAGCATCAGCGCGAGCGTGATCCAGTTCTCGTTGAGCTGCTGCGCAGCCGCATAGCGGCCGAGATCGGCGAACGACACGTGGCGCTCGAGCATCAGGCGGTCGAGCTTGAGGAACAGGTACATGCAGATGAGGCCGAGCCAGAACACCGTGCCGGCGGTCGCGAAGTGCCTGAACGTCGGCCGGTCGACGTGCCAGCCGAGCGTGCCGCCGTGGTGCTGCCGGAAATACAGCAGCAGCACGATGCCGATCGCGGCGGCTTCGAGCGCCCACAGCCATGCGAAGCGGGCGGGGCCGGCGGCGGCGTGCACCAGCAGCCAGACGAGGAGCGCCTTGACGAGCGCCGCGGCCATGCTGGTGACGAGCTGCGGCTTGCTGTAGGTGATGCTCTGCAGCCACGCGTTGACGACGCCGACGAACGGCTCGCGGAAGACCATCGTCACCGCGAGGCCGGCGAGCATCGCGCCGACGAGCGGGTCGAACGCGCCGGCGGCGATCGCGACCCAGGTCGCGGCGAGCGCGGCGGCCGACACGGCGATGCGCAGCGCGAACGCGCTGCCGAGCACCGCGCCGAGCTGTCCGGCGCTGCGCTGCACGATGGTCGGAACGAGGATTTCCGCGCCGCATACCCAGGTGAGCGGCGCCAGCACGAGGAGCAGCGTATTCGCGTACTGCCATTTGCCGAACACGTCCGGCCCGAAATAACGGGCCAGGAGGCCGCTGATCGCGATCGCGACGCCGATCTGCGTGAGCCGTTCGAGCCCCAGCCAGACGAGGTTCGAGACGGCTTTCGCGACGTCCGGATTGGCGAGGCGCTTCAGCATGGCGCGCCGCGCCGGCGCGCGCGTCGGAAGGGCGCAACGGCGCCGGCAGGCGGGCGCGTTGCGGCGGCGGGACGGCTAGGCATTAAAATGGGCGGTATCCGCGTAATCGAAACGAGCGATTATAAGTTGGTTCGGGATCGCTCCCGCCATCCCGGCCCGTCCGGACAAGCCCCGGGCGCGAGGCCCGGCGCCGGCGACGAGGCGGCCAACGTTTTCCATGCAGGCAACCGAGAGTGAATCGATGATTTCCCAATCCATCTTCAAGGCATATGACATTCGCGGCGTGATCGGCAAGACGCTCGACGCCGACACGGCGCGCGCGATCGGCCGTGCGTTCGGCAGCGAAGTGCGCGCGCACGGCGGCGACGCGGTCGTCGTCGCGCGCGACGGCCGGCTGTCGGGGCCCGAGCTCGTCGGGGCGCTTGCCGACGGCCTGCGTGCGGCGGGCGTCGACGTCGTCGACGTCGGCATGGTGCCGACGCCGGTCGGCTATTTCGCGGCCAGCGTGCCGCTCGCGCTGAAGGGCGGCGAGCGCCGCGTCGATTCGTGCATCGTCGTCACCGGCAGCCACAATCCGCCGGATTACAACGGCTTCAAGATGGTGTTGCGCGGCGGAGCGATCTACGGCGAGCAGATCCAGGCGCTGTACCGCCGCATCGTCGACGAGCGCTTCGAGACGGGCAGCGGCACCTACGAGCAGTTCGACGTCGCGGAGCAGTACATCGCCCGCATCGCCGGCGACGTCAAGCTCGCGCGGCCGATGAAGCTCGTCGTCGATGCCGGCAACGGCGTCGCCGGGCCGCTCGCGACGCGCCTGTTCAAGGCGCTCGGCTGCGAGCTGGTCGAGCTGTACACCGACATCGACGGCACGTTCCCGAATCACCATCCGGACCCCGCTCACCCGGAAAACCTGCAGGACGTGATCCGCGCGCTGAAGGAAACCGACGCCGAGCTCGGCTTCGCGTTCGACGGCGACGGCGACCGCCTCGGCGTCGTCACGAAGGACGGCCAGATCATCTTCCCGGACCGCCAGCTGATGCTGTTCGCCGAGGAAGTGCTGTCGCGCAACCCGGGCGCGCAGATCATCTACGACGTGAAGTGCACGCGCCATCTCGCGCCGTGGGTGAAGGAGAAGGGCGGCGAGCCGCTGATGTGGAAGACGGGCCATTCGCTCGTGAAGGCGAAGCTGCGCGAGACGGGCGCGCCGCTCGCGGGCGAGATGAGCGGCCACGTGTTCTTCAAGGACCGCTGGTACGGCTTCGACGACGGCCTCTACACGGGCGCGCGCCTGCTCGAGATCGTCGCGAAGTCGGCCGACCCGAGCGCGCAGCTGAACGCGCTGCCGGACGCGATGTGCACGCCGGAGCTGCAGCTGTGGCTCGACGAGGGCGAGAACTTCCGCCTGATCGAGAAACTGCAGAAGGAAGCGAAGTTCGACGGCGCGGACGAGGTCGTGACGATCGACGGCCTGCGCGTCGAATATCCGGACGGCTTCGGTCTCGCGCGTTCGTCGAACACGACGCCCGTCGTCGTGCTGCGCTTCGAAGCCGAGACGCAGGACGGCCTGGCCCGCATCCAGGAAGACTTCCGCCGCGTGCTGACGGCCGCGAAGCCGGACGTGAAGCTGCCGTTCTGAACGCGGGCGGCGGCGCGTTCGCCGCCTGGCGTTTTTGCCTACGGTCGCCCCCGAAAAGCGGCGCACGCGCAACGCGGGCGCCGCTTTTTGCCGGTCGGGGCGGCCGGGCGCGATAAAATCGCGTCTTTATGCCTGTCGCCGGCCGTCCGCCGGCGTTTTTTCAGCGTGCAAAAGATCCTGATCGTGCGCGTGTCGTCGCTGGGCGACGTCGTGCACAACATGCCGGTGATCGCCGATATCCGGCGGCGCCATCCCGATGCGCAGATCGACTGGCTCGTCGAGGAAAGCTTCGTCGACCTCGTGCGGCTCGTCGACGGCGTGCGCGACGTGCTGCCGTTCTCGCTGCGCCGCTGGCGCAAGAAGCCGCTCTCGGGCGCGACGTGGCGCGAGATCGGCGCGTTCCGCAAGCGGCTCGCCGCCGAGCGCTACGATCTCGTGATCGACTGCCAGGGGCTCATCAAGACCGCGTGGGTCGCGAGCTGGGCGCGCGGCCCGCTCGTCGGGCTCGGCAACCGCACCGACGGCGCCGGCTACGAGTGGCCGGTGCGCTTCTTCTACGACAAGCGCGTGCCGATCGAGCCGCGCACGCACGTCGTCGAACGTTCGCGGCAGCTCGTCGCGGCCGCGCTCGGCGACCCGGCGCCCGCGCCCGCCGAGCCGATCGACTTCGGCCTCGACACGCGCGCGGCGTCGCGCGCGGTGGCCGCGCTCGGGCTGAACCTGCCGGTGCCGTACGTGGTGTTCGTGCATGCGACGTCGCGCGCCGACAAGCAATGGCCGGACGCCGCATGGATCGAGCTCGGCCAGTCGCTCGTGCGGCGCGGCGCGTCGCTCGTGCTGCCGTGGGGCAACGACGCGGAGCGCGCGACCAGCGAGCGGCTCGCGAAGGAGTTCGGCGCGGCGGCGATCGTGCCGCCGAAGCTGTCGCTGCCGGCGGTGGTCGGGCTGATCGACGGCGCGGCGGCCACCGTCGGGGTTGACACAGGTCTGGTTCACATCGCGGCCGCGCTGAAGCGCCCGACGGTCGAACTGTACAATTTCGCGACGGCCTGGCGGACCGGCGGCTACTGGTCGCCGAACGTCGCCAACCTGGGCACGGCGGGGCAGCCTCCGTCGATCGCACAGGTGAAGTCGGCGCTCGCGGGCTTCGGTCTCCTGTAACCGCACGCATCCCAAGACCATGAGCGAATCCCAGATCATCGAAGTCTCGTCCGCCGACTGGCGCGGGCACAATCTGTCGGTGCCGCGCGAGCAGCTGCTGGCCGCGGTCGAAGAAGGCAAGGTGCTGTATTTCCCGCACCTGCGCTTTGCGATCGAAGGCGGCGAGGAAGCGCTGCTCGATCCGGCGCTCGCCGATCCGAAACGCAAGAACATCAGCCTCGCGCCGAACGGCGGCGCGCTCGCCGGCGTGCTCGGCGACGGCGTCACGCAGTCGGCGGTGCGCGCGCTCGTCGCGCGCTTCCAGCAGCAGGCCGGCTCGCTCGTCGACGGCCTCTTTCCCGAATACCGCGGCAAGCTGCGCGTCGCGCCGACGAGCCTGCGCCTGATGCAGGTCGAGACGCGCCAGACGTCGTGGCGCAAGGACGACAGCCGGCTGCACGTCGACGCGTTCCCGTCGCGCCCGAACTACGGCGAGCGGATCCTGCGCGTGTTCACGAACGTCAATCCGGCCGGCGCGCCGCGCGTGTGGCGCGTCGGCGAGCCGTTCGAGGCCGTCGCGAAACGCTTCCTGCCGCGCATCCGGCCGCAGCTGCCGGGTTCCGCATGGCTGCTGAACCTGCTGCACGTGACGAAGACGCCGCGCAGCGCGTACGACCACCTGATGCTGAACCTGCACGACAGCATGAAGGCCGACCTCGACTACCAGAAGAACAGCCCGCAGGAGACGATGCCGTTTCCGCCGGGCAGCGTGTGGATCTGCTTCTCCGACCAGGCGTCGCACGCGGTGATGTCGGGCCAGTTCATGCTCGAGCAAACGTTCTTCCTGCCGGTCGACGCGATGGTGCGGCGCGATTGCGCGCCGCTCGGCATTCTCGAGCGCCTGACGGGCAGGGCGCTGGTTTGAACGCGCGCCGCAATCGGAATCAAGAGGTGGCCGCTTCATGCTGAGGGTGATCTATCGCGCGCTGTGGTGGCTCGTCGCACCGCTGGCCGTCGTGCGCCTTTACGTGCGCTCGCGCAAGGAGCGCGGCTACCGCGAGCATATTGGCGAGCGCTTCGGCTACGGGCCGGGCCGCGCGCCGGACGAGCGTGCGCCGCTGATCTGGGTGCATGCGGTGTCGGTCGGCGAGACGCGCGCCGCGCAGCCGCTGATCGACGCGCTGATGAAGGCGCGCCCGGACGCGCGCATCCTGCTCACGCACATGACGCCGAGCGGCCGTGCGACCGGCACGCAGATCTTCGGCGATCGCGTGCTGCGCTGCTACCTGCCGTACGACATGCCGGGCGCGGTGCGGCGCTTCCTGCGCGCATGGCGGCCGACGCTCGGCCTCGTGATGGAAACCGAGGTGTGGCCGACGCTGATCGACGAATGCCGCCGCGCGGACGTGCCGCTCGTGCTGACCAATGCGCGGATGTCCGCGCGGTCGTACAAGCGCGCGGCGAAGTTCGGCGCGGCGGCGCGCGACGTGTTCGGCGGCTTCTCGCGCGTGCTCGCGCAGAGCCCGGCCGATGCGGAGCGGCTGGGCTCGCTCGGCGCACGGCACGTGACGGTGCTCGGCAACCTGAAATTCGACATGACGACGCCGCCCGAACTCGCGGCGCGCGGGCATGCGTGGCGCGACGCGATCGGCGCGCGCCCGGTGTGGGTCGCGGCGAGCACGCGCGAGAACGAGGAAGCGCTGGTGCTGCAGGCGTTCGCGGCGGTGACGACGCCCGGCGCGCTGCTGATCCTCGTGCCGCGTCATCCGCAGCGCTTCGGCGAAGTCGAGGCGCTCGTCACGCGCAACGGACTCAAGTGCGTGCGGCGTTCGGCGTGGGCGGCGGATGCCGCCGCGCTCGCGGCGGGCCAGCCGGCGGCGGCGCGGTTGCCGGCCGACGTGTCGGTGCTGCTCGGCGATTCGATGGGCGAGCTGGGCGCGTACTACGCGGCGGCCGACGTCGCGTTCATCGGCGGCAGCCTGCTGCCGCTCGGCGGACAGAACCTGATCGAGGCGTGCGCGGTCGGCGTGCCGGTGCTGATCGGCCCGCACGTGTTCAATTTCACGCAGGCGACCGCCGATGCGGTCGCGGCCGGCGCGGCGATGCAGGTCGAGGATCCGCTCGATCTCGCGCACGTGCTCGACGCGCTGTTCGCCGACAAGGCACGGCGCATCGCGATGGGCGCGGCCGGCGCGGCGTTCGCGTCGCGTCACCGCGGCGCGACCGCGCGCACGGTCGACGTGCTCGCGGCGCTGCTGCCGCCCGCGGAACATGGCGCACGCGCGCCGCAGGACCCGCAGGACACCTCCGACGAATAGGCGAGGGCGGCGCAATGCCACCCTGGGCAAGCGTGGCGGCGTCGTGTGCCGCCGCCGCGCCGCTCACACTGTCAGCAAGCCCTTCTTCTCGATGAACGCGATCACGTCCGCGACGCCTTCGAGCGCCTTCAGGTTCGTCATCACGTAAGGTCGCTCGCCGCGCATCTTCTTCGTGTCGGAGGCCATTACGTCGAGGTTCGCGCCGACCAGCGGCGCGAGATCGGTCTTGTTGATCACGAGCAGGTCCGACTTCGTGATGCCCGGCCCGCCTTTGCGCGGGATCTTCTCGCCGCCCGCGACGTCGATCACGTAGATCGTCAGGTCCGACAGTTCGGGGCTGAACGTCGCCGCGAGATTGTCGCCGCCCGATTCGATGAACACGATGTCGGCGTCGGGAAAGCGAGACAGCATCCGGTCGACGGCCTCGAGGTTGATCGACGCATCCTCGCGGATCGCCGTATGCGGGCAGCCGCCCGTCTCGACGCCCATGATCCGTTCCTCGGGCAGTGCGCCCGCGACCGTCAGCAGGCGCTGGTCTTCCTTCGTATAGATGTCGTTGGTGATCGCGACGAGGTCGTAGGTGTCGCGCATCGCCTTGCACAGCATTTCGAGCAGTGTGGTCTTGCCGGAGCCGACCGGGCCGCCGATGCCGACGCGCAGCGGCGGCAGCTTCTTCGTGCGGCGGGCGGACGGGGAGTAGGGTGCGTTCATGGCGGGTGGCGTGTGGGTCAGGAGCGGAACAGCCGCGAATACTGGGTTTCGTGCCGCGCGGACAGGATGCCGAGCTGCGGCGCGAACGTGTTGATCCGGTCGGGCGGCGTCGCGAGCGCGCGCTGCACGGCCGCGTCGATCGCGCTGCGCAGCGCGACGATGATTTTCTGGCCGGCGAGCTGGCCGAGCGGCACTGCCTTCAACGCGGCGGACGTCTGGTTCTCGACCCAGCCGAACGCATACGCGGCGAGTGTCGCGTCCGCGTGCGCGCCGTGGGCCGCCGCCGCATACGCGAACGCGGTCGGCAGCGCGATCGGCGTGATCGCCGCAAGCGTTTCGCGGCGCGCGGCGTCACCCCATTCGAGCGACGTGCACAGCTGCGCGAGCGACCAGCCCATCTGTTCGGTCTCGCGGCGCAGCTCCGCCGATTCGCGGCTCGCGACGAACCATGCGTTTTCGCGGGCGAGCGCGTCGGCGTCGTGCGCATGCCAGCGATCGAGCTGATGCGCGAGAAACGGCAGCTCGCCGTGCGCGAGCACGTCGGCAAGGCCGCTCGCGATCCAGTCGCGCGCGCTGTCGGCATCGCGGATCAGGTTCGCGTCGAGCGCCGCTTCGAGTCCCTGCGAATAGCTGAACGCGCCGATCGGCAGCGCGGGCGACGCGAGGTGCAGCAGCGCGACGAGTTCAGTGGTGTTCATGGCCGTGGCCGTGCGTGCATCCGGGACCATGCTGGTGATCGTGATCGTGATCGTGATCGTGATCGTGCGAATGCGAATGGCCGTGGTGCTCGCCGAACACCTGCTGCGCGAGCGCATAGTCTTCGGCGAAGGTCGCGTCGTGGCCGTGCCGGTGCCCGCCGCCGTATGCGCCGGCTTCCGGCTGGAACGGCGCGTCGACCTGCTCGACCTGCGTGCCGAGCCGGCGCAGCATGTCCGCGAGCACGGGATCGGCTTCGAGCAACAGGTAGCCGTCGCCGATCTCGACCGGCGTGTGGCGGTTGCCGAGGTGGTAGGCGGCGCGCATCAGCGTCAGCGGATCGGCCGCGCGCACGCGCAGCACGGTTTCGGGCGCGGCGACGACGCGCACCAGCGCGCCGTCGTCGGCGACGAGCACGTCGCCGTCGCGCAGCACGGTGCCGCGCGGCAGCACGAGCGCGACGTCTTCGCCGGTATCGAGCGTGGCCGCGAGGCGGCTCTTGCAGCGGGCGTCGTAGGCGAGCGTGAGCGTCGGCGCGCGCACGACGAGCGACGCGGCCAGCTTCACGTTCGGGGCAATGCGTTTGTCGAGGGTGCGCATGGATCGGAAATGAATCGGAAATCGTCAGAACAGGAAATAGCGCTGCGCCATCGGCAGCACCGTGGCCGGCTCGCAGGTGAGGAGCTGGCCGTCGGCGATCACGTCGTAGGTTTCCGGATCGACGCTGATCGCGGGCCGCCACGCGTTGTGGATCATGTCGGCCTTCGTCACGTTGCGGCAGTTGCGCACCGGCACGATGCGCTTCGCGAGCCCGTAGCGCTCGGCGATGCCGGCGTCGGCCGCCATCTGCGACACGAAGGTCAGCGACGTGCGCGCGAGCGCCCCGCCGCGCGTCGCGAACATCTCGCGATAGTGAACCGGCTGCGGCGTCGGGATCGACGCGTTCGGGTCGCCCATCTGCGCGACGGCGATCATTCCGCCCTTGAGGATCATCGACGGCTTGATCCCGAAGAACGCCGGCTCCCACAGCACGAGGTCCGCCCACTTGCCGGGCTCGATCGAGCCGACCTCGTGCGCGATGCCGTGCGTGAGCGCCGGGTTGATCGTGTACTTCGCGACGTAGCGCTTCGCGCGGAAGTTGTCGTGGCGCGCGCTGTCCTCGGGCAGCGCGCCGCGCTGCACCTTCATCTTGTGCGCGGTCTGCCAGGTGCGGATGATCACCTCGCCGACGCGGCCCATCGCCTGCGAGTCGGACGACAGCATCGACAGCGCGCCGAGGTCGTGCAGGATGTCCTCGGCCGCGATCGTCTCGCGGCGAATGCGCGATTCGGCGAACGCGAGATCCTCGGCGATCGACGGATCGAGGTGATGGCACACCATCAGCATGTCGAGGTGCTCGTCGAGCGTGTTGATCGTGTACGGGCGGGTCGGGTTGGTCGACGACGGCAGCACGTTCGCCTCGCCGCACACCTTCAGGATGTCGGGCGCATGGCCGCCGCCCGCGCCTTCGGTGTGATACGTGTGGATCGTGCGGCCCTTGAACGCGGCGACCGTCGATTCGACGAAGCCGGCTTCGTTCAGCGTGTCGGTGTGGATCGCGACCTGCGTGTCGGTGTCGTCGGCGACCGACAGGCAGTTGTCGATCGCGGCGGGCGTCGTGCCCCAGTCCTCGTGCAGCTTCAGCCCGATCGCGCCGGCGGCGATCTGCTCGACGAGCGGCTGCGGCAGGCTCGCGTTGCCCTTGCCGAGAAAGCCGAGGTTGATCGGCCAGCCGTCGGCGGCCTGCAGCATCCGCTCCATGTGCCACGGCCCCGGCGTGCAGGTGGTCGCGTTGGTGCCGGTCGCCGGCCCCGTGCCGCCGCCGAGCATCGTCGTGACGCCGGAAGCGAGCGCCTCGTCGATCTGCTGCGGGCTGATGAAATGGATGTGCGTGTCGATGCCGCCCGCGGTCACGATCAGCCCTTCGCCGGCGATCACTTCGGTCGCCGCGCCGATCGCGATCGTCACGCCCGGCTGGATGTCGGGATTGCCGGCCTTGCCGATCGCGGCGATGCGGCCGTGCTTGATCGCGATGTCGGCCTTCACGATGCCCCAGTGATCCAGGATCACCGCGTTCGTGATCACCGTATCGGGCACGTCGGCGGCGACGCGCTGCGACTGGCCCATCCCGTCGCGGATCACCTTCCCGCCGCCGAACTTCACTTCCTCGCCGTAGATCGTGAAGTCGCGTTCGATCTCGATCAGCAGCTCGGTATCGGCGAGACGGATGCGGTCGCCCGTCGTCGGCCCGAACATCTCCGCATACGCGCGGCGGCTCAAGCGTAGTGTCATGTCGTCGTAGTCCTGAAGCGGGGCGCTCAGAGCGGCCCCATCACCTTGCCCTGAAAACCGTAGACGGCGCGTTCGCCGGCCAGCTCGACGAGCTCGACCGTGCGGGTCTGGCCCGGCTCGAAGCGCACCGCGGTGCCGGCCGCGATGTTGAGCCGGAAACCGCGTGCGGCTGCGCGGTCGAACGACAGCGCGTCGTTGACTTCGTGGAAGTGGTAGTGCGAGCCGACCTGCACCGGGCGGTCGCCGGTGTTCGCGACCGTCAGCGTGAGCGTCGTGCGGCCCGCGTTCAGTTCGTGCTCACCGTCGTCGGTGAGGATTTCGCCGGGAATCATGCGGGGTGCCTCACGGAATCGGATGGTGGACCGTGACGAGCTTCGTGCCGTCGGGGAAGGTCGCTTCGACCTGGATGTCGGGGATCATCTCGGGCACGCCTTCCATCACGTCGTCGCGCGTGAGCAGCGTGGTGCCGTAGTGCATCACCTCGGCGACGGTCCTGCCGTCGCGCGCGGCTTCCATCAGCGCGGCGGTGATGAACGCGACCGCTTCCGGATAGTTGAGCTTGAGGCCGCGCGCACGGCGGCGCTCGGCCAGCAGCGCTGCCGTGAAGATCAGCAGCTTGTCTTTTTCGCGGGGAGTCAGTTTCATGAAGGCAAGCGTTCAGGAAAACGTAATTATTTCTCGGCGCACTGCCGTCGTGCAGAAGCGCGATTCATCGTAGCACCGCATCATCCGGCGTGCCGTGTGTATCGGGTATGTAAGGAGCAAGCCGCGTGCCATGCACGCGGAACGGCGCCGGATGCGCGTTCGTGGTGCACGGTGCCTGCGCGGCGTGCGCTGCCGGGTGCGGTGCTGCGCCGAAATGGGGCGTTCAGGCGGGCGGGGTCAGGTCTGCCAGAGCCGCAGCGGCTGCGCGGCGACGCCGTGCACGATCGGGCGCAGGTGCAGCCAGCAGTCGACGAAGTGCCGTTGCAGCGCTTCCATCGACGCCGCGAGCGCGCGCACCAGCACGACGCCGGGCGTTACGCAGGTCGCGCCCGCGCGCAGCGTGGCGTCGAACGGCATCCGTTCGGCGAGCGATTCCGCGAGCACGGCGTCGCACGCGGCGCCGATCGCCCACAGCGTGCCGTAGACGGGGAAGCCGGCGAGCGCCTGCGGCGCGCCGCGCAGCGCGTCGCCGGCATCGAGCAGCGCGCGCTCGGTCCACAGCGGCCGGCCGGCGGCGTCGACGATGGCCGACGTCGACGCGACGCGGCCCGTCGTCCATGCTTCGCCGGCCGCCTGCCGGCCGAGCTGCGTCGCGTCCCAGCCGAGCGCGCTCGCGCCCGCGCCGAGCGTCAGCGTGAAGTCGAGCGACGCGTGCGCCGCGTCGAAGAGCAGGTTGTTCTGCGGCAGCCAGTCGAGCTTCGCGTTCTCGCCGAGCACGATGCCGATGCGCTGCGTCGCGTCGAGGCCGTTCGACTTGTACCACTTGGTCGCGCCGGGCGTCGTCAGCACCGCGTGCGTGCCGTCGCCGAGCGCGATGTCGACGTCGAGCCGGTCGCCGCCCGCGACGCCGCCCGGCGGGTGGACGATCACCGCGTGGCAGATCGCGTCGCCTTCCGGATACAGCGGCCGCTGCACGCGCAGCGGGCCGTCGTGCAGGCGGTGGACGAGCGTCGTGCGCGCACCGTGCCGCTCGAAGCCGAGTTCGAGACGGGCGCGCCATGACTTGGCGACGGCGGGGCGGGACAGCGTGGCGTGGAGATCGGGGGCGGACATCGGCAGGCGGGGCAACGGAAACGGGCGCGCGGAACGTGGATGCTACCGGAACAATAATCCATCTGCCGCACCTGCGATCCGGCGCCGCTTGCTACACGGCGATCAACTCCCGCACGCCATGGCTTTCCATGTCCCGCGCATCGCCGCCCGCGACGATCTCGCCGCGGCTCATCACCCAGTAATGGTCGGCGATCGAGCGCGCGAAGTCGTAGTACTGCTCGACGAGCAGCACCGTCATCTTCGTTTCGTCGACGAGCTGCCGCAGCGTGCGGCCGATGTCCTGGATGATCGACGGCTGGATTCCTTCGGTCGGCTCGTCGAGGATCAGCAACTGCGGTTCGCTCATCAGCGCGCGGCCGATCGCGAGCTGCTGCTGCTGGCCGCCCGACAGGTCGCCGCCGCGCCGCGCGCGCATGTCCTTCAGCACCGGAAAGAGATCGTAGATGCGGTCCGGCACTTTCGACGGCGCGCGCCGGCTTGCCGCGCCGACGAGCAGGTTTTCCTCGACGGTGAGCCGCGGAAAGATGTCGCGGCCCTGCGGCACGTAGGCCAGCCCGGCCGCGACGCGCGCATACGGCGGCAGCGCGCCGAGCGGCGCGCCGCGCCACGCCACCGTGCCGCTCTTCGCGGCGACGACGCCCATCAGGCAGCGCAGCAGCGTCGTCTTGCCGACGCCGTTGCGGCCGAGCAGCACCGTCAGCTTGCCGTCGTCGGCGGAAAGCGTCACGTTGCGCAGGATATGGCTGCCGCCGTAATACTGGTTCAGCGAGTCGATCTTCAGCATCGCGTCATCGTCCCAGATAAGACTCGATCACCGCGTCGTCGCGCTTGACCTGATCGAGCGTGCCGTGCGCGAGCACCGCGCCTTCGGCCATCACCGTCACGCGCCCCGCGTCACCCGCGAGCGCCGCGACGAATTCCATGTCGTGCTCGACGACCATCATCGAGCAGGTGCCGCGCAGCGTGTTCAGCAGGTCCGCGAGCTCCATCGTCTCGTGATCGGTCATGCCCGCCGCGGGCTCGTCGAGCAGCAGCAGCGCGGGGCGCTGCATCAGCAGCATGCCGATCTCGAGCCGCTGCTTCTGCCCGTGCGACAGCTCGCCGGCCGCGCGGAACGCGTGCGCTTCGAGACCGATCAGCGCGAGCGTTTCCTCGATCTTCGCCTGCGCGGCCTTGTCGAGCCGCGCGCGCAGCGACGCGAGCCAGCCCTTGTCGGTCTGCATCGCGAGCTCGAGGTTTTCCCATACCGGGTGCTGCTCGAACACGGTCGGCTTCTGGAACTTGCGGCCGATGCCCGCGCGCGCGATTTCCGGCTCGCTCATCCGCGCGAGGTCGAGCGTCTGGCCGAGAAACACCTTGCCCGCATCGGGACGCGTCTTGCCGGTGATCACGTCCATCATCGTCGTCTTGCCCGCGCCGTTCGGGCCGATCACGCAGCGCAGCTCGCCCGCGTCGATCGACAGCGACAGTTTCTTCAGCGCACGGAAGCCGTCGAAGCTCACTTCGATATCCTCAAGATAAAGGATCGTGCCGTGCGACGTATCGATGCCGGGCGTCACGACGCGCGCCATCGACGCCGTGCCGCTGACCGCGAGCAGCTCGTCCTCGCTCGGCGGCGCGAACTGGTAGAGGGCGGTTCCGTTCATGCGCGTTTCCCCTTCGCGATTGCGGCTTCGACGAGACCCATGATCCCGCGCGGCAGCAGCAGCGGCACGAGCACGAAGATCAGGCCGAGGAAGAACAGCCAGTATTCGGCGAAATACGCGGTGAAAAAGCTCTTTGCGCCGTTCACCGCGAACGCGCCGACGATCGGCCCGATCAGCGTGCCGCGTCCGCCGACGGCAACCCAGATCGCCATCTCGATCGAATTGCCGGGCGACATCTCGCCGGGATTGATGATGCCGACCTGCGGCACGTACAACGCGCCGGCGATGCCGCACAGCGCGGCCGACGCGGTCCACACGAACAGCTTGTACGCGAGCGGGCTGTAGCCGAGGAACATCAGCCGCGTCTCGCCGTCACGCACCGCGGTCACGACGCGGCCGAGCTTGCTCGTGACGATCGCGCGCGCGGCGACGAACGCGAGCACGAGCGTCGCGAACGTCAGCAGGAACAGCACGGTGCGCGTGCCGGGCGACGTGATCGGGAAACCGGCGATGCGCTTGAAATCGGTGAAGCCGTTGTTGCCGCCGAAGCCGGTCTCGTTGCGATAGAACAGCAGCATCGCGGCGAACGTCAGCGCCTGCGTGATGATCGACAGGTACACGCCCTTCACGCGCGAGCGGAACGTGAAGAAGCCGAACACCCATGCGAGCACCGCGGGCACGAGCACGACCAGCAGCAGCGCGACCGCGAGATGCTGCGTGCCGCTCCAGTACCACGGCAACTGGTGCCAGTCGAGAAACACCATGAAGTCGGGCAGGTCGCTGCCGTACTTGCCGTCGCGGCCGATCTCGCGCATCAGGTACATGCCGATCGCATAGCCGCCGAGCGCGAAGAACAGGCCGTGGCCGAGACTCAGGATGCCGCAGTAGCCCCACACGAGATCGAGCGCGAGCGCGGCGATCGCGTAGCACATCAGCTTGCCGGCGAGCGTCATCGCATACGCGGACAGGTGGAACGCGCTCGCCTCGGGCGCGACGAGCGCGGCGAGCGGCACGCCGACGCCGATCGCGATGCACAGCACGACGAGCGCGAGCCATGCGCGGCGCGACAGCAGCGCGGGGCGGGGCGGCAGGCCGAGCGCGAAGCCGGCCTGCGCGCGCGCGGCGGCGGGCGGCGTGGCCGCGGCGGACGCGTTCGGCAACGAATCGGTCAATGCGGTCATGTCAGGCCTCCGCGCTGCGTCCCTTCAGGGCGAACATGCCCTGCGGACGCTTCTGGATGAACAGCACGATCATCACGAGCACCGCGATCTTCGCGAGCACCGCGCCCCAGAACGGCTCGATCGCCTTGCTGACGAGGCCGAGCCCGAAGCCGCCGAGCACGGTGCCGGCGATCTGCCCGACGCCGCCCAGCACGACGGCCATGAACGAATCGATGATGTAGTTCTGGCCGAGATCCGGGCCGACGTTGCCGATCTGGGACAGCGCGCAGCCGCCGAGGCCCGCGATGCCCGCGCCGAACGCGAACGCATACGCGTCGACGCGCGCGGTCTTCACGCCGACGCACGCGGCCATCCGGCGGTTCTGCGTGACCGCGCGCACGAACAGGCCGAGCCGCGTCTTCGTCAGCACGGCCCACGCGATGAAGACCACCGCGAGCGCGAACGCGAGGATCACGAGCCGGTTGTACGGCAGGATCAGGTTCTGCATCACGGTCACGCCGCCGCTCATCCACGACGGGTTCACGACCTGCACGTTCTGCGCGCCGAACAGCATCCGCATCGCCTGGATCAGGATCAGGCTCACGCCGAAGGTCGCGAGCAGCGTCTCGAGCGGGCGGCCGTACAGGTGCCGCAGCACGAGCCGCTCCAGCACGATGCCGACCAGCGCGGCCGCGGCGAACGACGCGGGCACCGCGACGAGCGGATACCAGTCGAACGCGGCCGGCGCGAAGCGCTGCACCAGCGTCTGCACGACGTAGGTCGCATACGCGCCGATCATCAGGAATTCGCCGTGCGCCATGTTGATCACGCCGATCAGGCCGTAGGTGATCGCGAGGCCGAGCGCCGCGAGCAGCAGCACGCTGCCGAGCGACAGGCCCGCGAACAAGGTGCCGGCGATCTCGCCGCGGCGCTGCAATGCGTGCAGCGCGTCGAGCCCTTGCTGCGCGGCGTCGCGCACGCGCGCGTCGGGTTCCGCGAAGCTGCCGTCGGCGTTCTTCGCGACGAGCGGGCGCAACTGCTCGATCATGTCGAGATCGCGGCGCGCGGCGACGAGCCGCACCGCGTCGAGACGCTTCGCCGGATCGGCGTCGTGCAGCGCGGCGATCGCCCACAGCGCGTCGAGACGGCGCTTCAGCGACGGGTCGGTCTCGTTCGCGCGGGCGCGGTCGATCATCGGCTTCAGCGCGGGATCGGGCGACTTCAGCAGCGCGTCGATCGCGTCGCGCCGCGCCGCGACGTCCGGCGACGCAAGCGCGCGGCCCGACAGCGCGGCGGCGATCTTCGTGCGCAGCAGGTTGTTGAGCATCACCGGCTGCGCGTCGCCGGGCTGCGCGGCGGCTTGCGTCAGCGCGTCGTGCGCGGCGTCGCCGGTCTGGATCAGGATGCGGCCGTCGCCGGTCGCGAGCGCGTCGCCGGACGACAGCGCATCGAGCAGCGTCACGGCGTGCGGATCGGGATCGGCGGCGAGCCGTTCGATCGCGGAAGCCTTCGCGTCGAAGTCGTCGCCGGCGAGCGCGGCGGTGTCGGCGGCCGTCAGCGCGAAAGCCGTGCGCGGCGCGACGCCGGCGAGGGCGGTACACGCAACGAGCGCGACGGCGGCGCGGCGGAGGAGTGTAGGCATCGGGAAGTCCTGGCAGACTGGGGAAGAGGTCTCGTGCGGCGATGCCGGGGCGTCGGCGGGCGCGGTGACGGTTCGCGATTGCGCTCCCGGCCGAAACCGGCGTGCTGCAACGACGAACCGCCGCGACCGGGAGCGCCACGCGTTCGCGCGGCGCCCCGTGCCGCATCAGGCCAGCGCCGCGCGCTGCCGGCGCAGGAACGCCGGGATCGAGCTGACGACGTCCGGCTTGCCCTGGTTGCCCGCGATGAACGGGCTCCACGGCTGCGCGCGAATCGCGGTCTTGGTCTTCCACACGACGTTGAACTGCCCGTCGCCGCGGATCTCGCCGATCATCACCGGCTTGTGCAGGTGATGGTTGCCGTCCATCGTCAGCGTGAAGCCGGACGGCCCGGCGACGCTCTGGCCGATCATCGCGACGCGCACCTTGTCGACGTCGGTGCTCTTCGCCTTCTCGACCGCCTGCTTCCACATGTGGATGCCGACGAAGGTCGCTTCCATCGGGTCGTTGGTCACGCGCTTCGCGCCGCCGGGCAGGTTGTTCGCCTTCACCCACGCGGCGAACTGGTCCTTGAACTTCGTGTTCGACGGGTTCTTCACCGACATGAAGTAGTTCCACGCGGCGAGATGCCCGACGAGCGGCTTCGTGTCGATCCCGCGCAGCTCTTCCTCGCCGACCGAGAACGCGACGACCGGCACGTCGGTCGCCTTGATCCCCTGGTTGCCGAGCTCCTTGTAGAACGGCACGTTCGAGTCGCCGTTGATCGTCGAGATCACGGTCGTCTTGCCGCCTTGCGAGAAGTTCTTGATGTTCGCGACGATGGTCTGGTAATCGCTGTGGCCGAACGGCGTGTAGACCTCCTGAATGTCGGCCTCCTTCACGCCCTTCGATTTGAGGAACGCACGCAGGATCTTGTTGGTCGTGCGCGGATACACGTAGTCGGTGCCGAGCAGGAAGAAGCGCTTCGCGCCGCCGCCTTCGGCGCTCATCAGGTACTCGACCGCGGGAATCGCCTGCTGGTTCGGCGCGGCGCCCGTGTAGAACACGTTGCGCGACATTTCCTCGCCCTCGTACTGCACCGGATAGTAGAGCAGGCCGTTCAGCTCCTCGAACACGGGCAGCACCGACTTGCGCGACACCGAGGTCCAGCAGCCGAACACGCACGCGACCTTGTCCTGCGTGAGCAGCTGGCGCGCCTTCTCCGCGAACAGCGGCCAGTTCGACGCGGGATCGACGACGACCGGCTCGAGCTTGCGGCCCAGCACGCCGCCGCTCTTGTTGATGTCGGCGATCGTCATCAGCGCGGTGTCCTTCAGCGACGTCTCGGAGATCGCCATCGTGCCGGACAGCGAATGCAGGATGCCGACCTTGATCGGGCCGCTGCCCGCATCGGCCGCGCGGGCGAACGGGCTCTTGCCCGCGAGCGCGAGCGCGCCGGCCATCGATCCGAACTTCAACAGACTGCGACGTTTCATCGAGTTCCCCTTGACGTGTTGGATGTGCGTGCGCCGCTGCGGCGCCGACCATCGGTATTACGCAAGGCATGTGCCAGCCACGCGCATGCACGGCGGCCGTGCGCCGCGCGGGCGGCGGCGCGGTGCGCGTGACGCGTCGTGTGGCACGAATGGCTCGTCGCGGTGCAGGCGCGCGGGCGCAAATGGTGCACGGTTGTGCTTCACCGTTGCGGTGCTTACACTCGGGTTTCGCATTGCTTCGCATCATGTCTTCGCACCACGCCGGCGCACCCTGCCACCGCGCAGCCGCGCCGAACGATTCCACCGAGGAGCCGCCATGAGTCAGCAGCAAACGAACGCCCCCGATCTGTCCGCCTTCTGGATGCCGTTTACCGCCAACCGCCAGTTCAAGGATGCGCCGCGCCTGCTGGTATCGGCGAAGGGGATGTACTACACGTCGCACGACGGCCGGCGCATTCTCGACGGCACCGCCGGGCTCTGGTGCGTGAACGCCGGGCACGGGCGCGACGAGATCGTCGCGGCGGTGAAGGCGCAGGCCGAAGAGATGGATTTCGCGCCGACCTTCCAGATGGGCCATCCGAAGGCGTTCGAGGCGGCCACCCGGATCGCGCGCCATACGCCCGGCGACCTCAAGCACATTTTCTTCACGAACTCCGGCTCGGAGGCGGTCGATACCGCGCTGAAGATCGCGCTCGCGTATCACCGTGCGCGCGGCGAAGGGCAGCGCACCCGCTTCATCGGCCGCGAGCGCGGCTATCACGGCGTCGGCTTCGGCGGCATCTCGGTCGGCGGGATCGCGCCGAACCGCAAGGCGTTTTCGGGCGCGCTGCTGCCGTCGGTCGACCACCTGCCGCATACGCTGAATCTCAACGAAGCCGCGTTCTCGAAAGGGCAGCCCACGTGGGGCGCGCACCTCGCTGACGAGCTCGAGCGGCTCGTCGCGCTGCACGACGCGTCGACGATCGCCGCGGTGATCGTCGAGCCGGTGGCCGGCTCGACCGGCGTGCTGATTCCGCCGAAGGGCTATCTCGAGCGCCTGCGGGCGCTGTGCGACAAGTACGGCATCCTGCTGATCTTCGACGAGGTGATCACCGGCTGGGGGCGCCTGGGCGCGCCGTTCGCCGCGCAGTTCTTCAACGTGACGCCCGACCTGCTGACGATGGCGAAGGGCACCAACAACGCGGCGGTGCCGATGGGCGCGGTCGCGGCAAGCGACGCGATCCACGACACGATTGTCAACGGCGCGCCGGCCGGCATCGAGCTGTTCCACGGCTACACGTATTCGGGGCATCCGCTCGCGGCCGCCGCCGCGTGCGCGACGATCGACCTGTACGAGCGCGAGAAGCTGTTCGACCGCGCCGCGCGGATGGCGCCGGTGTTCGAGCGCGAGATCCACAAGCTGAAGGACGCGCCGCACGTGATCGACGTGCGCAATCTCGGCCTCGTCGGCGGCGTCGAGCTGAAGCCGCGCGACGGCAAGCCCGGCGCGCGCGCGTACGACGTGTTCGTCAGGTGCTACCAGAAGGGCGCGATGGTGCGCTATACGGGCGACATCCTCGCGTTCTCGCCGCCGCTCATCGTCGAGGAGGCGCAGATTGCCGAGCTGTTCGCGATCGTCGCGGAAGCGCTGAAGGAAACGGAGTAGGGCGGAAAGAGAAACGGGCGCGCAGCGCGCGCCCGTCGGGCAATTCGTGCGGCCGGCGAGGTGCGGCCGGCCGGTCAGTCAGGTCAGTACCGCGGCACGGCCGGATCGACGTCGCGCGACCACGCGTCGATCCCGCCCTGCAGGTTGTAGAGCTTCGTGAAGCCGCGCGATTCGAGGAACATCGCGACCTGCGCGCTGCGCATCCCGTGATGGCACACGCAGACGATCTCGGCTTCGTCGTCCAGCTCCTCGCTGCGCGCGGGAATCTGCTGCATCGGGATCGACACGCTGCCCGCGATCTGCGCGGTGGCGATTTCCCACGGCTCGCGCACGTCGAGCACGACGGGCGCGGGGCGGGTCTTGTCGGCGAGCCAGTCCGCGAGCATCGCGGGCGTCAGGATCTGCATGGCGGCGCTCAGAACTTGAAGCGCGACGGCTCGATCGCGTTGACGAGGTGGTCGACGTAGGTCTCGAACACGTCGGCGACGCGGTATTGCTTGTCGTCGATGCGCGTGATGACCTGCGCTTTCATCACCGGACGGCCGCCGACGAACGCCGACAGGCGGCCGCCGGTCTTGAGCTGCTCGAGCATCTCCTGCGGTACGACGGGCAGGCCGCCCGCGACGCAGATCACGTCGTACGGCGCCTTCGCCGGCCAGCCGCGCGAGCCGTCGCCGAGCACGACTTCGGCGTTCGTCACGCCGTTGTTGCGCAGGTTGTCCTCCGCGAGCTTCGCGATCGCCGGATCGATGTCGACGGCCGTCACGTGCTGCGCGCGCGCCGCGAACAGCGCGGCCAGGTAACCCGAGCCCGCGCCGATCAGCAGCACGTTCTCGTGCTTCTTCACCGCGAGCTCCTGCAGCACGCGCGCCTCGACGCGCGGGAACAGCATCTTGTGACCGCCCGGCAGCGGCAGCTCGAGATCGGCGAACGCCAGGTCGCGGTATGCGGCCGGGACGAAATTCTCACGCTTGACGATCGACAGCAGGCCCAGAACTTCCAGATCCAGGACGTCCCATGGACGGATCTGCTGCTCGATCATGTTGAAACGCGCTTGTTCGATATTCATGGTGGTCATGCAGCCTGGTCGGCCGTCAGCGGAGATAGAAAAACTTTCGAATTGTACCAAACGGGACGGGCAGCCAGCCTTCAGAAGCCCTGCAATGCAGCTTATCGCTTGCTGTTCTTGATCTGTTCCTCGAACGCGAGGTCGAGCTTGCTGGCCTTGCGCGGTTTTTTGGGGCCAAGGTCGTCGACGAACTTGACGAACTCGTCGAGCGGCAGCGGCTCGCAGCGCTTTTCGGCGGCGCCGCTCGAGCGGTCGACGAGATAGAACAGGCCGCCCGGCATCGCGACCGCCGCGAGTTGCGGGTTGCCGGAGCGGGTTTTCAGGCGTTCGACCGCGTGGGTCGCCTTGGTGGTGCGCATGGTGCGGGTTCTGCTGCGGACATGAGGCCCACACTTTATCAACAACCGGCCGCGCGTGCGCGGCCGGCGCCCCGCTCAGACCGTGCGCGAGTAGCGCTGCTGCGGCGTGTGGGCGAGATAGGCGTCGAACGCCATCGCGATGTTGCGCACGACCATCCGGCCGGCCGGATGGATCGTCAGGCGGTCGCCGGCGATGCTCAGCAGAGCGTCGCGCTCGAATTCGCGCAGCGCGTCCAGCTCGCGCGCGAAATGGTCCGCGAAGCGGATGCCGTGCGCGGCCTCGACGTGCGAGAACGGCAGTTCGAGGTTGCACATCAGCTGCGTGATCACGTCGCGGCGCAGCCGGTCGTCCGCGGTGAGCCGCACGCCGCGCGCGATGGGCAGCCGGCCCGCGTCGAGCGCCGCCCCGTACGCGGGCAGATCCTTCGCGTTCTGCGCGTAGACGTCGCCGACCTTGCCGATCGACGACACGCCGATGCCGATCAGGTCGGTGTCCGCGCGCGTGCTGTAGCCCTGGAAATTGCGCTGCAGCGTGCCGTTTTGCTGGGCCGTCACGAGCTCGTCGCCCGGACGCGCGAAGTGGTCCATGCCGATGTACACGTAGCCCGCCGCAGTCAGCATCTCGATCGCGAGCCCGAGCAGCGCGACGCGCGTCGCGGGCGGCGGCAGCGCGGCGTCGTCGATCTGCCGCTGCATCTTGAACAGGTGCGGCATGTGCGCGTAGCCGAACACCGACAGCCGGTCCGGCGCGAGCTCGATGATCGTCTCGAGCGTGCGGCCGAAGCTCGCCACGGTCTGGTGCGGCAGCCCGTAGATCAGGTCCACGCTGACCGACTGGTAGCCGGTCGTGCGTGCGGCGCTCAGCAGGTCGGCCGTCATCGCGAGCGGCTGGATGCGGTTGATCGCCTGCTGCACCGCCGGATCGAAATCCTGCACGCCGAGGCTCAGCCGGTTGAAGCCGATCGTACGCAGGTGGACGAGCGTCGCCGGCGTGACCGTGCGCGGATCGATCTCGATCGAGAACTCGGCGTCGGCGTCCTGCGCCAGCGTGAAATGCTCGCGGGTCGCCGCCATCAGCTCGGCCGTCTCGTCGTCGGACAGGAAGGTCGGCGTGCCGCCGCCCCAGTGCAGCTGCGTGACCGGGCGCGCCGGGTCGAACAGCGCGGCCTGCAGCGCCATCTCGCGCTTGAGCTGGTCGAGATACGGGCGCGCGCGGCGGCGGTTGCTGGTCGCGATCTTGTTGCAGCCGCAGTAGAAGCAGGCCGTGTTGCAGAACGGGATGTGGAAATAGAGCGACAGCTCGCTCGACGACGCGCCCGGGTCGCCGGCCGCACGCGCGTAGTCGGCCGGGTCGAAGTCGTCGCGGAACTGCAGCGCCGTCGGGTACGACGTGTAGCGCGGCCCGTTCGCGCCGTACTTCGCGAGCAAATCGGGACGGAACAAGGTGTCGGCTGAGCTCATCGCGGTCTCGCGCATTTAGATGCTTCGGAGTATATAAACGCGCGATTCGTCCGCATTGTGTAATAACGTCGCAGCCGGGGATGGCACAATGCGGGGTGCGGCGGCCGGCCTCGAGGCGCGGCGCCGCGTCGTTGCCGTCGTTCCGTTCGAGAGAGCCGAGTTGTCCGTCGAAATGCCCGTCCACCCGGCGCCCGCCGAAGTTCCGCCGCCCCACGCGTGCCGCGAGGCCTGCGGCGCGTGCTGCATTGCGCCGTCGATTTCCAGCCCGATTCCGGGGATGCCCGACGGCAAGCCGGCCGGCGTGCGCTGCGCGCAGCTCGGCGACGACCTGCGCTGCCGGATCTTCGGCCGGCCCGAGCGGCCCGCGTGCTGCTCGGGGCTGCAGCCGTCGGCCGAGATGTGCGGCGCGTCGCGCGCCGACGCGCTCGCGTGGCTCGCCCGGCTCGAAACCGCGACGCAGCCGTCGCAGCCGTCACAGCCGCGCTGACATCGGCATGGGGCCTCCGATCGACCAGGCGCCCATTCCGGCAAGCATAGGAGATTCAGCATGACCGCCAGCCGCGCGTCCAGTCGGCGCCGCTTCCTCATCGCATGCACCGCCGCCGTCGGCGTGTCGGTGTCGCTCGCCGCGTGCGCGTCGACGTTCCCGTTCATTCCCGACCACTACACGTTCTCGCGCGGTGACGTGCAGAAGGCGGTCGCGCGCAAGTTCCCGTACCAGAAGACCGTCGCGTCGGTGCTCGACGTGTCGCTCGCGAATCCGGTCGTCGGCCTGCTGCCGGACCAGAACCGCATCGCCGTGCAGGTCGACGCGCACTTCGTGAGCCCGTTCCTGCGCATGCCGGTCAACGGCAAGTTCACCGTTTCCGGCCAGCTTGCGTACGACGCGCCGAGCCGCTCGGTCGTGATCAAGACGCCGGCCGTCGACAGCCTGACGCTCGACGGCGACGCACAGATGTACGCGCAGCAGATCGGCGCGGCCGCCGGCATGATCGCCACCCAGTTGCTGACCGACTATCCGATCTACACGTTCAAGCCGGAACAGCTGCAATTCGCCGGCGTGAATTACGAACCCGGTACAATCACAATTCTTACAAACGGCATACGCGTGGCGATCGTCGAGAAGTGACGATGCGCCGCGCGCGGCCGGGCGGGCCGCGGCGGGTGCGTGGCCCATTTCTTCGACCACTTCGAAACTGGGCCACGGATGGACTGGATACTGATCTTCAAGACACTGATCCTCGGCGTCGTCGAGGGGCTGACGGAATTCCTGCCGGTGTCGAGCACCGGCCACCTGATCGTCGCGGGCAGCTTCCTGAATTTCAACGATGCGCATGCGAAGACCTTCGACGTCGTGATTCAGTTCGGCGCGATCCTCGCCGTGTGCTGGGAGTATCGGCGCCGGATCGTGTCGGTCGTCGCCGGGCTGCCGAGCCGGCCCGACGCGCGGCGCTTCGCGCTCAACGTCGTGATCGCGACGATTCCCGCGGTCGCGCTCGGCCTGCTGTTCGAGAAGAAGATCAAGGCGGTGCTGTTTTCGCCGGTGCCGGTCGCGTTCGCGCTCGTCGTCGGCGGCGCGATCATCCTGCTGGCCGAGGCGCGGCAGCGCGAGCGCGGCGACGCGCCGCGCGTGCAGTCGGTCGATGCGCTGACGCCGCTCGATGCGCTCAAGGTCGGCCTCGCGCAATGCTTCGCGCTGGTTCCCGGTATGTCGCGCTCGGGCTCGACGATCATCGGCGGGATGCTGTTCGGCCTCGACCGGCGCGTCGCGACCGAATTCTCGTTCTTCCTCGCGATACCGATCATCTTCGGCGCGACGCTCTACGAAACCGTCAAGGACTGGCACGCGTTCACGGTCGATTCGATCGGGCTGTTCGCGCTGGGGCTCGGGGCGTCGTTCGTCAGCGCGTTCGCGTGCGTGCGCTGGCTGCTGCGCTACGTCGCATCGCACGATTTCACCGCGTTCGCGTGGTACCGGATCGTGTTCGGCCTGTTCGTGCTGCTGGTCGGCTACAGCGGCTGGCTGAACTGGGCGTGACGCAGCGCGATGCAGGAGGGTCCTGACGCCTGACGCGCGGTTCGGCGAGCCCAATGACGGACGGCCCGACCGGCAGATGCCGGTCGGGCCGTCGTTGCATGTGCGGCTTGCGTGATGCGCTGTGGTCAGCCTGCGCGCTTGCGGAAGATCAGGTCCCAGACGCCGTGGCCGAGCCGGATTCCGCGCCGCTCGAATTTCGTCACCGGGCGGTAGTCGGGGCGGGGCGCGTAGCCGTCGGCGGTGTTCTCGAGCGACGGCTCGGCGCCGAGCACTTCGAGCATCTGTTCCGCGTAGTTCTGCCAGTCGGTTGCGCAATGCAGGTACGCGCCGGGCTTCAGGCGCGACGCGAGCAGCTTGACGAGCGGCGGCTGGATCAGCCGGCGCTTGTGATGCCGCGCCTTGTGCCACGGATCGGGGAAGAAGATGTGCACGCCGTCGAGGCTGTCCGGCGCGAGCATGTGCTCGAGCACTTCGACCGCGTCGTGCTGGATGATGCGGATGTTCGTCAGGTCCTGCTCGCCGATCAGCTTGAGCAGTGCGCCGACGCCCGGCTCGTGCACCTCGACGCCGAGGAAGTCGTCGTCCGGACGGTGCGCGGCGATTTCGGCGGTCGACGCGCCCATGCCGAAGCCGATTTCGAGGATGCGCGGCGCGTTGCGACCGAACACGGCGCTCCAGTCGGGCGTTTCCGGCGTGTACGGGACGACGAAGCGCGGGCCGAGGTCGTCGAGCGCGCGGCGCTGGCCGGTCGACACGCGGCCGGCGCGGGTCACGAAGCTGCGGATGCGGCGGAGATGCAGCGGATTGACTGCGTCGTCGCCGGCGGCGGCTTCGTCGGGGATGGCGTCGTCGTGCGGCGGCAGGCCGGCTTCGTTCGGGTCGTCGTGCATCATCGGTGACAGAGAAAGGCTCGGTTGCGGGCGAGGGCCCGTGGCGCGGTTGCCGCGCCGGGCGGGACCGGCGCGCGGTACAAAAAAGCCGCCTTCGATGAGGCGGCTGACGCGCAGGCTGCGATGCAGCCGGAAAGTGGAGCGGGCGATGGGAATCGAACCCACGTCATCAGCTTGGGAAGCTGAGGTAATGGCCATTATACGACGCCCGCAGAACGGATGATTGTACAGGGTTTGACGCGGGGATGGCAAGCGGGCTGTTTGGGGCGGTGGCAGCGAAACGGGCATGGCTGGCTGTGGAACAGCTTGAGAACGTCCAGAGGCAGTCCCTCGCCAGTGTCTGCTTTCATCGCGTCCGACCAGGCAGCATATCAAGTGGACTGCATACTGCTCTGCAGCCGACCCTTAGAATAGGGGCGCAGATCATGTTCGTCGCCACATCGACATGCCCAAACAGTGCTTACACACACCATGAGGATATTGCTACCGGCCTAGAGTAGATGTGTTGCAAAGCAGTACCGAAGCGTGCGCGGTCGAGTCGGTTTGTCGAGGGCAGTAGGTTCGCATGATCCCATCAGTTATCATCGGCCTTTCCAAGTAATGCCGAAACCTTCGCCTCAGTTTGAACTGTTAGCGTTTCAATCCAAGTGCAGTACCTTCAACGAAGACTTCCCTAGAATCCACCCTCAGAAGCGGTCACCAAATGGCAAGCATCAAGCAAGACCTTACAAATCGCAACGAAAGCGTCGAACGCGTGTACGGCTTTAATGCAGAGAGCAGATTTCTCGTGAACCGACGGTATCAACGGAAGCTCGTCTGGTCCATAGATGAGAAGCGCGCATTTATTGACTCGCTGCGTCAGGCGTTTCCCGTTCCGTTGATTTTGCTAGCAGATGTGGAACACGAGGGGGAGGACCGCTTTGAGATCATCGACGGAATGCAGCGGCTAAACGCAATCGTCTCCTTCATAGAAGGGGAGTTCGATCTCGACGGAGCATACTTTGATCTGCAGGCTATGGCCCAAACGAAACTTCTCCTTGACAAGGGGCAGTTGAGTCAGAAGACGCCCGTTCTCGATAGAGCAATCTGCGTCAAGATTGTCGGCTATAGCCTGCCACTCACCGTCTATCCTGCTACTGCTCATACACAAATCGATGAGATCTTTCGTAGGATCAATGCTTATGGGAAGCACCTGTCAAGGCAGGAACTTCGCGTCGCTGGGGTCACGAGCTCTTTCGCCCAACTTGTACGAAATCTTGCTGCGCGGGTTCGAGGCGACGTTTCTGCAAGTGACAAGCTGTATTTGTCCTCTATGAAGCAGATAAGTATCACTAGCAAGGAGTTACCCTACGGCTTGAATGTCGATACGATCTTCTGGGTTCAGAACAACATTCTCACGCGAGAGTACATTCGCCAATCGCGTGATGAGGAACTTATAGCCGACATGCTCGGATATGTCCTTCTGACTCCAAAAGTGTCTTCCAGTGCTGAGATTATCGATGAATTCTTCGGCTATTCACCGAACGGTGCAAAGCAAGCTCGACGCGACGAGATCGAGACTGCCGTCAACAAGGTTGGCAGCGATGTCCTCATTATGCAATACATGACAGTTCATGATGTCTTGCGCGACATTGTGAAGGCGTCCAAAAAGCGTTTCAACGAGTTAATGTTCGCAGATGCCGGGCAGCGAGTGCCTCGTTATTTTCAGAGTGTGTTTTTGGCTCTTTGGGAGCTATTGATTAACGAGCAGTTGGTTATCAAGGATGTTAACAAAGCAGCCAAGGCGCTAGACGGCGCGGGGGAGAATATTTCAATCGGCGGAGGTGGCGGGCGATTCAGCGCGGACGATCGGGAAAAAAACATCACGGTGGTGAAGGGTCTTCTTCAGAAATCCTTCTCTAAGAGAAAGCAAAATGATCCTGCGTTATCGTCATGGACCACGGAATTCGAGAATATTCTGATGCAGTCATACACGGAGCAAGCACTCTATGATTTTAAGCAAGGGTTCATGCTCTTGGATGGCTCCGCGAAATTCGATGAGCCTCTCTTCGAGAAAGTGTTCAAGACACTTGCGGCGATGGCCAATCAGGGTCCAGGGGCGGTCGGGTACGTAATCGTAGGCGTGGTCGACGACGACAAGACGGCGGCGAGAATCAAGGATTTGTATGGAATAGCGCCAATAGAGTACCAGCGATTCTTGATCACCGGCATCGACCATGAAGCCGCCGCGCTTCCGAAGAAGTTGGACTCCTATTTCCTTGGAATAACGCAGCGGCTCGCTGAAACGCAGATGAGTGAGTGGGCGCGTGCCCAAATAGCTCGAGACGTGAGACTGATCTCGTACTTTGGCCGATCCCTTGTGATCTTTAAAGTGGAAGCAGGCCACGAGCCTTGCGATTTTCACGGCAAATACTACGAAAGGCACGGATCGAATGTGTCTGAGATTGCGCAGCCAGGTTACGCTGCGCTGTTTCGGCGCTTCTTGAGCACGAAAGCATAGAGGGGGCGAAGAAGCAACTAGTCTTTGGAGTCTTCTCCCGAAGTCTAGACGCCCAAGCTTGTGTCGAGGGGACATCCCCCTGGCCTACGGCCTCCGCCGGCCGCTCGTGTCAAATGTTGGGCGGCCGCTTTCTGGCTATTGATTCGACCGGTTGAGTCCGCAGTTGATTTGCGCCGGATGGGGGATTCGTTGTGTCGGCTTCGGCTTCGGAATTGGATGGATAGTTGTCTCATGGGCAAAATCCGATACGACGACGATTTCCCACCGCAAAGCTTTTCGGATTTTTAGGCAGTAGACTTCGCGTGAGGTAGAGGCTGGCCCGCCTTGAGGAGTCAAACGCGGGTTAGCATCGCTGCCAGATGCCGCACGGTGTAGACGGTGCCACACCCGGCGATATCTCGCGCGATCGGCAGGCGACGTTCGAGCCGCAATTGGTCGGCAAGTATCAACGCCGGCTGCTGGGCTTCGACGACCACGTGATCAGCATGTGTGCGCGCGGCATGAGCGTTCGCCAGATCCAGGGCCATCTGCTGGAACTGTACGGGTTGCAAGTGTCGCCCGACCTGATTTCGACGGTCACCGACGAGATGCTGGCCGACGTCGAAAAGTGGCAGCAACGCCCGCTCGAGGCCATGTATCCGATCCTGCAGCCTTTTGCGTTGGCGCTGGTGTGAAAACTGGCATCGCCGTGAACCCCTGCATGAACAGTAGCGCTCAGTGGAGCAGGGAGGAAAATCGACGTGAGAATGCGCGTGAATAGCGGTTTTGATTAACGCGTTGGGGCTGGGAAGCTGAGGCAATGGTCATTTGCGACGCTCGCAGAACCTAGAGTTCTAGGAGGAATTCGGGCTCGGTGGCAACGGGCCGTCTTTCAACGCCGACGCGGCGACCGGCGACGCCCGCAGGCAGTATCCGCGCAGAGGCATTCCCCCGCCATCGATGTTAATCTTGGCTCCCCTCCGCGTTGCCCTCCCCAAACGGAAACCCCCATGAAAAGCTGGACGATCGGCGTGCTGCTCGGCATGGCGACCATTCTGGTCCACGCGGCCGCGATGGTTTCCCTGGCGGTCACCGCCCGTCGGGTCCGCCATGCGTTCGACGTGAGGCGCGTCGACATCCACGCGCACCTGCGCAAGGTGACCGCCATCATCGCGTTGATCTGCATCGCCCTCGGCCTGCTGCATACGCTGGAAGCGGCTGCATGGGCCGCGGTGTTCGTGCGGCTCGACGCAATCGGCTCGTTCGGCGATGCGCTGTTCTACTCGATCGATACGATGGCGACGCGCGGCGCGTCCGGTCTCGCACTGATCGGCAACTGGCGGATGCTGGGCGCGATCGAGTCGTCCTGCGGCGTGCTGCTGTTCGGCATGTCCACGGCGTTCATCTTCGCCGTCATCCAGGCCGATTTCGGGGCGATCACGGAGGTGCTGCATCGCAACCGCCGCCGCGGTTAGCGATTGCATCCGGTGTCTCGTGCAAAAACCTGCAACACAACGGAAACAGGACCATGCGCATCACCGACATCCGCGAACATTCGATCCCGGTCTCCCGCTATGCCGACCCGGCGATGCCATCCGGCGGCCTGACGACGAGCGTCGTGGCCGTGGTCACCGACGTGTCGCGCGAGGGCAAGCCGGTCACCGGCTACGGCTACGCGTCCGTCGGGCGCTTCGCGCAGGGCGGCCTCATCCGCGAGCGCTTCGCGCCGCGCTTGTTGAACGCCCCTGACGCAGCGCTTGCCGACGAAGCCGGCACGAACCTCGACCCATTCCGCGCGTGGCAGGCGATGATGGCCGGCGAGAAGCCGGGCGGCCACGGCGAGCGGTGCGTCGCGGTCGGCGCGCTCGACATGGCGATCTGGGACGCCGCCGCGAAGATCGCAGGCCTGCCTTTGTATCGTTTACTCGCCGACAGACTCGGACGAATAGTCGCGGAAGCACCGCACGTGCGTGTCTACGCCGGCGGCGGCTATCGCTATCCGCACGACGATCTCGCGCGCCTGTCCGACGAGTTGCGGCGGATCACCGACCTCGGTTACACGCACGCAAAGATCAAGATCGGCGGCGTCGATCCCGATCAGGACCGCGCGCGTATCGAAGCGGCCGCGGCGCAGTTGCCGAGCAGCCGGCATCTCGCCGTCGATGCGATGAACACCTACGACGCGCAAACTAGCCGGGCCGCCGTCGCGATGCTCGCGCCGTTCGAACCGTGGTGGTTCGAGGACATCTGCGACCCGCTCGATTTCGCGCTGCAGGCGGACGTCGCCGCGCGCTACGATCCGCCGATCGCGGCAGGCGAGGCGCTGTTCTCGCTCGCGGAAGCGAAACTGCTCGATCTGCATGGCGGCTTGCGCAAGGGCCGCGACGTCCTCGTATTCGATCCGGTCCACTGCTACGGCCTGCCGGGCTATCTGCAGATCGTCGACCATTTCACCGCGCGTGGATGGCCGCGCGACGCGTTCTGGCCGCATGGCGGTCATCTGTTCTGCCTGCACGTCGTCGCTGCGCTGGGCTTGGGCGGCGCGGAAATCAACCCGTTCGCGTTTCGACCGTTTCGCGGACTGGCTGACGGCGCGATGGTCGCGGCCGGCCAGGCGTCCGTGCCGCAGGCGCCCGGTATCGGATTCGAGTTGCATCGCGAAGCGTGGGAAACGTTCCGGGCCGCATTCGGCTACTGATCGAAGCGGAATAGGCGGGGTGAGCGGACGCGAGCCGCATCGGCTTCAATGACCGGCCAGCCTCAGCGCGACGAACAGCCCCGCACCCGCCGCGATCAACGCCAGCGCATGAATGCGCGTGCGCATCACGCACACCGTCGAAGCCAGCGCGAGCCCGCGCGCCGGCCATCCGCCGTCGAGCCCCTGCAGCAGCACCCAGGCCGATGCGACGAGCATGCCGGCCGCCACCGGCCGCAGCCCCGCTTCGAGCGCGATCTGCCAGCGCGCGCCTTCGTGCCGCCGCCACAGGTGGGCCACGCCGTAGATCAGGAATGCGGTCGGCCCGAACAGCGCGAGCGTCGCGATCACCGCGCCCCAGAAGCCCGCGACCTGCCAGCCGATCAGCGTCGCGAGCAGCGAGCCGGGGCCGGGCGCCATCCGGGCGATCGCGAAATCGTTGACGAACTGCGTGGCGGTCATCCAGTGATGGACGTCGACGACCTGACGCTGGAGATCGGCGATGATCGCCTGCCCGCCGCCGATCGTCGCGATCGACAGCGGCGCGAACACGCCGAACAGCGCGGCATAGCGGTGCGCGGCCGGCATCAGCGATCGCTCCGTGCCGATGCGCGCGCCGCGCGCCGGTATTCGAGCGCGACGCTCGCGCCGCCGCCGATCAGCACCGTCCACACCAGCGGCCAGTGCAGCACGGCAACCGATACGAACGTGAGCGTCGCCACGACGAACGGCGCCGCGCGGCGCGGCAGGCGGCGCACGGCGGTCAGCGCCATCGCGATCGACAGCCCGATCGCCGCGGCCGCCGCGCCGGCGAGCGCGACGTGGGTCAGCGGGAAGCGCGTGAGCGTCGCGAATGCGACGCCGAACAGGACGATCAGCACGGCCGGCGGCACGATGATGCCGGCAAAGCCGGCAACGGCGCCGCGCCACCCGCACAGGCGGTAGCCGATCCAGATCGCGAGGTTCTTCACGTTGACGCCGGGCAGCGCCTGCGACAGCGCGAGGCCGTTGAGAAATGCTTCTTCGTCGAGCCAGCGCCGCGTGTGGACGAAGTCACGCAGCATCCGTCCGCTCAGGCCGCCGCCGAAGCTGGTCAGGCCGATCTGCGCGAAGGCCAGAAACAGTGCCAGCGCGCCGGGGCGCGGGGCAGGGTGTGCGGACGGGGCGGGAGGCGTAGGCATCGCGTGGCGGCGGAAGCGGCAAGCGTGTCATCTTACCGAGTTCCGTCGTAGCGGCGTGCCGCTACGCGCGCACGACCGTCACGCCCGCCGCCTCGATCGGCTGCGTCAGCGCGGCGTCGGTCGCCTCCTCGACGACGATCGTCTGCGCGAGCGCGAGCTCGCCGATCACGAACGGCGACGCCGCGTTGAGCTTGGACGACGACGCAAGCACGACCGTTTCCGCCGCGCGCCCCGCCAACGCGCGCTTGATGCCCGCTTCCTCGAAATTGCCGGTGGTCAGCCCGGCCGCCGGATGAACGCCCGTCACGCCCATGAAATACAGGTCCGCGTGCACGCGTGCGATCGCCTCCATCGCCGCCGCGCCGACCGTCACGATCGAATGCTTGAACAGCTGGCCGCCGATCAGGATCACGTCGACCGACGGATGCGCGACGAGCGCGACGGCGACGCTCGGACTGTGCGTGACGATCGTCGCCCGCAGGTCCGCGGGCAGCTGGCTCACCAGCAGCGCCGACGTGGTGCCGCCGTCGACGATCACGACCTGCCCCGGCGCGATCATCCCGGCGGCGCGCCGCGCGATGCGGCGCTTCGCGGCCGATTCGAGATCCTGGCGCTGCGCGAACGGCGCGGTCGCGGGCGAAGCCGGCAGCGCGCCGCCGTGGACCCGCTGCAGCAGGCCTTCCGCGGCGAGCTCGCGCAGGTCCCGGCGCACGGTGTCTTCGGACACGCCGAAGGTCGCGCTCAACTCGCCGGCCAGCACCTGGCCGTCGCGGCGGAGCATGTCGAGGATGGCTTTCTTGCGTTGCGTCGTCAGCATGGTTTGCACGAAATTTCTTGATGTTGCACGAATATGCACGTTACCATCAGCGCCGTCATCTGTCGAATGGAGGCTGTCATGGCTGCAACGCAGGACCGGGTGCGCATCGTCGATACCGTCGTGCTGTCGGACGACTGGTACGTGCTGAAGAAGGTGACGTTCGATTTCCGCCGCCGCGACGGCACCTGGCAGCGGCTCAGCCGGGAGACCTACGACCGCGGCAACGGCGCGACGATCCTGCTGCGCCACGCCGCGACCGGCAACGTGCTGCTGACGCGCCAGTTCCGGATGCCGGCGTTCGTGAACGGGCATGACGGGATGCTGGTCGAGACCGCGGCCGGCCTGCTCGACGACGCGACGCCGGAAGCGCGGATTCGCGCGGAGGCCGAGGAGGAGACCGGCTATCGCGTGCGCAACGTCCGCAAGGTGTTCGAGGCGTTCATGAGCCCGGGATCGGTGACGGAGAAGCTGCACTTCTTCGTCGGCGAATACGACGCGTCGCTGCGCACCGGCGACGGCGGCGGGCTGGCGGACGAAGGCGAGGATCTGGAAGTCGTCGAGATGCCGCTCGAGGCGGCGCTGCTGGCGATCGCGCGCGGCGAGATCGTCGACGGGAAGACGATCATGCTGCTGCAGTACGCGGCGTTGCAGGACGCGGCGGGAGGGAGCGCATGACGCCGCAACTCATCCTGGTGGCCGGCCCGTACCGCAGCGGCACCGGCGGCGACGCCGCCCGCATCGCCGCGAACCTCGCGCGGCTCGAGCACGCGGCGCTGGCCCTCTACCGGCGCGGGCACGTGCCGCTGATCGCCGAATGGGTGTCGCTGCCGCTCGCCACGATGGCCGGGTCGAAGCAGGTCGGCGACGCGATCAGCGAGACGTTCCTCTATCCGGCCGCGCACCGGCTGCTGCATCGCTGCGACGCGGTGCTGCGGATCGACGGCGAATCGCGCGGCGCGGATGCCGACGTGGCGCTCGCGCATAGCCTCGGCAAGCCGGTCTATCGCTCGCTCGACGACGTGCCGGCCGCGACGCCCGAAGCGCGCGGCGACGGCGGCCCGTGACGCCACGGCGGAGGAGTCGCCACGCGCGGTGCGTCGGCGTATGATCGCGACGGCGAAAACCCTGCCGCCCCGCACCCGACCACCGAACCCTCATGCCGTCCCTCGATCCTGCCTGCGCCGGCGAACCGCCGCTGCCCGATTCCCTGATCGCCGCCGCCGTCGCCGCGCTGTCCCGTGCCGATGCGCTGCTCGTGACGGCCGGCGCCGGCATCGGCGTCGATTCCGGCCTGCCGGACTTCCGCGGCACGGACGGCTTCTGGCGCGCGTATCCCGCGCTGCGCCACGAGCGCTTCGAATTCCACGAGATCGCATCGCCGCAGGCGTTCCGCGCGCGGCCGCAACTCGCGTGGGGCTTCTACGGCCACCGCCTCGGGCTTTACCGGGCGACCGTCCCGCACGCGGGATTCGCGATCCTGCGCCGCTGGATCGACGCGATGCCGAACGGCGGCTTCGTGCTGACGAGCAACGTCGACGGGCAGTTCCAGAAGGCCGGCTTCGATCCGGCGCGGATCGTCGAGATCCACGGCTCGATCCACCGGATGCAGTGCCTGCGGTCGTGCACGGACGACACGTGGACGGCGGACCCGTTCACGCCCGTCGTCGACGAAGCGGCCTGCCGCCTCGTCGGCGACCTGCCGGCCTGTCCGCACTGCGGCGGCCTCGCGCGGCCGAACATCCTGATGTTCGGCGACGCCGGCTGGATCGGCGCGCGCTACGACGCGCAGGAGCGCGCGCTGGAAGACTGGCTGGCCGGGGCCGGGCGCGTGGCCGTCGTCGAAGTCGGCGCGGGCACGGCGATTCCGACCGTGCGGCTGATCAGCGAACGGGTCGGCGCCGACGTGATCCGCATCAACGCGCGCGAAGCGCACGCACGGCGCGCGGACGTGATCGGCCTGAAGGGCGGCGCGCTGGCGACCCTGAGCGCGCTCGAGCGCGCGTGGCACGGCAGCTGACCTGCACGGCCCGCCGCCGGCTGCGTGCCTACGGCCGGGCGACGAGCGCCTGCACGAGCGACGGCGCGAGCGGCGAACCGAGGCCGGTCACGTAGTCGTAGCCGCCTGCGGCGGTGCAGATCGCGCCGCAGCTGCCGTTGGTGCCGGTCGTCACGTCGTGATAGTTGCTGCCGTAAGCGGCTTTCCCGGCCGCATACAGCGCGTCGTACGTGCCGCTCAGCCGTGCCTTGCCGGCCGCCGCGCGCAGCGAATTCGCAATCGCGACGAGCGCCGACCATTGCGGCGCGCCCGCGCTCGTGCCGCCGACCTGGAACCAGCCCGCTTGCCGCTGATAGGTGACCGAGTCGTAGACCGCGAACCCGCTGGACGGATTCGCGTCGTAGCTGACGTCCGGCACCCCCCGCTTGCCTGCGACCGGAATCGGCCACGCGGCCTGTCCGGCGGGCTCGGCTTCGCCGCTGCTCACGCCGCCGCCGCTGCCGCTCCAGGCCGCCTCGCCGACGTAGTTGCCGTACGGATCGGTGGACAGCGTCGTGCCGCCGACCGCGACCACGTACGGCGACGCCGCCGGGTATTCGGTGCCGGTGCCGCTGTCGCCGGACGATGCGACGAAGGTGACGCCCGGCGCGCCGAAGTGGCCGTCGAAACCGGATTCGCCGCTGAACTCGTTGCCGCCGAAGCTCATCGACACGACCGACGCGCCGCGCTGCACCGCGACGTCGACCGCGGCCATCAGGTCGTTGAAGCTGGCCGACGCGGCTTCGACGAGCACGATCTTCGCCTTCGGCGCGATCGCGTGCACCCATTCGACGTCGAGCGCCATTTCGAGCGACCAGCCGGCGTCGCCGCGGGGCTTGCTGCCGCTCGCGTACACCTTCGTGAAGCAGCCGTTGGCCGTGGTGCAGGGCGGCAGCGAGAACGCGTTGCTGAACACGCCGAGATCGGATTCGATCCGCGGGTCGTCGTACGCGTCGACGATCGCGACGACCATGCCGTCGCCCTGGTTGGCGATCGCGTCGAAGCCGTACGCGTGGCGCGCGAGCGCGGGCGTAAGCCCGGCGACCGTGGCCGTGCTCGCGCGCGGCTTCGTGTGGAACGGCGGACGCGCAAACCCCTTCGGCGCGCGGTTGCCTTCGACGTAGGAGGGCGGGCCGCCGCTATCGGCGAACGCGACGCTCGACGCGAGCAGCGACGCGCACAGCGCCGGAATCAACATGGACGACAGGCGGATATTGTTCATTTTTCGAGTCTCCATGCCGAATGGAGTGAATGGGCCGAATGAAGTCTAATAAATCGGTGGATTCAATTGCATGAAATATCGGCGAAATTCGGGAATGTCCGATAAGGGAAAATACGTGGAGGGCCGGCGAGAGGGGCTGAAGAGAGAATTGTTCAATCGGGTACGCGGCTTTTGATGATCGGTCGTTAATCGATTTTTTGAATGAATTTGTAATATCCAGCGTAATGCGCGGGAAAAGATGAATATCCGTCCGCACGCACCCGCGGCCTCATTCGGCAAGCGCCGATCCGGCCCGTCCGCATTGCAGGCGCGCCGCAAATCCGCATACAGTTCAGCGTGTGCTGCATTCGTCGCGCATCGTGCGCGGCGCCGCATCGTCAGCGAGGCATTTCCTTGTTCTATTCGATCGTCGCGATCTTCGCCGGGGCCGGGTTCGGCGCGCTGCTGCGCTGGTTCCTGAGCCTCGCGCTCAACGAATTCTTCCCCGAGGTGCCGCTCGGCACGCTCGCCGCGAACCTGATCGGCGGCTACGTGATCGGCGTCGCCGCCGTCGTGTTCACGATGCGCGCGGGATTGCCGCCCGAGTGGCGGCTGTTCGTGATCACCGGCTTCCTCGGCGGGCTGACGACGTTCTCGACGTATTCGGTCGAGGTGATGACGCACGCGCTGCAGGGCGAGTTCGGATGGGCGTTTGCGGTGGCTGCCCTACACTTGATGGGATCGTTCACGTTGACGGCCCTCGGCATGTGGACCGCCCGTGCGTGGCTGGCCGCCGCGTAGGGCCTGTTCCCGTTATTAGCGGGAACAGGCCCTACGGCCGGCATCGGAGGAGCCGATGGACAAGATTTTCTTGCGCTTCTACGTTCACGAGCAGCACCGCCTGCACTGGAAACCGCTGTGGGAATGGCTGCTCGAGGAAGGGCGGCGGATGGGCGTCGCGGGCGGGTCGGCGTTTCGCGCGATGGCGGGTTTCGGCGAGCACCGGGTGCTGCACGAGGACCGCTTCTTCGAACTGCAGGGGTCGCTGACGATCGAGGTCGAGTTCATCGTCACCGACGACGAGGCGCGGCGCCTGCTCGAGCGGCTCGGCCAGGAGAAAGTGCGGGTGTGCTACGCGATGATTCCGGCGCGCTTCGGCGTGATCGACACGCTCGGCGCGCCGGCGGCGCAGGGGCGGGAAGGCGCGTCTTAGATGCTGAACAGCATGAGCGCCGCGGCGGCGCGCGACACGATCATCAGCAGCACCTGCACGATCACGAACAGCAGGATCGGCGACAGGTCGAGGCCGCCGAGATTCGGGATCACGCGGCGCAGCGGATTGAGGAACGGCGCGGTCAGCTGGTAGAGGATCGGCATCGCCGGCGAGCGCGGGTTCAGCCACGACACCAGTGCCATCAGGATCGTCATCCAGATCACGAGATAAAGCACCCACTCCACGACGTGGAGCAGGGCGGCGACGACGATCGTCGGAATCAGCCCGAGCGGGTCGGCGCCCGCGATCACGACCAACAGCACGACGTAGACGAGCGCCGTCAGCACCGCGGCGACGACGCTCGCCCAGTCGATCCCGCGCACGCCGGCGATCACGCGGCGCAGCGGCAGCACCAGCCAGTTGGTCGCCTGCAGCACGGCCTGCGTGACGGGGTTGTACGGCGGCACGCGCACGGCTTGCATCCAGACGCGCAGGATCAGCGCGGCGCCGAACAGCGTGAAGAGGGTATTGAGCAGAAAACGGGCGATCTCGCCGAACATCGTTGGCTTCCTTTTTATACAGTCGGGTAGCGTGCGGCCGCCAACGCCGGATGGCGGCGCATCGGCCGACACCTTATCACGCCTCGTCGTGCGAGGGGGAGGGGCGCGCCGCCGCACGCGCGAGCGACGCTTCCACGGCATCCGCGAGCGCCGGCAGGGCCGCGGGCGGGGCCGCGCGCTTCGCGGCGAGCGCGACGGCGCGGCGGGTCAGCAGCGCGTAGAGCGTCGCGTGATCGCCGCCGCGCGCCTCCAGCAGCGCGAGCTGGCGTTCGACGATGCCGGTGTCGCCGCGCGACACGGGGCCCGAGAGCGCATTCGAGAGACCCTTGTCGCGCGCGGTCTCGATCGTGCCGGCCAGCATCGGCAGCAGCGCGCGCAGCGCGGCGTCCTCGTCGAAGCCGAGCGAGCGCCACAGCTCGACCGCTTCGGCGAGCCCGCACAGCGCGAAGCTCGCCGCATAATGCGCGGCCGCGTGGTAAAGCATCCGGCCGCCCGCCGGAATCGACAGCGGATGGCAGCCGAGCGCGGCCGCGAGGCGCACGAGCATCGCATGCAGCGCGCCGTCGGCCTCGATCGTCACCGAGCAGCCGTCGATGCGGGTCAGGTCGGCGTCGCCGCCGCCGAACAGGTACAGCGGATGGAAGCCGCCCGTCGCCGCGCCTTGCCGTCTTGCCGGATCGAGCAGGCCGACGTCCGACGCGCCGCTGCAATGCACGAGCGCCTGCCGCGCGGCACGCGACGCATCGAAGCGCAGGCCCGCGGCGCTCGCCGCGAGATGGTCGTCGGGGACGGTCAGGAAGATCAGGTCGGCCGCGTCGACGACCTCCTGCGGCGTCGCGACCGCGCGGCAGCCGGCGAGGCGCTCGGCGAGCGCGGCGGCGGACGCCGGCGTACGGCTCGCCACCGCGACGACGGGAAAGCCGGCCTGTGCGAAACGCTGCGCGACGCAGCGCGCGAGGCGGCCGGCGCCGATGAAGCCGAGACGGGGCGTGACGGGGAGGGACATGGCGGTCGACGAGGCGAAAAACGGGAAGCCGCCAGTATCGCAGGAATGGCGACGCGCTCGCGGCAGCTGCGTTTCAACGCCCGGCCGCGATCCGGCCCCGCGCGACGGCCTCCCGAACTGTCGGATTCTTGTCTCAAATTTGTAATCGTTGATTACGACGCTTCGCGCGCGGCGCGCACGGCGATCGGTAAGACTGACCTGACGAAACCGCTTGCGCTGTCCGGTCCGATGAATTGCCGCGTTCCGCAGCGACCTCGGGCGGACCGTCGTGCCGCGCGACGCGGGGGGCGCGCGGGGGCGCGATTGCAATTTGCAACAAATGCCCGACACGGGGATTCCGGGTTTTCGCTACATTGCTTGCATGCGACGTGCATGCCCGCCGTTGCCGACAGGAGCGCCTGAAATGATCGCTCCAGCAGGAGAATCGAAGTGAAAAAGCTCGTTCCGTTCATCGCCGCCGCTGCGCTGGGCCTGGGTGCCGCAAGCGCCGCGCAGGCTCACGTGTCGATCGGGGTCGGCATCGGGATTCCGGTCGCGCCCGCGTATCCGGTCTATGCGGCGCCGCCGCCAGTCTATTACGCGCCGCCGCCTCCGCCTGTCTATTACGCACCGCCGCCGGTCTACTATCCGCCGCCCGCCGTGGTCGTCGGCGGCTACGGCGGCGGCTACTATGGCCGCCCGTACTGGCGTCATCACGGCTACTACGGCCACGGCTACTGGCGTCGCTGATTGATTCCCGCGCGGCTTGACCGCGCGTGGCGAACGGCGCAGCGTCTCGTGACAGGACGCTGCGCCGTTTTTTGCTGGCGCGGCGCGCCCGCTCAAGCCGCGTGGGCGATCAGGTCGCGATAGCCGCCGACGATCACGCTGTACGAGAAATACGCGAACAGCAGCGCCGACGCGACATGGCAGGCGCGCATCAGCCCCGCACCGGCGCGCTTGCGGCCCTGGCTCGCGAGCGTGCACATGAAGAGGGTCCACGCGAGCCCGCCGAGGAAGAAGCCGGACAGGAACACCGACGCGGTCGCCGGCGTGGTCGCGCCGGCCTTCGCGATCAGCGCGCCGCCGACCGCCGCGAACCACAGGATCGCGCTCGGCGACGACATCGCGAGCAGCATCCCGCGCATGAAGCTGCGCCGCGCGCTCGCACGGGGCTGGGCGGCGTCGTCCGCGCCGTCGTCGTCAGGCGCCTTGGCCGGCGCCAGCGCTTCGCGCGCCATCTTCCACGTCAGGAACAGCAGCACCGCGCCGCCACCGATCCACACCACCCAGCGCACCGCTTCGAACTGCAGCAGCACGGCCATCCCCGCGAGCGCGAGCGCCGCGTAGACGAGATCGCCGACGCACGAGCCGACGCCCAGCCAGAAACCCGGCCGGAAGCCGTGCGACAGCGTGAGCGACAGCATCGCGACGTTCACGAGGCCGATGTCGAGACACAGCGACAGCGACAGGAAGAATCCGTCGGACAGCATCGAGGCGGGTGGAAAGCTCATCATCGTGCTTCTTGTTGCGATTCTCGGGATGGCGGGAGTCGGGCGGCGCGCGGCCTCACAGGCCGAGGTCGCGCCACAGCTGATCGACGCGGGTCTTCACGGCCGCATCCATCTCGATCGGGCGGCCCCATTCGCGGATCGTCTCGCCGGGCCACTTGTTGGTTGCGTCGAGCCCCATCTTCGAGCCGAGGCCGGCGACGGGCGACGCGAAATCCAGGTAGTCGATCGGCGTGCTGTCGACCATCACGGTGTCGCGCACCGGATCGACGCGCGTCGTGATCGCCCAGATCACTTCCTTCCAGTCGCGCACGTTCACGTCCTCGTCGACCACGACGATGAACTTCGTATACATGAACTGGCGCAGGAAGCTCCAGACGCCGAACATCACGCGCTTCGCATGGCCCGCGTAGCTCTTCTTCATCTGGACGATGGCCATCCGGTAGCTGCAGCCCTCGGGCGGCAGGTAGAAGTCGGTGATCTCCGCGAACTGCTTCTGCAGCAGCGGCACGAACACCTCGTTGAGCGCGACGCCGAGCACCGCGGGCTCGTCGGGCGGCTTGCCGGTGTAGGTCGAGTGATAGAGCGCGTCGCGGCGCATCGTGATGCGCTCGACCGTGAACACCGGGAACCACTCCTGCTCGTTGTAATAGCCGGTGTGGTCGCCGTACGGCCCTTCGAGCGCGTGCTCGTACGCGGCGGACGCGCCGTTCGCCGGGCGCGGCGGCGCGCCGGCGGGGGCGGGCCCGGGCGTGCCGTCCTGCGGATAGATGAAACCCTCCAGCACGATCTCCGCGCGCGCGGGCACCTGCAGCGTGTCGACGCCGGGCGTCAGGCACTTCGCGAGCTCGGTGCGGCTGCCGCGCAGCAGGCCCGCGAACTGGTACTCCGACAGCGAGTCGGGCACGGGCGTGACCGCGCCGAGCGTCGTGGCGGGGTCCGCACCGAGCACGACGGCGACCGGATACGGCTTGCCGGGGTTGCGCAGCGCGAATTCGCGGAAGTCGAGCGCGCCGCCCCGATGCGCGAGCCAGCGCATGATCAGCTTGTTGCGGCCGATCAGCTGCTGGCGGTAGATGCCGAGGTTCTGGCGCGGCTTGTTCGGCCCGCGCGTGACCGTCAGGCCCCACGTGACGAGCGGGCCCGCGTCGCCCGGCCAGCAGGTCTGGATCGGCAGCCTGGCGAGGTCGACGTCGTTGCCTTCCCAGACGATCTCCTGGCACGGCGGCGACGACACCGTCTTCGGAGCCATGTCCCACACGGCCTTCGCGAGCGACAGCAGCTTGCCGGCGTCCTTCAGGCTGCGCGGCGGGTCCGGCTCCTTCAGCGCGGACAGCAGGCGCCCGAGGTCGCGCAGCGACGCGAGCGCGGCGTCGTCGCCCGCATCGACGCCCATGCCGAGCGCGACGCGCCGCGGCGTGCCGAACAGGTTGCCGAGCACCGGGAACGCGTAGCCGGGCGGCGCATCGAACAGCAGCGCGGGGCCGCCGGCGCGCAGCACGCGGTCGCACAGCTCGGTCATTTCGAGTACGGGCGACACCGGCTGCGTGATGCGCCGCAGTTCGCCGAGCGCCTCGAGGCGCTGGATGAAATCGCGTAAGTCTTTGTATTTCATGAACAAGGTCCGGGCCGCCCGCGTGGCGGGGCGGCGATGGGCGGGCGCAGCGGCCGGCTGCGGCCCCGAATCGACCGACGATTTTACCCGCCCGGCCGCGCGGCTGCCCGACCGAGAAAAAAGTCGACGGCGCGCAAACCCCCTACGGCAAGGGGCTCGCGCTTCTGAAGGGGGCTTCGTAATTACTTTTTGTTATGATTTTGATGTTTTATAGTGTTGACGATCTATAAAACCCTGTTAGAATCCGCTGACATTGGTTGCAGGGTACAAGGCTTCAAGCCGCCAATCACCGATCTTTTGACGCAGCGCGTCACCGTCTGCCGAAACCTGCACGGCCTGTCCGACGGCTCTAGTCGTAGTCACAGCCAGCGCCTCCTGACGCTGGTTTTTTGCGTGAGTGCCACCGCGTTTGCCCGCCTTCATATGGATATGAAGGCGTCGGCCCTGTCTTGCCGTGGCCTCGAACGGTACTTATACCGTTTCTCCGATGCCTGCCGTCCAGACCAGACGTGCGGCGTCGTGATTCCGCGGCGCATTCTGTCTCGCCATCGAGCTGAGCGAGCCGCACGAATCATGTTCATGGGAGATCTGAATGAACGCTTGGTTATCGTGGCGTCCCAGTGAGCAGCATGCACAAATCGTGCGCGATATGCTGCGTCGCGGGACGCGTGTCAGTCACCACTTATTCAGCGTCGTAGGCTGTCTCGCTGTCGCGATTGCGCTTGCCCTCTGGCTGCTGCCAACCGCGCGCGGCACGCTCGCCGCGAAGCTGATGCCGGTCGTGTCCGCGGCCGTGCAGGCCGGTCCGGCGCGTTTGCTGACCGGCCATCCGCTGCCGAATTTCGCGCCGGCCGGCGCGCAGCCGCAGCAGGACGACGGTCCGGAAACCGATGCGCTGGCGGTCGGTCTCGACGTCGCACCGGACGCCGTCGCGCAGAGCGACGCGGCGGATGCGTCGCGCAACAGCCCGTCGCCCGTTACGCTCGCGAAGCTGATCCCGGCCCAGCGCGTCGCCGCCGATGCGCGCGACGACCGCTCGCTCGCGTCGAACCGCCAGCAGGCGCTCGTCGCCACCTACCTGTCGCGCCGCTACCGCGTCGCGCAGGAGCCGGTCGGGCAACTCGTCAAGGCCGCGTTCCAGACCGGCCACGACATCGGCCTCGATCCGCTGCTGCTGCTGTCCGTGATGGCGATCGAATCGGGCTTCAATCCGTATGCCGAGAGCGGCGTCGGCGCGAAGGGCCTGATGCAGGTGATGTCGAAGGTCCATTCCGACAAGTTCGAGTATTTCGGCGGCACCGACACCGCGCTGCAGCCGCTTGCCAACCTCCAGGTCGGCGCGCTCGTGCTGAAGGACTGCATCGCGCGCGGCGGCTCGCTCGCGAGCGGCCTGCGCCTGTACAACGGCTCGACGAATCCCGAGGACAATGGCTACGGCTCGAAGGTGATGGCCGAGCGCGGACGCCTGCGCGACGTCGCGCGCGGCCGCAGCGTGCCGATCAATGCGCCGCAGGCGCCGGCAAAGCCGATCGTCACCGCCGCGATGACGGCGGCGGCCGCCGGCGGTGCGAAGCGCGTCCATGCAACGCTCGAAGCGGCCCAGCCGATGACGGCGAAGACTGCCGCGCCGAAGGCGCCGCAGCAGGACGATGCCAGCGTCGACACCGCGAAGCAGCCGCACGGCGATCACTCGGAGCTGGGCGCGTAACGCGAGCAGCATCTCCGCCGGAAACGAAAAAAGCACCCCACGGGTGCTTTTTTCGTTTCTGCGCCGGTAAACCGCCGGTTTCGCGGCCGGGCTCGCCGTGACGTGCGCCGCCGTGCTTCGGCTCGCGCCCGCGCGGCGACGTGCGCGACCGGTCAGCGCAGCCGGAACAGCGTCGCGAGCCGCTCGACCGCCTCCTCGAGGCGCGAGTAGGCGGTCGCATAAGACAGCCGGATATAGTCGCGCGGCGCATGGACGCCGAAGTCCATGCCGGGCACGAGCACGACGCCCGCATCGTGCAGCATCGCCTGCGTGAGCGCCGCGCTGTCGCCGGCCGCCGGATGCGCGACGCCGCCGCAATGCGCGTATACATAGAACGCACCGTCCGGCATCACGGGCACCGTGAAGCCGAGCTGCCCGAGCGCCGGCGCGATGAAGTCGCGGCGCCGCTTGAATTCGAGGCGGCGCGTTTCGTAGATGTCGAGCGTGGCCGGCTCGAAGCATGCGAGCGCCGCGTGCTGCGCGAGCGCGGACGGGCAGATGAACAGGTTCTGCGCGAGCTTCTCGAACGTGCCGACGAGCGCCGGCGGGACGACCAGCCAGCCGAGCCGCCAGCCGGTCATGCTGAAGTACTTCGAGAAGCTGTTGACGGTGACCACGTCGTCGCCGAACGACAGCGCCGACACGGGCGGGGCGTCGTAGCTGAGCCCCTGGTAGATCTCGTCGACGATCGTGAAGCCGCCGCGCTCGCGCACCGCCTCGACGATCCGCTTCATCTCGTCGGGCTCGAGCGACGTGCCGGTCGGGTTCGACGGCGACGCGAGCAGCACGCCGCGCGTCCTGTCGCCCCATAGCCGCCGGACGTCGTCCGCGGTGAGCTGGAAGCGCGCGGCCGGGCCGCTCGGCACGAGCACCGCGCGGCCCTCGGCCGCCGCGACGAAGTGCCGGTTGCACGGATACGACGGGTCGGGCATCAGCACCTCGTCGTCGCGGCCGACGAGCGCGAGGCATGCGAGCAGCAGCGCGGCGGAGGCGCCGGCGGTCACGACGATCCGCTCGGGGCTGACGGTGAGGCCGTACGCGCGCGCATAGTGCGCGGCGATCGCCTCGCGCAGCGGCGCGATGCCGAGCGCGCTCGTATATTGCGTGACGCCCCGGCGCAGCGCCGCGGCGGCAGCCTCGACGACGGGCTCCGGCGCGGTGAAGTCCGGCTCGCCGATGCCCATGTGGATGATGTCGCGACCGGCGGCTTCGAGCCGCTGCGCCTCCTTCATCAGTTCCATCACGTAAAAGGGCTGGATCGCGTCGACGCGCGCTGCGAGCGTGACGAGCGAATCGGCGGTGGTATTCATCGGCGGGTCGGGGAAGGGGAGCGATAAAGAAAAAACGGGCGCATGCGCGCCCGTCGGAGGATCAGCCGTTGCGGCGCGCCTGCGTTTCGGCGGGGCGCAGCTTGGCGGCGAGCTTGTCGAGCACGCCGTTCACGTACTTGTAGCCGTCGGAGCCGCCGAACGTCTTGGTCAGCTCGACCGCTTCATTGATGATCACGCGGTACGGCGTTTCGACGTGGTGCGTGAGCTCGAACGTCGCGATCAGCAGCACCGCCCGTTCGATCGGGGAGAGCTGGTCGATCGGACGGTCGAGGCACGGCGTGAGCGCTTCCGCGAGCGTCGCGTGCTCGCGGATCACGCCGTGCAGGATTGCGTCCAGCAGGTCCTTGTCGGCCTTGTCGTAACCCAGCGCGCCGCGCAGTTGCGCGTCGATTTCGCCTGAAGACGCGTTCGACAGCAGCCACTGATACAGGCCTTGCGTCGCCAGCTCGCGCGATTGTCGGCGGGCGCTCTTCTTCATGCGCGCTCCTCTTCGTCGTCTTCGTCCTCTTCTTCTTCGTCTTCCTCGTCGCCGAGCTGGTCGAGCGCCATCGTCAGATTGGCCATCTCGACCGCGACGCGCGCCGCGTCACGACCCTTTTCGGTCATGCGCGCGACGGCCTGCTCGTCGGTGTCGGTCGTCAGCACCGCGTTCGCGATCGGCAGGTTGAAGTCGAGGCCGATGCGGGTGATGCCCGCGCCGCTCTCGTTCGACACGAGTTCGAAGTGGTAGGTCTCGCCGCGGATCACCGCGCCGAGCGCGATCAGCGCGTCGAACTGGCCGCTTTCCGCGAGCTTCTGCAGCGCGAGCGGGATTTCGAGCGCGCCCGGCACCGACACCAGCAGCACGTCTTCACCGGAGACGCCGAGGCGCTCCAGCTCTTCGACGCACGCATCGGCGAGGCCGTTGCACACGGGCTCGTTGAAGCGGGATTGCACGATGCCGATACGCAGGCCGTCGCCTTCGAGATTCGGTTGGTATTGTCCGATTTCCATGATCTTTGTCCGTGGTGTGGATAAGCGGTTATAAGGCGAAAATGCCGTGACGGGTTACGCGTGCGGCGCCGAGCCGCAGGCCTTGGCTTCGCCGCCGGGCATCGGCACGAAGCCCGTGACTTCGAGGCCGTAGCCGGACATGCTGCCCAGCTTGCGCGGATTCGACAGCACCTGCATCTTGCCGACGCCGACATCGCGCAGGATCTGCGCGCCGATGCCGAACGTCTTGAAATCGACCGGCCGGCGCTTCAGCGCCGCAGCCTTCTCTTCCTCGTCGAACGCCTTGAAGACGTCGACCAGATGTTCCTTCGTGTCGCCGCAGTTGAGCAGCACGATCACGCCGTGGTCGCGCTGCGCGATCTCGCGCATCGCGGCGTCGAGCGTCCACGAGTGCGTCGAGGTGCCGGTCTCGAGCAGGTCGAGCACCGACAGCGGCTCGTGCACGCGCACCGGCGTGTCGACGTCCGGCGACGGCGTGCCGCGCACCAGCGCGATATGCGGCGAGCCGGTCGGCTGGTCGCGGTACAGGACCGCGCGGAACGTGCCGTGCGCGGTGTGCATCATGCGCTCGGCGACGCGCTCGATGATCGACTCGGTGCGGCTGCGGTAGTGGATCAGGTCGGCGATCGTGCCGATCTTCAGCCCGTGCTCCTTCGCGAACTCGATCAGGTCGGGCAGGCGGGCCATCGTCCCGTCGTCCTTGATGATTTCGCAGATCACCGCGGCGGGCGTGAGGCCCGCGAGCGCGGTGAAATCGCAGCCGGCCTCGGTATGGCCCGCGCGTACGAGCACGCCGCCCGGCTGCGCCATGATCGGGAACACGTGGCCCGGCTGCACGATGTGCTCGGGGCGCACGTCGTGCGCGACCGCCGTGGCGATCGTATGCGCGCGGTCGGCCGCCGAGATGCCGGTCGTCACGCCTTCGGCCGCTTCGATGCTGACCGTGAAAGCGGTGCCGTATTGCGTGCCGTTGCGGTACGTCATCAGCGGCAGGTGAAGCTGCTTGCAGCGTTCCTGCGTCAACGTCAGACAAATCAGGCCGCGGCCGTATCTGGCCATGAAGTTGATCGCTTCCGGCGTCACGAATTCGGCGGCGATCACGAGATCGCCTTCGTTTTCGCGGTCTTCTTCGTCGACCAGGATCACCATCCGGCCGGCTTTCAGCTCGGCGATGATGTCGGGCGTGGAGGCGAGCGTCATAAGGGAGCGAGAAAGGGGAAAGTGCGTATTTTACGCCAGCCGGACCGGGTTTCGGCTGGCGCGGGCGGCGCCGGCCGCGGGGCCGGTCCGGCGCGGCTGCCGCGCCGCCCGGACCAGCGGCCGGAGCGCGTCACATGCGGCCGTCGCGGCCGCCGAGAAAATCGAGCTTGCCGAGCTCGACGCCGTTGTGGCGCAGGATGTCATACGCGGTCGTCACGTGGAAGAAGAAGTTGGGCAGCACGAAATTCAGCAGGTACGACTGGCCCGAGAATTCGAGCGGGCCGACGCGCATCTTGAGCACGATCTCGCGCGTTTCCGAGCCGTCGATCTGCGCCGCGTCGAAGCCGTTCAGGTAGTCGATCGTCTTCTGCAGGCGTGCGTGCAGCTCGTCGAACGTCTGCTCGACGTCCGGGTAGCTCGGGATCTCGACGCCCGCGAGCCGCGCGGCGCAGCCCTTCGCGGTGTCGGTTGCGATGTAGACCTGGCGCGCGAGCGGCGCCATGTCCGGAAACAGCCGGGCGCCGATCAGCACCGACGGATCGATCTGCTTTTCGGCCGCGTGCGCCTGGGCTTTGCCGAGGATGTGCTGCAGGTTGGTCAGGCCGCGGATCAGGACAGGCACCGAGGCCTGATACATCGAAATGGACATGGGCGTTTCCTCGAAGGGGACGATCGTGCGCGCGTCGGCGCGCGATGGCATGGTGCAGCGGGAGCGGTGCAATGGCCGCTGCAGCATCATAGCGCGGCGGCATCGCGCGTGCGCGACGCCGGCCGAACGGCCAGGGCAGGCGCGCGCGCATGGCCGGACGGACGAGTCGCGACCGGCCGTCCGTACCGGGTAGAATGCGCGCACCACCACCGCCTCGCCGGCGGACACACCATAACGCCGGGCTGCGTATCGCCCGCGCCGACGGCCATCATGCCGACCGGTTTTGCGCGCCGATGGCGGCGCGTGCGCGACGGCGTTTGGCGATTTCGATCGGATGCTCCCCGGACATGTCGACTCCCGCCGTTCTGCTGCTCGTCCTGCTGATCAATTGCGTCGCGACGTCGGCGGTGCTCGGCTCGCTGTGGCGCGCCGACGTGCCGGGCGTGCGCCGCTGGCTCGCGTCGCAGGCATTGCTCGCGATCGCGGTCGGCGCGCTGCTCGCCGCGCCGTCGTCGCCGGTGGCCGTCTCTGTCGCCGTCGTGCCGTACGTATGCGGGACGCTCGCGATCCTGCAGGGCTTTCGGCAATTCTTCGGCGTGCGGCCCGTGTATCGGACGGAGCTGGCTGGAGCCGCGCTACTGGTCGCGGCGGTCGTCTGGTGCGCATGGACCGGAGCGCCGTCGAACCTGCGCGTCGTGCTCGTGTCCGTGATGGCCGTATACGTTCGTGTCGCGATCGGCTGGCTCGCGTATCGCCGCCGGCCCGCGCACCGTCCGGCGTTTGCCTACGGATTCGTGTGGGTGGTCGCGATTGCCGGCGCGATCGTCCAGTTCGCGCGCGGCGTTGCGTTCGCGCTCGGGCACGGAGGCGACTCGACGCTGCTGCACCCGGCGCCGTTGAACGTCGCGTTCGTCGCGCTTGCCGTGCTGAGCCTGTCGTGCCTGTCGATGAGCGTCGTGATGCTGGCGCACGATCGCATCGCGGAACGCCTCGAGCGGCTTGCGACCGTCGACGGCCTGACGGGCGCGCTGATGCGCGGGGCCTTTCTCGAGCGGGCCGAGCAGCGGTGCGGGCGCGCGGCGCGTGCCGGCTCGCCGCACTCGCTCGTCATCGTCGATCTCGACAACTTCAAGGCCATCAACGATCGCCACGGGCATGCGGCGGGCGACCAGGCGCTCGTGCATTTTGCGGCGGTGATGGCGGGGGGCATCCGGTCTCGCGACCTGTTCGGGCGGCTGGGCGGGGAGGAGTTCGCGGTGCTGTGCCCCGACACGCCCGCGGATGAAGCGGCGCGCGTGATCGATCGCCTGCGCGCGTCGCTGGCGGGCGGCGGTGCCGGAGCGACCCGTGGCGTCGTCAGGTTCACGTTCAGCGCGGGTGTCGCCGAGCGCATCGCCGGCGAGCCGCTGTCGCAGCTGATGGCCCGGGCCGATGCCGCACTGTATGCGGCGAAGGCGGCCGGGCGCGATCGCGTGACCGTTGCCGCGCAGGCGCAGCGCGCCGACGTGGCGGCCTGACGCGCGGCGGGCGACGTCGGGCGACGTCGGGCGATCAGTCCTGCGGCGTGCCCGCCGAAGGCGACGTCGACAGCATCCGCTCGACGTAGCGCGCGATCATGTCGATTTCGAGATTCACCTGGCTGCCTGCCCGCAGGTGACGCAGCGTCGTCACCTCGACCGTATGCGGAATCAGGTTGATCGAGAACTCGCAGCCGTCGGCGCGGTCCGCAACCGAGTTCACGGTCAGGCTCACGCCGTTCACCGTGATCGAACCCTTGTATGCGAGATAGCGGCCGAGCTGGCGCGGCGCGACGATGCGCAGCTCGTGCGACTCGCCGACCGGCGCGAAGTGCGACACCGTGCCGAGCCCGTCCACGTGACCCGACACGATGTGCCCGCCGAGCCGGTCGTGCGCGCGCAGCGCTTTCTCGAGATTGACGTCGCCCGGCTCCGCAAGGCCGACCGTGAGGTTCAGGCTCTCGCGCGACACTTCGACGTCGAACGCGTCGGCAGTCTTCTCGATCACCGTCATGCACGCGCCCTGGATCGCGATGCTGTCGCCGAGCGCGACGTCGGCGAGGTCGAGCCCGCCGGCTTTCACGGTCAGGCGCACGCCCGCGTCCGGCGATGCGCCGAGCGGCTTGATCGATTCGATGCGGCCGACGGCCGCGACAATTCCGGTAAACATCGTGACGATTCCGTTCAATGAGAGGCGTTGGGCGACGCGAAGCGCGCCAGGATCCGCAGATCGTCGCCGATCCGCTCGATGCCGTGAAACGTGAGCCGCGCGCGCGCGTCGAGGCTTGCCGGCGCGGCGAGATCGAACATGCCGGCCGCGTCGGCGCCGAGCAGGCTCGGCGCGAGGTAGACCAGCAGTTCGTCGACGCAGTGCTCGCGCAGCAGCGAGCCGTTCAGCTTGTGGCCGGCCTCGACGTGCAGCTCGTTGATGCCGCGCGCGCCGAGCGCCGTCAGCATGCCCGGCAGGTCGACCTTGCCGTGCGCGTTCGGCAGCGGCACGATTTCCGCGCCGCGCGCCTTCAGCGCCGCCGCGCGCGCTTCGCCCGCGGCGTCGAGCCGGCCGCAGAAGATCAGGAGCGGCGCGCCTTCGAGCAGACGCGCGTCGAGCGGCAGCTCGAGCCGGCTGTCGACCAGCACGCGCCGCGGCTGGCGCGGCGTGTCGATGCCCCGCACGGTCAGCTGCGGGTCGTCCTCGCGCACGGTGCCGATGCCGGTGAGGATCGCGCACGCGCGCGCGCGCCACGCATGGCCGTCGAGCCGCGCGTCGTCGCCGGTGATCCACTGGCTCTCGCCGGACGGCAGCGCGGTGCGGCCGTCGAGCGACGCGGCGGTTTTCATCCGCACCCACGGGCGGCCGCGCGTCATCCGCGACACGAAGCCGATGTTGAGTTCGCCCGCTTCATGCGCGAGCAGCCCGCAGCGCACGTCGATGCCCGCGTCGCGCAGCATCCCGAGGCCGCGCCCCGACACCTGCGGATTCGGGTCTTCCATCGCCGAGACGACCTTCGCGACGCGCGCGTCGATCAGCGCGTTCGCGCACGGCGGCGTGCGGCCGAAGTGGCTGCACGGCTCGAGCGTCACGTAGACGGTCGAGCCCGTGACGTCGTGGCCGCGCGAACGCGCATCCTTCAGCGCCTGCACTTCCGCGTGATCCTGGCCGGCCGGCTGCGTGAAGCCTTCGCCGATCACGTCGCCGTCCTTGACGATCACGCAGCCGACGCGCGGGTTCGGCGTCGTCGTGTACATGCCGCGCGCCGCGAGCGCGAGCGCGCGCTGCATGTGGGCGAAATCGGTATCCGAGAACATCCGCGCGGCCCCGGCTTACGCGGCCGCCAGCGCGGCGAACGCGCGGCGCGCGGCGGCGAGCGTCGCGTCGATCACCGCGTCGTCGTGCGTGCTCGACACGAACCCGGCTTCATACGCGGACGGCGCGAAATAGACGCCCTCGTCGAGCATCAGGTGGAAGAAGCGGTTGAAGCGCTCGACGTTGCTCTGCGTGACTTCCGCGAAGCTCGCCGGCACGCGCTCGGCGAAATAGAGGCCGAACATCGCGCCGATCGAATCGGCCGCGAACGGCACGCCGGCCGCGCGCGCCTCGGCGGCGAGGCCGTCGGCGAGGCGCTTGGTCTGCGCGGTGAGCGCGTCGTAGAAGCCGGGCGCCTGGATCAGCTGCAGCGTCTTCAGGCCCGCGGCGACCGCGATCGGGTTGCCCGACAGCGTGCCGGCCTGGTAGACGCCGCCGAGCGGCGCGAGGTGGGCCATGATGTCGCGGCGGCCGCCGAACGCGGCGGCCGGCATCCCGCCGCCGATCACCTTGCCGAGGCAGGTCAGGTCGGCCGTGATCCCGTAGTACGCCTGCGCGCCGCCGAGCGCGACGCGGAAGCCGCACATCACTTCGTCGAAGATCAGCACCGCGCCGTGCTTCGTGCACAGCGCGCGCAGCGCGTTCAGGAATTCCGGCGTGCCGCGCACGAGGTTCATGTTGCCGGCGACCGGCTCGACGATCACCGCGGCGATCTCGTCGCCGAACGCGGCGAACGCTTCCTCGAGCTTGGCGACGTTGTTGTATTCGAGCACGGTCGTGTGCTTCGCGATGTCGGCGGGCACGCCGGCCGACGTCGGGTTGCCGAACGTCAGGAGACCCGAGCCGGCCTTCACGAGCAGGCTGTCCGCGTGGCCGTGGTAGCAGCCCTCGAACTTGACGATGCGGCTGCGGCCCGTGAAGCCGCGCGCGAGGCGCAGCGCGCTCATCGTTGCCTCGGTGCCGCTCGACACCATCCGCACCTGCTCGATCGACGGCACGAGCTTGCAGATTTCCTCGGCGATCTCGATCTCGGCCTCGGTCGGCGCGCCGAACGAGAAGCCATCGCCGAGCACCTTCTGCACGGCCGCGAGCACTTCCGGATGGACGTGGCCGACGATCATCGGGCCCCACGAGCCGATGTAGTCGATGTACTGCTTGCCGTCGGCATCCCAGAAGTACGGGCCTTGCGCGCGCGACACGAAGCGCGGCGTGCCGCCGACCGAGCGGAACGCGCGGACCGGCGAGTTGACGCCGCCGGGAATGGTTTGCTGCGCGCGTTCGAAGAGGATCTGATTGTTGGACATGAGCGAAACCTGCGAGAGAACGGCGCGGGCGGGCCGGTGCACGGGCCGCGGCGCCTGGGCGGAACGATCGTCCGATTGTACCGGAGACGCGCGCGGCGAGCCGGCGGGCGGCGTGCGGCCATTCGGCGCGTGGGGATTCGGCCCTAGCGCGGCGGCTTGCGCTTGCCGGTCAGCTCGGCCCAGCGCTTCTCGAGGGGGCCCTCGACCATCGGCTTGATCGACGTGCCGGAGGTCTGCGCGTCCCACGTCTGCACCGAGTACGGGTGCACGCGCAGTGCATCGCGCGGGATCGCGACTTCCCGGTGCGCGTCGACGAGCCAGTCGTAGACGAAGTCGATGCACAGGCGGTAGCCGCGCTTCGTCGACGGATCGGGCACCTCGTACGGCGCGCGCGTCACGTAGCCGGAGCCGAACACGCCCTTGGGGTCCTTCGCGACCCGGTGCAGGAACACGCGGTCGCCCGGCAGGATGCCGCGCGCGAAGCCGCAGCCCCACACGTCGTGCACGGCCTCGCCGGCCTTCACGCGCGCGGCGACGTCGGGCAGCTCGGGCCACGGCCATTTCTTGGGGCTCCAGATCAGCAGGAAAGCGGTCATCGGTTCGGTCGGGGCGGGGATTGGTCAGACAAGGGAAGCAAGCTTAATCCAATCGACGCACGGCGGCGCGCCGCGCGCGGGTTGGCGCCCAATCAGGTGACCTGAAAAAGTTGCGCGTACAATCATGGACTTGGCGGCGCCGCACCCGGCTGCCGCGCTCCCGTCTTCACCGCCGCGCGCGCCCGATGCGCGCCGGCTCCTTTGCGGATTTCCATGTCTCACGTCATCCGTCGCCGGCCCGATGCCCGGCTGATCCTGTTGCTCGGCGCACTCGCCGCCTGCGGGCCGATCGCCACCGACATGTACCTGCCGAGCCTGCCGTCGATCGCGGCAGGCTTCTCCGTCAGCCCCGGCGCCGCGCAGCGCACGCTGACGAGCTTCATGGCCGGCTTCTCGATCGGCATGCTGCTGTACGGCCCGCTGTCCGACACCTGGGGCCGGCGCCCCGTGCTGCTCGGCGGCATCGCGCTGTTCACGCTCGCGAGCATCGGCTGCTTCGTGGCCGGCTCGATCGACATGCTGATCGTCGTGCGCTTCCTGCAGGCGCTCGGCGCCGGCGCGGCGTCGGTGCTCGCGCGGGCGATCGCGCGCGACGCGCACGAACCGACCGACGCGGCGAAGGTGCTGTCGATGGTGGCGATCGTCACCGCGGTCGGGCCGCTGCTCGCCCCCTTGCTCGGCGGACAGATTCTGCGCTTCGCCGGCTGGCGCGGCGTGTTCGTCGTGCTCGCGGCGTTCGGCGCGCTGTGCGCGGTGACCGCATACCTGCGCGTGCCCGAGACCTGGCCGAAGGAGCGGCGCAAGAGCGCGGCGGTGCTCGCGTCGTTCGCGTCTTACGGACGCATCCTGTCCGATCCGGTCGCGTGGGGGCACATGCTGTGCGGCGGGATGGCATTCGCGTCGATGTTCTCGTACATCACCGCGACGCCGTTCGTCTATATCGAGTACTTCCACGTGTCGCCGCAGCATTACGGGCTGCTGTTCGGCCTGAACGTGGTCGGCATCATGATCGGCAACTTCTCGAATACGCGGCTCGTCGGCCGGGTCGGCTCGCTGCGGCTCATCGCGGCGGCGTCGCTCGTGAGCTGCACCGCGTCGCTCGCGGTCGCGCTCGTCGCGCTGACGGGGTGGGGCGGGCTGTGGTCGATCGTGGTGTGCCTGTTCTTCGTCGTCGGCGTCGTCGGCATCTTGTCGGCGAACTGCACGACCGACCTGATGCATCGCTATCCGCACAACGCGGGCGCGTCGGCGGCGGTGTTCGGCGCGATGCAACTCGCGCTCGGCGCGCTTGCGAGCGTTGCGATCGGCGCGCTCGCGGACGGCACGCCGTTCGCGATGGGCGTGACGATCGGTGTGACCGGCGTGCTGTGCTTCGTCGGGCGCTATCTCGTATTGCGTTGGCACGGACGGCCCGTGCCAGCCGGGGCTTGAGCGGCGCGGCGAGATTTGCGGAGGGGGGACGACTGACGTGGCACGAATGCGGCGGAGCGATTACAGCGCAGTCGTGAATTCGTGTTCGGGTAGCGATTGCCAAGCGAAGCCCGCGTGATGCGCCTCGGTTTGTAAAGCGTCGGTCAGTGCGCGCGTGAATGCTGCCGTGAGCGGCAGATTCCCTGCTTGTTAACCAGGGTGCCGCCTTCCCCGGAAGATGATTTCGTGTTCGAGATCACGCCGCTAAAGTGGATGAAAGGGAGTGGGTTGGTGTTTCCTTAATGTGCGCGTATCCATTTTAAAAATTTCCCCCAAAGCCCCTTCCGGTCGCGAGGCTTTTCGTGTTTTTTGTCGGAAGAAAGGTAGTCAAGTGCAAAATCTGAAATGCCTTCTATTGTTGGTGGGCAGTCTGGGTTTTTTATTATTGGCATTTCAAAATTCCGGAACACTCTTATTAAAAATAAGGAAATGTCATCGTGATGGATTTTAAAGTCTTCGAGTATATTCGTATTTTTTGATACTTCGTTTCGCTCAATAAATGCAATTTCCTTGATGAAAATGTCAATTATTGTTTCAATTGCCTCTTCTTTCGAGGGGATTGGTTGAGGTTTGGTTTTCATGTCTTGCGTCATACTGGATGCCTTGGAGGGCTGATTAATGGCTTATTCTGTGCTCGCGATCACACTGCGCAAAAGTGCGTGGGTCGCGAAAGCAGATAAATCAGCGTTTTCCTGGTTATTCCAGTGTGGGGTGCATGCGAATAACCCATTGGCTTATGCGCATCTCGCTATGCTTTGGTGTTGTTGCATGAATGGACGGGTCATTCGTCGTGTGGCAGATTTGTGCGTTACTCTAAAAAACACGACGGATGACTGCGAGGATATCCGAATTTCGAAAAAACTCGATCTCCTGCGGCAATTTATGCGACATCGTTATGCAGGCGCATCCCTTGTCACCACTGATGATGCAACCTGAATCGCGCAGTCGTTACTTTGTTGCGCAGTGTTAATTCGTCGATTTACCCACTGCGGCCCGTCAAGTAAATCTCCCAATGCAAAACACCCCGAACGCCGGACCAGCCATCCGGCGTTCGGGGTGTCGTTCACCCGTGGCGTCTTACCGCCGCGTTAATCCCGCGCTGCGTCCCTCGCCGCCGGCGACGCGCCGTGGCTCAGCCAGTCGAGCACGTCGGCGGTTTCGTCGTCGTTCGCGCGCGCCTTCGCCTGCGCGACGGCCTCGCTCAGCTCCGCGTTCGGCGCCGCGCGGCGGATCGCGACACCGACCGCGAGGATGTCGATCATCAGCAGATGCAGGATCCGCGAGATCATCGACAGTTGCGATTCGCGCATCTCGATGTGATCGGTCTCGAGCGCGACGGTCGCGCGCTTCGCGAGCGGCGTGTTGCTCGACGTGATCGCGATCACCTTCGCGCCGGCCTGCATCGCGACTTCGAGCACGCGCAGCAGCTCGGGCGCGCGGCCCGACTTCGACACCGCGACGATCACGTCGCCCTTGCCGAGCAGCGCCGCCGACGCGGCCTGCATGTACAGGTCGCCGTACGCGATGGTCGGAATCCCGAAACGGAAGAACTTGTAGTGCGCGTCCTGCGCGACGATGTTCGAATTGCCGAGCCCGTAGAACTCGATGCGCCGCGCGCCGTTCAGGATCTCGATCGCGTTCTCGACGTGCTCGAAGTTCAGGTGCTCGCGCAACTGCAGGATCGACGACACGGTGTTGTCGAGCACTTTCGCGCCGAAGTCGGTCGCGGTGTCGCCGAGATGCACCTGGCTGTGGCTCATCGGGATCGTGCCGGTGAGGCCCGTCGCGAGCTTCAGCTTGAAGTCGGACAGCCCCTGGCAGCCGAGCGAGCGGCAGAAGCGGATCACGGTCGGCTGGCTCACGTCGGCCTTGCGCGCGATGTCGACGATCGGGTCGTTGATGATCGAGCGCGGATGGTTCAGCGCGAGATCGGCGACGCGGCGCTCGGCCGGCGTGAGCGCGTCGCGCATCTGGCGGATCCGCTCGAACACGGCCGACGACGCGCCGCCCGAACGGTTCGACAGCTGTTCCGCGAGGATCGCCGACACGCCGAGGAACGCCGGATATTCGGCGGTGATCAGGTAGGTCGGGATGTTCGCGAGATACGCTTCGAAGCGTCCCTTCGCCTCGAAGCGCGCGCGGAACGGCGAGCGCGTGAACAGCTCGCCGAGCTTCAGCGCGACCCCGCCGCCGATGTAGACGCCGCCGAGCGAGCCGAGCGTCACCGCGATGTTGCCGGCGAACGTGCCGAGGATCGAGCAGAAGCACTCGACCGTCTCGAGCGCGAGCGCGTCGCCCGCATGCGCGCGCTCGACGATCTCGGCGGTGTCGACGCTCGCCGCGACGCGCTTCTTGTCGCGCGCGGCGAGCGCACGATAGACGATCTCGATGCCGGGCCCCGCGCACACGCGTTCGAACGATACGTGCGGAAACTTCTTGCGCGCGTACTGCAGCACGAGATCCTCGCGCTCGTCCTGCGGCGCGAACGACGCGTGGCCGCCCTCGCTGCCGAGCGCGATCCAGCGGTCGTCGGCCGGAATCAGCCCGGACACGCCGAGCCCGGTGCCGGGGCCGAGCAGCCCGATCACGCCGTTCTGGCGGCGCGTGCCGCCGCCGATCTGCACGCGCTGCGCATCGGTCAGGCCGGGCAGCGCCATCGCGAGCGCGGTGAAGTCGTTGACGACGAGCAGCGTGTCGAAGCCGAGCGCGCGGCGCGTCGCCTCGATCGAGAAGGTCCAGTCGTGGTTGGTCATCGTGACCTGATCGCCGTCGACCGGGTTCGCGATCGCGATCGCCGCGTGGTTCACGCGGGCGATCTTCACGTCCTTCAGGTATTTGCGGATCGCGTCGGCGAGCGTCGGATACTCGGCGCCCGGGTAGACACGAATCTGCGTGATCTCGCCCGGGCCGGTTTCCAGCGCGAAGCGCGCGTTGGTGCCGCCGACGTCCGCGAGCAGGCGCGGGCCGTCGGCATGCTGGCCCGCGGCGGCGACTTTACTTTGCGCACCAGTAGACATCGAGCTGGGTCCCCTTGTCGTTGGCCAGTTGCGAAATGGCGTTCTTCTGCGGCGACGAGGCGGCGGCCTCGAGCACCTCGCGTTTGCGGCTGCCCGCGATCAGCAGAAATAGCCGGTCGATGCGCTTGAGCGCATCGAGCGAAAAGCTCACGCGCGCATGCGGCGCGGCGCCGGGATGCACGGCGACGAACCGCTCGGCGGTCGTGATCGCGTGTTCCCATTCGGGCGCATCGGCGAAGATCGACGCGGTATGGCCGTCCTCGCCCATGCCGAGCACGGCGACGTCGGGCAGGCGGTGTGCGGGGTTCGCGTTCAGCGCGGCGACGTGCGCGTCGAGCGCGGCGCCGGTGTCGACGAGCGGCAGGAACGTGGCGGGCGCGGCCGCATGCTGCAGCAGCGTGTCGCGCACGAGGCGCGCGTTGCTCGCGGCATCGTCTTCCGGCACCCAGCGGTCGTCGACCAGCGTGACGTCGACGTTGGCCCAGTCGAGCGCCGCATGCGACAGTGTCTGCAGGAACGGGCGCGGGCTGGTGCCGCCGGACACCGCGAGCGTCGCGCGCGCGGGGCGGGCGAGCGCCGCGCGCAGCGCGTCGCCGACCGCCTGCGCGAGCGCATCGCCTTGCGCTTCCTGGGTGTCGAAAGCGTGAATCTCGATCACATCTCCTCCGGACTGCTGTTGTCTGTTGAATCGTATGGTGTTTGGGTACGACGGCGGGCGCCGCGTGCGCAGCGCCCGCCCATTGCATCAGTTCTCTTCTTCGAGCCAGCAGGTGCCGTGCTGCGCGAGCATCGCGCTCGCCGCGGCCGGGCCCCACGTGCCGGCCGCATACGGCTTCGGCGGCTTCAGCGAGCGCGCCCATTCGTTCAGGATCGGCTCGACCCAGCGCCATGCGGCTTCCTGCTCGTCGCGGCGCACGAACAGGGCGAGGCGGCCGTTGATCACGTCGAGCAGGAGGCGCTGGTACGCCTCCATCTGGCCTTCCTTGAAGAACTGGTCGAACGCGAGGTCGAGGTGCACGCTCGCGAGGTTCATCCCTTCGCCGGGCTGCTTCGCGAGGCAGTACAGGCGAATCGTCTCGTTCGGCTGCAGGCGGATCACGAGGCGGTTCGCGCCGGGGCGCAGCGCGGTCGGCCCGAGTGCCGAGTGCGGCACCGGACGGAAGTTGACGACGATCTCCGCGACGCGGTCGGCGAGCCGCTTGCCGGTGCGCAGGAAGAACGGCACGCCGGCCCAGCGCCAGTTCTCGATCTCGGCCTTCAGCGCGACGAAGGTCTCGGTCTGGCTGTCGGGCTTCACACCCGGCTCGGTCGCGTAGGCCGGCACCTGCGCGCCCTTGATCACGCCCGCGTGATACTGGCCGCGCACCGCGACCTTGCCGATGTCGCGCGGATCGACGGGCTTCAGCGCACGCAGCACGCGCAGCTTCTCGTCGCGCACCGAATCGGAATCCATCGAGTGCGGCGGCTCCATCGCGACGATCGACAGCAGCTGCAGCAGGTGGTTCTGCACCATGTCGCGCAGTGCGCCGGTATTGTCGTAGAAATCGCCGCGCGCCTCGACGCCGAGCTCCTCGGCGATCGTGATCTGGATGCTCTCGACCCATTCGCGGCGCCACAGCGGCTCGAACAGCGCATTGCCGAAGCGCAGCGCGAGCAGGTTCTGCACCGGCTCCTTGCCGAGGTAGTGGTCGATCCGGTAGATCTGGTCTTCCGCGAAGATCTCGCCGACCGCGTCGTTGATCGCGTTCGACGAGCGCAGGTCGTAGCCGAGCGGCTTCTCGAGCACGATGCGCGCGCCCTGGTTCAGGCCGACCGACGCGAGCGCCTTGCAGATCGGCACGAACAGCGACGGGCCCGTCGCGAGATAGAACACCCGGATGCCGGACAGCTGGCCGACCGTGTCGCGCAGCACGGCGTAGTCTTCCGCACGGCCGAGATCGAGCTTCACGTACACGATGCGCTCGATGAAGCTTTTCCAGGCGGCCTCGTCGAATGCGCCGCGCGATGCCTTCGCCGCATGCGGCTTCACGTGTTCCTCGACCCACTCGAGATACTCGGCGAGATCGGCCGAGTGACGCGCGACCGCGACGATCTTGCCGCTTTCCGCCAGCATGTTTGCGCGGTGCGCCTCGAACAGCGCCGGGAGGATCTTGCGCATCGACAAATCGCCGGTGCCGCCGAAAAGTACGAAGGTAAAGCTGGAATCGGTATGCATGTGTCTCCGCCCGGGTTGGGGTGCTTTGAAGCGATCCGTAGTGCGATAAAAATATTTTTGACACTGAATTGTAGTTTAACTACAATCCGCCGCAAGGGGTAGCACCCGGACGAAGAAAAAATGAAGCGCGGTCGATGCAACAGCGCGTGCTTCGTCGCCGGGAGCACCATGTGCCGAATGTTATCGGACATTGATGGCGCGCATCGTGCGCACGTCGTCGGCCCCGGGCTCGCGCCGCGTCGCGGCGGGCCAGAAACACAAGAGGAGACACGCCGTTGAATCTCAAGTCACGCTTTCTGTAAGAGCCCGGCCGGTCATCGGCCCCGTACGCGCGCAGCGTCTCGCGGCTCGATTTCCCCGTCGTCACCAAGAAGCCGGTTCCTGAAGGGAACCTCACGAGTTGATTCAGTCTGGAGGAGATAAGTAATGAAAGTTCGCGCGATCATGGGCGCGCTGTGCGCGGCAGGCCTGATGGCCGGCGCCGCGGCGGCGCAGGCGGCCGAGAATGTGACGGTGCTGCACTGGTGGACCTCGGGCGGCGAATCGAAGGCCGTCGGCGTGCTGAAGGACGACCTGCAGAAGCAGGGCTACGTCTGGAAGGACTTCGCGGTCGCGGGCGGCGCGGGCGCAGCGGCGATGACCGCGCTGAAGACCAAGGTGATCAGCGGCGACGCGCCGTCGGCCGCGCAGATCAAGGGTCCGCTGATCCAGGACTGGGCCGAGCAGGGCGTGCTCGTCAACATCGACCAGGCAACCGGCGACTGGAAGCAGAACCTGCCGCCGGAAATCGACAAGATCATGAAGTACAAGGGCCACACCGTCGGCGCGCCGTTCTCGGTGCATCGCGTGAACTGGCTCTATATCAACAAGGCCGCGCTCGACAAGGTCGGCGCGAAGGCGCCGGCCACCTGGCCCGAATTCTTCGCGGTCGCCGACAAGCTGAAAGCCGCGGGCATCCAGCCGATCGCGATGGGCGGCCAGCCGTGGCAGGACCTGACGCTGTGGGAAGACGTCGTGCTGTCGCAGGGCCCCGCGTTCTACAAGAAGGCGCTGGTCGATCTCGACCAGGCGACGCTGACCTCGCCGCAGATGCTCGACGTGTTCAATACCGTGCGCAAGATCCAGGGCTACTTCGACAGCGGCCGTAACGGCCGCGACTGGAACCTCGCGACCGCGATGGTCATCAACGGCAAGGCCGGCATGCAGTTCATGGGCGACTGGGCGAAGGGCGAGTTCGAGAGCGCGGGCAAGAAGGCGGGCAAGGACTACATCTGCGCGCCGGTGCCGGGCACCGCGAACGCGTATACGTTCAACGTCGATTCGTTCGTGTTCTTCCAGCAGAAGGGCCAGAGCGCCGCGACGCCGGGCCAGCTCGCGCTCGCGAAGACGATCATGACGCCGGACTTCCAGGAGCAGTTCAGCCTGCTGAAGGGCTCGGTGCCGGTGCGCCTCGGCGTGAAGATGGACAAGTTCGACGACTGCGCGAAGAAGTCGTATGCGGACGAGCAGACCGCGATCAAGTCGGGCGGCTTCGTGCCGTCGCTCGCGCACGGCATGGCGCAGGGCGACGCGACCGCCGGCGCGATCACCGACGTCGTGACGAAGTTCATGAACTCGCAGCAGGATTCGAAGAGCGCGGTCGCCGCGCTCGCGAAGGCCGCGAAGGTGAAGTAACGCACGCGGCGAGCGCCCGGCCCGCGCCGTTTCGTCCGCCGGGCGTTCCTGCATGCGCAGCAAACGGGCCCGCCCGCCGGGCCCGCGCCGCACCCGACGCCGGCCCCGATCCGGCCGGCGTTACTCTCGTTCCAGGAGTCGAATCAAGTGGCTGCCCCTCTTAGCGGAAACGGATCCGGCGCTGCCGTCAGGCGCACGTCGCCGATGTCGGCCTTCGCCGATCGCTGGATTCCGAAGCTGGTGCTCGCGCCCAGCGTGGCGATCGCCGTGGTGTTCATCTACGGCTTCATCCTGATTACCGGCTATCTGTCGCTGACCCGTTCGCGGCTGTTGCCGAACTACGAATTCGACGGCTTCGGCCGCTACACGGACCTGTTCCAGAACGACGTGTGGTGGACCTCCGCCGCGAACCTCGGCTGGTTCGGCATTCCGTTCATCGCGATCTGCGTCGCGCTCGGCCTCTTTCTCGCGATCCTGCTCGACCAGAAGATCCGCAACGAAGGCGCGCTGCGCGCGGTCTTCCTGTACCCGATGGCGCTGTCGTTCATCGTGACCGGCACCGCGTGGCAGTGGATCCTGAACCCGGGCCTCGGCCTCGAGAAGGTGATGCACGACTGGGGCTGGACGAGCTTCTCGTTCGGCTGGCTCGACGATCCGGACAAGGCGATCTTCTGCGTCGTGATCGCGGCCGTATGGCAATCGACGGGCTTCGTGATGGCGCTGTTCCTCGCGGGCCTGCGCGGCGTCGACAGCGAGATCTTCAAGGCCGCGCAGGTCGACGGCGCGACGCTGCCGACCATCTATCGCAAGATCGTGATCCCGAGCATGCGGCCCGTGTTCTTCTCGGTGCTGCTGATTCTCTGCCACATCACGATCAAGACCTTCGACCTCGTCGTCGCGCTGACGGCGGGCGGGCCCGGCACGTCGTCGTCGCTGCCGGCGATGTTCATGTACACGTTTTCGTTCAACCGCGGCCAGCTCGGCCTCGGTGCCGCATCGTCGGTGATGATGCTCGCGACGGTGGTGGCGGTGCTCGTGCCGCTGATGTATATGGAATCGAGGAGCACCCGCAATGCAGCCTAAGATGCAAATCAGCCGCGCTGTGATCTACGCGGCGCTGATCCTGTTCGCGCTGTACTTCCTGTTCCCGATCTACGTGATGCTGTCGACGTCGTTCAAGGATCTCGACCAGCTGCGCACCGGCAACCTGCTGACGCCGCCGACGCACTGGACCCTCGATCCGTGGGTGAAGGCGTGGAGCGGGGCCTGTACCGGCGTGCGCTGCGACGGCATGAAGCCGTTCTTCCTGAACTCGCTGCAGATGGTGATCCCGGCCGTGCTGATCTCGTCGCTGATCGGCGCGTTCAACGGCTACGTGCTCACGCACTGGCGCTTTCGCGGCGCGGACGCGCTGTTCACGATGATGCTGGTCGGCTGCTTCATCCCGTTCCAGGTGATCCTGCTGCCGATGGCGCGTCTGCAGGGGATGCTGGGCCTCGCCAACACGATTCCCGGCCTCGTGTTCGTGCACGTCGTGTACGGCATCGCGTTCACGACGATGTTCTTCCGCAACTTCTACGTGAGCGTGCCGGCCGAGCTCGTGAAGGCGGCGCGCATCGACGGCGCGGGCTTCTTCACGATCTTCACGAAGATCCTGCTGCCGGTGTCTCTGCCGATCTTCATGGTGTGCCTGATCTGGCAGTTCACGCAGATCTGGAACGACTTCCTGTTCGGGATCGTGTTCTCCGGCGTCGACTCGATGCCGATCACGGTCGCGCTGAACAACCTCGTCAACACGTCGACGGGCGTGAAGGAATACAACGTCGACATGGCGGGCGCGATCATCGCCGCGCTGCCGACGCTGCTCGTCTACGTGATCGCCGGCCGCTACTTCGTGCGCGGCCTGACGGCGGGCGCGGTGAAGGGCTGAGCGCGGTGTCATACGAGACGACGAACCGGCCGCGCGCGACGCGCGGCGCATCGAAACGAACCCGACGCGGCGCGCGGAACGCGCCGAGCGTTGCATGAGACCGGAGTAAGCGCTGAAGCGCCAACTCCGGCCGACACACGAGACAGAGGATTCACAGCATGGCAAGCCTTTCCATCCGTGACGTGTACAAGACCTACCCGAACGGGGTGCCGGTCCTGAAGGGTGTCGACATCGACATCGAGGACGGACAGTTCCTGATTCTCGTCGGCGGCTCGGGCTGCGGGAAGTCGACGCTGCTCAACATGATCGCCGGGCTCGAGACGGTCACGAGCGGCGAGATCCGGATCGACGGCAAGGTCGTCAACGACCTGTCGCCGAAGGACCGCGACATCGCGATGGTGTTCCAGTCGTATGCGCTTTATCCGTCGATGACGGTGCGCGAGAACATCTCGTTCGGCCTGAACATCCGCAAGGTGCCGAAGAGCGAGCAGCAGCAGATCGTCGACCGTGTGTCGCAGATGCTGCAGATCCAGCACCTGCTGGACCGCAAGCCGGGCCAGCTGTCGGGTGGCCAGCGCCAGCGCGTCGCGATGGGCCGCGCGCTCGCGCGCGACCCGGCGCTGTTCCTGTTCGACGAGCCGCTGTCGAACCTCGACGCGAAGCTGCGCATCGAGATGCGCGCGGAGATCAAGCTGCTGCACCAGCGCCTCGGCACCACGATCGTCTACGTCACGCACGACCAGATCGAGGCGATGACGCTCGGCGACCGCATCGCGGTGATGAAGGACGGCGTCGTCCAGCAGTTCGGCGCGCCGCAGGACATCTACGATTCGCCGTCGAACCTGTTCGTCGCGGGCTTCATCGGCGCGCCGCCGATGAACTTCATCAACGGCCGGCTGGTGGAGCAGGGCAGCGGCGTCGCGCTGGAGATCGACACGGGCGTCACGCGCGGCGCGCTGAACCTGCCGTTCGACGCGGGCAAGCTGAAGGCGCACGTCGGCCGCGAGGTGATCCTCGGCCTGCGGCCGGAGCGCATCACCGACGTGCGCCACGCGCACAACGGCGACGCATCGCACCTGCAGCCGCTCGACGTGCGCGTCGACGTGACCGAGCCGACCGGCCCGGATACGCACGTGTTCGCGCAGGTGAACGGCAAGCGCATCGTGAGCCGCGTGCACCCGGCCGCGAACCCGCAGCCGGAGCAGACGCTGTCGCTGCTGTTCGACGTGTCGAAGGCGGTGCTGTTCGATCCGGCGTCGGAAGAGCGGATCGCGTAACGCGAATGAGCCGGGCCATCGACGGCGTATCTTGTTGCGCACTCGAATGGGAGACGCGTCGATTGCCCGGTTTCAAGAGACGCCCCCGAGTTCGACGCAGTTGTCAGGCCATTTGCGCCCGTACAGCGAGATGATGCGAGGGGGGCGTTCACAACGGCATCGGACCCAATCTCCATCCAGGGCTTGAAGCCTTCCGCCGGGAGCGAGGTCGCGCATTCGGCCTTTGTCCGGAGAGCCGGGAGCCGCTTCGATCGTTCCGACGCTTTCGCAGGTGTTGCACCACGCCCATTGTCCGAGGAACGCGATTCTTCGGCGCCCGCCGTCGTCACCCGTGATCGTTCCGCATTTTCCTTCCTTGAGTACGTGGCCTCCGCTGTCCAACGGATCGCCTTCGACTACCGCATAACGGATGCTCATGCCGCTTTCCACTCGGTTGTCATCACCGGGCGGAACGTAGCATGGCGCCATTGGGCGCCGAAAGGGATATGTAAAAGACTGTGTCCGATGGATCGCGTCCGTTCCGGACGACTGATGGTCTGCGCTCAGTGCGGCAGCCGCACGTCGAACTTGAACGTGACGAGCCGCGCGACGAGGATGAAGCCGGTCGCCGTCAGCACGCTGTAGACCGAATCGACGTCCAGCCACATGAGCAGCAGGTAGAACCAGCAGCCGACGAACGCGCAGGTCGCATACGGCCGCGAATCGCGCAGGATCAGCGGGATGTCGTTGCACAGCACGTCGCGGATGATGCCGCCGACGACGCCGGTGATCACGCCCATCATCACCGCGATGAAGCGCGGCATTTCGGCGTCGAGCGCGATCGACGTGCCGGACACGCTGAAGATGCCGAGGCCGACCGCATCGGCGACGAGCAGCGTCCGTTCGGCCGACAGCCGCGACAGCATTCGCAGCACGAACGGCGCGCACAGCGACAGCGCGAAGATCACCAGCACGTAGTCGTCGTGCACGACCCAGTAGAACGGCCGGCGTTCGAGCAGGATGTCGCGCAGCGTGCCGCCGCCGAACGCCGTCGCGAGCGCGACGACGAACGTGCCGACCGAATCGAGCCGGTTCTTGCGCGCTTCGATGAAGCCGGAGATCGCGAACGCGAGCGTCGCAATCGCCTCGAGTACCGTGATCGCGAGCGTCAGCCTAGGATGCGGCACGCGGCCCCCGCTCACCGGGCGCGGCCAGCGGCTGCAACAGCACGAGCACCGCGCCCGCGCCGCCGTCGTGGTCGCGCGCCTCGCAGAATGCGATCACTTCCTCCTTCTGCACGAGCCACGCGCGCACCTTGCCCTTCAGCACCGGCTCCTTGCCGACCGAGCCGAGGCCCTTGCCGTGGATCACGCGCAGGCAGCGCAGCCCCTTCTTGCCGGACTCGCGGATGAACTCGGCGAGCGCGTCGCGCGCTTCGTCGCGGCGCATCCCGTGCAGGTCGATCTGCGCCTGGACGATCCACGCGCCGCTTCTCAGCTTGCGCACGACGTCGCGGCTCACGCCGGGGCGGTGGTAATAGAGCGACTCGTCGCTGTCGAGCAGCGTCTCGGGATCGAATTCGTCGGATAGCGTCGCGTTCAGCACCGCCTCCTCGTCGCGCTGGGTCTGCTTCGGCACGGGCGCGGGCGGCTCGCGGCCGGACGCGGCGCGCGGCGGCGCGCTGAGCGGCCGGATCGCGCCGATCTCGTTGCGGAACAGGTTCGCGTCGGCTTCGGCCTGGCGCGCGGCTTTCGCGGTTTCGACGCGATCGCGCTCGCGGCGCTCGGCTTCGCCCTTGAGCGCGGTGCGCAGCGCGCCGAGGCCGGCGAGGCCCTGGCCGCGCAGCGCGGCGGGCTCGGGCGCCGGCGGCGCGGCCGGGGCGGGTTGCTGGGGACGGGCGGCGGCCTGCCGCTTCGCGGGGTCGCTGGGATGGGGCTGGTTCTTCGCCATGATTCACACACGCAAGGCAAACGCGCGCGGGCGCGCGGGCATGAAAAAAGCCGCTGCGTCGGCAGCGGCTTTTCGTCAAGCGTGCGTCGCGGCAGCGGACGCCATTGTAGCGCCCGGCGCGCGCGGCTTACTTGTGGTCGTGCAGGCTTTCGAGGTAGCGCTGCGCGTCGAGCGCGGCCATGCAGCCGGTGCCCGCGCTGGTGATCGCCTGGCGGTAGATGTTGTCCTGCACGTCGCCCGCGGCGAACACGCCCGGCACGCTCGTCGACGTCGCGTTGCCCTGCAGGCCGCTCTTCGTCAGGATGTAGCCGTCCTTCATCTCGAGCTGGCCCTGGAAGATGTCCGTGTTCGGCTTGTGGCCGATCGCGACGAACAGGCCCTGCACCGCGAGGTCTTCCGTCGCGCCCGACTGCACGTTCTTGATGCGCAGGCCCGTGACGCCCGAATCCTCGCCCGTCACTTCGTCGAGCACGTGGTTCCACTTGATCTCGACCTTGCCTTCCTTTTCCTTCTCGAGCAGGCGGTCGACGAGGATCGGCTCCGCGCGGAACTTGTCGCGGCGGTGGATCACGGTGACCTTGTTCGCGATGCCGGTCAGGTACAGCGCTTCCTCGACCGCGGTGTTGCCGCCGCCGATGACCGCGACGTTCTGGCCGCGATAGAAGAAGCCGTCGCAGGTCGCGCAGGCCGACACGCCCTTGCCCATGAACGCCTCCTCGGACGGCAGGCCGAGGTACTGCGCGGACGCGCCGGTCGCGATGATCAGCGCGTCGCAGGTATATTCGCCGGCGTCGCCGATCAGGCGGATCGGCTTCTCGTGCAGCTTCGTGGTGTGGATGTGATCGAACAGGATCTCGGTGTTGAAGCGCTCGGCGTGCTCGAGGAAGCGCTGCATCAGCTCGGGACCCTGCACGCCCTTCGCGTCCGCCGGCCAGTTTTCGACGTCGGTCGTGGTCATCAGCTGGCCACCCTGCGCGATGCCGGTGATCAGGACCGGGGACAGGTTGGCGCGCGCTGCATAGACGGCGGCCGTGTAGCCGGCGGGGCCGGAACCGAGAATCAGGACTTTGGCGTGTTTGGGCGTGGACATGTGCGAAATCCGTAAAAGGCGGCCGCGGCGGGCGGGGTGAGCGCGCCGGACGGTCGGGGTAGACCGGGATGCCACCGTAGATGGGTATCAGACGCGCATTATAAAGGCCCTGTTGTTGCGCTGCCGAACGAGAGTTTCAATCGGGGCGATAGCGTTCGGCGGGGCGGGGCGACGGGGCGGTCGCCGGCAGGTGCCCATGTAACCGTCATTTACACTTGGCGGCACGGCGCAGCGTTTACAATAAGCGGGCTCGAACGATCGGCGGGCGCGCGGCGCGCGTGGCCCGCCTTCTCTATACGGATTCATGGCAAAAGCTCCTTATTCCGCTCAGGCACAGGCGTTGCCGCACCGGATGTCGAAGCTCCTCACGGAGATCCGCTGGATTCTCCAGGTCGCACTGTGCGCATTTCTGGTGATGGCGCTGCTGAGCTACAGCCGGCGCGATCCGAGCTGGACGCACGCGGCGCAGGTCGATCACATCACCAACTGGGCGGGCCGTGTCGGCGCGTGGACCGCCGACATCGTGCTGCTGCTGTTCGGCCTGTCGGCCTACTGGCTGCTCGTGCCGCTCGGGCGCCGCATCAATGCCACCTATCGCCGCATCACCCGCCACGAAGCGTTGCCCGACGAGCCGGAGCGGCCGGTCGGCTGGCTGACCGAGGTATTCGCGTTCGTGCTCGTGCTGCTCGCGTGCGACGGCATCGAGGCGCTGCGGATGTGGTCGCTGAAGGTGCAGCTGCCGCGCGCGCCGGGCGGCGTCGTCGGCGAGGCGGTCGCGGGCGCGATGTCGCACGCGTTCGGCTTCACGGGCGGCACGCTGCTGCTCTTGATCGCGCTCGCGATCGGGCTGTCGCTGTATTTCCGTTTTTCGTGGCTGTCGGTCGCCGAGCGCGTCGGCGGCGCGATCCTGTCCGCCGTCAACGTCGCGAAGCTGCGCCGCGAGGCCGAGCGCGACCGCAAGCTCGGCGAGGCCGCGGCCGTGCGCCGCGAGGGCAAGGTCGAGGAAGAACGCGTGCGTATCGAGGATCACGAGCCGGTGACGATCGTGCCGCCGGTCGTCACGCCGGTGAAATCCGAGCGCGTCGAGAAGGAGCGCCAGGTGCCGCTCTTCACCGACCTGCCGGGCGATTCGACGCTGCCGCCGGTCTCGCTGCTCGACCCGGCGCCGAAGGCCCAGGAGGCGATTTCGGCCGACACGCTCGAATTCACGTCGCGGCTGATCGAGAAGAAGCTGAAGGATTTCGGCGTCGAGGCGAGCGTCGTCGCCGCGTATCCGGGCCCGGTCGTCACGCGCTACGAGATCGAGCCGGCCACCGGCGTGAAGGGCAGCCAGATCGTGAACCTCGCGAAGGATCTCGCGCGTTCGCTGTCGCTCGTGTCGATCCGCGTCGTCGAGACGATTCCCGGCAAGAACTACATGGCGCTCGAGCTGCCGAACCAGCGCCGCCAGACGGTGCACCTGTCGGAGATCATCGGCTCCGAGGTGTACGCGGCCGCGTCGTCTGCGCTCACGTTGAGCCTCGGCAAGGACATCGGCGGCAAGCCGGTGTGCGCCGACCTCGCGAAGATGCCGCACCTGCTGGTGGCCGGCACGACCGGTTCGGGCAAGTCGGTCGGGATCAACGCGATGATCCTGTCGCTGCTGTACAAGGCGACCGCCGACCAGGTGCGCCTGATCCTGATCGATCCGAAGATGCTCGAAATGAGCGTCTACGAAGGCATTCCGCATCTGCTGTGCCCGGTCGTCACCGACATGCGCCAGGCGGGCCACGCGCTCAACTGGACGGTCGCCGAGATGGAGCGGCGCTACAAGCTGATGAGCAAGCTCGGCGTGCGCAACCTCGCCGGCTACAACAACAAGATCGACGAGGCCGCGAAGCGCGAGGAGAAGCTCCCGAATCCGTTCAGCCTGACGCCGGAGGACCCGGAGCCGCTCGGCCGGCTGCCGAACATCGTCGTCGTGATCGACGAGCTGGCCGACCTGATGATGGTCGTCGGCAAGAAGGTCGAGGAATTGATCGCGCGGATCGCGCAGAAGGCGCGCGCGGCCGGCATCCACCTGATCCTCGCGACGCAGCGTCCGTCGGTCGACGTGATCACCGGCCTCATCAAGGCCAACGTGCCGACGCGGATCGCGTTCCAGGTGTCGTCGAAGATCGACTCGCGCACGATTCTCGACCAGATGGGCGCCGAATCGCTGCTCGGGATGGGCGACATGCTGTACCTGCCGCCCGGCACCGGGCTGCCGGTGCGCGTGCACGGCGCGTTCGTCGCCGATGACGAGGTGCACCGCGTCGTCGAGAAGCTCAAGGAGCAGGGCGAGCCGAACTACGTCGAGGGCCTGCTCGAGGGCGGCACTGCCGACGGCGACGAGGGCTCGGCCGGCGCGGGAACCGGCGAAGGCGGCGGCGAGTCTGATCCGCTGTACGACCAGGCGGTCGAGATCGTCATCAAGAACCGCCGCGCGTCGATCTCGCTCGTGCAGCGTCATCTGCGGATCGGCTACAACCGCGCGGCACGGCTGCTCGAGCAGATGGAACAGTCGGGGCTCGTGTCGGCGATGTCGTCGAGCGGCAACCGCGAAATTCTTGTGCCGGCGCGCGACGCGGAATGAGTCCGCGGCGCACGCAGGCCACCCAGGGAGAAAACCGCATCATGCAGCAACATCCGTTCGCCCCTTCCCTTCGTTCGACGCGGCGCTGGCTCGGCGCGGCGCTCGCCGGCGCATCGCTGATGCTCGCGGCGACGCATGCGTTCGCGGGCGGCACCGAACAGCTGAAGGCATTCGTGTCGCAGGTGCGTTCGGCGAAGGGCGAATTCACGCAGCAGATCGTCAAGGCGCCGGCGAAGGGCGCGACCGCTGCGCAAGTCGCGCCGAAGCCCACCGACAACTCGAGCGGCACGTTCGTGTTCGCGCGTCCGGGCAAGTTCATCTGGACCTACCAGAAGCCGTACCAGCAGGTGCTGCAGGCCGACGGCGACAAGCTCTACGTGTACGACCGCGACCTGAACCAGGTCACCGAGCGCAAGCTGGCCGGCGCGCTGGGCGCGAGCCCGGCCGCGATCCTGTTCGGCAGCAACGACCTCGACAAGAACTACACGCTGCGCGACGCCGGCGAGAAGGGCGGCATCGAGTGGCTCGAGATGCTGCCGAAGGCGCAGGACACGCAGTTCCAGCGGATCGGCATCGGCTTCAGGAACGGCACGCTCGCCGCGATGGAGCTGCACGACGTGTTCGGCAACGTCACGCTGCTGACGTTCACGAACATCCAGACGAACCCGCCGCTGAAGTCGGATACGTTCAAGTTCGTCGTGCCGAAGGGCGCCGACGTGATCACCGGCTGAACGGCGCCGCGCGCCGCAGTTACCGACGGGCCTGCCAGCGATGGCAGGCCCGTGTTGTTTGGGGGCGCGGGCACCAGGCGCGGCGGTCGTGTCGCGCGGCTGTCATAATGTCGGGTCCGGCGGCCGCGTTCGGCCGCCACCGTATGATGGGGAGCGAGGGTTCATGTCCGACCTGTTTCAAGTCGAACCGCGCCGGCCGCTCGCCGAGGCGCTGCGGCCGAAGACGCTCGCCGAGGTGATCGGCCAGACGCATTTGCTGGGCGAAGGCAAGCCGCTGCGGCTCGCGTTCGAATCGGGCAAGCCGCATTCGATGATCCTGTGGGGGCCGCCCGGCGTCGGCAAGACCACGCTCGCGCGGCTCACCGCGCTCGCGTTCGACTGCGAGTTCATCGCGCTGTCCGCGGTGCTGGGCGGCGTGAAGGACATTCGCGAAGCGATGGAGCAGGCGAAGGACACGCTCAACCGCACCGGCCGCCACACGATCCTGTTCGTCGACGAGATCCACCGTTTCAACAAGGGCCAGCAGGATGCGCTGCTGCCGTTCGTCGAGTCGGGGCTCGTGACCTTCATCGGCGCGACCACCGAGAACCCGAGCTTCGAGGTCAACTCGGCGCTGCTGTCGCGCGCGCAGGTCTACGTGCTGAAGTCGCTGACCGACGACGAGATGCGCCAGCTGCTCAAGCGCGCGCAGGAGATCACGCTCGAAGGGCTCGCGTTCGATGACAAGGCGGTCGACACGCTGGTCGGCTACGCGGACGGCGATGCGCGGCGTTTCCTGAACCTGCTCGAGCAGGCGCAGACGGCGGCGACGTCGGCCGGCGTGACGACGATCGACGCGGATTTCGTCAGCAGCGCGATGACGCTGAACGCGCGCCGCTTCGACAAGGGCGGCGACAACTTCTACGACCAGATCTCGGCGCTGCACAAGTCGGTACGCGGTTCGAGCCCGGACGGCGCGCTGTACTGGTTCTGCCGGATGATCGACGGCGGCGCGGACCCGAAGTATCTCGCGCGGCGGATCGTGCGGATGGCGTGGGAGGATATCGGCCTCGCCGATCCGCGCGCGATGCAGATGGCGAACGACGCGGCCGAGACCTACGAGCGGCTCGGCTCGCCGGAAGGCGAGCTCGCGCTGGGCCAGGCCGTGATCTATCTCGCGTGCGCGGCGAAGAGCAATGCGGGCTACAACGCGTTCAACCAGGCGATGGCGTTCGTGAAGCAGGACAAGTCGCGCGAGGTGCCGGTGCACCTGCGCAACGCGCCGACCAAGCTGATGAAGGAGCTCGGCTACGGCCACGCGTACCGCTACGCGCACGACGAGCCGAACGCGTACGCGGCCGGCGAGACGTACCTGCCGGACGGGATGCGCGAGCCGCGCTGGTACCAGCCGGTGCCGCGCGGGCTCGAATCGAAGATCGCCGACAAGCTCGCGTGGCTGCGCGAGCTCGACCGCGAGGCCGGCAAGAAGGACTAGCGCGAGCGGCAGCCGGCCCGCGTCAGCGCTTGCGGCCCGGCTGCTTCTTCCAGTAGCCGAACGGCTCCTCGTGGCATTCGATGTCCAGCTCGGCGACTCGCGCGTGCAGGCTTGCCTGCGCGTCGGCGATCGCGAGGTTGTAGATCGCCGGCGCGATTTCCTCGACGAAGAAGTGCAGCAGCGCGCCGGCCTGGATGTTGCCGATCGGCTCGTCCATGTTTTCTGTGAAATAACGTTGCAGCGAAGCGATCGCGCGGTCGCGCACGTCCTTGTCCAGTTCGATGGCCATCGGTTCTCGGGTCCCATGCGTGGCGGTTTGCCGGCGGGCGACATGCGGCCGGCACCACGAGTCTGCCACGGCCGGCCGCGGCGTGTTCCGGCCTTGTCCAACCGGCCGATGCCGGCGCGGGCCCGCGGTGCGTTAGAATTCCCGTCTTACACAACGAATTTCCTGTCCTCCCATGCTCGACATCCAGTTGCTGCGCAAAGACCTCGACGGCGTCGCCAAGCGCCTCGCCGATCGCGGCTACACCCTCGACGTCGCTGCGTTTTCCGCGCTCGAAGCGGAACGCCGCGCGATCCAGACCCGCACCGAAGAGCTCCAGGCGCGCCGCAACAGCCTGTCGAAGCAGATCGGCGCGATGAAGGGGCGGGGTGAGGACACGTCGGCGGTGATGGCCGAAGTCGGCGGCATCGGCGACGAGATGAAGGCGTCGGAGGTGAAGCTCGGCGAGATCCAGACGCGCCTGTCCGACCTGCTGCTGATGATGCCGAACCTGCCGCACGACAGCGTCCCGGTCGGCAAGGACGAGAACGACAACGTCGAGGTGCGCCGCTGGGGCACGCCGCGCCAGTTCGACTTCGACGTGAAGGATCACGTCGACGTCGGCACGCCGCTCGGCCTCGATTTCGAGACCGGCGCGAAGCTCGCCGGCGCGCGCTTCACGATGCTGCGCGGCGCGATCGCGCGCCTGCACCGCGCGCTCGCGCAGTTCATGATCGACACGCACACGCTGCAGCACGGCTATACCGAGACGTATACGCCGTACATCGTGAACCCCGAGATCCTGTACGGCACCGGCCAGCTGCCGAAGTTCGCGGACGACATGTTCCGCGTCGAGAAGGGCGGTGCGGAGAACACCGTCACGCAATACCTGATCTCCACGTCGGAAATCTCGCTGACGAACACCGTGCGCGAGTCGATCGTCGAGGGGGCCGCGCTGCCGATCAAGCTGACCGCGCATTCCCCGTGCTTCCGTTCGGAAGCGGGCTCGTACGGTCGCGACACGCGCGGGATGATCCGCCAGCACCAGTTCGACAAGGTCGAGATGGTGCAGATCGTCGAGCCGGAAACGTCGTATGCGGCGCTCGACGAGATGGTCGGCCATGCGGAAGCGATCCTGCAGAAGCTCGGCCTGCCGTACCGCGTGATCACGCTGTGCACGGGCGACATGGGCTTTTCGGCCGCGAAGACGTTCGATCTCGAAGTGTGGCTGCCCGCGCAGAACACGTATCGCGAGATCTCGAGCTGCTCGAACACCGAGGCGTTCCAGGCGCGCCGGATGCAGGCGCGTTTCCGCAACGCGCAGGGCAAGCCGGAACTCGTGCATACGCTGAACGGTTCGGGCCTCGCGGTCGGCCGCACGCTGGTGGCCGTGCTCGAGAACTACCAGAACGCCGACGGTTCGGTCACGGTGCCTGAAGCGCTGCGCCCGTATATGGGCGGCGTGGAGCGCATCGACGCGCCCGCACAGGCGTCGTGAGATTGCCCCGCGACCTGCTTCAGAAGGCCTCGCAAAAAAATTTGCAAAAAAGGCTTGAAGGTATCGAAGAGATCGTTTTATAATCTTTTCTTTCCCGGAGACGACCAACCGGGAAATGAAGCAGCAAGGAAGGAGAGGTGGCAGAGTGGTCGAATGTACCTGACTCGAAATCAGGCGTACGGTTTCCCCGTACCGTGGGTTCGAATCCCACCCTCTCCGCCAAAATACGAAACCCCTTGATCCGGAAGGATCAAGGGGTTTTTCGTTTGTGCCGATTCGATCCAGCCTCATATTCACCGCTTCGAAATATTTTTCCTATAGCTTCGGTGTATCTGGTCGATCTTGGTTGCGCTCATCCGAACAAAAATTCACTAGAAAAATGATGTTGCGAGAGCTGGAATGGCCGTGACGGCTACCGGCCAAAAAAGACAGTGATGTACCTTCCTTGATCCACTTGGTTGGTGGGCGTCTGACTATCCTTTCGTCATGCTTTCGATTGTTGACGATCGATTCCTTTGTTTTATGTTCGTCTGTAGAATCGCGCCGCACGTGTGCAGTTCGTGGGGGAGCCGTCCCCATCCATGAGAGCGAGGGCCGCTACAGGCCCGAGGATGAAAACAAGATGGAAAACGCATGAACATGATCGACTTGGTTCGAGCCATTCGTGGCGGCTTGGTCCAGCAGGACCGATTGCTCAAGACCGATATACCGTCATTGCCGTTGAACACGTTGGTGCCGCGACGCGCGGTGACGTCGGCAGAACTGGGACGCGATTTCACCGTTACGCTCGATATGGTGTCTGCAGCGGGCGCCGTCGAACTTAAGACGTTGATCGCCGCACCCATGACGTTGTGGATTCAGCAGGCGGACAAATCGTATCTGCCGATCAACGGTTATATTCATACCGCCCGCCGACTCGGCGCGGACGGCAGCCTGACGACCTACCAGTTGACCTTTGCATCGTGGTTGCATTTCCTGAAGTTTCGCAGCGATATGCGGTACTGGCAGGACAAGGCGGCAGACGAAATCATCGCGGACGTGTTCAATCAGCATCCGCAGGCACGAGGGCAGTTTCAGTTCGCATTGTCGAAGCCATTGCCGCAGCGTTCGTATTGCCGTCAGAGCGAAACCGACTGGAATTTCGTGCATCGTCTGATGGAGGACGAAGGGCTGTTTGGTTTCTGGCAACACGACGGGGACGGCAAATCGCATCGGTTCGTCGTTACCGACGCCATCCATTCACTCGACGAGATGTCACCGCGCACGGCCCGGTTCCAGCGTACCGGCACGAGCCGCGAGACGGACGGATTCGTGCAATGGGCTGGCTCGCGAACGCTGCAGAGCGTTCTGCACACGACGCGTACGTTCGACTACAAGGCGCCGTCCGCGCCGTTCAATCCCAAAGGCACGACGTTGCCGACGCGGGCCGATCAGGGAAATCTGCCGGAGCAGGCCGAGGTGTACGAATATACCGGCCCGTATACCTATCAGGACCAAGGGCGCGGAGAGCATCTGTCGAAAATCCGGCTCGAGGAATGGGAGTCGCGCGCGAAGCGATATTTGGGCGTGGGCGGCCTTCGCGGCATCGATGCGGGGCGGCGTTTCGTTCTGACGGATCATCCGGACCACGATCGAGACCCCGACGGTCAACGGGAATTTGCCGCGATCAAGGTATGGCGGTATATCGAGAACAACCTGCCGCTGTCGGATCGTGAATCGAGTTTTCCGCATGGTCTGAGCCAGCAGATCGCACAGGCGAAGGCCAGTCAGGCAGCGGATGCGGGGCTCCAGGTTGCGCACGACGACGGCTCGACAGGCTTTTATCTCGTCGAAGTCGAGGCCCAGCGGGTGACGGTGCCGTATCGAAGCCCGTTCGAACACAAGAAACCCGTGATGCAGTTGGAGACCGCGATCGTCGTGGGTCCGAGCGGGGAAGAGGTCTATACCGACGAACTGAACCGCGTCAAGGTCATGTTCGTCTGGGATCGGATCAATCCCGGCAACGAACGCGCATCATGCTGGGTGCGGGTCGCACAATCGGATACGGGCGGCGGATACGGCGGCGTCCATGTCCCGCGCGTCGGGGAAGAGGTGATCGTCGGATATCTCGGCGGCGATTGCGATCGTCCCATGGTCCTGCATCGCGTCTATAACGGTGCCGTCAAGCCGCAATGGCACTCGAACGGCATCATGTCGGGCTATCGGTCGAAGGAATTCTCGGGCGCTGGCTATAACGAGATGGTGCTCGACGATGCGACTGCGCAAAACCGGGTGAAGCTGTTCAGCAGCAGCGCCAACAGTCTGCTTCACCTCGGCTATTTGATCGATCAGAGCGGCAACACGCGCGGCGCCTACCTTGGCAGCGGCTTCGACCTGAAGTCGGATGCATATGGTGCGATTCGTGCGGGGCAAGGCATCTACGTGTCCAGCTATTCGGCGTCGGTCAGTCAGCCGATGGATGTGCAGCAGGCGACGGCACAACTTACCAACGCGGAGAACGTCGTCAAGTCGCTCTCGGGAGCAAGCGTTGCCCACCACGCGGAGGGGCTCGATCCCGGGTATGAATCGTTGCGCGCATTCAACGATGCCACGCAGTCCAGTGTGGCCGGCACTACGTCAGGCGGTCGCACGGCCGGAGGTGGGGCGGGGAGTGCGAACGGCTTCAAGACACCGATCATGCTGATGGCCAGCCCGGCCGGTATCGCGATGTCGACGCGGCAGTCGACACAGATCGCCGCCGACCAGCACGTGAACGTCGTGAGCGGCGAGAGTACCCATCTAGCGGTCGGCAAGTCGCTGGTCGCCAGCGTGACCGAAAAGATCAGCCTGTTCGTGAAGAGTGCGGGTATGAAGCTTTTTTCCGCCAAGGGCAAGGTGGAGATTCAGGCACAGTCCGACGACATCGAGCTCATTGCCGATCAGGTGCTGAAACTGATCAGCGCGAAGAAGCGCATCGAGATTACGGCGGCGGAGGAAATCCTGCTGCAGGCGAGAGGCAGCTACATCCGGATCAACGGGGCCGGCATCGAACATGGAACCCCCGCGAAGTGGGTCGCACACGCTGCCAGCCATGCGATGCCGGGGCCGAAGTCGTTGCCGGTTTCCATACCGGGTATGGACATGCCCAAGGCGTTCAGCAACCGTCTCGATGTCTACGACATTTACTGGCGCAGGTCGTTTGAGGAGGTCGAATATACGGCCCGGCGCGTCGGTGGCGAAGTGCTTGCCCAGGGCACACTCGATCAGGAAGGCAGGACGCCGCGCCTTTCGACGGATCAACCCGAAACGATTCAGGTTCTGGTTGGCACACAGGGGGCGTGGCTAGTGGAAACCGAGGCTGGCGATAACGCCGACCAGCACGACGTTTCCGGCGATGAATTGCCGGACGATCCGTATCATTACGTCAATCAGAGTGCTTGACCGACTTATGGCTAAATCCAACCATACCAACGACGCTCTCTCCGCGGTCACTGTCTATTTCAAGGATCACTTTGGCCAGCCTATCCAGAATCTGAAAGTCGAGATCAAGGGTATGGAGGAGCGGCTCGACCATGTCTATCACACCGCATCGACGAATGCACAGGGCGCAGTCGAGTTTTCCGTGCGCATGGGGGAAGCGCTTTCCGTCCATGTGAAGCGATGGACCAGCGACAGCATGAAAGAAGTTGCGCGGCTTGACGCCGCACTGTCGCAGATCAAATTCCACCTGACGAGTCCGAAGACGCTGCATGACCTACCGACGAAGACCGATGACGGAGCCGGCGGCGACTACTGGCGCGGCACCTACAAGGTCAAAGCGCATGACAACCTGACCGTGATCGCCAGGAAATATCACACGAGCGTCGATCTCCTCAAGCATGTCAATCATCTCAAATCCGACCTGATCGTGGTCGGGCAGGTGCTGAAGGTGCCGCCTGTCGATTCGAGGAAATCGGATGCGCCCGCGCCGAAGAAACCGGATCCGAAAGGGGCCCCGCCGAAAAACGATCACGACAACAACGATCGGGGAGCGCCGACGACCACGCCGCGCAAGGGCGGTGCGCCGATTATTTTCCCGATTCAAACTCGTCCGCTGAACGACGAGGGAGGGAAATATGGCGATTGCCCGTGGGTCAAGCCTTTGGGAGCCGGAGGGCTGAATCTGGCACGGTTTGGCACACCCCGCGAACAGGGCCGTAGAAAACATGCCGCGCGGGATTTGTATGTCGACGCATATACGCCGATCGTCGCGATTGCACCCGGTGTCGTGATGAAACGGGAACCCTTTTATTGCAAGACATGGCAGCTCAGCATTCACCACAAAACCACCGACGGACGTGAGTTCATTGCGTTGTATGGAGAGGTTGATCCATCGTCGATCAAGGTGAAAGTTGGCGAGTCGGTAAGCCAAGGGCAATTGATCGCCAAAAGCGGAGTTTTGCTGCACGACGACGGAACGCCGTTGACTATCGTGCACGGCAAGAACGTGTCGATGCTTCACTTCGAGACCTATTCGGGAGCCTTGGGGTTTGATCCGAATTCGAAATTGAATGGAAAGGTCTTGAAGAATGCATTCCAGCGTCGCGAAGATCTGATGGATTCGGTGGATATATTGCAGGAAGGTTATCGGGCGGTATTTCTCGATGCGCCACCGCTGCCGCCGGTCGGGAATCGGATTCCAATTGCGCAACTCAAGCTTTCGGAGCGCGGCAAGGATTTCATAAAAGGATGGGAAGGTGTTCACTTGGATAAAACCAAGGAAAATACCTATTACTACGACGATAGCAAGGGCTATTGCACGGTCGGGTGGGGGCATTTGATTCAGGAGGCCAGCTGTTCGGCAAGTGGTTATATAGCCATGTCGAGCAAGATCCCGGTGGCCGATGCGAAAAAGCTGTTCGACGACGATGTGGCCGTCATAGAGGGGCGCGTTCGGAACGCGATCACTGTTCCTCTCTACCAGCACGAGTACGATGCCCTGGTGTCGCTCGCATTTAATCTTGGCAGCTTGTCGAAGACGCCCAATCTTCGGGCGAAGTTGAATAAATGCGACTACGCAGGGGCGCCTAAAGAGTTCCTGGATATCGAAAACGAGAAGCGCCGAAAGCGAGAGTACGATATGTTTTGCCAGGGTGTTTATAATTCAGCGCACTGAACCATGTGGTCGAGATTATGAAAGAATTCAAGAGATTTTCGGTATTTATGATTCTGGTGTTTTCGTTGTCGGGTATCGCCTTCGCGCAAGATCGATACCTGATGACCGGAGCTGCTCGATTCGAAAAAACGAAGGACACGCATGATCTTCCTTTGCCAGTGAATCCGGTCACTTCGGGTGTGTTGATTCCGAGCGATGGTGCAGTGACTTTTCAGTATGCTGGGCACGAATGCACGGTCAAGATTCAGAAGCGGTTGAATTTTTATTTCGACCCGGTCATTGCGCACGCGTTTGGTTCGCTTGATGCGTTTGGGAAGTTCCTGGGTGATAAATATCATATTGGTTACAAGAATATGAGTGAAATTTATCTGCTGGGAGATGCGAATATGCCGCTTTGCTCGGGTTTGCGATTTGCGATGGTTTACAAGTCTGCAGACGCGCTCGTTTTGACGAGCGGATCGTGGATGTATGCGTTTCAACGCGAAACGCATCCTCCCGTGAATGCGGAAAAGAGTTTTGATTGTGCAAAGGCCCAGACTAGTGTCGAGCGTCTTATTTGCGCCAATCCTGATCTCGTGAAACTTGATGAAACGGTGAATCGTGGATTTGTCGCGATGCAGCTGGTTGATTCGAAGGAAATTTCTTATCAGGACCCGGTCAGGAAAGATCAGATCAATTGGATCAGAAACGTCCGGAACAAGTGTGTGAATAACGCTTGCCTCATTGATGCATACCGTGCGCGGGTTCAATATATCAAGGGCCGGATATCCAGTACCTATCCGTCTTATCCGGAAAAAGAGTCCGAGCAGGACGGTGATTGATCGACGGCGTGCGCGAAGGCGCAAGCGGTCGCGATCTGACGCGTAACGGTTGCAAAGGAGGTGCCGAAGTGGCATTGCAGGTTATCGTGGTCGGTGACACGACCTCGCACGGCGGGCGAGTTATTACAGGCTCGGAGGGTCATACGATCCATGGTAAGCATATCGCCCGGCTGCACGATCTGGTGGATTGCCCGGAAAAGTATCCCGATGGGCGTCCGCACGGCGTGAACAAGATCATTGAGGCCCATCCGACTTTCACGATCGGTGGGGCGCGTGTTGCGCTGCATGGCCACCGTACCGAATGCGGCTGCACGTTGATCGGCAGCACGGCCGCACATGTCGGCGATTAGCCACATAACGCCACCATCGACTGTCGCCGATCGTTCTGCCTACCCGGAGCAACCCCTTGATCCGTCAGAATCAAGGGGTTTTTCGTTTCGGGGGCATGAAGGGTATGTCGGAAAAGCCGTCACTGCTCGCTTGTATCAGCATGAATTCGATGCTCTGCTTCGCTTACGAAGGTGGCAGGGGCACGACAAGCTATGCAGCATTGTGTGCGATGCCGGTTGCTAATTATTTGAGATTGTCAATGATGAGAGTGGTGTTCAGGTTGATGCTGGCCATCGGGCTGCTTTTTCATGTGCTCGGCGCCGCTGCGGAGAGCACTTATCGCTTGACCGGTGTCGCGAGAATATACAGTGTCGGTTCGATGGTGCAGCCGAACCTCGAGTTGCCCATCAATCCGGCCGAATCCAGCGTTCTTGCGTTGAGGGGCGATTCGTTTTATTTGAACTATGACGGATCGAATCCGGGTTGGTGTGGCGTAAAAATAAAGAAGCAGGAGCCATTTTCGTTTGACTCGGCGCCGCTCGGGAATGCTCATAAGCTGAACAAATTCCTCGAGGACAAATTCCACATCAACTCGAACGGCTGGACGACGATGTATCTGCTGCAGGATGCGACATCGCCGAGTTGTACTGCGCTCCGCTTCGCGAGGATATATGCATCGAATTCCGAGCTCGTCTTGCTCGATGGATCATTCATCTATGTGTTTGCGCTCGAGAAGCATCCCTTCAGGGATGCGAGCAAGGGGTTCGATTGTGGGGCTGCGAAATCTGACGTGGAGCATCTGATTTGCGGCGATCCGCGCCTGCGGAAGATGGATGCCGACGTTAATTATGGATTTGTCCTGATGCAGCAGAAGTACTCGAGGGAAATTTCGTATCAGGATCCGATTCGAATCGATCAGATCAAATGGGTTTCCGGTGTAAGAAACAAGTGCGCGACGGTGGATTGTCTGCTGAGGGCGTACTCGTCGAGAATCAGCCATATCAAGGGCAAGGTGTCTGACAGCTCCCCGTCGTATCCTGACGACGAGAACGATTGAGCCACGACGGTTCCGAACGAGGTGTCGAATTGCATCGCAGATTATCGTGATCGGCGATACGACCTCGCACGGCGGACGAGTTATTACAGACTCGGAAGGTCATGCGATCAATGGTAAAAGTATCGCCCGGCTGCACGATCTGGCGGATTGCCCGGTAAAGTATCCCGATGGGCGTCCGCACGGCGTGAACAAGATCATCGAGGCCCATCCGACTCTCATGGATCGTTCCGCCGACTCCGAGCAACCCCTTGATTCGTCAGGATCAAGGGGTTTTTCGTTCTCTGAGTCCCGGATCAGCGCTGACCGGCGCGTTGTCCCGATGTGGCCCGGCGCGCGCCGGCTTGCGGCAAACGCCGTCGGTTCGCAGCCGTCCGCCACCCAGCCGAAGCAGCAGCCAGTCGCCTGCTGTCTGTCCTCTGGTACACACGCGGTTCGCGCCTGATCCCGGCCGATCGCTTTCGTCTACTTTAAGCCGCCGGCTTGCCCGCCGTTAACAGGTTTCGACAAACTGGCGTCCGCGCCGCGACGCCGCTCCCTCTCTGTCGATTCAAGGTCCAATGAAGCTGAGCTACAAGATTCCCCTCGCGTTCGCCGTCGCGCTGTTGCTGATGTTCGCCGGCGCGCTGTACGGCATTCACATCCTCAATCGCTCGATCGACACGTTCACGAACGACGTGCAGACGAACGTCAACAACGAGCGGCTCATCTCGGCGACGCTCGTGCAGTTCAAGCTGCAGGTCCAGGAATGGAAGGACACGCTGCTGCGCGGCAAGCAGGCCGACAAGCTCGACAAGTACTGGAGCGCGTTCCAGACGCGCGAGCGCGCGGTCGACGCGCTCGCCGCGCAGCTCGACAAGCAACTGCCCGCCGGCGAAAGCCGCACGCTCGTCGAGCAGTTCATGCGCGCGCACGCGACGATGGGCGACGGCTACCGGCGCGGCTTCGACGCCTTCAAGGCCGCCGGCTTCGATCCGACGGCCGGCGATGCGGCAGTCGCGGGCGTCGACCGCGAACCGGCCGAACTGCTCGAACGGGCCGCGAAAACGATCGCCGCCGAGAGCGCGGCGGTGTCCGAGCGCGCGGGGCTCGATGCGCAGCATGCGACGATCGCGAGCATCGTGCTGATGCTGGTCGTGCTGGTCGTCGCGATGATCGGCGCATTCCTGTTCAGCCGCGCGATCCTGCGGCCGCTCGACGCAGCGGTCGCGTGCGCGAAGGCGGTCGCCGACGGCGACCTGACGCGCGAGTTCTCCGTGGCCGGCCGTGACGAAATCGCCGACCTGCTGCGCGCGTTGCAGACGATGCAGGCAAGCCTGTCGGGCGTCGTGCTCGAGGTGCGCGCACACGCCGAGTCGGTCGCGACCGCGAGCGCGCAGATCGCGTCCGGCAATCACGACCTGTCCGCGCGCACCGAGGCGCAGGCGGCGTCGCTCGAGGAAACCGCGGCGAGCATGGAGCAGCTGACGGGCGCCGTGCGGCAGTCGGCGGACCATGCGCAGCACGCGGCGCAGCTCGCGAACGAGGCGTCCGACATCGCGTCGGCCGGCGGCGGCGTGATGGCGCAGGCGGTCGAGACGATGAGCGGCATCGCCGACAGCTCGGCGAAGGTCGGCGAGATCATTTCGGTGATCGACGGGATCGCGTTCCAGACCAACATCCTCGCGCTGAACGCGGCAGTCGAGGCCGCGCGGGCGGGCGAGCAGGGGCGCGGGTTCGCGGTCGTCGCGGCCGAAGTGCGCACGCTCGCGCAGCGCAGCGCAGCCGCGGCGAAGGAAATCAAGGTGCTGATCGATCAGTCGACGCAGCGCGTCGACGCCGGCGCGGCGCTGATCGGCCGCGCGGGCGAATCGATTCGCGAGATCGTCGGCGCGGTGGAGCGGGTCACGACGATCGTCGGCGAGATTTCGTCGGCATCGCAGGAGCAGAGCGGCGGCATCCACCAGGTCAACATCGCGGTCACGCAGATGGACGACGCGACGCAGCGCAACGCGGCGCTCGTCGAACAGGCGTCGGCCGCGACGCAGGCGCTCGCCGAGCAGGCGGGGGCGCTGCGGCACGCGGTGGCGGTATTCAAGCTGCCGGGAACGGCGGCGGCCTGAGCGGGCGACGGCGCGGCAAGCCGCACCGTCGCGCGCAACGCGTCGACGAGGCGCTCAGGCCGCCGCGCCGTACTGCGCGAGCACCTTCTCGCGGATCGACGGCTTGATGTTCGATTGCGCCATGTTGCCGCCGTAGTGCGCGACGACGCGCGGGTTCATCACGCGGTACCAGAGCGGCGGGACGTACGCGAGCAGGATCATCGTCGCGTAGCCGGCCGGCAGCTGCGGCGAATCGTCGAAGTGGCGCAGCGCCTGGTACGAGCGGGTCGGATTCGCGTGATGGTCGGCGTGCCGCTGCAACTGATACAGGAACAGGTTCGTCACGACGTGATTGCTGTTCCACGAATGCTGCGGCGTGCAGCGCTCGTAGCGGCCGTTCGGCAGCTTCACGCGCCCGAGCCCGTAATGCTCGACGTAGTTCACGACTTCGAGCAGCGACGCGCCGTACACCGCCTGGATCAGCAGGAACGGGACCACCACCTTGCCGGCCAGCGCGATCGCGATGCCCCACACGACGACGGTCATCGCCCACGCATGCAGCACTTCGTTGCGCCAGGTCCATGGCGACTTCCCGAGCCGCGCGAGGCGCGTTCGCTCCAGATGCCACGCGGAGCGGATGCTGCCGGTGACGGTGCGCGGCAGGAACGCCCAGAACGATTCGCCGTAGCGCGCGCTCGCCGGGTCCTCGGCGGTCGCGACCCGCACATGATGACCGCGATTGTGTTCGACGAAGAAATGCCCGTATGCGACCGGCGCGAGCGTGATCTTCGCGAGCCGGCGCTCGAAGCGGCTGGTCTTGTGGCCGAGCTCGTGCGCGGTGTTGATCGAGATGCCGGTGGCCGTGCCGACCGACAGCGCGAAGCCGACGTAGTCGTGCCACGCGAGCGTATGCGTGCCGACGATCCAGACGCCCACGAAGAACGCGACGTATTCGACGAGGGTCGCGAGATAGACGATGAGCCGGTAGTAGCGGTCCTTTTCCAGGCGGGGCACGACGTTCTCGGGGGGATTGTCGCGATCGTCGCCGATCAGCGTATCGAGAATCGGGATCACGCCGAACGCGAACAGCGGCCCGAACCACCAGAACACGTGGATGCCCGTCGACAGCGCAAGCTGGGCGGCGAGGATCGGCAGCGTAATCGTGAGCGCGCCGAGCAGCCACAGGTAACGCTTGCCATCCGACCAGCCCGCGGCCGGTCCGTCGGTCGTAGCCATCGTCTCCCTCCTTGCTTGAATCCCGGTCGTTGGTCCGCGCCGCATGGGTGTGCGTGGCACCGGGTCATGGCCCGGTTCTGCCTGTTATACGACCCGTGCGCGCACTTTTCCAAACCCCCGCGCTAGGCGGGATGCTCCAAACGGCGGGGATCCGCCGGCGCATCCGGGGAAGGGCGGTCGCGCGCCGATTGAAACGGGCCGGCACATCGCGCGCGGCGCCGGCGAGGCCGTGTGATCGTCAGACGAAACCACGACGGCGGCTGTGCGCGTACGGCGCCTGCGGGCCGCGCAACAAATGTTGCGATGCAATAAAAATCGCCGGCGCGAGGCGGCTTTCGTTTGATTTCCGGTCGTCGCTGCGACGCGCGGGCGGCGTGGCGGTGACGGCTTGCATGCCGGTCCGCGCGCGTCCGGTCCTGTCCGCCAAGGTGGCGCGCCAGGTATGGGCGGGCGGCGAGCCGGCGGTCAACGTGCGCGGCCGGGCGTGCATCGGCGATGCTGCACCTGCACAGCAACGTGCGGACGGCGGCGCCGGAGGGCGTCCGCAACGCCTGTTGCCTTTCGATTTGCGCCGGCATTTGAAAATAACGATTTGACTCATGCCCCGCTTTCAGATGAAGCTTATAGCTTGCTGTCCGAAGGGGGCTGTGCCTGCATGAGTTCGACCTTGACCGTTCGTCGTATCGCTGCCGACCAGGGCAACGTGTATCGCGAACTCCGCGCCGCGTCGCTGCGTGAGCCCTACGCACCCGGCGAAGCGCCGGAGGCCGAATTGCTGAACGTCGATGCCGACGCGGCGGCGGCCATTGCCGCGCAGCGCGCGACGTCCGATCAGTCGACGACGTTCCTGCTTTACACGGAAGGCCATCCGGCCGGCATGATCGGCGCGTATTTCGACAACACGCCCGAGCGCCGCGCCTTCGTGAGCGAGCTGTGGGTCGCGCATGCGGTCCGTCATCTGCGCGGCGGGCTGCTGCTCGTCGACACCGCGAGCGCGTGGCTCGCCGAGCGCGGCGCGCAGGAAGTCTATGCATGGATCGCCGACGCGAACCGCAACGCGGTCCGCTTCTACGAGCGTGCTGGCTTCGGCAATACCGGCGAGCATGCGCCGATCGCGCGCATGCCGGGCGCGATGAAGACGCTGTTCGTGTCGCAGGCGACGCACTGACCGACGGGCCATGCCCTCGAGGCGGGCCCGGTCTCGGTCCGGCGCGCACGATTGCGGTTCTCCGGCAATTCACGCGCACCGGCGCGCCTTCCCACCCATCCGGGCCGCGGCGGCCCGACACCCGATTCCCGACACAGCGGCGTGACGGCTGTTGCGCCACGCCTGTTGCACGACGCCCAAAAATAATGGCTGGCCGCGTGGACGCCTGTAAAATACGCAAAAATTTTTTGCAGAGTGTCCATGTCGCTTAAAAAATCGCCATTCTTCGAGCTGCGCAGTGGTTCGGTCGATACGTTGCTGTTTACCGTAAAGACGACCGATCTCGATGCGCTGCGCACCGAGCTGGTCAAGCGCTTCGAAGCGACTCCCGAGTTTTTTGCCGACGACGTCGTTGCGATCGACGTGCGTCGTCTCGCGGAAGGCGAGCGCGTGGCGCTGGGCGACATCCGCCAGATGCTCAACGACGTGCGGATGCGCCCGGTGGGCGTCGTCGCGCTGGCGTCGCAGGGCTGGGCGGGCGAGGCTGGCCTGCCGCTGCTCGAGGCGCGCGACCGTCGCGTGCCGTCGGCGAAGGGCGCGGGCGACACGGACGCTGCGCCTGCCGTCGAGGCGGCGGCCGTTCCGGCCGCTGCGGCCCCTGCGCCCGAGCCGGCGCAGCCGCCGGCCGGCGGTCAGACGCTCGTGGTCGATCGGCCGTTGCGCTCGGGGCAGCAGGTTTATGCGAAAGGAGACCTCGTGGTGCTCGCGCCGGTCAGTCACGGCGCGGAGATCATTGCGGAAGGCAATATCCACATTTACGCGCCGTTGCGCGGCCGCGCGTTGGCGGGCGTGCACGGCAATCACGACGCGCGCATATTCTGCACGTGTCTGGAGCCGGAACTGATTTCGATTGCGGGTATCTATCGAACCACCGAGAACCCGCTGCCTGCCGACGTGCTGGGCAAAGCGGTGCAGATCCGGCTCGAAGAGGAAAAATTGATGATCGAACCGCTGCGCCTGACGTGAAGCACGCGGCGCACGCCGGATCGATCGGCTCTCATTGACGAACACAGGGTATAGGGTAAATGGCAAAAATCATCGTGGTGACTTCCGGCAAGGGCGGCGTGGGCAAGACGACGACGAGCGCGAGCTTCGCGTCCGGTATCGCGCTGCGTGGCCACAAGACGGCCGTGATCGACTTCGACGTCGGCCTGCGCAACCTCGATCTGATCATGGGCTGCGAGCGTCGCGTCGTGTACGACCTCGTGAACGTGATCCAGGGCGAAGCGAACCTGAACCAGGCGCTGATCAAGGACAAGAAGTGCGAGAACCTGTTCATCCTGCCGGCGTCGCAGACCCGCGACAAGGACGCGCTGACGCGCGACGGCGTCGAGAAGGTGCTGAACGACCTTGCCGCGATGGATTTCGAATACATCATCTGCGATTCGCCGGCGGGCATCGAGGCCGGTGCGCTGCACGCGATGTACTTCGCGGATGAAGCGCTGATCGTCACGAACCCGGAAGTGTCGTCGGTGCGCGACTCGGATCGCATTCTCGGCATCCTGTCGTCGAAGACCAAGCGCGCGACCGAAGGCAAGGACCCGATCAAGGAGCACCTGCTGATCACCCGCTACAGCCCGAAGCGCGTCAACGAAGGCGAGATGCTGTCGCTCGAGGACATCAGCGAGATCCTGCGCATCAAGCTGATCGGCGTGGTGCCGGAGTCGGAAGCGGTGCTGCACGCGTCGAACCAGGGCCTGCCGGCCGTGCACCTCGACGGCACCGACGTCGCCGAAGCGTACAAGGACATCGTCGGGCGCTTCCTCGGCGAGGACAAGCCGCTGCGCTTCACCGAATACCAGAAGCCGGGCCTGCTGCAGCGCCTCTTCGGCAGCAAGTAACGGAGGCCGCCCATGTCCATTCTGTCGTTTCTCCTCGGCGAGAAAAAGAAGTCCGCGTCGATCGCGAAGGAGCGCCTGCAGCTCATCATCGCGCACGAGCGGGTAGGCGGCAAGCCGCCGGCCGACTACCTGCCGGCGCTGCAGAAGGAGCTCGTCGCCGTGATCTCGAAGTACGTGCAGATTTCGAACGATGACATCCGCGTGAGCCTCGAGCGTCAGGACGATCTCGAGGTGCTCGAAGTGAAGATCGAGATTCCGCAAGCCTGACCCGCGTTGTTCCCGTTCCGCGCGGCGGCACCTGCCGCCGCGCGCGTCTTACGCCCTGTTGCACTTTCGGGCACGCCGTAACACGGCGCCTGTCGGCCGTAACCCCTGCTCCCGCATTGAACGAATAGCTCGCGTTGCTTGTTCAATCAGGAGGTTGTAATGGCTGTCTCATCGATTCGTCGCGTTGTCCTCGCATTCGCAGCAGTGGCTGCGGGCGCGTCCGCTCTTGCCGTACCGCTCGCTGCGCGCGCGGATGAAATTCTCGTCGCCACGCCGGTCGTCACCCGGCCGGGTGAAGTCGTCATCGCCGAGCCGGTCGCCGGGCGCACGGAAGAGATCGTCGTCGTCGCGCCGAACGCGCCGCCGCCTGTCCGCTATGAAGTCGTGCCCGACGCGCGGGTCGGCTACGTATGGGAGCGCGGCCACTGGCACTGGGATCATGGCCAATACGTATGGATCGGCGGCCGCTGGGAAGCCGAGCGCATCGGCATGCACTGGGTGCCGGGCCACTGGGACCAGCGCGGTCCGAACTGGTTCTGGACGCGCGGGCATTGGGCGTAACGGAGACGTGCGATGAAAAGAACCGTATTCGTGATCGCGCTCGTCGCCGTCACGCTCGCCGGCTGCGTCGTCGTGCCGGCCCGTCCCGTCTACTACCGGCCGGCGCCGGTGGTGATCTACTGAGCGTCGCGCGGTCCGGCTTGCGTCGCGGCGGGGTTCGCCGCGGCGGTGGCCGGCCCCGTGCCGGCCGCGGGCTTGCCGCCGGCCGCTTCGTCGCCGGCAAGCCCGTCGCCATTCTCGTCACGCAGCGTATCGAGCGGATCGGCGGGTGCGGCGGCCGCGTCCTGCGGCGCGATGACGCCGGACGTTGCCGGGGCCGGCGCCGCTGCGGCGGTGGCTGCGGCAGCCGCAGCCGGCGGTGCGAGATAGCGCTGCGCGAGCGTCTCGTACAGCGGCGGCACGAAGAAGCGCGAGACGCGGCTCGAGATCAGCGCGGTGGCCATCAGCGAAATGACGAGTGCATGGCCGTTGATCATCTCCATCACGATCACGAACGACGTGATCGGCGATTGCGTGACCGCCGCGAGGTAGCCGACCATCGCGAGCGCGATCAGCACCGGCAGGCTCATGTTGCCGAACACGATGTGCAGCAGGTTGCCGAAACCCGCGCCGATCGACAGCGACGGCGCGAAGATGCCGCCCGGGATGCCGGGCAGGTAAGACGCGACCATCGACACCATCTTCAGGAACGGATACAGCACGGACAATTGCTCGCGCCCGTCGAGCATGCCGCGCGCTTCCGCATAGCCGCTGCCGAACGTCGTGCCGCCCGACACGAGACCGACCGCGGCGATCACGAAGCCGCACAGCGCGGCGAACGCGATCGGCCGCTCGCGATACAGCGCGAGCAGCCGCGCCGGCAGCCAGCGGCCGGTATTGAGCAGCAGCCAGCAGAACAGCCCGCCGGCGACGCCGGTCACGACCGCGGCGACGAACACCGCGACCGCGAGCAGCTTCGGGAAATGCGCGCCGGCGTCGATCGTGCCGAAATACGTGTAGTTGCCGTTCAGCCCGAGCGCGACCACGCCGGCGATGATGATCGCGGTGATCAGCACGCCGCTCGCGCGCGCGGAGAAGCTGCGCGTCAGCTCCTCGATCGCGAACACGATGCCGGCGAGCGGCGTGTTGAACGCGGCCGACAGACCGGCCGCCGCGCCCGCGAGCACGAGCTGGCGCTCGATCTGCGCGTTCGAGCGCGGATAGAAGCGCCGCAGGTTGAACATCAGCGCCGCGCCGACCTGCACGGTCGGCCCTTCGCGGCCGATCGTGAAGCCGCCGAGGATCGCGAAGAACGAAAGCAGGATCTTGCCGAACAGGATGCGCAGCGTCAGCAGCCGCGCGCCGAACGCGCCGGGACGCGCGTGCAGCGTCGCGATCACCTGCGGGATGCCGCTGCCTTCCGCGCCGCGGAAGAAGCGGCGGGTCAGCCAGACCGAGCCGGCTGCGATCGCAGGGGTCAGCAGCAACGGCAGCCAGGGCGCGTGCTGCCGCAGCGTGCGGAACGTGTCGTAGCCCCAGTCGATCAGCCGCGCATAGAGCACGGCGGTCAGGCCGACGGCGATCGCGCCAAGCCAGAACACGCCGTACTGGCGCCACAGGCGCTGGGTGCGGCGGGTGAGGGCGGGAAACAATGGCTGGGAACGTTGCATCGGCGCGGCCGTCGGCAAAGGACCGATTATAAAAAGGAAACCGCGCCGGGACGTGCGTAACAAATCGTCACAATCAAGATACACGTTGTTACAAATGTAATTTAAATGTAGTCCTCATGTCGTCCGGGCTTCACTAGTATCCCTAAATTCCCCGCTCTCGCAACTCGAACATAAACGTGAACCGCATCCTCATCGTGAAAGTGACGTCGCTCGGCGACGTGGTCCAGACCCTGCCGGTGGTCGCCGACCTTCATCGCGCGTTTCCGGGCGTGACGGTCGACTGGGCCGTCGACGAATCGTGTGCGGAAGTGGTGCGCTGGCATCCCGGCGTGAGCAACGTGTTGTGCGCGCCATTGCGGCGGTTCAAGAAGCTGCGCGGCGGCGCCGACCTGAAGGCGATCTGGGCCTCGATCAGCGCGTTGCGCGCGCACCGCTACGACGCGGTCATCGACCTGCACGGCGTCTACAAGAGCGCGATCATCTCGGCGCTGGCGCGTGCCGCGCGCCGCGTCGGCTATCAGACGCAGGATCTCGGCGAATCGGGCGCGCGCTTCGCGTATTCGGACCATTTCGGCCCGCGGCCCGCATGCGACGCCTGGCACGGGATGCGCGTGAGTGCGGGCGAGGCGTTCGGCTACGCGCCGCAGGGCGCCGCCGATTACGGGATCGTCGCGCCCGACGATGCGTGCCTGCCTGCCGCCGTGACCGACGGCGGGCCGTTCATGCTGATGTTCCATGCCACGTCGAACGACGACAAGCGATGGCCGGTCGGGCACTGGGCGGCGGTTGCGACGCGGATGATGGCGCGCGGCATGCGCGTGTTGCTGCCGTGGGGCTCGCCGGCGGAGCACGCGGTCGCTCAGGAAATCGCCGCGCGTGCGCCCGGGGCAATCGTGCTGCCCGCGATGTCGGTGCGTCAGCTCGGCGCGGCGATTGGCCGGGCCGCACTGGTGGTCGGTGTCGACACGGGTCTCGTCCACATGGCGCACGCGCTGCGGCGGCCGACCGTGATGATCTTCGTGGACACATCGCCCGAGCACTGCGGCATCGGCGGCGCGCCGCATGCCGTGTCGATCGGCGAGGTGGGCGCCGCGCCGTCGGTCGACGACGCGCTGCAGGCAATCGACTCGGTCGGTCCGGCTTTCGGCGCGCCGATGCACGCGCAGGCGGCCTGAGCGGCCGCGCGCCGGTGCACGCTCAGGCGAGCAGTGCCTCGAACGCGAGCACGGCGGCAATGGCCGCCGCATTCGCGACGAGCGCCTCGAACACGAGGCCGAGCCAGCTTTTCGGCCGGAAGCGGAGCGTGAGCAGCAACGCGCCGCCCAGCGCGAGCGACAGGATCAGCACGAGGTCGGCATTGGCGAGGCGGATGCTCATGGGGGGCGGCTCCGTGGCGATGGCGGCGCGGCAGGCGGCGCGCCCGCCATCGAGTATAGGCGGCGCCGCCCGCGGCACAAGCCGGGTTGCCCCGCAGCGTCAGACGAGCGCCGTGTCGCGCGTCTCGCGCATCAGCAGCACGCCGAGCAGGCTGAGCGCCGCCGCGACGGACACATAGCCGCCGACCCACGACAGGCCGCCTTGCGCGGCAAGCAACTGCGCGATGTACGGCGCGATCGACGCGCCGAGGATCCCGCCGAGGTTGTACGCGACGCCCGCGCCCGTGTAGCGGACGTTGGTCGGGAACAGTTCCGGCAGCAGCGCGCCCATCGGCGCGAACGTCACGCCCATCAGGAACAGCTCTAGCGTCAGGAACAGCGCGACGAGCGGCATCGAGCCGCTGCCGAGCAGCGGCGCCATCGTGAAACCCGACAGCAGCGCGGCGATCGCGCCGGCGATCAGCACCGGCCGGCGGCCGAAGCGGTCCGACGCCCACGCCGACAGCGGCGTCGCGAGCCCCATGAACACGACCGCGAGGCAGAGCAGGCCGAGGAAGCTCTGGCGCGGGATATGCAGTGTCGCGACGCCGTACGACAGCGAGAACACGGTCGAGATGTAGAACAGCGTGTAGCAGACGACCATCGCCAGCGCGCCGAGCAGCGTCGGCTGCCAGTGCTGCGTGACGAGCGTCGCGACCGGCACGCGCACGCGCTCGTTGCGCTCGAGCGCGGCCTGGAACGCGGGCGTCTCGGCGATCTTGAGCCGCACGTACAGGCCGAGCGCGACGAGCACCGCGCTCACGAGAAACGGAATGCGCCAGCCCCAGCTGCGGAACTGCGCGTCGGACAGCGACAGCGCGAGCGCGAAGAACAGCCCGTTCGACATCAGGAAGCCGACCGACGGGCCGAGCTGCGGGAACATGCCGAACCAGCCGCGCTTGCCTCGCGGCGCGTGCTCGGTCGCGAGCAGCGCGGCGCCGCCCCATTCGCCGCCGAGGCCGATGCCCTGGCCGAAGCGCAATACGCACAGCAGCACCGGCGCGAGCGTGCCGATCGCGTCGTAGCCGGGCACGAGGCCGATCGCGGTGGTGGACAGGCCCATCACCAGCAGCGACGCGACGAGCGTCGACTTGCGGCCGACGCGGTCGCCGAAATGACCGAACAGGAACGAGCCGATCGGCCGTGCGATGAACGCGATGCCGAACGTGACGAACGCGGAAAGCGCCTGCGCGGTCGCGGAGCCGTGCGGGAAGAACACCGGGCCGATCACGAGCGCGGCGGCGGTCGCGTACACGTAGAAATCGTAGAACTCGATCGCGGTGCCGATGAAGCTCGCGAACACGATGCGCTTGTGGCTGACGGCGCCGGCCGCATTGGTTGCGTGCGCAACGGCCGGTGGGGATGCGGACATGGATGTCTCCGTTTTTGGTCTTGATGAACGCCCGGTGATGCACGCGGCCACGCAAGCGGACGCCTGCCCGGACCGTCGAGCGCGAGAAGGTGGCGGCATGGATGCGCGCCGTGGCGCGGATCGTCGCCCGCCGGTCGACGCTGGAGACGGATAGTCGCCGCCGTGATCGGCTCGTGTGCCTGGTGAGGCGCGAGCCCGCGTGCGGCGTGATGGCCGCGGCGATTGCGGAAAATTATAGCCAGCGCTGCCGAGCGCAGGCAATCGCGCGCGGCTTCAGTCGATCGTTTGCGCCTGCGCCGACGCGGTGCTTTGCAGCTGGAACTTGCCGTTGTCGTTGAAGAGCCAGCTTTCCATCAGCTCCACGTGGCCGTTGCCGTCGAGCAGTTTCGGGGGCGGCGGCGGCAGCGGCGCCGAACGCCGCAGCGATGCGAGCGCGAGCGACTCGGCCTCGTTGTCGCCGTTGCTGCGGTATACCGATGCGTGCACGAGTTGGCCGCTGCGATCGATCGTGAATGCGAGCACGACGAGCGAGCGCAGCATCGCCTGCGGCGTGCCGCGCAACACGCCGGACGGATTGCGCTCGGCGACGTGTTCGGCAACTTCGGTGCGGTACTGGGCGAGTGTGGCGCTGCGGATGACCGACGGGATCGTCAGGACCGCGCGCGGGGGCGGCGGCGTGATCGTGCAGGCAGCGAGCATGGCGACGGCGGCCGCGGCGGCAACACGCAACCGGACGACGCCTGACAGGGGGATGGCGAACATGGCGTGGCGCCGGGGAACACGATAGACAAATGATAGTCGCGCGATGGATCGCGCGACATCGGGACAAACGTATATCGCGCGGCGCGCGTGGTTGCGACGGCTGATGACGCGTGACGCGCCTGTCGGCTGATCGTCAGGCGGCGCGTGCCGTGCCGCTCAATACCCGTGCGTGACGAGCGACAGGACCGACAGGTCCGGATGCGTGCCGTCGACGATGCTCTTGCCGATATGCACGGCTTCGTGGACGGCCTCGTCAACGGTCGAGTAGCTTTCCTCGCCGTCCGCGTGGAACGGCACGGCGTGGCCGGGCAGCGCGGGATTCGCGCCGGGATGGCAGACGTAGCCGGTATAGGTGAAGCGCGTGTCGTTGCCCGGCATCGAGGTCGGCACGACATGGATCTCGAAGCCTTCGTAGTAATCGACGTGGCGGATCGGGGTCGACTGTTCGGACATGGCGGTCTCCGTGTGCGGCGCGGGCGGGTAAGCCCGTGCGGCAGCGAATGCGCGGCGGCGTTCGTGTCGCCGTTCTGATCCGAATTCTAGGCGATGGCGGAGGAGGGCGAGCATGGCAGCGGCGCGTTGCGGCCGGCCGGCGGCCGCGCGATCGACGCAATGCCAGGGCGGCGTGGCGAGGGTGCCGGCGCGGCATCGATGGGAATCGAACGAAGGCTGCGGTCGCGCAATGAAAAATCCCGCCACGCTGCACGCGGGCGGGATGTTTCGGCGGAGGCGGTGAGATTCGACGGCGTAAGGGGAATTTATATTAAATCAACAGGATACGGATGGAGTCCCAAAGGGGCACCCATGCTTGGTACGGGCCTCACCCCGGTTGAAACAGGGTGCGCGTCGACCGGTGCGACCCACATGCCGCGGCTGACGGGCAAATCAATGATGCCGCGGTCGCTTCGGAATGGCCGGTTTCGGAGGCGCAGGTCAGTTCCCAGATAGCGGGATGTTGTCGTCAGAAAATCGGAGATGATGTGATTCGTCATGGTGCGGTTGCTCTCTGATGCCTCAAGCGGCGTGAAGTGCGCGACGGTCGGACGGAATCGCGCGCAGCGGCGCGAGCGAAACGGCGCGATGGTCCAGGTCCGATGTGGTTTGGACCGAGTCCGAATGGGGGCCGAGACTTCGAAGGATGTGCTCGATGAACTTCCGAACACGCAACGGTTGATTGCGTCGTGCCTGATAAAGCAGGAACGCCGGCAATGGCTCGGTCTCCCAGTCGTTCAAGATCCGGACAAGCTCGCCGCGCGACTCGGGGCCGCGAGCGATGTGGTCGGGCAGAACGGCGACGCCTTCCGATTCCAGCACCGCGGCGATCAGCGCGCCAGGGCAATTCGAGCGGAAGGGGCTGCGAGCGACGAGCGCGGCCTGCGCGCCGGTCGCGCGATGGCTTACCGGCAGTCCGGCAGGGCCGTCATTCGCGAGCGCGGTCATGCATCGTTCTGCCGGCAGGTCCTGCGGACTTGTCGGCATACCGCTTTTCGCGAGGTAAGACGGGGTTGCATATATGCCGACGCTCAATGGCGCAAGCGGACGAGCAATGCGGGACGCCGGTACCTGGCGGCCGACAACGATCGCGAGGTCGGCGAGTTCGCCGAGCAATTCGCTGCCGTTGTCCACAAGGCGCGCGTCGACCCGCACCTTCGAGTGCTCGCGCATGAAGCCATGGACGATGGGCCCCAGTTGCGCCATGCCGAAGAGGGCAGGTACTTCGATGCGGAGGTCGCCGCACAGCGTCAGCGAATCGGCGCCGACCTGAGCAAGACTTTCGTAGCTGTCCAGCACACCCGTCACATGTTCCAGAATGGTGTGCCCGACCGACGTCAACCTCACTTTGCGCGTCGTGCGATTGAACAACTGTACGCCCAGCAGGGTTTCGAGGTCCTGCACGGCACGGCTGACCGACGGAACGCGCACGTTGGTGGCATCCGCGGCCTTGGTGAAGCTGCCGTGCTCGACGACCGCTTTGAAGATTTCTAACGCTTTCAGACGTTCCATGACGCGCTCCGTGATGAAGTCAGGTTGCATGGAGCGAATATTGGGGCGTCGGCGAAGCCACGGCGAGTTACGAGTCGTTAAGTATCGTAAGACGCTTGCGGAAGCGTTAATGCGATTGGTTTCATGCGTGAAAGCAGTCTGCAAGGTCGGTGGGCGCGTGATTTCAGGTCATTTAAGTTGGCGGCGCGGCGCCGCTGGGTAAAAATTCGACAAAACCGGCGGCGCCGCACGGAGCTGAGGACAACGCCCGCAAGCGGCCTACTACTGATGACCTGCATGGTGGTTCGATGGTTGCACCGTTTAGCCTGACATTCGGGCTGTTTTCCCTGCACTTTCCCCAGCGCACACTCACCAGAAATGGAGAGGAGGTTCGCATTGGCAGTCGGGCGCTCGACATCCTCGTCGTACTGGTCGAAAGTGCGGGGGCGCTGGTGTCGACGCGTGAACTGTGCGACCGGGTGTGGGTGGACAGCGTGGTCGACGAGGGGGCGCTCCGGGTGCACCTCTCGGCTTTGCGCAAAGTGCTGAGCGACGGCAATTCCGACGTTCGATACATCGTGAACGAGATGGGGCGGGGTTACCGATTCGCGGTGCCCGTCAGTCGCTCGGCTTTGCCGCAACCGGCGCTCGCGGCGGCCGGCGCAGCTCGGACCGCAGGGCTCGGGGGACGCGCACTGCCGGTTACGTTGGCTCGCGTCATTGGCCGGGACGACGTCATCGCCGGGCTGACCGAGCAGTTGCCCCTGCGTCGGCTGTTGACGATTGCGGGCCCCGGCGGCATGGGCAAGACCACGGTGGCGGTCGCGATTGCACATCGGTTTTCCGAACGGACCGGCATCCAGGCGCTGTTCGTGAATTTTGCGCCGGTTTCCGACGGCGCTAGCGTAGCGAGTACCGTCGCTTCGGCGGCCGGTGTCGCCGTGTCCACCGGCGACCCGATACCCGACCTGATTCGCGCGCTGGGCGACACGCCGATACTCCTGGTCCTGGACAATTGCGAACATCTGGTAGACGCGGTCGCTCAAGTCGCCGAGCAACTGTTGCAGGGCGCGCGCGGCATTCATCTGCTGGTGACGAGTCGGGAGCCGTTGCGCGCGGATGGCGAGTCGGTGCATCGGCTTGCGGCGCTGCCGTCTCCCGAGGCGGGCGTTCGGGTCGGCACGGATGAAACGGCGAAGTACCCGGCGATTTCACTGTTCCATGACCGCGCAAAATCTGCCGATGACACGTTCGAGCTGACCGACAGGAACATCGGCGCGGTGTCCGATATCTGTCGCCGTCTGGATGGCATTCCGCTGGCGATCGAGCTTGCCGCGGCGCGCGTCGGCCTGATGGACGTGCACGCCATTGCGGCGCGGCTGGATGACCGCTTCGCGTTGCTCACGCAAGGGCGCCGGACTGCGCTGCCGAGGCAGCAGACGCTGCGCGCGACGCTTGACTGGAGCTACGAGCTCCTGCGGCCTCGGGAGCAGCAGGTCTTGCGCCGGTTGTCGGTCATGCGGTCGTCGTTTGGCATGAGCGAAGCCGCCGCGGTGGCCGGCTGCGCCGACCTGGATGAGCTTGCCGTCTTCGAAGCGACCACGGGGCTCGTTGCCAAGTCGCTCATCGCCCGCGACGTCGATGATTCCGATCTGCCCTACCGGCTTCTGGACACGACGCGCCACTATGCGCACGTGCGGCTGGTCGAAGCGAACGAAGCCGGCGAGGTGAGGCGTCGACACGCGGCGCATTGCTGCGCCGTCTTTGCCGACCCCGTGGCTGCGTGGGAAGGCAAGGCGCCGCGGCAGTGGCTTGCCCTGCATAGCAAGCGCATCGACGATATTCGTGCGGCGTTCGAATGGGCATCGGACCAGGCGGGCACGCCCGAACTTGCGATCAATCTGGTGATCGTCACCGCGCCGCTTTGGTTCCATCTGTCGCTGCCGCACGAGTTCCTCGGCATGGCGGAGCATGCCATCGCGGCAGTGGAAGTGTCGGAGCGGGCAGGAAGCGCTCAACATATCGAGTTGCTTGCAGCCTATGGACATGCGCTGTGGCACACGCGAGGGCCGACTCCGGAGATGGCACGTGCATTCGAGCAGGCCTACGCGGCGTCCGAACGGTCCGGCGACGAGGGGCTGGCGCTGCGTGCGCTGTGGGGCATCTGGGCGCAGCGCATCCTGGCGGGTCATTACACCGAGAGTCTGGCGTTCGCGGACAGGTTCAAATCGATGGCGGCGCGCACGACGGAACTTGCGCTGAATCAGACGGCGGACCACATGCTTGCGCTTTCCCATCATTTCCTGGGCGATCAGGCAAGGGCTCGTGCGCTCATTGAGGGCGTCATCGCGCGGGATGAGGACCCCATTCGCGCAGACCACGCGAATCATGCCCAGGTTGACGGCCGGATCGCGAGCATGTCGCTGCACATGCGGGTACTCTGGTTACAAGGCTTGGCGGACGAGGCGCTCGCGCTTGCGCGGGAATGCGCCGAGCTGGCCCTGTCGGTCGACCATGACCTGTCGATCTGTTACGGTCTCGCGATTGGCGCCATTCCGGTGGCGACATGGTCCGGCGAGCTGGGGATGGCCAGAGAGCTCACGGACAGGCTGCGCGAGCGGACCAAGCGGCGAGGCTTGACCCACTGGGACAAGTGGGCTGAAGGCTTTGATGCCGTCCTCGAAGGTCGGCCGGTCGCGCCGGCCGGCGCGAGTCCGATGCAATTGGAAGTCTTTGCGAGTGCGGGCTGCAAGGCCAGTGCCGACGCGCTGATTGCCGATGGCCGTCTCGACGCGCCGTCATGGTTCCGTGGCGCACTCCGTGACCATGCGGGTTGACGCTATCCCCGCCATGACGATGACGCGAGGGTTCTGAAGGGGATGCGGCGGCGTTGCGGCGGCATCGCTAACACCTCTTAACTAAGGTTAACTGAGCCTTCGGGGCATGTCTCTTCGAGAATGGGCGTACCGGAGCTCGAGGTCGCTCCAGGCGTGAGGCGGGCAGTAGACGCCGTGTCTGGACAGCCATCGGGTTTTCCCAACAGCCTACTCATGGATGTGCGCCGTGATGAATGACAGCTCGCTTTCAATTTCCGCCAAATCGACCCCGGCGGACCTGACGACACCCTGGTCGTCACACCCGGTTCTAGACCCGGAGACGCAGCAGTTTCTCGATTTGGCCGCCGAGGCCGGCTTGCATCCGGACAGGCTCCTGATCGAGCGTCCGAACTTCCCGGAATGTCGCGACTCCGACGACCGGTCGGGCGACCCAACCCCGGTGACAGTCGAGCACCACGCTTTGCGGACCGACACGGGCACGGTCGACGTGCATATCGTGCGTCCGCTCGGTGTACAGGAGCCTCTGCCTGCAGTCGTGTACTTTCCTGGCGGAGGGTGGCGTATGGCGAGCTACGCGACGCATCGAAGGCTCGTATGCCGTCTTGCCGTCGAGGCAGGCGTCGCGGTCGCATTTGTGGCCTATTCGTCTGCGGCGGATGTCCGCTACCCGGCTCAGAACGAACAAGCGTACGCCGCGCTGCAATACGTCGTTCGGAACGACAAGGCGCTGCGGATAGACAGCCGCGCAATGGCCGTCGTGGGTGATGGCGCCGGTGGCAACATGGCGGCCGTTACCGCGCTTCTGGCCAGGGACCGAAGCGGACCGGCCCTTCGGCTGCAGGTGCTGATTTGTCCGATCCTGTCCGCGAATCCGACAACGCGGTCATATCGCCAGTATTCGAGCGGTCCGGGAATGACGGCGCATGCGCTCGAGGCGTTCATCGACGCGCAATTTCCCGCGGAATCGCTGTCGGATAAAACGGCAATGCCCATTCTTGCGAGAGCCGACGAGCTTGAAGACCTGCCGTCGGCGCTCATCATCACCGCGGAAAACGACGTCTCTCGCGACGATGCGGAGGAATACGCTCGCAATCTCATGCGAGCAGGCGTCAAGGTCAACGCGGTTCGCTATCTGGGCACGATACACGACTTCGTCGTGTTCGACGGACTGGCCGAGACTATCCCGACCGATGCCGCACTGAGACACGCGTGCAGCGTCATCAAGTGCGTACTCCATGGCTGACGGCCATTGGATATCCAATGGCGCAGGCTTCGTTCGATATACGGAAGCATAGATTTCATCCGTCAAACCACCTTGGGGCAGGGCGCTCATGTCCGTGTCCTTCAAGCAGGAGAAAGACATCATGAGAATCGGACGATTCGAACTGGATATGAACATGCGCTGCCTGCTCCTGAACGGCGACGCCGTGCGTCTCGGATCGCGCGCGATCGACGTTCTCGTTGCACTCGCATCCGCGCGTGGCCGCGTGGTGACGCGAGCGGAATTGATGGAAGCGGCCTGGCCGGACGTCATTGTGGAGAACTGCAACATCGACGTCAGCATCTCGGCCCTGCGCAGGGCGCTCGGGGCTGACCGGGACCTCATCGTCACCGTCGCACGCCGTGGCTACCGGCTGGCGTCGTCACGCGACGCTGATGCAGGCGAGACCTCCGCGGCCGAGCCGATGCCGATTCCGCGTCGTAATTCCCTGTTCGTGGGGCGCGAAACGTTGGTGGCGGACGTGTTTGCCGCGCTGAAGCGCGGCCCCGTCGTAACACTGACGGGCCACGGCGGGGTGGGAAAGTCGAGCCTTGCGCTGGAAGTCGCTCACGGCGCGATGTCGGTGGACGCAGAAACGGTGTCTTTTGTCGATCTGGCATCCGACGTCACCCTGTGCGACGTCCTGAAGTCGATTGCGAATGCGTGCGGTGTCGGGGCGATCGGCAATGTTGCGACGGTCGAGTCTCTAAGGGCAGCGATCTCCTCGTCTTCGCGTCTGCTCGTTCTGGATGGCGTCGAGCATGTGGTTTCCATCGTCGCGCACGTCGTGGAGTCGGTCCTCGCCGGAACGGCAATGGTAAGGTTCCTGGTGACGAGCCGCGAAGCGCTGCGCATCCGGAACGAAGTGGTCTTGAAGGTCCCTCCGCTGTGCGTGCCGGGCCAAGCCGATCGCAGTGACAGGCTACTCGAGAGTCCCGCTGTCCAACTGTTCGTTCACCATGCGCATGTGGCCGGCTGGAAGCTCGCTCCTGACGCCGTTGAGCTCGAGCAAATCGGCGAAATCTGCCGCCGGCTGGATGGCATCCCGCTGGCAATCGAACTGGCCGCCGGCCGCGTGGAGATGCTCGGCGTCGACGGCGTGCGTCGCCGGCTCGATGATGCCTTGTCGCTGCTGTCGGGCGGCTATCGAACCGCTACCCCGCGACACCGCGGTCTGCGTGCAGCCCTCGACGTGAGCTTCGAATTATTGAGTGACCTCGGCCGGACGTTGCTGATGCAGTTGCACAAATTCGAAGAGCCGTTCAGTTTCGAATCGATGTGTGATGCGGCGCGCGACGTGAGGATGTCGCGGGACGCCTTGTTCGACAGTATCGGAGAGCTCGTCGCCAAATCGCTCGTCAACGTCTGCCTGGATGGTAACGACGCGTCGTACAGCTTGTTTGCATCGACGCGCGCCTACGCAGCGGAGAAACTGCAGTCCAGGTTCGACGGCAATGTTCTGGCGTTTCAATCGGGTGTTGAACGGTGCGACTCGCGGGCGATCTCGTCGCAAGGACCGGTGCTCGCATACGCATCGTGAACGATGTGCCGCTCGGGGAACGAGCACGGTGCGAACGGATGAATCGGCGCGTCGTCTTCGGGAGACGGCGATGGCGGCAACATCGTTCTTGGCCGTCTCTTCGAATGCAGGATGGCGGAAGCGGTGAGATTCGAACTCACGGACAGTTGCCCGTCGCTGGTTTTCAAGACCAGTGCCTTAAACCGCTCGGCCACGCTTCCACGAGGCGGCATTGTAACCGAAATGCCGCCCCTGTCGACCGGAGTCGGCACATCAGTCCTTGCTCCGGTCCCATGCTTTGCGGTCATGCTCAATCGTCGCGCAGGAACAGTTCCTGCAGGTCGTTGAGGAACCGCTGGCCGAGCGGCGTCGGCGCGATCTGCGCGAAATCGCGCGCGATCAGCCCGCGCCGTTCCGCTTCCTTCAGCGCCGGCTCGATCGTGCTCATCGGCAGCCCCGTGCGCTCGGCGAAGCTGTGCACCGGGAAGCCCTCGACGAGCCGCAGCGTGTTCAGCATGAATTCGAACGGCAGGTCGCGCGCGCCGACTTCGCGTTCCTCCTGGACCGGCGTGCCGGCCAGCGCCTGCTCGATGAAGGTCGCCGGATGCTTGTAGCGCGCCTGCCGCAGGATGCGGTTCGGGAACGACAGCTTCGTGTGCGCGCCCGCACCGATCCCGAGATAGTCGCCGAAGCGCCAGTAGTTCAGGTTGTGCTTGCACTGGTGATGCGGCTTCGCATACGCGGACACTTCATAGCGTTCGTAGCCGGCCTCGGCCGTGCGCGCGTGGATCCACTCCTGCATGTCGGCGGACGCGTCGTCGTCGGGCACCACGGGCGGAAACTTCGCGAACAGCGTGTTCGGCTCGAGCGTCAGGTGATACAGCGACAGATGCGGCGGCGCGAACGACAGCGCGGTCTCGATGTCGGCGCGGCATTCGTCGAGCGTCTGGTTCGGCAGCGCGAACATCAGGTCGAGATTGAAGTTGTCGAACGTGTTCGCGGCGACCTCGACGGCCGCGCGCGCCTGGGCGGCGTCGTGGATGCGGCCGAGCGCCTTCAGGTGCGTCTCGTTGAAGCTCTGGATGCCGACCGACAGGCGATTCACGCCGCTCGCGCGGAACTGCGCGAACTTCGCGGCTTCGAAGGTGCCGGGATTGGCCTCGAGCGTGATTTCCGCATCCGCGTCGAGCGGCAGCAGCGCGCGCACGTCGGACAGCAGGCGGTCGAGGCCGGCTGCGGACAGCAGGCTCGGCGTGCCGCCGCCGATGAACACGGTATGCACCTGCCGTCCCCACACGAGCGGCAGCGCGTGCTCGAGATCGGCGCGCAACGCGTCGAGGTACTCGGTCTCCGGAAACTGCTCGCCTTTCCATTCGTGCGAGTTGAAATCGCAATACGGGCACTTGCGCACGCACCACGGGAAATGCACGTACAGCGCGAGCGGCGGCAGCGACGTCAGCCGCACCTGCCCGGGCGACGTGAAGGTCGCGACGACGCGCGCGCCGGTGTCCGCGGCCTGGCTCATGCTGCCTCCGCAAGCCGCGCGAGCAGCGCCTTGAGCGCGAGCGCGCGATGGCTGAGCGCGTTCTTCACCGGCGGCTCGAGCTCGGCCGCCGTCGCGCCGAGCGACGGCAGGTAGAAATACGGGTCGTAGCCGAATCCGTGCGCGCCGCGCGGCGCGTCGACGATCTCGCCGTGCCAGCGGCCTTCGGCGAACATCGGTTCCGGATCGTCGGCATGACGCACGAGCGCGAGCACGCAGCAGTAGTACGCGCGGCGGTCGGCGACGTCGCGCAACTGGTCGACGAGATGCGCGTTGTTCGCCGCGTCGCCTTTCTCGAGCCCCGCGCGTTGCGCGTAGCGCGCCGAATAGACGCCCGGCGCGCCGCGCAGCGCGCGCACGCACAGCCCCGAATCGTCGGCGATCGCCGGCAGCCCGGTGAGCTGCGCCGCGTGCCGCGCCTTCGTCAGCGCGTTCTCGATGAACGTGCGGTACGGTTCTTCCGCTTCCGGCACCGCGAGGTCGCCCTGCGGAATCACGTCGATGCCGACGGTCGAGAACATCGCCGTGAATTCGCGCAGCTTGCCCGCATTGTTCGACGCGAGCACGATGCGCGACAGCGGCGGCGTGATGCGATCGTCAGACATGGCTCACACCCAGCGCGTCCTTCTGCAGCCGCACGAGCTGGCCGATCCCGCTCTGCGCCAGGTCGAGCAGCGCGTTCATCTCGTCGCGCGAGAACGGCACGCCTTCCGCGGTGCCCTGGACTTCGACGAAGCCGCCCGCGCCCGTCATCACGACGTTCATGTCGGTGTCGCAGCGCGAATCTTCCGGGTAATCGAGATCGAGCACCGGGGTGCCCTCGAACACGCCGACCGAAATCGCGGCGACGTGGTCGGTGATCGGCGAGCGCGCGAGCTTGCCGGCGGCGATCAGCTTCGACACCGCATCGTGCGCGGCGACGAACGCGCCGGTGATGCTCGCGGTGCGCGTGCCGCCGTCGGCCTGGATCACGTCGCAGTCGATGTGGATCGTGCGCGGGCCGAGCGCCTCCAGGTCGAACACCGCGCGCAGCGCGCGGCCGATCAGGCGCTGAATTTCCTGCGTGCGGCCCGTCTGCTTGCCGCGCGCCGCTTCGCGATCGCTGCGCGTATGCGTTGCGCGCGGCAGCATGCCGTATTCGGCGGTCAGCCAGCCTTGCCCGCGATCACGCAGGAATTCGGGCACGCGCTCGGCGACGCTCGCCGTGCAGATCACCTTGGTGTCGCCGAATTCGACCAGCACGGAGCCTTCCGCGTGCTTCGTGTAGTGGCGCGTGAGGGCGACCTTGCGGAGTTCGTCGGCGCGGCGGCCGCTCGGCCGGGAAGTGGATTGCGTCATGAGGGAAAGATGGCAGGGAGGAAACCCTGATTTTAGCGCCGAACGGCGGCGGCGCCGGGCGGGGTGGCCGGCAAAAATGGGATAATGCGCGTTTCCCGCCCCGCGCTTGCGAATGCGCCGGGCGCCTCGACTTATTCCCGGCCCGCGAGGGCATTCAGACGGCGAGACGAACCATGATCTACAGCATGACGGGCTACGCGAGCGCGACGCGCGAACTCGCAGCGGCGACGGGCAACGGCGGCACCAGCGTGTCGGTCGAATTCCGAACCGTGAACTCGCGTTTCCTCGACCTGAATTTCCGCATGCCCGACGACGTGCGCGCGTGCGAACCCGCGCTGCGCGAGATGCTGATGAACAAGCTGTCGCGCGGCAAGGTGGACGTGCGCATCAACCTGCAGCGCGGGGAGCAGAGCATCGGCGCGGGCGCGCTGAACCAGGCGGCGCTCGGCCAGCTCGCGGACCTCGAGCGCACGGTGCTCGAGTCGTTCCCGGGCGTCGGCCGCCTGCGCGCGGGCGAGATCCTGCGCTGGCCCGGCGTGATCGCCGAAAGCGGCGTGTCGGCCGACGCGATCCGCGACGCGGTGCTCGCGTGCGGCAAGGAAGCGATCAACGAGCTGGTCGTCGTGCGTTCGCGCGAAGGCGCGCAGCTCGCGGCGATGCTGCTGTCGAACGTCGCCGAGATGGAGGCGATCGTCGCGCGCATCACGCCGCTCGTGCCGGAGCTGATCGCGAAGCATCAGCAGAAGATCGTCGAGCGGCTGCAGGAAGCGCTCGGCATCGCGGCGCCGGAAGGCAGCGCGCCGATCGTGTCGCGCGAGGAAGCGGCGGAGCGCATTCGTCAGGAAGTGACGATGTACGGCATCCGGATCGACATCGCGGAAGAGCTGTCGCGGCTCACCGCGCACCTGAACGAAACGCGTCACGTGATCGAGAAGGGCGGCCGCGTCGGCAAGCGTCTCGACTTCATGATGCAGGAACTGAATCGCGAAGCGAACACGCTCGGCTCGAAAGCGGCGGCCAAGGAACTGGCCGATGCGTCGATGGCGCTCAAGCTGCTGATCGAGCAGATGCGTGAGCAAGTGCAAAACCTGGAGTAACGCAACATGACCGAATTCACCCACGACGGCCACGCCGCGCATGCGCTGCACGGCGGCGTCTATCCCGGCAACCTGTTCATGGTCGTCGCGCCGTCGGGCGCCGGCAAGTCCACGCTGGTGAACGCGCTGCTGTCGAAGGACGCGGATATCTGCCTGTCGATCTCGTACACGACGCGCAAGCCGCGTCCGGGCGAGCAGGATGGCCAGCATTATCATTTCACGACCGTCGACGATTTCCGCGCGCGCCACGCCGCGCACGAATTCCTCGAGAGCGCGGAAGTGCACGGCAACTACTACGGCACCTCGCGCGTGTGGATCGAGGAGCAGATGAAGAACGGCCACGACGTGCTGCTCGAAATCGACTGGCAGGGCGCGCAGCAGGTGAAGAAGCAGTTCCGCAACGCGGTCGGCATCTTCATCCTGCCGCCGTCGCTCGACGCGCTCGAGGAGCGCCTGAAGAAGCGCGGCCAGGACGAGCCGAACGTGATCACGCGGCGTCTCCTCGCGGCCGGCAGCGAGATGGCGCACGCATCGGAAGCGGAGTACGTCGTGATCAACGAGAACTTCGATCGCGCGCTTGCCGAGCTCGAATGCATCGTCGCCGCGACGCGCCAGCGCTTCATTTCGCAGTACGCGCGACATGCGGAGCTGTTCATCGAGCTCGGCATCCACCAGCCGCACGCGGAATGACGGCGAGTGTCGAGGGACATAAGGTAGAATAAGCACTATATTCAGAAGGAATTACCCAACATGGCTCGCATTACCGTCGAAGACTGCCTGAAGCAAATCCCGAACCGCTTCGAACTGGCGCTCGCCGCCACCTATCGCGCGCGGCAGCTCGCGCAAGGCCATACGCCGAAGATCGAAAGCCGCGACAAGCCGACGGTCGTCGCGCTGCGCGAGATCGCGGCAGGTCAGGTCGGCGTCGAGATGCTGAAGAAGGTGCCGGTCTAAGGCGCACCGCTTTACTTCAGCCATGTAGTCCACGCGCGCAACGATTGCTGACCGAGGAGGCGAATATGAGCACCACCCCATCGTCCGCCTCCGCGGATCAGACCACCGAAGCCACGGCACAATCGCCTGCGCGCCAGTACATCGACGCGGTCCTCGAACAGTCGTTCCGGCATCTGTTCGGGCCGACCGCCACTCCGGAGCAGCCGCGCAAGCACGGCGTCGTTTCGATCGCGAAACTGACCGCCGCGCTTGCCGAGTACCTGGCGCCGGAAGAAATCAAAGAGGTCAAGGCGGCGTTCCACTTCAGCGACGAAGCCCACCTCGGTCAATATCGCCAGAGCGGCGAACCCTACATCACCCATCCTGTCGCCGTCGCGGAAATCTGCGCCGGCTGGAAGCTCGACGCGCAGGCGGTCATGGCCGCGCTGCTGCACGACGTGATGGAAGACCAGGGCGTGACCAAGAGCGAGCTCGCCGAGCGCTTCGGGCCGAAGGTCGCGGAGCTGGTCGACGGGCTGTCCAAGCTCGACAAGATGGAATTCCGCAGCCGCGAGGAAGCGCAGGCGGAAAACTTCCGCAAGATGCTGCTCGCGATGGCGCGCGACGTGCGGGTCATCCTCGTCAAGCTCGCCGATCGCCTGCACAACATGCGCACGCTCGGTGCGGTGCCGATGGAAAAGCGCCGCCGCGTCGCGCGCGAAACGCTCGACATCTATGCGCCGATCGCGCACCGGCTTGGTCTGAACAATACCTATCGCGAGCTGCAGGACATGAGCTTCGCGAACTTCAACCCGCATCGCTACGCGACGCTCGAGAAGGCGGTGAAGGCCGCGCGCGGCAATCGCCGCGAGGTGATCAGCAAGATCCTCGAGGCCGCGCAGCGTGCGATGGTCGACGCGAAGATCGACGCCGAGATCACCGGCCGCGAAAAGACGATCTACAGCATCTACCGGAAGATGCGCGACAAGCAGCTGTCGTTCTCGCAGGTGCTCGACGTGTACGGCTTTCGCGTCGTCGTCGAGAATCCGCTCGACTGCTATACGTGCATCGGCGCGCTGCATGCGCTGTACAAGCCGGTGCCGGGCAAGTTCAAGGATTACATCGCGATCCCGAAGATCAACGGCTACCAGTCGCTGCACACGACTCTTGTCGGCCCGTTCGGCGCGCCGATCGAGTTCCAGGTGCGCACGCGCAAGATGCACGAGATCGCCGAGGCGGGCGTCGCCGCGCACTGGCTGTACAAGAACGGCGGCGCGGATCTCAACGACGTGCAGAAGCGCGCGCACCAGTGGCTGAAGTCGCTGCTCGACATCCAGAGCGAGGCCGGCGATTCGAGCGAATTCCTCGAGCACGTGAAGATCGACCTGTTCCCGGATGCGGTCTACGTGTTCACGCCGAAGTCGAAGATCATGGCGCTGCCGCGCGGCGCGACGGCGCTCGATTTCGCGTATTCGATCCACAGCGATCTCGGCAACCAGTGCGTCGCCGTGAAGATCAACAACGAGCTGCTGCCGCTGCGCACCGAGCTGAAGAGCGGCGACATCGTCGAGGTGATCACCGCGCCGTATTCGAAGCCGAACCCCGCGTGGCTCGGCTTCGTGCGCACCGGCAAGGCGCGTTCGGCGATCCGTCACTACCTGAAGACGATGCGCCTGAACGAATCGGTGCAGCTCGGCGAGCGGCTCGTCGACCAGAGCCTGAAGGGCTACGGCCTCGCGCTCGCGGACGTCACGCCGGAAGTGTGGGAAAAGCTCGTGCAGTGGACGGGCAACAAGAGTCGCCAGGAAATCTTCGCGGACATCGGCCTCGGCCGCCGCGTCGCCGCGGTGATGGCCAAGCGCATCGAGGTGCTGATGAGCGGCCGCGACGCGGACGACGACCTGCCGAAGGCCGAGCGTCATGCCGCGCATCATGCGCCGCCGGTCGTGATCACCGGCACCGAAGGGATGTCGGTGCAGTTGTCCGCGTGCTGCCGGCCGATTCCGGGTGACGCGATCATGGGCTACATCGGCATCGGTCTGGGGATGGCGATTCATACGACCGATTGCCGCGTCGCGCAGCGCATCCACCGGCGCGATCCGGGCCGCTGGATCGACGTCGAATGGGCGCCGCAGCCGGGGCGCCTCTTTGACGTCGCGGTAAAGGCGCTCGTGAAGAACACGAAGGGGATCTTCGCGCGCGTGGCGGCGGACATCACGTCGGCTGACGCGAACATCGTCCACATTGCGATGGACGAGGACCTCACGCACGAGTCGACGGTGCTGCGCTTCGTGATCCAGGTCAGCGACCGCGTCCACCTTGCGAACGTGATGCGGCGCGTGCGGACCAATCCGGACGTGATGCGGATCATGCGCGAGCGTTCGACCGAGGATGGTGCGCATGCGCGTCACGACGGCGGGATGCGGATCGAGCGCGAGCGGCAGGATTACTGACGCGCGAACGCTCACGCAAGCGATGCGACGGCGGCCTCGGGCCGCCGTTCTTGTTTGTGCGTCGGCGATTTGATCCGGATTCGAATCGGCGCGGTGAGATCGAGCAGGGAAGGGGCAAAGAAAAAGGGCCTTCCCGGAGGAAGGCCCTTCTGAAGTGGCGCGGCTGGCAGGATTCGAACCCACGACCCCTTGGTTCGTAGCCAAGTACTCTATCCAACTGAGCTACAGCCGCACGCAAAGCGGTACTACTTCAACTGTCGGAACCTTCTACGGTGGGAAGGCCCCCAAAAAGTGGCGCGGCTGGCAGGATTCGAACCCACGACCCCTTGGTTCGTAGCCAAGTACTCTATCCAACTGAGCTACAGCCGCACGCAAAACGATACTACTTCAAACTGACAGGGCCTTCGGTACGGAAGGCCCTTGAATTAGGTGGCGCGGCTGGCAGGATTCGAACCCACGACCCCTTGGTTCGTAGCCAAGTACTCTATCCAACTGAGCTACAGCCGCACGCAGAAGAGGGATTATAGCAGGGTCGCGTAAAAAGTGAAGCCTTATTCGCAAATTGTTGGACATGGGCTCGTCGGCCGGCCCATCGTGTACCCTTGAAATATCCGCAATCCACGTTTGAACATTGCATCATGAACAAGGCGTTTGTCAAAGAGTCGGACGGCGACGACGACGATCTCGACCAGGCCCAGACGGCGATCCCGGCGGGTTCGAAGAATTACATCACGCCCGCGGGGCACAAGCGCCTCAGGGACGAACTGCTGAACCTGATCGACGCCGAGCGGCCCGAAGTCGTGCGGCTCGTGTCGTGGGCGGCATCGAACGGCGACCGCTCCGAGAACGGCGACTACATCTACGGCAAGCGGCGGTTGCGAGAAATCGATCGGCGCATCCGTTTCCTGACGAAGCGGCTCGACATCGCCGAGGTGGTCGACGCGAGCCGGCAGGAGAACACCGACCAGGTGTTCTTCGGTGCGACGGTCGACTATGCGACGCCGGACGGTGAGGAGCACACGATCACGATCGTCGGCATCGACGAGGTCGATCTCGACCACGGTCATGTGAGCTGGATCTCGCCTGTCGCGCGCGCGCTGCTGAAGGCGAAGATCGGCGACACCGTCACGCTGATGACGCCCGCCGGCCCGCAGCCGATCGATGTGCTCGACGTGCACTACCCGGAGCCGGGCGCGGCTTGAGCGCGTCTGCGCTGTCGCACAGCGAAAAAAAGCGCCCCGGCTGGGGCGCTTCGTCATGCTGCGGCTGGCAAGCGTACGACGACGCTCAGAAGCGGTGGCGCAAGCCGGCCGTGACCGCGACCTGCTTGTTGTTCGATGAAGCCGTGCCGAGTCCATTGATGTTCGCGTGGAGCGGCAGGCCATCCGAATTGACCTTCTGGTATTCGCCCTGCAGATAGACGTCGGTGCGCTTCGACAGCGCATAGGCGGCCTGCAGGTTGATCTGGTGCCAGTTCGGCGACTGGCCCACGACGCGGCCGTCGGTGTACGTGTATGAACCGGCGAGCGACAGTGCCGGCGTCAGCGCATAGCGGCCGTTGATTTCATAATTGTTGAAGCGAGTACCGCCCGACAGGCCCGTGATGCCGCCCGACACGCCCGATTGGCCGGCGCTGATCGCGACGCTGTCGGTCAGGCGCGTCTGCGTGAACACGAAGCCGACCGTTGCCGGGCCGAACGAGTAGTTCAGGCCCGCGCCCCAGGTGCGCTGACGGCTGGCCGCGAACGTCCAGTCGCCCGCGACTGCGCCGGGATCGCCGACCGCCTGCGCCAGTCCGTTCACGTTGTTGTTCAACTGCATGTACGCGGCCGCGACGTTGAAGCCCATGAAGTTGTACGACGCGCCGACGCTGTACGCGCGGTTGTTCGCGAAATTGCTCGAATTCGAGAATCCGTACAACGCGCCGAATTTCAGGCCGTTATAGTCCGCGCTCTGGTATTTGACCGCGTTGTTGATCCGAAACGAGTTGTTCAGGTTGTCGTTGTCGAACGGGTGCGCGAACTGGGTGCCGCCGTATTGCGTGCCGGTCAGCGACAGCGGGCCGAGATAATCGACGACGCTGTCGTACTGGCGGCCCAGCGTGACCGAACCGTACACGTTGTGCGAGAGCCCGACGAATGCCTGACGGCCGAATTCGCGGCCGTTCTGCTTGAGCGTGCCGTTATTGATGCCGAAGCCGTTTTCCAACGTGAAGATCGCTTTCAGGCCGCCGCCGAGATCCTCGGCGCCGCGCAGGCCCCAGCGGCTGCCGTTGACCGAGCCGGTCGATTGCTGCCACGCGCTGTGGCCGCCCTGGTTATTCGTGTAGGTGATGCCGGCGTCGATCAGGCCGTACAGCGTGACGCTGCTTTGTGCGTGCGCGGCGGTCGCGAACACGCCAGACAGTGCTGCAACAATCAGGGTCTTTTTCATTGATTTGTCTCCAAACCGGATGATGGGAAGCGAACCTGTTGCTGGCCCCGGCGTGGCGCGCGGTTAGTGCGCTGGCGCCGGACGGGCTTGATACCCCTTGTCTCAAAATTCAATTTCAGTGTAAGGAGCGGCTCCGAGCGGGGAGGGGGACACTTTAAGCAATACTGTATTTTGAATTTGGCAATGATGGGCGGATGGCTCGAAAGCCCTGTCCATCAAGGGTTTGCTGCAACGCCGCGAGAATTCGGTGTGACAAGTGAGCGCAGCGGGGCGTTGCGCGGCCGCGACAGGCGGCTATCCGGCGACGCCTATTGCACGAGCGTCATTATTGTCGCTTCGGCAATAGAGGTTTGTGCGGAGCATGGATAATGAAAGGATGTTATGTCGTTATACTGCGATCTCTGCTTTCCGAAGCAGACTTTTTCGTTGACGGAAAAGATCTCCAAACCTTTGTCGGCGCGACTTTCCAGTCGCGCTTTTTTTTCGCCCGTCGGCTTCGCTTCTATTGTTCGTACCAGCGGCGCCTGCGCCTGCGCGGCGGCGGCGCGTCCTTGGCTTCGGCGGGCGGCGGCGTGTACGTCCAGTCTTCCATTACGTAATGACGCGCATCGAGCGGTGACGCCAGCAGGTTCTGCCAGTGGTCGCCATGCCAGGTCGTATCGAATTCGGCCTCGCAAGGCTGTTCACGTGCAGGGTCGGCAAGTGCGCGGGACTTCCGGCGAACGCGGCCGAGCCGGCTCGCGAAGCGCTTGATTCCGTCCAGCCACATGACTTTCTCCGTTGCGTCGGTGTGGCTTCAGCATCGCAACGTCGTTCGCAATTTGCAACCCGTGGAAATACCGAGCATTTTACCGATGCGATTCGACCCCGGTAGGTTTTTCTCCGCGCGGATTATCGGTGAATCGTGCCCGGTAACAATGACGGAGTTTGATGCGAAATTTATTCGCAGAAACGCATCGGGGTACCGATTCCATTGGCAATGGCGGTTTTTTATAAAGCGTCCAATAAAAATCCACTTGACGCACCTGGATTTTCCAATTTATAAAGTCAGCACTCCGTCCTCCGGGCGGCGTATGTAGCTGAAATCAGATGCGACGCTTCGGATTTCGGGAAACGGCTATAAAAATAGCTATTTTGATCAAATCGAGTGGGGAACGAAGGTATGGATACCGGTATCGTGAAATGGTTTAACGATGCTAAAGGTTTCGGTTTTATCACGTCAGACAATGGCGGTGAGGATCTGTTTGCGCACTTTTCCGAAATCAAGATGGATGGCTTCAAAACGCTGAAGGAAAATCAGCGTGTTTCCTTTGACGTGAAAGTCGGGCCGAAAGGCAAGCAGGCTGCGAATATCCAGGCGATCTGACGCGCTACGCATTGCCGATCACGTCCGAGCCCCCGCTTCGTCGGGGGCTTTTTGCTTTCGGGCGCGCAATCGGCGTGCATGGGCTCAGGCTGGCCGCGGACGGGCCTGCCGGTGCATACTCACGGAAGCGTCGCTTTCCTGTTCATTCATGTCCGATTCCCGTTCGACCGATCCCGCCTGCGAGCAACCTCTCGTCTTCGTCGACCTCGAAACCACCGGCGGCTCGTCTGCCGAGCACCGCATCACCGAAATCGGCGTGGTCGAAATCGGCCCGCTCGGTGTGTCGACCTGGACCTCGCTCGTCAATCCCGGGCAGCCGATTCCTCCGTTCATTCAGCAGCTGACCGGCATTTCGGATGCGATGGTGCGCGAAGCACCGTCGTTCGCCTCGCTCGCGCCCGCGCTGTTCGAGCGGCTCGAAGGCAAGCTGTTCGTCGCGCACAACGCCAGCTTCGACCGCGGATTCCTCCGCGCCGAGTTCGAGCGCATCGGGTTGGCATTCAATCCCGACGTTCTGTGCACCGTACGCCTGTCGCGCGCGCTGTTCCCGCGCGAATCGCGGCACGGGCTCGACGCGCTGATCCAGCGGCACGGACTCGTGCCGTCCGCCCGGCACCGCGCGCTCGCGGATGCCGACCTGCTGTGGCAGTTCTGGCGTCAACTGCACGAGACCGTGCCGCTCGAGCGGTTACGCGACCAGATCACCCGCACGACACGCCATTTCCGTCTGGCAGGCGGACTGACCGAGGCGTGGCTCGACACCGCGCCGGCGGGATGCGGCGCTTATGCGTTGTTCGGCGAAGCGGACGAACCGCTCTACGTCGGGCGCAGCGTGCGGGTGCGGCAGCGGCTGCGTGCGCTGCTGACCGGCGAGCGGCGCTCGTCGAAGGAACTGCGGCTCGCCCAGCAGGTGCGGCGCATCGAGTGGCGGGAGACCGGTAACGAACTCGGCGCGATGCTCGCCGAAGCGCAGTGGATTGCGCGGTTGCGTCCGACATTCAATCGTCGTCCGGCAGACGCGGCGCGCGCGGGTGCGGCGGCGCCCTGGCCGTTCGACGGTGCGGTCGTGTTCGAGGCGCACGGCGAGCGCCGGCTGTTCCACGTGATCGAAGGCTGGCGCTACCTCGGCGTGGTCGAGACGCTCGACGCAGCCGCGCGGCTGGTCGTCGACGAAACGGCCGGGACGTTCGAGCCCTTTACCTATCGCCTGCTGCAGACGCACCTCGCGCGCGGCCTGCAGCTGATTCCACTGGCCGCGCTCGCGCTCGCGCCTGCGGGTTAGGGCGCGGCGCGCGCCGTGACCGGTCCCGGCCGGCGCAAGCGCTGCGTGACGCGTCAGCCGATCGCGCTTGCGCCGCCCGCCGCGCACACATGAGAGAGCGCGGTGTTGAGCGCTTGTGCCTGGTTCGCGTCGTAGCGCGTCAGGGCCTTCCAGTTGGCGATGCTGCGCGCAAGCCGCATCTGGCAGTCGGGGGCGGCCCGCAGCGGCTCGACCTGCGCAAGCCCGGTCAGCATTGCCTGAGTGAGCCGGTCGAGCTTCGGGCGTGTGCTGGTCGCGAGATCGGGCGGCATGCCTTCGGGCGGCCGGGTTGCCCGCCATGTCGCGAACAGTGCGTTCTGCACGTCCTTGCTGGCCGCGATCTGATCCTCGAAGAACCGCCGGGCGAATGCCGGATCGATGCCGGCCTGCGTCGCGCGCTTCTCGACGGACGCGAGCAGCGCCGCTTCACGCGGGCGATCCTCGATCGGCTTGCCGTTTGCCCATTTCCAGCGCGCGACCGGCTCGGCGAGCGCGAGGCGCTGAGAGGCAAGCGCGACGAGATTGGTCAGCGCCGTATCGTCGCCGTCGGCGGCGGCGATGCGTGGCGAGGAGAAGAGGGCGAGGCCGAGTGCGGCCGCGGCGAGGCCGGCGCGAATTGCGTGCTTCATTGGAACGAGCGGGAACCGGGCGAGCCGGAAGTGGAAAAACAGAAGAATAGACGAAGACAGTCGCGCGGCGTGGCGACGCGACAGAAGAATCAGCGGACGAACTGATCCGGCACCGTCAGGTCGTTGCGACCGGGGTGCGATGCGTAAGGCTGCGCAAACGCAGCGATGAACCGCACGATATCGGCTTGCGGCACGTGGCGGTTACTGAGCGGAACGCTCGTTCACTTCGGCGAGTACAGCTTGTGCTGCTCGTCGAAGAACGCCCGCACGTGCTCGGGCAACTCGGCGAGGAACTCCACGCCAACGGGTTCCGGGTCCGGGCTCATCACTTGCTCCGGCGGTGGCATGCGGATCGGCTTTTCGTCCATGATCGTTTCTCCAACAGGTTCAATAATTATCAGCCTCGTGCTCAGATTTATGCCAGCAACGAATCGTTAGATTTTGTCTCTGTTGTATTCGCGGCACATGTGTTTACCCGCGCGCGCCGATACCCGCCTTACGGTCTGCGGAATCGGCGATGGCCGGGCTGCTTGCTATACTTGCGCGCACTTTTTCCTGGACCGCGATGAAACGAACGACGCGATGGATCGGCCTCGTCTGGCTGGCGCTGGTACTGAACGTACTGTCGCCCGTCGTCGGCTATGCGCGCATGGCGTCGAGCGGGTCGGGGGATCTCGCGCTCGAACTGTGCAGCGCGGCAGGCGCCCGCCAGGTCGTGCTCACGCAGTCGGGGGACGATCGCAGTGCATCGTCGTTCGACCATGCGGGCGTGCCGCATTGCGTGTACTGCCCGGGCTTCGCCGCCAACGTCGCGCTCGGCGCAAGCCTGCCCGCGCTGCCGGGGTTCGTGCGGGCGTTCACGGTCCGCACGCCGGCCGCGTCTTTTCCCGTCGTCACGCGCAAGGGCATCCGTCTCGCCCAGCCGCGCGCTCCGCCTGAAATCGTCCCGATCTGATTCCGCGCGCGCCTGACGGCGCGCACCGCACGCGGCGCCGGCCGCGCGCCGCGCCGTTTCGTGCGCGCCGCGCCGCCGGCGTCCGGCGGCGTTCGATCACGTTTTCAGGAAACCTTCCATGTCATTCATCGTTGCCGCGCGGCCGTCGCGCGGCCGGGCCGCGCTTGCCTGCGCGGCCGCTTTCGCATGGCCCGCCGCCTTTGCGGCGCAGCCGGACGGCGGGCGCGCCGACCCGATCCAGGCGCCAGCCCCGCAGGCAAGCCGCGCCGCCGCGCCGGCGCCGACGGCAACCCCGCCCGCGCCGGTCGAGGCCGCCGCCGGCGACACGCTCACCGCCGTCAGCGTGACCGCGCAGCGGCAGTCCGTCGACTCCGACACGCCGGCTGTCATCGAATCGATCTCGCGCGACCGGATCGACGCGCACACCAACGTCAACACCGAGGACGCGCTGAAGTACGCGCCGAACCTGATGGTGCGCAAGCGCTACATCGGCGACCGCAACGCGGTGTTCGCGGGGCGTGACTTCAACGAGCTGCAGAGCGCGCGCGGGCTCGTCTATGCCGACGGCTTGCTGCTGTCGAACCTGCTCGGTTCGAGCTATGCGTACCCGCCGCGCTGGTCGCTGATCCCGCCCGACGACATCGCGCGGGTCGACGTGCTCTATGGCCCCTTTTCCGCGCTGTATCCGGGCAACGCGATCGGTTCGACCGTGCTGCTCACGACCCGCCGGCCCGAACGGCTCGAGGCGTCGCTGTCGACGCAGTTCTTCACGCAGCGCTACCGCGACGGCTACGGGTTCGCCGACAGCTTGGGCGGCAACCACCAGACCGCGCGGATCGCGAATCGCGTCGGCCGTTTCTGGTTCGCGCTGTCGCTCGACCGCCTCGAAAACAACGGGCAGCCGATGCAGTATGCGAGCCCGAACGCGGGCTACAACCCGAAGCTCGGCCGCGCGGTGCCGGTCACCGGCGCCGCGGCCGACATCGGGCCGAACGGCAAGCCGCGCACGCTCGTCGGCGCGCAGTCGATCGAGCGCACCGAGCAGATCAGCGAGACGGTTCGGATGGGCTACGCGTTCACCGATCACGTCGACGCGACGCTTACGCTCGGCCACTGGGAGAACCACTACCGGCAGCACGGCGAAACCTTTCTGCGCGACGCGGCGGGCAACCCCGTGTACGGCGGCAACGTGTCGATCGGCGGGCAGAACATGACCGTCGCGCCGGGCGCGTTCGCGCCGCAGCGCGGCGACCAGGAGAACTGGCTGTACGCGCTCGGGCTGAACGCGCGGCTCGATTCCGGCTGGCGGCTCTCCGGCGTCGTGTCCGCGTACGACGTGTCGCGCGACGTGCTGCGCGCGGCGTCGACCGTGCAGGGCGGCCCGGGCACGCAGTTCCAGGGCGACGGCACCGGCTGGCGCACGCTCGACCTGAAGGCGGAAGCGCCGGAGGTGAAGGGGCATACCTTCACGTTCGGCTATCACTACGACAACTATTTCCTGCGCAACGTCACATTCAACACGGCCGACTGGCAGGCCGGGCCGACCACGTCGCTCGCGAGCGTCTATCGCGGCGACACGCGCACGCAGGCGCTGTTCGCGCAGGATGCGTGGCGCTTCGCGCCGGGATGGCTCGCGACGCTCGGCCTGCGCTACGAGCGCTGGGACGTTTACGGCGGCGCGCTCGGCAACGCGAGCGGTACGTTCGGCTATGCGGATCGCAGCGCGAATGCGCTGTCGCCGAAAGTCGCGCTGCAGTGGGATGCGACGGACGTCTGGCGCTTCCGCCTGTCGTTCGCGACCGGCACGCGCTTCCCGACCGTCGGCGAGATGTTCCAGGGCACGATCTCGAACAACGCGATCGTCAACAACAACCCGAACCTGCGGCCGGAAAAGGCGATCGACTGGGATTTCACGGCCGAGCGCGACGTCGGCGTCGGCGTCGTGCGCGCAAGCGTGTTCCAGAGCGACCTGCGAGACTCGATCTACAGCCAGACGACGGTGTCGGGCGCGTCGACCGTCACGAACACCTCGAACGTCGATCGCGTCCGCGTGCGCGGCGTCGAACTGGCGTTCAGCGGCCAGAACGTCGGGCTGAAAGGGTTCGACGTCGATGCGAACGTATCGGCGAGCAATGCGCAGATCCTGTCCGACGCGGCGAACCCCGCGTATGTCGGCTCGCGGTTTCCGCGCATTCCGCGCATGCGCGCGAACCTGCTCGCGTCGTACCGCTTCGACGAGCACTGGCTCGCGAGCGTCGGCGTCCGCTATTCCGGGCGTCAGTTCAACACGCTCGACAACAGCGACGTGAATCCGGACGTCTACGGCGGCACCAGTTCGTTTACGGTCGTCGACCTGAAGGCGCGCTACCGGTTCGACCGGCACTGGGTCGCATCGGTCGGCATCGACAATCTGACGGACCGCCGCTACTACGTGTTCCACCCGTATCCGGGCCGGACTTTCTTTGGAGAACTGAAATGGTCGCTGTGAAGTCGTTCGCGGCAGGCTGCGCGCTCTGGCTCGCGACGCTGTCGGTCGCCGGTGCGCATGAGGCGGCGAAGCCCGCCGATCCGCATGCCGCGCACATGGGCGCGCAGGCAGCGAGCGCGCCGCAGAAGCAGCCGCTCGCGACGGGCGCCGCGTTCGATGCGCGGCATCGGCTGTGGGTCGCGTGGGTGGAGGGCGAGCATGTGGTCGTCGCGCATTCCGACGACGCGGGCCGCACGCTGTCGGCGCCCGTCACCGTCAACGCGATGCCCGAGCCGGTCTATACGAGCGCCGAGAATCGCCCGAAGCTCGCGGCGAGCCCGGATGGTCGCGCGGTCTACGCATCATGGTCGATGCCGCTCGACGCGCCGTACACGGGGATGGTGCGCTTCTCGCGCTCGCTCGACGGCGGCGCGACGTGGAGCGTGCCGATCACCGTGCACCGCGACCGGCAGATGATCACGCACCGCTTCGACATGATGACGGTCGACCCGGCGGGCCGGATCTATCTGGCGTGGATCGACAAGCGCGACCTGGGCGCGGCGAAGGCGGCGGGGCAGGCATACGACGGCGCGGCCGTCTATTACGCGGTGTCGCGCGACGGCGGCGCGTCGTTCGAGCCCGAGCGCAAGGTCGCCGACCACACGTGTGAATGCTGCCGGATCGCGATGGCGATCGATCCGGCCGGGCGCGTCGAGGCCGCGTGGCGCAACGTATTTCCCGGGCAGATCCGCGATCACGCGCTCGCGGTGCTGCCCGCGTCGGCTGACGCGCCGGTCGCGCCGCTGCGCGCGACGTTCTCGAACTGGCACGTCGAGGCGTGTCCGGATCACGGTCCGGCGCTCGCGATCACGGCCGACGGCACGCGTCATCTCGCGGGGTTCGGCGTCGTCGACGGCCGCGCCGACGTGTTCTATTCGCGGATCGGCGCCGACGGGCAGCCGCTCGGCGCCGCCTGGGCGTTCGGCGCGAATCCGGCCGTGCCCGGCGAGCAGGCGTCGCACGCGGCGCTCATCGCGCGCGGCGAAGTCGTGTGGCTCGCGTGGAAGGCGTTCGACGGCGACACGATGCAGATCAAGCTGCGCCGCTCGGACGATCGCGGCGCGCACTGGTCGGACCCGCGCGTGATCGCGTCGACGTCGGGCGCGAGCGACAACCCGCAACTGCTCGACGACGCGGGGCGTGTCTACTTGTCGTGGCGCACGCGCAATGACGGTTATCGCCTGATCGCGGTGGAGGGTGGGCAATGAAGCGGTGGTTCGTGCTGGCAACGCTCGCGGTCTGGTGCATGTCGGCGCTCGCGGGCGCGCTGCAGCCGCTGCGCGCCGTTGACGTCGCGCGGCTGTTCGAGACCGCGCGCGAGCAACCGCTCGCGATCGAGATCTGGTCGCTCGACTGCGGCTACTGTCGCGAGAATGCCGCGCATCTCGTCGCGTGGCAGCGCCGTCACCGGGAGGTGCGCGTCGCGATGATCGCGATGGATGCGTACGACGAGAACGGCGCGGCGATCGAGCAGGCGCTCGTGCAGATGAACCTGCCGTCGCAGGTCGCGCAGTACGCGAACGCCGACGCGATGCCGGAACGCCTGCGCGCGGCGCTCGATGCGGGATGGCGCGGAGAACTGCCGCGCACCGTGTGGATCGGCCGCGATGGCGTGCGCGACGCGCGCAGCGGACTGTTGACGCCTGCCGTGCTCGACGGCTGGCTGCGCGGGACGGGGCGTCGTTGAGAGAGAGGCGCGCGGCATTCGCGCCGCGCGCCGGTGAAGCGCACGCGCGCCCGCAGGCGCGCGTAGAGTGACGTCGAGCGGATCGTCAGGCCGCTCGCCTGAACAGCCGGATCACGAACAGCAGGACCACCGCGCCGGCCACCGCGATGATCACGGAGCCGATGAAGCCGCTGCCGATATGGATGCCGAGCAACCCCGCGAGCCATCCGCCGATGACCGCGCCGACGATCCCGACGATGATGTCGACGATGAGCCCGAAGCCGCCGCCCTTGACGAGCACGCCGGCAAGCCAGCCGGCGATCGCGCCGATGATGAGCCACATTATCAAGCCATGAGTCATGGTGATCCTCTCCTGGTAACGAGTCGATATGACCGGACGTCATGCGGGAGCCGCAACCCGGTATGGGTGGCACGTCGATCTCGCAGCGCCGCCCACGCAATGTAGCGCGATAGACGGGTCGGAATCGTTAAGTAATGTTATGCACCCCGATCCGGATTTTCCAAGGAATTTGTCAGTGCAAAGCAGCACGTGGCGGGTGAAATGAGTCTGTAAGAAAGTGGGCGACGTGCGGGCGGCCGCATCGCGATTAGAAAGGAATGCGAAGCGATCGGCCATGCGCGGCCGATGCCGGAGTCACTGAGCGGGGACTGTTAGCGGGCCGCGTTCGTTGCTTTTGCGGCATCGCAGCGAACGATGCTCCCGAATGCAGCGTTCGCTATCCAGATCAGGCCGTACGTCCCGTGTATGTTGGTGTTCCTCAGGCCGTAGAGGTCCAACGTCCATTCGGAAGCGCGCAGCCCCCAGATCAAGGCGGCGCTGCTTGTTGCCGAGCCATCGACCAGGTCCGCCCATTTGGGCATGACATTCGACTGGCGGTAGTCGGCCGCGCAGAACGCTGGTCGCGCAACGCCATCGTCTGCGAGATGAGCCGTCGTGATCGCGGGGATGAGCAGCAGGCAGAGGCAAAGAACGCCTTGTATCTTGTTCAAGGTGCCGTTCGCTGATTGGAGAGGGGGAGGCGACTTGTGTCAGTGCCTGGAAAGTAAAAAGGGCCTAGCCTTGCGGCTAAGCCCTTGAATACTTTGGTGCCGGAGATAGGAGTCGAACCTACGACCTTCGCATTACGAATGCGCTGCTCTACCAACTGAGCTACACCGGCAGCAGAGAAATGAAATTATATGGTGGAATCTTCGATCTTGGCAATAGGTTTTGCGAAAAATTTTTCAGCTTTTTTTCGGCTGCTTCGCAAAACCCCTGTTTCGACAGGTCTTCCGATTTCATTTCACCGCGATGTGGCCCCGTAGAGCCGCATCGCGAGGCGCGATTGTACGTGCGTCCTGCCCGCACGTCCAGTGCTGCAGTGCAAATTAATTGCCTTCGGTGTGATACCCGGTCACGCGCTCGACTTCGTTCTTCGAGCCGAGGAACACCGGCACGCGCTGGTGCAGGCCGGTGGGCTGTACTTCCATGATGCGCTGCGTGCCCGTCGTCGCGGCGCCGCCGGCCTGTTCGACGATGAACGACATCGGGTTCGCTTCGTACATCAGGCGCAGCTTGCCCGGGCGGTCCGGCGTGCGCTTGTCGGCCGGGTACATGAAGATGCCGCCGCGGTTCAGGATCCGGTGCACGTCGGCGACCATCGACGCGATCCAGCGCATGTTGAAGTTGTCGCCGCGCGGGCCGTCCTTGCCGGCGTTCAGTTCGTCGACGTAGCGCTTCACCGGGTCATACCAATGGCGCGCGTTCGATGCGTTGATCGCGTATTCGCGCGTCTCCGCGGGGATCTGCATGTTGCTCTGCGTGAGCACCCACGAGCCGACTTCGCGATCGAGCGTGAAGCAGTTCACGCCGTTGCCGGTCGTCAGCACGAACACCGTCTGCGGGCCGTACACCGCATAGCCGGCCGCGACCTGCTGCGTGCCGGGCTGCAGGAACGACTGCTCGGTCGCCTGCTGGCCGTCCGGGCAACGCAGCACCGAGAAGATCGTGCCGATCGATACGTTCACGTCGATGTTCGACGAGCCGTCGAGCGGATCGAACACCAGCAGGTATTCGCCGCGCGGGTAGTTCGACGGGATCGGGAAGAACGTTTCCATTTCCTCGGACGCCATCGCGGCGAGGTTGCCGCCCCATTCGTTGGCGTCGAGCAGGATTTCGTTGGACAGGATGTCGAGCTTCTTCTGCACCTCGCCCTGGACGTTCTCGCTGCCGGCGGTGCCGAGCGCTTCGCCGAGCGCGCCCTTCTGCACGTTGTAGCTGATCGCCTTGCATGCGCGGGCGACGACTTCGATCAGGAGGCGGAGGTCGGCGGGGAGGTTGTTGGTCTCACGCTGCTGTTCGATCAGGAACTTGGACAGCGTGGTGCGGCGGGCAATGGACATGACAGACTCCGTGAGGCCAAATGAATCCTTGAATTGCCCCAATTTTACCCGCCGCGCTCCTGGCCCCACGGGCTTTTTTCGTCCGGTTACACGGCCGGGCGGTCACATCAGTTCGATTTCCGGCAGCGCCACGGCGCACGTCGCACGCATCGTCGACACGAAGTCGGCCGCGTACGGCCGCGACGAAAACGTGGGCAGCGTAGCCGCATACAGCTCGCCGGACAGCGTCGCGCCGTCGCCGCGCAGCACGGGGCGCGCGCTCACGTAATGCTTGTCGAGATAGGTGGCGACCGCCCACAGCGGCAGCGCCGCGACGCCGCGCCGGCTCGCGACGAGCTGCAGGATCGCGACCGTCAGCTCCGACGTGCGTCGCTTCGGCGCGATGCCGGCCGGCACGAGGACCTGCCGCATGATGTCGAGCATCTCGTCGGGGACGGGGTAGGTGATCAGCGTCTCGGCGCGGAAATCGTCGGCGCAAAGCGCGGGCTTCGCCGCGAGCGGATGTGCGTTGCCGACGAGGCCGACGATCTGGAAGCGGAACAGCGGATGATAGTCGACCGCCTCGGCCGGGTCCGCCTCGGCGACGATCGCGAGATCCGCGCGGTCCTGGTGCAGCAGGCCGACCGGGTCCGCATGGAAGCCCGACACGATGTCGAGCTCGACTTCCGGCCAGCGCTGGCGGAACGCGTCCATCGCCGGCATCAGCCAGTCGAAGCAGGTATGGCACTCGACGGCGATCCGCAGCGTGCCGCCCGTGCCCTGCGCGAGGCGCGCGATGTCGCGCTCGGTCTCCTCGATCGCGGGCACGACCTGCTCGGCGAGCGCGAGCAGCCGCTTGCCGGCCGGCGTAAACGTCAGCGGCGCCGACTTGCGCACGAACAGCGGCAAGCCGAAGTGCGCCTCCAGCGCCTTGAGCTGATGCGACAGCGCCGACTGCGTGAGGCACAGGAACTGCGCGGCGCGCGACAGGTTGCCGGTGTCGCGCAGCGCGACCAGCGTCTGCAGATGACGGAATTCGAGCGGTGAGCGGATCATCGGCGGACCCGCTTCGCGATGTAATGTTGAAAATTATTCATGGTCAATCGAAAAAACTTTCGTTTGAGTAATGATAAGGCAAATCCGATACTCGCTGGACTATTGGAGGATCGAGATGAGCACTGCACACGTACTGGGTTTCCCGCGCATCGGCGCGCACCGCGAACTGAAATTCGCGCTCGAGCGCTACTGGCGCGACGGGCAGGGCGCCGACGCCGAGCGCGCGCTGGTCGACACCGGCGTCTCGCTGCGCGCCGCGCACTGGGCCGCGCAGCGAGACGCGGGGCTCGACTGGGTGACGGTCGGCGATTTCGCGTGGTACGACCACGTGCTGACGACGCTCGCGCACGTCGGCGGGCTGCCGGAGCGGTTCGGCTTCGATGCGCGCAAGCTGTCGCTGGCCGACTATTTCGCGGCCGCGCGCGGCAACGTCGCGCAGCCGGCGATGGAAATGACCAAGTGGTTCGACACGAACTATCACTACCTCGTGCCGGAATACTCGCCGTCGACGACGTTCGGCGCGGGCGTCGAATGGCTGTTCGACGAAGTGCGAGAGGCACAGGCGCTCGGCCATCCGGTGAAGGTCGCGCTCGTCGGCCCGCTGACGCTGCTGTGGCTCGGCAAGGCGCGCGACGGGCTGGCCGACCGGCTGTCGCTGCTGCCGCGCCTGCTGCCCGCGTACCAGGCGCTGCTCGCGCGCCTGAAGGCCGACGGCGTCGAATGGGTGCAGATCGACGAGCCGATCTTCGCGCTCGACCTGCCCGGCGCGTGGCGCGACGCCGCGCCCGCCGCGTACGCCGAACTGGTTGCGCATGCGCCGCGCGTGCTGCTTGCGACCTACTTCGAATCGGTCGACGCGCACGCGACGCTGCTGAAATCGCTGCCGGTCGCGGGGCTGCACGTCGATCTGGTGCGCGGCGCCGCGCAGCTCGACGCGATTCTGGCCGGCTTTCCGGCCGACAAGGTGCTGTCGTGCGGGATCGTCGACGGGCGCAACGTGTGGCGCAACGATCTCGACCGGTCGCTCGCGCGGCTCGCGGCGGCGCGCGCGCAACTGGGCGAGCGGCTGTGGATCGCGACGAGCTGCTCGTTGCTGCACGCGCCGGTCGATCTCGGCAACGAGCCGAAGCTGGATGCCGAGCTGAAGCAGTGGCTCGCGTTCGCGGTGCAGAAGGCGCGCGAAGTCGCGGTGCTGCGCGATGCGTTCGTGAAGGGGCGCGAGGTCGTCGCCGGCGAGCTCGACGCGTCGCGCGCGGCGGCGCAGGCGCGCCGCACGTCGGCCCGCATCCACAACCCGCTCGTGCAGCGCCGCGTCGCCGCGCTGACGGATGCCGACGCGCGGCGCGGCGCGCACTACGACGAGCGGGCGCGCCGCCAGCGCGCGCGCTTCCAGCTGCCGCTGCTGCCGACCACGACGATCGGCTCGTTCCCGCAGACCGCGGAGATCCGCAAGGCGCGCGCGGACTTCAAGGCGGGTGCGCTCGACCATCTCGGCTACCTCGAGGCGATGCGCGAGCAGATCCGCATCGCGATCGGCAAGCAGGCGCGGTACGGGCTCGACGTGTACGTGCACGGCGAAGCCGAGCGCAACGACATGGTCGAATATTTCGGCGAGCTGCTGTGGGGCTTCGCGATCACCGCGAACGGCTGGGTGCAGAGCTACGGGTCGCGCTGCGTGAAGCCGCCGCTGATCTACGGCGACGTGTTCCTGCCGGAGTCGATGACGGTCGGCTGGGCGCAGTACGCGCAAGGCCTGACCGACAAGCCCGTGAAGGGGATGCTGACGGGGCCCGTGACGATGCTGCAGTGGTCGTTCGTGCGCGACGACCAGCCGCGTGCGGCCACCGCGCTGCAGATCGCGCTCGCGCTGCGCCAGGAGACGGTCGACCTCGAGCGCGCCGGCATCGGCATGATCCAGATCGACGAGCCGGCGCTGCGCGAAGGTCTGCCGCTGCGCGAGCGCGACCGGGCCGCGTATCTCGACTGGGCGGTGCGCGCGTTCCGGGTGGCGGCGTCGGGCGTCGCCGATGACACGCAGATCCACACGCACATGTGCTATTCGGAATTCGGCGACATCCTGCCGTCGATCGCCGCGCTCGACGCCGATGTGATCTCGATCGAGACGACCCGCTCGAACATGGAGTTGCTCGACGATTTCGAATCGTTCGCGTATCCGAACGAGATCGGCCCGGGCGTCTACGACATCCATTCGCCGCGCGTGCCCGGCCGCGACGAGATGGTCGCGCTGATCGAGCGTGCGCTGGCGCGGATTCCGGCCGAGCGATTGTGGGTCAATCCGGACTGCGGGCTGAAGACGCGCGACTGGCGCGAAGTCGACGCGGCGCTGACCGCGATGGTCGAGGCCGCGCGGATCGCGCGTTCGCGGGTGGAAGCGCAGGCGCCGGCCGTGCCGGCCTGAAGCGGACCCGAATCCGGCCCGGTGCGGGCGGGGGCCGAAAAAAAGCCGGCGCCGCATCGAGCGGCGCCGGCTTTGTCGCGTTGGGCCGACGCGGAAACGGGTCGCGTCAGGCGAGCGCCTTCTCGACGATCTCGCGCACGTCGCGCGACTTGGCGCCGGCGGCGACCTGCTCGAGCGCGGCCTTCATCCGCTCGCGCAGCGCGGGCGTGAAGCGGCGCCACAGTTCGAGCGAGCGTGCGAGGCGCGCGGCGACCTGCGGATTGATCGCATCGAGCGCCAGCACCTGCTCGGCCCAGAACGCATAGCCCGAGCCGTCCGCCGCGTGGAACTGCGCGGGGTTCGCCGCGCAGAAGCTGAAGATCAGCGAGCGGGCGCGGTTCGGGTTCTTCAGGTTGAACGCCGGATGCGCGAGCAGCTTGCGAACCTTGTCGAGCGTCGGGTGCGCGGGCGTGCCGCGTTGCGCCGCCTGCATCGCGAACCACTTGTCGATCACCAGCGCCTCCTTTTCGAAGCGCCGGTAGAAGTCGGCGAGCGCGCGCTCGGCCGGTTCGTTCGCGCCGGCCGCGGCGGCCGACAGCAGCGCGCCCAGCGCGGCCGCTCGATCGGTCATGTTGTTCGCCGCGTCGTATTGCGCGCTCGCGACGCGCACCGCGTCGGCCGGGTCTTCCAGCTCGGCGAGGTAGGCGAGCGCGAGATTCTTCAGCGCGCGGCGGCCGGAGGCGTCCGGCGTCGGTTCATAGGCGCCCGGCGTCTGCTGGCCGTCGTATGCGGCGAGCCAGTCGGCGCGCAGCGCGGTCGCGAGCTGGCGGCGCACGAATTGGCGCGCGCGATGCACGGCGGCCGGATCGGACTCGGCCATCTGGTCGGCGAGGTAGGTTTCGGACGGCAGCGTCAGCGCGAGCTCGCGGAACGCGGGCGACAGCGCGTCGTCGGTCAGCACGCGACGGAACGCGGCGACGAAATTCTCGCCGAGCGCGAGCGGCTCGTTTGCGGCCGCGCGCGCGGCGAGCGTCAGCAGCGCGCGGGTCGCGAGGCGCTGGCCCGCTTCCCAGCGGTTGAACGGATCGCTGTCGTGCGCGAGCAGGAACGCGAGGTCGTCGTCGCTGTAGTCGTACTCGACGATCACCGGCGCGGAGAAGTTGCGCAGCAGCGACGGCAGCGGCTCGTGCGGCACGTCGACGAACGTGAAGGTCTGCTCGGCGTCGGTGAATTCGAGCACGCGCGTCGTGCCGGCGGCGGCGGCCTCGCCGTCGAGGCGCAGCGGCAGGTCGCGGCCGTCGCGGCCGATCAGGCCGATCGCGAACGGAATCAGGAGCGGACCCTTCTGCGTCTCGCGCGCGGCGGGCGACGCGTCGCCGAAGCCCTGCGCGAGGGTCAGCGTGTAGCGGCGCGCGGCTGCGTCATACGCGGTCTTCACCGTCACGCGCGGCGTGCCGGCCTGGCTGTACCAGCGCTCGAACTGCGCGAGGTCGCGGCCGTTCGCGTCCGCCATCGCGTGGCGGAAATCGTCGCAGGTGACCGCGTGGCCGTCGTGGCGCTTGAAGTACAGGTCCATTCCCTTGCGGAAGCCGTCGCGGCCGAACAGCGTCTGGTACATCCGCACGACTTCCGAGCCTTTCTCGTAGACGGTCATCGTGTAGAAGTTGTTGATCTCGACGTAGCTTTCCGGGCGCACCGGGTGCGCCATCGGGCCTGCGTCCTCGGCGAACTGAAGCTGGCGCAGCACGCGCACGTCCTCGATGCGCTTGACCGCGCGGGCCGCCGCGTTCGCGTCGTCGCCCGCGGCCATGTCGGCCGAGAACTCCTGGTCGCGGAACACCGTCAGGCCTTCCTTCAGGCTCAGCTGGAACCAGTCGCGGCAGGTCACGCGGTTGCCGGTCCAGTTATGGAAATACTCGTGGCCGACGACCGATTCGATGTTCGCGAAATCGGTGTCGGTCGCCGTTTCGGGGTTCGCCAGCACATACTTCGTGTTGAAGATGTTGAGCCCCTTGTTTTCCATCGCGCCCATGTTGAAGTCGCCGACCGCGACGATCATGAAGCGGTCGAGATCGAGCTCGAGGCCGAAGCGCTTCTCGTCCCAGCGGATCGAGTGGATCAGCGAATCCATCGCGTGACGGGTCTTGTCGAGGTCTTGCGGCTCGACCCACACCTGCAGCAGCTTCTCCTTGCCGGAGCCGGTCGTGATCTTCTCCTCGATCGCGACGAGCTTGCCCGCGACGAGCGCGAACAGGTAGCTCGGCTTCCTGAACGGGTCTTCCCACTTCGCGAAGTGGCGGCCGTCGGGCAGCTCGCCGGAATCGACCAGGTTGCCGTTCGACAGCAGCACCGGGTATGCGGCCTTGTCCGCGCGCAGCGTCACCGTGTACGACGCCATCACGTCGGGACGGTCGAGGAAATAGGTGATGCGGCGGAAGCCCTCGGCCTCGCACTGCGTGAAGAAGTTGCCGCTCGACACGTACAGGCCGGACAGCGTCGTGTTCTGGTCCGGCGCGCAGGCGCTGTCGAGCGTCAGCTCGAACGCGTCGGGCACGTTCTCGACGGTCAGCCCGCGCTCGTGCGCGCGCACGGCCGCATGCGGCGCACCGTCGAGCGATGCGCCGACGAATTCGAGCGCCTCGCCCATCAGCTCCAGGTGCGGGGCGGGCGCGGCGTCGGGATTGCGGCGCACGCGCATCGTGTTCCTGACGATCGTGCGGGCCGGCGCGAGGTCGAATTCGAGCGCGACGGAATCGATGAGGAACGCCGGCGGCGTGTAGTCGGCGCGGCGGATCACGGTGGAGGAGGCGTTGTCGGACATGGTTGTCGAGGTCGGTGGAATCGGGATCGGGCGCGCGGCGCGGGCCCGGCGGATCGGCCCATTGTACAAAGGCTTGAGTTTGCGTGCCGTGCGAACTTTTTACCGTTTCGGACAGTCCGCGTATTATCGGCATCCCGACCGTTCGCGCGACGCGACGGGCGGGTGACGGATTGACGAGGACGATCATGAGACGCGAACGGATTTTTCGCGGTGCAGGTTGGGCGGCGGCGCTGTGCGTGGCGCTGCTGGCGGGCTGCACCAGCTACGTGACGACGCAGGTCACGGCCTTCTCCGACTGGAGCGGCAGTGACGCGACACGCACCTATGCCTTCACGCGCAGCGACGCGCAGAAGAACAGCATCGAGCAGTCGACCTACGAGCCGATCGTTGCCGGCGAACTGTCTTCATATGCGTTCCGCCAGGTGCCGCAGGCGAGCGCCCGCTACCTGGTCGGGCTGAGCTACGGCATCGGCAGCGACCTGGTGGCGGTGCCGACGCCGGTCTATTACGACCCCTGGTTCCCGGGGCCGTACTGGCGGCGCGGGCCGTGGGGCCCGGGCCCGTGGGGGCCCTGGGGGCCGTTCCCGAGCGGCTACGTGAACCAGACGTACCAGGTGTTCGACTACACGCTCGGCATCCGCATCACCGAGCGCGCGACGGGCAAGGAAGTCTATAACGTGACCGCGCGCACGACCGGCGACAACGGCGTGCTGCTGTATGCGATGCCGTTCCTCGCGCGCAGCGCGCTCGCCGATTTCCCGCTCGGCAACGGCGCGGTCAGGACCGTGCGGCTGCCGGTCGACAAGAAGGGCGGGCCGGCCGCGCCGGCGGCCAACGAGCGCGCGGTGTCGGCCGCGCCGGCGTCGGGCGCGGCGGTAGTCAAGTAGAAGGCGATGGCGGCGCCGCGGCCGCTGGCCGGCCGCGGCGCCGCGCGGGTCATGCCCCGACGCCGAACAGCGCGAGCGCGCCGAGCACGACGAACAGCACGGCCGCGATGCCGTGCACGACCTTCGTCGGCAGACGGTGCGCAAAGCGGTCGCCGAGCAGGATCGCAGGCACGTTCGCGAGCATCATCCCGAACGTCGTGCCGGCGACGACGCCGATGTAATCCTGGAAGCGCGCGGCGAGCGCGACGGTCGCGATCTGGGTCTTGTCGCCCATTTCGGCGAGGAAGAACGCGACCAGGGTCGCGCCGAACACGCCGAGCCGCGAGCGGTTCGCGTTGGCTTCGTCGGCGTCGAGCTTGTCCGGCACCAGGATCCACAGCCCCATCCCGATGAACGAGAATGCGAGCGCCCAGCGCATGATCGACGGCGTGACGAGCGCGCCGAGCCATTCGCCGAGCGCGCCCGCGAAGCCGTGGTTGACGAGCGTCGCGACCAGCACGCCGAGAATGATCGGAACGGGCTTGCGGTAGCGCGCGGCGAGCACGAGGGAAAGCAGTTGCGTCTTGTCGCCGATTTCTGCGAGGGCGACGGCGCCGGTGGAGATCAGGAAGGCTTGGGTCACGTACGGGGTTCCACGGGCCTGTCGTTATGCGTGCGAGCGACGATCCACGGCGCGCCGGGCCCTGATGCGGCGCACTGTGAACCATCGGTCTCGCCAGGCCTTCGGTGGCTGCGCCCGCCATGGCCGAACGGCCAAGTCTGTTGACGGACGCCTCCGTCACGATGCGCGCCGGTGGCGCGGGACATCGAGCGGAGCGGCTACTCCCCAATGAGGAGCGGATTCTAGCACGGCGTGCGCCGCGCGCAAAAGCGGTTCGGACACCGCATCGCGCGGCGCGCGCCGGCGTTCGGTCAGGCGGTGCGGCGCGCGGTGCCGCGCTCGTGCACGCAGCGGCCGGCCGCATAGGTCCGGTACACGGCCCGGTCGTCGCCGAGCAGCGCGAACGCGAACAGCAGCTCCTCGAGCGATTCCGCGCGCTGCGTGCGGCGCGCGAGCAGCGGCGTCGCCTGCGGATCGAGCACGACGAAGTCCGCCTCGGTGCGCGGCGCGAGCGTGCCGACCGTGTCCGCGAGGTCGAGCGCGTGCGCGGCGCCCGCGGTCGCGAGCCAGAACATCCGCGTGGCGCTCAGGTGATGCCCGGACAGCCGGGCGACCTTGTGCGCCTCGTTCATCGTCTGCAGCATCGAGAACGACGTGCCGCCGCCGACGTCGGTCGCGAGCGCGACCGGCACGCCGTATTCGCCGGCCTTGTCGAAGTCGAACAGGCCGCTGCCGAGGAAGAAGTTCGACGTCGGGCAGTGCGCGACCACGGTGCCCGTCTCGGCCATCCGGCGGCGGTCCTCGTCGTCGAGATGGATGCAGTGGCCGTACACCGCGCGGCGGCGCAGCAGCCCGTAATGATCGTAGATGTCGAGGTAGCTGCGGTGGCCGGGGAACAGCTCGGCCGCCCATTTCACCTCGTCGACGTTCTCGGCCACGTGGCTCTGCACGAACACGTCCGGATGGCGGCGCGCGAGTTCGGCGCACGCCTCGAGCTGCGCCTCGGTCGACGTCGGCGCGAAGCGCGGCGTGAGCGCGTACATCTGGCGGCCGCGGCCGTGCCAGCGGCCGATCAGCTCCGCGCTGTCGTCGTACCCCGATTGCGCGGTATCGCGCAGGAATTCGGGGCAGTTGCGGTCCATCAGCACCTTGCCCGCGATCATCCGCAGGTCGCGCGCGTCGCTCACCGTGAACAGCGCGTCCGCCGACTGCTTGTGCACCGTGCAGTAGACGAGTGCGCTCGTCGTGCCGCACGCGAGCAGCTCGTCGACGAAGAATTCCGCGACCTCGCGCGCATGGTCGGCGTCGCCGAACTGCCGCTCGGTCGGGAACGTGTACTTGTCGAGCCACGGCAGCAGGCCGGGCGCCGGCGACGCGATCATGTCCGTCTGCGGGTAGTGGATGTGCGTGTCGATGAAGCCGGGCACGATCAGCTTGTCGCGCAGGTCGTGCACGAGCGCGTCGGGCGGCAGCGTCGCGGCGAGCCGCGCGTGCGGGCCGGCCGCGACGACCTTGCCGTCGTCGACGATCAGAAGGCCGTCGGTCTCGTAGTGCACGGCCTGGTCGGATTGCGCCGGGTCGCCGCTGAAGGTCAGCAGCCGGGCGCGGAAAGCGGTTTGCGTCATGACGAATGGTCCTGCGTGGAAAAAACGATCAGCGTGGTGCGAGCGGCGGCGCGGGGCGGGTTGCGACGGCCCGCGCCGCCTCGGATATCAATCGGAAAAGCGTTCCTCAAGGTCGGTCGCCGTGACCGCGGCAGTCCGCATTCGTCGGTCGCCTCGTCAGGCGGCGTGCCAGTACGCGTCGAGGCGCGCGGTCAGCGCGTCGCGTTGCGCGGCGTCGACGAACGACGCCTCGAAGCCGTTGCGGATCACGGTGTGGACTTCCGCGTCCGTCAGGCGCAGCCCTTCGACGGTCGCGAAATAGTTGTCGTTGACGTAGCCGCCGAAGTAGGCCGGATCGTCGGAATTGATCGTCACCGCGACGCCCTGGTCGAGCAGCGCCTTCAGCGTGTGCTTCGCCATGTCGTCGAACACGCACAGCTTCAGGTTCGACAACGGGCAGACGGTGAGCGCCATCCGCGATCGGGCGAGACGCTCGACGAGCGCCGCATCCTCGATGCTGCGCACGCCGTGGTCGATCCGGTCGACCTTCAGCAGATCGAGCGCTTCGTACACGTATGCGGGCGGGCCTTCCTCGCCCGCGTGCGCGACGAGCTTCAGGCCGAGCGCGCGCGCCTTCTCGAACACCCGCGCGAATTTCGACGGCGGGTTGCCGCGCTCGGACGAATCGAGGCCGATGCCGATCAGGCGATGCCGGTACTGCTCGAAGAGCGGCAGCGCGGCGTCGAACGTCGCGAGCGCATCCTCTTCGGACAGATGGCGCAGGAAGCACAGGATCAGCCGGCTCGACAGGCCGCGCTGCTCCGCATCGGCGAGCGCGCGCTCGATCCCCGCGACGACCGTTTCGATCGGCACGCCGCGCTCGGTGTGCGTCTGCGGGTCGAAGAACAGCTCGGTGTGGACGACGTTGTCCGCGAGCGCGCGTTCGCAGTATGCAGCCGTCATGTCGTAGAAATCCTGCTCGGTGAGCAGCACGCTCGCGCCCGCGTAGTAGATGTCGAGGAACGACTGCAGGTCGGTGAACGCGTACGCGGCGCGCAGCGCGTCGATCGAGTCGTACGCGAGCTTCACGTTGTTGCGCTTCGCGAGCGCGAAGATCAGCTCCGGCTCGAGCGAGCCTTCGATATGGATGTGCAGCTCCGCTTTCGGCGCGCGGGCGATTTTCTCTTTGAATGTCGGGGTCATGGCGTTTTTCTTGGTCGGTCAGAAAGTAGGGGAAGCCTGCGCGGGCGCATGCGCTTCGACGGCCTGCAGCAACTGCGCGGCCACCGAGATCGCGATCACTTCGGGGGCCTTGTCGACGATGCCTTCGACGCCGATCGGGCAGCGCATCCGCGCGATCTGCGCCGGATCGACGCCGAGCGCCGCGAGCCGGTGATCGAACTGCACGCGCTTCGTGTGCGAGCCGATCATCCCGAAGTACGCGTAGTCGCCGCGTCGCAGGATGCGCTCGGCCAGCGCGAAGTCACGCGCATGATCGTGCGTCATCACGACGAAGTAGCTCTGCGGCGGCGCGGCGTCGACGGCGTCGTCCGGCGTGTCGCTCGCGTCGATCGTCAGGTTGCCGATCCCGGCGAGCGTGTCGGACGGCGGGAACGCCGCGTCGCGCCGGTCGACCCAGCGCACGCTGCACGGCAGCGTCGCGAGCACCTTCACGAGCGCGGCGCTCACGTGCCCGGCGCCGAACAGCACGACCGGGAACGCATGCGGCGCGATCGTCTCGGTCATCAGCGAGACGCCGCCGGTTTCCCACAGCAGGCAGTCGGCGCGCGCGGCGGCCGGTTCCGGCTCGCTCAGGAGCGGCGCGCCCGGCGAGGGGCCGAATGATACGCTACGCACGGTCGCGGCGCCGGCCGCGACACGTTTCGCGAGCGACATGATCCAGCCGAGATCGCCGACGTCGAGCCGCTCGAACGCGAGCACCACCGCGCCGCCGCAGCACTGGCCGAGGCTCGGGCCGAGCGCGAGCCGCTCGAGCTTGCGTGCGTGCGGCACGTGCGCGCCGTCCTTCAGCAGGTGTCGCGCGATTTCGATCGCCTTCCATTCCAGATGACCGCCGCCGATCGTGTGGCGCGCGGTGTCGCGCGTCACGAGCATCTTGGTGCCGGCTTCGCGCGGTGCGGAGCCGTCGGTGTGCGCGACGGTGACGAGCACGGCCGCTTCGCCGTGCGCGAGCATGTGCTGGAGATCGCCGAGCCACGGTTCCATCAGTGGGCTCCCGGACGGTCGGTGCAGGATGCGCGGCGCGGGCCGGCGGGCGCCGCAGCGGGTGCGGGGCGGGGCGTGCGAGGTGCGCCGCCGAATGAGCGGCCGGATGAGCCGCCAAATGCGGCGCGGACGCCATGAGGGTGACAGATGCGGATGGTTTGCGTTGTCATGATGAATCCGGTCGACATTGCGGATCAGGCGCGCGTTACGCAGGGTTCGAGACCGCCCGGCCTCGCGCACGTAGATCGCCATCCAGCCCGCACGATAGCACTGCAAAAAGGCCGGAAGATCGTCCGGCGTTGATGCGCGCTATCAGACGGCGATCATGTCGATCATAGGCCCGTCGCGGGACGTTGCGGGTCCGGCGGCCCGAGGCCGGCCGGACGCAGGCCCGGCGGGGCTGGGCAGTGTGCGACGGTGAAGCGGGGCGGGAGGTGGTCTGCCCGGAAAGGCGCGCCGCAAAGGGGTAGGTGTTTACGCGCGGCCGGCGAGGCGCGGCCGGCGAGGTGTGGTCGGCAAGGCGCGGCCAGTGAGATACGGCCGGCAGTTGCGGCCGGCCGCGGCCGCGCGCGCGGAACCGGTCGCGGCTCAGCCCGCGAGCTTGCGGCGATTGCGCCAGAGGCTCGCGGCAACCGGGATCAGGATCGCCGCGAAGCCGATCAGCGCCCAGCCGGGCAGCAGGATGCCGAAGATCGGCGGATAGACGGTCTCGCACAGACCGGCGACCTTGAACATGCCGGGGAACCAGTGCGCGGGCGGCAGGCTGTCGACGATCGGCTGCAGCGTGTCGAAGCCGCAGCTGAAGCCGGGGTTCATCTGGATCGACAGGTGTCGCGCGGCAGTGCCGACGCCGGCGGCCGCCGAGATCGCGATCAGCAATTCGAGCAGCCAGACGCCGCGCCAGTGGTGCATCCCGGCGGCGAGGAACGCGAAGATGCCGATCGCCGCGAAGAAGTAGCGCTGGATGATGCACAGCGGGCACGGGTCCTCGTTCTTCACGTACTGCAGATAGAGCGCGCCGGCGAGCAGGGCGATGCATATCCAGCCGAGCAGCATCAGCAGGCGGCGTTCACGGCGTAGCGCAAGCGTGTAGTCGTTCATGGTCAGCGAGATTCCTCGTGGGTCGGTCCGGAAAACAATCGCGCGATTTTAGCGCGAACGAACTGGCACGAAACTGACAGCCTGCTCGGCGCGCGCCGCCGCGCCCCGCTCATGCGTCAGCGGATCGTGTTCAGCACCGCTTCCACCGCCTGGCCGATCGCGAGCAGCGCGTCGTCGCGATGCGGCGCGGCGGCGAGCATCAGGCCGACCGGCGCGGCGTCGCGCGGATGGCACGGCAGCGACAGCGCGCACGCATCGAGGAAGTTGAACGCGCTCGGGTTGCGCAGGATCAGCGCGTTGGCGCGTGCGAACGCGTCGTCGTCCGTTTCCAGTTCGGCGATGCGCGGCGGCACGACCGGCACCGTCGGCGCGACCAGCGCGTCGAAGCGCGACCAGACCGTGTGTGCGGCTTCGTCGAGCAGCGCGTGGCGCGCGGCGAGCAGGTCGAGGTAGTCGGCCGCGCTCGCGGGCTCGCCCTTCAGGATCCGAGTCAGCACGCGCGGGTCGTACCGGTCGCTGTGTTGCGCGAGCAGCGGCCGGTGCCATGCGTAGGCCTCGATCGGCGAGAAGCCGAAGCGGTTGATGTCAGGCAGCCGGTCGAGCGCCGCGAAGCGCACCTCGGTGACGATCGCGCCGGCCGCTTCCAGGTGCTTGAGCGCGGCGTCGAGCGATGCGGCGACGTCGGCGTCGACCCCGTCCGTCACATAGTTCGTCAGCACGCCGAGCCGCACGCCTTCGAGCGGGCGCGCGGCGGGCACGTGCGGCTCGAGGCCGGCGAGCATCCGGTCGACGAGCGCGCAGCATGCGACCGTCAGGCCGATCGGGCCGAACGAGTCGAGCGTCGTCGACAGCGGCACGCCGCCTTGCCGCGGAATCCGGCTCGCGGTCGGCTTGAAGCCCGTCAGCCCGCACAGCGCGGCCGGGATGCGGATCGAGCCGCCGGTGTCGGTGCCGAGCGCGACGGCCGCCATGCCGTCGGCGACGGACGCGGCAGCGCCCGACGACGAGCCGCCGGCGATCCGCGCGTCGCCCGGCACGTCGCGGCGATACGGCGAGCGCGGCGTGCCGAAATGCGGATTCAGGCCGAGGCCGGAGAATGCGAATTCGCTCATGTTGGTGCGGCCGACCAGCACCGCGCCCGCGCGCTTGAGCCGCGCGACGGCGATCGCGTCGGTCGTGGCGGGCGGCGCGCCGTCGAGCACGCGCGAGCCGGCCCGCGTCACCTGGCCGGCGACGTCGAACAGGTCCTTCACCGACACCGGAATGCCCGCGAGCGGCGACAGCACGGTGCCGGCCGCGCGCAGCCGGTCGTGCGCATCGGCTGCGGCGCGCGCGTTGTCGGCGTCGACTTCGGTGAACACGACCGCGCCCTGGCCGGCCGGATCGGCGATCCGTGCGAGCGCGGTGTCGACGAGCGCGCGGCTCGTCGTCCTGCCGGACGCGAGATCCGCGGCGAGCTGGGCGAGCGGAGGGAGGGGCGTGAAAGTGGTCATGGTCGGCTCAGGGATGAAGATGTTGAAGAAGGGTGGCGCGGAACGAGTCGATATGGCGTTCGACGGCCGCGCGCGCACCGGCGGCGTCGCGCGCGGCGAGCCGCTCGAACAGTTCGCGGTGTTCGCGCTGGACGTCGGCGAGGTGGTCCGGTGCGGACAGCGTGACGAACCAGAAGCGCAGCGAGCGCTCGTGCAGCCCGCGCAGGATCTCGGCCAGCACCGGGTTGCGCGCGGCCGCGCCGATCGTCAGATGAAACGCGCGGTCGAGCTCCATCATCCCCTCGACGTCGTGCGCGTCGGCGCGGGTCTCGCCGTCGTCGAGCAGCGCGGCCAGGCGCGCAAAATCGTCCGGAGTCGCGTGGCGGGCGGCGAGCTCGACGCAGTGCGCTTCGTTGATGCGCCGCACGTCGATGATCGCGACGATGTCGTCGAGCGACAGCGGCTGCACCATCAGCCCCTTGCGCGGGATGACCGACAGCAGCCCCTCGAGCACGAGGCGATGCACGGCCTGATGAACCGGCGTGCGGCCGATGCCGGTGCGCGCGACGAGCTCGGCTTCGTTGAGCGCGGCGCCGGGCTTGAGGCGCATCGTGATGATGTCGCGCTGGATCAGCGCATATGCGCGTTCGGCGAGGCTGGCGGACGAGGCAGGGGGGCGGCGGGCGGGCGGGGCATCGATCCGGGTGTTCATGCGGGTGGTGGCGCGGCGGCCGGGCGAGGCGAGGGCATTCGGATAGCTCCGGCGCATGGGCAATGCGTCGATATTATGGTGATATATCACAGATGTCCAGCGCGCCCGGTCGGCGGCGCTCCCCCCGCGGGAAGCGACCGGACCCTTGCAACATTGATGACAAGATGTTGTCGGTTCCCCGCGCGATCGGGCACTGAAGCATAATGAACCTTCGTCAATCCACCCGCGTGAGCGACGCAGCAGACCAACGTCATGAGCGAAAACACGCCTTCCTTCGCCGGCTCGGCCGGCACGTCATCTCCTTCTTCCGATCCCACCCGTCCGAATTCGGTGAACGCAGCGGCCGGCACGGCCGCCCAGACGTCCGCGGCACAAGGCGTCGTCGATGACGTCGCCGGGGCGGGCGCTTCGCCCGTCACCGGGGCGTCCGAGCCGGGTGCGCCGGGGACAGCGGCCGGCGGCGCCGGCGCGACGGCGAACGAACGCAAACCGGGCGCGCCGCCGCCGGGATTCGGCGCGCCGCCCGACTTCGACACGCCGCGGCCGCCGCCCGCGAGCGCGCAGACCGCGCCGCCCGCCTATCTGAAGCAGAGCGACACGCCGTGGTCGGTGTTCGGCCGGATCATCGCGGCGCGTGCGCGCCGCCTGTTCGACCGCGCCGGCCAGCGCATCACGCAGCGCACGCTGCGCATCGGCGTGTCCGCGCGGATCTTCCATCCGGAGCCCGGTGCAAAGGGGCTGCGCGGCAAGACGCTGCAGTACCTGGAGGAATCGATCGCGCACTGGGTGATGTCGCGCGACGTGCTGGTCTTCATGATTCCGACCGTCGGTCATCAGGGGATGCTGCATCCGAGCAACATCCGCCTGCGCGACTATGCGAAGCATCTCGACGGCCTGCTGCTGCAGGGCGGCGCCGACGTGTCGCCGCAGACCTATGCGGCATCGGACGCACATCCCGAATGGCCGGGCGACCGCGTGCGCGACATGTACGAGCTCGAACTGCTGCACGAATTCGTCGAGTCCGGCAAGCCGGTGCTCGGCGTGTGCCGCGGCTGCCAGCTGATCAACGTCGCGTTCGGCGGGTCGCTCTACCAGGACATCGCGACCGACGTGCCGACCGCGAACCCGCACGTGAGCGAGCATTACGACCAGCACCGCCACGCGATCCGGTTCCCCGACAGCTCGACGCTCGCGAGCATGTTCCCGGGGCGCCGCGAGGCGATCGTCAATTCGATCCATCACCAGGCGATCCGCGACCTGGGCCGTGACCTGAACATAGAGGCCGTCTCGGCCGGCGACGGGATCATCGAGGGCATCCGCTACCGGCGCGCGCCGTTCGTCGTCGGCGTGCAGTGGCACCCCGAGTTCCATCGCGCGGGTGGGGCCGAACTGCTCGATTGCACGCCGCTGCTCGACGCATTCCTGCGTGCCGCGCGCGAGACCCGCCTGTAAGACCGTCGAGCGTTGCAACGACGCGCCGCATCTCGTTAAATTCGAGATGCGGCATCGGCGAATTGAACGATAATCGTGAGTTCCCGATTCGTCCGCCGGAGTCTGACGTTGGTCTTCCGAAATCTTTCCCCTGTCCGATGCGCAACGTGGATCGTTGCGATGGCCGCATGCGCGCACGCCGTTGCGGCGTGGTCCGCCGACGACACGGCGCCCGTCGCCGGCACCCGCCCGGCCGTGACGAGCCTGAGCGGCGAAGCCGCACCCGCGGCGGATGGGGCCGCGCAAGGCAACGTCGCCGAGCTGACGCGGATGCTGCGCGACGGCAAGGTCGTCGAAATGCGCACCACGTACAACGGCAGCTACGGTGCGAGCCTGATGTTCGATCCGCAGGAAATGACGTACTACGTCGCGCTGTTCCAGGACAAGCACCTCTGGCGGGTGATCAAGTCGCAGGACAAGAGTCGCGCGGAAATGATCTATGCGAATTTCATTCAGCAGACCGTACAGTTGTCGGACATCGAAATCCGCCGGACCGAACTGCAGGCGCAGAAGGCGTTTCTCGAGCGTGTGATCGCATTGTCGAACAGTCGCGCGCAGCAGTTGCAGGCGGACTTGGGCATCGCGCGCAGCCAGCAGGCGGAAGTCGCGCAGCGGCAGAAGTCGGCGCAGGAGCAGACGCATGCGCTGCAGATCGAGAAGCGCGCCGCGCAGGCGCAGTTGCGCGAACTGCAACAGCAGGTACAGCAGCTCGAGCGGCAGACCGAGACGGGGTTGCCGGTGCACAAGTAACCACGCGCCGGCCCGGATCGACAAGAATCGACGAAACAGCGGGCCCGGCGAAGACGCGATCCTCGCCGGGTCCGACGACCAGGACAGTCTGAACGAATCAACCCGATCGGCTTGCGCGGATCGGGTTGATTTTTTTTGCAGCACGCCGGTCAGCGCATGAATGCGTCCGGCGTGTCGGTCAGGCGCCGATGTGACAGCCGCGACGTCCAGTCGCCGTCGGCCGCGGCCGTTTGCGGCGCCCGCACGGCCGCGGGATGTTCGGCCCGCAGCGCCTTTTCCAGCGCGATCAGCGGTTGCGGGTTGTCGAGCTCGTCGAGCGGTGTTGTCGTGGACGCGCGTCGAAGCGCGGAGGCTGCCGCCGGCGGTGGGGCGGGCTGGACGCGTGCGACGACCCGGTGGAGCGCGGCGGGCATGGCGGGCTGCGCGCGCGCCGTCGCCTGCCGTTCGCTTGCACGACTCGTCCGCGGGATCGCTGCGGCGTGCGTCACGACCTGATGTTCGGCTTTGGCGGTCACCGGCGCGGCGTCGGCAGTGATCACCGGCCTGGCCGCTGCCGCTTCAGGTGCGGCGTGGATCGAAGGCTCGCTGGCAGGTGCGCGGGCAGCGGCGAGCGCGGGCCCCGGCGGCTGGGCGACACGGCTGACGGCGGTGACGCCCGTTTGCGCGTTACCCGGCGCCCGCGCAGGATCGAAAGCCGGCTCGTGGGCGGCGATGAGCCCGCCGATGATGCCGAGCGCGCCGAGGGTCCAACAGGACGCGCGCACGGCGCGCCGCGCGGGTGCGGCAGCGTCCGGATGCGAGCGAGGCCGGACCACGACGGGTTCGGGCTTCGCATCGCTCGACGGCGTCCAGTGGCAGGCGCGATGCGGAGCCTCGACGTCGATGCACGTGGTCTTGGTCCGCGCGGCGTACGCGCTGCCCGATCGGGCGTCCGACGTGCCCCGAAACGTCCATTCGCGCCCGAGCGGGATGCCGTCGAGCGGGCGGAATCGGGGAATGGAAAGGTCGCCTTCAACGGGAACGAATGGCGATGGATTCATGGCGGCGATACGCGGTGCGGCACGGGAGTGGATGTGGCGCTGGCGTCGAAGTAAATCCGAAATTGTGATCGCTGGGGCGCCGGCAGTCGATTGGACTAATCCGAATTTGGAGGCCGATGTTCCGACAACCGACGGCAATCGCATGAAACGTGTAACGCTCTTGCCGTCTATCGTCACGATTTCATCGGCCAGCGCCGGGCGGAGCCCTCGAAGTCCGGCTGCCGCTGTCGGACCGCATCGGCCGCCGCCCGGTGCTGATCGCGCTTGCGCTGGTTACGCTCGTGATCGCCTGTCCGGCCGTCCAGTTGGGTGGTCGCGCAGCCGTCGTTCCTGCGACCGCCCGCGGTCGAGCTGTGGCGGTCGTTCCTTTATGCGTCATGCAACGGCGCGATGGTCGTCGCGCTGACCGAAGCGATGCCGGCCGACGTGCGCACGGCCGGCTCTCGCTTGCGTACAGCCTCGCGACCACGATCGACGGCTTTACGCCCACGATCTCGACACTGCCGATGGGCTCAGGCGGTGCGCAGCATGCCGGCGACTTCGCTCACGACGTCGCGCCATTGCCCCGGCGCGGGCTGGCGTACGAGCCGGGCCTGCGGATACCACGGGCAGTCGCGACCGCCGAACCAGCGCCAGTCGGCCGCGAACGGCAGCATCAGCCACAACGGCTTGCCGAGCGCGCCGGCGAGGTGCGCGGCCGCGGTGTCGATCGAGACGACGCCGTCGAGCCGTTCGATCAGCGCCGCCGTCGCGGCGAAGTCGGTCAGCCGATCGCCGAACGGGTGGACGCGCGGATGCGCGTCGAGGCGGGCCAGCTCGTCGTCGTCGACGGCCGGCTGCAGCACGATCCAGTCGATGTCGGGCAACGCGAACAGCGGCTCGAGCGCGGCCAGCGGCATCGAGCGATTGTCCCGTGCATGGCGCCGCCCGGACCAGACGATGCCGAACTTGCGTCGTTGCTGCCCGCCGATGGAGCCGCGAAAGCGCCGGCGGGCAGGGTCCGGTGCGTGGAGGTAGCGCGTGCTGGACAGGATGTCGTCCGGCTGCAGCCCGAGCGCGAACGGCAGGCTCAGCAGCGTGCAACCGACGTCCGCTGCGGGCGCCTTCGCCGCGCCCTGCGCGACGAGCGTGACGCGCCAGCGAGCGGCGGCCGGCTCGAGCAGCGCGACGAGTTCCGGCTGCACTTCGAGCACGACGTGCGCGCAGCGCGCACGGGCAAGCGGCACGAAGCGGACGAACTGCAGCGTGTCGCCGAACCCTTGTTCCGCGCGGATCAGCAGCGTGCGCGACGCGATCGGCTCGCCCTGCCAGCGCGGCAGCGCGCCGAGCGGTGTCGCGCCGGGCGTGGCATGGCGCGCCTCGTAGGCGGGCAGGCCGCGGGTGAAATCGCCGAGCGTCAGCAGCGTGACCGCGCGATGCAATTGCGCCAGTGTGAAGTCCGGCTCGACGCGCAGCGCCTGGTCGAACGCGCGCAGCGCCATCTCGTGCGCGCCGAGCGCGTGGTGCGCGGTGCCGAGGTTCAGCCATGCGAGGCTGAACGACGGATCGAGGCCGACCGCGCGCTCGTAGAAGGGCAGCGCGTCGCGATGGCGGTCCTGCGCGCTCAGCGCGTTCGCGAGGCCGAACAGCGCGAGCGGAAAGGACGGATGCAGCGCGAGCGTGGCTTCGAACGCCGCGGCCGCTTCGGCGTGGCGGCCAACCGCGTCGAGCGTGTTGCCGAGGTTGAAATGCGCGGCGACGAAGCGCGGCTGCGCGGCGATGGCCGCATGGAAATGCGCGATCGCGTCGTCGGCCCGGCCCATCGCGGACAGCGCCATCGCGAGGTTGTTGTGCGCGCCGGCATGGCCCGGCCGCAGCGCCAGCGCGCGATGGAACGCGGCCAGCGCATCATCGTGACGGCCGAGCGCGTTCAGCGCGTTGCCGAGATTGTTGTGGATCGACGCGTCGTCGGGCGTGAGCCGCAGCGCGCGGCCGAACGCGTCGATCGCCTCGTCGTGACGCTGCAGCGCCGCATACGCGTTGCCGAGGTTGTAGTGCGCAAGCGGAAATTCGGGCGCGAGCGTCAGCGCGTTGCGAAAGCGGTCGAGCGCCTCCTCGACGCGGCCGAGCGCTTTGAGCGCATTGCCGAGATTGAGCTGCAGCGCGGCGTCGTCCGGGCGCAGCGCGACCGCGCGGCCGACGAGATCGGCCGCTTCGGCGTGCTGCCCCTGCTGATGCCGAAGCACGCCGAACAGATGCAGCGCGTCGGCGTCAGCGGGATTGGCGGCGAGCGCGGCGCGGTAGCCGTGCTCGGCGTCGGCGAGGCGGCCCGCGCGATGCGCGGCGTACGCTCGGTCGAAGGCGGAATCCATGACGCGAAAACTGGCGGGAAACGCGCATTGTCCCATACCCGGCCAGGGGGCCCCGGTCGGCCGTCCGGCATATGGTCCCGTCAGGCGGAGCGGCGTAGACTTGCAGGGTCGCGTGTCATCGAGGTTCTCATGGTCGACGAACTGCTCGATATTCCCCCCGTGCTGGTCGTCGGCGCGGGGCCGACCGGCCTTGCCGCCGCGATGAGCCTTGCCCGGGCGCGCGTGCCGGTGCGCGTGATCGACCAGGCGGCGGAGCCGTCGCCGTATTCGCGCGCGATCGGCATCCAGGCGCGCACGCTCGAATTGCTGGAGCAGCACCGCGTGGTCGAGCCGTTTCTCGCGAGCGGGCATCGCGCGCACGCGGCGGCGCTGCACGCGGACGGCCGCGTGATCGCCCGGCTCGATTTCGATCCGCTGCAGACGCGCTATCCGTATCTGCTGTTTCTCGACCAGAGCGTCACGGAGCGGCTGCTCGCCGAGCATCTCGAGAGCCTCGGCGTGACGGTCGAGCGCGGCCTCACGCTGACCGCCTGCGACGCGGGCGGCGCGTCCCTCGACGTGACGATCCGCGATGCGCGCGGCGCGGAGGAGAGGCTCGCGCCGTCGTACCTGATCGCCGCCGACGGCGCGCACAGCACGGTGCGGCATCTGCTCGGCGTGGGCTTTGCCGGCCGGCCGTTCGAGCAGACGTTCCTGCTCGCCGATCTCGCGGCGATTCCCGACTGGCCGGACGACGAGATTCATCTGTTCACGACGGCGGAAGGCATCGCGGGCCTGTTCCCGATGGGCGACGGCCGCTACCGGCTGGTGGCGGACCGGCCGCGGGAGAACGGCGCGCTGTCCGACGAGCGCGGGCCGTCGCTTGCACGATGCCAGGAGATCGTCCGTGCACGCATGGGGACGCCGATCGTCGTCAGCGACCTGACGTGGTCGTCCTATTTCCACCTGCACAGCCGGATGGTCGAGCGCTTGCGGCACGGGCGCGTGTTCTTCGCGGGCGACGCCGCGCACGTCCATAGCCCTGCCGGCGCGCAAGGCATGAACACCGGCATCCAGGAGGCGTTCAACCTCGGCTGGAAGCTTGCGCGGGTGCTGGGTGCGGGGGCGCCGGAGCGGCTGCTCGACACGTATCACACGGAGCGCCATCCGATCGAGCGCGACGTGTTGCGGCAGACGAGCTTCCTGACGCAGATCGTCGAGGCCGATCGCGGGCCGATGAAGCTGCTGCGCGATCACGTCGTGCCGCTGCTGGCGTCGTTCGGGCCGATGCGCGACGCGGTGCGGCGCACGGTCAGCGAACTGGGGGTGCAGTACCGCAAAAGCCCGCTCACGCTCGAGCGCGTGCTCGACGGCGGCCCGCGCGCGGGCGAGCGGGCGCCCGATGCGCTCGTGCACGTGATCGACGGGCCGCTCGGGCAGGCGCCGGGCGTCGCGCGGCTGTTCGACCTGCACGAGCCGACGGGCTTCACGCTGCTGTTGCTCGAGGATCCACCCCAGGAGGGCGGGGCGGGCGCGCCGCCGCCCGCTGCCGAGGCCGCGCAGGCCCTTGCGCAGTCGCTCGAACGGATCATGCCGGGCGCGGTGCGCGTGTGGCGCGTCGCCGATACCGAAGGCGACGGTGCGGCGGGGCTGGCCGACGCCTACGGCCGGTCGCGTCCGTCGTTCTACCTGGTGCGGCCCGACGGCTATATCGCGGCGCGCGGCCGGCTCGCGTCCGACACGAACGCGCTGCTACGCCACTGCGAGAGCTGGTTCGCCGGCGTATCGCTGCCCGCGTAGCGGCGGCGATACGCCGGTCAGGCGTTCAGACGGGCGTGTCGGCGGGCGTCAGCGTGTCGCGATAGGCGGCAATCGCATCGCGGACGATCGGCGCGGCGCGCTGCGCTGCGTCGCCGGCCGGATCGTCGAATGCCGCCAGCAGCGCGCGGCGCATCCGCGGCTCCCAGAAGCGCCGGATATGGTCGGCGATGCCGGCCAGCGCCTCGTCGCGATCCGGCATCGACGCGAAGAATTCGCCGATCTGGTTGGCCATGTCGATCAGGTGTCCGGTGTTCATGGCGTCCTCACTTGCCGGTCGTCACGGGCGCGGGCTGGGCCGCACGGCGTTCGAGCAGGTCGAGCTGCTCGGCGTTGAAGCGCGCGTATGCGCGCTGCCAGTCGGACGGCTGCGCGACCGGCATCACCTGTACCGCCGTCACCTTGTACTCGGGGCAGTTCGTCGCCCAGTCCGAGCTGTCGGTCGTGATCACGTTCGCGCCCGATTCCGGGAAGTGGAACGTCGTGTACACGACGCCCGGCTGCATGCGCTCGGTCACGAGCGCGCGCAGCACGGTCTGGCCTGCGCGCGACTCGATGCCGACCCAGTCGCCGCTGCGGATCCCGCGGTCCTGCGCGTCGTGCGGATGGATCTCGAGGCGATCTTCCTCGTGCCACCGGACGTTCTCGGTGCGGCGCGTCTGCGCGCCGACGTTGTATTGCGACAGGATGCGGCCCGTCGTCAGGATCAGCGGATAGCGCTGCGTGACCTTTTCCGGCGTCGGAATGAACTGCGTGATCACGAACTTGCCCTTGCCGCGCACGAACGTGTCGATGTGCATCGTCGGCGTGCCTTCCGGCGCATGCTCGTTGCACGGCCACTGGATGCTGCCGAGCGCTTCGAGCTTCGCGTACGACACGCCCGTGAAGGTTGGCGTGAGCCGCGCGATCTCGTCCATGATCTCCGACGGATGCGCGTAGTCCATCTCGTAGCCGAGCGCGCGGGAGAGCATCAGCGTCACTTCCCAGTCCGCGTAGCCGGCGAGCGGCGGCATCACCTTGCGCACCCGCGAGATGCGGCGCTCCGCGTTCGTGAACGTGCCGTCCTTCTCGAGGAACGACGAACCGGGCAGGAACACGTGCGCGTACTTCGCTGTCTCGTTCAGGAAGATGTCCTGCACGACGATGCACTCCATCGACGACAGCGCGGCCGCGACGTGCTGGGTGTTCGGGTCCGACTGCACGATGTCCTCGCCCTGGCAGTACAGCCCCTTGAAGCTGCCGTCGAGCGCCGCGTCGAACATGTTCGGGATGCGCAGCCCCGGCTCCGGCTGCAGCTTGGCCGCCCACGCGTCCTCGAACAGCGCGCGCACGCCGGCGTCGCCGATATGCCGGTAGCCGGGCAGCTCGTGCGGGAACGAGCCCATGTCGCACGAGCCCTGCACGTTGTTCTGGCCGCGCAGCGGATTGACGCCGACGCCTTCGCGGCCGATGTTGCCGGTCGCCATCGCGAGGTTCGCGATGCCCATCACCATCGTCGAGCCTTGCGCGTGCTCGGTCACGCCGAGCCCGTAGTAGATCGCGGCATTGCCGCCCGTCGCATACAGCCGCGCGGCGGCGCGCACCTGCTCGGCCGGCACGCCGGTCACGTCTGCGGTCGCTTCCGGCGAATTCTCGGCGCGCGAAACGAACTCGCGCCACTGCTCGAACGCGCGCGTCTCGCAGCGTTCGGCGACGAAGGCCGCGTCGACGAGCCCTTCGGTGACGATCACGTGCGCGAGCGCATTGATGATCGCGACGTTGGTGCCGGGGCGCAGCTGCAGGTGATGCGACGCTTTCACGTGCGGGCCGTCGACGACGTCGATGCGGCGCGGATCGACGACGATCAGCTTCGCGCCTTCGCGCACGCGGCGCTTCAGGCGCGAGCCGAACACGGGGTGGCCGTCGGTCGGGTTCGCGCCGATCACGACGATCACGTCGGCCCGGGCGACCGACGCGAAGGTCTGCGTGCCGGCCGATTCGCCGAGCGTCGTCTTCAGGCCGTAGCCGGTCGGCGAGTGGCACACGCGCGCGCAGGTGTCGACGTTGTTGTTGCCGAACGCGGCGCGCACGAGCTTCTGCACGAGATAGGTTTCCTCGTTCGTGCAGCGCGACGACGTGATGCCGCCGATCGAGTCGCGGCCGTACTTCGCCTGCAGCTTGCGGAACTGCGTCGCGGCATAGGTGACCGCCTCGTCCCAGCTCACTTCGCGCCACGGGTCGGTGATCCTCTCGCGGATCATCGGTTTCGTGATGCGATCCTTGTGCGTCGCATAGCCCCAGGCGAAGCGTCCCTTCACGCACGCGTGGCCTTCGTTCGCGAGGCCGTTCTTGTGCGGCGTCATGCGCACGACCTGCGTGCCTTTCATCTCCGCCTTGAACGAGCAGCCGACGCCGCAATACGCGCAGGTCGTCACGATCGCGTGCTCGGGCTGGCCGAGCTGCACGACCGACTTTTCCTGCAGCGTGGCGGTCGGGCACGCGGCCACGCACGCGCCGCACGACACGCATTCCGAATCCATGAACGCTTCGCTTTCGCCCGCGGCGACGCGCGATTCGAAGCCGCGCGCCGCGATCGTCAGCGCGAACGTGCCCTGCGTTTCCTCGCAGGCGCGCACGCAGCGGTTGCAGACGATGCACTTCGACGGGTCGTACGTGAAGTACGGATTCGACTCGTCCTTTTGATCGCGCAGATGGTTCGCGCCGTCAAAGCCGTAGCGCACCTCGCGCAGCCCGACGACGCCCGCCATGTCCTGCAGTTCGCAGTCGCCGTTGGCGGGGCAGGTGAGGCAGTCGAGCGGGTGGTCGGAGATGTACAGCTCCATCACGTTGCGGCGCAGCGCCTGCAGCCGGTCGGACTGCGTGCGCACCTTCATGCCGGCTTCGGCCGGCGTCGTGCACGACGCCGGATAGCCGCGCCGCCCTTCGATCTCGACGAGGCACAGCCGGCACGAGCCGAACGGTTCGAGCGAGTCGGTCGCGCACAGCTTCGGCACGTTCACGCCGGCTTCGATCGCCGCGCGCATCACCGACGTGCCGGCCGGCACCGTGACCGGCTGGCCGTCGATCTCGAGCGTGACGTCGGTATCGGCGTGACGCTGCGGCGTGCCGTAGTCGGTGTCGTCGAACGGGTCGCGCGCGCGCGCCTGCGCGGCGCTCTTGCACGAACACTGGCCCGAGCCGCAGCCGCCCGGTCTGGAATTGAGCGCATCAAGGGACATGCAATGCTCCTTCTGGGTCAGGCCGCGGCCTTGGCCGGGCCCGGCGCGGCATTCTTGCCGGCGGCGAGCCCGAAATCTTCGGGGAAATGGTCGAGCGCGGACAGCACCGGGTACGGCGTCATCCCGCCCATCGCGCAGAGCGAGCCGGCGAGCATCGTGTCGCACAGGTCGCGCAGCAGCGTGACCTGGCGCTCCGACGTGTCGCCCCGGCGGATGCGCGCGATCGTCTCGACGCCGCGCGTGGAGCCGATCCGGCACGGCGTGCATTTGCCGCACGATTCGATCGCGCAGAATTTCATCGCGTACTCGGCGAGCTCGGCAAGGTTCGACGTGTCGTCGTGCAGCACGATGCCGCCGTGGCCGACCACCGCGCCGATCGCCGTGTACGCCTCGTAATCGAGCGGCACGTCCCATTGGTGCTCGGGCAGGTAGGTGCCGAGCGGGCCGCCGACCTGCGCGGCGCGTGCGGGCCGGCCGCTGGCGGTGCCGCCGCCGAAATCGAACAGCAGCTCGCGCAGCGTGACGCCGAACGCGAGTTCGACGAGGCCGCCGTGCCGGATGTTGCCGGCGAGCTGGAACGGCAGCGTGCCGCGCGAGCGGCCCATCCCGAAGTCGCGGTAGAACGCGGCGCCGCGCGCGAAGATCACCGGCGCGGTCGCAAGGGTGATTACGTTGTTGATCACGGTCGGCTGGCCGAACAGCCCGGCGAGCGCCGGCAGCGGCGGCTTTGCGCGCACGACGCCGCGCTTGCCCTCGAGCGATTCGAGCAGCGCGGTTTCCTCGCCGCACACATAGGAGCCCGCGCCTTTCGCGACGTGCAGCTCGAACGCGTGCGCGGAGCCGAGTACGCTCGCGCCGAGCCAGCCGGCGTCGCGGGCGCGCGCGATCGCGGCTTCGAGCGTCGCGATCGCGTGCGGATATTCGCTGCGCACGTAGATGTAGCCGATCGTCGCGCCGGTCGCGATGCCCGCGATGATCATGCCTTCGATCAGGCAGTACGGATCGCTTTCCATGATCAGGCGATCGGAGAACGTGCCCGAGTCGCCTTCGTCCGCATTGCAGACGATGTATTTCTGATTCGCGCTCGCGTGCCGCACCGTGCGCCATTTGATGCCGGCCGGAAACGCCGCGCCGCCGCGGCCGCGCAAGCCGGACTCGATCAGCGCGTCGCACGCGGCGTCGCCGTCGAGCGCGAGCGCGTTCTTCAGGCCTGCGAGGCCGTCGTGCCGCAGGTAGTCGTCGATCGACAGCGGGTCGGTCAGGCCGATGCGGGCGAACGTGAGGCGCTGCTGGCGCGCGAGATACGGCAGCGCGTCGACGAGGCCGACGCCGCTCGGGTGCGCGCCGCCGTCGAGCCAGTTGGCGTCGAACAGGGCCGGCACGTCGGCGGCCGACAGGTTCGCATAGCCGACGCGGCCGGCCGCCGTGCCGACCTCGACGAGCGGTTCGAGCCACAGCAGGCCGCGCGTGCCGTTGCGCACGAGGTCGACTGCGACGCCGCGCCGTTCGGCTTCCGCGACGATCGCGGCGGCGAGCGCGTCGGCGCCGAGGGCGAGCGCGGACGAATCGCGCGGCACATAGATGCGGGTCGTCATGCGGTCTCCTGAGCGTGGGCGACGGCGTCGGCGAGCAGCGCGTCGAATTTCTCCGGGGTGACCTTCGCGTGCAGCACGCCGTTGACCGTCATCGACGGCGATTGCGCGCAGAGCCCGAGGCAGTAGACGGATTCGAGCGCGACGGCGCCCGGCGCGACGGTGCCCGCCTGCGACGCGTCGAACGTGCAGCCGGTGCGCGCTTGCGCGTGCGCTGCGAGCGCCTCGCAGCCCATGCTGCGGCATGCTTCGGCGCGGCACATCTGGATCGTCACGCGCGCCGGCGGCTCGGTGCGGAAATGGTGGTAATACGTGAGGACGCCGTGCACTTCCGCGCGCGACAGGTTCAGCGTCTTCGCGAGCGGCGCGACGCAACCGGGCGGCACGTAGCCCGCTTCGTCCTGGATCGCGTGCAGCACGGCGACGAGCGACCGGCCGCTCTGCGCATGCCGCGCGACGAGTGCGTCGGGCGCTTCGGAAATCGGGGACATCTGTTATGCTCCTCCAAAGTCTCATATGCGCCGATGATTCATATATTGCGCATGCTGACTTCGTTCTGTTGGATCTGGATCAACGATAAGCGGAACATTGAGCGGTCGCAATAGGAAGTCACGGTGCATAAATGATTCGAATCGAATGCGACGCAAATCTGATCGTGCGCGACAGCGAGGGGCGCAAGGCGAGCCTCTCGGACGTCGCGCCGCTGCTGGAGCTCGTCGCCGGGACCGGCAGCATCGCGCAGGCGGCGCAGGCCAAGGGATTGTCGTACCGGCATGCATGGGGGTTGCTGCGCGCGCTGGAGGCCTGCGTCGGCGGCGCGCTGATCGAAACCGCGCGAGGCAAGGGCTCGGTGCTGTCCGAGCTCGGGCAGGCGGTCGTCGACGCGCAGCGCCTCGCGCGCAGCCGTCTCGACGGGAACCTGCGCGTGCTGGCGGCCGAAATCGCGAGCGACCTGAACCGGCGGCTCGCGCAGCGCGACGGCGGCGTGCGGATCCACGCGTCGCACGGTTATGCGGTTGCTGCGCTCGTCTCTGCCCTGGTCGACGCGCATGCGGCGGTCGACATCAAGTATCGCGAGAGCGTCGAGGCCGTGCAGGCGCTCGCGCGCGGCGAGTGCGAGCTGGCGGGGTTCCATCTGCCGCGTGGCGAGTTTCGCGAACAATGCGCACAGATCTACCGCCCCTGGCTCGACGACGCGCGCCACGTGCTGATCCACCTGACGCGGCGCAAGCAAGGGTTGTTCTTGCCGCGCGGCAACCCGAAGCAGGTGCGCGGCCTGTCCGACCTCGCGCGCGACGACATCCGCTTCGTCAACCGCCAGCTGGGCTCGGGCACGCGCATGCTGCTGGATCTCGCGTTGCGCCGGATCGGCGTCGATCCCGAGCGCATCAACGGCTATGCGTCGGCCGAGCTGACCCATTCGGCGATCGCCGCGTTCGTCGCCAGCGGGATGGCCGATCTCGGCTTCGGCGTCGAGCCGGCCGCGCACCATTTCGGTCTCGATTTCATTCCGGTCGTCGACGAGGATTACTACTTCGCTTGCGAGCGCGAACGGCTCGACGAGCGGCCGCTCGACGGCGTGCTGGCGCTGCTGCGCGATGCGCGCTATGTCGAGCGGGTCGCGCGTCTCGACGGCTACGATCCGGCGGCGTGCGGCACGGTGACGAGCGTCGCGGCGGGGCTCGCCGGCGCGGACGCGTAGACGGCGCGCAGCGGCAACGCACGGTAACGGGCCGCGCGAGAACGGCTCTGCAGTTGCTGCGGATTTGCGCTACGCTTGCCGCTCGATCAACGTTCCAACAAGCACGCCAGCCAGGCGTCGTCACGCCATGAAACTTTCCCTTCCCCTCGCCGCGGCAGCGTTGACCGCGGGGTTGCTGATCGCCGCTTCGCCGCTCGCGTTCGCGCAGAATTCGCCCGGTGTGCCCGGCGGCATCCTGAACGACCAGTTCCGGTTGAATGAACATCCGCAGATGCCGTTCGCGGCGTCGGCGCCGTCGAAGAAATATCAGAGCGGTAAGAAGTCCGCGCTGCGCCGCAAGGGCGACCTGGGCGATCCGAACGGCTGCAACCTGAAGTGCCCGATGGACGGCGAATGAAGTGACGATGAGGGCGTCCGGGCGTCGCCCGGCGTGGTTTTGTTCCCGGACGCACCACGCGTTTCATTCATTGCGAGCCCCGCGAAGCATGCCGCTTCGCGGGGCTTGCGCGTTTTCGCGCGTACCGGCAGCCAACGGTGTCCAGGAGGGTCTGGCGCTTTAGTGGTTAACCCGTATTCTGAAAGTCATTCTTCCTGAAACCTGCCTTATTCTTAAGCAACTGCCTACATAAACTTCAGGTGTCAGCGATGAACGAGGTGTTCATCGCGAAAACGGACAAATCTGGAGGTAGGTCATCATGAAGTCGCTCGTTCAAGCCGTCGTCGTTGCTGCAGCCCTCGTTGCCCCGGTCGTGTCGTTCGCCCAGCCGGGTTCGCAGATCACCCGCGCGCAGGTGCGCGCCGAACTGGTTCAGCTCCAGCAGGCAGGCTACAACTCGGCACGCGGTGAAGATCCGCATTACCCGGAAGCGATCCAGGCCGCGACCGCGCGCGTCGCCGAGCAGCAGCGCAATGCCGTCGCGCAGGCACAAGGCGTCGATGCCAGCGGTTACGGCGCGCAAGCGCAGGGCGCATCGGCGTCCGGTTCGCGCGCAGCGGGCGTGCGTCCGGCCACTGCCGACGAAATGAACTTGCTGTATCGCGGCAGCTAAGCCGCGCGTCACCCGGGACGGCGGGCGAAGCGCCAGGTGCGACGATCAGTCGCGCGGCGCGCTGAACGGTCGGGCCCGGGTGGGCTGTCGCCGCGCGCCTCTGTGTGAGGCGCTCGCGGGGCGGCCCGATATCCGTCACCTCCTGCCGCCGGGTTTCCCGCGGCATTCCGCCCGGCCCATCGGGGCTGGGCGCTTTTTTCGAAGGAGGGCGGTACCGTGCGCCACGGATGCATTGCACAGGCAACAAAAAACCCCGCAGGACGGCCGTCATGCGGGGTTCGTTGCATCGCGAGAATTTGGTGGAGGCGGCGGGAATCGAACCCGCGTCCAGAAGCGCTCCACGACCAGTTCTACATGTTTAGTTCTGTCATTTGATTTAACCGCAGCGACGCGGACGAACACGCTGCGCTACGGCGATTCGCTAGGTTTTCGACCCGGGCGTCGCGACGCCGCCAAGGCTTAACTGACGTAAATGACCTCTGGCGGTATTGCTACCGGTCTTGCGACGCTAGCCCGTCAGTGAACTAGGCAGAGGACGGCGGCCCTTAGGCTGCCAGTGCGAACGTATCGTCGTTTGCAGTTACGTTTTTCCCATTGATTAACGAGGTGACGGGTCCTCGACATGCCCTAGCCGCTTCACAACCCCTGTCGAAACCAGGTCGCCCCCGCGGATAAGATTCAACATTATAGCCCAACATCGCGCAGCAGCTCGCGTAATTGCTGCGTCGTTTCGACAAGGTGCTGCGCTTGCCAGTCCCCCGGCGCGGCGCCGTCGCCGCAATAGCCGTAGGCGGCCGCGACGGTCGCCATGCCCGCCGCGCTGCCGGCCTGGATGTCGCGCAGGTCGTCGCCGACGTAGACGATGCGCTCGGGCGAAATCGTCAGCTGCCCGGCCGCATGCAGCAGCGGGGCAGGGTGCGGCTTCGAGTGCGGAGTCGTGTCGCCCCCGACGACGCATGCGGCACGCGGGCCGAGGCCGAGCAGGCCGATGAGCGGTTCGGTCAGGCGCATTGCCTTGTTCGTGACGATGCCCCAGCGCACGCCGCGCGCGTCGAGCTCGTCGAGCAGCGTATCGATGCCCGGGAACAGCGTCGTGTGCACGCAAAGGTCGGTCGCGTAGTTGGCCAGGAACTCGTCGCGCATCGCGTCGTAGTCGGCCGATTGCGGGGTGATGCCGAATGCGCCGCCGAGCAGGCCGCGCGCACCGGCGGACGCCAGCGGCCGCAGCGTGTCGAGCGGGGTCTCGGCCAGCCCGCGCGCGCGCTGCATCTTGTTGACGGCGGCCGCGAGATCGGGTGCGGTATCGGCGAGCGTGCCGTCGAGATCGAACAGCACCGCGTCGAAGCGCTGCAGGCCCGGTTCGTCAGGCGCGGCCCGCGTGGGCGAGAGGGAAGTCGTCATACCGGTCGAATCGTTGTCACGCGCTGCGACGGCACGCGACGAGGTAATTGATGTCGGTGTCGTTCGACAGCGCGAAGCGCTTGCCGAGCGGATGATACGTGATGCCCTTGATCTCCACGACGTGCAGATCGGTGGCGCGCACGAAGCCGGCCAGTTCCGACGGACGGATGAAGCGTGCGTAGTCGTGCGTGCCCTTCGGCAGCATTTGCGCGATGTACTCGGCGCCGATCACCGCGAACAGGTAGGACTTCAGGTTGCGGTTCAGCGTCGAGAAGAACACCCAGCCGCCCGGCTTGACGAGCGTCGCGCAGGCCGCGACGACATTGGCCGGCGACGGCACGTGCTCGAGCATTTCCATGCACGTGACCACGTCGTAGGTACCGGGCTCGCGTTCCGCGATCGCTTCGGCGGCGATCGCCTCGTAGTCGACCGTCACGCCGCTCTCGAGGCTGTGCAGGTCGGCGACGCCGAGCGCTTCGGTCGACAGGTCGATGCCTTTCACCTGCGCGCCGAGCCCCGCCATCGATTCGGACAGGATGCCGCCGCCGCAACCGATGTCGAGCACGCGCTTGCCGGCCAGATGGGCATGCGCGTCGATCCAGCCGAGCCGGACCGGGTTCAGGTCGTGCAGCGGCTTGAATTCGGCATTCGGATCCCACCACCGATGGGCGAGGTCGCTGAATTTCTGGAGTTCGTGCGGATCGGCGTTGGTCATGTCGGCAAACGGGCTACGGGAGGAGGGCGACGCATCGCGGCATCAAGCCCCGAGTATATAAGCGGGCGGACGGCGAGGCCAGCGAGCGCCCCGGCAGGCGTCAATGAAAAAGCCCCGCCGAGGCGGGGCTTTGAGGCAGTCGAGGACCGCGGCTTACTGTGCCGGAACGGTCGTCTTCTGCACTTCTTGCGTACCGACCACTTCGACTTCCACGCGGCGGTCCGGTGCGAGGCAGGCGATCAGCTGCTTGCGGTTCTTCTGGTTGCAGCCGGTCGTGACCGGGTTGCGCTTGCCCTTGCCTTCCGTGTAGATCTTGTTGGCCGGGATGCCCTTGCTGACCAGGTACGACTTCACGGCTTGCGCACGGCGCAGCGACAGACGGTCGTTGTACTTGTCCGAACCGATGCGGTCGGTGTAGCCCGTTGCGACGACCACTTCCGTGTTCATGCCCTGGATCTTGCCAGCCAAGTCGTCCAGCTTCTGCTTGCCCAGCGGCTTCAGCGTTGCCTTGTCGAAGTCGAACAGTGCGTCGGCTTGATACGTGATCTTCTGGCTCGAGATTGCCGGAGCTGCTGCCGGTGCGACCGGAGTCGGTGCGGCTGCCTGGGCGACCAGTGCGCCATCGCACTTCGCGTTGGCGGTGGCCGGCGTCCAGAATGCATCGCGCCAGCAAAGCTCGTTCGTGCCGTTCATCCAGACGTATTCGCCGGTACCGTTCACCCAGTTGTCATTCACGGCTTGTCGCGACGCCGGCACCGATTGTGCCGATGCGGATGCAGCCATAACTGCGGTAGCTGCAATGAACGCGAGCTTTGAAAGTTTATTCATATTTCTCCTCTCGAAATTGAGATTACCGCAGGTTTACTGCGAGCCTGTTGACGGTGACAAGTCATACATTGCTCGAAGTATAACATTGGTGCGGCACAAAAAACGCGGCGCCGCTCTGTGTAGACTTCGAGCAGCGTCTAACTTTCAGTGCGTTGGCATTTTGCCATATCGTTCCCTTCCCACGAAAAAAAATCCTCCCCACCCCAACATCGCCTCTCCGTTTGTGGCGCATGCGCAACACCGCCCTGCCGTAACTTTTAGAGATTGTCAAGTGTGCGGGTGCGAATTTGCTCGCCGGTGCAGGAATGTCCGTGTGTGCATGTGAATGACTGCGTGTACTTGTGAAATGGCCGGGCGGGGTGCTTTCGGGGTGCGAGCAGGCATGCGGGCCGCCGCGCCGGCTTTTGCCTTTCTTATATAGAGGGGGTGGCGAATTTGCGGGAGAAGGGCGCATGTTAGAATCTCGCGTTGCGTTGCGCATGCAGCGCTCATGCGAAAGGCGTTCCCGTCTTCGCTCCGAAAAGATACGGATACATGGATCAATTCGCCAAAGAGACCCTGCCCACCTCCCTCGAGGAGGAAATGCGCCGTTCGTATCTCGATTACGCGATGAGCGTGATCGTCGGACGTGCCCTTCCGGATGTCCGCGATGGCCTGAAGCCCGTGCACCGGCGCGTCCTGTTCGCGATGCACGAACTGAACAACGACTGGAACCGGGCCTACAAGAAGTCGGCGCGTATCGTCGGCGACGTGATCGGTAAGTACCACCCTCACGGCGACAGCGCGGTCTATGAAACGATCGTGCGGATGGCGCAGGATTTCTCGCTGCGCTACATGCTGGTCGACGGGCAAGGCAACTTCGGCTCGATCGACGGCGACAACGCCGCCGCGATGCGTTACACCGAAATTCGCATGGCGAAGATCGGTCACGAGCTGCTTGCCGACATCGACAAGGAAACCGTCGATTTCGGCCCGAACTACGACGGCAGCGAGATGCAGCCGCTGATCCTGCCGGCGCGGATCCCGAACCTGCTGATCAACGGCTCGTCGGGCATCGCGGTCGGCATGGCGACCAACATCCCGCCGCACAACCTGAACGAAGTCGTCGACGCGTGTCAGCACCTGCTGCACAACCCTGAAGCGACGATCGACGAGCTGATCGAGATCATCCCGGCGCCGGACTTCCCGACGGCGGGCATCATCTACGGCGTCGCCGGCGTGCGCGACGGCTATCGCACCGGGCGCGGGCGCGTCGTGATGCGCGCGGCCACTCACTTCGAGGAGATCGACCGCGGCCAGCGGATGGCGATCATCGTCGACGAGCTGCCGTACCAGGTCAACAAGCGCTCGCTGCTCGAGCGCATCGCCGAACTCGTCAACGAGAAGAAGCTCGAGGGCATCTCCGACATCCGCGACGAGTCCGACAAGAGCGGCATGCGCGTCGTGATCGAGCTCAAGCGCGGCGAAGTGCCGGAAGTGGTGCTGAACAACCTGTACAAGGCGACCCAGCTGCAGGACACGTTCGGCATGAACATGGTCGCGCTGGTCGACGGCCAGCCGAAGCTGCTCAACCTGAAGGAAATCCTTCAGTGCTTCCTCGCGCACCGCCGCGAAGTGCTCACGCGCCGGACGGTCTACGAACTGCGCAAGGCGCGCGAACGCGGCCACGTGCTCGAAGGCCTCGCGGTGGCGCTCGCGAACATCGACGAGTTCATCGCGATCATCAAGGCCGCGCCGACGCCGCCGATCGCGAAGCAGGAGCTGATGGCCAAGGCGTGGGATTCGTCGCTGGTGCGCGAGATGCTCACCCGCGCCGAGACCGAGAACGCCACGGCAGGCGGCCGTGACGCGTATCGCCCGGAAGGGCTGAGCCCGGCGTTCGGCATGCAGGGCGACGGCCTGTACAGGCTGTCCGACACGCAGGCCCAGGAAATCCTGCAGATGCGCCTGCAGCGCCTGACCGGCCTCGAGCAGGACAAGATCATCGGCGAATACCGCGACGTGATGGCGCAGATCGCAGACTTGCTGGATATCCTGTCCCGCCCCGAGCGGATCACGGTGATGATCGGCGAGGAGCTGACCGCCGTGAAGGCCGAGTTCGGCGATGCGCGCCGCTCGAAGATCGAGCTGAACGCGACCGAGCTGAACACCGAAGACCTGATCACCCCGCAGGACATGGTCGTCACGATGTCCCATTCGGGCTACGTGAAGTCGCAGCCGCTGTCCGAGTACCGCGCGCAGAAGCGCGGCGGCCGCGGCAAGCAGGCGACGCAGATGAAGGAAGACGACTGGATCGAGACGCTCTTCATCGCGAACACGCACGACTACATGCTGTGCTTCTCGAACCGCGGCCGCGTGTACTGGGTCAAGGTCTACGAGGTGCCGCAGGGCTCGCGCAACTCGCGCGGCCGCCCGATCGTCAACATGTTCCCGCTGCAGGACGGCGAGAAGATCAACGTCGTGCTGCCGGTCAAGGAATTCTCGGCCGACAAGTTCGTGTTCATGGCGACGTCGCTCGGCACCGTGAAGAAGACACCGCTCGAGGCGTTCAGCCGCCCGATGAAGAAGGGCATCATCGCGGTCGGCCTCGACGACGGCGATTACCTGATCGGTGCGTCGATCACCGACGGCGCGCACGACGTGATGCTGTTCTCCGACGCCGGCAAGGCGGTGCGCTTCGACGAGAACGACGTGCGTCCGATGGGCCGCGAGGCGCGCGGCGTGCGCGGGATGCAGCTCGAGGATGGCCAGCAGGTCATCGCGATGCTGGTCGCGGGCAGCGAGGAGCAGTCGGTGCTCACCGCGACCGAGAACGGCTACGGCAAGCGCACGCCGATCACCGAGTACACGCGTCACGGCCGCGGCACGAAGGGCATGATCGCGATCCAGACGTCCGAGCGCAACGGCAAGGTGGTCGCCGCGACGCTCGTCGACGCCGAGGACCAGATCATGCTGATCACCACGGCCGGCGTCCTGATTCGCACGCGCGTTTCGGAGATTCGCGAAATGGGGCGCGCCACGCAAGGTGTTACACTCATCAGCCTCGACGAGGGTACGAAGCTCTCCGGCCTGCAGCAGATCGCGGAAGCCGAAGATGGCGACGGCGAGGCCGACGAGGCGTCGGACGGCGAAGCCTGACCAAGGATGTGACTCTCGAGCGGCCGCAGGCAGGCGCGCAACGCGAATAAGCGCGCCGCGTGCGGCGAAGTACCCATTCATATTTCCAAGAAGGGAGTGATGATGCAAAAGCAATTCAAGCGACTGGTCCTGCTGGCTGCACTGGTGCCGACGTTCGCGATGGCGCAATCGCTGTCGAACCCCGCGCCGGCTCCGGCGGCGGCTGCGCCGATCGACGCCGACAAGAAGGCTGCGATCAAGGATTTGCTCGACGCGATCGACGCGCCGAAGCTCGTGTCGGCAATCGGCAACAGCGCTGAAATGCAGGCGAAGCAGCTGGTGCCGGCGATCCTGTCGGACGCGCTGTCGGAAAACAAGACGCTGAACGACAAGCAGAAGCAGGCTGCGGTCCCGACGCTGCAGAAGAACGCGGTGCCGAAGCTGGTCGACGGCGCAGGCAAGGTGTTCTCGACGTCGGCGTTCAGCAACGACGCGATGCAGGCTCAGTACGACGCGTACGCGAAGTACTACAGCACGTCGGAGATCAAGGATCTGACGACGTTCTACAAGAGCACGACGGGCCGCAAGTTCATCCAGGTGCAGGATCAGGTCGGCCGCGACGTGGTCAACGGCCTGATGCAGAAGTACATGCCGCAAGCGATCCAGGCGACGCGTGCGCAGGCTGACAAGGAAGTCTCCGCAGTCAAGCCGGGCAAGTAAGCGGTCGCGGTCCGCCCCCGGCCGCGCGGCCGGGTTTGGCGGGAGCCTGACGACAGTGCGATAATGGCCGTTTGCGCGTGAGCGCAAGCGGCCATTTCTTTTCTGGCGCGGTTCCTTTGCCGGCGGCGAGCCGGCCGCGTCCCTCCCGAGGTTTTCACGATGCGCGTCTTTAATTTCTCCGCCGGCCCCGCGGCGATGCCCGAGGAAGTGCTGCGGCAAGCCGCCGACGAAATGCTCGACTGGCATGGCAGCGGCATGAGCGTGATGGAGATGAGCCATCGCGGCAAGGAATTCATGTCGATCCACGAAACGGCGCTCGCCGACCTGCGCGAGCTGCTCGACGTGCCGGCGAGCCACCGGATCCTGTTCCTGCAGGGCGGCGGCATCGCGGAAAACGCCGTCGTGCCGATGAACCTGCTCGGGTCGCGCAAGACGGCCGATTTCGTCGTGACGGGCTCGTGGTCGCAGAAGTCGTTCAACGAGGCGAAGAAGTACGGCACGCCGCATCTCGCCGCGACCGGCAAGACCGACGCCGGCTATACGCGCGCGCCGGCCCGCGCCGAATGGCAGATGTCGGACGATCCGGCCTACGTGCACCTGTGCACGAACGAGACGATCGACGGCGTCGAGACGTTCGAGATTCCCGATCTCGGCGACGTGCCGCTCGTCGCGGACGTGTCGTCGCACATCCTGTCGCGCCCGATGGACGTCGCGAAGTACGGCGTGCTGTTCGGCGGCGCGCAGAAGAACATCGGGATGGCGGGCGTCACGCTCGTGATCGTCCGCGAGGACCTGCTCGACCGCGCGCTGTCGATCTGCCCGTCCGCATTCGAATGGAAGACGGTTGCCGCGAACAACTCGCTGTACAACACGCCGCCGACCTACGCGATCTACATCGCGGGCCTCGTGTTCCAGTGGCTGAAGCGGCAGGGCGGCCTGAAGGCGATCGAGGCCCGCAACATCGAGAAGGCGAAGCTGCTCTACGACACGATCGACGCGAGCAGCTTCTATTTGAACAAGGTCGAGCCGGCGGCGCGTTCGCGGATGAACGTGCCCTTTTTCCTGGCCGACGAAACGCGCAACGAAGACTTCCTTGCCGGCGCAAAGGCGCGCGGGCTGCTGCAGCTGAAGGGCCACAAGTCCGTCGGCGGCATGCGGGCGTCGATCTACAACGCGGTGCCGCTCGAGGGCGTGAAGGCGCTCGTCGAGTATATGAAGGATTTCGAGCAGCACCGCGCCTGACGGCGGCGGTGCTGGTCAACAGCACGGCAAAACGCATGGACGACGAACTGAATTCCCGCCTGAAACCGCTGCGCGACCGCATCGATGCGATCGACGCGCAACTGATCGAGCTCCTGAACCAGCGCGCGGCGGTGGCGCTCGAGGTGGGCGAGGTCAAGAAGCACTTCAACGCGCCGGTGTTCCGGCCGGAACGCGAGCTGCAGGTGATCAACCGCCTGCAGGACATGAGCGCGGGGCCGCTTGCGAGCGAGCACATCAGCGCGATCTGGCGCGAGATCATGGCCGCGAGCCGCGCGCTCGAGCAGACGATCCACGTTGCGTTCCTCGGCCCGGTCGGCACGTACAGCGAACAGGCGATGTTCGAGTATTTCGGCCAGTCGATCGAAGGACTGCCGTGCCCGTCGATCGACGAGGTGTTCCGCTCGGTCGAGGCGGGCGCCGCGGCGTTCGGCATCGCGCCGGTCGAGAATTCGACCGAGGGCGCGGTGTCGCGCACGCTCGACTTGCTGCTGCAGACGCAGCTGCTGATCAGCGGTGAACTCGCGCTGCCGATCCACCACAACCTGCTCACGCAGAACGGCACGCTCGACGGCGTGAAGCGCGTGTGCGCGCATGCGCAGGCGCTGGCCCAGTGCCAGCAATGGCTGTCGGCGAACGCGCCGCAACTCGAGCGGCAGGCGGTTTCGAGCAATGCCGAGGCGGCGCGCCTCGCGGCGGCCGATCCGACGGTTGCGGCGATTGCCGGCGACCGCGCGGCCGCGCACTACGGCCTGCAGATCGCCTTCTCGCTGATCCAGGACGATCCGCACAACCGTACCCGTTTCGTGATCGTCGGCAAGCAGCCGGCGGGGCCTAGCGGCTATGACCAGACCTCGCTGATCGTGTCGGTGAAGAACGAGCCGGGCGCGGTGTTCAAGCTGCTCGAGCCGCTCGCGCGGCACGGCGTGTCGATGACCCGCTTCGAGTCGCGCCCGGCGCGCGTCGGCACGTGGGAGTACTACTTCTACATCGACATCGAAGGGCATCGGGGCGACGCGTCGGTGACGGCCGCGCTCGCGGAACTCGGCCAGAAGGCCGCGTTCCTGAAGATTCTCGGTTCGTATCCGCGCGCGCGCTGACGCGGCGCGCGTTGCGGTGGTGCCGGCGCGCGTCGCGCCGGAGTGGGCAAGGCAGGCCGGTCGGCGCTGCCGAAGGCGGGGCGGACGACGTTCGGCGCATGGCGCCGGCCGCCGGTCCGCCCCGAATCTGGACTCTCGCGTAGCGCGGCATCGGCCGCCACGCGCAACTTGGCTCTTGTCGTGTCAGGCTTTGCATTCAACAAACTGGTCATCTTCGGCGTCGGCCTGATCGGCGGATCGCTGGCCCGTGCGCTGCGCGAGCGCGCGCCGGGCGGCGCGGGCGAGATCGTCGGCGTCGGCCGCTCGCCGGCGTCGGTCGAGCGGGCGGTGTCGCTCGGCGTGATCGATCGCGCCGCGGCGCTCGACGACGATGCGCAATTGCGCGACGCGCTCGCCGGCGCCGATCTGGTGCTGCTGGCCGCGCCGGTCGCGCAGACGGGCCCGCTGCTCGCGCGCATCGCGCCGTGGCTCGACGACGCGACGATCGTCACCGACGCGGGCAGCACCAAGTCGGACGTGGTGGCCGCCGCGCGCGACGCGCTCGGCGCGCGCCTCGCGCAGTTCGTGCCGGGGCATCCGATCGCCGGGCGCGAATCGAGCGGCGTCGAGGCGGCGCTGCCGGACCTGTACGTCGGGCGCAACGTCGTGCTGTGCCCGCTGCCGGAGAATCCGGCGGCGTCGGTCGCGCGGATCGACGCGATGTGGCGCGCGACCGGCGCCGACGTGCGGACGATGAGCGCGCAGCAGCACGATCGCGTGTTCGCGTCGGTGAGCCATCTGCCGCACGTGCTGTCGTTCGCGCTCGTCGAGCAGATCCTCGGCGAGGCGGACGCGGAACTGAAATTCTCGTATGCGGCGGGCGGGTTCCGCGATTTCACGCGCATCGCCGCATCGAGCCCCGAAATGTGGCGCGACATCTGCGTCGCGAACCGCGCCGCGCTGCTCGACGAGCTCGACGGCTACATGCGCGTGCTCGAACGGCTGCGGGCCGCGATCGACGCCGGCGACGGCGCGGCGCTCGAAACCGTGTTCGCGCGTTCGCGCGCCGCGCGCTCGGCGTGGCAGGAGCGCGGCGGCAAGCACGCGCCCGGCGAGCCCGCCCCCGGACAGCCAGCCCAAACGATCAGGAAATAACAGGAAGCTCCCATGGAATATCTCGATCTCGGCCCGTACTCCAGCGCATCGGGCACCGTGCGCCTGCCCGGCTCGAAGAGCATCTCGAACCGCGTGCTGCTGCTCGCGGCGCTCGCCGAAGGCGAAACGACGATCACCAACCTGCTCGATTCCGACGACACGCGCGTGATGCTCGATGCGCTCGGCAAGCTCGGCGTGAGGCTCACACGCGACGGCGACACCTGCGTCGTCGCCGGCACGCGCGGTGCGTTTACCGCGAGGACGGCCGACCTGTTCCTCGGCAACGCGGGCACCGCGGTGCGGCCGCTCACGGCGGCGCTGGCGGTCAACGGCGGCGACTATCGCGTGCACGGCGTGCCGCGCATGCACGAGCGGCCGATCGGCGATCTCGTCGACGGCCTGCGGCAGATCGGTGCGCAGATCGACTACGAGCAGAACGAAGGCTTCCCGCCGCTGCGCATCAAGCCGGCGTCGATCAAGGTCGACGCGCCGATCCTCGTGCGCGGCGACGTGTCGAGCCAGTTCCTGACCGCGCTGCTGATGACGCTGCCGCTCGTGAAGGCGCCGGACGGCCGGATCGTCGTCGAGGTCGACGGCGAGCTGATCTCGAAGCCGTACATCGAGATCACGATCAAGCTGATGGCGCGCTTCGGCGTGACCGTCGAGCGCGACGGCTGGCAGCGCTTCATCGTGCCGGCCGGCGTCCGCTACAAGTCGCCGGGACGGATCATGGTCGAGGGCGACGCGTCGTCGGCATCGTACTTCCTCGCGGCCGGCGCGCTCGGCGGCGGCCCGCTGCGCGTCGAGGGCGTGGGGCGCGCGAGCATCCAGGGCGACGTCGGTTTCGCCAACGCGCTGATGCAGATGGGCGCGAACGTGACGATGGGCGACGACTGGATCGAGGTGCGCGGCATCGGCCACGACCACGGCAAGCTCGAAGCGATCGACATGGATTTCAACCTGATTCCCGACGCGGCGATGACGATCGCGGTCGCGGCGCTGTTCGCCGACGGTCCGAGCACGCTGCGCAACATCGCGAGCTGGCGCGTGAAGGAGACGGACCGCATCGCGGCGATGGCCACCGAGCTGCGCAAGGTCGGCGCGACCGTCGAGGAAGGGCCGGACTACCTGGTCGTCACGCCGCCGGAAAAGCTCACGCCGAACGCGGCGATCGACACCTACGACGATCACCGGATGGCGATGTGCTTCTCGCTCGTCAGCCTGGGCGGCGTGCCGGTGCGCATCAACGATCCGAAGTGCGTCGGCAAGACGTTCCCCGACTATTTCGACCGCTTCACCGCGCTCGCGAAAGCCTGACCCCGTATTTCCGATGAAATCCAACCGACCCTTTCACCCGACCCCGGTCATCACGATCGACGGCCCGACCGCTTCCGGCAAGGGCACCGTCGCGGCGCTCGTCGCCGCCCACCTCGGCTTTCACCTGCTCGACAGCGGCGCGCTGTACCGCCTCGCCGCGCTGGCGAGCATGCGCTACGACATCGCGGCCGAAGACGTCGACGCGCTCGTGAAACTGATCGACGATCTCCATATCACGTTCCGCGAAGGCTGCGCGCAGCTCGACGGCGCGGACGTGTCGAACGACATTCGCGCGGAAGCGGTCGGCAATCGCGCGTCGGCGATCGCCGTGCATGCGCCGGTGCGCACCGCGCTCGTCGCCCGCCAGCGCGCGTTCCGCAAGACGCCGGGCCTCGTCGCGGACGGCCGCGACATGGGCACGGTGATCTTCCCGGACGCCGTGCTGAAGGTGTTCCTGACGGCCAGCGTCGAGGCGCGCGCGGCCAGACGGCATAAGCAATTGATGCAAAAAGGTTTTTCTGCTAATATTGATAACTTGCTCCGGGATCTTCGTGATCGCGACGCGCGCGACAGCAATCGCGCGGCCGCGCCGCTGAAGCCCGCGGCAGATGCCGAGCTGCTCGATACGTCGGCGCTTTCGATCGACCAGGCGGTCGATCAGGTGCTGCAGTGGTACCGGGCGCTCGGCCAGCCTGCCTGAAAGGGCAGGGCAGCAGCAGGAGCTCCGCGCCGCAAGTGCGGAGCGTGTTTTGAACCCTTAACCCCGTGTGGACTTCGATCTGGCTCTTTCAGCCGACCATTCCGGCCGGCGTGGCACAGCGATCCATGCACAATCAGATTTTTATGTCCGACCTGCAAACCTCCAACCCGAATACCGAATCCTTTGCGGCTCTGTTCGAAGAGTCGCTGACCCGCCAAGACATGCGCGCCGGCGAAGTGATCTCCGCCGAAGTCGTGCGCGTCGACCACAACTTCGTGGTCGTCAATGCAGGCCTGAAGTCCGAGGCTTACATTCCGATCGAGGAATTCCTGAACGATCAGGGCGAGGTTGAGGTGCAGTCGGGCGATTTCGTGTCCGTCGCGATCGACGCACTCGAAAACGGCTACGGCGACACGATCCTGTCGCGCGACAAGGCGAAGCGCCTTGCATCGTGGCTGTCGCTGGAAAAGGCCCTCGACAACAACGAACTCGTCACCGGCACGATCACCGGCAAGGTGAAGGGCGGCATGACCGTGATGGTCAACGGCATCCGCGCGTTCCTGCCGGGTTCGCTGGTCGACACCCGTCCGGTCAAGGACACGACCCCGTACGAAGGCAAGACGCTCGAGTTCCGCGTCATCAAGCTCGACCGCAAGCGTAACAACGTCGTGCTGTCGCGCCGCGCAGTGATCGAAGCGACCCAGGGCGAAGAGCGCGCGAAGCTGCTCGAGACGCTGAAGGAAGGCGCGATCGTCAACGGCGTGGTCAAGAACATCACCGACTACGGCGCGTTCGTGGACCTCGGCGGCATCGACGGCCTGCTGCACATCACCGACATCGCATGGCGCCGCGTGCGTCACCCGAGCGAAGTCCTGTCGGTTGGCCAGGAAGTCACCGCGAAGATCCTCAAGTTCGACCAAGAGAAGAACCGCGTCTCGCTGGGCATCAAGCAGCTGGGCGACGATCCGTGGGAAGGCATCTCGCGCCGCTACCCGTCGGGCACCCGCCTGTTCGGCAAGGTCACGAACATCACCGACTACGGCGCATTCGTCGAAGTGGAATCGGGCATCGAAGGCCTGGTCCACGTGTCGGAAATGGACTGGACGAACAAGAACGTCGCTCCGTCGAAGGTTGTCCAGCTGGGCGACGAAGTCGAAGTCATGGTCCTCGAGATCGACGAAGACCGTCGTCGTATCAGCCTCGGCATGAAGCAGTGCAAGCCGAATCCGTGGGATGACTTCAGCCGCAACTTCAAGAAGGGCGACAAGATCACGGGCGCGATCAAGTCGATCACCGACTTCGGCGTGTTCATCGGTCTGCCGGGCGGCATCGACGGCCTGGTCCACCTGTCGGACCTGTCGTGGAGCGAAGCTGGCGAAGAAGCGGTTCGCAAGTACAAGAAGGGCGACGAAGTCGAGGCAATCGTGCTCGGCATCGACGTCGAGAAGGAGCGCATTTCGCTCGGCATCAAGCAGCTCGAAGGCGACCCGTTCAGCAACTACGTTGCAATGAACGACAAGGGCTCGATCGTTGACGGCGTGGTGAAGTCGGTCGACGCGAAGGGTGCGGTCATTACGCTGACGGGCGACATCGAAGGCTACCTGCGTGCGTCGGAAATCTCGCAGGATCGCGTCGAAGATGCACGCAACGTGCTGAAGGAAGGCGACAAGGTCAACGCGATGGTGATCAACATCGATCGCAAGTCGCGCGGCATCAACCTGTCGATCAAGGCGAAGGATTCGGCCGAGCAGCAGGAAGCGATCCGCGGCCTGCAAGCCGACACCAGCTCCGCCGCGACGGGCACGACCAACCTCGGCGCGCTGCTGAAGGCCAAGCTCGACGGCCAGAACCAGTAAGCCTTACGAGGTCTGCTGAAGTATGACCAAATCCGAGTTGGTCGCGCAGCTGGCATCGCGATTTCCGCAACTTGTCCTCAAGGATGCGGATTTCGCGGTGAAAACGATGCTCGATGCGATGTCCGATGCTCTGTCCAAAGGGCATCGCATCGAAATTCGGGGTTTCGGCAGCTTCGGTCTCAACCGTCGCCCGGCCCGCGTCGGACGCAACCCGAAGTCGGGGGAAAAAGTGCAGGTGCCCGAGAAGTTCGTGCCGCACTTCAAGCCTGGCAAGGAGTTGCGTGAACGCGTCGACGGCCGTGCCGGTGAGCCGCTGAAGGCCGACGAGCCGGACGACGATCGCTGAACGTCGCCCGGCCCGCCCGGAACCCAACCGGCAAAGGCTGAAGAAGAGCGCCCCTTGCGGGCGCTTTTTTTATTTTTGCGGCACGTGTCCGATGCGCGCGGGTGCGCGCATGCATCGGATGCGCTGACGCAGAAACGCATCCTTTACAATACGGGTCGATTCGGCGCGGCGAAGGGGAGTCGCGCGCGCCGCGGCGAAATCTCAATCATCGAGAGGGCTTCATGAAATTTATCGTCTGGCTGATCCGGGTATTGGTGTTCGTGCTGTTGCTGGTGCTCGCGCTGGCCAATACGCAAACCGCGACGCTGAATTTCCTCGCCGGCTACGCATGGCAAGCTCCGCTGATCCTGATCGGCCTCGCTTTCTTCGGCGTCGGGCTGATTGCCGGCCTGCTGTCCGCCGTGCCCGCGATCTTCCGCATGCGCGTCGAGAACGGGCGCCTGAAGCGCGATCTGCGCGCGGCGCGCGAAACTCCGGCCGTCATCGACCAACCGCCGATGCCGCCGGTCATTTAACGACCTTTCAAGCCGCGCGAAGGCTGCGCGGTTTTCGATTCCGCTTCGATATTTCGCATGGATCTGGATTTCTGGTGGTTGCTCGCGATTCCGGTCGCTTTCGCACTCGGCTGGGTGGCGTCACGCTATGACCTGAAGAGTCTCCTGTCGGAGAGCGCGAACCTGCCGCGCTCGTATTTCCGCGGCCTGAATTTTCTGCTGAACGAACAACCCGACAAGGCGATCGACGCGTTCATCGAGGTCGCGAAGCTCGACCCCGAAACGGTCGAGCTGCACTTCGCGCTCGGCAACCTGTTCCGCCGTCGCGGCGAAACGGATCGCGCGATTCGCGTGCACCAGAACCTGCTGAGCCGCACCGACCTGCCCGTCAACGAACGCGACCACGCGCTGTACGAGCTCGGCCAGGACTTCCTGAAGGCCGGCCTGCTCGATCGTGCGGAAGAAGCCTTCCACAAGCTGGTCGACGGCGACCGTGCACTCGGCGCGCAGCGTGCGCTCCTGACGATCTACGAGATCGAGAAGGACTGGAACAAGTCGATCGAAACCGCGAAGCGCATCGAGTCGATGGGCGCGGGTTCTCTCGGCACCGAGATCGCGCAGTTCCACTGCGAGCTCGCGCAGGAGGCGCTGCAACGCAAGAACGCGGCGGCTGCCTCGGAGCAGCTGCGGCTCGCGCTGGCCGCGAATCCGCAGAACGTCCGCGCGACGATCCTGTCCGGCGACGCCGCGGCGGCGGCCGGCGACCATGCGGCCGCGATCGACCACTGGAAGCGCGTCGAGTCGCAGAACCCGGCCTACCTGCCGCTCGTCGCGGACAAGCTGATGAAGGCTTATGTCGCGCTCGACCGGGCCGGCGAGGGCGCCGAGCTGCTGATGGACTATGTCGACCGCTACCCGTCGAACGACCTGCTCGACACCGCGTACCAGCACATCGCCGGACTGCGCGGCCAGGATGCCGCGCACCTGCTCGCGCGCGCGCAGATGGAAAAGTCGCCGAACCTGTCGGGCATGCTGCACCTGCTCGACGCGCAGATCGCGACGGCCGACGAAGCGCGTCGTAAGGAACTTGAAATGATGCGTGCGCTGATCAAGCAGCGCACCAAGAATCTGCCACGGTATACGTGCCAGAATTGCGGTTTCCGGGCGCGGCTCTTCTACTGGCAATGCCCCGGATGCAGCGGCTGGGAAACCTATGCGCCGCGTCGCGTCGAACCCGCCGTGCCGAACTGATCGAGGCCGGCTGGGCGAACGCGATGCGGACGCCGCCGGGCGCGGCCCGGCGGCCAAGTTAGTCAATCACCGGGAACCATCACCGGAACATCTATGAAAATCACCATCATCGGCACCGGTTACGTCGGTCTCGTCACGGGTTCGTGCCTGGCTGAGATCGGCCACGACGTCTTCTGCCTCGACGTCGATCCGCGCAAGATCGACATCCTGAACAACGGCGGCATGCCGATTCACGAACCCGGCCTGCTGGACATCATCGCCCGCAACCGCGCCGCCGGGCGCCTGCGCTTCTCGACCGACGTCGAGGCGAGCGTCGCGCACGGCGAGATCCAGTTCATCGCGGTCGGCACGCCGCCCGACGAGGACGGCTCGGCCGACCTGCAATACGTGCTCGAAGCGGCGCGCAACATCGGCCGCCACATGACCGGCTTCAAGGTGATCGTCGACAAGTCGACCGTACCGGTCGGCACCGCGCAGCGCGTGCGCGGCGTGGTCGACGAGGCGCTGGCCGCGCGCGGCCTGGCGGGCAGCGTCGCGCACCGGTTCTCGGTCGTGTCGAATCCCGAATTCCTGAAGGAAGGCGCGGCGGTCGAGGACTTCATGCGTCCGGACCGGATCATCATCGGCGTCGACGGCGACGAGACGGGCGAGATCGCGCGCGAGAAGATGAAGAAGCTCTACGCGCCTTTCAACCGCAACCACGAGCGCACAATCTACATGGACGTGCGTTCGGCGGAATTCGCGAAGTACGCGGCGAACGCGATGCTCGCGACGCGCATCTCGTTCATGAACGAGATGTCGAACCTGGCCGACAAGGTCGGCGCCGACATCGAGGCCGTGCGCCGCGGGATCGGCTCCGATCCGCGCATCGGCTACCACTTCCTGTATGCGGGCGTCGGCTACGGCGGCTCGTGCTTCCCGAAGGACGTGCAGGCGCTGATCCGCACCGCGAGCGAAAACGGCCAGCCGCTGCGCATTCTCGAGGCAGTCGAGGAGGCGAACCACGCGCAGAAGGCCGTGCTGCTCGGCAAGATCGAGCACCGCTTCGGCGCGGATCTGACCGGCCGCGAGTTCGCGGTCTGGGGCCTCGCGTTCAAGCCGAACACCGACGACATGCGCGAGGCGCCGAGCCGCCGCCTGATCGCCGAGCTGCTCGAGCGCGGCGCGACGGTGCGCGCATACGATCCGGTCGCGATCGACGAGGCGCGCCGCGTGTTCGCGCTGGATCTCGGCGAGGGTTCCGACGCGCTGTCGCGCCTGCACTTCGTCGACACGCAGGACGTGGCGGTGACGGGCGCCGACGCGCTCGTGATCGTGACCGAATGGAAGGAATTCAGGAGCCCCGACTTCAACCGGCTCAAGGCGGAGCTGAAGGCGCCGGTGATTTTCGACGGCCGCAACCTGTACGAGCCGCAAGCGCTGGCCGAGCTCGGCATCGATTACTACGCGATCGGACGCCCCCATGTCGACCCCCAGGCTGGCTCCCGTGGATGATCTGACGATGAGCGCCCCGCGCGAAGTGGCCCCGGTGCCGCGCGAACAGCTGGCGGGCTCGCGCGTGCTGGTCGTCGGCGACGTGATGCTCGATCGCTACTGGTTCGGCAACGTCGACCGCATTTCGCCTGAGGCGCCGGTGCCGGTCGTGCACGTGCAGCGCCAGGAAGAGCGGCTCGGCGGCGCGGCGAACGTCGCGCGCAACGCCGTGACGCTCGGCGGTCAGGCGGGGCTCCTGTGCGTGGTCGGCTGCGACGAGCCGGGCGAGCGGATCGTCGAGCTGCTCGGCACGAGCGGCGTGACGCCGCATCTCGAGCGCGACCCGTCGTTGCCGACGACGATCAAGCTGCGCGTGCTCGCACGCCAGCAGCAGCTGCTGCGCGTCGATTTCGAGGCGACGCCGACCCACGAGGTGCTGCTGGCGGGCCTCGCACGTTTCGACGCGCTGCTGCCGCAGCACGACGTGATCCTGATGTCGGATTACGCGAAGGGCGGCCTCACGCACGTGACGACGATGATCGCGAAGGCACGCGCGGCCGGCAAGCCGGTGCTCGTCGATCCGAAAGGCGACGACTGGGAGCGTTATCGCGGCGCATCGCTGATCACGCCGAACCGTGCCGAGCTGCGCGAGGTCGTCGGGCAATGGAAGTCGGAAGACGACCTGCGCAACCGGGTCGCGACGCTGCGTGCATCGCTGGGCATCGACGCGCTCCTGCTCACGCGTTCGGAGGAGGGCATGACGCTGTTCTCCGAGGCGGGCGAGCTGCACGCGCCGGCGCTGGCGCGCGAAGTGTTCGACGTGTCCGGCGCGGGCGATACGGTGATCGCGACGGTCGCGACGATGCTCGGCGCGGGCGTGCCGCTTGTCGACGCGGTCGTGCTGGCGAATCGCGCGGCGGGGATCGTGGTCGGCAAGCTTGGGACGGCCACGGTCGACTACGACGAACTGTTTCATTGAGCGCGGGCGCGCGGTGCGACGAACGCGCGGCGCGCGGCCTCATTTCTCTTTTCAGGCAGGACGATCATGACCCTCATCGTCACCGGCGCAGCCGGTTTCATCGGCGCGAACCTCGTCAAGGCGCTCAACGAGCGCGGCGAGACGCGCATCATCGCGGTCGACAATCTGACGCGCGCCGACAAGTTCCGGAACCTCGTCGATTGCGAGATCGACGACTATCTCGACAAGACCGAATTCGTCGAGCGCTTCGCGCGCGGCGATTTCGGCAAGGTGCGTGCGGTGTTCCACGAAGGCGCGTGTTCCGACACGATGGAACACGACGGCCGCTACATGATGGACAACAACTTCCGCTACAGCCGCGCGGTGCTCGACGCGTGCCTCGCACAGGGCGCGCAGTTCCTGTACGCGTCGTCGGCGGCAACCTACGGCGGCTCGACGCGCTTCGTCGAGGAGCGCGAGGTCGAGGCGCCGCTGAACGTCTACGGCTATTCGAAGTTCCTGTTCGACCAGGTGGTCCGCCGCGTGCTGCCGAGCGCGAAGAGCCAGATCGCCGGCTTCCGCTACTTCAACGTGTACGGCCCGCGCGAGACGCACAAGGGCCGCATGGCGTCGGTCGCGTTCCACAACTTCAACCAGTTCCGCGCGGAAGGCAAGGTCAAGCTGTTCGGCGAATACAACGGCTACGCGCCGGGCGAGCAGACGCGCGACTTCGTGTCGGTCGAGGACGTCGCGAAGGTGAACCTGTTCTTCTTCGATCATCCGGAGAAGTCGGGCATCTTCAACCTCGGCACGGGCCGCGCACAGCCGTTCAACGACGTCGCGACGTCGGTGGTCAACACGCTGCGTGCGCTCGACAACCTGCCGCCGCTGACGCTCGCGCAGCAGGTCGAGCAGGGCCTGATCGAATACGTGCCGTTCCCGGACGCGCTGCGCGGCAAGTACCAGTGCTACACGCAGGCGGATCAGACGAAGCTGCGCGCGGCCGGCTACGATGCGCCGTTCCTGACGGTGCAGGAAGGCGTCGACCGCTACGTACGTTGGCTGTCCGGCCAGGTTTAAGCCGGCGCGTCGAATCCTTAGACTGGGTCTCACGGTCGGCGGCCGCCGGCCGTTTTCACTTGGAGATCCGGAACATGATCAAGCAATGGTTCGCTGCAGCGGCCCTGCTCGGCGCGATTGCGTCGGCGTGGGCGGCCGTCGACGTCAATACCGCGGGCGAGGATGCGCTCATCGGCATCAAGGGCATCGGGCCCGCGAGAGCCAAGGCGATCCTCGACGAACGCAGCGCGCACGGTCCGTTCAAGAATGCCGACGACCTCGCGGCGCGCGTGAAGGGCATGGGCGGTCACACGGTCGAGCGGCTGCAGCGCGAAGGGCTGACGGTCGGCGCGGCCGGCGCCGGCGCCGCGCCGGCCGCCGCCAAGCCTGCGGCCGCGCCGCCGCCGACGTTGCCGGCCAAACCGTCCGCGGCGCGCACCGCCCAGAAATAGCGCGCCCGGGGTCGGGTTCGCGAGCCGGATGAATAGGCTCCTTCAGACCGTCATTGCGACGGTTTCCCGCGGCATGCCGCGGGTTTTTTGCGTGGACGTCCCGCTTGCGTGCACATGCCGGCCCGGCGCCGGTATCCATCGTTGCAATGGGGGCAGGCGGCGCGCACTTCTGCGCTGGTTTAAAATCCATCGATTGATCGGCATCGCACTCACGGTACCTCCATGGCTTACAAAACTATCGAAGACACGATCGGCAACACGCCGCTGGTGCAACTGGTCCGCCTGCCGGACGACGAGATTCGCGCGCGCAACAACGTGGTTCTCGCGAAGCTGGAAGGCAACAACCCGGCGGGGTCCGTGAAGGATCGCCCGGCGCTGTCGATGATCCGCAAGGCCGAGGCGCGCGGCCGCATCAAGGCGGGCGATACGCTGATCGAGGCGACGAGCGGCAACACGGGCATCGCGCTCGCGATGGCCGCGGCGATCCGCGGCTACAAGATGGTGCTGATCATGCCGGAGGACCTGTCGGTCGAACGCCGCCAGAGCATGGCGGCCTATGGCGCGGAAATCATCCTCACGCCGGTCAAGGGCGGGATGGAGCTGGCGCGCGATCTCGCGGAGCAGATGCAGCGCGAAGGCACGGGCGTGATCCTCGACCAGTTCGCGAACCTGGACAACCCGCTCGCGCACTATGAAGCGACGGGCCCGGAAATCTGGCGCGACACCGAAGGCCGCATCACGCACTTCGTGTCGGCGATGGGCACGACCGGTACGATCATGGGCGTGTCGCAGTATCTGAAGGAGCAGAACCCGAAGATCGAGATCGTCGGCGCGCAACCGGAAGAGGGCTCGCGCATCCCGGGCATTCGCAAGTGGCCGGAAGCCTATCTGCCGAAGATTTTCGATCGCAGCCGTGTCGACCGCGTCGAGAACGTGGGACAGGCGGCGTCCGAAGCGATGGCACGCAAGCTTGCGGCCGTCGAAGGCATCTTCGCCGGCATTTCGTCGGGCGGCGCGTGCGAAGTCGCGATGCGCATCGCGCGCCAGGTCGAGAACGCGACGATCGTGTTCATCATCTGCGACCGCGGCGACCGCTATCTGTCGACGGGTGTGTTTCCCGCGTAAGCGAGACCCGACGCATCAAACGAAGAAGCCCCGCGATCGCGGGGCTTCTTGCTTGTGGCCGGAGCGCTTACTGCGCAGCCTGCGGCGGGTTCGCGGCGGCGGGCCTGAGCGCGCCGGTCGCTTCCATCTGCGCCTTCACGCTTTCGCCGAGCTGGTAGACCGCGAGCGCATAGAAGAAGCTGCGGTTGTAGCGCGTCAGCACGTAGAAATTCTTGAGGCCGAGCAGGTATTCGGTCGCACGTCCCGGCGACGGCAGATCGACCACGGTGACCGGTGTGTCCGCCTCGGCGGCGATATTGATCGCCGGCTCGTTGAGCGTCAGACCCGCGCGCAACAGCTGCGACAGCGCCCAGTGCGGTTCCGGCTGCCCGTCCGCGGCGGCCTGCGCGATGCCCTGGCTGCCGATGTCGGGTGCGATCTGCCAGACCACCGGGCGATTGTTTTCCCAGCCGTGCTGCTTCAGGTAGTTCGCGACGCTGCCGATCGCGTCGGCCGGGCTGTTGCGCAGGTCGACGTGGCCGTTGCCTTCGTAGTCGACCGCGTATTCGCGGATGCTGCTCGGCAGGAACTGCGGGATGCCGATCGCGCCAGTGTACGAGCCGAGCACGGTGGTCGGGTCGAGCTGGTTGTCGCGGGTCCAGACGAGGAAGTCCTCGAGGTTCTTGCGGAACGTCGCCTGGCGGCTGTCGCGATTCGGTGTGTCCGGATAATCGAAGGTGAGCGTCGTCAGCGCGTCGAGCACGCGGAAGTTGCCCATGTAGCGGCCGTAGATCGTCTCGACGCCGATGATGCCGACGATCACCTCCGGCGGCACGCCGAATTCCTCGGACGCGCGCTGCAGCGTCGCCATGTTCGCTTTCCAGAACTTCACGCCCGCGTTGATGCGGATCGGCTCGATGAAGCGCGAGCGATACACGCGCCAGTTCTTCACCGTCGGCGACGGCGCGGGCTTCACGAGCTTGACCGCGGTCGCCGAGTAGCTCACGCGCCCGAACAGCGCGCGCAGGCCGGCCGGATTGAAGTCGTGGCGGCTCGCCATCTCGTCGATGAATGCATCGACCTGCGCGTTGTTCGCATAACGCTGCGGGACGATCTCTTCCTCGAAGGTCTGGCCTTGCGGCGCCGGCTGCTGCGGCTGGGCCTGCGCGACGCGCGTGCCGGCGGACGCCGCCGGCTGCGTTTGCGCACCGGCCGGCGCAGCGGACAGCGCGGCGGCGAGGGCGATGGCAACGAGTGGGAGGCGAACGCGGTACGGCGCGGAGAAGGGTGCGGCAGGCTTCTTGTAATTCATGACGAACCGGGGCGGACAAGGCAAATGTGTTCGGCGCAGTATACCCGACGCATCCGCCGCGCCGGGGCGAAACGGCGCCCCGTTGTGGTAAGTTAGCGGCGAATTCGCGACAGACGATGGACCTCATTGATGGAGACCTGCGGCGCGCATGCGCCGCGGACGACGCTTATGGCAACCGCCTTCTTTACGCACCCCGACTGCATGCTGCACGAGATGGGGGAATGGCATCCGGAGTGTCCGGCTCGCCTGTCGGCGATCCAGGATCAACTGATCGCGAGCCGCATCGACGACCTGATCGCGCACGAGACCGCGCCGTTCGCGAGCGAAGTGGCGCTCGCGCGCGTGCACACGCAGGCTCATATCGACTACATCCGCGGCATGACGCCGGCCGACGGCTATGCCGAGATCGATCCCGACACGCTGATGAATCGCAATACGTGGCGCGCGGCGCTGCGCGCGGCCGGCGCCGCGATCGCGGCGACCGACGCGGTGATCGAGGGACGCTACGGCAATGCGTTCTGCAGCGTGCGGCCGCCCGGCCATCACGCGGAGCCGGCGCGCGCGATGGGCTTCTGCTTTTTCAACAACGTCGCGATCGCGGCGCGGCATGCGCTCGACGTGCACGGCCTCGAGCGCGTCGCGATCGTCGACTTCGACGTGCATCACGGCAACGGCACCGAAGCCGCGTTCGCGAACGACGAGCGCGTGCTGATGTGCAGCTTCTTCCAGCACCCGCTGTATCCGTTCTCGGGCGCCGAGCATCAGGCGCCGAACATGGTCAACCTGCCGATGCCGGCGCGCAGCAACGGGATGGCGATCCGCGAGGCGGTCGATATGTTCTGGCTGCCGCGCCTCGATGCGTTCAAGCCACAGATGCTGTTCGTGTCCGCGGGCTTCGACGCGCATCGCGAGGACGACATCGGCGGCCTCGGTCTCGTCGAGGCGGACTTCGAATGGCTGACCGCGCAGATCGTCGAGGTCGCGCGCCGTCACGCGCAGGGCCGCATCGTCAGCTGCCTCGAGGGCGGCTACAACCTGTCCGCGCTCGGGCGCAGCGTCGTCGCGCACCTGCGCGTGCTGGCCGGCATCTGACGCCGCAAGCCGTCCGGTCAGCGCAGCGGCGCGCGCGCGTGCAGCCACGCGATCAGCGCGTCGATCACCCGGTCGCGCTCGAGGTCGTTCATCGTTTCGTGAAAGCCCCCTTCGTAGAGGGTGAGCGTGCGGTCGGGCGAGCCGACGCGCGCGCCGAATGCGCGGCTGCCGTCCGGCTCGGTCAGCTTGTCCTCGGTGCCGTGGTAGACGAGCACCGGCACGCGCAGCGCGCCGCGGCCCCGTTCGATGCGCGCCATGGCGTCGAGGATTTCCGCGCCGGTGCGCGCGGGCACCGCGCCGTGATGCACGAGCGGATCGGCGCGATTGGCCGCGACCACGGCCGGATCGCGCGACAGCAGCGCCGCATCGATCCGGATCGCGGGGAAGGTCGGCCACACGCGGCTGATGAAGCGGCTTACCGCAAGCATCCAGCGCGGCACGTCGCGGCCCGGCGCGAGCGCCGGGCTCGACAGCACGAGGCCCGCGAACGCGCGGCCGCGCGCCGCAGCGCGCTCGATCGCATACAACGCCGCGACGGCGCCGCCCATGCTGTGCCCCATCAGGAACAGCGGCGCACCGCTTCGCGCGGCTTCGTCGACGAGCGCGTCGGCATCGTTCAGGTAGCCGTCGAACCGTTCGACCCACGCGCGCTTGCCGGGCGACTGGCCATGCCCGCGCAGGTCGACCGCCAGCACGTCGATGCCGGCCGCATTCAGGCGCGTCGCGAGCGCGTCGTAGCGCCCCGCATGCTCGGCGAGGCCATGCACGAGCGCGACCGTCGCGCGCGGCACAGCGGCGCCGTCGCCGGCCGGCCAGCGGTACGATGCCAGCTCCAGCCCGTCGGCGGTGCGCAGCCGCCCCATGCGCGGCGCGCGCGTAGCGGGTGACCCGGATGACGCAGCGGCGGGCGCGGAGGCCGGGGTGGTGGTAGCAGTCATCTGGCTTGTCCCCTTCGATCGTTTGTCGTCGCGCTCCCGATCATAGACGCCGCGCCGCCGCCACGCGCCAGCGCTTTCCTCTAATTTCGCCTGGTTATGAAAAGATCGGAATCGATTATTAAGGGGAATGAGGGGTTTGCGGTAAAATCGCCGGCTATTCCGGATCCATCGGCGGCCGACTGGGCGGGCCTGCTCCCCAGCCGTCCGCCGTTTTGTTTACATGATCGAATTACGCAATCTGTCGCAGCGCTTCCCCGGCCCGAACGGCTGGGTCGAGGCGCTGCACAACGTCAACCTGACGATTCCCAAGGGCGAGGTGTTCGGCATCATCGGCCGCAGCGGCGCGGGCAAGAGCACGCTCGTGCGCACCATCAACCTGCTGACCCGGCCGACCGAAGGCAACGTCGTCGTCGGCGGGCGAGACCTCACGCTGCTGCCCACGCGCGACCTGCGCGAAGCGCGGCGCGAGATCGGCATGATCTTCCAGCACTTCAACCTGCTGTCGTCGCGCACGGTGTTCGACAACGTCGCGCTGCCGCTCGAGCTGGCCGGCGCGAGCCGCGCCGACATCGAGGCCGCGGTGCTGCCGCTGCTCGACCTCGTCGGGCTGTCCGCGCAGAAGGACCGTTACCCGGCGCAGATCAGCGGCGGCCAGAAGCAGCGCGTCGGCATCGCGCGCGCGCTTGCGAGCCAGCCGAAAGTGCTGCTGTCCGACGAGGCGACGTCGGCGCTCGACCCCGAGACGACGCGTTCGATCCTCGACCTGCTGAAGCGCATCAATCGCGAGCTGGGGCTGACGATCGTGCTGATCACGCACCAGATGGAAGTGATCAAGCAGGTGTGCGATCGCGTCGCGGTGCTCGACGCCGGGCGGGTGGTCGAGGAAGGCAAGGTCATCGACGTGTTCCTGCAGCCGCGCCACGAAGTGACGCGCGCGCTGATCGGTGACGTGATCGCGCAGGAGCTGCCGCCCGCGCTGAAGGTGCGCGTCGCCGAGCGCCTCAAGACGGGCAGCGGCCACCTGCTGCGTCTCGCGTTCACGGGGTCGGGCGTCGACCAGCCGATCCTGTCGGAGACGATCCGCCGCTACGAGCTCGATTTCAACATCCTGCACGGCCAGATCGACGAGATCCAGGGCCAGGCGTTCGGTTCGCTCGCGGTGCTCGCGGGCGGCGAGCCGGGCAAGGTCGGACAGGCGCTCGCATTCCTGCGCGAGCAAGGCGTGGTGGTGGAGGAGCTTTCGTATGTTGAGTGAAATGTTCGACATGTTCGTGCAGTCGTTCTGGGAGACGCTGATCATGGTCGGCATCTCGGGCGTGGTCGGCGCGCTCGTCGGGCTGCCGCTCGGCGTGCTGCTGTACCTGACGGATCGCCAGGGCGTGCTGCAGAACCTCGCGGTGAACCGCGTGCTCGGCGGCTTCGTGAACGCGGTGCGCTCGACGCCGTTCATCATCCTGCTGGTCGCGGTGATTCCGTTCACGCGGCTCGTCACGGGCTCGTCGATCGGCACCGCGGCGGCAGTCGTGCCGCTGACGCTCGCGGCCGCGCCGTTCATCGCGCGCCTCGTCGAGACCGCGCTGCGCGAAGTGGACCGCGGGCTGATCGAAGCTGCGCAGTCGATGGGCGCGACGACGTCGCAGATCGTGTTCAAGGTGCTGCTGCCGGAATCGCTGCCGGGCATCGTCGCGGGGCTGACGATCACGTTCGTGTCGCTCGTCGGCTATTCGGCGATGGCGGGCGCGATCGGCGGCGGCGGGCTCGGCGATCTCGGGATCCGCTACGGCTACCAGCGCTACCTGCCGGAAGTGATGTGGACGGTGGTCGCGATCCTGATCGTGTTCGTGCAGATCGTGCAGTCGTTCGGCGACTGGCTCGTGCGACGGCTCAGCCACAAGTAAAGCGACATCCGACGTGTTTGGGGGAATGACGATGCAACGACGGTTCATGCTGAAGTTCGCGGCGGCGCTCGGCGCGGCCGCGCTGTTCGCGGGTGCGCAGGCGCACGCCGAGACCATCAAGGTCGGCGTGACGGGCGGCCCGCACGCGCAGGTGATGGAGGCGGTTAAGAAGGTCGCGGCGAAGGGCGGCCTCGACATCCGCATCGTCGAATTCTCCGACTACGTGCAGCCGAACGCGGCGCTTGCCGCCGGCGACCTCGATGCGAACAGCTACCAGCACGCGCCGTACCTCGACGCGCAGGTGAAGGATCGCGGCTACAAGCTGATCAAGGTCGCGGAGACGGTGACGTTCCCGATGGGCATCTACTCGAAGCGCGTGAAAACGCTCGCCGAGCTGAAGCCCGGCGCGCGCATCGCGATCCCGAACGATCCGACCAACGGCGGCCGTGCGCTGCTGTTGCTGCAGAAGCAGGGCCTGCTGAAGTTGCGTGCGGATGCGGGGCTGAAGGCGACGCCGCTCGACATCGTCGACAATCCGAAGAAGCTGAAGATCGTCGAACTGGATGCCGCGCAGATTCCGCGTTCGCTCGGCGACGTCGACGCAGCCGCGATCAATACGAACTTCGCAATGGAAGCGGGGTTGAAACCGAAACAGGACGCGATCGCGATCGAGGGTCCGAACGGCCCGTATGCGAACATCATCGCGATTCGCGAGGCGGATCGGAGCAAGCCCTGGGTCGCGAAGCTCGTCGCGGCCTATCATTCGCCCGAAGTGAAGCAGTTCATCGAGGGCAAATTCGGCGGTGCGGTGATCGCCGCCTGGTAACGCGTGGCGGACGGGACGCCCGACGGTGATTAGAGGCCGTGATCGAAAACCCGGGCTTTGCGTCCGGGTTTTTTCTCTTTTAAAATAGAACGACCGTTCGCTATTGTCGGCCCGCCGCGGAGGAGCAGTATCCTCGATAGCCACGATGGAAGGATCCGCTTGGCCGCGCAGTCACGAGGCCTCGCTATAAAATGGTCTCTGGTCGTATTCGTAACTTTGGAGCGTGTGCATGAAAATCCTGGTGCCAGTGAAAAGAGTGGTCGATTACAACGTGAAGGTCCGCGTGAAGTCGGACAACACGGGCGTCGACATTGCGAACGTGAAGATGTCGATGAACCCGTTCGACGAAATCGCCGTTGAAGAAGCGGTGCGCCTGAAGGAAGCGGGCGTGGCGACGGAAATCGTCGCGGTGTCGGTCGGCGTCGCGCAAGCGCAGGAAACGCTGCGCACGGCGCTCGCGATCGGTGCGGATCGCGCGATCCTCGTCGAATCGAACGACGGCGTCGAGCCGCTCGCCGTCGCGAAGATCCTGAAGGCGCTGGTCGACAAGGAGCAGCCGCAGCTGGTGATCCTCGGCAAGCAGGCGATCGACGACGATTCGAACCAGACCGGCCAGATGCTCGCTGCGCTGGCGGGCCTGCCGCAAGCGACGTTCGCGTCGAAGGTTGTTGTAGCCGACGGCAAGGCAACGGTCGCACGCGAAGTCGACGGCGGCGCGGAAACGCTGTCGCTGACGCTGCCGGCCGTGGTCACGACCGACCTGCGCCTGAACGAGCCGCGCTACGTGACGCTGCCGAACATCATGAAGGCGAAGAAGAAGCCGCTGGAAACGGTGAAGCCGGAAGACCTCGGTGTCGACGTCGCGCCGCGCCTGAAGACGCTGAAGGTGGTCGAGCCGCCGAAGCGCGCGGCCGGCGTGAAGGTGCCGGACGTGAAGACGCTGGTCGAGAAGCTGAAGACCGAAGCCAAGGTGCTGTAAGGGGAGCGGAAAGAAATGACGATTCTGGTAATTGCAGAACACGACAACGCGTCGATCAAGGCGGCCACGCTGAACACGGTGGCGGCAGCGCAGAAGATCGGTGGCGACATTCACGTGCTGGTCGCGGGCCACAACGCACAAGCCGCTGCGGATGCGGCGGCGAAGATTGCAGGCGTCAGCAAGGTGCTGCTGGCCGACGCGCCGCAGCTGGCCGAAGGCCTCGCGGAAAACGTCGAGGCGACTGCGCTGAACATCGCGAAGGATTATTCGCACATCCTCGCGCCGGCCACCGCCTACGGCAAGAACATCGCGCCGCGCATCGCGGCGAAGCTGGACGTCGCGCAGATCTCGGACATCACGGCGGTCGACTCGGCCGACACGTTCGAGCGCCCGATCTACGCGGGCAACGCAATCGCGACCGTGCAATCGAGCGATCCGGTCAAGGTGATCACGGTGCGTGCGACGGGCTTCGATCCGGTCGCGGCGGAAGGCGGCAGCGCAGCGGTCGAGAAGATCGACGCGGCAGCGGATGCGGGCAAGTCGCAATTCGTCAGCCGTGAAGTGACGAAGCTGGACCGTCCGGAATTGACGTCGGCGTCGATCATCGTGTCGGGCGGCCGCGGTCTGGGCAGCGGCGAGAACTACACGAAGGTGCTGGAGCCGCTGGCCGACAAGCTGCAAGCGGCACTCGGCGCATCGCGCGCAGCGGTCGACGCCGGCTACGTGCCGAACGACTACCAGGTCGGCCAGACCGGCAAGATCGTCGCGCCGCAGCTGTACATCGCGGTCGGCATTTCGGGCGCGATCCAGCATCTGGCCGGCATGAAGGATTCGAAGGTGATCGTCGCGATCAACAAGGATCCGGAAGCGCCGATCTTCAGCGTCGCGGACTACGGCCTCGTCGGCGATCTGTTCACGCTCGTGCCGGAGCTCGTGAACGAGCTCGGCTGACGCGGCGTGACGCTTCAGCGGTAAGCACACGAGACGAGGGGCGCGACGAGCGCCCCTTTTTTATTACGCCGTCGGCAGAAGAATATGGAGGAGCAACATGAGCTATACCGCCCCCGTCAAGGACATGCTGTTCGTGCTGAAGGAACTGGCCGGCATCGACGCCGTCGCGCAGCTGCCGGGTTTCGAGGACGCGGGCTTCGACACCGCGCAGGCGGTGCTCGACGAATCCGCGAAGTTCTGCGGCGAAGTGCTGGCGCCGCTGAACGTCGACGGCGACCGCGAGCCGAGCAGCTGGAAGGACGGCGTCGTGACCGCGACGCCGGGCTTCAAGGAAGCGTTCCGCCAGTTCGTCGAAGGCGGCTGGCAGGGGCTGCAGCATCCGGCCGAGTATGACGGCCAGGGGCTGCCGAAGCTGATCGCGACGCCGTGCATCGAGATGCTGAACGCGGCGAACCTGTCGTTCGCGCTGTGTCCGCTGCTGACCGACGGCGCGATCGAGGCGCTCCTGACGGCAGGCACCGACGAACAGAAGCAGCGCTACGTGCCGAAGCTGATCTCGGGCGAATGGACCGGCACGATGAACCTGACCGAGCCGCAGGCCGGCTCCGACCTCGCGTTGGTGCGCTCGCGCGCCGAGCCGCAGGGCGACGGGTCGTACAAGGTGTTCGGCACCAAGATCTTCATCACGTGGGGCGAGCACGACATGGCCGGGAACATCGTCCATCTCGTGCTGGCGCGCACGCCGAACGCGCCGGAAGGCGTGAAGGGGATTTCGCTGTTCATCGTGCCGAAGTTCCTCGTCAACGACGACGGCAGCCTCGGCGCGCGCAACGACGTGCACTGCGTGTCGATCGAGCACAAGCTCGGCATCAAGGCGAGCCCGACCGCGGTGCTGCAGTACGGCGACCACGGCGGCGCGATCGGCTACCTGGTCGGCGAGGAGAATCGCGGCCTCGAATACATGTTCATCATGATGAACGCGGCGCGCTTCGGCGTCGGGATGCAGGGGATCGGCGTGGCGGACCGCGCGTACCAGAAGGCGGCGGCGTTCGCGAAGGAGCGCGTGCAGAGCCGGCCGGTGGACGGCTCGGCGAAGCAGTCGGTGGCGATCATCCACCACCCGGACGTGCGCCGGATGCTCGGCACGATGCGCGCGCTGACCGAAGGCGCGCGGGCGCTGGCCTATGTGGCGGCCGCGCACAGCGACATGGCGCACCGCCATGCGGACGAGGCGACGCGCGCACGCCATCAGGCGATCTACGAGTACCTGGTGCCGGTCGTGAAGGGCTGGAGCACGGAGATGGTGAACGACGTCGCGAGCCTGGGCGTGCAGGTGCACGGCGGGATGGGCTTCATCGAGGAGACGGGCGCCGCGCAGTACTACCGCGACGCGCGGATCCTGGCGATCTACGAAGGGACGACGGCGATCCAGGCGAACGACCTGGTGGGCCGCAAGACGGTGCGCGACGGCGGCGCGGTGGCGAAGGCGCTGCTCGGCGAGATCGGTCAGACGGTCGAGGCGCTCGCCAAGCTCGACGGCGCGGCGGCGGCGTCGATGAAGGCGCAGCTGGAGAAGGGGGCGCGGGCGTTGTCGGCGGTGGTCGATTACGTGGTGGCGAACACGAAGCAGGACCCGAACGCGGTGTTCGCGGGCAGCGTGCCGTACCTGAAGCTGGCGGGCGTGGTGCTGTGCGGGTGGCAGATGGCGCGCGCGCTGGTGGCCGCGCACGCGAACCGCGCGAACGATCCGGCGTTCTACGACGCAAAGATCGCGATCGCGCAGTTCTATGCGGAACACATTCTCGTGCAGGCGGGCGGGTTCGAAGCGTCGATCGTCGGCGCGAAGGGCGGCGAGGGCGTGCTCGCGTTGACGGAAGACCAGTTCTGACGCCGGTGCGGGATGCAATGCAAAAAGGCGCCCGAGGGCGCCTTTTTGCTTGATTGAGCCCCGCGCTGCGGCGGGCCGGTGCGACTTACGCGTAAGCCGGGCGCGGCTGGCCTGCCGTGTCCTTCAGGTAGCGGTGCACCGACAGGTCGTCTGCCTGGATTGCCGGTTTCTTGCCGGAAATCAGGTCCGCGAGCAGCTGGCCGGAGCCGCACGACATCGTCCAGCCGAGCGTGCCGTGACCGGTGTTCAGGAACAGGTTCGACACCGGCGTGCGACCGACGATCGGCGTGCCGTCCGGCGTCATCGGGCGCAGGCCGGTCCAGAACGTCGCCTTCGACGTATCGCCGCCGCCCGGGAACAGGTCGTTCACGCACATTTCGAGCGTTTCGCGGCGCGCGTCGCGCAGGCGCTTGTCGAAGCCGACGATTTCCGCCATCCCGCCGACGCGGATGCGCTGGTCGAAACGCGTGATCGCGATCTTGTAGGTTTCGTCGAGCACGGTCGACACCGGCGCGGCCGCTTCGTCGACGATCGGCGCGGTGATCGAATAGCCCTTGAGCGGATACACCGGAATCTTCATCAGGTTCGCGATGAAGCGGGTCGAGTGCGAGCCGAGTGCGACGACATAAGCGTCAGCGCGCACCATCTCGCCGCCGCACTGCACGCCGGCGATCTTGCCGCCGGCGACCGCGAGCGCGTCGATCGGCGTGTTGTAGCGGAACTTGACGCCGAGCCCTTCTGCGAGCGCAGCGAGGCGCGTCGTGAACAGCTGGCAGTCGCCGGTTTCGTCGCCCGGCAGGCGCAGGCCGCCCGTCAGCTTGTGCGACACCGCGGCAAGCGCCGGCTCGGCGTTCTTCAGCTCGGCCGGCGACAGCAGTTCGAACGGCACGTTCGCGTCCCGCAGCACCGCGATGTCCTTCGCCGCGCCGTCGAGCTGCTGCTGCGTGCGGAACAGTTGCAGCGTGCCGCCCGTGCGGCCTTCGTACTCGATGCCCGTGTCGGCGCGCAGCGCCTGAATGCAATCGCGGCTGTATTCGGCGAGACGGACCATGCGGCCCTTGTTCACCGCGTAGCGCTCGGCCGTGCAGTTGCGCAGCATCTGCCACATCCATTGCAGTTGGAAGCGGGTGCCGTCGAGGCGGATCGCGAGCGGCGCGTGCTTCTCGAACATCCACTTGACCGCCTTCAGCGGCACGCCGGGCGCGGCCCACGGCGCCGCGTAGCCGGGCGAGATCTGGCCCGCGTTCGCGAAGCTCGTGTCGAGCGCCGGGCCGGCCTCCCGGTCGATCACCGTGACTTCATGACCGGCGCGCGCGAGGTAATACGCGCTTGCCACGCCCACTACACCGCTGCCCAGAACGACGACTCGCATAGCTGCTCCAGATGGAAGGACCAGATCGAGGCCGGATGCACCCGCGGCTCCGTGTAACCTCTAGCTGATCTAGTTTTTTGCGCTATGGTATTGTCGAATGTGCAGTTTTTGTTATCGTATTTTTTGGCTTTTCAGCATAAACAAATGAGAACGCAACGCCACCCGGTGCGCACGCTCGACAAGCTCGACCGGCGCATCCTCAAACTGCTCCAGAACGACGGCCGGATGGCGATGAAGGATCTCGCCGAGCAGGTCGGACTGACCGTCACGCCGTGCATCGAACGCGTGCGGCGCATGGAGCGCGACGGGGTGATCACCGGCTATCACGCGCGGGTCGATCCGGCCCAGCTCGGCGCGGCGCTGCTCGTGTTCGTCGAGATCACGCTCGGTCACAAGGGCGGCAACATGTTCGAGCAGTTCCGCCGCGAGGTGATGAAGATCGACGAGGTGCTCGAGTGCCATCTCGTGTCCGGTGATTTCGACTACCTGATCAAGGCGCGGATCGGCGAGATGGCCGACTACCGCAAGCTGCTCGGCGACATCCTGCTGCAGCTGCCGGGCGCAGTGCAGTCGAAGAGCTATGTCGTGATGGAGGAAATCAAGGAGACGCTGACGATTTCGGTCGACGAATAGCCCCCTATCTCTCCCTTGGCACGCTGCACTCAATACTGTATAAATGTACAGTATTGAGTGCAGGTGACTGGGTGAGGCGATGGACGATCGATCCGACAATGAATTTCCGGTTGCGCCACCCATGCCTCGCAAGGGGCGCGGGGCGGTCGACAACCTGCAGGGGCGGTACGAGACGGCGCTTCGCGAGGCGGTCGACGACGGCTGGACACACGAGGCGGACGACGCCGATTTGCCGGTGCCGCTGCGCACGCAGGTATTCGAGGAGCGGGCACGCAGCATCCTCACGCGCAACCAGTCGCCCGACATTCCGTTCAGCGTGTCGCTCAATCCGTATCGCGGCTGCGAGCATGGCTGCATCTACTGCTTCGCGCGGCCGACTCACAGCTATCTCGGCCTGTCGCCGGGGCTCGATTTCGAGAGCCGCATCTATGCGAAGGTCAACGCGGCCGAACTACTCGAGCGCGAGATTTCCAGAAAGCGCTACGTGCCGGAGCCGATCGCGCTCGGCGTCAATACCGATGCATACCAGCCGGTCGAGCGGGATCTGCGCATCACGCGCAGCGTGATTCAGGTCATGCACGATCACGGGCTGCCGTTCGCCGCGATCACGAAGTCGTCGCTGATCGAGCGCGATCTCGACCTGCTGGCGCCGATGGCGGCGCGCGGGCAGGTGATGGCGGCGGTCACGATCACGACGCTCGACGCGGAACTTGCGCGCACGCTCGAGCCGCGCGCTGCGACGCCGGCTCGCCGGTTGCGTACGATCCGCGCGCTGCGCGACGCGGGGGTGCCGGTCGGCGTGAGCATTGCGCCGGTGATTCCGTTCGTCACCGAGCCGGACCTGGAGCGGGTGCTCGAAGCGTGCGCGGAAGCGGGCGCGACGCACGCGAGCTACATCATCCTGCGGCTGCCCTGGGAAGTTGCGCCGCTGTTCAGGAACTGGCTGACCGCACATTTTCCGGATCGAGCGGAGCGCGTGATGAACCGCGTGCGCGACATGCGCGGCGGCAAGGACTACGACTCGGATTTCGGCAAGCGGATGAAGGGCGAAGGGATCTGGGCGGATCTGCTGAAGCAGCGCTTTCGTCAGGCGGTCAAGCGGCTTGGGCTGAACGAGCGTGCGAACGGCATTCTCGATCTGTCGCAGTTTAGAGGGGCCGGCCAACCGGGGGCCGGCCAACCGGGGGCCGGCCAACCGGGGGGCGGGGTGGCCGCCCCTCGATCAAACGCGCGCGTGGTCGGTTCGAGGTTGCGTGACGACACGCAGTTGAGTCTTTTCTAGGCAGTATGACTTCCGCAATGTAAAGGTTTCCGGCGTGCCACCGGATGGAGCGTGATGCCGGCACCAGGCGCGTCGCTCCCGTTTGTTTATTGCGAGATCTGCTTGGCCGCTTCAACCTGCGACTCGAAATACGTCTGGAACGAGAGGGCGAGCGCCGTCATCAGCAGGAACGCACCAATCAGCAACGAGAAGATCACGACGAAGATCACCGTCCAGCCCGAACGGCTGTGCCTGCCGGTGTCCGCATTGAATTGCGCATCCCACTTTTCGTCCGGACGCAGCCCGTAGACGATGGCCGCAAGGAAGGCCGCCAGCAGCGAAATCGCGCCGGGCACCGCCAGCCACCAGCCGAGGCCGGCGGTGCGCTGGGTCGCGGCGAGCAGCAGGAAGCCGGGAATGCCGACGATCGTCGCGAGCAGATGGGCCCAGCCATAGACGTCCCGAAAGCCGTACAGATAGAAGCGATGCGCGCCGATCGAGCCGAACAGGAACGCGAGGGCGGCGGTAAGCGTCTTGGAGCGGAAGCGGCGGATCGGGGCGGTGCTGCTGCTGGACATGGATGGGCGGGCGTAATGTCGTTGGAATGGTGCGTTGGAGTGGACCGCCGCAGACGCGGCGCGGGCGTGCAGCCCGGCACGCATTCTACGATGCGGTGGTGGAGGCGGTCATCCCTGCTCTGCGTCAAGGTGCCGCATAGGTGATGCGGTAGATCGCGCCTGCGTAGTCGTCGCTGACGAGCAGCGAGCCGTCGGGCAGCACCAGCACGTCGGCCGGGCGACCCCACACGGTGCCGTCGGCCCGCAGCCAGCCGGTCACGAACGGCGTTTGCCGCGCGTGGCTGCCGTCGGCGGACGCCACGACGCGCATTACGCGATAACCGACCTTGGTGCTGCGGTTCCACGAGCCGTGTTCGGCGATGAAGATGTTGTTGCGATACGCGGCCGGAAACATCGAGCCGGTATAGAAGCGCATGCCGAGCGAGGCGACATGCGCGCCGAGCTTCAGCACGGGGCCCGTATAGCGGCGGCACGCGTTCTGGCTGCCGTACTCGGGGTCGGGCGTGTCGCCGCCGTGGCAGTACGGGAAGCCGAAATCGAGGCCCGCGTGCGGCGCGCGGTTGAGCTTGTCGTCCGGCACGTCGTCGCCCATCCAGTCGCGGCCGTTGTCGGTGAACCACAGCTCGCCCGTGTCCGGATGCCACGCGAATCCGACCGTATTGCGCACGCCGCGCGCGACCACCTCCCGGTGACCGCCGTCCGGATTCATGCGCGCGATGATCGCGAACCGGTTGCGGTCGGCGAGGCATACGTTGCATGGTGCACCGGTCGGCACGTACAGCCGGCCGTCCGGCCCGAACGCGATGAATTTCCAGCCGTGATGGTGCTCGGTCGGCAACGCATCGGTGACGACCACGGGCTTCGGCGGCGCGGCAAGCTGGTCGTCGATGCGGTCGAGGCGCACAATGCGCGATACGGCCGACACGTACAATGCGCCGTCCCGGTAGGCGACGCCTACCGGCATGTCGAGCCCGGACGCGATCACGTGATGCGCGCCGATCTGGCCCTCCCGCATCACGAATGCGTGCACGCGGCCCTCGCGGGTGCCGACATACAGGATGCCGCGCGGCGACCACGCCATTTCCCGTGCAGTCGGCACCTCATCGGTGAGCAGCGACACGTGGAACCCGGGCGGCACGACGAGTTCGCTCACCGGCAGGCCGGCGGCGAACGCCATTGCGGAGGCGAGACAGGCGGCGCCGGCAACGAGCGCCGCAACGCGGCGCTGCGCGCGGCGCACCACGGCGCGAAGCGGCGGCATGGCGGCGGCGGACGGTCCTGGACAGGCCGATTGTATGCCCGGCGGTCGGGGGGCGCGGATTTTTTGCGCGTAAGTGTTTGTTGTGCCTCTGGTTTCCGGCTATAATCGCACGTTTCAGTAGTTTCGAACCCGGTTTTCCCGAAGGATTTCATATGGTTATCATCCGTCTGGCTCGCGGCGGCTCGAAGAAGCGCCCGTTCTACAACATCGTCGCTACCGATTCGCGCAACCGTCGTGACGGCCGCTTCATCGAGCGCGTCGGCTTCTACAACCCGGTCGCTACGAAGGGCGAATCGCTGCGTATCGCTCAGGACCGCCTGACGTACTGGCAAGGCGTTGGCGCGCAACTGTCGCCGACCGTCGAGCGTCTCGTGAAGCAAGCGCAGAAGGCGCAGCCGGCTGCCTAACATGGCACGGTGTGCCGGTCGTGCCGGCTGCGAGGTGCATTGATGGCGGGTCACGATTCCGGTAACGCAAGGCGCGGGCGAGCGTCGTTCGGCGCATTCGTCCGCAAGCCGGCCGAGCGCGGTACTGCCGCGAACGCCGGCGCGGCTGCCGAGCAGGGCGGCCTCGAGGCGGTGCAAGCCTGGCCCGACGACGCCGTCGAGGTCGGAGCGGTGGTCGATGCCTACGGCCTGAAGGGCTGGGTCAAGGTGATGACCCACGCCGACGCCGGTCGCGGCGGCGACGCGCTGCTCAATGCGCGCTGCTGGTGGCTGGAAAAAGGTGCGGAGCGGCATGCCGTCCGCATCACGCAGGCGAAGACGCATGGCGATACGGTCGTCGCGCATCTCGCCGGTCTGGGCGATCGCGATGCCGCGCTGGCTTTGCGCGGCTTTCGCGTGTCCGTGCGCCGGGAAGATTTTCCGGCGCTGGACGCAGACGAGTTCTACTGGGTCGACCTGATCGGTCTCGACGTCGTCAACGAGCAATCGGTGGCGCTCGGGAAAGTGATCGGAATGATCGACAACGGCGCGCATTCGATCATGCGCATCGAATATCCGGCGACCGGGAAAGACGGCCAGCCGGCGCCTGCCGAGCGGTTGATTCCGTTCGTCGGCGTGTACGTCAAAACGGTCGACCAGGCGGCGCGTCGCATCGTCGTCGACTGGGAAGCCGATTATTAAATGAACCAGGTTACGGAGAGCGCGGTGCAGTTCGATGTCGTCACGCTCTTTCCCGAAATGTTCCGTGCGCTGACCGACTGGGGCATCACCAGCCGGGCCGTTAAGCAGGGCAGCTTCGGGTTGCGTACCTGGAACCCGCGTGACTTCACGACGAACAACTACCGCACGGTCGACGATCGGCCCTACGGTGGTGGTCCGGGCATGGTGATGCTCGCGAAGCCGCTCGAGGCTGCGATCGGTGCCGCGAAGGCGGCGCAGGCGGAGCAGGGCGTCGCGAGCCCGCGCGTGGTGATGATGTCGCCGCAGGGCGCGCCGCTCACGCATGAACGCGTCGTGCGGATGGCGCAGGAGCCGGGCGTCATCGTGCTGTGCGGTCGCTACGAAGCGATCGACCAGCGCCTGCTCGACCGCTGCGTCGACGAGGAAATCAGCGTCGGCGATTTCGTGCTGTCGGGCGGCGAGCTGCCGGCGATGGCAATGATGGATGCGGTCGTGCGCCTGCTGCCCGGCGTGCTGAACGATGCACAGTCGGCCGTGCAGGACAGCTTCGTCGGCGGCCTGCTCGATTGTCCGCATTACACGCGGCCCGAGGAATACGAGGGCGCGCGGGTGCCGGACGTGCTGCTCGGCGGCCATCATGCCGAGATCGAGCGCTGGCGGCGCCAGGAAGCATTGAGGAATACGTGGCTGAAGCGTCCGGACCTGATCGACCGGGCGCGTCGCGACAAGTTGCTGAGCCGTGCCGACGAGGCGTGGCTCGCGAATCTCGCACGCGAAGCGAAGAACGCCTCCTGAGGCGGTGCTGGCGGGCGGGAATTGGCGGTGCCGTGCATGCGTGCGCGGCGCCTGATGTGAATCCATCCTCTATCGGGGCCGGGCCTGGGAACGGGCGGGCGCAAACGCCGACAAGATGGTTTTAGGAGTCAGTGATGAATCTGATTGCAAAGCTTGAGCAGGAAGAAATCGAGCGCGCGCTCGCAGGCAAGACGATCCCCGAATTCGCCCCGGGCGACACGGTGATCGTGAACGTGAACGTGGTTGAAGGTAACCGCAAGCGCGTTCAGGCTTACGAAGGCGTCGTGATCGCGAAGCGCAACCGTGGCCTCAACTCGGCGTTCATCGTCCGCAAGATTTCGTCGGGCGAAGGCGTTGAGCGTACGTTCCAGACCTACTCGCCGCTGCTGGCGAGCATCGTCGTGAAGCGTCGCGGCGACGTGCGTCGCGCGAAGCTGTACTACCTGCGCGAGCGTTCGGGCAAGTCGGCTCGAATCAAGGAAAAGCTGGTGTCGAAGGATCGCACCGCAGCTGTCCAGGCGTAAGAGCTGTAAGGAAAAAGCACCCACCCGGGTGCTTTTTTCATTCTGGCGCGACAATACGCTCATATCGACTCGAATCAAGAGAGCCCCCGTTGACTCGCCGCCTCATCATCGATCCCGAAGTGCTGCCGGTCGAAGGCACCAGTGCCGGCCTGCCGCCCATCGATCGCGAACGGATGACGCCATCCGGCATGCGCGACCGCTTTGCCCGTCAGCTCGAATGGACCGTCGAACCTTTCGAATCCCGTGTCGTGGAAGGCGTCGATCCGCGCAGCGCGGCCGTGCTCGTGCCGCTCGTCGTCCGTGACGCCGGCCTGACCGTGCTGCTCACGCAGCGTGCCGATCACCTGAACGATCATGCCGGACAGGTCAGCTTTCCCGGCGGCCGGCGCGAGCCGTTCGACCGTGACGCGACCGCGACGGCGTTGCGCGAGGCGAAGGAGGAGATCGGGCTCGCCGGCGAGCAGGTCGAGATCCTCGGCGCGTTGCCGGACTACCTGACGGGCACCGGCTTTTGCGTGACGCCGGTCGTCGGTCTCGTGCATCCACCCTTCACGGTGCAGGCGGATACGTTCGAAGTCGCCGAGATCTTCGAGGTGCCGCTCGCGTTCCTGATGAATCCGGCGAACCATCAGATCCGCACATTCCGTTGGGACGGCGGAGAGCGTCGTTTTTTTGCGATGCCTTATCCGCGCGGCGACGGGGGCGGAGATTACTTCATCTGGGGCGCAACTGCCGGCATGTTGCGCAATCTGTACCGCTTCTTGGTCGCGAAATGAACATGCGCGCCGTTCCGCGCGCGCGGACGGCCGCAGGCGTCGGCAGCCATGCCCGGCTTACGCTGTGCTATCGTTATGCAAAAAATGACATAACCCGAAGACGGCGCTACGCATGACTTTCTTTTCGGTTCTTCTCGCCCTCATCATCGAACAGGTCCGCGCATTGTCGCCGAGCAATCCGGTGTTCGCCCTGTTTCAGTTTCATGCGGAAACCGTCGCGCATGGCCTCGACGCAGGCAAGCAGAAGCACGGCATCCTTGCCTGGCTCGCGGTCGTGCTGCCGTGGGTGCTGGTCGTCGCGCTGATCTATTTCCTGCTGTACAAGGTGAGCTTCGTGCTCGCGTTCCTGTGGAACGTCGCCGTCGTGTATTTCACGCTCGGCTTCCGCCAGTTCAGCCATTACTTCACCGATATCCATCTCGCGCTGAACAACGACGACGTGCCGCGCGCGCGCGAAATCCTGCACGAGTGGACGGGCATCGACACGGTCGACATGCCGGTCGGCGAGATCGTCCGCCATACGCTGATCCATGCGGTCGTCGCGTCGCATCGCCACGTGTTCGGCGTGTTCTTCTGGTACGTGCTGCCGGTCGGCCCTGCAGGCGCGGTGCTGTATCGCATTTCCGAATACCTGGCGCGCAGCTGGTCGACGCCGGCCGACGACCGCACCGCCGCCTTCTCGACGTTCGCACAGCGCGCGTTCTTCGTGATCGACTGGGTGCCCTCGCGGCTGACTGCGCTGGGCTTCGCGATCGTCGGCAACTTCGAGGATGCGATCTATGCGTGGCGCAATCACACGCGCCAGTGGCCCGACCCGAACGACGGCGTGCTGCTGGCGGCGGGCAGCGGGGCGCTCGGCGCGCGGCTGGCCGGGCCGCTCGCCGAGCCGTCGAGCCTCGACGCGCTGGCGGTCGGTGAAAGCGGCCCGTTGACGGTGGGCGACGATTGCACGCCGCGCACGCTGCAGTCGGCGGTCGGCCTCGTGTGGCGCGCGGTGATTCTGTGGATGATCCTGCTGCTGATGCTGACGATCGCGGTCTGGGTGTCCTGACGCAGGGCCCGGAGCGGAACGCACAAGGCCGGCTCGACGCCGGCCTTTTTGCTGTGCGTCAGCCGTCGCGCGGGTCGCGCACCGCGCCGCAATGCCAGCAGGCGGTGAATTGCGCTTCGAGCGACTCACCGCACTGCGGGCAGCGCCAGGGCGTCGCGCCGGCGGCCGGGCCGCGCGACGCGGCGTCTAGGAGGCGCCGCGCAAGCGCTTCGTCGCGTTCGTCGTCGAGCCAGACTTCGGGCGCGCACGCGTCGGCCGGCAGGCCGCCGAGCGCGCCCGTCGCATAGCGGTTGTGCAGCTCGCAGCCGACGCCGGCCGCCTCGAGGACATTGGCCCAATGCTGCGCGGTCGCAAGATCCGGCGCCTTGAAACGCATCATCGCTCCTGTCGGTGACGGGCCGGGCAACGGGCATTGCGCGGGGCAGGGTGGCCCGGCCGCGCAGCGCGCTCCGTGCGCGCCGTCCGGACGTCAACGTACGACCTGGCTCGCCTCGTGCACCAGTTGCGCGTACAACGCGTGCCGCGACGGCGCGATGCGGCCGTCGGCGACGGCTTCCAGGATCGCGCAGCCCGGCTCGTGCAGATGATGACAATTATAGAAACGGCAGTCCGCCAGCAGCGGGCGGAACTCCGGGAACGCGCGCTCGAGGCGCCCTTCGGTCAGATGATAGAGGCCGAATTCCTGGAAGCCCGGCGAATCGATCAGCGCGCCGTCGCTGCCGGGCAGCGGATAGAGCCGCGTGAACGTCGTCGTGTGCCGGCCGCTGTTCAGCGCCGCCGAGATCTCGCGCGTCGCGGCTTCGGCGTCGGGCACGAGCAGGTTCACGAGCGTCGACTTGCCCATCCCCGACTGGCCGAGCAGGATCGTCGAATGGCCCGCCAGATGCGGCATCAGCTGCGCACGCGCGTCGTCGGGCGCGCCCTTGACCGACAGTTCCAGCACGTCATAGCCGAGCGCGCGATACGGCGCGAGCCGCTCGCGGGCGACCGGCAGCGCCGCCTCGACGTCGATCTTGTTCAGCACGACGAGCGGCTTCAGGTCGTTCGCGTCGGCGGCGATCAGCGCACGCCCGAGCAGGTCCTCGCTGAAATAGGGCTCGGTTGCGAGCACGATCAGCAGCTGGTCGAGGTTGGCCGCGAACAGCTTCGACTTGAACTGGTCGGAGCGATACAGCAGGTTGCGGCGTTCGCCGATCTCGACGATCACGCCCTGGTCGGCGGACGTGCGCTCGTACGCGACGCGGTCGCCGACCGCGACGTCGCTCTTCTTGCCGCGCGGGAAGCACTGCAGCATCGGGCCGCCTTCGTCGGGCGCGACGATGTAGTGGCGGCCGTGCGCCGCGATCACGCGGCCTTCGGCGCGTGCCGCGCCCGAGGCGCGCGGGGCCGGCTTGCGGGGGGAGGTCGGCCGGCTCATGCGCGCTGCAGCAGCCGGTCGATCCGCTGCGACGCGGGCGGGTGCGAATAGTAGAAGGCCGTGTAGACCGGGTCGGGCGTCAGCGTCGACGCATTGTCCTCGTACAGCTTCACGAGCGCGCTGACGAGATCCTGCGCGTCGGTCTGGCTGGCGGCGAATGCGTCCGCCTCGAATTCGTGCTTGCGCGACGTGAGGCTGCCGATCGGCGTCGCGAAGAACAGGAACACGGGGATCGCGAGGAAGAACAGCACGAGCGCCGCGCCGGCGTTGCTGGAGTCGAGCGACGGTGTGACGCCGAGCCCCGTATAGAACCACACGCGCTGCGCGAGCCAGCCGAGCAGCGCGAGCAGCGCGAGGCTCAGCACGAACGACACGAGCATGCGCTTCATCACGTGGCGGCGCTTGAAATGGCCGAGCTCGTGCGCGAGCACGGCCTCGATCTCCTCGCCGGACAGCCGCGCGAGCAGCGTGTCGAAGAACACGATCCGCTTGGACGCGCCGAAGCCGGTGAAGTAAGCGTTGCCGTGCGCGGACCGGCGGCTGCCGTCCATCACGAACAGGCCCTTTGCCGCGAAGCCGCAGCGCTTCATCAGCGACTCGATGCGCTCGCGCAGCGCGTCGTCCTTCAGCGGTTCGAACTTGTTGAAGAGCGGGGCGATGAAGCTCGGGTAGATCAGCAGCACGAGCATCTGGAACGCGACCCAGACGATCCACGTCCACAGCCACCACAGGCTGCCGGCCTGGTTCATCAGCCACAGCACGACGAACAGCAGCGGCAGGCCGAGCGCGGCGCCGAGCAGCACGTTCTTCAGCATGTCGGTGAAGAACAGGCGCTTGGCCATCCGGTTGAAGCCGAAGCGCTGCTCGATGCCGAACTGGCGGTAATACTCGAACGGCACGTCGATCACGCTCGTGATCGCGAACACCGCCGCGACGAGCGCGACCTGCTGCCCGTAGCCGCGGCCGAGCCAGCCGGACAGCAGCGCATCGAGCGCGCCGACGCCGCCGAGCAGCGTGAGGCCGACCAGCACGGCCGCGCTGACGACGATCTCGAGCATCGTCAGCCGGGTGCGCTCGACCGTGTAGTCGGCCGCGCGCTGGTGCGCGGACAGCGGGATGGTCGCGCTGAAGCGGGCAGGGACGCGGTTGCGGTGCGCGGCGACGAAGCGGACCTGCCGCGACGCGAGCCACAGCTTGGTGACGACCATCGCGAGCACGGCGAGCGCGAACAGCAGGGTGAACGAAAAAGGTGACATCGAAGGCGCCAAAGGGTTCTATGCGAGAATTATATGTTCTTGCGGACCGGGCCCGCTGACGCGAAACCGGCCGCCGGGGCGGCGCCTTGCGCTGTCCGCCATTTTCCAGGATGACTCATGACCGATACCCCCGCTTCCGCCAGCCAGCCCGAACTCGTGCGCAACGAGTTGAATCTCGTCTGGCTCGACATGGAAATGACGGGCCTCGACCCGGATAACGACCGCATCATCGAGATCGCGGTCGTCGTGACCAATTCGACGCTCGAGATCGCGGTCGAAGGCCCGGTGTTCGCAATCCACCAGAGCGACGCGACGCTCGCGAAGATGGACGACTGGAACAAGAACACGCACGGCCGCTCGGGCCTGATCGACCGCGTGCGTGCGTCGACCGTGACCGAAGCGGACGCCGCCGCGCAGCTCCAGGCGTTCCTCTCGCAGTACGCATCGCCCGGCAAGTCGCCGATGTGCGGCAATTCGATCTGCCAGGACCGCCGCTTCATGGCGCGCTGGATGCCGGACCTCGAGCGCTTCTTCCATTACCGCAACCTCGACGTCAGCACGCTCAAGGAGCTGTGCCGCCGCTGGCAGCCGGCGATCTACAAGGGCTTCCAGAAGCGCGCGATGCATACGGCGCTGGCCGACATCCACGAGTCGATCGACGAGCTGAAGTACTACCGCGAGCATTTCCTGATCCCGGCCACGCCGGCGCCGGCCGGCGAATCCGCGCCGGCCGCCTGAGCGGGCCGGTTTGCTCCACCGCGCCGCGTCAGCGCGGCGCGCGCTGCGCGCTCTTCGGCCGGAACGCCGCGACCACCGCGGCGTCGGTCTCGATGTACGGGCCGCCGATCAGGTCGACGCAATAGGGCACCGCGGCGAAGATGCCGGGCACGGTGGCGCGGCCGTCCGCGTCGCGCAGCCCTTCGAGGGTTTCCTTGATCGATTTCGGCTGGCCCGGCAGGTTGATGATCAGCGCCGCATGGTCGGCCGTCTCGCGGATGACCGCGACCTGCCGCGACAGGATCGCGGTCGGCACGAAATTCAGGCTGATCTGCCGCATCTGCTCGCCGAATCCCGGCATTTCCTTCGTCGCCACCGCGAGCGTCGCCTCGGGCGTCACGTCGCGGCGCGCCGGGCCGGTGCCGCCCGTCGTCAGCACGAGGTCGCAGCCGGCCGTGTCGACCAGCTCGACGAGCGTCGCGGAGATCGTCGCGGCGTCGTCCTGGATCAGCCGGGTCTCGGCGCGCCACGGCGAACTCAGCGCGGCGGCGAGCCAGTCCTGCAGTGCCGGAATGCCCTTGTCCTCGTAGACGCCGGTGCTCGCGCGGTCGCTGATCGACACGAGGCCGACCACCAGCTCGTCGGGATGGTTACGCTTCGTCGCCATGATCCTCTCCGGCGGACTCGTCTTCGTCGTCGTCCGCGTCAGGTGCGCCGCTCGCGGTCTTGATCCACTGGAACAGCTCGCGGAAGTAGCGCGGCGGCTTGTTCTGCTGCGCCTCCCTGCGGGCATTGCGGATCAGCGTACGGCCTTCCTGCACGTCGGCGTCCGGATGCTGGCGCACGAATTCGGTCAGCGCGGCGTCGTCGGCCAGCAGCTGCTCGCGGGTGCGTTCGATCCAGTGCAGGCGGGCCGTCGCGGCCTTGTTCACGCCGCGCTGCGCGTCGAGCGCGGTGCGCAGCGCGGCCGTCTCGTCGTCGGTCAGCGAGCGCATCACGCGGCCGACGTACTGGAGCTGGCGGCGCTTGCCTTCATGATCGGTGATGCGGCGCGCTTCGCGCACCGCATCCGCGAGGTCTTCGGGCATCGGCATGCGCTTGAGTGCGTCTTTCGGCAGGTCGACGAGCGCCTGGCCGAGTTCCTGCAGCGCGTGCATTTCGCGCTTCAACTGGGATTTGCTGGGGCGATCGTAGCCGTGGCCGGCGTCGTCGTCGGCGTGCTCGATCGGCTGAATACGGGTTTTGCGTGTCATGGGCGGCATTGTATCGCGCCGCGGCCGCCCCAAGCTTCTCCGTTCCGGTATCCCGGACCCGAAATGAAACGGCCCCGGCGCACACTGATATGATCGCGGAATACGACATTTTGAACACGCGGGCCGCGAGCCCGCCACCGGATAAAACGAAGATGGCTGCCAATCTCGACACGCAAGCGCGCTATTTCCCGCATACGCAGGATCAGCTGAAAGAAATCGCCTCGGACATCCTCCGGCACGCGAAGGCGCTCGGCGCGTCGGACGCCGCGACCGAAATCTCCGAAGGCGACGGCCTGTCGGTGTCGGTGCGCCGCGGCGAGGTCGAGACGATCGAGCACAATCGCGACAAGATGGTCGGCGTGACCGTGTTCATCGGCAAGAAGCGCGGCAATGCGAGCACGTCGGATTTTTCGCCGTCCGCGATCAAGGACACCGTCGCCGCCGCATACAACATCGCGCGCTTCACCGCCGAGGACGACGCGGCCGGGCTCGCCGAGGCCGAACTGCTCGAGACGGCGCCGCGCGACCTCGACCTCTACCACCCGTGGGAGCTGTCCGCCGACGACGCGGTCGAGATTGCCCGCCGCGCGGAAGACGCCGCGTTCGCGGTCAGTCCGCAGATCCGCAATTCGGAAGGCGCGAGCGTGTCCGCGCAGCATTCGCAGTTCGTGCTCGCGACGTCGCGCGGCTTCCTCGCCGGCTATCCGTATTCGCGCCATTACATCGCCTGCGCGCCGATCGCCGGCACCGGCCGCCACATGCAGCGCGACGACTGGTACACGTCGAAGCGCAGCGCGGCCGACCTCGCGGCGCCGGAAGCGGTCGGGCGCTATGCGGCCGAGCGTGCGCTCGCGCGGATGGGCGCGCGCCGCCTCGACACCCGCAAGGTGCCGGTGCTGTTCGAGGCGCCGCTCGCGGCCGGGCTGCTCGGCGCGTTCGTGCAGGCGGTGAGCGGCGGCGCGCTGTACCGCAAGACCTCGTTCCTCGTCGACAGCCTCGGCAAGCCGGTGTTCGCGCCGCACGTGCAGATCGTCGAGGATCCGCACGTGCCGCGCGCGATGGGCAGCGCGCCGTTCGACGAGGAAGGCGTGCGCACGCGCGCGCGCAGCGTCGTCAAGGATGGCGTCGTCGAGGGCTATTTCCTGTCGACCTACTCGGCGCGCAAGCTCGGCACGCAGACGACCGGCAACGCCGGCGGCTCGCACAACCTCGCGCTGCGCAGCAGCAACACGCAGTCGGGCGACGATTTCGACGCGATGCTGAAGAAGCTCGGCACGGGCCTGTTGCTGACCGAGCTGATGGGGCAGGGCGTGAACTACGTGACGGGCGACTATTCGCGCGGCGCGGCGGGGTTCTGGGTCGAGAACGGCGTGATCCAGTACCCGGTCGAGGAGATCACGGTCGCGAGCACGCTGCAGGAGATGTTCCGGCACATCGTCGCGATCGGCGCGGATTCGATCGTGCGCGGCACGAAGGAAACCGGCTCGGTGCTGATCGAGCAGATGACGATCGCCGGGCAGTAAGCCGCGTCGCGCGGCCCGCGCCGGCCAGGCCGGTGCCCCGACAAGCACGGCCCGATCGGCAAATCGCCGGTCGGGCTTTTTTCATGAGCGCGCGTCAGCCGCGCTTTTTCTCGTAGACGACGAATGCGTAGCCGAACGTGTTCGGCGCGGCGGCCTGGTGCGAATCGCGCGACACTTCCTGCCAGTGCGCGGGATCGGGTGCGGGGAACGACGCGTCGCCGTCGAAATCGGCGTCGATCTCGGTGACGACCAGCTTGTCGGCGAGCGCGAGGCCTTCCGCATAGAGCTGCGCGCCACCGATCAGGAACGCTTCGGGCGCGCCGTCGCGCGCGGCGAGCGCGAGCGCGTCGGCGAGCGACGTGACGGTGTCGCAGCCGTCGAAGCGGCGCGCCCCGTCGCGCGTGACGACGATGTTGCGGCGCCCGGGCAGCGGCCGGCCGATCGATTCGTGGGTCTTGCGGCCCATCACGATCGGCGCGCCCATCGTCGTGCGCTTGAAGAAGGCGAGATCCTCTGGAAGTTTCCAGGGCAACTGGTTGTCGCGGCCGATGATGCCATTGCGGGCGCGCGCGACGATCAGGGTCAGCGTCGTCATGAACGTAGGAAAGGGGAAAGCGGGAACGGCGCCGATTCTACCGGAATGCCGGCGCGCATCGCTCGTCGAGTTCGGCTCGATCCGTTCGCCGCATCTATCCCCGGTGCTCGTCGCCGCCCGCCGCCGCGCGCTGCTCGGCGTCGGACAGCTCGCGCAGCCCGTGCGCGCCCATCAGGCGGTACAGCGTGACGCGCGAGATGCCGAGTTCCGCGGCGGCTTCCGCGAGCCGGTGCCGGTGGCGCAGCAGCGCCGCCTCGATCGCGCGCTTCTCCGCGTGCTCGCGGGCCTCGGCGAGCGTCGACGACTGCTGGGCGGCGTACGGCCCGAGATCGAGGTCGGCAGCCGAGATCAGCCGGCCGTCGGCCATCACGATCGCGCGGCGGATCCGGTTGATCAGCTCGCGCACGTTGCCCGGCCACGGGTAGCTGTACATCGCCTCGATCGCGCAGGGCGTGAAGCCGCGGATCTTCCGCGCGCTGTCGCTGCGGAACTTCAGCAGCACGTGATGCGCGAGCAGTTCGATGTCCTTGCCGCGCGCGCGCAGCGGCGGCTCGTCGATGCGCAGCACGCACAGGCGATGGAACAGGTCGGCGCGAAAGGCGCCGTCGCGCATCGCCGCCTCGAGGTCGACGTGTGTCGCCGAGATGATGCGGACATCGACCGGAATCGATTCGTGGCCGCCGAGCCGTTCGATCTTGCCCTCCTGCAGGAAGCGCAGCATGCTTGCCTGGCTCTCGAGCGGCATGTCGCCGATCTCGTCGAGGAACAGCGTACCGCCATGCGCGGCCTCGACGCGGCCGATCTTGCGCTGGTGCGCACCGGTGAATGCGCCGCGCTCGTAGCCGAACAATTCGGATTGCAGCAGATGATGCGGAATCGCGCCGCAATTGATCGCGACGAACGGCGCCTTGCGGTGCGACGAGCGCTCGTGGATCGCGAGCGCGGTCAGTTCCTTGCCGGTGCCCGATTCCCCGGAAATGAACACGGTCGCATCGGTGTTGGCGACCTTGCGGATCGTGCGGAACAGCTTCTGCATCGCATCGCAGGTGCCGACCATTTCGTCGTCGCCGGTTGCGGCGACGTCGGTCGCGAGATCGAGGTCGCACAGCGTCATCATTCCGTACGCGTGACCGACGAGGTAGTCGATCGTCGTGAGCGTCGGCGCGTCTTTCAGATAGTCGAAGCAGCACTGGCGGATCAGCTTGCGGATGTCGGGCTCGGCGAGGCGCGTGGAGTCGGCGAGCGCGATCCAGCCGATCTGCTGATGGCGCAGGATCGGCTCGAGCGTGGCGAGATCGCGCGCCACGAAGCCGTCGAGATCGACGATGCCCGCATGTGCGGCTTCCGGCTTCACGAGCCGCTGCGCGTCGTGTGCGCTTCTCGCATGCAGCACGTCCCAGCGGCGCTCGAGCAGATGCGCAACGAGCGTCGCGTCAGGGTGGCGGGACAGATACACGAGCGGCCGGACAGCATGCGGGTGGCCGTGAGCGGCGGCGCCGTCCGAGCACGCGATCGTCAGTCGCGGCACGAAGCCCTGCGGGGCGGCTGAGGTGACGGAATGGGAGTCATGCACGATAACCTCGCTGCGTAAGCGCGCTTCGGAAAGTGGACGAAGGGCGCAGGGCGGCGATCCAGGCCGGTGTGTCGGACGTGCGCCCGAACGCGGCTGGCATCTTCGTCGCCGAGAGTTTCTTTAAGGTATGGGGGCGGCCGGCACGCGACACGATGGTCGGTGTATGGCGCGCGGTGGCACATGCGGTTGGCGCGAGGCGCCTGGCGCGATGCCGGGCGAGCGCCGCGGGTCGGCATGCTGTCGGCCGACGCGGAGAGGCCGCCGCGGCCAGTTCATGGAATGTTGTCGGGTTCGCCTCGAGCTGGTCCCGGCTGACGCGTTTGCCCCGCGCGCGCAGGGGCAGCGCCGTGCGCGCATGGTGCAGCGGGTCAGCGGGCAAGCCGATCGCGGGCGGCTGCTGTTGCGACATGTTCCCTCCCCCGGGTTGGACGGCCTGGCCGCGGACCGACGGGTTCGGGGGCGGGCGTCCGGAATGGCATATCGATGCCATGCAAATTCGGTTCCACGGCTTGCGTGCCGTGCGTCATCTCCTGGTGAATGTGCCGTCGTGCAGCGTTGGCGGGACGCTCGTCTGACGGAGCGTTACGCGTGCATCGGTTGTGTATGCAACCGGATATGAAATCGGCCGGATTCGATCATGCGGTATACGGCGAGCGACGGACGGCGTGCATTGTCGAGCGCGCCGTTCGCAAAATGCAGTGGAACGGTATGAAGCGGTTCGCAACCGGTTCGCAGCGCCGTGGCCATACGCATCCCGGCCGTCGGGATTCGACGGCGCGAATGCGGCGGTGCGGTTCGCGCGGATTGCCATGTCAGTCATCCGTCGCAGCCGTAGCGATCGTTTACCGGACATACGGACCATGCGCGGTCTCCGGTGGATCCGTCAGAGCATTGCGTCGAGCCCTTGGAGAGCGCGACATCGTCATGCGCCGAGCGTCGACGCAATACGGCTGACCGGCCTCACCCGACATTCCGACATGCCCGCTCGCACCGGCCGGCGCGAGCGCGCACAGGTGTCCGGGCAGGGGCGTGTTTGCGTCGCCGGCATCATGTCCGGCCGACGAATCGGAATGTGGCGTGTGCTTCACGGTGTGCTCCATCACGTGATGGCCTGATCGAGGAAGCGTGTAAAAACAGCATCGAGCGTGTAAAAAGAGTGCCCGCCGGGGGACGGAGCACAAAACCGTTTGCCGCAGCTTGGCGGGCGTCGGGTTTCGGCGCATTCGATCGCATTGCTCCCGACGATGTTGCGTGCGTCTGGCGGGCACGCCTGCCCGTCGCGCCGAGTGAATTCGAAAAATGATTCGTAATCCGATATGAGTGATCGGCTCGCGTCTGCAATGTGCGACGCCATCCGGACATCCGGCGCGCCGCACCCGGTGCCGGCGATTGCCTGCATCGGCCTGTCGGGAAGAGGACAGGGCAGCGCGATCATGACGGATCTCGTGGATGATTCATTGAAAGAAGTGGTGGGCGCGACAGGGCTGCGATATCGAAGGTCCGGCGGTCGTCACTTGTTCGGTGGTGACGTGACGCGGCTCTGCAATGCTTGCTGCGTATTCACGGGAGCCGGAAGCGGCGCGGGCGGGGTAATCTCGTCCCACAGCGTGACCGTGCCGTTGCCGGGTGTGGACGACGGCGCCAGCGCGACGTCCGATGTGCTGGCCGGCTGGAGCGCAGGCCGGCGCTCGTCGACCTGCGTGTAACGCTTCATCCATGTAGCGTCGTTTGCCGGAGACGCGAGCATGGTGTCGGGCACACCTCCCTGGGTGGTTTCCTGTGCGATCGCCGCGACCTGTAGCGACGCGGCTGTGAACGCGACGTCGATCCAGGCGATGGAAAGGCGATGAAGGGTTCGCATGGCGTATCTCCGGTGTGCACTGATACCAGCGAAATACATGCCACTGCGCCAGGATCGTTGTCGCGATTGCGCCCACCCCGACGGTGCGGCAGCGCGCGCAGCGAAACGAGGAGAAATTGTTTCAGCTCTGAAACGAGGGGCCTTGGGAGTACTGCTGATTCAAGCAATTCGCTTCGCGGACGACAATCGGCCTACGTGTCGATATGAAAAGCAGCCTGGGGCCTGCGGTTATACGCAGAGGAATGGCGAGCTTCCGGTTCGTTCGGGTTGCCTTTCGAACACGCGCGTGGCGTTGAAATCGGCTTGTCTCGATCGATGCCTATAACTAAGCTGTCTTGACCAAAGAACAACCACACGCGAAGAGACCCGCGGCCGCTGTCCGCGATTTCGTGAGCGCCATCATGCGAGGTGTGGCACTGCCTCGCATTGCATGGTGAATCGAGCCAGCCTGGGCATGGACCCGATTCGATTTTTGCATGCGACTTGGCATGCGTCGGTAATCGTCAGACGGTTGATGAACGGGGTGGGCATATGGAAGCCGAAGCACGGCACGTGATCTATTTCTCCCGGGAACCGAGCGATGCGTTGCGCGGGCACCTCGACGCGCGCGGCTGGTGCGTCGATCTCGCCGAAACCGTGCGCGACGTGCGGCGTGTCGTGCAGCACGGCGTCGCGACGGCCGGGCTGCTCGAATTCTCGTCGGGTTTCAAGCCGGCCGACCTGCGCGAGCTGGAGCCCTGCCTGACGATTCCGCATATCGGCTGGATCGCGGCGACATTGCGCGATCAGTTGCAGGACGCCGCGCTGCGGCACCTGATTCGCGACTACTGCTTCGATTACGTGACGATGCCGTTCGAGACGTCGCGCATCGTCGAGACGATCGGCCATGCGCACGGGATGGTCGCGCTGACCGATCCGGTCACGCCGCAGCCGGGCGCCGGGCGCGGCGAAGGCGAGATGGTCGGCACCTGCGAGGCGATGCTCGCGCTCTTCAAGATGATTCGCCGGGTCGCGACGACCGATGCGCCGGTGTTCATCTCCGGCGAGTCGGGCACCGGCAAGGAGCTGACGGCCGTCGCGATCCACGAGCGCTCGCCGCGCGCGCAGGCGCCGTTCATTGCGATCAATTGCGGCGCGATTCCGTCGACGCTGCTGCAGGCCGAGCTGTTCGGCTACGAGCGCGGCGCGTTCACCGGCGCGAACCAGCGCAAGACCGGCCGCGTCGAAGCCGCGCACGGCGGCACGCTGTTCCTCGACGAGATCGGCGACCTGCCGCTCGAAAGCCAGGCGAGCCTGCTGCGCTTTCTGCAGGAGGGCAAGATCGAGCGGCTCGGCGCGCACGTGTCGATTCCGGTCGACGTGCGGGTGATCTGCGCGACCCATGTCGATCTCGTGGCGGCGATGCGCGAAGGGCGCTTTCGCGAGGACCTGTTCCACCGGCTGTGCGTGCTGAAGATCGAGGAGCCGCCGCTGCGCGCGCGCGGCAAGGACATCGAGGTGCTCGCGCGGCACATGCTGGAACGCTTCAAGGGCGATTCGCACCGCCGCCTGCGCGGCTTTTCGCCCGACGCGATCGCAGCGCTGTACGGCTATCCGTGGCCGGGCAACGTGCGTGAGCTGATCAATCGCGTGCGCCGCGCGATCGTGATGTCGGAAGGCCGGACGATCACCGCGGCGGATCTCGAGCTGGGCGAATATGCGGTGCTGGCGCCGGTGTCGCTCGTCGAGGCGCGCGAGGCGGCGGAGCGGCAGGCGATCGAGCATGCGCTGCTGAGGCATCGCGGCCGGTTCGCCGACGCGGCGCGCGAGCTCGGCGTATCGCGCGTCACGCTGTACCGGCTGATGTGCGCGCACGGGATGCGCGAGCGCGGCGATGCCGGGCTCGCCGGGTTCTCGGCGCCGCTGCCTGAGCTTCCGCGGCACGCTTGCTAGAATTGGCGGGTACGGCCGCCCTCGCGGCCGAAGGAACCCGCATGAAACAGTATCTCGATCTCGTTCGCACCATTCTCGACACCGGCACCTGGCAGGAGAACCGCACGGGCATCCGCACCATCAGCATGCCCGGCGCGATGCTGCGCTTCGACCTCCAGCAAGGCTTTCCGGCCGTGACGACGAAGAAGCTCGCGTTCAAATCCGCGATCGGCGAGCTGGTCGGCTTCCTGCGCGCGTCGCGCAGCGCCGCGGATTTCCGCGCGCTCGGCTGCAAGGTGTGGGACGCCAATGCGAACGAGAACGCGCAATGGCTCGCGAATCCGTACCGGCAGGGCGTGGACGATCTCGGCGACGTGTACGGCGTGCAATGGCGCAGGTGGCCCGGCTACAAGGTGCTCGACGCGGGCGCAGACGCGCAGATCGCCGACGCGACCGGCCACGGCTTTCGGATCGTCGCGCGTTTCGACGAGGACGGTGCGCCGAAGGTGCTGTTGTACAAGGCGATCGACCAGCTGCGCCAGTGTCTCGACACGATCATGCAGGACCCGGGCAGTCGCCGCATCCTGTTCCACGGGTGGAATCCGGCGGTGCTCGACGAGATCGCGCTGCCGGCTTGCCACCTGCTGTATCAGTTCCTGCCGAACGTCGCTAAGCGCGAGATCTCGCTGTGCCTGTACATCCGCAGCAACGACGTCGGACTCGGCACGCCGTTCAACCTGACGGAAGGGGCCGCGCTGCTGTCGCTCGTCGGCCGGCTGACCGGCTATACGCCGCGCTGGTTCACGTATTTCGTCGGGGACGCGCACATCTACGAGAACCAGCTCGACATGCTGCAGCAGCAGCTCGCGCGCGAGCCGTACGAGAGCCCGCGGCTCGCGATCGCCGATCGCGTGCCGGAGTATGCGCAGACGGGCGTGTACGCGCCCGAATGGCTGGAGAAGGTCGAGCCGTCCGACTTCTCGCTCGTCGGCTACCGGCATCATGAGCCGCTGACCGCGCCGATGGCCGTCTGATCGCCGCGCGCGACGCTCGTCCCGCTTCGTACGAAGGCCCGACCGGCTTGCGCCGGTCGGGTTTTTTTTCACCTGCGCAGGCGCTTACTGGTGATGGCGGTCGTCATGACCGTTGTTGTGCGGCGCTTGCGGCGGAGGGCTGCTCTGGACGTGCGGTGCGGGCATTGACGGCCGTGGCTCCATGCGCGGCGGCTGTGCCTGCGGCCGCGGCTCCATCCGGGGTGCCTGCATCTGCGGGCGCGGTTCCATATGCGGCGCCTGCATCTGCGGCCGGGCTTCCACATGGGGCGTGGGCAGTTGCGGCCGCGGCAAGGCCTGCATCTGCATCGCCGGCGGTTGCTGCCGCGGCGCCTCGCGAGCGGGCGCCGGCGGGCGATATTCGTTCGCACGCGGCGGCGCGACGTCCTGGCGCGGCGCGGGCGGCGCGTAGTCGCCACGCGGACGCGGCGCCGCGGGCGCGTTGTCGGGCCGCGGCTGCCCGTGCTGGACCGGCGCGGAGAAATCGGGGCGCGGTTGCGGCGTCGGGGCGGCGAGGTCTGCGCGCGGGTTCGGCAATGCGCGTGGCGTCGGCGCGGTTTCGGCCGGCCGCGCCGCCGGCGCCGGTGCGGCGTCCGGGCGCGGCGGCTGCATCGCGCTTCGCACCGGCGGCAGCGCGTTCTGTCCCGCCGGATGGGTCGCGGTCGGCGCGCCGGACGAGCCGGGCGCCGCGCGTTGCCGGTCGATCGGCGGGTGCGGCTGCATCCACGCGGGCGACGGTGCAGGCGCGGCCTGCGCGGCGCGCGCGCCGCCACGCAGGTCGGGCGCGTTGCCGAGCGATGGCGGATGCGGGACGCCGGGTCCCGGCGCCGCGGCGGCATGCTGGCCCGCGGGCGCGTTCGGCGCGGCGCCGTTCATCAAGTGGGGTGCATTCGCGGGCTCGCCGTTCGCCGGGTGGCCGCCGTGCATGGCGCCCATCAGCGCAGCCGCGCCCAGGCCGGCGGCGGCAGCGCCGACCCCGGCCGCGGCGAGGCCGGACGGGCCGGACGGCCCCGATGGGCCCGATGGGCCCGCATGCGCGGCGCCGGGCTGGCCTTCGGCCTGCGCATGCGTCGGCTGCACGACCGGGCCGTGCGGATTGACGAGCTGCACGTTGCGCATCGCCCAGCCGCTCTCGTGCGGATTGCCGGGCACCTTGACCGGGCGCGGCGTGTAGTCGGGCGGCACGCTGGTTTTCACCACCGGCGCGCCCGCGCCGGGCACGCGTGCGCCTTGCTGGACCAGATGCTCGGCCGCCCGGTCGCGGAACGCGGGCGGCACGGCCGGGTTGCGCGTCGCGACGACCGGATGCTGCGCGATGGCGGCCGGCGGCCGATAGGCGGCGTTGCGCAGCCCGCCGGTGAAGCTCTGGCGCACCGGCGCGATGCCCGGCGTACCCGGCGTCACGTGCGCGTTGCGCCACTGCTGCGGGTCGACGTGCTGCGCGAAGTGCGCGACCGGCTGGCCGTGTACGAACGCGGTCGCGGGCACGGCCGTGATCGCATGCGGCGCGCGGTAATTGATGTACGTGTTGTTGATGTTGGTGATGTTCGTCACGTTCACGGTCTTGTTCACGTTGACGTTGACGTTGTTCACCACGATGTTCCGGTTTACGCGGTCGTAGTAATGCGGGCTCCAGCCGCCCCAGCCCGGATGCCAGCGTTCGCCCGGGCCGAGCGGGAACCACGCGCAGCCCGCCGCGGCGACGCCGCCGACCGTGAGCCCGATGCTCCAGTCGAAGCCGCCGCCCCCGCCGCCGACGAATGCGACGAGCGCCGGCGCATAGACGGGCGGCTCGCTGACGACGACCGGACCGGGCACCCACGCCCAGCTGTCGTCGACATAGGCCCAGCGGCCGTAGTGATACGGCGCGAAGCCCCACGGCGCGTCGTCGACCCAGGTCCAGCCCCACGGCGCCTGCCAGATCCAGTGGCCGTCGTGGTACGGCGCCCAGCCCTCCGGCACGTCGTTCGGCACCCAGGTTGCGCCGTAGGTCGGGTCCTCGCGCCACGTGCCGTTCGCGTCGAGGTCCTGATAGCCGGGAATGTCACGCGACACGTAGCGGGCCGACACCGAGCGCTCCTCGTTGCCGTCGCGGCCGGCGGCCCACTGGTCGAACGGGTCGAGGCCGGGCGCCTGCGCCTGCTGCGCGACCTGCAGGCCGGTGCCGGTGAACACGACCTGCTGCCCGGCCGACAGCGGGTACTGGCCGTTGTCGCCGTAGACGGTCGCGCTGCCGCGCCGCACGGTGACCGTCGTGCTCGCGCCGTTCGGCGCGACGTCGACGCGGTAGTCGCCGGGGCCGGCGACGCCGAGCGCGAGGTTCGGCGTGTCGATTTCATATGAGGTGCCGGGCGGCAGCGAACGCACGTGCGTCGACACGGAGCCGAGGCCGACCTTCAGCTGCGTCGTCGTGTCGTCGAGGTTCATCACCGACAGGCTCGTCGATTCACCGAGCCGCACGGCGGTCGAGCCGATGTGCAGCTCCGAGCGCGCCCCCGCGTCGTTCCACAACTGGTCGCCGGTGGTCAGCGGCCGGTTCACGGCGGCGTACGACCAGGTATCGGTGCCGGCCGGCTCGGTCGTCACGGCGCCGGACAGGTAATTGAGCCGTGCGACGCGCCCGGGCGGATCGCCTTGCTGCTGTTGCCGGGCGGCCGCGTACGGCGGCGCGCCCGTCGACTGGGCGAACGCGGTGGGCAGCGCGGCCAGCGCGGCGAAGGCAAGCAGGGTGACGCGTGTGGTGCGTTTGAGCGTGAACAGGGTGGCCATGATGAGCGTCTTTCGTCGTTATCCCGGCGCGTCGATTCGTGCCGTTGAATTCACAATATCCGCTCAGGCTGTTTCAGTGCTCTGTGTTTTGTAAGACCTCATCCCCGTCGTGTAACAAAACTTGTCTGCCGCACGCACGCGTCATGGGGCCGTAAGCCACGCGTCGAGCGCCTGCTGTCCGGGCACGGTCACGCGCAGCACGCGCGGCCGCTCGGTGCGCTCGACCCAGCCCTGCGCGCAGAAGCTGTCGAGCAGCGCCGCGCCGAGCGCGCCGCCGAGGTGCGAGCGGCGCTCGCTCCAGTCCAGGCAGCCGCACGCGAAGCGGCGCCGGCGCGTGCGCTGCTGCGCGACGTCGATGCCCCAGCGTGCGAGCGCCTGCGTGCCGAGCTCGGTCGCGTCGACCGCGTCGCCTTGCGTGTCCAGCCAGCCGCGCGCGGTGAGCGCGTCGAAGATGCGCACGGCGAGCTCGCCCGCCATGTGGTCGTAGCAGGTGCGCGCGTAGCGCAGCTCGGCGGGCACGGCGCGCGACGGCGGCGGAACCGGCCGGTGCGGCGCGGCCGCGCGGGCGACGTTCGCGAGCGCCTCGAGCGACGCGGCGATGTCGGCGGATGCGATCCGGTAATAGCGGTGCCGGCCGCGGACGTCGAGCGCGAGCAGCCCGCCTTCGGTCAGGCGCGCGAGGTGCGCGCTGGCAGCGGACGGCGACAGCCCGGCGACCAGCGTGAGCTCGCCGGCGGGGCGGGCGCTGCCGTCCATCAGCACCCACAGCATCGCGGCTCGCCCGGGGTCGGCGATCAGCGCGCCGATGCGGCTCAGGCCCGGAAAATGGTGATCGTCGGAATCGGTCATCTTGGCGCCTCGGAGAAGGGGGGATGCCTCGCAGTGTAGGCGCTGACGGCATTCGATGTTTCGCGTCAGGCTGAAATGTCGAATGCGACGGGCCGGCGGCGGAGGGCCGGCGGCCCGGCGCGTACAATGGCCGGGCGCGGCGGCAGTGGGCCGCCGCAGGTGACACGATGCGACGATGAAGACGATTTTCTGCTTGCTGGCGGCCGCGCTGGTCTGCGCGGCTTGCGCGCAGGGCGGCGTGAGCGCCGCGGACGAGCGCGGCAGCCATATCGAGATGTACGGCGTGATCGACCAGGGCGTGACGGTGCGCCGCTGACCGGGGACGCGCCGTCCGTCCGGGCTGGCCCGCTCCCGCGTGCCGGGCCGGCCGGCGCGCCGCGGCGCATTGTCGCAGTGCACCGTATAATGGGGCCGTTTGCAGTGCCCCACGCCGCCTGGAGTCAACAAGATGTCCGCCTCGTCCCCCGCCACCGCGACCCTCGATCGCAACGAAACCGTTTTCCGCTTCCTCGCCGAGCCGTCGTCCGTGAACTTCGGCGGCAAGGTGCATGGCGGCGCGCTGATGAAATGGATCGACGAGGTCGCCTACGCATGCGCGGCGGTCTGGTCGAGCCGCTATTGCGTGACGGTCAGCGTCGGCAACATCCGCTTCCAGCGTCCGATCCTGGTCGGCAACCTGGTCGAGCTGAAGGCGCGCGTCGTCGCGACCGGGCGCACCAGCATGCACATCCACGTGTCGGTGCACGCCGGCGATCCGAAGGGCGGCGTGCTGCGCCAGACGACCGACTGCCTCGTCGTGTTCGTCGCCGTCGACGAGAACGGCAACCCGCTGCCGGTGCCGCCGTTCGTGCCCGAGACCGACGAGCAGAAGCGCCTCGCGAAGTACGCGATGGACGTGCGCGCCGCGCTCGACAAGATCGTCGAGATGAAGCCCGAAGAGGTCGCGAAGGGCACGGTCTGACGCAAGCGCCGCCGTGCCGGACCCGTTGCGCGCCGCCGCGCGATGCCGGCGGCGCGCGACCCGCGCGTCAGCGCGTCCCGATCATCTGCTCGGGACGCACCCATTCATCGAACTCCGCGTCGGTCAGATAGCCGAGCGCGAGCGCGGCGGCCTTCAGCGTCGTGCCTTCCTTGTGCGCCTTCTTCGCGATCTGCGCGGCCTTGTCGTAGCCGATGTGCGGATTGAGCGCCGTCACGAGCATCAGCGATTCGTTGAGCAGCAGGTCGATGCGTGCGCGGTTCGGTTCGATGCCGACCGCGCAATGGTCGTTGAAGCTCTGCGCGCCGTCGGCGAGCAGCCGCACCGATTGCAGCACGTTGTGCGCGATCATCGGCCGGAACACGTTCAGCTCGAAATTGCCGCTCGCGCCGCCGACGTTCACCGCGACGTCGTTGCCGAACACCTGGCAGCACAGCATCGTCACGGCTTCGGACTGCGTCGGGTTCACCTTGCCCGGCATGATCGAGCTGCCCGGCTCGTTCTCGGGAATCGACAGCTCGCCGAGCCCGCAGCGCGGCCCGCTCGCGAGCCAGCGGACGTCGTTGGCGATCTTCATCAGGCTCGCCGCGACGGTCTTCAGCGCGCCGTGCGCGAACACCAGCGCGTCGGCGGCCGCCATCACCTCGAACTTGCTCGGCGCGCTCACGAACGGCAGCTTCGCCAGGCGGCCGATTTCGTCGGCGACGCGCACCGCGAATTCCGGATGCGCGTTCAGCCCGGTGCCGACCGCGGTGCCGCCGAGCGCGAGCTCGTACAGGTGCGGCAGCGCCGATTCGACGTGCCGGACGCCCTGGTCGAGCTGCGCGACGTAGCCGGAGAACTCCTGGCCGAGCGTGAGCGGCGTCGCGTCCTGCAGGTGCGTGCGGCCGATCTTCACGATGTCGGCGAACGCCTTCGACTTCGCGTCGAGCGTCGCGCGCAGCGTGCGCAGCGCGGGCAGCAGGTGGTTGACGATCGCATACGCGGCGGCGACGTGCATCGCGGTCGGAAACACGTCGTTCGACGACTGGCCGCGGTTCACGTCGTCGTTCGGATGGACCTTGCGCGCCTCGCCGCGCTCGCCACCCATCAGCTCGCTTGCGCGGTTCGCGATCACCTCGTTGAGGTTCATGTTGGTCTGCGTGCCGGAGCCGGTCTGCCAGACCGCGAGCGGGAATTCGCGCGGATGCTGGCCCGCGATGATCTCGTCGGCCGCCGCGATGATCGCGTGCGCCTTGTCGTCGGCCAGCACGCCGAGCGACTGGTTCACGGCCGCCGCCGCGCGCTTCACGATCGCGAGCGCGTGGATCAGCTCCGGCGACTGCTTCTCGGTCGAGATCCGGAAATTCTGCAGCGAGCGCTCGGTCTGCGCGCCCCAGAGCCGGGCGGCCGGCACGGCGATCTCGCCGAACGTGTCGCGTTCCATCCGAACTGCTTCGTTCATGATGCACTCCTCTTCGAAAGGGGAAAGGCCGCGCGGTGCGCGGCGTCGGGCGTATCGTGGGCAGGCCGCGCCGCGCGTGCGCGGCGTCTCTTCGGCGGGCCTGGCGCAGGCCCGTGATCTGCGTGATCCGGGTGAACAGCCGCTAGCATAGCGCCGGCGGCGGTTTTACGCCGTCGGGAGCGCTCACGCGCGCAGCGCGGCGAGCGACGCGCTCTTGCGGTGGAAGCGCCACGCCATCAGCGCGGCGACGCTCGCGAGCCCGGCCGCGAGCCCCCACCACAGGCCGCGCGCGCCGAGACCCGCGTGGAATGCGAGCCAGTAGCCGGTCGGAAAGCCGATGCCCCAGTAGCCGAGGGTGGCGGCGAGCATCGGCACGCGCGTGTCCTTCAGGCCGCGCAGCGCGCCGGAGCCGACCGTCTGCATGCCGTCGACGATCTGGAACACCGCGGCGATGCCGAGCAGCGACGCGGCGAGCGATACCGTGGCGGCATTGGCGGGGTCGTCGAGGCGCAGGTAGAGGCTGACGATCGTGTGCGGCGCGACGATCATCACGACGCCCGACAGCGACATGAACGCGACCCCGAGCCCGAGTGCGACGAAGCCCGCGTGCCGCGCGGCCACGGCGTTGCCCGCGCCGGCCCAGTAGCCGACCCGGACGTTGGCCGCCTGGCCGATCGCGAGCGGCACCATGAACGATACCGACGCGACGTTCAGCGCGATCTGGTGCGCGGCGAGCGACGTCGCGCCGAGCACGCCGACCGTGAGGCCGGTGGCGAGGAACAGCGTCGATTCGACCCCGTACGTGATCGCGACCGGCCAGCCGATGCCGACCAGCTCGCCCATCATCGGCAGCTTCGGACGCGACACGGTCACGAAGTGCTTGAACCGCTGGCGGCCGTGCAGCAGCCACACGAGCGCGAGCGCGCTGAGCCAGATCGTGATCGTCGTCGCGACCGCGGAGCCGAGAAAGCCGAGCCGCGGCAGCCCGAACGCGCCGTGGATCAGCCCGTAGTTCAGCACCGCGTTGATGCCGACGCCGCCGATCGACACCCACAGCAGCCGCCGCGCGGCGCCGATCGCGGGCAGGAACGAGCGCATCAGGCCGACGCCGATCAGGCTGCCGAGCGCGGCGAAGCGCAGGATGCCCGTGTATTCGCCGACGTTGCGCGCGAGCGCCGGCGGCTCGTGGAACATCAGCAGGATCGGCTCGGAAAGCGACAGCGCGACGATCGCGGGAATCGCGAGCAGCACGGACAGCGCGAAGCCCGTCCAGTAGATGTGCGGCACGCGATGATCGGCTTTCGCGCCGCGCGCGTGCGCGACGCTGACGCTGACCGACGACAGGACGCCCTGCAGCACCGTGACGATGACGAAGAAGAAGTTCGCGCCGAGGCCGCCCGCCGCGAGCGAGTCGGGGCCGAGCGAGCCGAGCAGCACGGTGTCGGTGACGCTCATCGCCATCTGCGACAGTTGCGCAATGGCGAGCGGGGCGGCGAGGCGCGCGGTATCGGCGGCGTGACTGGACAGGGAGGGCGGCGCGGCGGCCGTCCGCGAGAGACCGGAATGCGACATGGAATGAACGCCTGCGCGGGTGCCGGCCCGCGCTGTGTTTATTTTGAGAGAGGCGCCTAGCTTACGGGTTTATTCGCACCGTGTCGAACGGGGGGCGATGGCCCTGTCGTGCGCAGGGTCGGGTGCGGCGTCGCGCGGCCGGATGTTTGCGCTACGCGCCGTGCACCGCGATCCGCGTGTCGCCGAGCAGCACGACCTGGCCTGCGCGGATCTTGCAGGTCTTGCGCAGTTCGACTGCGCCGTCGACCTTCACCGCGCCGGACGCGACGATCACTTTCGCGGAGCCGCCGCTGTCGGCGAGGCCGGTGATCTTCAGGAGGTTGTGCAACTCGACGAATTCGCCGGTCAGCGTGAAATCCAGATTGGGCATGACGAGGAAAGCGCGCGGGGCGCGGGATGAATCGCCCCGCATCATACGGCACCGGAGGCCTGCGCGCGAGGGCGGCGATGCGGCGTCGGCCCCGGATGTTAAAGAGTGTGAGCGATTCGTCAGCAAATGAAACGGTGGGTAACAGTCTGCGAGATCGGCGAACCCGTCCCGCGAACGCCGGGTCTCTAGGCGTACCTGTTGCATGTTGCGGCGGGGGACGCGATGGACCGCACCGATGCAGTCCACGCCAACAACTTCTTGAGGAGGATTGCCATGTCCAAGATTCGTACGATGCTGATCGGTGCCGCGCTGACGGCGTTCGCGACCTCGGCTGCGTTTGCGCAGACGGCGGGGGCACAGGGCTCGGCAGGCGCCGGCGTGCAGGTGCAGACGCCGGCCACCGGTGCGGGCATGCAGGGCGGCGCAGACGCGTCGGGCGGCGCGACCGGCGCAATGAGCTCGGCGACCGATGAGGCGAAGGACACCGCGTCGTCGGCCGTCCACTCGACGAAGAAGCACGTCAAGCACGCCGCGAAGTCGGCGAAGGGTCACGCCAACGCCGCGAAGGCGAAGGCCGGCGAAGCCGCCGACGGCGGCGCATCGGCCGGCGTGAAGGGCGGTGCGTCGGCCGAAGGCGCCACGCAGTAACGTCGTTCGTTTGCCGCGCGACGGTCGCCCCGGAAGGCGCGTCGTGGCGGCGGCATCAACCCGGCGGCCCGGCTCGCTTCGCGCGGACCGGGCCGTTGTTCATGGCCGCGAGCGCGCGGTCACGGCCGGCGCTGTTCGGGCGTCTGGCCCTGTTGCGTGCGCACCGCGGGCGGCGAGAACACCGCGCGCAGCCATGCGGCGAGCCGCGCGAACACGTCGTACGGTTCCTCGACGAAGATTTCCGGCTTCAGGAGCCGCAGGTATTCCATGATCTGCTGCGCTTCCGCCTTCTGGAACGAGCCGTGCGCGAGCGCCAGGCGCAGCAGCCCGCGCAGTTCGCCGAGCTTGTCGCGCGCCGTGCTGCCGACGCTCATCTCGCACGCGAGCTTGGCTTCGTAGATTCGCTGCCGCAGCGATTCCGCGAGCCGCCACGCGGGCGTCTGCATCTGCTCCTCGAGCGCCTGGATGTCCAGCACCGCGCTCTTGATCTGCGCGGCGAGCGGATCGATCAGGGCCGCATCGCCCTGCGCTTCGGCGACGATCGCCTTCGCCCAGTCTCGGCACGCCTTCGCCAGCTCGTCGGGCGTCCATTCCGAACGCGACGCGAAGCCGAAGCCGAATTCGCCGGCCTGCCGCATCAGGATCGCGACGACGTCCGGGAATTCCTTGTCGAGCGTGCGCTTGGCCCACGCATACTGGCCGCCCTCCAGCATTCGCTGCACGGCGTGCTCGGTGAGCGGCACCATGTTGTCGAGCAGTTTTGCGCGCAGGAAATCCTCGAACGACGGTGTCGCGAACTGCGGGTCGAGTTTCAGCGACACGCGCACGAATGCGTCGTAGTCCTTGCGCAAGGACGCGAGCGTGTCGTCCTTGAGGGAAAGGGTGATCTGGCCCATGAATCGTCTCGGTGGCGGCCCGCGCCGGCCGGATGCCGGGATCGCACGCCGGCGCCGGCGCGTCGTCGACGGTCCCGGTACGCGCCGAGACCGACGGCGGGTCTTCAACCGTTTATCGGCCGGGCGGCGCGAAACTTGAGCGGGACGTGCGCTCGCGCATTCCGGCGCCGCTTCAGCCGGGCAGCCAGCCGTGCGGCAGCACCACGCCCTGCCAGAAGAAGAACACCGCGAGCCCGGCCGCGATCGTCACGAGCGGCCGGCGCGTCGCGGCCGACACGAGCACCGCGGCGAGCGCGCCGACGAGCTGCGGGTTGCGCCACGTCAGCTCGGCCGTGCCGCCGTGCGGCGACACGGTCATCGGCACGATGATCGCGGTCAGTACGGTGACCGGCACGAAGCCGAGCGCCGTGCGCGCGAGCGGCGGGAACGTCAGCCGCTCGCCGAACAGGAACAGCGTCGCGCGGATCGCATAGGTGATGGCGGCCATGCCGAGGATCAGCAGCGCGTAGCTCACGATGCGGCCTCCGGGTGCGAGCCCGCGCGTGCGCGGTCCTGCAGCAGCGTCAGCGCGACGCCGACGGCGACCCCCGCCGCGACCGCGCCCAGCAGGCCGAGCTTGTACGGCCAGCCCTGCCAGTAATACGCGAGCACGCCGGCCGTCGCGGCAGCGGAGAAATAGCGCAGCGTGCCCAGTTGCGGCACGACGATCGCGATGAAGGTCGCCGCCATCGCGAAGTCGAGGCCGAGCGACTGGAGCCCCGGGAATGCCGAGCCGAACCCCAGGCCGGCGAGCGTCCAGATCTGCCAGTTCACGTACATCGCGAGTCCCGAGCCGAAGAAGTAGTGCGGGCCGATCGCGCCCGGCGGGAAATGCCGGTAGTGCGCGTACGCGACCGCGAACACCTCGTCGGTCATCAGCGCGCCGAGCGTCGCGCGCCAGCGCAGCGGCAGGTGGGCGACGTACGGCGCGAGTGTCGCGCTGTACAGCAGGTGGCGCAGGTTGACGATCAGCGTCGTCGCGAGCACGACGACGAAGCTTGCGCCGCCCGCGACGAGCCCGAGCGCGATGAACTGCGCGGAGCCGGCGAACACGGTCAGCGACATCAGCGCGCCGTGCCAGCCGGCGAGCGGGCCGCCGGCAACGAGCGTGCCGAAGATCACGCCGAACGGCGCTGCGCCGACCATCATCGGGATCGTGTCGCGGGCGCCGTCGAGCCATTCGTTCAGCGGACGGCGTGCGGATGACGCGGGTGATTGATTCACGAGTTGCTCCTCCATATGCGGGAGGATAGCGGGCCGGCGAACGGGCGGCTTGTACGTTCTTGCGCTGCCGGGCAGGGGGCGGCCCGCAGCGCTGCGCGGGGGCGTCAGCGCGTCTGCCAGCGCCCCGGCGGCACGCCGAACATCCGCCTGAAGTGGCGGGTGAAATGGCTCTGGTCGACGAACCCGCTGGCCGCGGCAACCTCGGCGACGGCCACGCCCGCGCGCAGCGGCGCGAGCGCGCGCTGCAACCGCAACTGGTTGCGCCACGCGTGCGGCGGCATGCCGGTCGTGCGCGTGAACAGGCGCGCCGCATGGAACGGCGACAATCCCGCCGCCTGCGCGATCTCGTCGAGCGTGACCGCGCCCGTCAGGTCGGCGGCAAGCCGCTCGCGCATCGTCTCGACGCGCGGTTCGTCCGCGGCGAGCGACGCCGGCCGCAGATGCGCGTCCGCGTGGCGCACGATCAGCGCCGAGAACGCGTCGAGCATCGCCGTCTCGGCGGCAAGCGGGTCGTAGATCCGCGGTGCGTCGGGCATCGCGGTGGCGTCGGCCGGCGGCCCGTGCTCGTGGGGTGCCGGCGCGCGTACGCTGCCGGCTTCCATCATCCGGTGCGCCCGCGCGACCCGGGCCGCGAGATCCGGATCGCGGATCACGTCGTGCGGAAACCACGGCGCATCCTGCGGGCGTCCGGCGATCGTGCTCGCGAGCGACCGGATGAACTCGACCGGCACGTAGCAGACCCGGTAGCGCCAGCCGTCGTCGGCAGCGCGCGAGCCGGTGTGCACTTCGCCGGGATTGATCACGGGGACGGTGCCCGTTTCGGCGATATGGCCGGTGCCGCGACAGACATAGCGCTCGGCGCCCGCTTCGATCACGGGGACCGTGTATGCATCGTGCCAGTGCGGCGCGAACGTGTGGTCGCGATAAGTGGCCGTGACGAGATCCGCGTCCGGCAGGAGCGGGGTGCGCCAGTAGCGGGCGGAATCTCGGAGGCGGGCGGCGGACATGGCGGGCACTGGAACGGGCGAACCGACAGTGTAGTCCCGCGCGCCGGTTGCGACTTACTTGACGGGGATCGGCGTGGCGGCCGGCACCGGCACCGCGGTCACGCTGTTCTTCGGGCTGCCGCTGACGACCCGGTCGCTGTAGGTCAGGTAGACGAGCGTGTTGCGCTTCTTGTCGACCACGCGCACGACGTGCAGCGTCTTGAAGATGAACGACATGCGCTCGCTGAACACGTCGGTCTGCTGCTTGAGCGGGCCGGTGAAGCTGATCGGGCCGACCTGCCGGCACGCGATCGACGCCTCGCTCGGATCCTCGGCGAGGCCGAGCGAGCCCTTGATCCCGCCGGTGCGCGCGCGCGACACGTAGCAGGTCACGCCGGCGACGAGCGGATCGTCGTAGGCCTCGACGACCACGCGGTCGGAACCCGTCAGGCGGAAATTGGTGTTGACGCTGCCGACTTCCTCCGCGTGCGCGAGCGGCGCGGCGGCAAGCGTGGCGAGGAGGAGGGCGGACGGCGCGACGGCGGCAAGACGGCTCTTCATCGGCGAAATCTGAAGCGATTGCGGGACAGAGACTCTAGCACGCGCGGATCGCGTTATCGTGCCGACGCCGGAAAAACAAAAGGCCCGTCGCTTGACGGGCCTTTCGCTGTTTGGCTCCCCGACCTGGGCTCGAACCAGGGACCTACGGATTAACAGTCCGGCGCTCTACCGACTGAGCTATCGGGGAATAAATCGGTATCTTCTGCGTTTGGCGGCCATCAAAAAACCCGTCCAATTTCAACGGGCTCTTTGCATTTTTGGCTCCCCGACCTGGGCTCGAACCAGGGACCTACGGATTAACAGTCCGGCGCTCTACCGACTGAGCTATCGGGGAACAAACAGCAGAGAAACGAGATTGTATGGAGTGTTAGCTAGGCTGTCAACACCTTTTATGCCCGCCGCGCAATTTTTTTCCCGCGCGGGCATGCGCGCGATCAGCGCTCGAGCAGATGCAGCTTTTCCTGCACGTCCTTCCACTCGTCCGCGTCGGCCGGCGCCGGCTTCGTCTTCGTGATCGACGGCCAGTTCTTCGCCAGCTCGGCGTTCAGCGCGGTGAACTGCTGCTGATCGCCCGGAACGTCTTCTTCGGCATAGATCGCGTTGGTCGGGCACTCGGCGACGCACACGGCGCAGTCGATGCACTCGTCCGGATCGATGGCGAGAAAGTTGGGACCTTCACGGAAGCAATCCACCGGGCATACATCCACGCAATCCGTGTATTTGCACTTGATGCAGCCTTCGGTCACAACGTGAGTCATTAAAACGCTCCTGCTTGGCGGTCGGTATATATGGGGTGGCGTGTGCGCCAAAAGCGGCATTGTAACTGATGCGCAAAACCCGCATGACGTGGTCGGCTTTCCGGCTTATACCGTTTCGTGATTAGTTTATGAGGGCCCGCCCAGGGGCTGCGTGCCGCGGTTTCCCGATGGTCCGGCCCGCATTCGGGTAACATGGCCGGCAGACCGGGCGGCGCGCGGTGCGCCGGGGCCGGTTCCGAAATTGGCGGTGCCGTCACCATGATCATCACTTCGCTGCTCGACACGGATCTCTACAAGTTCACGATGATGCAGGTCGTCCTGCATCACTTCCCGGCCGCAAGCGTCGAATACCGCTTCAAGTGCCGCACGCCCGGCGTCGATCTCGTGCCGTACATCGACGAGATCCGCGACGAGGTGCGCGGCCTGTGCGCGCTGCGCTTCGCCGACGTCGAGCTCGACTACCTGCGCCGGATGCGCTTCATCAAGAGCGACTTCGTCGATTTCCTCGCGCTCTTTCACCTGAACGAGAAATACATCTCGATCTCGCCGTCGCCGAAGGGCAACGGCGAGATCGACATCGAGATCAAGGGGCCGTGGCTGCACACGATCCTGTTCGAGATCCCGGTGCTCGCGATCGTCAACGAGGTGTACTTCCGCAACACGCAGCGCGAGCCCGACTACCGCGAGGGGCGCGGGCGGCTGGGCGAGAAGATCAAGCTGCTCGGCGCAAGGCCGGAATTCGCCGACTGCAAGATCGCCGACTACGGCACGCGCCGGCGCTTCTCGAAGGTATGGCACGAGGAGGTCGCGCGCACGCTGCGCGACGGCCTCGGGCCGCAGTTCGCCGGCACGAGCAACGTGCTGTACGCGATGAAGCACGACATCACGCCGCTCGGCACGATGGCGCACGAATACCTGCAGGCGTGCCAGGCGCTCGGGCCGCGGCTGCGCGATTCGCAGATCTACGGCTTCGAGATGTGGGCGAAGGAATACCGCGGCGACCTCGGCATCGCGCTGTCGGACGTCTACGGGATGGACGCGTTCCTGCGCGACTTCGACATGTACTTCTGCAAGCTGTTCGACGGCGCGCGCCACGATTCGGGCGACCCGTTCGAATGGGGCGAGCGGATGATCGCGCACTACGAAGCGAACCGCTGCGACCCGCGCACCAAGGTGCTGGTGTTCTCCGACGCGCTCGACATCCCGAAGGTCATGCAGCTGTACGAACGGTTCCGCGGCCGCTGCAAGCTCGCGTTCGGCGTCGGCACCAACCTGACCAACGACCTCGGCTACGTGCCGCTGCAGATCGTGATCAAGATGGTCCGCTGCAACGGCCAGCCGGTCGCGAAGCTGTCCGATTCGCCGGGCAAGAGCATGTGCGACGACAAGGCATATCTCGCGTACCTGCGCCAGGTGTTCGGCATCGCGCAGCCGGTCGAAGACGACGCGTCGCAGTAGGTCGGCCGTTCGGCCGAAGGTGCGTGGCGAGAGGGGCGGCCGGTATAATCCGACGGTATCGCCCGCCAACGTCACGAGGACCGTTCATGGACACTTCCGCTGCCCGTCGCCAGATCCTCGCGCGCATCCGCGCCGCGCAGGGGCGCGCGGCCGAGCCGGACGCGACGGAGCGCGAAGGTGTCGACGACTACCTCGCCCGTCATCCGCAAGGCCCGCGTCCGCCGGCACCGGCCGACCTGGTCGCCGCGTTCGTCGACGAAGCGACGAAGCTCGCGACGACCGTCGACGAAGTCGCGACGCTGGCCGACGCACCCGCCGCCGCGGCCCGCTATCTGTTGGCGCACGGCCTGCCGATGCAGGCTGTTGCGTGGCGCACGCTGGCCGATCTCGACTGGGCGGGCGCGGGGCTGGCCGTCGAATGCCGCAAGCCGGCCGACGGTGATCTCGTCGGCCTGACAGGCTGCTTCTGCGCGACGGCGGAAACCGGCTCGCTGGTTCTGCTGTCCGGTCCCGATACCTATGCGTCGGCCGGCCTGCTGCCCGAGACGCACATCGCGATCGTGCCCGCGTCGCGGATCGTTGCCGGCCACGAGGACGCGTTCGCGCTGATCCGCGCGGAGCGCGGCGAATTGCCGCGTGCGGTCAATTTCGTGTCCGGCCCGTCGCGCACGGGCGACATCGAGCAAACCATCGTGCTGGGCGCGCACGGCCCGTATCGCGTCCACGTGATCGTCGTACGGGGCGCGTGACGCACCCGCTGCATTCCACCACCGTTCAACAAAGGAAGTTCCGCATGAAACGACATGCCGCCTGGGCGGGCATGGCGTCGGGGGCTGCGCTTGGCGCCGCTCCCTCGCTCGCATCGGCCGCGTCGCTCGACGGCGCCACGCTGTCCGCACTGTGGGGTGTCCCGTTCGCCGGGATCCTGCTGTCCATCGCGCTGTTCCCGCTCGTGGCTCCGGTGTTCTGGCATCACCACTTCGGCAAGATCGCGGCCGCGTGGGCCGTCGCGTTCCTGGTGCCGTTCGCCGTCGTGTTCGGCGCGGGCACCGCGCTCGGCACGCTCGTGCACGCGCTGCTCGAGGAGTACGTCCCGTTCATCGTGCTGCTCACCGCGCTCTATACCGTCGCGGGCGGGATCTGCGTGAACGGCAACCTGCACGGCACGCCGAAGCTCAACACCGCGATCCTCGCGCTCGGCACGCTGCTTGCCAGCGTGATGGGCACGACCGGCGCCGCGATGCTGCTGATCCGGCCGCTCTTGCGCGCAAACGACAATCGCAAGCATGTCGTGCACGTCGTGATCTTCTTCATCTTCCTCGTCGCGAACGCGGGCGGCTCGCTGTCGCCGCTCGGCGATCCGCCGCTGTTCCTGGGCTTCCTGAACGGCGTGAGCTTCTTCTGGACGACGACGCATCTCGCGCTGCCGATGCTGTTCATCTGCGTCGTGCTGCTGGCGATCTTCTTCGCGCTCGACACGTATTACTACCGGAAGGGCGGCGAGGAGCGGCCGGTCGCGCTCGACCCGACGCCCGACGACGGCGGGCTGTCGATCGACGGCAAGATCAACTTCGTGCTGCTCGCGGCGGTGGTCGGCCTCGTGCTGCTGAGCGGGATCTGGAAGCCCGGCGTCACGTTCGACGTGTGGGGCACGCACGTCGCGCTGCAGAACCTGGTCCGCGACGTCGCGCTCGTCGCCGTGACGTTCGCGTCGCTCGCATTGACGCCGCGCTCCGCGCGCGAGGGCAACGCATTCAACTGGGCGCCGATCGAGGAGGTCGCGAAGCTGTTCGCGGGCATCTTCGTGACGATCGCGCCGGTGATCGTGATCCTGCGCGCGGGCGCGGACGGCGCGTTCGCGCAGATCGTCCATCTCGTCACGGGGCCGGACGGCAAGCCGGTCGACGCGATGTACTTCTGGGCGACGGGCCTCCTGTCGTCGTTCCTCGACAATGCGCCGACCTACCTCGTGTTCTTCAACCTCGCGGGCGGCGACGCGCCGTCGCTGATGACCACCGGCGCGACGACGCTCGCGGCGATTTCCGCGGGCGCGGTATTCATGGGCGCGAACAGCTACATCGGCAACGCGCCGAACTTCATGGTGAAGGCGATCGCCGAGTCGCGCGGCGTGAAGATGCCGAGCTTCTTCGCGTATCTCGGCTGGGCGGTCGTGATCCTGGTGCCGGTGTTCCTGCTGACGACGTGGCTGTTCTTCACGGCGTAAGCTGACGGTTTTCAACAAGGAGCGGGCGGCTCGAGAATGAACCGCCCGTGCATGCGGAGATGGCGATGCAGAAGATCCTGGTCGCGCGTCCGATCTTCCCGGACGTGATCGAACGGCTCGAGCAGTATTTCGAAGTCGACTGGAACAATGGCGATGCGCTCGCGCCCGACGCGCTCGCCGCGCGCCTGGCCGACAAGGACGGCGCGCTGACGGCGGGCGACCCGATCGGCGCGGCCACGTTCGCGGCGGCGCCGCGCCTGCGTGTCGTGTCGAACATGGCGGTCGGCTACAACAATTTCGACATGGCCGCGTTCGACGCGGCGAACGTGCTCGGCACCAACACGCCGGACGTACTGAACGAATCCACCGCCGATTTCGGCTGGGCGCTGATGATGGCAGCCGCGCGGCGCATCGCCGAATCCGAGCACTGGCTGCGCGCCGGGCGCTGGCAGAAGTGGGAATACGACGGCTTTCTCGGCCACGACATCTATGGCTCGACGCTCGGCATCATCGGCATGGGCCGTATCGGGCAGGCGCTCGCGCGCCGCGCGCAAGGCTTCGGCATGCAGGTGATCTATCACAACCGGTCACGGGTCGCGCCCGAGATCGAAGCGGATCTGAACGCCGAGTACGTGTCGAAGGAAGCGCTGCTGTCGCGTGCCGACCACGTCGTGCTCGTGCTGCCGTATACGAAGGACAACCACCATACGATCGGCGCGGCCGAACTCGCGCTGATGAAGCCCACCGCGACGCTGACCAACATCGCGCGCGGCGGGATCGTCGACGACGCGGCGCTGGCGGCCGCGTTGCGCGACCGGAAGATCGCCGCGGCCGGCCTCGACGTATACGAGGGAGAACCGAGCGTGCATCCGGCGCTGCTCGAGGTGCCGAACGTCGTGCTGACGCCGCACATCGCGAGCGCGACCGAGAAGACCCGCCGCGCGATGGCGAACCTTGCCGCCGACAACCTGATCGCCGCACTGGGCGAAGGGCCGCGCGCGGGGCGTCCGCCGAATCCGATCAACCCGGACGTGATCGGGAAGACGCGCGCATGACGATCACGTTGTTGCTCGCGGCCGTCTTCGTGCTGGCCGTCGCACTGGCGGTGGCGATCGTCGCAATCGTGCGGGGCGGCGGCCGCCACGACGACGCGGCGGTGCTCGGCGACCAGATCGAGGACGCCGCGCACGCGCAGGCGCGCGCGGTCGAGCGGCTCGAGCGCGAACTGCGCGGCGAGATCGTCGAGGGCGCGCGCGGCTCGCGCACGGAACTGGCCGGCAGCTTTGCGCGGCTGCAGCAGACGCTCGCCGCGCAGCTGACGAGCGTCGCCACCGTGCAGAACAACCAGATCGACGGCTTCGCACAGCAGCTCGCGAAGCTCGTCGCCGGCAACGCGCAGCAGTTCGACGCGATGCGCGACAGCCTGCAGCGCCAGGCGCAGCAGGCGCGCGAGGAGCAGACCGCGGCGCTGCGGATGTTCGGCGACACGCTGAACCGCCAGCTCACGCAGCTGACCGAAGCGAACGACCGCCGGATCGGCGAAGTGCGCGCGACGCTCGAACAGCGCCTGAAGGAAATCGAGACGAACAACGCGGCGAAGCTCGAGGAGATGCGGCGCACCGTCGACGAGAAGCTGCACGCGACGCTCGAGCAGCGGCTCGGCGAGTCGTTCAAGCTGGTCTCCGACCGGCTCGAGCAGGTGCATCGCGGGCTCGGCGAGATGCAGACGCTCGCGGCCGGCGTCGGCGACCTGAAGAAGGTGCTGACCAACGTGAAGACGCGCGGCACCTGGGGCGAAGTGCAGCTCGAAGCGCTGCTCGAGCAGATGCTGACGTCCGACCAGTACGCGAAGAACGTCGCGACCGTGCCGAAGAGCAGCGAGCGGGTCGAGTTCGCGATCAGGTTGCCGGGGCGCGACGCCGGCGCGAATGACGCGCTGCCGGTCTGGCTGCCGATCGACGCGAAATTCCCGCGCGAGGACTACGAGCGGCTGATCGACGCGCAGGAGCGGGCCGACGCGGCCGCGGTCGACGAGGCCGCGCGCGCGCTCGAGGCGCGCGTGCGGGCGGAAGCGCGCACGATTGCCGAGAAGTACGTCGCGCCGCCGCACACGACCGATTTCGCGCTGCTGTTCCTGCCGACCGAAGGGCTGTACGCGGAGATCCTGCGCCGCCCGGGGCTGACCGACCTGCTGCAGCGCGATTACCGCGTGACGGTGGCGGGCCCGACGACGCTCACCGCGCTGCTGAACAGCCTGCAGATGGGCTTCCGGACGCTCGCGATCGAGAAGCGTTCGAGCGAGGTGTGGCAGGTGCTCGGCGCGGTGAAGACGGAATTCGGCAAGTTCGGCGACGTGCTCGCGCGCACGAAGTCGCAGCTGGAGACGGTCACCCGTTCGATCGAGGCGGCCGAGCAGCGCACGCGCGTGATGAACCGCAAGCTCAAGCAGGTGGAGGCGCTGCCGGGCGATACGGCGGCCGGCCTGCTGGGCGCGGACGGCGTCGATCCCGACGACGCGTGACCGGCGTCGGCCGCGCGATCCGTCAGTGAAACGAAAATGGGCGCGATGAGCGCCCATTTCTTTTGACGGCTGCTGCTGCGGCGGCCGGTTTCAGCGCCCGGCGAGCGTATCCAGCGCGTCGCCCGTCACGCGCACGATGCGCCAGTCCGGCAGCACGGTCGCGCCCATCTTCTCGTAGAAATCGATCGCGCGCTGGTTCCAGTCGAGCACCGACCACTCGAAGCGTGCGCAGCGGCGCTCGACGGCGAGCGCGGCAAGCTGCCGGAGCATCGCGGTGCCGAGGCCCGTGCCGCGCTGCGACGGCTGCACGTAGAGATCCTCGAGATACAGGCCGCGGCGGCCCACGAACGTCGAATAGTTGTGGAAGAACAGCGCATACGCGACGAGTGCGCCGTCGCGTTCGGCGACGAGCGCTTCGGCCGCCGGGTGCGCGCCGAACAGCGCGTCGGCGAGATCATGCTCGGTTGCGACGAACAGGTGCGTGAGCTGCTCGAATTCCGCCAGCTCGCGCATCAGCGCGAGGATCGCGCCGACGTCCCGCGTCTCGGCCGCGCGGATCAGCGGGCTGCCGCTCACGCTTCCTCCGGCGGGTCGGACAGCACGATCTCGATGCCGCCGAAGCGCGACGCAACCCAGTTATATGCGTGGCAGGCGATCCACAACAGCACGAAGCCGACCACCGCGTTCAGCAGCAGCGCGCTCAGGATCGTGCTCAGTTCGACCATCCCGAAGCGGACGTACGCGACGAGAATGCCGAGCAGCACGATCGGCACGCTGAACGTCAGGTAGACGAGGATCAGCGCCTTGGCGGTCTGTCCCGCGGCGATCGACGAAATTTGTTTCTTCATGTGCGGATTGCCCCCGTAGTGATACCGATAAATGGAATTCAGATCAGGCCGTCGAACGGCAGGATGTCGACCGGCGCGCCGGCGTCGATCGCGCCCGCGTCGTGGCCGAGAACGATGAAGCAGTTGGCGGCCGCGAGTCCGCTCAGCGACGCCGAGCTTTGCGAGCCGGCCGGCGCGACTTGCCACGTGCCGTCGGCGGCGCGCGTGGCGACGCCGCGCAGGTATTCGGCGCGGCCCGGCCGCTTCTTCAGCGGCTGCGTGCTGAGCGCGGTGTACAGCGCGGGCGGCGGCGTCTGCGCGCCGGCCATCGCCAGCAGTGCAGGGCGGACGATCGCGTAGAACGTCACCGCGGATGCCACCGGGTTGCCGGGCAGGCCGAAGAACAGCGCGCCGCGTTCGCCGGCGGACGGCGGCGCGAGCGTCCCGCACGCGAGCGGCCTGCCGGGGCGCAGCGCGAGACTCGCGAACGTGACGTCGCCGAGCCGCGCCATCACGTCGCGCGTGAAATCCGCCTCGCCGACCGATACGCCGCCCGACGTGATCACCGCATCCGCGTGCGCGGCGACCGCGTCGCGCAGCGCCGCTTCGAGCGCGGCCGGATCGTCGCGGACGATGCCGAGATCGAGCGGTTCGGCGTTCAATCGAGCGAGCATCGCGACGAGCATCCCGCGATTGCTGTCGTACAGCGTGCCGCGGTCGAGCGGCATGCCCGGCGCGCGCAATTCATCGCCGGTCGAGAACACGGCGACGCGCAGGCGGCGGCGCACGGTCACGTCGGCGTGGCCGAACGATGCGAGCAGGCCGAGGTCGGCCGGGCGCAGGATGCGGCCTGCGGCGAGCGCGCAGGCGCCGCGCGCGAGATCCTCGCCGGCCTTGCGGCAGTTCGCGCCGCGCGACACGTCGCGCGCGGCGAACCGGATCGCGCCGTCCAGGGCGGTCACGCGCTCCTGCGGGATCACGGTGTCGCATCCGGCCGGCAGCGGTGCGCCCGTCATGATGCGGATGCAGGCGCGCGCTGGCACGGCGCCGTCGAACGGGTGGCCGGCGAACGCCGCGCCCGCGATCGCGAGCGTCACGTCGCCGTCCGGCGATGCGTGCGCGCATTCGCCGCCGTCGAACGCGTAGCCGTCCATCGCCGAATTGTCGTATGCGGGGATGTCGAACGGCGCCGTCACGTCGGCCGCGAGCACGCGGTCGAGCGCGTCGCGCAGCGACACCGTGTCGCACGCGTCGACCGGCGCCGCGCAGCGGCACGCGAGCGCCTGCGCGTCGGCGAGCGACAGCGGCACGTCGTGGTCGGCTGCGGATCGGGAGGCGGACGAGGATTGCGTGGTCATGAGTCGGACTGCGCCGCGAGGCTTATCGGGTTGGTGGCCGGGGTGCGTGGCCGGCTGGGCGACGGCGGCGCGTATGCGCGGGGCGCAGGCGGCGGGCGGGAACCGGGGCGGCGCGGTCAGCGACGGGCGAGCGCGGCGAGTTCCTGCCAAGAGTTGGCATTGTAAAACGCACGCTCGTCATGAAACTCGACTTCGACCGCCTTGTGGCGCGCGTACCACGCACGCACCTTGCGGTCGCCGGCGTCGAGCCGCGCCGCGAGATCGTCGGCCAGCGCCGTGCGCAGCAGCGCGAACGTCGGCTGCGGAGCGCGCTGGCGCTGCGCGTCGACCGTGACCGCCATCGCGATGTCGGCGTGCTGCGCGACGAGCGCCGCATGGAGCCGCGCGACCAGATCCTCGGGCAGGAACGGCGAATCGCACGGTGCGCACGCAACGAGCGGTGCGCGCGCCGCGCGCATGCCGGCGAGCAGGCCCGCGAGCGGACCCGGGAAGTCGTGCGTCGCATCGGGCACCACGCGCGCGCCGAACGGCGCGCCCAGTTCCGCATAGCGCTCCGGATGGCGGTTCGCGCTGATCAGCGTTTCGTCGACCTGCGGCGCGAGCCGGCGCAGCACGTGCAGCGCGAGCGGCGTGCCGTCCAGCAGTTGCAGGCCCTTGTCGACGCCGTCCATGCGCGTCGCGCGGCCGCCCGCGAGCAGCAGGCCGGCGATCGACGGGAGCGGGGCAGCGGCCATCGCGCGTCAGCCGCCGATGTAGGACATTTCGACGCGCTTGCCCGCGCGGTCGGCCGCCGTGTCGGCCATCGCGCTGCCGCGCAGTTGCGAATAGCGGTCGGTGCGGGCCTGCCAGATGCGTGCGATCGCGGTGGCGATCTCGGCGTCGCTCGCGCCGTTGCGCACCAGCGCGCGCAGGTCGTGGCCGGCCGTCGCGAACAGGCACAGGTACAGCTTGCCTTCGGTCGACAGGCGCGCGCGCGTACAGTCGCCGCAGAACGCCTGCGTGACGCTGGAGATCACGCCGATCTCGCCGCCGCCGTCCGCGTAGCCCCAGCGCTGCGCGGTCTCGGCCGCCGTGTGGGCCTCGAGCGGCACGAGCGGGAAATGCTCGGCGATGCGCGCGACGACGTCGGCGGACGGCAGCACCTCGGTCATGTTCCAGCCGTTCGACGTGCCGACGTCCATGTATTCGATGAAGCGCAGCACGACGCCGGTGCCGCGGAAGCGCGCCGCCATCGGCAGGATCTCGCTGTCGTTGGTGCCGCGCTTCACGACCATGTTGACCTTGACCGGCTCGAGGCCGGCGGCCTGCGCGGCGAAGATGCCGTCGAGCACGTCGGCGCTCGCGAAGTCGGCGTCGTTCATGCGCCGGAACAGCGTGTCGTCGAGCGCGTCGAGGCTGACCGTCACGCGCGTGAGCCCGGCGTCCTTCAGCGCGCGCGCCTTGCGGGCGAGCAGCGAGCCGTTGGTGGTCAGCGTCAGGTCGAGCGGGCGGCCGTCGTGGGTCGTCAGGCGCGCGAGGCGCTCGATCAGGAATTCGAGGTTCTTGCGCAGCAGCGGCTCGCCGCCCGTGATGCGGATCTTCTCGACACCGTGTGCGACGAACAGCCGCGCGATCCGCTCGATTTCCTCGAGCGTCAGCAGCGCGCTATGCGGCAGGAACGGGTAATCCTTGTCGAACACCGCGCGCGGCATGCAGTACACGCAGCGGAAGTTGCAGCGATCCGTCACCGAGATGCGCAGATCGCGCAGCGGACGCGCAAGCGTGTCGTGCAGCAGGCCATCCGGGGTATGTGCGGCGCCGGAAACGTCCGGCAACCCGCTGACGTCGGCGAGGGGAATGATGCGTCGGGACATGTTGAAAGCGGTACGAGCCAGACCTCTATTCTAGCCGCAAGCGCCGCAGCGGGCTGCGGGCGGAAAACCCGCAGCGCGGACGTGAAAAAGCCCGCCGAAGCGGGCTTTTTCGTGACGGCGGACGCGATCAGTGATGCGTCGTTTCCACCTGCTGCATCGGCGTCGTGTCGACCGGCGGCAGCGACTTGCGCTCCCGCGGCACGCGAGCCGGCCGCGGGAGCTGCGCGGCGGCGTCCTGGGCGGCGCGGAACTTGTCGGCGTCCGTGTTCACCCAGACGAGCCCGGCTTGCGTCAGCACCGTCTCCAGGCTGGCCGAGGCGGGCGCCGCGGCAGCCGGTTGCGCTTGCTCGACGACCGGGACGGCCACGGCAGCTTCGACCGGCGCCGCTTCGACGCGAACCGGCTCGGCTGCCACCGCCGGGGCGGTTTCGACCATCGTGACCGTCGCGACCGGGGCGGTTTCGGCGACCGGTGCGGGTTGCGGCGCTGCGACGGCCGCAGGCGCTTCCGGCACTTCCAGCGCATCGTTCGGCGAGACCGCGACCGGTGCGGGGCCGGTTTCGGCCGCAGCGACCGGCGCAGCGGTTTCAACCGGTTGCGCCGCAACGGCGGGTTCGACCGCGGCGACGGCCGGTGCGGGCTCGACGCGAGCCGGTTCCGGCTGCGTGTCGGCAGCGGCCGGCTCTGCGTGCGCGACCGCTTCCGCAACGACGGCGCCGGCTGCCGCGACAGCCGCCGCGACTGCCGGTGCTGCCGCGTGCGGCGCTTCGGCGACCGGCGCTGCGTGCGCCACGGGCTCCGCTGCCGGTGCGACAGCGGTTTCGCCTTCAGTGCCGTCCGCTGCGTGGGCGACGATCGTGCCGTCTTCCTCGCGCTCGCGACGACCGCCGCGGCGACCGCGACGGCGGCGGCGGCGTTCCTCGCCGTCACGCGCGCCGGCTTCCGCGTCGGCCATCACCTCGGCGCCCGGCAGGGCGGCGGCAGCCTTGTCGGCTTCGAGTTCCGGATGGCTTTCGCCGCGGGTGACCGTTTCGAGCGTGGCCGCATGCTGGGTCGGCTTGCGGCGCTCGCCGCGCTCGCGACGTTCGCCGCGGTCCTGGCGCTCGCCGCGACCGGCTGCCTCGACGGCTTCCGGCTGCTCGACGCGTTCGCGCGGCTCGCGGCTTTCACGCGGCTCGCGGGTTTCGCGGGTTTCGCGGCCCTCGCGCGCTTCACGCGGTTCGCGTTGGCCACGGCCCTCGCGGCCTTCACGACCCTCGCGGCCCTCACGACCTTCACGCGGCTCGCGTGCCTCACGGGCTTCCTTGCCTTCGCGCTCCGGACGCTGCGGCTGGCCGCCGCGGCCGGCTGCGGCCTGGTCGCGGCCGCCTTGCGGCTGCTGGGCGCCGCCGCGGCGGTTGCGATTGCGATCGCCGCCGCGTTCGCCGCGCTGCTCGGGCTTCTCGGTGCGCTCGCGCGCCGGGCGGGCGGCCTGCTCCTTCACGGGGGCCGGAGCCGGGGCCGGCGCGGGTGCCGGCTGCATGCCGAACAGGCCCTTCAGCCAGCCGATGATGCCGCCGCTTGCAGCGGCGACCGGGACGGGCGCAGGCGTCGGCTCGGCCGGACGCTGCGGCGCCGGGCTCGGCGCCGGACGCTCGGGCGTGATGCCCTTGACCGCGGCTTCCTGCTTCGGCTTCACTTCGGCGGCGCGCTTGCTGTAGCCGGTTTCCGATTCCAGCTCGCGGGCGGCTTCCTCGGCCATCTTCCACGATGCGCGCGGATCGTCGAGGCGCGCATCGTCGTGACGCAGGCGCTCGAGCTTGTAGTGCGGCGTATCGAGGTGCTTGTTCGGGATCAGCACGATGCCGACCTTGAAGCGCGACTCGATCTTGTTGATTTCCTGGCGCTTTTCGTTGAGCAGGAAGGCGGTCACCTCGACCGGCACCTGGCAGTGGATCGCCGCGGTGTTTTCCTTCATCGCTTCTTCCTGAATGATCCGCAGGACTTGCAGCGCGGACGATTCGGTGTCGCGGATATGGCCGGTGCCGTTGCAGCGCGGGCAGGTCACGTGGCTGCCTTCGGACAGCGCCGGGCGCAGCCGCTGGCGCGACAGCTCCATCAGGCCGAAGCGCGAGATCTTGCCCATCTGCACGCGGGCGCGGTCATGCTTGAGCGCGTCCTTCAGGCGCTGCTCGACCTCGCGCTGGCTCTTGGCCGATTCCATGTCGATGAAATCGATCACGATCAGGCCGCCGAGGTCGCGCAGGCGCAGCTGGCGGGCGACTTCGTCGGCCGCCTCGAGGTTGGTGCGGGTCGCCGTTTCCTCGATGTCCGCGCCCTTGGTCGCGCGCGCCGAGTTCACGTCGATCGCGACGAGCGCCTCGGTGTGGTCGATCACGATCGCGCCGCCCGACGGCAGCGGCACCGTGCGCGAATACGCGGTCTCGATCTGGTGCTCGATCTGGAAGCGCGAGAAGAGGGGCACGTCGTCGTGGTAGCGCTTCACCTTCGACACGTTGTCCGGCATCACGATGTCCATGAACGCACGGGCCTGATCGTGGATCTCGGTCGTGTCGATCAGGATTTCGCCGATGTCCGGCTGGAAATAGTCCCGGATCGCGCGGATCACGAGGCTCGATTCCAGGTAGATCAGCATCGGCTCGCCCGAGCGGCCGCTCTGCGACGCGGCTTCGATCGCGCGCCACAGCTGCAGCAGGTAGTTCAGGTCCCACTGCAGTTCCTCGGCGCTGCGGCCGATGCCCGCGGTGCGGGCGATCATGCTCATGCCGTCCGGAATCTGCAGCTGCGCCATCGTTTCGCGCAGTTCCTGGCGCTCGTCGCCCTCGATGCGGCGCGACACGCCGCCGCCGCGCGGGTTGTTCGGCATCAGCACGAGGTAGCGGCCGGCGAGCGAGATGAACGTCGTGAGCGCCGCGCCCTTGTTGCCTCGCTCTTCCTTCTCGACCTGGACGATCAGCTCCTGGCCTTCGCGCAGCGCGTCCTGGATGCGCGCGGAGCGCATGTCGACGCCTTCCTTGAAGTACTGGCGGGCGACTTCCTTGAACGGCAGGAAGCCGTGGCGGTCTTCGCCGTAGTTGACGAAGCAGGCTTCGAGCGACGGCTCGATGCGGGTGATGACGCCCTTGTAGATATTGCCTTTGCGTTGTTCGCGTCCGGCGGTCTCGATATCGATGTCGATGAGTTTTTGCCCATCGACGATGGCGACGCGCAGTTCTTCCTGCTGCGTCGCGTTGAACAACATGCGTTTCATGAACGACTCCAGGCGGCTCTGCTGCCGGCGCCTCGCGGTTGTCAGCCGCAAGGGCGGGAACGACGGCAGGCCGCGCCTTGTTGTGTTGTCACAAGCACGCTGGAGCGGGATCGATGGCGGGGAGAATTGCCTGAAGAGGCGCTTGGGTCCCGAACGACGGGGCCGGCGGCCATAGGGCACCTGCGAATACGGCTTCAAAGCACGGCGTCGACACTCCGCACGCTGCACAAGCGCGCTAAGCCTCAGACCGGGCACTGCCGCGGGCGCGCGCAGAAAGTCGCGCGCGCCGACGGGCGGCAGATGCTGCGGCTTGGGCCGCAGCGGGGAGTATCGAATCCAGCCCGACTTTCCCGCCTGGGGTGTTCTTCCTTGGTTTGACGTCGCCAGTCCCCGCACGCTTCGCGGGGCCAAATCGGGCGCAACGCCGTTTTTCGCAACCGGCAGCCGGATCGGACGCGTCGCGCCGCCCGGCTGCCAATTAAATTCTTTTCAACCAACTTTCCGTTACCGCGGCGCCTTGCCGACCGAATCCGCCTGTGGGCGTGATCCCTGCCGGCGGCCGGCGCCGTGCGTGCAACTTGCTGCTTCTCTTTGTTCGGGGCGAGCAGCCAGCCCCCGGCGCAAGTAAAATGACGGTTTGCGCTTGCGCCTTGCCCAATCCGTCCGGGTTGGCCGATCAGGCCGCCCGCTACGTCAGGCTGGGCAAAATTATATTCAGTATGAATGAGTTAGGCAAAATATCCCAGAATTCGGTCGCGAGCGGCCAGGTCTCGATGGTCGAGATCGACGAAAGTTCCGCGGGTCAGCGGATCGACAATTTCCTGTTGCGCGTCTGTAAAGGCGTGCCGAAAAGCCATATTTACCGGATCCTGCGCAGCGGCGAAGTCCGCGTGAACAAGGGTCGGGTCGACGCGCAGTACCGGCTCGCGCACGGCGATATCGTGCGGGTGCCGCCGGTGCGGATGGCCGCGGCCGATCTCGCGCGCGCCGACAAGCCGGTCGTGCCGCCCGCGCATTTCGACGTGCTGTTCGAGGACGACGCGATGCTCGTGATCGACAAGCCGGCCGGCGTCGCGGTGCACGGCGGCAGCGGCGTCGCGTTCGGCGTGATCGAGCAGCTGCGGCAGGCGCGCCCGCGGGCGAAATTCCTCGAGCTCGTGCATCGTCTCGACCGCGAGACCTCCGGCGTCCTGATGCTCGCGAAGAAGCGTGCCGCGCTCGTCGGCCTGCACGAGATGATCCGCGAGAACCGGATGGACAAGCGCTATTTCGCGTGCGTGCACGGCGAGTGGCAGTCCGACTGGGGCCGCCGCCGCGCGGTGAAGGCGCCGCTGTTCAAGTACACGACCCCGGAAGGGGAGCGCCGGGTGCGCGTGCAGGACGACGGCCTGCCGTCGCACACCGTGTTCAACCTCGTCGAGCGCTGGCCCGACTATGCGCTCGTCGAAGCGGAACTCAAAACGGGTCGGACCCATCAGATTCGCGTGCACCTCGCGCATCTCGGCCTGCCGATCGCCGGCGACGCCAAGTATGGCGATTTCGCACTGAACAAGGCGCTGTCGCGCGCGAACGCGCAGCCGTCGCTGAAGCGCATGTTCCTGCATGCGCACCGGCTGCGGCTCGCGCATCCGCTGACCGGCGAGGCGTTGCAGTTCGACGCGCCGCTGCCGGACGAATGCCGGCGCTTCCTCGACCAACTGAGCGCATTGCGCGATACCGCTTGAACCGCATGGCACGACAGCAATTTGACCTGATCGTCTTCGACTGGGACGGCACGCTGATGGATTCGACGGCGCACATCGCCTTCAGTATCCAGGCGGCATGCCGCGATCTCGGCTTGCCCGCGCCGTCCGACGAGGCGGCCCGCTACGTGATCGGCCTCGGCCTGCGCGACGCGCTGCAGATCACGGCGCCGACCCTCGATCCGTCCGACTATCCGCGGCTCGCCGAGCGCTACCGCTATCACTACCTGATCAAGGACCAGCGCATCGAGCTGTTCGCCGGCGTGCGCGAACTGCTCGCGGAGCTGCGCGATACGGGCTATCTGCTGGCGGTCGCGACCGGCAAGGGCCGGGTCGGGCTGAACCGTGCGCTCGACCAGGCGAAGCTGACGAGCCTGTTCGATGCGACGCGCTGCGCGGACGAGACGTTCTCGAAGCCGCACCCGGCGATGCTTCAGGAACTGGGCCGGGAACTGGGGCAGGACCTGGCGCGCACCGTGATGATCGGCGACACGACCCACGACCTGCAGATGGCGGCCAGCGCGGGCGCGGCCGGCATCGGCGTCGCGTACGGCGCGCACTCGGCCGACGCGCTCGCCGCACTGGCGCCGCGCTTCGTCGCGGCGGACGTCGAGGCGCTGGCCGGCTGGCTGCGCGAGTTCGCATGAGCGCGGCCGTTCCCGCCCCGGACGCGGTGCGCGTCTGCGCGTCGGACGCGCTGGCCGACGGCGGCGCCGGCGTGCGCGTCGACGCGACGCTGCGCGGCGAGTCGGCCGTCGTGTTCTTCGTGCGCTACGACGGCCGCGCGTACGGCTACCTGAACCGCTGCGCGCACGTGCCGATGGAGCTCGACTGGGCCGAGGGCCAGTTCTTCGAATCGTCGGGCTTATACTTGATGTGCGCGACGCATGGCGCAATCTATGCGCCGGACACCGGCAAGTGCGTCGGCGGCCCGTGCCGCGGCGCCCGCCTGCGGCCGGTCGAGGTCGACGAGCGGGACACGCCCGACGGCCGCGCGGTATTCTGGGTGCCCGACGCCGATTTGCGGCCCGCCACGACTGACTGACGACAACCACGCATGGCCGACCAACCGACGACCCCTCCCGATTCCTCCTCCCGCCCCGACGGCCGCGAACCGAACTGGGAGCGCGCAGCGCTCGAGCGGATCGCGCTCGCGGCGGTGAAGGAGCAGCGCGCGGCCCGCCGCTGGAAGATCTTCTTCCGCTTCGCGTTCCTCGCCGTGTTCCTGCTGCTCGCGTTCGCGCTGATCGATTTCTCGAGCGATGCGAAGTTCTCGACGAGCGGCCGGCACACGGCCGTCGTGACGATCGACGGCGAGATCGCGGCCGGCGTCAACGCGAACGCCGACGACATCAACACGGCGCTCAACGCCGCGTTCGACGACGACGGCACAGTAGGCGTCGTGCTGCAGATCAACAGCCCGGGCGGCAGCCCGGTGCAGGCGGGCATGGTCTACGACGAGATCAAGCGCCTGCGCGCGAAATACCCGGGCAAGCCGCTGTACGTGGTCGTGACCGACATGTGCGCGTCGGGCGGGTATTACATCGCGGCGGCGGCCGACCGGATCTACGTCGACAAGGCGAGCATCGTCGGCTCGATCGGCGTGCTGATGGACGGTTTCGGCTTCACCGGCCTGATGAACAAGCTCGGCATCCAGCGGCGCCTGCATACGTCGGGCGAGAACAAGGGTTTTTACGATCCGTTCTCGCCGGAAACCCCGAAGATGGACACGCACGCGCAGGCGCTGCTCGATCAGGTGCACGCGCAGTTCATCAAGGCGGTGAAGGACGGGCGCGGTGCGCGCCTGCATGAGACGCCGGACATGTTCTCGGGCCTGTTCTGGACCGGCGAGAAGGGCGTCGAGCTCGGGCTCGCGGACGGCTTCGGCACGACCGACTCGGTCGCGCGCGACGTGCTGAAGGCGCCCGACCTCGTCGACTACACGGTGAAGGAGAGCCTGACAAACCGCGTCGCGCGCAAGTTCGGCGCGGCGGTCGGCAATGCCGCGATGAAGGCGCTGGCCACGGGCGCGCAGCTCAGCCTGCGTTAGGGGCGGTTCACGCGCCGGGCAAGACCCGGCGCGTGTTCCGCCGTCAGTTCGCCAGTAACAGGAAGATCGCAGGGCGCTTGTGCAGATCGGGCACCGGCGCCTTTTTCCATTCCGCCACGGTGCGGCTCGCGATGGTCTCGGTCGCGAGCGTCAGGTCGGCCGCGACGCAGATCAGCGTCGACGGCGCGCAGGTCGCGACGAGCGTGTCGAGCATCGCGTGATTGCGATACGGCGTCTCGATGAAGATCTGCGTCTGGCGCGCCTTGCGCGACAGCTGTTCGAGTTCGCGCAGCCGCTTCGCGCGCGCGCCCGCGTCGACCGGCAGGTAGCCGTTGAACGCGAAGCTCTGGCCGTTCAGGCCGGACGCCATCAGCGCCAGCAGGATCGAGCTCGGCCCGACGAGCGGCACGACCTTCACGCCGCGCTCGTGCGCGCGGCGCACCAGCAGCGCGCCCGGGTCGGCGACGGCCGGGCAGCCGGCCTCGGACACGAGCCCGGCGTCCGCGCCGGCCAGCACCGGCGCGAGCAGCCGGTCGATCTCGCCGGCCGGCGTGTTGACGTTCAGCTCACGGATCTGGATTTCCTGGATCGGCCGCGTCGTGCCGATCTTCTTCAGGAACGCGCGTGTGGTTTTCGCGTTTTCGCCGATGTAGTAGCCGAGCGTGCCGGCTTGCGCCTGCACGGCGGCGGGCAGCACCGCGGCCAGCATCGATGCGTCGCCGTCGCCGAGGGTGTTCGGCACCAGATAGAGCGTGCCGGCCGTCATGCGCGGTCTCCGCGGGTGGCGAACAGCGGGTAGTGCGCGGCGCGCAGCATCCGCGTCAGCGCGATCAGCGGCAGTCCGACGAGCGCGGTCGGGTCGTCCGAGTCGATCGCGTCGAGCAGCGCGATGCCGAGCCCCTCGGATTTCGCGCTGCCGGCGACGTCGTAGGGCGTTTCCGCCTGCAGGTAGGCGTCGAGTTCGGCCTCGGGCAGCGTGCGGAAGCGCACGCGCGTGACGACATCCTCGTTCTGCGATTCGCCCGTGCGGCTGTCGTACAGGCTGAGCGCGCTGTGGAATTCGACCTCGCGGCCCTGCATCGCGACGAGCTGCGCGAGCGCGCGCTCGTGCGTGCCGGGCTTGCCGATCTGCAGGCCGTCGAAGGTCGCGACCTGATCGGAGCCGATCACGAGCACGCCGTCCGGCGCATCGATCGTGGCGGCAACCGCGCGCGCCTTCGCGCCGGCGAGGCGCAGCGCGGTCGCGGCGGGCGTCTCGCCGGGCAGCGGGGTTTCGTCGAGGTCGGGCGACATGACGTCGAACGGCACGCCGAGCCGCTCGAGCAGCGCGCGGCGGTAACGGGAACTGGAGGCGAGAATCAGCCGCGGCGAGCGGCAAAAGGTGTCCGGCATGGTCGGTTGGTGATGAGTCGTCGGGGCGCGGCGCGGCGGCGCGCGCGGGCGTAAGCTTAAGTGATTGACCGGAAAAGGTAAAACGGGTATGCTTTCCCGCTTTTCATCGGCAGGCTCCTGATTGGGCGTCTGCCGGGTCTTCGGAAGTTCACGGCGCACGGCCGGATCGATACGCAGGAGCGCACATGAGCACCTCTTCTGGCAAACCTGCGGTTTCGCTCGATCCGCACGCGGTCGACCTGTTCGAATTCGCCCGCAGCGGGCGGCAGGCGGCCGGCGCGGTGCACCTTTCGCAGCTGCCGCGCATGTTAAACGAAGTGCCGGCGGACGCGCCAGATCGCGACACGGTCTTCACCTGGCAGGCGGAAGGGTTCACCCAGAACGAGCTGCAGGACGACGGCGCCGAGGGGCAGCAGCCTTATCTGCGCCTCGCGCTGCACGGCCATGCGTGGCTCACGTGCCAGCGCTGCATGAGTCCGTGCGATCAGGCGTTCGACGTCGACATGACGTACCGGATCGTCGCGACCGAAGAAGAAGCTGAAGAATTTCCGCTCGACGACGATGAAGCCGATGTGATCGTGGGCTCCCGCCAGTTCGATCTCGTCGACTTGATCGAGGAGGAGTTGCTGCTTTCGCTGCCGCTCGTGCCCAGGCACGAGGTTTGCCCGGCGGTTCACGAAAGCCTCGTGTCGGGTGCGAGCGGTCCCGCGGACGAATCGGACGAAGCGTCCGAAGAAGACGGGGACGAAGGCAAACAGCCGAATCCGTTTGCGGCGCTCGAAGCGCTGAAGAAGGGCGGGGACGGCAACAAGAAACACTGAGCAGTGTGGCGCGGGAAGGCGTAGGGCCGTGGGCCAGGGTAGTCAAGCGCCGGATCGGGCTGTGTTAGAATCCGGAAAATTTTTAGGAGTTAGTCATGGCAGTCCAGCAAAACAAGAAGTCGCCGTCGAAGCGCGGCATGCATCGTTCGCACGATTTCCTGACGGCAGCGCCGCTGGCAGTCGAGCCGAGCACGGGTGAAGTGCACCTGCGTCACCACGTCAGCCCGAACGGCTACTATCGCGGCAAGAAAGTCGTCAAGACGAAGAACGACTAAGCGTCATGTCACGCGTGCTGCGATCGCCGTTCGCGTGACCACTGGTTCGCTTGACACTTTCCTGGCTCTACGAAAAGGCGGCATTCAACTGCCGCTTTTTTGTGCCTGAAATTCGTCGCATTCCATGACTGTAAAGCTCACAATCGATTGCATGGGAGGCGACCACGGCCCGTCCGTGACCGTTCCCGCGGCAGTCAAGTTCGTTCGCGCGCACCCCGATGCGCACCTGATGCTCGTCGGCATCGAGAGTGCGATCCGTGCGCAGCTCAAGAAGTGCAAGGCGCTCGACGACCCTGCGCTGACCATCGTGCCCGCCACCGAAGTCGTGGCGATGGACGATCCGGTCGAAGTGGCATTGCGCAAGAAGAAGGATTCTTCGATGCGCGTCGCCCTCAACCAAGTCAAGGAAGGCCAGGCCCAGGCCTGCATCTCCGCCGGCAACACCGGCGCGCTGATGGCCGTCTCCCGTTACGTGCTCAAGACGCTGCCCGGCATCGAGCGGCCCGCGATCGCGTTCGCGCTGCCGAACCCGACCGGCTACACGATGATGCTTGACCTCGGTGCGAACGTCGATTGCGAACCGCAGCACCTGCTGCAGTTCGCGGAGATGGGGCACGCGCTCGTGGCGGCGCTCGAGGGCAAGGAGCGTCCGACCATCGGCCTGCTGAACATCGGCGAAGAGGTCATCAAGGGCAACGAGACGATCAAGCGCGCGGGCGAACTGCTGCGCGCAAGCACGCTCAATTTCCGCGGCAACGTCGAAGGCAACGACATCTACAAGGGCACGGTCGACGTGATCGTGTGCGACGGCTTCGTCGGCAACGTCGCGCTGAAGACGTCCGAAGGCCTCGCGCAGATGCTGTCCGACATCATCCGCGAGGAATTCGGCCGCTCGCTGCTGTCGAAGCTGATGGCCGTGCTCGCGCTGCCGGTGCTGCTGCGCTTCAAGAGGCGCGTCGACCACCGCCAGTACAACGGCGCGGCGCTGCTGGGCCTGAAGAGCCTCGTGATCAAGAGCCACGGCTCCGCGGACGCCTACGCGTTTGAGTGGGCGATCAAACGCGGGTATGATGCCGTCAAAAATGGCGTCCTGGAGCGCCTCGCGCGCGCGATGGCGGATAATTCCGGATCGCTCGGCGACGCCGCCGGGCATGACGCGAGCGGCGCAGGTCACGCGAGTCCCGCCGCAGGCCAGCACGCCGAGCCCTCCGCTGCGCTATCCTCTAAAGCATAAATGGCCCAATCGACTCTCTATTCCCGCGTGCTCGGCACGGGCAGCTTCCTGCCGCCCGACCGTGTCACGAACCAGCAGCTGGCCGATCGTCTTGCGAAGGACGGCATCGAGACGAGCGACGAGTGGATCGTTGCGCGTACGGGCATCCATGCGCGCCACTTCGCCGCACCGGATGTCGCGACGAGCGACCTCGCGCTTGAAGCGTCGCGGCGCGCGATCGAGGCGGCCGATATCGATCCGCAGTCGATCGACCTGATCATCGTCGCGACTTCGACCCCCGATTTCGTGTTCCCGAGCACCGCCTGCCTGTTGCAGAGCAAGCTCGGCATCAAGAACGGCGGCGCCGCGTTCGACGTGCAGGCCGTGTGTTCCGGCTTCGCGTACGCGATGGCGACGGCCGACAGCTTCATCCGCAGCGGCCAGCACCGCACGGCGCTCGTCGTCGGCGCGGAGACGTTCTCGCGCATCCTCGACTTCAAGGACCGCACGACCTGCGTGCTGTTCGGCGACGGCGCGGGCGCGGTGATCCTGTCCGCATCCGAGGAGCCGGGCGTGCTCGGCAGCGCGCTGCACGCGGACGGCAGCTACGCGGACATTCTCTGCGTGCCCGGCCACGTCAACGGCGGCGTGGTCGCCGGCAACGCATTCCTTCACATGGATGGCCAGGCCGTGTTCAAGCTTGCGGTCAACGTGCTCGAGAAGGTCGCGATCGAGGCGCTCGCCAAGGCGAACCTCGCGCCGCAGCAGGTCGACTGGCTGATTCCGCATCAGGCCAACATCCGCATCATGACGAGCACCTGCCGCAAGCTGGGTCTGCCGCAGGAGCGCATGGTCGTGACGGTCGGCGAGCACGGCAACACGTCGGCCGCGTCGATTCCGCTCGCGCTCGACGCCGCGGTGCGCGACGGCCGCATCAAGCGCGGCCAGCACGTGCTGATCGAGGGCGTCGGCGGCGGCTTCACGTGGGGCGCGTCGGTGTTCCGCTTCTGATCCGTCACACGCGACTGCTGCGCGTACCTGCTGCGCGCGCCCGCTGCGCGCGCTCCCATCCGGCGCGCCGTATGCGCGCGCCGTCCGAATCGATTCAATTGGGGACGATATGAAATTTGCGTTCGTTTTTCCGGGGCAGGGCTCGCAGTCGGTCGGCATGCTCAATGCATTCGCCGATCTGGCTGTCGTGCGCGAAACGCTCCAGGAAGCGTCCGATGCGCTCAACCAGGATCTCGGCAAGCTGATCGCCGAAGGTCCGGCTGAAGAGCTGAATCTCACCACCAACACCCAGCCCGTGATGCTGACGGCCGCGTATGCGTGCTACCGCGCGTGGCAGCAGGCGGGCGGCCCGGCGCCGTCGATCGTCGCCGGCCACAGCCTCGGCGAATACACGGCGCTGGTTGCCGCCGGTGCGATCGCGTTCAAGGACGCGGTGCCGCTCGTGCGCTTCCGGGCGCAGGCGATGCAGACCGCGGTGCCGGTCGGCCAGGGCGGCATGGCCGCGATCCTCGGCCTCGACGACGACACGGTGCGCGCAGTGTGCGCCGAAGCCGCGGAAGCGGGCGTCGTCGAAGCAGTGAACTTCAACGCGCCGGCGCAGGTCGTCATCGCCGGCAACAAGGCGGCTGTCGAGAAGGCCTGCGAGATCGCGAAGGCGAAGGGCGCGAAGCGCGCACTGCCGCTGCCGGTGTCGGCGCCGTTCCACTCGTCGCTGCTGAAGCCGGCATCGGACCAGCTGCGCGACTACCTCGCGACCGTCGACGTGAAGGCGCCGCAGATCCCGGTGGTCAACAACATCGACGTCGCGGTCGTGAGCGATCCGGCCGCGATCAAGGACGCGCTGGTGCGCCAGGCCGCAGGGCCGGTGCGCTGGGTCGAGTGCGTGCGGCACATCGCCGGCACCGGCGTCACGCACGTGATCGAATGCGGTCCGGGCAAGGTGCTCGCGGGCCTCACGAAGCGCATCGACGCCAACCTGACGGGCGCGTCGGTGTTCGATCCGGAGTCGCTCGACGAAGCGCTCAAGCTGGCGACCGCCTGACCCGGCGGCGCCTTTCCACCAGAGACGGATATTCGATCCATGGAAAAGACTCTCGATAAACAGGTTGCGATCGTGACCGGCGCGTCGCGCGGCATCGGCCGGGCGATCGCGCTCGAGCTGGCGCGCCTGGGCGCGACGGTGATCGGCACGGCCACGAGCGAATCGGGCGCGTCCGCCATTGCCGCGGCCTTCGCGGAAGCTGGCGTCACGGGCCGCGGCGCGGTACTGAACGTCAACGACGCGGCGGCGGCCGAAGCGCTGATCGACGCGACGGTCAAGGAATTCGGCGCGCTGCACGTGCTCGTCAACAACGCGGGCATCACGCAGGACCAGCTCGCGATGCGGATGAAGGACGAGGACTGGGACGCCGTGATCGACACCAACCTGAAGTCGGTGTTCCGCCTGTCGCGCGCGGTGCTGCGCCCGATGATGAAGGCGCGCGGCGGCCGCATCATCAACATCACGTCGGTGGTCGGCTCGGCCGGCAACCCGGGCCAGGCGAACTACGCGGCCGCGAAGGCCGGCGTCGCGGGCATGACCCGCGCGCTCGCGCGCGAGATCGGCAGCCGCGGCATCACGGTCAACTGCGTGGCGCCGGGCTTCATCGACACCGACATGACGAAGACGCTGCCGGAAGAACAGCAGGCCGCGCTCAAGACCCAGATTCCGCTTGGCCGCCTCGGCAGCCCGGAAGACATCGCCCATGCCGTCGCGTTCCTCGCATCGCCGCAGGCCGGTTACATCACCGGCACGACGCTGCACGTGAACGGCGGCATGTACATGTCGTAAGGATTTTCGTTTACCATCCGCGCCGTATCCGGTTATTGGCGGATCGGCGCTTGATCGACCATCAAGCCAACGCGCGTTTTGGCCGGCAGCAAACCTGATAAAATGCGCGCACTTGTAAATCTGAACTTTCCCTCGGAGGGGTAATGGACAATATCGAACAACGTGTCAAGAAGATCGTCGCTGAGCAACTGGGCGTCGCAGAAGCCGAGATCAAGAACGAAGCTTCGTTCGTGAACGATCTGGGCGCCGACTCGCTCGACACCGTCGAGCTCGTGATGGCCCTGGAAGACGAGTTCGGCATGGAAATCCCGGACGAAGAAGCCGAGAAGATCACGACGGTTCAGCAAGCGATCGACTACGCTCGCGCAAACGTCAAGGCGTAAGCGCTGTCCGCGCTTTTCGCGACTGTCGCATTTGACGCGCCATCCTGCCGGCATCCTTGCCGGACGGAGTAACAGCCACAGGGCTTGCAGGGCTGGTTCCTGTGGCCGCTGTGGCTTTTGTTTTTGTCATCCAATGGAAAAGAGGTTACCGTGAGCCGCCGTCGTGTTGTCGTTACAGGCCTGGGGCTGATTTCGCCTGTTGGCAATAGTGTTGCCGACGGCTGGGCCAATCTCGTGGCCGGCAAGTCCGGCATCGCCACCGTCACCAAATTCGATTCGTCGAACCTGGCCGTGCATTTCGCGGGCGAGGTGAAGGGCTTCAATGCCGAGGAGTACATCCCGGCGAAGGAAGCCCGCAGCATGGACACCTTCATTCATTACGGCATTGCCGCCGGCATGCAGGCGTTCAGGGACAGCGGGCTGGAAGTGACCGAAGCCAATGCGGAACGCATCGGCGTGATGGTCGGCTCCGGCATCGGCGGTCTGCCGATGATCGAGGAAACCCATCAGACCTACGTCGATCGCGGCCCGCGCCGGATTTCGCCGTTCTTCGTGCCGGGTTCGATCATCAACATGATCTCGGGCCACCTGAGCATCATGTTCGGCCTGAAGGGCCCGAACCTCGCGGCCGTCACGGCCTGCACGACCGGCCTGCACAGCATCGGTCTCGCCGCACGCCTGATCCAGGCCGGCGACGCCGACGTGATGGTCGCGGGCGGCGCCGAATCGACGGTGTCGCCGCTCGGCATCGGCGGCTTCGCGGCGGCGCGTGCGCTGTCGACCCGCAACGACGATCCGGCGACCGCGTCCCGTCCGTGGGACAAGGACCGCGACGGCTTCGTGCTGGGCGAGGGCGCAGGCGTGATGGTGCTGGAAGAGTACGAGTCGGCGAAGGCGCGCGGCGCAAGGATCTACGCGGAAGTCGCGGGCTTCGGCATGACGGGCGACGCGTACCACATGACCGCGCCGAACATGGACGGTCCGCGCCGCTGCATGGTCGCGGCACTGCGCGACGCCGGCATGAACCCGGACGAGGTCCAGTACCTGAACGCGCACGGCACGTCGACGCCGCTGGGCGACAAGAACGAATCCGATGCCGTCAAGGCTGCGTTCGGCGACCACGCGTACAAGCTCGTCGTGAACTCAACGAAGTCGATGACGGGCCACCTGCTGGGTGGCGCGGGCGGCCTCGAATCGGTGTTCACGGTGCTGGCGCTGCACAACAACGTGTCGCCGCCGACGATCAACATCTTCAACCAGGATCCGGAGTGCGATCTCGACTATTGTGCGAACACCGCGCGTGACATGAAGATCGACGTGGCCGTGAAGAACAATTTCGGCTTCGGCGGCACCAACGGCACGCTGGTGTTCAAGCGCGCCTGACGCGGAATCGCTTGACGAATCCTGTCGGAACCACGGCCGGGTGCCCGCAGCGTTTCGCGCTGCGGGCCTCGGCCGTGTTGTATGTGGTGCTGGCCGTTTTCATCGCGGCGGCTGCAGTGGCGGTGCACCTGTTCGTCGCGCCGCGCGTCGGCGTCGCGGCCGGGACGGGTGCGATGGCCGTGACGGCGGCGCTGCTGGCCTTCGGCGTGGTGCGTGCTTGCGCGCGGCGACTGCCGGCCGAGGTGCGGATCGATGCACTCGGCGAGGTTGCGGCATTCGGTCGCGCCGGGCAATTGCTCGCGCGCGGCCGCGTGACCGGTTACGCTCACTGGAGCAGCCTGCTGCTCGTGCTGTCGGTCGGGCAGGGCGGGCGCCGTGCGCGTCCGTTGCTGATTCCGGCCGACGCGCTCGACGCGCCGTCGTTCAGCGCGCTGTCCGTGCTGGCGAGAACCGCGACGGCGGCGCGGCCGGCGTGACGGCGCGGCCGTTACGCATCGTAACCAGCGGCCGGCGCGGGAACGCTACAATAGCCCTCCGCGTTGCATCCCTAGTTAACGGATTTGTCAGGTGAGTGAAAAAGAAATCGATCAGGTTCTGGTCGAGCGCGTTCAGAAAGGCGACAAGGCGGCGTTCGAACTCCTGGTCTCCAAATACCACCGCAAGATCATTCGGCTGATCTCGCGCCTCGTGCGGGATCCCGCCGAGGTCGAGGACGTGGCCCAGGACGCGTTCATCAAGGCGTACCGCGCGCTGCCGCAGTTCCGCGGCGAGTCCGCGTTCTACACGTGGTTGTACCGGATTGCCGTGAATACGGCGAAGAACTACCTTGCGACGCAGGGTCGCCGGGCGCCGACCTCGACCGAGGCGGATGCCGAGGAGGCGGAAACTTTCTCCGACGCAGACCAACTAAGGGATATCAACACGCCTGAGTCGATGTTGATGAGCAAGCAGATTGCCGAGACGGTCAATGCTGCAATGGCCGTTCTGCCCGAGGAGCTGCGCCAGGCGATCACGCTGCGCGAGATCGAAGGCCTGAGCTACGAGGAAATCGCGGAAATGATGGGCTGCCCGATCGGGACGGTCCGCTCGCGGATTTTCCGGGCGCGCGAGGCAATCGCGACAAAATTGCGTCCGCTGCTCGATACGCCCGAAGGCAAGCGCTGGTAAGCGTTGTGGGCGGACCGGCGCGGTCGGGGTCCAGTTACGATAGAGTCGTGAAGTCACGACGGGGTGTGCAAGATGGGGAGCATCATGGGGTCGGTCAATACGCAGTCGCAGGCGTGCCCGCGCGGCGAGCGCCTTTCCGCTCTGGTCGACGGCGAAATGTTCGACGGCCCGGATCACGGGCAGTTTCTGGCTGAGCTCGACCGCGCGGATCGCGCTGCGTGGGCCCACTACCACCTGATCGGCGATGCGCTGCGCTCGGACGAGCTGGCGCTGGCGCCGGCGATGAGCGCGTCGTTCACCGCGCGCCTGTCGGAGCGACTCGAAGCCGAGCCGCATCTGCTCGCGCCGGCCGCCGCGCCGCTTTCCCGCAGGCTGCTGTCGCTGCGCCGGCGCGTCGTGCCGGCCTTCGCGGTTGCCGCGGCCGCCGCGACGCTGACGTGGATCGTCGTCCCGCAGATGCAGACGCCCGGTGCACCGGGCGCCGTTCAGGTCGCATCGGCCGGTGCGTCGCAGCAGAACGGCCTGCAGCGCGTGACGGTCGCGCAGGCGCCGTCGCAGCAGGGGCTGCAGGAAGCGAACATCATTCGCGACGCAAGCCTCGACCAGTACCTTGAAGCGCATCAGCAATTCGCGCAGCAGCCCGTCGTCACGGGCTCGATGCCGCTGATTCGCGCTGCCGTGACCACGACGACGCCAAGCCAATAACCCGATGCGGACATTGCGGTTGAATCACGCCATCTCCGGATGGAAGCGGCTGCCGGCCTTCCTGCTTTGCGCAGCCGCGTTGTTGTCCGTTCAATCCCTTCACGCCAACGCGCAGCAGCCGGACGATCCCGTCGCGACCCGCAAGGCCGCCGCGGACTGGCTCGACCGCATCCAGCAGGCGGCGCAGCAGCAGAGTTACGAAGGCACGTTCGTCTACCAGCGAGGCGGATACGTGCAGTCGTCGCGGATCACGCATGTCGCCTCGCGCGACGGCGAATTCGAGCGGATCGAGAGTCTCGACGGCAAGCCCCGCAAGCTGCTGCGGCATAACGACGAGCTGTATACGTTCGTGCCCGAGCGCAAGCTGTGCGTCGTCGAGCGCCGGCAGGCCCGGGACTCGTTTCCCGCGCTGCTCGGTGCGAGCGGCGAGCGCGTGATGTCGGTCTACGACGCGAAGCTGCTCGGCAAGGATCGCGTGGCGGGGCTCGATGCGCAGGTCGTCGAACTGGCGCCGAAGGACGGGTACCGCTTCACCTACAAGCTGTGGGCCGACGCCCGCACCGGCCTGCTGCTGCGGTCGCAGACGCTCGATGCGAGCGACCACGTGCTCGAGCAGATCGCGTTCTCCCAGTTGCAGATGGGTGGCGCGGGCGCGGCCGACAAGTCGGCGATCATGTCCGGCATGCGCAGCCTGGGCGGCTGGACGGTCGTGCGCCCGCCGGTGGCGCCGGTCGACATGGAGGCGCAGGGCTGGCAGCTCGCGCCAAGCATTGCCGGCTTCCAGAAGATCCGCGAGGTGCGGCGGCCGATGGCCGCGCGCGATGCGGGCGACCCGCCGATTCCGGTCGATCAGGCCGTCTTTACCGACGGGCTCGCGACGGTCTCGGTGTTCGTCGAGCCGGCCGAGAAGAATACGCGCAAGGAAGGCGCGGGCAGCACCGGCGCGACGCACGTGCTCGTCAAGCGCCGCGGGGGCTACTGGATCACCGTGCTCGGCGAAGTGCCGCCGGCCACGTTGCAGCAATTCGCGTCTGCCATAGAATACAAGGCTTCCAAGTAACGCTTTCCGTTCCCGACATGATGAAACTCACGCTGCGCAAATGGCTGGCCGTTGCGGCGGTGGCGGCTTGCCTGCCGCTCATGCCGCATTCCGCGGCGGCGGCGCCCGCCGCCAGCCTTCCCGATTTCGCGGATCTGGTCGAAAAGGTCGGGCCGGCCGTCGTCAACATCCGGACGACCGCCAACGTACCGTCGGGCAGTCCGCGCGGCGCGCTCCCGCCGGGTTTCGACAACGGCGACATGTCGGAATTCTTCCGCCGCTTCTTCGGCATTCCGCTGCCGCAGGCGCCGGGCAACCCGAAGAACGCGCCTCAGCCCGACAATCCGCCCGACACCGAGCAGAACCGCGGCGTCGGCTCGGGCTTCATCGTGTCGGCCGACGGCTACGTGATGACCAATGCGCACGTCATCGATGACGCCGACACGATCTACGTGACGCTGACCGACAAGCGCGAGTTCAAGGCGAAGCTGATCGGCGTCGACGATCGCACCGACGTCGCGGTCGTCAAGATCCAGGCGTCGAACCTGCCGGTCGTCGCGATCGGCGATTCGAACAAGGTGCGCGTCGGCGAATGGGTCGTCGCGATCGGCTCGCCGTTCGGCCTCGACAACACGGTGACGGCCGGCATCGTCAGCTCGAAGAGCCGCAACACGGGCGACTACCTGCCGTTCATCCAGACCGACGTGGCCGTGAACCCCGGCAACTCCGGCGGCCCGCTGATCAACATGCAGGGCGAGGTGATCGGCATCAATTCGCAGATCTACAGCCGCACGGGCGGTTTCATGGGCATCTCGTTCGCGATCCCGATCGACGAGGCGATGCGCGTGGCCGACCAGCTGAAGGCGACCGGCAAGGTCACGCGCGGCCGGATCGCGGTGGCGATCGGCGAGGTGACGAAGGACGTGGCCGACTCGATCGGCCTGCCGAAGACGGAAGGCGCGCTCGTCAGCAGCGTCGAGCCGGGTGGGCCGGCCGACAAGGCGGGCGTCCAGCCGGGCGACATCATCCTGAAGTTCAACGGCAAGCCGGTCGACACGGCATCGGATCTGCCGCGCATGGTCGGCGACACGAAGCCGGGCGCGAAGGCGACGATCAACGTGTGGCGCAAGGGTCAGGCACGCGATCTGCCGATCACGATCGCCGAGACGCCGGCCGAAACGGCCGCGAAGGCCGATCCGGGCAAGAAGCCGCCGCAGAAGCCGCGCCAGAGCAACGCGCTCGGCTTGACGGTCAGTGACATTCCGGCCGACCAGTTGAAGGCGCTGAAGCTGAGGAGCGGCGTGCAGGTCGACGGCGTCGACGGTCCGGCGGCGCGCGCGGGGCTGCAGCGCGGCGACATCGTGCTGCGCGTCGGCGACACCGACATCACGAGCGCGAAGCAGTTCGCCGACGTCACCGCCCAGCTCGATCCGCAAAAGGCGGTCGCGGTGCTGGTGCGGCGCGGCGACAATACGCAGTTCTTCCCGCTGCGTCCGCGCCAGAAGTAACGCGAGCGCGATGTTCACGCTCTACGGCCGCGGCTGGTGCCACCTGTGCGATGACATGCGCGCCGCACTGGCGCCGGTGGCGGCCGAATTCGGCGTGACGGTCGACTACGTCGACATCGACGCGGACGCGGCGCTCGTCGCCCGCTACGACGAGGACGTGCCGGTGCTGCTGCTGGATGGCGCGGAAGTGTGCCGTCACCGCTTCGACGAGATGCGGGTGCGGAACGCGCTCGCCGCCCGGCGCTGAGGCCCGGCGGCGGCCGGCCGCCAAAATGCCTCCCGGTGGGGGGGCTTTTCGGCTAAAATAAGCCGTTTTTTCACCGACTTACAAGGCGTGCTCCGCAGTCGTCGAGCGCGCCTTTTTCGCTTGATCGGCACTGAATGGATCATATTCGCAACTTCTCGATCATCGCGCACATCGACCATGGCAAGTCGACGCTCGCGGATCGCATCATCCAGGTATGCGGCGGGCTCGCCGACCGTGAAATGGAAGCGCAGGTGCTCGACTCGATGGATATCGAGCGCGAGCGCGGCATCACGATCAAGGCGCAGACTGCCGCGTTGTCGTATCGCGCGCGCGACGGCAAGGTGTACAACCTGAACCTGATCGACACGCCGGGGCACGTCGACTTCTCGTACGAGGTCAGCCGCTCGCTGTCCGCGTGCGAGGGCGCGCTGCTCGTGGTCGACGCGAGCCAGGGCGTCGAGGCGCAGACGGTTGCCAACTGCTACACGGCGATCGAGCTGGGCGTCGAGGTCGTGCCGGTGCTGAACAAGATCGACCTGCCGGCCGCGAACCCCGAGAACGCGATCGAGGAGATCGAGGACGTGATCGGCATCGACGCGATGGACGCCACCCGCTGCAGCGCGAAGACGGGCCTCGGCGTCGAGGACGTGCTCGAAGCGCTGATCGCGAAGGTGCCGCCGCCGAAGGGCGATCCGGCCGCGCCGCTGCAGGCGCTGATCATCGACTCGTGGTTCGACAACTATGTCGGCGTCGTGATGCTCGTGCGCATCGTCAACGGCACGTTGCGTCCGAAGGAGAAGATCAAGCTGATGGCGACCGGCGCGCAGTATCCGGTCGAGCACATCGGCGTGTTCACGCCGAAGTCGCGCAATCTCGAATCGCTGTCGGCGGGGCAGGTGGGCTTCATCATCGCCGGCATCAAGGAACTGAACGCCGCGAAGGTGGGCGACACGGTCACGCACGCGACCAAGTCGGCCGCCGAGCCGCTGCCGGGCTTCAAGGAAGTGAAGCCGCAGGTGTTCGCGGGCCTGTACCCGGTCGAGGCGAACCAGTACGATGCGCTGCGCGAATCGCTGGAAAAGCTCAAGCTCAACGACGCATCGCTGCAGTACGAGCCGGAAGTGTCGCAGGCGCTCGGCTTCGGCTTCCGCTGCGGCTTCCTCGGCCTGCTGCACATGGAGATCGTGCAGGAGCGGCTCGAGCGCGAGTTCGACATGGACCTCATCACGACCGCGCCGACCGTGGTCTACGAGGTCGTGCAGAGCGACGGCACGACGATCATGGTCGAGAACCCGGCGAAGATGCCGGAGCCCGCGCGGATCGGCGAGATCCGCGAGCCGATCGTCACCGTGAACCTGTACATGCCGCAGGACTACGTCGGCTCGGTGATCACGCTGTGCGAGCAGAAGCGCGGCGTGCAGATCAACATGCAGTACCACGGCCGCCAGGTGCAGCTCACGTACGAAATCCCGATGGCCGAGATCGTGCTCGACTTCTTCGATCGCCTGAAGTCGGTGTCGCGCGGCTACGCGTCGATGGACTACGAGTTCAAGGAATACCGCTCGGCGGATGTCGTGAAGGTCGACATGCTGATCAACGGCGACAAGGTCGATGCGCTGTCGATCATCGTGCACCGTTCGCAGTCGCAGTACCGCGGCCGCGAAGTCGCCGCGAAGATGCGCGAGATCATCCCGCGCCAGATGTACGACGTGGCGATTCAGGCCGCGATCGGCGCGCACATCATCGCGCGCGAGAACATCAAGGCGCTGCGCAAGAACGTGCTCGCGAAGTGCTACGGCGGCGACATCACGCGGAAGAAGAAGCTGCTCGAGAAGCAGAAGGAAGGCAAGAAGCGGATGAAGCAGGTGGGTTCGGTCGAGATTCCGCAGGAAGCGTTCCTGGCGATCTTGCGCGTCGAAGACAAATAACAGGACTGATCCTTTTATGAATTTTGCGCTGATTCTTTTTGTGCTCGTCGCACTGACGGGCGTGGCGTGGGTTGCGGACAAGATGGTGTTCCTGCCGCAGCGCCGGCGGGCGGCCGATGCGGCAGTCGACGCGTTCGACCAGCAGCAGTCGCGTGTCGACAAGCGTTTCGCCGACGAGAACGCGGTGCAGACCCGTTCGAAGCTGCGCGACGAGAAGCTGCGCCAGCCGTGGTGGCTCGAGTACACCGCGAGCTTCTTCCCGGTGATCCTCGCGGTGTTCGTCGTGCGTTCGTTCATCGTCGAGCCGTTCAAGATCCCGTCGGGCTCGATGGTGCCGACGCTGCTCGTCGGCGACTTCATCCTCGTCAACAAGTTCGACTACGGCCTGCGCATGCCGGTCACGAACACGAAGCTCACGCAAGGCCGTCCGCTCGAACGCGGCGACGTCGTCGTGTTCCGCTACCCGAAGGACGAGTCGGTCGACTACATCAAGCGCGTGATCGGCCTGCCGGGCGACACCGTCGCTTACCAGGACAAGCAGCTGACGATCAACGGCAAGCCGGTGCCCGAAGCGCCGCTGGCCGACTACTTCGACGAAGAGCGGCAGAACTACGCGAAGCAGTTCGAGGAGTCGCTCGGCGGCCGCAAGAACGCGATCCTCAACAACCCTGCGGTGCCGCCGTTCGTGATGGGCGCATACGACTATCCGTATCGCGACAATTGCACGTACAACAGCCGCGGCGTGATCTGCAAGGTGCCGGCGGGCCACTACTTCATGATGGGCGACAACCGCGACAACAGCGCGGACAGCCGCTACTGGGGCTTCGTGCCGGACCAGAACATCGTCGGCCGCGCGTTCTTCATCTGGATGAACTTCGGCGACCTGAAGCGGATCGGCTCCTTCAACTGATCCCGATCGATGCACGCGCAATACGCGACGCACGGGCCGCGCCGCGTATTGCCGAACTACTTTAAGAACCGGCGGTAACACCGCTTCGTCATGCCTTTTCGGGGCCGGCTGCGTCGTTTCGGCGCGACCGGCGCCCGCGTTATACTCCTGCACATGCCCCTATCTCAGTTGGAAAGCCGGCTGCGCTATGAATTTCGCAATGCGGAATTGCTGCGCCAGGCTTTGACCCATCGCAGTCACAGTGCCACGCACAACGAGCGGCTCGAGTTTCTCGGCGATTCCGTTCTCAATTGCGCGGTGGCCGCCCTTTTGTTCCAGCGTTTCGGCAAGCTGGACGAAGGCGATCTGTCGCGGGTGCGGGCGAACCTCGTCAAACAGCAGTCGCTGTACGAAATTGCTCAGGCCCTGAATATTTCCGACGGGCTGCGGCTGGGCGAGGGCGAACTGCGCAGCGGCGGGTTCCGCCGCCCGTCGATCCTCGCGGACGCATTCGAAGCCATCATCGGGGCCGTATTCCTCGATGGCGGCTTCGAAGCCGCCCAAGGGGTGATCAAGCGGCTCTACATCCCGATTCTCGATCACATCGATCCGCGCACGCTCGGCAAGGACGCGAAGACGCTGCTGCAGGAATACCTGCAGGGGCACAAGATCGCGCTGCCGACCTACACGGTCGTCGCGACGCATGGTGCGGCGCACAATCAGCAGTTCGAGGTCGAATGCACGGTGCCGAAGCTGGACGTCAAGGTGTCCGGTTCCGGCGCGAGCCGTCGTGCGGCCGAGCAGGCCGCGGCGAAGAAGGCGCTCGACGAAGTGGTCGCGGCCGCGCCGATGCTGGCCGCGAAGCCGAAACGTTCGAAGAACGCACGCTCGGCCAAGCATGTGGAGCCGGAAATCGTGCCCGGCGTGAAAGGCGTGCAGGAAGCGCTCGACCTGCGCTCGCCCGAGCGGAAGGAGCGCGCCGCGGCGCGCGCCGAAGCGAAGGCTGCGGCGGCTCCGGCAGGCGCGGGCAGCGTGGCGGAGGCAGTCGAGCGCGCGGCGCAGGCGCCGGTGGCCGCGATTCGCGCCGCGCATGTCGAGCATGGTGCGGACAAGGCCGAGCGGGCGGCGAAGCCGGCGACGGACAAGCCCGCGGACCGCGCCGATGCCGCGCCGAAACCTGCCGACAAGGCGGTCGAGCGAACCGATGCCGCGCCGCGTGCAGCCGACAAGCCTGCCGACCACCGCGCCGACGCTGCGCCTCACGCGGCCGAGAAGACCGAGAAGGCCGCCGAGCGCGCCGCGCCGCGCGTGCGCGACGTGACGCCCGGCCAGGACGCGTCTTCCGGCGAAACGAGCCTCGCCGCTGCGCCGGCGCGCGTGGCCGATGCCGGCCACTGAATTGCCCATCGATCGTGCCGCGCGCCGCGCGGCCGGTTCCGAACCTGTCTCCCAATCGATATGAACGCTACCGCTCCCACTGGTTTCCGCTGCGGCATGATCGCGATCGTGGGCCGTCCGAACGTCGGCAAGTCGACGCTGATGAACGCGCTCGTCGGCCAGAAGATCAGCATCACGTCCCGCAAGGCGCAGACGACCCGCCATCGCATCACCGGCATCAACACGACCGAAGACGCGCAATTCATCTTCGTCGATACGCCCGGCTTCCAGACCCGCCACAGCACCGCGCTGAACCGCTCGCTGAACCGCGCGGTCACGTCGACGCTGACGTCGGTCGACGCGATCCTGTTCGTGATCGAGGCCGGCCGCTTCGGGCCGGATGACCAGAAGGTGCTCGACCTGATTCCGCCCGGCGTGCCGACGCTGCTGATCGCGAACAAGCTCGACCGCGTGAACGACAAGACGACGCTGTACCCGTTCATGCAGCAGGTGAGCGCGCTGCGCGAGTTCACCGAGATCGTGCCGCTGTCGGCAAAGCACGTCGAAGACATCCAGCGCCTGATGCAGACGGTCAAGCCGTACCTGCCGGAAGGCGAGCCGATCTACGGCGAGGACGACCTGACCGACCGCAGCTCGCGCTTCCTCGCGGCCGAGATCCTGCGCGAGAAGGTGTTCCGCTGGACCGGCGACGAGCTGCCGTATACGAGCACGGTCATCATCGACAAGTTCGAGGAGGAAGGGCGGCTGAAGCGCGTCTTCGCGACGATCCTCGTCGAGCGCGATACGCACAAGGCGATGGTGATCGGCAAGAAGGGCGCGAAGCTCAAGCAGATCAGCACCGAAGCGCGGATGGACATGGAAAAGCTGTTCGACGGCCCCGTCTATCTCGAGACCTTCGTCAAGGTGAAGAGCGGCTGGGCCGACAACGAAGCGGGGCTTCGTGCCTATGGGTACGAATGACGCGCTGACGTCGACCGAAGACGCGGTAGAGGCGGGCGCCGACGCGCCGCCGCCTGCCGCGCCCCCCGCACCGCCGCGCAAGGCGCGGCGCGCGACCTCGCGCACGTCCGATTTCCGCGTCGCCGAGCAGCCGGCGTTCGTGCTGCACAGCTATCCCTATCGTGAAACGAGCCTGATCATCGACGTGCTGACGCGCGATCACGGCCGGCTCGCGCTCGTCGCGAAAGGCGCGAAGCGCCCGCATTCCGCGCTGCGCGGCGTGCTGCAGACGTTCCAGCCGCTGCTGCTGTCGTGGTCCGGCAAGTCCGAGATGCGCACGCTGACGGGCGCCGAATGGGTCGGCGGGATGCTGCCGCTCGCCGGCGACGCGCTGCTGTGCGGCTTCTACGCGAACGAACTGCTCGTCAAGTTCTGCGCACGTGAAGATCCGCAACCGCCGCTCTTCAACCATTACGTCGTGACGCTCACGCGCCTCGCGCATGGCGAGCCCGCGGTGCAGGTGCTGCGCTCGTTCGAGCGCGTGCTGCTGCGCGAAACGGGCTATGCGATGGCGCTGAACCGCACGGTCGCGCGCCGCGCGGTCGAGGCCGACCGCCTGTACGTGTTCGATCCCGAGCGCGGCGTGCGCGGCGCGGACGACGACGTGCCGTCGCACTGGCCGGTGGTCTCCGGACAGACGTTGCTCGACATGGAGCAGGACGATTACCATCGAGCCCAGACCGTCGCGCAAAGCAAGACGCTGATGCGCTTCCTGCTGAACACTTATCTCGGCGGCACGCCGCTCGCGACGCGCCAGATCCTGATCGACCTGCAAAATCTATGAGCTTCTTCCTGACTTCGCCCACCGCCATCGATCTCGGCGTCAACATCGACCACGTCGCAACGCTGCGCAACGCGCGCGGCACGACCTATCCCGATCCGATCCGTGCGGCGCTCGCCGCCGAAGAGGCCGGCGCCGACGCGATCACGCTGCACCTGCGCGAGGATCGCCGGCACATCGTCGACGCGGACGTGCGCAAGCTGCGCCCGCTCCTGAAGACGCGCATGAACCTCGAATGCGCGGTGACGGCCGAGATGCTCGACATCGCGTGCGAGGTCAAGCCGCACGACGCGTGCCTCGTGCCCGAAAAGCGCGAGGAGCTGACGACCGAAGGCGGCCTCGACGTCGCGGGGCGCTTCGAGGCCGTGCGCGCCGCGTGCCGGCAACTCGCCGACGCCGGCGTGCGCGTGTCGCTGTTCATCGATCCGGACGAGACGCAGATCCGCGCCGCGCACGAAGCGGGCGCGCCGGTGATCGAACTGCATACGGGCCGCTATGCCGACGCGCACGACGCGGCCGAGCAGCAGCGCGAATACGAGCGGATCGTCGCGGGCGTGCAGGCGGGTGCGACGCTCGGCCTGAAGGTCAACGCGGGGCACGGCCTGCATTACACGAACGTGCAGCAGATCGCCGCGATCGACGGCATCGTCGAGCTGAACATCGGCCACGCGATCGTCGCGCATGCGATCTTCGCGGGCTGGGACAACGCGGTGCGCGAGATGAAGGCCATCATGGTCGCGGCGCGCGTCGCGGCGCTGCACGGCGCACGTTGAACGCTGAACGCATGGCGATCTACGGCATCGGTACCGACATCGTCCAGCTGAGCCGCATCGCGGCGGTGCTCGAGCGCACCGGCGGCCGGTTCGCCGAGAAAGTGCTGGGGCCCGACGAGCTGCGCGTGTTCCACGCGCGCCGCGCACGCTCCGAGGCGCGCGGCATCGCATTCCTCGCGACGCGCTTTTCCGCGAAGGAAGCGTTCTCGAAGGCGATCGGGCTCGGCATGCACTGGCCGATGACGTGGCGCGCGCTGCAGACCCTCAATCAACCGAGCGGCGAGCCGTATGTCGTCGCGTCCGGCGAGCTGGCCGACTGGCTTGCGGCACGCGGCATCACCGCCCGCGTGACGGTCAGCGACGAGCGCGACTACGCGGTGTCGTTCGTGATCGCCGAGACCGGCATGCGGGCGGCCGACTTGCCTGCGGCGGCCCCGCCGGTTCCACGATCTTCTTCCTGACGGATTCCCGATTCGATGAAAACGACTCCCGGCCCGGTCATGCTCGACGTCGTCGGCACGGCCCTGACGCGCGACGATGCGCGCCGTCTCGCGCATCCGAACACCGGCGGCGTGATCCTGTTCGCGCGGCACTTCCAGAATCGTGCGCAGCTGACTGCGCTGACCGACGCCATTCGCGCGGTCCGCGAGGACGTGCTGATTGCCGTCGATCACGAGGGCGGCCGCGTGCAGCGCTTTCGCACCGACGGCTTCACGGTGCTGCCCGCGATGCGCCGCCTCGGCGAGCTGTGGGACCAGGACGTGCTGCGGGCGACGAAGGTCGCGACCGCGGTCGGCTACATCCTCGCCGCGGAGCTGCGCGCATGCGGGATCGACATGAGCTTCACGCCCGTGCTCGACCTCGACTACGGCCACTCGAAAGTGATCGGCGATCGCGCGTTCCATCGCGATCCGCGCGTCGTGACGATGCTCGCGCAGAGCCTGAACCACGGGCTCTCGCTCGCCGGCATGGCGAACTGCGGCAAGCATTTTCCCGGGCACGGTTTCGCGGAAGCCGATTCGCACGTCGCGCTGCCCACCGACGATCGGCCGCTCGACACGATCCTCAAGCAGGACGTCGCGCCTTACGACTGGCTCGGCCTGTCGCTGGCGGCGGTGATTCCGGCGCATGTGATCTATACGCAGGTCGACGCGCGGCCGGCCGGTTTCTCGCGGGTCTGGCTGCAGGACATCCTGCGCGGCCGGCTCGGCTTCACCGGCGCGATCTTCAGCGACGACCTGTCGATGGAGGCCGCGCGAGAAGGCGGCACGCTGACGCAGGCGGCCGAGGCCGCGCTTGCGGCCGGGTGCGACATGGTGCTGGTTTGCAACCAGCCGGATGCGGCCGAAGCCGTGCTGAACGGATTGAAGACGCAGCCGTCGCCGGACTCGGTGCGACGCATCAAGCGGATGCGCGCGCGCGGCAAGCCGGCCAAGTGGGACAGGCTGATCGCGCAGCCCGAGTATCTGCGTGCGCAGGCGCTGCTGCGCGACGCGTTCGCGTAAGCGCGCGAAACGAAAAAGCCGCGCAAGTTGCGCGGCTTCGAGAGGCCGGTCGACCTGACCGAGACAGCCCGATCGGCAAACGCTGATCGGGCTGTTTCATTGGTGGCGGCGCGATCCGCGCCGCGCCGTGCTGCCTCAGTTCACCTTCATTCGCTGCAGCTTGTTGTACAGCGTCTTCGGGCTGATGCCGAGCAGCGTCGCCGCGCGATGGCGCGTGCCGCCGACCGCATCGAGCGTCGCGCGGATCAACAGGTCCTCGACGTCCGACAGCGGCGTGCCGACCTTGATCTGCACGCTGCTGCCGTTCAGCGCGGCGCCCGCCGAGAAGCTCGCTTCGCCGGCGCGCAGCGTGTCGATGAAGTCGCCGGACGCTTCGTATGCGAAGCGCACGCGCTCCTGCAGCTCGCGCACGTTGCCCGGCCACTCGTAGGACAGGCATTCGCGCACGAAACCCGGCGCGGCGCGCTTGTCGGTCGTGCTGCGGCCGGTCGCGCGCGCTTCGCGGTTCAGTTCGTCGATCAGCGCATCGGCGATCGACAGCGCATCGCCGTCGCGTTCGCGCAGCGGCGGCATCGAGATCGACGCCGCGTCGAGGCGCAGCCACAGATCTTCGCGCAGCGTGCCGCTTGCAACCGCTTCGCGCGCAGGACGGCGCGTGGCGGCGATCAGCCGGAAGTCGCTCGCGACCGGGCTCGTGCCGCCGATGCGCATGAAATTCTGCGAATCGAGCGCTTGCAGCAGCGCTTCCTGCAGCACGAGCGGCAGCGCGGTGATCTCGTCGAGGAACAGCGTGCCGCCGCTCGCCTGCTCGAACAGGCCGGATTCGCGCCGCTCGGCGCCGTCGTATGCGCCGCGCTCGTGGCCGAACAGCACGCTGTCGAGCGCCGCGCCGTGGCGTCCGACCTGCGCGAGCGTGCGGCAGTCGAACGCGACGAACGGCCCCTTGCGGCGGCGGCTCAGGTCATGCAGCGTGCGCGCGGCCAGCTTCTTGCCGGTGCCGGCCTCGCCCGAGAACAGCACGGCCGTTTCGGTGCGCGCATTGTGCTCGATCATGTCGTACACGTGCTGCATGGCTTCGCTGCGGCCGACCAGCGCGCCGAAGCGGCCGAGGTGGCGCAGCGATGCGCGCAGCGACTGCACTTCGTCGATCAGTTCGTAGGGCCGGGGAATGCGCGCGAGCAGGCTGCGCAGGCGCGGAATGTTGATCGGCTTGAGGAGGTAGTCCCAGATTCCGTGGCGCAGGCCTTCGATCGCGCTTTCGACCGTCGCGTTGCCGGTCAGCACGATGACCGGCAGCGAGCCGTTCGGCTGCTGCTGCGGCAGGTGCTGCAGCAGGTCGAACCCGCTGCCGTCCGGCAGGTTCAGGTCGACGAGGACGACGTCGGGGATCGAGCGGCCGAGCGCGGTGCGCGCCTCGGCAAGCGACGTGGCCGTGTCGACCGAGAAGCCGTCCGCGGCGAGGAGCGCAGTGAGGCCGGACAGACTGTTGGGATCGTCTTCGACAATCAGGGCGTGTGGCATGGTGGACGCGTGTCGTGTCAAGAGAGGCGGGCCATCGGCCAAAAAATCCGCAGCCGCATTTCGAGATTAAAAACTGATTTTATGCCCCTGCGAACGCCTAACGAAGATTATTTCTCCATCGCTATAAAACAGTTACCGATGATACAAATTGAATATCTTTATGCGTCGCTTTTGTGGTGCATTCCGGTGTCGGCGCGGCGGCGTGCCGGGGTGTGCTATTGACGCCGGCAAAACAAAAGCGCCCCGAAGGGCGCTTTGTTCGACGCGGAAACCGCTCGCCGATTACGCGCGGCTGCGGTATTCGTGCGTACGCGTGTCGATTTCGATCTTGTCGCCGGTGTTGCAGAACAGCGGAACCTGCAGTTCGAAACCGGTCGCGAGCTTCGCGTTCTTCAGCACCTTGCCCGACGACGTGTCGCCCTTGACGGCCGGCTCGGTGTAGGTGATTTCGCGCACGAGGACCGTCGGCAGTTCGACCGAGATCGCCTTCTCGTTGTAGAACACGACTTCGCACGCCATGCCGTCTTCGAGGTAGTGCAGCGCGTCGCCCATCATTTCCGCTTCGACTTCGAACTGGTTGTAGTCGGCGTCCATGAACACGTACATCGGGTCGGCGAAGTACGAGTACGTCACTTCCTTGCGGTCGAGCACGACGACGTCGAACTTGTCGTCGGCCTTGTAGACCGATTCCTGACCTGCGTTGGTCAGCAGGTTCTTCATCTTCATCTTGACGACGGCGGCGTTACGGCCCGACTTGTTGTATTCCGTCTTCGAGATGACCCAAGCGTCGCTGCCGATCTGCACGACGTTGCCTACGCGGAGTTCCTGTGCGGTTTTCATAAAAAAACTGTCCTGATCAAATCAAATAAATAGGTGCCTGAGCGTTGCGCAACGGGTGACGGCGCCAAGCGGGTGCGTTCCGGGCGGGCGCCAAAAGCAAGCGCTTGCGTGGTCAGCCGTCGGATAACCGTTTATTTTAACTGAGATTTTGCGTATTCGGCCAGCTTTCCGGCGAGATCGCCGACGGCCGCCAGCGCGTCGGCCCAATCGGCCGCATTCGCCTCCAGCGCCGCGCGGTGCTGCCAGAAATCGGCCCAGTCGGGCGTGCCCGCGCCGTTCCATGCGTGCCAGAAGCGGGCGAGGGCGTCGCGAGGCGCGTCGGCGAGGCCCGCGCCGACATGCGCGAGCGCGGCGTCGAGCTTCGGCAGGTGCGCGTCGTCGGCCTGCGGATAGATGTGCCATACGAACGGCTTGCGCGCCCATTGCGCGCGGACGAACGAATCCTCGCCGCGCACGAAGTTCAGGTCGCCGATCCACAGCAGCGGATCGTAGTCGGACTGCGGGACGAACGCGAGCCCGTACGCGGTGAGATTGCCGCGGCTCGCCCGTGTGCCGGCGCCGAATGATTCAACCCCGGACTCGACCCCGAAAAAGCGCGCGACGGCGGGCGACACGCGCCCCTCGGGCACGAGCGCGACGACCGGCGCCGGGCCGTCGCGCCACTGCGCGAGAAGCGCGTCGAGGGCCGGATTCTCGTACGCGAACAGGCTGACGACCGTCGTGCCGGGCGCGGGCGGCGCGTCGCCCGTCGTGCGCCGCCACCAGGCGGCACGCGCGGGCGCGTCGGCGTCGAAGGCCGCGCGGCGCGCGTCGAGGCCGCGTTCCTTCAGCACGCCGCCGGTGCCGGCCGACAGGCCGGGAAAGAAGAACGTCTTGACGAGCGGGTAGCGCGGATGCGGCGACGGCCGCAGATGGAAATCGGCAACCCAGTCCTCGGCGCTCAGGTATTCGAGATTGATCCAGACGGGCCGGCGCTCGCGGCGCGCCATCGCCGCGAGATACGGGCCCGGCAGCTCGCACGCGAACGCCTCGATCACGACGTCGGCGATCTCGATCGCATCACCGACCTCGGCGTGCCAGTGCTCGATCACGACCCCGTCGGCGGTCTGCCGCAGCGCGTCGGGCTCGACGCCGGGCAGCAGGCGCGCGAACGTGCGCAGGTCGTCGACGATGAGCCGCACCTGCCAGCCGTGCTCGTGCGCGAGCTGGCGCGCGAGGCGCCAACACACGCCGATGTCGCCGAAGTTGTCGACGACGGTGCAGAAGATGTCGCAGGCGACGGTTTCGTCCGGCGTGCGCGGGGTCGGGTCGTGGGGGCGGGGGGCGGTGCGTGGCATCGAAGCGGGCAGGTGGAATGCTCTAAACTGGCGATTCTAATAGACCCGTTCGCGCGCCTCGCGGCGCCCGGATCACGCATGACATCCCCAGAAGCCTCCGCAGCCCCGTTCGAACCGAAGAAGATCCTCGCGCAACTGCCGCACCTGCCCGGCGTCTACCGCTATTACGACGCGGCCGGCGCGGTGCTCTACGTCGGCAAGGCGCGCGACCTGAAGAAGCGCGTGTCGAGCTATTTCACGAAGACGCAGCTGTCGCCGCGCATCGCGATGATGGTCACGCGCATCGCGCGCGTCGAGACGACCGTCACGCGTTCGGAGGCGGAAGCGCTGCTGCTCGAGAACAACCTGATCAAGGCGCTCGCGCCGCGCTACAACATCCTGTTTCGCGACGACAAGTCGTATCCGTACCTGAAGCTCACCGCGCATCGTTTTCCGCGGATGGCGTACTACCGCGGCGCCGTCGACAAGCAGAACCAGTATTTCGGGCCGTTCCCGAGCGCGTGGGCCGTGCGCGAGAGCATCCAGATCCTGCAGCGCGTGTTCCAGCTGCGCACCTGCGAGGATTCGGTGTTCAACAACCGCACGCGCCCGTGCCTGCTGCACCAGATCGGGCGCTGCACCGCGCCGTGCGTCAGCGCGATCTCCGACGAGGACTACGCGCGCGACGTGTCGAACGCCGCGCGCTTCCTGCTCGGCCGGCAATCCGAGGTGATGAAGGAGCTCGAGGAGAAGATGCACGGGTTCGCGGCGGAGCTGAAGTTCGAGCAGGCGGCGGCCGTGCGCAACCAGATGAGCTCGCTCGCGACCGTGCTGCATCAGCAGGCGATCGAGGTCGGCAGCGACAGCGACGTCGACATCCTCGCGGTGGTCGCGCAGGGCGGGCGCGTGTGCGTGAACCTCGCGATGGTGCGCGGCGGCCGGCATCTCGGCGACAAGGCGTATTTCCCGACGCACGTCGAGAGCGCGTTGACGCTCGCGGAAGGCGGGCTCGACGACGAGGCCGAGCCGGCGGTCGACGCGCGGCCCGACCAGCCGGCGGAAGACGCGGGCGGCGCGCGCAATGCGCAGGCGTCGGTCGAGGCCGAGGTGCTCGACGCGTTCATCGCGCAGCACTATCTCGGCAACCGCGTGCCGCCGGTGCTCGTCGTGAGCCATGCGCCCGCGAGCCGCGACCTGCTCGACCTGCTGTCCGAGCAGGCCGGCCACAAGGTGTCGCTGGTGCGGCAGCCGCAGGGCCAGCGGCGCGCGTGGCTGTCGATGGCCGAGCAGAACGCGGGCCTCGCGCTCGCGCGGCTGCTGTCCGAGCAGGGTTCGCAGCAGGCGCGCACGCGCGCGCTCGCCGACACGCTCAGCTACGAGAACGACGACCTCGCGCATCTGCGGATCGAGTGCTTCGACATCAGCCACACGATGGGCGAGGCGACCCAGGCTTCGTGCGTCGTCTATCACCATCACAAGATGCAGTCCGGCGAATACCGGCGCTACAACATCACCGGCATCACGCCCGGTGACGATTACGCGGCGATGCGGCAGGTGCTGACGCGCCGCTACGAAAAGATGGTCGAGCAGGCGGCGCAGGCCGCGGCAGCCGACGACGCGGCCGGCATCGACGGCGAGACGACGCGCCAGGCCGAGGCCGCGAGCCTGTTGCCGAACATCGTGCTGATCGACGGCGGCAAGGGGCAGGTCGAGATCGCGCGGCAGGTGTTCACCGAGCTGGGTCTCGACACGTCGATGCTGGTCGGCGTCGCGAAGGGCGAGGGGCGCAAGGTCGGGCTCGAGACGCTCGTGTTCGCCGACGGCCGCGCGCCGCTCGAGCTCGGCAAGGAGAGCGCCGCGCTGATGCTCGTCGCGCAGATCCGCGACGAGGCGCACCGGTTTGCGATCACCGGGATGCGCGCGAAGCGGGCGAAGGCCCGCCAGACGTCACGGCTCGAGGAGCTCGAGGGGGTCGGCGCGAAACGCCGGCAGCGGCTGCTCGCCCGCTTCGGCGGGCTGCGCGGCGTCGTCGCGGCGAGCGTGGACGAACTCGCGAGCGTCGAGGGCATTTCGCGCGCGCTCGCCGAGCAGATCTACAGGCAGTTGCACTGACACGGCGCCGCCACCCGCCTCGCTTGTGGCAGGGCGGTCGACGCGGCACAATTGCGAATCCTTTACTGTCCCGGATGCCATGCCGTTCAATTTCCCGATTTTCCTGACGTGGGTGCGGATCGTGCTGATTCCGCTCGTCGTCGGCGTGTTCTATCTGCCGGAGACGGTGATGGGCGGCGCGCACCGCAATCTCGCGGCGGCGCTGATCTTCATCCTCGCCGCGCTGACGGACTGGTTCGACGGCTTCCTGGCGCGCAAATGGAATCAGACGTCGTCGTTCGGCGCGTTCCTCGATCCGGTCGCGGACAAGCTGATGGTGACGGCCGCGCTGCTGATCCTCGTGCAGATCGCGCGGGTCGACGCGGCGATCGCGCTCGTGATCGTCGGCCGCGAGATCGCAATCTCGGCGCTGCGTGAGTGGATGGCACAGATCGGTGCGTCGAAGAGCGTCGCGGTGAATCAGCTCGGCAAGTTCAAGACCGCTTGCCAGATGGTCGCGATTCCGATGCTGCTGTACTACGGGCCGCTGCCGCTCGGTTTTGCGACGCTCGACACGCGCGTGTGGGGCGAGTGGCTGATGTATCTCGCGGCAGTGCTGACGATCTGGTCGATGCTGTACTACATGAAGCTCGCGTGGCCGCAGATTCGCGAGCGCAGCCGCGTGTGACGCGGTCAGCCATGCCGGGGCGGAGAACTTTTTGGAAAAAGGGCGCGAAAACCCCTTGACACCTGAAAGCGCCTTCGACATAATCTCGCTTCTCCGCTGCACGACGAAGTGAGTGCGGCGAGGCAGAAGCAGCATGCGGGAGTAGCTCAGTTGGTAGAGCGCAACCTTGCCAAGGTTGAGGTCGCGAGTTCGAGACTCGTCTCCCGCTCCAGGTTTTTGGCGGCGCGTTGTACGGCAAGCGCTGCAGTTGCAGGACAATGCGGGAGTAGCTCAGTTGGTAGAGCGCAACCTTGCCAAGGTTGAGGTCGCGAGTTCGAGACTCGTCTCCCGCTCCAGGTTTTTTGGCGACGCGTTGTACGGCAAGCGTTGCAGTTGCAGGACAATGCGGGAGTAGCTCAGTTGGTAGAGCGCAACCTTGCCAAGGTTGAGGTCGCGAGTTCGAGACTCGTCTCCCGCTCCAGACACTGGGGAAGCAGCGCTTCCCTTTTTATTTGATGGACCGACGGTCATCAAAGAAATCTGTCGCTTGCCGGCACGGCGAGTGAACAGTCCGCTTACGGCGCGATAGCAAAGCGGTTATGCAGCGGCCTGCAAAGCCGTTTAGGCCGGTTCGACTCCGGCTCGCGCCTCCAGAAAAAGCCCCGCTCTGTCGGGGCTTTTCTTTTTTCTCCCCTCCATTCGTCGCCGGACGCTATACACGTTGCCGACGGCCTCCGTCGAAGGCGCTGACGATCGTTAATACCGCCGGGACTTATCGATCTGGTCAGAATGCTGCTATTCGTTGAAAAGCGAGGCGCATTTCATGCATATATTTAAATTATCGTGCATTAATATGCCTGCCCGTATGTAATTGCCCTGTATTTGTCGAGTCGGTGGTGTTATATTTTTTGGCCATAAATATAACCGAGGGTAATTCGAATGCTAATAACCAGGATATCTCGCAAAACCCGTCGCTGGTCGGCCGCCGTGGCATTGGCGGCATTCGCGGGGCTGGTCGGCGCTGCGTCGGCCAACACGCAGCCGACGCAGCAAAAGCAGGCGCGCATGCCGCGCGTGCCGCAGAACCTGCCGGTCTCGCCCGAACAGGCCGAGTACAACCTGCCGCTCAGCGAGCAGGACCGCGCGATACTGACCAAGCCTTCGCAGCAGAAGCAGCCGCTCAAGCGCAGCAAACGCAGCGCATCGGGTGCCGATTGCCGCGACATGTCGGTGATGACCCAGTATCGCGGCGCGGCACTCGCCGATTACATTGCCAATCTTCCCGATTATGAATGCCATTACGGCCTGTTTTCGGTCGATAAAACCTTGGCGGCGCAGATCTTTAATGCCGAAAACGTGCACGCCGTCGCGAGTCGCTTCGTGCAGGAGATATATCGCTATGATGCAAGCAATTTGATTCTGGTCAATTTGCTGATTTATCTGCGTTCCGCATATTACCAATATGACGTATCGGGCATCGCTGATCCGATTCCGAATCTCGCGGTGCAGCTGCGCCCGTACATCAAGCAAAGCCTCGAGGGCGATGCGCTCTATCGCGAGAATTCGCGTGCGCCGAGCACCGCGAACGAGCTGATGAAGCTCATCACGAACATGAAGGACGAGGCGTACTACCTGCCTGCGCTGAAGAGCCGCGTTGCGCTTTATACGGCGAGCGCGGCGAATCCGCAGGCGGCGGCGCCGCTGCAGCAGCGCAGCGCGGCGGGCGGCTTCACCGGCCTGCTGACGGTGTTTTTCTATGCGCATCAGCGCGCCGGCGCGCAGCAGATGCTCGACAGCGACGCGACCCTGCCCGAGACGCTCAATCGCTTCGTCACCGCGAACCGCGCGAGCCTGTCGAATACCGGCGCCGCGTATCAGCTCGCCGACGCGGCGCGTGAGACTTATCGCTTTCTCCGTTATCCGATGCAGAAGCCGCGCGTGAAGAAGATGATCCAGGACATGCTCGCGTCGACGAGCATGACGGGCGCGGACAGCGATCTGTGGCTCGCGGCCGCGGAAGCGGTCGACTACGGCGACTCCGGCAACTGCGCGGATTACGGCACGTGCGACTACAAGAAGCGTCTGGCCGACGCGGTGCTGACGCATCGTTACGCGTGCAACGCGAGCGTGCGCATTCTCGCGCAGGACATGACGGCGCCGCAGCTGCAGTCGGTATGTGCGGCGGTCGCCCGGCAGGACGATTACTTTCACCGGATGATGAAGACCGGACGCAAGCCGGTCGCGGGCGATCGCAACGACACGATCGAGCTTGTCGTCTTCGACGACTACGCGAACTACCGCAAGTACGCTTCGGTGATCTACGGAATCAGCACCGACAACGGCGGCATGTATCTCGAAGGCGATCCGTCGGCGCCCGGCAACCAGGCGCGCTTCATCGCGCACGAGGCATCGTGGCTGCGGCCGGAGTTCAAGGTGTGGAACCTCGAGCACGAGTTCACGCACTATCTCGACGGCCGCTACGACATGGCGGGCGACTTCACGGCGAGCACCGCGAAGCCGACGGTCTGGTGGATCGAAGGCGTTGCCGAATATCTGTCGAGAAAGAACGACAATCAGGAATCGATCGACGCTGCGCACACGGGCGCGTACCGGTTCTCGGACGTGCTCGGGACGCGATACTCGTCGAGCGACTACGTCGCGCGTGCATACCGGTGGGGCTATATGGCGACGCGCTTCATGTTCGAGCGCCATCGCGCCGACGTCGACACGATCGTTGCGCGTTTCCGCGCGGGCGATTACGACGGCTATGAGAACTACGTCGGGTACATCGGCCGCCGCTACGACAGCGAGTTCGCCGATTGGGCGCGCAATGCAACGACGGCGGGCGAGCCGCCGTTGCCGACGGCGCGATGATCAAGCGCGGCCGCCTGAGTCCGGGTGCGGGATGACGGCGACGCGTACGCTGCGGCCCCGGCTTTTTGGCGACGATCGTGATCGGTTCCCGGTGGTCTGCCTCAGGAAGTTCACGGCGCGTCGCCGAGCCGCTATTTGCGCATCGTAGGCTGGTTCGACTCCGGCTCGCGCTTCCTGAAAAAGCCCCGCTCAGTCGGGGCTTTTTTGCGCCGCTTTCGCCAATCGGTTTCCCCAAGGCGTTAAAAAATCGTACATGAACGGTTGATTTCACTCTGCTTGCATTGTTACATTCGCCTTTCGCGCTAGGGAGGACGGGGCCGCCGGCGCGCGCGGCAGTCTGTGAGCAGAAGGACAGACGTGTCGACAGCACACGACTCGCAATGGCTGCGAGGCGCGTGCCATCCTGGGTCCCACCATGGCCAGAAGTAAAAACATGAACACGAAGAGAAGACCCCGGGGGGCGGGGAAAGCAATAGGGCGGGCTGCGATGCTCTGCTTGATGATCGCGGCGTTCGGCGGATGCAGTGATGCAAGGAACGACCGCGCGGATATCCCTGCGACATCGCCGAGTGCGGACGCGGTTGCCGGCAGCGACGTTCCCTCGCCGACATCTCCGGATGCCGCGCGTCCGGAAACCGGTGTTTCGAGCCGCCATTACGTGCTCCATCAGGATGGCGCGTACGGGTATGAGCCGGCATTGAGTGAGGACGACATTCGGGCCGGCAAGGCCGTGAAGGCGTTGGTCATGATGCGCTATGTCGGATTCAGAGACGGCACGCATACCTTGCTGATCCTCGACGAAGATGATCCGGACATCGTCGGCCGGGTGACTTGTGCAGTGCCGTGCAAGTTCGCCAAGTTCCGGACCGTGGTCGACGGCAAGGTAACGTCGACGGAGACGGTACGTATGACGCCGGATTCGCTCGTAGGGTCGATGTTCGAAGACGCGATTGCGGGCCGGCTGGTTCCCTACCGGAAGACCGCGGGCTCCCGGCAGCGAGGCAAAGTTGCGAAGCCGGACGACGTCGATGCCCGGGACGAGTAAGCGGGCGCATCGACCTTTCACAAACAAATCACCCAACCATCAATCGAGGAAACCAAAATGAACAATCTCGCGCTGCAGTCCCGTTTGTCCATCACCGACATCATTGGGCACGCCGTCATCTGGATCCTGCTGACCATCGTGACGCTGGGCCTGGCACTCTTCGTGTACCCGTACTATCTGTACCGGTTCGTGATCAGCAAGACGGTCGCGCTCGATCGTGACGGCAAGGTCGCCGGGCGGCTCGAGTGCACCATCGATCTCGTGACGATCACAGGAAAAATCGTCATCTGGACGATCATCTCGATCGTCACCTTCGGCATCGGCTACTTCTTCTTCCTGTACAAGATCGTCGCGCATTGCATGGATCACACGCGACTCGTCAGCGTTCAGTAACAGGCGTTGAACGAGGAGGGCGCGGGCGGGAAACCGCGTCGCGCCCCCCGAACAAGGGAGGCGTGCAAATCGGGGCAGCACCGAAGCGCACCAGCGGACGCCGACCCGACAGCAACCATTTCCCGCAGGAAATGCCGATCCCGTCCGAGCGGGGCAGAAACCGGTGAAGCCGGCTCGACGCCGGCTGTGCCGCCATGCAAAGCCTCGATGCATCGGGGCTTTTTTTCGCGCTTCGCAACGCGGCATTGGCGGTTATGCGCGCGCATTGCACGGACGCGAATGCGCAGGGGCACCCTTGCAGGTCAGCCTCGCGCCTTCTCCCACGCGTGCTCGACGAACACGCGGCACAACGCCTCCATCCCTTGCCGATCCTCGTCGTCGAAGCGCGCGGCGACCGGGCTGTCGACGTCCCATACGCCGATCAGCGTGCCGTCGCGCGCGACGAGCGGCACGACGATCTCGGATTCCGACGCCGCGTCGCATGCGATGTGGCCCGGGAACGCGTGCACGTCGCGCACCACCTGCGTCTCGCGCGTCTGCGCGGCCGTGCCGCACACGCCCTTGCCGAGCGCGATCCGCACGCAGGCGGGCTTGCCCTGGAACGGGCCGACCACGAGCTCGGCGCCGTCGAAGAAATAGAAGCCGGCCCAGTTGAGCCGGTCGAGCGAGTGATAGACGAGCGCTGCGAAGTTCGCGGCGTTGGCGATCAGGTCGCGTTCCGATTCGACGAGCGAGCGGGCCTGCTCGACGAGCGTCGCGTATTGATCGGCCTTGGAAGCGTGCGGGTCGTTGGACAGCGTGAACATGGCTGGAATGCGCAAGGGTGGTCGAAAAATGCGCGATGCGCGCATGCGGCAGTCTACGGCACATGCCGCCGACGTGCAGCGCGCGTCAGCGCGCACGCGAATGCGCAAGCTCGCGCCGCAGGTCAGTCGGGCTCGAGCTCGGCAAAGCGCTGCGCGAGGAAATCCAGCAGCGCGCGCACTGCCGGCAGCAATCCGCGGCGTGATGCGAACACCGCATGCACGATCTCGCGGCGCGGCGCCCAGTCCGGCAGCACGGTGGACAGCGCACCCTGTGCGACCGCGTCGCGCACCATCATCGTCGGCAACTGCACGATGCCGACGCCGGCGATCGCGGCCGCGCGCAACGCAAGCATCCCGCCCGTGACGAGCCGCGGCTGGTGATGAATCTCCGCACGGGCGGCGTCGGGCCCCTGCAGCCGCCACACGTGCGCGGCCTGCGGTGCGCCGAGGTCGAGGCTCGGCAGGCGGGCGAGGTCGGCAGGCACGGCCGGCATGCCGCGCTCGCGCAGCAGCGCGGGACTCGCGACCAGACATTGCCCGCGCTCGGCCAGCACGCGCAGCGCGAGATCGCTGTCCTCGAGCGGCGGCGGGCGCACGCGCAACGCGACGTCGATCCCTTCGCCGACCACGTCGACACGCCGGTTGGTCGCTTCCAGATGAATCTCGACGCCCGGGCACGCGTTCATGAACGCCGCGATCATCTCGCCGACGAGCGAGTCGAGCAGTGCGACCGGGCACGTGACCCGCACGATGCCGCGCGGCTCCTCGTGCAGCAGCGCGATCGCCTCGTCGGCGGCGTCGGCCTCGACGAGCATCGCGCGGCAATGCGCGTAGTAGGTCTGGCCGACTTCGGTCACCGTGAAGCGGCGTGTCGAGCGCTGGATCAGCCGCATGCCGACACGCGCCTCGAGCAGTGCGATGCGCCGGCTCAGCTTCGATTTCGGCATGTTCAGCGCACGGCCTGCCGGCGCGAAGCCGCCGTGGTCGACTACCTGCACGAAGTAATAGAGATCGTTCAGATCCCGCTGGCTATCGTTCATCAAATAGAACGCTGAGTGTGATTTTCGCAGTCTACCGGATCGATCGTTCTGATTCTATATTCCTATCCAGGATGCGAAACACGGGTTTCGCCGCAATTCGGAGAGGAAGATGAAGAAGATCCAGGGTGTGTACAGTGCGCCGCGCGGCCATTGGGTCGGCGACGGGTTTCCGGTGCGCTCGATGTTCAGCTACCAGTCGCATGGCGCGCATCTGAGCCCGTTCCTGCTGCTCGATTACGCGGGGCCGGCAACGTTCGAGCCGGGTTCGGCCTCGGCGCCGCGTGGCGTCGGCCAGCATCCGCACCGCGGGTTCGAGACGGTCACGATCGTCTATGACGGCGAGGTCGCGCACCGCGACTCGACGGGCGCGGGCGGCGTGATCGGCCCCGGCGACGTCCAGTGGATGACGGCCGCGAGCGGGATCCTTCACGAGGAATTTCACTCGGAGGCGTTCACGAAGCGCGGCGGGCCGCTCGAAATGGTGCAGCTGTGGGTGAACCTGCCCGCCGCGGACAAGATGGCTGCGCCCGGCTACCAGGAACTGCTGAACGCCGACATCCCCGTGGTCGAGCTGCCGGAAGGCGCGGGCCGTGCGCGGATCATCGCGGGCGAACTCGACGGGCGGCGCGGCCCGGCCCGCACGCACACGCCGATCGACGTGTGGGACGTGCGGCTCGCGGCGGGCGGCCGCGCACGGTTTCCGGTCGCGGAAGGGCGCACGCTCGCGGTGGTCGTGCTGAGCGGCACGGTGCTCGTGAACGGCGAAACGGTCGCGCGCGAAGCGCAGTTCGTGCAGTTGAGCCGCGACGGCCGTGACGTCGAGCTCGAAGCGAACGGCGACGCGAAGCTGCTGATCCTGAGCGGTGAGCCGATCGACGAGCCGGTGGTCGGCTACGGGCCGTTCGTGATGAACTCGCAAGCGGAGATTCGCGCCGCGATCGACGACTTCAACGGCGGCCGCTTCGGCAGTATGCCGGCATGACGGACGGGCCCCGCGTGATGCGGGGCCCGTCGTCGTGCGTGCAGGGCGATCGCGCGGCGCGTGCGCTTCGAGGCATAATCGTCGATTGCCGCGCGCCGGCCGGCGCGCCCGAAGCCCGAATCAGGACCGCTCATGAACGCACCCGCAACCGCCGCCAACCCGCCCGTCACCGATGCGCTCGAATGGCGCTGGAAAGCCTTCGACGCGCTGTCGGCGCGCGAGGTCTATACGATTCTCGAGGCGCGCAGCGCGGTGTTCGTCGTCGAGCAGAATTGCGTGTACCGCGACATCGACGACGCGGACCAGGCGGCATGGCATCTGGCCGCGTACGACGAAGCGGGCCGGCTGGCCGGCTACCTGCGCGTGCTGCTGCCCGATGCGCAGGATCCCGACGTCCGGATCGGCCGCGTGCTGACGACCGCCGCGTTCCGCGGCGCGGGCCTCGGCAACGCGCTGCTGTCGCGCGCGCTCGGGCACATCCGCGCGCAATGGCCCGACACGCCGGTCAGCCTGCATGCGCAGGCCCATCTGCAGCGCTTCTACGGCGCGTTCGGCTTCGCGCCGAGTTCGGACGTGCACGACGAGGACGGCATTCCGCACGTGTGGATGCGCAGCGCGCGCGCCTGACGCGGCGGCGCGCGCCGCGTCACGGCGCGCCGTGCACGGTGTGCGCGACCGCTCGGCCGGCCTCGCGCCCGGCTTCGCGTTTCGCAGCGCGTTCGTCCCGCAGGCGTCCGCGCGCGGACAGCCGCAGCCAGTGGCGCAGCGCGATCACCGCGCCGATCACGCTCATCATCGAGCCCGGAATCCACAGCAGCAGGCCGCCGATCTGCTGGTCGCGCAGCGGGCTCAGCCACGTGAACGCGCGTCCGCAGATCGAGTAGATCGGATACAGCTCCCGCGGCGTGAAGAAGATCATCGCGCCGAGCACGATCTGCGGCGGGATCGCCGCGACGACGACCAGGATCCGGCGCCCCGGCGCGAGCCGCGCGGGCGGCGCCGGGCGCGGATCGACGACGAGCCACCAGAACAGCAGGCCGTCGATCACCATGCTCCAGTTCATCACGCGATAGAGGCGCCAGTCGAGCATCGCGACGAAGTGGATCGGCGAAAGCAGCCAGAAATAGATCAGCCCGACGAACAGCACGACCGCGACGACCGGGTTGAACACGACGTCGAGCGTCGCACGCACCGGCCGCCACGCGAGCGCGGGGCGCACGAAGCGCTGCCGCCAGCGGAACGGAATGCCCGCGCGGATCGCCGCGCCCGGATACGCGAGCGCGATGAAGAACGGCCCGAGATGATGCAGCACGAGGTGCTGCGCGCGATGCAGGAAGAACTCGTGCTCGAAGAAGTAGTCGAGCCGCGTGTGCAGCGCGACGTATAGCGCCGTCAGCCCGAGCCAGAACGAGAACTGCCGCAGCGGCGTGACCCTGGCCTTCTTCACGCCGCGCGCGAACAGCACGCCGGCCGCCAGCACCGCGACGACCACGGTCGGCGACGGTTCCCACGGATCGAGCCAGTACAGGAGATCCATCGCGCGGCGTTACTTCACCTGGGCCGGCGACTTCACCACGAACGGCGTGTCGAGCGTCTGGCCGTCGGAGAATTTCAGGCGCATGCGCACCGTGTCGCCGGGCTTGATCGCGTGCTTCGGCTCCTCGAGCATGAAGTGATAGCCGCCCGGCGCGACGTCGACCTTGCCGCGCGCGGGAATCGTCAGCTTGTCGACCATCTCCATCTTCTGCGTCGAGCCGTTCGACACCGTCTGGTGCAGCATCGCCATCCCGTAGTCGGGGCTGTCGACGTCGACGAGGTCGACCGGCTTGTCGCTCGTGTTGACGAGCGTCACGTAGCCGCCCGCGGGCAGCTTGTTCGGCAGCCAGCGCACCCAGCCGTTCTGCGCGGAGATCGCGCCGGCGGCATAGGCGTGCGCGCCGACGGACAGCGCGGCGAGGAGGGCGAGCGTCTTGAGTTTCATTGTCATGATTCGGGATCAGGTGGAGGAAGCGGAGTCGAGGATCCGGCGCACATCGGCGGCGATGGCGTCGGGCTTGTCGCGGTCGGTCGCGAGCAGACGCGCGCGGCCGTTCGCGTCGAAGATGTAGACCGCCGAGCTGTGCGTCACTTCGTAGCCGCCCGACGGATCGCGTTGCTCCATCTGATATGCGACCCGATAGCGCTTCGCGAGCGATTCGATCTGGCGGTCGGTGCCCGTCAGGCCGCGCGCGTGCTCGGCGTCGAACGCGGCGACATACGACTGCATCGCCTGCGGCGTGTCGCGCGCGGGGTCGACCGACACGAACAGGATGCGCACGTTGCGTGCCTGCGGGCCGAGTTGCGCGAGGACTTCCATCAGCCGCGCCATCGTTTCGGGGCAGACGTCCGGGCAGTGCGTGTAGCCGAAATAGACGAGCGAGACCCGGCCGCGGAACGCGGACGCGTCGACCGGCCGGCCGTCGCCGCCCGTCAGCGTGAACGACAGGTCGGGCAGGTGGCCGGTGACGTCAGTCAGGCGCCAGCGCGGTTCGCCGCGCGTGCAGGCGGCGAGCGCCACGGCGGCGGCGAGCGCCGCGACGGTGCGGACGACGCGGGAGAGGCGCCGGCGCGGCGCGCAACGGACAAATGGAGCAGATGGGGCAGGCGGCATCCAGGGGCTCGATCGGACGGAACGGACGCACGGCCGGCGCGACGCCAAGCGTCGCGCGGCCGGCGGTTGCGACTGTAGCGCAATTCGCGCGCGAGCGTCCCGGCGAAACGCGTGCGACGCACCGTGGCGGGGCAATATGTCGCAGCGGCCCTATTGGGAGGCATCGCCCGCGCCGCACGCCGGTTTCGCCCATCCGGACGCGAAGGCGCGGTAAGATGCGCACAATTCCTCTCGTAGAGCGGCGGTCTTGCGGGCCGCCGCTCAGACTATCGACTCGATGCAATCCGTCCCGGCTTCCCTGTCCCTGACCGATACCGCGTTCTTTTTCGACTTCGACGGCACGCTCGTCGAGCTGGCGCCGACGCCCGACAGCATTCACGTGCCGCCGTCGCTGCTCGCACTGATCGACGCGCTGCGGCGCCGCGCGCACGGCGCGGTCGCGATCCTGTCCGGCCGCGGCATCGACAACATCGACCAGCACCTGAAGATGCCCGACCTGCCGGTCGCCGGCCTGCACGGCGCGGAGCGGCGCGACGCCAACGGCGACACGCAGCGCGTCGGCTTCAACGACGCGCGCCTGTTGCGCATCGAGCGCGAGCTCGCGGACGTCGTCGACCGCTATCCGGGCATGCTGCTCGAAATCAAGGGCGCGGCGGTCGCGCTGCATTACCGCAATGCGCCCGAGCGCGAGGCGATTGCGCGCGAGGCGGCCGAGCGGCTCGTCGCCGACTATGCGGACGCGTACGTGCTGCAGCCGGGCAAGATGGTGTTCGAGATCAAGCCGAAGGGCGTCGACAAGGGGCGTGCGCTCGCGGCCTTCCTCGACGAGCCGCCGTTCGCGGGCCGCACGCCGGTGTTCGCGGGCGACGACCTGACCGACGAGAAGGGGTTCGCGGTCGTCAACGCGCGCGGCGGCCTGTCGATCAAGGTCGGTGCGGGCGAGACGTCGGCGCGCGTGCGGCTCGACTCGGTCGACGCGCTGCACGCGCAGATTCGCCGCTGGCTCGACGTGGAGCCGCAGCACGCATGAGCCGTCTCATCATTGTTTCGAACCGCGTCGCGCCGATTTCCGAAGGCGAGCCGGCGGCGGGCGGGCTTGCAATCGGCGTGTACGACGCGCTGAAGGAAACCGGCGGCATGTGGTTCGGCTGGAGCGGCGAGGTCGTCGCGTCCGGCGCGCCGCAGATCCGCGTCGAGGAGCACGGGCCGGTCACGTTCGCGACGATCGGCCTGTCGCGGCGCGACTATGACCAGTACTACCGCGGCTTCTCGAACGCGACGCTGTGGCCCGCGTTCCACTACCGCGCGGACCTGATCCAGTACGACCGCCACGAGTTTGAAGGCTACGGCCGCGTGAACGTGTGGCTCGCACAGCAGCTCGTGCCGCTGCTGCAGGACGACGACGTGATCTGGGTGCACGATTATCACCTGATCCCGTTCGCCCGCGCGCTGCGCGCGGCCGGCGTGAAGAACCGCATCGGCTTTTTCCTGCACATTCCGTTTCCGGCGGCGCAGGTGCTCGTCAACGTGCCGCCGCATCGCGAGCTCGTCGAGGCGCTGTGCGCGTTCGACCTGCTCGGCTTCCAGACCGAGCCCGACCTGCGCGCGTTCTGCGACTACGTCGAGTCGGAAGCGGACGGCGTGGTCGAACGCGACGGTCGCGACGTTCGCACGGTGACCGTGCGCGCGTTCGGCCGGACGCTGCGCGCAGCCGCGTATCCGATCGGCGTGCATCCGGACGAGATCGCGTCGCTGGCGCAGGCGGGCGAGCACGGCAAGGGGGTACGCACGCTGGCAACGTCGCTACGCGGCCGCAAGCTGATCATGAGTGTCGACCGGCTCGATTACTCGAAGGGGCTCGTCGAGCGCTTCCGCGCGTTCGAGAAGCTGCTCGAGCACGAGCCGTCGCACCGCAACCGCGTGTCGTTCCTGCAGATCGCGCCGTCGACCCGCGCGGAACTGCGCGCGTATCAGGACATCCGCCTGCAGCTCGAAGCGGAGTCGGGCCGCATCAACGGACGCTTTGCGGAGCTCGACTGGGCGCCGATCCTCTACATCCATCGCCAGTACGACCGCCAGCTGCTCGCCGCGCTGTACCGGCTCGCGCGGGTCGGCTACGTGACGCCGCTGCGCGACGGGATGAACCTCGTCGCGAAGGAGTACGTGTCCGCGCAGAACCCCGACGATCCGGGCGTGCTGGTGCTGTCGCGCTTCGCGGGCGCCGCGCGCGAGCTGACGGGCGCGCTGATCGTCAATCCGATCGACATCGCGGGGATGGCCGAAGCGCTGTCGCGGGCGCTGTCGATGCCGCTCGCCGAGCGGCGCGCGCGCTATGCGGACATGATCGCGCAACTGCGCGAGAACAACGTGTCGGTGTGGCGCGACAACTTCCTGCGCGACCTGCAGCGCGCCTGAGCCGCCGCCCGGGGCGGCGTCGGGAATGAAAAAAGCCGCGGTGCGTGATGCACTGCGGCTTTGTTTTTGAGCGGATGCGCCGCGCGTCAGGCGACGCGTTCACCGGCCGCCGGGCCGCCGTCGGGCGCCACGTGCTGGCGGCCGTGCTGTTTCGCGAGCAGGTCGCGGTACAGGCCGGGGCGGTTGCGCAGGACTTCCGGATTGCCGTCGTCGATCACCTTGCCGCTGCTCATCACGATGATCCGGTCGAAATTGCGCAGCGTCGACAGGCGGTGTGCGATCGCGATCACCGTGCGGCCGACCATCAGGCGGTCGAGCGCGCTCTGGATCGCTTCCTCCGACGCGCTGTCGAGCGCCGACGTCGCCTCGTCGAGCAGCAGGATCGGCGCGTTCTTCAGGATCGCGCGCGCGATCGCGATGCGCTGGCGCTGGCCGCCGGACAGCTTGACGCCGCGGTCGCCGACGATCGTGTCGTAGCCTTCCGGCATCGCCTCGATGAACTCCGCGCAGCGCGCATCGCGCGCGGCGGCGAGCACCTCGTCGCGCGACGCGTCGGGGCGGCCGTACGCGATGTTGTCGTAGATCGACCGGTGCATCAGCGAGATGTCCTGCGGGACGAGCGCGATCGCATGGCGCAGGCTGTCCTGCGTGATCGACTTCACGTCCTGGCCGTCGACCTTCACGACGCCGTCCTGGGTGTCGTAGAAGCGCTGCAGCAGCGCGAGTACGGTCGACTTGCCGGCGCCGGACTTGCCGATCAGGCCGACGCGCTGGCCCGGCTCGATGTGCAGCTCGAAGTGGTCGAGGATCGGGCGGCGGTGCGGATACGCGAACGTCACGCGCTCGAAGTCGACGCGGCCGCCCGATGCGGCGAGCGGCACCGCGTCGGAGTGGTCCGGCATCCCGTGCGGTTCGAGCAGCGTCTTCACGGCTTCGGCGAGACGCGCGACATGCTGCGTGACGTCGACGAGCGCGACCGCGAGGTCGCGCGTGCCGTGCAGGATCGTGAAGCCGAGCGAGCTGACCAGCACGATGTCGCCCGAGGTCGCTTTGCCCTGGTCCCACAGCCACAGCGCCCAGCCGAGCAGGCCGGCGGACAGCATCGCGGTGATCACCGCGTGCAGCAGCCGCAGCTTTTCAAGATAGAGCAGGCTCTGCTGGCGCGCGTCCATCTCGGCCTTGACCGTCGCGCCGAAGCGCTTCTGCTCGCGCAGCGTCATCCCGAACGCGCGCACGAGGCCCATGTTGCCGATCACGTCGACGAGCTCGCCGTCGACCGCGGCGGCCTTCGCCGCGAACGCGTGATGGCGCGCGGAGCCGCGTCCGGCGAGCTTGAACAGCACGACGGAGAGCACCGCCGAGCAGCCGAGCAGGCCAGCCGCCATCAGCGGGTTGACGACGATGATCATCAGGATCGCGCCCATCACCGCGATGCACGGCGGCAGCACGTTCCACGCCATCGTATTCTCGGACGTATAGACGGCGTTCGACGTCGCGGTGATGCGGCTCGCGAGCGTGCCGGGCTGCTTTTCCGCGTAATACGTCGGCGAGTGGCCGATCAGGTACTGGAACAGGTCGCGCCGCAGGTCGCCCGTGACCGCGACGAACGTGTGCGCGGCGAACCAGCCGCCGACGCGCCACAGCAGGTTGTCGGCGGCGATCAGGCCGACGAGCAGCGCGAACGCGCTCCACAGCGGGCCCGGGTGGTGGCGGCCGGTCGCGAGGACGTCGATCAGGTGCTTGATCGCGTATTGCGAGCCGAGCGCGCAGCCGACGGCGGCGAGCACGCTGAAGAGCACGACGAAGTGCGCGACCGGATGCAGGCGGATGTAGCGGAACAGGAACGCGAGTGGCCGGTGCGCGTAGCTCGACAGCTTCGCGTTGTAGGCGTTGCGCTGGGCAGGGGTGAGAGCTTCCAAAATATGCGTGCGGTGAATCGGTGGTTGAACGTTGCAGCCGGACCGGATGCCGACCTTGGGCCAGGCGCAACGTAATCCGGCATTGTAAACAAGGCCGTGCCTCGCGCTGCGCGAATCTTGCCGACGGCAGGAGGCGCTGAGTTAATTTTGGGATAAAATTCGGCATTCCGCGCCATGCGATGGGTGCCGCGTTCGCGGTCCCGGTCGTGCGGATGGCGGCGAGGAATGCCAAAAGGGCCTTCCACTCTAGAACGGACGCCAAAGTCCGCGGGTTGCAAAGTGTTGCCGCTTTGTAACAAAGTAAAGTGTTTGAAATGTTGTGCGCCGTATCGGGATTAACCCTAGATAATCGGCTCCGGGTTCGCGCCTTGGTATTTTTACGAACCCCTGTCAACGGGTCTTCGTTTCAAACGTTCTATGCCTGTCGCGTCGCCGACGCTCCTCGAGCAGCGCGGGTTCGACGCCGCCAGCAGGCCGAATCGTCCGAATGTCGGATGAACTGCGTCCAGCCAGGATCGCCGGCAGGCTGCTGACCCAATGCTTGGTTTATTGCCGATTTTTTAGGAGTTACGCATGCGAATCGCCCAAATCGCTCCGTTGCACGAAGCGGTTCCCCCGAAGCTGTACGGTGGTACCGAACGGGTGGTGTCCTACCTGACCGAAGCGCTCGTCGAGATGGGGCATGACGTCACGCTGTTCGCGAGCGGCGATTCGCAAACCTCCGCGAAGCTCGAAGCCTGCTGGCCGCAGGCGCTGCGCCTCGACCCGACGATCCGCGACGTGATGGCCCCGCACATGCTGCTGCTCGAGCAGGTGCGCCGCCGCGCGGAAGAGTTCGACGTCCTGCACTGCCACATCGACTACTACCCGTTCTCGCTGTTCTCGCGCCAGCCGGTCCCGCATCTGACGACGATGCACGGCCGTCTCGACCTGCCCGAACTGCAGCCGATCTTCAATGCGTTCAGCGACGTGCCGGTCGTGTCGATCTCCGACAACCAGCGCATCCCGCTGCCGCAGGCGAACTGGCTGTCGACCGTCTACCACGGCCTGCCGGAAAACCTGCTGACGCCGATCCCGAACGTGAAGCCGAGCTACCTCGCGTTCCTCGGCCGCATCTCGCCGGAAAAGCGCGTCGACACGGCGATCCGCATCGCCGAGCAGGCCGGCCTGCCGATCAAGATCGCCGCGAAGCTCGACAAGGCCGACCGCGCGTACTACGAAGAGAAGATCAAGCCGCTGTTCGCGCTGCCGCACGTCGAGTACATCGGTGAGATCAGCGAATCCGAGAAGACCGAGTTCCTGGGCAACGCGCACGCGCTGCTGTTCCCGATCGACTGGCCGGAGCCGTTCGGCCTGGTGATGATCGAGGCGATGGCCTGCGGCACGCCGGTGATCGCGTTCAAGCGCGGCTCGGTGCCGGAAGTGATCGAGAACGGCGTGTCGGGCTTCGTCGTCGAGGACGAGCTGTCGGCCGTCGCGGCGCTCAAGCGCCTGGACACGCTGCCGCGCGAGAAGGTCCGCGCCGCGTTCGAAGCGCGCTTCTCGTCGAAGGTGATGGCGCAGAACTACGTGAAGGGCTACGAAGAGCTGCTGCGCCAGAAGCGCCGCACCGTGCTGCGCGAAGTCAACGCAGGCTGAGTCCGGCCGGCCGCCTCGCGGCGGCTGGCTTCACGGCGACGCCCCGTCCGGGTCATCCGGCGGGGCGTCGTCGCATTTGCGGCGCCGATGGCCAATGTGTTGTATTCTCGCCGCGCGCGGCGGCCGCGACGGGCCGGAACGCGCCTGCGCATGCCTGCTGTTCGTCTGTCCAGCCGGTAATGTCCCTATAATGGCCGTGCCGTAAAATCCGGCCCCGCAGATCATCGAGAGGAGAGCAGTCTTGGCGAGAACGAAACCCACGCGCGCAGCCCCGGCCCCCGGCGCCGGCGTGATCTTCGCGTTGCGCGCGATCGGTCTCGTGCTGCTCGCCCGGTGGCTGTTCTCGATGTCGCAGATGGGCTATCGCGAGTCGTTGTCGGCGATGGCGTCGTCGCCATGGGCATTCGTCTACCTGGTCCTGATCTTCCTGCTGCTCGCGTTGCCGGGCGCGGTCGCGCGCGCCGAGCGCCCGTTCCATCCGCTGCCTCAATGGCTGCGCCAGGCGCTCCGTTTCTTCGCGCTGATCGGTTTCCTGTTCGCCGTCTGGTCGATCGGCGTCTACGTGTGGGCGGCCGGCTGGCGCCGGGCGATGCATGCGGTGACCGCGACCAACGGCTGGCTCGTCGCCGCGCCGGCGCTGTACGCGGCCGTCGTCTGGATCTGCCGGCCGCGGCCGCTGTGGCGCACCAACGTCGCCGCGCGGCGGTTCGCGGTCGGCCGCTACGCGATCTCCCTCGATACGCTGACGCGCACCGTGATCGTCTGGATGGAAAGCCGCAAGGTCGGGCAATACGACGCGCGCGAGCTGTCGGTGCGCTGGCCCGGCCACTCCGGCTCCGGCTCGGCGAGCCGCCAGGTTCAGGGCGACCCGCCGCAGGACTGCCCGCCGCCCGTCGCGCTGCCCCGCGGCAGCTGGTTCAAGCGGCCGAAAGTCGAGCTGCTGTGGGATTCGCCGGCGGCCGTCGGCCATAACCGGCAGATCGTGATGCGTGCGCCGCTCGCGACCGAGGGTGACCGCGTCGCGGTGCTCGCGCTCGACGCGGCGCTCAAGCAGATCGTCTGACATGTCCGGCGCGGCGCGCCGCGTCATTGCGTCGGTGCGGGAGACAATGCCGGCCCGCGTTTGATCCGTCGCCGCAGGCCTGCCCGCCGCTCAGCGCGCGAGGCAGGGGCGCTTGTTGTCGAACGTCCACCCCGGAATCAGGTACTGCATCGCCGCCGCATCGTCGCGCGCGCCGAGGCCGTGCTGCTTGTAAAGCGCGTGCGCGGCCGCGACCGCGTCCATGTCGAGCTCGACGCCGAGCCCCGGCCGCTGCGGCACGTCCACCAGCCCGTTCTCGATCTTCAGCGGCTCGCGCGTGAGCTGCTCGCCGTCCTGCCAGATCCAGTGCGTGTCGATCGCCGTGACCTTGCCGGGCGCGGCGGCCGCGACGTGCGTGAACATCGCGAGCGACACGTCGAAGTGGTTGTTCGAATGCGAGCCCCACGTCAGGCCCCAGTCGCGGCACATCTGCGCGACGCGCACCGAGCCCTGCATCGTCCAGAAATGCGGATCGGCGAGCGGGATGTCGACCGCGTGCAACTGCACCGCGTGGCCCATCTGCCGCCAGTCGGTCGCGATCATGTTGGTCGCCGTCGGCAGCCCCGTCGCGCGGCGGAATTCCGCCATCACTTCACGGCCCGAGTAGCCGTTCTCCGCGCCGCACGGGTCTTCCGCGTACGCCAGCACGTGATGGAGGTCGCGGCACAGCCGCACGGCCTCGTCGAGCGACCACGCGCCGTTCGGATCGAGCGTCACGCGCGCGCCGGGGAAGCGCTCGGCCAGTGCGGTCACGGCCTCGATCTCGCGCGCGCCTTCGAACACGCCGCCCTTCAGCTTGAAGTCGTTGAAGCCGTAGCGCGCATGCGCGGCCTCGGCGAGCCGCACGACGGCCTCCGGCGTCAGCGCGGGCTCGTTGCGCACGCGCGTCCAGTCGTCGGTCGCGCCGCTGCTGTCGCGGTAGGGCAGCGCGGTCCGCGTGCGGTCGCCGACGTAGAACAGGTAGCCGAGCATTTCGACCCGCTCGCGCTGCTGGCCTTCGCCGAGCAGCGCGGCGACGGGCACGCCGAGGTGCTGGCCGAGCAGGTCGAGCAGCGCGGCTTCGAGCGCGGTGACCGCATGGATCGTCGTGCGCAGGTCGAAGGTCTGCAGCCCGCGGCCGCCCGCGTCGCGGTCCGCGAAGCGGCGGCGCACGTCATTGAGCACCGCGTGGTAGTTGCCGACCGGCTGGCCGACGACGAGCGCGCGCGCGTCGTCGAGCGTGCGCCGGATGCTCTCGCCGCCCGGCACTTCGCCGACGCCGGTGCGCCCCGCGCTGTCCGTCAGGATCACGAGGTTGCGGGTAAAGAACGGACCGTGCGCGCCGCTCAGGTTGAGCAGCATGCTGTCGTGGCCGGCAACCGGGATCGCTTGCAGGTCGACGATGCGCGGCGTGTCGTGTCGGGGCGGGGAAGTGGCGGCGTTCATGGGCGGCGATGGCAAATGGGTGGGGGGCGCCGCGCCCCGCAAAAGCTTTGCCGGGCGCGGCAGGAGGTGCGATCATTCGACAACCGACGTGCGCGGAACGGCAACGACCGCGGCACTGGGGCGATGAATCCACGATAGCGGTGCGAATCGTCCGATGCCAGCGTTGGTCGACAGGAGACAGATCGAGCGATCATCAGTCGTCGGATGACTTGTGACGCAGTATAATGAATCGACGGCTTTCGCTCAAACCCCGCGTAAACCCTCGGCTTACCGATACGATATTCAAAAAGGAACCGGCCCATGTCCGTGCCTACGCTCCCCGCAGCGCCGCGTCGTCGCGCGCGCAGCCTCGCACAAGATGTCGTCGACGCGCTGACCGCGCAGATCGAAAACGGCACGCTGCGTCCCGGCGACAAGCTGCCGACCGAAACCGAAGTGATGGCGACGCAGGGCGTGAGCCGCACGGTCGTGCGCGAGGCGATCTCGCGGATGCAGGCGAGCGGCCTGGTCGAGACGCGTCACGGCATCGGCAGCTTCGTGCTCGAGCCGTCGCGCCGCCAGGCGCTCGGCATCGATCCCGCGACGATCACGACGCTGCGCGACGTGCTCGCGGTGCTCGAGCTGCGCATCAGCCTCGAGAGCGAGTGCGCGAGCCTCGCCGCGCAGCGCGCGAACGATGCGGACCTCGCGGCGCTGCGGCGCGCGCTCGACGCGATCGCATCGGGCTCGGGCGGCGGCCGCGACACCGCGCAGCTCGACTACCAGTTCCACCTGCAGATCGCGCAATCGACCGGCAACCGGTATTTCGTCGACATCATGACGCAGCTCGGCGCGTCGATCATCCCGCGCACGCGGGTAAATTCCGCGCGCTTCGCGGGCGACGACCTGGAGCGCTACGTGGGCCGGCTGAACCACGAGCACGAGGACATCTACGAGGCGATCGCGCGCCACGACCCGGAAGCGGCGCGCGCCGCGATGCGCACGCACCTGACCAACAGCCGGGAGCGGCTGCGCCGCGCGCACGAGGCGGCCGAGGCGGGGCGGGACGCGCACGCCGAGTAGGCCGCCGGTCCGCCGGCGCGCGCCGTCGGGGCTCGGCGCGGCGGCGCGGTTTCATCAAATATCAGTCATCGTATGATTGCAGCGTGCATCACGTCGAATGACGACGCCCGCGCCGCCGACGCAAGGCCGGCGCGGGCGTTCCGCACTCAACCGCCCTTCGTCACGATCGTCTTCCAGGCGCCGCTTTTCACCTGGTAAAGCGTCGACATGCCGCTCTTCAGCGAGCCGTCGTTCGCGAACGAGATGCGGCCGGTGATCCCCTCGAAGTCGATCTTCTTGAGCGCCGGCCGATAGACCTTCGGATCGGTCGAGCCGGCCGCCTGCATCGCCTTGATCGCGGCCCAGGTCGCGTCGTAGCCGAACTGCGCGTACGACAGCACGTCGGCCCCGAAGCGCTTCCTGAAGCGCTGCTCGAAATCCTTTCCTTGCGGCAGCTCGTCGAGCGGCCGGCCGTATTCCCACGCCATCGCGCCTTCCGCGGCGGGGCCGGCGATCTTGATGAACTCGTTGTCCTTCACGCCGCCGCCGCCGACGAACTGCGCGTTCAGCCCGAGCTGGCGCATCTGCTTGATGAAGTTCGCGGCGAGCGAATCGAGGCCGCCGAAGAAGATCAGGTCGGGGTTCTTGCCTTTCAGGCTGGTGATCTGCGCGCGGAAGTCGACCGCCTGGTTGCTCGTGAATTCGCGCGCGACGATCGCGCCGCCGGCCGCCTTCACCGCCTTCTCGAATTCGTCCGCTTCGCCCTGGCCGAAAGCGGTGCGGTCGTCGACGATCGCGATGCGCTTCGCCTTCGTCACGTCGACCGCGTACCGGCCCGCGTTGCCGGCGTTCTGGCCGTCGGTCGCGATCACCATGAACATGTTGGCGAGCCCGCGCGACGTGAGCGTCGGGTTGGTCGCGGCCGGGTCGATCACGGGGATGCCGGCCTTGTCGTAGACGACCGACGCCGGAATCGTCGTGCCCGAGTTGAAGTGGCCGACGACGACCGACACGTTCTGGTCGACGAGGCTTTGCGCGGCCTGCACGCCGATTCGCGGGTCGGCCTGGTCGTCCTGCACGACGAGATCGAAGCGCGCCGGCTTGCCGGCGATCTGGATCTTCTGCGCGGCGGCGTCGTCGAGCGCGAGCTGGACGCCGTTCTGCAGATCCTTGCCGTAGCCGGCGTTGACGCCGGTGAGCGGCGCGGCGAAGCCGACCTTGATGTCGGTGTCGCCGGCCGCCTGCGCGGCCTGATGCGAGAGGACGGCGAGCGCGGTGGCGAGCGAGAGGGACAGCAGCGATGGGCGGAATTTCATATTCATTCCTTGGACGGCGAGACACGAGAACGCGCGCAACGGCGCGCGCGGGCGACGCTTCTGCGAGCACGGCCGAAGGCAGGCCCGAGCGTCTGACGACGAGTTATAGGGGGCCAAATTGGGCGAGTCTTGTCGATTCGGCGCACGAAACGTGCGGATTTCCGCACAGCGTCGGTGCGACAAGGGAAAGCGGCGATGAGGGAATTCCCGCGCCGGGCGGCGGCGGGGCGGGCGTGGTGGCGGATGCCGCGTCCGCAGCGGCGGGAAGGGGGCGCCGGCCGCATCGAACGGCCGGCGCAGGGCTTGGTGTCGGCGCTGGCGTTACTCGGCGGCCCCGACCTCGGCCTCGACCGCGTCGTCAGCGGCGGACGCCGATGCCGGCTCGGTGCGGATCAGCGGATCGCTCGTGCTCGGGCGGCCCGTCTCGACGTGGCCGGCGAAGCGGCGCACGAAGCCGAGCGGCTTGCCGTCGCTGACGGTCAGGTCGTACCAGCCGTGGCTGCCGCGCAGGTCCCAGTAGTCGTCGACGCGCGCGCCGGGCGCCAGGTCGAACACGCGCGGATGCGCATGGCCGTAGGCGCTCGTCACCTTGAGGCGCACCGCCCGGTGGCCGCGGTTCATCAGGCGCAGCGTGATGTTGCCGTTCGCGACGTCGTAGCCGTAGATCACTTCCGGATTGACGCTCGCCGGCCCGACCGCCGGTGCGGCGGGGGTGCGGAAGTGGCAGTAGAAGCCGTTCGGGCCGTACACGTCGAGGTCGTACAGGCCGAGCGACGGCGCGGGGCTCCACGTGTCGGAGAGGCGCTTGCCGGCTTCCACCGTGTAGGTCCACGGGCCGTCGACGCGATTGCGCGCCTGGACCTGGAACGCCGCGCCCGCGCGGCCGGTGTTCGCGAAGGTGAGCCGGAACTGGCCGCTCGCGTTGTCGATCCGGCCGTACGCAAACAGCTCGTAGGGCAGCGCGCGCGCCGGCCGCAGGCCGGCCTCCTGCTTCGGCAGCTTCTGCGCGAGCGGCGGGACCGGGATGTAGTCGGGATGGCGGTTGCGGTCGGGCGGCGCGTAGCCGCTCGTGTCCGGCAGTTGCGGCCAGCTCGCGTCGGTCGACGCGAAGTCGAACGCGGACGTCAGGTCGCCGCACACCGTGCGCCGCCACGGCGACACGTTGCCGGCCGTCACCGCGTACTGCGTGCCGAAGCGCGCCTCGATGAATTGCAGCAGCGACGTGTGATCGAACGTCTGCGAGCAGACCCAGCCGCCTTTCGTCCATGGCGACACGACGAGCATCGGCACGCGCGGGCCGAGGCCGTACGGGCCGGCCATGTGCGACGCGTCGCCGGGGAACGCCTCGTTGGTGGTCGCGACCGTCGACAGTCCGTTGTCGCGTGACTGCGGCGCGAACGGCGGCGGCACGTGGTCGAAGAAGCCGTCGTTCTCGTCGTAGGTGATGAAGAGCGCGGTCTTGCTCCACACGTCCGGGTTCGACACGAGCGTCTTCAGCACCTGCTCGATGTACCACGCGCCGTAGTTGGCCGGCCAGTTCGGGTGCTCCGAATACGCTTCCGGCGCGCAGATCCACGACACCTGCGGCAGCGTCCCGTTCTTCACGTCCTGCTGCAGCACGTCGAACAGCGTGCCGCCCGCGCTGATGTTGGTGCCGGTGCGCGCCTTCTCGTACAGCGGCGAGCCGGGCTGCGCGGTGCGGTACTGGTTGAAGTAGAGCAGCGCGTTGTCGCCGTAGTTGCCGATGTACGGGTTCTGCGTCCAGCCCCAAGAGCCGTTCGCGTCGAGGCCCGTGCCGACGTCCTGGTAGATCTTCCACGACACGCCGGCCTGCTCGAGCACTTCCGGATAGGTGGTCCAGCCGTAGCCCTTCTCCTCGTTGCCGAGCACCGGGCCGCCGCCGACGCCGTCGTTGCCGACGTAGCCCGTCCACATGTAGTAGCGGTTCGGGTCGGTCGAGCTCGGGATCGCGCAGTGGTATGCGTCGCAGATCGTGAACGCGTCGGCGAGCTGGTAGTGGAACGGGATGTCGTCGCGCTTCAGGTACGCCATCGTCGTCGTGCCCTTGTTCGGCACCCACTGGTCGTAGCGGCCCTTGTTCCACGCGGCGTGCATGTCCTGCCAGCCGTGCGGCAGGTCCTGCAGGAACTGCATGCCGAGCTTGTCGGCACGCGGATGGAACGGCAGCAGCTCCGCGAGGCCGACCGGCTGGTGGAACACCGACTTGCCGTTCGCCAAGCGCAGCGCGCGCGGGTCGCCGAAGCCGCGCACGCCGCGCAGCGTGCCGAAGTAATGGTCGAACGAGCGGTTCTCCTGCATCAGGATCACGACGTGCTCGATGTCGCGGATCGTGCCGGTGCGGCGGTTCGCGGGAATCGCGAGCGCGTCGCGGATCACGGGCGGGAAGAGGTTCAGCGCGGTGGCGCCGGCGGTGCCGGCGGCGACGCGCAGGAAGTCACGACGGGTCGATCGGGTCATGGTCGGTATCGTGCGGAAAAGATGGGCGCCGGATGGCGGGGAGTGAGGCAAGCGTGCTGCCCCGGCGCGCGAATGCGGGCGCGTGCCGGGCCGTGCCGCCGCGAGCATAGCGGCGAAACGGTGTCATTCATGTGAAGCGGTGGAAACGTTTGCGCGCTCGGGCAGGGCAGCGCGGCGGGATGGCGTGCGCAAGCGTGCGGCGTCGCGGCCGCTGCATCGGGGCGAACCGCGGGACGAACCGCGGCACGGACCGGCGGCGGGCGATGCGCGTCGGGCGTCGTCACGCGGCGCGCGCCGTCAGACGTCCGTGACCCACGCGCCGAACCACTCGCTCGGGCTCGCGATCTCGTCCTGCGCGGCGATCAGTTCCAGCTCGTAGCGGCGCGCGTCATAGGTCGCCTTGACGACCGCGTGCACGGCCGCGAGCGTGTGTTCGAACGCCGCGCGCACCGAATCGCCGCGCAGCCGCCGCGCGACGAAGACCGCGCTCGTCAGGTCGCCGACGCCGACCGGATGGCGCGGAAACGCATACAGCGGGCGCTGGCCGATCCAGGCCTCGGTGGCGGTGACGGCCAGCATGTTGAAGCGGTCGGCCGGGCTGTTGCGGTCGTGCAGGTGCTTGACGAGCACGATCTGCGGGCCGCGGCGGATCAGCGCGCGGCACGCGTCGACGGCTTCGGCGACGGTCTCGATGCGCCGCCCCGCCAGCTTCTGCAGTTCGGTGTGATTCGGCGCCATGCCGTCCGCGAGCGCGGGCATCTCGTGGACGATGAACTCCTCGACGCCCGGCTCCGGGCGAATGCCGCCCGTCTGGCCCATCGCCGGATCGCAGAAGTACCATGCGTTCGGATTGGTCGCCTTCACCGCGCGCACGATCTCGACCGTCGCGCGGGCCTGCGCGGGCGAGCCGAGGAACCCGGAGAGCACCGCGTCGCAGCGCTTGAGCGCACCGATCGCGGCGATGCCGTCGACGAGCTGCTCCATCTTCGCGGCGTCGATCGCGCTGCCCGCCCAGTGGCCGTACTGCATGTGATTCGACAGCTGGACGGTGTTGAGCGGCCAGACGTTGACGCCGAGGCGCTGCATGGGAAACACGGCCGCGCTGTTGCCGGCGTGGCCGTAGATCACGTGAGACTGAATGCTGAGGACGTTTTTCATGGGGATTCGCCTGCACGCGGGCCAGGTTCACGTCACACGATACCCGAGTTCGTCGTGTGCGAGAAAGCCGCCCGGCAACGGAGTGTTGCGCGCCGTCGTCAACGCGACCCGCGTAGAATCGCGGTGCGCGGCGCCGTCCGGTGATTCGCGTGCGTCTCCACTCATCGTGTTCGCCATGGTTTCGATTTGCAAGATGTTGTCCGCCGCCCGCACCGCCATGCTCGGCGCCGGTCTCGCCGCCGCATGCGCGGCGTCCGCCGCGGCACCGGCGCCGGCGCCCGCCGGCAACGACGGGCCCGCGTACGGCGCGCGGCTCGAAGGCTTCACGTATCCGGAGCCGGTGCACCGCTATTCGTTCGTGTCGCAGCGCGAGACCGTCGAGATGGTGTACATGGACGTGCAGCCCGCGCATCCGAACGGGCGCACCGTCGTGCTGCTGCACGGGAAGAACTTCTGCGCGGCGACCTGGGAGGAGACGATCGCGGTGCTGAGCCACGCGGGCTATCGCGTGATCGCGCCGGACCAGATCGGCTTCTGCAAGTCGTCGAAGCCCGAGCGCTACCAGTACAGCTTCCAGCAGCTCGCGCGCAACACGCATGCGCTGCTCGAATCGATCGGCGTGAAGTCGGCGACGCTCGTCGGCCACTCGACGGGCGGCATGCTCGCGATGCGCTACGCGCTGATGTATCCGAAGGCGACCGAGCAGCTCGTGCTCGTCAACCCGATCGGGCTGGAAGACTGGAAGGCGCTCGGCGTGCCGCCGCTGTCGGTCGACTACTGGTACGCACGCGAGCTGAAGACGAGCGCCGACGGCATCCGCCGCTACGAGCAGGCGACGTACTACGCGGGCAAGTGGTCGCCGTCCTACGAGCGCTGGGTGCAGATGCTCGCGGGGATGTACCGCGGGCCGGGCCGCGACGCGGTCGCATGGAATTCCGCGCTGCTCTACGACATGATCCTCACGCAGCCGGTGGTCTACGAGCTGGGCGCGATCCGCGTGCCGACCTTGCTGATGATCGGCGACAAGGACACCACCGCGATCGGCAAGGACGTCGCGCCGCCCGACGTCCACGCGAAGCTCGGGCGCTATCCCGAACTCGCGAAGCGCACGCAGGCGGCGATTCCCGGCGCGCAGCTCGTCGAGTTCGCGGCGCTCGGCCACGCGCCGCAGATCCAGGATCCGGACGCGTTCCACAAGGCGCTGCTCGACGGGCTCGCGCAGGCGCATCCGCAATAGCGGGGCCGCCCTGCGGCGCGACGGCAGGCGTGCTGCCTGACGTGCTGCGCTAGCGCGCCTCGCTCGCAAGCTCGTCGCGAATCTGCGCGGCGAGCTCGAACGAGCGCAGCCGCGCCGCGTGATCGTGGATCTGCGCGGTGATGATCAGCTCGTCCGCGCCGGTCTGCGCGATCCGCTCGCGCAGCCTGTCGCGCACGGTATCGCGCGAGCCGACCGCGGCGAACGACAGCGAATGCGCGACGCTCGCCAGCTCCAGCTCGGTTGCCTCGAGCACGTCGACGGGCGGCGGCAGCTTGCCCGGCGTGCCGCGCCGCAGGTTCAGGAACTGCTGCTGCAGCGACGTGAACAGGCGTCGCGCCTCGGCATCGGTTTGCGCCGCGAACACGTTCACCCCGACCATCGCATACGGTTTCGGCCACGCGGCCGACGGCCGGTATTGCGCGCGATAGAGCTCGAGCGCGCGCGTCAGGTAGTCCGGCGCGAAGTGCGACGCGAACGCGAACGGCAGGCCGAGCATCGCGGCGAGCTGCGCGCTGAACAGGCTCGAGCCGAGCAGCCAGACCGGCACGTCGAGCCCCGCGCCGGGCACCGCGCGTACGCGCTGGCCGGCCGCCGGCTCGGCGAAGTAGCGCAGCAGCTCGGCCACGTCGTCGGGGAACGCATCGGCGCTGCCGAGCAGGTCGCGGCGTAGCGCGCGCGACGTGGTCTGGTCGGTGCCGGGCGCACGGCCGAGGCCGAGATCGATCCGGCCCGGGTACAGCGACGCGAGCGTGCCGAACTGCTCGGCGATCACGAGCGGCGAATGGTTCGGCAGCATGATGCCGCCCGAGCCGACGCGGATCGTCCGCGTGCCGCCGGCGACGTGGCCGATCACGACGGCGGTCGCCGCGCTCGCGATGCCCGGCATGTTGTGGTGCTCGGCGAGCCAGTAGCGGTGGTAGCCCCAGCGCTCGGCATGCTGCGCGAGATCGAGGGTGTTGCGGAACGCCTGCGCGGCGTCGGCGCCGGTCGGAATGGGGGCGAGATCGAGTACGGAAAACGGAATCATCGGATGGGCCTTCGAACGTGAGGGCGCGCGGTGATGCGCGGACGCAACAGATGCGGAAGATTTTGCCAAAGGGTTCCGGATCGCGCTGGCGACGCGCGGATATCCCTGCGGCCATCAGGGATGCCCGGGCCGTGCGTATCGATTGTTTCCGTAATCAACGTAATAATCTGAAAATTACGAAATTTTACGGAGATTGGGTGCGAATTTGTGCGTAGACACAAAAAACCACGAAAGGCCAAGATTTGGAGACTGCAATACGCCTGCAAACCGCTTACGCTAGGGTTAACGAGGCTGCATCGAAAGAATGGCGGCCGTCCGGATTTGACGGTTTTGCATCAGTCCGTTTCATGGCGTGTTCGAGCGCGGGGTATCGCCGGCTGTTAAAATCCGGCGATTGTCCATCTCGCGCTCACGGTTGCCGTTCGCATTTTCTGCGTTTTGCCCGCGCGTTGCGCAGGAGCGCCTCTCAAGCGGGGCAGGGCTGCTTTCGAGCATCGCATGCCCCTGATACAGACGCTGCCGGAACAAGGAGTCGGGTCGTGCCCGCGTTCGTCCCAATCGAATCATCCATCATCGCTTGTCCGTTCGATCACCGCCGCGGCACGGCCGCCGCAGGGCGGTGCGCATGACGTCGTCAGCCGTATCGCTCATCGAGTGGCTGCTGGTTGCGTTCACGCTGGCTGCGGCCGGGTATGCGCTCGTCGCGGCGTTCGCGCCGCGTCCGCGCACGCCGCGCACGGCCGCGCGCGACGGTTTCGCGCCCGTCAGCGTGCTGAAGCCGCTGTGCGGCGCGGAGCCGCACCTGTACGAGAATCTCGCGACGTTCTGCGAGCAGCGCCATCCGCGCTACGAGGTGCTGTTCGGCGTCGCGTCGGCGTCGGACCCGGCGGTGGCGGTCGTCGAGCGGCTGCGCGCGGACTACCCGGAGTGCGACATCACGCTCGTGATCGACGCGCGCGTGTACGGCAAGAACCTGAAGGTCAGCAACCTGATCAATCTTGCCGAGCGCGCGAAGTACGGGCGGATCGTGATCGCCGACAGCGACATCGCGGTGAAGCCGGATTATCTCGAGCGCGTGACGGCGCCGCTCGCCGATGCGTCGGTCGGCGTCGTCACTTGCCTGTATCATGCGCGCAGTGTCGGCGGGTTCTGGACGCGCATCGGCGCGCAGTTCGTCGACGCGTGGTTCGCGCCGTCGGTGCGGATCACGCACCTCGGTCGCTCGAGCCGCTTCGGCTTCGGCGCGACGCTCGCGCTGACGCGCGACACGCTCGACCGGATCGGCGGCTTCAAGGCGCTGAAGGACGAGCTGGCCGACGATTTCTGGCTCGCCGAGCTGCCGCGCCGCCTCGGGCGGCGCACGGTGCTGTCGGAGGTCGAAGTCGCGACCGATGTGATCGAGGCGGCGTTCGGGCCGCTCTGGCACCGCGAAACGCGCTGGCTGCGCACGATCCGGTCGCTGAATCCGGCCGGTTTCGCGTTCCTGTTCATCACGTTCACCGCGCCGTGGCTCGCGATCGGCGCGGGGCTTGCGCTGCGTCTCGACGGCACGTTCGCCGGCACGCTGGCGGGCGCGGCGACGGCGGCAGGCGCGTTCGGCCGGCTCGTGCTGCACGCGCGCGGCGAGGACGGCTGGCGCGCGTTCTGGCGCGATTTGCCGCTGATCGCGGTGCGCGACACGCTGCTCGCGCTCGAGTGGCTCGTTGCGGCGTTCGGCACGCAGGTCGTGTGGCGCGGCGCCAGGATGACGGTCGTCGGCGGCGAGCGCGCGACGGCCGTGGAGGGCGGCGACGGCCGCTGAACGGCACGGCGCAGGCCGACCAACCATGACGAGAGGCGGGCGCCCAGGTGGGCAGCCCGCGGTTTTTTTTACTAGATTCTTGAAACGAACTCGAACTATGCAGGCTACCGGAGCATTGATGAAAACCCTGTTCTTGCAGGCCCCTTCGTACGACGGCTTCGACGGTGGTGCCGGCTCGCGCTACCAGGCGAAGCGTGAAATCCGTTCCTTCTGGTATCCGACGTGGCTCGCGCAGCCGGCCGCGCTCGTGGCGGGCAGCCGCGTCGTCGATGCGCCGGCCGACGGCCTGTCGGTCGAGGAAACGCTGAAGATCGCGAACGACTACGACCTCGTGATCATCCACACGAGCACGCCGTCGTTCCCGACCGACGCGATGTTCGCGCAGGACCTCAAGAAGATGAAGCCGTCGATGCTGGTCGGCATGGTGGGCGCGAAGGTGATGGTCGATCCGCACAACTCGCTCACGGCGAGCGAGGCAATCGACTTCGTGTGCCGCGAGGAATTCGACTACACCTGCAAGGAAATCGCCGAAGGCAAGCCGTTCCCCGAGATCAAGGGCTTGAGCTGGCGCGCGAAGGACGGCTCGATCGAGCACAACGAAGCGCGTCCGATCCTCGAGAACATGGACGAACTGCCGTTCGTCGCGCCCATCTACAAGCGCGACCTGAAGATCGACAACTACTTCATCGGCTACCTGAACTACCCGTACGTGTCGATCTACACGGGCCGCGGCTGCAAGTCGCGCTGCACGTTCTGCCTGTGGCCGCAGACGGTCAGCGGCCATCGCTACCGCACGCGCTCGGTCGAGAACGTGCTCGCGGAAGCGAAGTGGATCCGCGACAACATGCCGGAAGTGAAGGAACTGATGTTCGACGACGACACCTTCACCGACGATCTGCCGCGCGCCGAAGCGATCGCCATCGGTCTGGGCAAGCTCGGCATGACGTGGTCGTGCAACGCGAAGGCCAACGTGCCGTACAAGACGCTCAAGGTCATGAAGGAAAACGGCCTGCGCCTGCTGCTGGTCGGCTTCGAATCCGGCGACGACCAGATCCTCGTGAACATCAAGAAGGGCGTGCGCACCGATTTCGCGCGCCGCTTCAGCGCGGACTGCAAGAAGCTCGGCATCAAGATCCACGGCACCTTCATTCTCGGCCTGCCGGGCGAGACGCAGGAAACCATCAAGAAGACGATCGAGTACGCGAAGGAAATCAATCCGCACACGATCCAGGTCTCGCTCGCCGCGCCGTATCCGGGCACGACGCTCTACAAGCAGGCCGTGGAAAACGGCTGGATGGAAGAGAACAAGACCATCAACCTGGTGAGCAAGGAAGGCGTGCAGCTCGCGGCGATCGGCTACGCGCATCTGTCGCGCGACGAGATCTATCACCATCTCGAGCAGTTCTATCGCGAGTTCTACTTCCGTCCGTCGAAGATCTGGGAGATCGTCCGCGAGATGCTGACGAGCTGGGACATGATGAAGCGCCGTCTGCGCGAGGGCGTCGAATTCTTCCGTTTCCTGCGCGCGCACGAGGCCTGATTCGTGACGACGCAGCGGGCGGCGCGGGCGCTCATCTTCACCGCGGACGACTTCGGGCTGCATCCGCGCGTCAACGCGGCGGTCGAGCGCGCGCATCGCGACGGCGTGCTGAACGCCGCGAGCCTGATGGTCGCCGCGCCGGCCGCGGCCGATGCGATCGAACGCGCGCGGCGGCTGCCGTCGCTCGCGGTCGGCCTGCATCTCGTCCTCGCGGACGGCCCGGCCACGCTGCCCGCCCGTGAGATTCCCGCGCTCGTCGGCCCCGACGGGCGGTTCGGCGACGCGATGGCGAAGGACGGCTGCCGCTTCTTCTTCCTGCCGCACGTTCGTGCGCAGCTGCGCCGCGAGATCCGCGCGCAGTTCGACGCGTTCGCGGCGAGCGGCCTGCCGCTCGACCACGTGAACGCGCACAAGCATTTCCATCTGCATCCGACCGTGCTGTCGATGATCGTCGAGATCGGCCGCGACTACGGGCTGCGCGCGGTCCGGCTGCCGTACGAGACGACCGCGCCCGCATGGCTCAAGCCGTGGATCGGGCTCGTGCGCGCGCGGCTCGACCGCGCGGGGCTTGCACACAACGACTACGTGGTCGGCATCGAGCACACGGGCGGCATGGACGAGGCGGTGCTGCTCGACGCGCTCGCGAGCCTGCCGACGGGCGTCGGCGAGATCTATTGCCATCCGGCCGAGGCGGGCGACGGCCCGATCACACCGACGATGGCCGGCTACCGTCCCGTCGACGAGCTGGACGCGCTGCTGTCGCCGCGCGTCGCCGCCGCGCTGAAGGCGGCCGGCGTCGCGACGGGCGGTTTCGCCGACGTGTTCGGCCAGACCCCGCCGTCGCGCGCGCCGCGCGCGGCGCGCCAACCGGGAGCGCAGCCGTCGTGAGCAAGTGGATCAAATGGCTCGGCTGGCCGATCGGCATCGCGATCCTGCTCGCGCTGGTGCTGCATGACGGCGTCGGCGACGTCACGCAGATGATCGGGCGCGCCGGGTTCGCGCTCCTGTGGCTCGTGCCGTTCCACGCGCTGCCGCTGCTGCTCGACGCGTATGCGTGGCACCTGCTGCTCGACAAGCGCAGCTCGCTGCCGTTCCTGTGGTGGGTCGCGACCGTGCGCGAGGCCGTGAACCGGCTGCTGCCGGTGGTCGGCATCGGCGGCGAGATCGTCGGCATTCGCCTCGTGCGCTGGCGGACCCCGGACGCGAGCCGCGTGACCGCGTCGGTGATCGTCGAGGTGCTCGTGACGATCGTCGTCCAGTATGCGTTCGCCGCGCTCGGCCTCGTGCTGCTGCTCGCGACGACGCGCGACGTCGATGCCGGGACGATCGGCCTCGCGCTGCTGCTGTCGCTGCCGCTGCCGGTGCTCGGCGTCGTGCTGATGCGGCGCGGCGGCATCTTCCATGCGATCGAGCGCTTCGCGGGCCGCCTGCTCGGCGATTCGCACCGGCTGCTGCAGGGCGTCGACGGCCGGCGCCTCGACGCGGACATCGACGCGCTGATGTCGCGCACGGGCCTGCTGTTCAGCGCATTCTTCTGGCAATTGGCCGGCTATGCGCTCGGCGCGCTCGAGATCTACTGGGCGCTCGAACTGCTCGGCCATCCGGTGTCGATCGGCGGCGCGCTCGCGATCGAGGCGATGACCCAGGCCGCGCGCCACGCTGCGTTCATGGTGCCGGGCGGCCTCGGCGTGCAGGAGGCGACCGTCGTGCTGCTCGCGCAGATGTTCGGCGTCGACCGCGATACGGCGCTGTCGCTCGCGCTCGTGAAGCGCGCCCGCGAGGTCGTGTTCGGCTGCCTCGCGCTCGGCTCCTGGCAGCTCGCCGAGCTTGCCCATACGCGGCGCCGGATGACGGCGAGCGTGCCGCCCGCACCGCAGGCGCAGGCGCAGGCCGCCGCGCGCGAAACCGAACCGACGCACTGAACGAGACGGGCCGCGCGCCCGTCTCGCGCTTTTGGCGGCGCGCGGGTATGCTTGCCGCGTGTTTTCCACGACGCGCATTTCCATCGATGACTTTCCGTTTCAGGCTGTTCCCCGTCGCCGTGCTGGCTGCCGCGCTGGCGCTGTCCGCGTGCGACGACAAGCAAGGCGAGCTCAACGTGCAACGCATCCGGGACTTCTTCAAGGCGATCAAGCCGGCTCAATTGCTGCTGAAGGGCCTGAAGCCGGGCGAGTCGACCGAGGCCGACATCCGCGGCACGATGGGCCCGCCGGAGACCGAGCGCGTGTTCACCGACGGCTCGAAGCGCTTCGAGTATCCGCGCGGCCCGATGGGCAACCAGACCTGGTTCGTCGATATCGACGCGAACGGGCGCTACATGGGCGCGACGCAGGTGCTGACCGCGGCCAACTTCGCGAAGGTGGCGCCCGGGATGAGCGAGGACGAGGTGCGGCGCCTGCTCGGCAAGCCGGGCGAGATCGCGCAATATCCGCTCAAGCCCGAAACGGTGTGGAGCTGGCGCTGGCTCGAGGACGGCGTCAACCAGGACGCGTTCTTCAACGTGCATTTCGGCCCGGACGGGCGCGTGTACACGACGTCGCGCTCCGACATCCTGAAAGGGCGCTGACCGCGGCGCGCCGTCCGCGACCGTTTCGTCATCAATCGTCCGCCTCCGTCGCTATATCGAAAAAGCGACCGGAATATTGCAAAAAGTCCGCTTCCCGACCTGTTGCCCGACTGTCAGGAAGCGGGCTTTTTCGTTTCGAAACAGGCAATTAGCACGCAGTTGCGAATCGTGAAGCGGATTGTTGCGACGCAGCAACCGCGCGGACACTAATTTGAGACAAGTATTTTCGCTTGCGACTATGCGCGTCAGCCCGGCGCGGACAGGAAATTGTGCCGGCTTTCATTCACGTTCTGGAGACGCGCGTGTTTCTTTACGGCTTTGGTCCCGTCCTGTGGGCGGGCACCGTGCAGACGATCGAGCTGTCGGTGCTGTCGCTCGCCACTGCGGTGGTGCTCGGGCTGATCGGCGCGGTGGCTAAGTTGTCGCACAACCGGGCGCTGCGTTCGCTCGCGACCGGTTATACGACGCTGATCCGCTCGGTGCCCGATCTCGTCCTGATGCTGCTGCTGTTCTACAGCATCCAGATCTGGCTGAACCAGCTGACCGACCTGGCCGGCTGGGAGCAGATCGACATCGATCCGTTCGTCGCGGGCGTGCTGACGCTCGGCTTCATCTACGGCGCGTATTTCACGGAGACGTTCCGCGGCGCGTTCCTGTCGGTGCCGCGCGGCCAGCTCGAGGCGGGGGCGGCCTACGGGATGAGCGGGATGCGGGTGTTCGCGCGGATCATGTTTCCTCAGATGATGCGCTTCGCGCTGCCGGGCATCGGCAACAACTGGCAGGTGCTCGTGAAGGCGACCGCGCTGGTGTCGATCATCGGCCTGGCCGACGTCGTGAAGGCGGCGCAGGACGCGGGCAAGAGCACGTTCAACATGTTCTTCTTCATCCTCGTCGCGGCGCTGATCTATCTCGCGATCACGACCGTTTCCAACCTCGTGCTGATGCAGCTCGAGAAGCGTTATTCCATGGGCGTGCGCCACGCAGAACTATGATCGAGATTCTCCAGGAATTTGGCCAGGCGTTCCTTTACTGGGACGGCCAGCGCCTGTCGGGCCTTGCGGTTACGCTGTGGCTGCTCGTCGCGTCGATTTCGCTCGGCTTCGTCTGCGCGGTGCCGCTGGCGGTCGCGCGGGTGTCGAAGAAGAAATGGGTGTCGATGCCGGTGCGCTTCTACACCTACGTGTTCCGCGGCACGCCGCTCTACGTGCAGTTGCTGCTGATGTACACGGGCATGTACAGCCTGGAGTTCGTGCGCTCGCACTCGCTGCTCGACGCGTTCTTCAGGAGCGGCTTCAACTGCGCGATTCTCGCGTTCGCGCTGAACACCTGCGCGTACACGACCGAGATTTTCGCCGGCGCGATCCGCGCGATTCCGCACGGCGAGGTCGAGGCGGCGCGTGCGTACGGGATGACGCCGTTCACGATGTACCGCCGCGTGATCCTGCCGTCGGCGCTGCGCCGTGCGCTGCCGCTGTACAGCAACGAGGTGATCCTGATGCTGCACGCGACGACGGTCGCATTCACGGCGACGGTGCCGGACATCCTGAAGGTCGCGCGCGACGCGAATTCCGCGACCTACATGGCGTTCCAGTCATTCGGCATCGCCGCGCTGATCTATCTTGCGGTATCGTTCGCACTCGTCGCGGCGTTTCGCCGTGCGGAGCGCCACTGGCTCGCGTATCTCGCGGCCGGCCGTCATTGATTTCACTTCGAGGAGAGCCAGTTGGCCGAGATCACTCAAACGGGCGCTGCCTGCAAGCTTGCGGCGCTCGACATTCACAAGCGCTACGGTGACAACGAGGTGCTCAAGGGCGTCTCGCTGAATGCGAAGGCCGGCGACGTCATCAGCATCATCGGCGCGAGCGGCTCGGGCAAGAGCACGTTCCTGCGCTGCATCAATTTCCTCGAGCGGCCGAATGCGGGGCAGATCGTCGTCGACGGCGAGGCCGTGCGCACGAAGACCGACAAGGCCGGCGCGCTCGAGGTCGCCGACCACAAGCAGCTGCAGCGGATCCGCACGAAGCTCGCGATGGTGTTCCAGCACTTCAATCTGTGGGCGCACATGAACGTGCTCGAGAACGTGATGGAAGCGCCGGTGCACGTGCTCGGCATCCCGAAGAAGGAAGCCGAGGAGCGTGCGCGCGAGTACCTGGAGAAGGTCGGGCTGGCGCCGCGGGTCGAGAAGCAGTATCCGTCGCACCTGTCGGGCGGTCAGCAGCAGCGCGTCGCGATTGCGCGGGCGCTGGCGATGCATCCGGACGTGATGCTGTTCGACGAGCCGACCTCCGCGCTCGATCCCGAACTCGTTGGCGAAGTGCTGAAGGTGATGCAGAAGCTGGCCGAGGAAGGCCGCACGATGATCGTCGTCACGCACGAGATGGGCTTTGCGCGCAACGTGTCGAACCACGTGATGTTCCTGCACCAGGGGCGGACCGAGGAAGAGGGGAATCCGTCGGAGGTGCTCGTGCGGCCGCAGAGCGAGCGGCTCAAGCAGTTCCTGTCCGGAAGCCTCAAGTAACGTCACGCAGGTCGCAAACGTGGTATCGGTGCTCCGTCCCGCAGGCGCCACCCGCACGACGCAGGTGGCGATCGTCGCCTTGCCGCCCGTGTCGATGTCGGGCGTGGGTCCGATCGTCGACGCGCTGAATCTCGCGAACGAGATCGACGGGCGGCTGCTGTACCGCTGGCAGGTGTGTTCGTGGGACGGGCGGCCGGTGCCGCTCGCGGGCGGCGCGCAGTGGCATGCCGATGCGGCGTTCAACGACGCGATCGCGTGCGACTGGCTGATCGTCGTCAGCGAGCGGTTCCAGCAGTTCGCCGACTACCGGCTGTTTCTCGCGAGTCTCGCGCGGGTCGGGCAGCGCACGCCGCTCGTGACGGGCATCCATCATGGCGTGTGGTGGCTCGCGATGGCGGGGCAGTTGTCCGGCTACCGGGTGAGCGTGAACTGGGAGACGTACCAGCAGTTTGCCGAGCAGTTCGAGCGGTCGATCGTCACGCAGCAGATCTTCGAGATCGACCGGGACCGCGCGACATGTGCCGGCGGGCAGGCGACCGTCGATTTCATGCTCGCCATGATCGGGCGCGAGCATGGGCCCGAACTGGCGGAAAGGATTGCCGATGCGCTTGGCGCGGGCACTTTGCGCAGTGGCGAGGAGCGGCAGCGGATTCCGTTCGTGACCGCGCCGGGCGAGCGGCATCCTCGGTTGAACGATGCATTGCTGCTGATGGAAGCCAACATCGAGGATCCGTTGACGACGGATGAAATCGCCGGGTTGGTCGGCGTGTCGCGCCGACAATTGGAGAGGCTCTTTCGGCAGTATCTCGGCGCGATGCCGTCCAAGTATTACCTCAATTTGCGGTTGCTGAAGGCGCGCACGCAGTTGCAGCGGACCAGCAAGTCGGTCGTGCAGGTCAGTCTCGCCTGTGGGTTTTCTTCTGCCGCGCATTTTTCTAATGCGTACCGCGAGCGGTTTGGTGTAACGCCGCGGGAGGATCGGCGCGCGTGGCTCGAGAAGCAGACGGGCGGCGGCGCCGAACCGCGGGCTGGGGCGCTCGTCGAGCGCGTGAGCAAGGACTGAGTTTGTTGGGTGGGCGGTCAGGGTTTTTCGTGAAGTACCTGTAATGCTTTCGGTTTGTTGGCGTCGCCCCTCCCCGGGGCGGGGGTCACTTTTCTTTGTCTTGCCAAAGAAAAGTAACCAAAAGAAAGGCGCTCGAAATGCCCCAGGTTCCAGTGCGATCGTCATCGGAGTGGACCGCGCAAAAGTGTTCGAGCCAGTCACGACACCGGAGTGGTTCGAGCAATGGATCTGACGCGCCGCACCACGGAGCAGAGCGGTATACCGCCCGCCAGCTCCGTCCTCGCTACGCTCGGCCGACAGGTTAACGCCTGCTGCAGAGGGCTTCGGTCGATTGGCGTTGGCTATCGCCGGTGATGCACGTGTAGCGCGACCATGAAGTACCTCGCAGCCGAGCGTAGCGAGGATGGAACCGATGAGCGGTATACCACTTTGCCTTGTGGTGCGGTGCGTCAGATCCATTGCTCGAACCACTCCGGTGTCGTGACTGGCTCGGACACTTTTGTGCGATCCACTCTGACGGCCATGGCACGGGAAGTCTTGCGTTATCCGGGCGCCTTTCTTTTGGTTACTTTTCTTTGGCAAGACAAAGAAAAGTGACCCCCGCCCCGGGGAGGGGCGACGCTAACAGACCGAAAACATTACAGGTGCTTCACGAAAAACCCAGGCGGACCACCCCAAAAAGCGCGAGCAACCCCATCCCGATAGAACCCGTCGCAATTCCGCAAGACGCTTGCACGACCCTTACCTAAACTTGAACCTATTGTTCAAGACCTCTACCGAAAGGAATCGCCATGACGAACCTGACCGTGAACCGCCAGACTTTCGACGAAGTGATGGTGCCGGTGTTTTCCCCCGCGCCGTTCGTGCCGGATCGTGGCGAAGGCTCGCGCGTGTGGGACACGGCAGGCCGTGAATACGTGGATTTCGCCTGCGGCATCGCCGTGACGTCGCTCGGCCACGGCCACCCGGAACTGCTGAAGGTGCTGGACGAACAAAGCCGCAAGCTCTGGCACATCGGCAACGGCTACACGAACGAGCCGGTGCTGCGGCTCGCAAAGCGCCTCGAATCGCTGACCTTCGCCGACCGCGCATTCTTCGCGAACTCGGGCGCGGAAGCGAACGAAGCGGCGCTGAAGCTCGCACGCCGCGTCGCATTCGAACGCCACGGCGCCGATAAATTCGAAATCATCTCGTTCGTGCAGTCGTTCCACGGCCGCACGTTCTTCACGGTCAGCGTCGGCGGCCAGCCGAAATACTCGGAAGGCTTCGGCCCGGTGCCGGAAGGCATCAAGCACCTGCCGTTCAACGACATCGCAGCCGCCAAGGCCGCGATCGGCCCGAAGACCTGCGCGGTGATCGTCGAGCCGGTGCAGGGCGAAGGCGGCGTGATCCCGGCCGATCCGGCCTTCCTGAAGGCGCTGCGCGAAGCGTGCGACGCCAACGACGCACTGCTGATCTTCGACGAAGTGCAGACGGGCGTCGGCCGCACCGGCCACTTCTACGCATACATGGACACGGGCGTGACGCCCGACATCCTGACGACCGCGAAGGCGCTCGGCAACGGCTTCCCGATCGGCGCGATGCTGACGACGAAAGAACTCGCCGCGCACTTCAAGGTCGGCGTGCACGGCACGACCTACGGCGGCAACCCGCTCGCGTCGGCGATCGCCGACAAGGTCGTCGAGCTGATCGGCGAGCCGGCGCTGCTCGAAGGCGTGCGCGAACGCAGCGTGCGCCTGAAAGGCGCGCTCGAACGCATCAACGCGCGCTTCGGCATCTTCAAGGAAGTGCGCGGCAAGGGCCTGCTGGTCGGCGCGGAACTCACGGCCGCATTCGACGGCCGCGCGAAGGATTTCGTGAACGCGGCCGCCGAGCAGGGCGTGATCATGCTGATCGCAGGCCCCAACGTGCTGCGCTTCGTGCCGTCGCTGGTGATCCCGTTCGACGTGCTCGACGAAGGCCTCGCGCGCTTCGAGAAGGCGGTCGAACAGGTGCTCGCCGCGCAGGAAGCCAACGCGCGCTGATCGGCGCCTCCATCGCAGACAGGAACGACGATGCTATTTGTTCGCCCCGGCAAACTCACGGATCTCGATGCGCTCGCGCAGATGGCGCGCACCGCGCAGCCGGTCCTGCACTCGCTGCCGCACGATCGCGCGGCGCTCGAGGCGCGCGTCGCGCTCTCGGAGGATTCGTTTCGCGCGGACGTCGACTTCCCAGGCGAGGAGTTCTATCTCTTCGTGCTGGAAGACACCGCGACCGGCAAGCTGCTCGGCACCGCCAGCATCGTGGCGGCGGCCGGCTACTCCGAGCCGTTCTACGCGTTCCGCAACGACGCGCTGATCCACGCATCGCGCGAGCTGCACGTGAACCGCAAGATCCACGCGCTGACGATGTCGCACGAGCTGACCGGCAAGAGCCGGCTCGCGGGCTTCTACGTCGATCCGTCGCTGCGCGGCGACGCGGCCGCGCACCTGATCTCGCGCGCGCGGATGATGTACATCGCCGCGAACCGCCGCCGCTTCACGCCCGAAGTGTTCACGCTGCTGCTCGGCGTGAGCGACGAGCACGGCGCGTCGCCGTTCTGGGAAGCGGTGGGCCGCAAGTTCTTCGGCCGCGATTTCGAGGACGTCGACATCGCATCGGGCGGCCGCAGCCGCACGTTCATCGCCGAAGTGATGCCCGGCTACCCGCTGTACGTGCCGCTGCTGCCGGAAGCCGCGCAGCGCGTGCTCGGCGAGCCGAACGCGAGCGCGCTGCTCGCGTACGACATCCACCTCGAGGAAGGCTTCGAGCCGGACCGCTTCGTCGACATCTTCGACGCGGGCCCGGTGCTGACCCAGCAGATGGACCGCACCGCATGCGTGAAGCATGCGGCCGAACGCACGGTGCGCGAAGCCGCGCACCAGCAGGGCGACGCCGCGTACCTCGTGTCGAGCGGCAGCGGCGAATCGTTCCGCTGCGTGCTCGCGGACCTGCCGGCCGATGCCGGCAAGGGCGCGCCGCTCGCCGGCGACGTGCGCGCGGCGCTGAACGTGAAGGATGGCGATGTCGTGCGCTGCGTGCCGCTGCACCAGCGCGACGATGAAGAATCGAAGGGAGACGCAGCATGATCGTCGTTCGGGTCGTACAAACGGGCGACGTGGACGCGCTCGTGTCGCTCGCGAAGGAAACCGGTCCGGGCCTGACCACGTTCAAGCCCGACCGCGACGCGCTCGCCGCGCGCATCGAACGCACCCGCCGCACGCTCGAAGGGCGGGCCGCGCCGTCGGAAGCCGGCTACTTCTTCGTGATGGAAGATTCGGCGACGGGCGACATCGCGGGCGTGTGCGGAATCGAATCGCAGGTCGGCCTCGAGCAGCCGTTCTACAACTACCGCGTGAGCACGGTCGTCCACGCGAGCCAGGAGCTCGGCGTGTGGACGCGGATGCACGCGCTGAACATCTCGCACGACCTGACCGGCTACGCGGAAGTGTGCTCGCTGTTCCTGAGCCCGCGCTACCGCACGGGCGGCGTCGGCGGCCTGCTGTCGCGCTCGCGCTTCATGTTCATCGCACAGTTCCGCGAGCTGTTTCCGGAACGCATCTGCGCGGAGCTGCGCGGCCACTTCGACGACGACGGCACGTCGCCGTTCTGGCGCGCGGTCGGTTCGCACTTCTATCAGATCGACTTCAACGCCGCGGACTATCTCAGCTCGCACGGCCGCAAGTCGTTCCTCGCGGAACTGATGCCGCGCTATCCGGTGTACGTCGACCTGCTGCCGCAGGACGCGCAGGACGCGGTCGGCCTCACGCATCGCGACACGCTGCCGGCGCGCAAGATGCTCGAGGCGGAAGGGCTGCGCTACCAGAACCACGTCGACATCTTCGACGCGGGCCCGGTGCTCGAATGCCACGTCAACGACCTGCGCACGGTGCGCGAGAGCGTGGTCGTGCCGGTCGCGATCGGCACACCCGACGTGCGTGACGATATGCCGAAGTCGCTCGTGTCGAACACGTCGCTCGGCGACTTCCGCGTCGGCGTCGCGCCGGGCGTGGTCGCGAACGGCGCGTTCGTGCTGTCGGCCGACGATGCCGCCGCGCTCGACGTGAAGGCGGGCGATCCGGTCCGCGTGCTGCCGCTCAAAGTCAAACAGGGATAAACGAATCATGACGGAACTCTTCATCGACGGCGCCTGGGTCGCGGGCTCGGGCCACGTCTTCGCTTCGCGCAATCCGGGCACCGACGAGATCGCGTGGCAGGGCGCGAGCGCGTCGCCCGCCGACGTCGACCGCGCGGTCGCGAGCGCGCGCCGCGCATTCGCCGGCTGGTCGGCGCTCGACTTCGAAGCGCGCTGCGAGATCGCGAAGCGCTTCGCGGCGCTGCTCAACGAGCGCAAGGAAGCACTCGCCGCGGCGATCGGCCGCGAGACCGGCAAGCCGCTGTGGGAAGCGCGCACCGAGGTCGCGGCGATGGCCGCGAAGGTCGGCATCTCGATCCAGGCGTACCAGGAACGCACCGGCGAGAAGCGCCATGACATGGCCGACGGCGTCGCGGTGCTGCGCCACCGTCCGCACGGCGTCGTCGCGGTGTTCGGGCCGTACAACTTCCCGGGCCATTTGCCGAACGGGCATATCGTGCCGGCGCTGATCGCGGGCAACACGGTCGTGTTCAAGCCGTCCGAGCTCGCGCCGGGCGTCGCGCGCGCAACCGTCGAAGTGTGGAAGGACGCGGGCCTGCCCGACGGCGTGCTGAACCTCGTGCAGGGCGAGAAGGACACCGGCATCGCGCTCGCGAACCATCGCCAGATCGACGGGCTGTTCTTCACCGGCAGCTCGGACACGGGCACGCTGCTGCACAAGCAGTTCGGCGGCCGTCCGGAGATCGTGCTCGCGCTCGAGATGGGCGGCAACAACCCGCTCGTGATCGGCGAGATCGAGGACGTCGACGCGGCCGTGCACCATACGATCCAGTCGGCGTTCCTGTCCGCGGGGCAGCGCTGCACGTGCGCGCGCCGCATCTTCGTGCCGCAGGGCGCGGCGGGCGACCGCTTCCTCGCGCGCTTCGTCGACGTCACGTCGAAGATCACGGCGGACGTGTTCGACGCCGATCCGCAGCCGTTCATGGGCGCGGTGATCTCGGCGCGCGCGGCGGCGAAGCTCGTCGATGCCCAGTCGCGTCTCCTCGCGCAAGGTGCGAAGCCGATCATCGCGATGGAACAGCGCGACCCGCGCCTCGGCTTCGTCAACGCGTCGATCCTCGACGTGACCGGCGTCGCCGGGCTGCCCGACGAGGAGCACTTCGGCCCGCTCGCGCAGATCATCCGCTACGCGACGTTCGACGAAGCGATCGAGCGCGCGAACGACACCGCGTTCGGCCTGTCCGCGGGCCTCATCGCCGACGACGCGCGCGCGTGGGAGCACTTCCGCCGCACGATCCGCGCGGGGATCGTCAACTGGAACCGGCCGACCAACGGCGCCTCGTCCGCCGCGCCGTTCGGCGGCGCGGGCCGCTCCGGCAACCACCGCCCGAGCGCGTACTACGCGGCCGACTACTGCGCGTATCCGATGGCGTCGGTGGAGAGCACGCAACTGACCCTGCCCGCGAGCCTGTCGCCGGGCCTGCATTTCTGATCGAGGGAACGACGATGAACGCACAAGAAGCCAATTTCGATGGACTCGTCGGCCCGACCCACAACTACGCCGGGCTGTCGTTCGGCAACGTGGCGTCGCTGAACAACGAGAAATCGGCCGCGAACCCGAAGGCCGCCGCGAAGCAGGGCCTGCGCAAGATGAAGCAGCTGGCCGACCTCGGCTTCGCGCAGGGCGTGCTGCCGCCGCAGGAGCGCCCGTCGCTGCGCCTGCTGCGCGAGCTCGGCTTCTCCGGCAAGGACGCGGACGTGATCGCGAAGGCCGCGAAGCAGGCGCCCGAGCTGCTCGCCGCGGCGAGCTCCGCTTCGGCGATGTGGACGGCGAACGCGGCGACGGTGAGCCCGTCGGCCGATACCGGCGACGGCCGCGTGCACTTCACGCCGGCGAACCTGTGCAGCAAGCTGCACCGCGCGATCGAGCACGAGTCGACGCGCCGCACGCTGTCGACGCTGTTCGCCGATCCGACGCGCTTCGTCGTGCATGAAGCGCTGACCGGCACGCCGGCGCTCGGCGACGAAGGCGCGGCGAACCACACGCGCTTTTGCGCGCAGTACGGCCAGCCGGGCGTCGAGTTCTTCGTGTACGGCCGCTCGGAATACCGCCGCGGGCCGGAGCCGAAGCGCTTCCCGGCGCGCCAGACCTTCGAGGCGAGCCGCGCGGTCGCGCATCGCCACGGGCTGAGCGAGGATGCGACGGTCTATGCGCAGCAGGACCCCGACGTGATCGACGCGGGCGTGTTCCACAACGACGTGATCTCGGTCGGCAACCGTGACACGCTGTTCACGCACGAGCGGGCGTTCGTCAACAAGCAGGCGGTCTACGACACGCTGACGGCGGCGCTCGACGCGCGCGGCGCGCACCTGAACGTGATCGAGGTGCCGGATGCGGCGGTGAGCGTCTCCGATGCGGTGACGTCGTACCTGTTCAACAGCCAGCTGCTGTCGCGCGCCGACGGCTCGCAGGTGCTCGTCGTGCCGCAGGAATGCCGCGAGAACGCGAACGTCGCCGCCTACCTGGACAGCCTCGCGGCCGGCCACGGCCCGATTCGCGACGTGCTGGTGTTCGACCTGCGCGAGAGCATGAAGAACGGCGGCGGGCCGGCGTGCCTGCGCCTGCGTGTCGTGCTGAACGATGCGGAGCGCGCGGCCGTCACGTCGAACGTGTGGATCAACGACACGCTGTTCGCGTCGCTCGACGCATGGATCGAGAAGCACTATCGTGACCGCCTCGCGCCGGACGACCTGGCCGACCCGGCGCTGCTCGACGAGTCGCGCACCGCGCTCGACGAACTGACGCAGATCCTGCGCGTCGGGTCGCTGTATGACTTCCAGCGCTGAGGCCCGCATGCGCGACGCGGCCTGGCTCGACGACTTCCTCGCGTTCACGCTGGCCGGCGAAGCGCCGGCCGTGCGCGACGGCGTCTGCGCCGGCGGTGCGGTGCGCTGGCAGTGGCAGGGCGAGGGGCTGCTCGCGCTCGAGCCGGGCGCGGCGGACCCGGCAGGTTTGGCATCGAGCCGCAGCGTGCTCGTGTCGGCCGGCGTGCACGGCGACGAGACCGCGCCGATCGAGCTGCTGTCGATGCTGGTGCGCGACGTCGCGGCCGGCACGCTGCCGCTCGCGTGCCGGTTGTTCGTCGTGCTCGGCAATTCGCCGGCGATGCGCGCCGGCGGGCGCTATCTCGACGACGACCTGAACCGCCTGTTCGGCGGGCGCCACGCGCAGGTGCCGGACAGCCGCGAGGCGCCGCGCGCCGCGCAGCTCGAGGCGGCCGCCGCGGCGTTCTTCGCCGCTGCGCCGGACACGCCCGGCGCGCGCTGGCACGTCGACATGCACACGGCGATCCGCGCGTCGGTGTTCGAGCAGTTCGCGCTGCTGCCGCATACGGGCACGCCGCCGTCGCGCGCGATGATCGAATGGCTCGGCGATGCGCGCATCGCGGCGGTGCTGCTGCATACCGCGAAGGGCCATACGTATTCGCATTTCACGGCCGAGCATTGCGGCGCGCTCGCGTGCACGCTGGAGCTAGGCAAGGTGCGGCCGTTCGGCCAGAACGACCTGACGCGCTTCGCGGCCGCCGACCTGGCGGTGCGCCGGCTGGTGTCGGGCGCTCGGCTTGACGAAGGCGCTCCGTTGCCGCGCGTGTTCACGGTGATCGACCAGATCACGAAGCAGAGCGACGCGCTCGAGCTGTTCGTCGCGGCCGACGTCGCGAACTTCACACCGTTTCCGCGCGGCACGGTGCTCGCGCAGGATGGCGCGTACCGCTACACGGTGCGGCACGACGAGGAGCGGATCGTGTTTCCGAACCCGTCGGTGAAGCCGGGCCTGCGTGCGGGCCTGCTCGTCGTCGACACCACGCGCGAGACGCTCGCCGCGCTCGTCTGACGCGCGGGGCAGCGGCGGCTGCCTTGCGCATTTGCGACATCGTCTTGCAAGTTCCGCATGCGCGCCGCGTGGCGGCGTGCACGCAGTGCAGCAGGCCGCGCGGCCGGCCGCTTTGCCGTGACGGCGCGCGGGGATTGGTACAATCGCGGCCTTGCGGCTGTTGCGCCGCATCACGGCGACGCATCGCGATTGTCCGGCCGTTCCGGCCCTGCAATGATGCATGCGCACGTTGTTCCAGAACTATCCGTTCGTATCGAGGAGATTCCCTGATGAAGTTGGATTGGCGAAAAGTGGCCGCGCACGCGGTAGTGACGGCGGTGGCCGTGGCGGCGGGCAGCGCGTTTGCCGCGGATCTGAAGGAGATCCGCTTCGGCGTCGAGGCATCGTATGCGCCGTTCGAATACAAGACGCCCGACGGCAAGCTGACCGGCTTCGACATCGATATCGGCAACGCGGTGTGCGCGAAGCTGAAGGCGAAGTGCGTGTGGGTCGAGAACGACTTCGACGGCCTGATCCCGGCGCTGCAGGCGCGCAAGTTCGACGCGATCAACTCGGACATGACGATCACCGACCAGCGCAAGCACGCGATCGCATTCACCGATCCGATCTACACGATCCCGAACCAGCTGATCGCGAAGGCGGGCAGCGGCCTGCAGCCGACTCCGCAGTCGCTGAAGGGCAAGCGCGTCGGCGTGCTGCAGGGCACGATCCAGGAAGCGTACGCGAAGAAGAAGTGGGCGCCGGCCGGCGTCGACGTCGTGCCGTACCAGACGCAGGATCTCGCGTATGCGGACCTGAAGTCGGGCCGTCTCGACGCGGCGTTCCAGGATTCCGAAGCGGGCGCGAAGGGCTTCCTGTCGAAGCCGCAGGGCGCGGGCTTCGCGTTTGCGGGCGGCACGGTCAGCGACGCCGAGATCCTCGGCACGGGCGTCGGCTTCGGCCTGCGCAAGAACGACGCGGCGCTGAAGACCGCGCTCGACCAGGCGCTCAAGGACCTGAAGGCGGACGGTACGATCGACAACCTCGCGAAGAAGTATTTCAGCGTGCCGGTGACGCTGAAGTAAGCGCGCGGTCCGATCCGTCGCACAAAGCAAACCGGCCGCTGATGCGGCCGGTTTGCTTTTGGGGGAGGGGTTTGCGGTGCCGGCCCGCCGGGCCGCTCAGTGCTTGAAGAACCGCGCCAGCTCCCGCGCCATCTCGTTGAGCACCGCCATTTCCTGCTGCGTGATCTTCCGCGCCGGCTGCGCGCCCGCCCAGTCGCCATACAGCAGCGCGACCGAACCCGCGCCGACGCGCACCGGCAGCAGCACGAACGCGTGCGCGTCGTCGAACGCCTCCAGATACCACGCCGGCAAGCGCTTCATCATCTTCGGCTCGCGCGCCTGCTCGATGAAGATGCCGACGGAATTGGTGATCGCGAGGTGGAACACGTCCGGCTCGAAGCGCTCGTTGAAGCGCAGCTTGTCGAGCGCCGCGTCGACGCCGGCGCCGAAGCCGAGGCGCGCGGCGAACGTGCCGTCGTCGTGCCGCACGAACATCACCGTGCGGGTGAACGCGAGCCCCGCGAGCAGGCTTTCCGACGCGAGCGCGAGCACCGGCGTCAGCACGTGCTCGGACGGCAGCGCGCGCAAGTCCGAGAGGCCCGCCTCGAGGCAGGCCTCGGGCTCGCCCTGCGCACGCGCAATCGCGTCCGCGTTCGCGCGCAGCTCGACGATCTCGCGCATCACGGTATCGCTCGCTTCTTCGCGCACCAGCCGGTCGGCGATCTCGACGAGTGCGTCCGGGCCCGTTTCGAGCACCGCGCCGTAGTGCTGCGCGAGCGACGCGATGCGCGCGTCGCGCTGCGGGCTCGCCGGCATCGCCAGCGCACTCGCGACGTCGGTCGAGCAGCGGCTCACCGTGCGCAGCCACGCGATTTCGCTGGCCGGGCTGTCGTCGTCGGCCGTGTCGCGCGCTTCGCCGTCGACTTCCACGAGGTCGTGGCCGTCGTCGTCGGTCATGCTCGCGCGGATCACGTCGGGCAGCCGCCAGCGGGCCGCCGCCTCGAGGCCGATCTCGTCGAAGCCGACGCCGAGCACGTCGACGCAGGCTGCCTCGTCGTCGCCGTGCAGCTCGGCGGCGCGCCGACGGATCCGGTCCCATTCGCTGTCGAGGTAGCAGACGACCAGCAGCTTGCCGACCTGGCGCATCAGCGTGCAGACGACCGCTTCCTCGCCGGCGCGCAGGTCTACGTGCTCGGTTAGCTTGCGGGCGACGCAGCCCGACAGCAGCGCGCGGTTCAGTTCGAGCTTCGCGTCGATGCGGCGCGACGTGCTCTGGTGGAAGTGATCGACGAGCTTCAGGCCGACGACGAGGTGGCCGACCGCGTCCATGCCGAGCACCATCAGCGCGCGGGTCACGGTCGTGATGTTGCCGCCGAACGCCATGTACATCGCGGAGTTGGCAAGCCGCAGCACTTTCTGCGTCAGGGCGAAATCGGACAGCACGACGCGCACGAGCGCGGTGAAGTCGAGATCGTCGTTCTTCATCGCGGCCATCGTCGCGCGCAGCGATTCCGACAGCAGCGGGAAGTCGCCCCGTTCGTTCATCCGGTCCCACAGCTTGTCGAGCAGCGTCGTCCGGGGCAGGTGTTCGGTGATTGACATACGGATCGGTTCGGTTCGCGTGGGCGGCGCGTCAGGCCGCCTCGTGCAGGCGGAGCTGCTGCGCCTCGAAGCGCTGCGCCAGTTCCTCGGACGGCAGCGCCTGGCAGACGAGCCAGCCCTGGATATGGTTGCAGCCCATCTCGGTCAGCAGTTCGCGCTGCGCCTCGGTCTCGACGCCTTCGGCGACGAGTTCGAGATCGAGCGTCTGCGCGAGGCCGACGACGGCCGACACGATCGCGCGATCGTTGCGCGACGTCAACAGGTTCTCGACGAAGCTGCGGTCGATCTTCAGCTTCGCGAGCGGAAAGCGCTGCAGGTAGGCGAGGCTCGAATAGCCGGTGCCGAAATCGTCGATCGCGAAGCGGATGCCGAGTTCGGTCAGCTCTTCGAGCAGCCCCTTCGCGCGCGCCGGATCGTGCATCAGCAGGCTCTCGGTGATCTCGAGCACGATCCGGCGCGGATCGATGCCGGTCAGCGAGATCGCGTCGCGCACGCTCTGCGTGAAGCGCGGATCGCGGAACTGCTGCGGCGACACGTTGACGGCGACGTACTGCAGCGGGAGCTCCTGGCGGTCCCATGCGACCAGCTGCATGCACGCGGCCTTCAGCACCCAGTTGCCGAGGTAGTTGATGAGGCCGATCGATTCCGCGAGCGGAATGAAGGTCGCCGGCGGCACGAGCCCGTGCACCGGATGGCGCCAGCGGATCAGCGCCTCGACGCCGACCACCGCGCCCGACTGGCTGCGCGTGATCGGCTGGAAGTGCAGCGAGAATTCGCCGTTGCGCACGCCGTCGTAAAGGTCGGCCTCGAGCTTCAGGCGCTCGGCGTCGGAGCGATCGTCGAGCGGCGTGTGGAACGCGAGCGCGTTGCCGCCCGACGCCTTGGCCTGCTCGAGCGCATGATCCGCGCGGCGCAACAGCGGGCTGTGGTGCTGTGCGCGATGCGTCGCCGCGCGCTCGTCCGGATAGAGTGCGATGCCGATGCTCGCGGACAGGTGCACGGGCTGCCCGTTGTACACGTAAGGCTGCCGCACCGCGGCCTGCAGCCGGCGGCCGAGCGCGCCCGCGATGTCGCTCGCCCGCGCGCGGTCGGCGGCGGTGAACACCACCGCGAACTTGTCGCTCGCGACCCGCGCGAGCTGCTCGTCCGGCGTCACGAGTGCCTGCAGCCGCTGCGCGGTTTCGCGCAGCAGCGCGTCGCCGGCGTCGTAACCGAGCGCGCGGTTGATCCGCTGGTAGTCGTCGAGGTCGAGCAGCACCAGCGCCGCGCAGGTGCCGGACTCTTCAGCGAGCTTCTGCGCGCTCATCAGCGCGGGCACCAGTGCCGACAGGTTGTCGAGCCCCGTCATCGGGTCGTGATGCATCTCGTAGGTGAGGCGCGCCTCGAGCGCGCGCCACGACGACACGTCGAACGCGGCGACCGCGAAGCCGTCGACGCCGTGGTGGCGGCTCTTCACCGCGCGCAGCTCGACGTCGAGCGGGTAGGTCAGCGACTTGACGATGCACATCGTCGCTTTCTCGAGCTGGCCGGAACGCGCGGCGCGCGCGAGCAGGTCTTCGAGCGCCGCGGTATCCTGTTCGGCGATCAGGTCGCGCAGCGTCAGCGTGTGCAGGTAGTCGCGGTGATAGCCGATGAAGCGCAGGCTCGCATCGGAGACGTACAGAAAGCGCAGTTCCCGATCGACATGGGCGAGGAAGTCCACCGGGCCGACCGTCTGCTCCAGCCAGTTGCGCACGGTGTCGTCGCGACGCGGCGCGCCGGCGCGCGCGGGCATCAGCGCGCCGCCCGACCAGGCGAAGCGGCGCAGCGTATGCAGGGCGCTGCGCCAGGAGCCCTTGCGTGGCGTCTGTTTCCTGTTGGCTTCCATGTTTCTCGCTGACGTGAAGGGCTGGAACCGGTTGTCCGCAACAAATAACGGCAAATCACGCGGAATCTTTAATTCATGCGCGGCCCGCATGGAAGCGGTTCCGCGCGACCGGATCAAGTGCAGATGTTCATTGGTCGAACATTTGCGAACACGTATCGAGGTTGACTTTATAAGAAATGAGGACGCAGATGAAGCGAAAACTGACGGTGATGTGCGCCGCGGCGGCGCTGGCAGCGGGTCATGCGCTGAACGCGCAGGCGGAACTGAAGGCGGGCGATGCCGCGCCGGATTTCACGACGCAGGCGTCGCTGGGCGGCAAGACTTACACGTACTCGCTCGCCGACGCGCTGAAGAAGGGGCCGGTCGTGCTGTACTTCTACCCGGCCGCATTCACGAAGGGCTGCACGATCGAGGCGCACGCGTTCGCGGATGCGGTCGACCACTACGCCGCGTACGGCGCGACCGTGATCGGCGTATCCGCCGACAAGATCGACACGCTGACGAAGTTCTCGGTCAGCGAATGCCGCAGCAAGTTCCCGGTCGCCGCCGACCCCGACGCGCGGATCATCCGCGCGTACGATGCCAAGCTGCCCGCGCTCGACCGCGCGAACCGCGTGTCCTACGTGATTTCGCCGGAAGGAAAGATCCTGTACGAGTACACGAGCCTGTCGCCGGACAAGCACGTCGAGAATACGCTCGGCGCCGTCAAGGCGTGGGCGGACGCGCACCCGAAGCAGCAGTAAGGATGACGGCGGCGGCCGCCCGGCGGTCGCGCGGCCGCCGGGGCCGCGGGGGCGGGCATCACGCGCGCAGTGCCTGCTCGATCGGCACGCCGCCGCCGACGAAGCCGATGGTCTTGCGCGAGATGCCGAGCTTGATCGCCTCGATCGCGGCCCAGGCGACGTCCTGGCGCGACACGGGCGGAGCCGGGTCGAGGCGCTCCTCGGTCAGCGCGATCTTGCCGACGCCGGGCTCGTCCGCGAGCGGGCCGGGGCGCAGGATCACGTAGTCGACGCCCGACGCGATCACGTGGTCGTCGCCTTCGCGTTTCATCTGCGAATAGTGGCGCAGCGCGTCGGGGCTGCGCTCGGGCCAGTAGGCCGACAGCGAACTGATCACGACCAGCTTCTGCACGTTGCAGGCCAGCGCATAGTCGGCCGCGCGGGCGACCGCGTCGCGGTCGATCTGCTCCTCCTCGGCCGCGCCGTCCGACTCGGCCGACCCGGCCGCGTAGATCGCGTGCGTGACACCCTGGAACGCGTGCGAGAAGTCGCCCGCGAGGTCGGCCTCGATCACCTTCGCGCCCGGCAGCGTGTAGCCGTGCCGGCGCACGAGCGCCGTGACCTCGAATTCCGGCTGCTTGAGCAGCAGATCCGCGCAGGCCTGGCCGGTGCGGCCGGTTGCGCCAATCAGCAGTACCTTCGTCGTCATGAAACCGCTCCTTGCTCGATGCGTCGTCGGTCCAGATGGGGACGGACGACCGATACTCAAGTGTATGTCGAATTGGCCCGGCGGCGGGCGGGGAAATGGGGGCATACCGGAAGGCGTACCGGCTAGGGCGTACCGGCTTCTGCTGAAGCGACACGCGAACCGGCTATCATGTGCGCCATGCATTTTTTGCCGCAACGCGACGACGCGTCGGCCAACCGGTTGGAGTACACATGGCATTACCCCTCGATAACGTCAGCATGGCGGTGTTCTGCGACTTCGAGAACGTCGCGCTCGGCGTGCGCGACGCGAAGTACGAGAAGTTCGACATCAAGCCGGTGCTCGAACGGCTGCTGCTGAAGGGCAGCATCGTCGTCAAGAAGGCCTATTGCGACTGGGATCGCTACAAGGGCTTCAAGGCGTCCATGCACGAGGCGAGCTTCGAGCTGATCGAGATTCCGCACGTGCGCCAGTCGGGCAAGAACTCGGCCGACATCCGGCTCGTCGTCGACGCGCTCGACCTCTGCTATACGAAGTCGCACGTCGACACCTTCGTGATCATCAGCGGCGACTCGGATTTCTCGCCGCTCGTGTCGAAGCTGCGCGAGAACGCGAAGAAGGTGATCGGGGTCGGCGTGAAGCAGTCGACGTCGGACCTGCTGGTCGCGAACTGCGACGAATTCATCTTCTACGACGATCTCGTGCGCGAGCAGCAGCGCGCGCTCGCGAAGCGCGAACAGCAGCGCGCCGGCAACGGCGGCGCGAAGCGGCCCGACGAACCGTCCCGCAAGCCGGAGCTCGAAGCGCGCCGGACCGAGGCGATCGCGCTCGCGGTCGAGACTTTCGACGCGCTCGCGTCGGAGCGCGACGACGTCGGCAAGATCTGGGCGTCGGTGCTCAAGAGCGCGATCAAGCGCCGCAAGCCGGACTTCAACGAGTCGTATTACGGCTTCCGCGCGTTCGGCAACCTGCTCGACGAAGCGCAGGCGCGCGGCCTGCTCGAAGTCGGCCGCGACGACAAGTCGGGCGCGTTCGTGTCGCGCGCGCGCCAGGCCGCGGCGGCGGAGCCGGCGGCGCTCGCGGCGCACGCCGATGCGCCGGCGGCACCGGACGACGCACGGGCGGTCGAACCTGCGCACGCCGAACGCGAGCGCCGTCACGGGCGGCGCGGCGCGGCGCACGCGCAGGAAGCGGCGGCGCCGGTCGTGGCCGAAGCGGTCGAGCGCGATGTGGTGGACGCCGCCGCGCCGGAAGCGGCGGGGCACACGGACACAGCTGGCCCGGCCGGTCCGGGCGATGTGCACGACGAGAAGAAGGACGGCCGCAAGCGTGCGCGCAAGAGCGCGGCAAAGAAGGCCGGAACGAAGAAAGGCGACGCGAAGAAGGCTGACGTGAAGGAAGCCGACGCGCGGCAAGGCGACGAGCAACACGGTGACGCGAAGCATGCCGACGCGAAGCACGGCGAGCGCAAGCACGGCGACGGGAAGCATGCGGAGCGGGCCCACGCGGATGCTCCGCAGGTCGAGATGAACTTCGTCGACAGCGCGCATGCCGACGCGGCGTCGGCAGGCACGAAGGCGGCTGACGTCGCCGCCGTGGAGCCGCACCCCGAAGCGGCCGCCGACGCCAAGCCGAAAAAGCCGGCCCGCAAGACGGCGCCGCGCGCGCGCCGTCCGCGCAAGACCGCGCCGGCCGCCGAGTAAGCGCCGGCCGCCGCGCACGTCGGTTGCGGCGGTTGCGGCGGCGCGGCCTAGCTGCCGAGCGAGTAGGGCTGGGTCATCACTTCGAGGAAATGGCCGTCGGGATCGTCGAAATACACGCCCCGGCCGCCGTTGTGCCGGTAGATTTCGCCGGCGCGCTGTTTCGACGGATCGGCCCAGTACGCCAGCCCGCGGTCGCGAATGCGCGCGAAGACCGCGTCGAACTCGGCTTCGTCGATCAGGAACGCATAGTGCTGTTTCGCGATGTCGCCCGGCCGTTCGTAGAAATCGAGCGATACGCCGTTGTCGAGCTGGACGACCAGCATCGGCCCGAACGGGATCGGCGGCGGCAGCGCCAGCAGCTCCGTCAGGAACCGGGTCGACGCGAGCTTGTCGCGGCACCAGACGATCGTATGGTTCAACTGGACGTTCACGTTGTGTCCCCGTGACGCGCGCGCGGCAGCGCGCTTGCATACACGATAGTCGATGCTTGCCCGCGTTCAAGGCGGGCAGGCCGGGAGACGGGGCGCGGCCGCCGCGCGTCCCGTCGGCCCCGGCCGACCGCCGTCAGTCTCCGTCAGCTGCCCGCGACCGTCGCGCCGCCCGACGACCCCCGGCCGCGGCGCTTCTCGACCCACACCCGCAGCCGGTCCATGTACAGGTAGACGACCGGCGTCGTATAAAGCGTCAGCATCTGCGACACGATCAGGCCGCCGGCGATCGCGATCCCGAGCGGCGCGCGCAGCTCGGCGCCGTCGCCGCTGCCGAACGCGAGCGGCACCGCGCCGAGGAGCGCGGCCATCGTCGTCATCATGATCGGCCGGAAGCGCAGCAGGCACGCCTCGTGGATCGCGTCGAACGACGACATCCCGCCGTTGCGCGTCGCATCGATCGCGAAGTCGACCATCATGATCGCGTTCTTCTTCACGATGCCGATCAGCAGGATCACGCCGATCAGCGCGATGATGCTGAACTCGGTCCGGAACAGCAGCAGGCCGAGCAGCGCGCCGACGCCGGCCGACGGCAGCGTCGACAGGATCGTGATCGGGTGGATGTAGCTCTCGTACAGCACGCCGAGCACGATGTAGACGGCCATCAGCGCGGCGAGGATCAGGATCGGCTGGTCGTTCAGCGATTGCTGGAACGCCTGCGCGGTGCCCTGGAAGCTGCCGTGGACGGTCGGCGGCATGCCGATCGCGGCCATCGTCTCGTAGATGACCTGCGTGGCCTGCGACAGCGACACGCCGGGCGGCAGGTTGAACGAGATCGTCGTCGCGACGAACAGGCCCTGGTGATTCACCGACAGCGGCGTCGTGCTCGGCCCGAACGTCGCGATCGCCGACAGCGGGATCATCGTCGACTTCGACGTCGACACGGCCGCGCCCGACGACGCGCTCGACTTGCCGCTCGCCGCGATCGAATTGAGCGCCTGGTTGCGCGCGGAATCGGCCGCGATCGCGGCGGCGCTCTGCGCGCCGGTGCCGGCGCTCGACGTGCCGGCCTTCGTCGCGACGTAGGTGCCTGCCGCCGAGTTGGTCGTCTGCGCGCCGCTCGCGCTGCCGCCCGACGTGCTGACCCACACCTGGTTCAGCATCTGCGGGCTCTGCCAGTATTTCGGCGCGACTTCCATCACCACGTGGTACTGGTTCAGCGGGTTGTAGATCGTCGAGACCTGGCGCTGGCCGAACGCGTCGTACAGCGTGTTGTCGATCTGCGCGGGCTTGATGCCGAGCCGCGCGGCGGTCGCGCGGTCGATCGTCACCATCGCCTCGAGGCCGCCCTGCTGCTGGTCGGAGTTCACGTCGGTCAGCTCGCGGCGCTTCTGCAGCGCCTCGGTCAGGAGCGGCCCCCACTTGTACAGCTCGGCGCTCGAATCGCCGAGCAGCGTGAACTGGTATTGCGCGTTGCTCTGCCGGCCGCCCACGCGGATGTCCTGCGCGGCCTGCAGGAAGGTGCGCGCGCCCGCGACGTCGGCGAGCGGCCGGCGCAGCTGCTGGATCACCTGGTCGGCCGACAGCTTGCGCTCGGTGCGGTCCTTCAGCGTGACGAACATGAAGCCCGAGTTGGTCTGCGAGCCGCCCGTGAAGCCCGCGACGCTCTTCACGTTCGGGTTGCCCTGCACGATCCGCATCATCTCCGAGAACTTCAGCTTCATCGCCTGGAACGACGTGCTCTGGTCGGCCTGGATGCCGCCGATCATCAGCCCCGTGTCCTGCTGCGGGAAGAAGCCCTTCGGCACGACGATGTACAGGTAGACGTTCAGGCCGATCGTCGCGAACAGGATCGCGAGGATCATCAGCGGATGGCGCAGCGCCCACGACAGCGAGCGCTCGTAGCCGTGCTGCATGCGCGTGAAGCCGCGCTCGAGGAAGCGCGCGAAGCGGCCCTCGTCGCGCTTGTCGTGCGCGTCGGGGAGCAGCCGCGCGCACATCATCGGCGTGACGGTGAGCGACACCGCGAGCGACACCGCGATCGCGAGCGACAGCGTCAGCGCGAATTCGCGGAACAGCCGCCCGACGATGCCGCCCATCAGCAGGATCGGCAGGAACACCGCGACGAGCGACAGGCTCATCGACAGCACCGTGAAGCCGACCTCGCGCGCGCCGTCGAACGCGGCCTGCAGCCGCGGCGTGCCGTTCTCGATGTGGCGCGAGATGTTCTCGAGCACGACGATCGCGTCGTCGACGACGAAGCCGGTCGCGACGATCAGCGCCATCAGCGACAGGTTGTCGATCGAGAAGCCGAGCAGGTACATCGCGCCGAACGTGCCGACGATCGAGATCGGCACCGCGACGCTCGGGATCAGCGTCGCGCGCCAGTTGCGCAGGAACAGGAACACGACCATCACGACGAGGCCGACCGCGATCAGCAGTGTGTGCTCGGTGTCGCGCAGCGACGCGCGGATCGTGGTCGAGCGGTCGAGCACGGGCGTGACCGTGATGTCGGCCGGCAGCGACGCGGTGAGCTGCGGCAGCGCCGCGCGCACGCGGTCGATCGTCTCGATGATGTTCGCGCCGGGCGAGCGGTAGAGGATCACGAGCACCGCGCGCTTGCCGTTCGCGAGGCCCAGGTTGCGCAGGTCCTCGACCGAATCGACGACGTCGGACAGGTCGGCGAGCCGCACGGCCGAGCCGTTGCGGTACGCGACGACGAGGTCGCGGTATTGCGACGCCTGCGAGGCCTGGTCGTTCGTGTAGAGCTGGTAGCGCTGCGGGCCGAACTCGATCGCGCCCTTCGGGCTGTTCGCGTTCGCCGACGCGAGCGCCGCGCGCACGTCCTCGAGGCCGATGCCGTAGTGGAACAGCGCCTGCGGTTCGAGCTCGACGCGCACCGCCGGGTTCGCGGAGCCGCTGACCGACACCTGGCCGACCCCGTCGATCTGCGACAGCGACTGCTGCAGCACGGTCGACGCCGCGTCGTACAGCTTCGCCGGCGACGAGGTTTCCGACGTCAGCGACACGACCATGATCGGCGAATCGGCCGGGTTGACCTTGCGGTAGGTCGGATTGCTCTTCAGCGCGGCCGGCAGGTCGGCGCGCGCCGCGTTGATCGCCGCCTGCACGTCGCGCGCCGCGCCGTCGATGTCGCGGTTCAGCCCGAACTGCAGGATGATCCGCGCGTTGCCGACCGTGCTGGTCGACGTCATCTCGGACACGTCGGCGATCGAGCCGAGATGCCGCTCGAGCGGGCTCGTCACGCTGGTCGCGACGGTCTCCGGGCTCGCGCCGGGCAGCGACGCCTGCACGAGAATCGTCGGGAAGTCGACCTGCGGCAGCGGCGACACCGGCAGCTTGATGAACGCGAACAGGCCCGCGAGCGCGACGCCGAGCGCGAGCAGCGTCGTCGCGATGGGGCGGGTGATGAAGGGGCGGGACAGGTTCATCGGTTACGCGTCCGTGCGCGTGCCCGCGGCGGGGCCGTGGCGTTCGAACCAGCCGCGCACGCGGCGCGCGAGCGAATCGAAGCCGAGATAGATCACGGGCGTCGTGAACAGCGTCAGCACCTGCGACACGATCAGGCCGCCGGCAATCGCGATGCCGAGCGGCTGGCGCAGCTCGGAGCCGGCGCCGGAGCCGACGATCAGCGGCACCGCGCCGAGCAGCGCGGCGAGCGTCGTCATCAGGATCGGCCGGAAGCGCAGCAGGCACGCCTGGTAGATCGCCTCGCGCGGCGGCTTGCCTTCCGCGCGTTCGGCCTCGAGCGCGAAGTCGATCATCATGATCGCGTTCTTCTTCACGATGCCGATCAGCAGCACGATGCCGATGATGCCGATGATGTCGAGGTCGTGCCCGGTCATCATCAGCGCGAGCAGTGCGCCGACGCCGGCCGACGGCAGCGTCGACAGGATCGTGATCGGGTGGATGTAGCTCTCGTACAGCACGCCGAGCACGATGTACATCGTGACGATCGCCGCGAGGATCAGGAACAGCTGGTTCGACAGCGACGCCTGGAACGCGAGCGCCGCGCCCTGGTAGCGGGTCTGGAACGACGCGGGCAGGCCGATCTCCTGCTCGGCCGCGCCGATCGCCTTGACCGCCTCGCCGAGCGACGCGCCCGGCGCGAGGTTGAACGAGATCGTCGTCGACGGGAACTGCGACAGGTGCGACACGAGCAGCGGCGACGGCCGCTCGCGGAACGTCGCGATCGAGGCGAGCGGCACCTGGCCGCCGCCCGCGGACGGCACGTACAGATTGTTCAGCGAGTCGGTGTAGTGCTGCATCTGCGGCTCGGACTCGAGGATCACGCGGTACTGGTTCGACTGCGTGAAGATCGTCGACACGATGCGCTGGCCGTATGCGTCGTACAGCGCGTTGTCGACGGTCGCGGGCGTGATGCCGAAGCGCGCGGCGCTCGCGCGGTCGATCTCGATGTACACCGACTGGCCGCCGTTCTGCAGGTCGGTCGCGACGTCGGCGAGCGACGGCTCCTGCTTCAGGCGCGACACGAGCTTCGGCACCCAGGTCGCGAACTCGTCGGCGTTCGGGCTCGTCAGCATGAACTGGTACTGCGTCGGGCTGACGGTCGAGTCGATCGTCAGGTCCTGCACCGACTGCATGTAGAGCGAGATGCCCGGCACGTGCGACACGCGCTGGCGCAGGTCGCGGATGATTTCCGCCGCCGTCTCCTTGCGCTGGTCGCGCGCCTTCAGGTTGATCAGCATCCGGCCGCTGTTCAGCGTGATGTTGGTGCCGTCGACGCCGATGAACGAGGTCAGGCTCTCGACGTTCGGATCCTTCAGGATCTCGGCGGCAAGCTGCTGCTGGCGCTCGGCCATCGCGCCGTACGAGATCGACTGCGGCGCCTGCGTGATCGCCTGGATCACGCCGGTGTCCTGCGGCGGGAAGAAGCCCTTCGGGATCAGCACGTACAGCAGGCCCGTCAGCACGAGCGTCAGCACCGCGACGACGAGCGTCGAGCGCTCGCGGTTCAGCACCCATTCGAGCGCGACCGCGTAGCGCGCGATCACCCAGTCGATCGCCTGGTGCACGCGCGCCTCGAAGCGGTGGCTTTCCGGCGGCGGCGAGTGGCGCAGAAGCTTCGCGCACATCATCGGCACGAGCGTGAGCGACACGATCGCCGAGATCACGATCGTCACCGCGAGCGTGATCGCGAACTCGTGGAACAGCCGCCCGACCACGTCGCCCATGAACAGCAGCGGGATCAGCACGGCGATCAGCGACACCGTCAGCGAGATGATCGTGAAGCCGATCTGCTTCGAGCCCTTCAGCGCGGCCTCGAGCGGCGGGTCGCCGTCCTCGACGTAGCGCGCGATGTTCTCGATCATCACGATCGCGTCGTCGACGACGAAGCCGGTCGCGATCGTCAGCGCCATCAGCGACAGGTTGTTCAGCGAGAAGCCCGACAGATACATCACCGCGAGCGTGCCGATCAGCGACAGCGGCACCGACAGGCTCGGGATGATCGTCGCGTAGACGTTCGCGAGGAACAGGTACATCACCAGCACGACCAGCGCGACCGCGAGCATCAGCTCGAACTGCACGTCGCGCACCGCCGCGCGGATCATCGTCGTGCGGTCGGTGACGATGTGCACGTCGAGCGCCGCGGGCAGCGATTCCTGCAGCTTCGGCAGTTGCGCCTTGATCGCGTCGACCGTCTGGATCACGTTCGCGCCGGGCTGGCGCTGCACGTTCAGGATGATCGCGGGCTCCGCATCGACCCACGCGCCGAGCTTGGTGTTCTCCGAGCCGGCGACGATCTTCGCGACGTCGGTCAGCATCACCGGCCGGCCGTTCTTGTACGCGACGACGGCGTCCTGGTACTGGTCGGCGCTCGTCAGCTGGTCGTTCGCGTTGATCGTGTACGCGCGCGTCGGGCCGTCGAAGTTGCCCTTCGGCGTGTTGACGTTCAGGTTCGAGATCGTCGTGCGCAGGTCGTCGAGGTTCAGCCCGTACTGCGCGAGCGCGGTCGGGTTCGCCTGGATCCGCACGGCCGGGCGGTTGCCGCCCGACAGGCTGACGAGGCCGACGCCCGCGACCTGCGAGATCTTCATCGCGAGCCGCGTGTCGGCGAGATCCTGCACCTGCGTGAGCGGCAGCGTCTTCGACGTGACCGCGAGCGTCAGCACCGGCGCGTCGGCCGGGTTGACCTTCGCGTAGATCGGCGGCGCGGGCAGGTCGGACGGCAGCAGGTTGCCGGCCGCGTTGATCGCGGCCTGCACTTCCTGTTCGGCGACGTCGAGCGGCAGGTCGAGCGCGAACTGCAGCGTGATCACCGACGCGCCGGCCGAGCTCTGCGACGACATCTGGTTCAGCGACGGCATCTGCCCGAACTGCCGTTCGAGCGGCGCGGTCACCGACGACGTCATCACCTCGGGGCTCGCGCCGGGATAGAAGGTCTGCACCTGGATGGTCGGGTAGTCGACCTCGGGCAGCGCCGCGAGCGGCAGGAAGCGCAGCGCGACGAGGCCGGCCAGCATGATGGCCGCCATCAGGAGGGCGGTGCCGACCGGCCGGAGAATGAAGATGCGGGACGGATTCATCGGACGGTCCGCGCGTTACCGTGCCGGCGCTTGCGATGCGCCGCCGCGATGCTGGCCGCGGTGCTCGCCTTGCGTGCCGGATGCGCCGGAGGCCGCGCCCGCGCCGTGCGCGCCCGGTGTTCCCGACGCGCCCTTCGGCTTGTCGGCCGGGATCGTGATCGTCGAGCCTTCGCGCAGGCGGTCGGACCCGTCGGTGACGACCCGCTCGCCGACCGCGACGCCGTCGACGATGCTGGTGCGCTCGCCGTCGACCGGGCCGATCTTGACCTTGCGAACCGTCACCGTGCCGTCCGGCTTGACGACGTAGACGAACTGGCCGATCGAGCCCGTCAGCACCGCCGAGGTCGGCACGATCGTCGCGTCGCGGACCGTGTCGACGAGCAGCCGCGTGTTGACGAACTGATTCGGGAACAGCAGCCCGTCCTGGTTCGCGAACGTCGCGCGCAGCTTGACCGTGCCGGTGGCCGTGTCGATCTGGTTGTCGAGCGTCTCGAGCGAGCCGGCCTCGAGCGGCACCGTGTTGTTGCGGTTGTACGCGGTGACCGACAGCTTGCTGCCCGCGTTCATCTGCTTGAGGATCTGCGGCAGGTTGTCCTCGGACGTCGTGAAGATCACGCTGATCGGCTGGATCTGCGTGATCACGACGATGCCGTTCGTGTCGCCCGGCGTCACGTAGTTGCCCGGGTCGACCTGGCGCAGGCCGACGCGGCCCGACACCGGCGCGGTGATGCGCGCGTAGACGAGGTTCAGCTTCGCGGAATCGATCGCCGCCTGGTCGGTTTTCACCGCGCCCTCGTACTGCTTGACGAGCGACGCCTGCGTGTCGACCTGCTGCGACGCGATCGAATCCTGCGCGAGCAGCGTCTGGTAGCGCTTCAGGTCGAGGCGCGCGGTCGCGAGCAGCGCCGCGTCGCGCGCGTGCGTGCCTTCGGCGTTCTCGAGCGCGTTCTGGTACGGGCGCGGGTCGATCTGCGCGAGCACGTCGCCCTTCTTCACGAGCTGGCCTTCCTGGAACGCGACCGACTGCAGGTAGCCCGACAGCTGCGTCTTGACGGTCACGTTCGCGAGCGGCGTCACGGTGCCGAGCGCGGACAGCACGATCGGCATTTCGCCGCGCGTCGCGGCTGCGACCTGCACCGGCTGCGGCACGTTCGCCATCGCGGCCGGGCCGCCGCGGCCATGGCGGCCGCTGCCCGCGCTCGCACCCGTGCCGGACTTGCCGTCGGACGCGCCGCTCCACGGATGCCACCACAGCAGGCCGCCGGCCGCGACGAGCGCGAGCGCGCCGAGCATCAGCTTGCGGCGCGGGCGGCGCGCGGCGGGGGAGGCGGGCGCAGGGTCGTGCGCGGGGGGCGTGGGCTTTTGTTGGTTGTCCATCGGTTCGGTCTGAAAGACGGCGTGCCGCGAGGCGGGCAGCGCATGTGCATGCGGCGTCAGGGGGAGCCGGCCGGGCCCCGTCCTGCGCGGGAAAAGAGCGGTGCGCACCGCGAGGGCGGCGCGACGATGGGCATGATGCTACGTCCCGTCCCCGTTACAGTCCAGCGGTCTATCTTTCAACGGGTTACGTTCGTTACAGAACGCGACGGACGGGGCCGCGCACGTCAAGCGACGCGGCGCCGGGCGGGCGCGCCGCCGATCTCGCGGGTGATCTTCGCGATGCATTCGTGCAGCGCCGGCACCACGTGCTCGTCGAGCCATTCGGGCGGGCACTGGTGCGACGCGCCGCCGCAATTGACCGAATAGCATTGGCCCGACGGGCCGACGAACCCGGCGGCGACCGCGTTCAGGCCCTCGCGCCATTCGCCGATCGCGATCGTGTGGCCCTGGCGCTGCGCATCGTCGAGCGCGGGGTTGAGCCGCGCGAACACGTGCGGCCAGTCGTCGCCCGCCGCGGCCCGCAGCGCGTCGATCAGCCCGCGGCGTTCGTCGTCCTCGAGCGCGGCGAGATACGCGCGGCCGACCGCGGTGCGCGCGATGTCCATCCGCGAGCCGATCTCGAGGCGCGTGACGAGCACCGCCGAGCGCGGCCGGATCACGTCGATCGCGACCATGTCGAGGCGGTCGCGCACCGCGAGGTGCACGGACAGCGACGTGCGCTCGGCCAGCTCGATCATGAACGGCCGCGAGCGCGCGCGGATGTCGAAGTTGCGCAGGAAGCCGTGGCTCAGCTCCAGCACCGACGCGGTGAGCACGAACCGCTCGCTGTCGGGCAGCTGGAACAGGAAGCCGGCGCTGACGAGCGTCGCGGTGATCCGCGACACGGTCGGTTTCGGGATGCCGGTCAGTTCGGTCAGCTCGCGGTTGCTGACCGGCGCGTCGGCGGCGGCGATGCGCCGCAGCACGGCCAGGCCGCGCGCGAGCGCGGTGATTTCGTCGGGCGACGATTCGCGTTCGCGGGAAGCAGGAGGATTCACGGGTGTCGACACGGGGCGTTCTCTCTATTTCCGAAACTGGATTTCAATTTTGTTGGAATTGTAGGATGATTGTCAAAGGATGCATGTTATTCGGGTCAACCGGTCATGACATGGGATTTTACGGGTTCACCCTTGGTTTATTAGGAAAACTCCTGATCCTGCATCGCGGAAAACCGCATCGTTGGATGCAAATACCGCTTGACTTGTCCGGCGGAAACGGAAAGAATGTCTCACGTTTTCGAAACATCGTTTCGCAGTTTAACCGGCAACGATGTTTTGCGCAGTCTCTCAGGTTCTAGCACGGCCCTCGGAATGGCTAGAACTTTTTTAGCGCCACGGTCTCCGTGGCGCTTTTTTTTTGCGCGCGCCCGGCACGGGCGAAAAAAAAGCGCGACGCCCGCAAGGGGCATCGCGCGTGAAGCAGCGTAGCGCCACGAATGAAACGTGATGAAGCAGGGGGCGGTTCCCGTCGCCGACGGGAACCGGTGCAGGGCGTCAGGCCTTCGCGAGCTTGATGCTGGTCGGCTCGGCCGTCAGGTAGCCGACGCTCGCGCCGAAGCGGTCCTTGAAGTTCGCGCGTACGAGCGGATCGAGGGTCGGCTTGACCTTGTCGTGCAGCGGCGACTCCCAGTCGCCCGCGTGCTGGAAGTTGCTCATGATGTAGGTCCAGCCGTTGATCTCGTCGACCGCGTGCAGGCCCGTCGATTCGGCGCCGGCCGGGCAGGACAGCACGCGCGTGAGCGCCTTCGTGTCGACGTTGTACGCCCACAGGAAGTTGTTCACGTGCATGCCCGAGTCCTCGCCGATGAAGAGCGTGCGCAGCTTCTCCGAGAACTTCAGGTTGTCCGGGTTCGCGATCTTGTCCGGGTTCGCGAGGTTGCCGAGCGCGTCGGCGGCGGCGAGGTCCTCGCCGACCAGCGCGGCCGGCGCGCTCATGTCGACCGGCACCCAGTCGCTGTCGATCGCGGCGCCCGACGTGTCGCGCTGGCCGCCCTTCAGGTTCAGCGCGTAGACGGCGCCCGCGGCGATCTTCTTGTCGAGTGCGACGTCGCGCGACACCGCGTTGCCCTTGACCATCGACGTCTCGATCCGCGACATCGCCGTGTAGACGATCTTGTCCTTCGCGTTCACCGTCGTGCCTTCGAGCTTCGTGAACGCCATGCTGCCGCCGAGCAGCGCCGCGTAGCGGTGCGTCTCCAGGAACGCGGCGGCTTTTTCCATGCCCGGTTTCACGCGGATCCAGTTGAACTTGCCGCCGAAGTGGACCTTCGTGAAGCTCGCGTCGGCCGGATCGGTCGTCGACACGTCCATGATGTCCGATGCCTTCAGCGTGTTCGCGAGCGCCTCGATCTCGGCGCTCGTCGCGTGGCCGATCTTGATCCACGTGAGCGTCGCGGAGCCCGCGCCCGCCGACGACGTCTGCGTCCACTTCGCGACGTACAGCGTACCGGCCGACAGGTCGGCCGCCTTGTCGGCGACGAACATGAACAGGCCGCCGTTGGTCGCGTCGTCGCCCATCATCACGGTGCGCTGGTCCGGCAGCACCTGGATCAGCTCGTGCGAGATGCGGCCGAGGCAGTAGTGCTTCTTCACGGTGCCGGTGCCGTCCGGGTTCACGGTGATCTCGGGCAGGTGGCCGTAGTGATACGGGTTGGCCTTCGTCTCGTCGCCGAACGTGTTCCGGCTGAATGCCTTGAACTGCGCGTCGGTCGCGGCCTTCGTCGCGTCCGGCTCGTATTCCTCGCTCGACAGGTGCGTGCCCCACGGCGACAGGCTCGCGCCGCAGGTGATCCACAGGCCGTGCGCCTTGGACGTGTCGACGTTGTGGTACTTGACGAGCTTGAGCGCGCCGGTGGCCGGGTCCTGGTCGAGCGTGAGCACCGCGATCGGCGACGGCAGCTGGCCGTACTGCGACACGCTCGCCTGGTCGCGCGTCGTGTATTCGAACTGCACGACCGCGAACACCGTATTGCCCTTCACGCCGGGCACGTTCGCGTTCTTCAGCGTCAGCAGCGAGCTGCCGTCCGGGCAGTCCGAATAGAACTGGCGCTCCTTGCCCGCGACCGAGCGGTCGATGATCGGCTGGTTGTTGATGTCGTAGTAGCCGCCCGCGAGGATCGTGCCGCCCTTGCCGTCCGGCACCAGGTCGCCCGTCACGAAGAACGGCCGGTAGGCGAGCTTGAAGTTGCGCGACGTGCCGTCGGAGAAGGACACCGACAGCGTCGAGCCCACCGTCGTCGTCGCCATGGCCGCCGGGTTGTCGAGCGCGGGCGCCGCCATCGACGCGAAGCTCGCCGCGGCGAATGCCGCGGCGGCCGGCGTCGCGGCCGGATTGTCGTCGCCGCCGCAGCCCGTCAGCAGGGCGGGCAGCGCGAGTCCGGAAAGGGGAAGCATGGGCGCGCCGGCGAGAATCTTCAGGGCCTGGCGACGGGAAGCATTGGGCAACGCGGGCATGTGGTGTCCAGTTTCGGTTGTTGGAAGCGTCGTCGCCTTCGCGTTGCTTGCGATCGCAAGCCGGGCGAAGGCGAATTGAAAACTGAACCGAAGTGTAGGGACGCCAGATGAAAGTTTTTTGAATCGAAGTTGTAGGGTTGTCGAGTGTTCGCTCGAATCTCAGTCGCGTTCGGGCGTCGCCGAAATGCGGTGGATCGACAGGTCGGCGCCGTCGAATTCCGCCTCGCGGTCGAGGCGCAGGCCGACCGTCGCCTTCAGCGCGCCGTAGACGAGCGTGCCGCCGGCGAGCGCGATCGCGATGCCGCCGAGCGTGCCGACGACCTGCGAGCCGAACGCGACGCCGCCGAGGCCGCCGAGCGCGGGCAGCCCGAACACGCCGGCCGCGATGCCGCCGAGCGCGCCGCACATCCCGTGCAGCGGCCACACGCCGAGCACGTCGTCGATGCGCCACTTGTTCTGCACGCGGGTGAACATCGCGACGAACAGCGCGCCGGCCGCGGCGCCGGTCGCGAGCGCGCCGATCGGGTGCATCACGTCGGACCCCGCGCAGACCGCGACGAGCCCCGCGAGCGGGCCGTTGTACGTGAAGCCCGGATCGTTGCGGCCGGCCATCCATGCGGCGAGCGTGCCGCCGACCATCGCCATCAGCGAGTTCAGCGCGACGAGGCCGCTCACCTTGTCGAGCGTCTGCGCGCTCATCACGTTGAAGCCGAACCAGCCGACCGCGAGCACCCAGGCGCCGAGCGCGAGGAACGGGATGTTCGACGGCGGGTGCGCGGCGATCCGGCCGTCGTTGCCGTAGCGGCCGTGGCGCGCGCCGAGCAGCAGCACGGCGGGCAGCGCGACCCAGCCGCCGAACGCGTGCACGACGACCGAGCCCGCGAAATCGTGGAACGGCGCGCCGAACGCGTGCGCGAGCCACGCCTGGACGCCGAAGCGCTCGTTCCACGCGATGCCTTCGAAGAACGGATAGACGAAGCCGACGATGATCAGCGTCGCGACGAGCTGCGGGTTGAATTTCGCGCGCTCGGCGATGCCGCCGGAGATGATCGCCGGAATCGCCGCGGCGAACGTCAGCAGGAAGAAGAAGCGCACGAGCGCATAGCCGCTGTGCTGCGACAGCGTGCCGATGTCGTCGAAGAACTCGACGCCGTACGCGATCGTATAGCCGATGAAGAAGTACGCGATGGTCGACACCGAGAAATCGACCAGGATCTTCACGAGCGCGTTGACCTGGTTCTTCTTGCGCACGGTTCCCAGTTCGAGGAACGCGAAGCCCGCGTGCATCGCGAGCACCATGACGGCGCCGATCAACAGGAACAGCGTGTCGACGCCGGATTTCAGACCATCCATTCCGAGGCTTCCTTGCTCAAAAAGAGGGCGAGGAACGCAAAAATCGAGCCAAGCTGGTGAACGGCTGCGTGGAATTGGTGCGGCGCGCGCTGCCGGATGGGGCGCCGGCGCGATGCGCGCGCACCGGGGAGTGGCGCCTGTCCAAAACGGGGCGGCAGCGGTCGCACGGGTGTAGTGCGTGACGTTCCGATCTGGTGCGGACGAGGCGCGCAATGGTGCGCGATGGTGCGGCATCGCGCACCGGCCCGGCGCGTCAGCAGCGCCGGAAGAACAGGCGCGGGCGGCGCAGCCGCGCGGCGCAGGCGCACCAGTACGCGGCGACGGCCGCGAGCCCGAGCGCGGCGAACACGATCGCCGCGAAGCCGGCCGGGGACGCGTCGGCGCTGTCGGCCGCCAGCAATTCGCGTGCGACGATCAGCGCGGCCGTCCAGAAGCCGAGAATCCCCTGCGTGAGCAGGCGCGCGGACGCGATGCGGCGCGCGCGGCCGATCTCCGGCGGGTGGCGCGCGCACGGCGCGCGCAGACACAGGAGCCAGGCGACGGCCAGCAGGGCCGCCAGGATGATGAGCCAGTTGACGAGAAAGTCCATGAAATGCGGATCGCGGGCGACGCGGGTCGGGGGGGCTTCACTTTAGGGCGATCGCACGCGCGATTGAATCAGACGAATCCGAAATTGAAAGCTGTTTTTAACCCGGAGTGAGCGAAATGCGGCGTGCATCGGCGGTATCATCGACGTCGTTTCAACCAGAAAGGCCGCGCGGCGCGTGGCCGGGGAATGCAGATGAAGGCAAGTGAATGGCGAGTGAGCGGGCACGGGCCCGCGCTGGCGGTTGCCGCCGCGTGCGCGGCGCTGCTGCTCGGAGGATGCGAGAAGTCGGGCTCGCCCGCGCAACCCGACACGGCCGCGAGCGCGGCCGCCGACGCGGCGAAGCACGCGGCGCAGGCGATCGACCAGGTGACGAGCGCGGCGAAGGCCGGCATCGCGTCCGCGGCGTCCGCCGTGCCGCCGCTCTCCGCGAGCGGCCTCGCGTCCGCCGCGCAGGCGCAGATCGACGCTGCGGCGTCCGCGGTCGTCGCGCACGCTGCGTCCGAAGCCGGCGCGAAGCTCGCGGAAGCCGGGCGCAAGCTCCAGCAGTGGAGCCAGCAGGGCGCGTCCGCCACCAAGCCTGCCAGCGGCCAGTGAGCGGCCGCTTGCACGATTCACTAAATGTAATTATCATGGTTACACATTGTCGCCGGCAGCCGGTTCGGACCGGCGGCGGTCGAGTGAGCAAGGAATGAATACCAGCAGCCGATTCGCGTTTGCCGTTCACGTGCTCGCCTTGCTGTCGATGCAGGAGGGCGTGCCGCTGTCGTCCGACATCATCGCCGGCAGCGTGAACACGAATCCGGCGCTGATTCGCCGGCTGCTGTCGATGCTCGCGGCGGCCGGGCTCACGACGTCCCAGCTCGGCGCGGGCGGCGGCGCGCTGCTGGCGCGCGAGCCGGGCAGCATCACGCTGCTCGACGTGTACCGGGCGGTCGACGACGCGCAGCTGTTTGCGCTGCATCGCGAGGCGCCGAATCCGGCGTGTCTCGTCGGGCGGCACATCCAGGGCGTGCTGACCGACTATATCGGCGATGCGCAGCGCGCGATGGAAGCATCGCTCGCCACCCGCACGCTGACCGACGTGACGGCCGACGTGCTGAATTCCGAGCAGCTTCGGCTGGATCGGGCCGGCGTCGGCGGATGAGCGGATGAGCGAATGACGGAGCAGTGAGCCGGCCGCGCCGCGCGTGGCCGGTGCAACGGGGTGGATCACCCCATTTTTTTCGATCTTATATGTAATTAACTAAGTTACATATCTTTCTTTCTGGAGAATCGACATGACGCAACGTACCTTGAACATCGCCCTGTTCGGCGCAACCGGCACGATCGGCTCGCGCATCGTCGCGGAAGCCGCGCGGCGCGGGCACCGCGTGACGGCGCTGTCGCGCACGCCGGGCGCGGGCGGCGCCGGCATCACCGCGAAGGCCGCCGACCTGTTCGACCCGGCGAGCATCGCGGCCGCGCTGCCGGGCCACGACGTCGTCGCGAGCGCGTACGGCCCGAAGCAGGACGATCCGGCGAAGGTGGTCGCGGCCACCGAGGCGCTCGTCGCCGGCGTGCGCCGGGCCGGCCTGAAGCGGCTCGTCGTGGTGGGCGGCGCGGGCTCGCTCGAAGTCGCGCCGGGCAAGCAGCTCGTCGACGCCGAAGGCTTCCCGGACGCGTACAAGGCGGTCGCGCTCGCGCACCGCGATGCACTCACGTACCTGCGCAGCGTCGGCGATCTCGACTGGACGTTCTTCGCGCCGGCCGCGCTGATCGCCCCGGGCGAGCGCACGGGCACCTTCCGCACCGGCGCCGGCAAGCTGATCGTCGACGCGAACGGCGACAGCAAGATCTCGGCCGAAGACTACGCGATCGCGTTCGTCGACGCGCTCGAGCAGGGCAGCTTCGTGCGCGAGATCGCGACCGTTGCGTATTGAGCGGCGGACGGCGGCGCGGCCCGTTTTGGCGGGGGCTCCGCCGGTTGACGCTACACTAGGCGATCCGTGCTCCCCCAGACAGGATCGCAATTTGCTTTCGTTATCCTTGCAATTTCCGGGCTGGGCAGCAATGGCCTGTTGTGTCGTTTTGCTGTCCTGCCTTGTCGCAGTGCGTCGGCCGGTCCGGCCCCTTGTTACGGCCCGTGTCGGGGCCCGTGTTGCGGGCCGTATCGCGACGTGTGCCGCCGCGCTCGGGCTCGTGTTCGGGGTCGGGTTCGCGCAGCCCGCGCCGGCGGCGACCGTGCCCGGGCTCGCGACGTTCCAGAAGCTGATCGCGCCCGCGGTTGCCGAGGCGCCCGCGTCTGCGGCTTCCGGCGCGGCCGCGTCGGGCGCCGCGGCGGCTTCCGCACCGTCGCCGGCGAGCGCCGCCGAGATCGCGCAATCGTTCAATTCCGTGATCCGCATGCTCGACAACGATCGGCAGCGGACCGCGCTCGTGTCGCAACTTAAGGCGTTGCGCGACGTCGCGCAGACCGCGCAGGCGGCTTCCGCCACATCGGCCCCGTCGGCGGCGAACGCCGGCCTGTGGGGCGCGATCGCGTCCGGGATGGCGTCCGTCGAATCGAGCATGAAGCAGGGCGATTCGCCGCTGCACTACTGGGCGGGGCGCTTCACCGCGGCCGGCAACGAGCTCTATACGATCGTGAGCGGCCACGGCCCCGAATCGTTCGGCATGACCCTGCTCGATTGCGCGTTGCTGCTGGTCGGCTGGGGGGCGTGCGCGGTCGCGCTGATTGCCGTGCAGCAGCGGCTCGCCGCGCGCCTGGGCGTGGCCGTCAGGCTGAATCCGAACCCGAGCGCGCACGAGATGCTGATGTTCGCGCTGCGCCGGGTCGGCCCGTGGATCATCGCGTTCGTGCTCGTGCTGTCGATCGCGCGCAACCTGCCGGAATCGCTCGGCCGCACCGTCGCGCTCGTGATCGCGTATGCGATCGTGGCGGGCTCGGTGTTCGCGGCGTTGTGCCTGATCATGTTCGCGCTGTTCAGCGCCGGCCACCGCCGCGCGGCGGGGCGCGTGCTGATCGAGCGATCGTGGCGCCTGCTGCGCGTGATCGGCGCGTTCGGCGCGCTCGGCGACGCGGCGCTCAACTACGACGTCGCGCATCTGCTCGGCACCAATCTCGCGGGCCTGATCGCGACGGTCGCGAACATGATCGCGGCCACGCTGTGCGCGTATTTCGCGCTCGCGTTCCGGCGCCCGGTCGCGCACCTGATCCGCAACCGCAGCTACGCGCTGCGCACCGGGCATCGCGCGACGACCGAGATGGCCGAATTTGCCGCGTGGATCTGGCCGGTGCCGGTGCTGCTGCTCGCGTTCGCCGCGGTATTCGGCACGCTGGCGGGCAGCCGCACGTCGTCGAACCTGCTGCAGACGTCGATCGTCACCGCGTTGCTGCTGGTGCTCGCGTTTTTCCTGTCGGCGGTCGTGCTGCGCGTCACCCGTCCGAACCCCGCGCACCGCCGCGTGCGGCGCAACCAGTCCGCCTACGTGGCGCGGCTCGTGCGCTTCGCCGGCTCGCTGATGACGCTGTTCATCTGGCTCGGCTACGTCGAGCTGACGTCGCGGCTGTGGGGCATCTCGATCGCGCGCATCGTCGAGCACAGCGTGGCGGCGCGCGGCATCGCGCAGGCGATGTCCGCGATCGTCATCACGTGGTTCGTGTCGTGGCTCACGTGGATCATCGTCGATACGGCGATCCTCGAGGCGCTCAATTCGGCGGCCGCGCGCCGCGGCCGCAATCCGAGCGTGCGCGCGCGCACGATGCTGCCGCTCGTGCGCAACGTGGTGTTCGTCACGATCCTCACGATCGCCGCGGTCGTCACCGCGGCGAACCTCGGCATCAACGTCACGCCGCTGCTCGCCGGCGCCGGCGTGATCGGCCTCGCGGTCGGCTTCGGCGCTCAGTCGCTCGTGTCCGACCTGATCACCGGGCTGTTCATCATCGTCGAGGACACGATCTCGGTCGGCGACTGGATCGACGTCGACGGCGGCCACGCGGGCACCGTCGAGCACCTGTCGATCCGCACCGTGCGGCTGCGCGACGGGCAGGGCGCGCTGCACGCGATTCCGTTCTCGCAGATCAAGATCGTCAAGAACCTGTCGCGCGACTTCGGCTGCGCGGTGTTCGAGGTGCGCGCGCCGCTGTCCGCCGACGTCGACGAGATCACGCACCTGATCCGCGACGCGGGCGCCGACCTGTGGAGCGACTTCACGGTGCGGCGCCTGATGCTGGGCGGCGTCGAGGTGTGGGGGCTAGATCGCTTCGAGCCGAACTGGCTGATCTTCAAGGGGCAGATCCGTACGCAGCCGCTGCAGCAGTCGACCGTGATGCGCGCGTTCAACGCGCGCGTGAAGGCGCGGATGGAGGCGGCAGGCATCGAGATTCCGGTGCCGCAGATGCAGGTGGTGTCGTCGCCGCGCAGCGCGGCGGCAGACGGGGCGGTCGAAGGGCCGGTCGTCGGGGCGGGCGAGGCCGGGGCGGCCAATGAACCGTTGGCGTCTGCGCCGGCAACGGCGGCGGCAGCGGCGCGGGCCGCGCGCGACGGCGGCGGCGCGTGAGCCGCCGCGATTGGCGTGTGACTTCCTCTACGCCCTGACCAGGGTTCGCGCTTACGCGCGCCGCACGCGCATGTCGGTATTTATACCGGTCGACGCCGAGAAGCGTTTTTTCATATTGTTCCCCCGAACGAAGTATGCATAGAATAAATTTCTATACACGAGGAACCGGGGAAATGGATGCCATCGATCGCAAGCTGCTGGAGCTGTTGCAGGCGGATGCCACGCTGCCGATCGCGGAACTTGCGCAGCGCGTGAACCTGTCGCAGACGCCGTGCTGGAAGCGCGTGCAGCGGCTCAAGGAAACCGGCGCGATCCGCGCGCAGGTCGCGCTGTGCGATCCGCGCAAGCTGGGGGTCGGCACGACGGTGTTCGTCGCGGTGCGCACGAACCAGCACACCGAGGAATGGGCGCAGCGCTTCACGCAGGCGGTGCGCGACATGCCGGAAGTCGTCGAGGTCTACCGGATGAGCGGCGAGACCGATTACCTGCTGCGCGTCGTGGTGGCCGACATCGACGACTACGACCGCGTCTACAAGCAGCTGATCCGCTCGGTGCCGCTGTTCGACGTCAGCTCGTCGTTCGCGATGGAGCAGATCAAGTACTCGACCGCACTGCCGGTGCGCGCGGACGACGGCGCTTAGCCGTGCGCGCTGACGGCCGCGCGGGCCGCCGCGCCCCGTTGCTTCGGCGCGATCGGCGCGATCGGCGCGTCAGCAGCCGCGCGCGAGCGCGCGCCGCCGCTCGTCGGCGAGCGTGTCGTCGCGCACGAACGACGCGACGAACGCGTCGGCCGGCTCGTGACGCAGCACATACGGCGTGTCCCACTGCGCGAGGCGGCCTTCGTGCATCACGCCGATCCGGTCGCCCAGCGCGACGGCTTCCGCCTGGTTGTGCGTGACGACGATCGCCGTGTGGCCGGTTTCCTTCAGGATGTCGCGCACCTCGAACGCGAGCCGTTCGCGGGTATCCACGTCGAGGTTCGAGAACGGCTCGTCGAGCAGCAGCAGTTCCGGCGACGGCGCGAGCGCGCGGGCGAGCGCGACGCGCTGCTGCTGGCCGCCGGACAACTCGTGCGGATACGCGGCGGCGGCGTGAGCGAGGCCGACGAGTTCGAGCATCTGCGCGACGCGCGCACGCCGCGCGGCCTTCGGCTGCCGCCGCAGCCCGAAACCGACGTTGTCCGCGGCGCTCAGGTGCGGGAACAGCGCGTAATCCTGGAACATCATGCCGATGCGCCGCCGCTCGGGCGGCACGTCGAGCGTCGGCGTCGCAATGGGCGCGCCGTCCAGCAGGATGCGGCCCGCGCGCACCGGCTCGAAGCCGGCGATCGCGCGCAGCACGGTCGTCTTGCCGCAGCCGGACGCGCCGAGCAGGCAGCCGATGTCGCCGCGGGCCAGCGCGAGGCTCAGCCCGTCGACCACCGTGCGGGGGCCGTGCGGTGTGTCGTAGGCGAGGGTGAGGGCGTCGAGTTCGAGCAGGTTCACGGTGTCAGGCTCCGATCTGGTGGCGGGTGCGGGCGAGCAGGATCACGGGCACGAGCCCGGCGAGCACGATCGCGAGCGCGGCGACCGCGCCTTCCTCGTAGGTGCCGCGCGCAGCCTCCGCATACAGCCAGGTCGCGAGCGTGTCGAAGTTGAGCGGACGCAGCAGCAGCGTCGCGGGCAGCTCCTTCATCGCGTCGACGAACACCAGCAGCGCGCTCGTCGTCAGCGCGGGCCGCAGGAGCGGCAGGTGCACGCGCCGCAGCGTGCCGCCCGCGGTTTCGCCGAGCGAGCGCGCCGCCTGTTCGAGCGACGGCGGGATGCGTGCGAGGCCGGCTTCGATGCTGCCGGCCGAGATCGCGAGGAAGCGCACGGTGTACGCGATCACGAGTGCGGCCGCGGACCCCATCAGGATCAGCCCGTCGCGGCCGAGCGCCGCGCCGATCGCGCGGTCGGCGGCCGCGAGCGGCAGCAGCAGGCCGATCGCGAGCACCGTGCCCGGCACCGCGTAGCCGAGGCTCGCGATTCGCGCGCCCACGCGCGCCGGACCCGCGCCCGCGCTGTCGCGCTGCGCGCGTGCGGCCCATGCGACGATCAGCCCGCAGGCGAGCGTCGCCGCGGTCGCGGCGAGCGCGATCGTCAGCGTGTTGGCGAGCCCCGTCAGCAGCTGCGCAGACACGCCGCCGACGAGATGCAGCCGCTTGCCCGTTTCGACCGCGAGATACGCGGCCGGCGCGCCGAAGCCGAGCAGCACCGGCAGCCAGCCGAGCGCGGCGGCGCCCCACGCGGCCGGGCCGCTCAGGCGGCGCGGCGCGAGCGGGCGCATGCGCCGCCCGTGCGCATAGCGCTGGCGGCGGCGCCCGTAGCGCTCGAGCACGATCATGCCGACGACGATCGCGAGCATCGCGAGCGCGATCTGCGCGGCGCCGGCGAGATCCGAGCGCGTGATCCAGGTGGTGTAGACGGACACGGTCAGCGTCTGCACGCCGAGAAATTCCGATGCGCCGATGTCGTTCAGCGTCTCGAGCAGCGCGAGGCTCACGCCGACCGCGATCGCCGGCCGCGCGAGCGGCACGACGACCCGCCAGAACGTCGCGATGCGTCCCGCGCCGAGCGTGCGCGCGGCTTCGAGCAGGCTCGCCGACTGCGTGACGAACATCGCGCGGGTGCTCAGGTACACGTACGGATACAGCACGAAGCCGAGCACGAAGATCGCGCCGGGCAGCGAGCGCAGGTCGGGCAGGCGGAACTGGCGCGGGCTGTCGAAGCCGAGCAGCCAGCGGATCGCGCCCTGCACGGGGCCGATCGGGTGCAGCAGGTCGAGATACGCGAACGCGACGATGTAGGTCGGCACCGCGAGCGGCAGCAGCAGCGCCCAGGTCAGCGCGCGGCGCCCCGGGAAGTCGTACGCGGTGACGAGCCACGCGCAGCCGGTGCCGACCAGCGTGACGATCGCGCCGACGCCCGCGAGCAGCAGCAGCGTGTTCGCGAGCGCGTGCGGCAGCACGAATTCGGCGAGATGCCGCCAGTGCGCGAGGTCGGCATCGAACGCGGCGCCGACGAGCGTGGCGAGCGGCGCCGCGACCGCCGCGGCGATCGCGAGCGCCGCGGCGAGCCACACGCCGCCCGTCAGGCGCGGCGTGCGCCGCAAGCGGCGCGCGGGCGCGAGCGGGGCGTCAGTTGTCAAAGCCGACCTTGTCGACGAGCTGGCTGGCCTGCTTGCGGTACTTCGCGATTTCCGCGAGCGGCAGCGGATCGACCTTCAGCGTGCCGAAGCTCGCGATGACCGGATCGAGCTTCACGTTCGCGCGCACCGGATACTCGTAGTTCGCCTGCGCATACAGCGTCTGCGCGTCGGGCGACACGAGGTATTCGAGCAGCTTGACCGCGTTGGCCTTGTGCGGCGCGTGCTTCGCGACCGCCGCGCCGCTGATGTTGACGTGCGTGCCGCCGCTCTTCTCGTTCGCGAAGGTCGGCCGCACGACCTTGATCGCGTCGCCCCACTTGCGTGCGTCGGTGCCCGGCTCGGCGTGCTTCATGTGGCCGACGTAGTACGCGTTCGCGAGGCCGACGTCGCAGATGCCGCCGAGGATGTCGCGCGCGACGTCGCGGTCGCCGCCCGTCGCCTTGCGCGCGAGGTTCGCCTTCACGCCGCGCAGCCATTTCTCGGTCGCGGCCTCGCCGTCGTGCGCGATCATCGCGGCGACGAGCGCCGTGTTGTACGGGTGCTGGCCCGAGCGGATGCAGACCTTGCCTTTCCACTTCGGATCGGCGAGATCCTCGTAGCGGAACGCGTCGACCTTCAGGTCCTTCTCGACGTACAGCACGCGGTCGCGCAGCGACAGCGCATACCAGTCGCCCTGCGCGCCGCGCAGGTTCGCGGGAATCGCGTCGTCGAGCGCCTTCGAGCGCACCGGCTGCGTGAGCCCGCCGTCGACGAGGTCGAGCAGGTTGCCGACGTCGACCGTCATCAGCACGTCAGCCGGCGACTGGCCGCCTTCCGCCTTCACGCGCTCGAGCAGGCCGTCCTTCACGAACACCGTGTTGACCTTGATGCCGCTCTGCTTCGTGAACGCGTCGATCAGCGGCTGGATCAGCTTCGGCTCGCGGGTGGTGTACAGGCTGACTTCCTCGGCGGCGTGGGCGAGCGGCGCGAACGCGGCGGCGGCGAAGGCGACGGCGCCGACGAGCGGAAGCAGGCGGGTGCGCGAGTGCGACATGGGAGCTCCGTGAGGCAGGCGGACGAAGAGGGCGCGCCGGGCCGCGCCTGCCGTTCGATCGGCCCGGAACATTACAGAATGAAAGACTCCGGATTCTAGATCGAAATGGGAACGATTATCAAATGAAAGCTTGAGCGGGTGCGGAGAAGGGCGGGCGGCGGGAGGGCGGCGGGAGTGGGGAAATGCGCGGCAACGCGCACGCAAGCGCGTAGAATGCCCGCTTCGATGAATTTGACGGAGCCGGGCCGGACTATGAACGATCAGCGCAAGAAGAACCCTGTACGCAATGTGAGCATCCTGATCGTCGTGGCCGTGCTGCTCGTGATCGGCACGATCCTCTATAACGCGATCTCGGAGAAGCGCGCGTACGACGACGCGCACCCGGCCGTCGCGTCGAGCGCATCTGCCGCGCACTGACGCCGCGCGCGGACGCCCGCCGAAGCGGGGTGCCGCGCGTATGCGTCAACCGTGCATCAACCGCGCGTCAACGTGACGCAGCGGCGAATTTCGGCCGGAGCCGCGTGAAGAAGACCGCCGCGAGCAGCACGAGCCAGGCGGCGCCGACATACAACGCGATGCGGGTGTCGTCGAACCAGCCGAGCATCGCGATCACGAAGCCCATGAACGCGATCGTCAGCGCCGGCGCGACGGGCCACAGCGGCACCTTGAACTTCAGCGCCGCGACTTCCGCGGCCGACAGGCGCCGCCGCATCGCGACCTGCGACAGCAGGATCATCAGCCACACCCAAACGGTCGCGAACGTCGCGATCGCCGCGACCATCAGGAACACGTCCTTCGGCATCAGGTAGTTGAGCAGCACGCCGACGAGCAGCGCGCCGGCCATCACGAGCACCGTGACCCACGGCACCCCGTGCCGCGACGTCTTCGTCAGCACGCGCGGCGCCTGGCCCTGCCGCGCCATCCCGAACATCATGCGGCCCGCGCCGAAGATGTCGCTGTTGATCGCCGAGATCGCCGCGCTGATCACGACGAGGTTGAGGATCGTCGCCGCGGATTTCACGCCGAGCGCGGAGAAGATCTGCACGAACGGGCTGCCGTCGTTGCCGACGCTCGTCCACGGGCTGATCGACATCAGCACGACCATCGTCAGCACGTAGAACAGCAGGATCCGCGCCGGCACCGCGTTGATCGCGCGCGGGATCACGCGCTCCGGGTCCTTCGCCTCGCCGGCGCTCATCCCGATCACCTCGATGCCGCCGTACGCGAAGATCACGACCGACAGCGACGCGACGAGCCCGCCGATCCCGTTCGGCAGGAAGCCGCCGTGATTCCACAGGTTCGCGAACGACGGCGCGTCGGCCGCGTGGCCGATGCGCATGCCGGCCGCGAGGATCGCGACGCCGCCGCCGATCATCGCGACGATCGCGCCGACCTTGATGATCGACAGCCAGAACTCGAGCTCGCCGAACACCTTCACGTGGCACAGGTTGAGCCCGCAGATGATCGTCACGACCGCGAGCACCCAGATCCACTGCGGCACGCCCGGAAACCAGAAGGCCATGTAGATGCCGAACGCGGTGATGTCCGCGATCGCGACGATCACCATTTCGAGCGTGTAGGTCCAGCCGGTGACGAAGCCCGCGAACGGGCCGAGGTTCTCGGTCGCGTAGTGGCCGAACGAGCCGGCGACGGGCTCGCGCACGGCCATCTCGCCGAGCGCGCGCATCACCATGTAGACGGCCGCGCCGCCGAGGAGGTAAGCCAGGATCACCGCGGGGCCCGCGAGCTGGATCGCGGACGCCGAGCCGTAGAAGAGGCCGGTGCCGATCGCCGAGCCCAGCGCGAGAAAGCGGATGTGCCGCGCGCTCAGGTGGCGCTGCAAGTTCTTCATCGAGTCTCCGATATCGTTTTGCGACGGACCGGGCGAGCGCGCCGGTCTGGTCGTCTCAAGTTGTCTATACAACTTAATTGTGAACGAATGATAACAAGCGGGGCCGGGTGGCTGGAATCGGGTATTCCCTGACTGGCGCGCCGGACGGAATGGCGCGCGGCGTGCGCGTGGCGCGGGCAGGTCATGCGTGGGGCTTCGCTTTATCGGGAAACGCCGCGGGCCGGCCCGCGGCGGCAAACGTCATGCGGGCAGGCGGATGACGCTCGCGTCCTTGCGGATCAGCAGCGACGACGCGAGCATCTGCTTGCACTGGTGCGCGAGCACCTTCAGGTCGTGCGTGAGTTCCGCGCCGACCGCGTCCGACTGCTCGGCGGCGACCACCATTGCGTCGAGCTCGCGCGTGATCTGCTTGGTGGCTTCGAGCTGGTACGCAGGCGGCGGTTCGCCGGCCTCGGCCTTCTCGAGGTTCTCGAGGATCGCGGTGAGCCCGCGTTCGAGCGTGTCGCCGTGGCTCGAGCCCGGCTCGGCTGCGCACGCGTTGCGGATCAGCGGCGCGGCGGCCGTGATCTGCGCGCCGAGCACGTGCGTCTGCACGAGCAGGTCGTTCAGCTCCGGCACGAAGCGCTGGTGCGCCTTCGGCTCGATCATCATCCGCTGGAATGCCTGGCCGAGGTTCGCGAACGCGATGTGCACGTTCTTGCGGGCGAGGCGGTACGGATAATCGTCGTCGAGGCCGGCGGCCGGCGCTTCGACCGCCGCGGCGACGACCGGCACGACGGCCGCGCCGTCGGCGGTCGGCACCGCCGGCGCGGACGTGCCGCGCCCGGCGCGCCACGTGGCCTGGAAGTACTTGCGGGTGGCCGTCAGCATGTCGGCGACCTGCTTGCCCATCAGCCGGTATTCCCAGTACGGGAACAGCCGGCTCGCGGCGATCGCGATCATGCAGCCGACCACGGTGTCGATCGCGCGCTCGCCGATGATCGCCATGTTGCCCGGCGCGAGCAGGTGGAACATCAGCAGCACGTATGCCGACGTGAACACGACGCTCGCCGCGTAGTTGAACAGCAGCAGGCTGTAGCTCATCACCATCGAGCCGAACATGATCGCGATCAGCAGGTGCGCATCCTTGACCGTGTAGATCAGCGCGACGCTCGCCGCGCAGCCGATCAGCGTGCCGACGATACGCGCGGTGTTGCGCTGCTTGGTCAGCGAGTAGCCGGGCTTCAGGATGATGATGGTCGTCATCACGATCCAGTACGCGTTGGTGAGCGGCAGGAGCCGCCCGAGCCAGAAGCCGACCGCGACCGCGATCGTCACGCGCAGCGCGTGGCGGAAGCTCGGCGAGCGCATGTTCAGGTTCGAGAAGACCAGCAGCGGCGACACGCTGCGGCGCTGCAGGAAGCGCGTGAGCGCCTTGTCGATCCGCAGTTCGGTCTGCTGCGGATCGGCGCGGCCCGACAGGTTGCGGCGCATCCGGTCGATCAGGCGCGTCGCGCTCCAGATGCGCCGGAACGTCGCGAGCACCGCCGCGTACGCTTCGGCGTTGGTGGTCGGGAAGTTCTTCTTGCGCATCAGCTCGATCTCGTACTCGATCGCGCGCAGTTCGGCCTTCACGCTGATCCGCGAATGCGGCGCGCGGTTCTCGAGCACGGCGAGGCCGATCTGCTCGAGGTCGATGGCCGCCTTGCGGATCAGGTCGCGGTAGAAGATGATCAGGTCCGAGCCGCCGAACGTGTTGCGCACGAGCGGGTAGTCGGTGTGCGCGCCGACGAACAGCTCGTGCAGGTCGACGCTGTTGATGAACAGGTTGTACATCGTCACGCGGCCCGGGTCGAGCTTGCCGCGCCGCAGCTTCGGCAGGTTGCGCAGCACGATGTCGCGTGCGGTTTCCTGCGTCTCGACCGCGGTGATCTGCTTCGCGACCAGGTTGCGATAGCACTCGTCGAGATCGGCGTCGAGGTCGTAGAACGCGGCGCGCGCGAGCAGGTAGTCGGCGCACGCGAACAGGCTCTCGGCGAGCGCCTGCTGCTCGATCCGGCGCGCCTGCCAGCTCGACACGACGGTGGCCCAATACGTGTACCAGAGGCCGCCCGCGAGAATCCAGCCCGCGTTGACGAACGCCTGCAGCGGCGTGAGCTTCTCTTCGAGCGTCATCACCATCATGAACAGCGTCGCGAAGCTGATTTGCGGCCAGCGGTTGCCGTACACGACGATCAGCGACAGCACGAACGTGAGCGGCACGATGGTCAGCCACAGCGCGAAGATGTTGGGCGTCGCGAGGCCCGTCGCGAGCGCGGCGAGAAAGCCGATCACGCTGCACGCGAGCATTTCGTTGTGCTTGTGCTTGAGCGGGCCCGGCATGTCGACGACGCAGGCGCCGAGCGCGCCGGTCGAGATCGTGAAGCCGATCTCGCGGTTGTTGAACACGATCAGGCACAGCACGGCCGGCAGCGACACGCCGATCGCGATGCGCAGGCCACCGAAAAAATACTGGCTGTAAAGAAACTTTCTGATTTCGACGGAATAGCGCATCGATGGTCGGAATGGCTGACGACGAGACGACGCCAGGGCGGCATCGAGACTGGCGACGAGTCTATCGTATTTCGCGGGGCCCAAGCCCCTGGCCGTTCGACAGATACGCTTTGCGGCGTCCCTTTGCTATCCTTGGTGCTTCCGTTCGCCCGGCCCGCCGACGCGACGTCCCGATGCTTGATTGATGCTCCATCTCTTCTATTCGAACCGTCACGAAACGCTGGCCGACGCGCTGCTCGACGACCTGGCCGCGTTCCCGGCCCGCAACGCGCCGTGGGCGCCTCAGCAGATCATCGTGCCGAGCGCGGCGCTGCGCCGCCGTCTCGAGCTCGACATCGCCGAGCGCCACGGCGTGTGCGCGAACGTCGAGTTTACCTATCTCGCGCAGTGGCTGTGGGCGCAGATCGGCCGCGTGATGACGGTGCCGGCGCGCTCGCCGTTCGCGCCCGACCGCCTCGTGTGGCGCTGCTACCGGCTGCTCGCGCAGGCGAGCGGCGATGCGCCCTGGCTTGCGTCGCCGCGGCTCGCCGGATATCTGTCCGCGTCCGACGATGCGATGCGCTACGAGCTTGCGCAGCGCGTCGCGACGGTGCTCGATCATTACCTGACCTATCGTCCCGAATGGCTCGCCGCGTGGCAGGCGGGCGAGTCGGTGCTCGCGGGCGACGGCGCGCCGCGCGGGATCGGCGACGCGGCGCGCGACGACGAGCGCTGGCAGGCGGCGCTGTGGCGCGCGCTGCTCGCGGAGCTGAGCGACAGCGGCACGCCGCCCGCGCACCGCTTCCTCGGCGACGCGCGGCATCTCGATCTCGACACCGTCGCGCGCGCGGACTGGCCGGAATCGGTCAGCGTGTTCGCATTGCCGACGATGCCGCCGCTGCACGTCGCGCTGCTGCGCGAGCTGTCGAGGTGGATCGACGTGCGCATCTACGCGCTCAATCCGTGCCGTGAATTCTGGTTCGACATCGTCACCGCCGCGCACGCCGAGGCGCTCGACGCGGCGGGGCGGCTCGACTACCAGGAAGTCGGGCATCCGCTGCTCGCCGAATGGGGCCGCCAGACCCAGGCGCAGCTGCACATGCTGCACGAGCTGACCGAAAGCGCGGCGTCGAGCGACGCGTCGCGCTACGTCGGGAATCCCGCGCCGACGTGGCTCGCGCGGATCCAGAACGCGATCCTCGACCTGCAGTCCGAGGCGGAACTCGGCGAGCCGCCGGCCGAACACGGCATCGAAGTGCACGTGTGCCACAGTCTCGCGCGCCAGCTCGAGGTGCTGCACGACCGCCTGCTCGCATGGTTCGACGCGGACGACAGCCTGCGGCCGTCCGACGTGCTGGTCGCGGTGGCCGATCTCGCCGCGGCGGGGCCGCTGATCGACGCGGTGTTCGGCACGTCCGGCGCCGGCAGCGCGCGCATCCCGTACCGGATTTCCGGCCTGCCGCCGTCGCAGGCGAACCCGGTCGCGCGCGTGCTGCTCGACTGGCTCGCGCTGCCCGAACGGCAGGTCGGCGCGCCGGAGCTGGTCGAATGGCTGCGCGTCGATGCGGTGGCCGCGCGCTACGGCATCGACGCGGCCGCGCTCGAAACCGTGCAGACCTGGCTGGCGGCCGCCGGCGCGCGCCGCGGGCTCGCGCCGCAAGCCAGCGACGACGCGCTGGTGCCGTCGCCGCGCCATACGTTCTCGGATGCGCTCGCACGCCTGTTTCTCGGCTACGCGATGCCGGACGGCGCGGCGCCGGTCGGCGGCTGGCTGCCGATCGAGGCCGCGACCGGCAGCGAGGCCGAACTGCTCGGCCGTCTCGCGCGCTTTACCGACGATCTCGACGGGTTCGCGCGGCGGGTGTCGGAGCCGCACGCGCCGCGCGCGTGGAGCGAGCTGTTCGCCGACACGCTCGCGCGCTTCTTCGATTCCGGCGCCGCTTACGCCGACGCGCTCGCGGGCGTGCGCGACGCGCTCGACGCGATGCTCGCGGCGATGGCGGAGGGCGCGCCCGAGCAACGGCTGCCCGCCGCCGTCGTGCGCGCGGGGCTGGCCGCCGCGCTCGACGATCCCGCTCGCGGCGGGGTGCCGTGGGGCGGCGTGACGTTCTCGTCGCTGACGAGCCTGCGCGGGCTGCCGTACCGGATCGTGTGCCTGCTCGGGATGGACGACGGCGTGTTGCCGAGCCTCGCGCGCCCCGACGAGTTCGACCTGATGGGCGTGCTGCCGAAGCTCGGCGACCGGCAGCGGCGCGACGACGAGCGCAACCTGTTCCTCGACCTGGTGCTCGGCGCGCGCGACCGGCTGATGATCGCCTACACGGGGCGCAGCATCCGCGACAACGCGCCGTTGCCGCCGGCCGCGCTCGTCGACGAGCTGCTCGACCATCTCGCGCTCGTCGCGGCCGGTCCCGACGCCGCGCCCGACGCGGTCGACGCCGCGCGTCGCGCGTTCCTCGTCGAGCATCCGCTGCAGCCGTTCGCCGCCGAGTATTTCCGGCCGGAAGGGCCGCTGTTTTCCTATGACGCGGAACGGGCGTCGCTCGCCGCGCTGCTGGCCGCCGAGCCGTCGCGCGACGGCGCGCGCGCCGCGGCGTTCTTTGCGCAGCCGCTGCCGGCCGAGCCCGTCGAGCCGGTCGCGTTCGCGGACTTCGAGCGCTTCTGGCGTCACCCGGCGCGCGCTCTGCTGCGCGAGCGCCTCGGCATCGTGCTCGCGGACGCGCAGGCCGAACTGCTCGACACCGAGCCATTCGCGCTCGACTACGCGGGCAGCGACGCGCTCGCCGAGCGCGTGCTGCCGCTCCTGATCGAATCGGGCGACGCGCGCGCACGCGACCATGCGCTGCGGATCGCGGACGCGAGCCCGGAGCTGCCGGGCGGCGCGACCGGGGCCGTGTGGCGCGACCAGGCGCTCGGTTCGCTGACGCAACTGGCGACGAACGTGCGGCAGGCGCTCGCCGACGGCGCCGAGCGCCTGCCGTTCTCGATCGAGGTCGCGCCGGCGTGGCCCGCAACGGAGCAGGCGTTGTTCGGCCCGTTCGACGCGGCGCTGTCGCGCGACGCGGCGGCCGCGCCGCTCGCGCTGCACGGCACGCTGAATCGCGTGACGGCCGCGGGGCAGGTTATCTTCCGCTATGCGCGGCCGAGCGCGCGGGACTACCTGTCCGCATGGCTCGCGCATCTCGTCTACTGCGCAGCCGTGCCGGACGGGCCGCGCCGCACGCTGTGGTTCGGCAGCGGCGGCGCGTTCGAGCTGACGCCCGTCGCGGCGCCGCTCGAGCGCCTCGCGCCGCTCGCCGCGCTGTTCAGGGCCGGCCGGCGCATGCCGCTGCGCTTCTTTCCGCGCAGCGCGTGGGCCCGGGTGACCGACAGCGAAGCGAAGGCGGCAAGCGTGTGGATCAACGACCGGGTCGTGAGCGAAGCCGACGATCCCGCGCTCGCGATCGCGTGGCGCGGCGCGAATCCGTCGCTCGACGAGCCGTTCGGCACGCTCGCGCGGCTCGTGTTCGAGCCGCTCGTCGAGCACCTGAGGGAGGCGGCATGAGCGGCGCATCGCATCCGCACGCGTCGCTCGAGCTCGACGTGTTCGCCTGTCCGCTGGACGGCGTCAACCAGATCGAGGCGTCGGCGGGCACCGGCAAGACCTGGAACATCTGCGCGCTGTACGTGCGCCTGCTGCTCGAGAAGGATCTCGGCGCGGACCAGATTCTCGTCGTGACCTTCACGAAGGCCGCGACCGCGGAATTGCACGAGCGCATCCGCGGCCGGCTCGCGCAGCTCGCGCACGCGCTCGACACCGGCGACGACGGCGGCGATCCGTTCATCGCGCGGCTCGTCGACACGACGCTCGGCGACGGCGGCGTGCTCGATCCCGAGACGGCGGCGAAGCGGATCCGGCGCGCGCTGCGCGCCTTCGACCAGGCCGCGATTCATACGATCCACGCGTTCTGCCAGCGCGCGCTGCAGGAGGCCCCGTTCGCGGCCGCGATGCCGTTCGCGTTCGAGATGCAGGCCGACGATGCGGCGCTGCGCTTCGAGCTCGCGGCGGATTTCTGGCGCACCCGCGTCGAACCGATGGCGGCGCGCTGGCCGGGCTTCGCCGCGTGGCTCGTCGAATCCGGCGCGGGGCCGGCCGCGCTCGACGCGCAGCTCGCGCGCCGGCTGAAGAAGCCGCTCGCCGCATTGCGCTGGGACGGCGTCGCGGAGCCGGACGAAACGGCGGAAGCGGCCGCGGCGGAATGTTTCGCGGAGGCGGCCCGGATGTGGGCGGCCGAGCGCGACGCGCTCGACGCATTGCTGCGCGCCGCGCAGCCGGCGCTCAACCAGCGCTCGCACAAGCCGGAGGCGATCGCCGATGCGCTCGACGCATGGGCCGCGCATTTCGCGCAAGCCGATGCGACGGCCGCGCTGCCGAAGGCCGCGCTGAAGCTGACGCGCACGGCGCTCGTCAAGGCGACGAAGAAGGGCGGCGCGACGCCCGCGCACCCGTTCTTCGAGATCGCGGACGCGCTCGACGCGGCGGTGGCCGCGGCCGAGGCCGTGCAGCGCGCGCGCTGGCTCGCGCTGATCGCCGCCTGGCTCGACGAGGCGCCGCGCGAGCTGGCCGAACGCAAGCGCACGCGGCGCATCGTGTCGTTCGACGATCTGCTCGCGAACCTGTATCACGCGCTGCACGAGCATCCGTGGCTCGCCGACACGCTGCGCGCGCGCTATCCGGCCGCGCTGATCGACGAGTTCCAGGATACCGATCCGCTGCAGTTCGCGATCTTCGACCGGATCTTCGCGCCCGGCGGGCCGCTGTTCCTGGTCGGCGATCCGAAGCAGGCGATCTACAGCTTCCGCGCGGCGGATCTGCACACGTACCTGGCCGCGCGCGCGCGGGCGAGCGCGTGTTACACGCTCGCGGTCAACCAGCGCTCGACGCCGGCGATCGTCGATGCGTGCAACCGCTTCTTCCAGTCGAACCCGCGCGCGTTCGTGCTCGACGGGCTCGACTATTACCCGGTGCGCGCGGGCACGCGTGTGCGCGCGCCGCTGGCCGACGAGACGGATGCGGGCCCGGCGGGCGATTTCCGGATCTGGACGCTGCCGGACGGCGACGACGTATGGCTCAAGCGCGACGCGCAAGCGTATGCCGCGCAGGCGTGCGCGTCGGAGATCGCCCGGTTGATGCGCGGCGCGCGCGACGGCCGCGTGCGGCTCGGCGATACGCCGCTGTCGCCGGGTGACGTCGCGGTGCTCGTGCAGACGCACAAGCAGGGCAGCCTCGTGAAGCGCGAGCTCGCGCGATGGGGGATCGGCAGCGTCGAGCTCGCGCAGGCATCGGTGTTCTCGACCGGCGACGCCGAGCAGCTCGAGCGCGTGCTCGCGGCGATCGATGCGCCGGGCGACCTGCGGCGGCTGCGCGCGGCGCTGGCGTCGGACTGGTTCGGCCTCGACGCTCACGCGCTGTGGCGGATGGAGCAGGGCGGCGATGATGCGCCCGGCGCGGATGCCGCCGCTATCGTTGCCGCCAACGGCGCCGATGCGATGAGCTGGGTCGAGCGCTTTTCGCGCTACCGCCTGGTGTGGCGCGAACGCGGCTTCGCGGTGATGTGGCGCACGTTCACGCGCGAGCTGCGGATCGCCGAGCGGCTGATGGCGGGCGCCGACGGCGAGCGCCGCGTGACCGACGTGAACCATCTGGCCGAGCTGACGCAGGCGCGCGCGTCGGCGCAGCCGGGCATCGCGCCGACGCTGCGCTGGCTGGCCGCGCAACGGCTCGACGGCGGCGGCGAGGACGCGCAGCTGCGCCTCGAATCCGATCGCAACCTCGTCCAGATCGTGACCGTGCACAAATCGAAGGGGCTCGAATACGCGATCGTGTTCTGCCCGTTCCTGAACGACGGCGCGCTGCGCGAACCGTTCGCGTCCGGGTTGCCGGACGCACGCGAATATCACGACGAAGCGGGCGATGCGGTGCTGCACTACGGCTGCGACGACGCGGCCGCCGAGCATGCGGCGCGACAGGCGTTGCGCGAGCAGGCGGCGGAGCGCGCGCGGCTCGTCTACGTGGCGCTCACGCGCGCGGTCTACCGCTGCTATCTCGTCGCGGGGCCGTACCTGTCGTCGCGCTCGACGCGCGAATCGCGGCGCAGCGTGCTCAACTGGCTCGTGGCCGGCGGCGGCGGGTCGTTCGACGCGTGGCTCGACGAGCCGCCCGACGATGCGGCGCTCGAACAGGCGTGGCGCGCGCTCGCGGGCGGCGCCGTGAGCGTCGCGCCGCTGCCGGTGCCCGCGCGCCGCGAGCGGCTTGCGGCCGGACACGACGCGAACGAGGCGCTGGCGGCGCGCCTGGCGTCGCGCCTGCTGCGGGATGCGTGGCGGATGGCGAGCTTCAGTTCGCTGACGGCGTCGATGGCGCGCGAGGAGGCGGGCGTCGCGGCCGTGCCGGAAGACGATCTGCGGCCCGATCACGATGCGCTCGCGGCGCTCGCGCCGGATGACGATCCGGGCGATGGGTGGCCGGAGGCCGTGCCGCCCGACGACGACATCCTCGTGTTTCCGCGTGGCGCGGCGGCCGGCGAGTGCCTGCACCGCCTGTTCGAGCTGAGCGATTTCACCGATCCGGGGTCGTGGCACGCGGCCGCGCTCGGCGCGCTGCACGACCGGCCCGTCGAGGCCGAGCCCGAGCTCGGCGAGCGGCTGCCCGCGATGATGGCGCGGCTCGTCGACGACGTCGTGCGCACCGAGCTCGTGCCGGGCATGCGGCTGGCCGGGCTCGATCCGGCCAGGCGGCTCAACGAAATGGGCTTCCTGTTCGCGGCGCCGTCGCTGGACCTGACCGCGTTGCGCCGGCTGCTGGTCGCGCACGGGTATCCGGACGTCGCGCTGGAGGCGGGCGTGCTCGCCGGCTACATCAAGGGTTTCATCGACATGATCGTCGAACATGACGGCCGATTCTGGATCGTCGACTGGAAATCGAACCATCTCGGCAATACGCCGGATGCCTACGGCCCGCGCGCGCTCGACGCGGCGATGGCCGATCACGCGTATCACCTGCAGGGGCTGCTCTATACGGTCGCGCTGCATCGCTACCTGCGCGGCCGGCTGCGCGACTACGACTACGACACGCATATCGCGGGCTACCTGTACCTGTTCGTGCGCGGCGTGCGGCCCGGCTGGCGCAGCGGCGGCGGGCCGGCCGGCGTGCATGCGCGGCGGCCCGCGCGCGAGCTCGTCGACGCGCTCGACCGGATGATGGAAGGGGGCCGCGCATGAGCACGCCCGACGATACGCTCGAGTTTACCGGCGGCCTCGTCGCGCGCCTGCCCGAGCCCGCGGATTTCGGCATTGCGCTCGCGGAAGGCTTCGCGCGCCGGATCGGCGATCTCGCGCGCCGTGCGGGCGCGCCGGCCGCGGCGGCGCGCTGGGCTGCGCGCGCCGCGTTCGCGGCCAGCCGCGCGACCGCCGGCGGACACGTGTGCGTGTCGCTCGGCGCGCTCGCACAGCGTTACGACGAACCGCTCGCCGACGTGCGCGCGGCGCTCGCGGCGAGCGGCGTCGTCGCGTTCGGCGCGCTCGAGCGCGGCGACGAGCGGCCGCTGATCGTCGACCGGCACGACCGTCTCTACCTCGCGCGCTATTTCGCGTACGAACGGCGGCTCGCCGAAGCGCTCGTCGCGCAGGCGGGCGCGGTGGCGGCCGACGATGCGCCGGCGCCCGACGTGCTGCGCGAGCGCCTCGCCCGCTACTTCGGGCCGGCGACCGGCGAAACCGACTGGCAGCGCGTCGCGGCGATCGTGGCGCTGACGGGCCGCGTGACGATCGTCAGCGGCGGTCCCGGCACCGGCAAGACGACCACCGTCGTCGGCGTGCTCGCGTGCCTGCTCGACGCGCATCCCGGCCTGCGCATCGCGCTGGCCGCGCCGACCGGCAAGGCCGCGCAACGGATGCAGGAAGCGCTGCACGCACGGGCCGGCGATCTGCCGCCCGAACTCGCCGCGCGCCTGCCGAACACGTCGTATACGCTGCACCGCCTGCTGGGCGGCGGCGGGGCGGCGGGGTTCCGCCATCATCGCGACAACCCGCTGCCGTACGACCTGATCGTCGTCGACGAAGCGTCGATGATCGACGTCGCGCTGGCCGCGCATCTGCTCGACGCGCTCGCGCCGGGCGCGCGGCTCGTGCTGCTCGGCGACAAGGACCAGCTTGCCGCGGTCGAGGCGGGCGCCGTGTTCGCCGAACTGAGCGCGCGGCCGTCGTTCAGTGCGGCAGCTTGCGCACGCATCGCGCAGGCGCTCGGCATCGACGAAGCGGCGTTCGTCGCGGCGCTGCCGACGCCGGCCGATGCGGAGCCGGACGCAGCCGCGGCGGCGGTCGCGATCGGGCGCACGCGGGTCGCGCCGCCGCCGGCCGGCCCCCGCCAGGCGTCGCTGTTCGATGATGAACCACCTGCGGCTGTGGCGACGGCCGACGAAGCCGCGGGCGACGCCGACGACGCCGACGACGCCGACGACGCTGACGACGCTGACGATGGGCCCGCATGGATCGAGGCCGACGAACTCGCGTGGCTCGACGCGGCCGCGTTGCCGCCGCTCGATGCCGGTGCCGCGCAGCGCGTCGCGGCGATGATTCCCGTTTCCCGGGAGGACGTCGAGGCCGCTGAAGCGGCTGAAGCAACCCCACCGGCGCCGCTCGCGGATTGCGTCGTGTGGCTCGAGCGCAATTACCGCTTCGGGCTCGATTCGCCGATCGGCCGCCTGTCGCTGGCGATACGCCGCGGCGACGTGCAGGAGGCGCTCGACGCGCTGCCGGCGAGCGACGCGGCCGCCGCATCGTTCCACGAGGATGCCGGCGACGCGCTCGCCGCGACGACCGTCGAACGGCTCGCGCGTCGCTTTTCCGCCTATCTGGACGCGTTGCAGGATGCGCTCGCTGCCGCCGCGCCGGACCCGTTGCCGCTGTTCGACGCGCTCAACCGCTTCCGGATCCTGTGCGCGACGCGTGGCGGGGCGCGCGGCGCCGAACACGTCAATGCGCTCGTCGCGGCGCACGTGCGCCGCGCCGCGCGCGTGCCGCTCGCGGTCGGCGCGCACTGGTTCACCGGGCGGCCGATCATGGTGACGCGCAACGACTATGCGCTCGGGCTGTTCAACGGCGACATCGGCATCGCGCTGCCCGACGCGCAGGGCGTGCTGCGCGTGTGGTTCAAGCGGGCGGACGGTACCGCGCGCGCGGTGTCGCCGGCCGCGCTGCCGCCGCACGAGACCGCGTTCGCGCTGACCGTTCACAAATCGCAGGGCTCGGAATTCGACGAAGCCGCGCTCGTACTGCCGGCGACGTTCGGCCGCGTGCTGTCGCGCGAGCTGGTCTATACGGCGGTGACGCGGGCGCGCACGCGCGTGCAGGTGATCGGCGGGCGGCGCGTGCTCGCGCAGGCGATCGCGACGCGCACGCAGCGTGATTCGGGGCTGTCGGCGCGCATCGCCGAGGCGCTCGCGCGGTGCGCCACGGAGGCGTCGCGATGATGATCCGCTATACGCTCGATCCGGCCGAGATCGAATGGACCGCGGTGCGTGCGCAGGGCGCGGGCGGACAGAACGTCAACAAGGTGTCGAGCGCGATCCACCTGCGCTTCGACATCCGCGCGTCGTCGCTGCCGCCGCTGCTCAAGGAGCGGCTGCTCGCACTGTCCGATCAGCGCATCACGCGCGACGGCGTCGTCGTGATCAAGTCGCAGGAGCACCGGACCCAGGAGCGCAACCGCGAAGCCGCGCTGGCGCGGCTCGACGCGTTGATTCGCGGCGTCGCCGTCACGCCGCGCGCGCGCGTCGCGACCCGGCCGACGCGCGCGTCCAAAGAGCGGCGGCTGGAGCACAAGGCGCGCCGCAGCGTCGTGAAGTCCGGGCGGGGGAAGATCGTGGATTGACGCGCGCCGTCAGCGCATGATCGTGCCCGCGCTGTCGAGCACGAAGTCGACGCAGAACACGACGAGCCGCTCGTGCACGCGGGTCGCGACGGCGGCCGTATAGCAATCGCGGCCTTCCGTCAGCGAGAAGTGCGGCCCCATCAGCGCGACGCGGCCCGGCGCGGCGATCGCGCGCTGGAAGTACGGGCGCCGCGACCAGTTGCTGTGCGTTTCCGGGAACAGCGGCGCGAGGCGTGTGGTGGCCGGATTGCGCTCGTCGGGCTGCGCGCTGATCGACGGCAGGAACTGTTCGCCGATCTCGTTCGTGACGAACACGCGGCGCGCCGACGGCATCACGAGCACGCGCTGCGCGGCGTTGTGCAGGTCGCCGCTCGCGGCGAATGCGGCCGCGCCGGCGAGCACGAGCCGTTCGATCGCATCGAAGCCCGGCTGCGCGGTGCTCGTCTGCGCGTGGCGGCGGGCGATGAAGCGCTTCCACGCGGCATCGAGCAGCGCGGGCGCCGCCGCGCTCGCGCGGGCGATCGACGGGTCGGGCTGGCCGAACTGGAAGCCCTGCACGAAATCGATGTCCGCTTCCATCAGCGCCTGCAGTGCGTCGTCGCTCTCGACGCCTTCCGCGAGCACCATCGCGCCGGCCTGATGCAGCATCGACACGAGGTGATGCATGATGCGGCGGTCCTCGGCGGACCACGTCGCGCGCTCGACGAGCGAGCGGTCGAGCTTGACGATGTCGGGCTTCGCGCGCCACACGCGGTCGAAATTCGAGAAGCCGGTGCCGAAATCGTCGATCGCGATCAGGAAGTCGCGGTGCTGGATCATGTCGATCGTGCGGGCGAGCGCGGCTTCGTCGCGCGACGGCTGCTCGACGACCTCGAGCACGACGCGGTTCGGCGGCAACGCGAAATGCTTGCACAGCAACTCGACGAACTCGCGCTGCACGAGGCCCGAATCGAGCACGCGCGGCGTCACGTTCAGGAACAGCCAGCCGTCGCCGATGCCTTGCGCGACGAAATTGGCGGTATGCAGGCAGCGGGCGAGCCGGTCGAGCAGCAGCGCGTCGGCGACGCCGCGTTGCTGCTCGAACAGGATGCCGGGCGACAGCGTCTCGCCGTTCGCATCGGTCGCGCGCAGCAGCGCTTCATAGCCGACGACGCGCTTGTGCGTGATCGACAGCACCGGCTGGAACACGCTGCGCAGCGTCACGCCGCGATAGTCGGTCACCCAGCCGCTGGGCGTCGGCGTGAGGCGTTCGAGCAAGGATTCGAGTGAAAGGCCACGGGTCTGCGGCATGTCAGCGGCGCCCCGGGACGAACGGCAACGCAGTGTCGCGGCGCGCCGCCGAAGCGGCCGCGCGCGCAGGCAGGCGCGGTAGAACGAGGTCCATCTTGGCCGCCTCCTGCGGATAAGTGTTCCGAGTGTAGCGGGATACGCCCGGTTGGCGTATCAGGGTAACTCCACACGCTCTGCGCGTACAACCCGGTCCGGCGGGAAGGCGCGCGCAGGCATCGACATGGATCAACGGAAACCGTGATGCGGGAGAGGCGGCGCGAACGCAAAAAACGCGCCCATGCGGGCGCGTCCGGCGCGCATCCGGGCGGGCATCGGGCCAGGCCGACGCCCGCGCGTTGGTCAGGTCGCCGGCCGCATGCCGGGCAGCCGCTTGATCACGCCGGTCGCGAGCGCCGTACCGGCGAGCACGATCGCACAGCCCTCGAGCATCACGGCCGACACGTGTTCGCCGAGGAACAGCGCGCCCCACAGCAGGCCGAACACCGGGATCACGAACGTCACGGTGATCGCGCGGGCCGGCCCGACGTGCGCGATCAGGTAGAAGAAGATGAAATACGCGATGCCCGTGCACGCGATGCCGAGGCCGAGGACGGCGCCCCACGCGTGCGCGCCGATCGGCGCGGCCGGCCAGGTCGCGATCGCGAACGGCAGCAGCAGCACCGTCGAGCCGATCATGCTGCCGGTCGCGTTGACGAGCGGGTCGACGCCGGTCAGCTTGCGCTTCGTGTAGTTGGCCGCGATGCCATACAGCAGCGTCGCGCCGAGCGCCGCGGCCGCGGCGAGTGCGGTCGCGCCCGCGCCGGCGCCGCCGTGCGCGCTCGCAACCTGGTCCCAGACGAGCGTGAGCACGCCGGCGAAGCCGATCACGAGGCCGAGCGCGCGCGGCAGCGACAGCTTGTCCTTCAGCCACACGTACGCGACGAGCGCGCCCCACAGCGGCGTCGTCGCGTTGATCACCGACGTCACGCCGGCCGACAGCGTGAGTTCCGCGAACGCGAACAGGCAGAACGGCGCGCCGGAGTTGAGCGCACCGACGACGAACAGCGGCCATGCATGGCGGCGCAGTTGCGCGCCGAGCGTGGCGGGCGCAATGCGCGTCAGCGCGAGCCCGAGCAGGAACAGCGCGCCGATGCCGACGCGCAGCACCATCAGCGGCGCGACGCCGAACTCGGCGACGCCGATTCGGATGAACAGGAACGACGCGCCCCACAGGGCGGCGAGCACGGTCAGCAGGCAGGCATTTTTAGGTGACATCGGTCGTGACGCGCAGGGCAGGGAAGGGGATGCGCTGCATCTTACACCGCGTATCCCGGCCGACGTTTCACGATTGGATGAAATGACAAGAAACGGTAGATTCGCGACGGCTCGCGAGCCGTCGCGCGCGGCCTTCAGTGGTGATGATGCCAGCCGCCGCCGCGCCCGCCGAAGCCGAAATTGAGCGATACCGCCGGCCCCCACCAGCCGCCCCAGGCCGGTGCATAGGCGGGCGCCGGATAGTAGTAGGCGGGCGCGGGCTCGACATACACCGGCGCGGTCTGGACCGGCGCCGCCGCGTAATAGCCGGACGGATAGTAGCCGTACGGGTAGTAGCAGCCGGCGAGAGACGCGCACGCGAGCGCCGCTGCGACGAAGGTTCTGGTCATGATGTCTCCCCGGCGAGGCAGGCGAAGCGCCGATGCTTTAGCTTAGGTTGCGTGTGCGTGACAGGGTATGCAAAACGGTAACGGATCATTTCGCGTACCGGTACGGAAACCGCTGAGGGAACCGCCGCGGACATCGCATTGCGCAATGCACAAGATGCTACGTACTCCACATCGCACCGTCATCCACGCGGCCCACGCCGCCGGCGCGCATGCGAAAACGGCGCTGCCGCAAGCGGGTAGCGCCGTCCGGTCCGGCTCGGCCTGCGCGCCGCGAGGGCGCGACGGGCCTACTTGCCGACCTGGTTGCCGATGATGCCGCCGGCGGCCGCGCCGCCGAGGGTCGACAGCGCATTGCCGCCGATCGCCGCACCGGCGACGCCGCCGACGCCCGCGCCGATGGCCGTGTCGCGCTGACGTCTCGTCATCGAGTCGCATGCCGTCAGGCTGGCCATCGTCGCGACGAGCAATGCGTACACCCCAATACGTCGGATCGAGTTCATGATCGTTGTCCTTGATGTTGTGAACGGAGGGCGCGCGCCCGATCGGTGGCCGCGCTTGCAACCAATCTACGCGCCGCTCCGGGAAGCTGTTGTAAGGACTTGTTAGGGTGTTCGCGCTTTCGTAATGATTTGTTTCCCGGATGCCGGCGGGTACGCAACGTGCACAAAAAAAGCCCGCTCGAAAGCGGGCTTCGTGCATCGCGGAGCGATCCGGCGCTTATTGGACGTTCATCGGGACGCCCATCGGGACGCTCATTGCCGGTGATAGATCTCGGCGCCGGTCTTCACGAACTCGACGGCCTTGACCTCCATCCCTTTCTTCAGCGCTTCGGTTTCGGACACGCCTTGCTGCGCTGCAAACTCGCGCACGTCCTGCGTGATCTTCATCGAGCAGAAGTGCGGGCCGCACATCGAGCAGAAGTGCGCGACCTTCGCCGAATCCTTCGGGAGGGTCTCGTCGTGGAATTCGCGCGCCTTGTCCGGATCGAGGCCGAGGTTGAACTGGTCTTCCCAGCGGAACTCGAAGCGCGCCTTCGACAGCGCGTTGTCGCGCACCTGCGCGCCCGGGTGGCCCTTCGCGAGGTCGGCGGCGTGCGCGGCGAGCTTGTACGTGATGATGCCTTCCTTCACGTCGTCCTTGTTCGGCAGGCCGAGGTGCTCCTTCGGCGTCACGTAGCACAGCATTGCGGTGCCGAACCAGCCGATCATCGCGGCGCCGATGCCCGACGTGATGTGGTCGTAGCCCGGCGCGATGTCGGTCGTCAGCGGCCCGAGCGTGTAGAACGGCGCTTCCTTGCACCAGTCGAGCTGCAGATCCATGTTTTCCTTGATCAGCTGCATCGGCACGTGGCCCGGACCTTCGATCATCACCTGCACGTCATGCTTCCACGCGATCTGCGTGAGCTCGCCGAGCGTCTTCAGCTCGCCGAGCTGCGCTTCGTCGTTCGCGTCGTAGATCGAGCCGGGGCGCAGGCCGTCGCCGAGCGAGAAGCTCACGTCGTACGCCTTCATGATTTCGCAGATCTCTTCGAAGTGCTCGTACAGGAAGCTTTCCTTGTGATGCGCGAGGCACCACTTCGCCATGATCGAGCCGCCGCGCGACACGATGCCCGTCATCCGGTTCGCGGTGAGCGGCACGTACTGCAGGCGCACGCCCGCGTGGATCGTGAAATAGTCGACGCCTTGCTCGGCCTGCTCGATCAGCGTGTCGCGGAAGATCTCCCAGGTCAGGTCCTCGGCCTTGCCGTTGACCTTCTCGAGCGCCTGGTAGATCGGCACCGTGCCGATCGGCACCGGGCTGTTGCGGATGATCCACTCGCGCGTTTCATGGATGTGCTTGCCGGTCGACAGGTCCATCACCGTGTCGCCGCCCCAGCGGATCGCCCACGTCATCTTGTCGACTTCCTCGCCGATCGACGACGTGACGGCCGAGTTGCCGATGTTCGCGTTGATCTTCACGAGGAAGTTGCGGCCGATGATCATCGGCTCGGATTCCGGGTGGTTGATGTTCGCGGGGATGATCGCGCGGCCGCACGCCACTTCCGAGCGCACGAATTCCGGCGTGATCCCGGTGAGCGCATTGGGGCCGAATGCAGCGGCGCCGAACGCCTGGCCCGCATGCTGGCGGCCCATCATCGCGGCGAGCTTCGCGCCGTTCGGGCCGCTCGCCTTCAGGCTTTCCAGGTACTCGGCGCGGCGCTGGTTCTCGCGGATCGCGATGTATTCCATTTCCGGCGTGATGATGCCCTGACGCGCATAGTGCATCTGCGTGACGTTCTTGCCGGCCTGCGCGCGGCGCGGGTGGCGGTGCAGGCCCGGGAAGCGCAGGTCGGCCGTGGCCGGGTCGGCCGCGCGTTCGCGGCCGTAATCGCTCGTGAGGCCCGACAGCGTCTCGGTGTCGCCGCGCGCTTCGATCCAGCGCTGGCGCAGCGCGGGCAGGCCCGCGCGGATGTCGATCTTTGCTTCTGGATCTGTGTACGGGCCCGACGTATCGTAGACGTAAATGGGCGGATTCTTTTCACCGCCGAAGCCGGTCGGCGTGTCGGACTGCGTGATCTCGCGCATCGGCACGCGGATGTCGGGCTGCGACCCCGTCACGTAAATCTTGCGCGAATTCGGCAGCGGCGCGACGGCAGCAGCATCGACGTGCGCGTCGGCGGACAGAAACTTCGGATTGGCGTTCATGCGATCTCCTGATGTGGGGCGCTAGCTAAGCAGGAGACGAGATTCGTGAGGCGGCGGGTTTCGTCAGAGGGATGACGGCGAAGCCCGTACGCTTCCCTGCGCTGGCATTATCCAGATCAGGTTCAAAGGGTATTTCTCACCCGCAATTGCCGGTTTATTGACCGGGCTCATTGCAGGACCCCCGCGTTAGCAAGCGCACACGATACACCGGCTTCGCGGCGGTTTCAACCGGGGACAGATCCGTGCCGGATGCACGGCCGCGGCATCGCGCGGCGCGTGGCGGCGGCACGGCGCGCGCCGAGCACGGGGCGGCGGCCGCGCGGACCCGACGGCGCAGCGCAGCATCGCGCGGCTGCGCGCGTCGCGAAAAAAAATTTTGCGACGGCCTGTCATATGGCGCCGCGTCGTCCGTCTATTCGGCTCCTTAAACCCATGTACTGGAGTGATGTCATGAAAAAAGCACTGATGGCAGCCTGCGTCGCCGGCCTCGCGTTCGCGGTGACGGGCGCTTATGCGCAGAACGACGCGATGTCGAAGGATCAGGCGCCGATGTCGAAGGACGCGATGGGCCACGAAGCGATGTCGAAGGACGAAGGGATGCAGAAGGACGGCATGAAGAAGCCGAAGCACGCGATGAAGAAAGACGCGATGAAGAAGGGCGCCATGTCGCACGACGAGATGGGCAAGCCGAAGCAGGACGACAAGATGAGCCCGTCCAACTGACGGGATGGTTCGCGCGCGGCATGTGCCGCCCGCCCGGTCATGCGTTCGCGACAGCGGGCGCCGCCCGGCCGGCGCGGCAGCCGCGCCACTGGAGGAGTCGTCATCATGCAAACCGTTCACGCCACCGGGCCGGCGGCCGCAACGCCGCCCGCGCGCTCGATTCACCCGCCGTGGGTGCGCGTGAGCCACTGGCTCAACGCGCTCGCCGCGATCGTGATGGTGCTGTCCGGCTGGCGCATCTACGATGCGTCGCCGATCTATCCGCCGTTCGCGTTCCCGCACGGCATCACGCTGGGCGGCTGGCTCGGCGGCGCGTTGCAATGGCATTTCGCGGCGATGTGGCTGCTCGCGGGCAACGGGATTTTCTACCTGACGATGGCGATCGCGACCGGACGCATCGCGCGCAAGTTCTGGCCGGTCACGCCCGCCGCGGTGTGGCGCGACTTGCGCGCCGCGCTGCACGGCAAGCTGTCGCACGACGACCTGAGCGTCTACAACGCGGTGCAGCGCGCGGCCTACCTGACCGCGATCGTCGATCTCGTGGTGCTGGTGCTGTCCGGTCTCGTGATCTGGAAGTCGGTGCAGTTTCCGCTGCTGCGCACGCTGCTCGGCGGCTACGACAACGCGCGCGTCGTGCATTTCTGGGCGATGTCGGTGCTCGTCGCGTTCTTCGTCGTGCACGTCGCGATGGCGCTGCTGGTGCCGCGCTCGCTGCTCGCGATGCTGCGCGGCCGCTGAACGGCCCGCGCGACCAAGGAGATCATCATGTCCGAACCCGAAGACACGCGCGCACGTGCGCGCTGGACGCTCGACCGGCAGGCGCTCGCGCTCGACGTGCGGCGCGAGCTCGCGATGCCGTCGCGGCGCCTGTTCAACCGCCGCATCCTGACGCTCGGCGGCCTCGCGATGCTGTCCGGCTGCACGCTGCAGGACGATGCGTCGGTCAACGCGTTTCTCGAGAAGGTGTCGCGGATGAACGACCGCGTGCAGGCATGGCTGTTCAACCCGGACCGGCTCGCGCCGACCTATACCGAAGCGGACCTGACGCGGCCGTTCCCGTTCAACGCGTACTACGGGATCGACGAGGTGCCGCACGTCGATGCGGCGACGTACCGGCTCGCGCTGTCCGGCCGCGTGAGCGGCAAGCGCGTGTGGACGCTCGACGAGCTGTATGCGCTGCCGCATGCGGAGCAGATCACGCGGCACATCTGCGTCGAAGGATGGAGCGCGATCGGGCGCTGGGGCGGCACGCCGTTCGGCGCGTTCCTGCGGCGCGTCGGCGCGGATACGAGCGCGAAGTACGTCGGCTTCAAATGCGCGGACGATTACTACGAGAGCATCGACATGCCGACCGCGCTGCATCCGCAGACGCTGCTGACGTTCGAGTACGACGGGCATCGCCTGCCGCCCGAATTCGGCTTTCCGATGAAGCTGCGGATGCCGACCAAGCTCGGCTACAAGAACCCGAAGCACATCATGGAGATCTTCGTGACCAACACGTATCCGGGCGGGTACTGGGTCGACCAGGGGTACAACTGGTTCGGCGGGTCGTAAGCGGCGCGGCGCACGGCGTGTGCCGCGCGCCACGTGCGCCGGTCAGAAGGTTTCCCAGTCGTCCGCGCCGCCTGCCGTGGCGAGTGCCGGTGCGGCCGACGCAGCCGCAGGTGCGGGCGCCGGGCGGGCGGCGGCGCGCCGCGCGACCGGGCGCGCAGCCGCTGCGCGCGGGGCGGGAGCGGGCGCCTTGAGTGCCGCGGCCGGCGCGGTCGCGCCGCCGTCTGCGAGCTTGAACACCGAGACTGCGCGCTTCTGCTGCCCGGCCTGCTGTTCGAGCGACTGCGCGGCGGCGGACGCCTGTTCGACGAGCGCCGCGTTCTGCTGCGTGACTTCGTCCATCTGGCCGACCGCGATGTTGACCTGCTCGATCCCGCGGCTCTGCTCCTCGGACGCGGCCGAGATCTCCGCGTTGATGTCCGCGACGCGGCGGATCGCCTGCTGCACGTCGCCCATCGTGCGGCCGACCGCTTCCGCCTGCGCCGAGCCGTCGCGGACCGTCTCGACCGAGCGCTGGATCAGCTCCTTGATTTCCTTCGCGGCGCTCGACGCGCGCTGCGCGAGGCTGCGCACCTCGCCCGCGACCACCGCGAAGCCGCGGCCCTGTTCGCCGGCGCGCGCGGCCTCGACCGCGGCGTTCAGCGCGAGGATGTTGGTCTGGAATGCGATGCTTTCGATCAGCCCCGTGATGTCGGCGATCTTCGACGAGCTCGTGCTGATTTCGGTCATCGTCACGAGCATTCGCTGCACGACCTCGCTGCCGTTGTCGGCGACCTCCGACGCATTGGCCGCGAGCGTCGTCGCCTGGCGCGCGTTGTCCGAGTTCTGCTTGACCGTCGCGGTCAGCTCTTCCATGCTCGCGGCGGTTTCCTCGAGCGATGCGGCCTGTTCCTCGGTGCGCGACGACAGGTCCATGTTGCCGGCCGCGATCTCGCTCGACGCAACCGAGATCGACTCGCTCGACGCCTTGATCCCGCGCACGATCTCCGCGAGATGCGTGTCCATCTGGCGCAGCGCGACCAGCAGGCGGCCGAATTCGTCGTTCGTGCGGATCTCGATCGCGTTCTCGAGATGGCCTTCGGCGATGCGCTGCGCGGCGTTCATCGCGATGCCGAGCGGCTGCGTGATCGCGCGCTGCAGATACTGCCACGCGCCGATCGCGGCGGCCACGCCGATCGTGACGATACCGAGCAACACCCACAGCAGCGTGTGGAACGTGTCATTGCCCTGGTCGGCCGCTTCCTTGACCTGCTTCGCGTTGATCGCGATGTCCTCGTCGATGCTGTCGGTGAGCGCGGTGCCGAGCGGGCGGATCTTGTCGATCGCCGCCGCCGTTGCGTCGGCGTTGCCCGCTTCGGCCGCGCCGAGCGCGGTCGACGCGAGCGCGCGGAAATCGCCGAGCTGGCCGGCGATGCGGTCCGCGAGCTTGCGCTCGTCGTCGGCCGTTACCTTTGCCGGGTAGTAGTCGTTCCACGCGGCCAGCATCTTTTTCTCGCGCTCGCGGATGCGATCGACGAGGTTCTTCACCTCGGCCGCGTCACGCGTCGTGACCAGCTGCGCCAGGCCGAGGCGCATCTGCAGCGCGCCCGCCTGGGTGCTCGCCAGGTCCTCGATCGGCACGGTGCTGTCGGTATACATCGCACTCATGTCGGAACTCAGCGTGGCGAGCCCCCGTATTCCTCCCAGTCCGATCGCGATCATCACGATCACGCAAGCGCCGAATGCGATCGCGATCTTGAGCTTGATGGTGCCTGTCAGCTTGTTCATACCCAGCTACCCATGTGAGAAAAACCTGTTGCTTCCCGGGCCCGCATCGATGCATTTGTCAGTTTATTAAGCTGAAATCCCATCATGTGGGCGGGGTGATGGCCGGGTATACGGCAACGGGAATCGGTTCATTAGGAAAATTGAACCAACAGGGTCAAATAATCGATCTCGCGAGAAAACGTCAGTCAACAGCCTTTCATATAGCGCCCAAACAGCTTTCGAATGGGTTGCGTGCGAATGGGCGTCTCCCTGCCGCCGGCCACGCCGGTTCACTTCGTCGCAGTTCGCACTCTCATGTCGTTCCATGCGTTCTCGGTTGCCGGTTGCCGGGCCGGCGTGACGGAGGCTGACGAATTTCGGACATGTCTGATTGTTCGCGCATCGTCAGGAATCTAGCATTGGCTCTCCGCGGTCGAGACGCGTTCGCACTCGCCGCTGGTGCCGCACCCGTTGCCGCGGCACGCGTCGATCAAACCGCATCGAGACGCAGTGAAGTCCATCTCGTTTTTCTGCACTGCGAATCGGAAGACCGGGCGTACCTGCCCGGCTGGTCGGGTCGCGCGCGGTTTCCCTGTCAAGTCGTTACATGGTTGGTCATCGAATATGAGTCTTGTCGTATTCCGGCGTGTCTGGTCGTTCAGTTTGCTTTGCGCGGTCGCGGGTGTGACGTTGTCGGCCTGTGGAGGGGATGGTTCCGACGTGCCCGCCGTCGTCGAGCAGGAAAAGGCGGTGCCGCAGGAGCAAGAGGTCGTTGCGGATACCGTCGCGGCGTCCGACGAGCCGGGGGCGCCTCCGGATCCGGTATATCCGCAGTCGCCCGAGCCGCCGGAGGCAGCCGAGCCGCCACCGGCGCCGAATCCGCCCGAGCCGCCGCCCGAGCCGCCCGCACCTGCCGACGCGAGCCTCGCCATCAGAAACCTCGCAACCGGCGAGAATCTCTGCCTGGCGATTTCGACGAGCAACGGCACGTACGTCGGATTCCAGTCGTGTTCGGGAGCGGACGCGCAGCGCTGGCGGATGGTGCGGACCCCGAGCGGCTATTTCCAGGTGAGGAACGTGCTCGCGGAATCGCAGGGCAGGGACGTCTGCTTGCGCGCGGCTCCGTCGAATCCGGGCACGGTCAACATGTGGCCTTGCGATGGCACCGATTATCCAACGACACGGCTGTGGCAAGCGGACTTCGACGCAGACGGTTCGTTCGCGATGCGGAACAAGCACTGGTCGGATATCGGCAAGCGCGTTTCGCTGCAATCGACGGACGGCACGCTCGCGATGCTGCCGGCTGTCGAGCAGCCTGCCGCGCGCTGGACCTATGACGGCGACGTGCCGTCGCCGGTGCGAATCGTGACGGGCGATCGCCGGGTGCTGTTGATGTCGGCGCATTTCACGGACCAGACGGCGAATCCTGCGGAGCCGATCCGCAAGGCCGTCTTTGGCGACGGCGCGAATTTCGGTTCGCTCGCGCACTATGTCGGATTGGCGTCGCGCGGCAAACTGACGCTCGGCGGCACGATGCTGACGGACGTCGATCTCGGCGCGTTCCCGGCCGGCTGCAATTCGGGCGCCATCCTCGATCAGGCGAGGGCCGCCGCGCGGGTGCGAGGCGTCGATCCCGGTGCGTTCGACTACCTGTTCGTCGACTTCCCGCGCTCCAGCGAATGCAAATTCGCCGGACTGGCGGCGCGGCCGGGGCAATGGATTCTGTCGAACGGCTCCGGCCACGCGTACTGGATGTGGGCGCACGAATTCGGTCACGGGCTGGGCGCAGGGCACCCGGATTCGCTGCGGAATTGCCCGATCGAGGGCGGCGCCGTCATGCTCGGCGCCGACTGCGTGACGGGCGGCATCGACGATCCGGCCGATACGTTGGGCGGCGGCGGCCGGCGCATGTATCCCGTCGATTACCAGCTGTTCGCGGGGTGGCTCGACGAAGCCGACGTGCCGCTGCTCGTGACGCCGGGTACGTACCGCCTGGCCCCGCTCTGGAGCGCGCTGCCGGGCAAGCAGGGCTATCGCCTGCCGCGCGGCGACGGCTCCTACCTGCTGCTCGAATTTCGTCGTCCGTGGGGAGCGAAGGGCACGTATGAAGACTGGCCCGACACGTCGCCGTTCGTCAATGGCGTGGCCGTGCGGATCGTCCGCTATCCGGGCCGCAGCATTCAGAACACGCTCGTCGATGCGACGCCGGACAGCAACGACGGCATGAAGGACGCGCCGTTGATGCCCGGCAAGTCGCTCGTCGACACGGTGTCCGGGCGGCGCATCACCGTGCTGTCAGCCGATGACGGCGGCGCGGTGGTGCAGGTCGAGACGGTTCGCTGACTGCGCGCCGCGCGAGCCCCGGGTGTCGCGCCGAAACGTCAGTCGGCAACCTTTCAAGCGGGACGCCCGCTTCCTTTCGAATCCTTGATGCCATAATGCCGAGCATGCGCCATCGCAGCGGTGGCACACGTTTTCCGTCCCTCTGCCGCCGGCTCCGCCGGCTTACTTCGTCGCCGTTCGCATCGTCATGTCGTTCCGCACGTTCGCTCCCGCCGTCCTGGTCCTGTCCGGGCCGTTTGCCGGTCCTTCCGGCGTCTTTCAGCGGAGCACGCGGCGCGCCGTGCGGGCAGGCTGAACGATGACGCCGCTCGACCGTCTCCTCGATTTCTTCGCCCGCCACCCGATCCGCCTGCCGCAAAGCCGCGGCGGACGCGTCGCGCTCGCGCTCGTATTCATCTACTTCGTGTGGGGCTCGACCTACAGCGGCCTGCACTTCGCGCTGCAGTCGTTCCCGCCGCTGCTGCTGTCGGGGCTGCGCAACCTGCTCGGCGGCATCGGCCTGTTCATCTTCGCGCTGCGGCGCAAGCCGGAATGGCCGACGCTCGTCGAGATCCGCAACACGGCGATCGTCGGCACGATGCTCGTCGCGCTGTCGTCCGGCACGATCGCGCTCGGGATGCGCACGGTCAGCAGCGGCTCGGCCGCGGTGATGGTCGCCACGGTGCCGCTGTTCGCGACCGTGATCGCGGCCGTCGCGGGGCGGCCCGTGACGAAGGGCGAATGGGTGGCCGTCGCGCTCGGGATGGTCGGCATCCTCGTGCTGAATTCGGGCGGCGCGGCGGCCACGAACTCGGCGCTCGGCACGATCTGCGTGCTGGCCGGCGCGCTGTTCTGGGCGGGCGGCGCGCACCTGTCGACGCGGCTCAAGCTGCCGTCCGACCTGTTCCTGTCCACGTCGCTGCAGATCGGCCTCGGCGGCCTGATGTCGACGCTCGCCGCGTGGCTGCTCGGCGAGCGCATCGAGCATCTCGCGGCGGGGCCGGTGTTCGCGTTCCTGTACCTGATGGTGTTCTGCACGATGGCCGCGTACGTCGCATACGGCTACCTGATCCGTCATACGAGCCCGATCATCGCGAGCAGTTGCATGTACGTGAACCCGATCGTCGCGGTCGCGATCGGCGCGCTGATGCTCGGCGAGCCCGTGACGATGGCGACCGTGATCGCGACGGTCGCGATCCTCGGCAGCGTCGGGCTGTCGTTCGTGTTCGACCCGGCGCGGCGGCGCGTGTCGCAGACGGCTTCGGCGAGCGTCTCGACGCCCGTGACAGCGTCCACCGAATCCGCATCCGCGCCGGAGCCCGCCACGGCATCTGCAACGAAGTCAGCACCGGCATCGACGCAGGCGACGATGCCGACGTCCGCACCCGAGCCGATGCCGGCAGCGACCTATGCGTCAGCGCCCGCGTCGAGCATCAAGCCGGTGCCCGGCGCCCCGGCGGCCGACGCGTGACGGCGACCCGCGCGGCTGCCGCTTAGCCGCCGCGCTTGCCGCCCCGATGGTGGCACGCGCCGGCGAGCGCGGCGAACACCAGCCCCGCTGCGCACATGCCGGTCCAGCCGAACGCGCGCCACGCGGCGACGCCGGCCGACGAGCCGAGCGCGCCGCCGATGAAATAGCACACCATGTACACCGTGTTGACGCGGCTGCGCGCGTCGGGCTTCAGCGCATAGATGCGCGACTGGTTCGAGATCTGCGCGGCCTGCACGCCGACGTCGAGCACGATCACGCCGATCACGAGCCCGGCGATGCTCGCGCCGGACAGCGCGAAGATCACGAACGACAGCGCGACCAGCGCAATCGCGAGCGAGATGATCGCGCGCGGTCCGCGCTTGTCGGCGACGCGGCCCGCATAGGGCGCGGCGAGCGCGCCCGCCGCGCCGACGATGCCGAACAGGCCTGCCGCCTGCGGCCCGAGATGGAACGGCGCGCCGGCGAGCAGCAGCGTGAGCACCGGCCAGAACGCGCTGAATGCCGCGAAGATCGCGGCGCCCGTCAGCGATGCTTCGCGCAGCCCGCGCAACTCGGCCGCGAGATGCCACATCGAGCCGAGCAGCTTGCCGTACGGCAGCGTCGATGTCGGCGAGCTCCTCGGCAGGCGCAGCACGATCACCGCGGCAAGCGCGACGAGCGCCGCGACCGACGCGCCGAACACCGCGCGCCATCCGAAGTATTCGGCGACGAAGCCGGCCGCCGTGCGCGCGAGCAGGATCCCGAGCAACAGGCCGCTCATCACGGTGCCGACCGCTTGCCCGCGCGCGGTGGGCGGCGCGATTTCGGCGGCGAACGGCACCGCCTGCTGCGCGATGGTCGCGAGCACGCCGATCGCGAGGCTCGCCGCGGCGAGCACCGTGAGCGACGGCGCGGCGGCCGCCGCGACCAGCGCGACCGACAGGCCGGCGATCTGCAGCAAAATCAGCAGGCGGCGGTCGAAGCGGTCGCCGAGCGGCGCGAGCAGGAACATCCCGGCCGCATAGCCGAGCTGCGTGGCGGTCGGCACCGCGCCGATCCACGATGCGTGGTCCGGAAACGCTGCGCGGAAGCTGTCGAGCAGCGGCTGGTTGTAGTAGATGTTCGCGACCGATACGCCCGCGATCGTCGCGAGCAGCAACAGCAGGCTGCGCGAATAGTGGGGCGAGGCGGCGTCGGTCGGACGGTCGGGGGCTACGGAAGACATGGCGATACGGGGCGCTCGGGTATGACGTGACCCGCGCGGGCGCGGCGGCTGGCGCCGGCGCGGGCCGGGCATCGGTCGGGGCAGCCGATGATACCGGAGCCGTGCGAAACGTGCCGGTCACGGCCTCGCCGGGCCGAGCGCGCACACAGGCCCGGCGGCGGTGCGAGCGGCGGCGAGGGCCGCCACTGCGCCGGAACTGCCGCCGCGGCCGCGCTCAGTCGACGAGCTCGCCCGTCGGCTCGTAGAACGGATACGGGCCGTCGCCTTCGTCGATGTACACGTGATGCGTGATCATGCCGGCATCCGGCGTATGGCGATGCACGGCGAACGCGGGCGGCTCGAGCCGGAACGCCGACGGCGCGTTATCGCGCAGGTCGAACGCGACCTGGTGCGCGGGCGCCGGCACGGCCGACGCGATCGTGCCGCCGAAGCGCGCGAACATCGTCCGGTGCACGTGGCCGCACAGCACGCGTTCGACGTTCGGGTAGCCGCGCAGCAGCGCGTCGAGCTTCGCGGCGGCGGCGGGCGCGAGCCGCAGCGCATCCATGTGGCCGATTCCGGACGCGAACGGCGGGTGATGCAGCGCGACGATCACGGGCCGATCGCGCGCGGCGTCGAGCTGCGTGGCGAGCCATGCGAGGCGCGCGTCGCACAGGTCGCCCGCACTCGCGCCGGGCACCTGCGAATCGAGCGCGAGCACGCGCACCGCGCCGACGTCGAACGCGTACTGCACGAACTCGCCGTCCTGCCATTCGGGGCGATCGGCGAACGCGCGGCGCAGTGCCGCGCGGTCGTCGTGGTTGCCGACCATCAGGTAATAGGGAATCTCGAGCGGTGCGAGCAGGTCGCGCAACTGCGCGTATTCGTCGTCGCGGCCGAAATCGACCAGGTCGCCGGTGATGAGCACCGCGTCGGGGCGCGGTGCGAGCGCGTTCAGGCGCGCGATGCAGCGCGCGAGCGCGGCGGCCGTGTCGACGCGCTGGTAGGCGAGTTGACCGGGCCGCTTGATGTGGAGATCGCTGATTTGGGCAAGCAACATCGTGTTCCTCGGATCATCGGTTTATTGTGGGGGGCGTCAGGTGCGGCACGCGCCGCAAGCGGCTCAAGCGGCGGCACCGAGCGCGATCAGCCCGTCGGCCGCGATCGCGATGCCGACGGCCGTGCCGCGCGCGAGCTCGATGCGGCCCGGCACGTCGATCACGAGCGCGTCGGGTGCCGCGTGCTCGATCGTGAGCCGGGTGCGCTCGCCGAGGAACGCGCAGCCGCTGACCGCGCCGCGCAGCGGCGCATGCGCGGGATCGGCGAGCTGCGCGTCTTCCGGCCGGAAGAACCATTCGTCGGCGGCGTGCGGCGTGACGAGCGCGCCGCCCGTCGTCACGAGCGCACCGTCTCGCCATTCTCCCGCAATACGGTTCAGCGTGCCGATGAACTGCGCGACCGCGCGGTTCGCGGGCCGGTAGTAGATGTCGCGCGGCGTACCGATCTGCTCGATGCGGCCCGCGCTCATCACGACGATGCGGTCGCCGAGCTCCATCGCCTCGGCCTGGTCGTGCGTCACGTAGACGGTCGTCACGCCCAGCTCGCGCAGCAGCGCGTTCATCTCGCGGCGCAGCGCGTCGCGCAGCTTCGCATCGAGCGCGGTCAGCGGCTCGTCGAGCAGCAGCACGCGCGGCCGCACCGCCAGCGCGCGCGCCAGCGCGACCCGCTGGCGCTGGCCGCCGGACAGCTGGTCGATCGGCTTCTCCGCGTGCGCGTCGAGCCGCATCATCGCGAGCAGGTCGTCGACGCGCTCGCGCAGCACGCGCGGCTCGGTCTTGCGGATCTTCAGCCCGTAGCCGACGTTGCCGCGCACCGTCAGGTTCGGAAACAGCGCGTAGTTCTGGAACACCATGCCGACCTGGCGGCGCTCGATCGGAAGCCGGGTGACGTCGTCGCCGCCGAACAGGATCGCGCCGCCCGCATCCGGCGTGTCGAGGCCGGCGATCAGGCGCAGCGTCGTGGTCTTGCCGCAGCCCGAGGGCCCGAGCAGCACGAGCGTCTCGCCCGCGCCGATCGACAGGTCGAGCGGCTCGAGTACGCGGGTGCCGCGGAAGGTTTTCGCGCAGCGGGTCAGGGTGATCGGGATCGAATCGAGTTTCATGTGAGTGACGGGTTCAGCCGGTTCAACGTTTCGCGCGCTTGACCGCGCGCGTGCCGGACGGATCGACGCCGAGCCACTGCATCGCGACGAGGAGCGGCAGCGTCATCAGCAGGAACAGGATCGTGTACGCGCTGCCGACTTCGAGGCGCAGCGACGCGTAGGTGTCGGCGAGGCCGACCGGCAGCGTCTTCGTGTCGGGCGTGTGCAGCATCCACGTGAGGTTGAACTCGCCGATCGACAGCGTGAGCACCGCGAGCGCGCCCGCGACGATGCCGGGCCGCAGGTTCGGCAGCACGATCGTGACGAAGCGCGTGACGAACGACGCGCCGAGACTCGCCGCGCCTTCCTCGAGCGTGCGCAGGTCGGCGCCCGCCGCGACGGCCGCGACCGCGCGCACCATGAACGGCAGCGTGAACACGACGTGGCCGGCGACGATGAACCACGGGCTCATCCGGAACGCGGTGAAGCCGCCGTAGACGACGAGCAGCGCGAGCGCGGACGCGAGCCCCGGCAGCGCGACCGGCAGCACGAGCGCTTCCTCGATCACGCGTGCGAAGCGGCCCTTGCTGCGCGCGAGCGCGTAGCCTGCCGGCACGCCGACGGCGAGCACGATCGCGAGTGTCGCGAACGCGACGACGAGCGACAGCACGACCGAGCCGTGATACTGCTGCCACACCTGTTCGAGCCAGCGCAGCGTGAGGCCGCTCGACAGGCCGCGGAAGTAGTTGACGGTCAGCCCCGCGAGCACCGACATCACGACGGGGACGATCAGGAACGCGCCCAGCAGCAGCGTGACGAGCCATTGCAGCGCGGCGATCGCGCGTGCGCCGGTCACGCGCGGCGCGCGCTGCGCGGCGCCGTTCGCGCGGGCAGGGGCGGGGGCGGAGGAATCGGAAAGCGAATGCATCGAATGGACCTCAGGCGGCCGCGGCCGCGGTGTGGCCGGTGAACTGGCGCGCGAGCGCGAGCACGGCCCACGTGACGACGCCGAGCACGATCGACAGGCCGGCGGCCGTCGCGATGTTCGCGTTCAGCGTGAATTCGGTATAGATCGTCATCGGCAGCACGTTCAGGTCGGTCGCGAGCGTGAACGCGGTGCCGAAGGCACCCATCGCGGTCGCGAAGCAGATTGCGCCGGCCGCGATCAGGCCCGGCGCGAGCGCCGGCAGCACGATGTCGCACAGGATGCGCCACGGCGACGCGCCGAGCGAGCGCGCCGCTTCCTCGAGCGACGGATCGAGCTTCGACGCCGCGGCGATCACGGTGACGATCACGCGCGGGATCGAGAAGTACAGGTAGCCCGCGAACAGGCCCGCGACCGAATAGGCGAACACCCACTTGTCGCCGGCGAGCTTCGCGGACAGCATGCCGATCAGCCCCTGCCGGCCCGCGAGCATGATCACCATGAAGCCGACGACCACGCCCGGAAACGCGAGCGGGAAGGTGAGCAGCGCGAGCAGCACGCGCTTGCCGGCGAACTCGCGGCGCGCGAGCAAGAGGCCTGCGATCGTCGACAGCGCGAGCGTCGCGAGCGTGACGGCCGCCGACAGCGCGACCGTCTCGCCGAGACTTTTCATGTAGCGCGCGTTGCCGAGCAGCGCCGCGTATTGCGTGAAGAACGCGCCGTTGGCCGACACCTGCGCGAGCGCCACCATCGGCAGCAGCCAGAACGCTGCGAACACCGCGAGCGCGGGCGCGACGAGCGCGATGCGCCAGCGCAGCGGGAAAGTCAGGTCGAGCATCGGTCGCGTCCCGCCGTCACTGCATGATCTGCAGGTATTGCTGGCCGAACGCCTGCTGGCCGGCGGCCATCTTGCCGAAGTCGACGGCCTTCGCGCGCGCATAGTCGCTCGCCGGCAGGAACTTCGACGCGACGTCGGCGCTCATCGCCTGCGCGCGCACCGGGCGCAGATAGGCGTTCGCCCACAGCTTCTGGCCTTCGTCGGACAGCACGAAATCCAGCACCTTGCGGCCGTTCGCGTCATGCGGCGCACCCTTCACGAGGCTCATCACGTACGGCACCGCGATCGTGCCTTCCTGCGGAATCACGAACTCGACGTTCGCGTGATCCTTGTACTTCGCGCGGTATGCGTCGAAGTCGTAGTCGAGCAGGATCGGAATCTCGCCCGACAGCACGCGCGCGTAGGCGGTCTGCTTCGGCACGATCGGCGCGTTGGCCTTCAGCTTGCGGAACCAGTCGAGGCCCGGCTTGAAGTTGTCGAGACTGCCGCCGAGCGCCTGGTTGACGGCGACCGCGCCCGCGTAGCCGACGAACGCGCTCGACGGATCGAGATAGCCGACCATCCCCTTGTATTCGGGCTTCAGCAGGTCCGCCCACGAGCGCGGCACCGGCTTGCCTTCGAGCGCGTCCTTGTTGACGAAGAAGCCGAGCGTGCCCGAGTGGATCGCGAACCAGTAGCCCTGCGGGTCTTTCAGGTTCGCCGGGACGTCGTTCCAGTGCGCGGGCTTGTACGGCGCGATCACGCCCTTGTCCTTCGCCTGGAACGCCGACGACACGCCGAGATAGACGACGTCCGCGACCGGACTCTTCTGTTCGGCGATCAGCTGCGCGATCGCCTGGCCCGAGTTCTTGTTGTCGAACGGCACGCGCACGCCGGTCTTCTGCTTGATCGCCGCGATCTGCGCGGCCCAGTCGGCCCATTCGGGCGGGCAGTTGTAGCAGATCGCGGTGTCTTCCGCGTGCGCGGCGGGTGCGCCCGCGAGAAGCGCGGCGCAGGCGAGCGGCGCGGCGAGCGCGCGCAGCAGGGACGTCAGTCGAAATGTCACGGTGTGGTCTCCGGGTGAGCGGGTGGGGCGCGACGGGGGCGCGTGTCGTGTGGTGGTGCGATCAGTGCAATCAGGCTTCGCGTACGCGCAGGTCGGCCGGCGTGATCGTCGCGACCGTTGCGCCTTCGCGGACCGTGTGCGGCAGGATCCGCGACGTGCGTTCGATGGTCGCGCCGCCGATGCTTTCGACGAGGCGCAGCCACGCATGGCGGCCGATGTCGCGGTTCGGCGTCGCGACGCTCGCGAGCGGCGGCGCGAGCAGCTCGCCGATCGCGATGCCGTCGAAGCCGAGCACCGAGATGTCGTCGGGCACCGAGAAGCCCGCGCGCCTGAGGCCGCGCATCACGACCATCGCGAGCAGATCGTTGCTGCAGAAGAGGGCCGTCGGACGCGTCGCGCGCGCGGTCAGGTGCGCGAGCACCGCGTCGGGCAGCTCGGGCGCGTTGAAGTCGACTTCGACGGGCGGCAGCGGCGCGACGCCGCTTTCCTCGAGCGCCTGCGCACAGCCGAGATGACGCTGCCGCGCGCGGTCCGACGCGGCGAGCGAGCCGGCGAGCATCAGCACGCGGCGATGGCCGCGCGCCGTCAGCATGCGCACGCCGTCGTAGGCGGCGCGGCGGTTGTCGACCGACACCGACGGGCGGTGCTGCGTGTCGTTGTGCATCAGCACGTAATGCGGGCCGTCACGGTCGAGCATGTCGAGGAGCGGATGCGTGTCGGCATCGGCGACGGTCAGGATCAGCCCTTCGACGCGCTGCTCGCGCAGCGTTTCGATCGCGTGGCGCTCGCGCGCCTCGTCGTACTCGGTCGTCATCAGGATCAGCTTGAAGCCGGCCGCGGTTGCGAGCTCGTCGATGCCTTGCAGGCAGTCGGCGAACACCGGGTTCGCGAGCGTCGGCAGCACGACGCCGATCAATCGCGTGCGCTCGCCGCGCAACTGGCGGCCGAGCGGGCTCGGGCGGAACTTCAGCGTATCGATGGCCGTGCGGATCGCGGCGAGCGTCGCGGGGCTGACGGTATGCGGCGCGTTGAGCGCGCGCGACACGGTGGCGATCGAGAAGCCGGCGAGTGCGGCCACATCCTTGATGGTCGGGGGCATGAGGAAAGCACGATGTAAACGTTTTCGGCGAGGAAATTATCGAGAACGTTTATGACCGTCCGATGACGCACGATTTGGGGGCGAATCGGCGGGCGCGCTTGCGCAATCGTGTGAAGGATGCGGCGTGGGGCAGCGCACGTATTGTATCGGCGGATGGTGTTGTTCGCGCTGGAGCGGATGCCCTCGACGGGGTCAAATGCGGACCGCGCGCGCGAGCAGTGGTAGAATCCCGTCCGCCCTTGCCGGGGTGATGAAATTGGTAAACATAGCGGACTTAAAAGATTGAGTGCCCGGCCGGAAACGGCCGGTGCAGAACCCTTCAAATTCGGTGAAACCCCTGATGCACGGCATCGAGGCAACGCCGAGCCAAGCCTCGCGGCGCACGCGAGGAAGGTGTAGAGACTAGACGGGGGGCGCCTAAGGCGCACGGGCAACCCAGCGAGCCCGCACGCGATGGCGAAGGCATAGTCCAGCGCACGAACGGCGTCGCCCAGACGAGGCCGGCTTCGAAAGAAGCAGTGTGACGAAAATCCGCCGCCTTAACTGGCTTGCCGGTTCGAGTCCGGTCCCCGGCACCAATGGTTTATCCCGCTGTATCTCATGCAGTCTCGGAACCCCGCTCAGAACCCTCGTCTGACGGGTTTTTTTCGTTTCATGGCGTTTCGTTGGGGCACATGCATCTCGACCTCGACAAGGGCGAATGGCGGTATCTCGTCACGAAAACACGTGTTCCCTGGTGCGCGGGATCGCAAACGGCCAATAAGCGAGGCTGCAATCAACGCGGCGCTGCGGCGCCTAGGCTACGACACCCGTACCGAGATCACCGGGCATGGATTCCGCGCGATGGCGCGAACGATCCTGCATGAGGAGCTTGAGCAGAAGCCGGAGGTGATCGAGCACCAACTCGCGCACACGGTTACGGATAACCTTGGCTCGGCCTGCAACCGCACGAAGTTCATCAAGTAGCGCCGCGAGGTGATTTACGCGCGTAGTCCGAAGGGGAAGGCTGAACGAGCTGCGCATCGCCGCGCCTCGATGCGGCATATCGCGACGAGAAATCCGTTTCGTGCGACGTGCCGACAACCATGAAGCCTTTCTCAAACTCGGCCGCTGCTTGATCTGCTGGAATACCTTGCAGCGGACTCGGCAGTCTTTATGAAACCGTCTCTAAAGGAGATGAGCGATGAAGCCGAGTAGAATAATGGGCGCCCTGCGTCTGTTAGCGTGGCGGGCTGTCTTTACGCAGCGGAAATTCCCGAAGAGGTGCAATCGCTAGTGCAGTCGATAACAGACGTGCAGCACACGTTGATGCCGTCGATCTTCAATACTGAGATATGCGCATGTATTTGAGGCTGAAAATCGAGCGTCGATGAAGTCTGAAAACGAAATGTCAAAAAAATGGGGGTATTTCAATGAACGTTAGAGAGCTTCAAAACAAGAGGGAACGTGCGTATCACTGGCTCATGGTTGTAATTGGAGCCGTTCTCTGGGTGGTGGTCGCGAAATTGGTGGCGGACTACTGGGAGCACCCGAAATTTGGGCAAGCGATTCATATGTACGTTGGATACGCCGTCGCCTTTATGGCGTTCCGTTGGATTGCCGGTGTGATGTACCGCGCGATCGCATTTGGAAACATGATGCTGCTTGGTCCGTCCCAGTTTCCTCAGATTCATGCGATGGTGGTGGCCGCAGCGAAGGAGGTTGGTCTCAGTGAGCCGCCGAAGACTTTTATATACAACTCGAATGGATTGTTTAATGCATTTGCCCGACGCATCCTGGGCGGTCGCTATGTCTTTCTGACATCGGCACTCGTTCAGGCAAATAATGATGCCCAGGTGCGTTTCGTGATCGGGCACGAAATTGGGCATCATGCCGCCGGGCATCTGAACCCATGGATGAATTTCGTCAAACTTCCGGCGCACATTGTTCCATTTTTGGGCAAGGCGTACTCGAGGGCGAGAGAGTACACCTGCGACAGCATCGGGGCGTACCTGTCGAAAGATGCCCATGCATCCCGAAGTGCGTTGCAAATGCTTGGATGCGGGTGTCAAAGACTGAATGAATCCATGAATTGCGAGGCGTTCGCTGCGCAAGAGGATAGCGTACCTCCGATTTCCGGCTTTCTTGTCGAGATTTGCAGGACGCATCCGCGTCTGACGCGACGTGTTTCTGCAATCGATGCATGGTCAAGATATGCTGGCGACGTGGGTGATGGAAAGCCGGCCTTCAATTTGGAAAAGCCCGCAATCCAGCAGTAGTTGCAGGCGCTTGAACTCGATGGATTGGGTCGTCGCGCGATTTTTATATCGTGCATGACCGGTCCCGCACCAGGATCGCTTCCATGCGAATCCGGCGAACGCATGAATCCCGCGAACGGTCGACGTTTCGCGGGTTTTTTGTTTCAGTGGCGTTTCACCGTTCGAACGTTCTTCCCGTGACGTGAAGCGAACGTCCGCCTCATTCATCTGATCGCCGCCCTGCCTTAGCCTTGGTTCTCACACCAACGGAGGCAATCATGGCCGCTGCAGAAGAAGCTTCAAAGGAACTCCTGTTCATCCTCAAGGCGCTCGGTTCAAGAAGTTGTACGGTCATGAACGCCGATGACATTCCTGAAATCAGGGGTGCCGGCGCATATACGCTTTGGCTCCGGCTCAATTCCGGCGGCGAGATGGTGCCGACATACGTTGGATGTACCACTCGACCGATCAGCCTGCGATTGAACGAGCACGTGTCGTCCGAAAAAGGCAAGATTCGTGAGCTGTTATCCGGCGTAACGTTGGAGCATGGCCTCCCCAAGGGAGCAAAGAGCCTGGATGGCGTTCACGTCGAGTACATCGAGACAGATCGACTGGCCGCGGCGATGGTCGAAGCCATCCTGCTCGGCTCGTTCGATTTTGCCCAGAATACCGCCGGAAATGGCCCGAGTCGCGCCATCAAGGCAGATCCGGGAATCGGTACGAAACCGGAGGTCACGATAGAAAAGCTGAAGGACACCGGGCTGATCAAGTCATTCATTCAACAATTCGAGGTGGCCCGGGGCGTCATCAAGGATTTCTGCAATTCGTTGGATGATGCGGTGGGGCGTCATTAGGCTTTTCCCGCATGTTCCCGGCGACCCGCCGGCCGATGAGGCCATTCCTCGCGTCAGCCCGCAAGCAGACCGCCGGATCATCACGTCATTTCACGTATCTGCTCAATCGACGCCGCCGGTAACGTTTCCAGTTCAGGGCATCTACCTACGGCGCGGCGCACCAGATTCATTACTTGCGAGATAGAATATTTATTCCGTGCCTGCATTGAGTTTCCGCGAGAGATAGTCGGAATCTGCCCGATTTGTCGCGGATGGCGTCGACCTGGGCGGCGGTCATGTAGGGATGTTGCGAGTTGTCGTATTGCCGCCAACACCGAAATGTAGGAGTGCGATTCGTCAGCGCATATGCAAATGTCCAGACTGTTTCAATGCAAGGATCCTGTGCTCACCATGCTAAGTCCGCACGAAATCACCACATTGTTGATGGTCAGGAATGCGCCGGACCAGATCGGCTCCGACCGTGAGGAGCTTCTCACGTTGCTGGAGCGTCAACTGATCGCCATCGATCCGATGGTTTCGGATTTTCGGCGGATCGAGGTGACCGCCGAAGGGCACGCAGTCCTGAACGCGGTCTCGCGAATTCGCTAGGCGCAGCGGGCAGTTCGGCAAGACCGGCTTCGGCTGTTCGAGGAGGCGAGCGTCGATCGTCGCCCTGGATTGGACGCAATGACGGAGGCAACCATGGACGGATCATGGATCGGGATTGTGGTCGGAACGTTCGTGCTGGCTCTCGTGGCGCGTGCCGCAGCGAACCACTATCGCCGCGTGCATCGTCGCGCGGAATTGCTCAGGAATCTGGATCACCACGACTGGTGCCGATGGACACACGCTCATCGGGGTGGTTCAAGAGCAGTGAAACGATGAAGCGGCCCCGCGCGTCAGCGTTCGCGCCGCATCCAGCGGATCAAGATTGTCCCGCGAGATGAGGTAGTCCAGACGCGAGACTTCCGCATTGCCGATGGTTGCATTCCGCAGGTCGCGCACCGCGCCGTCGGGCAGCTTTTGCATCAGGCTGTGCCGGGCGACGAGCGTAGCCTCGTCCGCGCCGCCGAGGATGCCTAATGGATCCTCGAGGCGTCGGATCTCGTGCTTCTCGTGCAGGAACTGCGGCTCCCAAAGCGGGACCACGGCCCACTTGCGGAGCCGGACCGCTTCCTCGTACGCGCCGACGCACTCGTCGAGCGTGCCGTTCTCGAAGTGATAGCCCAGCTCCGCGAGGCCATAGCGGGCCACCGCGGTTCGCGAAAACCGGCTGATCCCGGCGCCGGGCCCGATGCCCTGGATGCGCTTTTCCATTCGCGCGACTGCATCGGGTTTGCGCAGGTCGTCGATCGTCGCGATCACGTCGCCAGGCACGTAGGCCGGGACACCCCAGTATGCGTAGGGGTGGTACAGCACCGCGACCTTCTCGAACTGTTCGGCCATCGGGTCGAAATAGACGCCATGGCTGTCCGGCAGCCACGCGCTGCACAGCATGTCCGCCGTGCCGTCGCGCAGATGTTCGAACGCCTTCTCATGCGGTGCGACGATCTCGACCACGGATACGCCGTGGCTCGCGAGTATCGAGCGAACGACGCCCGATGCCGCGCGATGAAAGGAGAGATCGATCGTGGCGAGACGTACTTCTGCTTGCGTTGTCATCATAGGTATTCCGGATATGACGCCCGGCACGACTCGCCTGCCGGGACGTCGGGTGGCTCGCGCCGTGCCGCCTCATCGGCGCAGGGGCGCATGTTCTTCGTCCTTACCGCAATCCGTCGGGAAGGTCGAGCCGATAGAGCGCGACCGGAAAACGGACGGTCGAGCGGCCGTGATTGAACGCAGGGGCGCCGTCGATTTGCGGCACCGGGAGATAGATGCGCCCGTTGCCGTCGAGGAACGGTGCATCGGTCCAGCGCAGGCGCTCGTCGCGCGCGAGCATCGAAATCGTGCCGTCCGGAGCACGCCGCATCAGCGAGTTGTCAGCCAGCGGCGTGTAGTACAGGCTGCCGTCCGCGCCCATCGCGGTGCCGCCGACCGGCGGATTGTCGAACCACGTCGTGACGTGCCGGGCCAGTTCGTCGTCGCCGAGCGTATCGTCGTCGAGCAAGCGCGTCTCGATCCGGGACATCGGCCCCGACAGGGGGCCGAAATAGAAGTACCGGCCGTCGGGACTGAGTTCGAGAGGGTCGGCGTTCACCGTCAGCGCCTGACCGTCGTCGGACGTGAGCGCCTTGCCATTGACGACGATCCGGTCGCCGGCGCGAGCGCGAGTAAACGATTGCCCGTCGAAGCGCCGCCGCACGCCGCCGTCGTCGAGGTCGAGCACGAGGATCGCGCCCTCACCGGCGTCGGTCAGATACGCGTGATGTCCGTTGATACGGATATCGTCGACGTAGGTATGGGCGCGGATGGCTTCCTTCGGAAACGTGTAGACCCGTATCACCGTGTCGGTGCGCGGATCGATGTGAACGACCTTGGCGCCGCCCGCGACCGGCGTGCCGCCGAAATCGGGCGAGCCGGTGTCGACGATCCACAGGTCCCCGTGCGCGTCCCGGTGAATCGCGTTCACGCTGACGAACGCGCGCATAGCGTCGCCGCCTGGCGTCCAGCTGTTCCACTCGCGATCGGGGTACGGTGTCAGCGTCCCGTTTGTCGCGACCGTGGCGACCGCCGGCCCCGTATTGCCGGTCCAGCGCGGCGCGCTGACGATGATGCGGCCGCGCGCGTCGACGGCGACCGCATTCCATGGCATCCGCGTGCTTTGCCGCACGGTGACGAGTTTCGGCTGGGGCGCTGCCGCATGGGCGGGCGCGGAAATGGTCGCGGCATCGGCACACGGGACACTGCTGCTCAATGCGGCGGCAATAAGCGCCGCCAATGAGCGACTTCTGAAGAGGCGAGGCATTTCGTTTCCGGAGAATGTATGAAATCGCATGATCGCGATGCGGCGGATGCCCGGTTGCGGCGAATTATGGTCGTGCGCGATGCGCCGAAACAGGCGCGGGCGGCGCAATCAGCTTCGTGATAATTTTGAAAATGACCGATATCCGATTTCGGCGCGCGTGCCGGTGCAATCGGGCAGGCGGCCGGAACGACGCACGAGGCGAGACCCCTCACCAAGATGATCAAACTGGAAGACTTGCAGATTTTTCTTTTCGCCGTGGACAACGGCAGCCTTTCGGCCGCGGCACGCCGGCTGGATCTGACGCCGGCCGTCGCCAGCGCGGGACTCAAGCGGCTCGAAGGCGAACTCGGCACGCGCCTGCTGGCCCGCTCGACCCGAAGCTTGCGGCTCACGCCGGACGGCGAGCGCTATGTGCAATACGCACGCGCGATCGTGGAGCAGGTCGAGGCGGGGCATAACGCAATGGCGCATGGTCGCAAGACGATCGGCGGCGCGGTCTCGCTTTCCATGCCGTCCGATCTCGGCCGCAGCGTCCTGCTCGAATGGCTCGACGAATTCCAGCAGCAATATCCGGGCGTGTCGTTGCAGGTCCGCATCGGGGACCACGTGACCGACATGTTCCGCACGCCGATCGCCCTCGCGATACGCTACGGCGTACCCGAGGATTCGACGCTCGTGGCGCTCCCGCTCGCACCGGACAACCGGCGCGTGCTATGCGCATCGCCCGAGTATTTCGCGCGCCACGGCCGCCCCGAAACGGTAGCCGATCTGGCGGCGCACAACTGTCTCCGGCTCACGCTGAGCGACGCGCTGCACGATCGCTGGACGTTCTTCCGCGACGACGACGCGAGCGTGGTCGGTGTTCGCGGCAACCGCAGCAGCGACGACGGGGAGCTGGTCCGGCGCTGGGCAGTGGCAGGGCGCGGAATTGCATACAAGTCCAGGCTCGACGTGCTGGAGGATCTTCGCGCCGGCCGGCTCGAAGCGGCGCTGACGGAATTCGACGGGGAAAGGGCGCCGCTGCATCTTGTCTGCGCGCATCGGACGATGCTGTCGCCGACGGTCAATGCGCTGCGCGATTTTCTGCAATCCCGGATCGCCGCTTATCTCGCGTAAGCAACGGCGTCGGGGTCGGTCGGAATTCGATGAAGACGCACTACTCGAAAGCCGGCTTCGTTCTCAAATCGTGAGAAGCGGAACGCGACTACTGTCACGTTCCCGGCGTATATTGCCGCGTTGGTTGTACACCGGCTTGCCGGTGCGTAGGGGCGGACAGTGCGCGTCGGTCGAGGCTGCGTTGCGCTGCTGCGCGTCGGTCATGCCATGGATGCAGGCATGCAGGAAGGAGGCACGCCGACCCGCGTTCTGGTCGTCATGACGATGACGGTCGCCCGCATCGGGCGCCGTTTCTCAATCCAGGAACTCCGGAGAAACGCACAATGACAATGCATCGACCGAGGGCCCAAGCCGTACCGACCGAATTGCCGAACCGCCAGCCGCGCCGTCGCCGCTTCGACCGCGCACGCCGTTACCTGGCGTGCGGCGCGCTGCTCCTGACGATCGCTCCGCGTGCGTTCGCGTGGGGCGACGAAGGGCACCAGATCGTCGCGAAGATCGCCGATCACTATCTGAGCACCACGACGCGCGCCGCGGTCAACGCGATGCTCGCGAACGACGCGACCGGCCTGACCGCGACGGACATCGCCGGCGAGGCGACCTGGGCCGATCGCTATCGCACCACGCACTCGGACACCGCCAACTGGCATTTCGTCGACACCGAGATCGGCAACGGCGACATCGACGCCGCGTGCAACGGCCATCCGCCGCTGCCGGTCGACACGCCGGCATCGGCCGGCCCCGCGAACGCGTGCGTGGTCGACAAGATCGACCAGTTCACGAAGGAGCTCGCATCGCCGCAGACCAGCGACGCCGAGCGTCTGCTCGCGCTGCAGTTCCTGCTGCATTTCGTCGGCGACCTGCACCAGCCGCTGCATTCGAGCGACGACAACGACCGCGGCGGCAACGACAAGACGGTGTCCGCGCCGGGCATCGCGTCAGGGAAGCTGCACAGCTACTGGGACACGGCGTTTCTCAAGGGGCTGGGCAGCGACGCCGGCACGATCGCGACGCAGCTGATCGGCAACATCACGTCGAGCCAGCTCGCGACCTGGCAGTCGCAGACGCCGCGCGACTGGTCGCTCGAGGCGTTCGACATCGCGAAGCGGGATGCGTACGGCATGCTGCCGGCGCCGAACAGTTCGGGCACCTATGCGCTGTCCGCCGACTACGTCGCGACCGCGCAGCAGGACGTCGCGCTGCAGTTGAGCCGTGCCGGCGTGCGGCTCGCGATGGTGCTGAACGCAGCCAACCTGCAGGCGCCGGGCTCGTCGGGCGGCGGCGCGGTGCAGGTGTGGGTGAACACGGATTCCGGCGTGTATCACTGTCCCGGCTCGCCGTACTACGGCAACACGAGGAGCGGCGTCTACATGTCCGAAGCCCAGGCGAAGGCGGACGGCTATCGTGCGGCGGGCGGCAAGGCCTGCTCGGGCTGACGCGCAGCCGACGCGCGATCGCAGGGCAGGCGCCGCGCGCATGTGCCGGCCATCAAGGCCGCATCCGCAGCGTCACATCGGCATTCGGCGTCGCGCCCGCTGCTTCCAGCGCCGCGACGGCCGCATCGTTGCCCTGCAGGATCGCATTCTGCAGCGCGGTGCGGCCGAGCGCATCGACGTGGTCCGGATTCGCGCCGCGCGCGACGAGCACCGGCAGCAGGTCGAGCCGGCCGAACAGCGCCGCGAACGACAAGGCGGTTTCGCCTGCATGATTGGTCTGATCGATCGGGCAGCGGGTGTCGATCAGCCGTTTCGCGATCGCGGTCTCGCCCTTGAACAGCGCGCCCATCAGCGCGGTGTTGCCGTGGCGGTCGCCGACGCACGGGTCCGCGCCGGCTCGCAGCAGGTAGTCGAGCGCGTGCGGCTGGTCGCGGTAGGCCGCGAGAATGAGCGCCGTATAGCCTTCGCGCGTCGTCGCGTCGATCGGATAATGCGCGTCGACGAGCGCCTGCAGGATGTCGATGCGGCCGAGGCGCGCGGCGGCGAACCATGCGTCGTCGTAGCGGCGCAGGTCGGCGTGCGCGTCCGGATGCGGAACGGCGGCGGGCGGCGCGGTCTGCGCGCACGCGGCGAGCACGGCGGTGCACGCGATCGCGAGCGTGCGCAAGAGGGCGGTTCGGAATCGATTCTTCATCAGCAGTCAGCGCCGCGTGTCGCCACGCGGCGCGATCGGACGGATTGGAAAGCGAAAGCCGTATTGCGGCCTTCGCTGCATCACGTTGATCAGTCGATCAGTCGATCAGTTCTCGACGAGCTTGTCGGCGAGCGACTTCACGCGCGCCACGTCCGCGTGCGTCGCACGCGCGAGGCGCGTGCCGTAGTCCGCATCGGCCTTGTAGAAGTACGACAGCATCGCGTACTTGTTCGCATCGTTCGTCACGTGATTCAGGTCGCCCGACAGCGCGGTCACGAGATCCTGCCGGCTCTGCGCGGGCAGCGCGCGGTAGTACTCGCCCGCCTGCCGGAAGTTCAGCGTCTTGTGGATCGCGGCCTGCTGCGTCGCGCCCGACAGCGGCGTCGCGACGGACTTGTAGCGCGGGTTCTGCGCGAGCTCGTTCAGCGTCGACGGCTCGTAGTTCACTTCACCCTTGCGGTCGCCGAAGTTCATCGCACCGTCCTGGTTGTTGTTCGTGACGGGGACGCGCGGACGGTTGACGGGCAACTGGTTGAAGTTCGCGCCGAGGCGATACATCTGCGTGTCCGCATACGAGAACATCCGGCCCTGCAGCATCCGGTCTTCCGACGGCTCGATGCCGGGCACCATCCGCGACGGCGCGAACGCCGATTCCTCGGTCGACTCGAAGTAGTTGTCCGGCACGCGGTTCAGCGTCAGCGTGCCGATCGTGCGTTCCGGGATGCCGGCCCAGACCTTCGTGTCGTCGAGCGGGTTGTAGTCGAACTTGTCGAGCTCGGACGGATTCAGCACCTGGATCGTGAGATCCCACTTCGGATACTGGCCGGCCTTCAGCGCGCCGTACAGGTCGTTCGTCATCAGGTTCCAGTCCGCGCCGATCGAGCCGGGAATGTCCTGCGGACGGAGCCCGTGCATGCCTTGCCGGCTCTTCCAGCGGAACTTCACGTAGGTCGTCTTGCCGTCGGCATTGACGAGCTTGAACGCGTGCACGCCGTAGCCGTCCATGTGCCGGTACGAGTCGGGCATGCCTTCGTCCGTATACAGCCGGGTCAGCATGCTGGTCGCCTCGGGCGCGTGCGCGAAGAAGTCGAACGCGAGGTTCGGGTCCTGCACGCCGGTCACCGCGCTCGGCTTGTTCGCATGGACGAAGTCCGGGAACTTGATCGCGTCGCGGATGAAGAAGATCGGCAGGTTGATGCCGACGAGATCCCAGTTGCCCTGCTCGGTATAGAACTTCACCGCGAAGCCGCGCGGGTCGCGCGCCTGCTCGGGCGAGCCGCGATAGCCCATCACGGTCGAGAAGCGCACGAACACGGGCGTCTTGGTGCCGGGCGTGAAGACCTTGGCCGTCGTCAGGTCGCTGAGGTCGGCGCTCGGCACGAATTCGCCGAACGCGCCGGTGCCGCGCGCGTGCACGACGCGCTCGGGGATGCGCTCGCGATCGAAGCGCTGGAGTTTCTCGATGAGATGCGAGTCCTGCAGCAGCGTGGGGCCGTTCGGTCCGGCCGTCTGCGAGTTCTGGTTGTCGCCGACGGGCGCGCCGTTGTCGCGCGTGAGTTCGGCGGCGTGCGGAGAGGCGCTCAGCGCGACGCAGGTGGCGGCGATCACGCCTTGCAGAAGCCGGTTCGCGGTGTGTGACATGTCGTTGATGTTCCTTGACTGAGGTGGGTTGCGAAGCAACGCCGCCAATGTAAAAGGTTCGTCAGACGATTCGCCAATTGAATCTCGTTAAGGACGCGATAGGCAAAAGTCGCAATCGGGCAGAACGGCGTCGCATCCGCAATGCAGACACGCGACCGGGCGACCGATAGCCCTGTTGACGGCGTGCCGCGGCACGACCGGTCATCGAGTCTGTTCCGATTCCTCTTGAGACGCTTCGCGTGCGCCGATGCCGCGCGCGAGCCTGATTGGCGAACATGTTCAGAAACGTCACGATTCGCGGCGGACTCGCCGCCACCATTGCCGGCTGCACGTTCCTGCTGATGTCGGTCATTGCGGCAGCCGTGCTGGCGCTCGTCACCAGCAACGCGGCGATCGACGCGATGTACCGCGACGACACGGCCGCCGTCGTGCACCTGAAGACGAGCTCCGAGCGCTTGCTGATGTTCCGGGTGGGCATGGCCGACGTCGAGCAGCTGATCAGCGCGGGCAAGCCGGCCGCCGCCGAGATCAAGCGGCTCCACGCGCTGCTCGACGCGAGCAACCGCGAGCTGGCGGCATACCGGTCGCTTCACGAGCCGGACGCGCCGGAGCGCAAGCTGCTCGATGCGCTGGCCGGCAAGCGCGACCGGCTGTTGTCGCAGGCGTTCGCGAAAGGCCTCAGGCAGCTCGACGACGAGAACCTCGTCGATTTCCTGAGCACCCAGCGCGAGATGCCGGCCGCGTGGTTCGACGAGTATCAGCAGGCCCTCACCGCGCTGGAGGAATTCCAGGTGCAGCGCCAGCGCGCGCGTTTCGAGCACGCGGCCGTGCGCTTTCGCATGACGCTATGGGCGTTCGGCGCGGCCGGGCTGATCGCGCTGGTCGCGGGCATCTTCGCCCATCGCGCGTTGACGCGGGCGATCGTGACGCCGATCGATTCCGCGGTCGAGTCGTTCGCGAAGATCGCGGCGGGCGATCTCACCGGGCGCGCCGCGGCCGGACGCGGCAACGAGATGGATCGCCTGCTCGATGCGCTGAACGAGATGCGGCAGGGACTCGTGGCGGTGGTGCGCCAGGTCCGGACCGGGACCGACGCGATCAGGCTGGATGCGCGCGCGATCGCGCACGGCAACCGCGACCTGTCGATGCGTGCCGGCGATCAGGCCGAATCGTTGCAGCAGGCCGCCGCGAGCATCGAGCAGCTGACGGCAACCGTGCGCCAGAACGCGGACAACGCGCACGATGCGAGCACGCTGGCGACGCGCGCGTCGGACATCGCAACGCGCGGCGGCGACGTCGTGCGTCAGGTCATCCGGACGATGGACGCGATCGCCGACAGCTCGACGCGCGTCGTCGGCATCGTCGGCGTGATCGAGAGCATCGCGTTCCAGACCAACATCCTGGCGCTGAATGCGGCGGTGGAATCCGCCCGCGCGGGCGAGCAGGGCAGAGGCTTCGCGGTGGTCGCGAGCGAGGTGCGGCTGCTCGCGCAGCGCTCGGCCGCCGCGGCGAAGGAAATCAAGGAGCTGATCGCCGCGTCGACCCGCAACGTCCACGACGGAAGCGAACTGGTCGTGCGCGCCGGCACGACGATGGACGAGATCCTGAAAGCGGTGGGCAGCGTGAACGCGATCATGGCCGACATCAGTCTCGCGTCGCGCGAGCAGACGACCGGCATCGAACTGGTGAACGCGAGCGTCACGCAGATGGAGGCGGCGACCCAGCACAATGCCGCGCTCGTCGAGTCGGCGTCGACGGCGGCCGCGTCGCTCGAAACGCAAAGCGAGCGCCTGTACGCGGCCGTGTCGCTGTTCCGCGTCGAAGATGCCGTGCCCGCCGGCTGACGGCGATCGTCGTTGACGAATGGGCCACGCTGATCGACTCGATGCGTACCGGCGCGCGCTCACGCGCTATTTCGACGCCCGCCTCGCCGGCGTCCGGAACTGATCGGCCAGCTCGCGCCGGAACACGTCGAGCACCTCGTTGTCGTCGGCATTCTTCGACGTCGCGAGCTGAAACTCGATCGCGTAGCTCATCCTGTTCGCGAGGAGCCTGCGCATCTTCCCGGCCGACTCCCACGGCGCCGCGATATGGTCGGGAAGAAAGCCGAGGTGCGCGCCGGACAGCACGAACACGACGTCGGCGTCGACGTTCTCGGAGAACGCGGTGGGCGGCCGGCCGCGCAGCCGCGAGGCCGGCGTGGTCATCCGGTACAGGCGCGCGACCGTGCTCGCCTGCGCGATGTCGTCGACGCTGACCGTCGGCTTCGTGAAGAGCGGATGCGCGGCGCCGCAGAACAGCGCCTGCTGCTCGACGAACAGCGGCGCGTAGTTCAGCCCGGCGTGGCGCCCCGAGAAATAGCCGATCGCGAGCTGGACCTCGTCCTTGACCAGCTTGCCTTCGAGCTCGTCGGGCGGCAGCGCGGCCATTTCGATCAGCACGTCGGGCGCGCGCTCGCGGAAGCGGCCGACGGCCCGCGCGATCGATTCGACGACGTCCGGCGCGAGCCGCTCGGACATTCCGATGCGCAGTTCGCCGAGCAGCGTGTCGGACACCTCCTGCGTGTCGCGCGTGAAGGTGTCGAGCGCCTGCAGCAGCCGGCGCGTCGACTGCAGCACGCGCTCGCCCTTGGGCGTCAGCCGGAACCCGCTCTTGCCCCGTTCGCACAGCCGAAACCCGACGCGCGTCTCGAGCTTCGCCATCTGCGTGCTGATCGTGGACTGCGCCATGCCGAGCCGGCCTTGCGCCGCGCTGAACCCGCCGCTCTCGACGATCGTCACGAACAGCCTGAGCAACTGCAGGTCCATGTCTCTCAATTGGGTGAGCATGGTGATACATCGCGATTCGTTAAAGTCAACTTATGATAGTTCATGTTTTTCGTTGGATGGCGGCGCTGCAGAATCCGGGTTCACGTCGCACGCGCGACCCGCCTCCGTCTGATGAAAGGAACCCGCCCGATGAGCAGCAGCGATCTCGCCTTTACCCGTTCGAGCCTGTACGGCACCCAGGTCGAAGCCAATTTCGCCGGCGCGACGAGCTTCATGCGCCGCCGCTACAGCCGCGATCTCGCGGGCGTCGACCTGGTCTTCACCGGCGTGCCGTTCGATGCGGCCGTCACGCACCGGCCCGGCACGCGCTTCGGCCCGCGCGGGCTGCGCGTCGCGTCGACGGGAATCGCGTGGGAGCGTCCGTGGCCGTGGGAGTTCGACCCGTTCGACGTGCTGGCGGCGGTCGACTACGGCGACTGCGCATTCGACGCCGGGCGGCCCGAATCGGTGCCGGACGCGATCGAGCGGCACGCGGACGAGATCCTGAAGCACGGCTGCGCGATGCTCACGCTCGGCGGCGACCACTTCATCACCTATCCGCTGCTGAAGGCGCATGCGAAGCGCCACGGGCCGCTGTCGCTCGTGCATTTCGACGCGCATACCGACACCTGGCCCGATCCGGACGGGAAGCGGATCGATCACGGGACGATGTTCTTCCACGCGGCCAACGAGGGGCTGGTGGTGCCGGGGCGATCGGTGCAGGTCGGCATCCGGACGACCAACGACGAGCCGATGGGGTTCGACATCGTGGACGCGCGGCAGGTGCATCGCGCGACGCCCGAGGCGGTTGCCGCGCGCATTCGCGAACGCGTCGGCGATCATCCGGTCTACCTGACGTTCGACATCGACTGCCTCGATCCGGCCTTTGCGCCGGGCACGGGAACGCCGGTGTCGGGCGGCCTGTCGAGCCATCAGGCGCTCGAGATCCTGCGTCACCTGCGCGGCATCAACCTGGTCGGCATGGACGTGGTCGAAGTGTCGCCGCCGTACGATCACGCCGAGATCACGTCGCTCGCGGGGGCGACGATCGCGATGGAGATGGTGTGCCTCTATGCGTGGCGGCATCGGCAGGCGCGACCGCAAGGTTGAGGGCCGAGGCAATCCGGACAGGCGGCCCGGGATGTCCCGGGCCGCGCTTCCCGAAGCATGCCGCGTATGACGAAAGACGGGGCGCGACGGCCGGCGCGCGGCGTCCTAAGATGAAGGCATTCCCGTTCCGCGACAGGCCCCTTCCGTGTGCACCAACTACCGCGCGCCGGACGAAGATCCGGGCATCAGCGAACTGAAGCTCGGCATCGGCGACCTGTTTCGCCGAGATCCGTGGGAGCCCGACGTGTATCCGGACTACGCGGCGCCGATCGTGTGCGCCGACGGCGACGGCGTCGCGGCCATGAAGGCGGTGTTCGGCTTCTGGCCGAAGTGCATGCAGCCGGAGCGCGTCGACGACGGCGGCCGCAAGCAGAAGAAGCTCGACACGATGAACGCGCGCGCCGAGACGGTCGGGACGTCGCGGCTGTACGGCAAGGCATGGCGCGACGGCCAGCGCTGCCTGATCCCGGCGCGCTGGGTCTGCGAGCCGTGCTATGAAACGGGCCGCAACGTCTGGCACCGGATCGGCCTCGCCGGCTGGCACGCGTACTGTGTCGCCGGCATCTGGCGGCGCTATGCGCGCGACGACGGCCAGCCGGTGATCGGCATGGCGATGCTGACGGTCAACGCCGACGCTCACCCGGTGTTCGCGCGGATGCACCGGCCCGGCGACGAGAAGCGGGGCGTCGTGATCCTGCGCGGCGGCGACTACGACGAATGGCTGCACACGACGAACGCCGACGCCGCGCGCCTGATGCTGCAACTGCTGCCGGCCGGCGAGATGGCGGCGGAGCCGAATCCGAAATAGCGGCGGCGTTCCGACGACCGGTCGGACAAATTCGATATTTGGCCGATCTCGGGTAATTCCGGATTTCCCACAAGTTGTATATACAAGATGATCCGCAGGCAATGTCGGCACGCGTGCGTGTCGACGCGCCAGCGTGCTGACCGTGCGTGCGTGGCGCAGGCCGGCGATCCACGGCGTTCGACCAAGTGCCGCCTCGACGAGCCGTTAAGGGCGGCTCGGCAGGTGCGTTGTATCGATGGATGTGTTTGTAATCCTGAGCAATTTGGAGATAACTCCGTGTCAATCAATTCCAGCGGGAAAGCCGGCGGCAGCCTGATCGAAGTCCGTTCGATCGATTTCATCCCCGACGCCGAGCGCCACGGCGGGCTGCTCAGCCAGTTCACGCTCTGGCTGTCCGCCAACATGCAGATCACGGCGATCGTGACGGGCGCACTGGCGGTCGTGCTCGGCGGCGACGTGTTCTGGTCCCTGGTCGCGCTGCTGCTCGGGCAGCTGATCGGCGGCGCGGTGATGGCGCTGCACGGCGCGCAGGGGCCGCAGCTCGGCCTGCCGCAGATGATCTCGAGCCGCGTGCAGTTCGGCGTGTATGGCGCGATGATCCCGATCGTGCTCGTGTGCCTGATGTACGTCGGCTTTTCCGCGAGCGGCTCGGTGCTGGCGGGGCAGGCGGTCGCGCAGCTGCTGCACGTCGACGACGCGACCGGCATCCTGCTGTTCGCCGCCGTGATCGTCTGCCTGACCGTGTGCGGCTATCGGGCGATCCACTTCGTCGGCCGCATCGCGAGCGTGGTCGGCATCGTCGCGTTCGTGTACATGTTCGCGCAGCTGTTCGCGAATCACGACATCGGCGCGCTGCTCGCGAACCGGCATTTCTCGCTCGCGAGCTTCCTGCTGTCGATGTCGTTGTCCGCGTCGTGGCAGATCGCGTTCGGGCCGTACGTCGCCGACTATTCGCGCTATTTGCCGCGCTCGACGTCGTCGGTGCGCACGTTCCTCGCGGTGGGCCTCGGGTCGGTGCTCGGCGCGCAGGCGGCGATGGTGTTCGGCGTGTTCGCCGCGGCGCTGGCCGGCAGCCGGTTCGCGCATCACGAGGTCGCCTATATCGTCGGGCTCGGCTCGACGGGCGCCGTCGCGGCGCTGCTGTACCTCAGCATCGCGTTCGGCAAGGTGACCGTGACGGCGCTCAACGCGTACGGCAGCTTCATGTCGATGGCGACGATCGTCAGCGGCTTTCGCGGCAAGGGCGCGGTGTCGTCGAAGAGCCGCCTCGTGTACATCTTCGGGATGATCTGCGTGTCGACGCTGCTCGCGCTGGCCGGCCGCCACTCGTTCCTGAAGGAATTCACCGCGTTCATCCTGTTCCTGCTCGCGTTCTTCACGCCGTGGAGCGCGATCAACCTCGTCGACTACTACTGCTTCACGAAGTCGCGCTACGACGTGCCCGCGCTGTCCAATCCGGACGGCCGCTACGGGCGCTGGAACGTGATGGCGATCACGATCTACGTGGTCGGCGTGCTCGTGCAGCTGCCGTTCATGTCGACGCACATCTACACGGGTCCGCTGGTCGATGCGCTGGGCGGCACCGACATCTCGTGGATCCTCGGGCTGCTCGTGCCCGCCGTGCTGTATTACATCGGCGCGCGCGCGTCGCGCCGCCAGATTCCCGAACGGCTGATCCTCCCGCTCGAACGCGGCGAGATCCAGCACTGACGAGCGGGCGTTCGGTTCCGGCCGGACACCCTCATTCCCCGATCCGGCCGCGCCGCGCGATGCGGCACTCCGCCGGCCGGATCTCCCAGCTCATTCGATGATGGCACGGTGCGCCGATCGCGTTCCGCGTCGGCGTGCGTTCCGTCGAAATGGATAGCATGACTAAATTGATGAAACATCGCGCGGCCTCGCTGCGCCTGCCGCCGGCGCGCACCGGCCTCCATGCCGCGTGCGCGGCCGCCACCTTCGCATGCTCGGGCGCGGCGCTGGCCGGCGACGGCGTCACGCTGTACGGCGTGATCGACGAGTTCGCGCAATACGTGAACACCGGCAACGGCTATACGGCGGCGATCGGCTCGGGCGGCCAGTGGGGCAGCCGGTTCGGCGTGAAGGGCGCCGAGGACATCGGCGGCGGGCAGAAGATCGAGTTCGATCTGGAAAACGGCTTCAATCCGAATAACGGCACGCTCGCGGATTCGAGCCGCATGTTCAACCGGCAGGCATGGGTCGGCGTCGCGGGGCAATGGGGCAAGCTGCGCGCGGGCCGCCAGAATTCGCCGCTCTTCAACGACCAGGGCGGCCAGGACGCGTTCGGCGGCGTGACCCAGGCGTCCGGCATGGACAACCTGACGGTCTTCGCGTTCCGCACGAGCAATACCGTGTCGTACCGGAGCCCGGAGATCGCCGGCTTTCAGGCGGGCGTGTATGTCGGCTTCGGCGACGCGGGCGGCGTGCGCTCGGCCGGATCGAGCCGGCAGTTCGACGTGACCTACGAGCACGGGGCGTTCGCGGCGTTCGTCGCGGGCCAATGGCTCAGGAGCGCCACGGCGGCGACCACGGATCGCACGATCATGGCCGGCGCGTCGTACGCGATCGGCAAGGCGACCGTCTACGGCGGGTTCTCGGCGGTGAAGTGGGACGACATCGGCATCGATTCGCGCGTCTACGGGCTGTCGGTCAAATATCAGCTGAATCCGGCGAACTACCTTGCGCTCGGCTATGCGTACCTGCACGACCAGTCGTCGCAAGGGAGCAACGCGGACCAGGTCGGCCTGATGTACGAGTACGACCTGTCGAAGCGCACCAGTTTCTACGGCGCGCTGTCGTACCTGCGCAACCGCAACCAGGCAGGCTACACGCTCGCCGGCGCGGCGAACCCTGGCTTGCCGCTCGCGTATCCGGGCGCGAACGCGCGCGGCGTGCAGCTCGGCATCGTGCATCGGTTTTGAGCGCAACCCGCGTCGCGCGCTTGCGGCAGCCGGTCAACGAACGGCGTTCGTCGCGAGCGAGGCGCGCCGACGCTGCACGACCTGCAGCGCGACGAGCGCGAGCCCGGCGAGCGCGATCAGCGCGCCGGCCACCGGCACCGCCGCATAGCCGAACCCGCCCGAGATCGCCGCGCCGCCGGCCGCCGCGCCGAGCGCATTGCCGAGGTTGAACGCGCCGACGTTGACCGACGACGCGAGCCCCGGCGCTTCGGACGCGGCGCGCATCACGCGCATCTGCAGCGGCGGCACGACCGCGAACGTCGCGACGCCCCACACGAGCAGCGCGACCGCCGCGCCCGCCTGTGTCGCGGCGAGCGCCGGGAACGCGAGCATCACGGCGATCAGCAGCAACAGGAAGCCGATCAGGCTGCCGTCGAGCGAGCGGTCCGCAAGCCGGCCGCCCGCGAGGTTGCCGATCGAGAAGCCGATGCCGATCAGCACCAGCATCGCGGTCACGAAGCCGGGCGTCGCGCCCGTCAGGTTCGCGAGCGTCGGCGCGACATAGGTATACAGCGTGAACATCGCGCCGGCGCCGAGCACCGTCGTCGCGAGCGCGCCGAGCACGACCGGGCGCGTGAGCACCGCGAGTTCGGCGCGCAGGTTCGGCATCTTGCCGGCCTCACCCCTGGGCAGCGCGGCGAACAGGCCCGCGATCGCGATCAGGCCGAGGCCCGCGGTCGCCGCGAACGACATCCGCCAGCCGATCGCGTGGCCGAGCCACGTCGCGGCCGGCACGCCGCCGACGTTCGCGATCGTGAGGCCCATGAACATCGTCGCGACCGCGCTCGCCTGCTTTTCGCGCGGCACGAGGCTCGCGGCGACCACCGAGCCGAGCCCGAAGAACGCGCCGTGATTCAGGCTCGTGACGAGTCGCGCGAGCAGCAGCGTCGTGTAGTTCGGCGCGAGCGCCGACAGCAGGTTGCCGATCGTGAAGATGCTCATCAGCGCGATCAGCGCGGCGCGCCGCGGCCAGCGCGCGAGCAGCAGCGTCATCAGCGGTGCGCCGGCCATCACGCCGATCGCATACGCGCTGATCAGCATGCCGGCGGTCGGGATCGACACGTGGACGCCGTCGGCGATCACGGGCAGCAGGCCCATCGGCGAAAACTCGGTGGTGCCGATGCCGAACGCGCCGGCGGCGAGTGCGAAGAGCGGCAGCGCGGCGCTGCCGCCCGTGCGTGACGCAGGGGAGGTCGGGTGGTTCACGTAAGGGGCTCCTGGGTGCGGGCGGCAGCGGGGGTGGGCATAGCCTGATCCGGCCGGTCGTTTGATGGCAAGACGCAGTGTGCGCGCTTTACTTTTGCGGAAAAAGCCGCGATCGATCGAAATTATTTTGATTTTGAATCAACAATGAAAGCCGGGTCCCGCGTCCGCGCCCGTAAAAAAGCCTCGGAAACGGGCGGACCGTGACCGAGGCGTCAAGGCATCCTCTCATAGGCACGAGGAATGGATGCGCGCGCAGTATATTTCGAGATATAACAATTTGAAATAGCGCGCGGTGACTGATTTTCGAGGGATATTTCAAATGTCCGACAATCAGGTTGCCGGCGTCGTGAAACTGAAAAGCGGCCGATATCGCGGTGGCCGCCGGCAGAGCGGATCGATCCGCGTCGGGTACTTTCCGGATGATCGGGCCGGATGCCGCCAACACGGCATGCGACGCGCCCGCCGCGCCTGCGCGTTTCGTTTTTGAAACATTTCGGCGGCGCAATGGGCGGCTGGCCATATTGCGCCGAACCGTAAGAAAAATGTCGGCTTGGCGCGGTGCGTGGCCGGGAGGGACGAACGCGCGACGCTGACGGCAGCACGCTGTTTTTCGCCTCGTTCGAGCGTGCGCCTGTTTCATCCCCGCAACCGATCGTAAGGGCCGCCTGCGCACGGCGGCTCGGTTGCGCGTCCACGGCGCATGCGGCGTGCGGTTGCCGACCGGTGGCATGGAACCTGCTACATCATCGAGCGTAAAGAGAAGGATTGAACGGAGGACCGCAACGGATCGACATCCCGGCGACGACAGGCTTCCGGCGACGCGCACGCGGAGGCAGGCGAACGATGGGCGCGAATATCAACGAGGTGCCATCGGAACGGCCATCCGGCCGGTGGGAGAAAGGCAATGAGGGATTTCGTGGTCGCAGTGCTGTGGCTTGGCCCGCTGTCGGTGCTGCTTTACCTGTCGGACGTCGACGTCCGGCAGGTCGTTGCGCAGATCCCGGACTACCTGCGGCATCTGGTGGCGATGTTCTTCAGCTGACGAAGGCCGGGACGTATCGGCCGCGGCATCGTCGCGTTCACGCGCCGGCCGTCGCGTGCAGCGCCGCGAGGAACTGCCGCACGACCGGCGAGACCGCGTGGCCGTCGTACACGAATTCGACGTCGAAGCGTTCGGCGAGCGTGTCGAGCGCGACCAGCCGCACGGTGCCCGGACACGACGGCGCCGCGCTCTCCGGCACGAACGCGCAGCCCATCCCGGCCGCGACGAGCCCGATCAGCGTCGGGACGTCGCTGCCGACCTGCGCGATCCGCGGCGTGAAGCCCGCCCGCCGGCACTGTTCGATCAGGAACCGGTGGTGTGCGGCGGACCGTTGCGGATCGAACCAGACGAACGGCGCGTCGGCGAGTTCGGTCAGCCGGGCCGGCGCGCGCACGCGGCGGCTCGGCGTGGACGGCATCGCGAGCACGAACCGGTCGCTCAGCAGCCGCACGCCCGCGAGCTGCGCTGCTTCGTCCCGGCGCCACGCCATGATCCCGCCGTCGAGCTCGCCGCGCGCGATCGCGGCCGCCTGTTCGGCCGACAGCATCGGCGCGATCGACAGCTTCACGTGCGGGCATGCATCCCGGAACGCCTTGAGCACGTTCGACACCACCGGCAGCGGCAAATAGTTCGGCAGCACGCCGAGCCGCAGCTCGCCGAGTTCGCCGGCCGCGCAGCGCAGCGCGCGTTCGCGGCTGTCGCGCAGGTCGGCGAGCAGGCGCGTCGCATCCCGCAGGAAGCTCGCACCGGCCGCCGTGAGCGCGACGCCGGTCGCGCGGCGGACCAGCAGCGGGGTGCCGATCGCGTCCTCGAGCTCGCGGATCTGCCGGGACAGCGCGGGCTGCACGATCCCGATCGCGCGGGCGCCCGCCATCACGCTGCCGGCTTCCGCGACCGCGACGAAGTAGCGGAGATGGCGTAATTCGACTTGTCGCATGCGGCTCCTGTCCGTCGATGAAGATATGCCTGCGAAGCATAGCAGCCGGCATTCGATGGTATTGGAAAGCATGACGTGCGCGGCGTAGCATGAACGGCGTCATTTCATCCGTGTGCGCCTCATTCCCATGCCGCTTCATATCCAGACCCCCTATCTTCGTTCGCAGGCCGCATCCCGCCGGCTCGGCAAGGACGTGCTGCTCAAGATCGAGGCGATGCAGCCGTCCGGCTCGTTCAAGCTGCGCGGCGTCGGCGCGGTCTGCGACGCGCGGCGCGCCGCCGGCGCCCGGCGGTTCGTGTCGTCGTCGGGCGGCAACGCGGGCATCGCGGTGGCGTATGCGGGCCGCGAACTCGGCGTGCCCGTGCTCGTGGTGGTGCCGGAAAGCACGTCTGCGCGCGCACGCGAGCTGATCCGCGTCGAAGGCGCGGAGCTGGTCGTGCATGGCGCATCCTGGGCGGAGGCGAATGCGTACGCGCAGTCCGTGCTCGGCCCGCACGACGCGTTCGTGCACCCGTTCGACGATCCGGTGCTGTGGCAGGGCCACGCGACGATGATCGACGAGATGGCGGCGGCGGGGCCGAAGCCCGATGCGGTCGTGCTGGCGGTCGGCGGCGGCGGGCTGCTGTGCGGCGTGCTCGAGGGGCTCGCGCGCAACGGCTGGCGCGACGTGCCGGTCGTCGCGGTGGAGACCGAAGGCGCGGACTGCTATGCGCGCTCGGTTGCGCTGGGGCGGCCCGTCGAATTGGCGGCAATCACCAGCGTCGCGACGTCGCTCGGCGCGAAGCGGCCGTGCGACGCCGCGCTCGAGTGGGCGACGCGGCACGCGATCGACACCGTCGTCGTGTCCGATGCGGCAGCGGTGGCCGCGTCGCTGCGGTTCCTCGACGAGCACCGGATCGTGGTGGAGCCGGCGTGCGGGGCCGCGCTGGCCGCGCTCGACATGACGACGCCCGCGCTGGCCGCCGCGTCGCGCATCGCGGTGATCGTCTGCGGCGGGGTGACGGCGACGGTCGAGCACCTGCACGCGTTGAACAGCCGCGGCGATGACGGGCGGGGGCGCGAAACGGAAAGGGGGCGGTGACGGGCGTTTGCGTGACGCCGCGCCGCGCGAGCGGCGGCGCGGGCGTCGACCGGACGTGATTCAGCTTGCGCGGCGCGCGACTGACGATACCGGCGCAGCGGCCTCGATGGTCGTGACGGGCGAGGGCGCGGGCGCCTTGTCGGCCGGCGTGGTCGAGACCGGTGCGGGGACGGGGGCCTGAGCGGGCGCCGAGGCGGGCGCGGACGCAGGGGCAGCAGCCGATGCCGGAGCCGGCGTGGACGCCGGTGCAGCCGCGGATGCCGGAGCCGGCGCGGCCGCTGGTGCGGAAGCCGGCTTGGACGCAGACGTGGCCGCCGATGCGGAAGCGGAGGCCGACGCGGAAACCGGAGCCGACGCGGGCGAGCCGGCAGAGGCCGGCGCGACTGCCGAAGCCGCCGCGGCCGCCGCACCGGATGCCTGTCCCGGAGCGGACGCCCGCACCGCCGGAACCGCCGCCGCGGAACCCGGCGCGCCGGACGCCGGCACGGCAGCGGACGCGGGCACCGGCGGCGCGGCCGGCGTCGGCACGGCCGGCGTCGTCATCTTGATCGGTTCGCCCTGCGGCGTCGGCGCGGGCTCGGGCAGCGGCGCGACGTGCTCCTTCTCCGCGGCCTTGACGGTCGCGCGGTCGCGGCGGGTCGGATCGACCTTCAGGAAATGGTCGACGAGATTGAAGAAGCGCTCGTAGAACACGCCGGCCGGAATCGTCTCGCTCGCGGTCTTCACGAGCGCGTCGTCGCTCGAGCCGATCGGCAGCGACAGCGAGCCGAACACGCTGAGGCCGACGCTCGCCGACGTGTTGGACTTCTTGAGCGTGTAGCGGTCCTGCACCGCATTCACGTACGCGATGCTCGACGTGCCGTCCGCGTTCGCGTCCGCGCACACGACGTGAAACTCGATCACGACGTGCATGTCGTTGCTGGGCTGGAAATTCTTGCTGCCGTCGATCGCGTCGGAGCGGGATGACGACGCGACATAGCCCTGGCTCAGCAGCGCGCGGCGCGCGGCTTCGCAGGTCGCGTCGGATTTCGCGTGAAACGTGTGCGAGTACGGGCTGCTTGTCACGTCGAACTGCTCCTGCTGATAGATCGGCTTGGGCGGCGACGAGCACGCCGCCAGCACGGTCGCAGCCGCGAGCGCGCACGAAACGGGGAACAGTCGAATTCGGTTGTGCATGGCGTCTTTCAAAAGGCTCGGCCGGTTGCCGCGCCGGGACTGCGCGCGCATTGCGCGAAGGTCGGATGGTTGCCGGGCGCGCAAGCGCGCGGCCGGCAGAAGCTGTCAGGCAGGCGCGAGGCAATCTCGCGAGGCCGGGGCGCTATTATAGTTTCGTTTGACGTCGCGCTTGCGTCAGCGCCGCGCATCGCGCGCGACCGCGAGCAAGCGCGCCGTCAGCGGATGCTGCTCGCCGCGCCGCGAGCGGATCGCGTGGATCTCCTCGGTCACGTCGCCGGCGCGCCCGAGCCGCCGCACCCCCCTCAGCAGTGACGCATCGTTCGCGCCCAGCTCGCTCAACGGAAACACGCCGAGGCCGCGCGCCGCGAACACCGCCATCAGCGCGCTGTCCTCGAATTCGCCGGCGATGCGCGGCACGATGCGTTCCGCCTCCAGCCAGCGGTCGAGCCGCTCGCGCAGCGCGGAATGCGCGGTCGGCAGCAACAGCGGCAACTCGGCGAGGCACTGTGGAAAGCGCTGGCGCGCGGCCTGCGTGACGAGCGCCGCGGGGCCGTACCAGTCGACCGGCGACGCGACGAGCCGCTCGCTCGTCACCCGCAGGTTCGCGTTGGGCGGCGCGCCCTGGCCGGCGAGCACCAGGTCGAGATGGTGCAGCGCGAGCTCCGCGAGCAGCGCGTCGTGCTCGCCCTCGTGGCACAGGAGCCGCAGCGCGGGCGTGTCGAGCACCGGCGCGAGTATCGCGTGCGCGGCCAGCTTCGAGATGCCGTCCGACAGGCCGACCGCGAGCCGCACCGTCGGCTGGCTCGCGGCGGCGCGCACCTCGTCGGGAATCCGCCGTCCGAGCTCGAAGATCGCCTCCGCGCGCGCGAACGCCGCGCGGCCGGCGTCGGTCATCGCGACGCCGCGTCCCGCCGGCCCCAGCAGCTGATGGCCGAGCGACTTCTCCAGCTCGCGCACCTGCGCGCTGATCGTCTGCACCGCCATGTCGAGCCGTTCGGCCGCGCGCGCGAAGCCGCCTTCCTTCACGACGACCCAGAAGTAGTACAGATGTCGAAAATTCAGCATCGGATCGATATATCGAAAAAACCGAACCAAAGATCAGATTGTCGCTGATTTTTCCGAATTTCGCGGATGCCGATAATCGGGTTTTCCACCTTCGTTTTCCCGAACCTCATGGACTATCTGCTGACGCTTGCCGCCGATCCCGCCGTCTGGGCCGCGCTCCTGACGCTCGTCGTGATGGAAGTCGTGCTCGGCATCGACAACCTGATCTTCATCTCGATCCTCAGCAACAAGCTGCCCGAAGCGCAGCGCGCCCGCACGCAGCGGCTCGGCATCGGCCTTGCGCTCGTGATGCGGCTCGCGCTGCTCGGCACCGTCGCGTGGATCGCGCGCCTGACCGAGCCGGTGTTCTCGCTGTTCGACCATGCGTACTCGTGGCGCGACATGATCCTGCTGGCGGGCGGCCTGTTCCTCGTCTGGAAGGCGACCACCGAGATCCATCATCACGTGTCGCGCGACGGCGGCGCCGGCGCGTCGAACGGCGCGCCCGGCCTGACGATGTGGGCGGCGGTCGGCCAGATCCTGATGCTCGACATCGTGTTCTCGATCGACAGCATCGTGACCGCGATCGGCATGACCGAGCACATCCCGATCATGTTCGTCGCGGTGATCGCCGCCGTGACCGTGATGCTGTTCGCCGCGCAGCCGCTCGCGCGCTTCATCGACCGCAACCCGACGATCGTGATGCTCGCGCTGTCGTTCCTCGTCGTGATCGGCATGACGCTGATCGCCGAAGGCTTCGGCTCGCACGTGCCGAAGGGCTACATCTACGCGGCAATGGCGTTCTCGGCGTTCGTCGAGGGCATGAACATGCTGGCGCGGCGCGCGAAGGCGAAGCGTGCGGCGCAGGCGTCCGGGCACTGAACGCGCGGCGCCATCCCGATTCCTCACCCGTCCGACAAGGAGACCCATCATGAAATGCCCGGTCTGCAAGACTCCCGACCTGCTGATTGCCGAACGTCAGTCGATCGAGATCGACTATTGCCCCGCATGCCGCGGCGTGTGGCTCGATCGCGGCGAGCTCGACAAGCTGATCACGCGCGGCGTCGACGACGCGCCCGCGCATCGCGACGCACGCGCGCAGCGCGACCACGACGACGCGTGGGGCCGCGACCGGCGAGCGCGCGACGACGACCGCCGCCACGAGCCGCACCGCCGCAAGAAATCGGTGTTCGACATCTTCGATTTCGATTGAGCGCGCGCCGGCCCGCGATGAAAAGTTGCCCCGTCAGGCCGTGTGCCTGACGGGGCATGTCACATGCGTGCTGCTACGGCGTCACGCGTTGCCGGCCGCGACCTCGATGCGGCGCGGCTGCGCCGCTTCGCGCCGCGGGATCGTCAGCGTCAGCACGCCGTCGCGCAGGTTCGCGACGATGTTCGACGTATCGAGATCCGGGCTCAGCGTGAACGCGCGCGCAAAACGCGGCGCACGCAGTTCGGCGTGCCGGACCCGCAGCTCGGCGGGCAGGTCGATGTGCACCTGCGCGTCGATCGACAGCGTGTTGTCATGCACCTTCACGTCGAGGTTTTCGCGCGGCACGCCGGGCAGGTCCGCGCGCAGCGTGACGCCGTGGCGGTCCTCGACGATGTCGACGGCCGGCGCGATCGCGGGCGCACGCGCGGCCGCGGCCGTGGCAGCGGCGCCGGGTTGGACGTTGGCCGATTGACGTTCGGCGACTGGCTGGCTGATGTTCATGTCGTTCTCCTCTTGATCAGTGGACCGCGATCGCGCGCGGCTTCGACGTTTCGCGCCGGCCGATGCGGATCAGCAGGCAGCCGTTCTCGTAGCGCGCGCTCACGTTGTCGGGATCGGCGTTGCGCGGCAGCTCGACGACGCGGCGGAACGCGCCGTGGAAGCGCTCCTGCGCATACGTGCGCACGTCGTCGCCGTCGTTGCGCGGCGCCGGCTTGCGTTCGCCGCCGATCGTCAGCAGATCCTTGTCGATCGACACGGCGAAGTCCGCCGCGGCCATGCCCGGCGCGAACACGACGATCTCGATCGCATCGTCGGTCGCGCCGACGTTGAGCGCGGGGAACGCGCCTTGCCGCGCCGCGCGGATGCTCGCCGGCGATTCGCCGAACAGGTCCGTCATCTGGCGCTGCATGCGGGCCAGCTCGTTGAAGATGTCGGTGCCGAATGGGAAACCGTTCATACGCGTGTCCTCCGTAACAGACGGGCTTCATGCCATCGAAATGCGCAGCGCATGGTGCGCGGCTGCGCTCACGGCACGTAATTAGTGGCCGCCGCCGCGCATTTCAAGTGGTCCGCGTCAGATGCGCGCGCTCGATTCGATGCGACAATCGCCGCGCCATCCAAGGAGACTCAACGACATGAACAAGAACATCGGACGCATCGCCGTCGTCGGCGCCGGCGTGATCGGCGCGAGCTGGGCGGCTTTCTATCTGTCGAAGGGATTCGACGTCGTCGCGACCGATCCGGCGCCGGACGCCGACACGCGGCTGCGCGACGCGCTCGCCGCGTTTCTCGGCGACGAGGCCGCGGCGCTGACGCAGCGGCTCGTGTTCGACGCGGAGTTGTCGCGCGCGCTCGACGGCGTCGATTTCGTGCAGGAGAACGGCCCCGAGCGGCTCGACCTGAAGCGCGCGCTGTACCGGCAGATGGACGACGTGCTGCCGGCGCACGTGCTGATCGCATCGAGCTCGTCGGGCCTCAAGATGTCCGACATCCAGACCGCGTGCGAGAAGCATCCGGAGCGCTGCCTGATCGCGCATCCGTTCAACCCGCCGCACCTGATCCCGCTCGTCGAGCTGGTCGGCGGCGCGGCGACCGCCCCGGACGCGATCGCGCGCGCGAAGGCGTTCTACGACGCGCTCGGCAAGGAGACCATCGTCCTCAACAAGGAGATGGCCGGCCACGTCGCGAACCGGCTTGCGGCCGCGCTGTTCCGCGAGGTGTACCACCTCGTCGGCGAGGGCGTCGTCAGCGTCGCCGACGCGGACAAGGCGGTCGCATGGGGCCCCGGGCTGCGCTGGGGACTGATGGGGCAGGCCCTGACCTATCACCTCGGCGGCGGCGCGGGCGGGATCGCGCACTTCCTCGAGCATCTGTCCGGCCCGATGACGAGCTGGTGGGACGATCTCGGCACGCCGTCGTTCGATCCCGACGTCGACCGCAAGCTGATCGACGAACTCCGCGCGATCCAGGGCGCGCGCTCGATGCAGGAACTCGCCGCCGAACGCGACCGGCTGCTCGTCGAGCTGATCGACGCGCGGCGGCGCAGCTTCCTGCCCTGAGCGGTTGCCGCGCGCGCTGCAGCTACTGCTGCGACGCCGGCTGCTGCGCCTGCATCGCCCATGCGGGCCGCACCGCGTCGAGCCGTTCGCGGTTGCGCGCACGGGTCGCGTCGCTCGGCGGATAGTCGGCGTCGGTGGTCGGCAGATCGCCTTCGAGATAAGCCTGCTTCAGTTCGGCGAGGACTTCCGCGCGGGTCCTGCCCTGCGCGGGCGGCGTCGCATCGGTCTGGGCAAACGCAGGGGACAGCAGCGCGGCGGCGGCGGCCGCGACGACGAATCGCATGAGGTTCATGGGGCGCTCCGAAAGAGGGGACGGGACAACGGACGGGCGGCGCGGGGCCGTGCGTTCCGATGGGTTCCATTGTCGCGAGCGGGTGCTGCGCGGACGCTGACGCGTCCCGGGCAGGATTGTCAGCGAACGGCGGGCGTGGAGCGGGCCGCCCGGCCGGCGCGTTGCGACCCCGCGTTACAGCCCGGCCGCGGCGGCGACCAGCGTCGCCTCCAGCGCGAGCGTCGAGCGCGATGCGGCGGCGGGGCGGTCGATCACGTATTCGAGCTCGCCGAGCTCGGGCAGCCCCGCGTCGAGCCGCGCGAGCCCGGTCGGGATCACGTAGCCCGCGAACGCGCTGACGCCGAGCCCCGCGCTGGCGGCCGCGCGCAGCACCGCGACGCTGCTGCTCACTACCGCGATCCGGTACGGCCGGCCGATCGCGTCGAGCGTTTCGAGCACGCGGCGCCGCGACACGCTCGGCTCCGGATGCAGCGCGAGCGGCAGCACCGTCTCGTGGCCGGTGATCCGCGATTCGGGGCCGGTGCACCAGTACAGCGGCTCGCTGCGGATCACGCGGCCGCGCCGGCTGCCGGCGATCCGCTTCGCGAATACGAGGTCGTGCCGGCCTTCGTCGAGCGCGTCGAACAGGTCGCCGGACAGCCCGGTCGCGATCGCCAGCTCGACGTCCGGGTTGCGCTGCACGAAGCTCGCGAGCGCGGCGGTCAGGTGCGCCGACGCGAAATCCTCCGACATCGCGAGCCGCACCTTGCCCGACAGCGGCGGCCCGCACACCGACGTGACGGCCTCGTCCATCAGCTCGAGGATGCGCACCGCGTAGCGCAACAGCGCGTCGCCGTGCTGCGACAGGCGCACGTTGCGGGTGTCGCGCTCGAACAGCGGCCGGTCGAGCAATTCCTCGAGGCGGCGGATGTGCTGGCTGACGGTGGACTGCGACAGGCTCACGCGCTCGGACGCGGCGGTGAAGCTGCCGGACTGGGCGACGGCGACGAAGCTGCGCAGCAGCTCGGGCGGTAACGGACGCATTGCTAAACCCACTGAATCGGTTTCGACAACTTCATAAATGGCCGGATTTTGCGGCGCTAGTATCGACTCACGCCCACGCCGGCGGCTGCTTCGGGCAGTCTACGGCATCCGGGCGCGGACCCGAAGCCGCATCATCCCATCGACCGCCCGAGAATGCGCTCGCACGACGAGCCGCCGGGGCCGCGGCGCACCGCCGCGGCAGACACCTGGAAGGAGACGAGACTCATGATCATCTACGGAACCGCGCTGCTTGCGTTCTGCCATCTGGCCGGGCTGTTCCTCGGCGACCTGCTGGGCGCCGCGATCGGCGTGAAGACCAACGTCGGCGGCGTCGGCATCGCGATGCTGCTGCTGATCGGCCTGCGCCTTTACCTGCACCGCCGCGGCTGGCTGCCGAAGGAGACCGAGGCGGGCGTCGGCTTCTGGGGCGCGATGTACATCCCGGTCGTCGTCGCGATGGCCGCGAACCAGAACGTCGTCGCCGCGCTGAAGGGCGGGCCGGTCGCGCTGCTGGCCGCCGTCGGCGCGGTCGTGATCTGCGCGGGCTGCATCGCGGTGCTCGCGCGCACCGGCCGCGACGATACGGCGTTCGCCGTCGTCCCGCAATTCGACCAGCAATGACGGAGGCCGCGATGCTGCAGATGCTCGAAAGAACGGTTGCCCATAACGGCCTCGTCGCGTCGTTCGCGCTCGTCGGCCTGGTCATGTGGATCGCGTCGATCGCGTCGCACAAGCTCACGTTCGGCCGCGTGCACGGCTCGGCGATCGCGATCCTGATCGGCCTCGCGCTCGCGTATGCCGGCGGCGCGTTCACCGGCGGCGAGAAGGGCATTGCCGACGTGCCATTGTTCGCCGGTGTCGGCCTGATGGGCGGCGCGATGCTGCGCGATTTCGCGATCGTCGCGACCGCGTTCGAAGTGCAGCCGACCGAGGCGCGAAAGGCCGGAATGGTCGGCGTGCTGTCGCTGTTGCTCGGCACCGTGCTGCCGTTCATCGTCGGCGCGTGCGTCGCCCGCGCGTTCGGCTATACCGACGCGGTCAGCATGACGACGATCGGCGCGGGCGCGGTCACCTACATCGTCGGGCCGGTCACCGGCGCCGCGATCGGCGCGAGCTCGGACGTGATCGCGCTCAGCATCGCGACCGGGCTCGTGAAGGCGATCATCGTGATGGTCGGCACGCCGCTCGCGGCCGGTTTCATGGGGCTGAAGACGCCGCGCTCCGCGATGATCTTCGGCGGCCTCGCAGGCACCGTGAGCGGCGTGAGCGCGGGCCTCGCCGCGACCGACCGCCGGCTCGTGCCGTACGGCGCGCTGGTCGCGACGTTCCACACCGGCGTCGGCTGCCTGCTCGGGCCGTCGGTGCTGTTCTTCGCGACGCGCGCGCTGGTCGGCGCGTAGGGCACGTTCCCCTGATTTCTAAAATTCGTTCGCGGCCAGCGCAAGCCCGTTATGAGCGGGAACGGGCCCTCAGCCGCATCCATCGCGGCGGCCTCTGGGTCGCATTGGACATCATCATCAATCGACGGCGGCGGCCGGCTTAGAATGCCGCTGAACCCTCGGAGCAGGAGAACTCTATGACGGGATGGAATCACGCGCGACTTGCGCGCGATGCACGCCTCGCGGCCGGCGCGCACCTCGCGCACGGCAAGCGGGTCGACGCGCGCGACGCCGTGGCATTGCTGGAAGCCGTGCTGCGGCCCGGCGACCGGGTCTGCCTCGAAGGCGACAACCAGAAGCAGGCCGACCTGCTCGCGACGGCGCTCGCCGACGTCGACAGCGCGAAGGTGCACGACCTGCACATGGTGCAGTCGGGCGTCGTGCTGCCGGAGCATCTCGACGTGTTCGAGCGGGGCATCGCGAAGCGCCTCGATTTCGCGTATTCGGGCCCGCAGTCGCAACGGATCGCGAAGCTGCTGTTCGGCGGCAAGATCGCGCTCGGCGCGGTGCACACCTATCTCGAACTGTTCGCGCGCTACTTCATCGACCTCACGCCGCAGGTCGCGCTGATCGCCGCGGTCAGCGCCGACGCCGACGGCAACCTGTACACGGGCCCGAACACCGAGGACACGCCGACCGTCGTCGAGGCTACCGCCTTCAAGGACGGCATCGTGATCGCGCAGGTCGACCGCATCGTCGACAAGGTGCCGCGCGTGGACATCCCGGGCGACCGCGTGCATTTCGTCGTCGAGGCCGGGCGGCCGTTCTACGTCGAGCCGCTGTTCACGCGCGACCCGGCCGCGATCACCGAGACCCAGATCCTGACCGCGATGCTCGCGCTCAAGGGCATCTACCAGCCGTACGGCATCAAGCGCCTGAACCACGGGATCGGCTTCAACACCGCGGCGATCGAATTGCTGCTGCCGACCTACGGCGAGAAGCTCGGGCTGAAGGGCAAGGTCGGCACGCACTGGGCGCTCAATCCGCACCCGACGCTGATTCCCGCGATCGAATCGGGCTGGGTCGAGCAGATCCACTGCTTCGGCTCCGAAGTCGGGATGGACGACTACATCCGCGCGCGCTCCGACGTATGGTTCACGGGCCCCGACGGCTCGCTGCGCTCGAACCGCGCGTTCTGCCAGACGGCCGGCCTCTACGCGTGCGACATGTTCATCGGCTCGACGCTGCAGATCGACCTGTCCGGCCATTCGTCGACGGTCACGGCCGAGCGCATCGCCGGCTTCGGCGGCGCGCCGAACATGGGCAGCGACGCACGCGGGCGGCGCCATCCGAGCGAGCCGTGGCTGAAAGCGGGCGAGGAGGCCGATCCCGACACGCCGGCGGCGCTGCGGCGCGGCCGCAAGCTCGTCGTGCAGATCGGCGAGACCTTCGGCGACAAGAACGTGCCGATGTTCGTCGAGAAGCTCGATGCGCTGAAGCTCGCCGACAAGCTGCAGCTCGACCTCGCGCCGATCATGGTGTACGGCGACGACGTCACGCACATCGTCACCGAGGAAGGGATCGCGAACCTGCTGATGTGCCGCGACAGGGACGAGCGCGAGCAGGCGATTCGCGGCGTCGCGGGCTATACGGAAGTCGGCCGCGGCCGCGACCGGAAGATGGTCGAGCGGCTGCGCGAGCGCGGCGTGATCCGGCGCCCGGAAGATCTCGGCATCGATCCGCTCGACGCGGACCGCCGCTGGCTCGCCGCGCGCTCGATCAAGGATCTCGTGCACTGGTCGGGCGGGCTGTATGCGCCGCCGGCGCGGTTCCGCAACTGGTAAGGAAGAGGGCAATGGAACGGTTGAACTATCGCTTCACCGCGCGTGCGCGCGCGAAGGGCGAACTGGCCACGGCGCTCGTCGGCGTGGTCGCGTCCGGCAATCTCGAAGTGCTGGTCGAACGGGTGCTGCCGGGCAACGAATGCGAGATCGACATCCGCACTGCGGCAGTCGGCTTCGGCGCGGTCTGGCAGGCGGTGGTGTCCGATTTCGTCGAGCGGCGCGCGCCGGGCGGCCTGAAGCTGTCGATCAACGACGGCGGCGCGCGGCCCGACATGGTGTCGCTGCGGCTCGCGCAGGCGGTGCGGGCGATCGAAGGGGAGGCCGCATGAGCGACGTGATCCACGACGCGCCCGCGTTCGTCGCGAACGCGTCGAGCTGGTACGAGGCGTCCGCGCGGCAGCGCGTCGACGGCCTGCTCGACGCGGGCAGCTTCACCGAATTCCTCGGTCCGGCCGAGCGCGTGACGAGCCCGCACCTGCCGCTGTTCGACCTGCCGCAGCAGTTCGACGACGGGATGACCGTCGGGCGCGGCTTGCTCGACGGCAAGCCGGTGCTGGTCGCCGCGCAGGAAGGCCGCTTCATGGGCGGCGCGTTCGGCGAAGTGCACGGCGCGAAGCTCACGGGCCTGCTGCGCGCCGCGCGCGAGCTGGGCACGGTGCCGGTGCTGATCCTGTTCGACACCGGCGGCGTGCGGCTGCAGGAAGCGAACGCGGGCGAGCTCGCGATCGCCGAGATCATGCGCGCGCTGGTCGACGCGCGCGCGGCCGGCGTGCCGGTGATCGGGCTGATCGGCGGGCGCGCGGGCTGCTACGGCGGCGGCGGGCTGCTTGCCGCGTGCTGCTCGGCGCTCGCGGTGTCGGAGCAGGGCCGCATCAGCGTGTCCGGGCCGGAAGTGATCGAGACCCATCGCGGCGTCGAGGAATTCGACGCGAAGGACCGCGCGCTGATCTGGCGCACGATGGGCGGCAAGCACCGGCGGCTGATCGGCGGCGCGGACCGCTACGTCGCCGATACGCCCGATGCGTTTCGCGCGGCCGCGCTCGAGCTGATCGGCCGCGCGCCGGCGTTCGACGCGGCGATGCTGCGCGCGGAGCAGGCGCGGCTCGAAGCGCGGGTCGCGCGATTCGGCGCGTGCGCCGATGCGCTCGACGTGTGGCGCACGCTCGGCGCGAGCGCGCCGGAGGATATTCCCGGCATGCCGGACGCCGCGTTCGCCGCGCTTGCCGACCAACTCCAGGAGCCCACGCATGACGCTCGATGAAGTCCTCATGTCGCTGTTTCCGCATGGTCACGCGGTCGTGCGCGACGGCGGCCTGCTGTCCGGCCACGCGGAGCTGGCCGGCACGCGCATCGACGTGATCGGCGTCGCCGACCGGCTGCCGTTCGGCATCGACGAGGCGCTGCGGCTCGCGTCGCACGTGCTCGCCACGCTGGAGCGCGGTGGCGCGACGCCGATCCTCGTGCTGGTCGACAGCGACAGCCAGCGGATGAGCAAGCGCGACGAGCTGCTGGGCCTGAACGAAGGCCTGTCGCATCTCGCGAAGTGCCTGATGCACGCCGACCTCGCCGGGCACCGGACCATCGGCCTGCTGTATGGCCACACGGCCGCCGGCGCGTTCATCGCGACCGCGCTCGCGACGCGCGTGCTGCTCGCGGTGCCGGGCGCCGATCCGGAAGTGATGGACCTGCCGTCGATGGCGCGCGTGACGAAGCTGCCGCTCGACGTGCTCAAGGAGAAGGCGCGCTCGACGCCGGTGTTCGCGCCGGGGCTCGACAACCTCGTGAAGATGGGCGCGGTCGACGCGGTGCTCGATCCGGCCCGCGGGCTCGATGCGCAGGTCGCCGAATGGCTCGACCGGCCGGCCGACCGCGTCGACCGGCGCGCCGCGCGCGGCCGACCGGTCGCCGCAGACGTCGCGCAGCGCGTCCATGAGCTCGCTCGTGCCGCGCAGTGACGCGCCGCTGCGGCGCCATACCCTCGTCACGCTGACGGCGGCGGGGTGGGCGGCGCTGTTCGCGCGCGACGCGGCGCTCGCCGCCGACGCGCCCGTATGCCGATGGGCGGAGCGCGGCTGGCCGCTCGTCGTGCGTCGCGCGCTGCCCGATGAAATCGACGGCAGTGGCGTGCCGCTCGGCATCCCGCTGCCGCCGTCGGCGGGCAAGCGGCGCATCGCGCTCAGTGTCGGCGCAGATGCGCTGGCATCGGTCGGGGCGCCGCCGACATTCGCCGCGGTGCTCGGCGCCGCGCCCGACGCATGGCGGCAACCGCTGCTCGACCTGGATGCGCTCGGTGCGCGCTGCGGCGTAGAGGGGCGCGTGTTCGGCAGCCTCGCGTGGCAGGCGCTGACGGGCGAGCCTTACCTGACCGGCGCATCGGATCTCGACGTGTTTTTCCCGCTGCCGGGCGCGGCGCACGCCGCGACGCTGCTCGACGGACTCGCGGCGATCGACGCGCGCGCGCCGATGCGCGTCGACGGCGAACTGCTGCGCGACGACGGCGCGGGCGTCAACTGGCGCGAGCTGCACGCCGGCTTGCCGGACGTCGCGATCAAGACGGCCGGCGGCGTCGCGCTCGGTTCGGCCGCCGCCTTCCTCGCCGGGAGCGTGCAATGAGCGCCGTGGCGCTGCCGCGCGCGCTGCCGGCGGCGCAATCCGATGCCGAGCGCATCGCGGCGCTCGCCGAGCGCAGCCTGCTGCTCGAGATCGAGACCTATCCGAAACCGGGGCTCGTCAGCCACGTCGATGCCGGCAGTCATGCGGACATGGACGCGTCGACCTTCGCGCGCAGCGCGGCCGTGCTGCGGCCGTATTTCGCGGAACTGGCCGACGCGGGCGCGCGCGACGCGGAGATGGCCGCGCTGCGCAAGATCGGCCTGCGCGCCGAGCACGCGATGCTCGCCGCGACGGGCGGCGTCAACACCCATCGCGGCGCGATCTTCGGGCTCGGGCTGCTGTGCGCGGCGGCGGGCCGTCGCGGCCGGCCGGGCGCCGCGCCGCAGGGCCTGACGCTCGGCGCGTCGGTTGCGGGCCGCTGGGGCGCCGACATCGTCGGCGGGCCGCGGCTGCCCGGCAGCCACGGCGAACGCGCGAGCCGCCGCTACGGCGTCGGCGGCGCGCGCGGCGAAGCGGCCGGCGGGTTCGACAGCGTGTATCGCGTCGGGCTGCCCGCGCTGCGCCGCGCGGCGCGCGACGTGCCGGACGATCCGGAAGCGGCGCGCGTCGACGCGTGCTTCGCGCTGATCGCCGCGCTCGACGATACGAACCTGCTGCATCGGGGCGGGCAGGCAGGCCTCGCGTTCGCGCGGGCGACCGCGCGCGCGTTCGTCGCGCGCGGCGGCGTGCGCGCGCCCGACTGGCGCAGCCGCGCGGCCGCCGCGCATCGCGCGTTCGTCGCGCGGCGGCTGAGCCCGGGCGGCGCGGCCGACCTGCTCGCGATGAGCGTGTTCGTCGACGCGCTGGAGCGCGACGAGGCGGTGCGATGACGCTCGCGATCCTGTGTTCCGGGCAAGGCGGCCAGCGCGCGGACATGTTCGACCTGACCGGCGCCGGCGTCACGCAGCAGGTCGACGCGCTGTTCGCGCACGCGGGCCGGCTGCTCGGCGGCGATCCGCGCACGTGGGTGCGCGATGCCGCCCCGTTTGCGCTGCACGAAAACCGCGCGGCGCAGATCCTGTGCACGCTGCAGGCGCTCGCCGCCGCCGCGCTGCTCGAAGCCGCGTGGCCGCGCCGGCGCTGCATCGCGGGCTACAGCGTCGGCGAAGTCGCGTCGTGGAGCGTCGCGGGCCTGATCGATCCGCACGACGCGCTCGACCTCGCCGACGCGCGCGCCCGCGCGATGGACGCCGCGAGCGGCGGCGACGAACGGATGGCATTCGTGCGCGGCCTGCCGCGCGCCCATCTCGCGCGGTTGTGCGCGGACCACGGCGCGGCGATCGCGATCGCCAACCCGGGCGACGCGTTCGTGATCGCCGGCCGGCGCGACGACGTCGACGCGGCGGCCGCGGACGCGGCGCGCGACGGCGCGCTGCGCGTGACGCCGGTAGGCGTGCACATCGCGTCGCATACGCCGCGGCTCGCGGCGGCGGTGCCGGCGTTTCGCGCATCGCTGGCCGCGGTGCGCGTGCGGCGGCCGCTGCCGGGTGCGCGGCTGTTCGCGGGCATCGACGGCACGTCGGTGCTCGACGCCGCCGACGGGCTCGACAAGCTCGCGCGCCAGATCGCCGAGCCGGTCGAATGGGCGGCCTGTCTCGCCGCTTGCGTGGAGGCCGGCGCGACGGCCTTTCTCGAACTTGGCCCGGGCCGCGCGCTCGCCGAGATGGCGGCCGGCACGTATCCGGCGCTGCCGGCGCGCAGCCTCGCCGATTTCCGTTCGATCGACGGCGCGACGCACTGGCTCGCGCGCGTCTCGGCAGGCTGAGCGCGCCCGTTGCCGGCGCGCCGTGTTGCGCCGGCGCAGCAGCGTTGCAGTGCGCGCTTGCCACGCGAATTGGCGTCGCTACAATGGCGCCCGCCATGAGATCCGCCGCTTTCCTCTTCGCCGCGCTGTGCTGCGCGGCGACCGCATACGCCACCCCGATTCCGTCCGACGCCGCGTCGGTCGGCGCGTATTTTTCGTATGACGACGCCGCGGCCGACGCGACCGTCGACCTGATCCGGCACGCGCAGCGCCGCGTGCTGCTGGCCGGTTACGCGTACGTGCCGCCTGCGGTGGCCGGCGCGCTGCACGACGCGCGCGGGCGCGGGCTCGAGGTGCGGGTCGTGCTGGTGCGCACGGTGCAGGCCGGCAAGTACAGCGGCGCGGGCTTCCTGAAGGGCGCGGGCATCGACGTCGCGATCGACATGCGGCGCGACGCACCCGCGCCGCGGTTCGTGATCGCCGACGACAGCGTCGCGCTGACGGCGCCGTCCGACAGTGCGCCGGCGCACGCCGAAACGGTGAACGTGTTCGAGCGCGCGCCCGAGCTCGCGCAATCCTATGCGCAATCGTTCTGGCGCCTGTACCGGCGCGCGGGCGGGCTCTGACGCGCCGACGCCGTCGTCGCGCGCAATCCCTGTCGGCACGCTTGAATTGCCGGATCGCATGCACCATGCTCATTGACGTAACGTCGGTGTGATCGCAGCGCATGCGCGACCGGGCGCCGGCGAACGAAAGGGGCGGATCGTGATGGATCGTTTTCTCGATCGCGCCGATGCGGGCCGCCAGCTCGCCGATGCATTGCACGAGTACGCGGGGCGCACCGACGTCGTGGTGCTCGCGTTGCCGCGCGGCGGCGTGCCGGTCGCGTTTCCGGTTGCCCGCGCGCTGGATGCGCCGCTCGACGTGCTGGTCGTGCGCAAGCTCGGCGTGCCGTACGACCCCGAGCTCGCGATGGGCGCGATCGCGACCGGCGGCGCGATCTATCTGCAGCGCTCGGTGATCGCGTCGATGGACGTGTCGGACGCGCAGCTCGCCGATGTGATCGCGCGCGAAACCGTCGAGCTGCAGCGCCGCGAGGCGCTGTATCGCGGCGCGTGGCCGCCGGTGCCGGTGGAAGGGCGCATGGTGATCGTCGTCGACGACGGCATTGCGACCGGCGCATCGATGCGGGTCGCGCTGCAGGCGCTGCGCGAGCGCCGCCCGGCCCGCGTGGTGGCCGCGGCGCCGGTCGCGCCGGCCGGCGTGCAGCGCAAGTTCGACGATCTGGCCGATGCGTTCGTCGTGGTGTCGCGTCCGCTGTCGTTCTTCGGGATCAGCCAGTTCTACACGCATTTCGAGCAGACGAGCGACGACGAGGTGCGCGTGCTGCTCGACGCGGCCCGCCGCGCGCCGGAAGGCGGGGCCGCGTCCGATTGATGCCGGCTTGGTGCCGGCTCAGTGCCGCGTCGCGCGCGGCTTCTCGGCCTGCGCGAACACGGCCTGCAGTGCCGGATGCACGTCGTCGAGCCAGCGCGCGCCCGTGAACAACCCATAGTGATCGCATCCGTCGACGTCGAGCCGATGCCGCTCGCCCGGCGCGAGACTGCGGCAGAGCGCATGCGCGGCATGCGTCTGCCCGGCGCCGGTGACCGCGTCGCGGGTGCCTTCGACGGTCAGCAGCGTCGTGGCGCGCAGCGCGGCCGGGTCGACCGGGACGTCGTGCACGCGCCAGGTGCGCTGCGCGAGGCACGCGCGCTGGAACACGATGTCGACGGTATCCAGAAAGTATTCGGCGGGCATGTCGAGCAGCGCGGTGTATTCGTGCAGCGCGCGCCGCGCGTCCGTCATCGCGCGCGCATCCAGGCGCCACGCCGCCTGCGTGTAGCGGTCGAGCAGCGACAGGTAGCGGTGCGGGTAGACGATCGCGATCTCGGCCTGCTGCAGGTAGGTCGGAAACACGTGCCGGCCCTGCCCGGCGAACCCGGCCGGCACGACGTCGATCAGACGGCGGCGGCACCAGTCGATCGAGTGCGACGCGGCCGCGATGCCGAGCGTGCTCGGATTGCACCGCGCGTCGAGCGGCCCGCCGACCAGCGTGACGCTCGCCGGCGGCGCGAGCCCGCGCTGCGCGCGCAGCGCGAGTGCGCCCAGCGCCGGGAACGTGGCCTGGCAGACGGCGACGACGTGCAGCGGCCGGCCGTCCTGCGCGAGCGCGTCGACGAACGCATCGAGCATCGCCACGTATTCGTCGAGGCCGAAGCGGCCCGCGGCGGGCGGCACGTCGCGTGCGTTGGCCCAGTCGGTGATGCAGACGTCGCCGTCGTCGAGCAGCGCCTCGACGGTCTCCCGCATCATCACGGCCGCATGGCCGGCGAGCGGCGCGCACAGCAGCACGGCGCGGGCCGCTCGCCGGTCGCGCGAAAAGCGGCGCAGGCTGCAGAACGGCGTCTGGGCGTCGATGCGCTCGGCGACGTCGCCCGCCCCGATCGCGAATGGCGGAGGGTCGGCCGGCGGGCCGAGCAGGGGCTCGAACAGGTCGGCGTAGCAGGAGGACGAGGCGTGCGGCAGCGTCGCGGCCGGCCACGCGTCGAATGCGTCCCGGGTGGCCGCGCGCCACGCGCGCAGCCATTGCCGCTGCTGTTCGAACAGGGCATACCACATGGCGGACCTTCCGGTGGCGATGGGCGAATCTGCATTATGGTCAAGTTCGCGCGCGGCGGGGGGCGCGTTTGTACCGGGTTCGCGCCGCGCGGCCGGCGCCGGCCTATGCGCATGCACCGGACGCTGCTACAGTCGTCGGTCCCATTCCCTCAAGCGGAGTTGTTGCGATGAAGCTGATCGGCATGCTGGATTCCCCCTTCGTGCGGCGCGCCGCGATCTCGGCGAAGCTGCTCGACCTGCCGTTCGAACACCAGTCGGTGTCGGTGTTCCGGCAATTCGACACGTTCAAGACGATCAACCCGGTCGTCAAGGCGCCGACGCTCGTCACCGACGACGGCGCGATACTGGTCGATTCGTCCCTGATCATCGACTATTTCGATCACCTCGTCGCACCGGAGCGGCGCCTGCTGCCCGAGGCGCCCGACGCGCGGCTGCGCGCGCTCGTGCCGGTCGGCTTCGCGCTGGCGGCGGCCGAGAAGACGGTGCAGGTCGTCTACGAGCACGGCCTGCGTCCGGCCGACAAGCAGCACCAGCCGTGGCTCGACCGCGTGCTCGGCCAGCTCGAGGCAGCGTACGGCGAGCTGGAAAAGCAGGTCGCGGGCGTGGACGGCTGGCTCGGCGGCGCACGCGTGATGCAGTCCGACGTAACGGTCGCGGTCGCGTGGCGCTTCACGCAGTTCATGGCGGCCGACTATCCGGCGCTGGCCCGCATCGATCCGGCCCGTTTCCCGGCGCTCGCCGCGCATTCGGCGCGCGCGGAGGCGCTGCCGGCGTTCGTCGAGACGCCGCTCGCCTAGTGCGCGCATGTGGGGGGAGCATGGTTCCCCCGTCGCGCGGCTGATCCGGCGATGGTCACGCCGATTGTTTCCCGCAGCCGACAAGTGACTTCGTTTTCAGGCGATTTATCCGGACCTCGGCCGTCCCTAGAATTCACTCCATCGGATATCGCGTTGCCTGATGGAGTTGACGATGAAAGCCCTGATCGAATCGAGCCTGTACCACCCGTCCTTCGTGCTGCCGCTGGCCGCGTTGACGCAGCTGATGGTCGAGCGCGATTTCAATCTCGGTCAGGTCGGCCTGATCGTCGCGGCGCGCGGCGCGCAGGCGGCGGTGTCGCGCTCGCGCGCGCTGATCTTCTGCCGTCATTGCGACGCGCACGCATGAGCGCGGCGGCGCGGCAAGCATGAAAAAGCCCGGCCGGCGTACAGCCGGTCGGGCGTTCGGGCCGGGTGACCGGCCGTTCGATCGGGCCCCGGCAATGCCGGGGCCCGTCGTTTTGGGCAACGCGCTTACGCGCGGGCGGTGGCGGCCACGTTGTACAGGCCCGCGTCGTCTTCGTCGTCGCGCAGCTGGCGCGCGAGCTGATGCGCTTCGCGGTGCGTCGCGACGGCCGGCGGCGAGCCCTTGAGCGGCTGGCGGGCGGTTTCGGCCAGCGCCAGCACCGACACGATGCCGATCACCGCGGCGCCCATCATGTAGTACGCGGGCATCATCAGGTTGCCGGTCGTGTCGACCAGCCATGCGGTCACGAGCGGCGTCGTGCCGCCGAACAGCGACACCGACACGTTGAAGCCGATCGCGAGCGCGCCGTAGCGGATTTCGGTCGGGAACAGCGCCGGCAGCGCCGACGGCATCACGCCGGTGAAGCACGACAGCAGCACGCCGAGCATCAGCAGGCCGCCGAACACGGCCGCCGTGGTGCCCGTGTGGATCAGCATCATCGACGGGATCGACAGCGCGAGCAGGCCGACGCAGCCGGCGAGCATCACGGGCTTGCGGCCGACCTGGTCGGACAGGCGGCCGGCGGCGAGCGTCATCGGCATCATCAGCACCATCACGATCAGCACCAGCACGAGGCTGTGCGATTCGTCGAAATGCAGCGTCGACGACAGGAAGCTCGGCAGGTACGACAGCACCATGTAGTCGGTCACGTTGAAGATCAGCACGAGGCCGACGCACAGCAGCAGCGCGCGCCAGTTGGCGAACAGCGTCTCGCGAAAGCGCGCCTTCGGGACGGCCTTGTCCTGCGCTTCGCGGGCCTCGGCCTGGCGCTTGAACGCGGGCGTTTCCTCGAGCTTCATCCGGATGTAGAGGCCGATCAGGCCGAGCGGGCCCGCGATCAGGAACGGCACGCGCCAGCCCCACGACAGCAGCGCTTCCTGCGACAGCGAAGCGGTGAGCAGCGCGACGACGGCCGCGCCCAGCACGTAGCCGATCAGCGTGCCGAACTCGAGGAAGCTGCCCATGAAGCCGCGGCGCTTGTCGGTCGAGAATTCGGCGATGAAGGTCGCGGCGCCGCCGTATTCGCCGCCGGTCGAGAAGCCCTGCACGAGGCGGGCGACGAGCAGCAGCACGGGCGCCATGATGCCGATCGACGCGTAGCTCGGGATCAGGCCGATCGCGAACGTGCCGACGGCCATCATGATCATCGTCATCGCGAGCACGCGCTGGCGGCCGATGCGGTCGCCGAGCGGGCCGAACACCATGCCGCCGAGCGGGCGCACGAGGAACGCCGCGGCGAACGTGCCGAAGGTCGCGAGCAGCTGCGCGGACGGGCTGCTGGACGGGAAGAACACCTTGCCGAGCGTGACGGCGATGTAGCTGTAGACGCCGAAGTCGAACCATTCCATCGCATTGCCGATGGCCATCGCGCTGACGGCGCGCTTGAGGAGGCTCTGGTCGACGACGGTAATGTCGTCGGCGGCGAGCGGGGCGCCGTCGGACGGCGGGGTGGAAGCAGCAGCGGTCGGGCTGACGTGTGTTGCGGTCAAGGTCATGCACTCCTTTGACTGCGCCGGACGCGAGCGTCCGACACGGTTTGCCGGCGAGCGCGGTGTCGCACGCGGCGCGTCGGGGCAGGCCATTAAGCGCTTACTGCGGAAGGGGCTGCTTCGACGCGGGCCCGGCGGGCCGTTGCGACATGGCGCTCATGAAGAAGAAGCCGCGTGATGCGTGCGGCAGGCGCCCGGTAAGGGCGGCGAAACGAGAAAAACAGGCCCGACGGGCGCGCTTTCCTGTGGATGCAATTCCGAGCGAAGCACCGGCCCGCAGCATGCGGACGGACTTCCCTCAAAATCGAAATGACAGAGATTGAATGTTGAAACAAGCGACATGATAGCACGATGACGGATGATCGTGCAAATTGCCGCTAAATGCCCGTGTGGCGGGGCTCGCTCGGGTATGATCGGCGGCGCGCGGCGGGGCCGAAACGACCCCGCCGGAAGGGCCGAAACGATGAGGATCCGGGGGATGTCTGAACTGATGAAAGTCGCGGCGCTGTTCGCCGCCACCGCGCTGGCCGAAATCGTCGGCTGCTACCTGCCGTGGCTCGTGCTGAAGGCCGGGCGGCCGGTGTGGCTGCTGGCGCCCGCGGCGGTGTCGCTCGCGCTGTTCGCGTGGCTGCTGACGCTGCATCCGAGCGCGGCGGGGCGCACCTATGCGGCGTACGGCGGCGTGTATATCGCGGTTGCGCTGGTGTGGCTGCGCGCGGTCGACGGGGTCGCGCTGACCCGCTGGGACGCGGCCGGCGCGGCGCTCGCGCTGGCCGGGATGGCCGTCATCGCGCTGCAGCCGCGCGCGTGAGCGCGCGGCCGCGACGCGCTGGTGGGGTTACGACGCGTCGCCGGCTGCCGGCGTCCGGCGCCACACGCAGGTGCCCTTGACCGACTTGTCGAGGCCGTCGAGCTGCGCGTGGTGCGCGGCAAGCTCGTCTTCGCTCGCGGCCAGCACCGGCAGGTCGAGCGACGCGAGCGACACGCGCTGGCCGTTCGCCGCGCCGCCGCCGGCCGCGTCGTCGTCGAGCATGTCGATGACGAGGCTGTCCTGGCCGCGCGTCATCGCGAGGTACACCTCGGCGAGCAGCTCCGAGTCGAGCAAGGCGCCGTGCAGCGTCCGGTGCGCGTTGCTGATGCCGAAGCGGTCGCACAGCGCGTCGAGCGAGTTGCGCTTGCCGGGGAACATCTGCTTGGCCTGCACGAGGGTGTCGATCACGCCCCCGCAATGCTCGGTGAACGGCGGCAGGTCGAGCCGCGCGAATTCGGCGTCGAGAAAGCCGAGGTCGAACGGCGCGTTGTGGATGATCAGCTCGGCGTCCTTGACGAAGTCGCGGATCTGGTCGACGACTTCCGCGAACTTCGGCTTGTCGCTGAGGAATTCGGTCGTGAGGCCGTGCACCGCCAGCGCGCCCGGATCGCTGTCGCGCTCGGGGTTCACGTAGAAGTGCAGGTTGTTGCCGGTGAGCCGCCGGTTCAGCAGCTCGACGCAGCCGATTTCGATGAGGCGGTCGCCCGTGCGGGGGTTCAGGCCGGTGGTTTCGGTATCGAGAATGATCTGGCGCATGTCGGAAAAATCAGCAGAAACGGGAGCGCGGTCAGGCCGCGAGCGATTCGACGCCGCGGTTCGCGAGCGCGTCGGCGCGCTCGTTCTCCGGGTGGCCGGCGTGGCCCTTGACCCAGCGCCATTCGACCTGGTGCTGCGCGACGAGCGCGTCGAGCCGCTTCCAGAGATCGGCGTTCTTCACGGGCGTCTTCGACGCGGTGACCCAGCCCTTTTTCTTCCAGCCGTGGATCCACTCGCTGATGCCTTTCTGCACGTATTGCGAATCGGTATGCACGACCACGCGGCATTCGCGCTTCAGCGCTTCGAGCGCGGCGATCACGGCCATCAGCTCCATGCGGTTGTTGGTCGTGTTCGGCTCGCCGCCGAACATTTCCTTTTCGCGGTCGCCGTAGCGCAGCAGCGCGCCCCAGCCGCCGGGGCCGGGGTTGCCCTTGCAGGCGCCGTCGGTATAGATGTCGATGGTATCGGTAGTCATGACTGTTCTTGATGGGTGGTCGGGGAGGCCGCCGGCGTGAGGCCCGGCGCGAGCACGGGCTTTTTCACCTTGATCTGGCCGACGAGCCGCATGCCGCGCACGCGCTTGACGGCCGTCACCATGTAGACGGCGCCGAAGATTGGCCACCAGCGGTCGCCCGCGGCTTCCATGAAGCCGTAGCGGGCGAGCCATTGGTCGGAGGCGAGCGGCGGCCGGTAGCAGCCGAAGCGGCCGCGTTCGAGGTCGAAGCCGAGCAGCTTGATCCAGTCCTTCAGCCGGATGAACGCGATCTGGTCGCGCGCGGCCGGCACGAACGGCCGGTTCGCCATTTTGCCGAACGACTGCCGCATCCCCCACAGGCTGAGCGAATTGAAGCCGGTGATCACGAGCTGCCCCTCCGGCATCAGCACGCGTTCGGCTTCGCGCAGCAGGCGGTGCGGGTCGGACGTGAACTCGAGCGTATGCGGCATCACGATCAGGTCGACGCTCTGCGACTCGAACGGCAGGTCGAGCAGGTCGCACCACGTGGTGCTGCGATCGGCCGGCGCATGTTCGGGCGCGCGCGCCTCGCGCGCCCACGGATACTGGTAGGGCGCGCTCGCGCCGCTTGCCGGATCGAGCACGAGGCCGCGATACGGCATGCGGTTCTCGCGCAGCGCGTCGAGCTGCGGCAGCCCGAGCTGCAGCGCGTGGAACCCGAATACGTCGGACACGACGCGGTCGAGCTGCGCCTGCTCCCAGCCCAGCACGTAGCGGCCGGGAGGCGAGTCGGTCCAGGCAGGCCAGTCTATAATTTGTCGATCAGACATAGCGATGATTGCGCGCCCATGAACGAGCTGGAATACATGCCGGTACCGGCATTCGAGGACAACTACATCTGGCTCGTGTCGGACGGCAGCGAAGCGATCGCCGTCGATCCGGGCGAAGCCGCTCCGGTGCGCCGGGCTCTCTCCGAAAGAGGCTGGCGGTTGACCGCTATTTTACTCACCCACCACCATGCCGACCATGTCGGTGGTGTCACCGACCTGATCGATGGCCAGCCGGACGATGCGCCGCTTGCCGTTTACGGCCCGGCCGGCGAGGAAATCGGCGTCGTCACGCACCCGCTGCGCGGCGGCGACCGGGTGACGCTCGACGCGCCCGCGCTGGCGTTCGACGTGCTCGACGTGCCCGGGCATACGCGCGGCCATATTGCATATTTCCAGCAGGCGGGGAAAGGCGCGGCCGGCCAAGGCGCGGCCGGCCAAGGCGCGGCGGCGCCGCACGTGTTCTGCGGCGACACGCTGTTCTCGTGCGGCTGCGGCCGCCTGTTCGAGGGCACGCCCGCGCAGATGCTCGCGTCGCTCGACGCGCTCGCGGCGCTGCCGGGCGACACTCGCGTGCATTGTGCGCACGAGTACACGCTGTCGAACATCCGCTTCGCGCTCGCGTGCGAGCCGGGCAACGCGGCGCTCGCGGCGTGGCGCGACGAGGCGGCCGAGCGCCGGGCGCGCGGCGTGCCGACGCTGCCGACCACGATCGCGCACGAGCGCGCGGTGAATCCGTTCCTGCGCGCGGACAGCGCGGAGATTCACGCGACGCTGGAAGCGCAGCTGCATGAATCGGTGCCGGATCGCCTGACCGCGTTCAGGCTGCTGCGGGAGTGGAAAAACCGGTTCCGATGAAAGTTTTTCGGAGGACTCCAAAGCTCATCCAGAGTCTGTAAAATTTGCTCCAAATATCGGATTTGGCTGAGTTTTCGGTGTTTTTATTGACGTGAAGCACGCACTTCCGTAGTATCGCCTGCAATTTTCAGCCGTCGGAAGCCGAGATTTTCATGCGACTTTTATTGAGCGCGATGCTGGTCCTGCTGCTCGCCGCGTGTGCGAGCCAGGGACCTGTCGCCAATTCCGCCGCCGATGCCGAGGCGACGTCCACCTACCTGCGCAAGTCCGCCACCGCCAAGGAAACCGTCGACGTCGACAAGCAGTCGGTCGGCGATCTGACCAGCGCCGACTCCGATCTGTGGGCGCGCATCCGCCGCGGTTTCCAGATGCCCGACCTGCAGACCGACCTCGTCGACATGCAGACCACCTGGTATACGCAGCGCCCGGATTACGTGCAGCGCATGACCGAGCGTTCGCAGAAGTACCTGTACCACATCGTCGAGGAGCTCGAGTCGCGCCACATGCCGACCGAGCTCGCGCTGCTGCCGTTCATCGAGTCGGCCTACAACCCGCAGGCACTGTCGGTCGCGAAGGCGGCGGGCATGTGGCAGTTCATGCCGGGCACCGGCCGCACGTACAACCTGAAGCGGAACATGTGGCAGGACGAGCGGCGCGACGTGCTCGCGTCGACGAGCGCGGCGCTCGACTACCTGTCGCGCCTGCATGACATGTTCGGCGACTGGTATCTCGCGCTGGCCGCTTACAACTGGGGCGAGGGCAACGTGCAGCGCGCGATCGCGCGCAACCAGGCGGCCGGCCTGCCGACCGACTACCTGAGCCTGCGGATGCCGAACGAGACGCGCAACTACGTGCCGAAGCTGCAGGCGGTCAAGAACATCATCGCGAATCCGCAGCAGTACGGCCTCGCGCTGCCGGACATCCCGAACCACCCGTATTTCGTGACGGTCACGACGTCGCGCGACATCGACGTGACGGTCGCCGCGAAGCTCGCGAACCTGCCGCTCGACGAATTCAAGTCGCTCAACCCGTCGTTCGCGAAGCCGGTGATCCTCGGCGCGACCGAGCCGCAGATCCTGCTGCCGTTCGACAACGCGTCGGCGTTCGAGAAGAGCCTGAAGTCGTACGGCGGCCAGCTGTCGACGTGGACCACCTATACGGTCACCGAGCGCGCGCGTCCGGCGGCGATCGCCGAGAAGATCGGCGTCGACGCGGATACGCTGATGTCGGTGAACAAGATTCCCGCCGGCATGCGCCTGAAGCCGGGCTCGACGATCGTGGTGCCGCGCGGCGACGACGATGACGAGGACATCAGCGCGGACGTCGCCGAAAACGGCGTGCTGGCGATGGAGCCCGACGTGCCCGACACGCGCAAGATGCTGATCCGCGTGCGTCGCAAGCAGTCGATGGCGGCGATCGCGAGCCGCTACGGCGTGTCGGTCGGCCAGCTGAAGGCGTGGAACCGCACGCATCGCGATCTCGCGATGCCGGGCCAGGCGCTCGTGCTGCACGTGCCGGTCGGCCGCTCGCTGCCGGCGGAGCCGGGACCCGAGAAGATCGCGACGTCGGTCGGCGGCGCGCACGTCGAGCGCGCGAGCCTGTCCACCGGCGGCAAGGCCGCGCGCGGCGCGAAGCGCGGTGCCGCGAAGCCGGCGGCGAAGGCGAAGGCCGCGCCGAAGGCGGCCGCGGCCCACAAGGGCAAGAAGAAGTAAGCCGGCGCGCGGGCGGTCGCCCGCGCGGCCCGGATGCCGTATCATCCGACGAAACGCCGTCACCGAGGTGACGGCGTTTTCGTTTGTGCGCGGTACGTGGCCGCGCGATATGAAAAGGAATGAAGGGAGAAGTCATGTCGTCGGTGCAGGTGAGGGTACTCGGGCTGTTCGCGCTCGGGTATTTCGTGTCCTATGTGTTTCGCGGCGTCAATCTCGGCTTCGCGCCGTTCGTCACGCACGACCTCGGGCTGTCGGCCGCCGATCTCGGCCTGCTCACCAGTCTCTATTTCCTCGGCTTCGCCGGCGCGCAGATCCCGGCCGGCGTGCTGCTCGACCATTTCGGCTCGCGCCGCGTGGCGGCCGGCATGCTGCTGTTCGCGGCCGCGGGCGCCGCGGTGTTCGGCGCCGCGCACGGGCTCGGCGCGATGATGGTCGGCCGGCTGCTGATCGGGGTCGGCGTATCGGTGTGCCTCGGCGCGGCGTTCAAGGCGCTCGCCGAGCATTTCCCGATCGGCCGGCTGCCGCTGGTCAACGGGCTCGTGATGGCGGTCGGCGGGTTCGGCGGCGTGGTGGTCGGCTCGCCGATCACCTGGCTGCTCGGCTGGACGAGCTGGCGCGCGGTGTGCGCCGGGCTCGCGGTGATGACGCTCGCGATCGCGGCCGCGATCTGGCTCGGTGCGCCCAATCCGAAGCAGGGGCGCCATCAGGGTGGGCTCGTCAGCCAGTTCAAGGGCACCTGGCACATTCTGTCGAGCCGCGCGTTCTGGAAGATCGGGTCGTTCTCGATCGTCACGCAAGGCGTGTTCTACGCGATGCAGTCGCTGTGGGTCGGGCCGTACCTGCGCGACGTCGCCGGCTTCGATGCGCAGCACGCGGCGCGCCTCGTGTCGGTGCTCGGCTTCGCGATGATGGCCGGCTGCGTCGGGTTCGGCGCCGCCGCGCGTGCACTGGAGCGGCGCGGCGTGTCCGTCTATGCGTTCTGCGGCGTCGGCATGGCGCTGTTCGTCGCGACGCAGGTCGCGATCGTCGTGCGCGCGCCGCTGCCGGCGGCGGCGCTGTGGGCCGCGTACGGGATGTTCGGCGGGGTCGGAATCCTGACCTACGCGGTGATGGCCGGCCACTTCCCGGCGCATCTGATCGGCCGCGCGAACACGACGCTCACGCTCGTGATCTTCGTGCTGATCTTCGCGTTCCAGATCGGCGTCGGCGCGGTGCTGTCGCACTGGCCGGCGGTCGACGGCCGCTATCCGGCCGCCGCGCACCTCGCCGCGTGGAGCGTGCTGCTCGTGCTGCAGATCGCAAGCGCGGTCTGGTACGTATGGCCTGTGCAGATGGCCGCCTCTGGTCAAGCGAGCCGATAGAGGGGTACGCTGGAGCGTGGCGCGGTTCCCGGGCAATTGAAAAAGAAAAAAGGGCGCGTGATCGATCCACCGCGCCGCGTCGCTGATTGCCGAGCCCGGAAGGGGGCATCGATGCGTGATCAATCCCGAGGGATCGGCGGCCTCCGGCATTGAAAAGAGGACCATTTCCACGCTATAATTTGAAAGTTTGTGCTGATCAACCTCGCACCCTAGCGCCTACCTCATTCATCCCGTTCATCCGCTGCACGCCGCCTGTCGGGCGATGCCGCGAGCCCTCGCGCGCTGCGCGCCGGTTTCGCGACTCGACACCGCCGGGTGCGTGACGCAAGCCGACGCGCGCGTCCACGCAGCGCGACGCTTGCGCGGCAGGGTAAACAGGTCGGCAGCAGGGTGTTCCCCAAGGAGCCTCCCGTGTTGCCGTCTTTTTCTCCCGCTTTGCTTGCACTCGCCGACGGCACGGTCTTTCGTGGTTATTCGATCGGTGCCGCTGGCCACACGATCGGCGAAGTCGTGTTCAACACCGCGATCACCGGCTATCAGGAAATCCTGACTGACCCGAGCTACTCGCGCCAGATCGTTACGCTCACCTATCCGCATATCGGCAACGTCGGCGTGAACGCCGAGGACGTCGAAGCGACGAAAGTCCATGCCGCCGGCCTGATCGTGCGCGACCTGCCCGATCTCGCGTCGAACTTCCGCATGGATCGCACGCTCGGCGACTACCTGCGCGACGAAGGCGTCGTCGCGATCGCCGGCATCGATACCCGCAAGCTGACCCGCATCCTGCGCGACAAGGGCGCGCAAAACGGCTGCATCCTCGCCGGCTCGACCGACGAGGCGAAGGCGATCGAGCTCGCGCGCTCGTTCCCGGGCCTCGCCGGCATGGACCTCGCGAAGGTCGTGTCGACCACCAAGCCGTTCGAATGGAAGCAGACCGAGTGGAAGCTCGGCAGCGGCTACGGGATGCAGGAGGCGCCGAAATACCGCGTCGTCGCGTACGACTTCGGCGTCAAGTACAACATCCTGCGCATGCTCGCGGAACGCGGCTGCCACGTGACGGTGCTGCCGGCGCAGGCGAGCGCGGCGGAAGCGCTCGCGCTGAATCCGGACGGCGTGTTCCTGTCGAACGGCCCCGGCGATCCGGAGCCGTGCGACTACGCGATCGCGGCCACCAAGGAATTCATCGAGCGCGGCGTGCCGACCTTCGGCATCTGCCTCGGCCACCAGATCATGGGCCTCGCGGTCGGCGCGAAGACGCTCAAGATGAAGACGGGCCACCACGGCGCGAACCACCCGGTCAAGGATCTGGCTGACGGCCGCGTCGTGATCACGTCGCAGAACCACGGGTTCGCGGTCGACGCCGATTCGCTGCCGGCCAACGCGCGTGCGACGCACGTGTCGCTGTTCGACGGCACGCTGCAGGGCTTCGAGCTGACCGACAAGCCGGCGTTCTGCTTCCAGGGCCACCCGGAAGCGTCGCCGGGCCCGCACGACATCGGCTATCTGTTCGACCGCTTCACCGCGCTGATGGACGCGGCGAAGCAGCGCAGCGCTTAACTGACCCACGCGCGGGAGGCTCGCATCATGTTCGGTCACGCACTCGGCATCACGGATCTCTGGACCTACGTCATCGGCGTGGTCTTCATCATCCTGTTGCCGGGGCCGAACTCGATGTACGTGCTGTCGCTCGCGGCGCAGCGCGGCGTGAAGGCCGGCTATCGCGCGGCCTGCGGCGTGTTCGTCGGCGACGCGGTGCTGATGGTGCTGTCCGCGGCGGGCGTCGCATCGCTGCTGAAGGCGAATCCGCTGCTGTTCTCGGTCGTCAAGTACGGCGGCGCCGCGTATCTGCTCTACATCGGCGCCGGGATGCTGCGCGGCGCGTGGCGCAAGCTGCGCGCGCCGGCCGGTGCGGTGGCCGACGCGCCGCGCGCGGTCGACGGCGACGAGCCGTTCCGCAAGGCGCTGGTCGTGAGCCTCCTGAACCCGAAGGCGATCCTGTTCTTCATCTCGTTTTTCATCCAGTTCGTCGATCCGGCGTTCCCGCATCCCGCGCTGCCGTTCGTCGTGCTCGGGGCGATCGCGCAGTGCGCGAGCTTCCTGTACCTGAGCACGCTGATCTTCGCGGGCGCGCGGCTCGCCGCGCATTTCCGCCGCCGCCGCAAGCTCGCGGCGGGTGCGGCGAGCAGCGTGGGCGGGCTGTTCATCGGCTTTTCGGTGAAGCTTGCGCTCGCGACGATGAACTGAGCGCAGCCCGGCGAGCGAACGCCTTCGCGCTTGCTCGTCGGGTGTCGGATCAATAAGAAGAATCGACCAACATTCCGGGGAAACCATTTTGACTGACACGCCAGGAAGCAATCCATTGAACGACAGCACCGCATCGATCGATCCGACGGCCGCACTCGCGGCGGTCGTGCCGCGCGCGGCGGAGGCGGTCGTGCCGCGCAACGAAACGGACGGCGCGGTCGCGCGGATCCGGACGTCGATCGACATCGAGTCGTCCACCGCCGTGCTGTCGTTCGGCGACGATGCGATGCGCGAGCTCAGCGCGTATTCGGATCGCATCCTGGCGGACGTGAAGGGCAAGGATGTCGGCGAGGCAGGGGCGCTGCTGTCGAATCTGCAGGACCAGATACGCTCGCTGGATCCGGAATCGCTGCAGAAGCAGGGCTTCGTCGCACGGATGCTCGGCACCGCGCAGCGGGCGGTCGAGCGCTTCGTGCGCCGCTACGAGGATGTGGCCGGCCAGATCAACGAGGTGGCGCTGAAGCTCGAGGTGTGGCGGGAGGCGATGCGCCGCGACATCGCGATGCTGGACGACATCCACGCGAACGGCGTCCAGTACGTGAAGAACCTGGACACCTACATCGCGGCGGGCGAGCAGTACGTCGCCGAGTTCCGGCAAGCCCGGCTGCCGGAGATGCAGGCGGCGATGGCCGGCCTGTCGGACGACGAACGCGCGCTGCAGCAGGAGAAGGTTCAGGATCTGGTGCGCAACATCGATCGGCTCGAGCGCAAGGTGCACGACCTGAAGCTCGCGCGGATGGTCGGGCTGCAGCGCCTGCCGCAGATCCGCATCGTGCAGAACGGCGACGCGCTGCTGATGGACAAGATCCATACGGCGATTCACACGGCGATTCCCGCGTGGAAGGCGCAGTTCGTCACCGCGCTTGCGCTCGAGCGGCAGAAGCAGGCGTACGAGACGCAGCAGGCCGTGGTCGACATGACGAACGAGCTGCTGCGCAAGAACGCCGAGCAGTTGCACCGGAGCGCGACGTCGATCGAGCAGGCGAGCCAGCGCAGCGTGATCGATATCGAGTCGGTGCGGCATGCGAATGAACTGCTGCTGCGCACGGTCAGCGACGTGATGGAGATCCAGGCGGAGGGCCGCAAGAACCGCGCGGCGGTCGAGGTCGAGCTGAAGAAGCTCGAAACCGATCTGCGGACCTCGCTCGCGCGTCAGGCGGCGGAGGCGTAATGCTGCGCTGGAACACAGGCGCTCGATGGTCCGTGCCCCCGCAGCCTCCTCGCTCCGGGCGGTTCGTGTTCCGCGTCCTGATGTGGGGGGTGTTGCAAGGATTCACGGCGCTCGGTTCCGTTGCATGGGGAGCAGGGATCGGGAAGGGGGCGGCATGGCTCGTCGCCAACCTGGGCCTGGTGGACAAGCTGAGCGACGACACCGGACACGCGTTGCCCGACAGCTTTTTTATGTGGACGGCGGTGCTGGCGCTGACCGTGGGCGCGTGCATGTCGATCGGTGCGATGTGGTCGTTTGGCACACTGCGGTTTCGCGTGGTGTACCTGCTGATTCCCATCGATATTTCGCTCATGTTCGTGATCGCGTGCGCATATTTTTTGCCGTCGGTGCAGATGAGCGTAGTGTGGGCCGTGTTCCCGGTCGCGCTGGTGGTCTGGGCGTGCCGCAACATGCTGACCACGCCGAATACAAACAGTGTCTTGAAGTGTTTGCGCAGTTATTACCGTGGGCTTCCCGCACAGATGGCCTGGATTCGGGAGTATGTGCTGCAGGATTGGGTGACGTTGCCGCTTGCGTCGCTGTCCGAGCTTCAGGCGGCAGAGCCTGAACCCGAACCCAAGCCCGAGCTCAAGACGGACCCGGCCGTGCAGCCTGCCGGGTATTCCGCGGAGATGTTCAAGGCGCACCTGTCCGGCATGCGCGAGATGCGTCCGCGACTGCGCGGCAGCATGGTCGAGGACGAATGGAACAAGCTGATGGAAATCAGCGAGCGCATTTGGGAGATGGCGAACGCCGAGCCGGAGAAGTACAGTTTGCTGAACCATTTTCTCGCGGTGCAGATACCGACCGCGATCACGCTCAGCCAGTACTTCGTCAAGCTAGGCGGATTGACCGAATCGAATCCGACCCGAACGGAACGCATGCGTGAAATCGAGGCGGGCCTTCAGGGGCTGTGCGGACAGTTCGAGAAGGTGCAGAACCAGATGGTGGAGAGCGATCTGGCAGGACTCCAGACGACGCTTCGCCTCTTGCAGCAAGATTTGAAGCAGGCAGAGCAGCGGGAGGCGCGTGCGCCTTCCCTGTAAAGCCGGCGGCCGGCGAGCCGGCCGCGACGTGCAGCATTAACGTTTATTTATTGATTGACAGAGCCATGCCAAAACGCACAGACATCAACAGCATCCTCATCATCGGCGCCGGCCCGATCATCATCGGCCAGGCGTGCGAGTTCGACTACTCGGGCGCGCAGGCATGCAAGGCGTTGCGTGAGGAGGGCTACAAGGTCATCCTCGTCAACAGCAACCCGGCGACGATCATGACCGACCCGAACACGGCCGACGTGACCTACATCGAGCCGATCACGTGGGAAGTCGTCGCGCGCATCATCGAGAAGGAGCGCCCGGACGCGATCCTGCCGACGATGGGCGGCCAGACCGCGCTGAACTGCGCGCTCGACCTGCACCACCACGGCGTGCTCGAGAAGTTCGGCGTCGAGCTGATCGGCGCGTCGCCGGAAGCGATCGACAAGGCGGAAGACCGCCAGAAGTTCAAGGACGCGATGACCAAGATCGGTCTCGGCTCCGCGAAGTCGGGCGTCGCGCACTCGATGGAAGAGGCGACCCAGGTGCACGCCGAGATCATGGCGGCCACCGGCGGCAGCGGCTACCCGGTCGTGATCCGTCCGTCGTTCACGCTCGGCGGCTCGGGCGGCGGCATCGCGTACAACCGTGAAGAGTTCGAAGAGATCTGCCGGCGCGGCCTCGACCTGTCGCCGACGCGCGAGCTGCTGATCGAAGAGTCGCTGCTCGGCTGGAAGGAATACGAGATGGAAGTCGTGCGCGACCGCGCCGACAACTGCATCATCGTCTGCTCGATCGAGAACCTCGACCCGATGGGCGTGCACACCGGCGACTCGATCACGGTCGCGCCGGCGCAGACGCTCACCGACAAGGAATACCAGATCCTGCGCAACGCATCGCTCGCGGTGCTGCGCGAGATCGGCGTCGACACCGGCGGCTCGAACGTGCAGTTCTCGATCAACCCGAAGGACGGCCGCATGGTCGTGATCGAGATGAACCCGCGCGTGTCGCGTTCGTCGGCGCTCGCGTCGAAGGCGACCGGCTTCCCGATCGCGAAGGTCGCGGCGAAGCTGGCCGTCGGCTACACGCTCGACGAGCTGAAGAACGAGATCACCGGCGGCCAGACGCCGGCGTCGTTCGAGCCGACGATCGACTACGTCGTCACGAAGATTCCGCGCTTCGCGTTCGAGAAGTTCCGCGAAGCGGATTCGCGCCTGACGACGCAGATGAAGTCGGTCGGCGAAGTGATGGCGATCGGCCGCACGTTCCAGGAGTCGTTCCAGAAGGCGCTGCGCGGCCTCGAAGTCGGCGTCGACGGTCTCGACGAGAAGTCGACCGACCGCGACGAGATCGCGATCGAGATCCACGAGCCGGGCCCGGACCGCATCTGGTACGTCGGCGACGCATTCCGCATCGGCATGACGGCCGAGGAGATCTTCGCGGAAACCGCGATCGATCCGTGGTTCCTCGCGCAGATCGAGCAGATCATCCTGAAGGAAAAGGCGCTCGCGGGCCGCACGGTCGCGTCGCTGTCGTTCGACGAGCTGCGCTACCTGAAGCAGAGCGGCTTCTCCGACCGCCGCCTCGCGAAGCTGCTCGGCGCGACGCCGGCCGACGTGCGCGCGCGCCGTCTCGAGCTGAACGTGCGCCCGGTCTACAAGCGCGTCGACACCTGCGCGGCCGAGTTCGCGACCAAGACGGCCTACATGTACTCGACCTACGAGGAAGAGTGCGAGGCGCAGCCGACGAACAACAAGAAGATCATGGTGCTGGGCGGCGGCCCGAACCGGATCGGCCAGGGCATCGAGTTCGACTACTGCTGCGTGCACGCGGCGCTCGCGATGCGCGAGGACGGCTACGAAACCATCATGGTCAACTGCAACCCGGAAACGGTGTCGACCGACTATGACACGTCCGACCGCCTGTACTTCGAGCCGCTGACGCTGGAAGACGTGCTCGAGATCGTCGACAAGGAAAAGCCGGTCGGCGTGATCGTCCAGTACGGCGGCCAGACGCCGCTGAAGCTCGCGCTCGATCTCGAGGCGCACGGCGTGCCGATCGTCGGCACGTCGCCGGACATGATCGACGCGGCCGAAGACCGCGAACGCTTCCAGAAGCTGCTGCAGGACCTCGGCCTGCGCCAGCCGCCGAACCGCACCGCGCGCGCCGAAGACGAAGCGCTCGCGCTGGCGGCCGAAATCGGCTACCCGCTCGTCGTGCGCCCGTCGTACGTGCTCGGCGGCCGCGCGATGGAAATCGTCCACGAGCCGCGCGACCTCGAGCGCTACATGCGCGAGGCCGTGAAGGTGTCGAACGATTCGCCGGTGCTGCTCGACCGCTTCCTGAACGACGCGATCGAATGCGACGTCGACTGCATCTGCGACGGCGAGGCCGTGTTCATCGGCGGCGTGATGGAGCACATCGAGCAGGCGGGCGTCCACTCGGGCGACTCGGCATGCTCGCTGCCGCCGTACTCGCTGTCGAAGGCGACCGTCGACGAGCTGAAGCGCCAGACGGCCGCGATGGCGAAGGCGCTGAACGTGGTCGGCCTGATGAACGTGCAGTTCGCGATCCAGCAGGTGCCGCAGGCCGACGGCTCGAAGGAAGACATCATCTACGTGCTGGAAGTGAACCCGCGCGCGTCGCGCACGGTGCCGTACGTGTCGAAGGCGACCAGCCTGCCGCTCGCGAAGATCGCGGCGCGCGCGATGGTCGGCCAGAAGCTCGCGCAGCAGGGCGTGACGAAGGAAGTCGAGCCGCCGTACTTCAGCGTGAAGGAAGCGGTGTTCCCGTTCGTGAAGTTCCCGAGCGTCGACCCGGTGCTCGGGCCGGAAATGCGTTCGACCGGTGAAGTGATGGGCGTCGGCCAGACGTTCGGCGAGGCGCTGTTCAAGTCGCAGCTCGCGGCGGGCTCGCGCCTGCCGGAGTCGGGCACGGTGCTGCTGACCGTGATGGACGCGGACAAGCCGAAGGCGGTCGAAGTCGCGCGCATGCTGCACGACCTCGGCTACCCGATCGTCGCGACGAAGGGCACGGCTGCCGCGATCGAAGCGGCCGGCGTGCCGGTGAAGGTCGTCAACAAGGTGAAGGACGGCCGCCCGCACATCGTCGACATGATCAAGAACGGCGAAATCGCGCTCGTCTTCACGACGGTCGACGAGACCCGCCAGGCGATTGCCGATTCGCGTTCGATCCGGATGAGCGCGCAGGCGCACAAGGTCACGTACTACACGACGATGTCGGGCGCGCGCGCTGCCGTCGAAGGCCTGCGCTACCTGAAGAACCTGGAAGTCTATGATTTACAAGGTCTTCACGCTCGCCTAAACTAAGCGGTCAGTTACCTGTCGAAGCAACACGTGCCGCGATTAAGCGGCGTTCCCGGTGTATCGGGAATGCGCTTAATCGCGGTGATTTTTTTTATAGCCGTTTTATTGATTGAGCCGTTTATGAGCACCATTCCGTTGACAAAGCGTGGCGCAGACCAATTGCGCGATGAATTGCAGCGCCTCAAGTCCGTCGAGCGGCCGGCCGTGATCAATGCGATTGCGGAGGCGCGCGCGCAGGGCGACCTGTCCGAAAACGCCGAATACGACGCAGCCAAGGAAAAGCAGGGCTTCATCGAGGGCCGCATCGCGGAAATCGAATCGAAGCTGTCGGCCGCGCAGATCATCGATCCGTCCTCGCTGGATGCCGACGGCCGCGTGGTGTTCGCGGCGACGGTCGAGCTCGAGGATCTCGAATCGGGCGATACCGTCAAATACCAGATCGTCGGCGACGACGAGGCGGACCTCGATCACGGCCTGATCTCGGTCAGCTCGCCGATCGCGCGCGCGCTGATCGGCAAGTCCGAAGGCGACGTCGCGGCCGTGCAGGCGCCGAGCGGCGTGCGCGAGTACGAAATCATCTCGGTCAGCTACATCTGACGCGGAGCGACACGATGCCGCATCGCGTGTTCCGTCTGCTGTCGGCCGTGTGGGTCGGCAGCCTGCTGACGATCGGGTATGCGGTCGCGCCCGTGCTGTTTCGTTCGCTGGAGCGCATGACGGCCGGCTCGGTTGCCGCCCAGCTGTTCCGCATCGAGGCGGTCCTCGGCGTGGTGTGCGGCGTGCTGCTGCTCGTGCTGTCGAACCAGCAGGTGCGGCGCGGCTGCGACGAATACCGGCGAGTGCGCTGGATTCTCGCGGCGATGGTCGGCTGCGTGCTGATCGGGTATTTTGCGCTGCAGCCGTTCATGAACGCGCTGCGCGTGGCCGCGATGGACGCGGGCACCGATATCGCGAACTCGCCGTATGCGAGCCGGTTCGGGATGCTGCACGGCGTCTCGAGCCTGTTCTACCTGGTCGAGAGCGTGCTCGGGCTGATGCTGATCTGGCGCTTGCCGGCGCGCGACGCGTAAGCGTCGCTCCGCCGGGCGCCCGGAAGGGCTTACTTGTCCTGGAACGGCCGCTTGGTGCTCGCCTGACGCTTTTTCGCACGCTTGACGGTGCCGCCGGCGGTCACGCGCTCGTTGCCGCGCACCGTCACCTTCTGCGGCTTCGGACGACGCACCGGGCTCGCGTTCGGCGACACCTTGACGACCTTCACGGTACGCGGCGCGCGGCCCTTCTTGTCGGCGGCGGCTTCGGCCGCGCTCGGCAGGGCGCTGCTGCGGCGGCCGCGAGCCGGCGCCGGCGCGGCTTCCTCGGGCCTCCAGATCACGAGCAGCTTGCCGATATGCTGGATAGGCGCGGCGTTCAGCCGGTCGCAGATTTCGTCGTAGATCGCGATGCGTTCGTCGCGCTCGTCGCCGAATACGCGGATCTTGATCAGCTGGTGCGCGTCAAGGTGCACCTTGATTTCCTTCAGGACCGCGTCGGTGAGCCCCTCTGCGCCGATCAGCACGACGGGCTTGAGCGCATGGGCTTCGGAGCGCAGCGCGGAGCGCTCGGCGGGAGAAAGCGAAAGGGCTGGCATGGAATGTCGAATTCAAAAATAAGGGCGCGCAACACCGGCATCCGCCGTGTGAGCCGCGCGCCGAAACCACGTAAAATCGCGGCTTGGGCCTGATTGAGGCCGCAGCCGCGCGAAGAAGACGCGTATTATCCGCCAAAAGCGCGGCTTCACGAAGCAAATGGCAGTAATCTCTCTCTCGAATGGCAAAGAACCGCTTCAACCAGCACTGGCTGCATGACCACATCAACGACCCGTACGTCAAAATGGCGCAGCGGGAGGGCTATCGCGCGCGCGCCGCTTACAAGCTGAAGGAAATCGACGAACAGGACAAGCTGATTCGTCCCGGCCAGGTGATCGTCGATCTCGGCGCGGCGCCCGGCAGCTGGAGCCAGTACGCGCGCAACAAGCTCGCGCAGGGCAAGAAACGCGACGCGGCGCGCGAAGGCGGGATCGACGGCACGATCGTCGCGCTCGACATGCTGCCGATGGAGCCGATCGCCGACGTGCACTTCATCCAGGGCGACTTTCGCGAGGACGAGGTGCTGCATCAACTGGAGGCCGTCCTCGAAGGCCGGCCGGTGGACCTTGTAATTTCCGACATGGCCCCCAACCTGTCAGGGGTCGCCTCCGCGGATGCGGCGCGCATCGAGCACGTGTGCGATCTCGCGCTCGAATTCTCGCAGAATCATCTGAAGCCGGATGGCGCGCTGCTGGTGAAGTGCTTCCACGGCAGCGGCTACAGCCAGATTGTCGAGAAATTCAAACAGCAGTTTAAGATTGTCGCGCCGCGCAAGCCCAAGGCGTCCCGCGACAAATCGTCCGAAACGTTCATCTTGGGGCGGCACCTGAAGCATCCGCGCTGACGCGGAGCCGGGGGGCCGCAAACGGGCTCCGGCCCTTGCCAGACAAGCCGTTCGCTATCGCGACGGTTGTCAATGCTTATGGCAGGGGTGGTCGGACTGGATTAGAATGCCTGAGGGGCGCCGCAAGGAAAATGTAGGCGCTCGTCTACGAGTGAAGGAGTGGTGCTTTGAACAACAATATGTTTTCGAAGGCAGCAGTGTGGCTGGTGATCGCACTGGTGCTGTTTACGGTGTTCAAGCAGTTCGACAAGCCCCGCGTCCAGGAAGGCGTGTCCTATTCGCAGTTCATGGACGACGCCAAGAACGGCAAGGTCAAGACTGTCGTCGTGCAGGGGCGCAACCTCACCGTCACTCCGGCTGATGGCCAGAAATACCAGATCGTGTCGCCCGGCGACATCTGGATGGTCGGCGATCTGATGAAGTATGGCGTGCAGGTCAGCGGCAAGGCCGACGACGAGCCGAACGCGCTGATGTCCGCGCTGTACTACCTCGGGCCGACGATCCTGATCATCGGTTTCTGGTTCTACATGATGCGGCAGATGCAGGGCGGCGGCAAAGGCGGCGCGTTCTCGTTCGGCAAATCGCGTGCGCGGCTGATCGACGAGAACAACAACGCGGTCAACTTCTCCGACGTCGCGGGCTGCGACGAAGCGAAGGAGGAAGTGTCCGAGCTGGTCGACTTCCTGCGCGATCCCCAGAAATTCCAGAAGCTCGGCGGCCGCATTCCGCGCGGCGTGCTGCTGGTCGGCCCTCCGGGCACCGGCAAGACGCTGCTCGCCCGCGCGATCGCGGGTGAAGCGAAGGTGCCGTTCTTCAGCATCTCGGGCTCCGACTTCGTCGAAATGTTCGTCGGCGTCGGTGCGGCCCGCGTGCGCGACATGTTCGAGCAGGCGAAGAAGCACGCGCCGTGCATCGTGTTCATCGACGAAATCGACGCGGTCGGCCGTCATCGCGGCGCCGGCATGGGCGGCGGCAACGACGAGCGCGAGCAGACGCTGAACCAGATGCTCGTCGAGATGGACGGCTTCGAAGCGAATTCGGGCGTGATCGTGATTGCCGCGACCAACCGTTCGGACGTGCTCGACAAGGCGCTGCTGCGTCCGGGCCGTTTCGACCGCCAGGTCTACGTCGGCCTGCCGGACATCCGCGGCCGCGAGCAGATCATGCGCGTCCACCTGCGCAAGGTGCCGATCGCGAACGACGTCGACGCGGCAGTGATCGCGCGCGGCACGCCGGGCTTCTCGGGCGCCGATCTCGCGAACCTCGTCAACGAGGCGGCGCTGTTCGCCGCGCGTCGCGGCAAGCGCATCGTCGAGATGCAGGACTTCGAGGACGCGAAGGACAAGATCTTCATGGGTCCGGAGCGCAAGTCCGCGGTGATCCGCGAGGAAGCGAAGCGCGCGACCGCGTACCACGAGTCGGGCCACGCGGTGATCGCGAAGCTGCTGCCGAAGGCCGATCCGGTGCACAAGGTCACGATCATTCCGCGCGGCCGTGCGCTGGGCGTCACGTGGCAGCTGCCGGAGCACGACAACGAGACGTATTCGAAGGACTACCTGCTGGACCGCCTCGCGATCCTGTTCGGTGGCCGCGTGGCCGAGGAGCTGTTCATGAACCTCGTCAGCACCGGCGCGTCGGACGACTTCAACAAGGCGACGCAGACGGCGCGTGCGATGGTGGCCCGGTTCGGGATGACCGACGCGCTCGGCCCGATGGTCTATGCCGACGACGAGAGCGATGCAAGCCCGTTCGGCCGCGGCTTCACGCGGACGATTTCGGAAGCGACGCAGCAGAAGGTCGATGCGGAAATCCGCCGCGTGCTGGATGACCAGTACAGCCTCGCTCGCCGCCTGCTGGAGGAGAACCGCGACAAGGTCGAGGCGATGACCGCCGCGCTGATGGAGTGGGAGACGATCGACGCCGATCAGATCAACGACATCATGGAAGGCCGTCCGCCGCGCTCGCCGAAGAGCTCGCCGACCATCGGCGGCGATGCATCGTCGGGCGGTACCGGCACCGAGGTCAAGCCGGGCAACGCGCCGGCGCCCGCGTCGCCGGCCTGATTCCCGCTGTCGTACCGTTGACGGGCTGGTGTGGCTTTCACACCGGCCCGTTTTGCATTCATTTCCACGTTGGTCGCTCGTGTCCGATCCCGCATCTCCCTCATTCATTCCGTCGCCGCTGCAGTGCGGCCGCTTCACGCTGACGTTCGAACGCCCGCTCGTGATGGGCATCCTCAACGCGACACCCGACTCGTTCTCCGACGGCGGCCGCTTCCTCGCCCGTGACGATGCGCTGCGCCAGGCCGAGCGGATGCTCGCCGAGGGCGCCGACATCCTCGACATCGGCGGCGAATCGACCCGCCCGGGCGCGCCGCCGGTGCCGCTCGACGAGGAGCTCGCGCGCGTGATTCCGCTGGTCGAGGCATTGCGCCCGCTGAACGTGCCGCTGTCGATCGATACCTACAAGCCGGCCGTGATGCGCGCGGCGCTGGCCGCCGGCGCGGACCTGATCAACGACATCTGGGGCTTTCGCCAGGCAGGCGCGATCGACGCCGTGCGCGACGGCAGCTGCGGCCTGTGCGCGATGCACATGCTCGGCGAGCCGCAGACGATGCAGGTGCACGAGCCCGACTATCGAGACGTGGTCGCCGACGTGCGCGATTTTCTCGCCGAGCGTGCACAAGCGTTGATGGATGCCGGCGTCGCGGCGGAACGCATCTGCGTCGACCCCGGTTTCGGGTTCGGCAAGGCGGTGATCGAACACAACTATGCGCTGCTCGCCGCGCTGCCCGACACGACGCCCGCGCGGCCCGACGGCCGGCCATACCCGATTCTCGCGGGGATGTCGCGCAAGTCGATGCTCGGCGCGGTGATCGGCGGCAAGCCGCCGGCCGAGCGCGTCGCGGCGAGCGTCGCGGCCGCGCTGTGCGCGGTGGAGCGGGGCGCCGCGATCGTGCGGGTGCACGACGTCGCGGAAACGGTCGATGCGCTGAAGATCTGGAATGCCGTGCGCGGAGCCGCGCGGCATCGATAAGTCAAAAGAGGAGGAACATTCATTATGGGACGTCGATACTTCGGTACGGACGGCATCCGTGGCACCGTCGGCGAAGCGCCGATCACGCCCGATTTCGTATTGCGGCTCGGCTACGCGGCGGGCAAGGTGCTGGCCGGCTCGGCTGACGTCGCGGCGGGTGCGCGTCCGACCGTGCTGATCGGCAAGGACACGCGCGTGTCGGGCTACATGCTCGAGGCGGCGCTGGAGGCGGGCTTCTCCGCGGCCGGCGTCGACGTGATGCTGGCCGGCCCGATGCCGACGCCGGGCGTCGCGTACCTGACGCGCGCGCTGCGCCTGTCGGCGGGCGTCGTGATCAGTGCGTCGCACAATCCGTATCACGACAACGGCATCAAGTTCTTCTCCGCGGACGGCAACAAGCTGCCCGACGAAACCGAAGCCGCGATCGAGGCATGGCTCGGCAAGCCGCTCGAGTGCGCGCCGTCGGACGGGCTCGGCAAGGCGCGCCGCCTCGACGATGCGGCCGGCCGCTACATCGAGTTCTGCAAGAGCACGTTCCCCGCGGCGTTCGACCTGCGCGGGATGAAGCTCGTCGTCGACTGCGCGCACGGCGCTGCGTACCAGGTCGCGCCGCACGTGTTCCACGAACTGGGCGCGGACGTGATCCCGATCGGCGTCGCGCCGAACGGCTTCAACATCAACGACGGCGTCGGCGCGACCGCGCCCGATGCGCTGGTGCGCGCGGTGCGGGCGAATCACGCGGATCTCGGCATCGCGCTCGACGGCGACGCGGACCGTCTGCAGATCGTCGACTCGACCGGGCGGCTGTTCAACGGCGACGAGCTGCTGTACGTGCTGGTCAAGGACAGGATTGCAACTAACGGTCAAGTCGAAGGGGCGGTGGGAACGCTGATGACGAATCTCGCCGTCGAAGTTGCGCTGCAACGCGAGGGCGTGCAGTTCGTGCGGGCGGCGGTCGGCGACCGCTACGTGCTCGAGCAGCTGCGCGAGCACGGCTGGCAGCTCGGCGCGGAAGGGTCGGGCCACATCCTGTCGCTCGACCGGCATACGACCGGCGACGGCATCGTGTCGGCGCTGCTGGTGCTCGCGGCGCTGAAGCGCAGCGGCCGCACGCTCGCGCAGATGCTCGACGGCGTCACGCTGTTCCCGCAGAAGCTGATCAACGTGCGGATGAAGCCCGGCGCGGACTGGAAGGGCAATGCGTCGATCCGCGCCGCGATCGACGGCGCGGAACAGGCGCTGGCCGGCAGCGGCCGCGTGCTGATCCGTGCATCGGGCACCGAGCCCGTGCTGCGCGTGATGGTCGAGGCGGAGCAGGCGGCGGACGCGAGCCGTCACGCCGAGGCGATCGCCGACGCGGTGCGCGCCGCGACTGCCTGAATCCGGTCGGCGGCCGGCGGCCGGTGCATGTGCACATGGCCGCCGGTTGCCTGTCGGCCGTGCGATGCAGCCAGCCAAAGTGCGGACCCTCCATCCGGCCGCCACGTTGGCGCCATGAACCCAACACCGCGCCGAAGTCCTCTTCCGACCCCTGAATCCCCGAGCGCGGCGTGTCCGGTCCGGACGTACCGCGCGCAAGTGCGGGTGGGGTACAATCCGCCCGCCTGATCGACCGCTGTCGAAGCGGGACCGGACGCACATTTTCCGCCTTTCCCTTCCCGGCATTTATTGCCTATTCTCCCGGTGCCGGCGTTGCCCGCGCCCGTCCGTCTTACCCTCCTGTGTTGCCTTTCAAGTAGTCATGTTACTGTCACGCCAGTTTCATCGATTGTCACATTACCGTCATGAGGAGCCCCTAACCTTCGCGGTGCCGTAGTCATCCGCTCACACACTGGAGGTCTCATGAAATTGATGCAAACCGCGATTGCCGGCCTGGCTGGCGCACTTTTCGCTGTCGCTGCGCACGCCGCCGACATCACGGGCGCAGGCAGCACGTTCGCGATGCCGATCTACACGAAATGGGCTGCGGATTACCAGCAGTCCGGCGGCGCGAAGATCAACTACCAGGGCATCGGCTCGTCGGGCGGCCTGAAGCAGATCAATGCGAAGACGGTCGATTTTGCCGGTTCGGACGCACCGCTGAAGGACGACGAGCTCGCGAAGGACGGCCTGTTCCAGTTCCCGACGGTGGTCGGCGGCGTGGTGCCGGTCATCAACGTGCCGGGCGTGAAGGCGGGTGAGCTGACGCTGTCGGGCCCGGTGCTCGGCGACATCTACCTCGGCAAGATCAAGAAGTGGAACGACCCGGCGATCGCCGCGCTGAACCCGAAGGTCAAGCTGCCGGATACCGACATCGCGGTCGTGCGCCGTGCGGACGGCTCGGGCACGAGCTTCATCTGGACGAACTACCTGTCGAAGGTCAACGACGAGTGGAAGTCGAAGGTCGGCGAAGGCACGACGGTCAACTGGCCGACCGGCACGGGCGGCAAGGGCAACGACGGCGTCGCGGCATTCGTGCAGCGCCTGCCGGGCGCGATCGGCTACGTCGAGTGGGCGTATGCGAAGAAGAACAGCATGGTCTACACCGCGCTGAAGAACTCGACGGGCACGGTGGTCGAGCCGAAGACGGAAACCTTCAAGGCCGCCGCCGCCGGCGCGAACTGGTCGAAGTCGTTCTACCAGATCCTGACGAACCAGCCGGGCAAGGAAGCATGGCCGGTCGTCGGCGCGACGTTCGTGCTGCTGCACGCGAAGCAGGACAAGCCGGAGCAGGGCGCGGAAACGCTGAAGTTCTTCAGCTGGGCGTTCAAGAACGGCGAGAAGGCGGCTGACAGCCTCGACTACATCTCGCTGCCGCCGGCGGTCGAAGCGGAAATCCGCAAGCAGTGGAAGGTCAAGGTGACGGACACGGCTGGCAAGCCGGTCGCCACGGAGTAAGCGTCACAGCGGTTCGCTGCCCGGCCGCGCAGGCCGGGCAGTGTGTGCGGTAAGGCCGGGCGTCAAGGCGCCCGGCATTCAGAAGCAGGCGCCCATGTCTGATATTCCATACGTGTCCTCCCGGTCCGCCGGCAACGCGCAGCAGCATGCGCCCGGCCGCCTCGGCGACATCCTGTTCGGCGGCCTCGCCCGGCTCGCCGCCATCGTCACCCTGCTGCTCCTCGGCGGCATCATCGTCTCGCTGATCATCGCGTCGATGCCGACCATCCAGAAGTTCGGCCTCGCCTTTCTGTGGCAGTCCGAATGGGATCCCAATGCGGATGTCTACGGCGCGCTCGTGCCGATCTACGGCACCATCGTGACGTCGGTCATCGCGCTGGTGATCGCGGTGCCGGTCAGCTTCGGCATCGCGCTGTTCCTCACCGAGCTGTCGCCGGTCTGGCTGCGCCGCCCGCTCGGCATCGCCATCGAGCTGCTCGCCGCGATCCCGTCGATCGTCTACGGGATGTGGGGGCTGCTCGTGTTCGCGCCGATCTTCGCCGCCTATTTCCAGAAACCGGTCGGCCGCCTGTTCGACGGCGTGCCGGTGCTCGGCGCGCTGTTCGCCGGCCCGCCGATCGGCATCGGCATTCTCGCCGCCGGCGTGATCCTCGCGATCATGATCATTCCGTACATCGCGTCGGTGATGCGCGACGTGTTCGAGGTCACACCCGTGCTGCTGAAGGAATCGGCGTACGGGATCGGCTGCACGACCTGGGAAGTGATGTGGAAGATCGTGCTGCCCTATACGAAGACCGGCGTGATCGGCGGCGTGATGCTCGGCCTCGGTCGCGCGCTCGGCGAAACGATGGCCGTGACCTTCGTGATCGGCAACACGAACCTGCTGGACAACGTGTCGCTGTTCTCGCCCGGCAACAGCATCACGTCGGCGCTCGCGAACGAGTTCGCCGAAGCGTCGCCCGGCCTGCATACGGCCGCGCTGATGGAGCTGGGCCTGATCCTGTTCGTGATCACCTTCATCGTGCTGGCCATCTCCAAACTGCTGCTGCTGCGTCTCGAGAAAGGAGAGGGCAAGAAATGAGCGAGCCCGTACTGAACTTCCCCGGCCCGGACGGCGCCGTGCTCGACGCGATGCGCAGCCGGCTCCAGCGCAAGCGCAAGATCGTCAATGCGATCGCGCTCACCGCGTCGCTCGGCGCGATGCTGTTTGGCCTGATGTGGCTCGTGTGGATCCTCTACACGACGCTGAGCCTCGGCATCGGCGGCCTGTCGCTGCAGATGTTCACCGAATCGACCCCGCCGCCGAACACCGCGGGCGGCGGCCTCGCGAACGCGATCGTCGGCAGCCTGCTGCTGGTCGGCTTCGGCACGCTGGTCGGCACGCCGATCGGCATCCTGGCGGGCGTCTACCTCGCCGAATACGGCAAGACGAACCCGCTCGCGAGCACGATCCGCTTCATCAACGACATCCTGCTGTCGGCGCCGTCGATCGTCGTGGGCCTGTTCGTCTACGCGCTCGTCGTCGCGAAGTCGGGCCGCTTCTCCGGCTGGGCCGGCGTGATCGCGCTCGCGCTGCTGCAGATCCCGATCGTGATCCGCACGACCGAGAACATGCTGAAGCTCGTGCCGAACGCGCTGCGCGAAGCAGCTTTCGCGCTCGGCACGCCGAAGTGGCGGATGGTGCTGAAGATCACGCTGCGCGCATCGGTGGGCGGCATCATCACGGGCGTGCTGCTCGCGGTCGCGCGGATTGCCGGCGAAACGGCGCCGCTGCTGTTCACCGCGCTGTCGAACCAGTTCTTCTCGTGGGACATGAGCCAGCCGATGGCGAACCTGCCCGTCACGATCTTCAAGTTCGCGATGAGCCCGTTCGCGGAATGGCAGTCGCTCGCTTGGGCGGGCGTGTTCCTGATTACCCTCGGCGTGCTCGGACTCAACGTCCTCGCGCGTTCGATCTTCTCGAAACAGTAACGGCGGAGCAATCCGATGAACATGGCAGAAAGCCACCTGAATCCCATCGAACGTGTCGCCGCGCCGGCCGGTACGCACGGCGCGACGGACGGCAGTCCGCTCGCGCCGCTGAACGCGAAGATCGAGGTCAACAACCTCAACTTCTTCTACAACAAGTTCCACGCGCTGAAGAACATCAACCTGCGCATTCCCGAAGGGAAGGTGACGGCGTTCATCGGCCCGTCGGGCTGCGGCAAGTCGACGCTGCTGCGCACGTTCAACAAGATGTACGCGCTCTATCCGGAGCAGCGCGCCGAAGGCGAGATCCTGATGGACGGCGAGAACCTGCTGACCACCAAGCGCGACATCTCGCTGTTGCGCGCGCGGATCGGCATGGTGTTCCAGAAGCCGACCCCGTTTCCGATGTCGATTTATGACAACATCGCATTCGGCGTGAAAATGTTCGAGAAGCTCACACGTTCGGAAATGGACGACCGCGTCGAGTGGGCGCTGACGAAGGCCGCGCTGTGGAACGAAGTGAAGGACAAGCTGGGCCAGAGCGGCTACGGGCTGTCCGGCGGCCAGCAGCAGCGTCTGTGCATCGCGCGCGGCATCGCGATCCGTCCGGAAGTGCTGCTGCTCGACGAGCCGTGCTCGGCGCTCGACCCGATCTCGACGGGCCGCATCGAGGAGCTGATCGCGGAGCTGAAGAGCGACTACACGGTCGTGATCGTCACGCACAACATGCAGCAGGCGGCGCGCTGCTCGGACTATACGGCCTACATGTACCTGGGCGAGCTGATCGAATTCGGCGAGACCGAGAAGATCTTCATCAAGCCGGTACGCAAGGAAACGGAAGACTACATCACCGGCCGCTTCGGTTGATGACGGAGAACAACAGCCATGTCGGATAAACATTTGTCGAGCCAGTTCGACGCCGATCTCAATGCCGTGTCGTCGAAGGTGCTGGAGATGGGCGGGCTCGTCGAGGCGCAGATCACGGGCGCGATGCAGGCGCTGAACGAATTCGACCGCGCTGCGGCCGAGAAGGTGATCGCGAACGAAGAGATCCTGAACACGATGGAAGTCGAGATCGACCAGGAGTGCGGCAACATCATCGCGCGCCGCCAGCCGGCCGCGCGCGACCTGCGCCTCCTGATGTCGATCTCGAAGACGATCACGAACCTCGAGCGCGCCGGCGACGAGGCGGAGAAGATCGCGAAACGCGTGCGCCGCCTGATCGACGAACCGGCCGCGCGCGCGGTCAACATCGCCGAGATCAAGGTGTCCGGCGAGATGGCCGTGACGATCCTGCGCCGCGCGCTCGACGCGTTCGCGCGGCTCGACACGGTCGCCGCCGCGCAGATCGTCAAGGACGACAAGGAGATCGACCAGGAATTCCGCGCGTTCGTGCGCAAGCTCGTGTCGTACATGCAGGAAGACCCGCGCACGATCTCGGTCGGCCTCGAATACCTGTTCATCGCGAAGGCGATCGAACGGATCGGCGACCACGCGAAGAACCTCGCCGAATTCATCATCTACATCGTGAAGGGCACCGACGTGCGGCACCAGCCGCGCGACACGCTCGATCGCGAAGCCAACAGCTAACACGTCAAGGTACAAGGCGAACAACGAGGTGCCGATGCCCAGCAACATTCTCGTCATCGAAGACGAACCCGCGATATCCGAGCTGATCTCGGTGAATCTCCAGCATGCCGGACACTGCCCGATCCGCGCGTACAACGCGGAGCAGGCGGCCAACCTGATCAGCGACGTGCTGCCCGATCTCGTGCTGCTCGACTGGATGCTGCCGGGCAAGTCCGGCATCGCGTTCGCGCGCGACCTGCGCAACAACGAGCGGACCAAGCACATCCCGATCATCATGCTGACCGCGCGCGGCGACGAGCAGGACAAGGTGCTCGGCCTCGAGATCGGCGCGGACGACTACGTGACGAAGCCGTTCTCGCCGAAGGAGCTGATGGCGCGCATCAAGGCGGTGCTGCGCCGCCGCGCGCCGCAGCTGACCGAGGACGTCGTGTCGATCAACGGGCTGCGCCTCGACCCGGCCACGCACCGGGTGGCCGCGCACGCGGACGGCAGCGAGATCAAGCTCGATCTCGGCCCGACCGAGTTCCGCCTGCTGCACTTCTTCATGACCCACCCGGAGCGCGTGCACAGCCGCACGCAGCTGCTCGACCAGGTGTGGGGCGACCACGTGTTCGTCGAGGAACGCACCGTCGACGTGCACATCAAGCGATTGCGCGCGGCCCTCAAGCCGGCGGGTTGCGATGCGATGATCGAAACGGTCCGCGGCAGCGGCTACCGGCTCGCGAAGCACGCGTGATGCAGATGGGCGGCGCATCGTGCGCCGCGCAGGCACTTCAACTTTTCGGACGCTGAATCATGAACATCATCTGGGCGCGCTTTCTGGTGTCGCTCGTGTTGCTCGTGCTGATCAGCGCACTGGTCGGCTTCATCGCCGGCCCGACGGCCGGACTCGTGTTCGCGGCCGTGATGCTGGCCGCACAGGGGTTTTTCAGCACGTTTCATACGCAGCGCCTGTGGCGGCTGCTCGACGCGCCGGTATACGGCGAAGTGCCGAGCGCGCCCGGCATCTGGGGCGAGATCTACTACCGGCTGCACAAGCTCGCGAAGCAGTGGCATGCGCAGGTGCGGCAGGTCGAGCAGCAGCATTCTCGCTTCATCCAGGCAATCCAGGCGTCGCCGAACGGCGTCGCGATGCTCGACGAGCACGACACGATCGAATGGTGCAACGCGATCGCCGAAGTGCATTTCGGCCTCGATGCGAAGCGCGACCTGCGCCAGCACGTCACGAATCTCGTCCGGCATCCGGATTTCGTCCGCTACCTGAATTCGCAGCATTACGAGGAGATGCTCGTGATGCACGGGATGGGCGACGCGCGGCAGAACGTGCTCGCGGTGCAGGTGTTCCCGTACGGCGAGAACCGCAAGCTGCTGCTGACGCAGGACATCACCGAGCTCGAGCGCACCGACGCGATGCGGCGCGACTTCGTCGCGAACGTGTCGCACGAGCTGAAGACGCCGCTCACCGTGCTGTCGGGCTTCCTCGAGACGATGCGCGAACTGCCGCTGAACGAGGAAGACCGTGCACGCTACCTCGACCTGATGGAGCAGCAGGCGTCGCGGATGCGGCACATCGTCACCGACCTGCTGGTGCTCGCGAAGCTCGAAGGCGAAGGCAAGCCGGCCGCCGACCGTGCGATCGACATGCGCTCCGTGTTCGACCATCTGAAGGAAGACGCGCAGTCGCTGTCGAACGGGCATCACGACATCTCGTTCACGCTAGACGACACGCTGGCGGTCGCCGGTGCGCAGACGGAGATCTTCAGCGCGTTCGCGAACCTCGTGATCAACGCGATCCGCTATACGCCGGAGGGCGGCAAGATCGTCGTGTCGTGGCGGCGCGAAGGCGCGCAGGCAGTGTTCTCGGTGACCGACAGCGGGTTCGGCATACCGGCGGCCGACCTGCCGCGGCTGACCGAGCGCTTCTACCGCGTCGACCGCAGCCGGTCGCGCGACACGGGCGGCACCGGCCTCGGGCTCGCGATCGTCAAGCACGTGCTGCAGCGGCACGACGCGCACCTGTACATCCAGAGCGAGGAAGGGCGCGGCAGCACGTTTACCGCGCGCTTTCCGGCGCTGCGAACCGTTACCGTGAGGCCGGCGGCGTTCGAGGCCTGATCCGGCGGAGATGAAAAAAACCGCAGCCTGTTGCCGGGCTGCGGTTTTTTTTCGTACGCGCGCCGCGCGTTATCGCTACGGGCAGAACTTCGCGAGCAGGCCGAGCTGCGCGTTGCGTATCGTCTTGCCCGCGCGGCGGCGGCGATAGTGGCCGTCGCTTTGCATCAGCCATGCCGACTGGTTGTCGCCGAGAAACACCGACAGGCCCTCCGCGATCACGCGGCGCTTGAGCTTGCGCTCGCGAATCGGGAACGCGACCTCGACGCGGCGGAACAGGTTGCGGTCCATCCAGTCCGCGCTCGACAGGTACACGTCTTCCGCGCCGTTCGCGTGGAAATAGTAGATGCGGTGATGCTCGAGGAAGCGGCCGACGATCGAGCGCACCGTGATGTTGTCCGACAGCCCCGGCACGCCCGGCTTCAGCGCGCAGACGCCGCGCACGATCAGGTCGACCTTCACCCCCGCCTGCGACGCTTCGTACAGCGCTGCGATCACCGACGGCTCGAGCAGCGCGTTCATCTTCGCGACGATGCGCGCGCGCTTGCCGGCGCGCGCATTCTCGGTTTCGGCGCGGATGCCGTCGATGATGCGCGGATGCAGCGTGAACGGCGACTGCCACAGCTCGTGCAGCGTCAGCTCGCCGCCGATGCCGGTCAGCTGCTGGAACACGTGATGCACGTCCTCGCAGATCTTCTGGTCGGCCGTCATCAGCCCGAAATCGGAATAGAGGCGCGCGGTGCGCGGATGGTAGTTGCCGGTGCCGAGGTGCACGTAGCGGCGCAGCGACGCCTTGCCGCCCTGCACGACGCGCCGCACGATCAGCATCATCTTCGCGTGGCACTTGTGCCCGACGACGCCGTACACGACATGCGCGCCGACGGCTTCGAGCTGCGACGCCCAGTTGATGTTGGTTTCCTCGTCGAAGCGCGCGAGCAGCTCGACGACGACGGTCACTTCCTTGCCGTTGCGCGCGGCTTCCATCAGCGCGTCCATCAGCGGCGAGTCGGTGCCGGTGCGGTAGATCGTCTGCTTGATCGCGACGACGCTCGGATCCTGCGCCGCCTGCTGCAGCAGTTCGAGCACGGGCTGGAAGCTCTCGTAAGGGTGATGCAGCAGGATGTCGCCGTCGTCGATCGCGTCGAACATCGTCGGCGCATTCGCGATTCGCGACGGGATCGACGCGGTGAACGGCGCGAATTTCAGGTCCGGCCGGTCGACGAGATCGGGGATCTGCATCAGCCGCACGAGGTTCACCGAGCCGATCACCCGATAGCAATCCTTCTCGCTGAGCCCGCCTTCCTCGAGCAGGCGCCGCACGATGTGCGGCGGCGTGTCGGCGGACACCTCGAGGCGCACCGCGTTGCCGAGGTGGCGCGCGGGCAGTTCGCCCTGCAGCGCGACGCGCAGGTTCGTGATTTCGTCTTCGTCGACGAATAGTTCGCTGTTGCGCGTGATGCGGAACTGGTTGCAGCTCTTCACGACGAGCTGCGGGAACAGCTCGCCGACGAAGCGCTGCATGAACGAGCTCAGCAGCACGAAGCCGTGCTCGAACCCGGACAGCGGCTGCGGCATGCGCACGACGCGCGGCAGCGCGCGCGGCGCCTGCACGATGCCGAGCACGGCCTGGCGGCCGAACGCGTCACGGCCCTCGAGCTCGACGACGAAGTTCAGGCTCTTGTTCAGCACGCGCGGAAACGGGTGGGCGGGATCGAGGCCGATCGGCGTCAGCACCGGCAGCAGCTCGTCGAAGAAGTAGCGCCGCGCCCACTCGGTCTGCTCGTCGTTCCACGTGTCGCTGCTGTGGAAGTAGATGCCTTCCTGTTCGAGCGCCGGCAGCACCGTTTCGTGGAGCATCGTGTACTGCCGGTGCACGAGCCGCTGCGCGCGCTCGACGACGAGGTCGTAAGCGTGTTGCAGCGACATGCCGTCGGGCGTGAGCGCGCCGGGATTGTCGCGGATCTGCTCCTGCAGGCCGGCCATCCGCACTTCGAAGAATTCGTCCAGGTTGCTGCTCGTGATGCAGACGAAGCGCAGGCGCTCCAGCAGCGGAACATGCGGGTCGGCCGCCTGTGCGAGCACGCGCTCGTTGAATCCCAGGATGCCGAGTTCACGATTGAGAAGCGGGTAGCGGACGGACATCGGCGGAGTAGGGGGCTGATCGGGCAACGACTCGAAAGGACGCTCGGAAACTCTCACGGTGCGATGACGTGCTGATGACACGGGTCGTTAGGTATCGGCAAATTCTACGCCGGAAACCTTTCGTCTCATAAATGTTTCGCCTATATACAATGCTGCGGGGGCATGCCCGGCGAACGTGACACCGGCGCGCGTTCCACGCTTAAAATGTCGCCTTTGAATCATTGCATCGCGGCGGCGGTTGCCGCCGGCGCATGCGCACGGAGCCCCTTCTGATGGTTACGACCCCCCACTTGCTGGCTGCCGTGGATCTCGGCTCGAACAGCTTCCGGCTGATCGTCGGGCGCATCGAGGAGACGCCGGCAGGCAGCCAGATCTATCCTGTCGACGCGCTGCGCGAGCCGGTGCGGCTGGCCGCGGGCCTGTCGAGCGACAAGATGCTCGATCGCGCGTCGCAGGAGCGTGGCTGGGAGGCGCTCAAGCGATTCGGCGAACGGCTGCGCGATTTCCATCCGGATCACGTACGCGCGGTGGCGACCAACACGCTGCGCGTCGCGAAGAACGCGGGCGAATTTCTCGTCGAGGCCGAAGCGGCGCTCGGCTTCCCGATCGAGGTGATCGCGGGCCGCGAAGAGGCGCGCCTGATCTATGCGGGCGCCGCGCATTCGGTGCCGGCGAGCGCCGGCAAGCGGCTCGTCGTCGACATCGGCGGCGGCTCGACCGAATTCATCATCGGCTCGCACTACACGCCGCTCGTGATGGAAAGCCTGTACATCGGCTGCGTGAGCCACAGCCGCGCGTTCTTCCCGGCCGGCAACGTCGACGAATACACGATGCGGCAGGCCGAGCTCGCCGCGAAGCGCGAGATCCAGATCATCTCGGGCGAGTACAAGAAGGCGGGGTGGGACCAGGCGATCGGCTCGTCGGGCACCGCGCGCGCGCTCGCGGAGCTCGTCGAGGCGAACGGCTTCAACGATCCCGGCGTGTCGCACGGGATTTCGCGCGGCGGGCTGGAGCGCCTGAAGCGCGCGCTGATCAAGTCCGAGAACGTCAACCGGCTGAAGCTCGTCGCGCTGAAGCCCGACCGCGTGCCGGTGCTCGCGGGCGGGCTGGCGATCATGCTCGCGGTGTTCGAGGAGCTCGGCGTCGACTACGTCGACACGACCGACGGCGCGCTGCGCCTCGGCGTGCTGTACGACCTGCTCGGCCGCGCGCAGCACGAGGACATGCGCGCGGTGACCGTCGAGGGCTTCACGCGCCGCTACGGTGTCGATCGCGCACAGGCCGAGCGGATCGCCGCGCTGGCGGTGCGCTTGTACGACCAGCTCGAGGACGAGCCGGACGACGAGCGCCGCGAGGAAAGCCGGATGTTCCTCGGCTGGGCGGCGGCGCTGCACGAGATCGGCCTGTCGATTTCGCACAGCGCGTATCACAAGCATTCCGCGTACATCGCGAGCAACGCGGACATGCCGGGTTTCTCGCGCACCGACCAGGCGCGGCTCGCCGCGCTCGTGCTCGGCCATGCGGGCAAGCTCGGCAAGCTGTCGCAGACGCGCGAGGTCGAATGGCCGCTGCTGTTCTGCCTGCGGCTGGCCGCGCTGCTGTGCCGGCGCCGCACGGATGCGGGGCTGCCGGACATTTCGGTCACGCAGATGAAGAAGGGCGGCTACGAAGTGCGCCTGCCGGGCGCGTGGGTCGAGCAGAATCCGCTGACCGACTACAGCCTCAGCCAGGAGGCGGCGGAATGGGAGAAGGTCGGCATCCCGTATCGCGTGGTGTACACGGGCGCGTGACGCGGGCGGCGCGGCCCGGGGCGGCTGCGCCGGGTGCGTTCAGTCCGACGCGCAGACGATTGCCGTCAGGAACGGGAACGCCTGCTTGACGGTCGCGTCGCTGCCCGCCTTGCGCACGGCCGCCTCGACCGAGCTCTTCATGCCCTTGACCACGACCCCGTACGCCCATTCGCCGATCGGCGTGCCGCTGCCCTGGCGGAAGATCGGGTCGTTCGCCTGGTAGCCGAGCACGACGTAGACGCCGAAGCCGTAGGCGGTCAGCTCGTGCTCGGTGTGGAACGCGTTGACCGAATTCGACTCGACGTGCATCGGCTCCCGCTCGATATCGCCGGCGGCGAGTAGCGGCGCGACGAACTTGTGGCCGTTGGAATGACAGTCGAGCGCGTCGTCGAGCGATTTGGCGGACGCGATGCCCGGTGCCGCCAGCGTCAGCAGCGCGCAGAAGAGGGTGGTCTGAAGGAGGTATTTCATGCGATTGGGTCGGTTGTTGCCGGCTATTATCGCGTGATCCCGCGCATGGCGTGGCCAGGTTCCCGGTGCGGACCGGGCGGGAGGCCGTGAGTGGCGGTCGCATGCAGCGAAGGGATGCGAGATCCGTTTTCCTTGCAATCCTTTCGCTTTCGGAATAATTCCAATTTGCTTACGATTCTGTCGAGTCGGAGATAATCCGAGTGGCCGATTCATGCCGTCGATCCGTCAGGGTTGCATCCGGCATGGCCTTACCGATTTTCATCAGACAATTTAAATCACGAAGAATGGCCTTGACGGCGGGAATCCCGCGCACTGAAATTTGAATCGCTCCTCACTTCAGAAATACGCGGACCTGCCGTAAAAGCGTTAAGGCAGTTTGGCACATCAGGCGTGCGGCGCGATTCGAATTTGATAAATCGCTTTAACAATTCGCCGTGAATTGGATGCCGATCGTTGTTTTTTCGGGGGAATTCTGCTAAAGTCCTCGCCGCGCGGAGGCCGGCGTATTAGGTATGCGAAGTAAATAATCCTGATAAATCGGTTGTCGATATCAACCCGGTATTTTCGGTGGCCCGGTTCCCATTGACGGGGGCGGACAGGAGCATCGGGATAACGGTCGACTTCATCCTGCCCGACGTGCCCGCGACGAAGCGCCGTGCGCTTTCCTGAGCGGGGCGATCGTTACAAGAAACACCTTCCGAGAAACAAGCCTCAACGAGAACAACAATGGCCGATTTGCATTGGACCATGCCAATCGCCAGATGGACGTCGATTTCGACCGCGGGGGTGCCGGGTGTCGAATTTATCGATCCGATGGTGCGCCGCCGATTGAGCCGCTTGTCCCGGCTCGCGTTGCAATCCGCTCACGATTGCACGGGTGAACATCGCGCATTGCGCGTCGTGTTCGCGTCGCGTCACGGCGAATTGGCGCGCACGACGGGCATTCTCGAAGACATCCAGGCCGCCGAGCCGGTTTCCCCGACCGCCTTCAGTCTTTCGGTCCTCAACGCCGTCACGGGCGTGTTCGGCATCGCGCGCGGCGACCGGTCCGCCGCCAGCGCGATCGCGGCCGGACCGGAGACGCTCGGCTACGCGTTGCTCGAAGCGTTCGCGCAATACGAAACCGACGCGTCGTCGCCGGTGCTGCTCGTCTACGCGCACGAACCGGCCGATCCCGTCTATGGCGTTGTCGACGACGATCCCGAAAGCGAAGCGCTCGCGATCCTGCTCGATCGAGGTTCGGCGCGCGGCCATTTGACCTGCGACGTGACGGCGCGTGCCGAGAGCGCCGGCGGGCAGGGCGCCGACGCCACGCAAAGCGCGGCGGTCCGGCGCTGCTTGTCCGGGCAGAGCGGGCAAGCGAGCGCGACGTGGCAGCACGGCGACTCGGTCTGGCGATGGAGCTGGCATGCGCACGCGGCTTGACTACGGCTGGCGGCTGTTCGCGACCGGCGCGTGCCTCGGCTTCTTCGCGCTGTGCGGCTCCGCGTTCTCGCTGCTGGCGATCGTCGCGGGCACGCTCTGGCCGCACCGGCGCTCGCGGCAACGAGGCGTGACGCTCGTCATCCATCATTTCTTCCGCATGCTGGTCGCCGTGCTGCAGCGCATCGGCGTGATGACGCTCGAGGTGTCCGGCTCGGCGCGATTGCGCGACGGCGGGCCGTCGATCGTCGTCGCCAACCACCCGACCTGGCTCGACGTGATGGTATTGCTGTCACTGACGCCGAAGGCCTGCTGCGTGGTCAAGCGCGGCCATTGGGGTAACCCGTGTTTTTGGGGCATCGTGCGCGCGGCCGAGTACGTGAGCAATGCCGATGCGGTCGAACTGGTCGATGCCGGCGCGCGGCAACTGGCGGCCGGCTACACGATGATCATTTTTCCCGAAGGCACGCGCAGCCCGGGCGCCAATCGCCTGCATGCATTTTCGCGCGGCTTCGCGCACATGGCGCTTCAATCGCGCAGCCGCATCCAGCCGGTCCTGATCGATTGCGATCCGCCGGTATTCACGAAGGAGCTGCGCTGGTATCACGTGCCGTCGCGGGCGTTCCGCATGCGGATCACGGTGCTCGAGCCGATCGACATGGACCGGCTGATTCCCGAGGACAAGTCGCCGTCGATCGCGGCGCGCAACATCGCGCACGCGGTGGAAACGCATATCACCCAACACCTGTTCCAGCATGGATACTTTAAAACTGCACATTAAGCAGCTGCTGATCGAGATGCTCGATCTCAACGACATGACGGTCGACGACATCGACGACGACGCACCGCTGTTTTCGACGGACGGCGTCGGGCTCGACTCGGTCGATGCGCTCGAAGTCGGCATCATGCTGCGCAAGAAATTCCAACTGACGATCGCCGCGAACGACGAGCGCACCAAAGCGCATTTCCGCTCGATCAATACGCTGGCCGCCTTCATCGCGAGCCAGCAGGCGCATCAGCAATCGAACCACGCCGTTCCGGCAACCGGGGAGTGACACGTGACCGACGCAGAAATCCTTGAGCGCATCCGCGCGATCTTCAACGAGAATTTCGCGATCGAGCCGGAGCGCGTGACGCCCGACACGCATCTGTTCGAGGAACTCGATCTCGACAGCATCGACGCCGTCGACCTGGCCATCAAGCTGCAGGAGATGACCGGCCAGCGCATCAAGCCGGAAGAATTCAAGTCGGTGCGCACCGTCGGCGACGTGATCGCCGCGGTTCACGCGCTGCTCGCCCGCAAGCAATGATGCCGGCGGCGCGCATGCGTGCGACCGGCCCCGTGCTGCCGCGCTATGCCGGCGCCGTGGCGCGGGCGGCGCTGGCGATGGCTTATCCGCTCGCGATCCTGTGCGCGTGGCACGGGCTGGCGCCGCGCTACGTCGGCTGCCTGCTGCTCGCGCTGCTGTGGCTGCAGCGCACGGTCGGGAAGGGGCCGTTCGCCGCCGCGCTCAACCGGCTCGCGACGCTCGACTGGTGCGTCGCGGCGGCATTGACCGGCATGTCGGTCGCGATTGCTGTGACCGACAGCGCGCGGCTGCTGCATCTGTATCCGGCCTGCGTCAGCGCCGGCCTGCTGGCCGCGTTCGGCGCGACGCTGCGGCGCGGCCCGTCGATGATCGAGAAGTTCGCACGGCTGAGCCATCCCGATCCCGCGCCGGCCATCGTGCGCTATACGCGGCGCGTCACGCAGGTCTGGTGCGCGTTCTTCGTGCTGAACGGCGCGTTCTCCGTCTATACGGCGCTGTACTGGAGCCATGCCGCGTGGGCCCTCTACAACGGTGCGATCGCCTATGTGCTGATCGGCGCGCTGATCGCCGGCGAATGGGTCTGGCGCCGGCTGTTCGTGACGGGCCGGCAGGCCGGCGCGGGGGCCGCATGATCGCGCTGCACGACCTCCTGTGCGCCGATGCCGATGTCGACGCAGGCACGGTCGTCTGCCGCGACGGCGACGCGCGCATCACGCTGGCCGAGCTTCGCGCCCGCGCGGACGCGATCGCGCGCGTGGTCGAGTCCTCGGGCGCGCGCCGCGTCGCGATTTCGACCGACGATCCCTACGAATTCGCCTGTGCGCTGTTCGCCGTCGCGGCGACGGGACGCGAAGCGGTGATCCCGGCGAGCGCGGCGCCCGGTTATCTCCGCGATCTCGCGCATGCGTACGACATGCTGCTCGACGACGACGCACTTGCGGCATGCGCGCCCGGCCGCGCGGAGCATGGCGTGCCGGTTCCGTCGCGCGCGATCGACGCGGACGCCGCCATCACGCTGTACACGTCGGGCAGCAGCGGCCACGCGAAGGCGCTGCGCAAGTCGCTCGCCCAGTTCGACGCGGAAGTGCGCACCCTGCAGCGGGAGTGGGCCGAGCGGGTCGGCACGGCGGTGACGCTGTCGAGCGTTCCGCATCATCACATCTACGGGCTGCTGTTCAGGATCATGTGGCCGCTGGCGGCGGGCCGCGCGTTCGACCGCGCGCTGTCGCTCGACCCGCAGCAGCTGCAGCGGCGGCTGGCCGCGTACGGCGACGGCATCGTGGTGTCGACGCCGTCGCATTTGATGCGCTGGCCCGCGCTGCCGGGATTCCCGATGCCGGGCATTGCGCCGCGCGTGTTCTTTTCGTCGGGCGGCCCGTTGCCGGCCGATGCGGCGTCGGTGTACGCAGCGGCGTTCGGCGCCGCGCCGCTCGAGATCTTCGGCAGCACGGAGACGGGCGGCATCGCATGGCGGCGCCAGGACCGCTCGCAGGCATGGCAGCCGATGCCGGGCATCGACGTGCGCTGCGACGACGACGGCGCATTGTGCGTTCGCTCCGCGCATCTCGGCCACGACCGCTGGCACCGCACCGACGACGCGGCGCGCTTCGACGCGCATGGCCGCTTCGAGCTGACGGGCCGCCGCGATCGCGTGGTCAAGCTCGACGGCAAGCGCGTTTCGCTGCCCGAGCTCGAGGCGCGCATCGTCCGGCACGACTTCGTCGAGCAGGCGGCCGCGACGGTCGTCGAGGGCGCGTCGCGCGCGCGCGTCGGCGTGGTCGCGGTATTGAGCGAAGCGGGGCGGCTCGCGTTGCGCGCGGACGGCCGCGTCGCGGTCGCCGCCGCGTTGCGCCATGCGCTCGGCGCGTACTTCGATGCCGCCGCGTTGCCGCGGCACTGGCGTTTCCGGCGCGCGATGCCGTTCGACGCGCGCGGCAAGCTGCCGGCCGCGGCGATCGCCGCCGCGTTCGCGCCGACGCCGGAGGGCTTCGAGCTGCTCGCCGAACGGCACGACGACGACGGATGGCACTACGAACTGCGCGTGCCCGTCACGCTCGCGCACTTCGACGGCCATTTTCCGGGCATGCCGATCCTGCCCGGCGTCGTGCAGATCGACTGGGCGGTGCGGCTCGCCCGCCGCGAGGTCGCGGCGCTGCGTACGGTTCGCTCGATCGATCATCTGAAATTCAAGGCTCCGGTGCCGCCGGGCGCGGTGCTCGCGCTGCGCATCGCGCACGATCAGGCGCGCGGCTGCGTGAAGTTCGTGTTCCGGCGCGGCGAGCGCGATTGCACGTCCGGCACGATCGTGTACGGAGCGAGCGCGTGATGATCGACGTCTGCATCGTCATTCCGATCTACAACCATCGCGACGCGATCGGCGGGACGCTCGCGCGGCTCGCCGTGCACGGGCTGCCGATCATCGTGGTCGACGACGGCAGCGACGCCGCGACGCAGCACACGCTCGCCGCACTCGCCGCGCAATACGCGGGATGCACGACGCTGTTGCGCCTGCCCGTCAACGGCGGCAAGGGGGCGGCGGTGATGGCCGGGCTGCGCGCGGCGCGCGCGCAAGGCCATACGCATGCGATCCAGATCGACGCGGACGGCCAGCACGATGCCGCCGACGTGCCGGCGTTCGTCGCCGCCGCGCAGGACGCGCCGGACGCGGTGATCCTCGGCCGTCCGCGCTTCGACCACAGCGTGCCGAAGGCGCGCTTGTACGGCCGCTACCTGACGCACGTCTGGGTCTGGATCGAGACGCTGTCGCTCGACATTCCCGATGCGATGTGCGGGTTCCGGCTCTATCCGCTCGACGCCGTGTGCCGGCTGATCGATGCGGTGTCGATGCCGACCCGCATGGACTTCGACAGCGAGATCCTGGTGCGCCTTCACTGGCGCGGCTTCGCGTTCCGCACGATTCCGACGCGGGTCGTCTATCCGGCCGACGGCGTGTCGCATTTCGACGTGCTGTGGGACAACGTGCGCATCAGCGCGAGCCATACGCGGCTGGTGGCCGGGATGCTGGTGCGCGCGCCGTGGCTGCTCGCGCGCCGGTGCGTGCGGCCGGGCGTTGCCGCCGGCGGCCGCGCACGATCATGGTGGCGCACGCCGGAACGCGGCAGTCGCGCCGGCATGGCGTTGCTGGCATGGAGCTGCCGCTGGTTCGGCACGCGCTTCACGTCGCTCTGGCTGTACCCGATCGTCGGCTATTTCGCGTTGACGAACCGCGCGGCGCGCGCCGCGTCGCACGCCTATTTCGCGCGTCTGCGCGACGCGTGCCCGGCCGTGGCGGCGCCGAAGCCGGGCTGGCGCACCGCGTATCGGCACATGCTCGCGTTCGCGCAATCGGGATTCGACAAGTTCGTCGCGTGGTCCGGCCGGCTCGATCGCCTCGCGGTGCGGTTCGACGATGCGGCGGCGTTCGACGCGCTCGCGGCGAGCGGACGCGGCGCGCTCGTGATCGGCGCGCATCTCGGCAACCTGGAGATGACGCGCGCGCTGGCGCTGCGCGACGCGCATGCGAAAGTAACCGCGATCGTCTACACGAGCCACGCGAAGCGCTTCAACAGCGTGCTCGCGCAGGCGAACGCGGCGTTCGGCGAGCAGCTCGTCGAGGTGGCGGATTTCGGTCCCGACACCGCGATGATGATGCAGGCGCGCATCGACGCGGGCGAACTGCTCGTGATCGTCGGCGACCGCGTGCCGCCGCACGACGCGGGCAAGACCGTCGACGCCCGCTTTCTCGATGCGCACGCGCCGTTCGCGCAGGGGCCGTACATCCTCGCGCACGCGCTCGGCTGCCCGGTCTACCTGTTCTTCTGCCTGAAGGAAGGGCGCGAATACCGTCTGTACTTCGAACCGTTCGCCGACCGCATCGAGCTGCCGCGCCGCGAGCGGGCCGCGCAGGTCGCCGTCTGGGCGCAGCGCTATGCGGCGCGGCTCGAGCACTATTGCCGCAAGGCGCCGTATCAATGGTTCAACTTCTTCGATTTCTGGGCGCGGCCCGATGGAGGGCCGCGTGGCCGAGCATGACGTGGTGAATGGTGTGATCGAGGTGGCCCGGCGCGAAACGGTCCGGGCGGCCGTCGTGATCGGCGGCCGGCACCTGACGATCGAGGACGTGATCGCGATCGCACGCGACGGCGCGAGCGTCGCGCTCAATGCGGACCCCGCGTGGCAGGCGCGCATCGAGCGCGGCGCGGCATGGCTGCGCGACCATCTCGCGAACGGCGGGACCGTCTACGGCGTGACGACCGGGTACGGCGACGCGTGCGTCGTCGACGTGCCCGCGGCGCTCGTCGACGCGCTGCCGCTGCAGCTGACGCGCTATCACGGCTGCGGGATGGGCGCGTGGTTCGATGCGCAGCAGACGCTCGCGATCGTCGCCGCGCGGCTCAATTCGCTTGCCTACGGTTACTCCGGCGTGCGCCTGATGCTGCTCGAGCGCCTTGCCGACCTGGTGAATCACCGGATCCTGCCGCGCATTCCGTCGGAAGGGTCGGTCGGCGCGAGCGGCGACCTGACGCCGCTGTCGTACGTCGCCGCCGCGCTGGCCGGCGAACGCACGGTGATCCACGACGGCGGCGAGTGCGACGCGCGGGCCGTGTGGCGCTCGCTCGGCCGCGAGCCGCTGACGCTCGCGCCGAAGGAAGGGCTCGCGCTGATGAACGGCACCGCCGTGATGACGGGCCTCGCGTGTCTCGCGTTCGCGCGGGCCGACTACCTGACGCGGATCGCCGCGCGCCTCACCGCGCTGACGACCGTCGCGCTCGACGGGCGCGCGGCCCATTTCGACGCGCTGCTGTTCGACGCGAAGCCGCACGTCGGGCAGGCCGAGGCCGCCGCGTGGATTCGCGCGGATCTCGCGGGCCGCGACGAATCGCCCGCCCGCCGGCTGCAGGATCGCTACTCGGTGCGCTGCGCGCCGCACGTGATCGGCGTCGTGCGCGACGCGCTGAGCTGGGTGCGCCGCGACGTCGAGAACGAGCTCAACAGCGCGAACGACAATCCGCTGGTCGACCCGGACGACGGCCGCGTGCTGCACGGCGGCAACTTCTACGGCGGGCACATCGCGTTCGCGATGGATGCGCTGAAGACCGCGGTCGCGAATCTCGCCGACCTGATGGACCGCCAGCTCGCGCTGCTCGTCGACGACAAGTTCAGCAACGGCCTGCCGCGCAACCTGACGGGCGCGGCGCCGGATCGCGCGCCGATCAACCACGGCTTCAAGGCCGTGCAGATCTCCGCGTCAGCGTGGACCGCGGAAGCGCTCAAGCACACGATGCCGGCGAGCGTGTTCTCGCGCTCGACCGAGTCGCACAACCAGGACAAGGTCAGCATGGGCACGATCGCCGCGCGCGACTGCCTGCGCGTGCTGGAGCTGACCGAGCAGGTCGCGGCCGCTCACGTGCTCGCGACCGTCCAGGCGGTGCGCCTGCGGATGCGGGAGAACGCCGGCACGCATCTGTCGGCGCCGCTGCGCGCGTTCGTCGACGACGTGAGCCGGCACTCGCCGCTCGTCGTCGAAGACCGGCCGCTCGAAGCCGAGCTGCGCGCGCTGACCGCGCGGCTCGCCGCGTGCGACGCGATCGGCGGGGAGGGCGCATGAGCGCGCCGCGTCCCCCGTTGACGGCGACGGCCGCCGTCGAAGTGCCGTTCCACGACGTCGACGCGATGAACGTCTGCTGGCACGGCCATTACCTGAAGTATTTCGAAGCCGGACGCGCGGCGCTGCTGCGCGCGATCGACTACGACTATCCGGCGATGCAGGCATCCGGCTATCTGTGGCCGGTCGTCGAAGCGCATCTGAAGTACGTGCGGCCCGCGGTCTACGGCCAGCGCGTCGATGTGCGCGCGACGCTGCTCGAATTCGAGAACCGGCTGAAGATCGGTTACGAAATCGTCGACGCGCAGTCGGGCGAGCGCCTGACGAGGGGGTATACGGTGCAGCTCGCGATCGACGGCAAGACGCACGAAACGCAGTTCGTGTCGCCGGCGGCGCTGATCGAACGGGTGGAGGCGCGATGGAAATGAGCGCGCGACTTCGCGGCCTGTGCGCCGCGGCCGGGATGGTGGTCGCCTGCGCGGCCGCCGCGCAGGCCGGCGCACCGGCGCCGGCGCCGGCACCCGCGTCGGCCGCCACGCAGCGCGCGGCGAACGCGGCGCTCGTGGCCGACATTGCCGCGCGGCTGAACCGGGTCGGCGCCATTCGCGCCGACTTCACGCAGACCCAGACGCTCGCGGCGATGAAGCAGCCGCTCGTCAGCACGGGATCGATGCTGTTCGACCGCGCGTCCGGCGTCGTATGGCGGATCGATACGCCGTACAAGGCGACCTACGTGATCACCGACGGCGGCATGCGCGAGGTGGGCGCGGACGGACGGCTCGTCGCGGCGGGCGGGAGCGGCCGCGGCGTCGCCCAGGTGTCGCGAATGATGCGCGACATGCTCGGCGGCGACCTGTCGGCGCTCTATGCGCAGTTCGACGTCGACGCGACCGGCACGCGCGAGCGCTGGCGGATGACGCTGCGGCCGAACCAGCCGCAGCTCGCGCAGGCGATCCGTGTGCTGGAGATGAGCGGCGGCGCGTATCTGGGCATGCTCAGCATGACGTTCGCGAACGGCAACGTGACGAAACTCGAATTCGCGCGCGCGACGCCGGTGGACGCGCCGGCGCCGGCCGAGCGCGCGTGGCTCGGAGCGCGCTGATGAGCGCGACGCGCGACGCGATCGACGTGCCGGCCGGGCGCGCCCGGCGGCTGGCGCTGCGCGCCGCGTGGCTGCTGGTCGCGCTCGTCGCCGGGCTCTATTGCCTGTGGCGCTTCACCGGAGCGTCGCCGCTGCAGACGAACCTGCTGGCGCTGTTGCCCGCGACCGAGGCGAATCCGGTCGCCGAGCAGGCGGTCGAGCGATTGTCGGCGGCGCTCGGCGAGCGCACCGTCTATCTCGTGACGGATCGCGACGCGGCGCGCGCGAAGGCCGCCGCGAAGCAGTTCGGCGCGCTGCTCGCGAACAGCGGCGCGTTTCGCTCGGTCACGGTCGAGGTGCCGCCGTTCGATCCGTCGCAGATCGCGGCGACCTACCTGCCGGCCCGCTTCGGCTTGCTGACGGATGCCGACCGCGCGTCGCTCGGGCGCGGCGACGCCGCGCTCGCCGATGCGTTGACGCGACGGCTCTACAGCCCGCCCGTCGACGGCCTGCCGACCGCCGTGTCGGACGATCCGTTCGGCTGGCTCCAGCACTGGCTGGCGGACCTGCCGCTGGCGACCTCCCGCCTCGCGCTGGAGGACGGCATGCTGGTCTCGCATCGCGACGGCGCGACGAGCGTGCTCGTGATGACGTCGCTCGCCGGCTCGGCCTACGAATCCAAGATCCAGCAGGCCGTGCGCGGCGCGACGGCCGCGTCGGAACGGTCGCTCGCCGCCGCGTATCCGGACGTGCGGATCGCCCGTACCGGGGCCGTGTTCTATGCGCAGGCCGCGCGCGCGAGCGCGGAGCGCGACGTGCACGTGATCGGCGCGGTGTCGCTGGGCGGCATCGCGCTGCTGCTGCTGAGCGTGTTCCGCACGCCGCGCCTGCTGGTGCTCGCGTTCGCGTCGACCGCGTTCGGCATCGTCTGCGCGCTCGCGGCCACGCTTGCCGTGTTCGGCAAGCTGCATCTGCTGACGCTGGTGTTCGGCGTGAGCCTGATCGGCGAGGCGGTCGATTACTCGATCCAGTACTTCGTCGTGTACCTGTCGTCGGGCGGGCAATGGGATGCGCGGCGCGGCGCGGCCGCCGTGCGGCCGGCGCTGGCCGTCGCGCTGGCGACGAGCCTGCTCGGCTACGCAATCCTGACGTGGGTGCCGTTCCCGGCGCTCAAGCAGATCGCGTGCTTCGCGATCGTCGGCATCGCGGCGGCGTTCGCGGCGGTGACGGGCTTCCTGCCGCTGATGCTGACCCGGCCGCCGAAGCGCACGCCGTCACGCGTGTTCGCGTGCGCCGCGCGTGCGCTCGAGCGCTGGCAGGCGGCGCTGTCGGGCCGGCGCGCGCTGGCAGCGGCGTTGGGCGTCGCGCTGGTCGCGGCGCCCGGCTGGTTCTTGCTGACGAGCGACGACGACATTCATCTGCTCGCCCAGCGCGATCCGGACCTCGCGCGCCAGGAGCGCGAGATCCGCGATGCGGTCGGGCTGGCGAACACCGCGCAGTTCTTCGTGATCCAGGGCAGCACGCCCGAGGACGTGCTCGAACGCTCCGAAGCGTTGGTGACGGCGCTGGATGCGCAACGCGTCGGCCGCGTGCAGTCGCTCGCGACGTTCGTGCCGTCGGCGAAGCGGCAGGCGCAGAACCGCGCGGCGCTGGCCGCGCGCGTGTTCGCCGAGCCGGTGGCGCTGCGCGCGACGCTCGAGCGCGCGGGATTCCGCGACGACGTCGCGCAGGCGTGGGTCGACGCGTTCGCGCGCGATGCGCACGCGACGCTCGACGTCGAGCGCTGGCTGGCCGCGCGCTGGTCGGCGCCGTTCCGGCATCTGTGGCTCGGCGGCGTCGGCGCGGGCGCGCCGGAATATGCGGCGCTGGCGATTCCCGAGCGGGTCGACGCGGCGGATGCCGCGGCGCTCGACGCACTCGCGCACCGGCTGCTCGGCGTCACATACGTCGACAAGGCGGCGGGCGTGTCGAAGCTGTTCGGCGCGTACCGCGTCGACAGCGGCTGGTGGCTGGGCGGCGCGCTCGTCGTGGTCGCCGCGCTGCTGATGTGGCGCTACGGCGTGCGCGGCGGGATCGCGACGACGCTGCCGATCGTGCTCGCGATCGGCCTGACGCTGGCGGTATTCGGTTATCTGCGCATCCCGCTCACATTGTTCAACTGGCTTGCGCTGATGCTCGTGCTCGGCGTCGGCGCGAACTATGCGGTCTTCCTGCGCGAAGGCTGCATCCGGGAAGCCGCGAACCTGGGCGCGGTGTGGACCGGCGTGCTGCTCTCCGCCGCGACGACGCTGCTGTCGTTCGGCATGCTCGGCGCGAGCGCGATGCCCGCGTTGCGCGGCTTCGGCACGACCCTCGCGATGGGGATCGTGTTCTCGGTGCTGTTCGCGCCGCTCGCCATGCCCTCCCCGAAGGAAACCACCGCATGAAACACGCGCACGTCTATCTGCATGCGCTCGGCATGGTCAATGCGCTCGGCGGCACCGTCGACGCGGTCGACCGCGCATTGCGCGCCGGCGTTTCGCCCGGCATGGGGCCGTGCGCGGAAGCGCCCGGCGGCGCGTGGGCCGGGCGCGTCGGCGCGCCGCTCGACGTCGCGCCGCCCGAGCCGCTCGCGCACTTCGATTGCCGCAACAACCGGCTGCTGCTCGCCGCGCTCGCGCAGATCGCGCCGGCCGTCGACGCGGCGGTGGCGCGCTACGGCCCGCGCCGCGTCGGCGTCGTGATCGGCACGAGCACCTCCGGCATCAGCGCGGCGGAAGAGGCGTTCGCGCAGCGCGCCGTATCGGGTGCGATGCCGCCGGCGTTCGATTACCGGCAGATGGAAATCGGCACGGCGGCGCCGTTCGTGCGCGCGGCGCTCGGCGTCGCCGGGCCGGCGTACACGTTGTCGACCGCATGCACGTCGAGCGCGAAGGCGTTCGCGGCCGCGCGCCGGCTGCTGCGCCTGCGCCTGTGCGACGCGGTCGTCGTCGGCGGCGCGGATTCGCTGTGCGCGCTGACGATGCAGGGCTTCGCGTCGCTGGAGTCGGTCAGCCCCGCGCGCACGAACCCGATGAGCGCCAATCGCTGCGGGATCAACATCGGCGAAGGCGCGGCCGTGTTCGTGATGAGCCGCGACGACGGCGAGATCCGGCTGGCCGGCGTCGGCGAATCGAGCGATGCGCATCACATCTCCGCGCCGGACCCGGAGGGGCGCGGCGCCGAGGATGCGCTGCGGCAAGCGCTCGCGGATGCGGGCGTGAGTCCGCCGGCGCTCGGTTACGTGAACCTGCACGCGACGGCGACGCGCCTGAACGACGAGATGGAAGCGCGCGTGATGGCGCGCGTGTTTCCCGGCGGCGTGCCCGCGAGCGGCACGAAGCCGCTGACCGGACACACGCTCGGCGCGGCGGGCGCGACGGAACTGGCGTTCGCGTGGCTGACGCTTGCGCGCGGCACGCCGCTGCCGGTTCACGTGTGGGACGGCGTGCCGGACCCCGCGCTGCCGGCGCTGGATCTCGTGCAGGAAGAACGCCGGCTCGCCGGCCACACCGGAAGCCAGTACGTGATGAGCAATTCGTTCGCATTCGGCGGCAGCAATGCCAGCCTGATCCTGGGGCGCTGACATGCAGACCGGTTCGTTGATGGAAACCTTGCACGACGGCGCGGAGATCGCCGTGTGCGACGTGCGGGACGTGCTGCCGCATCGCGGCACGATGCTGTTGCTCGACACGATCGAGCGCTGTTCCGAAACCGCGATCGAGGTGAGTGCGACCGCGCGCCGCGACGCGTGGTACGCGGACGACGACGGCGCGATGCCCGCGTGGATCGGCATCGAGCTGATGGCGCAGGCGATCGCCGCGCACGTCGGGCTGCTGGCGCGGCACGCGGGCGGTCGCGCGAAGCCGGGCGTGCTGCTCGGCGCGAACCGCTACAGCGCGCATCGGGCCGGGTTCGATGCGGGGGCGACGCTGCGGATCGCGGCGCGCGAACTGCTGCGCGGCGACGAAGGGCATGGTGCATACGAATGCGCGATCCATGCCGACGGCCAATGCTGCGCGGAAGCGATCGTCAAGGTGTACCAGCCGGACGATTTTCAGTCTTTTATCGAAGGGAGCTTCAATTCATGACTCGGCGAGTTCTCGTGACCGGCGCGAGCCGCGGCATTGGCCGGGCCGTCGCGCTGCGACTGGCGGCGGACGGCTTCGCGGTGACGGTGCATTGCCGCAGCGGCCGCGACGCGGCGCAAGCCGTGGCCGACACCATCCGCGAACAGGGCGGCGCGGCCGATGTGCTGCAGTTCGACGTGCGCGACCGCGCGGCCTGCCGGCAACTGCTCGAGGCCGACGTGGCCGCGCACGGCGCGTACTACGGGATTGTCTGCAGCGCGGGCGTGACGCGCGACGGCGCGTTTCCGGCGCTGTCCGACGAGGACTGGGACGTCGTGATCGAGACCGGGCTCGACGGCTTCTACAACGTCGTCCATCCGCTGACGATGCCGATGGTGCGGTTGCGCAAGGGCGGCCGCATCGTGACGATCGCGTCGGTGTCCGGCGTGATGGGCAATCGCGGGCAGGTCAACTACAGCGCGGCGAAGGCCGGCCTGATCGGCGCGACGAAGGCGCTCGCGGTCGAGCTCGCGTCGCGCAACATCACGGTCAACTGCGTGGCGCCCGGTCTCGTCGATACCGGCATGCTCGACGACGTGCCGCTCGAGCATGCGTTGAAGACGGTGCCGATGGGGCGCGTCGGGCAACCCGACGAAGTCGCGTCGGTCGTCGGCTTCCTGATGTCGGACGGCGCGTCGTACGTCACCCGGCAGGTGATCGGCATCAACGGCGGGATGATCTGATGAAGCGGGTGGTCGTGACGGGAATGGGCGGCGTGACCGCGTTCGGCGACACGTGGCCGGAGATCGACGCGCGCCTGAAGGGCGCGGCCAACGCCGTGCAGCGCATCGCGGCGTGGGATTGCTACGAGTCGCTGCACACGCGGCTCGCGTGCCCGCTGCCGGGCTTCGTGCAGCCCGCGCATTATCCGCGCAAGAAGACGCGCTCGATGGGCCCGGTGTCGATGTATGCGGTGCGGGCGAGCGAGCTCGCGCTCGCCGACGCCGGTCTCGCGGACGATCCGTCGATCAAGGACGGCAGGATGGGCGTCGCATACGGGTCGTCGTCGGGCTCGGTCGAGCCGATCCGCGCGTTCGGCGCGATGCTCGAAACGGGTTCGATGCGCGACGTGACGTCGAACAGCTACGTGCAGATGATGCCGCACACGACGGCCGTCAACGTCAGCCTGTTCTGGGATCTGAAAGGCCGGATCGTGCCGACGTCGTCCGCGTGCGCGTCGGGCAGCCAGGCGATCGGCTACGCGTACGAGGCGATCGCGACCGGCAAGCAGACGCTGATGCTCGCGGGCGGCGCGGAGGAACTGTCGGGCCCGGCGGTCGCGGTGTTCGACACGCTGTACGCGACCAGCACGCGCAATGACGAGGCCGGGCTGACGCCGCGCCCGTTCGACGTCGATCGTGACGGGCTCGTGGTCGGCGAGGGGGCGGCTACGCTCGTGCTCGAGGAATACGAGCACGCGATCGCGCGCGGCGCGACGATCCATGCGGAGGTGGTCGGCTTCGGCTGCAATTCCGACGGCGCGCACATCACGCAGCCGACCGCCGAGACGATGGCGATCGCGATGCGGCTCGCGCTGCGCGACGCCGGGCTCGATCCGGCGGCGATCGCGTATGTGAACGCGCACGGCACGTCGACCGATCGCGGCGACATCGCCGAGAGTCATGCGACCGCGTCGGTGTTCGGCGAGCGCATGCCGATCAGCTCGCTGAAGAGCTACGTCGGCCACACGCTCGGCGCCTGCGGCGCGCTCGAGGCGTGGTGGACGATTGAGATGATGAAGCGCAACGCGTATGCGCCGACGCTGAACCTGGAGAACGTCGATCCCGCGTGCGCGGCGCTCGACTACATCGTCGGCGCGGCGCGCGAGATCGATGCCGAGTTCGTGATGAGCAACAACTTCGCGTTCGGCGGGATCAACACGTCGTTGATCTTCCGGCGCATCGCCGCGTGACGGCCGGCCGCCCGATGCCTGCGCGCGTCGTCGTCACGGGGCTCGGCATCGTGTCGTGCCTCGGCAATTCGCTCGACGGCGTGTCGGCGGCGCTGCGCACGGGCCGCTCGGCGCTCGCGCGCGTCGATGCATGGCGCGCGCGCGGGTTCCGCAGCCAGGTCGCGGGCGTCGCCAGTGTCGCGGCGGAGCTGCCGTTCGCGCGCAAGCACGAGCGCTTCATGGGCGACACCGCGCGCTTCGCCGCGCATGCGGCCGCGAAGGCGATCGACGACGCGGCGCTCGATCCCGCGCGATTGCGTTCGCCGCGCGCGGGCGCGATCGTCGGCTCCGGCATCGGCTCGATGGCCGCCTATGACGACGCGATGGCGATTGCCGCGCAGCGCGGCATCGACAAGACGCCGCCTTACGTCGTGCCCAAGGCGATGAGCAGCACCGCGTCGGCCTGCATCGCCCAGCTGTTCGGCATCGAAGGCGTCGCGTATTCGCCGTCGTCCGCGTGCACGAGCTCGGCGCTCGCGATCGGGCAGGCGATGCAGCTGATCAGGTCCGGCTGCCAGGACGTCGTGCTGGCGGGCGGCAGCGACGCGCTGCACGACAACATGACGCTGATGTTCGATGCGATGGGCGTGTTGTCCGGTCGATTCAACGACACGCCGGACCAGGCGTCGAGACCTTACGGCATCGGCCGCGACGGCTTCGTGATCGCGTCGGGCGCGGGCATCCTCGTGCTCGAATCGCTCGAGCACGCACGCGCGCGCGGCGCGCGGATCCATGCGGAGCTGGTCGGCTTCGGCCAGTGCACCGACAACGCGGGCATGGCGACGCCGCACGCGCCGGGGATCGCGCGCGCGATGCGGATGGCGATGGAGGGCGACGCGCGGCGTCCCGACTACGTGAACACGCACGCGCCGTCGACGCCGCTCGGCGACGTCGAGGAACTGGCGGCGCTCGCGGACGTGTTCGGCGACGACGTGCCCGCGTTCTCGTCGACGAAGGGGATGACCGGCCATCCGCTCGGCGCGAGCGGCGCGCACGAGGCGATCTACACGATCCTGATGATGCGCGACGGTTTTATCGCGGGCACGGCCGTCGACGGGACGCCCGACCCCGCGGTCGGCCGCATGCCGCTCGTGCGTACCGCGCGCGACGCGCGGATCGAGCGGGCGCTGTCGGTCTCGTTCGGATTCGGCGGCAGTTGCGCGGGCCTGTTGTTGGACGCCTGGAAAGGCGATTGAAGTTGAACGTGACTGAGCGATGAGGACAAGCACGATGAAGCATACGAGACATCTGGCCGGCATGTTGATCGCGGCGGCCCTGCTGGCGGGCTGCGGCGGCACGGTAGTCCGCACGCTGCCGCTGCCGGCGGAAGCGACCGCGCACGATGCGACCGGCGTGAAGCTGTATTTCGGCGCGCAGGCGCATCCGGCGGTGAAGACGACCATCGGAACGCGCTCGGAATCGGTGCGCGTGAAGCGCGCGATCGAAGCGGAGCAGCCGACGTGCGATCAGGCGCTCGCCGAGGCGCTGGGCCGTCTGCGCGATTATGCGAAGCGCCGTGGCGGGAATGCGGTCGTCAACGTGACGACGCGCTTTCACGAGCAGCGTTCCGATTCGGTGGCCCGGTACACGTGCGGCGTGAGCCCCAGCGCCGGGTCGCTCGCGGTGTCGGGCGACGTCGTGGTGCTCGACGCGCAGTAACGCGCGCGGGGCGGAGCGATGCTGACGACGCCCCGCGGGGCACGCGCCCGCCCGGAGGCGGGCGCCTGTTACGCGGGCTTGCGTGCGACCACGTTGACGAGCGTTTCGCGGCGCTTGCCGGGCTTGGGGGTGTAGAGGCCGATGCGCTCGAGCAGGCCGAAGTCCTTTGCGCGGCTCCACCACAGGTACGGCAGTGATATGTTCAGCTCGTCGAACGAAAAGCCCGCGTCGCGCAGCATCGCGAGGTAGCCGTCCGCGCTCTTCTGCACGTGCATCGGGTGCCGGAACAGCAGCCGGATGACCCACGACTTGATGTAGGCGTCGGTCGATTCGGCGAACAGCAGCAGGCCGTTCGGCTTCAGCACGCGGCGAAACTCGGCCAGCGCGCGCTCCTGCTCGACGAGGTGGTGGAAGGTCTGGTGACAGAACACGATGTCGACGCTCGCGTCGGCCAGCGGCAGCTGCGCGCAGTCGGCGCGGCGCAGGTCGACGGTGGTGCCGCAGTGCCGGGCCGCCTCCGTCGCATGGACGAGCGATTCGTCGTGGCATTCGATGCCGACGATCTGGCGCGGCGAGAACGCATCGTTCAGGAGCCTGAACGACTTGCCCTGGCCGCAGCCCGCGTCGAGGATGACCGGGGCGGCCGGCAGCGGCGTCGTAACGAGCCGCTTCAGGTCGTTGATGGCCACCCGCAGCACGTGATGTTCCCAGGTGTGCGTGCGCAGGAACCAGACGCCGAAGGCCGTTTCGGGAACGTAAGCTGCGGCGTGCGTGCGGGATGACGACATGAACCCCTCGATCGTATGCGTTTTTTCGGGCGATCATTGTAAATGGCATTACGGAAGTGCGGCGCGCAAAGCCGTCACGTCCCATCGATTCAAACGGACGGGCAACACATGAATGACATGAAATCGGAGCAATTGAACGTCGACGTCGCGATCATCGGCGCCGGGCCTTCCGGCGCGGTGGCCGCGGGGCTGTTGCGCAAGGCGGGGCGGTCGGTGCTCGTGCTGGAGCGCCAGCATTTCCCGCGCTTTTCGATCGGCGAGAGCCTGCTGCCGCAGAGCATGCATTACCTCGACGAGGCGGGCATGCTGCAGGCCGTCGTGGAGGCGGGATTCCAGTTCAAGAACGGCGCGTACTTCGTGCATCGCGATCGCATGTCGTCGTTCGATTTCCGCGAGAAGACGACGCCGGGCTGGGGCACCGCGTACCAGGTCGAGCGCGCGGCCTTCGACGACCTGCTGATCCGGTGCGCCGCGCAGCAGGGCGCCGACGTGCGGTTCGGCCATACGGTGCGCGCGTTCATGCCGGGCGAGCGGCCGCAGCTCGACGTCGTCGACGAAGCGGGGCGCGACTATCGCGTGCACGCGTCGTTCGTGCTGGACGCGAGCGGCTTCGGCCGCGTGCTGCCGCGGCTGCTCGATCTCGAGGCGCCCACCCGCATGCCGACGCGCGCGGCGCTGTTCTCGCACGTCGAGGATCGCCTGCCGGCGGGGTCGACCGATCGCGACAAGATCTGCATCGCGGTGCATCCGGAGCGGCGCGACGTGTGGTTCTGGATGATTCCACTGACGAACGGCCGCTCGTCGGTCGGCTGCGTCGCCGAGGCGGCGTTCCTCGATGTGCCGGAAGCGCAGCGCGAAGCGCAGTTGCGCGAGCTGTTGCGGACGGAGCCGACGCTTGCCCGTCTCGTCGGCGAGAAGCCGTTCGTGATGCCCGTGCGCCATATCGGCGGCTATGCGGCCAACGTCGAGCGGCTGCACGGCCCCGGCTATGCGCTGCTCGGCAATGCCGGCGAGTTTCTCGATCCGATCTTCTCGTCGGGCGTCACGATCGCGATGCGCTCGTCGCATCTGGCGGTGCAGGCGCTCGAACGGCAGTGGCGGGGCGAGGCGGTGGACTGGCAGCGGGATTACGACGTCGCGCTGCGCAAGGGCATCGATACGTTCCGCGCGTTCGTCGAGAAATGGTATTCGGGCGACCTGCAGGACATCGTCTTCCACGACGACAAGGCGCCGGAAGTGAAGCGCATGGTTTGCGCGATCCTCGCCGGCTACGCATGGGACGAATCGAATCCGTTCGTGCGCGATCCGGTTCGGCGTCTCGAGGTGCTGGCGGAAATCTGCCGTCCGGCCGGGCTTGGCGACGCGGCGTCCTGAGCATGCGTGAGCCGGGCGTCATGATCCCGGGTCATTCGACAGACACAACTATTTATCAAGCAATGAAGCGCTTATTCCTCATCGGCCTGTGCCTCTCAACCAGTTCCGCTTTCGCGGCGAGCCAGATCCTGCTCGAAACCCCGGTGACCTACGCGCCGGATGCCGGCGTCGTCCAGCGGGTCAAGGATGAATGCCACATCGAAGACATGCTGACACGCCACGTCGGCGACGTACTTCGCAAGATCAACAGAGGCGGCGACGGCACTGTGGCGTCGCAGGCCGAGGCAGGGGATGCCAAGGTTCTCAGGCTGCAGATCACCCATGTACTGGGTGTCGGCGGTGGTGCATGGAGCGGACCCAAGGCAACGACCGTCACCGCGGATCTGATCGAGGACGGCAAGGTCACCCGTCATACCAAGATCAACCGTTGGTCGGTGGGTGGCGTGTGGGGCGCGTTCAAGGGAACGTGCTCGATTCTCGAACGGACGACCGTCGTGATCGGCAGGGACCTCGGCCGCTGGGCGCGCAACCCGTCCTACGAGATCAAGGAAGAGGCGCCGCCCCAGGTCGCTGATGAGCCGGGTGCGGGCAAGGATTTCTGCACGCCGGGCGAGAGCATGCCGAATGCGTCCGGCAGTTCGCTCACGCTATGCGTGAAGAAAGGGCATTTTGCTCACGACCAGTATGAAGTGAAGGTCGATGGGGCGGTTGTCGTGAAGGGCATCGACGACGAGACGACCGGCGGGGTCAATGGCTCCTATGGCGGGAGGCCGGTCAACCTGACGTGCACGCCCGTTTTGTCGGCGCCGGAGGAGGTCACCGAATCCCAGATCGAGTCGATGCGAAGCATGGAACCGCAAGCGACGCGTGAGCAGTTGAAGCAGCGCTATGTGAGTCTCAATACGGTGGAGACTGCACGTCACTGCGTCGTTCGTGTTGATTCAAAGAATGTGCTGTCGACCGATATTCACTTCGATTGATGTCGCTGGAAGGGGGCGGTGGAGGGTGGTCCATCGTCTCCGGCTGCAACCGGCCAAGATTCTGGTCCGTTCGGGGCAATGTTGGGGTCAAGAATCCGGAAATGGAAAAGGGGTTACGGCGATTAACCGTAACCCCTTGATTTCCTTGGTCGGAGCGATAGGATTCGAACCTACGACCCTCTGATCCCAAATCAGATGCGCTACCAGGCTGCGCTACGCTCCGACGAGCCAGAGATTCTATCGTTGAATAGCGTGCCAGGTCAATCGCACGATGCATGTTCGAGTGCCGTGGTGGTGCAAACCCGTCACGCACCACGGAGAAAACCATGATGAACCTGATCCTGTGGCGCCACGCCGAGGCCGAAGACTACGCGGCGAGCGACCTCGCGCGCCAGCTGACCGCGCGCGGGCGCAAGGAGGCGCAGACGATGGCGAAATGGCTGCGCGGCCGGCTGGAAGCCAGCAGCGTGATCCTCGCGAGCCCGGCGGCGCGCACCGTGCAGACGGTGGAGGCGCTGACCGACCAGTACCGGACCGTCGACGCGCTCGCGCCCGGCGCGGACGTCGACGACGTGCTCGCGGCCGCCGGCTGGCCGGACGGCATCGCGCCGACGGTGGTGATCGTCGGCCACCAGCCGACGCTCGGCAGCGTCGCCGCGCGGCTGGTGGCCGGCAGCGACGACAGCTGGAGCGTCAAGAAGGGCGGTATCGTCTGGCTCGCGAGCCGCACGCGGAACGGCAACCGGCAGGCAGTGCTGCGCGCCGTCATGACGCCCGATCTGGTTTGAAGGGTTTGATCATACGTTTCGGCAGGCTTTCTGCTAAAGTCAGTTCGGCGACACGTCACTGAACGGACACGGACTTGCCACGTAACGGTCACAGCCGGTTACTAAATTGGCGGGCATGTCGTCTTATTCCTTACGATCAGGAAAGCCCTAATGCGAGAACTGCCGACGCCTACGCTCCCCTTTGCCTCGCTGCCCCTCGACTCGGCGCGGCGCCACCTGCCGCGCGCCGCTGAAACCGTCACGGCGGAGTTCCGCCTGCGCGCCGCGTGGGCGCGCACGGAAGACGAGCTGCGCGAGGCCCAGCGCCTGCGCTACAGCGTGTTCGCCGAAGAGATGGGCGCGCAGGTCAGCGGTCCCGCCGGTCTCGACGTGGATCCTTTCGACGCCTATTGCGACCACCTGCTGGTGCGCGATCTCGACACCCTGAAGGTCGTCGGCACGTATCGCGTGCTGCCGCCGCACGAGGCCGCCCGTGTCGGCCGCCTGTACGCGGAAGGGGAATTCGACCTGTCGCGCCTGACGCACCTGCGCGGCAAGATGGTCGAGGTCGGCCGCTCGTGCGTGCATAGCGACTATCGCAGTGGCGCGGTCATCATGGCGCTGTGGGGCGGCCTCGGCGCGTACATGATGCAGAACGGCTACGAAACGATGCTCGGCTGCGCGAGCGTGTCGATGGCCGACGGCGGCCACTACGCGGCGAACCTGTACCAGTCGCTGCCGGCCAGCGCACTGACCGATCCCGAATATCGTGCGTTCCCGCACACGGCGCTGCCGGTCGACGAGCTGCAGACCGGCGTCGCCGTTGCGCCGCCGCCGCTGATCAAGGGCTACCTGCGGCTCGGCGCGAAGATCTGCGGCGCACCCGCCTGGGATCCGGACTTCAACTGCGCGGATTTCCTGACGCTGTTCCGCCTGTCCGACATCAACGCGCGCTACGCCCGCCACTTCCTGGGCTGAGCATCGATCCGACGTGCGCCCGCGCGGCGGGCGCACGCATGAACGCCGCCGGCGGCAGACCGCACGGCGGCGTTCGTTTTTTTGTCCGCTTGTCCTTTCAGCGCCGGTGACGGCGAATCCGGGCCTCTCGTTTTGCGCGACGCACCGCACCCTCCGTGCCCAAACGGCACGGCACAGGATGACCTCGCTTCAGTGCGGGTCGGGACGGGAAGGGCGGCGGGACGGCTTAGTGCTTGCGCCGCCAGTCGAGCAGGTGGTGCTCCGCCATCCAGTGGTGGATCATGCCCTCGCCGCCGTGAGTGCGCTTGTATTCGCGCGCCTCGAAGTACGACAGGGCGACCAGCACCATCAGGCCGATGAACAGGCCAATCAGGCCGGCGATTTCCTCAGACGACATGGCAGCCTCCTTTCAACGGCACAGCGCCATCAGTACATAGTAGGACATGCGCGCCGCCGCTTCGAAGGCGGAAATCCGTTAGACTCGCCCGACCCGAGCGCGCAGCAGGCGCGCGTTCCTTTCCGGAGCAAGACGTGATGACCCGTTTCGTGCTGGCCGTGCTGGCCGCATCGATCCTCGCCGGCTGCGCGAGCGACCCCCGCCAGGCCCGCCGCGGCCACCCGCCGCAGGACCCGGCCGATTATCACGGCGTGCCGACCGACATGACGCCGCCGTCGATGCTGGCCGAGCCACCGTCCGCCACGCAGTAACGCCTATGCGGCGGATGTCGGCGCCGCTCGCGCGTCGCCGCCGATCCGCGCCGACAAGCCGGGCAGGTAGCGCGCGAGCGTCGCGCCGCGCGCGGCCATGAACAGCAGCAGCGCGAGCCAGAGCCCGTGGTTGCCGAACGGGCCGACGAGGGTGAGCGCGGCGGCCGCGAACACCGCGAACGACACGACCATCGCGCGCAGCAGCGCGCGGGTCTGCGTCGCGCCGATGAACACGCCGTCGAGCAGGAATCCCCACACGGACACGACGGGCGAGAGCGCGGCCCACGGCAGATAGCGAACCGCGACCGCGCGGATCGCGGCCTGGTCGGTCAGGCCCGCGACGATCCAGCCGCCCGCCGTCCAGTAGACGAGCGTGAACGCCAGCGCGCCGAGCGCGGACCAGAACAGCGTGACGCGCACCGCCTGCCGAAACGCCGCGCGATCGCGCGCACCGGCCGCCGCGCCGACGAGCGCTTCGGCCGCATGCGCGAAGCCGTCGAGGCCGTACGCCATGAAGGTCTGGAAGTTGAGCAGCAGCGCGTTCGCCGCGAGCGTCGCGTCGCCCTGTTGCGCACCGAGGTGCGCGAACCAGCCGAACGCGGTCAGCAGGCACAGCGTGCGGATGAAGATGTCGCGATTCAATGCGACGAGGCGCATGAGCGCGGCGCGATCGACGAGCGCGCGCGCCGCGAGCGGCGGCAGGCCGCGCGGCCGCAGCCGCAACAGCATCCACGCGCCGAGCGCGAAGCCGCACGCGTCCGCGGTGGCGGTCGCGGCACCGATGCCGGCGATGCCCCAGCCGAAGCCGTACACGTACAGCAGCGCCGCGCCGATGTTCACCGCGTTGATGAACACCTGCGCGACGAGCGCGAGCCGGACCCGCTGCACCCCGAGCAGATAGCCGAGCACGACGTAGTTCGCGAGCGCGAACGGGGCGCTCCAGATCCGCGCGTGGCCGTACGTCAGCGCCGTGGCGCGCACCGCGTCACTGCCGCCCAGCGCGGTGAGCGCGATCGACAGCAGCGGCGCCTGCAGCGCCAGCACTGCGGTGCCGAGCGCAAAGGCGGCGATCAGCGCGCGCAGCACGTTCAGCCGGATGCCGTTGTCGTCGCGCGCGCCGTGCGCCTGCGCGACGAGGCCCGTCGTGCCCATCCGCAGGAAGCCGAAGCCCCAGAACACGAAATTGAAGACCAGCCCGCCGAGCGCGACGCCGCCGAGATACTGCGCGCCGTCGAGGTGGCCGGCGACGGCCGTGTCGACCGCGCCGAGAATCGGCTGGGTCAGGTTCGCGAGGACGATCGGGAAGGCAAGCGCGAGCACGCGCCGATGCGACACATCGGTCGGGCGCGCACCGGCCGCGGGCGACAAGGCGGAGTCGGACATGGCGAACGCGTCAGGCGCGTTCCTGCACGCAGATCCACGGCGAGACGACGACCGCCCACAGTTCCGGATTGCGTGCCGCGTAGTCCTGGGCGGTGTCCGCCTCCATGCGGGCGACGTGGCCGGCGGCGAGCCAGCGGGTGACCTGTTCCTTGTCGTCGCTGGCGATCGCCTCGGCGACGCTCACGAGATCGAGATCGCGTGCAACGGCGAGCAGCTTGCCCTGCGCGAAGAAGCGCTCCAGATCGCACCAGTCGATCTTCGCGGTTTCGCCGAGGAGTTTGACGTAGAGCGGGCTATGCGACGCGCCCGCAGCGGATTCGTGTTCGGAGGACATGGATTTCTGCAAAAAACTGCGTGTGCGCCACTATAAACCATCCGGTCGCGGGCTCAGGCGTCGCGCAGCGCGCGCCGTACGATCTTGCCGGTCGCCGTCATCGGCAGGCCGTCGACGAACGCGATCGCGCGCGGATACTCGTGCGCCGCGAGGCGCGTCTTCACGTGCGCCTGCAGCGCCTGCACGAGCGCGTCGTCGCCGGTGTAGCCCGGGTTCAGCACGACGAACGCCTTGACGATCTCGGTGCGCGTCGCGTCGGGCACGCCGACGACGGCCGCCATCCGCACCGCGGGATGCGTGAGCAGGCAGTCCTCGATCGGACCGGGGCCGATCCGGTAGCCCGCGCTCGTGATCACGTCGTCGTCGCGGCCGACGAAGCGCACGAAGCCGTCGGCATCGAGCACACCCGTGTCGCCGGTCAGCAGGTAGTCGCCGATGAACTTGTCGCGCGTCGCGTCGGGGTTGCGCCAGTATTCGAGAAACATCACCGGATCCGGGCCGCGCACCGCGATGCGGCCTTCGACACCGGGCGGCACCGGCGCGCCATGCGCGTCGACGATCGCGACCCGGTGGCCGGGCACGGCCTTGCCGATCGCGCCCGGCCGCGGCGCGAACAGCGCCGCGCACGACGACAGCACCATGTTGCATTCGGTCTGCCCGTAGAACTCGTTGATCGTGACGCCGAGCGCGTCGCGCCCCCAGGCCGTCAGCTCGCTGCCGAGCGATTCGCCGCCGCTCGCGACCGATTTCAGCGCCAGCGCATAGCGCTCGCACGGATGCGGCACGGCGCGCATCAGCTTCAGCGCGGTCGGCGGCAGGAATGCGTGGGTGACGCCGTGACGAGCCATCAGATCGAATGCCGCTGCGCCGTCGAACTTCTCGAACCGGCGCGCGAGCACCGGCACGCCGTGGTGCCATGACGGCAGCAGCACGTCGAGCAGGCCGCCGATCCACGCCCAGTCGGCGGGCGTCCAGAACAGGCGCGCATCGCGCGGAAAGCACTGCTGCGACATCTCGACGCCGGGCAGATGGCCGGGCAGCACGCGGTGCGCATGCAGCGCGCCCTTCGGCTTGCCGGTCGTGCCGGACGTGTAGATGATCAGCGCCGGATCGTCGGCCGCCGTGTCGACCGGCGTGAAATCGGCGGATTCGGCGGCCAGCGCCGCGTCGTAGCGCAGCACGCCGGCAGCGTCGGGCGCATCGTCGCCGATGCAGTAGAGCGTTCGCAGCGCCGGCAGCCGCGCGCGCAGCGGCGCGATCTTCGCGTAGCCGGCGGCGTCGGTGACGAGCGCCGCCGCGTCGCTGTTCGCGAGCCGGTATTCGAGCGCGTCGGCGCCGAACAGCGTGAACAGCGGCACCGCGATCGCGCCGAGCTTGTACGCGGCGAGATGCGCGACGGCCGTTTCCGGGCCCTGGGCGAGAAAGATGCCGATCCGGTCGCCGCGTCGCAGGCCGGCGCGCACGAAGCTGTTCGCGAGCCGATTAGAGGCGTTCCTCAGATCGTCGAACGTCAGCCGCGAGACGTCGCCTTGCGCGGTTTCGTGGATCAGCGCGAGCCGGCCGCTGCCGTCCGCCCATTTGTCGCAGGTGTCGACGGCGATGTTGTAGCGGGCCGGAACGGCCCATGCGAAGCGGGAGAGCAGCGTGTCGTAGCAGTCGGCGGCGGGCAGCATCGGGTGTCTCCGTGGCGCGGATCGTGACGGCCGGGGGTGAACTTGCACTGGCCTTCATGCGTCCTGGATCACACTGTAAGCGATCTTCAGGGCGATGCCGATTCGCCCGGCATGCGCAGCTCGATGCACGATTCCGAAATGGCGCATAAGATCGCTGCTGATACCTGTAATGACCACGGATATGCTTCTGATAGCTGCGGGGTTCAGCCTGATCGGAATCGGGGCGCTGGTGGCGTTCGCACGCCACGTCGACCCGTTGTCCGGCCACTTGTCCGGTCGCGTGTTCGACCGGCTGCGCAAGCGCTGATTCGCCTCTTCCCAAACATGCATGTAGACCGACCGCACCTGATGCGCGCCGGCGCTGGCGGTCGCGCCGTCAGCGGGCCGGCAGGTAGCGCGACGGATCGATCGAACGGCCGCCGTAGCGCAGTTCGAAATGCAGCGCGACGCGATCGCTGTCGGTGTTGCCCATCTCGGCGATCGTCTGCCCTTGCGTCACCGACTGGCCTTCCTTCACGAGCAGCGCGCGATTGTGCGCGTACGCGGTCAGGTAATCCGCGTTGTGCTTGAGGATGATCAGGTTGCCGTAGCCGCGCAGTCCGTTCCCCGCGTAGACGACGACACCTGGCGCCGCCGCGTTCACCGCCGTGCCCGCCGAGTTGGCGATGTCGATTCCCTTGGACTTCGCGCCGTCGAAGGTGCGCACCACGTTGCCGGCGGCCGGCCAGATCAGCGCGATGCTGGTGGCCGGCTTCACGGGCGATTGGGCCGGCGCGGATGTCGCGGACGGTGCGGACGGCGTCGGGCGGCTGCGTCCCGCGCTGCCGGTGCCGACGCTCGCCGACGACGATGTCGTCGTGCCGGGCGGCGGCGCGACGCGCAGCACCTGGCCGACTTCGATCGCATCCGGGTTCGAGATCTGGTTCCAGCGCGCGATGCTTTGCACTGACTGGCGGTTGTCGCGCGCGATCTTGTAGAGCGTGTCGCCGCGCTCGACGCGGTAGAACCCGGGGCCGACCGGTGCGGAGCCGCAGGCGGCGAGCAGGGCGGCGCACGACGCCGCGATGAATCGCTTCGTGGTTGTTCCGAACATTGAACCTCGCAAAACCCTGCCGAGCGCGGGCGCGGCAGGTGACACAAAACATCAGATTTTAACGGGTTCGACCTGCGGCCTGCAGTTTGGCGCCGCGGGGCATCCGTTCGGTGCGCGAAATGTCAGGCCGCAAGCGGGCTGACGCGAATCCGCAGCGCCGCGGTTTCGGTCGCGCCGGGCGCGAGCATGCGCAGCCCGAGCCCGTTGTGGATGGCGTCGGGCAGGCCGAGCCACGGCTCGACACAGTAGAAGTCCGATTCCGGCTTCTCCGTCCAGGTCGTGACCGCGTACCACGGGATCGAGCCCGGCACGTCGAGCGCGATCTCGATCGTGCGGCGGCGGCCCGGCATCACGATCCGCACGGGGGCGGACGGCGCGCCGTCGAGGCAGTGGAAGCGGTCGAGAATGCGCGCGTCGTCGAGCGCGTAGCGCGCTTCGCCGGGCTCCGGCGCGCTGATGGCGCCGTCGGGGCGCTGTTCGCGCCGATGCGTCGGCGGCAGTTCGAGCGTCGTCTGGGCGCGCTCCGCGTGCGGCAGCGCGAAGTAGAAGTGATGGCCCGCGTAGTACGGCAGCGGTGCGTCGCCGCGATTGGTCGTCGTCAGCGCGACGTCGAGCGTGTGCGAGTCGACGAGGCGGTAGGCCGCTTCGAAACGGAAGTCGAACGGATAGCCCGCCTTGAGTGTGTCGTTCGCGTCGAGCGTCATCGCGAGCGCCGTGCCGTCGGCGGACGGCTGCGCCGCGAACGGCAGGTCGCGCGCGAAGCCGTGCATCGGCAGGTCGCGGACCACGCCCGACGCGTCGCGCCAGCGGCCGAGTTCGCCGTCGACGCGGTGCCGGCCGAGAAACGGAAACAGCAGCGGATTGCCGCCGCGCACGCGCGCGAGCTGGCTCCAGTCCGCGGTGTCCGGCCAGAAGACGACGGGTTCGCCGTCGACGTGCCACGACAGCAGTCGTCCGCCGAATTGCGGGGCGATCCGGACGAGAGACGCGCCGGCGTGGAGTTCGTGAATCTCGTGTTGCTGGAAGATCGGCATGGGAATCGGGAGTGGACGGGGTTGGAAGACGGGCTGCCGCAGGGCGGCGCGCTCCATTATCGGGCCGCGCGGGCGTCGGGGAAAACCCTTCTGGGGAAATTGCGAGCTTTGCAATTTGTAATGCGTCTGGATAATGGCCTGAACCGGTCATGTTGCCGGGTCATGACACTTCGAGGAGGGGCCATGGATCTGGCAATGGCAATGGGTATCGCCCTGTTTGGGATGTTCACCGGCAGCACGGTGCTGTTTTTCTACCAGCTTGGCCGCTGACGGCAAAATCTGCCGAATTTCGTAAGCCCGCCATTCAGATGGCGGGCTTTTTGCTTTCTGATTGCTTACGAATTGCAAGCGTTTGTATGCATCGCAGCAATATCCTGCCAAATGCCTTGGCGCAGTAATGTGTGCTCGGCATAATCGGGGCCGCGCTTCCGGGCGGCCCACCGCGTCGTCCGGAATTCCTTTCCGCTTTTGATCTGTTTTTTAGAGGACCGACGCGTGAGTCTCTCGTTTCTGGCATTCCTGAGCGTCCTGCAGGGCGTGACCGAACTTTTTCCCGTCAGCAGTCTCGGCCATACGTTGCTCGTGCCGGCGCTGTTCGGCATGCATATCGACAAGCACGCGCCGCAGTTGCTGCCGTTTCTCGTCGCGCTGCACCTCGGCACCGCGCTGGCGCTGCTGTGGTACTTCCGCGCGCGCTGGGTCGAGCTGATCCGCGGCTTCTTCGCGTCGCTCGGCGGCCGCAAGAACGATGAGGGGCACCTGATGTGGGCGCTCATCATCGGCACGATTCCGACGGGGCTCGTCGGCCTGTTGCTCGAGAAGCGCATCGAGCGCGTGTTTCACGATCTGCGGATCGTCGCGATCGCGCTGATCGTCAACGGCGTGCTGCTGTGGATCGGCGATCGCATCCAGCGCAGCCGCGCGCATCAGCCGCCGGAGAAGCTGACGTTCAAGCAGGCGTTTTTCGTGGGGCTTGCGCAGGTGGGCGCGTTGATTCCGGGTTTTTCGCGTAGCGGCCTGACGATGATCGCCGGCAACGCGGCGGGGCTGACCGCGGAGAAGGCGGCGGAATTCTCGTTCCTGCTCGGCACGCCGATCATTTTCGCTGCGGGCGTGCTCGAGTTGCCGAAGCTGTTTCATGCGCGGGACCAGCTTGCCGACGCGCTGCTCGGCGGCGTGCTGACGGCGGTTGCGGCCTACCTGAGCGTGCGTTTCCTGATGCGCTATTTCGAAGGGCGCGGGCGGCTGGCGTCGTTCGGCATCTATTGCGCGATTGCTGGGGTGTTTTGTCTCGGCTGGTTCATGTTCCATCCGCAGCCGGTGTGACGCGGTGGGTCGATCCTTCATGGCTTTCGTGGGGATCGGGTATAATTTCGGGCTCGGTTCTCGCCGGGCCCGTTTTGTTGTTGAGGGTGCTTTTTTTCCTCTTTTGCGCGGGCGGCCGGTGTCGAGCCCGTGTCTTCTTCCCCAGACCGCCCTTAGCTCAGTTGGATAGAGCAACGGCCTTCTAAGCCGTAGGTCACACGTTCGAATCGTGTAGGGCGGGCCAGAATTCTTCGCTTATTCAAGTACTTACAATCTCGCCTTAACCGCTTGGTTGGGATCGGATACGGGTCTGCTGCACTCCCGCTGTGGCGAGAGTGTGGCGGGATTCTAGCGTACGTGCAATCAGCGGGGGCTTTGACTATGGTCGTGGTGCCGTCTTCCTTTAGTCCTTGCAATGTAGCTGACGCTCCCGGCGAACGCAGCGCAGCACGTCCAAGTGAATGTGCTGAGAATGGCTTTGGGTGTGTGCGGCGGGTCCGCGTCTGGAGTAACGGATTTTATGTAATGGACGAACGGAAGCATGTCCTCCGCCACCAACGTGTAGTCGATGCGGTGACTGAATCGGTTACGTAGCGAGTTTAGATGTTTAATAGCAGGAGTTGAATCGAACTTGCCTCCAACGTTCTGGGTGCTCAGAAGTGAGATTCGCTGCCCAAATGTCAGTTTCGCAACGTTCCAATCCAAGCTGGGGAACTCGGCCTTCAAATACTCGTCCATGTAATGCTCAATAATTAGATGGCACGAGAGCAAATACCCCATTAAGTCGTAGTCAATCGTTTCAAGGCGCTTCCATTCAATCTTCCCATCTGCGACTGGCCCAAACATAGGCGGCAAATCTGGGCGCACGGACTGCTTGGCATGCTCCCCATCCTGAGTGGTCGCTTGGCTGTTGGTCTTACTCATGAGAATTCCTAGGTACGCGGCTCAGTTACGTTATTTCCCGAAACGGGCTCAGGCTAACGTCTTCAAGTAATTGACGAATGCGGTGCAGGCCAGGAGGAAGTACTTGGCATCTTCCGCATTGAGGTTTGGTTCATCCATTAGCGCGTGGCGAATACCGTTAGCGTCGCTGGTGTAGCCGTACAGTGCAGAATAGCCCTTCCGAAGCGCCGCGTGGAGTTTGCCGGCTTTCTCCAGCGTTGCTAAAGCGTCACCAAGCTCGGCCTTGTCTTTCCCGCTGACGACTTTGGCAACTGCCTCAACGGCAGAAATAGATTCTTTGATCGAGTTGCGATAATCGGGATTTTGCCGGTTGCTTAGATGTCCGAGTGCCGTGGATAAATGGGCGCTGGCTGCTACGAATGGTCCCTTGTCTGACAAGGCTTGTTCTAGCGCTTGTACTTCTTGCGTTGAAGTGACCGGGACAATTTGACTGTTCACGATGCGATACGCGGCCAATTCGCGGGCGAGCACCTTGTCTACAGCTTGTCCGAGTTGTTCGCCGGGATAGCCTATCCGAATAAGGAACTCTAGGAAGTCGTACACGCCGTGCCAGTCCGAATCGAAGAAATAATCTCGCACGAGCTTCCATGCGTCGTGGAAACTCGGACCTCCATAACCGCGACGGATTGGAATCGTGTCAGCGGGACGTTTCCAAAAGTGTCGCCAGATGAGGTTCAAGAGCGTCTCGTCATTTTGGCGATGCTGCCAATCCAAGAATGCATTCCATAGTGAGCTTCGTAGCTCATCGGGCATCGTGTCGGGTTTTATTGCTTCGGGCAGCGGTGTTATTCCCAAGCGTTGGCTGAACTTTAGTGGCATTTAATAGCCTTGGATGCGGAGATGGTTCCGAGGACAAGAGCGGCACGTGGTATCGGATTGTACTCGGGCCTAAATTTGATACGCTTATCTGCGCGGACTTACGCCGCCCGCTCGCGCCCGCGCTCCCCCGCGCGTGGGTGCGCGCGTATCCCTGGCGGAGATCGGCTAGGAACTACCGTCCCGTTTCTCTATCGCCTTGCGCGCGCCTTCGGGCAGTGACGAGAACACAGCATCAACCATCTTGGGCCGTGTGATGCGGTCCTCGACTATCAGATTTACGAGCGCGAAAAGGCTATCGCATACCTCCGATACATCTTCGGAGTCCATCTTGCCCAGATGAACGGCGTTATTCCCAATGACGCGGACTGCGTCGAGCGCACGTTGGACCTGCACGGGGAGGCCGTTAGCGACAAGCCAGCCAATCTGCTCGTTCAAGTTGTTGCCCTTGGCTTGTAGTTCGGCACAGAGCTTCTCAATGCATACCCGCAGGAGTGCGGATGCGCCACGCGGGGACAATGAAGCGATGTTACGTGCTTCTTCATAGTCTGTTGCTACAGACTCGGGCATGTCTGGGTGGCCGATTGCAGCACTCACGAATTTTGGGTAAATCATCGCGCCACGATTTGAGCTGTACTTGTCGTTCGCTTCTAACCAGTAGCTTGGCTGCACACAACTGATGCAAGTCGCTCGGTGTACCTCGACATAGTTGTCTCCGAGATGAAACTGGTCCCATCGCATTTGTGCGAGTACGTCGCACCTCGGGCAGTTGAAAGCACCGAGCTTGAACTTCGCAGCGATACGCTTCTGCATGTTGGTTCTCCGCTTAAACCAGCACTGTATCCGAGGCGATGTTCTTTATGTCCGGTAAGGAAACGTTCGTTAAGTGTCCAGTGGATTCGGCACGTCATGATTGGATAGAAAGTCCTTCGCCCATCAACGATTCAATCGCATCGTGCAGGTCGTGGCGAGCCTCGGTCCCAGGGGATGCGTAGGCGGGTTCTTCACGCCGACTGAACGGCGGATAGCTATCGACCGATTCGGCGCGGGCTTCATGTGCGGCGTGGACAACGTGATCGGGGTACGGCGCGAACGCCTCCCATTCATCGAATTCATCGACGTCGACGGAACGCGGGTCGGCAGCGCCGTGAGTCGGCGGGGGAGCGACGGGGGCGTGCCGGCGTGTTGGCCGGTCCTTGGTGGCGAGCCAGTAGAAGCCCACCGCGAACATGGCGACGAGCGCGAGGCCGAGCCCGATCAGCACAAAGGTAGGGGGATCAGAGATCACGGAAACTCCTGAGCGAAGTGCGCAGATGCGGAAATGCACCGACGGAGCGGCCGTAGCTGGCCGGGTTCAGGAAAGTGATATGTGAATGAAAAAAGTGGATTACAAATGCAGTGCGCATTTGCACCCTCGTAATTCTGTCAGGGGTTTTTGAGATGCCGAGTGATGAGGTAATATCCGCGCGGATTGTCACAAAAGCCGTTGATAGTTGCAGCTTGCGAAGTACGTTGCTTCGCTTAAGAAATCGAGATAACCGGGCTGGCACTGCGGTAATAGCGTGATGCAATCCACTGTCCTGTCCGTCGCATCTCGGCAACGATTGACACTCTTTGACGCTGCCTTTCAGCGGTTCGATTAGATTTCATGCGATGTTCAAGGCCGTGAGGGCGGGATCGAACAAAAATCGCGAGTAGACCAAGGTTATGAATAAAAACCATTATCGGCTGGTATTCAGCCGCGTGCACGGTATGTTGGTCGCGGTAGAAGAAACGGCCAGCTCGGCGGGGAAAGCAAGCACGGGTGAAACGCGGCGTACCGCCAGTCACGGCGGTGTGCATGGGGCGACGCGGTTCGCGTTGCGCGTTGCCGCATTCGGTGCGCTGATTGCCGCGGGTGTGATGCCGATGTGGGCGCACGCACAAATCGTCGGAGCGGGGCCGAACGCGCCGTCAGTCATTCAGACGCCTAATGGCCTGCCGCAAGTGAACATCAACAAGCCGGGCGGCGCTGGTGTTTCGCTGAACACCTACAACCAGTTCGATGTGCAAAAGAACGGCGCGATCCTGAACAACTCGCCGACGATGGTCAACACGCAGCAAGCGGGCTATATCAACGGCAACCCGAACCTGAGTGCGGGGCAGGCGGCGCGCATCATCGTCAACCAGGTCAACAGCACGGCGGCCAGTCAGATCAAGGGGTATGTCGAGGTCGCGGGAAGCCGTGCTGAGATTGTGCTGGCCAACCCTGCCGGTATCGTCGTGGACGGCGGCGGGTTCATCAATACCTCGCGCGCCGTCCTGACAACCGGCGTGCCGCAGTTTGGCGCGGACGGATCGTTGACGGGCTTCAATGTCAATCGGGGCCTCGTGACCGTGCAAGGTGCGGGCCTCGATACTTCGAATGTTGATCAGACTGACATTATCGCCCGTGCTGTACAGGCTAATGCCGCGATCTATGCGAAGAACCTGAATGTCATCGCCGGTACAAATCAGGTCAATCACGACACGCTTGCCGCGACGCCGATCGCCGGCGACGGTCCTGCCCCGGCCGTCGCGATTGACGTGGCGCAGTTAGGCGGCATGTATGCCAATAGGGTGTTTTTGGTTGGCAACTCTGCAGGTGTTGGTGTCGCGAACGCCGGCACGATCGCTGCTCAAGCGGGCGACCTCACCCTGCAATCGGACGGCCGCTTGGTGCTGACCGGCAAGACAACCGCGAGCGGCAACCTCGCGCTGTCGGCTGCGGGCGGCATCCAGAATGGCGGCACGACGTACGCGCAGCAATCGCTGTCGGCCAGCACAAGCGCCGACCTCGCGAACAGCGGCACGCTGGCCGCGCAGCAGAATACTACGGTGAACGCCGGCAGCGTCAATTCGACCGGTACGCTCGGCGCGGGCGTGAACAACGACGGGGCCGTGGGGCGCAGCGGCGATCTGACCGTAACGGCCTCGGGCCAGTTGAGCGCAACCGGCCAGAATGTGGCGGGCGGCAACGCGTCACTGACGGGCGCTGGCGTGAACCTCGCTGGTAGTCAGACCGCAGCGAACGACAATCTGTCGCTGAACGCGACGGCCGGCGACGTGAACGTGTCGAAGGCGACGACGAGCGCGCAAGGCGCCATTCAGGCAAATGCGTCCGGCACGGTGATCAACGATCACGGCAGCCTGTCGAGCGGCAGCGGCACGACGCTGACCGGCGGCAACCTGTCGAACCAGGGCGGCAAGGTCTCGTCGCAGGGCCCGCTGACGGTGAATGTTGTCGGCCAGGTCGCCAACCAATCCGGTGAATTGGTATCCGAAAGTACGGCGGACGTGCGTGGCGGCGCCATCGCGAACAACCAGGGCACTCTTCAAAGCGCGGCCGGCATGACGGTGGCCGGCGCGTCGCTGGACAACACGGCGGGCCGGATCACGTCGCTCAATGGCGACGGCCTGTCGGTGACGACCAGTGGCCAGTTGACCAACGCAGCAGGCACCACCGCGAACGGCGCGCAAGGCGGCGTGATCGGCGGCAACGGCGACGTCACCGTGCAAGGCGGCAATGTCGCCAACCGCGGGACGATCACGTCCAATACGAATCTGCGTGTCTCGGGACAATCGGTCGACAACGGCAGTGGCGCTTTGCAGGCTGCGCAAAAGGTGGCTGTCGATGCGGGCGTGCGCCTGATCAATAACGGCGGCTCAATCGTCGGCCAGACGGCAACGGTCAGCGCAACGACGCTCGACAACAGCGCCGGCGCCGTGCACGCCGACCAGGTGTCGTTGAACGCGACTGACCTCGTGAATCACGGCGGCACGATCACGCAGACCGGGACTGGGCCGATGGCCGTCAATGTGTCGCGCACGCTCGACAATTCCAATGGCGGCACGCTACAAACCAACAGTACCGACCTGACGCTCGCACCGACGGCGCTCGTCAACGACGGCGGCACGATCACGCATGCCGGTAATGGCAAGCTGACGCTTGGCGGCGGTACGGGTTCGGTGTCGAACGTGGGCGGTTCGATCGCGAGCAACGGGCGCGTCGTCGCGCAAACCGGCGCGCTGAACAACGCGTCGGGATCGATCAACGCGCAGAACGGACTGACGGCAACCGTCGCCGGCATGCTGAACAACGCGAGCGGCAAGCTGTTGTCGAACACGGACGTGAGTGTCTTCAGCGGCACGCTGTCGAACGGCGGCGGCCAGATCGGGGCGAGTACGAACGCAGTAATCCACACAGGCTCGATGACGAATCAGGGCGGCTCGATCGTCGCGCCGAACCTGTCGGTCATAGCCGATTCGACGCTCGACAACAGCGGCGGCAAGCTCGAGGCCAATCAACTGGCGCTGACGGGCACGAATCTCGTGAACCACGGCGGCACGATCACGCAGTACGGTTCGTCGGCAATGGACATGAACGTCAGCGGCACGCTGGACAACTCGGCCGCCGGCGTGATCCAGACCAACAGCACGGACCTCACGCTCAAGCCCGCGGAGCTGAACAATGCCGGCGGCACGATTACGCACGCAGGCACGGGCACGCTGATGATCGCACCGGGTAACGGCGCCAGCGCGCTGAACAACGCGGCGGGCACCATCGTAACGAAGGGACAAGCGATCGTCAACGCGGCTTCCTGGAACAACGCGAGCGGTATTCTTGCGGCGCAGCGCGGCATCAACGCGACCATTGCAGGCGACGTGAACAACGCGCAGGGTTTGCTGCGATCGGACGCATCGCTGTCGTTGAAGAACGGCGGTGCGCTGTCGAACCGGGGCGGCCACGTTCAGGCCGGGCAATCGACCGCGGGCGACACCAGCACGCTCGATATTCAATCGGCGTCGATCGACAACGCGGACGGCGCCATCGTCGACCTCGGTGCGGGCAAGATGACGGTGCAAGGCGGCAGTCAGATCGCGAACAGCCATGCCGGCGGCGTATCGGGCATGGGTGCGATTACCGGCAACGGCGATGTGACGGTCAGCGCAGCGTCGATTAGCAACACGCGAGGCGGTCAGCTCAGCGGCGCATCGCTCCATGTCCAGGGCAACACCTTGGATAACAGCGGCGGCACTATTGGCAACGTCACGAATTCGAACGGTGACGTGAATGTCACGACGACCGGCGCGATCACGAACACGAACGGCCAGATCAGCTCGACGCACGACCTGTCGGTCGTGGCGGCCACGCTGCAAGGCGGCGGTACATATAGCGCGACGCATGACGCCAACGTGAACCTGCAAGGCGATTACACGACGGCGTCCGATACGCAGTTCAACGTCGGCCACGATCTTGCCTTCACGTTGCCTGGCACTTTCACGAACAATGCGAACCTGCAGTCGGTCAACAATCTGAGCGTCAATGCGGGCAACATCGTCAACGTGGGTGCGTTGGCGGCAGGCGGCCTGCTGCGCACGCAATCGACCAACTTGACCAACACCGGCGCACTCGTGGGCGCCAGCGCGTCGCTCAACGCGACGAATACGATCTCGAACCTCGGGCCGACCGCGCTGATCGGTGCATCGGACAGCAACGGCACGCTCGAAATCCTCGCGCACAACATCGAGAACCGCGACGACACCACGGCCACCGATTCGATGGCGACGACGGCCATCTTCGGCATGGGGAAGGTGGTGCTGGCAGGCGGCAAGGACGCGAGCGGCCAGTACACGAACGCCGCGCTGGTCAACAACGTGTCGGCGCTGATCCAGTCCGGCGGCGACATGGAGCTGCACGCGGACAAGGTGACGAGCATGCGGCGCGTGATGAAGACCTCGACAAGCTCGATCGATCCGTCGCTGCTCGCGCAATTCGGTATTCCGATCAGCGGCCGTACTGGTCAGGTTGGCGTGAAGGATCCGGACAGCATCGGCGGCGTCTACACCGAGCCGCCTCATGGCGGTCAGTGGAACAGCTCGTATCAGTTCACGACCTACTACGCGGACAACGCGACGGCGACGACCGTGACGGATGTCAGTCCGGCCGCGCAGATCGTGTCGGGCGGCAGGATCGATGCGTCGTCGGTTGGCACGCTGCAAAACTACTGGAGCAACATCGCGGCGGTCGGCGACATCAAGATGCCGGCCCACTACGACGCCGACGGCTGGGCGGCGTCCGGGCAGAAACTGCCGGGCGTGTCGGTGTCGTACTCCGGGCAATATCACTACAACAACTACGACAACACGGAACACGACTGGCAGTTGCCGTTCGGCAATGCGCCGTTCGTGACCGGGCGTCCAGGCGGCTATACGCAGGCGGCACCGGCGTCGATCAAGGACTACACGCTGCCGGGCTACTTTTCGACGATGAGCTCGAACGGCACGATTTCGGGCACGGGCGTCAGCGTCAACAATACGGCGGGCAACGCATCGATTCCGTCGCTCGGCTTGCTGCCGGGGCAGTCCGTGCCGGGTCTCACACCGACAAACTTGAGCGGTAATGCGAGCGGAGCGAAGTCGGGGGCGTCGTCGGTGCATGGCGGTCCGCCGGCACCTGTCGACCCAATCATCGCGAGTGCGACCGCGCTGAACGTACTCAACAACCTCACGATTCCGCAGGGCGGGTTGTTCAAACCGACCGCCGCGCCGAATGCGAACTACGTGATCGAGACGAATCCTGCGTTCACGAACCAGAAGAACTTCATTTCGAGCGACTACTTCTTCGGTCAGCTCGGCGTCGACCTCACGCACATCCCGAAGCGACTCGGTGACGGCTTCTACGAACAGCAGCTCGTGCGCAACGAAGTTACCGCGCTGACGGGCAAGGCGGTGCTCGGGCCGTATGCGGACCTGCAGACGATGTATCAGTCGCTGATGGCAGCGGGCGCAGATTTGTCGAAGTCGCTTGATTTACCGATCGGCGCGAGCCTGTCGGCCGATCAGGTGTCGAAGCTGACGAGCAACGTGATCATGATGGAAACGCGCGTGGTCGACGGGCAGTCGGTGCTCGTGCCGGTCGTGTATCTCGCCAAGGCCAGCCAGCAGAATGTCAATGGCCCGCTGATTTCTGCAACGAACATCGACCTCCAGAACGCGCAGTCATTCACGAACAGCGGCACGATCAAGGCGGACAATACGCTGGCGATCCAGGGCAAGCAGATCGACAACGCGTTCGGCGCGCTGCAAAGCGGCGGGCTGATGTCGCTGAAGACCGAGAACAACATCGATCTGACGTCGGCGAATGTGAAGGCCGGCAGCCTTCAGCTTGATGCCGGCAAGGACCTGATTCTCGATACGGCGACGAAGACGAACACGCGGGTGAGTCGCGATGGCGCGACGAGCGTGGTGACCACGCTCGGGCCGACCGCCAAGCTGGATGTTGCGGGCGACGCGTCGATCGTCACCGGCGGCAACTTCCAGCAGAACGCGGGCAACCTGTCGGTTGGCGGTAACCTCGGGATGAACGTCGGCGGCAACTGGGATCTCGGTGCGGTCCAGACGGGCGAGCACAAGATCGTGCAGCGCGCGAACGGCGTTTCCAACACCGACATCAACAAGGTCACCGGCAGCTCAGTGACGGTTGGCGGGCAATCGAGCATCGGCGTCGGCGGAGACCTGACTGCCAAGGGTGCGCAGATCGACCTTGGCCAGGGCGGCACGATTGCGGCCAAGGGCAACGTGACGCTCGGCGCGGCGAGTGCGACGTCGACGGTGAACAGCAACAGTTCGGGCAGCGACAGTCACGGCAGTTACGCGGAAACGCTGCATACGTCCGATCAGGCGCTCACTGGAACGACGCTCAAGGGGGGCGACACCGTCACGATTGCGTCGGGCAAGGATCTCACAATCAGTGGCAGCACGGTCAGCCTGGATAGAGGCAATGCGAATCTGATGGCGAGCGGCGATGTGAATATCGGTGCGGCAACGGAGACGCATGAGCTGAATTCCCACGAAACGCACAGCCACAGCAATGTTGTCAGCGGCGCAAAGATCGCGAGCGGGATCGACCAGACGGCGACTTATAGTCAGGGCAGCACAGTGTCGGCCGACGGCGTCAACATCATCAGCAATCGAGACATCAACGTGACCGGCAGCAACGTCGTGGGCACGAACGACGTCACGTTGCAGGCCAAGCGCGACGTCAACATCAAGACCTCGCAGGACACGACTCAATCGTCCAGCTATTACGAGAAGAAGGAATCGGGTCTCCTCACGAATGGTGGTTTGTCGGTGACGGTAGGTTCGCGCTCCACCGCACAGCAGGATCAAGCGAGCTCGGTGACGAATCATGGCAGCGTGATTGGATCGTCGCAGGGCAATGTCACGATCCAGGCCGGCAAGGATGCGACGATTACGGGTAGCACGATTGTCGCGGGACAGGATGTTGGAATCGCTGCTCAGAACGTGACCGTGAACGCCGCGTACGACACCTACAAGGACGCGCAATCGCAGCAGTTCAGTCAGTCGGGTTTGAGCGTCGGATTGGGCGGTGGCCTGGTCGGACTCGGGCAGTCGATGGCGAGCGCGGTCCGCCAGGGGCAGCAGTCGGGTGATACGCGCCTCGCGGCGGTGCAAGCCGTGGCGGCAGCCGAACAGGCATACCAGAACCGAGGCGGGATTAAGGATGCGGCCAATGCCCTGTCGAACGGAAACGTGAGCGAGGCCGCCAAGGGCGTTCAGGTACAGCTCAGCATCGGGTCGAGCCATAGCAGCAGCAATGCGACGACATCGATCTCGGAGGCGAAGGGCTCGTCGATCATCGGGAATGGCAACGTATCCATTACAGCGACCGGCACGCCGGACGCGAACGGAAATGCTCAGGCAGGTACTGGCAACATTGCGATGACCGGGGCGTCGGTACTCGGCAAGAACGTCGCACTCGATGCGAACAACGCGATTATGCTGCAGAGCGCGCAGAGTACCGAGCAGAGCACCAGCTCCAACAGTTCGACCGGCTGGAATGCGGGCGTGGCGATTGGTGTGGGCAAGAACACCGGGATCAGCGTCTTCGCGAATGGTTCGAACGCCCACGGCCAGGGTAACGGCGACAGCGTCACACAAACCAACACGACGGTGGCGGCTGGCAACACGCTGACGATGACGTCGGGCGGCGATACCACGCTTTCGGGCGCGCGGGTGTCGGGCGATAAGGTCAAGGTGGATGTCGGCGGCGACCTGACGATGACGAGCCTTCAGGATACGTCGAACTACAGCAGCAACCAGCACAATACCGGTGTGAGCGGAAGCTTCACATTCGGCTACGGTGGCGGCGTCGACGCGTCAATCGGTCATACCAGTATCGACGCGAACTATGCGTCGGTGAACCAGCAAACTGGCATCGTGGCTGGCAAGGAAGGGTTCGATGTCAACGTGGCAGGCCACACGCAACTCAACGGTGCGCAGATCGCGAGTGCCGCGCCGACCGATAGCAATACGCTGACGACCGGCAGTCTTGGATTTACCGACATCCAGAACAAGATGTCGTACTCGGGATCGTCGGAAGGGTTTTCGACGTCGGGTGGGCCGAGCTTCGCGCAGACGGGCGATAGTGCAAGCGGTGTCACGCACGCCGCGGTCAGCCCAGCGAAGATCGTCGTCAAATCGGATGAGCGGAACGGCACGGACAGTACGTCCGGTCTGTCGCGCGACACCGCGAACGCGAACCAGACGGTCGAGAATACGTTCAACCTGCAGAAGGTCCAGAACAATATGGCTTTCGCGCAGGCGTTCGGCAAGGTCGCGACTTTCGCGGTGGCGGAGGCGGCGACGCAGCTGGAAAATAGCAGTCCGCAGATGAAGGCTCTGTTCGGCGAGGGCGGTGCGGGTCGCGATGCGCTGCACGCTGCAGTGGCGGCGATTGGGGCAGCGCTGTCGGGCGGCAACATTGGCGGAGCGGTTGCTGGTTCGTTGGCGGGCGATGTGTTGCAATCCCTGGCGCAGCCGATCATCGATCAGACGGTGAGCCAGTTGCCGTTGAGTGCGCAAGCCGCCGCGCGGAATGCGCTGAACGAGATCGTGGCGACGGCCGGCGGTGCGGCGGGCGGAGCACTCGCGGGTGGCGGCTCATCGGGTGCTCTCGCCGGAGCGGGTTCGGCCGGCAACAATGAACTTTACAATCGGCAACTTCACCGGAGCGAAGCGGACAAGCTCAAGCAGCTTCAGAAGGGGCAAAGCCCCGAGCAACAGTACAGACTCGCAGCCGCCGAATGTGCACTCGTGCATTGTGCGGACAATATTCCGGACAATGACCCGAATAAGGCCGCGTTGCAAAAGATTCAGAACGATGGTGCACAGTACACGTACGAACAAAACATACTGAAGAAAGCCGGTGCATTCGATGGCTACGGAGATTTGGACCGGTTATTTGATACCTATGATCGAAACCAGGTCTCCAATCGTCTTGTGGGAGCGGTGCAAGGCGTTGGCAGTGTCGCAGTCGCGGCAGGCGCGGTTACGGGCGGCTGTGCGTCAGTGGCAGGCTGTGCGCTCGGAGCGGCTGTTGCGGTCGGAGCAGTTGACTTCGCGAAGTCAGGTTTCACCCAGATGATATCGGGCAATTTGACGCCGACCTATGGCGAGCAAGCCTTGCAAAGCCTCGGTATGAGCCCAACGGGAGCGGCACTGGTATACGGCGCGCTTAACCTCGGTGGGGCTGCGGCTCAAGTCGTGGTAACTGGTCGTGCTGTCGATGCTGCTGCAGCGGCGAATGCTTGGGCGCGAGGAACCTATAATGGATCAAGTAGCGCTCAATATTCTGGGGAGCTCTATCGCTATACGATGCCGGAATACGCCGAGGGAACGTGGAATCTCTACAAAGGGAACATCGATGCTAACCATCGATATTCGCCACCGGGGGTTGGTGCAATTTACGCTGGAACCACCCCTCAGACGTCGCTGGCTGAAATCACTAGCTATGAGCCTCTGAAGGGGCAGGTGTTGGTGACCAAGAATTTCGTTATTAACAACGTTTTGGATTTGACGAATTCGGCAGCGCGGCAAGCGTTGGGAGTAACGGTCGATCAGCTTACGCAGACCAGTCATGGTGGTGCTGCTTACGACACCACGCAAGCAATTAGCACATGGGCCAGGGAACAAGGTTACCAAGCAATTTTGGCTCCCTCTGCGCAATTGCCAGGTGGCGTCAACTTGATTTCATTTAAATCGTTGGGGAAACACTAATATGGAAGATATTCCAGAAGGATGGGGGAAATTCGTGGATGCGCTCCGCCCGTCATGGGAGGAAAACGATCTTACTAAAGAATTATCTAATCTGGTGCGCGATCCTGAAATTGCAGTCGCCATTTGGGGTTGTTTGAAAGAGGGGGCCATCACGTGGTTGGACTACAAAGCTCCAATATTGAAGAAGAGAAAGCCGATTGATCTTCTGAAGACCGAAAAAGGAAGAGGCGAAATTCGGTGGATGCTGATTTCAAATCCATGGTGGTCGGGGATGGGAGAGCGAAGCAAGAAGAGTGAATGAGCGTCTCGATTTTCAGAAAATTACAAACCGCGCAATGAGGTGCAGGTGGAACCAGAGGGCGAATCACAATGAGATTTAGGTCAGTGTTGACGGTCCAGTCATTAGCAATATTGGCGCTTCTCGCGGCTTGTGAGTCGGTGCCACCAGACGCACCTCCGCGTCCTCCACCAAAGCCTGAAATGGAACCAGTGTTGCCCTCTTGGTTGAGCACGATCTGGGTTATGGGCTTTTGGAAATGGAGCGGCACCGAATGGGTTTGGATTCCGGGACACCTTACACCCAAGCCATAAGATCGAACTAACAACACCACATCTATGACAATCCGCACCCCGGCCGTTCTGCTGTCGGCCGCATGGCTGATACCAATGGCAGTGTCGGCGCAAGAAGCCCCCCGTCTCATCATTCCGGGCAACGACCAGCAAACCCGACAGCAGGAAGAGGCACGAGAGCGGGAACGGGCAGTCTCCGCGCTCGGGGTGTGATCGGAAGTGGTGCGAAGTGCTGAGTATCCAACGCTGCCTTCCGAAATGCCCTGCTTTCGGATCGAGCGTTTCGTGCTCGAAGTACCCGATGCGCTGCCCGCTTCCCTGAAATCGCAAGGCGCACCGGCATTACCGATGGATCGCTTCGCATTCGCGCGTGAATGGCTTGGGCACTACGCGGGGTCGTGTGTTGGCAAGCAAGGCCTCGACGTGCTCGTCAAGGGACTGACGCAAGCGATTCTGGCGCGTGGCTACGTTACAACGCGTGTGCTTTTGCCCGAGAAAGATCTAGCGAGCGGTACGCTCAAACTGTCGCTGATTCCGGGCGTGATTCGTCGTGTGCGCTTCGCTGATGAGAAGTTGCGCGGCACGTGGAAAACCGCATTTCCAACCGGTGGCGGCGAACTCTTGAACCTGCGCGACCTTGAGCAAGGTCTTGAGCAAATGAAATGCGTGACTAGTAAAATGGTGATTGTCAAAATCTCAAGGGATTCGAAATGATAAGTAGAGTCGAAATAGACGAGCTTGCCAATTTTGTAAATCGCGAGAAGGAGAGAATTCCGGATTTTTTGAATACGATATTGTATCGAAGGACTAAGGTTCGTCTTGGTGCGGTTTACGAGGGGCTGGCTAGTCGTGCAAGAGCGCAGGCAGTATACGAATACTTTGGAAAAGAAAATATCGCGGCTAGCAAACAGAATTTCTATCTTTCATCAAAGTTGTCCATAGAGAGCTGTGGTTTGGATGGTGGTGCTAGCTTCGCCACAGGGCTTGAGATGCTCTGTGCAATCTTGTCTGATAACGAAAGTGTTATCGAGGCGGCGGCGCGGGTGGAAACATCAGCGCTGTTGAATGGAAGAAATGATCCAAAATCGGCGGCAGCGTTCCAATACAGATTCCAGCTCGCGATCTTGGGCAAGGATCAGGAGTTGGAGGCGCTTATCGAGGAAGTGAGGAGGAAAGGAACCAAGGCTGATCGACAGGCTATTTCAAACGGCGAATATTTTTTCTCATTGCTTCTATCGCGCGACGCTGCTGGGCTAAGGGCGTTGATCGAAAAGCGGCACGCAAACATCAAAAGCGTTTGGCCTGATTTAGAGGACTTCATCTCATACCTTGGGACGCTTGAGACAAAGATCTGCTGGCGTCGTGGCATCCCAATTGAAGTCGATCATCCGCTGGTGCCGATGGGGCTGATGCCGGTCAAGCCTCTTGATCACTACGATGACGTCTACGACTTTCTGAAGCCGGGGTGGGTGCCCCCTCAGCAAGGACTGATCGGTCGCGTTTCCCGTTGGTTTAAGCCGTGATCTCTGATTGCGTCGAGCCGACATCGAGGGAATGATGAAAAGAGCCAAATGGCCAGTGGTCTTGGCGTTAGTCATGTCAGTGTTTCTCACTGCGTGCGAGACCGTGCCGCCGGATGCCCCGCCACGCCCCCCGCCGAAGGCCGAGATGGAGCCCGTGCTGCCGTCTTGGTCAAGTGTAATTTGGGTCATGGGCTATTGGAAATGGGGCGGTTCGGAGTGGGTTTGGGTGCCGGGCCATCTGGCGCCGAAGCCATAAATAAAAATTAACGTAATCACAGCATGATTAACCGCACGTTCGTTGTACTGCTGTCAGCCGCATGGCTTGTGCCAATCACCGCGTCTGCTCAACAAGCCCCTACGCCCGTTGATCGTGCAGTTGCTGCACGTGCGAATGCGGAACAGGATCGCCAGGCTCAGCAGCAGCGAGAGGCGCAGCAGCGAGAGGCTGTCGTGCAAGCTCCGTCCGTGCGATCGGAGATCCCGCACGTCGGCGCCTATCCGGCGCTGCCTACGGAAACGCCCTGTTTCCGCATCGGTCGATTTGTGCTTGATGTACCGAGCTCGTTGCCCGACGCTGTGAAGGTCCAAGCCGCGTCGGAGCTGCCCATGGATCGTTTCGCGTTCGCACGGGAGTGGCTTGAACACTACGCGGGTTCGTGCGTCGGCAAGCAAGGCCTCGACGTGCTCGTCAAGGGACTGACGCAAGCGATTCTGGCGCGTGGCTACGTTACGACGCGTGTGCTTTTGCCCGAGCAAGATCTATCGAGCGGTACGCTCAAACTGTCGCTGATTCCGGGCGTGATTCGTCATGTGCGCTTCGCTGATGAGAAGTTGCGCGGCACCTGGAAAACCGCGTTCCCGACGCGCAACGGTGAGCTGCTGAACCTGCGCGACCTTGAACAAGGTCTTGAGCAAATGAAACGCGTGACGAGTCAGGACGTCTCGATGCAACTCGTTCCGGGCGATCTCCCCGGCGAAAGCGATGTGGTGCTCGATGTAAAACGTGGCAAGCCGTGGACCGTTGTCGCGTCCGTCGACAACTCAGGCACGCGTGCGACCGGCAAGCTGCAAGGCAACCTGTCGTTCGGTATCGATAACCCGCTGGGTCTGAACGACGTCTTCAATGTTGGCGTCAGCCAGGATCTCGAATTCGGAGACAAGCGCCTCGGCTCGCACGGCTGGAACGGCTTCTATTCGATCCCGTGGGGCTACTGGACGGCCACGCTGTCCGCATACACGAACACGTACTACCAGCAGATCGCCGGCGTGAACCAGACATTCGTCGCGAGCGGCAATTCCAAGATGGTTGATTTCAAGCTGGCCCGCGTGCTGTCGCGTAGTCAGAATGATGTGTTCGGTGCGTACGTTCGCCTGTCGCGTCGTTTCGGACAAAGCTTTATCGAAGACACCGAGATCTCGCAGCAGCGCCGCAATAACACGATGATCGAACTCGGCCTGACCGATCGCCACTACTTCGGCGGCGCGCAGTTCGACGGCTCACTTGCATATCGTCAAGGCGTCGGTGGATTGGGCGCTCAGGACGATACGTTGGCGGCGGGTAGTGAGCCGACCTATCGCTTCAAGATGGCGGTGTTCGACGCGAACCTGTCGGTGCCGTTCGCGATCGGCAAGCAGCCATTCCGCTATGTCGGCACATTCCACGGGCAGTACACCGGGAACACGCTGTACTACATCGACGACTTGACGATTGGCAGTCGCTATACAGTGCGTGGTTTCGATGGCGAAACGATGCTCGCCGCGGCGCGCGGCTTCTACTGGCGCAATGAACTGCAGGCGCCGATCGGGCAGACGGGGCAGGCAGTTTATGCGGGACTCGACTATGGTCGCGTATGGGGCCCGCAGCCTGTCGTCCTTGTCGGGACGCAGTTGGTCGGCGCCGTGATCGGCATAAAGGGCAGCGTGGGCACGCGATTCGGAGCCTATGCGTACGATGTCTTCGCGGGTACGCCTGTCTACAAGCCGTCGGGTTTTCCGACCGCGCGTGTGGCGCTCGGTTTTCAGGTGACTGCTCAGTTCTGAAGGCAATGAGCCAAGGCACTTCTCCGACACGTACACGTCGCAAGCCCGATGTTGCATATGCCCGTCTGGTCGAGGTTGCCGCCGAACGGGGACTTACGCTTCTGACGCTCGAATGGCGCGGGCTGAAGTCCTACTATGAATTCCGCTGCGAATCGGGCCATGACTTCACTCGCGTAGGCATGACCCTGACCCAGAATTAGTCCCGGTCAACGCCATGTTCATACGCCCACCGGTCCATTGCCTTCGAGATGAATTCGCTACCATTGTCGACCTTGATCGTGGCAGGGTGTCCGCGCATAGCGGTGATACGCGTCAGCGCTTCGACCACATGCTCTCCCTTCAGACTTTGTCCGACCTCGATGGCTAGACATTCCCGTGTGTAGTTGTCGACGACGGTCAGAGTCCGAAGGCGTCGTCCATCGAACAGTGCATCTGCAACGAAATCGATGCTCCAGATTTCGTTGATCGCGGTCACGATGTGCTTAGGCTGTCGCAGCCGAGCCGATTTGTTACGTCGTGGTCGCTTATGCCGCAGTGAGAGGCCCTCCGCACGATACAGCCTGTAGACACGCTTGCAATTATCTCGCCAGCCTTCCCGTCGCAGGACCACGTGAACGCGTCGATACCCGTAGTGCACGCGCGTGGTGGTGATCTCCTTGATACGCATGAGCAGCGCCGACGAATCGCGCGCGACTGACTGATACCGATACAGCGAACGAGACATGCCAAACAACGCGCAAGTCTTCGTCAGGCTGGTTCGATAGCGATCACGCAATTCATCGATCAACATGCGCCGACGGGAAGGCTTCAGAGCTTTTTTGCGAGTACGTCCTGCAGCATGGCCTTGTCCAGGCTCAGGTCCGCCACGAGCCGCTTCAGCTTCGCGTTTTCCTCTTCGAGCTGGCGCAATCGGCGCAACTCAGAAGGCCCCAACCCTCCGAATTTCTTCCTCCAGTTGTAGAAAGTCGCCTCGCTAATTCCGAGCTTGCGGCAGATCTCTTCGACCTTCGTCCCAAGCTCGGCTTGCTTCAGTGCAAATGCGATCTGCTCTTCCGTAAACTTGCTCGTCTTCATGGCATGGCCTTCGTGTCCGCTTGGACACATCATGCCGAATTTCTCTACTTTTGAACCGGACTATTTCTTGGGTCAGGGTCACGAAATATCGAGACCCTGCGTCCGGCGCTGTCTGGAGTGGGCGTGGACGGACACCTCATTGGATTGCCGGACAAGATCGGGAGAAGTTTTTGATCCACACGTTGGCATAGAGAAATACAGGCTTCGGTGCGTTCGAACCGTTTGACCGTCGGTAGTCACGCATCCCCCATCTCGAAGATCGCCATCCGGCTCTCGATGCATTGCAAAAGCACTTGCACCGCATGGGGCAACGTCCGATCGGCTTTCACCAGCAGCTGGACACTCTGGCGCCCGAGGAGCGGGTGGTCGATGCGCTTGCCGACCAGGCGGCCTTCGGCCACTTCAGTCGCGATCGAATAATCCGTCAGAAATGCGACGCCCATCCCCGCGAGCGCGAACCGGCGCAGCATGTCGAGCGTGTTGCCGACCAGACGCGGTTGAAAGCGCATGCTCTCTCCGCGAGCCAGCATGTCGATCGTGCTGCCCAGTCCATACATCGGCGGCATGGTGGCAAACGGATACGAGATCGCCCGTCCGAACGTGATCGGCCCGGGGTGCGAAGCCAACGGGTGATCGGGTCGCACCGCCGCAACGACATGATGGATGACGCTCCGATGGACCAGGATGCCCTCGGAAGTCGGCGGGTTATAGGCGATGCCGATATGCGCAATATCCTTGCGCACCTCGTCCACGATTTCCCCGGTCGCGCGAATATTCAATGAAAGGCGCACGGCCGGATATCGCCGCCCGAATTCCCACAGAATTTCATTCGTCAGCGCAGGTATCACGCCTTCGCTGGCGGAAATCGCGACGTATCCCGTCGTGAGCGAACGCAGCGCATCGAGTTCGCTTTGCAGCACTTCGTAAGTCGCTTCGCATCCCCGATGGTAGCGAAGCAGGCATTCCGCCTGTTCCGTCGCGACGACGCCCGAGATATGGCGGTCGAAAAGGTGCAAGCCGGTCTCGCTTTCGAGGCGCTGAATCTGACGGCTCACTTCGGACGGCGCAACCTGCAGTTTGTCCGCCGCCTTGCGAAAGGATCGTTCAGCCATGACCGCTTCGAAATACAGCAATTGGCGTTGGGTCGGGATTTCCATTCCGATGCTCAAGAAAACAACTGTCAATAACGACAGGTGTTGAGATAAAGCGCAACACCCCGGTACGCAGGATGATATCCAATCCAATATCATTTGCCGGTACAGTTTGAATACAACCAGTTGTCGCTGGCATAGAGAAGCGCTCAAACCTTCCGAGGGAATTAATGTCAATCGCGTTCGACGCCGCTGACGGCGTGCAATCCGCATACCGAAAAATAGATCGCCGGGTACTCGCGTTCCTCGCCGTCGGCTATTCCATCGCATACATCGATCGCGTCAATATCGGCTTCGCGAAAATTCAGATGCAGCAGGATCTCGGGCTGGGAGACGCCGCCTACGGCTTTGGCGCAGGCCTGTTCTTTCTCGGCTACATGCTGTTCGAGATTCCGAGCAACCAGCTGTTGACCCGGATCGGCGCGCGCAAAACGCTGAGCCGCATCATGCTGCTGTGGGGCATCGCATCGATGTCGATGCTGGTCGTCACCGACGCCACCTCGTTCTACGTCATCCGGTTTCTGCTCGGCATGTGCGAAGCCGGGTTCGCGCCCGGCATGCTCTTCTATCTGGCGCGCTGGTACCCGCGCGAGCGCCTCAGCCGGGCGACGGCGCTGTTGCTCTGCGCCGCGCCGATCGGCGGCATCGTGGCCGGCCCGATCTCGGGGTGGCTGCTCGAACACCTGACGGACGTTGCCGGCCTCGCCGGCTGGCAATGGATGTTCCTGATCGAAGGCATTCCGGCCGTTCTGCTCGGCATGATCGCGCTCACGTGGTTGAGCGATTCGCCTAACGATGCGCAATGGCTGACGGCCGACGAGAAGCGGATGGTCATCGAGCGGCTGGACGCCGCGTCGTCGAGTCGCGAAGGGTGGCAATCGCTGAAGGCCGTGCTGAGCGACGCCGGCATCTATCGCCTGTCGGCGATCTACTTTTGCCTGATCTGCGGGGTCTACGTCGTCGGCTTCTGGCTTCCGTCGATCCTGAAAGCGGGCGGCGTGAAGAGCGTCGCCGAGATCGGCTGGTATTCCGCGATTCCGTATGCGGCAGCCGTGGCGGCGATGTATTTGCTGGCAAGGCGTTCCGATCGATTGCTCGAGCGGCGCTTGCATGCCGGCGTTGCAACCGCGGCGGCCGCTGTCGCGCTGGCGGTTGCCGCGATCTTCGTCGACCGTTTCGGCATCGCGATCGTCGCGATCACGATTGCGACCGCGCTGACGTTCGCGGGCTACGCGGTGTTCTGGGCCATTCCGTCGGAGTATCTCCCGGCCTCGAGCTCTGCGAGCGGCATCGCGTTCGTGAATACCGTCGGCCTGTTCGGCGGGTTTCTCAGCCCGACGATCATCGGCACGTTGAAATCGGCGACGGGCAGCACCGCCGCCGGATTGTTCGTGATCGTCGGGTTGCTCGCGCTCGGCGCGGTGCTGCTGCTGGTGCGTCCCGTCGCGTCTTCGGAGGGCGCGCGCGCATGAAGTTCTACGTTGCCGGGTTGCTTCACGAAACCAACACCTTTGTGGCATCGCGCGCCCGCTACTGCGACTTCACGAGCGGCGCGAATGGTCCGATCGTCAGGGGCGACGCCATGCTCGCGCTGCGGGACGCGAATCTCGCCATCGGCGGCTTCATCGGCGCGCTCGATCCCGCTACGGACGTCCTGATCCCCGGCGTCTGGGCGCACGCGACGCCGTCGGGCCCGGTCACGCGAGACGCGTTCGAGCGCATCGTCGGCGAGATCGTCGAAGGAGCGCGAACCGCGCAGGCGGACGCGGTGTTTCTCGATCTTCACGGGGCGATGGTTGCCGAGCACGTCGACGACGGCGAAGGGGAACTCCTGACGCGGGTTCGCGAAGCTGTGGGGCATGGCGTGACCATCGTTGCCGCGTTGGACCTGCACGCGAACGTGACGGCTCAGATGTTCCGCAGCGCCGACGGCCTCGTCGCATACCGCACCTATCCTCACGTCGACATGTCCGACACCGGCGTGCGCGCGGCCCGCCTGATCAAGAAGCTCGCGCGGGAACGCGAGAGCCATCACCGCGGCATCCGGCGCGGGCCGTTCCTCGTGCCGATCGAAGCGATGGCGACGTCGAGCCCGCCGGCGGCGGACCTGTATGCGGCGCTGGCGGCGCTCGAAGCCGATCTCGGCGTCGACTTGTCGATTGCGCTCGGCTTCCCGGCCGCGGACATCGCCGAGTGCGGCCCGACGATCTGGGGATACGGCATCAGTCAAACCGCGCTCAACGAAGCGCTGGATCGCCTTTACCGTCAATTCGTGGGCCGCGAGAACGACTGGCAAGCCACCTGCCTGTCGCCCGACGAGGCCGTGAAGACTGCCGTCTCGCTCGCGGCGAACGCGAAGCGTCCGGTCGTGATCGCCGACACGCACGACAATCCGGGTGCCGGCGCAGACTCGAACACGACAGAGATGCTCGCGGCGCTGGTGCGCCACGGCGTGACGCGCGCGGCGCTCGGGGTCATCTGCGATCCGCTCGCGGCGGCGGCGGCTCATGCCGCAGGCGTCGGATCCGCCATTGCGCTGACGCTGGCGGAGGGCACGCCGCGGGCGTTCCACGCGACCTTCGTCGTCGACGCGCTGTCCGACGGCGAATGCCGGCTGGAAGGACCGATGATGCGCAATGTCACTTTGCGTCTCGGGCCGTGCGCGTGCCTGCGCATCGACGGCGTGCGCGTGGTCGTGAGCAGCGTGAAAACCCAGTTGCTGGATCGCAACCTCTATCGGATGGTCGGCATCCAGCCGGAAGCGATGGCGATTCTGGTGAACAAGAGCTCGGTTCATTTTCGTGCCGCGTTCGAGCCGATCGCCGAGGCGGTGCTGGTCGCGCGAACCGTGGACGGCATCGTCACCGATCCCGCCAGGCTGCCGTGGCGAAAGCTGAGCCCTTCCGTCCGGATCGCTCCGGGATATGAAGGGCAGGGCCGGATTTGACCGGGAGGGAAAATCAATCCAGATCTTATTGAACCGTGGCTGACATGACGCGACACGCCCACCACATTCCTCTTCATCGGGAAGACACGATATGCCAACCTATCGGGACTTGAAAGCCCAGATTCGTACTCTTCAGGCTCAGGCGGAGCTCGCACGCAAGCGGGAAATCTCGGTCGCGATCGAGAAGATTCGAGAATTGATCGCCGAATTCGATCTGAAACCCGAAGACCTGTTTGCCGATATCCCGCGAAAGTCACGTCGGATCAGGCGGCGCGCGCCCGCTACGGCGAAGTATCGCGATCCTGCATCGGGCGCGCTCTGGAGCGGGCGCGGGAAGGAGCCCCGGTGGATCGCCGGTCGTGATCGCGACATGTACCTGATCCCGACGTCGACATAGGCGGGCGCAACATTCGACATCCTGAATAACGAACCCCACATGATTCGCCCGTACTGCTGCTCGACATCTCGCGATGCAGGCAACCCGGCGTCGCGCGAGCATCACGTACGCACACTCTGCTTCACGCAATCCCATGTCCAAAACCGCTTGGGAAGAACGAATCAGTGCCGCCATCGGCGTCGTGTGCGCGGGCGTTCGCACGTGCATCCCCGCTCGGTATCGGAAGTACGCGGACCGTCGAGAGTCGGGTGTGCATGTCACGGACTCGATCGCCGCCGATTCCGTTCAGGCGGCGATCGTTGACGCCGCCGAAGCCGAAGCATGCGCCGCGGAACTCGAGAAACTGGAAGGGCGGTATGCGATGTCGGCAATCGCATGCTTTTCAAGCGCTCACGCCCGCGTTGAACTGCTGCGGTTCCGTGTGAGGAAGGCACGGCTGCACGCGAAGCGCGCACAGGTCCATGCCGATACCGCCGTACTGATATTTCGGAGCGGAATCGATAGCGGTCTCGACGCCACTTCGCAAACGCTCAGGCACCATGCCGATCTCGCGAAGCAAGCGCGCCTGCTTGCCAGCGATCTGCTCGACATTTCGCTCGCGTCGGAAGCGCGCGAGAAATCCCGCTTCTCGAAGTGCGGGCGATCATGGTGGCCGCGCCCGAGCCGCCGCGCGGGCTGGTTGCAGCCGGCGCCGCCGCAAACGTCGCGCGACGCGGGTGAGCCGGAAGCTTTCGACTGAGATCCGGAACGTTGTCGGGCCGGCCTCAGCCGCCGAGCCTGTTGGCGACGCGGCCAAGGAACAGGCGCAGCGCGAGACGCTGTATCGCCTTGCCGTAGGGCGGGTGAAACAACTCGATCGGGAACCAGCGGCGCTCTTCCAGCACGGCTTTCGCGTGCGACAGCTCCCGGAACCCTTCCTGACCGTGGTAATTGCCGGTGCCGGACGTGCCGATGCCGCCGAACGGCAAATCGTGGTTGATCACGTGCCAGCCCCAGTCGTTGACGGTCACGCCGCCGGAGTGCGTGCGCTCGAGCAGCGTCCGGTATTCGTGCTTGTCGTGGCCGAAGTAGTAGAGCGCGAGCGGGCGTGTGTCGCGCTGGACGTGCGCGATGGCGTCGTCGAACGCCCGATAGGTGAACACCGGCAGGATCGGCCCGAAAATCTCTTCACGGGCGAGCCGCATGTCCGGCGTTACGCCCGTGACGACGTGCAGCGGCAGATGCCTGCCGTGGCTCGGCATCGCGCAGGCGATCACCCGGGCGCCGCGCGAGCGCGCGTCATCGAGCAAGTCGTTCATGCGTTGGCGCGCACGGTCGTGGATCATCGCCGTGTAGTCGGCGCTGCCGCTCGGGAAGAATTGATTGGCAGCGCTGACGACCGCCGATACGAACGCATCGACGGATCGTTCCGGCACCAGCGCATAGTCCGGCGCAACGCAGATCTGGCCGGCATTGACGGTCTTGCCGTGCGCGATTTTGCGTGCGGCACTTTCTAGATTCGCGCTGTGCGATACCAGCGCGGGCGATTTGCCGCCCAGTTCCAGCGTGACGGGCGTGAGATTGTCGGCGGCTGCCCGCATGACGTGACGGCCCACCTGCGGCGACCCGGTGAACACGAGATGATCGAACGGCAACGCGCTGAATTGCCGGGCGACGTCGGCATCGCCTTCGACGACCGCGACCTGATCCTCGGAAAAGGCGTCCGCCAGCAGCGCACGCAGCGCGCGCGACGTGGCCGGCGCGAATTCGGACGTCTTGATCAGGCAGCGATTGCCGGCTGCCAGCGCGGTGGCGAGCGGGCCGAGCGCGAGATAGATCGGAAAGTTCCACGGCACCAGCACGCCGACGACGCCTTTCGGCTGATACGTCACGTATGCGCGATTGGTCGTGAACAGCAGCTCCGTATGCCGGCGCGAAGGCTTCATCCAGCGCTTCAGATGGCGCAGCAGGTGATTGATGTGCAATACGGACGGAAGCACGTCCACGGTCGCGGTTTCCGCGTGCGCGCGTCCGCTGAAGTCCTCGTCGGCCGCGGCGACAAGGGCAGGCGTGTGCGCGATGATCGCCTGTTTCAGGCCGAGCAGCGCGTGCCGACGCTCGCCGTACGCGGGATAAGGATGCGCGTCGAACGCGACGCGCTGGCGGCGCAGCAGCAACGGCAGGGAATCGTTACGCACCGGGTCGGGAAGAGGCGTCATGGTCGCTCCAGAAATTGTACTGAGCGTTCAGTACAATTGTAATATGGTGGTTCCCGGCCGGTTCTGTCAATCGGCCGCGAAGGTCTCTAGGGAAACTCCTGAGCTAGAATTGCCGATCACCTGTCCGGTCCATCCCATGACTCAAACTGCTTCAGACGAAACGGGCGCGCGTCCGCCGACGGTCAAGAACAAGCGTGGTCTCGAGACGAGGCAACGTGTGCTCGTGGTGACGAAGGCGCTGATCGGCGAGCATGGCTACTCGGAGGTGACGCTCGACCAGATCTCGAGCGCGGCGGGGGTGGCGAAGAGCAGCCTGCTCTGGCATTTCGGCAGCAAGGAGGCGTTGCTCGCCGAGGCGGTGACGAGCCTGTTCCAGGAAATCGAGGCGCAGTTGCTGCCTCAGGCCGCCGAGGGGCTGCCGGCCGCGGCGCGCACCTGCGATCTGTTCGAGCGGGTTGCCGCGTATTTCACGCGCAATCCCGAGGCCAAGGGGATCATCCTGTCGCTGCTGTTCTCGGGCGGCGTGCCCGAGCAGGTGAGGGCGCAGATTCAGGCCGGCTGGCATGAACATGCGATGTCCATCGCGTCGTTCCTCAGTACGCCTGAACGGCCGTTTCCGCCCGACCTGGCCCGGACCATGGTCGCGATGTTTCATGGCGCGTATTGCCAGTGGTACGCGGACGGGCGGACGCAGCCGATCGTCAGCTATCTCGCATCGGCCCAGCAGCTCATTCTCGACTGGCTCGACGGCCCGCGTTGAAATCGCGGGGCGCGTCGCGCGTCACCGTTGCTGCAGCGACGCGTCAGGCCGACGCTTTCACCGCGCCGCACGCCTGATCCGCCACCCGCGCCGGCAGCGTGATCACGAACCGCGCGCCGCCGAGCGGCGAATCCTCCAGCCGCACGTCGCCGCCGTGCACGAGCGCGACGCGCCGCACGATCGCCAGCCCGAGACCGAACCCGCCGGTCTGGCGGTCGCGGCTCGAATCGAGCCGCTGAAACGGCTCGAACACGCGCGCGCGGTCGGCCGCCGGAATCCCCGGGCCGTCGTCGTCGACGGTCAGCACGAGCGCACCGTCGGCGCGGGCCGTCGCGGCAAGCGAAACCGTCTTCGCCGCATAGCGCAGGCCGTTGCGGATCAGGTTCAACAGCGCCCGCGCGACGAGCTTCGGGTCGCACTCGTGGCTCGCCGGTGCGTCGCGCGTCGACACGTCGAGCGCGAGCCCGCGGTCGGCGATGTCGTTCGCGATGCTGCCGGCGATGCTGTCGATCAGGTCGGCCACGGCGACCCGCATCGGCGCGAGTTCGCTTTGCCCCTGCTCGAGCCGGCCGATCGTCAGCAGTTCGGTGACGAGTTCGTCGAGTTCCCGCACGTCGCCGAGCAGCGCGTCGCGTTGCTCGCGCATCCGGTCCGTCTCGTCCGGCGCCGCGAGCAGCGCGAGCCCGAATTCGAGCCGCGCGAGCGGCGTCTTCAATTCATGCGAGATGCCATGCATCATCTCGCGCTGCTGCTGGATCGACGCTTCGATCCGCTGCGCCATGTCGTTGAACTGCTGCGACAGCTCGTAGATGTTCGACTTGTGCGACAGCTGGGCGCGCGTCGACAGGTGGCCCGCGCCGAACGAGCGCGCGGCGTCCTGCAGCTTGCGCAGGTCGCGCCAGTGGTAATTCACCCACATCACGACCGCGAACAGCGTCGCGAGCGCGAGCACCAGGTAAGCGTAGATGCGGATGTCCAGATCCGGCGCCTCGACCGGACGGGCGTGCAGCACGGAGCCGTCCGCGAGCGGCATGTAGTAGTCGCTGCCGTCATAGCTGATCGCGATCTTGCCGCTATCGAGGTCGCGCAGCGGTATGCCGCTCAACCGCGCGCGGGCGTCGGCCATCGATATGAAGCCGAAGCCGGTGGCGCCGTGCTGCGCCAGTTCGCGCAGCGCGAACGCCCGCTGCGGGCCCGGATGGCGTTCGAGGTAATCGTTCAGCACGAACGCGTAGGTGGTCAGCGACTCGCGCGTGGCCTGCGCGCCGCGTTCGTAGAAGATCCGGTCGAACGACACCTGGATGAACAGGATCGCGACCGCGACGCACGCGATCACGATGAGGTACAGCCTGATCAGTGAGCGCAGCATTCACGCATCCCACGCGGAAGGGCTGAACAGATAGCCGCGGCCCCAGATCGTCTTGATCTTGTGCGGCTCCGACGATGCGTCCTCGAAGCGGCGGCGCAGCCGCGAGATGCCGGAATCGACCGAGCGGTCGAGCCCGTCGAACTCGATGCCGCGCAATTGCTTCAGGATGTCGTCGCGACTCAGCACGGTGCCGGCGGCGCGCGCGAGGATCAGCAGCAGGTTGAACTCGGCGGTCTTCAGGTCGACCGGCTCGCCGCGCCACGTGACCGTGCGGTTCGGCGGCGAGATCGTCAGCTCGCCGAACACGAGCGATTCCGGCGCCGCGCCGGCGGCCGCCGGAATCGCGGGCCGCGCGCGGCGCAGCAGCGCGCGGGCGCGGGCGACGAGCACGCGCGGCTCGATCGGCTTCGTCACGTAGTCGTCGGCGCCCGTCTCGAGGCCGGCGACCTGGTCGTACACGTCGGCGCGCGCGGTCATGATCAGCACCGGCACGTTCGAGAACGCGCGAATCCGGCGGCAGACTTCCATGCCGTCGAGATTCGGCAGCATCAGGTCGAGTATCACGAGCGACGGCTGGTGTTCGCGCACTGCGGCAATGGCGAGATCGCCGCGCCGCACGACCGTCACCGCGAACTCGTAGCCGTCGAGATATTCGCGAACCAGCTGCGCAAGCCGGTCGTCGTCCTCGATCAGCAGGACGCGGTATTTGAGCGGGTCTTCGTTCATGTTCTCCTCGGAATGCACGCGGATTTTATCCGGCGTGCCGGCGGCCGGGGCGCGACCGCGACACTCCACGACAATCGAACACAATTGCGCACAGATTTGCTTCAGTTTCCGGACAGTTTCGGCATGCGGCGGCTTCTAGACTTCGGACTCCCTGACTTCGATCCGAATATTGTGCGCCCAACCTTCCGCCGTTACCGCTATTGCATGCCGCTTGCCGGCCTGACCCTTGCCGCCGCCGCTCACGCGGAGAACGAATACACGATCTCGCTCGGCGGCGGCTTCGCGCCGCGCTACCAGGGCAGCAGCCAGTATCGCGGCGTCGTCGCGCCGTCGTTTTCCGCGACGTTCGACAACGGCCTGTTCCTCGGCGAGGACGGCGTCGGTTACCGGATGAACCTGCCGCACGACGTGTTCGTGTCGGCGGCGGTGAGCTACGATCCGGGCCGCGCGGACGAAAACCGCTTCGACCTGCCGGGCTCCGACTACCTGAAGGGGATGGGCCGGATTCCCGGATCGGTGCTCGTCGGCGTGCGCGCCGGCGTGAAACTCTACGGCAATGCGGTGCTGAGCGTGAGGCTCGATGCGCCCGTCACGCACACGACGCGCGGCGTGTCCGGGCAGGTCGATCTCGCGGTGCCGGTGTTCAAGGCGGCCAAGGACGAGATCGTCGTGACGGGCAGCGTGCACGGCGGGTCGGGGCGCTACATGCAGACGTTCTACGGCGTGACGGACGCGCAGGCCGCGTCGAGCCGCTTCCGGCCGTACTCGGCGGGCGGCGGGATCGACAGCGTGTCGATGTCGGCCGCGTGGACGCGCGCGGTGTCGCAGCACTGGTCGATCCTCGCGACGGCGGGCGTGTCGCGGCTGCTCGGCCGAGCCGGCAACAGCCCGATCGTGCAGTCGCGCACCAACTACTACGGGATGGCAGGCGTGAGCTACCGGTTCTGAGGGCGATGGGGCGGCCGCAGCGGCACGCTGCGGCTTCACCGGCGGATGCGCGGCACGCGCGCCCCACGTGCTTCGTTGAAAACCGCCGTCCTGTAAGATTCGATCCGTCCTGCGCGCTGGTCATGCCGTGAACGTTCGCGTGGAATCCGCATGAGCGGCAGCATGCGCGATGATGGCGGCCGGCTTCGATCGGCTGGCCACTGCAGCCCAACGGCGCACAGGCGAGCATCGCGCCGTTCACGCACCGGACGGGAGCGGACCGTTCGTCTAATCCGGCACGCGCCGGAAAGGGAGACCCTCATGAAAAACCTGATTTCGATTGTCGTCGCGATGGTTGCAGGCGCATCGATTGCCGGTTGTACGAACACCGGCCAGAACACGAAAGAAAACGCGATGCCGAACCGTGGAGGTTCCGAAGCGGCCGCTGCCTGCAAGGCCGACGCTGCGCCTGACGAGGCATTGGTCGGCAAGTCGGAAGCGGATGCGGCCGCGATGCTCGGCGGTTGCGCGTGGCGCGTCGGCGAGCGTGATGGCCGGTCGTTGCCGGGAACGATGGACTACCGGGAAGATCGGCGAAACCTCGGCATCAAGGCCGGCAAGGTGATATGGGTGCGTCGCGGTTGACAGTCGCCCGCCGAAATGAAGGGAAAGGTATTTGCGCGGATGGACACGCTGCCCGCCGTCGAACCGACCGAGCAGTAATGCGAGCGCCGGACATCTTCGGCGGCCGGGCGGAATCGCTACGATCCGCCGTCACCGGTGCAGCAGGACAAGGATGCAAGTTTGCGAGGTATCGATGAAGTTCAGTCAGGGATGGCGCGCGCTGGCACTGGCGGGGCTCGGCGTGCTGGCGGCGTGCGGCAGGCACGGCGGCGCGGAAGCAGCGGCGGCGCAGCCGCATGCGGTATGCGTCACGGGGTACAACGAGTACGACCGCAAGCTCCACGAGTTCTGGCTCGACAACGCGCACAAGTCGGGGTGCTTCGGCAATCCGTCAGCGCGGGAAGCGGGCGAAGCGTTCGGCGGCGGCGGTGGCTTCGCGTGCGGCTGCAAGGTGACGCCGGGCCGCAAGGTGAAACTGTTCTGGGAATTCGCACAGCCGCTGGATGCGATCCAGCGCGGCGTCCCGCCCGAGCGCAAGACGATCGACGTGACGATTCCGCAGCCGGAGTCGCCCACGTCGCGCTACCTGCGCGTGTATTTCCGGAAGAACGGCGCCGCCGAGCTGCAGTGGGTGGACGACATGAACGCACCCGAACTGAAACCGACGCAGGAGAAGTGAGCGCCACGGCCGAGATCGACATCGACGCCGTGTACAGCCATTTCGTCGCCGATGCGTACCACGCGCTGCTGCCGTCGGGCGCTGCGGCGCCCGCGGCCCGCTAGCGTTCCGGACGCGAGCGGATTACTTCGAGATGTACCAAAGCGCGTCCGTGCTGACGCGCGTGGGCTTCGCGGCAGGCGCCGGGGCAGCCGCCGGCGCCGAGACGGCAGCCGTTGACGGCGCCGCCGACGCAACAGGCACGGCCGCGGGCAACGGCGTCGGGGCCGACGACGACTTGGTCACGTACCAGAGGGCATCGGCCGACGCGTTGCTGCGGGCCGTATCCGCCGTCCTTTGGGCCGGCGGCGGCGCGCTCGCCGCCGCCGTCGCGGCCGTGCGCTGCGCGGCTGCGCCGGCCGGCATCAGCGGGCCCGGCGTCCCCCGCTGCGCGCGCGCCTCATAGGCTCCGAGCTGGAAGATCAGCGCCTGCGCGGGGCGCGCGAGCACCGCATACGGGAACTGCGGCTCCCACGGCACCAGCACGCGCCCGCCCGGCGTGTCGGCAAAGATCGCCGGCACGCGCTTCATGTCGCTGAACTGCACATAGACCTTCGCGCCGTCGTCGAACACCTGGATCGGCTTCGCCTGATCCGCGCCGGTCACCGTCCAGCCGAAGTTGTACGCGCCGGCGGGGCCGGAGGGGGCCGCGGCCGGCGCCGCGGCGCGCGGGCGCGTGGCCTGCGGCGCCGTGACGCTCAGGCTCGCGAACGGGTTGTACGACTGCGGCGGCGTATAGGACGGCGGAAGGATGGGCATGGGAGAGTCCGGCGTATCCGGAATGGTTTGGATCGCATCATAGACCTTGCGGGCGTATGCAAGGCGCTTGTCGGGCGACGCCGAGTTGTACGCCCCGATGGCGTTCCAGGTCGGCCCGAGCTGACGGATGTTCTGCGACAGGATCCACGCGCCGACGAACGCGTTGGTGCACGGATCGTACAGGCTCTGCTCGCTGATGCCCTCGCGCGAGAGCGTCGGCAGCCACGAGCTGTTGATCTGCATGAGCCCGATGTCGGTCGTGCCGTTGGTGTTGGTGTTCACGGCGTTCGTCTTCATGCCGGACTCGACCATCGCGATGCCGCGCACCAGGCTGACGTTGACATGATGGAAGGCGGCGGCGTCGTCGAGACAGTCGGCGCGGGCAATGCCGTGCATCACGAACGAAATCGCGACGATCGGTGCGATTTTCAGCGTTGCGCTGCGGATCGAAGGGTAAGTCTGACGCGGCATGGCAGGTTGGGATGCATTCCGGGCACCCGGTGCAAGGAAATCACGCAAACGCGAAGTGTGCCATAGCGCGCATGCAAATGGCTCGCATCAAACTTTCCTTTGCATTTGCCCACCTGCGGTTCCGACCGCGCCATCGTCGCGCGCCGGGCAGTGCTGCGCATTTGCGTATAATAATCATTCTCATTTGCAAATGTGATCGCGCGCCCGCGCCCGGAACCCGGCCATGTCCGCTGACAAGCTCCCTCTCTACCGCGAAATCGACGCCCTGTACGTCGACCATCACGCTTGGCTGCGCGGCTGGCTGAGCCGGAAGCTCGGCTGCGCGCACCACGCGGCCGATCTCGCGCACGACACGTTCATGCGCCTGCTCGCGCGCGACGAGCCGATCGGCGCCGACGAGCCGCGCGCGTTCCTGACGACGGTCGCGCAGCGCGTGCTGTACAACCACTGGCGCCGCGAGCAGCTCGAACGCGCGTATCTCGACGCGCTCGCGCAGCGCCCCGAAACTCACGCACCTTCACCGGAGGAGCGCGCCGTCGTGCTCGAGACGCTGCTCGAAATCGACCGGCTGCTCGGCGGCCTGCCGCTCGCGGCCAAGCGCGCGTTCCTGCTGTCGCAGCTCGACGGGCTCACGCAGGCCGAGATCGCCGCCGAGCTCGACGTGTCGCTGTCGACGGTCAAGCGCTATCTCGTGAAGGCCGGCACGCAGTGCTTCTTCGCGATGGCGGCCTGACCGATGGCCGCCCCGGGAACGCCGGCGATTGCGCCGCAGGTCGCGCAGCGCGCGGTCGAGTGGTGGGTCGATCTGCAGGCCGGCAACACGGACGACGCGTTCGCGACCGACCTCGCGCGGTGGCGCGCGGCGCACGCGAGTCACGACGCCGCATGGCGCCACATCGAGGCCGTGCACGGCCGGCTGAACCGGCTGGCCGACGGCCTCGACGCGCCGGCCGCGCGCGCGGCGCTGCTGCCGCCGCACCCGGGCCGCCGCCGCGCGGCCGTCAAGGCGCTCGCGGTACTGCTGTTCGCGGGCGGCGCCACGTGGATGGCCGATCCGTATCGACACTGGGGGCACTGGGCGGTCCGGCACGCCGACCTGCGCACCGCGGTCGGCGAACGGCGCACGGTGACGCTGGCCGACCGCACCGTTGTCGTGCTCGATACCGACACCGCGCTCGACGTGCGCTTCGATGCGACCGAACGGCGGCTGCGCCTGCTGCGCGGCACGATCATGGTGACGAGCGGCCACGACGACCGCCCGGTCGCGCGTGCGCTCGTCGTCGCGACCGACGAGGGCGAACTGCGGCCGCTCGGCACGCGCTTCGCGGTGCGCCAGCGCGACGGCGCGAGCCGCATCGAGGTGTTCGCCGGCGCGGTGCGCGTGCAGCCGTACGGCGCGCCGGCCGGCGCGCGCGTGATCGCCGCGGGCGAGGGCGCCGACTTCACGCGCGACGCGATCGGCGCGAGCGCGCCGCTCGACGCGCATGCGGCCGCATGGACCGACGGAATGATCGTCGCGTCGCGCATGCGGCTCGCCGACCTCGTCGCCGAGCTCGGCCGCTATCGGCGCGGCAGCCTGCGTTGCGACGCATCCGTCGCGGACCTGCGGGTGTCCGGCACGTTTCCGGTCGACGACGCCGATCGCGTGCTCGACACGCTGAAGGCGACGCTGCCGATCGACGTCGCGTATGCGACCCGCTACTGGGCGACCGTCGTGCGAGCCGGTTCGTGAGCCGCCCGAGAAAAACGCGCTGAAAAAATTTTCCGCCGACCTGAGCTGTTTTCGATGTTCGCGTGACATGGGTGATGAAAGCAGCACCGACCCATCGCCTATCCACACCTCGATCATGCCTTCCACTCGTCGTTTTGCCCGCCGCCGACCGGCAGCCCTCCGCTCCAAGCCGCCGCGCCCGCGCGCGGCCGCATCCGCTGTGCCGCGTAGCCTCGTTCGGCGGCTGGCCGGCGCCGTCCTGCTGTCGGCGCTGCTGCCGGTGCCCGCGCTGGCCGACGCCGCGCCCGCAACCGCGCAGAACGCATCGCGCCGGCCATTCGACGTGCCGGCCGGCCCGCTCGAGGCGGCGCTCAATCGCTTCGGCCGCGACGCGGGCATCCTGCTCGCGTTTCCCGCGGATCTGACGGCCGGCCTGACGAGCGGCGGCGTGCATGGCCGGTTCGACGTCGAAGGCGCGCTCGACCGCCTGCTCGCGGGCACCGGGCTCGTCGCGCTGCGCCAGCGGGGCGGTGGCTATACGCTGCAGCGCGCAGGCAAGGCGGTGGCCCAGCCGGCCGCCGTCGGCGCGGAACTGCCGACGATCGCGGTGCGCAGCAGCGCGATCCGCGCGGAAAGCTATCGTCCGCCGCAGGAGGCCGGCGTGCTGCGCTCGGAGATCCCGCTGCTCGACACCGCGCAGGCCGTCGCGATCGTGCCGGCGCAGGTGCTGCGCGATCAGCGTCCGCGCAATCTCGACGATGCGCTCGCCAACGTGAGCGGGATCACGCAGGGCAACACGCTCGCGGGCACGCAGGACACGATCATGAAGCGCGGCTTCGGCGACAACCGCGACGGCTCGATCATGCACAACGGGATGCCGGTCGTGCAGGGGCGCTCATTCAACGCCGCGGTCGACAGCGTCGAGGTGCTCAAGGGCCCGACGTCGCTGCTGTATGGCCTGATGGACCCGGGCGGCGTCGTGAACGTCGTCGCCAAGCAGCCGCAGCTCACGCGCTACAACGCGGTGTCGGTCGGCGGCGCGACCTACGGCCACGGCAAGAACGGCGGCAACGTCACGTTCGATTCGACCGGGCCCGTCGGCGACACGCGGCTCGCGTACCGGCTGATCGTCGACCAGTCGAACCAGCAGTACTGGCGCAACTTCGGCGAATACCGGCAGACCTTCGTCGCGCCGTCGCTCGCGTGGTATGGGCGCGATACGCAGGTCGTGCTGTCCTACGAATATCGCCGGTTCCATTCGCCGTTCGATCGCGGCACCGCACTCGACCCGCGCACCAACGCGCCGCTCGACATTCCCGCGCGGCGCCGTCTCGACGAGCCGTTCAACAACATGGACGGCGAATCGCATCTCGCGCAGCTGTCGGTCGATCACCGGATCGACGCCGACTGGAATGCGCACTTCGGCTACAGCTACAACCGCGAGACCTACGATGCGAACCAGATCCGCATCACGGGCGTCGATCCCGCGAAAGGCACGCTGTCGCGCAGCAACGATGCGACGCACGGCTCGCTCAGCACCGACAGCTACGGGATCGCGTACGTGAACGGCAAGCTGACGCTCGCGGGGATGCGGCACGACGTGCAGCTCGGCGTCGACAGCGAATACCGCCGCATCTATCGCAAGGACATGCTGCGGCAGGCCGTGAAGACGCCGTTCAGCTACCTGAATCCCGTGTACGGCCTGCTGCCGCCGTCGAGCACGGTGTCCGCGAGCGACAGCGATCAGACCGATACGCTGCACGATGCATCGGTGTTCTTCCAGGACAGCATCCACGTGACCGACAAGTGGATCGTGTCGGGCGGGATGCGCTTCATCACGTACAACCAGGTCGCGGGCCGCGGCCGGCCGTTCAAGGCGAACACCGACCTGAGCGGTTCGAAGTGGCTGCCGCGCGCGGGTGTCGTCTACAAGTGGAACGACGCGTTCTCGCTGTATGGCAGCTACTCGCGGTCGCTGAAGCCGTCGTCGTCGATCGCGCCGATGGGGTCCGGCTTCGTGATCGACGGCGCGACGCCGCCGGAGGAGTCGACCGCGTGGGAGGTCGGCGGCAAGCTCGACCTGCCGGGCGGCGTGACCGGCACGCTCGCGCTGTTCAACATCGACAAGAAGAACGTGCTGGTGTCGCAGTTCAACGACGCGACGAAGCTCACCGACTGGCGCACGTCCGGCAAGGCGCGCTCGCGCGGGATCGAGCTCGACGTGTCGGGCAAGCTCGGCGAACGCTGGAACGTGATCGCGAGCTACGCGTACATCGACGCGAAGACGATCGAGGACCCGCTCTACGCGGGCAACCGGCTCTGGAACGTCGCGCGTCACACCGGATCGCTCGCGGCCGTGTACGACGTCGGCACGCTGACGGGCGGCGACGACCTGCGCATCGGCGCCGCTGCGCGCTACGTCGGCGCGCGGCCCGGCGATTCGGCGAACAGCTTCACGCTGCCGTCGTACGTGCTCGCCGACGCGTTCGCGACGTACGACACGCGCATCGGCAAGCAGAAGCTGTCGTTCCAGCTCAACGTGAAGAACCTCTTCAATCGCACGTACTACCCGTCGAGCGCGAACCGCTACTTCGTCGCGGTCGGCGACGCGCGGCAGGTGTCGCTGCTGACGACGCTGCAGTTCTGATTTCGGACCACGTATTACCCGCTTGCCGCGCGGTTTGTCGCGCGGACCTGGAGAACATCGCAATGAACACGAACCTGAAGAACGAACCGGTGCGCGGGCTGTCGCGCGCACGGCGCGGCGCACTGCGCGCGATCGCGAGCGGCGCGCTCGCGCTGGGGATGAGCGTCGCGGGCATTGCGCCGGCCACCGCGACTAGCGCGACCGCCGCAGCCGACACGCAGGCCGCCGTCACGCGCGTCGCGATGCTCGTGCAGCTCGGCGGGCCGAACCTGAAGGTCGACGAACGCGTCGGCGCGCATCTGGAAACGCGCGGCTACGCGGTGCGTTTCGTCGACCAGGCCGCGACGCCCGACGCGGCGCGCGACGCCGATCTGGTGATCATCTCGTCGACCGTGTCGTCGAAGCACGTCGCGGCCGGCTGGCGCACGCTCGACAAGCCGCTCGTGACCTGGGAAAACGATCTGCTCGACGATCTCGCGATGACGGGCAAGCGTCATGACGTCGACTTCGGCGAAACCGGCAAGGAACGCTACGTGTGGCTCGTCAACGCGCCGCATCCGGTCGCGGCCGGGCTGCCGGCCGGCGTGACGAACGTGTACGGCAAGCAGGCGCCGATGAGCTGGGGCAAGCCGGGGCTCGGCGCGAGCATCATCGCGACCGTGTACGGGCAGCCGGACAAGGCCGCGATCTTCGCGTACGAAAAGGGCGCGACGATGGACTACGAAGCGCTCGCGCCGGCGCGGCGCGTGATGTTCTTCCTCGACAACGACACGTTCGTCAATCTGTCGCCGGCCGGCCTCGCGCTGTTCGACGCGGCGATCGACTGGGCGGCCGGGCGGCGCTGACGAAGCGGGCGAATACACGCGAAGCAAGCAGGTGGATTCGATCCGCCGGGTCCATTGGGTGCGAGAATGCGGGCGTTCACCGCATCGTTTCGAGAGAATCCGAATGGACAGTCATATCGCTCCGGTGGAGCTGAAGAAGGCCTACCGTCTCCTCAATCACGGCCCGACCGTGCTGGTGTCGGCGCGTCACGGCGGCACCGACAACGTGATGGCTGCCGCGTGGGCCTGCGCGCTCGATTTCATGCCGCCGAAGCTGACGGTCGTGCTCGACAAGCGCGCGAAGACCCGCGAGCTCGTCGAGCGCAGCGGCATGTTCGTGATCCAGATCCCGACCGCCGCGCAGTTGACGCTCACGCATGCGGTCGGCAGCCACAGCCTCGCCGAGCGGCCGGACAAGCTGCGTGAAGCCGGCGTGACGCTGTTCGACGTCGAAGGGCACGACCTGCCGTTCGTCGCCGGCTGCTCGGGCTGGCTCGCGTGCAGGCTGATTCCCGAGCCGCACAACCAGCAGACCTACGACCTGTTCATCGGCGAGGTCGTCGGCGCGTGGTCCGACACGCGCGTGTTCAACGACGGCCACTGGCATTTCGATGCGGCCGATCCGGCATTGCGCAGCCTGCACTACATCGCGGGCGGCAATTTCTATGCGATCGGCGAGGCGCTGTCGGTCGATGCCGGCGCGCGGGACGCGGCACCGTCGCAGTAGCGCCGGGGCCCGCGTCGCCCTGGGGGCGACACGGACAGGGCGGCGCATACGGGCGAACCGCACGCGCCGCGTCGCAACAGACCGTCCGGGATTCGCTCATCTCCCGAGCACGGCATTGGCAACGATCTCGATCGCCATGCCCGGCACCACGAGCGCATGGACGGCGACGCTCGAGCGATTGGGATAGGGCGCCGCAAAGAACTCGCGATACACGCGGTCGATGGCCGGCATGTCGGCGATGTCGGTCATCTGGATCATCACCTGTGTGACGTCGTCGAGCGAGCCGCCGGCGGCCTCCAGCGCGCGTCGCAGATTGGCAAAGGTCAGCCGCGCCTGCACGTCGATCGGGCCCGTCTCGATGGTGCCGTCGTGCCTGACGGGCCCATGCGCCGTGAATACCAGATCTCCGGCGCGCACGGCCCACGAAAACGGCTGGCCGAGTGCGGGCAGCCCGGTATCGATCTCTTCCTTCATTGCGGTCTGCCTCCGATGAGTGCATTCAACGATTCGTACCACTGACAATCCGGATCGCGCAATGCCAGATGGGTGTCGAAATGGTCGAGCCGTGTGGCGACGTGGCACGAAACCGGTGCGGATTGACAAGCGAGCAACGCGGCCAGCCGGCGATTCGACCGGATCACGCGCGGCGAATCGCGTTCGCCGTAGTGCAGTGCGAACGGGATGGCGTTGCCGGCGGCCCAGCAGGCGGGACTGCATACGCCGTCGTCATCGGCGCGCTCGAGCACCATGTCATAGACGCGCGCTTCGAGGCTGCCGGGCGCGGGGGCGGGATGGCTGATATCCATGATGCCGCTGATCGGTGCACAGCCGCGGATCGACCATGCGTCATCCGGATTCACGCGCCGGGAGTTGGCGCGCAACGCGGTCAGCGCGGCAAGATGGCCGCCGGCCGAATGTCCGGCGACGTATACGTTTCGCATGTCGCCCGCGAACGTGCGCGACTCGGCAAGCGCGCGCAGCAATTGCGTGCAGTCGTCGAGCGCGGCCGGCATGCGGGATTCCGGCGCAAGCCGATAGTTGGGCAGGACGAGCACGGCGCCGAGGCGCGTGACGTGCTCGGCCATGAACCAGCCGTATTCCTTGTGACCGTTCGTCCAGCCCCCGCCATGCCAGAAGATGACGACAGGCGCGCCGGCAGCGTCATGCGGGTAAAAGACGTCGTACGTGTGCCGGCGATGCGGCCCATAGGCAATGTTGCGCAAGCCGGCGTCGGCGGGGATCTCGCGTGCCCAGCGCAGCACGGTCTCGGCATAGGCCTCGGCGCTTGCGGTGGGGAGCGGCATCTGTTTTTCCAGTTGAAGAACCGGCTCGATCATTCGACCTCCTCGTCGATCGCGCCACGCGTTCGGCATTCCGGTTGCCTGCGCGGCTGGGTTGAAGGATTCGTATGATAGGGGAACCTGAAAATTTATACAAAATAGAAAATTTATATTGACCGCGTTTTTTTGCGGCTGAACAATCCGTGCAGCGGATGATGGTCGGCGGCGTGCGCCGGCGATTCGTCCGCGCCTCGCGAACCGGAACGGCGCGAGGTTCCGAACGACTACCAGGAGACACCGATGAATCAGTTCGTGGCCGCCGACGCCATGCGCAAGACGACGCTCAGGATCGTGCCGTTGTTGTTCATGCTGTGGCTTGTCAATTTTCTCGACCGGGTCAACGTGAGCTTCGCGGCGCTCGACATGACGAAGGCGTTTCACTTCACGCCCGAGCTCTACGGGTTCGGGGCCGGCATCTTCTTCATCGGCTACATCCTGTTTGAAATCCCCAGCAACCTGGCGCTTCAGCGGTTCGGCGCGCGCGTCTGGCTGACGCGAATCATCGTCACGTGGGGCATCGTGTCCGCGCTGCAGGCGTTCATCTTCGATGCGACGAGCTTCGTTGCGATCCGCTTTCTGCTCGGCGTGGCGGAGGCCGGGTTTCTGCCCGGCGTGCTCTACTACCTGACCCGCTGGTTCCCGGCCGAACGGCGCGCGAGGGCAATCGGACAGGTGATGTCGGCCAACATGATCGCCGTCGTCGTCGGCGCGCCGCTGTCCGCGGCGATCATGTCGATCGACCATGCGGCCGGGCTGGCCGGCTGGCAGTGGATGTTCATCGTCGAAGCGGTGCCGGCAGTCGCGCTGGGCGTGGTCACCTATTGCTTCCTGTCGGACGAACCGCAACAGGCGACGTGGCTGTCGGCACCGGAGCGTGCGTGGCTGGTCGACGCGATGCAGCGCGATCGTGCGGCGGCCGCGTCGATTGGAACCGAGCGATTCGGCGACGCGCTGCGCGAGCCGATCGTGTGGCTGCTCGGTTTGCTCTACCTGATGGTCGGGGTTGGTTTCTTCGGCATTACGTTGTGGCTGCCGCAGATCGTCAGGCAGATTGCGGAGATGTCGACGATGCGCGTCGGCCTGTTCAGCGCAGTGCCGTTTCTGCTCGGCGCGGTGGCGATGGTCGTCAACGGCCGCCACTCGGATCGCACGCTCGAGCGCCGCTGGCATCTTGCGTTGCCGCTCGCGATCGGAAGTCTCGGCCTCGCGGCGAGCGCGGTTGCCCCGTCGGCGGTCGCCGCAATGGCGTGCGTATGCGTGGCGATGCTGGGCATCGGCGCGTCGTTGAGCGTGTTCTGGTCGATCCCGTCGTCGTTCCTGACGGGGCGCGCCGCGGCCGGCGGTCTTGCGCTCGTCAACATGATCAGCGGCTTGTCGGGGTTCGTCGGCCCGTACGTGATCGGCTGGATTCGCGGCCATTCGCCCGATTTCGCGAACGCGCTGTTCTTCATGGCGGGGAGCGTTGCCATCGCCGCGTTGCTGGCAGCGGTGCTGCCGTTTCCGGTCGCGCCGGGAGGGCGGGTCGAACCCGCATCGCGTTCGATCGGGTGACGGGCCGGGCAGTTGCCGAGACGGCCGTTGTCCGTCTGGCGCGTCAGGACAGGAATTGCGCGACGACTTGCGCGGTTTCGTCGATGTGCGCGAGCAGCAATGCCTGCGCCCGCTTCGTATCGCGCGCGAGCACAGCCTCCATCAGCGCCTGATGTTCGGTCACGATGTCGCGCGCAAGAATTTCCTTCGGCAGCGGCCCCGTGATCCGCATCCGGCGGTAGCGCTCCGAATGCCGCACGAGCTGCTCGTCGATGCGATGCAACCATTCCGAACGGGCCGCGCTGAGCAGCGCGGCGTGGAACCGCCGGTGCGCAAGCTCCCAACGATTGGCGGCAGGGATGTCGTGGTCTGCGGGCAGCGGCGTGTGGACCAGCTTGTAGAACGCTGCCGTGATCTGCGCGCCCCATTCCTCGTCGCCGCGCTTGATCGCGTCGGCAAGGAGGTCCTTCTCGATTTTCTTGCGCGTTTCGAGAATGTCGAAGAGGTCTTCCTTCGATACGCCGGCGACCCTGAAGCCGCGCTGGCCCTCGTTGGCCACGAGTCCGTCGCAGCTCAACTGCATCAGCGCCTCGCGAATGGGGCTGATGCCGACGCCATACCGTTCCTGAAGCGCTTGCGGGCGCAACTTCTCTCCAGGGGAAAAGACGCCGGCGAGCAGGTCGCTCTGCAGATAGTCGTACGCCTGTTCCGAAAGCGTGGCTTTCGGGGCGTCCGCTTCAGTCCGTTGTAGCGATTGTGCGCGTTGTCCCATCGTGCTGCCTCCGCAACCGCTGTTGCGGGCCTGCCTGTTGTCGTCCGCGAAGTATACACATTCGGGATGTCGTCAGGGGAAACCATGGTTTGTGCAAATTCCCATATATTTATATAGACATCATAATTTATAAATTATAGCTTGTGCACTGACGGTGCGCGGCCGCGCACGTCATCCACCATCAGGCGCGAGGAGACGAATGAACAAACAACCGATATTGCCCGGCCTTGCGCTGGCGCTGGCCGGCGTGGCTCATGCACAAAGCAGCGTGACGCTGTATGGAATTCTGTCGGAAGGCGTCATGTATACGAACAATGCGGGCGGACACGCGCAGTGGCAACTGGCGAGCGGCATCCAGCAGTCGCCGCGGTTCGGCCTGACCGGGAAGGAGGAGCTGGGCGGCGGAACGCGCGCGATCTTCACGCTGGAGGGCGGATTCAACCTGTCGACCGGCGTGCTCGGCCAGGGAGGGCGCCTGTTCGGCCGGCAGGCCTTGGTCGGGATTGCCAACGATCGATTCGGGCAGGTCACGTTCGGTCGGCAGACCGACACGATGGCGCAAAGCCTCGGGGCTTACGAGGCAGCCGTCCAGTTCGCGACCTACGGTCCCCCGATCGGCGACAACGACAACGTCTTTCCGACCTTCCGCATCAACAACACGATCCAGTACAAGAGCGCGAACGTCGCCGGTTTCCAGTTGTTGTCCGCGTATGGCATCTCGAACCAGGCCGCGGGGTTTTCCCGCAATCGCGATTTCAACGCGGCGCTGACCTATGCAAGCGGACCGTTCAGCGCCGCGATGGCCTATCACGTCGTCAATCGCCCCAACGACGCGGCGAATACCGCGGGGGCGGTATCGGGCGACTATGGATTCACGTCACCGTTCGTGGCGAGCGACGCAGGCGCGGGTGTCGACCGGCAGCGGATGGTCGGCATCGGCGGATCGTATGCGCTGGGGAGCGCGAAAGTATCGCTGCTATACACGCAATCCCGTTTCGACTATGTCGACCGGTCGAGGCTGACGCTCGACAACTACGAGGCGACGGTGACCGACTACCTGTCGCCGACGCTGTTGGTCGGCATCGGCTACATCTTTACCGACGGTCGCTCCGAACCTGCCGGCAAGCGGCCCAAATGGCATCAGGTCGATGCCGGCGTCGACTGGTTCCTGTCGAAGCGGACGGATCTCTTCCTGGCGGGCATTTTTCAACGCGCGGCGGGTGACGCGAACCATGCGCAGATCTACTACAACTCGCCGTCGGCGACGCGTCAGCAGGTTTCAGTGTCGATGGGAATACGGCACAAGTTCTGAGTACGGACGCGCTGATCACGCGAGCGGCGCATCGTTCACACCGCCTTCAATTCCCGCAACATCAACGCGACGAACGCTTCCGCGACACGCGGCAGCGTGCGTCCGCGTTTGCGGATCAACGCGATCGGGCGCACGAACGCGGGATCGTCGATCGGTTTCGCGACGAGCGCCGGTTCGGTCAGCACTTCGCGCGCCGTCGCGGGCAGGATCGTCACGCCGAGCCCGCCGCGCACCATCGCGACGGCCGTCGTCATGTAGGTCGGTTCGCACGCGATGTCCGGCTCGCAGCCGGCCGCGTCGAGCGCCGCATCGACGACGCTGCGCACGCTGGTGCCCTGCGCGGTCAGCACGAGCGGCTCGCGCGCGACGTCGGCGGCCGTGACGCGGCGCTTGCGCGCCAGCGCGTGATCCTTCGGGCACACGGCGACCAGCCGGTCCGAGCCCGCATACAGCACCTCGAGCGCCGCATCGAACGCGTCGCCGCCCGTCAGGCCGAGATCCGCTTCCTCGTTGCGCACGAGCGACGTGACGAGACTCGCGACGCCGTCGCGAATCTCGAAGCCGGCGAGCGGCACGTCCCGCCTGAACGCCTGGATCAGCTCCGGCAGCGCGCTCGACGCGAACGTCGGCAGGCACGCGAGCCGGACGGTGCCGCTCGATCCTTCACCGAGCGCGCGCGCATCGCGCAGCACGCGCTCCATGTCGTCGAGCGAACGCTGCAGCAGCGGCAGCAGCTCGCGCCCCGTCTGCGTCAGCGCGACGCTGCGGCTGTTGCGGTCGAACAGCCGCGCGCCGACGATCTCCTCCAGCCGCCGGATCTGCACGGTCAGCGCGGGCTGTGACAGATGGAGGCGCGCGGCGGCGCGCGTGAAGTTGCCGGCGTGCGCGACGGTGACGAACGCACGAATGTCGCGAAGATTCAGATCCATAACAAGTCGTAATTGCTGCGATCAAATCATTTCAATTGTGCTATCGCTGCGCCGACCTTACGCTCGTCTCCAACAAAAGACAATGGTTGGAGACAAGCATGCTGCCATTACTCGGGCTCGTCACGATCGCCGTCCTGCTCGGCGCGATCCTGTCGAAGCGGATGTCCCCGCTCGTCGCGCTGATCGTCGTGCCGATCGCGGCATCGCTGATCGGCGGCTTCGGGCTGCAGACCAGCAAGTTCGTCGTCGACGGGCTGAAGAACCTCGCGCCGGTCGTCGGCATGTTCGTGTTCGCGATCCTTTATTTCGGCACGATCACCGATGCCGGCACGCTCGATCCGATCATCGACCGCATCCTGCGCGCGGTCGGCACGCGGCCGACGCGCATCGTGATGGGCACGACGCTGCTCGCGTTGCTGATCCATCTCGACGGCTCCGGCGCCGTGTGCTTCCTCGTGACGATTCCGGCGGTGCTGCCGCTCTATGACCGCTTGAAGATGGACCGGCGCGTGCTGGCCGCGGCCGTGTCGATGGCGGCCGGCATCAACTTCCTGCCGTGGACGGGGCCGATGATCCGCGCGTCGGCGTCGCTGCACCTGCCGGTGTCGGCGCTGTTCAATCCGCTGATTCCGGTGCAGGCGATCGGCCTCGTGTTCGTGTTCGGCGCCGCGTACTGGCTCGGCCGGCGCGAGGAGAAGCGCCTCGGCATCGCGCGGCACGACGCGTCGATTCCGCTGCCGACGCGTGAGCTGACACCGGAAGAACAGGCGCTGCGCCGGCCGCGCAACTTCTGGTTCAACCTCGCGCTGACGCTCGTCGTGCTCGGCACGATGGTCGTGATGGGCGAGAAGATCCCGCCGGCGATCATGTTCATGGTCGGGTTGTGCATCGCGCTGATGGTCAACTATCCGGACGTCGACATGCAGAGGAAGCGCATCGACGCGCATGCGCGCGCCGCGCTGATGATGGCGGGCATTTTGCTCGCGGCCGGCGTGTTCACCGGCGTCATGCAGGGCAGCGGGATGCTGAAGGCGATGGCGCAGGCGGCGGTCGGCTTCGTGCCGCCGTCGATGGCCGGCCACATCCCGGTCGTGCTCGGGCTGCTGTCGATGCCGCTCAGCATGGTGTTCGATCCCGATTCGTTCTACTTCGGCGTGCTGCCGGTGGTCGCCGAAGTGGCCGGCCAGCTCGGCGTGCCGGCCGTGCATGTCGGGCAGGCGGCGCTGCTCGGCCAGATGACGACGGGGTTTCCCGTCAGTCCGCTGACGCCCGCGACGTTCCTCGTCGTCGGCCTGTGCGGGATCGAGCTCGCCGAGCACCAGAAATTCACGTTCCCGCTGCTGTTCGGCGCGTCGATCGTCATGACGGTCGCGTGCGTCGCGCTGGGAATCTTCTCGTTGTGAGTCCTACCTGATGACGGTGCAATGATGTCAGCAATGCAACCCGGAAAGCGCGTACGCATCGGCGCGGGCGCAGGCTACTCGGGCGACCGGATCGAACCGGCCGTCGAACTCGCCGAACACGGCCGGCTCGATTACCTGGTGTTCGAATGCCTCGCGGAGCGCACGATCGCGATCGCGCAGCAGGCGAAGCGCAGGGATCCGGCGCTCGGCTACGATCCGCTGCTCGACGCGCGGATGCGGGCCGTGCTGCCGGTTGCCGTGGCGAGGCGCGTGCGCATCGTGTCGAACATGGGCGCCGCGAATCCGCACGCGGCCGCACGCAGGACCGCGCAGATCGCACAGTCGCTCGGCTTCGGCGGGCTGAAGATCGCGGCGGTCGGCGGCGACGACGTGCTCGACGTCGTGCTGCAAGGGCGGTTCCGTTTCGAGGAAACCGGCGACGACGTCGCCGCGTATCGCGACCGCATCGTATCGGCGAACGCGTACCTCGGCGCCGCGCCGATCGTCGACGCGCTCGCGGCCGGCGCGGACATCGTGCTGACGGGGCGCGTCGCGGACCCGTCGCTGTTCGCCGCGCCGCTCATCCATGAATTCGGCTGGCGCATGGACGACTGGCGCACGCTCGGGCAGGCGACCGTCGTCGGCCATCTGCTCGAATGCGCGGGGCAGGTGACGGGCGGCTATTTCGCCGACCCCGGCTACAAGGACGTGCCGAACCTCGCGCGGCTCGGCTTTCCGATCGGCGAGGTCGACGCGGACGGCTCGGTCGTGATTACGAAGGTGCCGCACGCGGGCGGCCGTGTGAGCGCGGCGACCTGCAAGGAACAGCTGCTCTACGAGATTCACGATCCTGCCCGCTATCTGCAGCCGGACGTCATCGCGGATTTCAGCGGCGTCGACGTGACGGAGGAGGCGCCGGATCGCGTGCGCGTGACGGGCGGGCGCGGCGTTGCGCGGCCGGACACGCTGAAGGTGTCGGTCGCGTATGCGGACGGCTTCATCGGCGAAGGGCAGATTTCGTACGGCGGCCCCGGCGCGCTGGCGCGGGCGCGCGTCGCGCTCGACATCGTCCGCGAGCGCCTCGCGCTGACGGGCGTGGCCGCGAGCGAGCTGCGCTTCGACCTGATCGGCGTCGATTCGCTGTACGGCGGCACCGCGGTGGCCGAGCCCGGCGAGCCGGCCGAAGTGCGCGTGCGGGTGGCCGGGCGCGCGGCGACGGCCGACGAAGCGCTGCGCATCGGCAACGAGGTCGAGACGCTTTATACCAACGGCCCGGCGGGCGGCGGCGGGGTCGTCAAGGCGACGCGCGAAGTGATCGCGGTGCAGTCGGTGCTGTTGCCGCGCACGGCCGTCACGCCGTCGTTTTCATTCGTGGAGGCTTGAGATGAAGCTGCGGGAACTGGCGCATTCGCGCACCGGCGACAAGGGCAACACGCTGAACGTGTCGGTGATCTGCCACGATCCGCGTCACTACGATCATCTGCGCACGCACCTGAGCGCGGACGCGGTCAAGGCGTGGCTCGCCGACATCGTGCACGGCGACGTCGTGCGTCACGAATTGCCGAAGCTGGCTGCGTTCAACTTCGTGCTCGGCGCGGCGCTCGGCGGCGGCGTCACGCGTTCGCTCGCGCTCGATGCGCACGGCAAGTCGGTCAGCTCGGCCTTGCTCGCGATCGAGGTGCCGGCGCCGGCGTGAGCGGGGCCGATCGGTCGGCCGTGTTGGTACGCGTCGGCGCGTGCGATGCGCTTCGACCCCGTCATCGAGCGAAACGGGGATCGTACGCTGGCCGGCCGAAATGATGAGGACAGCCACGGACAGGGATAGCGACTAATATGAAAGGACTGCGGCCCACGGTTGCGCAAGCTCCGGCGTGGCGCGCCGCGACGCGCGTGTCGCGGCCGTTCGCGGGCACGGGAAGGAGGGGCGGGAAATGCGAAGAATCTACGTGTTGTTGCCCAACGCGAAGAGTGCGACGCGGATCATCGACGAGTTATTGCTCAAACGAGTCGAATGGCGCCATGTCCACGTGCTGGCGGCGCCGGGCGTGAAAACCGAAAACCTGCCGCAAGCGACGCTCGCGCAGCGCAGCGACCTGCTGCCGGCGCTCGGGCGCGGCACGCTGGTCGGCTGGCTGGTGGGGATGGTGGTCGGGCTCGCCGCGCTGGTGTTCCATCCGGAAGGGCTGAAGTTCGGCGCGGGCGCCGTTGTGCTGATCACGCTGCTCAGCGCCGGGTTCGGCGCGTGGACCGCGACGATGATCGGCGTCGACGTGCCGAATACGCGGCTCAAGCGCTTCGAGGGTGCGGTCGAGAAGGGCGAACTGCTGCTGATGGTGGACGTCAAGACCGATCGCGTCGATGAAATCGAGGCGTTGATCAAGAAGCACCATCCGGAAGCGGACGTCGAAGGGCACGACCCGACGATCCCGGCGTTTCCTTGAGCCGCCGGGCGGTGCGCTCGACGGCGCGCTTGATTGCGCGATGACGCGGCGTGGCGGCGCGCGTGCCGACCGCGCCGCTTTTGCGCGCGCCGGTGCCTGACCGACGCGCGATCGGCCGCCGCATGCGCGTGCGTCGGCCCGAGCGACTACCCATCGCACCCGTCGATCCGGCACGCCATCCTGATAAGCTGTCGCGATTCCGGGATGGCGCCGCCGACGGCTGCGCCAACAGAAAGAACAACGACACTCCGACGGGCCCGCATTTCAGATGACCTCGACTTTCCGCCGCGTCAGCCGACTGCTGACGATTGCCGGCTGCGGCCTGTGCGCCGCGCTGCCGGCCCAAGCCGCGCATGCGGCCGACGCTACGCCCCCCGACCGCCTGCTGCACGGCTTCATCCGCGACACCTACGGCAAGTGGCGCGCCGATCGCCGGGGCTGGCAGCCCGTCGACGGCGACAACGTCTACCAGCCGTGCGCGTCGCTGCGGGTGAGCACGCCGGACGGCCCGCGCTACCTGCTCGCGATGTGCGGCGCAACCGCCGCCAGCGTGCAGAACGGCACGCCGCGCATGGATTCCCAGGGCGATACGGGCGCGGTCGACCTGTACGTGCTCAAGCCCGTGCGGGACGGCAAGGCGCTGGCGCCGGTGATCACGAAAGCCGACATCGCGTCCGGCAACTACGGCGAGCCGGGCACGGTGAGCATCCAGCGCCTCGGGCCGCATCTGTTCGGCTTCGTGCTGAGCGACGGCGTGACGCTGCAGGGCTATTCGGTGAGCATGCGCAGCATCTGGCTGCCGCGCGGCAACGGGTTCGTGCTGGCCGCGCCGCGCATCAACGAAGCGCTCGACAATTCAGCGTCGAACGACTGCGCGAATGCGAAGGCGCACTGCGAGGCGCGGCGCTTCGAGATCACGCCCGATACGAGCGGCAGCGACGACGTCTATCCGCTGACGGTGACCGAAACCGGCTCGCGCGGAAACCGGGCGATCCATGCGCGCTACACGGTGAAGTTCGACGCAGCACGCGGCCGCTACGTCGTGCCGAAGGCATTGCAGGAAGGGTATTGAGCGGGGCGCGCGCGTAATGCGAGGCGGCAGGTCGTGCCGCCCGCGCATCACACGTACAGGTACCGGACGAGGTGGAAGAACACCGGCGCCGCGAAGCAGATCGAGTCGACGCGGTCGAGCATCCCGCCGTGGCCGGCGATCATCGAGCCCCAGTCCTTCGTGCCGAGCGAGCGCTTGACGGCCGACAGCACGAGCCCGCCGACGAAGCCCGCGATCACGATCGCGAGCGAGATGCCGAACGCCGCGCCGAAGCTGAACGGCGTCACGCGATACAGCGACGCGCCGCACAGCGTCGCGAGCAGGCCGCCGCCGACGAAGCCCTCGATCGTCTTCGACGGCGACAGGCGCGGCGCGATCTTGCGGCGTCCGAACAGCTTGCCGACCACGTACTGCAGCACGTCGCTGATCTGCACGACGACGAGGAAGAAGAACAGCAGCAGCGCGTTCTGGCCGGTGTAGTGCGGAATGTCGAGGATCAGCACCGCGGGCGCATGGCTCAGCCCGTACACGCAGACCATCAGCGCCCAGTTGATCTTCGCGTTGCGGCTCAGGAACTCGCGCGTGTCCTGCGTGAGCGCCGACACGAGCGACATCGCGAAGAACAGGTGCACCGGCACGAAGATCGAGTACATCCCGTACCAGTCGATCGCGAGCAGCAGGTACTGCACGGGAATCGCGACGAAGAACGCGATGAACAGCGTCGTGTGGTCGCTCGCGGTGGTCGGCGTGAGCGTGATGAATTCGCGCAGCGTCAGGTACGACAGCAGCGCGAACACGAGGTAGGTGATGTTGTTGCCGAGGCCGATCGCGATCACCATCACCGCGATCATCGCCCACCACGCGTGGATGCGCTGGTTCAGGTTGACGATGGTCGCGCTCGCGCCGCCGCTGCGCGCGCCGAGGATCGCGCCGATCACGGTCGCGACGGCCAGGAGGGCCGTGACGCCCGCGACCAGTTCCCAGAAGAGAGTACGCATATCGAAGTCCGGATGAGAAGGGAAGCGCGGCGTTCAGCCTGCGGGGCGCTGCGGCGCGAGCGCGACGATCGCGTCGCGCATGCGGGCGAGGAACGACGGCTTGTCCTCCTGGTCGCCGCGCGCCTCGTTCGCGCCGAAGTGCACCTTGCAGATCAGCGGCACCGGCCAGATCGCGCCTTTCGGCATGATCCGCTGCAGGTTCTCCAGGTAGACCGGCGCGAGCGCGACGTTCGGGAACTCGCTCGCGAGATGGAACAGCCCGCTCTTGAACGGCTGCGGCAGCGCTTCCGCGCTGCGCGTGCCTTCGGGGAAGATGATGATCGAATGGCCCTGCGCGAGCGCGTCGCGCACGGGGTCGAGCGGGTCGCCGCCGGTTTCGCGGTGGCGGTCGATCAGCACGACGTTCAGCAGCTTCTGCGCGATGTGGCGCTTCAGGTCGCTGCTGTCCCAGTAGTCGCGCGCGGCGACCGGCCGCACGACCGCGCGCACGTTGCGCGGCAGCGCGGCGAGGATCGCGAGCGTGTCGATGTGGCTCGTATGGTTCGAGAAGTAGATTTTCTGCGTCGGCGAGGGCGGCGCCTGATGCCAGACCGGATACGCGCCGGCGACGAGGCGCACGATCGACAGCAGGAAATCGCGTTGCCAAGCATGCAGGATGTTCATCGGCGACGCGCCTCCTGTTCGCATGCCTGCCGCGCCGCATCGCTGCGGCGGGCAGGTTCCCGGAATGCCGGCGCGCTGCGTGGCGCGCCGGACGGCCCATATTTGACTATTTTCAAGTTTGTGAATGCCTGTCGCGGGCCCGCGATAATCGGCGGAAGTCGCGATGAACGGCGTGAATGACCGCTATTGGACAGGTGCGCGAATGCGGCGAATACGATGTGGCGCGGCATTCGGGCCAGCGGATTATCGCGAGTTTCCGCGAAAAACACCAGAATGCCGCGCCGCGGCCCGCGGCCCGCGGCCCGCGGCGTCGGGCGTCGCGCGACACCTTTCGGCATGCTTGACGCACGATGGCCGCTCGGCGACGATTATGGCCGTCCATTGATACGACCTCTCCGCCATCCGGGGCATGACCGGCGAAGACGTCCCGCAAGCCGTGCGAATAAAACGATGAGCCTCTACGCACTCAAACCCAAATTCCAGAACTGCCTGCGCCCGCTCGCGGATTCCCTTGCCGAACGCGGCGTCACCGCGAACCAGGTCACGCTGTTCGCCGCCGGCGGCTCGATCGTCGTCGGCGCGCTCGCCGGGCTCGGCGGGCTCGCCAAGGCGCTGTTCCTGCTGATCCCGCTGTGGCTGTTCTTGCGCATGGCGCTGAATGCGATCGACGGCATGCTCGCGCGCGAGCACGGGCAGAAGAGCACGCTCGGCGCGTACCTGAACGAGCTCGGCGACATCGTGTCGGACGTCGCGCTCGTGCTGCCGTTCCTCGCGGTGCCGGCGTTCGCTCAAGCGGACGTCTGGCTGTTCGCACTGCTGGCGGTGATCGTCGAAGGCGCGGGGCTGATCGGGCCGCTCGCCGGCGCGAGCCGGCGCTACGACGGCCCGTTCGGCAAGAGCGACCGGGCGCTCGCGCTCGGCGCGTTCGCGCTGTGGATCGGCGTCGGCCTGCCGGTCGGCGGCATCGCCGCATGGCTGTGGCGGCTCCTGATCGTGCTGTCGGTCGTGACCGTGGTGCGGCGCGTGCGGGCCGGCGTCGCCGAAGCGGGCGGCTGACCCGGGCAACGCCGGGGAACGGCGTCGTGGGGTGGCGTCGAATAGATTCGAATAACGAAACGAGAGAAAACGCATGAGCGCACGCATCGCCCGCGAGGCAGACTTCACCACCCATGACGGCGAAACGCTGTTCTACCGTCACTGGCCCGCGACTGGCGCGCGCTGCCGCGGCGCGATCGTGCTGCTGCATCGCGGGCATGAGCATTCGGCGCGCGTCGCGCACCTCGTCGACGAGCTCGACCTGCCCGAATTCGCGTTCTTCGCGTGGGACGCGCGCGGTCACGGCCGCTCGCCGGGCGCGCGCGGCTACAGCCCGAGCGCGGCCGCGTCGGTGCGCGACCTGCAGACCTTCGTCGAGCACATCCGCGACGCGCACGGCATCGCGATCGAGGACATGGCGGTGGTCGGCCAGAGCGTCGGCGCGGTGCTCGCGGCGACCTGGGCGCACGACTACGCGCCGCCGATCCGCTGCCTCGTCGTCGCGTCGCCGGCGTTCCGCATCAAGCTCTACGTGCCGTTCGCGCGGCCCGGCCTGAGGCTGATGCACAAGCTGCGCGGGCTGTTCTACGTGAACAGCTACGTGAAGCCGAAATTCCTCACGCACGACCCCGAGCGCATCGCGAGCTACGCGGCCGATCCGCTGATCACGCGGCCGATCGCGGTCAACATGCTGCTCGACCTGCACGACACCGCGCAGCGGATCGTCGCGGACGCCGCGGCGATCACCGTGCCGACGCAGCTGCTGATCTCCGGCGCGGACTGGGTCGTCCATCGCGGCCCGCAGGACCGCTTCTACGAGCGCCTCGGCGCGGCGCGCAAGGAGCGCATCGTGCTGCCGGGCTTCTATCACGACACGCTCGGCGAGCGCGACCGCGCGCAGGCGCTCGCGCCGCTGCGCGCGTTCGTGCTGCGCGAATTCGATGCGCCGAGCCCGTGCGTGTCGCTCGCCGACGCCGACCGGCGCGGCGCGTTCCACGACGAATACGCGGCGCTCCAGCTGCCGCCCGCGAATCCGCTCACGCGCGCTTACTGGGCGGTCACGCGGGCAGGGCTGAAGGCGGGCGGCGCGCTGTCCGACGGCATCGCGCTCGGGCTGAAGCTCGGCTTCGATTCGGGCTCGACGCTCGACTACGTGTACCGCAACCATGCGCAGGGGCGCCTCGGCGTCGGCCGGCTGATCGACCGCACCTATCTTGATTCGCCGGGCTGGGCCGGCATCCGCCAGCGCAAGCTGCACCTGCAGGAACTGATCGGCGCGGCGATCGCGCGGCTGCGCGGCGCCAGCGCGCCGGTGCGGATCGTCGACATCGCGGCCGGGCACGGCCGCTACGTGCTCGACGCGATCGCGTCGGCGGCCGAGCGCGACGGCGCCGCGCCCGACGACATCACGCTGCGCGACTACAGCCCGCCGAACGTCGAGGCAGGGCGCGTGCTGATCGCGCAGCGCGGCCTCGAGCCGATCGCGCGCTTCGAGCGCGGCGACGCGTTCGACGAGGCGTCGCTCGCGACGCTCGAGCCGCGCCCGACGCTCGCGATCGTGTCGGGCCTCTACGAGCTGTTCGGCGAGAACGCGCTGATCGAGCGCTCGCTGCGCGGGCTCGCGCAGGCGGTGCCGCCGGGCGGCTATCTCGTCTACACGGGGCAGCCGTGGCATCCGCAGCTCGAGTTCATCGCGCGCGCGCTGAACAACCACCGCGGCGACGCGACCTGGGTGATGCGGCGCCGCTCGCAGGCCGAGATGGACGAGCTCGTCGCGCGCGCCGGGTTCCGCAAGCTCGACCAGCGGATCGACGAGATGGGGATCTTCACGGTCAGTCTCGCGCAGCGGGTCGACGCGTGACGAGCGAGCTCGGCGGCGGCGCACGCGGCCTTTCTGCACCTGCACCTGCACCGGCGGCGGCCGGTGCGCGCGACGCGTCGTTTGCGCTGCGCCTGCGCTGGCTTGCGGTGATGGGCGCGGTGTTCTTCTCGAGCTACGGCTTCGCGAACTGGCTCGCCGCGCGGCGCGCCGCGGTGCCGACCTTCGCGTTCGGCTGGGAGCATGCGATCCCGTTCGTGCCGTGGACGATCGTGCCGTACTGGTCGATCGACCTGCTGTACGCGCTGTCGTTCTTCTTCTGGACCCGCCGCGACGACCTGCTCGATCACGTGAAGCGATTGCTGACCGTGCAGCTGATCTCGGTCGCGTGCTTCATCGCGTGGCCGCTGCGCTTCGGCTTCGAGCGGCCCGACGCGGGCGGCGTGGCAGGCGCGTTGTTCACGCTGCTGATGGGCTTCGACAAGCCGTTCAACCAGGCGCCGTCGCTGCATATCGGCCTGCTCGTCGTGCTGTGGGCAGTCTACGCAACGCACCTGCGCGGCACGCTGGCGCGCGCCGCGCTGCATCTGTGGTTCGCGGCGATCGGCGTGTCGGTGCTGACGACCTACCAGCATCACGTGATCGACGTGCCGACCGGCGCGGCGGTCGGCTGTCTCGCGCTGCTCCTGTTCCCGCTGCGCGACACGTCGGGCCGGCGGCCGGTCACGGACGCGGCGCCTTCCATGGCGCCCTCGGCGGCGAGCCGCGCGCTGGCGCGCCGCTATGCGCTCGGCGCGGGCGTTGTCGCATTGTTCGCGCTGCTCGCGCTCGCTTCCATTGCGCGCGCGGCCGGCTGGGCGCTGGCGGCGGGGTGGGTCGCGCTGGCGCTCGCGTGCGTCGCATGGATCTATTGGCGCGGCGCGCCGGGCGCGTTCCAGAAGGACGCCGACGGCCGGTTCCCGCCGTTCATGCAATGGCTGCTCGCACCGACGATCGCCGGCGCGTTCGTCAACTCGCGCGCGTGGACGTTCCGGCGGCCCGCGCCCGCGCGGCTCGACGAGCGCGTGTCGATCGGCCGCACGCCGACCACGCGCGAGCTGCGGCGGCACGGCTTTACCGGCGTCGTCGACCTGACCGCCGAGATGCCGCGCTGGGCCGCGGCGGACCCGTCGTGCGCGTATGCGACGGTGCCGCAGCTCGATCTCGTCGCGCCGACGGCGCGGCAATTGCAGCAGGCCGTCGCGGCGCTCGAGCGCCTGCACGGCGAGGGGCGCGACGTGCTCGTCTGCTGCGCGCTCGGCTACGGGCGCAGCGTGCTGTGCGCGGCCGCATGGATCGCGATGCGGCGCGGGCTGCACGATGCGCGCGACGCGCTGGCCGCGGTGCGGGCGGTCCGGCCGCGCGCGGTGTGGTCGGATGAAGCGGTGGCCGTGCTGCAGGACTGGATCGACCGCCGGGCGGCGGAGGAGGGCGCATGATGCGCGACCGGTCCGCGCCGTACCGGATCGCCGCGGCGCGCGGCGCGCTCGATGCGGGCGCGTGGGCGGTCGCCGTTGCACTCGTGGCGGCGGGCGCGGGATGGTGGGTCGCGTCGGGCTGGAGCGCCGCGCCGTTCGCGCAGGCGCTGCTCGCGAGCGTCAGCACCGCGTCGGGCGTCGCGGCGCTGTGGTTCGCGGTGCGGATCGCGATCGACCGCAGATTGTTCGCGGCGCTGGCTGATGCGGTGTCGGCAGCGGCGCCGCCGGAGCCCGCCGGCGCCGATGCGCTTGCCGCGCTCGACCGCGCGCTCGCCGACCTCGGCTGGATCGACGCGACGAAGGCCGGCCGCACGCTCGATGCGCGGGTGCGCGGCGCGATCGGCCTGTGCCGGACCGGCGTATGGATCGCGGTCGTCCAGTGGCTCGTCGTCGGGGCCGCGATCGCGGCGTCGGGGATCTGGCGCGTGCTGGCCTGACGTCAGCCCGTCACGCCGTCACTTCATCGCGCTGCGCGCGATGCGGCCGCGACCGCTTGACCTCGTACATCGCCTGGTCCGCGTGCTCGATCAGCGCGTCCATTTCGGTGCCGTCGTCCGGCAGCACCGCGATCCCGACGCTGACGCCGAGCGCGAGCGGCCGGCCTTCGAACTCGAACGGCGCGCCGACCTGGCGGGCCAGCCGGTCGCTTTGCGTCTGCGCGTCGTCGCGGCCGCGGATGTTCGGCAGGATCACGCCGAATTCGTCGCCGCCGAGCCGCGCGACCGTGTCCGAACGCCGCACGACGCCCATCATCCGCGCCGCGGTCTCGCGCAGCGCGGCGTCGCCCGCACGGTGCCCGAGCACGTCGTTGATCGGCTTCAGGCCGTCCATGTCGATGTTGAGGATGCCGAGCCTGCCGTTGCCGCGCAGCGCGGTGTGCATCGACTGCCGCAGGCGGTCGTAGAACAGCGCGCGGTTCGGCAGGCCGGTGAGCGCGTCGTGCGTCGCGCGCAGGTACAGCTCGTTCGCCTCGTTGCGCGCCGCATGGAACATCGCCGCGGCGATCAGCCCGGCCATCAGGCGCAACGTGCCGGCGTCGGCCGGCGAAAAGCCGTCCACGCTCGGCGACATCACCTTGAGCACGCCGACCGTCGTGTCGAGGTGCGTGAGCGGCATCACGAGCATCGAGCGCAGTCCGACGCGGCGGCACGCGTCGCGATCGACCCGCGGATCGATCTCCGAATCGACGCAGCGCAGCATCTCGCCCTCGGTCACGCAGCGGCCCGACAGGCTGCCCGAGCGCCGCAGCCGCAGCCCGAGCATCCCGGCGGCGTTGCCCGATGCGGCGCGATACACCATGTCGTCGCCTTCCGCGAACTCGACCGCCGCGCCGGCCGCGCCCGTGAGGCGCGGCATCAGGTCGGCGACGTAGGCCATCACGCTGCCGAGGTCGAGGCCGAGCCGGGCGATTTCGGTCTGCGCGGCGATGATGCGCAGCAGGGTTTCCGGGGGCGGGATGGCGATGTCTGAGGATTGATGCACGTTGGTTTTTCCACGAAGAAAACGCGGCGGGCGGTTGCGGAATGCGGTAGCATACGCGCCGCTTACGCAGAGGCGCGCGGCCTGCAACGGGCTCGCCGTCGACGTTTCGCCTGCCGGATTCAGGGCCCGTGCACGATTTTCCGCGCCGGCAGCGTCCGGCATTGTGCCGTTCGGCGATTTCAGCAGCAACGGCGCAATTCATACCTCTCACGCACGGCGTGCAGCATTTCTGACCGGAATCGGGGCTTTCATGCAGTGCATGTTCGAACTGGGGTAATTTTTAATCTATTTTTGAGATAGTGTGACGAATCGGATTTGCGCGGGTGCCGGTGCCAGGCATGCGCAGCGGCGCGGGGGCGCTGTCGTGGCCAGCCACGCCGATTCGATCACCACATCAGGACCTGGATTCAAGGGGAAGCATTGGGGATGTGCATTCGCCTGCCCGGCTGCGCCGCGTGCGTCGCTTTCGACACTGTCGACCATCACATGAAGCGGGGCCGCGCATGAAGCCGGCCGCATCGCTGTTCGTCTCGATCGCGGCCGCGGCCGGCACGTTCTACGCGGCCTGCCTGCCGGCCGCCACGCCGGTCGCGCCCGGCACGGCCGGGGCCGCCGCAATTCCGGCTCCGGTTCCGGCGCCGGTCGCAGCCCAGGTGGCGGCTCCGACGGCCCCGGCGAGCGCGCCGTCCGCCGTCCGGGGCGCGACCACCGTGCGCCTGCCGTTCTCGACGCTCGGCGCGTTCGATCCGCTGCGCCTGCGCGGCGCCGACGACGCGCGCACGATCAGCGCCGGCGTGCGGCTCGACCGCGTGGTGAGCGCCGCGCGGCTGCGCCTGACCTACGCGTACTCGCCGTCGCTGGTGTTCCCGCTGTCGCACCTGAAGGTGTCGATCAACGGCGAGGTGGTCGCCACCGTGCCGTTCGACGCGCCGCGCGCGGGCCGCACGGTCACGCAGGAGATCCCGATCGATCCGCGCTATTTCTCGGATTTCAACCAGATCGGGCTGCGGCTGATCGCGCACTATTCGCTCGATCACTGCGAAGATCCCGCGAATTCGGCGCTGTGGGCCGACGTGAGCCCGACGAGCGAGCTGATCCTCGACGAGACGCCGGTGCGCCTGCCGAACGATCTCGCGCTGCTGCCCGCGCCGTTCTTCGACCGCCGCGACAACGGGCGGGTGCGCCTGCCGTTCGTGCTGCCCGCGTCGCCGGACACCGCGACGCTGCGCAGCGCGGGCGTGCTCGCGTCGTGGTTCGGCGCGCTCGCGGACTACCGCCATGCGCGCTTCCCGGTGTCGTCCGCGCTGCCGGCGAACGACCACGCGGTGCTGATCGGCCCGGTCGCCGCGCTGCCGCCGGGCCTCGCGCTGCCGTCCGTCAACGGCCCGACGCTCGCGGTCGTCGACAATCCCGCCGCGCCGGAGCGCAAGGTGCTGGTCGTCACCGGCCGCACGGCCGCCGAAGTCGACGACGCGGCCGCGACGCTGGTGCTCGGCCGCGCGGCGCTGTCGGGGCCGTCGGCGACGGTCGCGCACGTCGACGCCGGCGCGCCGCGCAAGCCGTACGACGCGCCGCGCTGGCTGCCGGTCGACCGGCCGATCGCGTTCCGCGAGCTGGTGGCGGACCCGCGCGAGCTGGAAGTGCGCGGCACGTCGCCGGACGCGATCCGGCTGAACCTGCGGGTGCCGGCCGACCTGCATTCGTGGAACGGCGCGGGCGTGCCGATCACGCTGCGCTACCGCTACACGGCGCCGACCGTGCAGGACAATTCGACGCTCGCGGTCGAGATCAACGACCAGCTCGTGAAGTCGTACCGGCTCGGGCCGTCCCACGCCGAGGACGCGCGCGGCCGCATGCAGCTGCCGTTGCTGTCGGTGCCGGAAGGGCGCGTGACGAGCGACGTCGACATTCCGGCGTTCCGCGTCGGCAGCGGCAACCAGCTGCAGTTCCGCTTCACGCTCGATTCGCAGAAGACGGGCCTGTGCTCGAGCACCGCGACCGAGCCGCAGCGCGCGGCGATCGACCCGGATTCGACGATCGATTTCTCGCACTTCGTCCATTACGCGCAACTGCCGAACCTCGCGTATTTCGCGAACAGCGGCTTCCCGTTCACGCGCTTCGCGGACCTGTCGCAGACCGCGGTCGTGCTCGCCGACCGGCCGTCGCCGCAGGAGCTCGAGGCGTACCTGACGATGCTCGGCCACATGGGCGAGTGGACCGGCTACCCGGCGCTGCGCGTGCAGGTCGCGCGCCCGGGCGACATGGCCGCGCTGCGCGACAAGGACCTGCTGGTGATCGACGGCGCGCCGTCGTTCCCGCTGCTCGAGCGCTGGCGGGCGGCGCTGCCGCTGTCGTTCGGCGAGCAGGGCGGCGCGGGCGGCGCGCGGGTCGCGTTCACGGTCAAGGAGCGCTGGCGCAACGGCGTCGGCATGGCCGAGGGCGGCGCGCACATCGAGCAGACCGGCTCGCTCGCGGCGCTCGTCGGCTTCGAGCTGCCGGACAGCCGCGGCCGCAGCGTCGTCGCGCTGACGGCGACCGACCAGCCGCAGCTCGGCACGCTGCTCGACGTGTTCGAGAACGCCGGGCTCGTGTCGCAGCTGCAGGGCGATCTCGCGGTGGTGCGGCCGGGCACGGTCGACAGCATGCGCGTGGGCGAGCCTTACGTGGTCGGCTTCGTGCCGTGGTATGCGCGGCTCTGGACGCATGCGGCGCGGCATCCGGTCGTGCTCGGCGCGGTCGGCGTCGTCGCGGGCCTGCTGCTCGCGCTCGGCGCGTTCAGCGTGCTGCAAAGGATTGCCGCGCGGCGACGGGGGATGTGACGGATGGCGCAGGCAACGGCAAGGCGGCAGGCGAGCCTGCCGGCGTGGCGCGCCGGCGCGGCGCTGACGCTGGCGCTGGCGGCGTCAACCGCCGGCATGGCCGCGAGCGCGCCGGCCGCGGGCAAGGACGCGGCCGGCGCGGCCGATGGGGCATGCGCAGCCGCATGGCCGCGCTGGGACGCGTTCAAGCGTGATTTCGTGTCGGCCGACGGCCGCGTGATCGACGTCGGCTCGGACGATGCGCGCACGGTGTCGGAAGGGCAGGGATACGGGCTGTTCTTCGCGCTGGTCGCGAACGACCGGCCCGCGTTCGACAGGATGCTCGCGTGGACCGAGAACAACCTCGCGCAGGGCGACCTGAGCGCGCACCTGCCCGCGTGGCTGTGGGGGCGCGCGGCCGACGGCGCGTGGCGCGTGCTCGACGCGAACGCCGCGTCGGACGCCGATCTGTGGATCGCCTATGCGCTCGTCGAGGCGGGCCGCCTGTGGCGCGAGCGCAGCTACACCGCGCGCGGCGCGCTGCTGGCGAAGCGGGTGCTCGACCACGAGACGGCCACCGTGCCGGGGCTCGGGCTCACGCTGCTGCCGGGGCCGGTCGGCTTCCGGCTCGCGAACGACCTGTGGCGGGTCAACCCGAGCTATTCGCCGCCGCAGGTGATCCGCGGCCTCGGCGCACGGCTGCCGGACGACCGCCGCTGGGCCGCGCTCGCGGCCGGCACCGGGCGGGTGCTGCTCGACACCGCGCCGAAGGGCTTCGCGCCGGACTGGGCGCTGTTCCGCGCGGGCGCGGGCTTCGCGCCCGATCCGGCCACGCACGCGGAGAGCGCGTACAACGCGATCCGCGTGTATTTGTGGGCCGGCATGCTCGATTCGGCCGATCCGCTCGCCGCGCCGCTGCTCGCGCGCTTCGCACCGTTCGCCGAGCACATCGCTGCGCACAGCGCGCCGCCAGAGAAGGTCGACACGACGACCGGCGCCGCCGGGCCGAACGACGGCAACGGCGGCTTCTCGGCGGCGGCGGTCCCGTTCCTGGACGCGCGCGGCCAGCATGCGCTCGCGGACGCGCAGGCGGCGCGCGTCGACACGCTCGCGCGACGCTCGCCGCCGGGCTACTACACGAGCGTGCTGACGCTGTTCGGCCTCGGCTGGCGCGACGCCCGCTACCGTTTCGCCGCGGACGGCACGCTGGACGTGCGCTGGGGGGATCGCCGATGCGCCGCCCGCTGAAGCGCGCCGCGCCGCACGTGGCCGGGCTTGCGTGGCTCGCGTCGTCGGTCTGCGCGGCGGCGGCCGCGCCGGCTGCACCTGCGCCGGCCGCGCCTGTGCCGGCCGCGCCTGTGCCGGCCGCGTCGGACGCCGCCGACGCGCGGCGGCTGCTGGCGACCGCACGCATGTGGGGCGTCAAGCACCGCGACGATCTCGCGCGCGACGCGATCCGCAAGGGGCTGCTGATCGCGCCCGGCGATCCGGCGCTGCTCGCCGAGCAGGTGCGCGTGCTGCTGCGCCTGGGCGATGCGCAGGGCGCGCAGGCGGCGCTGGCGCGCCTGAAGGCGCAGGCGGGCGGCACGCCCGCGACGCGGCGCGCCGACGACGAATACCGGGTCGCGACGAGCGGCCGCGAGGAGATGGCGCAGATCCGCCTGCTCGCGCGCAGCGGCCGCGCGGACGAGGCCGCCCGGCGGATCGTCGCGCTGTTCCCGAACGGCGCGCCGTCGGGCGCGCTCGGCGCCGAGTACTACCAGATCGTCGCGAACGGGCCGGGCGGCCGGGACGCGGCGATCGCGGCGCTGCGCCGCGCGGTCGCGGCCGATCCGGACGACGTCGACGCGGCGCTCGGGCTTGCGAAGCTGCTGAACCAGCGCGGCGAGACGCGCGCGGAAGCGAACCGGCTCGCGTGGGCGCTCGCGCGGCGCACCGACGCCGATCACACGGAAGCGATGGCGGTGTGGCGGCGCGTGCTGCAGTCGGCCGATGCGGACCCGGCCTACCTCGACGCGATGCGCGCGTACCTCGCGCTCGTGCCGGACGACACCGAATTCCGCGACAAGGTCGCGGGGCTGGAGCGGCAGCGCGACGCGCAGCTGCGCCTCGAACGCGACCCGAACTACATCGCGCAGCAGCGCGGCCTGCAGGCGCTCGCGCGCGGCGATCTCGCCGCGGCCGAGCCGCTGCTGACGCAGGCCGCGCGCGTGCGGGCCGGCGACGCGGATGCGCTCGGCGGGCTCGGGCTGCTGCGACTGCGGCAGGGCCGGCACGACGACGCGCGCGCGCTGTTCGCGCGCGCCGCGGCGCTCGCGCCCGACCAGCGCGGCAAATGGGACAGCCTCGCGCGGACCGCGCGGTTCTGGGGCACGCTCGCGCAGGGCCGCGCGGCCGCGGCGGCGGGGCGGCCGCAGGACGCGGAACGCGCGGCGCGCGCCGCGCTCGCGATGCAGCCGGACAGCCCGGACGCGACGCTGCAGCTCGCCGACGCGCTGCTCGCGCAGCGCGACTGGGCGCGCGCGGAGCCGCTGCTGCGCGGCCTGCTGGCGGCGCGCGCGCCGAGCGCGTCGGCGGTGCGCAGCACGGCCACGCTGTACGAGAACACCGGCCGCGTGGATCAGGTCGGCCCGCTGCTCGACGCGCTGCAAGGCCGGGTCGAGGGCCGCGACGACCGGCGCGCGCTCGACGGCCTGCGCGCCAACCTGCTCGCGCAGCAGGCGCGCGCGCTCGCGGACAAGGGCGCGCGCGGGCCGGCCGCGCAGCGCTACGAAGCGGCGGTGCGCGCGGCGCCCGACGCGCCGTGGACCCGCTTCGCGCTCGCGCGCCTGTATCGCGACATGGGGCTGCCGCAGCTCGGCCGCACCGTGATGGACGAAGGGCTCGCGCAATCCGACGAGCCGGAGATGCATTACGCGACGGCGCTGTACCGTAATTCGATCGACGACGTCGCGGGCGCGCAGGCCACGCTCGCGCCCGTCGGCGACGCGCGGCGCTCGGACGGCATGCGTGCGCTCGCCCGCAAGCTGGACGCGGAAAGCGCGCTCGCCGACGCGCGCGGCGCGCTGGTGCGCGGCGACAGGGCGGCATGCGCGGCGGCGCTCGCGCACGCGCAGGCGTTCGCGCCGGACGATCCCGACATGCTGGCCGCAATCGGCGCGCAATGGATCGACGCGGGCGAGCCCGAACGCGGCCTCGCGCCGTTGCGCGACTGGATCGCCGCGCATCCGCGCGACGCCGACGCCGACGTGCGGCTGCGCTACGGCGACCTGCTCGGCGGCGCGGGCCGCGACGGCGAGCTCGCCGCGTGGCTCGACGCGATCCGCCGCGAGCCGTCGCTGACGGCCGCGCAGACCGCGCGGCTCGAAGACCAGTCGCTGCGGCTGATCCTGCGCCGCACCGACGACGCGATCGCGCAGCAGGACTACGCCGCGGCGCGCCGGCTGCTCGACCGCGCGAGCCCTGCGGCCAAGGCGGACCCGCGCTACGCGCTCGAAGCGGCCGACCTCGAGCGCGCGCAGGGCCGCTACGACGCGGCGCGCGCCGCGCTCGCGCCGGTCGTCGCGCGCACGCCGGACGACGCCGATGCGCAGCTCGCGCTCGCGCGGATCGACGAGGACAGCGGCGACCGTGCCGGCGCGCTGGCGCGCGTGCGGGCGGTGCTCGCGCGCGCCAGTGCCGACGACGTCGACACGCAGTTGTCGGCGGTACGCCGCCTCATCGCGCTGCGCCGCGCGGACGACGCGGCGGACATCACCGGCCGGCTGCAGGCGGCCTATCCGGCGCGCGCGGACGTGACGGTCGCGGCGGGGCGGGTGGCCGAGGCGCAGGGCCGCTACGACGACGCGGCGTCGCTGTACCGGCTGTCGCAGTCGCAGGAGCGCGCGAGCGGCGTGGGCCCACGCCGCGACGGCCGCACGCCCGCGCAGGCCGCGTTCGCCGATCTGGAGCAGCGCCGCGATCCCGAATTCGAGATCGGCTGGCTGCCCGCGTACAAGTCGGGCGACCAGGGCGTGTCCGCGTACCGCGCGCAGCAGGTGCCGATCTACGTGCAGATGCCCGTCCGCTACGACGGCCATGCATTCCTGCAGGTCGACACCGTGCATCTCGACGCCGGCACGCTCGACACGAGCAATCCGGATGCGTATGCGCTCAAGACGTTCGGCCTGCATCCGGCGCTGAGTTCGCCGAGCGCGAATCCGCCCGGCTCGCTGCATCAGTCGGCGACGGGCGTCGCGCTCGGCGCGGGCTACCGGTCGGATGCGTGGCGCTTCGACGTCGGCACGTCGCCGCTCGGCTTCCCGGTGCACTACGTGGTCGGCGGCGTGCGCTACCGGTTCGATGCCGGGCCCGCGAGCTTCACGATGAACGCGTCGCGGCGGCCGCAGACGAGCAGCGTGCTGTCGTATGCGGGCATGCGCGACCCGTGGACCGGCGCGGTGTGGGGCGGCGTGCGTCGCGACGGCGTGGACCTGCGCGCGGCGCTCGACGTCGGCCGCGCGAACCTGTTCGCGGAATTCGGTGCGGGCGTGCTGACCGGCCGCAACGTCGAGCGCAACACGGCGCTCACGCTGCGCACCGGCTTCACGATGCCCGTGTACGAGCGCGCGACGATGCGCGTGAGCACCGGCCTCGTCGGCAGCGCGTGGCATTACGCGCAGAACCTGCGCTACTACACGTACGGCCAGGGCGGCTACTACAGCCCGCAGCGCTACCTGTCGCTCGGCGTGCCGGTCGAGTGGGAAGGGCGCCGGGACGCGCTGTCGTGGGACCTGACCGTGACGGGCGGGATATCGAACAGCTACGAGCGCGATTCGCCGTATTTCCCGATCGGGGCGCCGAACGTCGCCGGCCTGCGGCCCGCGGCGGATTACGCCGGGCAGGCATACGGCGGCAGCTCGACGCGCGGCGTGTCGTTCTCGTATGGCGTGAACGGCCTCGTCGAGTACCGGATGAACCCGCACCTGAGCGTCGGCGCGCAGCTGAAGATCGACCGTTCGCACGACTACGCGCCGAGTTCGGCGATGGTGTACCTGCGCTACGCGTTCGACGCGCGCGCGCCGCGCACCGGCCTCGTCACGCCGACGCCGGTGCGGCTCTATTCGGATTTTTAGCGTGAAAAGGATGCGTTAGCGTGAACACCGACTTCGAAGCCACTCGTCCCGCGCTCGGCGCCGCCGGCGTGTTCGCTCGCCTGCGCGCGCTGCTGCGCATGGGGCCGGCCGACGGCCGCGTGTCCACGTTGAGCCGGCTCGCGATCGACGGCCTGCCGGACGAATGGACGCAGCTCGACGCGGGCGGCCTGTATGCGGTCTATGCGGCCGCGCGCACGCCCGCATGCGATGCGCTCCTGTGGGAAAGCGCGCGCCAGGCGCGCACCCGCGACGTGACGGTCGCGCTCGCGCGCGACCACGCGAGCGTCGCCGCGCAACTGGGCGAGCGGGGCTTCGCGGGCGCCGCGCTCGCGCCCGGCTGGCCGCGCAACCTGAACGTGCTCGCGATGCCGCCGGCGGCTGCCGACTCACAGCCGGACGCCGCGCACGCCGGGCCGGGCACGTTCGCGCGCCTGATGGGCGGGTTCCGCGCGATGAAGCGCTTCGGCTTTCATGCCCGCTCGCTGTATTTCGTCGAGGGCGCGGAGCGCTGGTTCAGCTGGAACGATCCCGCCGCGCTGGCGGAAGAGGGGCGCGCGTTCGCGGACTGGTGCCGGATGCACCGGATCGCGGTCGTGCTGCTGATGAACCCCGACGCCGGCCACGCGAGCGCGGACGACGCGGGCACCGACGACCTGCCGCTCGTGCGCGATGCGCGCCGCACCCGGCGCAGCGCGTTTCACAGCGTCTGCGCGGGCGTCGCGCAACTGCAGCGCACCCACGGCGAACTGCTGTGGGTCGTCGATTTCTGGCGCGCGGGCGACACGCTCGCTGCCGGCGAGGTGCGGCCGCTGCGCTTCGCGCCGAGCGGCCGGCTGTCCGCGATCTTCGATGCCGATGCGCTCGCGCAGCCGCGCCAGATGAAGCTCGCGAGCGACGAGGACCGGGTGGTCGTGAGCCGCGCGGTGGTCGACGGCGAAAGCTGGGTGCCGAAGGACTGGGAGATCGTCGACGACAACGCCGCGGTGGTTGCCGCGTGCGCGAAGGCGCAGGCGGCGACCGCCGTGCTCGCGTTCCGCACCCGCACGCAGCTCGAGGCGCTGTGCGCGGACGTGCACACGCTGCGGCGGCAGTGCGGCGGCGCGCTGAAGATCACGATCGTCGAGCGCGGCGAGGTGCTGCGCCATCAGTTCGAGATGCTGGTGCTGAGCCTCGGCGCGAACAGCGTGATCGGGCGCGACCTGCCGTTCTCGCGGCTGCAGGCCGCGGTGCGCTCGCTGCACGGCCAGCTGCAGGCGCGGCCGGTCGCGGCCGATTACCGCGCGGCGCTCGCCGCGGCGCTCGGCGACACGGTGCTCGGCTACCTGCCGGTCGGCGCGTTCTGCCTGCGGACCCGCGCGGTGCTCGATCGCGGCGCGGTGCTCGCGCTGTCGCACACGCTCGTGAAGATGACGCTGCTGCCCGGCGTCGCGCACGTCGACGCGCTGCGGCACTGCCAGCCGCGCCGCGCGGGCGACGTGGTGACGGCCGACGCGGAGCACCTGTACGTGTTCCTGTTCGCGTGCGAGCCGGCCGACGCGGACGAAGCGCTCAAGCGGATCTTCGACGTGCCGGTCGACACGCTGTCCGACCGGGTCGTGCGCCTCGCACACGGCAGCATCGACGCGGAGCTGAACGCGCTGAAGGCGGAGAACCGGCGCGCGCCGATCGCCGACTACAGCGACCTGTTCGCGGCCGCGCACCCGGCGGGCGGCGCGCAGGCGGGCGCGGCCGATGCGGCGGAAGTGGCGGAAGTGGCGGAAGCGTCGGCTGCCGCCGGTGATGCGGGCGACGTGCCGGCACAGTCCACCGACGCGGCGGCGCCGCCGCCGGACGACCCGCCGGCCGCGCCCGGCCCGCACCCTGTCGTCGCCGCGCGCGCGCGCGGCGCCACCCGCAGCGCGATGCCGCTGCGCAAGCCGGAGGCCCCATGATTGCCGACATCGTCATCGGTTTCGTCGTCGGCATCGCGATCGCGGTGCCGGTCTGGATCATCGCGCGGCACCTGGGCCTCGGCCGCGGCTTCCGCGCGCCGCGCCGGATCGATCCGCACGACGTGGTGCCGTGCGAGATCGTGCCGGTCGCGCTGCGCGGCCGGCTCCTGCCCGGGGCCGCCGACGTGGCCGCCGCCGCGGGCCGCGAGGAGGCGCGATGAAGACGATCGCCGTCACGTCGACAGCCGGCGGCGCGGGCCGCACGACGCTCACCGCCGCGCTGGCCGTGCTGCTCGCGCGCCGCGGCCGGCCGGTGGTCGCCGTCGAGTTCGATCCGCAGAACCTGCTCGGCGCGCACCTCGGCCTCGACACGCTGTCCGGCGCCGGTCTCGCGCAGAGCCTGCTCGGCGACCCCGAGCCGTGGCATGCGCATACGTGGCGCAGCGCCGACGGCGTGCTGTTCGTTCCGTACGGGTACGTCGATGCGGCGCAGGCCGCCGCGTGCGACGCGCGGCTCGCCGCCGATCCGCCGTGGCTTTCGCGCGCGCTCGGCGAGATCGCGCTGCCGGCCGACGGCGTCGCGCTGATCGACACGGCGCGCTGCCCGTCGCTGCACGCCGAGCACGCGATCCGCGGCGCGGACCTGACGCTCGTCGTCGTGCCGCCCGAGCCCGCGGCGTGCGCGACCGTCGCCGCGCGCCTCGACGCGCTGAGGGCGGGCGGCGGCGCGCTGCAGATCGTCGTGAACCGGCTGAATCCGGCCCGCGACATGCAGCGCGACGCGCTCGCGATGCTGCGCGAGGTGGCCGGCCCGGCGGCGATCCTCGACCAGCGCATCCACCTCGATGCCGCCGTGCCCGAATCGTTCGCGCGCGGCAGCTGGATCTTCGACGATGCGCCGTATTCGCAGGTGTCGCACGACCTGCACGGCGTCGCGAACTGGGTCGACGCGTGGCTCGGCGCCGCCGTGGCCGGGCGGACCGGGGGCCGTCGGTGAAGCCCGCCGCATCCGTTGCCACATTCGCCGCCGGATTAGCCGCCGCCGCGCGTGCGTTCGGCCGCCGCGCGCTCGACTGGCTCGCGCGCGGCATCGGGCTGCCCGCCGAGCGTACGCTGCTCGACTGGGTCGTGCGGCTGTTCTTCCACGCGCCGCGTTCCGGGCGGCCCGATCCCGTGGGCCGCCGCGCGCGCGCGGCGTTCCTGCGGCTGGCCGCCGAATGGGGCGTGCTGCAGCCGCTCAGCCCGCGCGAGTGGCTGTGGCGCGCGTTCGTGCGCCCGCCGCGAAGCGCGGCCAGCCGTCCGGCGCGCGATCCGCTCGCGTGGTTCGACAAGACCGTCGTCCCCGTATATGTGTTCGTCCGCGCGATCGGGCGGGGCGTCGGCGCGCTCGTCGCGCGCCTGCCGTGGGATCGCTGGGGCGGCTGGATCGACGCGCGCGCGCAGCGGGTCGGCCGGCGCCGCTGGCTCGCGCCGCTGCTGCTCGCGGCCGGCGCGCTGTTGTGGGCGACGGCCGGCATGTCGCCGCTGATGCCCGGCGCGCAGTTCGCGTTCTTCCTGATCGTCGCCGTGCTCGCGCTCGGCCTGCGCCGCCTGCCGGGCCACATGCCGACGCTCGCGCTCGCGTCGCTGGCGCTGCTCGCGATGGTGCGCTACGTGTGGTGGCGCGCGACCCAGACGCTCGATTTCCGCAGCCCGCTGGAGGCGTGGGCGGGCTACCTGCTGTTCGCGGCGGAAGCCTATACGTGGCTGATCCTGCTGCTCGGCTTCATCCAGACCGCGTGGCCGCTCGACCGGCCGGTCGTGCCGCTGCCCGACGATCCGGACGCGTGGCCGACGGTCGACGTGTACATCCCGACCTACAACGAGCCGCTGTCGGTCGTGAAGCCGACCGTGTTCGCCGCGCAGAGCATCGACTGGCCGAGCGCGAAGCTGCGCGTCTACCTGCTCGACGACGGCAAGCGGCCCGAGTTCGAGGCGTTCGCGCGCGAGGCCGGCGTCGGCTACCTGACGCGCGACGACAACCGCCACGCGAAGGCCGGCAACATCAACCGCGCGCTGCCGAAGACGCACGGCGAATACGTCGCGATCTTCGACTGCGATCACGTGCCGACCCGCTCGTTCCTGCAGACGACGATGGGCGTGTTCCTGCGCGACCCGAAGTGCGCGCTGGTGCAGACGCCGCATCATTTCTTCTCGCCCGATCCGTTCGAGCGCAACCTCGGCACGTTCCGCCAGGTGCCGAACGAGGGCACGCTGTTCTACGGGCTCGTGCAGTCCGGCAACGACTTGTGGAACGCGACCTTCTTCTGCGGCTCGTGCGCGATCCTGAAGCGCAGCGCGCTCGAGGAGATCGGCGGCGTCGCGGTCGAGACCGTGACCGAGGACGCGCACACCGCGCTCAAGCTGCACCGCCGCGGCTACACGTCGGCGTACCTGCCGACCGTGCAGGCGGCGGGCCTCGCGACCGAGAGCCTCGCCGGCCACGTGAAGCAGCGCACGCGCTGGGCGCGCGGGATGGCGCAGATCTTCCGCATCGACAACCCGTTCCTCGGGCGCGGGCTCGGCTTCGTGCAGCGGATCTGCTACGGCAACGCGATGCTGCACTTCTTCTACGGCATTCCGCGGCTGATCTTCCTGACGATGCCGCTCGCGTACCTGTTCTTCCACCTGTACTTCATCAACGCGTCGGCGGTCGCGCTCGCGAGCTACGTCGTGCCGTACCTCGTGCTCGCGAACATCGCGAACTCGCGGATGCAGGGGCGCTTCCGCCATTCGTTCTGGGCGGAGGTCTACGAATCGGTGCTCGCGTGGTACATCGCGCTGCCGACGACCGTCGCGTTCCTGAGCCCGAAGCACGGCAAGTTCAACGTGACCGACAAGGGCGGCAAGATCGAGGAGGGCTACGTCGACTGGTCGACGTCGAAGCCGTACCTCGTGCTGTTCGCGGTGAACGTGATCGCGATTCTCGCCGGCCTCTCGCGCCTGATCGTGGACCAGGGCGACGAGGCGTCGACGATCCTGATCACGATGGGCTGGACCGTCTACAACCTCGCGATGCTCGGCGCGGCGCTCGCGGTCGCGCGCGAGGCGAAGCAGGTGCGGGTCACGCACCGGATCGCGATGCGCGTGCCGGCGACGCTGCTGCTCGCCGACGGCACGACGGCCGCGTGCTTCACCAGCGACTACTCGGCGGGCGGCCTCGGGCTCGAGGCGGTGCCGGGCCTGACGCTCGCGACGGGCGACACGCTGACCGTGTGCGTGACGCGCGGCGACCGGCAGTTCACGTTCCCGGTGCGCGTGTGCCGCGTGAGCCCGGCACACGTCGGCGTGAGCTTCGACGCGCTGACGCTCGAGCAGGAGCGGCAGCTCGTGCAGTGCACGTTCGGCCGCGCGGACGCGTGGCTCGACTGGCACCAGGGCGAACGGCCCGACACGCCGCTGCGCGGGCTGAGGGAAGTGCTGAGAGTGGGCGTCGACGGCTACGTGCGCCTGTTGAAGGGCGTGTCGCGCAGCGCGCAGGCGATGCTGGCGCTCGACCGGGCGCGCGACTGACGCCGCCCACGATGGAGTTGTCTCGATGACGTTCTGGAACCTGTATTTCATCCTCAAGTTCGCGCTGTATGCGACTGATCGCCTGCAGCCGCTGTGGCTCGCGAACCTCGCGTTCGCGCTGGCGCTCGCGGCGAGCGCGCCGATCCGGCGGCGCGGCTGGCGCATCGTGCGTCAGGTCGCGGCGCTCGCGATCGCGGTGGCGCTCTTCGCGCGCGAGGCGCACGCGCCGCCGCTCGCGCGGCTCGCCGACGCGCTGCGCGAGGTGAGCACGTTCCGGCTCGAGTACTGGATGGAGCTGCTGCCGCGCCTGCTGCCGCCGATGCTGCTGATCGTCGTGGCCGGCGCGCTCGTCGCGTACTTCGTCGTCAACCGCTGGCTGCGCGTCGCGACCTTCGTGCTGATCGCGCTCGTCGCGCTGCCGCTGTGGCAGGCGGGCAACGGGCTCGTCGCGCGCATCGCGTCGAACGCGCAGGCGCAAGCGCAGGCGCCGTCGGCCGGCACGGCGCGCGCCGGCCAGCCGGAGGACCACAACGCGGCGCTCGCCGCGTTCCGCGCGCAGGAATCGCAGCGGCAGGCCGCGTTCGGCCATCTCGGCAACGATCCGGCGACGCAGTTCGACGTGATCGTGCTGCACGTATGCTCGCTCGCGTGGGACGACCTCGACGCGGCGAAGGTGCGCAACCATCCGATGCTGAGCCGTTTCGACTACCTGTTCACGAACTTCAGCTCGGCCGCGAGCTACAGCGGCCCGGCGGCGATCCGCGTGCTGCGCGCGAGCTGCGGGCAGGAGGCGCATGCGGACCTGTACAAGCCCGCGCCGCGGCAGTGCCAGCTGTTCGCGCAGCTCGCGCGCGCCGGCTACACCGCGCAGTCGCTGCTGAACCACGACGGCCACTTCGACGACTTCCTGGAGCTGATCCGCGACAACCTCGGCGTGCCCGATGCGCCGCTGGTGTCGAACGCGAGCGCGCCGGTCGCGATGCACGCGTTCGACGGCTCGGCGATCAAGGACGACTACGCGACGCTCGCGAACTGGTACGCGCAGCGCGCGTCGGTGCCGGGGCCGGTCGCGCTGTACTACAACACCATCAGCATGCACGACGGCAACCGCGTGGTCGGCAGTTCGCTGACCAGCATCGACTCGTATCCGCAGCGCGCGACGAAGCTGATGAACGACTTCGACCGGCTCGCCGACCTGATCGCGTCGTCGGGCCGGCGCGCGGTGATCGTGTTCGTGCCGGAGCACGGCGCGGCGCTGCGCGGCGACAGGAACCAGGTGGCCGGCCTGCGCGAGATCCCGACGCCGCGCATCGTGCACGTGCCGGTCGGCGTGCGGCTCGTCGGCTTCCCGGGCAACCACGGCACGACGACCGTGATCGACCAGCCGTCGAGCTTCCTCGCGCTCGCGCAGCTGCTGTCGAACCTCGTGTCGAACAGCCCGTTCAAGCCGGGCGCGACGCTCGCGCAATACGCGGCCGACCTGCCGCGCACGCGGATGGTCGGCGAGAACGAGGGCACCGTGACGTTGCAGACGGCCGCGGGCTACGCGGTCAAGACCCCGGATGGCGTATGGATCGACGAAAAGTGAACACACCCGACGGCGACGACGCGCGCCTGTCGCAGCCCAACGACGTGATCGGGCTCGCGCGCCATCTGCCGGCGCTCGATCCGGATCGCTACGTCGACGAGCAGGCCCGCCGCGCGTATCTCGACGCGCTCGACCGGTGGCCGGCGCTCGCGAAGCTGATGGGGTTGCGGGGGTAGGCGATGCTGAACGTACCGCACTGCCTGCCTGCTCGCCTGTTGCGCGTCGTGGCCGCCGCCGTGCTCGCGCTGCCGGTGGCCGCGCAAGCGCGCCCGCCGGTTCATTGCATTCGGCAGCCCATCGTGATGTCGGCGCCCGGCAAGCCGTTTGCGATCTACTCGCGCGATGGCGACATGCTGTATCGCGACGTCTCCGACGAAAACGGCGTCGTGAACTTCGCCGGACGAGCGTTGCCGGACGGCGCGGGGATCATTTTCGACCCGGACGGCAATCAGTTCTATCCGGAGAGGATCTGCCGCGAGGGATCTTGAGCGGGCCGCTCCGCCCGAAATGAAGAAGGGCGGCCGAAGCCGCCCTTGCCAGACTGCCGAAACGGCCGGCGTCGCGCCGGCCGATTGCACGGTTACAGGTTCGGCGACAGCTGCAGCGCGTTGGTCAGGTCGCCCATCGGCTGCGCGCCGCTCTGCTTCAGCGCGTCGTCGCGCTGCTGCAGGCCCGCGAGGCGCGGCAGCGCGTAGCGGCGCGTGATGAAGCGCAGGATCGAGCCCGTGTCGTACTGCGTGTGGTCGACGAAGCCCTTCTTCGCGAACGGCGACACGATCAGCGCCGGGATGCGCGTGCCCGGGCCCCAGCGGTCGCCGGTCGGCGGCGCGGCGTGATCCCAGAAGCCGCCGTTCTCGTCGTACGTGACGATCACGACCATGTTGTTCCACTGCGGGCTCTTCTGCAGGTGCGAGATCACGTCGGCGATGTGCTGGTCGCCCGACGTGACGTCCGTGTAGCCCGGGTGCTCGTTCAGGTTGCCCTGCGGCTTGTAGAACGTCACCGCCGGCAGCGTGCCCGCGTCGATCGCCTGGATGAACGTGGTGCCGTTCGCGCCGCCGTCGAGCAAATGCTGCGCGCGGTTCGCGCTGCCCGGCGCCTGGTTCGCGAAGTAGTTGAACGGCTGGTGGTGCGGCTGGAAGTTCGGCGTCGACAGGTCGGCGCCGTAGATCACGTTCGACGTGCCGCTCTGGCTCGCCGCGAGCGCCTGGCCCCACGCGCCGCCGTACCACGCCCACGACACGTTCGCGTTGGTCAGCAGGTCGCCGATGTTGGTCGCCGTCTGCGGCGGCAGCGTCGACGCGTTGGCCGGGTCGGCGAGCAGCGGGTCGCCGCCCGTGGCCGCCTTGTTGCCGCTCGGCTGGTACGGCGGCTGCATCGTGTTGACCGCGTAGAAGTCGGGCGTGAGCGCGCCGTCGTTGACGAACTTCGGCGGGCCGCTCAGCGCGGAAGCGGGCGAGTTCGCGGCGACGGCCAGCGACTTGCCGTCCGCGTTCAGGACTGCGATCTTGCCGGCCGCCGGGCTCGTGTTCGCGTTCGCGTAGAGCGGCGCGCATGCGCAGATCAGGTACTGGTGGTTCAGGAACGAGCCGCCGAACGCGCCCATGAAGAAGTTGTCGGCGAGCACGTACTGCTGCGCGATCTTCCACAGCGGCAGCTTCGACGGGTCCGGCGTGTAGTGGCCCATCGTCAGGCCGCCCGCGTCGGTCCACGCGGCGTACATGTCGTTCTTGCCGCCGTTGATCTGCATCTGGTCCTGGTAGAAGCGGTGCACGATGTCGCGCGTCGCGATGCTCATCGGCTGGTTGAAGCCGTTCGGATCGTCGATCGCGAACGGCGCGTTCGGCAGGTTCGCCGTCATCGCCTCGGTGACCGCCGGCGTGATGCCGGTCGCGGTCAGGCCGCCCCAGACCTTCGGCAGCGTCGCCATCGTCGAGCCGTCGCGATCCTTCTGCACCGAGTTCGCGGCCGTGGCGTTCTGCAGGCCGTTCGCGCCGGGGAAGTTGCCGTACAGGTTGTCGAAGCTGCGGTTTTCCGCGTAGATCACGACGACGTTCTTGACGGCCGACAGGCCCTGCTGCGTGACGTCGTCGCCGCCGCAGGCGGTCAGGCTGAGCGCGGCCGCGAGGGCGATCGGCGTGTAGCGAATCCAGGCGTGCTTCTTCATGCAGTGTTCTCTCTTTCGTTGTTTGTCGCGTGTGGGAACCGGGTTGTACTGGAGCCGGCGCGAAAGGTGCCGGGCGCCGACCGGCTGCGCGCATTATCTGGAACCGATTTGACAGGCGGGTGTAGGGGCGCTTTCAATTCACTGTCGGTGGAACGTCACGCAACGGTCACGGAACTGACATAAGCTCCGGCCGACTTTCCACCGCTACAAGAAGAACGACGATGCACAGCAATCCGACCTCCTTCGCGTTCGCGCGATCGTTGATCCATGCCGCGGCGGCGCTGGCGCTGGCCGCCGGGCTCGCGGCGCTCGCCGGCTGCGATGCAAGGCCCGGCGCGAGCGCGCCGGTCGTGCCGGCCGCGCAGGCCGCGCAGGCCGCACCCGCGCCCGCGCCCGCGGTCGCGCCGGCCAGCCAGCCGCAGACGCGCGCGCAGGTGTTCGAGGGCGTGAAGCAGATGACGGCGCTCGGCAAGCAGCTGTTCTTCGATCCGTCGCTGTCGGGGGCCGGCAAGCTCGCGTGCGCGTCGTGCCACAGCGCCGAGCATGCGTTCGGGCCGCCGAACGCGCTGTCGGTGCAGCTCGGCGGCGACGACATGCGTCGCGCCGGGTTCCGCGCGGTGCCGTCGCTGAAGTACCTGCGCGGCATTCCGCCGTTCAGCGAGCACTTCCACGATTCGCCCGACGAGGGCGACGAAAGCGTCGATGCGGGCCCGACGGGCGGGCTGACGTGGGACGGCCGCGTCGACACGCGCGATGCGCAGGCGCGCATTCCGCTCACGTCGCCGTTCGAGATGAGCAGCTCGCCTGCGAAGGTCGCGAAGGCGGTGCGCGCGGCGCCGTATGTCGACGCGTTCCGCAAGGCGTTCGGCGACAAGGTGCTCGCCGACGACCAGGCGACCTTCGACGCGGTGCTGCGCGCGCTCGACGCGTTCCAGCAGCAGCCGGCGCTGTTCGATCCGTACACGAGCAAGTACGACGCGTACCTGGCGGGCAAGGCGCAGCTCACGCCCGCCGAGCTGCGCGGGCTGCAGCTGTTCAACGACGAGAGGAAGGGCAACTGCGCGAGCTGCCACCTGAGCCAGCGCACGCTCGAAGGCGGCCCGCCGCAGTTCAGCGATTTCGGGCTGATCGCGATCGGCGTGCCGCGCAACCGCGCGCTGCCCGTCAACCGCGACCCGCGCTTTTACGATCTCGGCGCGTGCGGGCCGGAGCGCACCGATCTGAAGGGGCGCGGCGAGTTCTGCGGGCTGTTCCGCACGCCGTCGCTGCGCAACGTCGCGACGCGCAAGACGTTCTTCCACAACGGCGTCTACCACTCGCTCGAGGACGTGATGCGGTTCTACGTCGAGCGCGACATCCATCCGGAGAAGTTCTATCCGGTCGTTCACGGCAAGGTGCAGCGCTTCGACGACCTGCCGAAGCGCTACTGGGACAACATCAACCGCGAGCCGCCGTTCGACCGCAAGCCGGGCGACCAGCCGGCGCTGAACGAGGCCGAGATCAAGGACGTGATCGCGTTCCTGAACACGCTGACCGACGGCTATCAGGCCGCGGCGACGCAGGCGAGCCGCTGAGCGGCGCGTCCGGCGGGGCACGCATGCTATCCTCGCTGGCTGACGCGCGGGGCGACGAAGGTCGCGCCGCGCGGTTCGATCGATCAGCCAAGGAGAACAACATGTCGATGCGTGCATCCCTTTCCATCGTCGCGCGCCTGCTGGCCGGCGCCGCGTGTGTCGCCGCCGCGCTGCCGGCGCAGGCGCAAAGCAATCTCGGTTTCCTGAACGACACGCCGATCACGTACTTCAGCAAGGCGGACGTCGCGTCGCTGACGAAGGCCGTGCAGCAGGCCCGCGACGAGGGCAAGGACGGCGAAACCACGACCTGGCAGAACAGCGGCGGGCGCACGCCGCTCGAAGCGAAGCTCACGCCCACGACGTCGGACAAGGACGGCAAGACCTGCCGCGAGATCGCGACCGAGATCGCCGCGAAGGGCCAGTCGATGACGCTCAAGCCCGTCTACTGCAAGACCGCCGCGGGCAAGTGGCAGCTGCAGAAGCGCTGAGCGCAGGGCCGATGAGAGCGGGCAGCGCGCCGCGCACGGTGTCGTGCGGCGTCGTGATCCTCGACGCAGCGGGACGCGTGTTCCTCGCGCACGCGACGGACACGACGCACTGGGATATCCCGAAAGGGCAGGGCGAACCCGGCGAATCGCCGATCGACGCGGCGCTGCGCGAGCTGCTCGAGGAAACCGGGATCGCGCTTGCACCGGAGCGGCTCGTCGATCTCGGCCGCTTCGTCTACCGCCAGGAAAAGGATCTGCACCTGTTCGCGGTGCGCGTCGCCGACGACGAGCTGGACCTGGCCCGCTGCGTGTGCACGTCGCTGTTCCCGAGCCGGCGCGACGGGACGATGATCCCCGAGATGGACGCGTATCGCTGGACGGCGCCCGGCGACGTCGACGCGTATGCGAGCCGCAGCCTCGCGCGGCTGTTCCGCACGACGCTGTCGCTCGCGGAGCTGCACCGGCGCCTGCCGCGCGCGTGAGCGTGGCGGCGGCCAAACAAAAACCCGGCTCGCGAGCCGGGTTTTTTGATGATCGCGCGAGGGCGGCACTGCGCCGCGCCTCGCAGGGCAGTCGGACCGTCAGGCCGGCTTGCCCCAGCTGTCGCGCAGCCCGACGATCCGGTTGAACACGGGGTGGCCCGGTTTCGAATCGACGCGATCGGCGACGAAGTAGCCGTGGCGCTCGAACTGCAGACGCGTTTCCGGCGCGACGTCGCCGGCACCCGGCTCGACATACGCCTGCACGATCTTCTTCGAATCGGGATTCAGCGCCTCGAGGAAGTTCGCGCCGCCTGCGTCCGGATGCGGCTCCTTGAACAGGCGGTCGTAGATCCGCACTTCGGCCGGCTGCGCATGCTTCGCGCTGACCCAGTGGATGTTGCCCTTCACCTTGTAGTTGTTCGCGCCGTCGGTGCCCGACTTGCTGTCCGGGAAGTAGTTGCAGTGCACGGCCGTCACGTTGCCGTCGGCATCCTTGTCGAAGCCCGTGCATTCGACCACGTAGCCGTAGCGCAGCCGCACCGTGTTGCCCGGGAACAGGCGGAAATAGCCCTTCGGCGGCGTCTCGACGAAGTCCTCGCGCTCGATCCACAGCTCGCGCGAGATCGGGAACGTGCGCAGGCCGCGCTCCGGATGATGCGGATGCACGGGCGCCGTGCACGCTTCTTCCAGGTCTTCCGGGTAGTTGTCGATCACGAGCTTCAGCGGATCGAGCACCGCGACCGTGCGCGCCGCCTTGGCGTCGAGGTCGTCGCGCAGCGCGCCTTCGAACACGCTCATGTCGATCCACGAATCGACCTTGGTCACGCCGATCCGCTCGCAGAACAGCTGGATGCTCTCCGGCGTGAAGCCGCGGCGGCGCACGCCGACGATCGTCGGCATCCGCGGATCGTCCCAGCCGTCGACGTGGCCTTCGGTCACGAGCTGCAGCAGCTTGCGCTTGCTGGTGATCGCGTACGTGAGGTTCAGCCGCGAGAATTCGATCTGCTGCGGCAGCGGGCGGGTGAACACGCCGGCGTCGGCCAGCTCGTTCAGCACCCAGTCGTACAGCGGGCGGTGATCCTCGAATTCGAGCGTGCACAGCGAGTGCGTGATGCCTTCGAGTGCGTCCGAGATGCAGTGCGTGTAGTCGTACATCGGATACACGCACCACGTGTCGCCGGTGCGGTAGTGGTGCGCGTAGCGGATCCGGTAGATCACCGGGTCGCGCATGTTCATGTTCGGCGAAGCCATGTCGATCTTCGCGCGCAGCACGTGCTCGCCTTCCTGGAACTCGCCGGCCTTCATCCGGCGGAACAGGTCGAGGTTCTCGTCGGGCGTGCGCTCGCGGAACGGCGACGGCTTGCCGCCTTCGGTCAGCGAGCCGCGGTTCGCGCGCATCTCTTCCGCGCTCTGGCTGTCGACGTACGCCTTGCCGCGCTTGATCAGCAGCTCGGCGAATTCGTAGAGCTTGTCGTAGTAGTCGCTCGCGAAGTACTGGTGGTCGACCGCGTCCTTGCGCCAGTCGAAGCCGAGCCAGCGCACCGCGTCGACGATCGAGTCGACGTATTCGACGCTTTCCTTTTCCGGGTTCGTGTCGTCGAAGCGCAGGTGGCACACGCCGCCGTAGTCGCGCGCGACGCTGAAGTTCAGGCAGATGCTCTTCGCGTGACCGATGTGCAGGTAGCCGTTCGGCTCCGGCGGGAAGCGGGTTTCGACGCGGCCGGCCCATTTGCCCGTGCGGTTGTCGTCGTCGATGATGTTGCGGATGAAATTGGAGGCCGCGGGGGCGTCGTTGCGTTCGGTGCTCATGCGGATAGAGTCAGGTTTGGATCGGCGCGCGCCGCGCCGCCGGTTTAATCTTGCTTAATCTTGTAATTCTACCTGAGCGGGGTTCGGCCCGTGCGCGTTGCGCGTAGACGTCGCGCGCGGGCGGCGCGGCCGCGCATTATCTCGACATTGTGTCTGCTGTAACACGACGTAAATCGGATTGCCCGCGGGATTCGGCGTTTCCTATGATCACAGCACCGATTCAATGCCGCCGCAGCGTCGTCCGCGAGGCGGGAGGAACTGAACAACCATGAAGAAAACCACCTTTATCGTTCGCACCGCGGTGATCGTCGCGGCCCTGTCCCAGCTCGGCGCGTGCGCGATGACGCACACGCAGCGCAATGCCGGCATCGGCGCGGCCGCGGGCGGCGCGCTCGGCTACCTGATCACCGGCGGCCCGGTCGGCACGGTTGCCGGCGCGGCGGCCGGCGGCCTGGTCGGCGCCGGCGTGCGCTGATCGCAGCCGGCGCGCATGAGCGCCGGCCGGTCGCGACGGTGTCCGTGACGCGTCGCGACCGATCGATCCACCGCACATCCATTCCGCGATTCGACAGGCAGCCTCAGGGAGGAGCGGGTGTGCGACACTTCGTCGACGTCATATAACGACATTCCCCGTCGACGAATTCTTCATGAACGATGCTCTCGTTTTCGTGCTGCCGGGCTACGGCAACTCCGGCCCGCTCCACTGGCAAAGCCGCTGGGAGCGGGCCGATCCGCGTTTCGTGCGCGTCGCGATGCCCGACTGGGACCGTGCGTTCCGCAACGGCTGGTGTCTCGCGCTCGACCGGGCGGTAGAAGCCGCGCCGGGCCCGGTCACGATCGCCGCGCACAGCCTCGGCACGCTGACTACCGCATGGTGGGCGACGCGCTATGCGCGGCCGGCCGCGCTCGAGAAAGTGCGCGGCGCGCTGCTCGTCGCGCTGCCCGATCCCGTCGGGCCGGCGTTTCCGGCCGACGCGCACGGCTTCGGCCCCGTGCCGCACGAACGGTTGCCGTTTCCGACTTGCGTGGTCGCGAGCAGCGACGATCCGTACGGCTCGCTCGCGTTCGCACGCGGCTGCGCGAACGCGTGGGGCAGCACGTTCCATGACCTCGGCCCGCGCGGCCACATCAACGCGGACAGCGGGCTCGGCGACTGGCCGCAAGCGCGCGGCTGGCTCGATGCGATGGGGACGACTGACTGACCGCCGGTCGTGGTTCATCGAATCGGACACGTTTTTTAACCAAGCGCGAATTTCATGTGATGCGTCGCGGCGCGCTGTGAGCCTTGCTGCCCGTACGATTGTCGTGGGCGCGACGCGCAATCGACTGCACTTTGTGGCGAACCCCATGACTTTGTGATCGGCCAGGCCGGTACAGTGACGGCCTGTTCAATTCGATCGGAAGGAGGGGGCCATGTCGAGCGGCGCAAGGCGGAATCAGCAGGTCGGTGGAAAAAAATCGTCGGCGGCGAAAAGAATCGTCGTCGACCTCTCGAATCAGCGCGTGGAAGCGTTTGAAGGGGCAGCGAGGGTGTTCCGCTTCGATTGTGTGACTGGAGACAGTGAGCATCCGACCGATCGTGGTGCCTTCCGCATCATGCAGAAATACCCGACTTATCGCAGTCGTGCCTATAACGTGCAAATGGATTACGCGATGTTCTTCACGGGAGACGGCAAAGCGCTTCACCAGTACCACGGGCCGATGCCGCTGTCGCTTGTGAGAATGGCGCGCAATACCGTCAGCGACTGGTTCGGATCGCACGGCTGCGTACGCCTGGCCGAGGCTGATGCGAAACGACTGTACGAGTGGGCTCCGAGGGGAACCGTGGCGCAGGTATCGTGAAGATCGCATCGGCAACGCGATTCGCGATCCCGTGTCTGGCGATGCTGGTCGGTGTGCTCGCCGGCTTCGGCTGGCGCAGCCTCGCCGACTGGACCGACAGCCCCATACGGATCGATCCCGGCACCGACTTGCTCAGCGTGCTGCCCGACGAGGTGATGGCGCTGACCTATACGACCGCCGCGCTGACACTGACCGCGCAGCGCTCACAGCCGGCGGCGCGGTTCGCCGTGCAGGTGACTTATGCTGACGGTCGTGCCCCCCGGCAATGCGTGGCGTCGGCGGATCTGGCCGCGCATCTTGAGTCCCTTTCGACGATCGTCGCGCAACGACAGGTCGATCTGGCCGACCTCGCGCGCGAATTTCCACGGCAGGTCGGGCGACTGGACATCCGTGATCGCATCGCGGCCGAGCCGCCGCCGTCGCTCGTCTTCCTGGCCGCGGCGGATTCGGACGCGGTCGCCGTCACCGTCGATAGTCTGTCGGCCGGGCACGGTGGTTACGCGGCGCTCGTGCGTTCGCCAACGCGCGCGGCGCTTGCGGCGCTGGCCGGCGGCTGCGATACGCTGGCCCGGCGCTGACCGGACGGCGGGCGCCCCCGTTCCGGCCCGCCGCCGCGCCGCTCAAATCGCCTGCTTCGCCTTCAACGCCGCGATCCGCACATCGTCGTAGCCGAGCATGTCGCGCAGCACGTCTTCCGTCTGCGCGCCGAGCAGCGGCGGGGCCGTGCGCGCATCGGGCGGCGTCGCGCTCATCCGGATCGGATTGCGCACGAGCTTCACGTCCGCGCCGCACGGATGCGGCAGCGACACCTGCATGCCGCGCGCGAGCACCTGCTCGTTGTCGAACACCTCGTCGAGTTCGTTGATCGGCCCGCACGGCACGCCGGCCGCTTCCAGCGCGCCGATCCAGTCGGCCTTGCCGCGCGCCTTCACCATCTCCGCGAGGATCGGCACCAGCGTGTCGCGATGGCGCACGCGCGACGGGTTGGTCGCGAACCGTTCGTCGTCGGCCAGCTCGGGGCGGCCGCCGGCCTCGACGAACTTGCGGAACTGCCCGTCGTTACCGACCGCGACGATGATCCAGCCGTCGCTCGTCTGGAACGTCTGGTACGGCACGATGTTCGGATGCGCGTTGCCCCAGCGCACCGGCGGCTTGCCGCTCGCGAGGAAGTTGGTGTTCATGTTCGCGAGCAGCGCGACCTGCACGTCGAGCAGCGCCATGTCGATGTACTGGCCTTCGCCCGTGCGGTCGCGGTGCGCGAGCGCGGCGAGCACGGCGATCGTCGAATAGAGGCCCGTGGCGAGATCGGCGATCGCGACGCCGGCTTTCTGCGGGCCGCCGCCCGGCTCGCCGTCGCGCTCACCGGTGATGCTCATGAAGCCGCCGATCCCCTGGATGATGAAGTCGTAGCCCGCGCGGTGCGCGTACGGGCCCGTCTGGCCGAAACCCGTGACCGAGCAATAGATCAGGTCCGGCTTCACAGCGCGCAGCGAGTCGTAATCGAGCCCGTATTTCTTCAGCTGGCCGACCTTGTAGTTCTCGAGCACGACGTCGCTCTGCGCGGCGAGCTCGCGCACGATCTGCTGGCCTTCGGGCGTCGCGATGTCGACGGTCACCGAACGCTTGTTGCGGTTCGCAGCAAGGTAGTACGCGGCTTCGGCGGTGTCCGCGCCGTTCGCGTCCTTCAGGTACGGCGGCCCCCAGTGGCGCGTGTCGTCGCCGGCGCCCGGGCGCTCGACCTTGATCACGTCGGCGCCGAAGTCGGCAAGCGTCTGCGCGCACCATGGGCCCGCGAGCACGCGGGTCAGGTCCAGCACGCGGATATGGCTCAGGGCACCCATCGTCGATTCGTCTCCTTGTTGACTTGGCCGTGCCGCGCGGCGCGGACGAGGCGAGCGGCATGGCGAGCATCTTAAGGCGAATCGCGCGCGCGTGGCCCGGCAACCCCGCGATCGGGGCGGAATCGGACAAATGCAGCCCGAAGCGGGCTGAAAACGGGTTCAAGTCTGACGAAACGAGCGCTGCCCGGGCCCACCGGCCGCGCACCCGGATCTATCCCGTATAATCGATCGTTTCAGAAACCTGCCGCCGTGCGCCCGCAAGGGTCGCCGGCGTTTGAAGCGTCTTAGCCAGACCGTCCCCGCACGCCATGAAAGCTGCCGAAATCCGCGAGAAATTTCTCAAATTCTTCGAATCGAAGGGCCACACGATCGTCCGCTCGTCGAGCCTCGTGCCCGGTAACGACCCCACGCTGATGTTCACGAATTCGGGCATGGTCCAGTTCAAGGACGTCTTTCTCGGCACGGACCCGCGCCCGTATTCGCGCGCCACGACGGCGCAGCGCAGCGTGCGCGCGGGCGGCAAGCACAACGACCTCGAGAACGTCGGCTACACGGCGCGCCACCACACGTTCTTCGAGATGCTCGGCAACTTCTCGTTCGGCGACTACTTCAAGCACGACGCGATCAAGTTCGCGTGGGAGCTGCTGACCACGGTCTACCAGCTGCCGAAGGAAAAGCTGTGGGTCACCGTCTACCAGGAAGACGACGAGGCGTACGACATCTGGGCGAAGGAAGTCGGCGTGCCGACCGAGCGGATCATCCGCATCGGCGACAACAAGGGCGCGCGCTACGCGTCGGATAACTTCTGGACGATGGGCGACACGGGCCCGTGCGGCCCGTGCACGGAAATCTTCTACGACCACGGCCCGGACGTGTGGGGCGGCCCGCCGGGGTCGGCCGAGGAAGACGGCGACCGCTACATCGAGATCTGGAACCTCGTGTTCATGCAGTTCAATCGCGACGCGCAGGGCAACATGACGCGCCTGCCGAAGCAGTCCGTCGACACCGGCATGGGCCTCGAGCGTCTCGCCGCGGTGCTGCAGCACGTGCACAGCAACTACGAGATCGACCTGTTCCAGAACCTGATCAAGGCCGCCGCGCGCGTGACCGAGATCGGCGACCTCACCAACAACTCGCTGAAGGTGATCGCCGATCACATCCGCGCGTGCTCGTTCCTGATCGTCGACGGCGTGATCCCCGGCAACGAAGGCCGCGGCTACGTGCTGCGCCGGATCGTGCGCCGCGCGATCCGCCACGGCTACAAGCTCGGCCGCAAGGGCTCGTTCTTCCACAAGCTGGTGGCCGATCTCGTCGCCGAGATGGGCGCCGCGTATCCGGAGCTGAAGGAAGCCGAGCAGCGCGTGACCGACGTGCTGCGCCAGGAAGAAGAACGCTTCTTCGAGACGATCGAGCACGGGATGTCGATCCTCGAGGCCGCGCTCGCCGAAGTCGAAGCGAAGGGCGGCAAGGTGCTCGACGGCGAACTCGCGTTCAAGCTGCACGACACCTACGGCTTCCCGCTGGACCTGACGGCCGACGTGTGCCGCGAGCGCGGCATGACGGTCGACGAGCCGGCGTTCGACGACGCGATGGCGCGCCAGCGTGAGCAGGCGCGCGCGGCCGGCAAGTTCAAGGCCGCGCAGGGCCTCGAATACACGGGCGCGAAGACGACCTTCCACGGCTACGAAGAGATCGCGTTCGACGACGCGAAGGTCGTCGCGCTGTACGTCGACGGCTCGTCCGTCAACGAAGTGAAGACCGGCCAGGATGCGGTGGTCGTGCTCGACCACACGCCGTTTTACGCGGAATCGGGCGGCCAGGTCGGCGACCAGGGCGTGCTCGCGAATGCGTCGACGCGCTTCGCGGTCGGCGACACGCTGAAGGTGCAGGCCGACGTGATCGGCCACCACGGCACGCTGGAGCAGGGCACACTCAAGGTCGGCGACGTGCTGCGCGCCGAGATCGACGCGCACCGCCGCGCGCGCACCCAACGCAACCACTCGGCCACCCACCTGATGCACAAGGCGTTGCGCGAGGTGCTCGGCTCGCACGTGCAGCAGAAGGGCTCGCTCGTCGACGCGGACAAGACCCGTTTCGACTTCGCGCACAACGCGCCGCTGACCGACGACGAAATCCGTCGCGTCGAGCGGATCGTCAACGACGAAATCCTCGCGAACGCGCCGGGCATCGTGCGCGTGATGCCGTACGACGAAGCGGTGAAGGGCGGCGCGATGGCGCTGTTCGGCGAGAAGTACGGCGATGAAGTGCGCGTGCTCGACCTCGGCTTCTCGCGCGAACTGTGCGGCGGCACGCACGTGAGCCGCACGGGCGACATCGGCTTCTTCAAGATCGTCGTCGAAGGCGGCGTCGCGGCCGGCATCCGCCGCGTCGAGGCGATCACCGGCGACAACGCGGTGCGCTACGTGCAGGATCTCGACGCCCGCGTGAACGAAGCGGCGGCCGCGCTGAAGGCGCAGCCGTCGGAGCTGACGCAGCGCATTGCGCAGGTTCAGGATCAGGTGAAGTCGCTCGAGAAGGAACTGGGCGCGCTGAAGTCGAAGCTCGCATCGAGCCAGGGCGACGAGCTCGCGCTGCAGGCGGTCGAAGTCGGCGGCGTGCACGTGCTGGCCGCGACGCTCGACGGCGCGGATGCGAAGACGCTGCGCGAAACGGTCGACAAGCTGAAGGACAAGCTGAAGAGCGCGGCGATCGTGCTCGCGGCGGTCGAAGGCGGCAAGGTCAGCCTGATCGCGGGCGTCACGGCGGACGCGAGCAAGAAGGTCAAGGCCGGCGAACTCGTGAACTTCGTCGCGCAGCAGGTCGGCGGCAAGGGCGGCGGCCGTCCGGACATGGCGCAGGCGGGCGGCACCGAGCCGGCGAACCTGCCGGCGGCGCTCGCGGGCGTCAAGGGCTGGGTGGAAGAGCGGCTCTGAGCGTCGTGAGCGGCGCGGCGCCCGAGCGGGCGGCGCGTTGCCGTTGACGGAATCGCATGAGACGGCCCGATCGGCATTCGCCGGTCGGGCCGTCTTGTGTTTACGGCGCGAGCGCAGGGCGACAGGCGGTTCCCGGCCGCCTCAGGCCGGCAGCGCCACCCGCGGTCCGGTCACGCCGGCCGGCCGCGCCGCCTGCTCGAGCGCGTCGCGCAGTTCGGCGAGCGCCGCCGACGCATAGCCTTGCCGCCACGCGAGCAGCGTGTCGATTCCCTCCAGTTCGGGAATCGCATGCACGGCGACGTTGCCGGTCTCGGGCTGCAGGTCAAGCACCGACCGTGGCGCGACCGCGACGCCCGCGCCGGCCGCGACGCACGCGACGATCGCGTGGTACGAGCCGAGTTCGAGCACGCGCGCCGGCTTCGTCCCGTGCGCCGCATACCATTGCTCCGCGTATTTTCGGTATGCGCAGCCGCGCTCGAACGCGACCAGCGTCGGCAGGATCACGTCGCGCGGCGTGCGCACGGGCGGATGGCCGCGCGGCGTCAGCAGCAACAGGTCCTCGCGAAACACGGGCACCGTGGCGAGCGTGTCGGGCAGCGCGCCCGGCTCGGGCGGGCGTGCGAACAGCGCCGCGTCGATCTCGAATTCGCGCACTTTCTCGATCAGCCAGCCCGTCGTGCCCGTCACGAGCTCGAGCGACACGTCGGGCCACGCATGGTGATAGCGGGCAAGCACGGCGGGCAGCCGGCTCGCGGCCGTGCTCTCCATCGTGCCGAGCCGCAGCCGGCCGCGCGGCCGGTCCTCGCGCACCGCGTGGCGCGCCTCGTCCGCGAGCGCGAGCAGGCGCTCCGCGTACGGCAGCAGCGTCTCGCCCGCGGGCGTCAGCACGAGCCGCCGGCCGTCGCGCACGAACAGCGCCGCGCCCAGTTCCTCCTCGAGCTGCTTGATCCGCGTCGTGACGTTCGACTGCACGCGATTGAGCTTCGCCGCCGCGCGCGTCACGCCGTTCTCGCGGACGACGGCCCGGAAAATCGCCAGCGCCGCCAGGTCCATGATTCTCTCCAAGTGATGAATAGATTCTAAATTATTCATTTTTAGAGAATGGTTGGTCAAGCTAGGATCGAAGCATTCCAGTCTCCGTTTCGGCCGCCGCCCCGTCGCCCAGCCATGTCGCCGCCCATACCCCGTTCCGACCCGCATTCCGTCCCCCCGTTTGCCGCTACGCACGCGCGCCCGGCACACGACGCCGACCGTCGCGCCCGCACGGCCGCGCTCGCGTGCATGATCGGGCTGGCGGTCGCGCTCGGCGTCGGCCGCTTCGCGTTCACGCCGCTGCTGCCGCTGATGCTCGCCGACGGCTCGATCGGCCTGAAGGCCGGCAGCTGGCTCGCGTCGGCGAACTACGCGGGTTACTTCGTCGGCGCGGTCAGTTGCGCGGCGGTGCGCGTCGCGCCCGCGCGGATGGTCCGCCTCGGGCTCGCGGCGACCGTGCTGCTCACCGCCGCGATGGGCGTCGGCCATCTGCTGCCCGTGTGGCTCGCGGTGCGCTTCATCGCCGGCGTCGTCAGCGCATGGACGTTCGTGTTCGTGTCGCAATGGGGGCTGCGTCGGCTGGCCGAACTTCACGCGCCGCAATGGAGCGGGGTGATCTACACGGGGCCCGGCGTCGGCATCGTGCTGACGGGGCTGATCGGCAGCGCGCTGGCCGGCCATCGCGCGGCGCCGGGCTGGCTGGGCTTCGCGGCGTTGTCGGCCGTGCTGTCGGTCGCGATCTGGCGCACGTTCGTCGCGACGTCGGCGGCGGGCGGGCCATCGCCCGGCGGCGCCGTGCCGCCTGCAGCGGCCGTTGCCCAGCCGGCCGCCGCGCGCGGCCATCGCGCGGACGCCGCGTGGCTCGTCGTGCTGTACGGGGCGCCGGGCTTCGGCTACATCATCACGGCGACGTTCCTTCCGGTGATCGCACGCGCGGCGCTGCCGGCCGGCTCGCCGTGGCCCGACCTGTTCTGGCCGATGTTCGGCGCGGCGCTGATCGTCGGCGCGCTGGCGGCCGCGCGCCTGCCCGCGCACTGGGACAACCGGCTACTGCTCGCGCTCGGCTGCGCGACGCAGGCGCTCGGCATCGCGGCCGGCATCGCATGGCCAAGCGCGGCCGGCTTCTCGGTCGGCAGCGCGCTGCTCGGCCTGCCGTTTACCGCGATCACGCTGTTCGCGATGCGCGAGGCGCGGCGCCTGCACGGCGAGCGCGCGGCGGGGCTGATGGGCTATGCGACCGCGTCGTACGGCGTCGGGCAGATCCTGGGGCCGCTCGTCGCGGCGCCGCTGGTCGCGCGGTACGCGTCGTTCACGCCGGTACTATGGCTCGCGGCCGCGGTGCTGCTGGCCGGGGCGGCGGGCTTTGCGACGATCGCCGTCGTACGCCGGCATCGAACAGGATAAATCAATAGGATTGCGATGTTTCTGTTCGCGCCGGTTGATACGCGTCTCTATTTGAACGAAAAAATGCTGCGCGAATTTCGTACCTGCTCTACATACACACTGGCTTTCGATCTGTAATATGCCCCGGATCATTTGACTGCCGGCGAGTGCCCGGCAGCTCGACTTCGGGTGCTGTGACGCAATGTTGGTAGAACCAATCAGAATCGTCGTCCGTTGCCGTGACGACATCGACCGTTTTCCTGTGGCAGGTCCTCGCGCGGCCGGTGAGTGTGCCGAGGTGATCGAAGCCAGCGGCATGCGGTTGCGGCGCGCGGCCGCGGGCGTCGGCCGCGCGATGTGCCTGTCGCTGCTGTGGGGAACGGGCGCCGCGAGCCTGTCCGGGCACGCGTATGCGCAGGCGCCGAACGCTGGTGCGGCGATGCGCGACATCGAAACGTCCCGGCCGAACCTGCCGCCGGAAGCCGCGCCCGACCTCGAGATCGTGCCGTCCGGCAGCGCCGCGCAGACGCCTGCCGAAACCGGGCCGCGTATTTTCGTGAGCAGGTTCGAGATCGGCGGCAATACCGTATTCGACAGCGCAACGCTGCAGGCACTCGTCGCCGATCTGGCCGGCGATGCGCTGGGCTTCGCCGATCTTCAGCGCGCGGCCGAGCGGATCTCCGCCTTCTATCGCGCGCGCGGCTACGTGCTCGCACGTGCCTATCTGCCGAAGCAGGAGATCGACGACGGCGTCGTGCGCATCGAAGTCGCCGAAGGGCGCTACGGCCGCATCGAAATCCAGAACCATTCCCGCGTATTCGACGCCGTGCTGCGCCAGCCGCTCGCGGCACTGCATCCGGGCGACGTCGTCCGTGGCTCCAGTCTCGAGCGCAGCCTGCTGCTGCTCGACGATCTGGCGGGCGTCGGCGCGCGCGGCACGTTGCGCCCCGGCGACGCGCCCGGCACCACCGATCTCGTCGTCGAGGCCCGGCGCGCGGCGCCTGCCTCCGGGTCGCTCGAATTCGACAACTTCGGCGACGCGTCGACGGGGCGCTACCGCATCGGCGGCAGCGTCGACGTCAATGCGCCGCTGCGGCTCGGCGATCGCCTGAGCCTGCGCGGGCTCGTCAGCAACGAACGGCAACGCTATTACCGCGCCGCCTATCAGGTGCCGGTCGGGCCGGCGTCGACGCGGGTCGGGGTCGCGTATTCGTCGCTGCACTACCGGCTCGCCGGGGACTTTTCCGATCTCGACGCGAGCGGGCGCGCGAGCGTGCAGACCGTGTACGTCGCGCAGCCGATCGTGCGTGCGCGCAACGCGGGCCTCACGGCCCAGATTCAGTACGAGAACAAGAACCTGCATGACGAATACAGCGTCTTTTCGTTGCGCAACGACAAGAACGTCGGCCTGTGGACTTTCGGGCTCAGCGGGAACAGCCAGGACGGCTGGCTGGGCGGCGGACGCAACGGTTTCTCGGTGATGTTCGGCGTCGGGCGCTTGCGCAGCAACGATGCGTTGGGAGCGAACGAGATGACGAACGCGATCGGCAGCTTCACGAAGCTGAACCTGAACCTGCAGCGCATTCAGGCCGTGGGCAGCCGGTTCCAGGTGTACGCGCAGGTCAGCGCGCAGCTTGCGTCGCGCAATCTCGATGCGTCGGAGAAATTCAGCCTCGGCGGCCCGTACGGCGTGCGCGCCTACGCGCTCGGCGCGGGCAGCGGCGATCAGGGCTGGCAGGCCAGCGCGGAGCTGCGTTATCTCGTCGCGCCGGGATGGCAGGTCAGCACGTTCGTCGACGCGGGCCACGTGCAGCTCAACCGGCATCCGTGGACGCGTGAACGGAACAAGCAACGCATGCAGTCGGCGGGGTTCGGCGCGAGCTGGTTCGGCACGAGCCGGCAGGTGACGCTGACGGCCGCATTGCCGCTCGGCAGCGGAGGCGATTCGCCGACCCGCGCGCCGAGCTTATGGGTTCAGGCCGCTCAGTATTTCTGAGCGTGCGTGATCGTCGCCCGTCTTGTGCGGGTGTTCAAAAACCAAATGAAGAGGATTCCAAATGAATAAGGCCTATTCACTCGTGTGGAACGAAGTGCAGGGGGGGTGGTGCGCGGTCGGGGAAACCGCGCGCCGTCGCGGTAAATCGAGCGGCGGCAAGCGGCTGATCGCCGCAGCCGGGGTGTCGCTGCTGGGGCTGGCGGCGTCGAGTGCGTTTGCGCTGCCGACGGGCGGCGAGATCAAGTCGGGGAACGCGGACATCTCGACGTCGCCGGACGGCAAGACGATGTCGATCAAGCAGCACACGGACAAGCTGATCACGAACTGGCAGGACTTCAGCGTGGGCGGCGGCGAGCGCGTGTCGTTCCAGCAGCCGACGAACCAGTCGATCGCGCTGAACCGCGTGATTGGCGAGAACGGCAGCCAGATCCATGGCCAACTCGACGCGAACGGCCGCGTATTCGTGGTGAACCCGAACGGCGTGATGTTCGGCGCAGGCGCGCAGGTGAACGTGGGCGGCCTGGTGGCGTCGACGCAGAACCTGTCGGACGCGGATTTCCTGGCGGGCCGCTACCGGTTCGCGGGCGAATCGGGTCAGTCGGTGGAGAACGCGGGGACGATCACGGCGGCGGACGGCGGCAGCGTCGCGCTGCTGGGCGCACGGGTGTCGAACACGGGCGTGATCCGTGCGCAAATGGGCCGCGTGGCGCTGGGCGCGGGTAATGCGTTCAACGTGAACTTCGACGGCGATGGCCTGCTGAACCTGCAGGTGGAAGGCGGGGCGGTGGACGCGCAGGCATACAACGGCGGGCTGCTGAAAGCGGACGGCGGCGAGGTGCTGATGACGGCGCGCGCGGCGGGTGACCTGCTGGGCTCGGTGGTGAAGAACAGCGGCACGATCGAGGCGAAGGGCCTGAGCAGCCGTGACGGGAAGATCACGCTGGACGGCGGCCAGGTTCATGTCGGCGGGAAGCTGGACGCGAGTGCGCAGGACGCGTCGACGGCCGGCGGCACGGTGACGACGCGTGGCGAGCGGGTGGTGGTGTCGCGCGACGTGCAGGTGGATACGCGCGCGGCATCGGGCCGCGCGGGCCGCTGGACGATCGAGGCCGCCAACGCGGGCGTCGGTTCCGGGGACAACGCGATCGACGGGGAGACGCTGTCGCGCAACCTGGGCACGACGAACGTGGAGCTGACCAACACGTCGGGCGACCTGACGGTGGGTGACGCGGTGACCTGGACGAGCGACAACGCGCTGACGCTGACGTCGCAAAAGGGCAACGTCGACCTGAAGCAGTCGCTGACGGCAAGCGGCGCGAACGCGGGCGTGACGATGAACGCGGCAAAGGGCATTCGCATCGGCGACAAGGTGACGCTGACGGGCGAAAACGCGCACCTGGAGCTGAATTCGGGCAGCGGGCACACGCTGACGAGCGACGATGCGGTGGTCACGCTGTCGGGGCGCAATGCGTCGTTCTCGGCAAACGGTGAAGCGTATCGCGTGATTCACGATCTCGAGGGGCTGCGCGACGTGGACGGCAACCTGAACGGCCGCTACGTGCTGGGCAACGCCATCGACGGCAAGGGTGCGCAATTCCGCAGCCTCGGCGGCAGCCGCTATGCATTCGGCGGCGTGTTCGACGGCCTGGGCAATACGATCCGCGACCTGACGGTCGTGAACCCCGGCGCGGCGTACGTCGGGCTGTTCGCGAGCAACGTTGGCCGGATCTCCAACCTCACGCTGGAGAAAATCACGGCGCGAGCGTTCGCTGAGTCCAACGGCAGCCCCGTCAGCGTCGGCGCATTGGCAGGCAGCAACATGGGCAAGATCTCGAACGTGAAGGCGAAGGACGTTTTCGTGAGCGGCAACGGCCGAGCGTACGTCGGCGGCCTGGTCGGCAGCAATTATAGCGGTTCGATCGATCGCGCGTTCGTATCGGGCCGGGTCGAAGGCGACAAGGATACGTTGGCGGTTGGCGGTCTGGTCGGCGAAAACCTCACCGTTCTTTACCCGGAGCTCGGCGACGCGATTATCGCCAACAGCCACGCCGACGTACAGGTGATCAGCTACTCGGCGGGCAGCACGGGCGGCCTGGTCGGGATCAACCGGGGCGTCATCCTGGCGTCGTCGGCCAAGGGCAGCGTCAGCGCGCTGGGCTTCGGCGGGCGTGTCGGCGGTCTGGTCGGTTTCAACAAAGGCGGGGACAAGGCCGGACGCGGGGACAAGGCCGGACGCATCATCGGCTCTTCGTCGAGTGCGACCGTGGAGGCCCATGACGCGACGGCGGGCGGCCTCGTCGGCTACAACGCCGGGTCGATCGAAGCTTCCGACGCGACAGGCAGCGTGACCGTGGGCGACAACAGCACGGTGGGCGGCCTGGTCGGCGAGAACCACGGCACGATCGACGCGTCGACGGCCGGCGGAAACGTTGTCGCCGGTAAGTCCGGCGTGGTCGGGGGGCTTGTCGGAGCGAACTACGGGAAGATCCTGGCCTCGATGGCGAACGGCAGCGTGAAGGTTGCCGATGCCGCGACGGTCGACGGATCCGCGGTGGCCGGCCGATCTGCGGTGGTCGGCGGACTCGTCGGGCGCAACGCAGGCACCGTGAGCGGGTCGACCGCGAACGGCAGCGTCGAGGCAGGCGCCGACAGCGTGCTGGGCGGGCTGGTCGGCGAGAACACCGACGCGGGCAAGGTGATTGCGTCGCACGCGAACGGCGACGTGGACGGGCATGGCAACGTGAAGGCCGGCGGCCTGGTCGGCCTCAATGTCGGTCTCGTGAGGTCGTCCGATGCGTCCGGTCGGGTGACGGTCGACGCGTCGAGCATCGCGGGCGGTCTCGTCGGAGAAAACCATGGCACCGTGGTGGAATCCGCGGCGACTGGCGACGTATCGGGCGGCATCGCTGGCGGCCTGGTCGGCCATAACTTCGGCGCGGTGGCGAGTTCCAGCGCGAGCGGGGCCGTTTACGGAGCAAGAATCGCCGGCGGCCTGGTCGGACTCAATCGCGGCGTCGTGTCGTCGTCGGACGCGTCGGGCGACGTCGTCGCGGACGATGACAGCTACGTCGGCGGCCTGGTCGGTCATAACGTCATGTTCGCGTCGATCGACGCGTCCAGCGCATCCGGTTCGGTGAAGGGCGGCGACCGGAGTTCGGTCGGCAGTCTCGTCGGCAAAAACGACGGCAAGATCACGTCGTCGGATGCGTCGGGGCCGGTGTCCGGCGGGCGCGATGCACGGCTGGGCGGCCTGGTAGGCGAAAACTTCGGCAACGTCGATGATTCGAACCCGAGCGGCAGCGTTGACCACACGGCCGGCAACGGCCAGTTCTCCGGCGGACTGGTCGGTGTCAACTTCGGCTCGATGCACGGCAACGGCATGAACGGAAGCGCGCCGGCGCTGCCGTTCGCGGGCCTCAATTTCGGCGACATCCGGAACTGATCGGTCTCGTTCCGGGAGGCGGCGTTCACTGCGGTGGCGCCCGCTTCCCGGGCACGTCGCGCTGTCGCGACTTCGATTCGACGCCGGCCCGGCCTGCGTCGGATCGATGTTTTTCAAGGGTTCTTCACGCTGATCCGTGGAGAACCCTTTCTTTTTGCGGTGTGCCGGGGACTTTCCGGATTCGGCATGCACCCTGCGCGGGTCGGCCACGCCGGCGTCCGCTTGCACGGGCGGCGGCCTGCCGCCGGCAAACTCGCTAGAATGAGGCCTTTCCCGCGCGCCCGCCTTATCTTCGATGACCACCGCCGACTACCGCTTCTGCCCGCGCTGCGCATGCCCGCTGACCGAGCGCGCCGATCCCGAACACGAAGGCGGCCGCGTTCGCCTGGCCTGCCCCGACGTTGCCTGCGGCTACGTGCACTGGAACAACCCGTTGCCCGTCGTCGCCGCGATCGTCGAGCTCGACGGCAAGATCCTGCTCGCGCGCAATGCGGCCTGGCCCGAAGGGATGTTCGCACTGATCACCGGCTTCCTCGAGCACGGCGAGACGCCCGAGGACGGCATCGCGCGCGAGGTGTTCGAGGAGACGGCGCTGAAGGCCGAGCAGGTCACGCTCGTCGGCGTCTACGAATTCATCCGCAAGAACGAGCTGATCATCGCGTACCACGTGCGCGCGTCGGGCACGGTCGCGCTGTCGCCGGAACTGCTCGAATACCGGCTCGTCGATCCGCCGCTGCTGCGTCCGTGGCGCGCCGGCACGGGCTATGCGGTCGCCGACTGGATGCGCGCGCGCGGCCTCGATTTCCAGTTCGTCGACCGGCCGGGGCAGTGACGGGCCGGCCCGCCCGCCGTCGCGCCGCGCCGCACGGCCGCCGCGTTTCCTGTTCACCGTCCTGAGCGCCATCGCCATGTCCGACAAGCCGCAGCCGCGTTCGCGCGACGCCTACCGCCACTTCCTGCCGATCACGACCCGCTGGATGGACAACGACGTCTACGGGCACGTGAACAACGTCGTCTACTACAGCTACTTCGACACGGTCGTGAACGAATACCTGATCCGCGCCGGCGTGCTCGACATCGAGCACGCGCCGACGATCGGGCTCGTCGTCGAGACGCAGTGCAACTACTTCGCGCCGCTCGTATTCCCGCAGGCCGTCGACGCGGGGCTGCGCGTCGCGAGGCTCGGCACGTCGAGCGTGCGCTACGAGATCGGGCTGTTCGCGCAAGGCGACGCTTCGCCCGCCGCGCAGGGCCATTTCGTGCACGTGTACGTCGATCGCGACACGCGCCGGCCCGTGCCGCTGCCCGACGCGCTGCGCGCCGCGCTCGACCCGCTCGCCGCCTGACGACGCGCGGTGCAGGCACTCGCGCTCCAGGCCTTCAACGGACTCAGCTACGGCTTGCTGCTGTTCATGCTGTCGGCCGGCCTCACGCTGATCTTCAGCGTGCAGGGCGTGCTCAATTTCGCGCATGCGAGCTTCTACATGCTCGGCGCGTACGTCGGCTACAGCATCGCCGCCCGCGCGAGCTTCTGGCCCGCGCTCGTGCTCGCGCCGCTCGCGGTCGGGTTGCTGGGCGCGGGCTGCGAGCGCTGGCTGCTGCGCCGCGTGCAGGCGCACGGGCACACGAGCGAGCTGCTGCTGACGTTCGGGCTCGCGTACCTGATCGGCGAGGGCGCGAAGCTCGTCTGGGGCCTCGCGCCGCTGCCCGCGCCGGTGCCGCCGCTGTTCGACGGCGCGCCGGTCACGGTGCTCGGCGTCGCGCTGCCGCGCTACCGGCTGTTCATGATGGCGATGTCGGCGGCGATGCTGGTCGCGCTGGCGGGCCTGCTGCGCGCGTCGCGCATCGGTCTCGTCGTGCGCGCGGCGCTCACGCATCGCGCGGCCGTCGAGGCGCTCGGCCATGACGTGCCGCGCCTGATGACGGGGCTGTTCGGCGCAGGCACCGCGCTCGCGGCGCTGGCCGGCGTGATCGGCGCGCCGCTCGCGGTGATCGAGCCCGCGCTGGCCGAGACGGTCGGCTCGATCGTGTTCGCGGTCGTCGTGATCGGCGGGCTCGGCTCGCTGGGCGGCGCGTTCGCCGCGTCGCTCGCGGTCGGCCTCGCGCAGACCTTCGCGGCCGCGAGCGACACGTCGCTGCGCGAGCTCGCGCAATGGGCCGGCGTCGTGCTGCCGGACGGCGTCGCCGCGGTGTCGGTCGCGCAACTCGCACCGCTCGTGCCGTACCTGCTGCTCGTCGCGGTGCTGGTCGCGCGTCCGCGCGGACTGTTCGGCGAGCGTGCCGATGCGTAGCCGCGCGTTGGCGGGCGTCGTGCGCTGGACGCTGTTCGCCGGCTGCCTCGTGCTGCCCGCGTGGCTGTGGCCGCACGGCTGGATGCTCGGCTATCTCGCGCAGACCGCCGCGCTCGTCGTGCTCGCGCTGTCGTACAACCTGCAGCTCGGCACGACCGGCCTGCTGTCGTTCGGCCATGCGGCGTTCGCGGGGCTCGGCGCGTTCGCGGCCGCGCACTGGTTCAACCGCTTCGGCGGGCCGCTGCCGCTGCTGCCGCTCGTCGGCGGCGCGGCGGGCGCGGCCTTCGGCCTGCTGTTCGGCGTGCTCGCGACGCGCCGCGCGGGCACCGCGTTCGCGATGATCACGCTCGGCCTCGGCGAGTGCGTCGCGGCCGCCGCGTGGAGCGTGCCCGCGTGGTTCGGCGGGGTCGGCGGCGTGCCGATCGATCGCGCGAGCGGCACGCCGTTCGGCGGCTGGCAGTTCGGCGCGCCGGCGCACGCGTATGCGCTGATCGCCGCGTGGTGCATCGGGTCGGCGCTCGCGATGCGCGCGCTGACGCGCACGCCGTTCGCCCGCCTCGCGAACGCGGTGCGCGACAACCCGGCGCGGGTCGCCGCGCTCGGCACCGATCCGCGCCGCGTGCGGCTCGCGATGGTCGCGTGCGCGTCGTTCTTCGCGGGCGTGGCCGGCACGCTGACGCTGATCGACGTCGAGATCGCGACGCCCGACAGCGTCGCGATGTCCCGCTCGGCAACGGTGCTGATCGCCGCGGTGATCGGAGGCGCCGGCTCGTTCTTCGGGCCGGCGGCGGGCGCGGCCGTGCTGACCGGGCTGAGCGTCGCGGTCGCGGGCGTGTCGCGCGCGTGGGCGCTGTATTTCGGGCTGCTGTTCGTCGTCGTCGTGATCGCCGCGCCGCGCGGGCTCGCGGGCGTCGCGGCGGACGTCGCGCGCGCGCTGCGGCCCGGCGCGCGCAAGGGCGAACGCGCGGCGCTGCTGTACGGCGTCGCGGCGAGCCTGTGCGGGGGCGTCGCCGTCGTCTGCGCGGCGGAGCTCGGCTATGCGTGGCGCTTCGCGCCGGACGGCGGCGCGCCGGCCGCGTTCGGCGCGTGGCAGGTCGATGCAAGCGCGCCGCTCGGCTGGGCGGTCGCGCTCGCGGCGGCGGGGCTCGGTGCGCTGCTGTGGCGCCGGCGCGGCCGGATCGCGCGCGAAATGCTCGGCGCGCACGGCGCGCAAGGAGCGCCGCGATGAACGGCACCGCGCTCGCCCTGCACGGCATCACGCAGCGCTTCGGCGCGCAGACGGTGCTCGACGGCGTCGAGCTGGCCGTCGCGGCGGGCGAGCGGCATGCGCTGATCGGGCCGAACGGCGCGGGCAAGTCGACGCTCTTCAACGTGATCGCCGGGGCCGTGCGGCCGACGCGCGGGCGCGTGGTGCTGCACGGCGTCGAATTGCGCGGGCGCGGGCCGGTCGCGGCGAGCCGCCTCGGCATCGGCCGCAGCTTCCAGCAGACGAGCGCGTTTGCCCGCCTGACGGTGTTCGACAACCTGCGCTGCGCGGCGCTGCACGCGCCGGCCGAGCGGCGGCGCTGGTGGAACCGGCTGCGCGAGTCGGCGTCGGTCGACCGGGCCGCCGCGCAGGTGCTGCACGACATCGGCCTCGTCGCATACCGCGACACGCCGGCCGCCGCGCTCGGCTACGCGGAGCAGCGCGCGCTCGATCTCGGCATCGCGCTGGCGAGCGGCGCGCGCACGCTGCTGCTCGACGAGCCGACGGCCGGCATGAACCGCGCGCAGGCGGCGCGGATGATCGAGTTGATCCGCGCGACCACGCAAGGCCGCACGGTGCTGATGATCGAACACGACATGGACACGGTGTTCGGCTTCGCGGAACGGATCACGGTGCTGGTGCGCGGCGCGGTGGTCGCGACGGGCGCGCCCGATGCGATCCGCGCCGACGCCGCCGTGCGTGCCGCGTATCTCGGCGAGGGGTTCGCATGAGCGCGCTGCTCGACATCCGCGGCTTGCGCGCGTGGTACGGGATGCAGCCCGTGCTCGACGGCGTCGATCTCGCGCTCGCGCCGGGCGAGACGCTCGCGCTGCTCGGGCGCAACGGCTCGGGGCGCTCGACGCTCGCGAAGGCGGTGATGGGGCTCGTGCGGAGCGCCGGGTCGGTGCGGATCGCGGGCGTTGAATGCGCGGGCGCGCGGACTTTCGAGATCGCGCGGCGCGGCGTCGCGTATGTCGCCGAGCAGCGCGACGTGTTTGCGCTGCTGAGCGTGCGCGACAACCTGCGCGTCGGGCTGCGCGGCAGCGGCGGCGCGGCCGCTCGCGCGGCGCTCGACGCGCTGTTCGAGCGCTTTCCGCTGCTGGCCGCGCGCGCGGACGTGAAGGCCGGGCGGCTGTCGGGCGGCGAGCAGCAGGTGCTCGCGCTCGCACGCGCGCTCGCCGGCGAGCCGCGCGTGCTGATCGTCGACGAGCCCGCGGAAGGGCTCGCGCCGCTCGCGGTCGACGAGGTCGGCGCGTGTCTTGCGGGACTGCAGGCGGACGGCGTCGCGATCGTGCTGATCGAGCAGCGGCTGCAGCTCGCGCCGCGCTTGACGCGGCGCGCGGCGGTGATGGGGCGGGGGACGATCGTCTACGACGGGACGCTCGACGGCCTGCACGGCGCGGTCGCGGATGCGTGGCTGAGCGCCGGGTGACGGCTACGGCCGCCGCCGCGTCGAAACCAGGGACGGGTTGCGCGCCGCGATTGTTCGGCTGCGCCCGCCAGTCAATTCGTCTCGTGCTGCTTTATCGGCGCCGCCAGAGCGCCTAGATTTCCTCAATCGCCGGCCGCGCGCTTCGCGACGATGGCCGGTCCGATCCTGGTGTGACTCTGGACTGAGGAAAGCAATCATGAGCAAGCTTGCAGGCAAGGTAGCGATCGTAACGGGCGGTTCCAAGGGTATCGGCGCAGGGATTGCGAAGGCGCTGGCCGCCGAAGGCGCGTCGGTTGTCGTCAACTATGCGAGCAGCAAGGCGGGCGCGGATGCGGTGGTCAGCGCGATCACCGCCGCCGACGGCCGCGCGGTCGCGGTCGGCGGCGACGTGTCGAAGGCGGCCGACGTGCAGCGCATCGTCGACACGGCCATCGACACGTACGGCCGCCTCGACATTCTCGTCAATAATTCCGGCGTCTACGAATTCGCGACGATCGAGGAAATCACGGAAGACCATTACCGCAGACAGTTCGATACGAACGTGCTCGGCGTGCTGCTCACGACGCAGGCGGCCGTGAAGCACCTCGGCGAGGGCGCGAGCATCATCAACATCAGCTCGGTGGTGACGAGCATCACGCCGCCGGCAACCGCCGTCTACAGCGGCACGAAAGGCGCGGTCGATGCGATCACCGGCGTGCTCGCACGCGAACTCGGCCCGAGGAAGATTCGTGTCAACGCGATCAACCCGGGCGTGGTGGTGACCGAGGGCACGCACAGCGCGGGGGTCATCGGTTCCGACTTCGAAACGGGGGCGCTCAGCCAGACGCCGCTGGGCCGGCTCGGACAGCCGGACGACATCGCCGCGATCGCGGTGTTCCTCGCGTCGGACGATGCGCGCTGGATGACGGGCGAGCGCATCGTCGCGAGCGGCGGCATGCGCTGATCTTCCGAACCGATGCGGCCGGCCGGTGCGTTGTACCCGCTCCTGCCCGTGACCGGGCGCGCCGCCACCGGACTCGCAGTCGCTCGGCCGCCGCGCATCGGCTTCCATGCGGGGGCGTTCCGCCCATGTTTCAGCAACGAAACGTTTTTGGCCCGCCGCATGCGTTGCCGTAGCCGCCGTTCCCGACGCACCGCCACGCGGCGGGCGGCGGGCATGCCCAAATGCGTGCACGACGTTTCGTCGCTGAAGCATATTCCGCCATCTCGCCGTATCCGGCCGGGGCGCTTCGGCGCGAACTCGCGCCCGACCGACCTCGTGGGCGATGGTGTGCAACTTGCGTGCTTCGCGTTACTGAGTGCTGCGCCGCGCAGCCGATGCAATCATCGGGTCGGCAGCCGTCGCGGCGCTCGGCGGAGTCCCTCGGTCAACCGGGAGGACGCGCGAGGGCGGCGCGTATTGGCCTGACGAAACCACGGATCGACCATTCGGATTGCAGACGATGTGTCGCTCCGGAATGAAACAGCTCGCGAGCCGGAGAAGAAGTGCGGCACCTGATCACCCCGTATTCACCGGATACCAGGCAGGCGTGACCTTGCCCTGGCGCCCGATGCCGATCCTGACGCCGAGGAGGCGGCTCGGCACGGTTCGGCAAACGGCTCCTCGGGGCAAGTCGAACACAAACATTGCACGCGTTCTCGAAGGACGGAACAACGGACATCCTGAGCAAGATGCCTTGATCGAGGGAAACGAATCCAAGGGGTCATTTCTCGGATAGAAGGAGGTGTGCCATGTTGTTGAAGCGCAATATTCCGGTGTTGGCGGCGGCGCTCGGATTCGCCGTCGCGGCGGTCGCCGATTCACCCCATTTCGTCAAGGGGCCGACCGCGACGCTGGATACCACGACCGGCGACTACACGGTGGCGTTCAAGGAGGCCGGGCTCGGCAGCTCTCCCGTCACGTACACGCTGCTCGCAGGCACCGAGCAGTTCACGTTCCGGTGTTTCACGAAGTCGCACAACACGCCGCAAGGCGCGCCGAACAGCGTGAGCTTCTCGAATACGTCGACCCAAACGACATTGACCCCGCGCAACGGGCAGGTCACCGGCAGCATCAGCCTGGTGCCGCAGCTCGGTGGCGCGTCGTGCCAGGGCGGCGGGCTGGAGCTTTGCCTCGTCGCGGCCAGCTACGCTCACGTCACGATCAACGACGGTCTCGGGAATACGGTCAATCTGCCCGATTTGTCGGGCGATTTCTCGAGCAATCCGATCTGCAAGTTCAACTGAGCGTTGCCGCCCCGATCGGGTGCGTTAGCCTGCAGCCCGCGTCATGCGGCGCGGGGTGCAGGGATGGATTCGAGCGGGCACGCGCCCGCTCGCACGCGCCGGCGGTCCAAAGCTGCGCCGGCGTGCTGCCCGTGAAGCCATCCCGCTACTTCCGCTCGAGCATCCACTCGTGCGCGGGATCATTCTTGAAGTGCCACACGCGCGTCGGCCCGGCCATCACGTTCAGGTAATACGACTCGTAGCCGTAGGGCACGACGACCGGGTGATAGCCGCGCGGCACCAGCACGACGTCGTGATCGCACGCGGCCATCGATTCGTCGAGGTCGCGCTCGTCCGTATACACGCGCTGGAACACGAAGCCCTGCGGCGGATGCACGCGATGGTAGTAGGTCTCCTCGAGCGAGCTCTCGAACGGCACGTCGTCGGTATCGTGCTTGTGCGGCGGATAGCTCGACGAATGCCCGGACGGCGTGCGCACCTCGACGACGAGCAGCGCTTCGGCCGGCTCCGTCTGCGGAAGGATGTCGCAGACGTAGCGCGTATTCGCGCCCGCGCCGCGCACCGAGCGCTTCATCTGCGACGGCTCGATCGCGCGCGCCGGATATTTCCCGGTCGCGGGCGCGGTCGCGACGCCGAGCTCGGCCGCGCGCGACGCCGCGACCGTGACGCGCACGCCCGGCGGCAGATACAGCGCATACGGCGCGACGTCGTCGAACACGCTGTCGCGCGAGCCGAGATCGGTCCAGCGCGTGCCGTCTTCCGCGGTGATGTCGACGCTGCCGGTCAGCACGACGATGCAGGTCTCGCGCGCGGCTTCATGCAGTTCGACCGTCTCGCCGGCCGCGAGCCGATACGCGGCAAACCCGACGTGCCGCCAGTGCGCGGATTCCGGCGTGACGCGCGCGATCGTCGGTCCGTCCGGTGCGCCTTTGACCAGCAGGCTCATGCGGCCTCCTTATGCGAATCGAGCGGCGCGTCGACGAGCGCGCGCAGCGTGCGGTAGCCCTTTTGCGCGTACGCATAGCTCGGCGCGACGACCGGGTCCTGTTCCGCCTCGACGACGAGCCAGCCGCGATAGCCGTGCCGCTTCAGCATGTCGATCAGCGTCGCGAAGTCGATCGCGCCGTCGCCCGGCACCGTGAACGCGCCGTTGATCACCGCGTCGAGAAAGCTCCAGTTGCGGTTGCGCGCGAGCCGGATCACGGCCGGCCGTACGTCCTTGCAGTGCACGTGGCACACGCGCGCGATGTGGCGCTTCAGCACCTCGGCCGGATCGCCGCCCGCGAACGTGATGTGGCCCGCGTCGAACAGCAGGCCGACCGCGTCGCTCGTCGCGGCCATCAGCCGGTCGACGTCGGCGGGCGTTTCGACATACGCGCCCATGTGATGGTGATACGCGACGCGCACGCCGCGGCTCAGCGTGTAGCGCGCGAACGCGTCGAGCCGCTCGGCGTAGCGGTCCCATTGCGCGTCGGTCGTGATGCGCGGCCGCTGATACAGCGGCACGGGCGAGCCCTGGATCGTGTCGGCGACTTCGCCGTAGACCATCACGGTCGCGCCGTTCTGTGCGAGCAGGTCGAGATGCGGGCCGACCGCGGCGATTTCCTCGTCGACGCTGCGCTGCGCGAGCCGGCCCGAATACCAGCCGGACACGAGCGACAGGCCGTATTCGCCGAGCAGCGCCTTCAGCGCCTGCGGCTCGCGCGGGAACTTGTTGCCGAGCTCGAAGCCTTCGTAGCCGATCTCGCGGCCTTCGGTCAGCGCGACGGCGAGCGGCGTCTCGCCGCCGAGCGACGGCAGGTCGTCGTTCATCCACGACAGCGGATTGATGCCGATGCGGAATTCGAATGGATTCATGCTGGAGATCCTGAACGGGAGAGGGCGCCCGCGCGGGCGGCGACCTGCTTGTCATACGCGCTGCGCGCGTCGCGCACCGTTTCGCGCGACGACACTTCGGGCACCGCGACTTCCCACCACCAGCCGCCTTCGGCCGTGGTGCGCGCGGGGTCGGTGTCGATGCAGATTACATAGGTGCGGTCCGCGGCGCGCGCGCGCCGCAGCGCGGCGTCGAGCGCCGCGACGTCGGCGACGTGCTCCGCGTGCGCGCCGAGCGCACGCGCATGCGCGGCGAAGTCGATCGCCGGCGCGCCGAGCGGGCCTTGCAGGCAATCGTCGAGCAGGTTGTTGAACGGCGCGCCGCCGCACGCTTGCTGCAGCCGGTTGATGCAGCCGTAGCCGCGGTTGTCGAGCACGACGACGATCAGCTTCGCGCCGAGCATCACCGACGTCGCGATCTCGCTGTTCATCATCAGGTAGCTGCCGTCGCCGACCATCACGATCACGTCGCGCTCGGGCCGCGCGAGCTTCGCGCCGAGGCCGCCGGCGATCTCGTAGCCCATGCACGAGTACCCGTATTCGACGTGGTACGCGCCCGGCCGCCCCGCGCGCCACAGCTTGTGCAGCTCGGCGGGCAGCGTGCCGGCCGCGCACACGACGATGTCGGCGTCCGGCGACGCGCGATGCGAGCGCTGCACCGCGCCGATCACGTCGGCGTCGTACGGCAGCGCGCCCGCGCGCGGCGGCGCGTGCGTGATGCGCGACACCGCATCGCGCCACCCTGCGGCGAGTTCGTGTGCGCGCGCGGTCCACGCGCGCTCGGCGGACCAGTCGTCGAGCAGCGCATCGAGCGCGTCGAGCGCCGCGCACGCGTCGGCTTCGACTGCGCACGCGTGATGCTTGAGCGCGTCGAACGCGTTCGCGTTGATGCCGATCACCGTTGCGTCCTTCGCGAACAGCGTATTCGAGCCGGTCGTGAAATCCTGCAGCCGCGTGCCGATCGCGAGCACGCAGTCGGCGTCGGCCGCGAGCGCGTTCGCGGCGGGCGAGCCCGTCACGCCGAGCGCACCCGTGTTGAGCGGATGATCCCAGCGCAGCGCGCCCTTGCCGGCCTGCGTCTCGCCGACCGGGACGCCGCGCTGTTTCGCGAACGCGGCGAGCGCGTGCGTGGCGCCTTCGCTGTACAGCACGCCGCCGCCCGCGACGATGAACGGCCGGCGTGCGGCGCGCAGCGCGGCGAGCGCGGCTTCGAGTTCGGCGGGCACGGGCGCGGGCGCATGGAACGACACGGTGCGCGGCGCGAAGAACGCGGCCGGATAGTCGTAGGCCATTGCCTGCACGTCCTGCGGCAGCGCGAGCGTGACGGGGCCGCACTGCGCGGCGTCGGTCAGCACGCGCAGCGCGCGCGGCAGCGCGGTCAGGAGCTGCGCGGGATGGACGATGCGGTCGAAGTAGCGCGACACGGGCCTGAGCGTGTCGTTCGCCGACACGCCGCCGTCGTGGCCGTCCTCGACCTGCTGCAGCACCGGGTCCGGCGCGCGCGACACGAACACGTCGCCGGGCAGCAGCAAGAGCGGCAGGCGGTTCACGTGCGCGAGCGCGGCGGCCGTCACGAGGTTGGTCGCGCCGGGGCCGATCGACGTCGTCACGGCCATCATCCGGCGGCGGAAGTGCGCCTTCGCATAGGCGATCGCGCTGTGCGCCATCGCCTGCTCGTTGTGCGCGCGATAGGTCGGCAGCACGTCGCGGTGCTGGTACAGCGCGTCGCCGAGCGCGGCGACGTTGCCGTGGCCGAAGATCGCGAACACGCCGCCGAACAGCGGCTCGGTGGCGCCGCTGCGGTCGCCCGTCTCGACCCGCTGCGCGGCGAGGTAGCGCACGAGCGCCTGCGCGGCGGTCAGGCGGATCGTTCCGTTGGAGGATGCGTTCACGATAGGCTCCTGAAGGGAGACGCCGGAGGGCGCGGGATGATGCATCGGGCCTCCTTACGCGACGCGGCGCGCGGCCGGCATGCCGTGACGCGCGGCGCGCCACGCGCCGATCAGCGTCTCGAACGTCGCGCGCACGCGGGCGACCAGCGCCGCGTCGTCGATCTCGCCGGCGAGCCACGCGCGGCTCGGCTCGTGGAAGATCGTGCGGCCGACCGTGAAGCCGCGGCAGCTCGCCGACGCCGCGGCGGCCGGAAAGCCGCGCGTCAATTCGTCGACGCTCGCCGACAGCCCGAGCAGCACGACGCCGCGGCAATGCGGGTCGCGCTCGGCGATCAGCGCGTCGATCGCGCGCCATTGCGCGGCGTCGAGCGGCGCGAGCTTCCACCATTCGGGGTAGATGCCGAGGTTGTACAGGCGCTTCAACGCGCGATACACGACGTCGGGCCCTTGCGGCAGGTCCGCGCGGCGGGGCGGGATCACTTCGAGCAGCAGTTCGTGGCCGCTCGCCTGCACCGCGTCGTACAGCGTGCGCAGCTGCGTTTCCTGCTCGATGCGCTGCTCGACCGGCTCGTCCGGATGGAACTGCACGAGGCATTTCGCGACGTGCTCGTGCGGCCAGCTCGCGAGCGTCGTGCCGACCGAACGGCCGTGGTCGAATTCGAGCGGCACCGAGCCGGGCAGCTCGACCGGCCGGCCGATCCACCAGCCGCGCCCGGTGGCGGCGTTCAGCGCGTCCTGGCCGTAGCGGTCGTCGATCAGCACGCCGATCCGGCCCGCGAGGCCGAGCTGCGCCTCGGTCTGCGCGACCGCGTCGACGAACAGGCGCTTGAGCGCATCGATCCGTGCGAGCGGCGCGCCGGTCTGCTGCGCGAGCTCGAAGAACTGATTGCGATGATCGAACGCGAAGCCGAGCACCTCGTCGCGCGGCACGCGCGGCGGGCTCACGCGATGCAGGCGCGCGAGCGTGCGGTCGAGATCGGGGCGGCGCATCTTCGCGGGGTCGCGCTGCGCTTCTTCCAGGAAGTAGCGCAACTCGGCCGGCGTCGGCATCGCCGGCGAGCAGCCGTGGCGCGACACGACGAGCGCGCCGCACGCGTTCGCGGTGCGCGCCGCTTCGTCGAGCGGGCGGCCGCGCAGCCATTGCGACAGGAAGCCGGACGCGAACGCGTCGCCCGCGCCGAGCACGTTCATCACGTCGACCTCGACGCCGCCGACGATCGCCAGCGCGTCGAGCGACGCCGGCACCTGGCCTTCGACGATCGAGCAGCCGAGCGGCCCGCGCTTGACGACGAGCGTCGCGCTCGTGACCGCGCGCACCATCGCGAGCGCGTCGAGCAGCGTGTCCTTGCCGCCGGCGATGCGAAATTCCTCCTCGGTGCCGATGATCAGGTCGAACAGCGGCAGGATGCGCTGCAGGTGCGCGGTCACGCCTTCGTTCGCGATGAAGCGGGTCTCGCCGTCGGCCTTGCCGGTCAGCCCCCACAGCACGGGCCGGTAGTCGATGTCGAGCACCGTGCGCACCTGGTTGCGGCGCGCATGGTCGAGCGCGCGGCGGCTCGCGCGGTTCACCTGCCCGGTCGAGAAGTGGGTGCCGGTGATCAGCAGCGCCTTCGCGGACGCGATGAACGCCTCGTCGAAGTCGCCTTCGTCGAGCGCCATGTCCGCGCAGTTCTCGCGATGGAAGATCAGCGGGAACGTGTCGCGATCCTTCAGACCGAGCAGCACCAGCGCGGTCAGCCGGTCGGGGTCGACGCGCAGGTGGCTCGTGTCGCAGCCTTCGCGCTCGAGCGTCTCGATCAGGAAGCGCCCCATGTGGTCGTGGCCGACGCGCGACAGCATCGACGCTTTCAGGCCGAGCCGCGCGCAGCCGAACGCGATGTTGCCCGACGAGCCGCCGAGGTACTTCGCGAAGCTCGTCACGTCCTCGAGCCGCGCGCCGATCTGCTGCGCATAGAGGTCGACCGCGACGCGCCCGATGCAGATCACGTCGAGCGGCCGGTTCTGCGCAAAGGTGTGGGATGAGAGTGCCATGGAAAATCCTGGGTTAGATCACCGCGCCGTCGAGCTCGCTGATCATCTTCTGCATTTCGGCGCCGCCCGCCATCATGTCGAGCACTTCGTCCTTGCTGATCGTCTCTTTCGTGAAGGTGCCGAGCGAACGGCCGCGATTGAGCAGCGTGAACGAATCGCCGATCGGGTACGCGTGATGCACGTTGTGCGTGATGAAGATCACCGAGATGCCTTTCGCGCGCGCGGTGTGGATCAGCTTCAGCACGTTGAAGCTCTGCTTGACGCCGAGCGCGGCGGTCGGTTCGTCGAGGATCAGCACGCGCGCGCCGAAGTGGATCGCACGGGCGATCGCGAGGCACTGCCGCTCGCCGCCCGACATCGTGCCGATCGGCTGGTGCGGGTCGCGCACGTGGATGCCCATCTCGGCGAGCTTCGCGCGCGCGATCTCGGCGCTCGTATCGAGGTCCATCACGTTGAGGAAGCCGAACAGCTTCTTCTGCGGCTCGCGGCCCATGAAGAAATTGCGCGCGACCGACAGCAGCGGCACGAGCGCGAGATCCTGGTAGACGGTCGCGATGCCGAGGTCGAGCGCGTCCTTCGGCGATTCGAAATGCACGGGCCGGCCGTCGACCAGGTACTGGCCCTCCGACGGCGCATGCACGCCCGCGAGCGTCTTGATCAGCGTCGACTTGCCGGCGCCGTTGTCGCCCAGCAGGCAGTGCACCTCGCCGCGCTTCAGGCGCAGCGTCACGTCCGACAGCGCGATCACCTTGCCGAAATACTTGCTGACGTTCTCGAGCGCGAGGATCGTGTCGTCGCCGGTCTGTACAGTGGACATGGCAAGCCTCCCGTTACGATTGCGACACGCGCCGGCGCACGTAGTGGTTGAACAGCACCGCGATCAGCAGCATCACGCCGAGGAACACGCGGAACCAGTCGGAGCTGATGTTGGTGTACGTGATGCCGATCTGCACGACGCCGAAGATCAGCGCGCCGAACGCGGCGCCGACGACCGAGCCGTAGCCGCCCGTGAGCAGCGTGCCGCCGATCACGGCCGCGATGATCGCCTCGAACTCCTTCTGCAGCCCGCGGTCCGCGGCGGCCGAGCCGATGTCGGCGACCTGCAGCACCGCGAACAGGCACGCGCAGAACGCGGTCAGCACGAACAGCGAGATCTTCACGCGGCGCACCGGCACGCCGACGTTCTTCGCGGCGTTCGCGTCGCCGCCGACCGCGAGGATCCAGTTGCCGTAGCGCGTCTTCGCGAGCACGAACGCGCCGATCGCGGTGACGGCGAACCACCACAGGATCACCTTCGGCACGCCCGGCACCAGCGGCTCGCCGTTGTCGAGCGTGCGGCCGAGGCCGTGCTGCGCGAGCCAGCGGAACAGGTCGTGGAACGCGACGCCCTGGAACAGCGTGTGCGTGAGCCAGTCCTCGTGCGCGATGTCGCCGAGCCCCGAGATGATCGTGCGGTCCGCGAACATGATCGACAGCGCGAGCGTGAGGCCGCGCAGGATGAACAGGAACGCGAGCGTGACGATGAACGACGGCAGCCGCGTGCGCATCACGAGGTAGCCGTTCAGCGCGCCGAGCGCCATCGAGCCCGCGAACGCGAAGATCACCGCGCCCCAGATCGGCCAGTGGAAGTACGCGGTCGGGATCGCGACCATCATGCCCGCGAAGCCGATCATCGAGCCGATCGACAGGTCGAATTCGCCCGCGACCATCAGCAGGCACGCGCCGACCGCGAGGATGCCGAGGTAGGCCGCGACCTGCGACCAGTTCATGATGCCGTCGAGGTTGAACATGCCCGACCCGCCCGCGCCGAGCGCGAACACCGCGAACACCAGCACGGCGCCGGAGATCGCGGCGAATTCGGGACGGTTGAGGAAGCGCTGGAACCACGCTTCGTTGCGCACGCGCTCGTCGGCGCGCGCCTCCGGCTGAGGCGAATGCGCGGACAGATGCTTACCGGCTACACCCATGATGTCTCCTTGATGCCCGGCGGGCGGGGCGGGAAACCCCGCGTCGCCGGTGAAGCGCGCGGCGCTGCGCCGCGCGACGAACCGAACGGCCGGGCGTCAGCGATACTGGCCCGCGTACTTCACGACCTTGTCGAGGTTGTCCTTCGTGATGAAGCCGGGACCCGAGCGGATGTTCTTCGGGCCGTACGACGGCTGCAGGCCGTAGGTCGACATGCGCGCCTGGAACCTCGGGTTCGCCTCGAGGAGCTGGCGGATCTTCGCGGGGTCGGTCGTCTTGTTCTTCCTCGCGATCGCGAGCACGGCGACCGGGATGTAGCCCTGCAGGTACGGCTGCTGGTCGATCGCGAACTGGATCGTGCCCGCGCGGATCGCCTTCGCGATGTCGTCCGAGAAATCGAACGTCGCGAAGTAGAGCTTGCCGCCGAGCCCCATCTGCTGGACCGCCTTCAGCGACGCCGCGGCCGGCACCGGGCCGAGCGTGAGGATCGCCTGCGTGTTCGGGTGGTTGCGCAGGTACGCGCTGACCTTCGACTGGATCTCGGTCGGGTCCTGGCCCGAATCGATCGTCGAGGTCTTGTAGTCGGCGCCGATCGCGTCCGCGAAGCCGCGGCAGCGGTCGAACGACACGCTGTTGGTCGCGATGTGGTTCACGCACAGGAACGACTTCACGCCAGCGGCCTTCGCCTTCTCGCCGGCCGCGTGGCCCGCGAAGTATTCGGGCTGGCCGACGTGCATGATCGCGCCGAGTTGCGCGCTCTGTTCCTCGGTGCCCGAGTTGATCGTGACGAGCGGGATCTTCTTCGCGGTGACCTTGCCGAGCGAGTTCTTCAGTACGTCGTAGTCGGCGATCGTCGTGATCACGCCGTCGTAGTCGCGCGCGGCCGACTGCTCGATCAGACGCGCCATGTCCGCGATGTCGCCGTTCGGCGGATTGCGGTAGTCGGTCTTCACGTCGAAATCCTCGTCGGCCTGCTTGATCGCGTTCTTGATCGTGTTCCACCACGAATCGGAATCGGGCGCGTGGCTCACCAGCACGAAGTGGCCGTTGGGGCCGTCGGCCTGCGCCGCCGGCGCGGCGAGCCCGGCCGCCGCCGCGACGGCGAACGTTGCAGCGATGGCCCGGACGGCAGCCTTGCCCAAGCAAAGTCTCATGTCTCCACCTTTCTCTGTCTGTCGTTCTTGGATCGACGCGGCGCGGTGATGCGCGGTGATGCAAAGCCGCCGCGTTCACGAGCAAGCGTAGGTCAAGTCGACAGTGAATGCAAAGAAAATTTTATTTTCATTGTGTATGGAAAATTTGTTCCATTTCGAGGGGGGCGTGTCTATACTCGGTTCACGAAGGAGACGACACAACCCGGCGCGGGCGGCCCCGCCGCGCCTTGCGAGCCGACCATCCCATGCAAGACGATTCCACTCCCGATGCCGCCGCCGCGCCCGACGTTGATGCGCTGCTGCGGCGCATCACCGACGCCTACGATTCGCTGCCGCGCCAATTGAAGAGCATCGCGTCGTACATCGACGAGCACCGCGCGAGCGTGATGATGGACCGCACGAGCGACATCGCCGAGCGCTGCGGCGTGCATCCGTCCGCGGTCGTGCGCTTCGCGCAGCGCTTCGGCTTTTCCGGCTTTTCGGACCTGCAGGCGGTGTTCAGGCACGCGTACACGGGCCAGAACCCGACCGCGCAGAGCTACCAGCAGCGCATCCGCCGGCTGATCGACGAGACGGCCGGCCCGCTGTCGGGCGGCTCGGTCGCGCGCGAGTTCATCGACGCGTCGCGCGCGGGGCTCGACGAGCTCGCGGCCGGCCTCGACGACGGCCAGTTCGACGCGGCGGTGACGATGCTCGAGCGCGCCGAGAACATCTACGTGATCGGCGTGCGCCGCTCGTTCCCGGTCGCGAGCTACATCGTGTATGCGCTGCAACATACGGCCAAGCGCGTGCATCTCGTGTCCGGCCTCGGCGGGATGTATCGCGAGCAGATCCGCAGCGTGCGCAAGGGCGACGTCGTGATCGCGATCAGCTTCGCGCCGTACGGCAAGGAAACCCAGTACTGCCTGCGGGCGGCGCGCCACAACCATGCGCAGACGCTGGTGATCACCGACAGCCGCCTGTCGCCGCTCGTGCGCGACGCGGGCGCCCATTTGCTGGTGAAGGAGGGGAGCGCGTTCGCGTTCCGTTCGCTGACCAGCACGATCTGCCTGTGCCAGGCGCTGTTCATCGCGCTCGCGTACCGGCTGGAATTGAACGTAGAAGAAGCGAAAGAGACTGGAGGATACGATGACTGACCAACGGGCGACCCTCGACGTCGCCGTGTTCGGCGCGGGCCGGATCGGCCGCATACACGCAGGCAACCTCGCGCGCCAGCCGGGCGTGCGGCTCAAGTACGTCGTCGACGTGAACCGGGCGGCCGCCGACGCGCTCGCCGCACAGCACGGCGCGCTTGCGGTCGATCGCGACGCGGCGCTCGGCGATCCGACGGTGGGCGCGAGCGTCGTCTGCTCGAGCACCGACACGCACGCGGACCTGATCCTGCAGTCGGCCGCGGCGGGCAAGCACGTGTTCTGCGAGAAGCCGGTCGACCTGAGCGTCGAGCGGGCCCGCGCGTGCGAGCGGGCGGTCGCGCAGGCGGGCGTCGTCTGCATGATCGGTTTCCAGCGCCGCTTCGATCCGACCTTCGAGGCGGTCAAGGCGCGCATCGACGCGGGCGAGATCGGCGCGCCCGAGATGCTGGTGGTCACGAGCCGCGACCCGGGCGCGCCGCCCGTCGACTACATCAGGCATTCGGGCGGCATCTTCAAGGACATGCTGATCCACGATTTCGACATCTTCCGCTGGATCCTCGACGACGACGCCGACACGATCCACGCGACCGGCAGCTGCCTGTCCGACCCGGCGATCGCCGACGCGGGCGACATCGATTCCACCGCGGTGACGATCCGCACGAAGCGCGGCCGGCTGTGCCAGATCAACACCGCGCGGCGCGCCGCATACGGCTACGACCAGCGCTTCGAGGTGCTCGGCAGTGCGGGGATGCTGCAGGCCGGCAACGTGCGGCCGACGGAAGTGACCGGCTATTCGGCGCGCGCGGTGTCGACCGACCTGCCCGAGGCGTTCTTCCTCGAGCGCTATCGGGTGGCCTATGCGCGCGAGATCGAGCACTTCTTCGCGGCGGTCGCGCGCGGCGAGCCGGTGCGCACGACGATCGCCGACGGCGTGAAGGCGCTCGAGCTTGCGGAAGCCGCGACCCGTTCGTGGCGCGAAGGGCGCGCGATCCGGCTCGGCGGCGCGGACTGACCCCGGGGAGGGCGAGCTGATGACTTCATCGACCCGACCCGCGCCGGTGCGCATCGGCATCGCCGGCCTCGGCCGGCTCGGCCGCCGCCACGCGGAAAACCTCGCGCGCCGCGTGCCGGGCGCGGTGCTCGCGGCCGCGTGCAGCCCGGTCGCCGACGAATGCGCGTGGGCGCGCGACGCGCTCGGCGTGCCGCGCGTGCATCAGGATTTCGCGTCGTTCGTCGCCGATCCCGAGCTGGACGCGGTGTGGCTCGTCACGCCGTCGGCGCTGCACGCGGACCAGATCGTCGCCGCGCTCGCCGCGGGCAAGCACGTGTTCTGCGAGAAGCCGCTGTCGCTCGATCTCGCCGAGTGCGAGCGGGTGCTCGCGGAAGCGGCCGCGCGACCGCACCTGCAGGCGACGATCGGCTTCATGCGCCGCTTCGATCCGAGCTATCGGGATGCTTACGCGAGGGTCGCGGCCGGGCAGATCGGCCGGCCGTTCCTGGTGCGCTCGCAGACCTGCGACCGGAACGACCCCGACGGCTTCTTCGTGCGTTTCGCGCCGACCTCCGGCGGGATCTTCCTCGACTGCACGGTGCACGACATCGACGTCGCGCGCTGGCTGCTCGGCGGGCCGCGCGCGAAGCGCGTGTTCGCGGCGGGCACGATCGCGCTGCACGACGGGCTGCGCGCGTGCGGCGACGTCGACAACGGCGTCGCGATCTGCGAGTTCGACGACGGGCGCCTCGCGATGTTCTACGCGTCGCGCACGATGGCGCACGGCAACGACACGCACTCGGACGTGATCGGCACGGCCGGCGCGCTGACGATCGGCGCGAACCCGCGCGCGAACCGCGTCGAGATCTACGACAAGTTCGGCATCCGCAATACGTGCACGCCGAGCTTCTTCGAACGCTTCGAGGAGGCGTTCCTGCTCGAGGCGCAGGCGTTCGTCGCGGCGGTCAACGGTGCGCGCGACACCGGCGCGGCGACCCTCGCCGACGCGCTCGAGGCGACGCGGATCGGCCACGCGCTGCGCACCGCGCTCGAAACCGGCCGGTCGGTCGACCTGTAGCGGGCAGGGCGGCTGGAGGGCGGGCTGCCCGGGGCTCCGGCAGCCCCGGCGGCGCTGCGGTAAAATCCCCGCTTCCTCCAGCGCCGCACGCGGCGCGCCATTCGAAGGTCGAAAGCCGATGCAGATTCACAAGGAAGTGGATGCGCGCGGGCTCAATTGCCCGCTGCCGATCCTGCGCGCGAAGAAAGCGCTCGCGGACATGGAAAGCGGGCAGATCCTCAAGGTGCTTGCGACCGATCCCGGCTCGCAGCGCGATTTCGCCGCGTTCGCGAAACAGACGGGCAACGAGATCCTCGAATCGACGACCCAGGACAAGACCTTCGTGTTCCTGATGCGCCGCCGCTGACCGGCGCCGCCCGGTTCCGGCCGTGCCTGCTCCGGCGCGGCCGTGTTTCTGACAATTCTTAAACCTCGCTGTGCCGCACGCTACGTATACTGAGCCGGCCGGTCGTCCGCACTCAACGGATGCTTCGGTCGCGGTACGTCGATTCGAGGCGGGCACGGGGGCCATGCCTGACGCTGCCGTCGCACACGGGGAGAGGACATGCCCTTCAGACCGGGGACCAATCGAAGTCCGTCCGAAGCGAAACACACCGCGCCTGCGTGCGCAACCGGGTTGGGCCGAGTCGAGCTCGACCCGCAACGCGACCGTCATGCGCGCGCCGCGCTGGAAGCCTATGCGGATTCGGTCGCGGCGGAGATGCCGTGGCTGGCCGAATGGCTGCGCGACGCGCTGCCGGACGGGGAAGCCGGCGTCACGCAGTGTGCGGCGACTGTCGAGCGCGTGTTCGACCTGGCCCATGCATGGGCGGCGAGTCAGCCCGACTACGCCGCCGCGGCATGGGAGCGGGTGCGCGGGCAGTTGCTGGGGTTGCTGCGGCAGTCGTTGCTGCGGCAGCCGCGCGAGCAGGCCGATGAGTCGGCTGATGAGTCGGCCGACGAATCGGACGACTGCGCGGCAGGGGTCGAATAGGCGCGCCGATTGCGTTTCGGGAAGGATTATTCGAAGAAAGGGCGGCCTGCCGCGCAAATCCTTGGCGATTTTCATACTACTATGGTGGAATCGCCGGTTCGTCCGCGCCCCGTTTTTGAGATATAGGCCGGGTTCGTTCGCTCGCGCGCGTGGTGCGCGCCGCGGGAACGCGGCCCGCTGCCGGGCCCGGCGCCAGTGCGCCGCCACAGGCGGTGCCGCGGTGAGCGCGAGGAGTCGAACTGGATTTCGTTTTGCGGGGTGCTATGAGAATTGCTGTACTGGATGACGACCCGGCCCAGACGGACTTCGTCAGTCAAACGCTGACGGCCGCGGGCCATACCTGCTACGCCTTCAAGGAAGGCAAGGCGCTGAAGAAGCGCTTGCAGCGCGAAACCTTCGATCTGCTCGTGCTCGACTGGAACGTGCCCGACATGTCCGGCGAGGAAGTGCTGAAGTGGGTGCGCGCCAATCAGACCGAGCACAGCCTGCCGATCATCTTCATGACGAGCCGCGACGACGAAGCGGGAATCACGCAGATTCTCAACGCCGGCGCGGACGATTACGTCGTCAAGCCGGTGTCCGGCCCGATCCTGCGCGCGCGCATCGGCTCGCTGCTGCGCCGCGCGTATCCGGTCAACGTCGAGGCGGCGGTGCGCGAATTCGACCAGTTCCGCTTCGACGTGAACCTGAAGCAGGCCTACGTCGGCGACAAGCCGGTGAGCCTCACGCAGAAGGAATTCGAGCTCGCGCTGCTGCTGTTCCAGCACCTGGACCGGCCGCTGTCGCGCGCGCACATTCTCGACCTCGTGTGGAAGCAGGCGACCGACATCCCGTCGCGCACGATGGACACGCACATCTCGATGCTGCGCACGAAGCTCGGCCTGCGCCCGGAGAACGGCTACCGCCTTGCGCCGATCTACGGCTACGGCTACCGGCTCGAGCGGGTCGGCCAAGGGGAATCGGAGTGATCATGGGGAGCGCCCAACGCACGTCGGGCGCGCCGAGCCTGCGCGCGGCGCGTTTGCGCGCCGCGGCCCTCGGCGCGGCGTGCCTGCTCGCGGCGGCCGTCGCGGCCCAGCCGGCGGCCGCGCAGTCGCGGCCCCGCGCGGCCGGCAAGACGGTCGTCTATACGACGCGCGCAGGCGACACGCTGTATGACGTTGCCGAGCGCTACCTGCAGGGCCCGGACGACTGGCAGGTGCTCGCGCAGATGAACGGCGTGCCCGCGCCGAAGCGCCTGCAGCCCGGCCTTGCGCTGAAGCTGCCGGTCGCGCGGCTGCGCAAGGAGCAGTTGTCCGCCCGCGTCGTCGCGGTGCAGGGGGCCGCCGAGCGCACGTCCGGCGAAGCGTTCGCACCGCTTGCGGTCAATGCGACGCTGACCGAAGGCGACCGCGTGCGCACCGGCGCGAACGGCTTCGTGACGCTCGAGCTCGCCGACGGCACGCACCTGAGCCTGCCGCCCGACAGCCAGCTCGACCTGAAGATGCTGCGCCGCACCGTGCTGACGGGTACCCTCGACCGCGAGTTCGAGCTGACGCGCGGAACCGTCGACAGCGAAGTCACTCACCTGAAGAAGCGCGACGACCGCTTCCAGATCCGCTCGCCGTCGGTCGTGGCCGGCGTGCGCGGCACGCGCTTCCGGGTCAACTACGACGCCGCCGGCAACGCGACGACGCGCGTCGAGGTGCTCGACGGCGCGGTGGGTGTCGCGCGCAGCCGGCGTCCGGCCGACGCGACGCTCGTGCCTGCGAACTACGGCAGCGTCGCGACGTCGTCGGGCGCGATCGGCGCCCCGGTCGAGCTGCTGCCCGCGCCGGCGCTCACGGCGCCGGCCAAGGTGCAGGACGAGCCCGACGTCGCGTTCGAGATCGCGCCGCTCGCCCGCGCCCACGCGTATCACGTGCAGCTGGCGCACGACGCCGGGCTGCTCGACCTGTTCAGCCAGACCCGCACGGATGCGCCGCGCGCGGTGTTCCGCAACGTGCCGAACGGTACGTTTTTCGTGCGGATCGCGGCGATCGACGAGAACGGTCTCGAAGGGCGGCCGCGCACCTACGCGTTCGAGCGGCGCCTGATGGGGCTCGACGCGACCGCGACGCCCGGCCCCGGCGGCTACGAGTTCCGCTGGTCGTCGAACGGCGCCGCCGCGAATGCGCGCTACCGGTTCGTGCTGTCGAGGTCGAAGGACCTGAGCGCGCCGGTCGTCGACGAGGTCGGCCTGCAGGCGCGGCAGATCACCGTCGCGCACCTGCCGCCCGGCGAGTATTTCTGGGCGGTGATCGTCGAGGAATTCGACGGCGGCCGCTTCTACGAGAAGACGAGTCCGGTCGGCGCGTTCACGCTGTCGCGCTGACCCGCGGCGCATGAAACCCGACTCCGTTTCCCCGCGGCGGCGCCTTGGCCGCCGCTTCCTCATCGAATGGATCGCGATCGGCTGCCTCGGGATCGCGGTGATCCTCGCGTGCGCGCTCGGGCGCGCGTCGACGAGCGTCGACGGCCTGATCTACGACCGCCTGCTGATGCTGCGCAGCCTGCCGCTGTCGCCCGACATCGTGGTGGTCGACATCGACAACCAGAGCGTCGCGGCGCTCGGCCGCTGGCCGTGGCCGCGCGACGTGCATGCGCGGCTGCTCGACGCGCTCGCGCGCGCGAAGCCGGCCGCCGTGGTCTACGACGTGCTGTTCACGGAGCCGTCGGCCGACGATCGTGCGTTCGCCGACGAACTCGGCCGGGTGCCGACCTTCCTGCCGATCCTGCTGAGCCCCGAGCGCGCGGACGGCACGCGCACCGTCGATCCGCCGGTGCCGGCGCTCGCGGCGCGCGCCGCGGGCCTCGGCCACATCAATCTCGAAGTCGATCCCGACGGCATCGTGCGCAGCGTCGCGCTGTTCGAAAGCGACGGCAGCACGCGCTGGCCGCAGCTGATGGTGCCCGTGTTCGACGCGCTCGGGGCCGGCAAGCTGCATCCGGCGAGCGGCGCGCCGCTCGCGCGCGGGCACGACCTGTCGCGCGACGCGCGCGGCGAGGGCCGCTACCTGATCCCGTTCAGCCGCAACACGCCCGCGTATCCGTCGCTGTCGTTCGACGACGTGCTGCACGCTCGCGTGCCGCCGGACGCGCTGCGCGGCAAGATCGTCGTCGTCGGCGTGACCGCGTCGGGCCTGTACGATCGTTTCGCGACGCCCGTGTCCGGCGACTTCGGGCCGCTCGCGGGGGTCTACATCCATGCCGGCGTGCTCGACATGCTGACGACCGGCCGGGCGATTTCGCCGGTGTCGCGCGCGGGCCTGTTCGCCGCGTCGCTGCTGCCGCTCGCGGTGCTGCTGGCCGGCTTCCTGATGCTGTCGCCGTGGCGCGCGCTGCTGCTGACGCTGAGTCTCGCGGGGCTGGCCGTCATCGTGAGCGCGGCGCTGCTGTACGAAGGGCGGCTCTGGCTGTCGCCCGCGCCGGCGATCTTCGGGCTGATCGCCGTGTACCCGATCTGGAACTGGCGGCGGCTCGAGATGACGATGGCGTACCTGCGCCGCGAGCTGCAGCGGCTGGCCGACGAACCGCACCTGCTGCCGGAGGCGCCGCGCACGCAGAGCGTCGGCGGCGACCTGCTGGAGCGGCAGATGGCGCTGATGGCGCAGGCCGCGCAGCGCGTGCAGGACATGAAGCGCTTCGTCTGGGACAGCCTCGACAGTATGCCCGAGCCGATTTTCGTCACCGACCTGGCCGGCACCGTGCTGATCGCGAATCACGCGGCGAAGCGCTACGGGGCGCGGCTCGCGCTGCCGCTGCCGGAGGGGCGGCCGCTGCGCGCCGCGCTCGGCGAGCTGGCGTTCGTGAAGACGGTCGACGGCAACGCCGAGCACGACGCCGCGATCAGCCAGCGCTGGCCGGCCGCGCTCGACCCGACGCTCGAGGCGGACAACGACGCGATGGAGCGGGGCATCGAGGTGCGCGATCGCGACGGTCTCGATCATCTGCTACGCTACGCGCCGTGCACGAACGCGCAGGGGCGCGTGACCGGCTGGATCGCCGGCCTCGTCGACGTGACCGAGCTGCATGCGGCCGAGCGCCAGCGCGAGGAAGCCCTGCACCTGCTGTCGCACGACATGCGCTCGCCGCAGTCGTCGATCCTCGCGCTCGTCGAGATCGAGCGGCAGCGCGTCGAGTCCGACGACGTGCGCCGGCTGCTCGCGCGGATCGAGCGCTATGCGCACCGCGCGCTGTCGCTCGCCGACGAGTTCGTGCAGCTCGCGCGCGCGGAATCGCAGGCGTACCAGTTCGAGGCGACGAGCTTCGTCGACGTGCTGATCGACGCGAGCGACGAGGTGTGGCCGCAGGCGCAGGCCAAGCGCATCCGCATCGACACGGACATCGGCGGCGAGATGTGCTGGGTGCGCGCGGACCGTTCGCTGATCACGCGCGCGTTCGTCAACCTGCTGAACAACGCGGTCAAGTACAGTCCGACCGATACCGTGATCGCGTGTACGCTGTCGATCGGGCACGCGTCGAAGCGGATGTTCTGTACGATTCGCGATCAGGGGTACGGCATTACGCCGGAAGACCAGCGGCATCTGTTCGAACGTTTCAAGCGGTTCCATGCCGGCGAGCGGCCCGAGATTTCGGGTTCCGGGCTCGGCATGGCATTCGTGAAGACGGTCGTCACGCGCCACGGCGGCAACGTGACGGTCGAAAGCGAAGTGGGCGTCGGCACCGCGGTGACGGTGGCGCTGCCCATGATCGACGAGCCGCCCGCCTGACAGGGCCGGGCGCGGCGGCAAGCAATGGGGAATGTCATGAAACACGAATGGGCGGCGGCCGCGCTGGCGGCGGCGCTGTTGACGGGTTGCGCCGGCGTGACCACCGGCGTGAGCGCGGTCGGGCAGCCGGACGCATTCGCGTCGGGCGCGCACGGCTACGGCTTCGTGCGCACCGACGCGCAGGCGGGCGACGAGCAATACCGGCAGATCGAGACACTCGTGCACGGCGAGCTCGCGCGTCGCGGCTTCGATGCGCAGCCGCTCAAGGACGCGCGCTACCGGCTGTCGATCGCCTACGCGACCCAGCCTGCGGCGGTCGCGGCCACGGCCGAGCGGTGCGGCGGCGCGAGCAGCGCGTGCGTCGCGGTCGACGGGCCGGCGCCGTTCGGGCTGCCGTTCGCCGGCAAGGTCTATCGGCACGTGCTGACGCTGCGGTTCGTCGACGCGAAGTCGGGCGCGGACGTCTATCGCGTGTCGGCCGCGCTGCGCGATCGCGAGCCGGGCGCGCAGCACGCCGCGCCGGCGCTCGTCACGAGCGCGCTCGCGAAGCTGCCGTTCGAAGCGGGCGGCGGCTGGCTCGTCGAGACGAAAACGAAAAAAGACGACGCGGGCGGCATGCCGGGCGTCGTCTCGGTGAAGCCGGCTGCCGCGCGCTGAGCGCGCCGGCGGCCGTGCCGGGTGCGGGGCCCGCGGTGCCGCGGGCCCGTGCCGCAGTTACGCGGCGGGTTGCGTCACGCCGCGCGTGCGCAGGTACGCGTCGAACTCCGTGCCGACTTCCGGGTGGCGCAGCGCGAATTCGACGGTCGCCTTCAGGTAGCCGAGCTTGCTGCCGCAGTCGTAGCGGGTGCCTTGGTACTTGTAAGCCAGCACCTGCTCGTCGGCGAGCAGCGCCTCGATCGCGTCGGTCAGCTGCAGCTCGCCGCCCGCGCCCGGCTTCAGCGCGCGCAGGTGCTCGAAGATCCGCGGCTTCAGGATGTAGCGGCCGACCACGCCGAGGTTCGACGGCGCGACATCCGGCTCCGGCTTCTCGACGATCGCCGACATCTTGATGATCGACTCCTCCCATTCCTTGCCGTCGACGATGCCGTACGACTTCGTCTCCGACGGCGGGATCTCTTCGACGCCGATCACCGAGCTGTGATAGTGGTCGAACACGTCGACCATCTGCTTCATCACGGGCGGGTTGCCGTCGAGCAGGTCGTCGGCGAGGATCACCGCGAACGGGTTGTCCGCGACGAGCTTCTCCGCGCACAGCACCGCGTGGCCGAGGCCGAGCGCTTCCGGCTGGCGCACGTAGAAGCAGTCGACGTGGCTCGGCTTGATGCTGCGCACCAGCTCCAGCAGCTTTTCCTTGCCGCGCGCCTCGAGTTCCGCTTCGATTTCGTATGACTTGTCGAAATGGTCCTCGATCGCGCGCTTGCTGCGACCGGTGACGAAGATCATTTCCGTGATGCCGGCGGCGATCGCTTCCTCGACCGCGTACTGGATCAACGGCTTGTCGACGACGGGCAGCATTTCCTTCGGGCTGGCCTTCGTCGCGGGCAGGAAGCGTGTTCCGAGGCCGGCGACCGGGAATACTGCCTTGGTGACTTTCAACATGATCGGACCTTTGTTCCTGTAATCGACACTGCGGATTATGTTCGCGCCCGCATTATAGTGAGCGCAAACAGCCTTACGGATTGTTACGCCGGCAACCGTTCGAGCTGCGCGCGCAGTTTCTCGAGCGTCGTCCGGAATTCGGCGAGGCGCTTCTGCTCCTGCTCGACGACCGCGGGCGGCGCTTTCGCGACGAACGCCTCGTTGCCGAGCTTCGCATTGCACTTCGTGATCTCGCCCGTCAGGCGCGCGACTTCCTTCGACAGGCGCTCGCGCTCCGCCGCGACGTCGATTTCCACCTTCAGCACCAGCTTGTTCTGGCCGACGATCGCGATCGGCGCGCCATGTGCTTCCTTGTCGAGCGCGGCTTCGTCCGCGAGGATCTGCACGTCGGACAGGCGCGCGAGCGCCTGCACGTACGGCGCGAACCCGCGCAGGCGCTCGGCTTCGCCCGCCGCGAGCAGCGGCACCTTGGTCGCCGGCGACAGGTTCATCTCGCCGCGCAGGTTGCGGCACGCGTCGATGATCGTCTTCAGGTCGGCCGCCCATTGCTCGGACGCCTCGTCGATCTTCTCGAGATCGGCGAGCGGGTAGGCCTGCGTCATCAGCGACGCAACGCCCTCGGCCTTGCCTTGCGGATAGCGGCCCGCGAGCGGCGCGACCTTCTGCCAGAGCGCCTCGGTGATGAACGGGATGATCGGGTGCGCGAGGCGCAGCACCGTTTCCAGCACGCGCAGCAGCGTGCGGCGCGTCGCGCGTTGCTGCTCGGGCGTGCCGTTCTGGATCTGCACCTTCGCGAGTTCGAGATACCAGTCGCAGTACTCGTCCCACACGAACTTGTAGATGCTGTTCGCGATGTTGTCGAAGCGGTAGTCCGCGAAGCCCTTCGCGATGTCGGCCTCGGTGCGCTGCAGCAGCGACACGATCCAGCGGTCGGCCGCCGAGAAGTCGAGATAGCCGCCCGGGCCGCAGTCGCTCGCGCCGCAGACTTCCGGCTTGTCGAGCCCGCAGTCGTGGCCTTCGCAGTTCATCAGCACGAAGCGCGTCGCGTTCCACAGCTTGTTGCAGAAGTTGCGGTAGCCTTCGCAGCGCGCGAGGTCGAAGTTCACGTTGCGGCCGAGCGTCGCCATCGACGCCATCGTGAAGCGCAGCGCATCGGTGCCGAACGCGGCGATGCCGTCCGGGAATTCCTTGCGTGTCTTCTTCTCGATCGTCGCGGCCTGCTTCGGGTTCATCAGGCCGGTCGTGCGCTTCGCGACCAGCGTTTCGAGGTCGATGCCGTCGACGATGTCGATCGGGTCGAGCGTGTTGCCCTTGCTCTTCGACATCTTCTGGCCTTCCGAGTCGCGCACGAGGCCGTGCACGTACACGGTGTGGAACGGCACCTTGCCCGTGAAGTGGGTCGTCATCATCACCATCCGGGCGACCCAGAAGAAGATGATGTCGAAGCCGGTGACGAGCACCGACGACGGCAGGAAGTGCTTCAGTTCAGGCGTTTCGTTCGGCCAGCCGAGCGACGAGAACGGCACGAGCGCCGACGAGAACCACGTGTCGAGCACGTCGTCGTCGCGCTTCAGCGCGCCCGTGTAGCCCTTCGCGGCGGCCTGCGCGCGCGCGTCTTCCTCGCTGCGCGCGACGAACACCTCGCCGTTCTCGCCGTACCACGCGGGGATCTGGTGGCCCCACCACAGCTGGCGCGAGATGCACCAGTCCTGGATGTTCTCGAGCCACTGGTAGTAGGTGGTCGTCCAGTTTTCCGGGACGAACTTGATCTGGCCGTTGCGCACGACGTCGAGCGACGTCTCGGTGATCGACTTGCCTGGGTTGAACGTGCCTTGCGGCGCCGGCTTCGTCATCGCGACGAACCACTGGTCGGTCAGCATCGGCTCGATCACGACGCCCGTGCGGTCGCCGCGCGGCACCATCAGCTTGTGCGGCTTCACGGATTCGAGGAAGCCCTGCGCATCGAGGTCGGCCACGATCGCCTTGCGCGCGTCGAAGCGGTCGAGGCCGCGGTATTGCTCGGGGCCGTTGTCGTTGATCTTCGCGTCGAGCGTCAGGATCTCGATCGGCGCGAGGTGGTGGCGCAGGCCGACCTGGTAGTCGTTGAAGTCGTGCGCGGGCGTGACCTTCACGACGCCGGTGCCGAATTCGCGATCGACGTAGTCGTCGGCGATCACCGGGATCTCGCGGTCGGTCAGCGGCAGCTTCACGAGCCGGCCGATCAGGTGCTTGTAGCGCTCGTCTTCCGGATGGACCATCAGCGCGACGTCGCCGAGCATCGTCTCGGGGCGGGTGGTCGCGACGGTCAGCGTGCCCGAGCCGTCGACGAGCGGGTAGCGGATGTGCCACAGGTGGCCGTTCTCTTCCTCGCTCGCGACTTCGAGGTCGGACACCGCGGTCAGCAGCACCGGATCCCAGTTGACGAGGCGCTTGCCGCGATAGATCAGGCCCTGTTCATAGAGCGTGACGAACACGTCGCGCACGGCGGCCGACATCTTGTCGTCCATCGTGAAGTATTCGCGCGACCAGTCGGTCGATGCGCCGAGGCGGCGCACCTGGCCCGTGATCGTCGAGCCGGACTGCTGCTTCCAGTCCCACACGCGCTCGACGAACTGCTCGCGGCCGAGGTCGTGGCGCGACACGCCCTGCGCGTCGAGCTGGCGCTCGACGACGATCTGGGTCGCGATCCCCGCGTGGTCGGTGCCCGGCACCCACAGCGTGTTCTCGCCGAGCATCCGGTGATAGCGGGTGAGGCCGTCCATGATCGTCTGGTTGAACGCGTGCCCCATGTGCAGCGTGCCCGTGACGTTCGGCGGCGGCAGCTGGATCGCGAAATCGGGCCGGTCCGGATCGAACGCCGGGGCGGCAAAGCCGCGTTTTTCCCACTCCGGCCCCCATTGGGCCTCGATGGTGTGGGGCTCGAAACTCTTCGCCAGCGTGCTGTCGCTCATGGTCGGAAATCTGCTGAAAATTGCGTGTTGGATACGGGAACCTTGCATTATAAATCGACGCGCGCCGGGCCGGGCCGTGCGCGGCTCGCAGCAAGTTCGAACTCATCCTATCGCCGTCGCGTGCTGGACGGACTAAATTGCGATTTCTGTCCGCGGCGTGAGCGCGCGGTCATGCGACGCTTTACAACGGAAGCCAATGCTACGACGCCTGTTATTTCAACGAGCCGGGAGCAACCTATCGCACTCGCAACGCTTGTTTCTGGTCGCTCAGATGAGTGCTTTTCATGCAGTCGTTGCCATCGCGCTGTGTTCCGCACTGTCGGCCGAAGCTGCCGATTCCGTGATGGCCGTGCATCGCACCAATGCGGAAAACTATAAGGACAGGGCATTGGCGGCATGCCTGTCGGTCGCTTATCAAGGTTCTCCGGCGGGCAAGGATGCCCATATCACCAAGAGCGCGTTCCTGGAATGGACTTATTACGATGAGGACAAGGGCGATCGGGCGGTCGATCAACTAGTGGAACGTTATTTGCGCCGCGATTACGCCAATCCCGTGGAAGGTTACGGCGGCGCCACATTCGATCTGCTGAAATGCCTGGACCTGTACCACAGCCCCGAGCTCGACGAGCAAGTGCGCCGGTACGTGCCGCATCCCGCCTGGATTGGGGACAAACCCGCCGGGCTGCCGCGCAAGACGGCAGGGAAGGCGACGCGTTGAGCGGCGAGCGCACGCACGCGACTTATAATGTCGGCTTTGCATCCCATCGCCTTCCCGCGTCGCCTTTTATGCCCGATCTGCTCGCGAATCTCAACCCTGAACAATACGCCGCCGTCACGTTGCCGAACGAACCGGCGCTGATCCTCGCGGGGGCGGGCAGCGGCAAGACGCGGGTGCTGATCACGCGGATCGCATGGCTGATCCAGCAGGGCTACGCGTCGCCCGCGACCGTGCTCGCCGTCACCTTCACGAACAAGGCCGCGCGCGAGATGATGGCGCGCCTGTCGGCGATGATGCCGATCGATACGCGCGGGATGTGGATCGGCACGTTCCACGGCCTGTGCAACCGGATGCTGCGCGCGCACTACCGCGACGCGGGCCTGCCGCAGACCTTCCAGATCCTCGACACGTCCGACCAGCTGTCCGCGATCAAGCGGCTGATGAAGGGCGCGAACATCGACGACGAGAAATATCCGCCGAAGAACGTCCAGTACTTCATCAACAACGCGAAGGAGCAGGGGCTGCGGCCGGACAAGGTCGACGCGACCGACAGCTTCAACCGCAAGTTCGTCGAGATCTACCAGGCGTACGACCAGCAGTGCCAGCGCGAAGGCGTCGTCGACTTCCCCGAGCTGCTGCTGCGCTGCTACGAGCTGCTCGCGCACAACCCGCCGCTGCGCGCGCATTACCAGGCGCGCTTCAAGCACATCCTCGTCGACGAGTTCCAGGATACGAACAAGCTGCAGTACGCGTGGCTCAAGCTGCTCGCGGGCGGCCAGAACGCGATCTTCGCGGTCGGCGACGACGACCAGTCGATCTACGCGTTCCGCGGCGCGAACGTCGGCAACATGCGCGATTTCGAGGACGAGTTCCGCGTGCGCAACCTGATCAAGCTCGAGCAGAACTACCGGTCGCACGGCAACATCCTCGACGCGGCGAACCACCTGATCTCGAACAACGCGCACCGCCTCGGCAAGAACCTGCGCACCGACGCCGGCCACGGCGAGCCCGTGCGCGTGTACGAGGCGACGACCGATTCGCAGGAAGCCGGCTGGATCGTCGAGGAGGTCCGCTCGCTGATCAATACCGGAATGGCGCGCAGCGAGGTCGCGATCCTGTACCGCAGCAACGCGCAGTCGCGCGCGATCGAGCACACGCTGATGACGGCCGGCATCCCGTACCGCGTGTACGGCGGCCTGCGCTTCTTCGAGCGGCAGGAAATCAAGCACGCGCTCGCGTACCTGCGCCTGATCGACAACCCGAGCGACGACACCGCGTTCGCGCGCGTCGTGAACTTCCCGGCGCGCGGCATCGGCGCGCGCTCGATCGAGCAGCTCGCCGACGCGGCGCGCCTGTACGGCTGCGCGATGGCCGCCGCGATCCCGTACGTGACCGGCAAGGCCGGCACGAGCCTCGGCGCGTTCGCGAACCTGATCGCGAAGATGCGCGCCGACACGCAGCAGATGAGCCTGCCGGAGACCGTCGAATACGTGGTGCGCGCGAGCGGCCTCGCCGATTTCTACCAGGGCGAGCGCGAAGGCCAGGACCGCCTCGAGAACTTGCAGGAACTCGTCAACGCGGCGACCGCGTTCGTCGGCGAGGAAGGCTACGGGCTCGACACGCCGGCCCGCTCGATCCCGCTGCGCGCGGGCGCGATCGCGGCGCCCGAGCTCGGCGCGGCGCCGGACGGCGCAGTCGTCGACGTGCTTGACCCGGCGGCCCCGGGCGATCCCGCGCAGAATCCCGACACGATGACGCCGCTCGCGGGCTTCCTGTCGCACGCGTCGCTCGAGGCCGGCGACAACCAGGCGCAGGCGGGCCAGGACGCGGTGCAGCTGATGACGGTGCATGCGGCGAAGGGCCTCGAATTCGCGGCGGTGTTCATCACCGGCCTCGAGGAGGGGCTGTTCCCGCACGAGAACAGCGTGCTCGAATCCGACGGCCTCGAGGAGGAGCGCCGCCTGATGTACGTCGCGATCACGCGCGCGAAGGAGCGGCTCTACCTGTCGTTCGCGCAGAGCCGGATGCTGCACGGGCAGACGCGCTACAACGTGCGCTCGCGCTTCTTCGACGAATTGCCGCAGCACGTGCTGAAGTGGCTGACGCCGAAGGTCGAGGCGGGCGCGCGCTGGGGCGGCGGCCGTAGCGACAACGCAGGCTGGGGCCGCGACTGGTTCGCGCGGCCGGGCGCCGGGCGCGAGCAGATCGTCGACGCAGCCGTGTCGGCGCCGCTGCCCGCGTTCGCGAACCAGCAACGCGCGGCCGACACCGGCTTCCGGGTCGGCCAGCAGGTGTTCCACACCAAATTCGGTGAAGGCACCGTCACCGCGCTCGAAGGCAACGGCGCGGACGCGAAGGCCCAGGTGAAATTCAAGCGGCACGGCGAGAAATGGCTCGCGCTCGCGGTCGCGAAACTGCAGGCGGTGGAATGAGCATGGATATCAAGGCTTCGTCGCCGGGCAAGCCGCTCGGCATTCTCGCCGCGCTGCCCGAGGAGCTCGGCGACCTGATCGCCGCGATGCGCGCCGAAGGCGCGGTCGAGACGGTCACGCTCGGCCGCCGCGACTATCACGTCGGCACCGTGCACGGCGCGGCGTGCGTCGTCACGCTCGCGCGGATCGGCAAGGTCGCGGCCGCCGCGACGGTCAGCGCGCTGATCCACGTGTTCGGCGTCGCGGGCGTCGTGTTTACGGGTGTCGCGGGCGGCGTTGCCCACGTGGTGCGGGTCGGCGACGTCGTCGTTGCGGATACCCTGCTGCAGCACGATCTCGACGCGTCGCCGCTGTTCCCGCGCTACGAGGTGCCGCTGCTCGGCGCCACGCATTTCGAACCCGACGCTGAGCTGTCCGCGCGCCTGAAGGCCGCGTGCGCGCAGTTCATCGCGGAAGAGGGCGGCGCGCTTGCCGAACGCTTCCGGCTGGCCGGCGCGCAGTTGCGCAACGGGCTCGTGATCAGCGGCGACCGCTTCGTGTCGAGCGAGCGCGAGGTCGTCGCGCTGCGCGACGCGCTGCCGGATGCGCTCGCGGTCGAGATGGAAGGGGCGGCGATCGCGCAGGTGTGCGTCGAGCACGGCGTGCCGTTCGCGCTCGTGCGCACGATCTCCGACACCGCCGACGATCACGCGACCCAGTCGTTCTCGCATTTCCTGTCGGAAATCGCGAGCAGCTATTCGTCCGGCATCCTCAAGCGTTTCCTGACGCTGCATGCGGCGACGGCGGCCTGAGCGCCGCCGTCGTACGGTCTTCCGCGAGCCCGGCGCGCATCGCCGCGCGCCGGGCTCGCGCATTTCACTTCACGCCGGCTACGCGCGCCGGCTGCCTTCGAGGTTCGGCAGGAACACCGTCAGCACGCCGATGAGCGGCAGGAACGAGCACACCTTGTAGACGAACGCGATGCTCGTCGCGTCGGCGAGCTGGCCGAGCACCGCCGCGCCGACGCCGCCGAGCCCGAACGCGAGGCCGAAGAACAGCCCGGCGACCATGCCGACCTTGCCGGGCATCAGCTCCGTCGCGTAGACGATGATCGCGGCGAACGCGGACGCGAGCACGACCCCGATGATCACCGTCAGCACGCTCGTCCAGAACAGGTTCGCGTACGGCAGCAGCAGCGTGAACGGCGTGACGCCCAGGATCGACACCCAGATCACGTACTTGCGGCCGATGCGGTCGCCGACCGGCCCGCCGATCAGCGTGCCGGCGGCCACGGCCGCGAGGAACACGAACAGGTGGAGCTGCGCGGCCTGCACCGACAGGTGGAACTTGTCGATCAGGTAGAACGTGAAATAGCTGTTGATGCTCGCGAGATAGAAGTACTTCGAGAACACGAGCAGCACCAGCACGCCTGTGGCGAGCATCACGCGGTTGCGCGGCAGCGTCGCGTGCGCGGCCGGCGCGCCCTTCCTGCGCAGCGACGGATGCCGCTTGTACCAGTGGCCGATCCGCGTGAGCACGACCATTGCGACGAGCGCGGCGGCCGAGAACCACGCGATGCTCGGCTGGCCGTGCGGGATCACGACCAGCGCGGCGAGCAGCGGCCCGAGCGCCGCGCCCGCGTTGCCGCCGACCTGGAACACCGACTGCGCGAGCCCGTGCTGGCCGCCCGACGCCATTCGCGCGACGCGCGACGATTCCGGATGGAACACCGACGACCCGCAGCCGACGAGCGCCGCGGCGACCAGCAGCGCGCCGAAGCTCGGCGCGACCGACATCAGCAGCAGCCCCGCCAGCGTGAAGCCCATGCCGACCGGCAGCGAGTACGGCTGCGGACGCTTGTCGGTGTAGAGGCCGATGAGCGGCTGCAGCAGCGACGCGGTGATCTGGTAGGTCAGCGTGATCAGGCCGATCTGCGCGAACGACAGCGCGAACTGGCTCTTGAGCATCGGATAGATCGCGACGATCAGCGACTGGATCATGTCGTTGAGCAGGTGCGAGAAGCTGATCGCGCCGAGCACCGGATAGACGGTGCGGGTCGTCGGGGCGGCAGGCGCCGCGTGCGGCAAGGAGGCGGCCGGCGCGGCCTGGCCGGCAGCGCGCGTGTCGAGGCTGGTTTCCATGTGAGCTGAGCGGGTTGGGGTGGCGGGACGCGCTCGGTGCGGACGGCGCGTTCGGATCGTTGCAGCGTCAAGCGAGTGTAATGTGGCGCGTTGTGAATGTCCGGCCAAGTTTTGTCGCAAATCAGACATTGAGGGGCGCATCGCCGGTTGCGCGCCTTTTTGGCCGGGTATAACGCTGGCGGTGTGCGTCGTGTCGGGCTGCGTCGTGCCGGATGCGCGTTTCACCGGACTCAAGGAATGCCGCCGGCTGCCGTAGAACCGACGAAATAACCAGACGGGCGCGCCGCCCCGGACGCCGGCCACGAGCCGCGCCGGGGCGGACGCGCGGGCGCGACAGCCATCGCGGTGACGTCGGAACCGACCTTTCCGGCAGCGTGATCAAAATGGGGACTCTATCGATGAATGCAGCTTCACTGCGTCCGCAGCCGGGCGCTCCTGTCGACGCGCCGGGCGACGGCGCCAAGCATGCGGCCCGGCGCGCGCGCCAACCCTGGAGCGTCAAGGCGACGCTGCGCGCCGCGTTCGCGGTGCTGCTGGCCGGCACGCTCGCGATCGGGGTGTTTTCGCTCGCGCAGATCAGCCGCCTGAACGGCTCGATCGCGTCGGTCTACGAGCAGGGGCACGTCGCGAGCCGCGCGGCGCAGGAAGTGCGGGCCGAAGTGCTGCGCGCGAGCCGCGCGCAGAAGATGCTGCTGACCGCGACGACCGGGAAGGAGCGCGACGAGCTCGGCGCCGAGATCGACGCGGGGCTCGCGTCGATCGGCAAGGCGCTCGGCGCGCTGCAGCGCGACGCGGACCCGGCGGACGCGGACGATTCGGCGCGGTTGCGCGCGTTCGCATCGGCCGTCGGCGGCTGGAGCGGCCACCTGCGCGATTTCGTCACGCTGGTGCGCGCGCAGCCGCTCGACCTGTCGCAGATGAACTGGCAGGTCGGCACGCAGGACGTGTCGCTGCTCGTCGAGACGGGCAAGCTCGAGAAGCTCGTCGCCGAACTCGTGAAGACGCGCGGCGCGAAATCGAAGGCGACGCTCGATGCGTCGTCGACGATCTTCTCGTCGTCGTTCGCGATGATCGCGGCGTCGACCGTCGCGCTGATCGTGCTCGCGATCGTGATCGCCGAGCGGGTCGTGCGCCGCCTCGTCGCGCAGCTCGGCGGCGAGCCCGCGTATGCGAAGGCGATTGCCGCGGACATCGCGCGGGGCGACCTGACGCAGCCGATCGCACTCGGCCGACGCGACCGCGACAGCATGGTCCGCGCGCTGTCCGACATGCAGGCCGGGCTTGCGACGACGGTCTCCGAGATCGCCGTCAGCGCCGAGGCGATCGCGGCCGCGTCCGGCGAGATCTCGGTGGGCAACCTCGACCTGTCGCAGCGCACCGAGCAGCAGGCGGTCGCGCTCGAGAAGACCGCGGCCAGCATGGAGCAGCTGACGTCGACGGTGCGCCAGAACGCGGAGAACGCGCGGCAGGCGAGCGCGCTCGCGGAGAACGCGTCGACGGTCGCGGAGGCGGGCGGCGAGGTGGTCGACCGGGTCGTCGCGACGATGAGCGAGATCGACGAGAGCGCGAAGAGCATCCGCGACATCATCGACGTGATCGAGGGCATCGCGTTCCAGACCAATATCCTCGCGCTGAACGCGGCGGTCGAGGCGGCGCGCGCCGGCGAGCAGGGGCGCGGCTTTTCGGTGGTGGCGGGCGAGGTGCGCTTGCTCGCGCAGCGTGCGGCGACCGCGGCGAAGGAGATCCGCGCGCTGATCGGCGCGTCGGTCGAGCGCGTCGCGAACGGTGCGGCGCTTGCGCACGATGCGGGCCGCACGATGGGCGACGTGGTGCGCGCCGTGAAGCGCGTGACCGACATCATCGGCGAGATTTCGGCCGCGTCGAGCGAGCAGAGCGCGGGCATCGACGAGATCGGCCGCGCGGTCACGCAGATGGACGCCGGCACCCAGCAGAACGCGGCGCTCGTCGAGCAGGCGGCTGCCGCGGCAAGCGCGCTCGACGAGCAGGCGCAGGCGCTGAAGGCGCTGGTCGGGCGCTTCCGGTTCACGGCGCCTGCCGGAGGCTGACGCGCGCGGCGCGCGCCGGCAGGGTATTGCGGCGGCCCGGCGGGCCGCCGCGCGTCACGACTTTTTCTTCTGCTTGTCCGGATCGATGATGACCGTGCAGGTCGTGCCCGCCGACAGCAGCACGCCGTCGGGCACTTCGTCGATCTTGATCCGAACCGGCACGCGCTGCGCGAGGCGCACCCAGTTGAAGGTCGGGTTCACGTCGGCGACGAGGTCGCGGCTTTGCGGATTGTCGCGGTCGAAGATGCCGCGCGAGATGCTCTCGACGTGGCCCTTCAGCACGCCGCCGCTCATCAGCCGCATTTCGGCCGGCGCCCCGACGGTCACGCGCGGCAGCTTGGTTTCCTCGAAATAGCCGTAGACCCAGAACGACTGGCTGTCGACGATCGCGAGCTTGGCCTGGCCGGCCACCGCGTAGTTGCCCTTGAACGTCTGCAGGTTCGTGATGTAGCCGTCGACCGGCGCGACGACGCGCGTGCGCTCGAGATTGAGCTTCGCGGCGTCGAGCGCGGCGAGCGCCTGCTGGTACTGCGCGTCGGCGCTCGTTGCGCTGTGCGCGGCGTTCTCGCGGTTTTCCTTCGACACGACGAGCGCGTCGAGGTCCGCGCGGCGGGCCGCGTCGTCGCGGCGCATCTGCAGTTCCGCGCGGCGGGCGGCGACGGCCGCCTGCGCCTGCTCGACCGCGATCTGGTAGTGCGACGGGTCGATCTGCATGATCAGGTCGCCCTTCTTCACGAGCTGGTTGTCGTGCACCGGCAGCTCGACGATCGCGCCCGACACGTCCGGCGCGACGTTGACGATCTCGGCGCGCACGCGCCCGTCGCGCGTCCACGGATCATCCATGTAGTGCACCCACAATGAGCGCCCGATCAGTATCGCGACGATGAGGATGACGGCCGTCGCGACGAAGCCGAAGAGTTTTCGCAGAATCATGATTGTTGTGGTTCAACGGTAAACGGCGAGGCTCAGCCCGCCGCAGATGCAGACGAGAAGGCAGGCCCGGAACAGCGACGGGTGCCAGACGAGACGGTAGAGCCCGGTGTAGGCGAGCAGCCGGTCGACGGCCCACGTCGCCAGCGCGCCGATGACGAACATCAGCACGACCGTGGGCATGTAGGCATCGAGGATGGCGAGTTCACGCGGCATCATGACGAGGTTCCTTGTTGGGGGGCGCGGCCGCGGTTCAGCGACGCGAGCGGCGATTCGGGATCGAGCAGCGCGGTGCGCACGAAATGCAGGTGGCTCAGGATGCGCTGCAGCCGGTGGCGTTCGTCGCGCGGCGGCGCGAGCGCGATCAGTGCGGCAAGCGCCTGCCGGGTCGCGTCGATCGCCGCGTTGGTGGCCGCGAGCGTCGCGTCGAAGCGGTCCGCGGCCGGTTTCTCGAACAGCGCGGAGAGGGCGCCGCGCATCGTGTCGATCGCGCGGCGCCACGACGTTTCGCGCGCGTAGTGCGGGTCGGCCGGCAGCGCGGCGAGTTCGTTGCGCAGGTCGATCGCCGCGTTGCCGGCCTCGAGCACCGCGAACATCCAGCGCAGCGCGTCGCGCTGCACGTCCGGCTGATCGGCCGACAGCGTGTGCGCCTGGTACATCAGGTCGCGTGCGCCGCTCTCGAAGCGGGTGCGCAGGCCGGCGAGGCGCGCATGGCAGGCCGCGACCGCCTGGTGGCGCAAGTCCGCGAACAGGCGCTTCTTCAGCCACGGCGCGGTCGGCGGGAACAGCACCGCGAACGCGATCGCCGACACGAGCATCGACAGCACGAGCGCGAGCGCGTCGTTCATGAAGCCGCTCGGGTCGTAGTGAATCAGGTTTTCCGGGCCGGCGAGCGTGCAGAAGAAGATGCAGTAGCCGACGCCGTAGCCGGCGGTCTTCGGCTTCATCGACAGGTAGAGCCCGAGCGAGAGGAACGGCACGAGCCCGACGCACAGCATCACGAAGCCGTCGACGCGCGGATACACCCCGAACATCGCGATCAGCCCCATGAACGACGCGAGCACGGTGCCCATCGCCATCTGGTAGGCCATCGTGGTCGGCCGCGGCATCGACGACGCGAGCGCGCAGACCGCGGCCGCGTTCAGCACCATCGTCACGCCGTTCGGCCAGGCGGTCTGGATCCAGAACCAGCCGAGCACGAGCATCACCGTCGCGGTGCGGATGCCGGCGATCAGCGCGGCGCTCAGGTTGGTGCGCGGCTCGTAGCGCTCGATCCAGCGCTCCCGCTCGTGGTTCGCGGTCGCGAGCGACGCGTAGGTCGCCGCATACGCATGCAGGTCGGTGATGAAGCGGTACAGCAGTTCGGAGGCGGTGTCGAAATCGAGCAGCGGGCAGTCCGGCTGCGTCTCGAGTTCGGCGCGCGTCGCACGGATGCGGCGCGGCAGCGCGTCGCGCCACGCGAGCAGCTGTTCGGCCGCGTGTGCGGCATCGGCCGACGAGCGCACCGGTTCGCCGGCGCGCGTGAGCAGCGGGGCGATTTCGCGGAAATACGGTTCGATCGCGTTGATCGCGGCGCTCGCGCCGGCCGCGTGCAGCCGGTTCATCAACTGGTGCAGCGCATGGAAGCGGCTCGACGCGCTCATGAACTCGCTGTTCAGGCGCGCGAGGCGGCCGCTTCTCATCCGCGTGTCGGGGTCCTCGAACACGGCCATGCTGCGCGCGGCCTCGAAGCCGACCACGTCGGCCACGAAACGGGTGTGCACGCTTTCGATGTGCGCGCGATCGAGCTGGCCGGACAGCGCCGACGCGACATAGTCGACGAACGCGCCGAAGCGCCGGCGCACCGTCGTGCGCATCTGCTCGCCGGTGTATTGCGGAAACACCAGTGCGCTGACGACGCCGGCCGACACGATCCCGACCACGATCTCGGCGGCGCGGGTCATCGCGGTCATGAACGCGCCGTCCGGATGCTGCGACGCGGGCAAGCCGATCAGCGCGGCCGTGTAGCCGGCGAGCAGGAAGCCGTAGCTGCGGAAGTTGCGGTTGCGCGCGGCGCCGGCCGTGCACATCGCGACCCACAGCGCGACCGCGAGCAGGAACGGCAGCGGCTGCTGCGGGAACAGGCCGACGAACGCGAGCGTCGCGATCAGCCCGAAGAACGTGCCGGCAAGCCGGTAGAAGCTCTTCGCGAACACGGCGCCGCTTTGCGGCTGCATCACGATGAACACGGTCGTCATCGCGGTCTTCGGCGCCGGCAGGTCGAGGCGCATCGACACGCCGAGCGCGATGAACGCCGCGAGCAGCGCCTTGACGAGATAGAGCCAGGCGACGCCGTCGGTGCGGGCCCAGTCGCCGAGCGCGGCGAGCCACGCCGACGGCGGGTTGCCGGCGGGCGGGGAGGCGGAGGAGGTGGCTGGCATGACGAGCGCTCCGCGTTACCGGGCCGCCGGCGCGCGGGCCGCGTCGGCGCTCGCGAGCGGCGCGGCGCCGGCGGCTTTCGGATTCGACGCAGCGGCAGCCGGCGCCTTGGCGCCCGAGGCGGCAGCCGGTGCTTTGGCGCCCGACGTAGCGACGCCCGGCGTAGCGACGCCCGACGTAGCGACGCCCGGCACATCCTCACCCGTCTCGACGCCGCCGCCGAGCGCGGCCATCAGCGCCGCATGCGCGGACAGGCGCTCCGCGTCGATCCGCGCGGCCGTTTCCTGCGCATGCAACAGTTGCTGCTGCGCGATCAGCACGTTCACGTAATCGGTCAGGCCGCGGCGGAAGCCTTCGCGCGACAGCTGATAGCTGCGGTCGTTGGCGGCCACCGAGCGCGCGGCATCCTTCTTCTGCGTATCGAGCGAGCGAATCCGCACGACCTGGTCGGCGATGTCCTTGAGTGCGCCGACGATCGTCTGGTTGTAGTGCTCGACCGCCTGGTCGTAGCCGGCCGACGCCGCGCCGAGCTGCGCGCGCAGCCGGCCGCCTTCGAAGATCGGCAGCGACAGCGCCGGGCCGGCGGTCCAGCCGCCGTTCATCGCGCGCAGGAAGTCGGCGAACGGCGCGGTCACGCCGAAGCCGCCGACGGTCGCGAGCAGGTCGATGTTCGGATAGAACGCGGCCTTCGCGACGTCGATGCCGCGCGCCTGCGCGTCGACCGTCCAGCGCGCCGCGACGACGTCCGGCCGGCGGCCGAGCAGGTCGGCCGGCAGCGCGGACGGCAGGCCGGCCGGCGCATCGAGCGCGAGCTTCGGCCGCGCGATCGAATCGCCGGCGCCGGGCCCTTTGCCGGCGAGGGCCGCGAGCTGGTGGCGGGCGAGCTGGATCGCTTCCTCGTACGTATCGATCTGGCGTTCGTAGTCGGGCAGCGTCGATTCCGCCTGGCTGACCTCGAGCTGCGTGCCGAGGCCGGCCTGCAGCCGCTTGCGCGCGAGGTCCGCGAGCGCGTGCTGGCGCTCGAAGGTGTCGTGCGCGAGGTCGAGCAGCGCATAGTTCATCGACAGCCCGACGTAGGCGCGCACGACGTTGACCTCGAGTTCGAGCCGCGCCGCGCGGGCATCGGCCGCGCTTGCATGCGCGACGTCGAGCGCGCGCTCGGTCGCGTTCTTGTCCTTGCCCCACAGGTCGAGGTGATACGACAGGCCGAGCGTGCCGGTGTTGTTCCAGGTGTCGGCGTTCGCGAGCGGCCCCGGGCCGTAGAACACGTTGTCCGGCCAGTGCTGGCGCATCAGCGACAGGTTGCCGTTGATCTGCGGCAGTTCGGCCGAGCGGGCGACGCGGGCCATCGCCTGCGCCTCGCGCACGCGCGCCTGCGCGGCGGCGAGCGTCGGGTTGCCGGCCTGCGCGGCGGCGATCCATGCGTCGAGCTGCGGATCGCGATACGCGCGCCACCAGTCGGCCGCGGGCCAGCCCGCGTCGCGGTCGGCCGCACGGATGGCCGCGCCGGCGTCGAGCGCGCCCGGATCGATCTGCGTGGACTGCGGCTTGTTGTCGCCCATGCTCGCGCATCCGGTCATTATTAATGAGACTGCAAGAACCGCGAGTGCGAGCGTCCCTTTTATTGCCGGAGACTGCACGATTTTCTCCCTTTCGGATATAGATGAGCCGAGTGGGATTATATTTTTAGGCAATTGCTGAATATACGGACAACGGTGCAAGTCATTTTTACAAAAGCTGAGATAATATTTGTTGGTGAACGTGTAACAATCCTCCCCGATTCTCACGGGTAATGGCATGGATACGTTACAGAACATGCGGGTATTCATGCGCGTGGTCGACGCGGGCAGTTTCACCGCGGCCGCGCAGCAGATGAATTCGACGACCGCCTATACGTCGCGCGCCGTCTCGGACCTGGAGGCGCACCTGCGCACCCGGCTCCTGAACCGGACCACGCGCCGCATCGCGCTGACCGAGGCCGGCGAACGCTATCTGCAGCGCTGCGAACAGATCCTCGCGTATGTCGACCAGGCGGAAGCGGAGGCGAGCGATGCGCACGCGCGTCCGTCGGGCAAGCTGAAGGTGCACTGCTTCACGAGCCTCGGCCAGCACTATACGGTGCCGGCCGTGTCGCGCTATCGCGAGCGCTATCCGGACGTGCACGTCGACCTGACGCTCGCGCAGCGGATGCCGGACCTGCTCGACGAGGGCTACGACGTCGCGATCGTCGTCGGCCGCGACCTGCCGGATTCCGGGCTCGTGTCGCAGCGGCTCGGCGAATCGTACAGCGTCGTCTGCGCGTCGCCGCGCTACCTCGAGCAGCACGGCGTGCCGCAACAGCCGCAGGATCTCGCGCATCACACCTGTCTCGGCATGGTCGCGCCGGGCTTTCACTACGACGACTGGACGCTGTCCGGGCCGAACGGCGACGAGCACGTCGCGCTGCCGGCGCCGCCGTTCCGCGTGAACGTCGCCGAGGCGCTCGCGGTGGCCGTGCGGGAAGGGATGGGCATCGGCGTGCTGCCGATCTACTCGGCGATCGCCGGCCTGCGCAACGGCCATTTCGTGCGCGTGATGCCCGAGTACCGGTCGCACGTGATGAACATCTACGCGCTGTATCCGTCGCGCCAGTATCTCGACGCGAAAATCCGGACCTGGGTCGATTTCCTGCGCGACGAGCTGCCGGCGACGCTCGACGCCGACGAGGCCGCGCTCGAGCAGTTCACGCGCGCGACATGACGTCGCGGGATCGCGAAATCTGACGAGATTTGTCGTTCGCGCAACACTTTTTTACGGTCGTCCGGCGGACAGTTTGATACTGTCTGGCTCAGAGTGATCTGCAGCAATACGGAGAAGCAATGGATACGCACCTGATGATCGGCCTTGGAATCCTGTTCGGCGTGATCGGCGCCGTCGCGTCGCGCGACCTGCTGCGCGCAATGAAGGCGCGGCTGCAGCCGGCGCCGGTCCGGGTGCGGTCGGCGTCGGAAGCCGCGCGCCGCCTCGGGCGCTGAAGCGAAGGGGCGGTAGGGCGGCCTAGCGGTTGGTCGCCCCGTCGAGCACCACGACCTTGTCCCAGGCGAACGCGGTGTTTTCCAGTTCGCCGGTGCGCCGGCGAATGTAGCCGCGCGGATTGCAGACGACGCGCGTGCCGCCTTCCGTCACGTAATCGAATGAAGTATGCGTGTGGCCGTGCACCCAGAGGGCGACCGGCGCGCGCATCAGCCCCGCCAGATCGTTGATGAACCCGGCCGACACCGGATCCTGTGCATAGCGCTCGGCGAGCGAGCGCCGGTGCGGCGCGTGATGGGTGACCACGATCGTCCTGCCGGCGAACGGCGCAGCCAGCTGTGCCTCGAGCCACGCCCGCGACCGGCGGTGCAGCGCGAGCGCATCGGCCGGCGTGAAATCGCGCTCCGCGCCGCACGCCGGCGCATCGCCGCCCGCATGGACCGCCGCGTCGTGCGGCCACGTCACCTGAATCAGTCCCTTGAAATCGAGCATCACGCGCGACGCCGCGTCGATCGCGCGTGCAACGCTCGCATCGTCCGCGCCGAACAGCGCGAAGTCGGTCCACAGCGTCGTGCCGAGCACCCGGAAGCGCCCGGCCGGATCGACGTAGGTGTCGTTGTTCAGGTAATGCACGTTGTCGAGCGCGCGCGCCGCGTCGCGCATCGCCGCCTCGAGCGCGCCGAATTCGCCGTCGTAGTACTCGTGGTTGCCGGGAACGTAAATCACCGGCAGTTCCGGGTCGAACGTCTCGGCGGCCCAGCGCAGGCCCTCCGCGTGGTTGTGGATGTCGCCGGCCAGCACGACGAGATCCGCGTCGGCATGGGGAATCACGTCGGGCAGGTTGCTTTCGAGATGCAGGTCGGACAGCACGCGGATCTTCACGAACGTCGCTCCGAAACAAGTGGCTTCAGCGTAGCACTTTGCCGGGGTTCATCAGGCCGCGCGGATCGAGCGCGGCCTTCAGCGCGCGCATCAGCCCGATCTCGACCGGCGACTTGTAGCGCTGCGCATCGTCGATCTTCAGCTGGCCGATCCCGTGTTCCGCGCTGATCGTGCCGTGATGGCGGTGCACGTTGTCGTAGACGATCCGGTTGACCGGCGCCTGGTATTCGGCGAGGAACGCCTTCGGATCGCCGCCTGCGGGCGTCTGCACGTTGTAGTGGAGGTTGCCGTCGCCGAGATGGCCGAACGTCACCATCCGCGCGCCCGGCGCCGCCTGCTGGATCGCCGCGTCGGTCTCGTCGATGAAGCGCGCGATCGACGAGATCGGCACCGCGATGTCGTGCTTGATGTTGAGCCCTTCGTCGGCCTGCGCGAGCGGGATGTGCTCGCGCAGGTCCCAGAACGCGCGCGACTGCGCGAGGTTCTCCGCGACCACTGCGTCGACCACGATGCCGGCCTCGAACGCCTCCTCCATCAGCTTCTCGAACAGCGCGCGCGCGTGCGCTTCGCTTTCGTTGTCCGACAGTTCGAGCAGCACCGTTTGCGGGTGCGTGCGATCGAACGGGTAGCGCAGCTGCGGATAGTGCTTGCCGACGAGCTGCATGCAGAAATCCGACATCAGCTCGAAACCCGTCAGCAGCGGCCCGGCCGCGCGCTGCGCGAGCGCGAGGAAGTCGAGCGCCGCATGCGGCGATTCGAGCGCGGCGAGCGCCGTGACCCGCGCGGCCGGCAGCGGGTGCAGCTTCATCACGGCGGCGGTGATGATGCCGAGCGTGCCTTCGGCGCCGATGAACAGGTCGCGCAGGTCGTAGCCGGTGTTGTCCTTGCGCAGCCCGCGCAGGCCGTCCCAGATCTCGCCCTGCGGCGTCACGACCTCGAGCCCGAGGCACAGCTCGCGCGCGTTGCCGTAGCGCAGCACCGCGGTGCCGCCGGCGTTGGTCGCGAGGTTGCCGCCGATCGTGCAGCTGCCCTCGGCCGCGAGGCTCAGCGCGAACAGCCGGCCGGCGTCGCGCGCGCGGGCCTGCACGTCGGCGAGGATCACGCCGGCCTCGACGGTGATCGTGTTGTTGTGCGGATCGAGCGCGCGCACGCGATTGACGCGCGCGAGGCTCAGCACCGCCTGGCCGCCGCTCGCGTCGGGCGTCGCGCCGCCGGCCAGGCCCGTATTGCCGCCCTGCGGCACGAGCGCGACGCCGTGCGCGTTCGCGAGCTTCACGAGCGCCGCGACTTCGGCGGTGTTCGCCGGTTTCAGCACCGCGCACGCGGACCCTTTGTAGCGGCGGCGCCAGTCGGTCAGGAACGGTTCGGTGTCGTGCGCGTCGGTCAGCACGTAGTCCGCGCCGATCGCGTCGCGGCAGGCGGAAACGAAAGCTTCGGAAGAATTCATGGCGGTCGGTCGCGTAAGGATCAGGGCGCGGCGCGCGATTTTTTCGCCGCGCGTTTGAACGGCGCGACGTACGCAAGCGCCGCCGCGAAGAAGCCGACGGCAAGCGCGGTCTCGCACCAGCCGAGCGTCGCGGACAGGCCGCGATCCGACATGCCGCGCACGACGCCTTCGGCGAAATAGGCGAGGATCAGCATGCTCGCCCATTGCATCGTATAGATGTTACGCCGCCAGACGCCGGGCAGCGCGAGCGCGAGCGGCACCGCCTTGAGCATCAGCGCGGACCCGCCGGGCCGCAGCGGCGCGAGCCGCAGCTCCCACGCGAGCGACAGCGCGATCAGCGCGACGAGGCACGCGGCGGCGGTCAGTGCATAGCGCGGCCGGGCGGCCGGAGCGGGGCGGGCGGGTTCGGGCGGATTCATGCGGCGGCCTGCGCGTCGGCGAGGGCGGAGGCCGTGCGGGCCAGCCGGGCGCCGAGCGCGGCGGCCAGCGCCTTTTCGTCGGCGGACAGCCCGCCGGGCGCGGCGCGCTCGTGCCGCGACACGTGCGACGCGCCGTACGGCGTGCCGCCCGTCTGCGTCGTGCTGAGCGCGGATTCGCTGTACGGGATGCCGACGATCATCATCCCGTGATGGAGCAGCGGCAGCATCATCGACAGCAGCGTCGATTCCTGGCCGCCGTGCAGGCTGCCGGTCGACGTGAACACGCACGCGGGCTTGCCGGTCAGCGCGCCGGACAGCCATTGCGGCGTCGTGCCGTCGAGGAAATACTTGAGCGACGCGGCCATGTTGCCGAAGCGGGTCGGCGAGCCGAGCGCGAGGCCTGCGCACTCCTCGAGATCGCGCAGTTCGGCGTACGGCGGGCCGTCGTCCGGAATCTCGGGCGCGGTCGCCTCGCATACGGCCGACACGGGCGGCACGGTGCGGATGCGCGCCTGCATGCCCGGCACGCTGTCGATGCCGTGCGCGATCGCGAGCGCGAGATCGCGCGTCGCGCCGTGACGGCTGTAATAAAGCACGAGAATGTCTTTCATGGGCAAAGGGGCGTTCTCGCGGCAGCGCATGTGCGCGCCGTGCGCGAACCGCCCCTGCCGGATTGAGCGGCTATTATAGGGGCTGAAGCCGTCGTGCGAAGCGACGGTGCGCGCCGTATGGCGCAACGCATGTCGAAGGAGGAAACCGTTTGCCGAAGTTGAGCGTCGATCTCGACACCATCAAGCGCCTCGCGCGCTTCGCCGCGAAACGCAGCGCCGAGGACCGCATCCCGCAGGTGGCGGGCAGCCTCACGTTCACGACGATGCTGGCGCTCGTGCCGCTCGTGACGGTAGCGTTCGCGCTGTTTACCGCGTTCCCGATGTTCGCGTCGTTCCAGATCTCGCTGCAGGGGTTCCTCGCCGATCACCTGATGCCGGCGCAGTTCAACATCCAGATCTTCAAGTACCTGAACCAGTTCGCGTCGAAGGCGAAGGGCCTGACCACGGCGGGCCTGATCGCGCTCGTCGTCACGTCCGTGATGACGATGATGACGATCGAATCCGCGTTCAACCTGATCTGGCGGGTGCGCAAGCCGCGGCCGTTCGCGCAGCGGGTGCTCGCGTACTGGGCGCTGATCACGCTCGGGCCGCTGCTGTTCGGCGTGAGCCTGTCGATCTCGTCGTACCTGTTCACGGAGTCGCTCGCGTTCACCGGCGCGGCGCCGACGACGTCGGTCGTCGAATGGCTGCTGACGTTCGCGTCGCTGCCGCTGACGGTGCTCGCGTTCACGCTTCTCTACGTTTATTTGCCCAATTGCACGGTCGCGTGGCGCGACGCGGCGATCGGCGGGCTGTTCGCCGCGATCGCGTTCGAGCTCGCGAAGCGCGGCTTCGGGTACTACGTGAGGCGGATTCCGACCTATACCGCGGTGTACGGTGCGTTCGCCGCGCTGCCGGTGTTCCTGCTGTGGGTGTACCTGAGCTGGTTCATCGCGCTGCTCGGCGGGATGGTGACGTCGGCGTTGCCGGCGATTCGCGTCGGTCAGTTCCACCGCATCCACTATCCGGGCAGCGACTTGCTCGATGCGCTGGAACTGCTTGCGCGGCTCGCGGAGGCGCGCGCGGCCGGCAAGCCCGGCTATTCCGCGCTGCGGCTCGCAGCGATGCTGCGCTGCGACATCGAGACCGCGCAGCGCTTGCTGGCGCTGCTGGAGGAGCGCGAGTGGGTCGCGCGGCTGGAAGGCGGCGACGGCGCGCCGCGCTACGTGCTGCTCGCGAACCCCGAGCAGCTGACGCTCGCGCAGCTGTTCGACGTGCTGGTGATCGACCGGACCGAGCTGACCTACCAGCTGCAGCGGCGCCGCACCCATGTCGACGGCGCGGCCTTGCTCGCGGTGCTGTCGAGCGACCGCTTCGACGTGTCGCTCGCGTCGCTGATCGCCGCGCACGGGCACGCGGACGCGCATCCGGCCGCCGCGGCGATCGCGCCCGCGCCGGGGAGTGCGGACCCGCACGCGCGGCCGCACCGCACCGCGTGAGCCGCCGTCACAGCGGGATCTTGCCGGTGCAGATGTCCCTGAACATCACCCAGTCGCCCATCAGGCTGTAGATCGGGTGGCGGAAGGTGGCGGGGCGGTTCTTCTCGAAGAAGAAGTGCCCGACCCACGCGAACGCATAGCCGCACACGACGGCGGCCGGCAGCCAAAGCCAGTCGCCGGTCGCGATCGCCATCGCGACGCAGCCGATCACGCCGAGCGAGCCGATGAAGTGCAGCCGCCGCGACGTCAGGTTCTGGTGTTCGTTCAGGTAGTACGGGTAGAAGTCAGCGAAGCTGGCGAAATGCTCCGTATGCGAATGCGCCATGGCCGTCTCCTCGGGCCGCTGTCCATGAAGCCATTGTGCGGCGAGCGGCGGGCGGCCGCAAGCGGGCCGGCTGGGCGGCCTCCGCTTTCCTTTTGACAGGCTTTCCGATAGGATCGAAAGCCGGTTTTGCATATATGCATGAGGGGACTACGATGCGCGTCAGCGATATTCTGAAAGTCAAGGGCAACACGCTGTTCACGGTGACGCCCGATACGCCGCTGCGCGAAGCGGTTGATACGATGGCCGAACACGACATCGGTTCGCTTGTCGTGATGGAGTACGGCGATCTCGTCGGGATGCTGACGTTCCGCGAGATCATTCTGCGCCTGCGCGAAAACGGCGGCGCGATCGGCGAGGTTCAGGTCCGCAAGGTGATGGACGAGCCGCTCACGTGCACGCCCGAAACGGACGTCAACGAAGTGCGCCGGATGATGCTCGAGCGTCATGCGCGCTACATGCCGGTGCTCGACAAGAAGGTGCTGATGGGCGTCATTTCGTTCTACGACGTCGCGAAGACGGTCGTCGAAGCGCAGAGCTTCGAGAACCGGATGCTGAAGGCGTACATCCGCGACTGGCCGGAGCCGGAATCCGAAGCCCACAAGCCGGTCGCCGGCTGAACGCCGCGCCCGTGCCGCCCCATCCGGCGCGGGTGCATCCGTCCAGCGCGGCGGCGCGGGCCAGGCCTGCGCCTGCGGCGCTGCCTTTCCTCCGATAACCAGGGCCCGCGCAGCTTCGCCGAGACGACGCGCGCGTATTCCGCATGAGCGATCACACGTCAGTCTCGTCAGAGCGCCGCAGCGAACGGCGCGCGCACGCCTCCCAGTTCGACCTGCTGCGCGAACGCCGCTTCGCGCCGTTCTTCACGACCCAGTTTCTCGGCGCGCTGAACGACAACGTCTTCAAGATCGGCTTCACGTCGCTCGTCACCTATCACACCGCGCGGTTTTCCGGCGTCGACGCGAAGACTGCCGCGTTCCTGATCTCCGCGATCTTCATCCTGCCGTTCGTGCTGTTCTCGGCGACGTCCGGGCAGATCGCCGACAAGTACGACAAGGCGCGCCTCACGCGCTTCGTGAAGTCCTTCGAGATCGTGCTGATGCTCGTCGGCGCCGCCGGCTTCGTCACGCACAGCGCGGCGCTGCTGTACCTGTGCACGTTCATGATGGGGATGCACTCGACGCTGTTCGGGCCGGTCAAGTATTCGTACCTGCCGCAGCACCTGGGCGAGCATGAGCTGGTCGGCGGCAACGGCCTCGTCGAGATGGGCACCTTCATCGCGATCCTGATCGGCACGATCATCGGCGGCGCGGCCGCGGGGCTGGCCGGCCGCGGCGAGCTCGTGCTCGCGGTGAGCTGCGTCGCGATCGCGCTCGCGGGGCGCATCGCCGCGCAGCGGGTGCCGCCGACGCCCGCGCCGCAGCCCGATCTCGTGATCAACTGGAACCCGGTCAGCGAAACGTGGCGCAACCTCGGGCTCGCGCGCCAGAACCGCACCGTGTTCCTGAGCCTGCTCGGCATCTCGTGGCTGTGGTTCGTCGGCGCGACGTTCCTCACGTCGTTCTTCAATTTCGCGAAGGACGTGCTGTCTGCGAGCCCCGACGTCGTCACGATCCTGCTCGCGACGTTCTCGGTCGGCATCGGCATCGGCTCGCTGCTGTGCGAGCGGCTGTCGCGGCGGCGCGTCGAGATCGGTCTCGTGCCGCTCGGCTCGATCGGCATCAGCGCGTTCGCGATCGAGCTGTATTTCGCGAGCCATGCGCTGCCCGCGCCCGGGCACCTGCTGTCGGTCGGCGAGTTCCTGGCCGGCGCGCGCCACTGGCGCATCCTCGCCGACCTGTTCCTGCTCGCGATGTTCGGCGGCTTCTACAGCGTGCCGCTGTACGCGCTGATCCAGAGCCGCAGCGCGCCGACGCACCGCGCGCGGATCATCGCCGCGAACAACATCCTCAACGCGCTGTTCATGATCGTGTCGGCGGTGATGGCGATGGCGCTGACCAAGGCGGGCGTCAGCATTCCGGGCATCTTCTTCGTTACCGCGCTGCTCAACGTCGTGGTCGCGGCCTACATCTACCTGCTCGTGCCCGAATTCCTGCTGCGCTTCGTCGCATGGGTGCTCGTGCATACGTTCTACCGGATCCGGCTCGTGCATGCGGAGCGGATTCCGGAGGAGGGGGCGGCCGTGCTCGTCTGCAATCACGTCAGCTATGTCGATGCGCTGGTGCTCGCAGCCGCGAGCCCGCGTCCGATCCGCTTCGTGATGGATCACCGGATCTTCAGGACGCCGTTCGCAAGCTGGGTGTTCCGGCACGCGAAGGCGATCCCGATCGCGCCGCGCCACGAGAATCCCGAAATGCTCGCGCGCGCGTACGACGCGTGCGTGGCCGCGCTGCAGGAAGGGGAACTCGTATGCATCTTCCCCGAGGGCAAGCTGACGAAGACGGGCGACATCAACACGTTCCATCACGGCGTGACGGAGATCCTTAGCCGTACGCAGGCGCCGGTGATTCCGATGGCGCTGCGCGGCCTGTGGGGCAGCGTGTTCTCGCGGCACGCGGACGCGCGCTGGCCGCGGCCCGTGAAGCGCGGCGTGATGAGCCGGCTGACGCTGGCGGTCGGCGAGCCGATGCCGTCGACGCTCGCGACGCCCGAGGCGCTGCAGTCCGCGGTGGCCGAATTGCGCGGCGCGCGCAAGTAGCGGCGGGCAGGGCGGGGTCGCATCGCGCGGCCCGCGCCGCCGGGACGGCTGGCATAATAGCGTTTTAGCTAAACTTTTCGACCGGCGAACGATCGATCTGCCCGCGTTCCGGCGGGCGGCGCGTCAGTTTGCCTATCTCTCTTTGGGCGGTTCCACCATGTCCGGCAATACTCTCGGCACGCTTTTCACTGTCACGACCTTCGGCGAATCGCACGGTCCCGCGATCGGCTGCGTGATCGACGGCTGCCCGCCGGGCATGGGGCTGACCGAGGCCGACGTCCAGCAGGAGCTCGACCGCCGCAAGCCCGGCACGTCGCGGCATGTCACGCAGCGGCAGGAAGCCGACGAGGTCGAGATTCTGTCGGGCGTGTTCGAAGGCGTTACGACCGGCGCGCCGATCGCGCTCCTGATCCGCAACACCGACCAGCGCAGCAAGGACTACGGCAACATCGTCGAAACGTTCCGGCCGGGCCATGCCGACTACACGTACTGGCAGAAATACGGAATCCGCGACTATCGCGGCGGCGGCCGCTCGTCCGCGCGCCTGACCGCGCCGATCGTCGGCGCGGGTGCGGTCGCGAAGAAGTGGCTGCGCGAGCGGGTCGGCGTCGAGGTGCGCGGCTGCATGAGCGCGCTCGGCGAGATCGACGTGCCGTTCGTCGACTGGTCGCACGTGAGCGAGAACCCGTTCTTCGCGCCGAACGCCGACGTCGTGCCGCAGCTCGAGGCGTATATGGACGCGCTGCGCAAGGACGGCGATTCGATCGGCGCGCGCATCGACGTCGTCGCTTCCGGCGTGCCGGTCGGCTGGGGCGAGCCGGTGTTCGACCGTCTCGACGCGGACATCGCGAAGGCGATGATGAGCATCAACGCGGTGAAGGGCGTCGAGATCGGCGCGGGTTTCGAGAGCGTCGCGCAGCGCGGCTCCGTGCACGGCGACGAGCTGACGCCGGACGGCTTCGTCGGCAATCACGCGGGCGGCGTGCTCGGCGGCATCTCGACCGGGCAGGACATCACGGTATCGATCGCGATCAAGCCGACGTCGAGCATCCGTACGCCGCGCCGGTCGATCACGAAGGCAGGCGAGCCCGCGATGGTGGAAACGTTCGGGCGTCATGATCCGTGCGTCGGCATCCGCGCGACGCCGATCGCGGAATCGATGCTCGCGCTGGTGCTGATCGATCATGCGCTGCGCCATCGCGCGCAATGCGGCGACGTCGAAACGCAAACGCCGAAGATTTCGGGCAGCGCGACCTGATACGACCGGGGCGCCGCCGCGCAGGAGGCCGGCCGTCGAATCCATGTAAAACGGGGTGCTGCGTCGAGCAGCACCCCGTTTCGTTTGAGCGGCGAAAAAAACGCCGCTCGAGGCGGCGTTTTCCGGCACGTCACATGTTCGGGTAGTTCGGTCCGCCGCCGCCTTCCGGCGTGACCCACACGATGTTCTGCGTCGGGTCCTTGATGTCGCAGGTCTTGCAGTGCACGCAGTTCTGCGCGTTGATCACGAGGCGATCGCTGCCGTCGTCGTTCTTCACGAATTCATACACCGCCGCCGGGCAGAACCGGCCTTCCGGCCCCGCGTAGGTGCGCAGGTTCACGTTTACCGGCACGTTCGCATCCTTCAGCGTCAGGTGCGCCGGCTGGTTTTCCTCGTGGTTCGTGTTCGAGATGAACACCGACGACAGCCGGTCGAACGTCAGCTTGCCGTCCGGCTTCGGATACTCGATCGGCTCGCACTGCGACGCCGGCTTCAGCGTCTCGTGATCCGCGTGCTTGTGATGCAGCGTCCACGGCACGTTGCCGCCCATCACCTTCTGTTCGAGGCCGACCATCAGCGTGCCGAGATACAGTCCCTTCGCCATCCACTGCTTGAAGTTGCGCGCGCGATACAGCTCGGTGTACAGCCACGATTGCTTGAACGCGTCCGGATAGGCATTCAGTTCGTCCGCCTGACGCCCGGCCTGCACCGCGTCGAACGCGGCGTCGGCCGCCAGCATGCCGGTCTTGATCGCCGCATGGCTGCCCTTGATCCGCGACGCATTCAGGAAGCCCGCGTCGTCGCCGATCAGCGCGCCGCCCGGGAACACCGTCTTCGGCAGCGACAGCAGCCCGCCCGCGGTGATCGCGCGGGCGCCGTACGACACGCGCTTGCCGCCTTCGAGGAACGCGCGGATCGACGGATGCGTCTTGTAGCGCTGGAATTCCTCGAACGGCGACAGGTACGGGTTCGTATAGCCGAGGCCGACCACGAAGCCGACCACGACCTGGTTGTTGTCCATGTGGTACAGGAACGAGCCGCCGTAGGTGTCGGCCTTCAGCGGCCAGCCGGCGGTGTGGATCACGAGGCCCGGCTTGTGCCTGGCCGGATCGATTTCCCACAGCTCCTTGATGCCGATCCCGTACGCCTGCGGATCGGCGTTCGCGTCCAGCTTGAACTTCGAGATCAGCTGGCGGCCGAGGTGGCCGCGGCAGCCTTCGGCGAACAGCGTGTACTTCGCGTGCAGCTCCATGCCGAGCTGGAAGTTCTCGGTCGGCTCGCCGTCCTTGCCGATGCCCATGTTGCCGGTCGCGACGCCCTTCACGGAGCCGTCGTCGTGGTAGAGGATCTCGGCGGCCGGGAAGCCCGGGAAGATCTCGACGCCCAGCGCTTCGGCCTGCTGGCCCAGCCAGCGCGTGACGTTGCCGAGCGAAATCACGTAGTTGCCGTGGTTCTTGAAGTTGTCCGGCAGCGCCCAGTTCGGCGTCTGCATTGCGCTCTTCTCGGACAGGAACAGGAAGCGGTCCTCGGTCACCTCGACGGTGAGCGGCGCGCCTTGCTCCTTCCAGTCGGGGAACAGCTCGCCGATCGCGCGCGGGTCCATCACCGCGCCCGACAGGATGTGCGCGCCGATTTCCGAGCCCTTCTCGAGCACGCAGACGCCGATCTCGACGCCTTTTTCAGCGGCGAGCTGCTTGAGCCGGATCGCCGCGGACAGCCCGGCAGGGCCGCCGCCGACGATCACGACGTCGTATTCCATCGATTCGCGCGGGCCGTATTGCTCGATGAGGCTTGCGGGGGTCATTGGCGTTCCTCTAACCGTTAGAATGCTTTTATTCGGGAGCGTATTGTCTGCGAAACGAAACGCTTGCCGCAACAGCATGCGGATAGATTAGCACGATCGTTCTATTTTTTGTGTTAGGGTAACGCCGCATGGGCCTGGCCGTCCGCGGCGGAGAAACGACATCGAAAGGGGTGCGCAATGGGTCGGTCGATCAATCTGGAAGGCAAGGTCGCGCTGGTAACGGGCGCTTCGAGCGGGCTCGGCCAGCGCTTTGCACAGGTGCTGTCGCAGGCGGGCGCGAAGGTCGTGCTCGCGAGTCGGCGCGTCGAGCGGCTCAAGGAGCTGCGTGCAGAGATCGAGGCGGCAGGCGGCGCGGCGCACGTGGTGTCGCTCGACGTCACCGATGTCCAGAGCATCAAGGCGGCGGTCGCGCATGCCGAAACGGAAGCCGGCACCATCGATATCCTCGTCAACAATTCGGGCGTGTCGACGATGCAGAAGCTCGTCGACGTGACGCCCAGCGAATTCGAGTTCGTGTTCGACACGAATACGCGCGGCGCGTTTTTCGTCGCGCAGGAAGTCGCGAAGCGGATGATGATGCGCACCAACGGCAACGGCAAGCCGCCTTACCGGATCATCAACATCGCATCGGTGGCCGGCTTGCGCGTGTTTTCGCAGATCGGCCTGTACGCGATGAGCAAGGCCGCGGTCGTGCACATGACGCGCGCGATGGCGCTCGAATGGGGGCGTCACGGCATCAACGTCAACGCGATCTGCCCGGGCTATATCGATACGGAAATCAATCACTACCTGTGGGAAACCGAGCAGGGCCAGAAGCTGCAGTCGATGCTGCCGCGCCGGCGCGTCGGCAAGCCGCAGGATCTCGACGGGCTGCTGCTGCTGCTCGCGGCCGACGAGTCGCAGTTCATCAACGGCTCGATCATCTCCGCGGACGACGGCTTCGGCCTCGCGTGACCGGACGATTCACAGCAACAGCAATACTCAGCAACAAAGATGACTGCAATGAGCGATTACTCCCCTGTTTTCGAGATGTCGATGCCGATCCGCTGGGGCGACATGGACGCGTTCGGACACGTGAACAACACGGTCTATTTCCGCTATATGGAGCAGGTGCGGATTTCCTGGTTCGAGACGCTCGGCGTCGCCGGCGGCAACGGCGAAACGCAGGGGCCGGTCATCGTGACCGCGTCGATGGAGTTCCTCAAGCAGTTGCATTACCCGGGCGACGTGATCGCGAAGATGTCGGCCGCGAAGCCGGGGCGCAGCAGCTTCGACACCGGCTTCGAGCTGACCCGCGCCGATGATCCGCACCACGTCTACGCGCGCGGCAGCGCGCGCTGCGTATGGGTCGACTATGCGCTCGGCAAGTCGGTGCCGTTGCCGCAACTGCTGCGCGACACGATCGAGCGCGCACTCGCCGCCAGGATCGGCTGAAGTCCGGGCGCGACGGCCGTTGCGTCGCGCCGCTCAATGGCCGAGCAGACGCTGCAGCAGTTCGGCCGTGTTCCCCGTCCCGTACTTGCGCATCAGCCGCGCGCGATAGATGTCGACCGTGCGCGAGCTGATGTCGAGCACCCGGCCGATCTGCTTGCTCGTCTTGCCGGTCGCGAGCTGCGCGGCGATCTCGCGCTCGCGCGGCGTCAGCGCGACGGCCACCGGGCGGGTCGCGCTCAGGTCCTCGAAGGTCCAGACGCCGGCCGCGAGCGGCGCGGTGCGATCGAGCGCGCGGCCCGTCACGTGGCACCAGAACAGCTCGCCGTCGGCGCGCTTCATGATCCGGTCGTCCGCATAGCTGCCGTTCACGACCATCACCCGCGAAATGCGCTCGCCGATCCGCTGGAATTCGTCCGGCGACGGGTAGAGCACCTCGTACGATTTCCCGATCAGGTCGGCGCACGTGCAGCGGAAGATCGCCGCGACCGCGTCGTTGCAATCCTCGATCACGCGGTCGCGCGACATGACGAGGCCGATCGGCGCGAGATGGAAGGCGGTCTGGTAGTCGAGGGCGGACATGGAAGCGGGCGAACGATGGCAAATGCTTATGTATTTTTGCGTATTGTGCCGCATCCGCGCCGCATCGTACCCTTTCAGGCATCTCGCGGCGCTTGCCGCGAAACAAGAAGAAGCGCGTCGTCGCGGCAGGCCTTGCCGTGCATGCATAGAATGATGCGGCGGGCCTGCGAGCCACGCCGGCGCGCGAACCCGGTTTCGCTGGTTTCCATAGAGGAAGGGACATACAGATGAACAAAGTCTATCCAAGCGCGGCGGCCGCGCTGGAAGGGATCGTCCAGGACGGACAGACCTTCGCGGTGGGCGGCTTCGGCCTGTGCGGCATTCCCGAGGCGCTGATCGGCGCATTGCGCGATTCGGGCGTCAAGGGCATCACCTGCATCAGCAACAACGCGGGCGTCGACGGCTTCGGTCTCGGCCTGCTGCTCGAAACGCGCCAGATCAGGAAGATGATCTCGTCGTATGTCGGCGAGAACAAGGAATTCGAGCGCCAGTACCTGGCGGGCGAACTGGAACTGGAATTCACCCCGCAGGGCACGCTCGCCGAGAAGCTGCGCGCGGGCGGCGCGGGCATCCCCGCGTTCTTCACCAATACCGGCTACGGCACCGTGATCGCGGAAGGCAAGGAAACGCGCCAGTTCGGCGATCGCCACTACGTGCTCGAGCCGTCGCTGACGGCCGACGTCGCACTCGTGAAGGCGTGGAAGGCCGACAAGTCGGGCAACCTGATCTTCCGCCGCACGGCGCGCAACTTCAATCCGATGTGCGCGATGGCGGGCCGGATCACGGTCGCCGAGGTCGAGGAGATCGTCGAGAACGGCGAGCTCGATCCGGACCAGATCCATACGCCGGGGATTTTCGTGCAGCGGCTCGTGCTGAACGCGACGCCCGAGAAACGCATCGAACAACGCGTCGTGCGCGCGAAAGGAGACTGACATGGCTTGGAATCGTGACCAGATGGCCGCGCGCGCGGCGCAGGAACTGCAGGACGGCTTTTACGTGAACCTCGGCATCGGCCTGCCGACGCTCGTCGCGAACCACGTGCCGGAAGGCGTCGAAGTCTGGCTGCAGTCGGAGAACGGCCTGCTCGGCATCGGCCCGTCGCCGACCGAGGACGAAGTCGACGCCGACCTGATCAACGCCGGCAAGCAGACCGTCACGACGCTGCCGGGCTCGTCGATCTTCTCGTCCGCCGATTCGTTCGCGATGATCCGCGGCGGCCACATCAACCTCGCGATCCTCGGCGCGATGCAGGTCAGCAAGCAGGGCGACCTCGCGAACTGGATGATCCCCGGCAAGATGATCAAGGGGATGGGGGGCGCGATGGATCTCGTCGCCGGCGTGAAGCGCGTCGTCGTGCTGATGGAGCACGTCGCGAAGGGCGACCAGCACAAGATCCTCGAGGAATGCAACCTGCCGCTGACGGGCGTCGGCGTGGTCGACCTGATCATCACCGATCTCGGCGTGATCGAAGTAACGCCGGCTGGCCTCAAGGTGATCGAACTCGCCGACGGTGTCAGCGTCGACGAGATCCAGGCTAAGACCGGCGCGCCGCTCGACGTGAGCGCGGTCGCGTAAGCGCGTCGCGCGCGTCCGCCGTGCCCTCCGGCGCCCCGCATTCCCGACGGAATGCGGGGCGCTTGTCATTCGGGCGCGGCGAACGAGCGGCCCACCGGCCGCGGCGCGCGTCACGCAATCGTGCCGCCGCCGTCGACCAGCACGGTCGAGCCGGTTGCGTAGGGCGTCGTCGCCAGATAGACGATCGCGTTCGCGACGTCCTCAGGCTGGCCGACGCGGCGGGCGGGCAGGCGTTGCGCGGCATTCGCAAACAGTGCGTCGCGCGCGTCGGGGGCGAGCTTGTCCCACAGCGGCGTCGCGATCAGGCCCGGCGACACGGTATTCACGCGCACCGGCGCCAGTTCGAGCGCGAGGCCGCGGGCGAGCGCCTCGAGCGCCGCGTTGATCGCGCCCTGCAGCACGGACGACGCGCTCGGCCTTGCGCTGAGGAAACCCGACACGAACGTCAGCGAGCCGCCCGGCGCGATGTCGATCGCGCGTGCGACGCGATACGCGCCCCAGAACTTGCTGTTCATCGCGGCTTGCGCGTCGTCGAACGGCAGCGACCGGACCGGGCCGGCAGCCGTCCGGGCGGCGGAGATCACGACGTGGTCGAACTGGCCGGCCCGCGCGCAGAACGCGTCGACGGCCGCGGTATCGGTGACGTCCAGCGTTTCGCGGCGCACCGGGCTGCCGGGCGAAGCCGCGGCGGCGGTCGCCTTGTGCGGGTCGCGCGACGCGATCGTCACGGTCGCGCCGCGTTGCGCGAAGGCTTGCGCGGCGGCGGCGCCGATGCCGGAGCTGCCGCCGACGACGAGGACTTTCCTGCCATTGAGTGAATCGTTCATGATGGTCGGTTCCGATGAGAATGGGCGGTCGCTCAGATCGTTTCGGTTTCGCGCAGCGTCGACGGGCTGCCCAGCGCGTAGCGCGCGATGTCGTCCTTGCGCATGAAGGCCACGCCCGGATGCGACCGGGCGTGGCGCAGGAACGCGTCCCACGCGCGCACCATTTGCGGCGTGCCGCTGATCCGGTCGTGCGCGCTGATCGACATCAGCCTGCGCCGTTGCCCGGCTTCCTCGTACAGCTGGTCGAAATCGAGCTTGATCTGTTCGAGAAACATCGACGGCGAATAATTGCGGCCCTCGATCAGCAGGATGTCGTTGTTGCGCAGCGTGTACGGCACGACCACGAAGTCGCGTCCGTTGACTGCCTCGATGAACGGCTCGTCGCGGCTGACGTCGTCGATGTGATAGACGTAGTCGAGCTCCTGCAGCAGCGACAGCGTGTTCGGGCCGCGCCGCAGCCAGTTGCAGTTGTAGCCGATCGGCCGCTGGCCGGCCGCGGCTTCCACCATGTCGCGGGCGTCGAGCAGGAAGCGCCGCTCGTCGTCGCGGCTCATCGCGAATTGCGAGCGCCAGCTCGGCCCGTGCGCCGAGGCCTCGTGACCGCGCGCGACGATCTCGCGGGCCAACTCGGGGCGATGCCGGACCGCTTCGCCGATCATGTGCGACGTGACCTTGACGTCGTGCCGGTCCCACAGGTCGAGCATGCGCGGGATGCCTTCGCGGTAGCCGTACGCGAACCAGGTGCCGGACGCGAGGTCGGCGGGCACGGACGGCGGGAACGCGACGGGCGGAAACGGGCTGTCCGCGCCCTTGGGCGGCTGGCCGCCCGCTTCGAACTGCATCGAGATCGAGATCACGAGGCGGATGCCGTCGGGCCAGAACGGTCCCGCGCCGTGCTGCGCCGCAGCGGCGGCGCCGGCGGTCGCGGCGCCGGCCGGCGTGGTGGCCGCGCCGAGCGCGAGGCCGGCGGCCAGTCCCGCGCCGGCGCCTGCCTGTGCGAGAAACGTGCGCCGTCCGGGGCGCATGGAGGGATCGATGGGCGTCATCGCGGCATCCTCAGTTGGCGAGGCCAAGCTGGCGCATCAGCGTCAGGTTGTCCTCGATGTGCCAGTTGTCGGCGATGCGGCCGTCCGCAATCCGGTAGATGTCGGTCGCGATGAAGTCGACCGGCTGGCCGTGCCCGGCGGAGCCGTTGAAGGTCCCCGTGAAGTGCCCGCGAAAGTGCAGGTGAACGACGACGCGATCGCCGGCCACGATCATCTGCTCGATCTCGCAACGCAGGTCCGGCACCGCCGCGCGCATCGTGCGCGAGGCGGCGAGCGGGCCCGGCAGCCCCTGGGCGCGTCCGGCAGGCAGCGTGCGGTCGGTGAAATCGGGTGCGAGCGCCGCGCGGGCGAGCGTCGCGTCGCCGGTATCCCAGAACGTGCCGTAGCGGCGCGCCGCGAGAACCTGCGCGCTTGCCTGCGCGGCGGGCAGGCCGGCGGCGACCGTCAGGTCGCGCGGTGTGACGAGATCGTCGGCTTGCGCAGCCGTGGGCGGCAGCGCGGCCGCGACCAGCGCGGCGGCGAGCAGGCGGGCGGTCAGGCGGCCGGCCGGGCGGAAAAGGGCGGACATCGGATTCTCCTGTTCGTGAAGAGGCGTCGGGTCAACGCGTGATGCACATGGTAAGTTTCCGTTTTGGATGTAAATACGGACTGATCGCGAATGGATTATTCGAAAATTGGAAAGGTGAGCGAAGCGCGAGGGGCGCGGTGCTGATCGACGACTTGCCGGCGCTCGAAACCTTCGCCCGCATCGTGTCGGCGGGCAGCCTGTCGGCGGCCGCGCGAGAACTCGACCTGTCGCTGTCGGTGGTCAGCAAGCGGCTCGCGCACCTCGAGTCGCGGCTCGGCGTGCGCCTGCTGCACCGCACGACGCGGCAGCAGACGCTGACCGACGAAGGCGCGCAGTTCCACGCGCAGGCGCTGCGCATCCTGGCCGAAATCGAGCAGGCCGAAGCGCTGATGCAGGATCGGCGCGGCACCGTAAGCGGCCTGCTGCGCGTGACGGCGCCGGGCGAACTCGGCCGCCTGCGGCTTGCGCCGCTCGTCGCTGAATTTCAGCGGCAGCATCCGCAGGTGACCGTGCAACTGATGCTGACCGATTCGGTCATCGACCTGCTCGCGCACGAGATCGACGTCGCCGTGCGGATCGGCAGCCTGGCCGACTCGTCGATGATCGCGCGCGAGCTAGCGCCGAACCGTCGCGTGCTGTGCGCAGCGCCTGCGTACATTGCCGAGCACGGCGAACCGGCGCACCCGGGCGAACTGTGCCGGCATCGCTGCATCGTGATGGGCGAGCAGCCGCGTGCCGAATGGCGGTTCGATGGCGACGGCGGCGCGCTCGAGGTCGAGGTAACGGCGGCGCTGCTGACGAACGACGGTGGCGCGGCGCGCACGCTGGCGCTGGCGGGGGCAGGCATCGCGCTGAAGTCGATCTGGGACGTCGGTCCCGATCTCGAGGCGGGCCGGCTCGTCCGCATACTGCCTGCGTACGCGGCGCCGGCCGCGCCGTTGCACGCCGTGTATCCGGGCGGGCGGCATCTTGCGATGCGCGTGCGCGCGTTCGTCGATTTCGTGCGGGAGCGGTTGCAGGCCGAGTGGTGCTGGGGCGAAGGCTGACGCGTTGCGGGGGCACGCGTGCGCGCACGATGCGGCGGCGTTCGCCCGGCGCCGAGACGGCTCCGTGAACGGAAGCGGTTTACAATCGATCGCACCGGGCGGCGCACCGTTTGCGCCGCCGCGCAGCGCCCGTTCGACAGGATGCCAACGATGCCAACGATCTCAGCGAACCCCTTGGTACCTCGCCAGCGGCGCGTGCAGTGCGCGAGCGCGGCCGGCCTTCACCACGTGGCGTACACCGAGTGGGGCGATCCCGCCAATCCGCGCGTGCTGGTCTGCGTACACGGGCTGACCCGCTCGGGGCGTGATTTCGACCGGCTCGCCGCGGCGCTTGCCGATACGTATCGCGTCGTGTGCCCGGACGTCGTCGGGCGAGGCCGCTCCGACTGGCTCGCGGATTCGCGGCTCTATGCGATTCCGCAATACGTGGCCGACATGGTTACGCTGATCGCGCGCCTCGACGTCGAATCGGTCGACTGGTTCGGCACGTCGATGGGCGGCCTGATCGGGCTCGCGCTCGCGGGGCTGCCGGGCTCGCCGGTGCGGCGGATGATCGTCAACGACGTCGGCCCGCGGATCGAGCCGGATTCGCTCACGCGCATCGGCGAATACCTCGGCGTGCAGCCGCGCTTCGCGACCGAGCAGGAAGGCATCGATTACCTGACGTCGCTGTCGCTGCCGTTCGGCGCGCTCACCGGCGACGAATGGCGCGAGATCAACGCGCCGCTGCTGCGCGAGCTGCCCGATGGCGGCTGGGCGATCCGCTACGACCCGCGGATCGCGGAGCCGTTCAAGGCGACGACGCCCGAGCTGGCCGCGCTCGGCGAGGCTGCGCTGTGGCGCGCGATCGAAACGACGGACGCGACGCTGCTCGTCGTGCGCGGCGCGGCGTCCGACCTGCTGTCGCGCGAGACGGTCGCGGAAATGACGCGGCGCGGCCGGCATGTGTCGCAGGCGGAAATTGCCGGCGTCGGCCATGCGCCGGCGTTCATGAGCGCGGACCAGATCGCGCTCGCGCGCGGGTTTTTCCTCGAAGAGGGCGCATCCGCGTCATAATATATGGTTCGGCGGTGCGGGCCGCGCCGCCGGGCGAATCATCCATTCATTCAAGCGGAACATTCCATGGCAGTTACTCGTCACCACGTCGGCGCCCGTCTTTCCGAAATTGCGATTCACAACGGCACCGTGTACCTCGCCGGCCAGATCGCGGAAGACACGACCCAGGACATCAAGGGCCAGACGCGCGAAGTGCTTGGGCACATCGACCGCCTGCTCGCGGAGGCGAACAGCGACAAGGCGCATCTGCTGTCGGTGCAGATCTACATTTCCGATCTGGCGAACTTCGCGGGCATGAACGAAGAGTGGGACGCATGGGTGGCGCCGGGCAATACGCCGCCGCGCGCCACCGTCGAGGCGAAGCTCGCGGATCCCGCGCTGCTCGTCGAAATCGTCGTCGTTGCTGCGCAGCGGAGCTGACCTGAACCGAGCGTCGTCGCTGACGACGATGCCTCACCGGGCTGCATGATGACCGCCGATACCGTTTCCGCTTCTTCCGCCGCGTCGCCGTCGTTCGACGACGTGCTCGCGTTCGTGCGCGAGCATGCGGGCGACGCGCGCCTGTCGTCGGGCGAGCTGCTCGCCGATCACGCGGCCGGCACGGCGTCGATCATGGGCAAGCTGAACGTCGATCCGCCCGCGGTGCAGGCGGCGGCGCTGTTTGCGCTGACGCCGCACCTGAACGATCCGGAGCGCGAGCTTGCCGCGCGGTTCGGCGACGAAGTCGCGCGCCTCGTGTCCGACGTGCGCAAGCTGCTGCGGCTCGGCACGATCAGCCTGCGCGTCGCGCAGAGCGCGGCGCCGGAGGCCGGACGCGACGCCGCGGCCGAGCGCCGCGCGCAGATCGAGGCGCTGCGCAAGATGCTGCTCGCGTTTGCGCAGGACATCCGCGTGGTGCTGATCCGGCTCGCGTCGCGACTGCAGTCGCTGCGCTACTACGCGGCGGCGAAGGTCGCGCCGCCGCCGGACGTCGCGCGCGAAACGCTCGAGATCTACGCGCCGCTCGCGAACCGTCTCGGCATCTGGCAACTGAAATGGGAGCTGGAGGACCTGGCGTTCCGCTTCGAGGATCCGGTCACGTACAAGCGGATCGCGAAACTGCTCGACGAGAAGCGCGTCGAGCGCGAGGCGTATGTCGCGGAGGCGATCGGGAGCCTGCAGCGCGAGCTTGCAGCCGCGCACATCCAGGCGGAGGTGAGCGGCCGGCCGAAGCACATCTACAGCATCTGGCGCAAGATGCGCGGCAAGGAGCTCGACTTCTCCGAGCTGTACGACGTGCGCGCGTTTCGCGTGATCGTGCCGGACATCAAGGATTGCTACACGGTGCTCGGCATCGTGCATCACCTGTGGCAGCCGGTGCCGAAGGAGTTCGACGACTACATCTCGCGTCCGAAGCCGAACGGCTACAAGTCGCTGCACACGGTCGTGATCGGCGACGACGGGCGTGCGTTCGAAGTGCAGATCCGCACGCACGAGATGCACGGCTTCGCGGAATACGGCGTCGCCGCGCACTGGCGCTACAAGGAGGCCGGCGCGCGCGGCTACGGCGGCCAGTTCTCCGCAAGCGACAAATACGACGAGAAGATCGCCTGGCTGCGCCAGCTGCTCGCGTGGAAGGACGACGTCGAGGACGGCGGGGGCGCGGCCGGCGGCAAGGCGTGGGCGCAACTGCGCGAGACGACGCTCGACGACGACCACATCTACGTGCTGACGCCGCAGGCGCGCGTGATCGCGCTGCCGCAGGGCGCGACGCCGGTGGATTTCGCCTATCACCTGCACAGCGAGCTGGGCCACCGCTGCCGCGGCGCGCGCGTCGACGGCGCGATGGTGCCGCTCAACACGCCGCTCGCGAACGGCCAGACGGTCGAGATCGTCGCGGTGAAGGAGGGCGGGCCGTCGCGCGACTGGCTGAATTCGCAGCTCGGCTACCTGAAGAGCCCGCGCGCGCGGCAGAAGGTGCGCGCGTGGTTCAATGCGATCGAGCACGAGGAGAACATCGCGCACGGCCGCGCGCTCGTCGAAAAGACGCTGCAGCGCGAAGGCAGGACTTCGGTCAATCTCGACAACCTGGCGGCGAAGCTCGGCTTCAAGACGCCCGACGAGCTGTTCTCGGTCGTCGGCAAGGAGGAGTTCAGCCTGCGCAACGTCGAGCAGGCGCTGTCCGATGCGCCGCCGCCCGAACCCGTGCCCGAGGCGCCCGCCGATTTCGAGAAGCGCAGCAGCGGCGCGAGCGTCGCGCACGGCGCGTCGACCGGGGTGCTGGTGGTCGGCGTCGATGCGCTGCTGACGCAGCTCGCGCGCTGCTGCCGGCCCGCGCCGCCCGATCCGATCAGCGGCTTCGTCACGCGCGGCAAGGGGATGTCGATCCATCGCAGCGATTGCGCGACGTTCCGCCGGATGGCGGAGCGTGCGCCGGAGCGCGTGCTGCAGACCACCTGGTCCGCCGACGTGCTGGGCGGCCGCGGCGCGTCGGTCTATCCGGTCGACCTGATGATCGAGGCGACCGACCGGCAGGGGCTGCTGCGCGACATCTCCGAAGTGTTCGCGCGCGAGAAGCTCAATGTCGTCGGCGTAAAGACGCAGACTCGCCGCAATGCGGCATTCATGCAGTTCACGGTAGAGATCTCGAACTCGGCACAGGTGCAGCGCGCTTGCGCGCTGCTCGGCGAGGTGCAGGGCGTCGTCCGGGCCGGCCGGAAGGCGTGAGGTCGGGGCCGGATCCACATTATTTTGCTGCGATTGCATAAAAATGCTTGCCAAGTGAATTACAGCTCCATATAATTTCAGCTTCTTCAGGCTCGTAGCTCAGCTGGTTAGAGCACCACCTTGACATGGTGGGGGTCGTTGGTTCGAGTCCAATCGAGCCTACCAACGAACAGGAGCATCCGGTTTCCGGGTGTTCGAAGCAGTAAAAACTCAACGCGTACAAGGCGAATACGGTTATGACACCGCGAACGTTGACCGAAACCACTTCGGAGCGACGCTAGTCGAGGAACGTTTTCGCCCCTGCGGTTTGAGTGAAGTATCGAATGCGGCCCCTCGAAAGCGGGGCCGCATTTTTTTTGTCGCGAAAATTTCGCGCGTGACTTTATCGCGTGCTTGGTCTGCCGCCCACTGACGGCATCACGGAGATTGCTATGGTTTCGATACGCTTGCCTGACGGCTCAGTTCGACAATACGAGCATCCGGTGACGGTCGCCGAAGTGGCGGCCTCGATTGGTCCCGGTCTCGCAAAGGCTGCGCTCGGCGGCAAGCTCGACGGCGAGCTCGTGGATACGTCCGCGGTGATCGACCGCGACGCGTCGCTCGCGATCGTCACGGACAAGGACGCCGACGGTCTCGACATCATTCGCCACTCGACGGCGCACTTGCTCGCCTATGCGGTCAAGGAACTGTATCCGGACGCGCAGGTGACGATCGGGCCGGTGATCGACAACGGCTTCTACTACGACTTCTCGTACCACCGGCCGTTCACGCCGGAAGATCTGGAAAAGATCGAAAAGCGCATGCAGGAGATCGCGAAGAAGGACGAGCCGGTGACGCGCCGCGTCGTGTCGCGCGACGAGGCGGCGGGGTACTTCCGCAGCATCGGCGAGAAGTACAAGGCCGAGATCATCGAGTCGATTCCGCAAAGCGATGAGATCAAGCTGTATTCGCACGGCGGCTTCACGGACCTGTGCCGCGGTCCGCACGTGCCGTCGACGGGCAAGCTGAAGGTCTTCAAGCTGATGAAGGTCGCGGGCGCGTACTGGCGCGGCGACTCGAAGAACGAGCAGCTGCAGCGCATCTACGGTACGGCCTGGACGAAGAAAGAAGACCAGGACCAGTACCTGCACATGCTCGAGGAAGCGGAAAAGCGCGACCACCGCAAGCTCGGCAAGCAGCTCGACCTGTTCCACATGCAGGAAGAGTCGCCGGGCATGGTGTTCTGGCACCCGAAGGGCTGGGCGCTGTGGCAGCAGGTCGAGCAGTACATGCGCCGCCGCGTGAACGAGGCCGGCTACCTCGAGATCAAGACGCCGATGATCATGGACCGCTCGCTGTGGGAGGCGTCCGGCCACTGGCAGAACTACCGCGAGAACATGTTCACGACGGAGTCGGAGAAGCGCGACTACGCGATCAAGCCGATGAACTGCCCGGGGCACGTCCAGGTGTTCAAGCACGGTCTGCGCTCGTACCGCGACCTGCCGCTGCGCTACGCCGAATTCGGCTCGTGCCACCGCAACGAGGCGTCGGGCGCGCTGCACGGCCTGATGCGCGTGCGCGGCTTCGTGCAGGACGATGCGCACATCTTCTGTACCGAAGATCAGTTCATCTCGGAATCGATCGCGTTCAACACGCTCGCGATGAGCGTGTACAAGGATTTCGGCTTCGATCACATCGACATCAAGCTGTCGCTGCGCCCTGACCAGCGTGCGGGCACGGACGAGACGTGGGATCGTGCCGAGCAGGGCCTGCGCGATGCGCTGACGGCCTGCGGCCTCACGTGGGAAGAGCTGCCGGGCGAGGGCGCGTTCTACGGCCCGAAGATCGAGTACCACATCAAGGATGCGCTCGGCCGCTCGTGGCAGTGCGGTACGCTGCAGCTCGACATGGTGCTGCCGGAGCGCCTGGGTGCCGAGTACGTCGCGGAAGACAACAGCCGCCGCCGGCCGGTGATGCTGCACCGGGCGATCGTCGGTTCGATGGAGCGTTTCCTCGGCATCCTGATCGAGCACCACGCTGGTGCAATGCCGGTCTGGCTCGCGCCGTTCCAGGCAATTGTGCTCAATATTGCCGAAAGTCAGGCCGAATATGCGCAATCTTTAGCCCAAACGTTGCAAAAACAAGGGGTTAGGGCGGCGGCCGATTTGCGCAACGAGAAGATTAGCTATAAAATACGCGAGCACACGCTGGAAAAGGTGCCTTATCTGCTCGTCGTGGGCGACAAGGAGCGTGATGCGCAAACGGTAGCCGTGCGTGCCCGTGGCGGCGTCGATCTTGGCGTGATGCCGGTCGAAGCCTTCGTTGAGCGTCTGCAGGAAGACCTGCGCTCGTTCAAGTAACCGCCCTGGCAGCGCGGCTCGTTTTTTTAATTTTTAGAGGAAACGTAACATCGCTACTGATAAGTCGTCGCATCGCATCAACGGTGAAATCACTGCGCCGGAAGTGCGTCTGGTCGGGATCGAGAACGAACCGCTCGGTATCGTAAAACTCGCTGATGCTTTCCGTAAATCGGAAGAGCTGGATGTTGACCTGGTGGAAATCGCGCCTCAAGCGGTTCCTCCGGTCTGCCGTCTGATGGATTACGGCAAGTTCAAGTATCAGGAGTCCAAGAAGCAGCACGAAGCGAAGCTGAAGCAGAAGGTCATCCAGGTCAAGGAAGTCAAGTTCCGCCCGGGTACCGATGACGGGGATTACAACGTCAAGCTCCGCAACCTCCTGCGCTTCCTCGAAGAGGGCGACAAGACGAAGATCACGTTGCGTTTCCGCGGCCGCGAAATGGCTCACCAGGAGATCGGCATGCGGATGCTTGAGCGTCTGCGCACGGATCTCGAGGAAGTCGGCCAGGTCGAGCAGATGCCGAAGATGGAAGGGCGCCAGATGATCATGGTGCTCTCGCCGAAGAAAAAGAAGTAACGGGCCCGCGCGCGTCTCGCGCAGGTTCGGAAGTGGTTCGGCGCGTGGCCCGGTCAGGGCGGCGCGCCAACAATGACGGCGGCTGCGCAAGCGGTTCGCCGTACACAAGTGGACTGGGTTTCGAAGGGCGGGTCAAGGGCGCAAGCCAACCGCACACCCATCGCCATCTAATAAACTGGAGTTGTTCGTCATGCCTAAGATGAAGACCAAGAAGAGCGCTGCAAAGCGCTTCGTGGTGCGTCCGGGCGGTACCGTCAAGCGCGGTCAAGCCTTCAAGCGCCACATCCTGACCAAGAAAACCACGAAGAACAAGCGTCACCTGCGCGGCGCCACGGCAGTTCATGATTCCGATCTGAACTCCGTCCGCGCGATGCTCCCGTTCGCGTAACCCCTCAATCGATACTCTAAGGAGAGAAACATGCCTCGAGTCAAACGTGGGGTAACCGCACGGGCCCGTCACAAGAAGATCATCAACCTGGCCAAGGGTTATCGCGGCCGCCGCAATAACGTCTACCGCATCGCCAAGCAGGCGGTGATGCGCGCTGGTCAGTACGCGTACCGCGATCGCCGCAACAAGAAGCGTGTGTTCCGCGCACTGTGGATCACGCGTATCAACGCGGCAGTTCGCCAGCACGACATGACCTACAGCGTGTTCATCAACGGCCTGAAGAAGGCGTCGATCGAACTCGACCGTAAGGTGCTGGCCGACATGGCGGTGTTCGACAAGGCTGCTTTTGCTGCGATCGTCAAGCAGGTGAAAGCCGCCGTTGCAGCCTAATTGCGAAATTAGCACTGCGTGGTTAGTTGCAGCGATGTTCCGGTAGTTTCGGCCGCTGCAGCGAAAACGGGGCTCTTCCGAGCCCCTTTTTTGTTTGGATGAGCGATTTCGCTCGCCAAGACCGAATGACGTTGGAAATGATGGGATCTATGGATCTGGACCAGATTGTCGCCGACGCGCAGCAGTCCTTCGAACAGGCTGCCGACATCACCACGCTCGAAAACGAGAAAGCCCGCTTCCTCGGCAAGTCGGGTGCGCTGACCGAGTTGCTGAAGGGCCTCGGCAAGCTCGATCCCGAAGCACGCAAGACCGAAGGCGCACGTATCAACGTCGCGAAGCAGCAGGTCGAAGCCGCGCTGACCGCGCGCCGTCAGGCACTGGCCGACGCGCTGCTGAACCAGCGCCTCGCCGCCGAGTCGATCGACGTCACGCTGCCGGGCCGCGGCGCCGGTGCGGGCAGCCTGCACCCCGTGATGCGCACGTGGGAGCGTGTCGAACAGATTTTCCGCACGATCGGCTTCGACGTGGCCGACGGTCCCGAGATCGAGACCGACTGGTTCAACTTCACGTCGCTGAACAGCCCGGAGAACCATCCGGCGCGTTCGATGCAGGATACGTTCTACGTCGACGGCAAGGATGCCGACGGCCGTCCGCTGCTGCTGCGCACGCACACGAGCCCGATGCAGGTGCGTTATGCGCGCATGAACCGCCCGCCGATCAAGGTGATCGCGCCGGGCCGCACGTATCGCGTCGACAGCGATGCGACCCACTCGCCGATGTTCAATCAGGTCGAGGGGCTTTGGATCGACGAAAACATCAGCTTCGCCGACCTCAAGGGCGTCTATGCCGACTTCCTGAAGAAATTCTTCGAGCGCGACGATATCCTCGTGCGCTTCCGTCCGTCGTATTTCCCGTTCACGGAACCGTCGGCCGAGATCGACATGATGTTCGAGCACGGCAAGAATGCCGGCAAGTGGCTCGAGATCTCCGGCTCGGGGCAGGTGCATCCGACCGTGATCCGCAACATGGGCCTCGATCCCGAGCGCTACATCGGCTTCGCATTCGGCAGCGGCCTCGAGCGCCTGACGATGCTGCGCTACGGCGTGCAGGACCTGCGTCTGTTCTTCGAGAACGACCTGCGTTTCCTGCGCCAGTTCGCGTAACGCGAGCCGCTGCGCCGACTTGTGCCCGTGCGCGCTTCGCAGCGAGCCGGGCGTCGATTCAACCCGTTTCGAACGTAGACATCCATGCAATTCCCTGAATCCTGGTTGAGAACCTTTGTCGATCCGCAGCTGACGACCGATGAGCTGTCGCACGCATTGACGATGGCAGGGCTCGAAGTCGAGTCGCTGAGCAAGGCCGCGCCGCCGACGTCGAAGATCGTCGTCGGGCGGGTGCTCGAAGTCGTCAAGCATCCGGATGCGGACAAGCTCAATGTCTGCCAGGTGGACGCCGGCACAGGCGCGACGCTGAACATCGTCTGCGGCGCGCCGAACGTGGCGCCGGGCATCAAGGTGCCGGTCGCGCTGGTCGGTGCGGAGCTGCCGCCCGCCGAAGAAGGCGGCAAGCCGTTCGCGATCAAGCTGTCGAAGCTGCGCGGCGTCGAGAGCCAGGGGATGCTGTGCTCGGCGCGCGAGCTGAAGCTGTCCGAAGACCACAGCGGCCTGCTGATCCTGCCGGAAGACACGCCGGTCGGCCAGGACATCCGCGACACGCTGAACCTCGACGACTCCATCTTCGAAATCAAGCTGACGCCGAACAAGGCCGACTGCCTGTCGGTGTTCGGCATCGCGCGCGAGACGGCCGCGATCACCGGCGCGCCGCTCACGCCGGTCGACATCCGCCCCGTGCACGTCGAGCTCGACGAGACGCTGCCCGTGCGGATCGCCGCGCCTGACCTGTGCGGCCGCTTTTCGGGCCGCGTGATCCGCGGTGTGAACGCGCGCGCGAAGACGCCGCAGTGGATGGTCGAGCGCCTCGAGCGCGCCGGCCAGCGCAGCGTGTCGGCGCTCGTCGACATCTCGAACTACGTGATGTTCGAACTCGGCCGTCCGTCGCACGTGTTCGATCTCGACAAGATCCACGGCGGCATCGAGGTGCGCTGGGGCAAGCGCGGCGAGTCGCTGAAGCTGTTGAACGGCAATACGATCGAGCTCGACGAGACGGTCGGCGTGATCGCCGACAACGTTCAGGTCGAGAGCCTCGCGGGCATCATGGGCGGCGACAGCACGGCCGTCACGCTCGACACGACCAACATCTATCTCGAAGCGGCGTTCTGGTGGCCGGACAGCATCCGCGGCCGCGCGCGCAAGTACAACTTCTCGACCGATGCGGCGCATCGTTTCGAGCGCGGCGTCGACTACGCGACGACCGTCGAGCACATCGAGCGCATCACGCAGCTGATTCTCGAAATCTGCGGCGGCAAGGCCGGCCCGGTCGACGACCAGGCCGTCAACCTGCCGCAGCGCGCGCCGGTCAAGATGCGCGTGTCGCGCGCGAACCGCATCATCGGCGTGAAGATCGACGCCGACGAGATCGCGAACATCTTCACGCGCCTCGGCCTGTCGTTCGAGCGCGACGAGGACGTGTTCTCGGTCGCGCCCCCGTCGCACCGCTTCGACATCGAGATCGAGGAAGACCTGATCGAGGAAGTGGCGCGCATTTACGGCTTCGAGAAGATTCCGGCGCGTCCGCCGGTCGCGACGAGCGAAATGCGCGCGACCAACGAGACGCAGCGCTCGATCCACACGATTCGTCACGCGCTTGCCGCGCGCGACTACGCGGAAACGGTCAACTTCAGCTTCGTCGACGCGGAGTGGGAACGTGATTTCGCGGGCAACGACAACCCGATCCGTCTGCTGAATCCGATCGCGAGCCAGTTGTCGGTGATGCGCACGACGCTGTTCGGCAGCCTGATCGCCGTGTTGCGCCACAACCTGAACCGCCGCGCGGACCGTGTGCGCGTGTTCGAGACGGGGCGCGTGTTCCTGACCGACTCGTCGGTCACGGCGGGCGAACTGTCGGTCGCGGGCTACGCGCAGCCGAAGCGCGTCGGCGCGCTGGCCTACGGCCCGGCGCTCGACGAGCAGTGGGGCGTGACGACCCGTGCGGTCGATTTCTTCGACGTGAAGGGTGACCTCGAGGCGCTGCTCGCGCCGACGTCCGCGTGTTTCGTGAAGGCCGAGCATCCGGCGCTCCATCCGGGCCGCAGCGCGCGCATCGAAGTCGACGGCCGCGCGGTCGGCTGGATCGGCGAGCTGCACCCGCGCCTGATGCAGAAGTACGAGCTGCCGCACGCGCCGGTGCTGTTCGAGATCGACGCCGACGCGCTGATCGCGCGTGCACTGCCGGTGCCGACCGACGTGTCGAAATTCCCGCCGGTGCGCCGCGACATCGCAGTCGTGGTCGATCAGGCGGTCGAGGTCCAGGCGCTGTTCGACGAGATGAAGAAGGCGTTGGCCGACGACGCCTGCCGATTCGTTCAGAAGGTTGTACTCTTCGACGAATTTCGTGCAAAATCAAATACTTCCGGTGGACTCGCCGCGCACGAGAAGAGCCTTGCCTTCCGCGTGACGCTGCAGGACGCGGCCGGCACGCTACAGGACGAGGTCGTCGATCAGGCGATCCAGACGCTTGTCGAGCGGATGGCTCGTGTGGGTGCGCGCTTGCGCGGCTAAGGAGCCCGGGTTGCCCGGGCGTGACGCCGCCCGGGCGGCCGGCTCCCCATCGTGAGTTTTGATTTAACGCGCTGTATGGCAGATATGAACGACATGACCTCGAGTGAATTCGAAGCCCTCCTGACGGCGCAACGCAGCGCCATGAACCGCGACGTTTCGGCGCCGGCGTCCACGGAGACGCCGACCCTGACGAAGGCGGAGCTGGCGGAGCTGCTGTTCGACAGCGTCGGGCTGAACAAGCGTGAAGCGAAGGACATGGTCGAGGCGTTCTTCGAAGTGATCCGCGACGCGCTCGAGAACGGTGAAAGCGTCAAGCTGTCGGGGTTCGGCAACTTCCAGCTGCGCGACAAGCCGCAGCGCCCGGGCCGCAACCCGAAGACGGGCGAGGCGATTCCGATCGCCGCGCGTCGAGTGGTCACGTTCCACGCGAGCCAGAAGCTCAAGGCGCTGGTCGAAAACGGCGCGGAGCCAAGCCCCGCGCGCTGACGTCTCCCGCGCGACCGCCGCGCACCTTTACCGATGGTTGACTGACGATGACCACGACGGTTGAGAAAGTCGTCTTGCCTCCGATTCCCGCGAAGCGCTACTTCACGATCGGTGAAGTCAGCGAACTGTGCGGCGTGAAGCCGCATGTGCTGCGCTACTGGGAACAGGAATTCACGCAGTTGCGGCCGGTGAAGCGGCGCGGCAACCGGCGGTATTACCAGCATCACGAGGTGCTGCTGATCCGGCGGATCCGCGAATTGCTGTACGAGCAGGGTTTTACGATCAATGGTGCGCGCAACCGGCTCGATTCGCCGGGGGGCGGCGAGCGCGGCCCGGCGCCGGAACTCGAACCCGACGCGCCGGGTACGGAAGTGCGCACGGCCGCGTCGAGCCGGCCGAGTGCGACGGTCGACGTCGCCGCGTTGCGGCAGGCGCTGCTCGACGTCATCGAAGGATTGAAGCGCGGCTGAAGGCAGGTCGCGCATACGACGAAGCCCGGAAGGCGTTCAGCTTTCCGGGCTTTTTTGTCGGCGCTTGCCTGGACGATTTGGGACGATTCAGCGTGCGGCGAGCGGGTTCGGCCGTCCGAGGTCGACGACCAGCGTGCCGTCCGGCAGCATCCGCACCGAGCCTTGCGCGACCTGATTGCGGTAGCCGTACAGGTCGAAGCGCATCGGGCCGGCCTCGGCCGAATTCTGGATCAGCGCGCGCACGTTCAGTTCAAGCACGTTGAACATCTTCATGTCGCCGCCTTCCATCCACATGTAGCTGGGCGCGGAAATCGGCGGGCGCTTCGGTGCGGGCGCGTCCGGCACGCGTCGGAACGTGAGGCGCAGGCCGTCTCGCTCGACGGTGGCCGTAGCGAGCTTGCCGTTCAGCACCGGCGGCGGGAACACGGTGTACTGGTCGAGCACGAGCGAGTCGCCGCGCAGCTCCGCACCGCGCCGCCGCAGCGGCGTCAACGACGCGAGCTCGACGCCGAGCGAGCGCAGCAGCTGCGCCTGCGGAATGCCGAGCACCGACACCTCGGTCGGCGAGAACGCCAGATGGCGGTCGTCGAGCACCGTGAGCGAGCCCTTCATGTCGGTCGGCAGCCAGACGCCCGGCACGTGGTTCCACAGCTTGATGCCGCCTTGCACGCGCAGGTTCCGGCCGTCGGCGCTCAATTGCAGGTGGTTGAGCGAGCGCGGCGAGTAATCGAGCAGATAGTCGTTGAAGAGCGCCGACATTGCCTTCCACGATGCCACGACCGTGCCGCCGAGAATGCGGATGTCGTACTGGTTTGGGTCGTCGAGGTCGACGGGCTCGGCGGGGCGCTTCGCGACGAGCTGCACGTCGAGCTCCTCGACGTGAAAGCCGATGTCGCCGGATAGGTTGAAATCGACGTTGCGCAGGTGGATCGACGGACTGCGATTCGACACGTGCCGCTCGTCGAACGGCACGTTCGTGCCGCGGCGCATCGCGACCTTCTGCATGCCCGGCCGCGCCGCGTCGCCGGCCGCGAGCGCATTGGCTTCCCAATGCTGGCGCACGTCGCGCAGCGTGCTCTGCTGCGCAGCAAGGAAGCTGTCGTTCAGGCGCACGGCGGGATTCCCGAGCGCGGCGCCGCTTGGCGGGCCCCCATACGACGGCATCCGGATCGCCATCGCGCCGCGCTCGTCGAAATTGAAATAGCCCGCGGAGACCTGCTCGCGGTAGTGGTACAGGTCGAAGACGAAATTCCGGTCGGTCTTGGCGGGATCGACCGGGCTGATCAGGATGTCGGCATTCATCGGCATCGAGCGCATGAACTTCACGTCGCCGCCGCGAATGTACATCGCCTGCTGCGGCGCGTTCGCCGGCATCGCGAAACCCGCGCGCGTGCCGTCATCGAGCGTCAGGTCGAGCCCGGCGGGCGTCACGCGCAGCGCCGTGATCGCGATCTTCAGGCGCGGCGGCGGCATCAGCCGGTCGACCGACATCACGAGATCGTCGCCGGAAAGCCGCGCAATCGGCGTGTCGACCTTGAGCAGATCGGCCATCTTCACGTTGGCGGCGCGCATCACCGGCTGCGCGTCGAGGCCCGAGACGCGCACGCCGGTCGGATGGAACACGAGCTGGCTGCCGTCGCGGATCGCGAGCGTGCCGGTCAGCGAGAACGGCACCCAGCCGTCGCGCTGCATCTCGCCCCGCAGTTGGATCACGCCGTCGCCGGTCGAGACGACGAGCTTGCGCAGCGGCGCGTTGCGATAACCGAAGATGTAGGTATTGAAGAGCGCCGTCAGTTTCGCGCTGTCGAGCGTGACGGCGCCCCGATGCACGTCGATCTCGAAACTCGTCGGGTCGTCGAACACGATCGGCGCGCCGGCCTGCGTCGGCACGAGCGTCGCCGACAGCTGGTGAATGAAGAAGCCGAGATTGTTGACGATGCGGAAGTCGACGTCGCGCAGGAACGTCATCGCGCCGTTCTGGCCGGAGTCGCGCAGCGTGAACGAGCGCGGCTGCGCGAGCCGGATCGATGCGAGCGACGGCACCGTGCGCGCGATCTGCTGTTCGCGGGCGAGGCGGTCGGCCTTCGCGCGCTCGATCGTCGTCGATGCGACGCTCGCGTTGCTGTCGCGCTGCGCGGCCGGCTCCGCGCAGCCCGCGCCGAGCAGGGCGAGCGCGAGGGCGCCGCAGCCAAGTGCATGCGAGGTCCGGCGTAATGCGGCGCCGGCAATGTGCTGCGCACCGGAAATCAATCGGGGTGTTGCCAAAGGCGAGCGATGGCCGCGCCGGACCGCATTCCGCATCGTCTGTCTCCGTATCTTGTCTTGATCGTCCGCCGCATGCGCGCACCGGGCGCGGCATCCTGCGTCGATGCAGCGCAGTGTGGCATAGCGCGCTAGAGCGGCGTCACCAAACAGCGGGGATGGGGACGAACGTGGCGAAGAGGCGATGCGGCAAAGGATGCGGGGTGGTGTGCCGGCGGGATCAAACGACCGTATGAACGCCGTTGCGAGTCGGCCGATTGTGGACGAATGGGCGCGTGCAAGATTCGTATTCAGAAAATGCATGCGACCCGTTCTAAACCGCGAAAGTGTCTGTTATACTTTCTCTCTTTCGGGGCGTAGCGCAGCCTGGTAGCGTACCTGCATGGGGTGCAGGTGGTCGGAGGTTCAAATCCTCTCGCCCCGACCAGATCAAAACCCGCGACAGCATTAGCTGTCGCGGGTTTTTCATTTTCCGGCTGCATATCCGTGCGCGGCCGATTCTCTCTGTCGTTGCGTGGAAATGCTAAGCGGCAACGGCTCGGTCCCGGCCTCCACGTGGATCTTCCAGGCCGCATTCCCGCTAGTGCCGAGTTCAATGCGGTTGCCGGATGGCGCAGATTTCTCGTCCCGGAACCTCAAGTTTTTCTCTGTCCAGCCGATACGTGCTGAAGGGGCATCGACGATTCGTCCCTCCGAAGCTGACCTGCCGAACCTCGAGTCCGAGTTCCCGCACGTCCGTTGATCGATTCTCCACGCTATATGCACATCGGTTAATTCAAATTTTCCTTTGCAATCCGAGTCCCGCCAGCATTGCCTGGCGCGTCTGAATGCCTCCGGTAGCGCCCCGGAGCACTTTGTTGCACCCCAGATTGATGAATCAAATCGCCACAACAAGAACAAGCATTGTCCAGCCCGCGCACGGGGATCCACAGATCGCTGCGGCAACAGGAACGAGCCATCGCACCTACCGCCCCGACATCGACGGCCTGCGGGCGGTTGCCGTGATGGCCGTCGTGGCCTTTCACGCCTTTCCGGACGTGATACGAGGCGGATTTGCCGGTGTGGACATATTCTTCGTCATTTCCGGCTTTCTGATCTCCCGCATCGTCATGGACGGCGCCCGGGCGGGTAATTTCAGCTTCGTCGACTTCTATATCCACCGAATCCGCAGGATCGTTCCCGCGTTACTGGTCGTTCTTGTCTCGTGTTATGCGGCCGGCTGGCGTCTGCTGGGCGAAGGTGACTTCGGTCTTCTCGGCAAGCACCTCGCGGGTGCGGCCGCGTTTGTGTCCAATGTTGTTCTTTGGAACGAAAGCGGGTACTTTGACCCGGACGGTTCGACGAAACCGCTGCTGCATCTGTGGTCGCTGGGAGTCGAAGAGCAGTTTTACATCGTCTGGCCGGTCGTCATCCTGGCGGCGGTCGCATTCCGGCGGCGGCTTTTGCTCGCCATCGGCGTCATCGCGATTGGCTCGTTTGCCTGGAATACCTGGCTCATTTCGATTGGCAGTGCGGGCGCATACTACTCGCCGCTGTCGCGTTTCTGGGAATTGCTCGCCGGCGCCCTCGGCGCATATCTGATGCGCGAACACGAAGCCCCCGTGCAACGCTGGCGGGATCGCTTCGGCGGCGCTGCGGCGCTGGCCGGTTTCGTCCTGATCGCCGGAGCGATTCTCCTGTTGCAGAAGGACCAGCCGTTTCCGGGATGGCGGGCAATCCCTCCCGTTCTCGGCGCCCTGTGCATCATCCTCGCCGGGCCCGACGCCCCGTTCAACTTTCATATCCTGTCGAACAGGGTCCTCGTCTGGATCGGCCTGATCAGTTTTCCGTTGTATCTGTGGCACTGGCCGATACTCGCGTTCTGGAACCTGGTGATGACCGAAAAGGCGTCGGCGCTCGAAACCGCGGGCATGGTCGCGCTCGCTGTCTTCCTGGCCTATCTGGTCTACGAGTTTGTAGAACGTCCGATCCGTCGGCGCGGCGGCCGAAAGGTGGCTGTCTTGCTGGTCATCCTGCTGATCGGTATCGGATATGCGGGCTACAACGCTTTCGTCAGGGGCGGGCTTCCGTTTCGCAGCGCCGTCAAGCGGGAGCTTCGTCAAGACCTGGATGCGTATAACGTTGCACCCGCAACGGCCATCAACTGCTCCGTAACCGAGGACGGCAACGTTCCGCCCAAGTCGTGCCTGGATTCCGCCGGAAGCGCAGCCGCGCCGCTCGTCTTTCTTTGGGGCGATTCGCACGCGGCGAACGTTTCTTATGGGCTCACATCGGACAAGCTCAACGAACTCGGCATTCGCCTTGCGGTTGCGATGAAGGGCGGCTGCCCGCCCGTCATCGGCTATCAGCCGACCCAATCGCCAAGGTGCGAGGATTTCTACGTGCGCAGCCTGGAAAAACTCCGGGCGCTCAAGCCGGATGTCGTCATGCTGACCGGCTCGTGGTCGCTCTATTTCGAGAAGAAGGGATATAACGAGCTTGATTCGGCGGCGTTGGCCGACACGATTCGGGCCATCCGGCAGATGGGGGTCAGAAAAATCATTGTCGTCGGCTGCTTCCCGGTCTTCGAGATCAGCCTGCCCAAACTGGGTGGAAGGCTGTTCATCCCGAATGAACGGGATCGCACATTCGAGCGGTTCGACACGACGCTCTACGGAATCGATGCGCGTGTGAAAGAGGTTGCCGCGAAGGCTGGAGCGGACTTCATCTCTCCGCTGGACCATCTGTGCAACAAGAACGGGTGCGTGATTTCCGCCTCCAGCACGAAGTACATTCCGGTCGCCTATGACGTCTCGCACATGACATATCCCGGATCCGGGTATTTCGTTGACAGGGCGATCAGCAAATCGACGTTCTCGCTATCCATTCGGCGTGATGCCCCTTAGTGCCATCCCGGGCATGATGGTCCGGCAATGCTTGGCTGCCACGGTGCGCCATCGGAACGTGTCGGACGATGGAGGGCGGCAAGTTGCCGACAGACAATGCGTCATATTTTGTCTCCCGACCAGGCTGGCACCCGCATCAGTCAAGGCTGTCGCGGGTTTCTCCCTGCTGCGGACGGCTCGCGCCACGCGCCGACCAATCCCCCGGCCGGCACCGCGCATGCCCGCTTTTTGCACAGCCCGCCGTCGCACCGGTAAAATACAAGGTTGATCCACGGAAAGCGCCGTGATTTAGCGGAAGAGGATTCCCAGAACATGACTGATCTTCGTCTTACCAAGCGGTTCGCTGCAGTGCTCGCCACCGGCGTGCTCGTTGCCGGTTGTAGTTCGCCGTCGCCCACGAAAGTGGACTACAAGAGCGACTCGAAATCGAAGGAGGTTTCGCTCGCAGTTCCGCCCAACATGCTCGAGGAGACGGCCGATCAGCGCTCGTTGCCGCCGCAGGGCGGTGCAACCTCCCTGTCGGCGCTCCAGCAAGTCCAGCAGGCCGCGCCGTCCACCGATGCCGTCGTGCCGCCCGTGACCGGCATGCATATCCAGCGCGACGGCACCGAGAGCTGGCTCGTCATCGACGGCAAGAAGCCGGCCGACATCTGGCCGCAGGTCCGCCGCTTCTGGCAGGAACAGGGCTTCCTGCTTGTCGTCGACCAGCGCGACAAGGGCGTGATGGAAACCGACTGGAACGAAACCCATCCGCAGATCAACGACGGCCTGATCCGCAGCGTGATCTCGAAGGCGATGGGCAATTCGTACGTGACGGCCGAGCGCAACAAATACCGCACACGTCTCGACGTGGCGCCGAACGGCGGTACCTACGTGTTCATCAGCCAGAAGGGGATGCGCGAAGCGCTGACCGGCCCGAACAACGACTCGAGCAAGTGGGAGCCGAAGCCGAACGATCCGGCGCTCGAGACGGAATACCTGAAGCGGTTGATGGCCGTCCTCGCGCAGAACGACCTGCGCGCGAAGAACGGCGAGCCGCCGATCGCCAATATCAGCGACACTCCGCCCGCGAAGGACAAGAAGGGCGCGGCGGACGCGTCGTCGAAGGCGGCGGCAGCGGCCATTGCGACGCAAAACGTCGCGCGTTCGTCGTCGCAGGGAACTGCCGATGCGAGCGATGCGGTGCCGTCCGAAGTCACGCTCGGCGAGGCGTACGATCGCTCGTGGCTGCGCGTCGGCCTCGCGCTCGATCGCGCCAACTTCACGGTCGACGATCGCGATCGCCAGAAGGGCCTGTATTTCGTGCGATACGTCGATCCGAAGGATCTGAGCGCCGCCGAGCAGGGCTTCTGGAGCCAGTTGTTCCACGGCAAGAAGGAAAAGCAGGCGAAGCAGTACCGGGTCAACGTGAAGGCGCTCACGCCGGATCAGACGCGTGTCGCGGTCGTCGACGAGTCGGGCGCGATCGATTCGTCGCAGCCGGCCCGTCAGATCATGGGGCTGCTGGTGAACCAGCTGCGCTGATCGCAACGCCCACTCTGCTGCATTCGGGAAAGCCCGCCAGTTTTCTGGCGGGCTTTTTTTCGTTCCGGCACCCGCTGCGTACTGTTTGTTCTTGTGTCGTTTCCGGATCGGTCCCCGCGACGTGACGTTACGTAACATTCGGGTGTTACGGGCGACCGGGCGCAAGTCATGCCACGTTGCTTCGAAAATTTCCCTTTTAAATCAATGCGATGACGTTTTATCAGTATCTGGCATGAAATCTGCTTTTTATAGGCAGATCATCAGGGCAGGGAGGATGGCGCCAGATCCCGGACACGCGTCGCGAGTGCGTGACAAACGGTATCGGCGCTTTAAATGCCGGCGCAACCCGCGCCGGCGCAATCGATGACGATCCGCGCGCGTGCGCGGATCTCGATGGCCCCGTCGCCTATCCTCGTAGGGCGACGGTTTCGCCCGCGCTTCCTGTGAAGCGCGGGCAATTTTTTTGGGCGTCGATCATGTGCTGGGGCGCCGATACGGTCGCCGCGGGATTCGCGTATGCTCGGCCTCTTTCGAGACCGAGGAGGCTGGAATGACGGAAATCGCAGTCGTCGCGCTGATCGTGGCGAAACCGGGTGAGGAGGAAAAGCTGCGTGTCGTGCTCGAGGGGATTGTCGAGCCGACCCGCAACGAGCCGGGCGCGCTGCAATACGACCTGCATCGCGATCTGAAGGAGCCTGCCCGGTTCGTGTTCGTCGAGCGCTGGGCGAGCGAGGCGGCATTGGCCGCGCATGCGGGTTCCGCGCACATTCGCACCTATCGCGAGGCGGCCGCGGACTGGATTGCGAGCTCGGAGATTCGCGTGTTGTCTAAGATCGTCTGACGGGCGGGCGGGCGGGCGGGCGGGCGGGCGGGCGGGCGGGCGGGCGGGCGAGCGACCGAACTGCCCGCCCGGCCGGCGTCAGTGCGACGTGTCGGGTACGTCGAGGATCAGGATGATCGTCCAGTCCGCGTCGCCGTCATGATGGTACTGGCGTTCGGCGACGATGAACGGCTGCTGCTTGCCTTGCGGGCCGAGAAAGAGCACGTCGCCTTCCATCGGCAGGCACTCGATCGGCGGGAGCGCGAGAAAGGCGTCGTCCGAGCCGCGCGGCATCAGTTGCTTGATCTTGCGAGTGGCGGCTTCCGTCCACTCGATGTCGAGTTGAATATTGCTCATGCTGTCCTCCGCACCAGGGTGCGTACGGGGTGGAAAAGTTCGGTGCGCGACTGTAGCACAGCGTACCGGCGCCGCAACCAAAAAAGCCGAACCCGGTTGCCCGGATTCGGCTTTTTTGCTTATGCGGTGCCGCGGAAGTTACTGGCTTGCGGCGTCGGCCGGAGCAGCCTTCTTGACGGCCTTCTTTGCCGCCTTGTGGTGAGCTGCCTTCTTGCCGTGGTGTTCTTCGTGCATCGCCGGCTCGGCTGCCTGGGCAGCTTGCTGCTGCTGCAGGGCCTGCGCGCGCTGCTCGATCTCGGCAATCTTGGCCGGATCGGTGATGGTCTTGATTTCCGTGCTCTCTTGCGCATACGCTGCGCCAGCCAGCGCCGACATCGCAACCAGGATAGCCAGGGACGTCTTCTTCATTGCTTTACCTCCGCTAAGTGGTGATGAACCCGAGTGTTGCCGTTCAGTCTGGCGACCGCAATCGAGTGCGTGTCGAGTGTAACAAAAGTGACGGATCAATGCATTGGAACGGCCGCGCGGCGCAAGGCCGCGTTGAAGTCGCGCAACACTTGCCGCGTTTCGTCACGCGCGTGCCATGCGGCGCGGCGTGTTGCCGGGGCAAGTGTGAAGGTGTCCTCAGAACCACCCGAGCCGGCTGTACACGTGAAATTGCGCGATGCCGATCAATTCGTGCAACGCATGCTCGGCGTTGATCAGATTCTGCCGGCGAGGCAGCCAGCCGGTTCGCGCGTCGCGGCGATTGGCGTAGACCGGCTGTGCGTCGATGCCGAAGTGCCGGAAATCGAGCAGCGCACGTCGCATCTGATACGACGACGTGACGAGGATCGTCGCATCGACATGCCGTGAGCGTAGTATAGGCGTCGTGAACTTCGCATTTTCGTAGGTTGTGCGGCTGTTTGCTTCGAGCATGAGATCGCGCGGGTCGACGCCTTGGGCGACGAGATACGGCGCATACGTCGCGGCTTCGGTCGCGCCGTGCCGCTCGGGATCGCCGCCGGACACGATGACCGTGCAACGTTCGGCGCGCTGTCGGCAATCGCGGTACAGCGCGGCGGTCTTGCGAATGCGGGGGAAGCCGTCCGTGCGTGGCTCGAGCCGTCCGTCGATGCGCCGCGTTCCCGTGCCGAGCAGGATCAGCACGGTTTGCCCGTGCATGTCGGGGTGTTCGACGGGTGTCACGCCCGCCTGCGACCATGCGATCAACGGTGCTGCGAGCCAGCCCGTCGCAAGCAGCCAGAACAGCGCGAAGGCGGCCGCCGCGATCGTGCGCCGCCACTTGCGGCACAGCATGAAAACGACGAAGAGAAGTGCAAATGAATCGAACAGAATCAATTTGATTGGGGTATGGTGTCTTTTTATGGATGGCTGATGATCTGGCCCCGACTCGACGCCGAGCGTCCAGCCTCCTGAACCGGTGGCGGCGCCGGCGGGCGGAGACCCCGCCCGGCGCGCTGCCTGGCATTGTCGCTGCACTTTAAGAAAGAATCGAGATGGCCACGTATTCCAACGAAGCGGTGCTCGACGCGCTGAGGCGGGTGCAGTATCGCCAGGTGCCGTGGGCGCGTCGTCCGGGCGTGTTCGAGTATCTGCGGTCGCTTGGGCTGATGGACACGGTCAGGCAGAAGACCGTTGCGCCTGCACCAGGCTTTCACGCGCCGGTCGACATCGCCGTGCTGACCGACAGCGGACGCGCCGAATTCGCACGCCTCGAACGCGACGAGAAATTGCCCGCCTGGACCGATCGCAGGATCGAGGATTACGCGCTGAGCGAAGCAAGCGCCGTCGCGATCCTCGAAAGCCGGCTCTAGCGCATCAGGCCCGCCGGCAACTCGGCGAAAAAAAAGCCCGTATCGCGAGGATACGGGCGTACCGGATACTTTTTGCTGCTGCCACGCTGTGCTCATGGCAACGATGTTGACTCGCCACGCATCGCGCAGTTCCCGGACGCAGGCAAATTCTTTGTTGAAGACGGGCGGGGCGCCGGGTTACGGATGGCGGCGCGAATCCTGCGGCGGCAGGCCGACACGTGCGCGGGCATTGCTGGCGATGTCGCCGCGCAGGTCGCCGCGCGGTACCGTCTGGTTGGACTGTTCGGCGCCGGGCGGCGCATGCGGATTGCCCTTGTGTTCCTGCTGGCGGTGCGGCTGCCTGGCGTGGTCGTCCGCGTGCGCCGGCAAGGCAAGCGCCAGTGAAACGACAATGCCGCATGCCGCGAGCAGTGACATCGGTTTCATGGCGGGCTCCCTTCAAGCCGTCGATGCGGCTCGCTGACATGACGCTAAGGTAAGCGTGGGAGTGCAGGCTTGCTGTAAATATTGGTAAATAGATGTATCGCCGCGCGACAGCGGAGCCCGGCGACGCGGCCCGTTCCGCGTGGCCGTTGCCGAAAAGAGACCGGGCGGCCGCAGCCGCCCGGTTCGGTGTCCTGTCCTTTACGCCATCTTGACCGGTGCGCGCCAGGATTCCGGATTGGTCCAGAAGGCGCCGCGCAGGCGGTCGCGGCTCGGCGGTGCGGGCGGCTTGGCCGCGCTCGCGCCGATGCGGCCGCGCAGCGAGATCTGCCGGCCGCTCGTGCCGAGTCGCTTGACGATCTCGGCGAGCGTGCCGTCGGCTTGCCACTCGTCGAAGCGGCGGCGGCAGGTCGGCGGCGACGGATAGCGCCCCGGCAGCTTCGACCAGCCTTCACCGGTCGACAGCACCCACAGCACGGCATTCACCACCGAACGGGCTTCCACGCGGGGACGACCGCGACGCTCACTCCGTGCGGGTTCCGAACAAAACAGACCCTCGACCAGCGCCCACTCGTTATCTCTCAAATCGTCGAACAGCATCATGTCCTCACCTCAGCGAAGCAAACTCCGGTGCGCTGCCCTGCGCCGCGCACTCTTCAAGCACTCGATCACCAAGTGCCGGGTGGGGGCGTCCGGTCCGCCGGTGATGGATCTCAGGCGTTCCATCGGACGAAACCGCGCCCTGTGCGTCAGGTAAAAGCACGAAGCGTGCCACGTGGGAGGCATATCCCGCGAAAGCCGCTTGGCAGCGAGCTGACGGCTGCGTCAGCTAGGGGCGTATAAGACGCCAAAATAACCCGCCAGCAAATCGGGACAATCACCAATCTTGTGCAATTCGCCCGCACCGCGTGCGTTTGCGCGCATATTGCACCGCAGCGAAACATGTGCGACAGGTGCCGGATTCGCGCACTAGAATCGCGCATCGATGCCAGAGATTGATGAGGACAGGACATGAACATCACGCTGCGCCAGCTTCGCGTATTCATCGAGGTCGCGCGGCTCAAGAGCTTCAGCCGCGCCGGCGACGAGATCGGGCTCACGCAGTCCGCGGTGAGCCGCTGCGTGCGGGAACTGGAGGCGGAGCTGGGGCTGAAGCTGATCGATCGCACCACGCGCGACGTGCAGTTGACCGACGTCGGCGGGAACCTGGTCGCGAGCGTGTCGCGTCTGATCGGCGATCTCGACGACACGCTGCGCGAGATTCGCGAAATCGGCGAGCAGCGCCGCGGGCGCGTGATCGTCGCCGCCAGCCCGACGATCGCGTGCCGGCTGATGCCGCGCGTCGTCGCCGCCTGCGAACGGCAGTTTCCGTTCGTCACGCTCGGCCTGCGCGACGACGTGCAGAGCGACGTGCTGCGCAAGGTGAAGTCGGGCGAGGTGGATTTCGGCGTCGTGATCGGGCCGCTCAGCGTCGCCGATCTCGTGAGCGAGCCGCTGATGACCGATTCGTTCTGCCTCGTGGCGCGCGCCGACCATCCGCTCGCGTCGCGCGCGGAGGTGCCGTGGTCGGCGCTGAACGGCGAGCGCCTCGTGCTGCTCGATCACGCGTCGGGCAGCCGGCCCCTGATCGATGCGGCGCTGGCCGCGCATCGGGTGAGCGCGACGGTCATGCAGGAGCTCGGGCATTCGGCGACGGTGTTCGGGCTCGTCGAAGCCGGCGTCGGCGTGAGCGTGCAGCCGTGGCTGTCGCTGCCGCTGCCGGCCGGTTCGACGCTCGTCGCGCGCCCGCTCACGCCGCGCACGGAGCGCACGGTCGAACTGGTGCGCCGCCGCGACCGCTCGCTGTCTCCCGCCGCGCAGGCGATCTGGGAGCTCGTGCACCAGATGCCCGCCCGGGCCGAGGATCTCGACTGACAGCGTCGCCGCCGGTCCGCGCCCGCTCGCCGTCAGCGCCGTTACACTGCGGAACATGTTCCTTCGGGGCGAGATCCGATGACGAATTCCTCTGGTTGTCGTCCGGCGACGGGCGAGCCGGCGGCGCGCGATGCGGTGCGGGACCTGCGGCCGTCGCTGATCCGGGAAGTGGCGAATGCCGGCTTCGGCGTGCCGGACGTGCTGCCGTTCTGGTTCGGCGAATCCGACCGCGTCACGCCGGGTTTCGTCCGCGACGAGGCCGCCGCCGCACTGCGGGACGGTGCGACGTTCTACACGCACAACCTCGGCACCGCGGCGCTGCGCGAGGCAATCGCAGCCTACGTGGGGGCGCGCCACGGCGCGACGACGGCGGACACGGTCGCCGTGACGAGTTCGGGCGTCAGTGCGCTGATGCTGGTCGCGCAGCTGCTCGTCGGTCCGGGCGACCGCGTCGTCGCGGTGACGCCGCTGTGGCCGAATCTCGTCGAGATCCCGAAGATTCTCGGGGCGAGGGTCGAGTCCGTGCCGCTGCGTCATGGCGCGACGGGCTGGCGGCTCGATGTCGACCGGTTGCTCGCGGCGCTGACGCCCGACACGCGCATGCTGCTGCTCAATTCGCCGAACAACCCGACCGGCTGGACCATGTCGCGCGACGATCAGTGCGCGGTGCTCGCGCATTGCCGCCGTCACGGGATCTGGGTGGTCGCCGACGAGGTGTACGAGCGGCTTGCGTTCGACGGCGCTGGCGCGCCGTCGTTTCTGGACATCGCGTCGCGCGACGAGCGGGTCGTCGTCGTGAACTCGTTCTCGAAGGCGTGGGCGATGACCGGCTGGCGGCTCGGCTGGCTGGTTGCGCCGGCATCGGTCATGGGCGAGCTCGCGAAGCTCGTCGAATACAACACGTCGTGCGCGCCGGGCTTCGTGCAGGCCGCGGGCGAAGTCGCGTTGCGCGACGGCGAGCCGTTCGTCCGGTCGTTCGTCGCGGCGCTGCACGAGGCGCGCGACCATCTGATCGCCGCACTGCGCACGCTGCCGGGCGTCGACGTGCCGCCGCCGCCCGGTGCGATGTACCTGTTCCTGCGCTTGCCCGGATCGGAGCAGAGTCTTGCATTCTGCAAGACATTGGTGCGCGAGGCGGGGCTCGGCCTTGCGCCGGGATGCGCGTTCGGTCCCGAGGGAGAGGGGTTCGTGCGATGGTGCTACGCGTGCGACCCGGCGCGGCTGGACGCGGGCGTCGAGCGGCTGCGGCGGTTTTTGGCGACCGGGGCGGCGTCGCGCTGAAACGGGGCTGGACCGTTCCGGCAGGGCGAGAGCGGGTCCCTCTACTCATCTTTACGCACTCGGCAATTTTGCGTAAGATGGCGCTCAGTCACGCGGTTCCCTCGTTGAATCGTGCTGTTCCGTCCGGTTTGGGCCTGGCTTGAAGTTGTTTCGCCGCCCCCGGTTCGTGCTCCCATCAATATGACCGATCAGAATCGGGCGAGCGCGTCTTCCGTTCCTTTCGTCTGTTTGTTGATCCGGTTCGTTTGACCACAGGGTCTGGCCTAGCTGCATGAATACCCAAGAGGCGAAGATCGTCCTCGAGACTGCTTTGATCTGCGCGCAGGAACCGCTGAAGCTCGGCGATCTGCGCAAGCTATTTGCCGACAGCGTGTCGGCTGACACGGTCCGCACGTTGCTCGAAGATCTGAAACAGGAATGGTCCGGTCGTGGTGTCGAGCTGGTGGCGCTGGCGAGCGGCTGGCGCTTTCAGAGCAAGCCGGCGATGCGCAGCTTTCTCGACCGCCTGCATCCGGAGAAGCCGCCGAAGTATTCGCGCGCGGTGCTCGAGACGCTGGCGATCATTGCGTACCGGCAGCCGGTCACGCGCGGGGACATCGAGGAAATCCGCGGTGTCACGGTCAACACGCAGGTGGTCAAGCAGCTCGAGGATCGCGGCTGGATCGAGGTGATCGGGCATCGCGACGTGCCGGGGCGTCCGGCGCTGTATGCGACGACCAAGCAGTTCCTCGACGATCTCGGCCTGAAGGCGCTCGACGATCTGCCCGCGCTCGAGGAGCCTGCGGCGAACATCGAGGCCGCGCTGCTCGCGCAGCATGCGATGGATTTCGAAGACGGTGCGCCGGCCGCCGAGGATGCGGCAGCCGCGGACGACGCGGCGGCGGATGCGTCCGGATCGGCGCAAGCGCTCGCGCAGCCGGCTGACGTCGAGGCCGGCGGTGCCTCGGCGCACGAATCGCCGGACCGCGATACGCTCGCGATTGAGGGTGCGGGAACGGAAGACGCCGGCGTCGAAGCAACGCCGGCCGACGTGCAGCCCGAGTCGCTGCACGCGGAGTTGAACGAGGAAGATCGCAAGCCGGCCGCCGAAGCGGCAGCCGGCGACGGAGCGGAAGCGGTCGACGACATGTCCGGCGTGGCCGGGCATGCCGACGCACCCCGTTCCCGTCCTGCGGACGACGAGATGACGGACGACACGTCCGACAGCCTCGCGGATGCCGTACGCAGCGCCAGCGCGCCCATCGGGGCGGACGAGCTGCCGGACGACGAAGCAGAACCTGAACAGCGTCGCGCCTGATCGCGGCCAATTCCATGCCGCGCCCGCGCCGGGCGCGAGACCTGACATTTTGAGGTTGTTTTGACTGATATCCACGATATTGAATCGTCCGCGCCTGCCGTGCAGGCAGCGCGCGCCGACGATGCGCCCGAGCAGGGCGGCTCGGCCGAGGGTGGCGACGAACGTCCCCGCCGCGGCCTGCGGCGCGGCCCGCGCAGCCTGATCGCGCGCCGTCGCGCGGCTGCGAAGTCGAAGGGCGCCGAGGGCTCGCCGCAGGGCGAGGAAGGTGCGCAAGCGCCTGCCGCGGCAGCGGAAGCGCAGCCGCCGGCGCGGGCGCCGCGCAAGGAAGGCGCGGCGAAGGGCGGGCGCAAGCCGGCGCCCAAGCGCGAAGGCGCGGCGCGCCAGGGCGGCCAGGGCAAGCGCGGCGGTGCTGCCGGCGCGGCCGGTGCTGCCGGCACGGCCGGGGAAGCGGCCCAGGACGACCTGTTCGCGTACGTGACGTCGCCGGCGTTCGATGCGGACAATTCCGCGGCGGGCAGCGGCGTGCGCGCGCCGATGCTGCGGCGCGGCCGCGGCCAGACGGCCAACAAGCGCGTGCTGTCGCCGGACGACGATGCGCCGAAGCTTCACAAGGTGCTGGCGGAAGCCGGCATGGGCTCACGCCGTGAAATGGAAGAGCTGATCGTCGCCGGCCGCGTGTCGGTGAACGGCGAACCAGCGCACATCGGCCAGCGCATCATGCCGACCGACCAGGTCCGGATCAACGGCAAGCCGGTCAAGCGCAAGCTGCCGAACAAGCCGCCGCGCGTGCTGCTGTATCACAAGCCGACAGGCGAGATCGTCAGCCATGCGGATCCGGAAGGCCGGCCGTCGGTGTTCGACCGCCTGCCGCCGATGAAGACGGCCAAATGGCTTGCGGTTGGCCGGCTCGACTTCAACACCGAAGGGCTGCTGATGCTGACGACGTCGGGCGACCTGGCGAACCGCTTCATGCATCCGCGCTACAGCGTCGAGCGCGAGTATGCGGTGCGGGTGGTCGGCGAGCTGTCCGAAGGCAACCGGCAGAAGCTGCTGCACGGCGTCGAGCTGGACGACGGCCCGGCCAACTTCCTGCGCATCCGCGATGGCGGCGGCGAAGGCACGAATCACTGGTATCACGTTGCGCTGGCCGAAGGCCGCAATCGCGAAGTGCGCCGGATGTTCGAGGCGGCCGGCCTGATGGTGAGCCGCCTGATCCGCACGCGCCATGGCCCGATCCCGCTGCCGCGCGGCCTGAAGCGCGGCCGCTGGGAAGAGCTCGACGAAGCGCAGGTGCGCAAGCTGATGGCGACGGTCGGCCTGAAGGCGCCGTCGGAAGAGAAGGGCAAGCGCGGTAGCGGTGGCCAGGCCGAGCGCCGCCAGCCCGACCCGATGCAGACGTCGATGGGCTTCATCGGCCGTGAGCCGGTGCTGACGACGCACGGCAACCTCGAGCAGCCGCGGCGCGGCCCGCGGCGTGGCGCGGCGGGCGGCTTCGCCGGCCCGAGCGGCTTCGGCGGCGGCATGCCGGGCATGTCGGGCGGCTACGGCAGCGGCCAGCGTGCGGGCGGCGGGCGCGACGTCGACGGCAACCGCGCATCGTATGGCGCGGGCGGCAACAAACGTGGCGGCGGCGCCGGCAAGGGCGGCGGCAATCGCAACCCGAACGGCAATCGCGCGGAAGGCGCCGGCAACGGCGGCGGCGCGCGCGGCGGCCAGCGTCCGCAGCGGAATCGCTCGCGCGGCCGCTGAGCTGCGGATCGCGGCGCAACCTGCCGCGTCTCGCCGGCGAAATCGGTTTGAAAGTCCGGTTTTGCCGGCGGGCGCTTGGCGTTTGCGCCGAAAATCGCTATAATCGCAAAGTCGCTGGGCGTACGGATTTGATGTGCGGCTCAGGTGCGACCACCGGTAAGAAGATGGGCGTTCCGCCCATTTTTTTTTGCTGAAACGGTTAGGCATCTCGGGTAGCGCTTCCTGCGCCGGCTAAGGCGCGCGCCCGCGGGTGAATCGCGAGCGGCGGGCGCGAACACCTGAGAGGGCACTGTGCAACTGACGGAACTGATAGAAACCACGGTCACCGGACTCGGCTACGAGCTGGTGGATCTCGAGCGCACCGGGCGCGGCATGCTTTGCATCTATATCGACCAGCCTGCCGGCATTTCGCTCGACGATTGCGAAAAGGTCACGCGTCAGCTCCAGCACGTCTTGACGGTCGAAAACATCGATTACGAACGGCTCGAAGTCTCGTCCCCGGGGCTCGACCGCCCGTTGAAGAAGCTGGCCGACTTCGAGCGCTTCGCTGGCAGCGAAGTCTCCGTGACCTTGAAAAAGCCGCTGGACGGGCGCAAGACGTACCGGGGCATTCTGCACGCGCCGAACGGCGAAACGATCGGTTTGGAATTTGAGAGGAACAAGGGCGAGGCAGCCATGCTGGATTTCACGCTGGCCGATATCGACAAAGCCCGCCTGATTCCGCAAGTTGACTTTAGGAGCCGCAAATAATGAGTCGCGAAGTGTTGATGCTGGTGGATGCGCTGGCGCGCGAGAAAAACGTCGACAAGGATGTCGTGCTGGGCGCCCTCGAGGCGGCGCTCGCATCGGCTTCCAAGAAGCTGTTCGACGAAGGCGCCGAGATCCGCGTCCATATCGATCGCGAAAGCGGCGAGCACGAAACCTTCCGTCGCTGGCTCGTCGTGCCCGACGAAGCGGGCCTGCAGGAGCCGGATCGCGAGATCCTGCTGTTCGAGGCGCGTGAGCAGAAGGGCGACGTCGAAGTCGGCGACTACATCGAGGAGTCGGTGCCGTCGATCGAGTTCGGCCGCATCGGCGCGCAGGCCGCCAAGCAGGTGATCCTGCAGAAGGTGCGCGACGCGGAGCGCGAGCAGATCCTGAACGACTACCTCGAGCGCGGCGAAAAGATCATGACGGGCACGGTGAAGCGCCTCGACAAGGGCAACTTCATCGTCGAATCGGGTCGCGTCGAAGCGCTGCTGCGCCGCGACCAGCTGATTCCGAAGGAAAACCTGCGCGTGGGCGACCGCGTGCGCGCGTACATCGCGAAGGTCGACCGCACCGCGCGCGGCCCGCAGATCGAGCTGTCGCGCACCGCGCCGGAATTCCTGATGAAGCTGTTCGAGATGGAAGTGCCGGAGATCGAGCAGGGCCTGCTCGAGATCAAGGCGGCCGCGCGCGACCCGGGCGTGCGCGCGAAGATCGGCGTCGTCGCGTACGACAAGCGGATCGATCCGATCGGCACCTGCGTCGGCATTCGCGGTTCGCGCGTGCAGGCGGTGCGCAACGAGCTCGGTGGCGAAAACATCGACATCGTGCTATGGTCGGAAGATCCCGCCCAATTCGTGATCGGCGCGCTCGCGCCGGCAGCCGTTCAGTCGATCGTCGTCGATGAAGAAAAGCACTCGATGGATGTCGTCGTCGACGAGAACGAACTGGCCGTCGCGATCGGCCGCAGCGGTCAGAACGTTCGCCTTGCCGGCGAGCTGACCGGCTGGCAGATCAACATCATGACGCCGGACGAGTCCGCCCAGAAGCAGGGCGAAGAGCGCGACCGGCTGCGTGCCCTGTTCATGGCGCGTCTCGACGTCGACGAAGAAGTTGCCGACATCCTGATCGACGAAGGCTTCACGAGCCTCGAAGAGATCGCTTACGTGCCGCTCAACGAAATGCTCGAGATCGAGGCGTTCGACGAGGATACCGTGCACGAGCTGCGCAACCGCGCGCGCGACGCGCTGCTGACGATGGCGATCGCCAACGAAGAAAAGGTCGAAAACGCGGCGCTGGACCTGAAGAGCCTCGACGGCATCACGCCGGAGCTGCTCTCGAAGCTGGCCGAACACGGTGTGGCCACGCGCGACGATCTCGCCGAGCTGGCAGTGGATGAACTGGTCGATATGACCGGGGTGGAAGAGGATGCCGCTAAGGCGTTGATCATGAAAGCACGTGAACATTGGTTCCAGTGAGAAATGACCATGGCGCACTGATTTGATGGCGGCCGTATGGCCTGACCCGATGCTAACCGCAAGGAATCGGTCCTTGCACTAAGAGGAATGAATGGCGAGTAACAACGTAGCCCAATTTGCCGCGGAACTGAAAATGCCTGCTGGTGTGCTGCTCGAACAGCTGCAGGCAGCGGGCGTCCAGAAAGCGAGTGAAGACGATGCGCTGTCCGAGGCGGACAAGGCGCGTCTGCTCGATCATTTGCGCAAGTCGCACGGCGCGACCGACGGCGACAAGCGCAAGATCACGCTGACCCGCAAGCATACGTCGGAGATCAAGCAGTCCGACGCGACGGGCAAGGCTCGCACCATTCAGGTCGAGGTCCGCAAGAAGCGCACGTTCGTCAAGCGTGACGACGTGGGCGATGTCGCGGACCAGGGTCACGCACAGGCCGCCGAAGCGGATGACGACGCGGAACTGAAGCGCCGCGAGGAAGAGGCGCGCCGCGAGGCCGAGCTGCTCGAGAAGCAGGCGCAGGAGCTGCGCGAGCGCCAGGAGCGCCTCGAGCGCGAGGAAGCGGAACGCCGCGCCCGCGAGGAAGCGGCCGAAGCGGAGCGTCGCCGCGCCGAGGAAGAGGCGGCGAAGCGCGCCGCAGCCGAAGCGGCGGCGAAGCAGGCTGCAGCCCAGCAGGCGGCAGCGGCCGAACAGGAAGCGCGCCCGCAGTCCTCGCAGGACGATGAGCGCGCGGCTGCCGAACGTGCGGCGCAGCGCGAAGCGGCGAAGAAGGCCGAGGATGCTGCACGCGAAGCGGCGGACAAGGCGCGCGCCGAGCAGGAAGAGATCAGCAAGCGCCGCGCGGCCGCCGAGGCGGAAGCGCGTGCGATCCGCGAGATGATGAACACGCCGCGCAAGGCCGTGGTCAAGGCTGTCGAGCCGCCGAAGCCGGCGGAGCCGGCCAAGCCGGCCGAAGCGAAGGGCACGCTGCACAAGCCGGCGAAGCCGGAAGGCGCGCAGGCGCGTCCGGCGGCGAAGAAGCCGGCCGGCGCAGCACCGGCGACGACGCAGGCGCCGGCCGGCGCGGGCGACCGCAACAAGAAGCCGGGCGCCGGCAAGGGCGGCTGGCAGGACGACGCCGCGAAGCGCCGCGGCATCAAGACGCGTGGCGACTCGAGCGGCGGCGTCGACCGCGGATGGCGCGGCGGCCCGAAGGGGCGCGGCCGTCACCAGGAAAGCGCATCGTCGTTCCAGGCGCCGACCGAGCCGATCGTCCGTGAAGTGCATGTGCCGGAAACCATCTCGGTGGCCGACCTTGCGCACAAGATGGCAATCAAGGCCTCCGAAGTCATCAAGGTGATGATGAAGATGGGCCAGATGGTCACGATCAACCAGGTGCTGGACCAGGAAACCGCGATGATCGTCGTCGAGGAACTGGGCCACCGCGCGGTTGCGGCGAAGCTGGACGATCCGGAAGCACTGCTCGTCGAAGGCGAGACCGGTACCGATGCAGAGCAACTGCCGCGTCCGCCGGTCGTCACCGTGATGGGTCATGTCGACCACGGCAAGACCTCGCTGCTCGACTACATCCGCCGCGCGAAGGTCGCAGCGGGCGAAGCGGGCGGCATTACGCAGCACATCGGCGCGTATCACGTCGAAACGCCGCGCGGTGTCGTCACGTTCCTGGATACCCCGGGTCACGAGGCGTTCACGGCAATGCGTGCGCGTGGTGCGAAGGCGACCGACATCGTCGTTCTGGTGGTGGCGGCCGACGACGGCGTGATGCCGCAGACGAAGGAAGCCATCTCGCACGCGAAGGCGGGCGGGGTGCCGATCGTCGTCGCGATCAACAAGATCGACAAGCCGGAAGCGAACCCGGACCGTGTGAAGCAGGAACTGGTCGCCGAAGGCGTCGTGCCGGAAGAATACGGCGGCGACTCGCCGTTCGTGCCGGTGTCGGCAAAGACGGGCACGGGCATCGACGATCTGCTCGAGAACGTGCTGCTGCAAGCCGAAGTGCTGGAGCTGAAGGCACCGGTCGAGGCGCCGGCCAAGGGCATCGTGATCGAAGCGAAGCTCGACAAGGGCAAGGGCCCGGTCGCAACGATGCTGGTGCAGTCCGGTACGCTGAACCGCGGCGACATCGTGCTCGCGGGCACCGCTTACGGCCGCGTTCGTGCGATGCTCGACGAGAACGGCAAGCCGACGAAGGAAGCCGGCCCGTCGATCCCGGTCGAGATCCAGGGTCTGTCGGAAGTGCCGGGCGCAGGCGAGGAAGTGATCGTGCTGCCGGACGAGCGCAAGGCGCGCGAAATCGCGCTGTTCCGTCAGGGCAAGTTCCGCGACGTCAAGCTGGCGAAGCAGCAGGCAGCGAAGCTGGAAAGCATGCTCGAGCAGATGGGCGAAGGCGAAGTGCAGAACCTGCCGCTCATCATCAAGGCCGACGTGCAGGGTTCGCAGGAAGCGCTCGTGCAGTCGCTGCTCAAGCTGTCGACCAGCGAAGTGCGCGTGCAGATCGTGCACAGCGCCGTGGGCGGCATCAGCGAAAGCGACGTCAACCTGGCGACGGCATCGAAGGCGGTCATCATCGGCTTCAACACGCGTGCGGATGCGCAGGCGCGCAAGCTCGCGGAAGCCAATGGCGTCGACATCCGCTACTACAACATCATCTACGACGCAGTGGATGAGGTGAAGGCGGCGATGTCGGGCATGCTGGCGCCGGAGAAGCGCGAAGTCGTGACCGGCATGGTCGAGGTGCGCCAGGTGTTCAAGGTGCCGAAGGTCGGTACGGTCGCGGGCTGTATGGTCACGGACGGTATCGTCAAGCGTTCGTCGTCGGTTCGCGTGCTGCGCAACAACGTCGTGATCTTCACCGGCGAACTCGAGTCGCTGAAGCGCTTCAAGGACGACGTGAAGGAAGTCAAGCAAGGCTTCGAGTGCGGCATGTCGGTGAAGAACTTCAACGACGTCATCGAAGGCGACCAGTTCGAAGTCTTCGAAGTGACCGAAGTCGCGCGTACGCTGTAAGCATCGCGCATCGGCTCATGGGCGGGGCAGGCGTGGGCCTGTCCCGCCCATTTTCATGGCGGCGCACCAAGGGTCGCCGCATTGTCCTGATAAACGCATCAGGGATCGATCATGTCCAGGAAACGTACTTCTCCCAATCGCAACGTGCAGATCGCCGACCAGATTCAGCGCGACCTGTCCGAACTCATCATGCGCGAGGTCAAGGACCCGCGCATCGGCATCGTGACCATCCAGAGCGTGGAACTCACGCCGGACTACGCGCACGCGAAGGTATACTTCACGGCGCTCACCGGCGATCCGGAAAAGACGCAAGAGGCGCTGAACCACGCGTCCGGTCACCTGCACAACCTGCTGTTCAAGCGCCTGCACATCCATACGGTGCCGACGCTGCATTTCCACTACGATCAGACGATCGAGAAGGCGGTGGAGATGTCGCGTCTGATCAAGGAAGCGAACTCGACGCGCGCGCTGGACGACGACGAAACCGGCGCGCCCGCCAAGGAAGATTGAGCTCGCCCGGCCTATGACGACTGCAGCATCCCAACGTCCGCGCGTGCCCCGGCGCGCGCTGGACGGCGTCCTTCTGCTCGACAAGCCGGTCGGGCTGTCGAGCAACGATGCCCTGATTCGCGCGAAGCGCCTCTATCTCGCGAAGAAGGCCGGCCACACCGGCACGCTCGATCCGCTGGCCTCGGGCCTGTTGCCGCTGTGCTTCGGCGAAGCGACGAAGTTCTCGCAGGATCTGCTCGAAGCCGACAAGACTTACGAGGCGACGATGCGCCTCGGCGTGCGCACCGCGACCGGCGATGCGGAAGGCGAGGTGCTCGACACGCGTCCCGTCGAATGCGACCGGGCGGCCGTGCAAGCGGCGCTCGAGCGCTTCACCGGCGAAATCGTGCAGGTGCCGCCGATGTACTCCGCGCTCAAGCGCGACGGCAAGCCGCTCTACGAATATGCGCGCGCCGGCCAGACGGTCGAGCGCGAAGGGCGCAACGTGACGATCCACCGGCTCGAACTGCTCGCGTGCGACCTGCCCGACGTGACGTTCCGCGTGACCTGCAGTAAGGGCACGTACGTGCGCACGCTCGCGGAAGATCTCGGCGAGGCGCTCGGCTGCGGCGCACACTTGACGATGCTGCGCCGCACCGGCGTCGGTGCGCTGACGCTCGACCATGCGGTAACGCTCGATGCGCTGTCCGATGCCGACGATGCCGCGCGCGACGCATGGCTCCAGCCGGTCGACGCGCTGCTGTCGACGTTTCCGATGGTGCGGCTCGACGACGCGTGCGCGAAGCGTTTCCTGCACGGCCAGCGCCTGAAGCTGTCGGAGATCGCGCGTATCGACGCGAGCGAAGGCGAGCGGGTGCGGGTCTACGACGCGACGCGGCTGCTTGGCGTGGCCCGCGCGGCGAACGGCGTGCTGGCGCCTGAACGGCTCGTCGTGACGGCGGCGTGAAGCCGCGCGGCGCGCCGGCATTGCCGGCGGCATGAAAAAAAGGCCCGGTCGTTGTCGACCGGGCCTTTTGTCTTGTGCGCCGGTGGGCGCTGCGTTCAGTGCGCCGCCGCCGCCGCCGCGCCGGCATCGCCGCCGCCCGCGCGCTCGGGTTTCGTGGTCCAGATCAGTGCGATCAGCAGCACGAAGATCGCGGCCGAGATGTAGAACAGGTCGTTCACGCCGAGCTGCGCGGCCTGCTGCGTGGCCATGTTGTTGATCAGGCCATGCGCCTGCTGCTGGGTCAGGCCGAGATTGCCCATCTGCGTGACGGCCTGGTTGAACACCGGGTTATAGGCATTCGCCTGCTCGACCAGCTGCGCGTGATGGAAGTTGTTCCGGTGATCCCACGCGGTCTGGAAGATCGACGTGCCGATCCCGCCGCACATGATCCGCACGAAGTTCGACAGGCCCGACGCCGCGGGAATGCGGTGGCCGGGCAGGCCGGACAGCGTGATCGACACGAGCGGGATGAAGAAGCCGGCCATCGCGATGCCCTGCACGAGCGTCGGCAGCGTCAGCGACCATTCGTCGACGCCGGTCGTGTAGCGGGAGCGCATCCAGAAGCACAGCGCAAAGGTCAGGAACGACGCCGTCGAGATATAGCGGGGATCGGTGCGCGGCAGGTACTTCCCGGTGAGCGGCGACAGCAGGATCGCGAACAGCCCGACCGGCGCCATCACGAGGCCGGCGTCGGTTGCGGTATAGCCGATCTGCGTCTGCAGCCACAGCGGCAGCAGCACGAGGTTGCCGAAGTACAGCCCGTACCCGATCGACAGCGCGACCGTGCCGCCGGTGAAGTTCCGTATGCGGAACAGCGACAGGTCGACGACCGGATGCTCGGCGGTGAGCTCCCAGACGACGAAGAACGCGAACGCGATGACGGCGGTCAGCGCGAGCGCGATGATGGTCGTCGACGCGAACCAGTCGAGATCCTTGCCCTTGTCGAGCATGATCTGCAGCGAGCCGACCCAGACGACCAGCAGGGCGAGGCCCACGCCGTCGATCGGCGCGCGGCGCACGACCGACTCGCGCTGGCGGTAGATCATCCACGTCGCGATCGCGGCGGCGATGCCGACCGGGATGTTGACGTAAAAGATCCAGGGCCATGAGTAGTTGTCCGAAATCCATCCGCCGAGAATCGGGCCGGCGACGGGGGCGATCAGCGTCGTCATCGCCCAGAGCGCGAGCGCCATCGGCGCCTTGGCGCGCGGGTAGCTCGCGAGCAGCAGCGCTTGCGACAGCGGAATCATCGGGCCCGCGACGGCGCCCTGGATTACGCGCGACACGAGCAGGAACGGCAGTGTCGGCGAGAGTCCGCACATCCACGACGAAATGACGAACAGGATGATCGACGCGAGGAACAGGCGAACCTGTCCGAAGCGATCGGTGAGCCAGCCCGTCAGCGGCACGGAGATCGCGTTCGCGACCGCGAACGACGTGATGACCCATGTGCCCTGGTCGGACGACACGCCGAGATCGCCCGAGATGGTCGGGATCGCGACGTTCGCGATCGACGTGTCGAGCACGTTCATGAACACGGCGAGCGACACCGCGATCGTCCCGATCACGAGCTGCCCGCCCTGCAAGGGCGGGTGAGAGACAGGAGGCTGTGCCATGTCGATGGTCTTCCGGGAACGGAACGGATTACATCATCTTCGCGATGCTGCTTTGCTTCGCCGCGGCCGGCGCCGGGGTCGACGCGTTGCCGCCCGCGTTCTCCGCAACGATGCGCGCGATTTCGGCGTTGGCTTCGTCGCCGTACTTCGCGAACACGTCGGTCTGGTAAACCGTGTTCTGCACGTTGCCGAGCTGGTTGCCGCTCTCGTCCTTGATGTTGACGTCGACCTGCATCGACAGGCCGATGCGCAGCGGGTGCTTTTCGAGATCCTTCGAGTCGAGTTCGATTCGCACCGGCAGGCGCTGCACGACCTTGATCCAGTTGCCGGTCGCGTTCTGCGCGGGCAGCAGCGAGAACGCGGAGCCGGTGCCGGCCGAGAAGCCGACGACCTTGCCGTGATAGACGACCGACGAGCCGTAGATGTCGGCCGTCAGCTCGACCGGCTGGCCGATGCGCATGTGGTTGAGCTGCACTTCCTTGAAGTTCGCGTCGACCCATACCGCGTTCAGCGGCACGACCGACATCAGCGGCGTGCCCGGCGATACGCGCTGGCCGACCTGCACCGAGCGCTTCGCGACGTAGCCGGTGACGGGCGCGGGCAGCGTGTTGCGCGCGTTGGCGAGATACGCGTCGCGGACCTTCGCGGCCGCGGCGAGCACGTTCGGGTGCGACGCGATCGTCGTGTTCGCGGTCAGCGCGCGGTTCGACGCGAGCTGCTGCTGCGCGGTGTCGAGCGACGCCTGTGCGCCCTTTACGGCGTCACGCGCATGCGAGATCTCTTCCTGCGACACGGCGCCGGTCTGCGCGACTGCAAGGCGGCGGCGCAGGTCGTCCTCGGCGCGCGACAGGTCCGACTGGCGCAGCGCAACCTGCGCACGGTACTGGTCGTCGTTGACGAACAGGCCGCGCACCTGGCGCACCGTCTGCGCGAGGTTCGCTTCGGCCTGCTGCAGCGCGACCTGCGAATCGGCCGGGTCGAGCACCACGAGCGAATCGCCGGCCTTGACGGTCTGCGTGTCGTCGGCCTTCACCGCGATCACGGTGCCCGTGACCTGCGGCGTGATCTGCACGACGTTGCCGTTCACGTAGGCGTCGTCGGTCGATTCGTGGAAGCGCGCGACGAGGAAGTAGTACAGCCCGTAGGCAATGGCCGCGATCACGATGACCGCGACGAGCAGCGTCATCATCCGCTTGCGCTTGCCGTTACTCTGCGCCTGGGCGCTGGCGGCGTTCTGTTGAGGGTCGCTCATGGCGATTTTCTCCGTCCGTTGTTTCGAGTGTCTGCGTAGTGGTCGTGCCGATTCAGTTCGCGGCCTGTTGCGCGGCCTTGGCCTGCGCGGTGCGCTGTTCGGCATCGGGTGCGGCGAGGCGGGTGCCGGTGGCGTCGAAGCCGCCGCCGAGCGCCTTGATCAGCGCGAGCTGCATGTCGCGCCGCCGCATCTTCAGGTTGGTCACGGTCTGTTCCGATGCGAGGCGGTTGCTGTCCGCGTTCAGCACCTGCAGTTGCGGCGACAGGCCGGCCTTGTAGCGGATCACCGCGAGGTCGTATGCCTTCGTCGACGCGTCGAGCGCCCGCTGCGCGTCGTCCATCTGCCGGTCGATCGCGCGGATCGACGAAACCTGCGTCGCGACGTCGTTCAGTGCACTGATCAGTGTCTGGTTGTAGTTCGCGACCGACAGGTCGAAGTCCGCATAGCGGCCCTTGAGCTGCGCGCGCAGCGCGCCGCCGTCGAAGATCGGCAGGTGGACCGCGGGGCTGAACTGCGCCTGGCGGCTCGCGAAGTTCAGGAATTTGCCCCAGCCGAACGCATCGAAGCCGAAGCCCGCCGCGAGGTTCACGTCGGGGTAGAACTCGGCTTTCGCTTCCTTCACGTCGTGCATCGCGGCTTCGACCTGCCAGCGCGCGGCGACGATGTCGGGGCGCCGCGACACGAGGTCGGCCGGCAGATTGTCGGGCAGCGCGACGGCGCCGCCCGGATTCAGCACCGGCGCGGCGATCTGCAGGCCGCGGTCCGGCCCCTTGCCGAGCAGGGCGGCAAGCTGGTAGCGCACGCTCGTGATCTGGCCGTCGAGGTCGGACAGCGACGCCTGGGTCGTCGCGATGTTGCCGCGCGCGGTCTGCCGTTCGACGTTGGTGTCGAGGCCGGCGGTCACCCGGCCGTCGGTGATCTTGCCGACCGTCTGGCGGTTGACGATCTCGCGCTGCGCGATGTCGCGCAGCGCATAGAGCTGCGCGAGCGAATTGTAGGTGCGGGCGATCGACGACGCGAGCGTGATGCGCGCCTGCTGCATGTCGGCCTCGGCGGCCTTTTCCTGCGACACGGCGGTGTGCAGGCGCTCGCGGTTCTTGCCCCACAAGTCGAGATCCCACGACGCGCTCGCGAGCGCGTTGTTCTCGCTGTACCACTGGCCGCCCAGCGGCGGCGGGAAGAGTGCGTTGCTCGAATACAGCTGGCGGTTCCACGAATAGCTGCCTTCGACCTTCGGCAGCAGCGTCGAGCGCGACGACTCGATGTACGACGACGCCTTCGCGATCCGCGCCTGCGCCTGCGCGATCGACGGATTGTCGGCGAGCGCCTCGTCGATAAGCTTCGGCAACTGCGGGTCGCCGAACCCGGTGGCCCAGTCGAGCGACGGCCACTTGCCGCCCTGGGCGGGCAGGCTCTGCGCGGTTTCGAACTGCGACGCCGGGGCGATCTGCTTGTCGCTCTTGATGCCGAAGTAGTTCGCACAGCCCGTCAGCGCCAGCGCGGCGACCGCGACGGCGATGGCGGACCGGTACGAGACGGCGCGCACGGATAACGGAGAGGATTTCATCGCGCTGATCCCTGACTCGGAATGAATAATGGCCACTGCAAGGATTTCCTTACATTAATCTGTCAAAGATGATTGTTGTTGCAATTATTGTGGCGTGCTGCCGCCGGTCGTCTCGCACGCGTTGCCGAGAATGCGGCGCAGCATGCTTTTCAGGAAGCCGACTTCCTCCGGCGTGAAGCCGTCCAGCAGCTGGTCGAGCACGCTGCGGAAGATGGCCGGCAGGCGTTCGGCGAGCGCACGCCCTTCGTCGGTCAGTTCGAGCCGCACGACGCGCCGGTCCTCGATGCTGCGCACGCGCGACAGCAGGCCGCGCTTCTCGACGCGGTCGAGCAGGCGCGTCACCGCGCTCGCGTCGATCCCGTATTCGCGGGCGAGTTCGGCGGCCGTCGAGCATTTGCCGACCGCGATCATGAACAGCATGCTGGCCTGCGTGCCGGTGATGCCGAGTTCGCCTTGCGTGCGCTGCGTGACGAGGTTGGTCATCAGCGATTTCACACGCGACATCAGATAGCCGACGCTATCGTTCACCTGATAGGTCGAAAGCGATACGGACTGCGGCTGGGAAGAGGAAGGATCCGACATAAAACCGTGAAACTGCAATAGTTGACTAGGCAGTAGTGTAGGCGCAAATGCTTGCTTCGACAAATGTTAATCGAACGGCTTTGGGTATGCAGGGCGCCGCCCAATGCCCTACGGAAAAGAGGGTTTTTGCCGGAGGGGTGGAAGCCGGGCGGGGCGGGCGCCCGGCGCATTGGCGGACTGGGATCGCGGTCCGGTTTGTTGCGGTGCAGTGCGCGGACCGTTCGCGTCATTCGCGCGTGCTATAATTTATGGTTTCCAAGCTGTGCATCGCGCACGCACGTGACAAACGGGCGTGCGCACTTGCGCACCCAATCGATTTCCAGGTTTCTATGACCCGCGCCCTTCGCAACATCGCCATCATCGCCCACGTCGACCACGGCAAGACAACGCTCGTCGACCAACTGCTTCGCCAGTCCGGCATCTTCCGCGAGAACCAGCAAGTCGCCGAGCGGGTGATGGACTCGAACGACATCGAAAAGGAGCGCGGGATCACGATTCTCGCGAAGAACTGCGCGGTCGAATACGAAGGCACGCACATCAACATCGTCGACACCCCGGGACACGCGGACTTCGGCGGTGAGGTAGAGCGCGTGCTGTCGATGGTCGACTCGGTGCTGCTGCTGGTCGACGCAGTCGAGGGCCCGATGCCGCAGACGCGCTTCGTGACGAAGAAGGCGCTCGCGCTCGGTCTGAAGCCGATCGTCGTGATCAACAAGGTCGACCGCCCGGGCGCGCGCATCGACTGGGTCATCAACCAGACCTTCGACCTGTTCGACAAGCTCGGTGCAACCGAGGAGCAGCTCGACTTCCCGATCGTCTACGCATCGGGCCTGAACGGCTACGCGTCGCTCGATCCGGCCACGCGCGAAGGCGACATGCGCCCGCTGTTCGAGGCGATCCTCGAGCACGTGCCGGTCCGCCCGGCTGACCCGGAAGCGCCGCTGCAGCTGCAGATCACGTCGCTCGACTATTCGACGTACGTCGGCCGGATCGGCGTCGGCCGCATCACGCGCGGCCGCATCAAGCCGGGCCAGCCGGTCGTGATGCGCTTCGGCCCGGAAGGCGACGTGCTGAACCGCAAGATCAACCAGGTGCTGTCGTTCAAGGGTCTGGAGCGCGTGCAGGTCGAGTCGGCCGAAGCGGGCGACATCGTGCTGATCAACGGCATCGAAGACGTCGGCATCGGCGCGACGATCTGCGCGGTGGACACGCCGGAAGCGCTGCCGATGATCACCGTCGACGAGCCGACGCTGACGATGAACTTCCTCGTCAACTCGTCGCCGCTCGCGGGCCGTGAAGGCAAGTTCGTGACGAGCCGCCAGATCCGCGACCGCCTGATGAAGGAACTGAACCACAACGTCGCGCTGCGCGTGCGCGACACGGGCGACGAGACGGTGTTCGAAGTGTCGGGCCGCGGCGAACTGCACCTGACGATCCTGGTCGAGAACATGCGCCGCGAAGGCTACGAGATGGCGGTGTCGCGTCCGCGCGTCGTGATGCAGGAAGTTGACGGCGTGAAGCACGAGCCGTACGAACTGCTGACGGTCGACCTCGAGGACGAACACCAGGGCGGCGTGATGGAAGAGCTCGGTCGCCGCAAGGGCGAGATGCTCGACATGGCGTCGGACGGCCGCGGCCGCACGCGTCTGGAATACAAGATTCCGGCGCGCGGCCTGATCGGTTTCCAGAGCGAGTTCCTGACGCTCACGCGCGGCACGGGCCTGATGAGCCACATCTTCGACTCGTACGCGCCGGTCAAGGACGGCTCGGTCGGCGAGCGTCGCAACGGCGTGCTGATCTCGCAGGACGACGGCGCAGCGGTGGCATACGCGCTGTGGAAGCTGCAGGATCGCGGCCGCATGTTCGTGAAGCCGGGCGACGCGCTCTATGAGGGCATGATCATCGGCATTCACAGCCGCGACAACGACCTCGTCGTGAACCCGATCAAGGGCAAGCAGCTCACCAACGTGCGCGCGTCGGGCACCGACGAAGCCGTGCGTCTCGTGCCGCCGATCCAGATGTCGCTCGAATACGCGGTCGAGTTCATCGACGACGACGAACTGGTCGAAGTGACGCCGCAGTCGATCCGCCTGCGCAAGCGTCACCTGAAGGAGCACGAGCGTCGCCGCGCAAGCCGCGAAGCCGCGATCGACTGAGTGCGCCGGAGCGACTCCGGGCAACACGAAAAAAGCCGCCTCCGGGCGGCTTTTTCGCATCCGCGCGGCGTGCAGGCGCGCGGCCTGCAAAACAATGTTTCAGCGGCATGTGGCAATCCGGCGAAACCCCGCCACACGGTGCTTTCAGGCACATTTCCGCGTGAACTCTGGTAACGGTTCTGTGATATGCTGCGCGCACGCAAGTTTTAGGTCCTTCCAAGCAAGACTTGATTCGCAATCCGCTAAACGGTCAGGCCGTGTCGCGGAAGGTTGAGCAACCCGCTATTTCTCGAGAAGCTCGAAGAAAGGTGAGCGTAAAATGTCAGATGTAATGAAGCAGTTTCAGCTGAACTCGTATCTGTTCGGCGGCAATGCTTCGTACGTTGAAGAACTGTACGATGCATACCTCAACAATCCGGCGTCAGTGCCGGAGAACTGGCGAGAGTATTTCGACGCGCTGCAGAATGTGCCTGCAACGGACGGTTCGAATGCCAATGACGTCGCGCATTTCCCGATCGTCGAATCGTTCGCCGAGCGTGCAAAGGCCAATGCCTTCATCCCGCGCGAAAGCGGCACCAATCTGGCTGCGGCGCGCAAGCAAGTTCACGTCCAGTCCCTCATCAGCGCATATCGCTTCCTTGGTTCGCAATGGGCCAATCTGGATCCCCTGAAGCGTCGCGAACGTCCCGCCATTCCCGAACTCGAACCCGCGTTCTACGACTTCTCCGAAGGCGACCTGGACCAGACGTACAGCGCCAGCAACCTGTATTTCGGTTTCGACCAGGCTTCGCTGCGCGACATCGTCAAGGGGCTGCGCGACACGTACTGCGGCACGATCGGCGCCGAGTACATGTACATCAGCGATCCCGAGCAGAAGCGCTGGTGGCAGGAGCGCCTGGAATCGACCCGCGCGACGCCGAATTTCACGGTCGACAAGAAGAAGCACATCCTGAACCGCCTGACGGCCGCTGAAGGCCTCGAGCGCTACCTGCACACCAAGTACGTCGGCCAGAAGCGCTTCTCGCTGGAAGGCGGCGAAAGCTTCATCGCGGCGATGGACGAAGTCGTCCAGCACTCGGGCAAGCGCGGCGTGCAGGAAATCATCATCGGCATGGCCCACCGCGGCCGCCTGAACGTGCTCGTCAACACGCTCGGCAAGATGCCGGCCGACCTGTTCGCCGAATTCGAAGGCAAGCACGTCGATGACCTGCCGGCCGGCGACGTGAAGTACCACAAGGGCTTCTCGTCGGACGTGTCGACGGAAGGCGGCCCGGTCCACCTGTCGCTCGCGTTCAACCCGTCGCACCTCGAAATCGTGAACCCGGTGGTCGAGGGCTCGGCGAAGGCGCGGATGGATCGTCGCGGCGACGAAGACGGCCTGCAGGTGCTGCCGGTGCAGATCCACGGTGACGCGGCCTTCGCAGGCCAGGGCGTCGTGATGGAAACGCTGAACCTCGCGCAGACGCGCGGCTACGGCACGCACGGCACGCTGCACATCGTCATCAACAACCAGATCGGCTTCACGACGTCCGACCCGCGCGACGCGCGCTCGACGCTGTACTGTACCGACGTCGTCAAGATGATCGAGGCGCCGGTGCTGCACGTGAACGGCGACGATCCGGAAGCCGTGATCCTCGCGACGCAGATCGCGATCGACTACCGGATGCAGTTCCACAAGGATGTCGTGATCGACATCGTCTGCTTCCGCAAGCTGGGTCACAACGAGCAGGACACGCCGGCGGTCACGCAGCCGCTGATGTACAAGAAGATCGCGCAGCACCCGGGCACCCGTGCGCTGTACGCCGAGAAGCTCGTGCAGCAGGGCGTGATCAATGCGGAAGACGCCGACGGCTTCGTGAAGGCGTACCGCAAGGCGATGGACGACGGACACCACACGGTCGATCCGGTCCTGTCGAACTACAAGAGCAAGTACGCGGTCGACTGGGTGCCGTTCCTGAATCGCAAGTGGACGGACGCAGCCGACACGGCGGTGCCGCTCGCCGAGCTGAAGCGTCTCGGCGAACGCATCACGACGGTGCCGGAAAACTTCAAGGTCCACCCGCTCGTCGAGCGCGTGATCAACGACCGCCGCAACATGGCGCGCGGCGACCAGCCGCTCGACTGGGGCATGGCCGAGCACCTCGCGTTCGCGTCGCTCGTCGCGTCGGGCTACTCGGTGCGCCTGACCGGCCAGGACTCGGGCCGCGGCACGTTCACGCACCGTCACGCGGTGCTGCACGACCAGAACCGCGAGCGCTGGAACGACGGCACGTACGTGCCGCTGCAGAACATCGCCGACAACCAGGCGAAGTTCACGGTGATCGACTCGGTGCTGTCGGAAGAGGCGGTGCTGGGCTTCGAATACGGCTACTCGACCGCCGAGCCGAACACGCTCGTGCTGTGGGAAGCGCAGTTCGGCGACTTCGTCAACGGCGCGCAAGTCGTGATCGACCAGTTCATCTCGTCCGGCGAAGTGAAGTGGGGCCGCGTGTCGGGCCTGACGATGCTGCTGCCGCACGGCTATGAAGGCCAGGGCCCGGAGCACTCGTCGACCCGTATCGAGCGTTTCCTGCAACTGTGCGCGGACCACAACATGCAAGTGGTCCAGCCGACGACGCCGGCGCAGATCTTCCACCTGCTGCGCCGCCAGATGATCCGCCTGTTCCGCAAGCCGCTGATCGTCGCGACGCCGAAGTCGCTGCTGCGTCACAAGGAAGCCGTGTCGGACCTGTCGGAACTGGCGAAGGGCTCGTTCCAGCCGGTGCTCGGCGAAACCGACGGCGGCATCGACGCGAAGAAGGTCAAGCGCGTGCTGGCCTGCTCGGGCCGCGTGTACTTCGACCTCGTCGCGCATCGCCGCGAAACGAAGGCGAACGACGTTGCGATCATCCGTATCGAACAGCTGTATCCGTTCGCGCACAAGCAGTTCGAAGCTGAACTGAAGAAGTACGAGAACGCGACCGAAGTGGTCTGGGTGCAGGACGAGCCGCAAAACCAGGGCCCGTGGTTCTACGTCGAACACCACCTGAAGGAAGGCATGAAGGAAGGGCAGAAGCTGGCATACAGCGGCCGTCCGGCTTCGGCCTCGCCGGCGGTCGGCTACTACGCGAAGCACTACGAGCAGCAGAAGGCCCTCATCGAAGGTGCTTTCGGCCGCCTGAAGAGCGCATCGATCGCGAAATAACCGACGTCAAGCGAAACGGGAAGGCGCGCAGCGCTTTCCCGAATCTTTTGGCCCGCAGGACGCGCATCGCGCCGCATCGGCCTGAAGAATCGCCAGCTCGTCATTACCCAGATTAAGCATCCAGGAAAATCACATGGCTATCGTAGAAGTCAAGGTCCCCCAGCTTTCGGAGTCGGTTTCGGAAGCCACCATGCTGCAGTGGAAGAAGAAGCCCGGCGAAGCCGTCGCGCAGGACGAAATCCTGATCGAACTCGAGACCGACAAGGTCGTGCTCGAAGTGCCGGCGCCGGCCGCCGGCGTGCTCGCACAAGTGCTGCAGAACGACGGTGACACGGTGGTCGCCGACCAGGTGATCGCGACGATCGACACCGAAGCGAAGGCAGGCGCGGCCGAAGCAGCGGCAGGCGCTACCGAAGTCAAGCCGGCAGCCGCTCCCGCTGCTGCCGCACCGGCCGCCCAGCCGGCCGCCGCCGCGACGGCGTCGAGCACGGCGGCTGCATCGCCGGCCGCGTCGAAGCTGCTGGCCGAGAAGGGCCTCGCCGCAGGCGACGTCGCCGGCTCGGGCCGCGACGGCCGCATCACGAAGGGCGACGTGCTGTCCGCCGGCGCGCCGAAGGCCGCACCGGCCGCCGCACCGGCGAAGACCGCCGCGGCGAAGGCGTCGCTGCCGGACGTGAAGGTGCCGGCGTCGGCAACGACGTGGCTGAACGACCGTCCGGAGCAGCGCGTACCGATGTCGCGCCTGCGTGCGCGTATCGCCGAGCGTCTGCTCGAGTCGCAGCAGACCAACGCGATCCTGACGACGTTCAACGAAGTCAACATGGCTCCGGTCATGGAGCTGCGCAACAAGTACAAGGACAAGTTCGAGAAGGAACACGGCGTGAAGCTCGGCTTCATGTCGTTCTTCGTGAAGGCGGCAGTCCACGCGCTGAAGAAGTTCCCGCTCGTGAACGCGTCGATCGACGGTAACGACATCGTCTATCACGGCTACTTCGACATCGGTATCGCCGTCGGCTCGCCGCGCGGTCTCGTGGTGCCGATCCTGCGCAATGCCGACCAGATGAGCCTCGCCGACATCGAAAAGAAGATCGCGGAATTCGGCCAGAAGGCGAAGGACGGCAAGCTGTCGATCGAGGAAATGACGGGCGGTACGTTCTCGATCTCGAACGGCGGCGTGTTCGGCTCGATGCTGTCGACCCCGATCATCAACCCGCCGCAATCGGCAATCCTCGGCGTGCACGCAACGAAGGAGCGTCCGGTCGTCGAGAACGGCCAGATCGTGATCCGTCCGATCAACTATCTGGCGCTGTCGTACGACCACCGGATCATCGACGGCCGCGAAGCGGTGCTGTCGCTCGTCGCGATGAAGGATGCGCTCGAGGATCCGGCACGCCTGCTGCTCGACCTGTAAGCCACGCCACCTGCATTGACCCGCTCCGCACGGGCGCGCGATCTCGCGCGCCCGTGCGCACGCACAAGAAGAAAGGATTGCCATGTCCAAGGAATTTGACGTCGTCGTGATCGGCGCCGGCCCCGGCGGCTACATCGCCGCGATCCGCGCCGCTCAACTGGGCAAGACCGTTGCCTGTATCGAAAAGTGGAAGAACCCGGCCGGCGCGCTGAAGCTCGGCGGCACCTGCCTGAACGTGGGCTGCATCCCGTCGAAGGCGCTGCTTGCGTCGTCGGAAGAGTTCGAGAACGCGTCGCACCACCTCGCCGACCACGGCATCAGCGTCGACGGCGTGAAGATCGACCTCGCGAAGATGCTCGGCCGCAAGGACGGGATCGTCGAGAAGATGACGTCCGGTATCGAGTTCCTGTTCAAGAAGAACAAGATCACGTGGCTGAAGGGCCACGGCAAGTTCACCGGCAAGACCGATGCCGGCGTGCAGATCGAAGTGAGCGGCGAGGGCGAAACCGAAGTCGTCACCGCGAAGAACGTGATCATCGCGACGGGCTCGAAGGCACGTCACCTGCCGGGCATCCCGGTCGACAACAAGATCGTTTCGGACAACGAAGGCGCGCTGACGTTCGACTCGGTGCCGAAGAAGCTCGCCGTGATCGGCGCGGGCGTGATCGGCCTCGAGCTCGGCTCGGTGTGGCGCCGCCTCGGCGCCGAAGTGACGGTGCTCGAAGCGCTGCCGGCGTTCCTCGGCGCGGCTGACGAAGCGCTCGCGAAGGAAGCCGCGAAGCTGTTCAAGAAGCAGGGCCTCGACATTCACCTCAGCGTGAAGATCGGCGACGTGAAGGCGACGCCGGACGGCGTGTCGATCGCGTACACGGACAAGGACGGCAACGCACAGACGCTCGACGCCGACCGCCTGATCGTGTCGGTCGGCCGCGTGCCGAACACCGACAACCTCGGCCTCGAGGCGATCGGCCTGAAGGCGAACGAGCGCGGCTTCATCGACGTGGACGACCACTGCCGCACGGCGGTGCCGAACGTCTACGCGATCGGCGACGTGGTGCGCGGCCCGATGCTCGCGCACAAGGCGGAAGACGAAGGCGTGCTGGTCGCGGAAGTGATCGACGGCCAGAAGCCGCACATCGACTACAACTGCATTCCGTGGGTGATCTACACGTACCCGGAAATCGCATGGGTCGGCAAGACGGAGCAGCAGCTGAAGGCGGAAGGCCGCGAGATCAAGAGCGGCAAGTTCCCGTTCTCGATCAACGGCCGCGCGCTCGGCATGAACGCGCCGGACGGCTTCGTGAAGATGATCGCGGACGCGAAGACCGACGAGCTGCTCGGCGTGCACGTGATCGCGGCGAACGCGTCGGACCTGATCGCGGAAGCCGTGGTGGCGATGGAGTTCAAGGCGGCGTCGGAAGACATCGCCCGCATCTGCCATCCGCACCCGTCGATGTCGGAAGTGATGCGCGAAGCGGCGCTCGCCGTCGACAAGCGCTCGCTGAACAGCTAAGCGCGCATTGACGCGCCGGCCCGTCCTGCGGCCGGCGCTGCGGTCCTACGACGAAGGCGGGCGGGGTTTCCTGCCCGCCTTCGTCTTTTCTGGTTTGCCCGATGAACGTCACCGAATACTACGCGCGGGAGCTGACCACGCGCGGTTACCAGTCCGACCCCGCGCAGCGCGCGGCGATCGATCGCCTGCAGCGTTGCTACGACGAGTGGGTGGCCTACAAGGCGCGCCGCTCGAACGCGTTCAAGAAACTCATCATTCGTCCGGACCTGCCGCGCGGCGTCTATATGTGGGGCGGCGTCGGGCGCGGCAAGAGCTTCCTGATGGACAGCTTCTATGCGGTCGTGCCCGTGCAGCGCAAGACGCGCCTTCATTTCCACGAGTTCATGCGCGAAGTGCACCGCGAGCTCGAGGAACTGAAGGGGCAGGCCGATCCGCTCGACGAGCTCGCGCGACGCATCGCGAAGCGCTACCGGCTGATCTGCTTCGACGAGTTCCACGTGTCGGACATCGCCGACGCGATGATCCTGTACCGGCTGCTCGACCGGCTGTTCACGAACGGCGTGCAGTTCGTGATGACGTCCAACTACGATCCGGACGACCTGTATCCGGACGGCCTGCATCGCGACCGGATGCTGCCGGCGATCGCGCTCATCAAGAACAGGCTCGACGTGCTCAACGTCGATGCGGGCGTCGACTATCGCCAGCGCACGCTCGCGCAGGTGCAGATGTACCACACGCCGCTCGGCGCGGACGCGGATCGCGCGCTGCGCCATGCGTTCGCGCAGCTCGCCGCGGTGCCCGACGAGAGCCCGATCCTGCATATCGAGAAGCGCGAGCTGAAGGCGCTGCGCAAGGCCGACGGCGTCGTGTGGTTCGATTTCGCGACGCTGTGCGGCGGGCCGCGTTCGCAGAACGACTACCTCGAGCTCGCGAGCCGCTTCCATGCGATCGTGCTGTCCGAGGTGCCGCAGATGTCGCCGAGGATGGCGTCGGAGGCGCGCCGCTTCACGTGGCTGATCGACGTGCTGTACGACCACAAGGTCAAGCTGCTGATGTCCGCGGCGGTGCCGGCCGAGCATTTGTACATTGAAGGGCCGATGGCCAACGAATTCACGCGGACGGTCTCGCGGATCGTCGAGATGCAGTCGAAGGAGTATCTCAAGACGCCGCGCCGCATCGTCGATACTTCGTTGACCTGAGCGCGAGCGATCGATGCGGCGTGCGAAGTCGCGGTATTCAATGTTTAATTCCGGTTAAATCGATGTCATCTCGTCGTAATTTCGGATTAGTCTTATATTCAACCCCGGGTTGAGCCGATATCGTTGCGTCATGGTTCCTAAGGCTGGAGATGTCCATGACACCGTATCGCGATCTAACCGACGACGAGTGGAAGCGCGTCACGTCGCTTCTACCGGAATTGCAGCCGCGCACCGAGTTGCGCGGCCGGCCGCTCGCCAACACACGCGCCGTGCTGAACGGCGTGCTGTGGGTGATCTACAGCGGCGCGACCTGGTCTGCAATGCCGCGCCGCTATCCGTCGTACCAGACGTGCCATCGCCGCTTCAAGGTCTGGCATGAAACCGGCGCGCTGATGCACGTGATGCGTGCGCTCTATGGCGAGGCGGGCATCAATCTGTGCAACACGCTGGTCACGCGGATGCGCAAGCACGCGCAGTCGAAGGCAGCGGAAGCGCGCAGCGTGGCAATGCCGGCGCCGCGCGCGTATCGGGCGGAAGCACTGAAGCGCGCAGCATGATCGCCCGCATTGCACGCCTGTGTCGTCCCGAAATGAAATCGGCCTGCGACATCGTCGCAGGCCGATTGATGTGATGCGGCGCGCTGTCGCGCGCAGGCCGTTACGGCTGGCGAACCCAGGTCTGTGACCGGCCGAGCAGCGACACGCCGATATAGCCGCGCACGACCAGCTTCTGACCACCGTCGTCCAGCGTCATCTTGCACTTGTAGACCTTGCCGTTCTCGGGGTCGAGGATGTTGCCGCCATCCCAGTGGTCGCCATCCTTCTTCATCGCCTTGATGATCGTCATGCCCTTGATCAGCTGATCCTTGCGTTCGTCCGTGCATGCGGTGCAGCGGCGATCAGGCGTGTCGTTCGCGCCAAGGCCCTTGACGACCTTGCCCGACAGCGAGCCGTCCGAATCCTCGGCGATCTGCACGAGCGCTTTCGGCTTGCCGGTACTGTCGTCGATCGTCTGCCACGTGCCGATCGGGCTGTCGCCTTGCGCAAAGGCGTGCGCGGCACAGGCGAGCAGCGCGCCGGCCAGGGCCATCGCGCGCAACGGGCGGGTCAGGTGAGTCATCGTCGTCCTCCTTGTTTTGCATGTCGTTTTCGAACCGCTCGCACGACCGTCTGCGTGGGACGGTGGCATGTTGCGAGCTTCCGGCAGAATACGTGAAACCAGGCGCCGCGTTTGATAGAGGGGACTCTAATCGAAACGCCCCGCGCGGCGGGCCGAGCGGGGCGCAATCAATTGAGCTGGTACGAGAACGACGCGTTCACGCGCGGGCTGCGCGACGCGCTTTCGAGCGGCGCGTCGCCGACCGGTTTCGCAACGGACAGGTCGAGGCTGTAGTAGCGGCTGTCGGTCAGCCGCACGCCGATGCCGACCGACGACAGCCGGCTCGGCGACGGCGTGCCGGCATGCAGGTAGATCCGCGCCATGTCGTACGCGATGTAAGGCGTGATCGACTTCAGGTAAGTCCAGCCGGGCGAGAACGCGCGATTGACCTCGAGCGACATGCCCCATCCCGAATCGCCCGACGTCTCGCCCGGCTGATAGCCGAGCGCGTAGCGCTGCGCGCCGAACGAGATCTGCTCGGACGTCGGCAGCGAATTCGGGCTGTACTGGCCCGTCAGCGAGACCGACGTGCCGATCCGGAACGGCCATTCGTTGGTCTGCGTGAACGTCGCGCCGGTGCGCACGAAGGTCAGCGAAATCGGGCTCGGCACCGACGTCGTGGCGTTGCCGACGCTGATGTCCTGCGATTTCGACGCGCCGAGAATGTCGAAACCCTTCGCGACGTTCACGCTCAGCTTTCGCACCTGCGTCGGACTCACGCTCGTGTAGTCGAGCTGCATCTGCAGCACGCGAACCTGCGTCCGGTTGTCGAGCGTCGCCCCGTTGATCTGGTTCTGGTAGCGATCCTCGTTGTGCGACGCGTAGCCGGACACGGTGCCGAGCAGGCTGCGCTGGTTGTTCAGCAGTAACGGATAGGATGCCGAAAGACCCAGCTTTTCGTTTTTCACCGTGCGCTGGACGTACGACGGCAGGCCCGGGTTGTCGGCCGGCTTGCCGCGGTACGTGCTGGCGTCGAGGCGCGTGATGAGCCCGCTGCTGCCGACCGGCACCGCGCCGCTGAACGCGAAGTAGGTCTGCTTGTCCCGTCCCGGCGGCGCGAGCGCGGAGATGCTCAACTGCTCGCCGAACGATGTGAGGCCGTTTTCGGTCGCGGTGATGAGGCCTTGCACGCCGGGGTGGTTGAAGTCGATCCCGGTGCCGATGTTGAACGGCTTGCGGTCGACGTTCAGCTCGAGCGTCGTCGCGCCGTCGGTGCTCTGCGGCGGGGGCACGTTGGCCTTCACCGACAGGCCGGGCAGCAGGCCGAACGTGTTCACGTAGCGCTCGAACGTCGCGCGGCGCAGCGGACGATCGGCGGTGATGTGCGCGGCGATCGCGCGGATCTTCGATTCCATCGCGCCGGGCTTGCCGGTGACCTTCACGTCCGCAACATAGCCCTCGACGACGGTCACGCGCACGACGCCGTTTTCGAAGGTTTGCGCGGGGATGAACGCGAACGACAGCGCGTAGCCGCGATCCTGGTAAAGCTTCGTCACGCCGTTGGCGGTCTCGATCAGCTCGCCGATCGTGATGTCCTTGCCGACGAGCGGCGTGAAACGGCGCGAGATTTCCTCGAACGGCACCGATTTGACGCCTTCGACCTGGAACGTGGCCGGCGTCAGGTGACGCGAGAGCAGTTCCTGCAATTGCGGCGCCTGGGGCGCGACCTGCACGGTCACGTTCGGCCCCTTCTTCGGCGCATTGATCTGGGGAAGCGAGTCGACCGGGTTGCCGGCGATGCGCGTCTGCGCCTGTGCCGCGCCTACCGCCGCCGTGATGGCGAGCAGCAGCATCCATTTATCGCGTCTGGATTTCATTGTTGTTCCTCGTTGGCCTTGCTTGTCGTCTTCTAATATCCGCACGCGGCGCCGATGGCGCCGCGCGTGGTGTGCCGCCTTGCCGGTTGCGATCGGGACGGCTGCGCGTTCGATCCGGCCGCGAATGCGCAGGTGTCCTTACTTGCCGACGCCGCCCAGCGTGCCCAGCAACCCCGTGACCGGCGCGAGCAGACCGGTCGATCCGCCCGACGTGGACCCCGTCGCGCCTCCGGCCAGCGACGTGAGCGGTGCAAGCGGGCTCGACGATCCTCCGGTGCTCGCCGTGCCCGTGACAGTATTCAGCAAGCCCGTAACGGGCGCGAGCGGGTTTGTACTGCCCGTGCCGCCCGTCGCGCCGCCGAGTGCGCCGGTGACGGTCGACACGAGACCCGTGACCGGCGCGAGCGGATTGCTCGCGCCGCCCGACGTCGAGCCGCCGATTGCGCCCGTGAGCGGGCCGAGGGGCGTCGAGCCGAGACCCGACAACAGGCCGCCGAGCGGGTTGGTCGAACCCGATGCCGTGCCGCTCGGCGAGCCGCTCTGAACAGTGGCCGTCGAGCCGCCGACGAGGCTCGTGATCAGGCCGGGGATCGGCGCGGCGCCATTCGGGCCGTTCGGATTGACGAGGCCGCCGGCGTTGGTCACGGTGTTGCCGACCGAGCTGACGAGCTGGCCGACGTCGCCGACGAGCGGCTGGCTCGACGTGCCCGCGACCTGCTGGCCGGCCGAGCTGATCGCGCCGCCGACCTGGCCGAGCAGGCCGGAAACCGGCTGGCCGAGGCCCGTCGTCGTGCCGACCTGCTGCGTGAGCTGGCCGGCCGTGATGACGAGCGGCGTGATCGCCGAGCTGAGCGGTTGCGTCACCTGCTGCACGGGGCCGGACGACAGCGTCGAGCCGATCGTGTTGCCGGCGGCGCCGAGGCCGTTGGCGACCGTGTCGAGCACCGTGCCGACCGGGGACGTGACCGGCGCGAGCGGCGCCAGCGGGCCGGTGCCGAGCGCCTTGACCGTCGCGCTCAGCCCGGACACGGTGTTGCTCGTCGCGCCGACGACGTTGCCGAGGCCGGCCACCGTCGTGCCGACCGGGTTCTGCGTGGAGCCGATCTGGCCGAGCCCGTTGCTGACGGCGTCCGCCGCTGCGCCGAGGATCGTGCCCGTGCTCGACACGGTGCTGCCGAGGCCTTGCGTCACGCCGTTGCCGAGGCCCGGCACGCTCACGTTGCCGATCGTGCTGCCGAGATCCGAGGTGGTCTGGCCGAGCGTGCTGACGACGCCCTTGGTGCCCGTCGATCCGCTGCTGGTGCCGCTCGTGCTGGGGTTGTTCGTGCCGCTCGTGGTGCCGCCGTCGGCACTGGCCGGCGGCGCGTTCACGCCGTTGCCGCCGCAGGCGGCGAGCAGGCACGCCGCGGCGAACGCGGTGAGGGGAACGCGCCACTGGCGCAGCGCGGCCGACGTGAGAGTACGTTGCTGGGACATGGTTGACTCCTCGCAGTCTTGTCGATGAATGGAACGAGCGGATTTACTTGTGAATGCCGCCGAGCAGGCCGCCGATCAGCGACGTGACGGGGGCGAGCGGATTCGACGACGTGCCCGAGCTCGTCACTGCGCCGGTGCCGCCGGCCAGCGCCGGTGCGCCCGACGTCGCGCTGCCGGCCGCGGTGGTGACCGTGTTCAGCGCCCCGGTGACCGGCGCGAGCGGGCTGGCGCCGCTGGAGCCACCCGTCGCGCCGCCGAGTGCGCCGGTGACCGTGGAGATGAGACCCGTGACCGGTGCGAGCGGGCTGGTGGAGCCGCCGGTCGCGCCGCCAAGCGCCCCGGTGACGGTCGACACGATGCCCGTGACCGGTGCGAGCGGGCTGGTGGAGCCGCCGGTCGCGCCGCCGAGCCCGCCGGTGACGGTCGACACGATGCCCGTGATCGGCGCGAGCGGGCTGGTGGAGCCGCCGGTCGCGCCGCCAAGCGCTCCAGTGACGGTCGACACGATGCCCGTGATCGGCGCGAGCGGATTGGTGACGCCGCCGCTGCCGCCGGTCAGCAGCCCGCCGACCGCCTTCACGGTATTGCCCGTTGACGAGACCGTGGTGCCGAGGCCGGTCGTGACCGGGTTGCCGCCCGTCGACGCGATCATTGCGCCGGCCTGGTTCAGTCCGTTGCCGAGCGTGCCGAGCAGCGTGTTGACCGGCGCGCCGAGACCGGTTGCGGAGCCAACCGTCTGGGTCGTGTTGCCGACCATCGTCGTGATCGGCGTGATCACGGAGCTGACGGTCTGCGTGACTTGCTGGATCGGGCCGGTCGACAGGGCGTTGGTCAGCGTGTTGCCGCCGTTCGCGACGGTGTTGCCGACCGTCTGCACGAGGCCGCCGACGGCGCCGGTCACGGGCGCGAGCGGCGACAGCGGGCCGCTGCCGAGGCTCGTGACGAGATTGCCGGTCTGCGTGACCGCGTTGCCGAGCTGATTGACCACGCCGCCGGTGCTGGCCACCGTGACGCCGACCGGGTTGCTCGTCGCGCCGAGCTGGCCGAGCCCGTTGCCGAGGCCATCGCCGAGCGCGGTCACCGCGCCGCCGACGCTTTGCACGATGCCGCCGGCCGCTTGCGTCGTCTGCGGGTTGACGCCCGGCAGCGTCTGGCTGCCGACCACGGCGCCGAGACCCGACACGGTCGAACCGACGCCGGTCACGATGTTGCTGCTGCTGGCGAGCACGTTGCCGACCGGGTTCGACGACACGCCCGACGTGCCGCTCGTGCCGCTGGTCGTCCCGCTCGTCGTGCCGCTGGTGCTACCACTCGTTGAACCGCTGGTGCCGCCGCTCGTGCTGCCCGACGTGCCGCTCGTCGAGCCCGACGTGCCGCCGCCGGACGTGGAAATCGAATCGCTGCCGCCGCCCGAGTTCGAGCCGCCGAGGCCCTTGCTGATCGAACCGGAGCCGCCGCAGGCGGACAGGGAAAGCATGGCTGCCACGGTGGCCGTGATCAGAGTCGTCCGGAGCGCGCCATGAGGGATAACCTGAGTGTCCATTTCGTCCTCGCATTAAAACTAGTGTTGTGTTGAGTGGTGCGCGGACTACTCTGCAACTGTCGTGCCATTTCGGCGATCGATGGTTCGACGACGGGTTTTAAACGAGGTATTTCCTTATGGGAAAAGGGCTTGCGTGAATTGAAAGATTGTTGAAAATGTTTGAGCGGCCGGAACCGGGGAGCGATTTCAACGGGTTCGTAACGTAACGTCACATCATTGGCGTTACGCGAGCGACGTAACGTGCGGGGCAGGAGAGTGCGAACGGTCGTCTGTTTTATAGGTGGATTAGATGTGCACATCTAACCTATCGTAAATCCTATGTGTAAAACGTACCGGAACGCCGTACAAATAGGGTGTGCTACGCATCGTTTTTTTCGATCAGGATTGTTAAAAGAGGTTGGAAATTAAAAGGGTTCGGAGATAAGATTCGTGGCAGTTGTAAGTTTTGTACGATTCGGTACACACGTTCGAGGAGATCTATGACGCGAATGTTAATTTCCATCAAATGATGATCCGCGTCGTGCAGGACGCGCTATAAAGAATGGGCATCCGATCGTTGTCACGGCAAGTGTGGCAAACGGCGCGGAGCCAGGCCGGATATGCGAGGACTCAAGCATCGTAAAAGCGGCCAGAGAAACAAACATACAGGCACGAGGAAATAAAATGAAAGCAATGATGATTCGCTTCCTCAAGGAGGAAGACGGGGTGACCGCGATCGAATATGGTCTGATCGCGGGGCTGATTGCTGTTGCCATCATGACGAGCGTCTCGGATATCGGCACTCGACTGGGTCAGGTGTTCACCAACATCTACAACCAGCTGGCAACCGCCGCGGGCTGATCGCTGCGTTCGGCAGTCGTGGCGAGCGAGTCGCGATCGCGACTCGCTCGTTGTCGCACGCGCGTCCGGTTTCGACATGGCACTCCTGTTCAGCATCGGTATTTTCTTCGCCTGGGCGATGCTTGTCGCACTCGGCGATATCCGCTTTCGACGCGTACCGAATACGCTGGTCGTCGCGGGATTGATTGCGGGATTCGCAAGCACATTCGCGCATGCCAATCCATTCGGCATTTTCCCGAAGCAGGCATTAATCGGCATGCTGGTCGGGGCAGTCAGCCTTTTTCCCTTTTTCGCCTTTCGCGTCATGGGCGCAGCGGACGTGAAGGTATTCGCGGTGCTCGGCGCATGGTGCGGCGCGCATGCGCTGTTCTGGCTATGGGCGGTCGCGAGCATCGCGGCCGGCGTGCATGCGCTTGCGCTGATGGCGATGTCGAACACGTCGATCGGCGCGCTGCGGCAGCGCAGCGCGCCCGCGATGACGTTGGGCGGCCGGCGCGCGACGCCGTATGCCGCGTGCCTCGTGGCGCCGGCGGCAGGGTGGCTCGCGCATCTCGTCGCGTCAGGGGGCGTGCAATGACGACGCAGCGACAGCCGCGTGCACGGCGGCGCCAGCGGGGCGCGACGGCGGTCGAGTTCGCGCTCGTGTTCCCGCTGTTCTTCGTGATCTTTTATGCGCTCGTGTCGTACGGGCTGATCTTCGCGATCCAGCAGAACCTGACGCTGGCCGCGACCGAAGGTGCGCGGGCGGCGCTGAACTATGTGCCCGAGGCGAACGGCCAGGGGGCGCAGGCGCTGCAGGACCGCGCGAGTGCAGCCCGCAGGGCCGCGCAGAACCTGACCCGCTGGCTGCCGAACGTCGTGGTGCCGGCGCCGTCGTCGGCGGCGTGCAGCTACGACGCTTCGATGTACTGCGTGACGGTCACGGTGACCTACCCGTATGCGCAATATCCGCTGGTGCCGTCGCTGCCGCTGCTCGGCCTCGTGTTGCCGAGCGCGCTGACGAGCACGGCGACCGTGCAGATCAATCCGGCGACCATCCTGTGACGCAGCATGCGCGACGCGACCCCGATGCGTGAACCCTGATCCGCACTTCGACACAACCGACACGACAACATCACTGACGGCACCCGACACTCACCATGGCGAACAACCTGACCAAAATCATCGCCGGCCTGCTGATTGCGATCGCAGTCTTGCTGGGCATCTATGCATGGATGCTCGGGCGCGGTCCGGCCCGAGCGCCGGCGCCGGTCGTGGCGCAGGCCGCGGTGACGACGACGGTGGCGCTCGTCGTCGCCGCGCACCTGCTGCCGGCCGGGCAGGCGATCACCGCCGACGGGCTGAAGATCGTGCAGGCGCCGGTGTTGCCGGCGGGCGCATTCAGCGATCCGGACGCGCTCGTCGGCCGCGTGCCGGCGAACGACATCCTCGATGCGTCGCCGGTGCTCGCGGCCGCGCTGACGTCGGGGCTCGCGGACCAGGTGGCGCCCGGCGAGCGGGCGGTCGCGGTCAGGGTGGATGAAACGAGTGCGGTCGGCAACCGGCTGCGGCCCGGCAACTTCGTCGACGTGTTCCTGAACCTGAAGCGCGAGGGCGGCGCCGGCGGCCAGACCGGCTCGGAGATTCCGCGTACGCAGGCGCGCCTGCTGCTGTCGAAGGTGCGCGTGCTGGCATTCGGCGATGCGACGCCCGATCGCGACGGCGCGGCTGGGCCGACGAGCATGGCGCGGACCGCGGTGCTCGCGGTACCGACCGCGCAGGTCGACGCGCTGACGCTGGCCGACGCGAACGGTCGCCTGACGCTCGCGCTGCGCAATCCGCACGATGACGAAATCGCCGCGCAGACCGTCGCGATGCGCACGATGGGCGAGCTCGGGCCGTCGGCCGTGGCGGCCACGGGCGTCGCGCTCGACGAGCTGTCCGCGTCGCGCGCGCGCAGCGCGCCACGCGAGCCGGCCGCGCCGCGCGCGCCGGTCATGGCGCGGCCGGGCGGCGGCATCGAAGTGATACGCGGCGGGCGGGCCGAGACGGTCGCCTATTGAACAACTTCTGAACGACAACCCGCACGGTCATCGAAAGCAGCGACACAATGAAGAACACACTGATTGCATTCGCGATTGCCATCTGGACCCTGACAGGCGCGACGCTGGCCGCGGCGGCCGGCGCCGGCGCATCGATCGATCTCGCCGTCGGCTCGCAACGGCAGATCGCCGCCGGGCGCGCGCTGCAGCGGGTGGCGGTCGGCGACCCGTCGGTGGCCGACGTACTGATCATGAAGGGCAGCCGCGCCGGCGCCGTGCTGCTGGTCGCGAAGGCGCCCGGCTCGACGAACGTGATGCTGTGGGAGCGCGGCCGCGACGAGCCGACGGTATGGAACGTCAACGTCGTCGACGCGGCCGCGCATGCGGTGCTCGACAGCTCGACGCCCGACGCGAAGGCGTATGGCGACGTCGCGGTGCTGTCCGGTTCGGCGGCATCGCTCGATGCGCACGAGCGCGCCGCCGCGATCGGCCAGCACATGGCCGACAAGGGGGCCGACAAGGGCGGCGCAAGCTGGGGCGCGGGGGACGCGGGCGCGACCGGCAAGCGCGGCGGCGGCGCGAGCGGAACGCTCGGCAAGGCCGGCAAGGGCGGCACGATGATCGACGCATCGACGGTCGGCGGCCGGAATACCGTGCAGGTCGACGTGCGCGTCGTCGAATTCAGCCGCTCGGTGCTGAAACAGGCAGGGCTGAACTTTTTCAAGCACAGCAACGGCTTCGCATTTGGCGCGCTGGGGCCCGGCGGGCTGCAATCGTATAGCTCGGCAACGAGCAGCACTTCGACGGGCGGCACGTCGACGAACGCGTCGCCTCCCGCAGACTACACATCCGGGCCCGGCACACTGTCGTTCATTCCGACACTGGCAACGCCGCTTGCATCTGCATTCAACCTTGTCGTGAACTCGACCGGCCGCGGCATTTTCGGCGACATCTCGATCCTCGAAGCAAACAACCTCGCACGCGTGCTCGCGCAGCCGACGCTCGTCGCGCTGTCCGGTCAGAGCGCGAGCTTCCTCGCGGGCGGCGAGATCCCGGTGCCGGTGCCGCAGGCGCTCGGCTCGACGGCGATCCAGTGGAAGCAGTACGGCGTCGGCCTGACGCTCACGCCGACGGTGCTGAGTGCGCGGCGCATCGCACTGAAGGTCGCGCCGGAATCGAGTCAGCTCGATTTCGTGCATGGCGTGACGATCAACAGCGTCGCGGTGCCCGCGATCACGACGCGCCGCGCCGACACGACGGTCGAGCTCGGCGACGGCGAGAGCTTCGTGATCGGCGGCCTGATCGATCGCGAGACGATGTCGAACGTCAACAAGGTGCCGGTGCTCGGCGACCTGCCGATCATCGGGGCGTTCTTCAAGACGCTCAACTATCAGCAGAACGACAAGGAGCTGCTGATCATCGTGACGCCGCACCTCGTCGCGCCGATCGCGAAGGGCGCCTCGCTGCCGGCCACGCCGGGCGAGCTGTCCGAGCAGCGCGACGGCCCGGTGTGGCGGTCGTACCTCGGCGGCATCGCATCGCCCGACGCGGCGCCGGGGTTTTCGAAATGAACGCGGGGCGCGTCGTCGCGCGCTGTCTGACCGGGGATGTCCCACATGAACGCGAGAACCCATTCGTTGGCTGAGCCCGCCGTGACCGACTACTTCGTATGCGCGTCGCAGCACGACCGGCATATCGGCTGGCTCGGCGAGACCCTGGTGCCGGCCGGCGCGGTGGAAGCCGCGCCGCTCGATCCGGCCGCGCTTGCACAGCGCATCGCGGGGCTCAATCCCGCGATCGTCTTCATCGATTTCTCCGGCGCGCAGGCGGCGGCGAGTGCGGCCGCCGCCGCGGTGCGGGTCGCGCATCCGGGGCTGCCGGTCGTCGCGCTCGGCACGCTCGCCGAACCGGAAAGCGCGCTCGCCGCGTTGCGGGCGGGCGTGCGCGACTTCATCGACGTGTCCGGCGCCGCGGAAGACGCGCTGCGCATCACGCGCGGGCTGCTCGAGCACGCCGGCGGCGGCGAGCCGGCGAACCGTCACGGCAAGCTGGTCGCGCTGCTCGGCGCGCGCGCCGGAATGGGCGTGAGCACGCTGGCGGCGAACCTGTCGGTCTGGCTGCACAAGCGCGGGTCGGCGGGCGCGGCCGACGGTGCGGCAATCGGTGTATCGAGCGGTGCATCAAGCGGCGGCGCCACGTCGCTCGGCCGGCAGACGGCGCTCGTCGACCTCGGGCTGCCCACCGGCGACAGCGCGCTGTTCCTCAACACGCGCTGCGAGTTTCACTTCGTCGAGGCCGTGCGCAACCTGCGCCGCATCGACCGCACGTTCGTCAACACCGCGCTGACCCGCCATGCGAGCGGCGTCGCGCTGACGACGCTGCCACCGAACCTCGCCGACCTGCGCGAGGTGTCGTACGCGTCGTGCGTCGGCCTGCTGAACCGGCTGCGCGCGTTCTTCGACCAGCAGCTCGTCGATCTCGGCGGGTTCTCGAACCGGGAATTCGTCGCGCAGATCGCGGCGGCGTCCGACGAGGCGTGGCTCGTCTGCGACCAAAACGTCGCGTCGATCGTGTCGGCGGTCGACCTGCTCGAGGGGCTGCGCGATGCGGGCGTCGACAGCGGCAAGATGCGGCTCGTCGTCAACCAGTACGACCCGGCGCTCAGCCTGACGCCGACCCAGATCGCCGACCGCCTCGGCGTCGCGTTGCTGGCGACGCTGCCCGCGCGCCGCGTGCCGATCGGCCAGGCGGCGAACCAGGGCCGGCTCATCGTCGACACGGCGGAGCGCGACCCGTACGTGCGCGCCCTCGAGCCGCTCGCCGAGCGGCTGGCGGGCGCCGCCGCCGCACCGCGCGCCGCGTCGGGTCTTTCCGCGCTCAAGCGCTTCATTCAACCTTCGTCCAGGCGATCGTAAGCGATGGCACACGACATTCAATTCGCCGACGGCGCCGCGCCGTTCTCCCAGACGCAGCAATTCCACGACATCAAGAATGCCGCGCACGAGCATCTGCTCACGCGGATCGAGGAGCTGGGCGCCGAGTTCGGACGCTGGTCGCGGCAGGCGATCAACCAGTTCGTCGACCTGGAAATCGACAGCTTCGTGCGCCTGCGCCGCATCCCGCTCAACGAGAACGAGGTGCGCACGATCGCGGAGGCGCTGACGAAGGAGCTCGCCGGCTTCGGGCCGATCGAGGACCTGCTCGCCGATCCGCACGTCGAGGACATCCTCATCAACGGCTACAAGGACATCTACGTGTCGCGCCACGGCGTGCTGGCGAAGCTGCCGGTGCGCTTCACCGACAACGCGCACCTGCTGCGGATCGTGCGGCGCATCCTCGCGCCGATCGGCCGCCGCCTCGACGAATCGAATCCGATGGTCGATGCGCGGCTGCCGGACGGCGGGCGCGTGAACGTCGTGATCGAGCCGCTGTCGATCGACGGGCCGGTGGTGTCGATCCGCAAGTTCCGCAAGGACCCGCTGAAGCCGGCCGACCTGCTCGCCAACAGCACTTTCAACGAGGAGCTCGGCGCGCTGCTCGAGGCGGCGGTCGAGGCGCGCTGCAACATCCTCGTATCGGGCGGCACGAGCTCCGGCAAGACGTCGCTGCTCAACGCGCTCGCATTCCACATTCCCGAGCCCGAGCGCGTCGTCACGATCGAGGACACGGCCGAGCTGTCGCTGAACCACCCGCACGTGGTGCGGCTCGAGAGCCGGCCGGGCGGCTTCGACGGCACCGGCGTCGTGACGATCCGCGACCTGCTGCGCAACACGCTGCGGATGCGGCCGGACCGCATCATCGTCGGCGAAGTGCGCGGCGGCGAAGTGCTCGAGATGCTGCAGGCGATGAACACCGGGCACGACGGCTCGATGGGCACCGTGCACGCGAGTTCGCCGCGCGAGTGCCTGTACCGTCTCGAGATGCTGGCCGGCTTCGCCGGGTTCCAGGGCACCGAATCGAGCCTGCGCCGGCAGATCGCGAACGCGATCGACTTCATCGTGCAGATCGGCCGGCTGTCGAACGGGCGGCGGCGGATCCTGTCGATCACCGAGGTCACGGGGCTGTCGGACAACATCATCGCGACGCAGGAGCTGTACCGCTACGAAGCGCGCGTGACGCCCGAAGGCGACGAAGTCGACCACTGGGAATCGCTCGGCATCCACCCGCATTCGCCGAAGCTCGCGCGCTTCCGCCAGACGCTGTCGGGCGGCGGGTTCGGGGGAGGTGGCTTCGGCGGCGACGGCTTCGGCCGCGGCGGAGGCTTCAATGTCTAGCCTGATGGTCGCCGCGCTGGCGCTCGCGCTCGTCTGCATCGCCGCCGCGCTGCTGCTGTGGCGGCACGGCGAGCTCAGGCGCGCTCGCGCGGATGCGCAGCGCTTCATCGACAGCCGGATCGAGCCGGCCGCGCGCGCGCGGGGCATGACGCAGGGGGCGTCCGCGCCGGGCGCACGGGCGGCGCAGGCGTCCGGCGGAACCGGCGCGCGCGCGGCCGCCCCGGCCTCGGGATCGGCGCCCGCGTCGCGCTGGGTGCACTGGCGCGACCGGCTCGCCGAATACCTCGACCATCTCGCGAGCCGCGCCGGGATCGAGGATGCGCGCGGCAAGGGGCTGCTCGCGCTGGCGGCGCTGGCCGCCGTCGCGCTCGTCGCAGGGCGGACCGGCGGGCTGCTCGGCAGTGTCGCGGCGCTCGCGGCCGGCCTCGCGCTGCTCGCGTTCTGGCTCGTGTCGCGGATTCATCGCCGCCGCCTGCAGATCGTGCGGCAGCTGCCGTCGTTCCTCGACGGGATCGTGCGTCTCGTGACGCTCGGCAACAGCGTGCCGGCCGCGTTCCAGGCCGCGCTGCTGACGACCGAGGCGCCGTTGCGCGGCTGCCTCGACGTCGTGTCGCGGATGCTGCGCACGGGCGTCGAGATCGATCGCGCGATGGTGCATATCGCGAAGGTCTATCACACGCGGGAGTTCGAACTGGTCGGGTCGGTGCTGCGGCTGTCGGTGCGCTACGGCGGCCGCGCCGACGTGATGCTCGAACGCATGGCGGTGTTCATGCGCGATCTCGAGCAGGCGGAGCGCGAACTGGTGGCGATGTCGTCGGAGACGCGGCTGTCGGCCTGGGTGCTGGTGATGCTGCCGATCGCGATCGGCGGCTTCGTGATCGCGACGAATCCGTCGTATCTCAGTGCGATGTGGAACGACGACAGCGGGCGCTCGTACCTGTATCTGGCCTTCATCATGCAGATCGCGGGCGGCGCCTGGCTGTACCGGATGTCCCGGCTCAGGTGATGCGATGACGCCCAATCAACTCGGATCGATTGCGCTCGCGCTCGGCGCGCTCGGCGTGCTGCTGCTGGCCTGGCTGGCGCTGCGGCGCGCGGGCGCGGAGTCGCGCAGCCGCCGCGCGCTGGCCGATGCGCTGGACCGCCGCGCGGCCACGCTCACGGCAGCGGGTGCGCGCCCCGCGCCGGACGGCGCCGCGCCGCCGCCGAAGCGCGAGACGCCGGCCGCCGCCGGGCGGCGCGCGCGCATCGCGCAACTGCTCGAGCGGATGTCGACGGCCGGCGCCCGCTGGCTCGATACGGGGTTCGGCCGGCACATCGTCGCGGACGAGGACCGCCGGCTGCTCGAACAGTGCGGTTATGCCGACGCGCGCACGCGCGGGCTGTTCCTGAGCGCGCGGATGGCCGGCGCGCTCGTCGCGCCGGTGCTGTTCCTCGCCTTCGTCGGGCCGCGCCTGCACGGCGGCCGCTGGGTGCTCGGCCTCGTGCTGGCGTTCGTCACGGGCTTCATGCTGCCGAAGATCCTCATCCGGCGGCGCGCGGCTGCGCGCCGGCAGGCGGTCGTCGACGAGCTGCCGCTGCTGGTCGACATGCTGCGCCTGCTGCAGGGCGTCGGCCTGTCGCTCGACCAGAGCCTGCAGGTCGTGACGAATGATTTCAGGGGAATGATGCCGGTGCTGTCGTCGGAGATGGGCATCGCGCAGCGGCAGTTCGCGGCCGGACGCACGCGCGAGCAATCGCTGCAGCGGCTGGCGTCGGGCTTCGACAACGAGGACCTGCGCGCGATCGTGCGCCTGATGATCCAGGTCGACAAGCATGGCGGCGCGGTGCAGGAGCCGCTCAAGCAGTTCGGCGACCGGCTGCGCGAGGCGCGCCGCGCGATGCTGCGCGAGCGCATCGGCCGCCTGACGGTGAAGATGACGGGCGTCATGATCGTCACGCTGCTGCCGGCGCTGCTGATCGTGACGGCAGGCCCCGGGATGATCTCGGTGATGCACGCGCTGTCGCTGGCGCAGCACTGACGCGGCGAATGCGAGGAACGAAGATGAAGCGGATCGATGGAATCGTGAAACTGGCGGGCGTGACGGTGCTGGCGGGGCTGCTCGCCGCCTGTTCGTCGTTCAAGGAAAGCGGGTATGGCGTCGGCGTGCAGGCGGAGCGCGCCGCGCTGATGGATGCGGCCGGCCGCAAGCAGGCCGCGCCCGATACGCCCGCCATGTATCTCGGGCTGATCGAGCGGATGCAGGCGCAGGGGCTCTATTACGCGTCGCTCGCGCATATCGACGCGTACGAGAAGCAGTACGGCGCGTCGCCGGAGTCGACGTTGCTGCGCGCCGACGCGCTGCGCATGACCGACCAGCCGGCTGCGAGCGCGGCCGTCTATACGCAATTGCTGAACACGCCGCTCGCCGCGCGCGGGTATCGCGGGCTCGGGCTGATCGCCGGCGCCGCGGGGGACTTCGAGCGCGCCGCGCAGGCGTTGTCGCAAGCGTCGGTGCTCACGCCGACCGACGCGTCGATGCTGTCCGATCTCGCGTACGCGAAGCTGCGCTGCGGCGACGTGCAGGGCGCGCGCGTGCCGCTGATGAAAGCCGCCGAGCTCGACCAGAACAATCCGAAGATCATCAGCAACGTGATGCTGTACCTGCTGGTGTCCGGCCACGCGCGCGACGCGCAGAAGCTGATGGGCCAGCAGAAGCTGCCTGCGGAAATCCGCAACGACATCCGCAACGACGCGGCGCGGATCGCCGCGGCCGCGCGCGCGTGGCGGCGGCCCGTGGCCACGCCGGCCGCACCGGCCGTCGGCTCGGGCAGTGTCGTCGACGTGCCCGGCAGCGGCGCCGCGAAGGGCGGCGCGCCGGTCGCGAGCATCCAGGGATTCGATTCAACCGCGCCGCTGCTGCAGCGGTTCGCGCAATGACAAGACGTTCGGGGGAACCGACATGAGCGACAACGACAAGAACCTCGACCGGTGGATGCGCGCGTGTCGCGCCGCTGCGCTGGTCGCGCTGCTTGGCGCGGCGGCAAGCGCGCAGGGCCAGCAGCAGGCCGGGAACGCGGCCGTGAATTCGACCGTGAATTCAACCGTCAATGCGGCCGAGATCGGCCGCTCGACCGAAACGTGGCTCGCGCTGCAGCGGGACAACCGGGCGGCCGGTCCGGACCTGCCGATGCTCGGCGACGCGGCGTCGCTCGCGTACCAGCGCTATCTCGACTCGTTCAAGAACAAGATTCCGGATTCGATGGGCTCGCCGCTGGGCTCGGGCGGCGGCGCATCGTCCGGCGGACAGGGCTCGGCGCAAGCGTATTGAGGCAGCGATGAGCACGGCTCGATTCCCCGGATGCCGCCCAACCGGGCGCGACCGCCTGCGGATGCGCGGCCAGCGCGGCGCCGTGTCGGTCCTGGCGACCGTCTGGGTGCTCGTCGCGCTCGTGACGCTGGGCGCGATCGACATCGGCAACCTGTTCTTCCAGCGGCGCGACCTGCAGCGGATCGCGGACCTGTCCGCGCTGGCCGCGGTGCAGTCGCTCGACCCGTCCGACACGTCGTGCGGCGCGGCGAACACGGCCGCGCTGAACAATGCGCGTGCGAACGAAACGTCGAACACGGTGACGACGGGCGCGCCCGCGCGCGGGCAGGACCAGGTCGCGGCGACCTGCGGCCGCTGGGATCCTCAGGTGTATGCGGGCCGGCCGGCGTACTTCGCGCCCGCCGCGAGCGGGATGACGCAGCTCAACGCCACGCAGGTGACGGTCACGCGCACGATGCGCTATTCGTTCCTCGGCGTCGTGTCGATGCTCGGCGCGGGGCCGGGCACGATGTCGGCCACCGCAACCGCGCGCGTGAGCGCGATCGACACGTTCTCGATCAGCGCGACGCTCGCGAGCGTCGATCCGGTCTGGCTCAACGGCATCCTGTCGGCGTTGCTCGGGACGAGCGTCAGCCTCACGCTCGCCGACTATCAGGCGCTCGCGGGCGCGAACATCAAGCTGCTCGGCATCTCGAGCGCACTCGGCGCCGGGACGGTGAACGGGCTCGTGGGCCTGTCGGTGACGGTGCCGACGCTGATCGGCAACCTGAGCGCGTATGTCGGCGCATTGCAGGCCGGCGGCGGCAACGGCCCGGGTTACGTCGCGCAGCTGCAGGCCGCGTCGACGGCGCTCGGCAAGCTGGCGGGCGCCCGGGTCGGCAACACGAGCGTCGTCGTCGCCAATGCGCCCAACGCGCTGCTGAACATCAGTCTCGGCAATCCGCAGTCGGGCGCCGACGCGCAGGTCAACCTGCTCGACCTGCTGACGACGGCGGCGCAGGTGGGCGCGTACAACAAGGGGCAGGCGGTGTCGCTGAACACCGGCGTCACGCTGCCGCTGGGCGCGAGCGGCTTCAATGTCGTGTCGCTGCAGCTGCAGGTGCTGAATCCGCCGTCGATCGCGGTCGGCGAGGCAGGGCTGCTGCCGAACGGGACGTGGCGCACGCAGGCGTCGTCGGCGCAGATCGGCGTGTATCTGAACGTGCAGACGCCGAGCATCTCGCTCGGCACCGATGCGCTGCTGGGGCCGCTGGGCCTGAGCGGATTGCTGAACATTTCCGCTTCGTTGAGCGGGATCAATCTGCCGATCTATCTGCTCGTCGGCGGGCCGGCCGTAGCGAGCCTCGCGGCGACGAAGTGCGGTTCCGCCACCACGCCGAGCACGACGACGATCGTCGCGACGCCGGGCATTGCGAAGCTGTGCATCAGTGCGCCGCCGTCCGGCACGCTGAATCTGTCCAATGTGAGCAGCTGTCCGGCCGCGGGCACGTTGCAACTGCTGAACCTGTCGGCATCGGCCACGGTGCTGGGCGTCACCACGTCGCAGACCCTGCCGGTTTCCGCGTCGATCTCGAACCCGGTGCTGCAGATCGTCGGCACCGCGTCGTCGAGCGCGCCGTACGCGGGCTACCCGTCGGCCACGCCTTACCACTTCTGCAACGCGCCGGCCGGCCTGGCGGCTCCGGTGTCGTGCGGCAGCGGCTGGGTGAGCCCGTCCACCGCGTCGAGCCCGAACAGCTACTGGACCACCTACGTGAACAACCTCGGCGCGTCGCTCGGCACGGCACTCAGCAACATCAACCTGAACGCGATCACGATCCTCGGCATCCCGATCCCGCTCGGCCCGCTGCTCAACGCGATCGGCAGCCTCGTGCTGCAGCCGGTGCTGTCGGCGCTCGATGCCGTGCTCGTGCCGATCCTCGGGCTGCTCGGCGTCCAGGTCGGCCAGGCGACCGTGCATCAGATCTCGCTGACCTGCAACGCAGCGCAACTCGTCAACTGAAGAAGCCTCCGAAGAATGAGAACCACGCCCGCAATCGAAGAGCTCGACCTGTACGTCTGGGAAGGCAAGGCGGACATCGTCGACCGGGTCGCCCGGTGCATGGCGAGTTTCGACGTCGAAGTGATCCGCGCCGACAACGCGGAACTGTCGCCCGAGCGCGCCGCGATGCGCCCGTCGCTGGCGATCATCAGCGTGACGATGATCGAGACCGGCACCGCGTTCCTGCGCGACTGGCAGGCCAACATCGGCATGCCGGTCGTCTGGGTCGGCGCCGCGCGCGACCACGATGCGTCGCAGTATCCGCCCGAGTATTCGCACATCCTGCCGCTCGACTTCACCTGCGCGGAACTGCGCGGGATGGTCGGCAAGCTCGTCACGCAGCTGCGCGCGCACGCCGCGGAGACGCTGCAGCCGTCCGAGCTCGTCGCCCACTCGGAATCGATGCAGGCGCTGCTGCGCGAAGTCGACACGTTCGCCGACTGCGACACCAACGTGCTGCTGCACGGCGAAACCGGCGTCGGCAAGGAACGCATCGCGCAACTGCTGCACGAGAAGCACTCGCGCTACCGGCTCGGCGAATTCGTGCCCGTCAACTGCGGCGCGATTCCGGACGGCCTGTTCGAATCGCTGTTCTTCGGCCACGCGAAAGGCTCGTTCACCGGCGCGGTTGTTGCGCATAAAGGGTATTTCGAGCAGGCCGCGGGCGGCACGCTGTTCCTCGACGAGGTCGGCGACCTGCCGCTCTACCAGCAGGTGAAGCTGCTGCGCGTGCTCGAGGACGGCGCGGTGCTGCGCGTCGGCGCGACGTCGCCGATCAAGGTCGATTTCCGCCTCGTCGCCGCGAGCAACAAGAAGCTGCCGCAGCTCGTCAAGGAGGGGCTGTTCCGCGCCGACCTGTATTACCGGCTCGCGGTGATCGAGCTGAGCATTCCGTCGCTCGAGGAGCGGGGCGCGGTCGACAAGATCGCGCTGTTCAAGTCGTTCGTCGCGCAGGTGGTCGGCGGCGAGAAGCTCGCGCAGCTGCCCGACCTGCCGTACTGGCTCGCGGACGCCGTCGCCGACAGCTATTTCCCCGGCAATGTGCGCGAATTGCGCAATCTCGCCGAGCGCGTCGGCGTGACGGTGCGGCAGACGGGCGGCTGGGACGCCGCGCGGCTGCAGCGCCTGGTCGCGCATGCGCGCAGCGCCGCGCAGCCGGTGCCGGCGGAGAGCGCGGCCGAGGTGTTCGTCGACCGCAGCAAGTGGGACATGAGCGAGCGCAGCCGCGTGATCGCCGCGCTCGACGCGAACGGCTGGCGCCGCCAGGACACCGCGCAGCAGCTCGGCATCAGCCGCAAGGTGCTGTGGGAAAAAATGCGCAAATACCAGATCTTCGACGAGGAGCCCGAGACCCGCGACAGTGAGTAAATAATGAGATAATGCCCCGCAGAATTACAACGACTCGAAGCGGGAATAACATTTCATGAGCCAGATGACGGGGTTGGGAAGGGCGTGCGCGTTGCTCGCACTGCTCGGAGGCATGCAGGGCGCATTCGCGCAAGGGTTGGCCGGCACCGCGAGCCCGGCCGCGCAGCCGGTGGAGCCGGCGTCGGCGCCGGTCGCGGCGGTTCCGGCGCTCGACGCGCAGGCGCAAACGCCGATTCAGGCCGGTGATGCGACCGGTCCGAGCACGGTGGACGAGCTGCAGCGCCAGATCCAGGCGCACACGCTGACGGAGATGCGCACGAACTACAACGGCAGCTACGGCGCGAGCCTGCTGTTCAACGTGAAGGACGGCGCGTATTTCGTCGCGCTGTTCCAGCAGAAGGCGTTCTGGCGCGTGATCAAGACCTACAGCGAGGTTCGGGCGGAGGGGATCTACCGCGACTTCTCGCGGCAGGCCGAGCATCTGGCCGTCAACGAACTGCGCGCGGCGAAGCTCGAATCGCAGAAGGCGCAGACGGATCGCCAGATCGAGGTCACGCAGGAGCGGGCGAAGCGTCTGCAGGCGGACTTGTCGATTGCGCGCGAGCAGCAGGCGGCCGTCACGGATCGCCAGAAGACGGTGCGCAGCGAGACCGCGGCGCTGCAGGCGCAGCAGGCCGAACTGCAGGCGCAATTGCGCGCGCTGAAGCAGCAGGTGCGATCGTTGCAGCATGAGGCCTACGCCGGCTTGCCGCACGTGCGTTGAGCGTCGCGGTGTGCGGCATGCGACAGCATGCCGCGGCGGCGCGACGAAGAAAAAAGGGCAAACCCGCGGGTTTGCCCTTTTTGCGTTATTGGCCGTTACTGGCCGTCCGGCACGATCCGGCGGCGGCGGGTGACGATCACCGGCCCGTTATTGCTGCGCGATTCCGACGGCGCGGAGGAGGCGGGCGAGTCGCCGGCGTCACGCGGGGCGCCGTAGTTTTCACGAGGCTCGCGCGGTGCGCCGTAGCTTTCACGCGGCTCGCGCGGTGCGCCATAGCCTTCGCGCGGCTCGCGCGACCCGTAGTCGCCACGCGATTCGCGGGAGCCGCCGTGCGAGCCGTACGGGCTGTGTCCGCCGCCTTCACGGCCGCCCGGACGCCCGCCGCCGCCCGGGCGCGGGCCGCGCGGGCCGCCGCCGCCCGGACGCGAACCGCCGGTGTCGAGCTGGATGGTGGAAATCGCACGCTTGTAGATGCCCTGCAAACCCACGGGGGTGCGCAGCATCACCAGGTACTGGTCGAACGACTCGATGCATCCCGTCAGGCGAATGCCGTTGACGAGATAGATTTCAACGCGCTTACGTTCCTTGCGCGCGGAATTGATGAAGTCGTTTTGCGGATGGGATTCTGCGGGATTGGCCATTGAGATGCGGCAGGAGCCTGCGTCAGAAGTATGTTGTGCGTGTGTGTGGCGTGGAATCCACAAGGTATTTGTGCGGGATTCTACCCTGTTCGATCCCGATGCGCGCGCTCACGATTGTGTCGAACCGTAACCCACTATAGACGGTTCCAGGCGTTTCCGCGATTCGGCCAAACGGCCATCGCCGTTTTGTTACGTCGCGTTACGACTCTCGCAGCGCCGTTGCACCTGAGCGCGCGCCGCTCCACTACAGTCTCCGCGCACGCCGGCAAGCCGGCATCTCGGAGGTCCAGAACATGAACAAGAGGCGAATGGCAGGGTGGATAGCGGCGGGCATCGCGCTGCTGGCGTCCGGCAGCGCGATGGCGGGGCACGTCGACGTCGGGATCGGCATCGGCGTGCCGGTCGCACCGGTCTATGTCGAGCCGGCGCCGGTCTATGTCGCGCCGCAGCCGGCGGTGGTCGCGTATCCGGGCTACGGGTACGACTATTACGGCGATGACGACGACGACCGCTACCACAAGTGGCGCAAGCACTACTACAAGCACTGGCACAGGCACCACGACGACGAGGACGATTGAGCGCCGCACGCGCCGGCGCCTTCGCGCCGGCGCGCGTCAGAACGCGTAAGCCGGATTCTTCGGGTCGAACGCGGCTTCGTCGAATGAAGCCGGCGCGATCTTCTCGATGACGATCCGCTCGAACAGCCGCCCGTCGTTGTCATACGATTCGACGGTCCGGAACCACGGCTCGTGCAGATCGAGCCCCAGCACTTCCTTCTTCGCATGGAACTGCGGCCGGCCGGTCGGCGTCTCGTAGGTCAGCGCGACGACGCGCACGCCGCCGACCGTTTTCGCTTCCACATGGGTCGGGCGCTCCACGCCGGCTTCCTGGTACTTCTTCCCCTCGCTCAGGTACAGGTTCGCGATGAACTCGGTGCCGAGATCCTTCACCTGGTGATTCGATTGCGCACGCGCGAGCGCGCCGTCGAGCGCCGTCCACATCGGCACCTTGCCGAGCAGGCCGCCGAGGTGGCCGATCATCTCGTCCTTGCGCCGCGTCGTGTCGTAGATGATTTCCTGGCCGGCATGCGCACCGTCCGGCAGCCATTTCGCGTAGACCTTCAGCGGGTCGCGCGTCGTCTTGACGATCATGCGATCGGGCGTGTCCGACCATTTCCCGCTGATGCGCTCCTGGCGCACCATCGTGAACTGGTACGACGGATAGCCGTTCGGACCGTTGCGGATGTATTCGGGCACCGCGAGCGGATCGAGCGCGGTGAACAACGCGGTGAGCGTCGCGTCGTCGAGCTTCGCGAGCGTGCCCTGCTGCGCGGCGCTCCGCAGCCAGCGTGCCTGCCGGGCGGCGGGTTCGCGGGTCACTTTCGCGAGCTCGGCGGGCAGCGCGGCCGTATCGTGCGCCGCGCCTTCCGCGCCGCCGGCCTGCTGCGCGCGCACGCCGGGCTGTGCGAGCGCCAGCGCGCCGGCGAGCGCTGCGGCGGCCGCGTGCCGGCCAAGCCGCTTCGCGCGCCGCTGGATTTCCTCGTTCATCGCTCGACCTCCCGGGACGACGTGGATTCAGCCTTGCCTGCCGGCCTTGAGCTTCGCGAGCTCCTCGTCGCGCAGCGCGCGGCGCAGGATCTTGCCGACGTTGGTCTGCGGCAGCGCATCGCGGAACTCGACGAGCTTCGGCATCTTGTAGCCGGTCAGGTTCTTGCGGCAGTGCGCGAGCACGTCGTCGGCGGTCAGCGTCGGGTCGCGCCGGACGACGAACACCTTGATCCGCTCGCCGTGCACTTCGTCAGGAATGCCGATCGCGGCGGCCTCGCTGATGCCCGGGTGCATCACCAGCACTTCCTCGATCTCGTTCGGGTACACGTTGAAGCCCGACACGAGGATCATGTCCTTCTTGCGGTCGATCAGGCGCACGAAGCCGCGCTCGTCCATCACGCCGATGTCGCCGGTGCCGAGCCAGCCGTCGGCGTCGATCACCTTCGCGGTTTCCTCGGGGCGCTGCCAGTAGCCGCGCATCACCTGCGGGCCGTGCACGCACAGCTCGCCCGGCTCGCCGATGCCGGCCCAGGTGCCGTCCTCGCGCCGCAGGCGCACGACGGTCGACGGCGCGGGCAGGCCGATCGAGCCGCTGAACGCGGCCATGTCCTGCAGGTTCACCGGGTTCATCGTGACGATCGGCGAGCATTCGGTGAGCCCGTAACCCTCGATCACCGGCCGGCCCGTCACCTGCTGGAAGCGTTCCGCGACCGCGCGCTGCATCGCCATGCCGCCCGCCATCGCGAGCTTGAGCTTCGAGAAGTCGCGCTTGCGGAATTCCTCGTTGTCGAGGAACGCGTTGTACAGCGTGTTGATGCCGGTGATCCCCGTGAAGGTCTCGTGACGGATGATCTTCATCACCATGTTCGTGTCGCGCGGGTTCGCGATCAGGATGTTGCGTCCGCCGAGGCCCATGAAGATGAACGCGTTCACGGTCAGCGAATAGATGTGATAAAGCGGCAGCGGCGTGAGCACCGTCTCGATGTCGCCCGTCACTTGATCGGCGATCCACGCCTTGGCCTGCAGCAGGTTCGCGATCAGGTTGCCGTGCGTGAGCATCGCGCCTTTCGCGACGCCCGTCGTGCCGCCCGTGTACTGCAGGAACGCGAGGTCGTCGCGCGTCAGCGGCACGGGCTGCGGCTTGCCGCGCGCGCCGAGCGCGAGCGCCGCGCGCAGCCGCACGGCCTGCGGCAAGTGGTAGGCGGGGACGAGCTTCTTCACGTGCTTCAGCACGACGTTGATGAGCCGGCCCTTCAGGTTCAGGCCGTCGCCGAGCAGGTCGCCGAGCGCGGTGACGACCACGTTCTTCACCTGCGTTTGCGGCAGCGCATCCTGCAGCGTGCGCGCGAAGTTCTCGAACACGACGATCGTCTGCGCGCCGCTGTCCTTCAACTGGTGCGCGAGCTCGCGCACCGTGTACAGCGGATTGACGTTGACGACGATCGCGCCGGCCTTCAGCGTGCCGAACAGCGCGACCGGGTACTGGAACGTGTTCGGCAGCATGATCGCGACGCGGTCGCCGGGCTTCACGCCGAGGCCCTGCAGGTACGACGCGAATGCGGCGACCTTCCGCGCGAGCGCGCCATAAGTCATCGACGCGCCGGCGCTCACGTACGCGACGCGGTCCGCGAACTGCGTCGTGCATTCGTCGAAGAACTGCACGAGCGACGCATACCGCGTGACGTCGATTTCGTGCGGCACGCCGGGCGGATACGACGCGTACCAGATGCCGTCGGTGTTCGGCGGCGTCTGCGTGGCGGCCGGCGCTGCGGGAGAGGGCATGGGAGGCTCCTGGATCTTGATCTCGAGGGTAAGGCAGACGGCGTGCGGCGCGGCTGCGAGTTGCAGCCGCGCAAGGCAGCCGCCGTCAGGTGGCGTGATGCAGCGTCGTGTCGGCGGTCGGCGTGTCGGCGGGCGCGACCGGCGTGACGGGCACCGAGGGCACCGCGGGCACGAGGTCGTTCGCGCCCGCGTCGTCGAGCACCGCCGCGAAGATCGCGAGCTGCGCGCTGTCGGGCAGCGGCGCCTTCAGCGCGGCGACGATCAGCGACGACAGCCGCGCGATCATCTGCACGTCGTTCATCTTGCGGCCTTGCGAGAACTCGTCTATCAGGCTCTCGGTCTCGGCGCCCGCGAGCGCGCCGGACAGCGCGCCGATCGCGAAGTGCAGCCGCCAGCCGAGCTCCGCGCGCGGCAGGCTCGGCAGCGCGCGCTGGAACGCGTCGAAGAAGCGGACCGCGACGCTCGCGTAATGCGCGGTCAGGAAGTTGCGCACGAACGGCGACGGGTCGGTGTATGCGCGGCCGATCAGCCGCAGGAATGCGCGGCCGCCGCGCTCCGGATCGCGCGATGCCTTCAGCGCGGGGATGAACATCGCGCCGAGGACGTGCTCGCACGTGACGTGCGCGCCGAGCTGCGCGTCGAAGTGATCGAGGATGCGCAGCCGCTCCTGGTTGAGCTGATCGAGCCGCCGCGACAGCATCGCGTGGATCAGCGCTTCCTTGCTGCCGAAGTGATAGTTGACCGCCGCGAGGTTGACTGCCGCGCGCGACGTGATCTGCCGCATCGACATTGCCTCGAAGCCGTGCTCGACGAACAGATCCTCGGCCGCATCGAGGATGCGCGCCTTCGTTCCGCCGGTTTGCCGGTTGCCCGACGGCCGCCCCGCGGACGGCCGTCCCACCTGACCCGCTGCCATGTTCCGCCTCCCATGCCGACTCGCGCGGACGCGAACCGGCGATTCGAATTTGTAATTCAAACAAGCGTTTTTATTAAGATAAAAAGGCGTGGGCCGCGCGGGCAAGCGCTGAATCTGGACAGAAACCTCTAGATCGATGTGCAGGTGCGGAAAGATTGCCGCGCGGCCTCAGCAGGTCGGGCCGCACGGCATGGTGCGTCGCGTCATCCCGCCCGTTCAGCCGACGGCGCTACGCGTATTGACGGATTGCGTCATGTCGACGCCCCGTCGTTCCGGGCTGAACATGATCAGGACTGCGATCACGATCGCGACGGTGCCGCACACGAGCGCGAGCGCGAAGCTGTAGTTGTTGCCGTGCGAGACCGCGACCGACGCCTGCATCGTCGCGTTGCCGGACGCGAGCAGGTTGCCGAGCTGGTACACGAAGCCGGGGAACGTTGCGCGGATTTCGTCGGGAGAGATCTCGTTCAGGTGGACCGGAATGATGCCCCATGCGCCCTGGACCGAGATCTGCATCAGGAACGCGCCGGCGGCGAGCGCGAGCGGGCCGCTCGAGTAGGCCCACAGCGGCAGCACCGGCAGCGCGATCAGCGCGGCGACGAGGATCGAGCGGCGCCGGCCGAATTTCTCGGAGGCCGCGCCGAAGGTCAGCCCGCCGACGATCGCGCCGATGTTCAGCACGATCGTGATCCACGACACGGTGTGCGGATCGAAATGATGCTGCTCGCGCAGGAAGGTCGGATACAGGTCCTGCGTGCCGTGCGAGAAGAAGTTGAACGCCGTCATCAGCACGACCGCGTAGATCGCGAGCTTCCAGTTCTGCTGCAGCGTGGTCGAAAGACGTGGGCGAGTGCGCTGCTCCATCTGCTTCCAGGCCGGCGATTCGGGCACGCTCGTGCGCACGTACAGCACGAGCAGCGCCGGCAGCACGCCGACCATGAACATCCCGCGCCAGCCGATGTATTGGTAGAGGATGCCGAACACGACCGACGCGAGCAGGTAGCCGCTCGGGTAGCCGGCCTGCAGCAGCCCCGACACCGCGCCGCGCGCATGGGTCGGCACGGTCTCCATCGTCAGCGCGGACCCGACGCCCCATTCGCCGCCCATCGCGACGCCGAACAGCGCGCGCATCACGAGCAGCGCCGCGAGGCTCGGCGCGAAGCCGGACGCGAGCTCGAGCAGCGAGTAGCACGCGATGTTGATCATCAGCGTCGGGCGGCGGCCGTAGCGGTCGGCGAGCCGGCCGAAGATCAGCGCGCCGAGCGGGCGCATCGCGAGCGTCAGCGTCAGTGCGAACGCAACGGCCGGGATGGTCGAATTGAACTCGGCCGCGATGTCCTTCAGCACGAAGACCATCAGGAAGAAATCGAATGCGTCGAGCGTCCAGCCGAGATAGGCGGCGATCGTGACGTTGCGTTGCTCACGGGTCCAGCTCATGGCGGACGTCTCCTGGTTGGCGTGCGCCGTGCGGATTCGCGTGCCTGCGCCGCCCGGCCGGCGCGCTGCGCGGGGGCATCCATCGAGTGTAGGTCGCCGCGTCGCGCGACGCGGCCGAATCGGGAATAATCCCTACGAAACGGTCTGTTTCCGGCGGCGCAATGCCTGCGCGCGACGTTTCGGAACGGCCGCTGTAGTGTTTTTGTAATTCGACGGCGCGCGCGTGCGCCGGCTCAGGAGTCCCGATGACCGCATGTCCCGCCGCTGCGCTGCCCGCGCTCGAAACCGCCCGCCTGTGGCTGCGCCCGCGCGTGCTCGCGGATCTCGACGCGTGCCTGGCGATGGACCGCGATCCCGAGGTCACGCGCTACATCGCCGGGCCGTGGCACGACCCGGTCGAGCACCGCCGCTTCGTCGAGCACCGGATCACGCGCGACTATCCGCCGGGGCTCGGCTACTGGTCGATCTTCGAGAAGGCCGCGCCGGATGCGTTCGTCGGCTGGGTGCTGCTGATTCCCGACTACGTGGGCGGCGCGCGCGACGTGGAGATCGGCTGGCGGCTCGTGCGCAACGCGTGGGGGCGCGGCATCGCGAGCGAAGCCGCGGCGGCCCTCGTGCGCCACGCGTTCGACGCGGTGCGCCTGCCGCGCGTGATCGCCGACATCGCGGCGGCCAACGCCGGCTCGCTGAACGTCGCGCGCAAGCTCGGCATGCGCCGCGTCGGCATCGTGCAGGACGGCATCCCGTACATGCGCTACCGGCTCGAGCGCGACGATCTGCGCAGGTAGCGGCCGCGCATCGGCATGCGGTTGTCATGGATCGTCAAATCCGCGCAGGCGAGGGATGCGCGGTATTAACGCCGTGCGGGTTCAGGAGTATCGTTGCCGGAATTTGTCTACAGAGGGCTCGATCATGTCACCCGGCCACGATGTTCACATCATTCCCGTCAAGCTCGACGCGCTGCGCCCGACCCAGATGACGGTCGGCTATCGCGAGGTGAAGGCGAAGCGCAAGCACTGGAAGTCGCTCGGCAAGCGCGAACGCAAGGCCGCGATCGATTCGCACTGGTTTCCCGCGGTCATCGGCCCCGACGGCCGGCATTACATCACCGATCACCATCATCTCGGCCTCGCGCTGATCGAGGAAGGCGAGACGACCGTGAGGGCGATGCTGCTGAAGGACCTGTCGTGGCTCGACGAGACGATCTTCTGGCGGATGATGGAGCACAACCAGTGGGTGCACCCGTTCGACACGGACGGCGCGCGCCGCGATTACACGGATCTGCCGCAGGTGCTCACGGGGCTCGAGGACGATCCGTACCGCAGCCTCGCGGGCGAGCTGCGCACCGCGGGCGGCTATGCGAAGGACGCGACGCCGTTCAGCGAATTCCTGTGGGCCGACTATCTGCGGCTGCACGTGACACCCGACCAGATCCGCAAGAACTTCGACAAGGCGCTCGACGCCGCGATGAAGCGCGCGCACGAGCAGGACGCGCGCTACCTGCCCGGCTGGTCGGGCGTCATCGTCACGAAAGCCTGACCGCCGAGCGATGCCGACCGCCCGTACACCGCAAGTCCGTCCCGACGCCGGCCCGCAGCACGCCGACCATTTCGCCGCGCTCGGCGAGGCGCCGCCGCCGCGCGCGCAGCGCATCGGCCGCGACGCGCTGGCCGGCGTGTCGATCGCGGGCCTGCTGATTCCCGAGGCGGTCGCCTACGCGGGGCTCGCGAACCTGCCGCCGCAGGCCGGCCTGATCGCGCTGCTGTCGGGGCTCGTCGTCTACGCGCTGACGGGCAGCAGCCGCTTCGCGATCGTGTCGTCGACGTCGTCGTCGGCCGCCGTGCTCGCGGCGACGGTGTTCGCCGAATCGAGCATGGGGCTCGCCGCGCAGCTCGCGCTCGCGGCCGCGCTCGTCGCGATGACGGGCGTGCTGTTCATCCTCGCGGGCGCGCTGCGGCTCGGCGGCATGTCGGACTTCGTCGCGCGGCCCGTGCTGCGCGGCTTCACGTTCGGGCTCGCGCTGACGATCGTCGTCAAGCAGCTGCCGAAGATCCTCGAGATCAAGGTGCAGCACAGCGATGCGCCGCGCGTCGCGTTCGACCTGATCGTGGGCGCCGCGCACGCGAATCTCGCGAGCGTCGCGCTCGGCGGCGGCGCGCTCGCGCTGCTGTTCGCGCTCGGGCGCCGCTCGCGCGTGCCGGCGACGCTGGTCGTGATCGTGCTGTCGATCGCGGCCGGCTACGTGGTCGACTGGCAGCGCTACGGGATCGCGATCGTCGGCCACATCGACTTCCAGCACGTCGCGTTCGGGCTGCCGGATCTCGATCGCAATGCATGGCTGCAGACCGCCGAGCTAGGGTTCGCGCTGATGCTGATCCTCTACGCCGAATCGTACGGCTCGATCCGCAATTTCGCGCTGAAGCACGGCGACAGCGTGTCGCCGAACCGCGACCTCGTCGCGCTCGGCTGCGCAAATCTCGTGTCGGGGCTATTGCACGGGATGCCGGTCGGCGCCGGCTATTCGGCGACCTCCGCGAACGAGGCGGCGGGCGCGCAGTCGCGCCTCGCCGGGCTGTGGGCGGCCGGCGTGATCGCGCTGATCGTGTGGCTGCTGCTGCCGCAGCTGTCGCGCACGCCCGAGCCGGTGCTCGCGGCGATCGTGATCTTCGCGGTCAGCCATTCGCTGCATCCGTCGGTGTTCCGGCCGTACTGGACCTGGCATCGCGACCGGCTCGTCGTGATCGCCGCGCTGCTCGCGGTGCTGGTGCTCGGCGTGCTGCACGGGCTGCTCGCCGCGATCGGCGTGAGCCTGCTGCTGACGCTGCGCAAGCTGTCGGAGCCGAACGTGAGCGTGCTCGGCCGGCTGCGCGACAGCCACGACTTCGTCGACGTATCGATCCACGAGGACGCGCAGCCGGTGCCCGGCGTGCTGATCGCGCGGCCGGAGGCGCAACTGTTCTTCGCGAACGCGGACCGGATGCTGAACCGCGTGCGCGCGCTCATGAAGGCGGCGCCGGACACGCACACGGTGCTGTTGAGCCTCGAGGAGACGCCCGACGTCGACGGCACGACGATCGAGTCGCTGCGCACGTTCGCCGCGGAATGCGCGGCGCGCGGCCAGCGCTTGGCGATGGTGCGCCTCAAGCTGCATGCGCTGCACGCGCTGCATCGCGCGGCGGACGAGACGCTGCGCGCCGACGCGATGTCCGAGCTGAGCGTCGACGAGAGCCTGCAGCAGCTGCAGGCGTCGGGCCGCACGGCGACGGCCGACGCCTGACGGCGTCAGCGCACGTCGAGCACGTCGAAGCGATACGCGATCTCGAGCGGCCGCGCCGGATCGAGCGTGACAGCGGTCGCCACGCCGCGCGCGTTGATCGGGTTCGGCGCGAGCGATGCCGCGCAACCCAGCTCGAACGCGCTCGCCACCGGCTCGACGCCGACGCAGAGATTGCGCCCGTTCCACGGCGCGTAGGTCCTGCCGCGATTGCTGATCCACAGCAGCAGCGACGGCAGCACGGCGGCATCCCACGTCAGGCGGCAGGCCGTGCCGGCCACCTCGTCATGCAGCGTCACGCCGCCGTCGATCCCGCACAGCTGCACGATTTCCTCTGTCGCGTCCGCGAACGGCAGCCGGTCGAACGCGCGATGGCCGCCGGCGGCGAGCGGCACCCGGTCGAGGGTTTCGAACGTCGCGCCGGGGCGGCCGAGCGACACGCCGGGCTCCGGTCCGCCCGGATGCACGACGCCGAAGCGGAACGCGTCCGGCTCGATGCGAAACGCGCCCGCGAGCGCGGGCAGCGCGAGATTCGGATGCAGGCCGATCGGGCGGCGTGCACCGGCGCGCGCATCGATCCGCAGCACGACGTCGAGCGCGGGGCGGTGCGGGTCGGCGCGGATCGTGCGCGTGAGCCGCGCGATCGGCGAGCCGGCCGGATAGTCGAGCGCGATCTCGATGTCGAGCGCGCCGCGCCGCACGCAGGACCATTGGCCGATGCAGCCGTAGCCGTGCTGCAGGTCGTCGCTCGGGTCGAGCGGCGCATCGTGTGCGGCGACGGGCGTTGCGACCGCGTCGCGCCAGCCTTCGGCGAGACCGTCCGCCGGCAGCCTGTCGCCTGCGTACGGCACGCCGAACGGCACGCACACGAATTCGCTGCGCATCACGCCGAGCAGGCCGTCGGGCCGGGGCGCGGGTTCATCGAGCCACGGCGGCTCGTAAAACGGCCGGACGATGCGATCGCCGATGACGAACGCGACGCCGCCGAGCATGCCGCCTTGCGCATGCACGTCGAACGCGCCGTGCGCCCATTCGAAATGCCAGACAGATTCAGATTCCATGAGATCGGTGCGTGAGTGCTCAGAGCGTTGAAGGCGGCGCGGCCGGTCAGTTTTCTTCCTCGCGCCAGCACGTGCCGTGCCGCGCGAGCAGCGCGCTCGCCGGCGCGGGGCCCCAGCTGCCGGCCGCGTACGGCTTCGGCGCGGGTGCGCGCTGCGCGGCGTCGGCGAGGATCGGCGCGACCCAGCGCCATGCGGCTTCCTGTTCGTCGCGGCGCACGAACAGCGCGAGGCGTCCCGCGATCACGTCGAGCAGCAGGCGCTGATAGGCTTCCATCCGGTTTTGCTGGAAGAAGCGGTCGAACGCGAGATCGAGATGCACGCCCTGCAGCGACATGCCGAGCCCCGGCTGCTTCGCGAGCGTGCTGAGCCGGATCGCTTCGTCGGGCTGCAGGCGGATCGTCAGCCGGTTCGAGCCGGGCCGCAGCGCCGCGGCGCCGAGCGCCGAATGCGGCACCGGCCGGAAGTTGACGACGATCTCGGCCACGCGATCGGCGAGCCGCTTGCCGGTGCGCAGGAAGAACGGCACGCCGGCCCAGCGCCAGTTGTCGACCTCGGCCTTCAGCGCGATGAAGGTCTCGGTGGCGCTGTCGGCCGCGATGCCCGGCTCGTCCCGGTAGGCCGGCACGGCCGCGCCGCGCACCGCGCCCGCGCGATACTGGCCGCGCACGACGCTGCGGGCAATGTCGTCGCCGGCGAGCGGCTTCAGCGCGCGCAGCACGCGCAGCTTCTCGTCGCGCACCGCGTCCGCGTCCATCGATTGCGGCGGTTCCATCGCGATGATCGCGAGCAGTTGCAGCAGGTGGTTCTGCACCATGTCGCGCAGCGCGCCGGTCTGGTCGTAGAACGCGCCGCGTCCGCCGACGCCGAGCTCTTCCGCGACGGTGATCTGGATGTTCTCGATCCATTCGCGCCGCCACAGCGGCTCGAACATCACGTTGCCGAAGCGCAGCGCGAACAGGTTCTGCACCGCTTCCTTGCCGAGGTAGTGGTCGATCCGGTAGATCTGCTCCTCGCTGAAGATCGTGCCGACCGCATCGTTGATCGCGGCCGACGACGCGAGGTCGTAGCCGAGCGGCTTCTCGAGCACGACGCGCGACGACGACGGCGCGAGGCCCGCCGCCGCGAGCGAGCGGCAGATCGGCACGAACAGCGACGGCCCGGTCGCGAGGTAGAAGATGCGCCGGCCCGGAGTCGGCTCGAGCGCGTCGCGCAGGCGCGCGAACGCGTCCGGACGGCTCGCGTCGAGTTCGACGTAGGCGAGCCGCTCGACGAAGCCGTGCCATGACGCCGCGTCGAACGATGCGGCATCGACGTGCGGGCGCACGGACGCATCGACCCAGCGCAGGTAGCCGGCATGGTCGAACGGATTCTGCGCGACCGCGACGATGCGTCCGGCGCTCGCGAGCAGGCCGTCGCGATGCGCGGCGTACAGCGCCGGCAGGATCTTGCGCATCGCGAGGTCGCCGGTGCCGCCGAACAGCACGAACGCGAACGCGGACGGGTCGCGCGATGCAAAGGCGTGGGCAGCGTTCATCGCGGCAGACTCGCGGCAATGCTCGACGCGTCGAGCCGTTCGGCCACTTCGGCGGCCGTCGGCGCATAGGCGCCCGGATGCGCGCACGCGACCGCCGCGCACGCGGCCGCGTAGCGCAGGTGCTCGGCGGCCGGCGCGTCGGGGCGCGTGAGCAGGCTCGCCATCCAGCCGCCGACGGTCGCGTCGCCGCAGCCGACGGTATCGGCGACCTCGGTCGGGAACGCCGGCTGGAACAGCGTGTCGCCGCCGTGGAACAGCTGCATGCCGGCCGCGCCGCGCGTGACGAGCACGGCCGCTTCGGGCGCCCACGCGCGCAGTTGCGCGATGGCGGCGGCCTCGTCGAGCTCGGGGAACAGGCCGAGCAGGTCTTCGTCGGACACCTTGATGGTGTCGGCGAGGCCCGCCAGCCGGCGCAGCGTCGCGCGGTACGACGGATCGGCCATCGGCGCGCGGAAGTTCGGGTCGAACGAGATCCGCTTGCCGGCCGCGCGCGCGGCCTGCGCGATGTCGATGAGGCGCGCCGCGAGCGGCTCGCGCACGACGCCGAGCGAGCCGACGTGCACGATGTCCGCCGCCTCCAGCGCGCCGGCGGGCAGGGCGGCCGGGTCGAACGCGAGATCGGCGCTGTTCTCGCCGATGAAGAAGTAGTTCGGCGGCCGCTTCGACACGACCATCGCGAGCAACGGCGCGCGGTCGACCTGCCGGATGAAGCGCATGTCGAGTCCGGCTTCGGCGCTCTTGCGCATCAGCTCGTCGCCGAAGATGTCGCGGCTGACCGTGCCGGCGAAGCCGGTCGGCACGCCGAGCCGGGCGCCGACGCGCGCCACGTTCCAGCACGAACCGCCGGCGACGCTGTGCCAGTGCTGCGCGTCGTCGCGGATGAAATCGGTCAGCGCTTCGCCGAATACGACCAGGCGGGGAAGGTTCGTCGTCATGTCTGGGCGTCACGCCGCGAGCTCGCGCCGTGCCTTGTTGCGGTTGTTCGGTTGAGGGGAGCCGTCGTGCGACCGGGCCGGCGCGGGCGCGGTGCGGTCCGCGCCCGCGCCGGGCAGGTCAGTGCGGCGCGCTCCAGCCCTTGTAGCTCTTCACGTTGTCGCGCGTGATGAGCGTGGGCTCGATCAGGATCATCGGGTTGGCGGGCTTCTGGCCGTTCATGATCCCGTAGCCGACGTTCACGGCCTGCTGCGCCATCGCCCACGGGTCCTGGCTGGACGACGCCTGCACGAGCGTGTTGCTCTTGAGCGCGGTCTCGATGTCGGGCGCGCCGTCGACCGACGTGATCACGATGCCGGTGCGGCTCAGCTGCTTCGCGGCGAGATCGCTGCCGACGGCCTGCGGATCGTTGATCGTGAACACGCCGTCGAGCTTCGGAAAGCGCGTCAGGTAGCCCTGCATCGCGTTCATCCCGCCTTCGCGCGAGCCCTTGCCGTCCTGGTCGGCGGACAGCAGCTTGATGCCCGGATTCTTCGCGAGCACGGCCTTGCAGCCGTTCACGCGATCGACCACCGCCGACACCTGCGGGCCGTTCTCGATGATCACGTTGCCCTTGCCGTTGAGCTTCTTCGCGAGGAAGTCGCACGCGAGCTCGCCGGCCCTCACGTTGTTGGTCTGCACGGTCGCGTTCGCGCCGGCCGCCGCGACGTCGACCGCGATCACCGTGATGCCGGCCGCCTGCGCCTTCTTCACCGCGGGCTCGATCGCCTTCGGATCGGCCGCGTTGAGCAGGATCATGTCGACGTGCGCGGAGATGAAGTTGTCGATCTGCGTGAATTGCTTGTTCAGGTCGTAGTCGGCCGACACGGCCGTGACCTTCGCGCCCGGGTTGATCTGCTTCGCGCGCGCCTCGGCGCCTTTCGCGATCGTGACGAAGTACGGGTTGCCGAGCGAGCCGACCGTGATGCCGATCGACTTCAGCGGCTTGTCGGCCGCGTGCGCGGCGGCCGTTGCGAACGCGAGCGCGCAGGCGATGCCGGTCAGGACAGCTTGGGGCTTGAACATGTCGTTGTCTCCGTGAGGTCCGTTGGACGGCGGGCGCAGGAGGACCTGCCTGCGCCCCGATGGATGAAAGGGGGCGCGTCAGGTGCGGGCCGAGTCGCGCTGGCGATAGCGGTCGAGCGCGACCGCGCCGATGATCACGAGCCCCTTGATGATGTATTGCCAGATGTCGGACACGCCGAGCAGCACGAGCCCGTTGGTCAGCACCGCGATGATCAGCGCGCCGATCAGCGTGCCGACGATCGAGCCGACGCCGCCTACGAAGCTGGTGCCGCCGAGGATCACCGCGGCGATCGCGTCGAGTTCGTACGACTGGCCGAGCTGCAGGCCGTTGGCCGCATAGAGCCGCGCGGCCGACATCACCGCGCCGAGGCCGGCGAGCAGGCCCGACGCCGCGTAGACGAACAGCTGGATCGCGCGCACGTTGATGCCCGACAGGCGCGCCGCTTCCGGGTTGCCGCCGACCGAGTAGATCCGCATGCCGAGCACGGTGCGGCGCAGGATGAACCACGATGCGACGATCACCGCGCCGGCGATCACGACGAGCCACGGCACGCCGAGGATCGAGCCGTTGCCGATGAACGCGAACGGCAGTTGCGGGTTGAAGATCGTCGTGTCGTTGCCCATCAGCCGCGCGACGCCGCGCACGGCGGTCAGCGCGCCGAGCGTGACGATGAACGGCGGCAGGCGCAGCAGCGCGATCAGCCCGCCGTTGATCACGCCGAACACGAGGCCGACCGCGAGCGCGGCCGGCACGCCGAGCCAGCCCCAGTTCGGGATGTTCGACGCGAGCAGCGCGGCGACCGCCGCGGCCGCGAGCACGGAGCCGACCGACAGGTCGATGCCGCCGGTCAGGATCACGAACGTCATCCCGGCGGCGAGCACGATGTTGATCGACGCCTGCTGCGTGACGATCGACAGGTTCTGCAGCGTGAAGAAGCCGTCGGTCAGGAAGCCGAAGCCGACGCACAGGATCAGCAGGACCGGCAGCATGCCGGCGGTGCGCATCAGCGATTGCATGCGCGCGCGGTGCTCGCCGAGCCGCACCTGCGGCGCGCGCTCTTGTACCGGATGGGCCGGCGCGGAAGCGAGGTTCCGCTGCTTGGTCGGGTTGATCATTTCGGTAGCCTAAACGTAAGGTGGAAAATAAGCGGCGGTGCTCAGTGAGCGAGCCCCGGTTCCGTTTGCGAGCCGGTGGCGAGCGCGATGATCGCTTCCTGCGTGATCGGCGCGCCGGTATAGCCGCCGAGTTCGCCGGCGATCTCGCCTTCGCGCATCACCAGCACGCGGTCGGCGACGCCGATGATTTCCGGCAGCTCGCTCGAGATCACGATCACGCCGACGCCCGCGCGGGCGAGCTCGTTGATGATCCGGTAGATCTCGGATTTCGCGCCGATGTCGACGCCGCGGGTCGGCTCGTCGAGGATCAGCACGCGCGGCTTCGTTTCGAGCAGGCGCGACAGCAGCACCTTCTGCTGGTTGCCGCCCGACAGCGCGCCGACGTTGACGTTCGCGTGCGGCACGCGGATCGACAGCGACGCGATCGCGTCGCGCGCGCGCGTTGCGCCGCGCGCGAGATCGAGCTTGCCGAGCCGGGCGTCGCGGCCGCACACCGAGATGTTGATGTTGTCGCGCACGCTCATGTCGAGGAACAGGCCCTGGCGCTTGCGGTCTTCGGTCAGGTAGACGAGGCCGGCGTCGATCGCGTCGCGCGGCGAGTGCGCGCCGAAGGTTCGCGCGTCGATCGTCACGTCGCCGCGCGTGCGCGGCTCCGCGCCGAAGATCAGCCGCGCGAGCTCGGTGCGGCCCGCGCCGACGAGCCCCGCGATGCCGAGCACTTCGCCCGCGTGCAGGTCGAGGCTGCAGCCGCGCACGCGGCCGCCGTCCGCGACGTCGCGCACCGACAGCAGCAGGTGCCCGCGGTCGTACGGCGCATGTTCCTTCTTGTAGAAACCCGAGATGTCGCGGCCGACCATCATCCCGACCAGCCGCTCGGCCGACAGCGACGCGCGCTCGAGCGTGCCGACGTAGGTGCCGTCGCGCAGCACCGACACGCGGTCGGACAGCTCGTAGATTTCCGCCATCCGGTGGCTGATGTAGATGATCGCGAGGCCTTCCTCGCGCAGTTGGCGGATCAGCCGGAACAGGCGCTCGGTCTCGCGCGACGACAGCGGCGTCGTCGGCTCGTCCATCACGAGGATTCGTGCGCGCGTGTGGACGGCGCGCGCGATCTCGACCAGCTGCTGCTCGGCGATCGACAGCGTGCCGACCGGCGTGTCCGGCCCGAACGTCGCGCCGAGCCGCGTGAGCACGTCCCGGCAGCCGCGCGACATCGCCGCGCGGTCGATCGTGCCCCAGCGGCGGTTGCCGCGCCGCAGCTCGCGGCCGACGTAGATGTTCTCCGCGACCGTCAGGTTCGGCGCGAGGCACAGCTCCTGGTAGATCACCGCGACGCCCGCGTCGCGCGCGGCGAGCGGCCCGTCGACGTCGATCCGCGCGCCGTCGATCAGGATCTCGCCGCCCGCGTCGGCCTGGTACGCGCCCGACAGGATTTTCATCAGCGTCGACTTGCCCGCGCCGTTTTCGCCCATCAGCGAATGGATCTCGCCGGGATAGACGGTCAGGCTCACGTTGTCGAGCGCGCGCACGGCCGGGAACGTCTTGCTGATCCCGCGCATCTCGAGCAGCGGACGGGGCGACTCAGATCGCGACATGGTTGACCTCCTGCGATTGCGCGCCTGCACCCTTGAGGATGCCGGCCCGCGGGGAGAAGTTGAAGAACATCGGCAGCGTCGCGGCGCCGATCGCGCCGGCGTCCGCGCCGAACGTGCCGCGCACCAGCGTCGGCGTGCCGCGCGCCTCCGGCGCGGTCGCGACGAGGGCGGCGCGCAGGCGGGTCGTTACCGCGTCGATCAGGCCGGCGTCGGTGTCGGCGTCGAGCACGACGACCGGCGCGTCGACCACGCACAGCACCGCGCGCAGCGCCGGCGCGAGCGCGTCGACGCAATCGTCGATCCATTCGTCGACGGCCGGCAGGCCGCGCGCGATGCACGCTTCGAGGTCGGCGCGGTTGTCGACGCGCTCGCCGCTGTGGCGCAGGTGGCGCACCAGCGCGTGCAGCGACGCGCGCGCGAGCAGGATGTCCCACGGGCCGCGCGGCGGCGGCGCCGACGGCAGGCGGCTCGGCGGCACCGGCATCACGCCGATGTCGCCCGCGTTGCCGGTGACGCCGCGCAGGCAGTCGCCGTCGATCGCGATTCCGCCGCCGATCGCGGGCCCGATGAAGAGATAAATGAAATCGTCCTGCTGGCGGCCGACGCCGTAGAACAGCTCGGCGATCGCGGCCGCGTTGCCGTCGTTCTCGCCGAACACCGGCAGCGCCACCGCGCGCCCGAGCTCGCTCGCGAAATCGACGTCTTCCCACGGGCGGAACGTGTCGGGCGCGAGGCCGAGCTCGCGCATCCAGCTGCCGAGGTTGTACGGCTGCGCGACGCCGATGCCCGTCAGGCGCTCGCGCTCGTGCGCGGGGAGGAGGGCCTGCATCGCGTCGATGTCGCGCCGGACGATCTCGAGAACCTCGGCGGGCGGCGGCAGCAGCGTGTCGTGCGTGACGCGGCCGAGCACGTCGCCGGCGAAGTTGACGAGCGCCGTCTCGATGCGCATCCGGTCGAGGTGGACGCCGATGCCGAACGCGCCGCGCGGGTCGAGCCGGATCAGCGACGCGGGCTGGCCGCGCTGGCCTTCGACGCGGCGGCCGGTGAATTCGATCAGCTTCGCGTCGACGAGCGACGTGATGATGCTGCCGACGGCCGTGCCGGTCATGTTCGCGAGACGCGCGAGATCGGCCTTCGACGCGCTGCCCGCGCGACGCAGGGTCTTCAGCAGCAGGCGCTCGTTGTAACGGCGCACGTTGGCTGAATTGCTGCCCTGGCCGATATGCGGGCTTCGCATGGCGTCTCCTTCCATGGCGCCGGTATCCGACGCATTAAATAAATCACGTTGATTTATTTAACCGCGAGGCGATCGGCATGTCAGCCTAGGGAAATCCCGGGCAGGGGGTGGGAGCGCGGGCACCCAACAGGAAAACTGCCTGGAGAAGATCGGCTCGTACGCGAAGATGGCGCGAGACGGTGTGCGAGATGAAGGAGGCCGGCATGCAGCCGGTTTTTCAGGGGAGAGGGGCTAGGACGAAGCACGCAGGCGCTTTGCTTCCTGGGCGCGGAAATGAAAAAAGGCCAGCTTGCGCTGACCTTTTTTGAAATCAAGTGGTGCCCAGGAGAGGACTCGAACCTCCACGATGTTGCCACCGCTAGGACCTGAACCTAGTGCGTCTACCAATTCCGCCACCTGGGCACGTTTCGCTTGGTGCTGCATTCGCGAAAGACAGCAATTATAGAGCAGTTGCGAAGGCTGTCAACAGGTTTTTTGCACCCGCTCAAAAAACATCGGCGTGCGCGTCGGACGACGTCGCGCGCTCGGCGAGCGTCACGTAGTCGCCCGACACCGTGCGCTCGACACGCGCGTCGACGCGGTATGCACGTCGCAGGTTCGCGGGCGTCAGCACGTCCGCGACGCCGCCGTCGGCCACCACGCCTTCATGGCCGAGCAGCACGAGACGCTCGCAGAAGCGGGCCGCGAGATTCAGGTCGTGCATCGCGACGAGCGCAATCGCGCCGCGCCGCGTGACCGCATCCCGCATTGCCTCCAGCGCAAGCAGCTGCCAGCGCAGGTCGAGCGCGCTCGTCGGCTCGTCCAGCAGCAGCAGCGGCGTATCGCGCACCAGCACCTGCGCGAGTCCGACCATCTGGCGCTGTCCGCCCGACAGCCGGTCGAGCGGCGTCGTCGCGAGCGCATGCAGGTTCAGCTGCGCGAACACGCGTTCCAGGCGGGCATCCTGCGCGTCGGCCGACAAGCCGCCGCAGGTCGCGCGCAGCGCGCCGCGCACCGCCTCGTAGACGAGCAGCGACGTCGGCTGCGGCAGCGTCTGCGGCAGGTAGCCGACGCGGCGCATGTGGTCGCGGCGCGCACCGCGCAGCAGGTCGTGCCGGTCGAGCGTCGCGTCGCCGCGCGCGGCGACGAGGCGGGCGAGCGCGCGCAGCAGCGTCGATTTGCCCACGCCGTTCGGGCCGAGCAGCGCGACGGCGCTGCCGGGCGGCACCGGCCGCAGCGACAGCCGCGCGAGGATCGTGCGCGCGCCGTACGCGACGTCGAGGCCGTCGATGCGCAGCGCCTGTGGCAGCTTATCCATCGAGCCTCCTGCGGCGGCTGATCAGCGTCATGAAGAGCGGCACGCCGACGAGCGCGGTGATGATGCCGATCGGCAGCACGACGCCCTCGACGAGCGTCTTGCTGAGCACCGACGCGGCCGACAGCATGATCGCGCCGGCGAGCGCCGCGCCGGGCAGGTAGTGGCGGTGGTCGTCGCCGACGAGCAGCCGCGCGACGTGCGGGCCGACCAGGCCGACGAAGCCGATCGTGCCGACGAACGACAGCGCGGTCGCCGACAGCAGGCTGATGCGCACGAGCGTGACGAGCCGCAGCCGCTCGACCGCGATGCCCATGCTGCGCGCCTGCTCCTCGCCGGCGCGCAGCGCGGTCATCGACGCGACGCCCGGCGCGCTCCACAGCACGCTGGCGGCGAGCACGCACGCGAGGATCGCGATCTTGCTCCAGGTCGCCCGCGCGAGGCTGCCCATGCTCCAGAACACGATCTGCTGGAGCGCGTTCGCATCGGCGATGAACTGCAGCAGCCACAGCAGCGCCTCGAAGCTGAACATCAGGCCGATGCCGAACAGCACGACGGTTTCGGTCGTCGCGCCGTGCCGCCACGCGAGCCAGACGATCAGGAGCGTCGCGGACAGCGCGCAGCCAAACGCGCCGAGCGACAGCGCGAGGTTTTCGTTCCACAGCACGAGGTGCCAGCCGGAGATCACGACCAGCGACGCGCCGACGCTCCCCGCCGCGGCGATGCCGAGCGTGAACGGACTCGCGAGCGGGTTGTTCAGCACGGTCTGCATCTCGGCGCCGGCGAGCCCGAGCGCCGCGCCGACCAGCACCGCCATCAGCGCGTAGGGCAGGCGCACGTTCCACAGGATCACGCGCTGCTCGAGCGGCAGCGCGTCCGGACGGAACAGCCCGGTCACGATATCCGCGACCGGAAACGACGACGGACCGGTCGCGATGTCGACGACCAGCAGCGCGACGAGCACGCAGGCCAGCAACGCGAGCGCGCCGACGCGCCGCGCGGCGATCGCACGGTAGCGGACCCGCAGCGACGCGGACGGGACGGGGGCGGCGACGCTCATGCGGCGTCCTCGCCCTGGCCCGGTGCGCACGCGAGACGCACCGCGAGCGCGGCGCTCGGCATCACGACGCCGCCGTGATCCTCGCCGTCGATCAGCCGGAACGTCGCGGCGAGACCGGGGCGGCGGCCCACGCGCTGCACGAAGTCGCGGGCCGAGCTGACCTGCTTGCGCGCCTGTTGCCGGCGCATGCGCTCGGGGTCAGGGTTCGGCGCGCCTTCCTCGAGGCTGCCCGCGGTCACGACGACGCGCAGCGCCGGGTCGAGCGGCGCCGCCTGCGCGGCGAAGCGGTCGGCATACGGCAGCAGCGCGCGCTCGCCCCACCAGATCGACGGGCTCGCGGCGACGTAGCGCCGGAACAGGTGCGGGCGCGTCAGCAGCGCGTACAACGTCAGCAGGCCGCCGTACGAGTGGCCGAACAGCGTCTGCCGGCCGGCGTCGATCGGCCACTGGCGCGCGAGCCACGGCTGCACGTCGTGTTCGATGAAGTCGAGAAAGCGGTCCGCGGCGAGACCCTGTCCGCCCGGCAGCGGCGCGAGCGTGTAGTCGTCGGCGCGCGCCTGCATGTCGTACGGCGCGTCGGTCGGATAGCCGATGCCGATCACGATCGGTGCCGGTTCGCGCGCGGCGTCGGGCCGCGCCGCGAGATTGCGCGCGAGCGGCGCGGCGAGCGGGAACAGCGCGTTGCCGTCGAGCACGACCAGCACCGGATGCGGCCCGCGCGCCGAGCGCACGGCCGGCAGCGCGACGAACAGGCGGCGGGTCCGGCCGGCGACCGTCACGTCGAACTGGTGGCTGGCGGGGAGCCGGACGGGCGGCGCGTCGGCGGCGGCCGGCCATGCCGACGCATGCGAGGCCTTCGACGCGGCGCCGGCGCACGCGCCGCGGGTTGCGAGCGCGCCCGCGAGGCCGGCGAACAGCAGGCCGCGACGCATGGGAAGCACGGGGGAGGGATGCCCGCTCATGTCACGACCCTTCCTGAATCCAGTATTCGCCGTTCAGCGCAACCGGCTGGAAGCGGCGCACCATCGTGTCGAACGTGCGGCGCGGATCGAGATCCGCGAACAGGTCCGGATGCAGCCACTTCGCCATCGCCTGCACTGCGACGACGTTGAACGGCGAGTTGTAGAAGTGATGCCAGATCGCATACGCGCGACGTTCGCGCACCGCGCGCAGCGGCGCGATCGTCGGGCGCTGGAGCGCGCGGTCGAACGAGCGCACGGCCGCGTCCCGCGACACGCCGGCGCCGAGCGCGATGCGCTGCGGCGCGCTCTGCAGCGTGCGGGCCGAGCCGATCCCGGTGCCGATGTAGAAATCGGGCTGGCGGCTCAGCAGGTATTCCGGGTTCAGCGTGCCGTGCTCGCCCGGCACGCGGCCTTTCGCGACGTTGTCGCCGCCGGCCGCATCGAGCAGCTTGCCGAGCATGCCCGTCATCGTTTCGCAGCAGTCGCTCGACAGGCCGACGCGGCTTTCGAGGAACACCGTCGGCGCGGCGGGGCGGGCCGTCTTCAGGCGGGTGCGGACGAGGTCGAGCTGCTCCTGCCAGGACGCGTTGAAGTCGGCCGCGCGTTGCGGCGCGCCGAACACCTGGCCGAGCACCGCGATGCTGCGCGGCGTGTTGACGAGCGGATCGTGGCGGAAATCGACGAACACGATCGCGACGCCCGCGGCTTCGAGCCGCGCCAGCGTCTCGCGATCGCGCTCGCCGGGCCCGTGGCCGCCGCCGAGCCCGAAGATCGCGACCTGCGGCCGCAGCGCGAGCGCGCGCTCGTCGCTGAAGCTGCCGGCCTGCGAGCGCCCGATGCGCGGGACGTCCTTCAGCCGCGGAAAGCGCTCGAGCCATTGCGCGTAGCTCGCCGGATCGAGCTGCTCGAAGTCGCCCATCATGCCGACGAGGCGGCGCGCCGGGTCGCCGGCGTCGACGATCGCGAGCGCCGGCAGCAGCCGTCCTTCGCCGAGCAGCACGCGCTCGACGCGCGCCGGAATCCGGACCTGCCGGCCGGCGAGGTCGGTGACGGTCGTTGTGTCCGCATGCGCGGCGTGCATCAAGAGCCAGCCGCACAGCCAGATGCCGAGCGTGGCCCACATTCCGCTTGTCTTTCTCACGCTACTCCCGATACGATATAAATGAGAACAATTCTCATTTAATTGTAACCGAGAGACGGGGCCGGAGCGGACGCTGTCCGTTTGACCGAACGACTAAATAGTTTGCGCGAGCACCGACCGCGCACGGGGGTATCCGAGATGACTGCATGGGCGCCAGGCGCTTTCCAATCCGATTGCCATCGACACGACGCGCACGTTGCGCGGGTGCGCGAAGTGCGGCCCGGCCTGCGCGTGCATGCGGACGACGCGACCGACGAATTCGACGCGGTGATGTCGGGCCAGTGCACGCCGGGCCTGCATCTCGTGCTGCTGCTGGAAGGGGCGCTCGACGTGTCGTACGGCGACCGGCGCGTGCTGCTGACGACGGACGGCCGCAGCGCGTGCCGCGATGCCGCGGCCCGGTCCAGCGCGACCCGGTCGAGCGCGGCGCGGCCGCATGTGCGGATGCAGTCGTTCCTGCTCAACGCGCTGCAGCCCGACACGTTCCGCCGCCGCCTGAGCAAGGGCGGCTATGCGCGGCGTCTCAGCCTCGCGATGTCCGACGAATGGCTCGCGCATCTGCAGGCCGCGAGCCGCGCGGCATTGCCGGCGCGGCTCGATTCGATGCTGTCCGCGCATCTCGCGATCCGCTTCTGGCAACCGACGCCGCGCGCGACCGCGCTCGCCGAGCAGATCGTGAGGCCGCCGTCCTACCAGCCGATGCTGCAGGCGATCTACCTCGAAAGCCGCGTGCTCGAACTGCTCGCCGAGGCGTTCGCGCCGCTCGAGGCGGAGGCGGCGCAGCCGTCGGATGCGGCGCTCGGCTCGCGCGACTACCGGCGGATGGCGGAGCTGCGCGCGTTTCTCGCGAGCGACGCCGCGCAGGACCTGTCGCTCGACGACATCGCGCGCCACGTCGGGATGAGCGCGAACGCGATGCAGCGCCAGTTCCGCGCCGCGTACGGCACGACGGTGTTCGACTTCATTCGCGAGCATCACCTGCAGCGCGCGCGGCTCGCGCTCGAGCGCGACGCGGTGAGCGTCAAGCAGGCCGCGGCGCTCGCCGGCTACACGAGCGCCGCGAATTTCGCGACCGCGTACAAGCGCCGCTTCGGCGTGACGCCGACGCTCGCGCGGCGCAGCGATCGACGCTGATCGACGCCGATCCGCGTCGCGGCGGCGCTCAAACAAGATCGAAGCTTTCGCAAAGATTTCAACGCATGACAGGTTCCATAATGCAAATGAGAATCAATCACATTGTGGAGCAGCGAAAGCGTCATCATGTCGAGTCACGTTGCGAAGTTTGCGTTGAAGCCGGCCGTGGTCGCCGGCCTGTATCTGATGGGGGCATCCTGCGCGTGGGCGCAGACGCCTGACAAGCAGGGCGATGCCGCCGCGTCGGCCCCGTCCGGCGATCCGGCAGCGATGAAGGAAATCGTCGTGACGGCGAGCCGCCGCGAGCAGGCGATCAAGGAGGCGCCCGCCAGCATCTCGGTGATCACCCGCGACGAGATCGAGGCGAAGCCCTATACGTCGGTCGCCGAGATCGTCGGCAAGGTCGAGGGCGTGAGCGTCGTCGGCGGGTCGCCGAACGACCAGGACATCTCGATTCGCGGGATGCCCGGCGAATACACGCTGTTCCTCGTCGACGGCCGCCGGCAGAACACCCGCGAAACGATGAACCGCGGCACCGCGGGCGTGCAGTCCAACCTGCTGCCGCCGCTGTCCGCGATCGAGCGGATCGAGGTCGTGCGCGGGCCGATGTCGTCGCTGTACGGCGCCGACGCGATGGGCGGCGTGGTCAACGTGATCACGCGCAAGGTGCCGAAGCGCTGGGGCGGCACGCTCACCGCGAGCAGCGTGTGGCAGCTCGAGTCGAACCAGGGCGATACGCAGAGCGTCGATTTCTGGCTCGGCGGCCCGCTGAAGTCCGACGTGCTCGGGCTGCAGGCGTCCGGGCGCCTGCTGCACCGGGGCGAGGACAGCATCTACTACCCGGCGAGCGGGGCGAGCGGCGCGAACGGGCAGCGCATCGGCAGCTTCGACGTGAAGCTTGCCGCGAAGCCGACCCGCGACCAGGACATCAGCGTGAACGTCGGCCGCGAGCAGCTCACCTATCTCAGCACGCCGGGCAAGAGCGAGGCGCCGCTCACGCCGCGCACCGCGACCTCCGCGATCACCGAGACGCGTCACGTCCGCGACTACTGGGGCATCACGCACGACGGCCGCTGGGGCTTCGGCAACACGACGCTGTCGCTGTACGGCGAGCGCGGCGTGCAGGACCAGTGGACGCCGGTGGGGCGCTCGCCGGTGAAGCCCGCGCTGACGGATACGATCCTCGAGGGCAAGGTCGAGGTGCCTTGGTGGGGCGAGCGCAACATCCTGACCGTCGGCGGCCAGCACATCTGGTCGCGGCTGTCGGGCGTCGGCAGCCAGGACGCGGTGCCGAAGGGCCACGCGATCAATTCGGACCGCATCTCGCGCAACGCCTGGGCGCTGTTCGGCGAGAACGAGTACTTCTTCAACGACCGCTTCACGCTGACGACCGGCGTGCGGCTCGATCACGACGAGCGCTACGGCAGCCACGTGAGCCCGCGCGTCTACGGCGTGTACAAGCTCACCCGGGCGTGGACGGTGCGCGGCGGCGTGTCGACCGGCTTCCGGCCGCCGTCGCTGCGCCAGAGCACGGGCGGCTACTGCATGACGTCGGGCGGCGCGGCGGGCGCGGTGCCCGGCACGCTGTGCGGCAACCCGGACCTGAAGCCCGAGACCAGCGTGACCGAGGAGCTCGGCGTGCGCTACGACCTGGGCGACACGTACGCGGGCCTGACGCTGTTCAACAACCTGTTCAGGAACAAGGTCACGAGCTACGACACGGGCGTAGCCGACCCGCGCTCGCCGGGCCGCAACATCTACAAGTACGACAACATCGACCGGGTCAAGCTGTACGGGCTCGAGCTCGGCGCGGGCACGCGCGTGACGCGCACGGTGAGGGTGTCGGGCGCGTACACGCTGACGCAGTCGCGCCGCGAAGGCAACGGCGAGAAGGCATTCAACGGCGGCTCGCTCGACGGCCAGCCGCTCGACAAGACGCCGAAGCACAAATTCAACGTGCAGGTCGACTGGACGCCGACGCCGAAGCTCGACCTGTATGCGACGGCCAACTACATCGGCAGCGAATACTGGGCGGCGTTCCGCAACGGCGCGCAGGGCGTGCGCGAGCGGCCGTCGACGACGACGTTCGACCTCGGCGGCCGTTACCGGATCGACAAGCGCTTCTCGGTCAATTTCGCGGTGCTGAACCTGACCAACAAGATGGTTCCGGTCGACGACCGCACGCGCGCGAACGGCCTGAGCGGCAACTGGCTCGTCGACCAGGGCCGCCGCATCGCGGTGAGCCTTACGGCCGAAATGTGACGGCGCGGCCGGCGCCGCAACGACATGCCGCCGGCCCATTCAATCTGGAGGTCAATCTGATGAACATGGTTTCCCGTCCCTCGACACTATTGGCACCCCGAAACATCTGGGAGGTCTATCGTCCCGATACGCCGCTGTTTCTCGCGACGCCGGCTCATGCGCTGCTCGCGGCCGACGCGGCGACCGCCGTCCCGCATGCCGATACGCCGCTCGCGTCGCGCGTCGCGGATGCGCTGCGCGACGCCCGCGCGAATGGGCACGCCGGCGCGGCGGTCGTCGGCGCGGTGCCGTTCGACGTCGAGGCGCCCGCCGCGCTGAGGGTTGCGCGCACGCTGCTGCGCGCCGGCCCGCTCGGCGCGCTGCGCAGCCCGGCGCTCGCGGCGACGCGCCATGCGACGCGCGCGGTGCCGTCGGCGGACGTCTACGGGAACGCGGTCGAGCGGGCCGTCGCCCGCATCCGCGCGGGCGAGCTCGGCAAGGTCGTGCTGGCGCGCACGCTCGAGATCACCGGCGAACGGCCGGTCGACGTCGCGCCGCTGGTCGCGCGGCTCGCGGCCCGCAATCCGCACGGCTATACGTTTTCCGTCGACCTGGGCGCCGGCCGCACGCTGCTCGGCGCGAGCCCGGAACTGCTCGTGAGCCGCTTCGGCGGCATCGTGCGCGCCAATCCGCTCGCGGGCTCGGCGCCGCGCAGCCCCGATCCGGTCGAGGACCGCCGCCGCGCGGACGCGCTGCTCGCATCCGTGAAGGATCGCGACGAGCATCGGGTCGTCGTCGACGCGGTGCGCGACGCGCTCGCGCCGTTGTGCCGGCGTCTCGACGTGCCCGTGCGTCCGTCGCTGATCCACACCGAGACGATGTGGCACCTGTCCACCGAAGTGCGCGGCGAAACCGACGCCGACGCGCTGACGCTCGCGCTCGCGCTGCATCCGACGCCGGCCGTCTGCGGCGCGCCGCGCGCGGCCGCCCGTGCGTGCATCCGCGACGCGGAGCCGTTCGATCGCGGCTTCTACGCGGGGATGCTCGGCTGGGTCGATACGCAAGGCGACGGCGAATGGGTGGTGACGATCCGCTGCGCGGAGGCGCAGGATCGCACGCTGCGGCTCTATGCGGGCGCGGGCGTCGTCGGCGAATCGACGCCCGAAGGCGAGTGCGCGGAAACCGCCGCGAAATTCCGGACGATGCTCGACGCGCTCGGCGTGAGCCACGACGTCGCGCCGGAGGCCGCATGATGCGCGCGCACGGCACGCCGTGGCCGGACGCGTTCGCCGACGCGTACCGCGCAAAAGGCTACTGGCGCGGGCAATCGTTCGCGCAATGGCTCGACGAGCGCGTCGCGCGGCATGGCGAGCGCATCGCGCTCGTGCAGGGCGACATCCGCTGGTCGTATCGCACGCTCGCCGACGAAGCGGCGCGCGTCGCCCGCGCGCTGACCGCGCGGGGCATCGCGCCGGGCGACCGCGTCGTCGTGCAGTTGCCGAACTGCGTCGCGTTCTTCGCGGTCACGTTCGCGCTGTTCCGGCTCGGCGCGCTGCCGGTGTTCGCGCTGCCCGCGCATCGGCGGCGCGAAATCGGCTTCTTCTGCCGGCACGCGCAGGCGGTCGCGTACGTCGCGGCCGAGCGGCACGACGGTTTCGATTACCGGGCGCTCGTGCGCGACGTGCAGGCCGACGCGCCGACGCTGCGGCACGTGCTGTTCACGGCGCCCGGCAACGCGAACCTCGCGCTGGCCGACGCGCCGGCGCACATTGCGCTGCCGCCTGAACCGGCCGCGGGCGAGGTCGCGTTCCTGCAACTGTCGGGCGGCAGCACCGGTACGCCGAAGCTGATTCCGCGCACCCACGACGACTACCTGTACAGCGTGCGCGAAAGCGCGCGCATCTGCGCTCTGAGCGAGCGCAGCGTCTATCTCGCCGCGCTGCCGGCCGCGCACAACTACGCGCTCAGCTCGCCGGGCTCGTTCGGCGTGCTGCACGCGGGCGGCACGGTCGTGCTGTGCGACGGCGCGAGCCCGGATGCCGCATTCCCGCTGATCGAGCGCGAGCGCGTGACGGTCGTCGCGCTCGTGCCGCCGCTGGTGCCGGTGTGGCTGGCGGCCGTGGCGCGGCAGCGGGAGGCGCTCGCGAGCCTCGAGCTCGTGCAGGTCGGCGGCGCGCGCTTCGATCCGGCGCTCGCGGCGCGCGCGGCGGACGGTTTCGGCGCGCAGCTCCAGCAGGTGTTCGGGATGGCAGAAGGGCTCGTCAACTACACGCGGCTCGACGATCCGCGCGAGCTGGTGACGGGCACGCAGGGGCGGCCGATCTCGCCGGACGACGAGATCCGCATCGTCGACGACGACGACCGTCCGGTCGCGCCGGGCGAGGTCGGCCACCTGCTGACGCGCGGCCCGTACACGATCCGCGGCTACTACGAGGCTCACGCGCACAACGCGCGCGCCTTTACCGCGGACGGCTTCTATCGCACCGGCGATCGCGTGCGGGTCACGTCCTCCGGACACCTGATCGTCGAAGGGCGCGCGAAGGACCAGGTCAACCGCGGCGGCGAGAAGATTCCCGCCGAGGAGATCGAGCACCTGCTGCTCGCGCACCCGGGCGTCGTCGATGCGGCGCTCGTGCCGATGCCCGATCCGTATCTCGGCGAGCGCAGCTGCGCCTACGTGATCCGCGGCACGCCTGCGCCGGGCGCGGCGGAGCTGGTCCGGTTCGTGCGCGAGCAGGGCGTCGCCGCGTTCAAGGTGCCGGACCGGATCGAATTCGTCGACGTGTTCCCGAAGACACCCGTCGGCAAGATCGACAAGCGCGCGCTGCGCGAGCGCATCGCGGCGCAACTGACCACGGCAGCATGACCCAAGCGCGGGCGGCACGCATCGCCCGTGCATCGATATTTTCAACAGCACTCCATCATGGCCATTCCGAAGATTGCTTCCTACCCGATGCCGGCCGAGCTGCCGGCAAACCGCGTGACCTGGGGTTTCGAGCCGCCACGCGCCGCGTTGCTCGTGCACGACATGCAGGACTACTTCCTCGATTTCTACGATCGCGACGCGGCGCCCGTGCCGGCGCTGCTGGCGAACGTGCGGCGCCTGATCGACTTCGCGCACGCGAGCGGGATGCCGGTCTGCTACACCGCGCAATCGGCCGCGCAGACGCCGGAGCAGCGTGCGCTGCTGACCGACATGTGGGGGCCCGGGCTCACCGCGCATCCGTCGCGCGAAGCGATCTGCGACGCGCTCGCGCCGGCGCCGGCCGACACGGTGCTCGACAAATGGCGCTACAGCGCATTCCAGCGCTCGGATCTCGACATCCTGTTGAAAGAGCAGGGGCGCGACCAGCTCGTGATCTGCGGGATCTACGCGCACATCGGCTGCCTGATGACCGCGTGCGACGCGTTCATGCGGGACGTTCGGCCGTTCTTCGTCGCCGATGCGCTCGCGGACTTCTCCGAGCGCGAGCACCGGATGGCGCTCGACTACGTGGCGGGGCGCTGCGGCAAGGTCGCGACCACCGGGGAACTCGTCGGCGCGGCCGCGGGCGACGCCGCTCAGACCACGCCCGCGACGCTCGCGGAGATCGCCGCGCAGGTCGCGCACAGCCTGCGGGTGCCGGTCGCCGATCTGCGCGCGAACGACAACCTGCTCGACTGCGGGCTCGATTCGGTGCGCCTGATGATGCTCGTGGAAACCTGGCGGGCCGCCGGACACGACGTCACGTTCGTGCAGCTCGCGGAGCAGCCGACGCTCGACGCGTGGACACACCTGCTGCAGCGCCCGGCGCAGGTGGCCGCATGACGGCGCGCCCGATCCCGGACGCACAGCCGGCGCCGTTCGTCAGCACCGCCGAGCTCTCGTTGCCGCAGGCCGACCGCGTGCTGTTCAAGCTCTGCAAGCACTACGCGATCAAGGTGCCGGTCGCGTTCGACGCGCACCGCGCGACGGTCGATTTCCCGTACGGCGTCTGCCGGATGGCGCGTGCCGACGACGTGCTGAGCCTGCGCTGCGAGGCCGATGCAGAAAACAAGCTCGAACAGATCCAGTACGTGATGGACGAGCATCTGGCGCTGATGTCGCGCAATCCGCAGCTCGTCGTCGCGTGGCGCCGCGCGTGACGCGCGCGGCCCGTTTCCCGTTCAACGATTTCTCGTGGCAAACCCCTTCATGCAACTCGAAGACCGACCGATGCGCGCAACGTCCGCGCAATACGGAATCTGGGTCGCGCAGCAGGTCGATCCGGACGATCCGGGCTACCTGACCGCCGAGACGATCGAACTCGACGGCCCGCTCGACGTCGCGGCGCTGACCGACGGCGTCGAGACGGTGCTCGATCACGCGGATACGCTGCACATGCGCTTCGCGTGGACCGACGACGTGCTGTGGCAGCAACGCGTGTCGCCGTGCGCGCGGCTGCCGCTCGTCGATTTTTCCGCGGAACCCGATCCCGCGCAGGCCGCGCGCGCGTGGATGCGCGCGTCGCTGTCGATCCGCTGCGACGTGACGGCCGATCCGCTGTACCGCACCGCGCTGCTGCGGCTGTCGCCGACGCGGCACTGGTGGTATCTGCAGGTTCACCACATCGCGCTCGACGGTTTCGGCTACAGCCTGCTCCAGCAGGCGGTCGCCGCCCGCTACAACGCCCGCGTCGCGGGCGCGGCGCCGCCCGCGCTGCCGGACTGGCGCGTCGATCGCGTCGTCGATGCGGAGGCGCGCTACCGCGCGAGCGGCGGATTCGACGCCGATCGCGCGTTCTGGCGCGCGCATCTGCATGACGTGCCGGCGCCGCTCGTCCTCGCGCCGCAGCAGGAGGTCGGCGCGGACGCGTTGCGCGAGACGCTCGCGCTCGACGGCGAGCGCGTGCATGCGCTGCGCGAAGCCGCCGAGCGGCTCGACGTCGACTGGAACGCGTGGCTGCTGTGCGCGATCGGCATCTGGCTCGCGAAGCAGGGCGGCCAGCGCGACCTGACGCTCGGCCTGCCGGTGATGAACCGTCTCGGCACGCCGGCGCTCGGCGTGCCGTGCATGGCGATGAACATCGTGCCGTTGCGCGTGCACGTCGACGCCGAGCGGTCGCCGCGCGCGCTCGCGGCCGAGACGGCCGGGCGGCTGCGCGCGATCCGTCCGCACCTGTACTACCGGTACGGCTGGATACGCGGCGACCTCGGCCTGCTGGAGCGCAATGCGTTCCTGTTCAACCAGGCGGTCAACGTGATGCCGTTCGAGCGGCAGGTCGCGTTCGACGGGCTCGCGAGCGATACGTGCGCGGTCAGCGGCGGCCCCGTGAAGGATTTGAACGTGACGGTCGCGGTGCGCGCCGGCGCGTGGCGCATCACGCTCGAAGGCAATCCGAACGCCTATGACGCGACACGGCTCGCCGCGTATGCGCGCAGCCTCGCGCGCTGGCTGGATGCGTTTGCCGGGCACGCGCCGGACGCGCCGGCGGCGCCGCTGCTCGGCGACCTGCCGCCGCCGTCGATCCTGCGCGGCGCGCCGCTCGCCGGGCCATACCCCGACGTGCTCGCACTCGTCGCTCGCGTCGCGCGGGAAGCGCCGACGCGTACCGCGATCGAGGCGGGCGCGCGGCGCATCGACTACCGCACGCTGCTCGCCGACGTCGACGCGCTTGCGGCGGCGCTCGTCCGACATGGCGTGACGCGCGGCTGCCGCGTGGCGCTCGCCGCGCCGCGCGCGCCGGACGTGATCGCGGCGATGCTCGCGGTGCTGCAGGCCGGCGCGGTGCTCGTGCCGCTCGACCCGGACGGCCCGCCGCAGCGGACCGCGGCGATGCTCGCCGACGCCGCGCCCGCGCTCGTGATCACGCGCGGCGCGTATCGCGCGTGCGCGGGCAGCCTGCCGACGCTGGATCTCGACGCGCATCGCGCACCCGCGGCACGCAGCGCAGGCGACGGAACCGACGCTGCACCGCATGCCGACGCCGACCAGCCCGCATACCTGCTCTATACGTCCGGTTCGACCGGCCGCCCGAACGGCGTGCTGGTCGGGCGCGGCGCGCTTGCGCAGTTCGTCGCGAGCACACGTGCGCTCTATCACGTCGGGCCCGACGACAAGGTGCTGCAGTTCGCGCCGCTGCACTTCGACGCGAGCTTCGAGGAGATCTTCGTCACGCTGTGCGGCGGCGCGACGCTCGTGCTGCGCGACGACGCGATGCTCGACTCCGTCGACGCGTTCGCGGCCGAGGTCGAGCGGCGGGGCATCACGGTGCTCGACCTGCCCACCGCATACTGGCACGTGCTCGCGCATGCGCTCGATGCTCGCCACGCGGAGCAGCTTCGACACGTGCGGCTGACCATCATCGGCGGCGAGGCGGCGCTGCCCGAGCGGATCCGGCGCTGGCGCGAGCGGCTGCCGGATCAGGCGTTGCTGAACACCTACGGGCCGACCGAAGCGACCATCATCGCGACCGCCGCGTGCGTCGGCGGCCCGGGCGCGGTCTGGCAGGACGGCGAGCCGGTGCCGATCGGCACGCCGCGCGCGGGCGTCGATGCGCGGATCGTCGACGCGCGCGGGTATCCGGTCGCAGTGGGCGGCTCGGGCGAACTCGTGCTGAGCGGCGACGCGCTCGCGCTCGCGTATCTCGACAATCCGGCGCTGACGGCGGAGCGCTTCGTGACGCTGCCCGGCAGCGGCGTTCGCGCATACCGGACCGGCGATCTCGCGACGCTGCGCGACGGCCGGCTCTGCTTCGACGGTCGAATCGATCATCAGGTGAAGATCAGCGGCGTGCGCATCGACCCGCGCGAGATAGAGGACTGGCTGCTGCGGTCGCCGGACGTGCGCGAGGCGGCGGTCGTCGCATTGCGCAGCGATGCGGGCGCGACGACGCTCGCGGCGTTCGTCGCCGGGACCGACGACGTTGCCGCGCTGCGCGCGCGGCTGGCCGACGCGCTGCCTGCCGCCGCGATTCCCGATGTGTGGCGCGTGCTCGACGGCCTGCCGCGCAACGCGAACGGCAAGACCGACCGCAACGCGCTGCTGCGGCTCGTCGCTCAACAGGATGCTGCGCCGGAGGACGATTCGCAGACCAGTGAACTGGCGCGGCGCGTGATGCGCATCTGGCGCGAGGTGCTGGGCGAGATCGCGCTCACGCCGGCGTCCAATTTCTTCGACGTCGGCGGGAAGTCGCTGCAGGCGATCCAGGCGAGCGCACGGCTCGCGACCGAGCTCAAGCGCGACGTGCCGGTGTCGATGCTGTTCCGGCATGCGACGGTCGACGCGCTGGCGGCCGCGCTGCAAGCGCCGCTCGCGTACCGGCCGCGCACCGCGCACGACGCGTTCGCGCCGCATCTCGCGATCCACGCGGGGCGGGCCGGCGGCCCGCGGCTCATCTGCCTCCATCCGGCCGACGGCCTCGCATGGAGCTATCTGCGGCTCGCCGCGCATCTGCCGGACGTCGCGCTCGACGGCCTGCAACTGTCGGTCGAGGACACCCGGCGCGCCGGCGACTTCGACGCGCTCGTCGCCACCTACGTTCAGCGCGTGCGCGCGCTGCAGCCGGACGGGCCGTACCACCTGCTCGGCTGGTCGCTCGGCGGCGCGCTCGCGCACGCGGTCGCCGCGGCGCTTGCGCGCGACGGCCAGGCGGTCGGCCTGCTCGCGCTGATGGACAGCTATCCGGCGTCCGCATGGGCGGCGCAGCCGCAGCCGGCGCCGGGAGACGCGCTGCGCATCCTGCTCACGGTGAACGGCGACTTCGACACGGCCGATCTGTCCGACGACGCGCTGCGCCAGCGGCTGTTGCGGGCGAACAGCCCGTTCGCGGCGCTCGGCGCGGCGGGGCTCGATGCGTTCGCCGACGCGACGCTCTCGCAGATGCGCCTGTTCCGCGCGGCGCGCACGCCGCGCTACGACGGCGCGCTGCTGCTGTTCAACGCGGCGCGCAAGCGGCCGGGCCTGCCGGTGCCCGACAGCTGGCGCGCCCATCTGGCGACCGACGCGCTGACGTGCGTCGCGCTCGACTGTTCGCACGACGGGATGTCCGATCCCGAACCGATGGCGGCGATCGGCGCCGCGCTGGCGGAACGGCTCGCCGCGGCGACCGCTGTCGGCTCTTTTTGAGGAATTCGAATCGATGAATGCACAGGCAGGAATGAGTTTCCCGGGGGCGGTCGCCGTCGTGAGCGGCGCGGCCCAGGGTATCGGCGCGGCCGTCGCGCGCGCGCTCGCCGCGCGCGGGATCGAGGTCGCCGCGTTCGACGTCGACGGCGGCGCGCTGGCGCGCCAAGCGGCCGACAGCGCGGCATTCGGCGCACGGATCCATCCGTTCACGGTCGACGTCGCGGACGCGGCCGCCGTCCAGGACGCGGTCGCGCGCGTGGAGGAGACGGTCGGTCCGATCGGGATGCTCGCGAACGTCGCGGGCGTGTTGCGGCTTGCTGCGGCGACGTCGCTGAGCGATGCCGACTGGGCGCACTGTTTCGCGGTGAATACGCATGGGGTGTTTCACCTGTCGCGCGCGGTCGCGCAGCGGATGATCGCGCGCGGTGCCGGCAGCATCGTGACGGTCGGCTCCAACGCGGCGCTGGTGCCGCGCATGCAGATGGCCGCGTATGCGGCGTCGAAGGCGGCCGCGCACCAGTTCACCCGTTGTCTCGGGCTCGAGCTGGCCGGGCACGGCATCCGCTGCAACATCGTCGCGCCGGGCTCGACGGACACGCCGATGCAGCGCCAGCTATGGGACGGTCCGGCCGGCCCGGCGGGCGTGATCGCCGGTTCGCTCGACACGTATCGCACCGGCATTCCGCTCGGCCGCATCGCCGCGCCGAACGACGTCGCCGAAACGGTGCTGTTCCTGCTGTCCGACGCATCGCGTCACGTCACGCTGCACAGCCTGTGCGTCGACGGCGGCGCGACGCTCGGTGTCTGACGGCCTTTTTCCGCAACTTCAGTGATGAAACAGATCTCCGCCGAAATCGAACAGGGCGCGGCCGGCGCCTTTGCCGAGCCGCTCCGCGACGAACGGCTGTGCATCGGCATGCGGCTGCCGACGCCGGACGCGCTGCGCCGCGACCTGCCGGCGTCGGTCGCCGCGCGCGCGACGGTGGCCGCCGGCCGCCGGCAACTGCGCGCGATCCTCGAGCGCCGCGACGCACGCCGCATCGTCGTCGTCGGTCCGTGCTCGATCCACGATCCGCAGGCGGCGCTCGACTACGCGCGGCGGCTCGCGCGGCTCGCGCATGCGGTGCGCGACGCGTTCTGCGTGGTGATGCGCGTCTATTTCGAGAAGCCGCGCACGACGGTCGGCTGGAAAGGCCTGATCAACGACCCGGGCCTCGACGGCAGCCACCGCGTGCTGGACGGGCTGCACGCCGCGCGCCGGCTGCTCGCCGACGTCAACGCGCTCGGGCTGCCTGCGGCGATCGAGGCGCTCGACGTCGTCACGCCGCATTACCTGTGCGATCTCGTGAGCTGGGCCGCGATCGGTGCCCGCACGACCGAGTCGCAGGTGCATCGCGAGCTGGCGTCGGGGCTCGCGATGCCGGTCGGCTTCAAGAACGGCACCGACGGTCAGGTCGACGTGGCCGCGCACGCAATGCTGGCCAGCATGCGCCCGCATACCTTCATCGGCATCGACGGCGCCGGCGGTCCGGCGCTGCTGCACAGCGACGGCAATCCGCATGCGCACCTCGTGCTGCGCGGCGGCCGGCACGGGCCGAACTACGACGCGGCATCGGTGGCGGCCGCGGTCGAGACGCTGCGCGCGCAGCGCCTGCCGCCGAATGTGCTGATCGACTGCTCGCACGCGAACTGCGGCAAGCAGGCCGACCGGCAGCTCGCGGTGCTCGACGACGTCGTCGAGCAGATGTGCGCCGGCAGCGACGCGATTCGCGGCGTGATGCTCGAGAGTTTTCTCGAAGCGGGGGCGCAGCCGCTCGGCGGCCCGCTGCGCTACGGCTGCTCGATCACCGACCCGTGCCTCGGCTGGGACGCGACCGAGGACGCGCTGCTGCGCGCGCGCAGCAGCTGGCTCGCGCGGGACGGCCGCACCGGCTGACGCCGGTATCGGCGCGCGCCGCGCGCCTTCTTCAACCCACTACGGAATGGACATGTCGACGACTTCCTCCGAACCCTTGCAAGCGCCGGCCGACGCCGGCCCCCGCTACCTGCCGCTGCTGCTCGCGAACCTCGCGATGGTGGCGGGCACCTACGCATTCGTCGCGATCGCCGGCCCGCTGGCGCGCCGGATGAATCTTGAACCGCTGCATATCGGCGCGGTCATCGCGAGCGTCGGGCTCGTCTGGATCGCCGCCGCGCCGCGCTGGGGGCGCGCGGCCGATGCACGCGGACGATTGCCGGCGATGCGTGCGTCGATCGTCGGATTCGTCGCCAGCTTTCTGCTGCTGGCCGGCTACGTCGGCTGGGCGCTGCATCGCGACGGGGCGATCATGCCGCCGGTCTGGGCGAGCTTCGTCGCGCTGCTGGCGACGCGCGCGGCGATGGGCGGCTGCTATGCCGGCCTGCCGGTCGCGGCGACCGCGTGGATCGCGGACCGGACCGCGACCACCGGGCGCGCGGCGGCGCTCGCGCGGTTCGGCGCGGCGGGGGCGGTCGGGATGGTGATCGCACCGCCGCTGGCCGGCTGGCTTGCCGGTTACGACATGACGCTTGCGTTCGTGGTGTTCGCGCTGCTGCCGCTCGCGGGCCTGCCGGGGCTGCGCCGCTTGCGCGACGACGGGCCGCGGCTTGCGCGGCACGCGCCGGCGCGGCTGAAGCCGACCGATCCGCGGCTGCGCCTGCCGTGGTGGAGCGCGTTTGCGCTGTACAGCGTCGTGATGATCGCGAACAGTGCGCTCGGCTTCTACGTGATCGACCGGCTGCAGGTCGGCGCGCGCGACGCGTCGGCGGTGGTCGGCTATGCGCTCGGCAGCGCGGGCGTCGGCCTGATCGCGATGCAGTCGCTCGTCGGGCGGCTGCGGCGGGTCGCGCCGCGGCGGTGGCTGCGATGGGGCGCGCTCGTCGGCGGTGTCGGCTTCGTGTCGGTGCTGGCGGTCGAGCCTGCGCAGCCGTTGCTGATGTGCGCGAGCTATCTGGTGGCGGCCTGCGGAATGGGTGCGGCGTTTCCGGCGGTCGCGGCGCTCGCGAGCACGCGGGTCGAGCCGCACGAGCAGGGGGCGTGCGCGGGCGCGATGTCGGTCGCGCAGGGGCTCAGCATGGTGGTGGCACCGCTCGTCGGCAACGGGCTCTACGAACTGCATCCGGCTGCGCCGTTCGCGGCGATCGGGGTGGTGCTGGCGGGGGTGTTTGTCGGGACGTGGCGGGGGGCGTCTGGGGTGTAGCGAAAGCGCCTGCTTGTGCAGGCGCTTTGCTTCCTGGGTGCAGAAACGAAAAAAGGTCAGCTTGCGCTGACCTTTTCGAAATCAAGTGGTGCCCAGGAGAGGACTCGAACCTCCACGGTGTTGCCACCGCTAGGACCTGAACCTAGTGCGTCTACCAATTCCGCCACCTGGGCACGTTTCGCTTGGTGCTGCATCGCGAAAGAACGCAATTATAGCGGGTCCGTAGGGGCTGTCAACACCATTTTGATGACGGCCGAAAAAAATATCTGCGTGTGGTTCGAGAATTCGGCGCTGGCCATCGCAACCGTTGGGAAGTCGGGCTCGGTCGTTGCGGCGCGATCACGATGGAGTCCGGCGCTAAGGTGTCGCAGTTGCAGGCTCATTCCGGCGACGTTCATTGGGCAGCATGGCTGGCGCTGGGGCATGTTGCCGACCGGTTCGTCGTGGCGATTCGAAGTGACAAGCGGAGAATTCGAGAATTGAACAGAACAGATGAGGCTGCGGTGTTGCTCAAGCGCACTCATACAGGAGAACTGGAAGGCGACGTGGTGTTGCACGGCGAGCGTGCCACGTTCCGGGAAGACAAGTGCCAACTCGATTTTCGCCGCCAGGGGGCGCGGATTCACGTTACGCAAACGGGCAACGACGGCGACTGCGGCGCAGGCATGGGGGTCTACTACGACGGCGATTACGTCCCTGCGTCGACGTTCGAGGCCAGACCCAAGCCTGATCTCCTGAGTCTGAAGGTGGTGACCGGCAACCAGCAGGACGCTGCGGCACGAGCGTTGCTCGGCAAGGACTACGTAACGCTCGTCGACATGATCGACGTCCGGAGCAAGGGTGACGACGAAGACGCGCTGGGTGCAAACGTGAACGAGTACTTCGTGCGTGGTATTGCGAACACGAACGCCGCCATCGTGATGAGCCGGGGCGACCGGCTGTGGATCGGGATGCTGGTGTTCGATGCGCGCAATCACGTGCGTATGCGCTACTACACCAATGTGCGGGCATGGAAGAGGCGGGTGCCCGGGACGATCCAGGCATGGCGCGACCGCATCGACAGTCAGCTTCCGATCGACCTGATGCGATGAGGTATCGGCGGGCGCCGGGATGCTTCCTGACGCTGGAAATGAAAAAAGGCCAGCTTGCGCTGACCTTTTTCGAAATCAAGTGGTGCCCAGGAGAGGACTCGAACCTCCACGGTGTTGCCACCGCTAGGACCTGAACCTAGTGCGTCTACCAATTCCGCCACCTGGGCACGTTTCGCTTGGTGCTGCATCGCGAAAGAACGCAATTATAGCGCCCCATTTATTCATGTCAACACTTTTTTGCAGTGCATCGAACCGGGCCGGCCGGCGGGCGAACGCAACGCGTCCGCATCGTTTGCGGCACGACCGGGTGTTAGAATGGCCGCCACCAATATAGACATGTCTAAATCGGCATGGTCGTATTGATGCCGCGCACCATCAGCCATCGCAACGAGAACAACCATCGACAAGCCCTTGAGCAAATATCCGTACCCCATCCCGAGCCGTGAAGAGATTCTCGGCGTGCTGCGTACGAGCGACGCGCCTCTCGCCGCGAACGACATCGCCGAGGCACTGTCGATCAAGCGCCAGGAGCGCGAAGGGTTCTTCCGGCGCGTCGCCGCGATGGAGCGCGACGGCCAGATCCGGCTCGACAAACGCGGCCATTACCAGTTGACCCATCCTTCGAACTTCGTCGCCGGGCGCGTGCAGGGCCATCGCGACGGCTACGGGTTCGTGATCCGCGACGACGGCCAGGACGACCTGTTTTTGCCGAACGGCGAGATGCAGAAGGTGATGCACAACGACCGCGTGCTCGCGCGGATCGTCGGCTACGACCGGCGCGGCCGGCCGGAAGGCCATGTCGTCGAGGTCACCGACCGCGCGAACAAGCGCGTGATCGGCCGCCTGCTCAACGAGAACGGCGCGCTGATCGTCGCGCCCGAAGACAAGCGCATCGGCCATGACATCCTGATCACGCAGAACGTGAAGAAGGCGAAGGTCGGGCAGGTCGTCGTCGTCGAGCTGACCGATTTCCCGAGCCGGCATTCGCAGCCGCTCGGCCGCGTGGTCGAGGTGCTCGGCGACATCGACGATCCCGGCATGGAGATCGAGATCGCGGTGCGCAAGTACGGCGTGCCGCACGAATTCAGCCAGCCCGCGCTCGACGACGCGGCCGCGCTGCCGGACAAGGTGCGGCCCGCCGACCTGCGGTTCCGCGTCGACCTGCGCGACGTGCCGCTCGTCACGATCGACGGCGAGGACGCGCGCGACTTCGACGATGCGGTCTACTGCGAGCCGGTCAAGGTCGGCCGCGGCGACGGCTTCCGCCTGATCGTCGCGATCGCCGACGTGTCGCATTACGTGCAGCCGGGCAGCGGGCTCGACGGCGACGCGGTCGAGCGCAGCACGTCGGTGTATTTCCCGCGCCGCGTGATTCCGATGCTGCCGGAGAAGCTGTCGAACGGGCTGTGCTCGCTGAATCCGCAGGTCGATCGCTGCGTGCTCGCGTGCGACATCGTGATCACCGCGCGCGGCGAGATCAAGGCCTACCAGTTCTACCCGGCCGTGATCCATTCGGCCGCGCGCCTCACGTACACGGAAGTCGCGGCGGTGCTCGCGAACACGAAGGGGCCGGAGGCCGCGCGCCGCGCCGAGCTGCTGCCGCACCTGCAGAACCTGTACGGCGTCTACAAGGCGCTGTTCGCCGCGCGGCAAAAGCGCGGCGCGATCGACTTCGATACGACCGAGACGTACATCGTCTGCAACACGCAGGGCAAGATCGAGCAGATCCTGCCGCGCCAGCGCAACGACGCGCACCGGCTGATCGAGGAGTGCATGCTGGCCGCGAACGTGTGCGCGGCCGACTTCCTGAAGCGCAACAAGCATCCGGGCCTGTACCGCGTGCACGCGGGGCCGACCGCGGAGAAGCTCGAGAACCTGCGCGCGTTCCTGCGCGGGATGGGGCTGACGCTCGGCGGCGGCGACACGCCGCACGCGAGCGACTATGCGGCGCTGATGGCGCATATCCGCGACCGGCCCGATGCGCAGATGCTGCAGCCGATGCTGCTGCGCTCGATGCAGCAGGCGGTCTACAGCCCGGACAACATCGGCCACTTCGGTCTCGCGTACGAAGCCTATGCGCACTTCACGAGCCCGATCCGCCGCTATCCGGACCTGCTCACGCACCGTGCGATCTACGCGATCCTGTCCGGCAAGAAGTACGTGCCGAAGGCACCGGACGGCGTCGCGCTGAACACCGCGCTGTCGCCGCGCGCCCGCGCGATGCAGCAGGCCGACGACGAGGCGCGCAATCGCTCGCGCACGACGAACACCGCGATCTGGGAAGAGCTCGGGCTGCACTGCTCGGCGAACGAACGGCGCGCGGACGAGGCGTCGCGCGACGTCGAGGCGTGGCTCAAGTGCTACTTCATGCGCGACAAGCTCGGCGAGGAATACGGCGGGATGGTGAACGGCGTCACGTCGTTCGGCATCTTCGTGCAGCTCGACACGCTGTTCATCGAAGGCCTCGTGCACGTCACGGAGCTCGGCTCGGACTACTTCCAGTACGACGAGATCAAGAACGAGCTGCGCGGCGAGCGCACCGGCATCCGCTATCGCCTGTCGGACCGGGTGCGCGTGCAGGTGAGCCGCGTCGACCTCGACGCGCGCAAGATCGATTTCCGGCTGGTGCGCGACACGCCGGTGAAGGCGCCGCGTCCGGCGGCGGCACCCGTGGCCGCCGGTGCGGATCGCGGCGGCCCGCGCGTGCGCGCGCTGCCGCCGGCCGACGAGCCGGCGCGCGGCAAGAAGGCCGCGAGCGCGCCGAGCGTGGCGGTGAAGGAAGCACGCGCGGCGCGTGGCATCGCCAAGAAGAAGGGGGCGCCGGCGAAGACGGCGGCAAAGAAGGCGCGCGCCCGCAAGAAGTACTGAACGAAGGCGCAGCGCATGCGCTGCGTCCACAGCATCGAGAGACGCCGCGTGACCGGTCATTCGCCGGGCACGCGGCGCTTTCCGTTTCCATGGTTTGCGGCCGTGCGCGTTGCGCGGCCGCGCGTTTGATCGAAGGTTGTTCCAGTCATGTCACGTCTGAAGGTTCTTTACGGTTTTCATGCGGTGACCGCACGCTTGCGGCACGATGCGTCGACGGTTGCGGAGGTGCTGTACGACCAGACGCGCCGCGACCGCCGCATGCAGGATTTCCTGCACGCCGCGAAGGAAGCGGGCGTGCGGCTGATCGCGGCCGACGAGACGCGCCTGTGGGGGCTCGCGCACACCGAGCGCCATCAGGGCGTCGTCGCGCGCGTCGAGGACATTCCGCTCGCGCAGAACCTGTCCGAGCTGCTCGACGGCATCCAGGGCCCGGCGCTGCTGCTCGTGCTCGACGGCGTCACCGATCCGCACAACCTCGGCGCGTGCCTGCGCGTGGCCGATGCGGCCGGCGCGCATGCGGTGATCGCGCCGCGCGACCGCGCGGTCGGCCTGAACGCGACGGCGGCGAAGGTCGCGAGCGGCGCGGCCGACACGGTGCCGTACATCACGGTGACGAACCTCGCGCGGGCGCTGCGCGAGCTGAAGGAGGCCGGCGTGTGGATCATCGGCACGTCGGACGAAGCGTCGGCAACGCTCTACGACATCAAGCTCGACGGCCCGGTCGCGCTCGTGATGGGCGCGGAAGGCGAGGGCATGCGCCGGCTCACGCGCGATACCTGCGACGAAGTGATGAGCATTCCGATGGCCGGCAGCGTCGAAAGCCTGAACGTGTCGGTCGCGAGCGGCGTGTGTTTGTATGAAGCGGTAAGGCAGCGGCGCGTGAAGGCGTGACGTGTTGACGTCTTTGCGTCGACCGCCGGTCGCTGCGGCCGGACGGCGGGCCTGAAGTTGGGCGGCATCGGTGACGATGCCGCCTTTTTTGATGTTCATCTGGAAGGCCAGCTCCATGCCCGGAGCTGGCCTCTGCGCAATTACGCAGTCTGCCCGTGCTCGTCCCGCAGCTCCCGCCGCAGGATCTTCCCGATATTGGACTTCGGCAAGCTGTCGCGGAACTCGATGTACTTCGGCTTCTTGTAGCCGGTGAATTCCTTCTTGCAATAAGCCATCAACGCTTCCGTGGTGAGCGCCGGATCTCGTCGCACGACGAACAGCTTCACCGCTTCGCCCGAATTCGAATCCGGCACGCCGACGCACGCGCATTCGACCACGCCCGGATGCGCGGCGACGACGTTTTCGATCTCGTTCGGATACACGTTGAAGCCCGACACGAGGATCATGTCCTTCTTGCGATCGACGATGCGCACGAAGCCGTGCTCGTCCATCACGCCGATGTCGCCCGACTTGAAGAAGCCGTCGGGCGTCATCACCTTCGCGGTTTCGTCGGGGCGGTTCCAGTAGCCTGCCATCACCTGCGGGCCGCGGATCGCGATCTCGCCGGGCTGCCCTTGCGCAACGGGCTCGTCGTTCTCGCCGAGAAGCGCGATGTCGGTCGACGGCACCGGCAGGCCGATCGTGCCGGTGAACGCGCCGAGCGTCGGGGGATTCAGTGTCACGCAGGGCGACGTCTCCGACAGGCCATAGCCTTCGAGAATCGGGCAGCCGGTCGTTTTCATCCAGCGCGCGCTGACGACCTCCTGCACGGCCATTCCGCCGCCGAGCGTGATCCGCAGTCCGGAAAAATCGAGCGCGGCGAACCCGGGATGGTTGAGCAGCGCGTTGAACAGCGTGTTCACGCCCGGGAAGAAATTCACGCGATGCCGCGACAGCTCCTTGACGAACCCGTCGACGTCGCGCGGATTCGGGATCAGCAGGTTCATCGCGCCCCAGCGCGCGCCCATCAGCATGCACGCGTTCAGCGCGAGGATGTGATAGAGCGGCAGCGCGCAGACGGTCACGAGCGCGTCGATCTGCGGCGCCTTGCGCAGCGCCGGCTGGCTCCACGCGTCGTTCTGCAGGATGTTCGCGATCACGTTGCGATGCGTGAGCGTCGCGCCTTTCGACACGCCGGTCGTGCCGCCCGTGTATTGCAGGAACGCGACGTCGTCGTGATTCAGCGCGGCGGGCTGGAACGGCTGCCGTGCGCCGTCCCGCAGCGCCGTGCGAAACGGCGTCGCGCCGGGCAGCCGGTACGGCGGCACAAGCTTCTTCACGCGGCGCGCGACGAAGTCGACGACCATGCCCCGCAGCGGGCCGAGCAGGTCGCCCAGCGACGCGACGACGACGTGCCGGACGTCGGTTCGCGCGATCACCTGCTGCAGCGTCGTCGCGAAGTTCTCGAGCACGACGAGCGCTTGCGCGCCCGAATCGCGGAGCTGGTGCTCGAGTTCGCGCGGCGTATAGAGCGGATTGACGTTGACGACGGTAAAGCCTGCGCGCAGCGCCGCGGCGACCGCGATCGGATACTGCAGCACGTTCGGCATCATCACCGCGACGCGCGCGCCTTTGCGCAGCCCGCGGTGTTGAAGCCAGGCGCCGAGATGGCGCGAGTACGTGTCGAGTTCCGCGTAGGTCATCGTGCGCCCCATGCACGCATACGCATTGCGTGCCGCGAACGTCGCGAACGACTCGTCGAGCAGGTGCGCGAGCGACGGGTAGCGATCGGGATCGACGGTCGCGGGAACGCCCTCGGGGTAGGACTTCAGCCAGATTCTTTCCATCGTGGTTCTCTCAGTGTCGCGACGCTCGCGCGTATCGCTTTGTCGGTGTCGGAGCGCGTCGCTGCGCGTCGGCGGACGCCGATTGTCGCGGGAACGACTGCCTATGACAAGTCGATGACCTGATCCGGTTCCCTTGACGGGACGCGGCACGTCTCGCCCGGGACGGCGACCGCGCGCGGCGGACTCGCTAGAATGGCGCACGCCGTTCCTCCGGATGCCTATCCATGAAACTTTTCATTCGCGGCGCATTCTGCGCCGGCCTCTGCATGCTGGCCGCGTGCACGTCCCCGTCGCTCGTCGGGCGCAGTACGTACTTCGCCGATACGAGCCATCACGCGCAGGGCGCCGATGCGCGCATCCGTTTTCTCGTGATGCACTACACCGAGAGCGGCGAAGCGCGATCGCTGCGCACGCTGACGGGCGACGCGGTCAGCGCGCACTACGTCGTGCCGGCGCAGCCGCGCATCGAATGGGGCAAGCCGGTCGTCTTCCAGCTCGTGCCGGAGGCGCAGCGCGCGTGGCATGCGGGCGTCAGCGCATGGCAGGGTGCGACGGAGCTGAATGCGGCGTCGATCGGCATCGAGAACGTCAACGGCGGCCCGACCGACACGCCGCAGGGCCGCACCTGGCAGCCGTATCCGCCCGAGCAGGTCGATGCGCTGATCCGCCTGTCGCAAGACATCGTCGCGCGCTACGCGATTCCGCCGACGCGCGTCGTCGGGCACAGCGACATCGCGCCGCAGCGCAAGATCGACCCGGGGCCGGCGTTCCCGTGGCACGCGCTCGCGCAGGCCGGCGTCGGCGCATGGCCGGACGACGCGACGGTCGCCGCGCGTCTGGCCGGCCGCGATCCGCATGCGGCGGTCGACGTGCGCGGGCTGCAGCTCAAGCTGGCGCGCTACGGCTATGACGTGCCGACGGACGGCGTGCTCGACGCGCGTACGCGCCGCGTGTTCGCCGCGTTCCAGATGCATTTCCGGCCGTCCGACTACACGGGCGACGCGGACGCGGAGAGCGACGCGATCGCGCAGGCGCTGCTCGACAAGTACCTTCCGGGCCAGGCGCCGGCGGAAGACGGCGCGGCCTCCGGCGCACCCTGAGCGCGCCGTGGGCCGCAAACGCGCGGACAATCGCCCGACTCCGGTAAACTGGCGGTTTTCCGCAATCCAGCAGCATTTTCCTCACATGACTCAAGACGAACTCAAACGCCTCGTCGGCCAGGCCGCGGCCGATTACGTGATCCAGAACGTGCCGGAAGGCGCGGTGATCGGCGTCGGCACCGGCTCGACCGCCAACTGCTTCATCGACGCGCTGGCCGCCGTCAAGTCGCGCTATCGCGGCGCGGTGTCCAGCTCGGTCGCGACGACCGAGCGCCTGAAGGCGCACGGCATCACGGTGTTCGACCTGAACGACGTCGAATCGCTGCAGGTGTACGTCGACGGCGCGGACGAGATCGACGCGAGCGGCGCGATGATCAAGGGCGGCGGCGGCGCGCTGACGCGCGAGAAGATCGTCGCGTCGGTGGCCGACACGTTCGTGTGCATCGCCGACGCGAGCAAGCGCGTGCCGGTGCTCGGCGCATTCCCGCTGCCGATCGAAGTGGTGCCGATGGCGCGCACCGCGATCGGCCGGCGCGTGACGGCGGCCGGCGGCGTGCCGGTACTGCGCGTGACGAAGGACGGCGCGCCGACCATCACCGACAACGGCAACGAGATCATCGACGTGAAGGGCCTGCAGATCGCCGATCCGCGCGGCTTCGAAGCGGAGGTCAACGCATGGCCGGGCGTCGTGACGGTCGGCCTGTTCGCGGCGCGCGGCGCGAACCTGTGCCTGCTCGGCACGGAGCGCGGCGTCGAGACTATCGTTTATCCCGACGTTTGTAAGAAATGAAAAGCAGTGCGTAATGCACTGCATGTTCAAATCTTGTTTAAAATCGCGGCCCGGCAAGCGCAGAGCGCTTCCCGGGCTTTTTTGGATGCCTTATAAATCCCCCCCGAAAGTAAGAGGGATAACCCTGTCAGGTGTTTACCAGATAGCGTAACGGCCTCGAAACTCATCAACTTATAGATCATAAGAACAGTCGTAACCAGGGCCGGCGGAACTGCGGAGCAGGTATTCGCAAATCGACGCACGGGGAGGTGTCATGGAGCAGGGCAAAGACCGGTCACTGGTCGCCAAAGTGATGGATGGACTTGTCGCGGGCATCGTCGAGGACAAGTACGGCGGCATTTTGCCGCCGCAGGATGTACTGTCGAAGGAATTCGACGTGAGCCGCACGGTCATGCGTGAGGCATTGTCGATGTTGCTGGCGCGCGACATGCTCGACGTCCGTCCGAAAGTGGGTACGCGCGTTCGGCCCATGCGTGACTGGCGCATGATCGACGAGGACGTCGTGAGCTGGCGGTTTCGGGCGAAACCCGATCCGCAGTTCATGCGCGACGTGATCGAATTCAGGATGCTGATCGAGCCGCGGGCGACCGCGCAGGCGGCCGTGCGCGCGAGCGCGGCCGAGGTCGCCGGCATTCGCGAGGCGTTCGAGGCATTCAAGGCGCTGCAGCCGGGCGACCCCGGCTACGACGCGGCGGACGAACTGCTGCATACGCGGATCGTTCACGCGAGCGGCAATCAGTTCTTCCAGCAGATGGCGGCGATCGTGCGCGGCGCGGTGCGGCTCGTGAATCCGCGGGTCGTGCAGAAGGCGGGCGCGCACGACGTGGCGCTCAAGGCGCACGCGCGCGTGGTCGACGCGATCGAACGCCGCGATCCGCGCGAGGCCGAGGCGGCGTCGCTCGCGCTGATCGACTTCAGCGCCGACGAAATCTCCCGGGACTTCTCCGTCGACGTGCCGGTGCGAGCCTGACCCGGCGCATTCCGCTCATCCGGTCGGCGGCTTGCCGTTTATCATGACGCCCGGCCGGCATGACGTCGGCCATCGTCTCACGACCGACACGGATGATCCGGATGAAAGACCTCGAATCACGCGCGGTGCGCTTCGGCATCGTCGGCGCAGGCAGCATCGCGCGCCGCTTCGCGCAGAGCCTTGCGCACGTACCGGGCGCCGCGCTGGCGGGCGTCTGGGCGCGTCGCGCCGACGCCGCGGCAGCCTTCTGCGCAACCCATGGCGGCACGCCTGCCGCCAGTCTCGACGCGCTCCTCGCGAGCGACGTCGATGCGATCTACATCGCGACGCTCCATGACAGTCATGCCGAGTACGCGCTGGCGTCGCTAGCGGCCGGCAAGGCCGTGCTGTGCGAAAAGCCCGCGACGCTCAATGCCGCACAGCTCGAGACCGTGCTGCATGCGGCGCGCAACGCCGGCCGGCTGTTCATGGAGGCGATGAAGCCGCCGTTTTTCCCGCTGTACCGCAAGCTGCGCGCGCATCTGCGCGACGACCCGATCGGCGAGATCCGGCTCGTGCGGGCCGGCTGCGCGTCATCGAGCGTGCCCGGCGACCATCCGGTGTATCGCCTCGAGCAGGCGGGCGGCGCGCTGCTCGACATCGGCATCTACGAGACGTTTCTCGCGGTCGACTGGCTCGGCGCGCCGCTCGACGTGCAGACGCTGGGGCGGGTCGGCGCGACGGGCGTCGACGTGTTCGCGAGCCTCAACAGCCGCCACGCGGGCGGCGGCATTGCGCAGCTCTTCTGCGGGCTCGACGTGATGGGGCGCGGCGACGCGCTGCTGGCCGCGGCGGGCGGGCACGTGACGATCCACGAGAAATGGTGGAATCCGGCGCGCGCGACGATCTGTTATGCGGACGGCCGGGTGGTCGAGCTCGACGCGCCGTTCGACGGCGGCGGCCTCAACTACGAGACCGCGCATTTCTGCGACCTGCTGCGCGCGGGGCGGACCGAAAGCCCGGTGATGACGCACGATCATTCGCGGCGGATGATCGCGATGACCGATGCGGCGCGCGCCGCGCTCGGCGTGCGCTATCCGGGGGAGTGAGGCGGCCGCCGTCCGGCGCGTGACGTGCGTGATGCGTCAGTGCCGCGCCGGCAGCGACAGCCGCTTTTCGTACCAGCGCTGCACCCATTCGAGGATCTGGCACAGCACCCAGTACACGGCGGCGGCGGCCAGGTACAGCGGCAGCGGCTGGTAGGTCGCGGCGATCACTTCCTGCGCGCTGCGCAGCAGCTCGGTGACGGTGATCACCGACACGAGCGACGTGTCCTTGATCAGGCTGATCAGGCTGTTCGACAGGCTCGGCACGGCGATGCGCAGCGCCTGCGGGCCGATCACGTAGCGCAGCGTCTGCCCCCACGACAGCCCGAGGCTGTACGCGGCGAGCCACTGGCCGCGGTGGATGCCGTTGATCGCGCCGCGCATGCTTTCGGACATGTAGGCGGCGACGTTGGCGGACAGCGCGATGACGCCCGCGGGCGTCGGATCGAGCGAGATGCCGAGGCTCGGCAGCCCGTAATAGATCACGAAGATCTGCACGAGCAGCGGCGTGCCGCGCATCACGCTGACGTAGCCGCGCGCGAGTGCCGCGAGCGTGTTCACGACCACGCGTTCGACGCCGGAGGTGATGCCGTCGCTTTGCCGGATGCCCATCATCGCCAGTACGACGGCGCCCATCAGGCCGAACACCATCGACAGGACAGCGAACTTGACGGTGAGCACGGCCCCTTGGGCAAGTACCGGCAGCGATTGGACGAGCAGGGAAGTGGTCGACATGGAGTGCTAGGCGGGTGCATGCGCGAAAGCGCAATCATAAACCGGGCGAAAAAACAAAGGGCGGCATCGTTGAGGATGCCGCCCTTTCGACCCGCCTTCCGGCGGGTATGCTGGCGAGCTTGCTCGAGTGCTTACTTGATCGGCTTCGTCACGTCGATGCCGAACCACTTGTCCGAGATCTTCGTGAAGGTGCCGTCGGCTTCGAGCTGCGCCATCGCGTCGCCGATCGCCTTCTGGAACTTCGGGTTGCCCTTCTTGAACGGAATGCCCGACGGGTTCGCCGAGCCGACGTTCGCGCCCGGGCGCAGCGGCAGCTGCGAATTCTTCGTCAGGTACGCGAGCATCAGGCGGTCGTTGAGCGCCGCGTCGAGACGGCCGGCCGCGAGATCGCGCAGGTACTCGGGCGCGCCCGGGTACGTTTTCACGTCGATGCCCGGCACCGACTTCGCCATGTCCATGTAGTTCGTGCCGAGCGCGACGCCGAGCTTCTTGCCCTTCAGATCCTCGAGCGACTTGAACTGGCGGGTGTCGTCCTTGCGCTGGATCAGCTGCGCGGACGAATAGGTGTACGCCGGCGAGAAGTCGAGCGTTTCCTTGCGCTTGTCGGTGATGCCGACCTGGTTGGCGATCACGTCGAACTTGCCCGCCTGCAGGCCCGCGATGATGCCGCTCCATTCGGTCGTGACGAATTCCGGCTTCACGCCGAGCTTGGCCGCGACGGCCTTCGCGATGTCGACGTCGAAACCGACCAGCTCGCCCTGCGGGCTCTTCGAGTTGAACGGCGGGAACGTGCCTTCGAGGCCGACCCGCAGCGTGCCGCGCTGTTTCACTTCGTCGAGGAGGTCGGCCGCGTGCGCGGTCGCGGCGGTGAACGACGCGCCGATCAGGCCGGCGACCAGCAGTTTCTTCAGCAGCGCAATTTTCATCGTGTGTTTCCTTACCCGGTCCGGGTCAATGATTCGGATCGATGATAGCGATAAAGCTATCAATAGCGAAATATAGTTTGCTTATGCCTATATTACGACGCTCGAGCGCCGGCCACTGCCTTCACGCATTCGGCGACGAGCGACGGGCCGCGGTAGATGAAGCCGGTGTACAGCTGGACGAGCGACGCGCCGGCCGCGAGCTTCGCCTGCGCGTCCGCGCCGGAGAAGATGCCGCCGACCCCGATGATCGGCACCGCGCTGCCGAGTTCGGCGTGCAGCTTGCGAATCACCTCGTTCGACGCCTCGAACACCGGCCGCCCGGACAGGCCGCCGGCTTCGTCCGCGTGCGGCAGGCCCTGCACCGCGGCGCGCGACAGCGTCGTGTTGGTCGCGATCACCGCCTCGATCTTGTGGCGCAGCAGCGTGTCGGCGATTTCCTTGACCTGCTCGTCGTCGAGGTCCGGCGCGATCTTCAGTGCGAGCGGCACGAGCTTGCCGTGCAGGTCGGCGAGGCGCTGCTGCTTGTCCTTGAGCGCCGCGAGCAGGGCGTCCAGCTCGCCCGCGCCCTGCAGCTGGCGCAGGTTCTTCGTGTTCGGCGACGAGATGTTGATCGTCACGTAGCTCGCGAACGGATAGACGCGCTCGAGGCAGTACAGGTAGTCGTCGGCGGCGCGCTCGATCGGCGTGTCGGCGTTCTTGCCGATGTTCAGCCCGAGGATGCCGCGGTAGCGGGCCGCCTGCACGTTCTTCACGAACTGCTCGACGCCGCTGTTGTTGAAGCCCATCCGGTTGATCAGCGCATCGGCCTGCGGCAGCCGGAACATGCGCGGGCGCGGGTTGCCGGGCTGCGGGCGCGGCGTGACCGTGCCGACCTCGATGAAGCCGAAGCCGAGCGCCGCGAGGCCGTCGATCGCCGCGCCGTCCTTGTCGAGGCCGGCCGCGAGGCCGACCGGGTTGCGGAACGTGAGTCCCATCACGGTGCGCGGCGCGTCGGGCACGCGGGCCGACAGCGCGCAGGCGAGGCCGGTGCGGCCGGCCGCGCCGAGCGCGCGCAGCGTGAGGTGGTGAGCATCTTCCGCATCCATCTTGAACAGGGATGCGCGGGCCAACGGATAGAGGGAACTGAACACGGGAATGGGCGACAGCCGAAAATATGACAACCGGCTATTTTACCGGGAGTTGCGCGTCCGGGGCGGCCTTTGCCTGACGCGCGCCGTGACGGCCGGATAGCATGACGCGGCGGCGGCGCGCGTGGCGCACGCCGCTGCGCCGCACGCGCGTGTCAGATCGAGCCGGAATGCCCGCCGGGGAGCGGCGCGCGCGCGAGCGCCGCGTCGACGGGCGGCAAGTCGAGCCGTTCCGGATCGAGCAGCTTCCAGCGCCCGTCGATCAGCCCTTCGAGCGGGTGGAAATTCGCCTTGTACGCCATCTTCGGGCTTTCGCGGATCCAGTAGCCGAGATACACGTAGGGCAGGCCGAGGCTTTTCGCCTGCTCGATCTGCCAGAGGATGTTGTAGGTGCCGTAGCTCGTATGCGGGTCGTCAGGCTCGAAGAACGTGTACACGGACGAGAGCCCGTCGCCGAGGATGTCGATCATGCTGACCATGCGCAGCTGGCCCGGCTCGCCGCCCGGCGCATCGAGGTCGCGGAATTCGACGAGGCGCGAATTGATCCGGCTCTGCAGCAGGAACTGCTCGTACTGGTCGCGGCTGTCGCGGTCCATTCCGCCGCCCGCGTGGCGCGCGGACTGGTAGCGCATGTACAGCGCGTAATGCTCCTCGTCGTAATGCAGCGGCGACACCGTCGCGATCAGCGCGCGGTGCCGTTTCCACATCCGCCGCTGCGTGCGGCTCGGCGTGAACGCCGCGACCGGCACGCGCACCGGCACGCACGCGCGGCAGCCGTCGCAGTACGGCCGGTAGGTGAAGACGCCCGATCGCCGGAAGCCGGCCTTGACGAGCTCGGTGTAGATGTCGGAATTGATCAGGTGGCTCGGCGTCGCAACCTGCGAGCGCGCGACGCGGCCGTCCAGGTAACTGCACGGGTAGGGCGCCGTTGCATAGAATTGCAGCGCCGAAAGCGGTGAAAGCGGCAGCTCAGTCGGGTGAGTCATGGGCAGCTCTCGTGGCAAGGAGGGAGTGCCGCGCTAGCGCTCGTTTCCGGCACGGGCCGCCGGTTCGCCGCGGCCCGCCAGCGTGGCGAGCACGCGCTTGTCGAACTGCCACGGTATCGGCGGTTCGGCCACCGCGCGGCGCACGTGGGCGACGAAGGCCTTGCGTGCGATCTCGCGGCCGCCGAGCGACGCTAGATGCGACGTATTCTGCTGGCAGTCTATCATCTCCAGCCCGTGCTCGCGAAGGTGCGCGACCAGCGTGGCCAGCGCGATCTTCGACGCGTCGGTGGCGTCGGCGAACATCGATTCGCCGAAGAACATCCGCCCGAACGCGACGCCGTAGAGCCCGCCGACGCGCCGTCCGTCGTGCCAGGTCTCGATGCTGTGCGCGTTGCCGGTGCGATGGAGCGACGTGTACGCGTCGATGATCTCCGCAGTGATCCAGGTGCCCCGCTGGCCGCGTCGCGGCGCCTGCGCGCAGGCGCGCATCACGCCGGCGAAATCGTGGTCGACCCGCACTTCCCATGCCGGCTCGCGCAGCACGCGCCGCAGCGTCTTCTTCAGCGACGGCGACACCTTGAACTCGGCCGGCACGAGGATCATCCGCGGGTCGGGGCTCCACCACAGCACCGGCTGGCCGTCCGAATACCACGGGAAGATGCCGCGCTGGTAGGCGTCGATGAGGCGCGACGGCAGCAGGTCGGCGCTGGCGGCGAGCAGCCCCGGTGCGCCGGTTGCCGGACCGAGTGCCCGTTCGACGGGCGGAAACGGATCGTCAGGGCCGAGCCACGGGACCATGGGCGGCGCTCAGCCGTTGCGCAGCGAGCGGAAGATGTCGCCGGTGTGGACGCCGTAGTCGCCGGTGGCACGGTCGGCAAAGAAGAATCGCAGGGTCTGGCTGACGGTCGGGAACGCGATTTCGTCCCACGGAATGTCGGCCTCGTCGAACAGCTTCACCTCGAGGCTTTCCTCGCCGGCCTCGAACGCCGGATCGACGAGACGTGCCAGATAGAAAAGGTGCACCTGATGCACGTGCGGCACGTTGAGCAGCGTAAAGAGATTCTGCACCTCGACGCGCGCGCCGGCTTCCTCCAGCGTTTCGCGCGCGGCGGCCTCGGCGGTCGTCTCGCCCATTTCCATGAAGCCCGCCGGCAGCGTCCAGAAGCCGTAGCGCGGCTCGATCGCGCGGCGGCACAGCAGCACCTGCTCGCCCCACACGGGGACCGTGCCGACGACGTTGCGCGGATTCTGGTAGTGGATCGTGCCGCATTGATCGCAGACGAAGCGCTCGCGGTTGTCGCCCGGAGGAATGCGCGCGATGACTTCGTGACCGCAGACGGAGCAGAATTTCATGTCGTGTGGAAGGGACGAGGTGATGCGAGTGTATCACCGGGGCGGCGCATTCTCGAACGCGCCGAGTCGAGCGGAGGCCGGCGCGCGGGCGTGGCGCAAAGCGTGAGCGGAAAACAAAAAGCCCGGCGCTTGGGCCGGGCTTCCTGCATGAATCGGGACGCTTGGTTGCGGGGGTAGGATTTGAACCTACGACCTTCGGGTTATGAGCCCGACGAGCTGCCAGACTGCTCCACCCCGCGTCCGTCGAAGAAATAAATTATAAGGAAGTGTGTCCGGCTGTGCAAGCACTTTCTGACAATCGGCTTATAGGGGCTTCTGGGGCAGGTACGCCGAACCGTGCGCTAGAATCGAGCGGTTTGTGTCGACACCCCGGCAGCGGCGCCGCGTGCGATGGCAGCGGTCCTGGCTGCGCCTCCTTTTCGCTTTGACGGATTCATGGATATTCCTCTCGATCTGCAGTCGATCGGCGCGCAGGAACAGGCGCTCGTGTTTCCCCGTTTCGATGCCGCACGCGCGTGGGCGCTCGGCAGCCGGCTGCACGCGCTCGCCGCGTCGCGCGACCATGCGGTCGCGATCGACATCACCACGTTCGGCCAGACGCTGTTCTTTGCCGCGCTGGCCGGCGCGACACCCGACAACGCCGACTGGGTGCGCCGCAAGCGCAACGTCGTCGCGCATTTCCGCCGCAGCTCGTACGCGATCGGCCTGCGCATGCAGCAGGCCGGCACGACGCTCGCGGACAAGCACGGGTTGCCGGTGACCGAGTATTCGCCGCACGGCGGCGCGTTTCCGCTGACGGTCGACGGCGCCGGCGTGATCGGCTCGGTGACCGTGTCGGGGCTGCCGCAGCGCGCGGACCACGAGCTGGTCGTCGAGGCGCTCTGCGCGGAACTGGGGCAGGACTACGCGGCGCTCGCGCTGGCGAGGAGCTGAGCGATGCAGCTCCCCGGTTACGCGTGGCTCGCGATCGCGATCGTCGCGGAGGTGATCGGCACGTCCGCGCTGCGCGCGGCGGACGGCTTCACCCGCTTGTGGCCGTCCCTGCTCGTCGTGGCGGGCTATGCCACCGCGTTCTACTGCCTGTCGCTGACGCTCAGGACGATGCCCGTCGGCATCATCTATGCAGTGTGGTCGGGCGCCGGCATCGTGCTGATCACGCTCGTCGCGATGCTGCTGTATCGCCAGGTGCCGGACGTGCCGGCGGTGATCGGCCTGTCGCTGATCGTCGCGGGCGTCGTCGTGCTGAACCTGTTCTCGAAGATGCAGGCGCACTGACCGCGCCTGCGACCAGCCGGATTGCTTTCATGACCGATTCCATCCCCGTCGCTTCCGACCAGCACGATGTGCGCGCCTATGTGGCGAACCGCATCGGCTTTCTCGAACTGAACCGGCCGAAGGCGCTCAACGCGCTGTCGGTCGGGATGATCCGCACGCTGCACGCGGCGCTGGACACCTGGCGCGACGACCCCGAGGTCGTCGCGGTCGTCGTATACAGCCCTCACGCACGCGCGTTCTGCGCGGGCGGCGACGTGCGCTTTTTCCACGATGCGTGGCAACGCGGCGACCGCGACGCGGTCGACACGTTCTTCATCGACGAATACTCGCTGAACCATGCGATCTTCACCTATCCGAAGCCGTACATCGCGCTGATGCACGGCGTCGTGATGGGCGGCGGCATGGGCATTTCGCAGGCGGCGCGGCACACGGGCGGGCTGCGCGTCGTTACCGATTCGACGAAGATGGCGATGCCGGAAACGCGCATCGGCCTGTTCCCCGACGTCGGGATGAGCTGGTTCCTCGCGCGCACGCCGGGCGCGATCGGCCGCTATCTCGCGGTGACCGGCGCGACGCTCGATGCGGCAGGCGCGCTGTACGCGCAGCTCGCCGACGTCTACGTGCCCGACGCGGCGCTGCCGGCGCTGCTCGACGCGTTGCGCCACGAACGCTTCGACAGCGGTGCGCAGGCGGTCGAATGCGTGGCCGCGGCGGCCGCCGCGCACAAGGTCGTGCCGACGCCCGACACGTCGGCGCTTGCGGACGCGCGCGCCGGGATCGACCGTCATTTCGCGCAGCCCGATCTCGTCGCGACGCTCGCGTCGCTCGACGCCGAGCAGGATTGCGCGGCGGTGGACGGCTGGGTCGAGAAGGCCGCGCACGCGATGCGCAGCCAGCTGTCGCCGCTGTCGATGGCGGTCTCGCTGGAAGTGGTCGAGCGCGCGCGCGGCGCGACGATGGCCGATTGCCTGCGGCGCGACCTCGACCTGACGCGCTCGACGTTCGCGCGCGGCGACGTGATCGAAGGCGTGCGCGCGCTGATCGTCGACAAGGACCAGCAGCCGGCCTGGCGCTTCAAGTCGATTGCGGACGTCGATCGCGCGGACGTGCTGGCGATGTTCGACAGCCCGTGGGCGCCCGACACGCATCCGCTGCGGAATCTGCGCGACTGACGGTCTTTAGCACCATCGGATGAAACAAATCGGCCGCCTGCGCATGCAGGCGGCCGATTCGTTTTCAGGCTTGATGCGGGCGGGCGCTTCGGCCCGTCATTCCTCTCGTGCGGCGTCCGACATGAATGCGCGCATGAACACGAGCGCGCCCCAGCCCCACAGCGCATTCGCCGCGAAGCCGACCGCGAGCACCGGCAGCATGTTGCCGGACGGCCAGATGCCGCGCAGCGGATCGATCGCGAACACGCGGGCGGCGGTCAGCACGATCCCGCCGAACACCAGCGCGCCGATCCACGGCGCCTCGCGCTCCGGCGACACGCGCAGCAGCCACGCCATCGGAATGGCACAGCACGCACTGATCAGCGCGTTTGCGACAAATTCAGGAATGCCGAGCGGCGCGAACGGCGCTGTGGAGAAGCCGGCCGCGGCGATCAGGTCCGCGGTATGAAGCAGCGCGAGCGTCGCTTCGCGGAAGAACAGCGCGGCCAGGAAGCCCGACAGGAACGGCAGGATGACTTTCTGCATCGTAAGTGCACCGCGGGCGCGTACGGCCGGGGCCGTCCCCGCGGGATTGTTCGAAATGGTCCGTCATTATAGGGGGTGCCCGGGCGGATATTCGCTCCAGCGTCATGCTAATCACGAAAGCGGAAAACTTAAGCTCAAAAAAATCGTTCCAAAGCCCACCCCCCGTCCCTAGACTGATTTCCCAGAACCCGCCGCGCAACCGCGTACTCGCCCGCCGCGCGGCTGGCCGGCGAGCCATCCCGATTCGAACGCACGCGATGCATGCGCCGCCCGTCCGCGGCGCGAGCAGGGCGGTGCTTTATCTCAATTCTGGCAAGGACAGTCACGCAGGAGCAGCAGATGAATGTGTTCTGGTTTATCCCCACGCATGGCGACAGCCGCTATCTCGGCACGGCCGAAGGTGCGCGCGCCGCGGATTACGACTACTTCAAGCAGGTCGCCGTCGCGGCCGACACGCTCGGCTACGAGGGCGTGCTGCTGCCGACCGGCCGCTCCTGCGAGGATGCGTGGGTCGTCGCGTCGAGCCTGATTCCGGCGACGCAGCGGCTGAAGTTCCTCGTCGCGGTGCGGCCCGGCATTGCGTCGCCGGGGCTCGCTGCGCGCATGGCGGCGACGTTCGACCGCCTGTCCGGCGGGCGTCTGCTGATCAACGTCGTGACGGGGGGCGATGCCGCCGAACTCGAAGGCGACGGCCTGTTCGCCGATCACGACACGCGTTATGCGATCACCGACGATTTCCTGCACATCTGGCGCGGCCTGCTCACCGCGTCGCATGACAACGGCGGCTTCGACTATATCGGCAAGCATCTGCAGTCGAAGGGCGGCAAGGCGCTCTATCCGCCGGTGCAGCATCCGCACCCGCCGCTGTGGTTCGGCGGTTCGTCGCCGGCCGCGCATGCGATTGCCGCCGATCACATCGACACCTATCTGACGTGGGGCGAGCCGCCCGAAGCGGTCGCGAAGAAGATCGCCGACGTGCGCGCACGGGCGGCGGAACGCGGCCGCGAGATCAAGTTCGGCATCCGCCTGCACGTGATCGTGCGCGAGACCGAGGACGAAGCGTGGCGCGACGCCGAGCGCCTGATCAGCCGCCTCGACGACGAGACGATCGCGCGTGCGCAGCAGGCGTTCGCGAACATGGATTCTGAAGGCCAGCGCCGCATGGCCGCGCTGCACGGCGGCAAGCGCGGCGGCCGCGAGGCGCTCGAGGTGTACCCGAACCTGTGGGCCGGCGTCGGCCTCGTGCGCGGCGGCGCGGGCACCGCGCTCGTCGGCAATCCGGAACAGGTCGCGGAGCGCATGCGCGAATACGCCGAGCTCGGCATCGAGACCTTCATCCTGTCCGGCTATCCGCACCTCGAGGAATCGTATCGGTTCGCCGAGCTCGTGTTCCCGCTGATCAAGGGGCCGCGCGCGTCCAAGGCCACCGGCCCGCTGTCCGGCCCGTTCGGCGAGATCGTCGGCAACAACTATCTGCCGAAGGCGAGCCAGAGCTGAGCGAACGGAGGGCTGCAATGACAACGAAACCGTCGACGGCGGGCGGCGGCATCGCCGCCCGCGCGTGGCGCGGCGTGGCGCCGTGGCTCGTGCCGCTCGCGCTCCTGATCGTCTGGGAAGCCGGCGCGCGCATCGGCTGGCTGTCGACCCGCGTGCTGCCGGAGCCGGTCGCCGTCGTGCGCGCCGCGTGGTCGCTCGTCGCGTCCGGCGAGCTGTGGGCGAACGTGAAGGTCAGCACCTGGCGCGCGCTGCTCGGCTTCGCGCTCGGCGGCGGCGTCGGCCTCGCGCTGGGGCTCGCGACCGGCCTGTCGAAAGCCGCCGAGATCGCGCTCGATTCGACGATCCAGATGATCCGCAACATCCCCGCGCTCGCGATGATCCCGCTCGTGATCCTGTGGTTCGGCATCGACGAGAAGGCGAAGCTGTTCCTCGTCGCGCTCGGCGTGTTCTTTCCGGTCTACATCAACACGTATCACGGGATCCGCTCGGTCGACGCAAACCTGATCGAGATGGCGAAAAGCTACGGCGTGCGCGGCTTCGCGCTCTATCGCGACGTGATCCTGCCCGGTGCGCTGCCGTCGATCCTCGTCGGCGTGCGCTTCGCGCTCGGGCTGATGTGGGTGATGCTGATCGTCGCGGAAACGATTTCCGCGCAGTCCGGTATCGGCTACATGACGATGAACGCGCGCGAATTCCTGCAGACCGATGTCGTGGTGGTCGGCATCCTGCTGTACGCGGTGCTCGGCAAGGTGGCCGACGTGCTCGCGAAGTGGCTCGAGCGCGCGACGCTGCGCTGGCACCCCGCCTATCAATCAGGAGCACCGGCATGAATGCGACGATTTCGGCGGCCGGATTCGGGCCGCTTGCCGCCGCGGACCTCGAGGCGGAATTCACGCACGCGCGCATCGCAGATGGCGACGCCCGCGATGCCGCGGTGCTCGAGCGCGACAGCGGCGCATCCGTCGTGCCGCTCGCGCGACGTCATCGAGGCGGCGCGGCGGGCTCCGCGGTAGACGATGCGATCACGCTGAGCGGCGTCGGCAAGCGCTTCGGCGCGCGCACCGTCCTCGACAACGTCGATCTCGGCATCGCGCGCGGCAGCTTCGTCGCGATCGTCGGCCGCAGCGGCTGCGGCAAGTCGACGCTGCTGCGGCTCGTCGCGGGCCTCGAGCAGCCGAGCACCGGCGTGCTCACGGCGCGCGGCGAAGGCGGCGGCGCGCTCGACACGCGGATCATGTACCAGGAAGCGCGCCTGCTGCCGTGGAAGACCGTGCTGCAGAACGTGATGCTCGGGCTCGGGCGCGGCGCCCGCGACGATGCGCGCGCGGTGCTCGACGAGGTCGGCTTGCTCGAACGCGCCAACGACTGGCCCGCGCAGCTGTCGGGCGGGCAGCGGCAGCGCGTCGCGCTCGCGCGCGCACTCGTGCATCGGCCGCAACTGTTGCTGCTCGACGAACCGCTCGGCGCGCTCGACGCGCTGACCCGCATCGAGATGCATGCATTGATCGAGCGCCTGTGGCGCGAGCACCGGTTTACGGCGCTGCTCGTCACGCACGACGTGCAGGAAGCCGTCGCGCTCGGCGACCGGATCCTGCTGATCGAGCAGGGGCGTGTCGCGCTCGACCAGCCGGTGCCGCTCGACCGGCCGCGCGAGCGCGCGTCGGCCGCGTTCGCGGCGCTCGAGGATCGCGTGCTGAGGCGCGTGCTGGCGGGCGGGCCGGCCGCGGCAGGGCAACCTGCCCACGACGCGCAGGGCGCCCGGCCCGCCGGGCGGATTCGCTGGGCCGTCTAACCGGGGCGGCGTCGGCCGCCCCTCTTGAAACTTTTTCTTCGGAGCGATCATCCCGATGAGCATTACTGCAATCAACGTGCGCAACCAGTTCAAAGGCAAGGTAAAGGAGATCATCCGCGGGCCCGTGGTGTCCGAGGTCGACGTCGAAACGCCTTTTGGCATCGTCACGTCGGTGATCACGACCCGCTCGGTCGACGAACTCGAACTGAAGGTCGGCGCCGAAGTCGTCGCGCTCGTGAAGTCCACGGAAGTGTCGATCGCGCGGCTCTGAGCGCGGCTGAAGGTGCGGAAGCCGTCGGCGGGTGCTGCCTCCCGTCGCGGTGGCCGGCCCTGCTGGCTGCGTGATCGCATCGGTGTTCGCAATCCGGGCGAAGTGCTAGGATGGAGCGACACCGACGCGGAGGCAGCGCATGATCCCCATCCTTTCTCCCGAAGCCATCGAGGCGCTGAAATGGATCGACCAGTTCGGCGACAGCCGGCCGGTGCCGGCGGCGTTCAGCGACATCGTCTACGTGCTGCTGAACGAAGGGCTGATCTATCAGGCGGCCACCGACCGGGTCGATCTCACCGCCGACGGCAAGGCCGTCTTGTCCGACGAATATGACTGAGCGCCCTGTACGGGGCCTCGAGCATCGACGGGGGGCGAGATGGAACTGAAAGGCAGCGATCTCGGCGACTACAGCGAGCCGTACCGCGGCTTCGAGATCGAAGTGAAGACCGAGCAGGTCTGGGACGGCGAGCACGTGCACTATCGCGTGCTGCAAGGCGACGCGGTGCGGATCGACTGGCGGCTCGTGAAGGTCGACGGGCTGCTGCTGACCGAGCGCCGGGTGATCGAGCGCGTGCTGAACGAGGCGCGGCGCGCGGTCGATGCGGAGCTTGCCGGCGACGCGGGTGCATAGCGCCGGGCGGGCAGGGCGCCGGTTGCGGTAAAATCGCAGGTTGCTTCCTGCGCCTGCTCGTTGCCCGAATTCCATGCCCGTTTCGTCTTCGCTTCCTCCCCGCCGCGTGTCCGTGGCACCCATGCTGGACTGGACCGACCGTCATTGCCGGTCGTTCCACCGCACGCTCACGCGCCATACGTGGCTCTATACGGAAATGATCACGACCGGCGCGCTGCTGTTCGGCGACGCGCAGCGGCACCTCGCGTTCACGCCGAGCGAGTCGCCGGTCGCGCTGCAGCTCGGCGGCAGCGAGCGGGACGATCTCGCGCGCGCCGCGAAGCTTGGCGAACAGTGGGGCTACGACGAAATCAACCTGAACTGCGGGTGCCCGTCGGAACGGGTGCAGCGCGGCGCGTTCGGCGCGTGCCTGATGAACGAGCCGCAGCTCGTCGCGGATTGCGTGAAGGCGATGCGCGATGCCGTGTCGGTGCCGGTGACCGTCAAGCACCGGATCGGCGTCGATGCGGTCGAAGAGTATGAGTTCGTGCGGGATTTCGTCGGCACGGTCGCGGAGGCGGGCTGCGAGGTGTTCGTCGTGCATGCGCGCAACGCGATCCTGAAAGGGCTGTCGCCGAAGGAAAACCGCGAGATTCCGCCGCTCAAGTACGACTATGCATATCGGCTGAAGCGCGACTTCCCGTCGCTGGAGATCGTGATCAACGGTGGCATCAAGACGCTCGACGAGGTTGCGCAGCATCTCGAACACGTTGACGGCGTGATGCTCGGTCGCGAGGCGTATCACAATCCTTATGTGCTGGCGGGCGTCGATGCGCGGTTCTATGGCGCGAACGACGCGGCGCCGACGCGCGAGGAAGCGGAAGCGCGGTTGATCGAATACTGCGCGGCGGAGCTGAAGCGCGGCACGTATCTCGGCGCGGTCGTGCGCCATGCGCTCGGACTGTACCGCGGCGTTGCGGGGGCGCGCGGCTGGCGGCGTGTGCTGTCGGACAACAAGAAGCTCGCGCGCGGCGATCTGGCCGTGTTCGACGAGGCGCGGGCGCATCTTTTCGCTGCCGAAGAAATTTTTGAAAAAAACGCTTGGCAAGATTAAAAAAGCTCCATATAATCTCACTTCTTCGCTGCTGAACAACAAAGCGACGCGGCAAAGAAACAAGCAGTATCAGTGGTGGCTGTAGCTCAGTTGGTAGAGTCCAGGATTGTGATTCCTGTCGTCGTGGGTTCGAGTCCCATCAGCCACCCCAAAGAATTACTTTAAAAACAGCGCCTTAGAGGGCGCTTTTTTTGTTTGCGGCGTCGGGATCGCGATTTTTGGAAGATGCCATTCCAATTTTTGGAAGATCTTCAGCGCCAAGTTTTTCCCTTCTTCACTGCTCTGATCGTCGACGGGTCTACCCCATGCTCGATCGCCAGCCGATACGGCGACTTCGCCGATACCTGAATTGCTGTCGCTTCGTTGCGCGTCAGCTTCGCCCTCCCGTTTGATTCAGCGACCGCAGACCGATTTCGGTTGACGCGATCGCGCACGTTGTCGCCCTGGCTTCCATGCCTCAAATGCGTTGGGTTGCAGCATCCCGGGTTGTCGCACGTGTGTCGAATCACTGTGCCTGCCGCCGGCTTCGTCCTGTTGAAGATGTTCCAGATGATGCGGTGCACGCGGGTCTGACCGCGGCGAACGGCGTTGGCGGTGGCGTGACGTTCAAGCTGTCCGGGCTGACGTTGAGCGGGCCGCGCGGCGCCGGCGCGCCGGACATCGCATTGCTCTTCAACGAAGCGGCGTCTTGCACGCCCGCGAGCGTGACTCTGGTGGTGACCTGATGGCGGACCTGAACGATTACACGGCGCTGATCACGTCGGAGCACCGCGACAAGCCACGATTCGCGGCGACCGTGGTTGCCGTCGTGCAGCCGCTCGTCGACCAGATGAATCTGCTCGCGAGTATGCCGAGCAAGTTCGACCTGGACGTCGCCGTCGGCAATCAGCTCGACACGGTCGGGTTGTGGGTGGGCGTCTCGCGGCGGATCCGCACGCCGCTGACTGGCATCTACTTCTCGTTCGATATCGCCGGGCTCGGCTTCGATCAAGGTATCTGGAAGGGGCCATTCGACCCTGACACGGGTCTGACCGTTCTCGACGACGACACGTACCGGCTGGTCATCCGCGCGAAGATCGGCGCGAACCACTGGGACGGGACGCTCGAGCAGTCGGCCGCAATTCTGAACAGCATCTTTGGCGCGGACACGCACGTATTCATCGAGGACCACCAGGACATGTCGATGACGATCGGGATCTCTGGAAAGGCTCCGTCCGCGGTGTTCCTCGCGCTGCTCGCCGGCGGATACATCCCGCTGAAGCCCGAGGGCGTCCGCGTCAACTACACGATCGTCACGACCGTCGACGGCGCCCCGATGTTCGGCTTCGACATGAACAACCAGTTCGTCGCTGGCTTCGATACCGGGGCCTGGGGAAAGCCGGTCTGACCCACACAACGAATCTCACGCTTTGTGCCGCCTTCGGGCGGCTTTTTTTTGCTCGGAGCATTGATGGCAGCCGATGACTTTCTCCCGTTCGGCGGCGGTGGTGCCGCGAACGTCATCGATCAGCCCACCTACGCTGCGCTCGCTGCCCGCCTGACCGGCTTCCAAGCCGGAACGGCGCAGTCGGCGCAGCTCAACAAGGTCTGGCGCCAGTCGAGCATCATGGCTTCGGTAGTCGCGCAGTTCATCGTCAACCAGACCGGCCAACCTGCGATTGACGATGGTACGACTGCAACGTTGCTGTCGAACCTCGCAACGGCTGTCGCGGTTTCGGCTCGCCAAAACCCTGTCCTGACCGATACGGGCGCGGCTAACGCTTACGTTGTAGCGAACCTGTCGGCGTTCACGGCCTACCCGACCGTTTCCGGCCTTGTCATCGACGTTAGCATCGCCAATGCGAACACGGGAGCATCCACGCTCAACGTCGACGGCCTCGGGACGAAACCTATCCTCGGCCTGGGCCTGCAACCGCTTCAGGGTGGCGAACTGATCGTTAAGGGCGTGGCGTGCCTGATGTACGTTGTCGCGTCGACCGTCAATGGCGGAAACGGCGCATGGGTCATCATGGGCAGCACCGGCGCCGCCCTCCAAATCGCCCCCGCCACTCGGAGCCAGCATGCCATGCAACCTGGGCAGCAAGGCCACGGCCAATGCCGCCTCTCGGTCGCGAGTGCAACGTCGCTCGTGCTCAATCCCTATAACGGTAACGTCGTCGTCGTCAACGGTGTGCCGTTGCAGCTGCCATCGCCAGGCGTCTCGATCAGCAACGCTAGCCTCGCAGCATCGACGGTCTACTATGTCTACCTCGCCGGCACGACTGCATCGCCTTCTCTGGTATTGTCGACGACGACGCATGTCACCGGTTCGAACGGCATCAAGGTGATGAGCGGCGACGCGACCAAGACTCTGGTGGGGAGGGTCTGGACAAATGCGAGCAGCCAGTTCGTGACGACCGCCGCTGGTAACCGGATGCTCTGCCGGTCGTGGTTCAATCGAAGCAGCACCTTCGATAACATTACCACGGCGCCCTTCAACATCACCAACACCAGCATCGCTGAAATTTCGTCGGCGATGCGGATCAACTTCCTGTGTTGGGCCGACGAAGCAGTGCAGGTATTCATTGGCGGCCTAATCCAGAACAACACAGCCGGATCGAATATCACAGTTGCTGGCTACATTGATGGTTTCAGTGTCACTCCCACGCAGTCATTTACGAGTCCGGTGGCGAACCAAGGAGCCCCATACAATGTCGGCAGCGTTCAGCAATATTCTGAGGCCGTGCTGCATTTATGCACGCTGTATGGTCAGGTGAACGGTAATACGGGAACGCTAACCCAGAACGTCAACCTCGTTATCCGCTGAATATATGACAACACAAAAGCAGATCGGTCCGAGCTTTTATGATGAGCTGGTTGCGTACGGCGGACTCATCGGTGCGCACTTCACATGGAGCAGCGACGGCGCCATTGAATTCTTCAGCGACACGCCGACCGCCGTTGTGGCGGGAGTCAACGCAGTCTATGCTGCGCATAACCCCGCTACCATCCCCATTGAGTTGCGGGTGGCGCAGGCACTGGCGGTTGGCCTTACCATCACGAGCACCTCTACGCCGGCTATCAACGGAACATACGCGGTCGATTCTCTCAGTCAGTCCGACATCGTTGCGATCGAAGCCAGTCTGAACGCCGGTAAGGGCTTTCCGGGCGGCAGTTCGTCGACGTTCAGTTACCCCGACATGAGTGGCGCACTGCATGGCTTCAGTGAAGCAAATTTCACCAACTTCGCCGCCGCGGTCAGGGACTACGTATATGCGTTGAAGGCGGCAGTTCCGGCCAAGGCGTCGATGTTGCCATCCGCAATCGTCACGATCGCTTGAGATCTACCCTTAGTTAGATGGCAACGCGGCGCTCATGATGGCACGCGCGGCCCTCGCGCCTCTTTCTCGAAATGGCGTCTCGATCAGACGATAGTTTGCTTCTGCCAGAACGAAAGTAAGTGGCAGTGCGGTCAGCAAAAATCTGAGTGAGTATGTGCCGTCAGGCACCGCGTATTCGTGCGATACCGCGATCCTGTACCAGATTTCGTTCGTCATGTAATACGCAGGTATGTGAACGAGATAGATCGCGTACGAGCGCGAGCCGATCCACAGGAGAAAGGGGCGGATTGGTCCGCAGGGAATGGTATAGCCATTTGCATATGATGCTGCCGCGACCAATCCCGCGCATACAATTGCCATCAATCCGACATGGAACGGGAGAGGTGAAAGGATCTGCGGCAGCGTGACCAAGGCGAGTAGCGCCAGTGCGCTGAATGCCCAGCCTTTGCTGTTTCGTTTGAGGGATCGTGGTTCAAGCTTTCGATATTCGATAGTTCGTGAGAACAAAAAGATCAAGATGCCCCACATCAGTGCATCAAGTCTTACGAACCACGATAAGTCAACCCAAAGCGTCCGTTGAAGGGGGAACTGGATCGCAATGCAAAAGAGAAGTGCCTTCCATCTCCATCTTGCTGGGACAAGGAGCACGAACAGGGGGAGTAGCAGATAGAACTGCTCCTCCAGCGATAAGCTCCAATACACGAAATTCGGAAGAATTGGAGCGCCGAAGGTTTGCGCAAAGTTAGAGGATATGAAGACAGCAGCCAATGCGCTTCGTATCGACATGAATGGCGGATAGAAGGCTCCACTTTCATTGAAGAAAATGGAGCACGCAACCATCACGGCGAGCCAAAACCAAGCTGATGGGAGCAGCCGATATGCACGTCGTAACCAAAACGATTTGACTGCTGTCCAGAATGTGCCTGACGCCTTTCCGCTCTCGAGCAAATCGAACACCGACTTGCTTACCACATATCCTGAGATGCAGAAGAAGAGGTCTACGCCGCCCCAAAACGTGACATAGTCCTCGAGGTGCCCGAGCGGGTGAGGGTTCCACTTGAAAAGCTGCGGCAGATGATTGACGAGCGTCAGAAGCACAGCAACAGCTCGCAAAATTTCGATTTCGGCGTTCTTTCTTTTCACGGGTACTCTGCCGTTGGAGGGCTCTGGCCCTTGTGCGTGGAGGGGCGAGTTATATGAAGCCGGCAGTGTATCAAACGCCGCCCCTAGAACAGATGCCACACCATAAGCACTGTGATCACTCCCCGGCGATGCTCCGAACTAGCGGAACGAGAATGGCGGCCTGCCGTTGCGCCTTGACATTGAGCAACCACTCATCCGGATAGAGGCAGCCGGACATCTTCAGCTTCATGGAACTACCTCAATGGGAAGGTGCCCAGAACGGGCGAGACAGATTCAGGATTTGCAACAGGCCGCCTCCGGGCGGCTTTTTCTTTACGGGGGCTCGATGAAGAGCGAGGTCGTTGCGAGCGCGGCGAAAGCTGCGCCGGCGGTGGGCAGCAATTTCTGGTTGTGGCTCACGAGCCACGACATCAACTGGTATGTCGCGCTGGCGACGCTCGGCTACATCGGGCTGCAGGCGTACTACCTGATCAAGAACAAGGGGAAGAGGGAGTTGCTCGATGGCTAACGTACCGAAGAAGACGCTTGCGGGTGTTGTGGGGGCTGCTACGGCAGCCCTTCTTTATTCCATCGTTCCGAGTTTCGAGGGGACGAAGCTGGTCGGCTATCTCGATCCGGTCGGCATCCCGACGAAGTGCGCGGGCGACACGACGAACGTCGTCGTCGGTCGGCGGTACAGCGAGGCCGAGTGCCGCGAGTCGCTCGAGCGGCAGCTGATCGCGCATGCCGAGCCGGTGCTGAAGTGCACGCCTGGGCTGAAAGGGCACACGTACCAGCTTGCGGCCGCGGTGAGCTTCGCCTACAACGTCGGCACGTCGGCGTACTGCGGCAGCGCGACGGCGAAGCGCTTCAACACCGGCGACTGGCGCGGCGCGTGCCGCGCGATGAATCAGTCGGACGCGGGCCGGCCGCAGTGGGTCTATTCCGACGGGCGCATGCTGCCCGGCCTGGTGAAACGGCGCGCCGACGAGCGCGCACTCTGCGAGCGCGATCTATGACGACCACGAAAACTCACGAGACGCGCCGCACGCTGTCCGAGGACGTCTTCTACCCGGACCACGAGCCGCGCGCCGAATCGGCGACCTTCCGCGCGAGCAAGCGTGAGATGAAGAAGGAGGGCGGCTACGTCTGCGCGGTGTGCGGCGACGACCAGGCGGTCGAGTCGCATCACCGGTTCTTCGAGTGGGCGTTCTCGCACGCGATCGACTGGAAGTGGATCCGCAGCGTCGCGCTCAACTAGGTCGACACGATGTTCAGCCACAAGCTGCAGCGCATCGTGCCGATCCCGCGCCAGCACCCGGTGTGGGACATGATCCGGCTGACGCAGGGCTTCGACTGGGAGGCGTTCGATCCGGCGCGGCCGGAGACGTTCGTCGATTCGACCTACAACCAGCTGCTGCTGTGCGCGCTGCACCACCGCGGCAAGGATCACGGTCGACACGAGGAAAGCGACCCGGTCTGGCGTGTGCAGGCGTTCCTACTGCCGGACTTCGTCTACTCGCCGGACGAGCTCAAGCAGCGGCACGCGAAGGAGCCGAAATGATCTTCCTGAAAATCGCCTGGCCGTATCTGCTGGCCGCGCTGCTCGGCGCGGCGTTCGGCGCCGGCGTCGAGCACCTGATCGGCGCGCGCCAGCTCGCCGACGAGAAGGCAGCGCGCTCGGCGGACTCGCAGCGGCACGCGAACGACCTGACCACGATCTCGCGGGCGGCGCTTGCCGCGGAACAGCGCGCGATCGCCGCCCACGATGCGGCCGCCTCACGGGGGGCGGCCGTCGACGCACAACTCACGAAGGAGCGAACCGACCATGAAGCCGAAAATCGCACCGTGCGCGCTGCTCTCGCTGCTGGCACTGACCGGCTGCGCGTCGCCGTCCGGAACTGTGCTGCAGCCGGTTCCGACCGTCTGCCCGGAGTTGCCGCCGCCGCCGGCGTGGGCGATGGTGTCGCCGCCGACGCAGACATCGACCCAGCGGTTGCGGAGCGCGTTTTCGGGGTCGCCAGCGACGATCAGCGCGAAATCGACAAACTGAAGGCGGTGCAGGGTTGGGCGTGCGCGGTGCGGCCGGCGACGCCCGGCTGCCAGTGAGCTCGCGGCATCTTCAGTAGAGCCCGGCGCGCCGCATCTCATCTCGCAGCAGGTGCAGCAGCCGATGGAACGGTCCGTGGGGGCCGCCCAGGTCTCCCTTGTCCTTGGCGGCTTGATCCCACATTTCCCACCAGTCCATGACCTTCTGAAGCGATTTCCGGAGCATCACGATTTCGAGGATCAGGCGGCGTACTTCGGGATCACGATGTGTGAGCCACATCGCACGCAGTTCAGTTTCGCTCGGCGCGTCGAAGGCGGGCATCGTGGGTGCGCGTTTGACGAACGGGTCCTTGAGCGGCACCACGTTCCGGTCGACCTTCGCTTCTTCGAGCGGCCGCGCCTCGGCATCGGGGATCAACTGGCCGATATACGAGACCACCCCACTGGCGGTGAACGGCATATACGTGCGCCGGCGCTCACCGGTATCGACGTCCGTGTACTCCCAGATGTACGCCCAGCGGGGTTTCATAATACAAAACAAATACTGTATGGATATACAGTTTATCGCGCGGTAAGATGCTCTCGTCAAGTCTCAAAAATGGGGAGCTGACGATGTGCACGAACTACCGCGCGCCGGACGAGGATCCGGGCTTCAGCGAGCTGCGGCTCGGCCTGATCGATCTTTGGAAGCGGACGCCGTGGGAGCCGGAGATTTGGCCGGATTACGCGGCGCCGATCGTGCGCGCCGACGGAGACGCCGCGGTGGCCGTGATCGCGAACTTCGGCATGATCCCCAAGGGCCATCAGCCGCAGGGCAAGAAGTACTTGACCGTGAACGCGCGAGCGGAGACGGCCTGGCGCGCCGGGCAGCGCTGCCTGATTCCGGCCCGCTGGATCTACGAGCCGAACTGGGAAACTGGGAAGCACGTGCGCTATCGCATCGGCGTCGGCGACTGGCAGCCGTATTGCGTCGCGGGCGTCTGGCGCGCGTGGAAGGAGCCGGACGGCGCCGAGACGCTCGCGATGGCGATGCTGACCGTGAACGCCGACGAGCATCCGGTCATGAAGCACATGCACCGGCTCGGCGACGAGAAGCGGTCGGTCGTAATCGTGCGGCCGGCCGACTACGACGAATGGCTGCACTCGAAGAATGTTGAGTGCCGTGCGCGCGATGCTCCAACTGTATTCGGCTGACGAGATCGTTGCGCAACCAGTTCCGAACGAGTAGAGGAACTGTTGACGCAAAATGATCACGGAAATCGTTAAAGACACTGCGCGCACAGACTTTCAATTTTGATCTAAGCGTGTACACTGATCGATCTGTTATCGACAATGGACAACAATAAGTGAGTAAACGCGCATCATTTCGATTCATAGTTGACGCCGGGGATCGACGTTCTACGGTATGGAATATTTCGGTTAACAAGAATGACGTCTATGTGACCGGCAGCGTATCGAGCCAAACGAAGGTGAGTATTCACGAGAGCGGGGCGATTAACTGGTCAATTCGCTCCGAGTCTGTTGAAAATGCCCCATATGTTCCAGAACGTGGGCGCCACCTTGCTCAATGGCGAGAGCCTCAAGTATCTGCGGGAAGTGGATTCAGACATGTGTTTTTTATTCTTATCCCGGAGTCTGAGCTTAGTGCAGCGCATCCAATGCCAACCACAACCAAAGAGGTAGTTCGGCTCCCTGTGCCGCCCAAAGGGCGCGGCTCAATAATTGGATTCTATTTTTTTGATAAATTGGGTGACAGTTCTGTAAATCGTATTGAACCTGAGTCACTGTTTTGGCATGCCATGCGAAATGGAAGGGTTTTAATCTTGGTCGATCAAACTATTGACATTGATCCTGAGACTTCATTGAAAATAAAATCGTGTCATCTAGCAAATTGGGAAAAGGCTAAGAGTCAAGGCGTCGAAAAATTCGGTGGCGCCACGGCCCGAATCACCAATTATCGAGGTGTGTCTGGATTGATGGATTTGACACCGGACCGACCATTTGTTGGGTTTTCAGGTAATAGCACGATCAATATGCAGCCGAGATGGGAGGCGAATAGAGTTGAGGTCGCCGACCAGAAGGCGTAGTTCAAGGAGTGATTTGTCAAATGTACTATGCCCCATAGCCCGATTGTTGTGATCGCAAGACGTTACCGATCTTTCGATGCGGAGGGAAGGGGGCGCTCGATCGCGCGTTTTCGAGCTGGCTCCACGGCACTCGCTCGCTCGGAACCGGACTTGGGTCAGGGCGGATTGCTGCCACGGTCCTGCGGATACCCACGGCCGCCGCACGGCTCTGCATGAGCCAACGGTGCAAAGAGGACCGAATAGGTGCCGACGGTACCGCCGACCACGGTCAGCAGGGCAACGGCAAGCAAGAAACTCTTCATTACGCGTTTCATGGCTTCTCCCCGGGGCAGCAGGCGTACTCACTCGGAGTGTAGTTCGCCTATTGAACAGGTCAAATACTGCGGCATGGTCAGTCGAGCCAGTGCTTATCTGATGGCCTCCCGGACATGTGATGTGATCCTCGATTTTCGGAACACCTAGCCGCAAACCCTTGTGCTGCTTAGGCCGTCGATTGACATTTTATTCCGAAATATTTTCGTTAAGCTGCTGATTTCATTGGAATATATCGTGATCCGGCTCAGGATTGTGATTCCTGTCGTCGTGGGTTCGAGTCCCATCAGCCACCCCAACAAATTCAAGCACTTAGCCCAGTCATTGCGACTGGGCTTTTTGCTTTCTGGCGGTCGTGTAGGCACCATGTAGGCATTTGCTGTCAATGCCGTGGGTTCAACCTAGAGAGCTGAATCTCGAGTGCCCTGCTGATTCGACTTGTTGAACAGCTTCAGCGCGCCCTGCATCAGGATGGAGACGGCTTTCTTGGCCCCAGCCATTGAAAATCGATAGACGGCAAATCGGCCGTCATCGAGCGCAACTGCAATTCCAAGGGGCCTACTGGAATCAAGCAGTGAGTCCATCGTGTCCGGGTCGGCAATTTCAGCGCGATACATCGTTCGTCCGCGTTGCGTGACAGGGCCGTCGCAAATGAGCTTAAGAGGAACGGCACCCGACGATGTTGAGAAGAGCGCCGGCGCGGTCATGCCTTTGTCGCAACTCGTAGACGTTACTAGTGTTCCGTCCCAGAAATAACTTTGCATAGCCGAGCCACTTTCTGAAGGATGGAATCGGCGGTTGCCGTCCAGACGAACGGACGTTTGTGCTGGTTGTACTGCTCAACGTAGCGTTCGA
>NZ_CADFEB010000003.1 GCF_902833085.1 Burkholderia ubonensis
TCGTTGCGACTGCGGGGTTCATCTTCCTTCGCTGACCGGGCGCCCCAACAGGACCTCCCACCAGCTCCGCTTCCCCTTCCGCGCCGCGTTGCCGTCAGCGCGAAAGAGGCGTGATTCTAGGCACGTCTCGCGCCAAGCGCAAGGGGTTTCGCGAAATAAACGTAAAAGCCCCCGTGCGCTGCCGCGCACGGGGGCTTTTACGTTGATGAGTTGATGAACCATGTATCTCAACGTCCTTGGTCCACGTAAAGCACGGCGCCCGATAACGCACGTCTCTATATATAGACGAAACGTCGAGTGCCTCAACGGGACGCGCGCAGCAAACCCGATCGGGCTTGCCCTCGCCTGGCCGACCTCCCCGACCACGCCTCCATACAGGATCCCATTTATGGGATGAAGGTCGAATGCGCCGTCGAGTATCATGCCGCGATCGCACCACGCACAATGACCAACGATGGACCGCTCCACTCAATCCGACGAAGCCGATCTCCGCGCCGAATACGCAGCACTGCACCAACGCGCCACCATGCTGGAGGAACAGGTCCCGCCGCTCCTGCAACGCATTTCAGACGTGTTGCCTCGTATCGGGGGACAATCCGAGCCGGCGGATGATTACCGGGAACTGCTGGTCGGCGCGCGCAACGCCGCACTGGTGGCCATCGAGAACTACCAGCAGGCGATCCCCTTCCTGCAGACGGCGGAATCGATCGTCGAACAGCTGGACAAGACGCCCGAACGTGACGAGGACGCGGAGTGGCGCGATGCGCTGTTGCAGCGCCTCGATGAACTGATCGACGTCGCGACGGTGATGATCGACGATGCGGACATGCATTACGGTATGGCGCAGGAAACCAATCCCGCCGACGTGCCGCCATCCCTGCTCGACGATTGAACAGCCGGGAATACCGGCCACAAGCAGTGAGCCCATGCAAACCGGCTCACTGCTCCGATCGGCAATGCAGTCCGCACCGCCCCCTCCATATCAGAAGCAGCCACCGCCCTTGCTCGATCCCATCAGGATCGACAGCACGGTTAGCCTGACGCACATCCGCTCGCTCCCCTGCCCACTTCCCGTAAAAGCTCACCTCGCGCGCATCAATCGGGACTGACGCTGTAAGCCGGCGTCTAATCCGACCGACTCCTCAAAAGCGGCAGTATCAGGTAGGCGCATAAACATCTGCACGCGTCAAATTTACCGCGGCCACCCGAGATTGATTTCGGTCGTAATAACAAGCGCAGCAACCGTCAGTGCCGCGGAAAAATGGTCAATTTCATACCGGTCAATCGCACCGACACCCGTGCACCGGCAGCAAAACTCACCCTCATATTAACCACCTCGACGAATCATGAGATTGTCAATACGGGGTAACGTGCTGATGATTGCATCTTATCGCGCGACGACATATAGACAAAAACAAATTGACTTACATCAATTCGATGTCCCCCTTTACAGGGACACACGTTCAAGAATCGTTGCCGATTCAATATCGAGGCGAATAGAATCGCGTCCAACATATACACATTTCGGTAACCTGATAAGGACAGCAAGCTCGCCCGATCACAAACCCGACCCCGGCACGGCCAATGCGCCGGCCTTTACGGCCGACACCCGCGCTCGACGCCGGATAGCGATAGCCGCAAGACCGCTCGCCATATCAGGGAGTCGTCGCACTCCGAAATACGCGGGACCGCGCCAGTGCGTATAAAAATACATGCGAAGTAAATGCGTGATTTAGCATGACCAGGATCAAATGAGACGACATCCAGCAAAAACTGAGAAAAATCTCAGATTTAAAATCGCATAAATTTGTTATGTTCTTGCAACCATCCTGTCGGGTGGTTCAAATTTCGCACCGCCATTTCCGAGCAATGGCCACCCTGCGCGCATTTCAATCAATGCCGCGAGCTGCATTTCACTATAGCCAGTATTTTCGATTTGCCATTGGTCGAGCTTCGTCGATTGGTGTTGAGGTTAAAGATACAAGGTTGACGGCGCTCATTTGGAGTGGTTCTCATGAAGCAAATAGTTTCAACGAGCAACGGCTCTCTCGATAGCCGGGCCCGGATCGTGGCGTTCCCGTTCGCGGGCGGCAGCGACGCCAGCTACGCCGACATCGCGCGCGAACTGGGCGACGCATTCGCTTTCACGACGCTCAGCCTGCCCGGTCGCGGCGCGACCCAGCACATCCCGTTCTACGACGACTGGCCGTCTCTCGTCGACGATCTCGCGACCGAGATCGCGCGGCTCGACGACGGGGCGCCGCTGTTCCTGTTCGGCCACAGCCTCGGCGCACTGCTCGCCTACGAAGTCGCACGCGAGCTCGAGCAACGCGGCGGCGCACAGCCGGCCGGCGTCTTCCTGTCCGGCCATCCCGCGCCGTCGCGCGAGCGCGCAACCGACGCGTGGCGCCAGCAGACGCACGCGCTGCCCGACGCCGGCTTCGTCGAAGCCGTGCGGCGCTGGGGCTTCTTCCCGGACGCCGTGCTCGACGATGCCGATGTCGCCCGCTATGTTCTCCCGCCGCTGCGGGCCGACCTGCGCCTCGCGGAAACCTATCGGCACGCGCACGGCAGCGAGCTGCGCGCGCCCTGCGCGATCTATGGCGGCGCGGCCGATCCGGGCACGACCGTCGACGACCTGCGCGCATGGCGCGCGCACGTTTCGCCGCACCATGCCTGCCCGGTCGAATCGTTCGACGGCAATCACTTCTATTTTCTGGATCCGTCATCCCGCGCGGCGCTGTGCGCGAGCGTCGCCGGCCACATCGAGCAGTGGCTCGCCGCGCGCCCCGCGTCGATCGTCGCGGCTGCGCCCGACGCGAACACGCGCGTCGCCGCGTGCCTGGGCGCGGTCGACGATTGGGGCAATGCGCATTCGGTGCTCGCCGCGATTCGCGAGCACGTCGTGCACACACCCGATGCGCTCGCGTTGAAGGACGGCGAGCGCACGTGGACCTACCGCCAACTCGCGTCGCATGCGGTCGAGCTCGCCGACGCGTTTCGCGCGGCGGGCGTCGGCCGGCAGGACGTCGTCGGCGTCTTGCTGCCGCACGGCGCCGAGTACGTGCTGACGATCGTCGCCGCGTGGTCGATCGGCGCGTCGGTGTGCCTGCTCGAGAAGAGCTGGCCGGATTCGCTCGTCGGCGAATTCGTCGCGAGCTGCCGCGTCGCGCAGATCGCGACGATCCCCGCGCTGCTCGCGCGCGCAACCCGGCATCTGCCCGACGCGCGCTGCACGCTCGTCAGCGCCCGGCCGCCGCACGCGGATCGCGAATGGACGCCCGTCGCGGCGCGCCGCGACGACATCGCGTTCGTGTCGCTGACCAGCGGCTCGACCGGCAAGCCGAAAGCCGTCCTCACGACGCACATCGGCACGAGCTACTGCTTCCACGCGCGCGACGCACTGTACCCCTACGCCGACGGCGAACGCGAAGGCCTCAACGTGTTTCTCGCGTGGGAATGCCTGCGTCCGCTGATGTTCGGCCGCCCGGCCGTCGTCATCGGCGACGACGTGATCTTCGATCCGCCCAGGCTCGTCGCGCTGCTGCGCGAGGAACGCATCACGCGGCTCGTCGTCACGCCGTCGCTGCTCGAAAGCGTGCTCGATTTCCCCGGCATCGCCGCGCAACTGCGCGACGCACTCGCGCACATGTCCGCATGGTTCCTGATGGGAGAGGTCGTGCCGCAGCGCGTCGTCGACAAGGCGCGCGCGGCGTTTCCGCCGTCGGTGCGGCTCGTCAACGCGTACAGCACGTGGGAAAGCCTCGACGTCTGCTACGCCGATCTGCTGCCGTCGCGCGCCGACGCCGGCAGCCAGCGCGTGCCGATCGGCCGGCCGCTGCCCGGCTGTGCGCTCGCGGTGCTCGACGAAGCGGGACGCGCGGTGCCGGCGGGCGAGACGGGCGAGCTTTACATCGCGTCGCCCGGCCTCGGCCCCGGCTATCTCGACGATGCCGCCCGCACCGCCGAGAAATTCCTGCCGTCCGTACGCGCGCTCGCCGAGCGCGGCCACGACGCGCCCGTCTACCGGACGGGCGACCGCGCGCGGCTGCTGCCGGACGGCCAGATCGCGATCCTCGGCCGCATCGACAACACGGTGAAGATCCGCGGCTTCAAGGTGCTGCTGCACGCGATCGAGAACGTGCTCGACGCGGTCGACGGCGTCAGCAAGTCGCTCGTCGTACCGATCGACGATCCGCACACGCGGCAACCGGCAACGCTTGCCGCCTATGTCGTCGGCGTCGACGGCGCGCCGTCCGACACGACGCTCGCGCGGCTGCGCCAGCAAGCGCGCGCGAAGCTGCCCGAATACGCGGTGCCCGCGCATTTCATCGGCCTCGACGCGTTTCCGCTGCGCGCGGGGACGTCGCGCAAGCTCGACAAGCACGCGCTGCCCGCGCCGACCGTCACGACGACCGCCCCGCACGACGCCGCGGCCCCCGTCGCGGGCGACGGGCTCGAGGCGCGGCTCGCGGACATCTGGCGCGACGTGCTCGGCGTCGCGTCGGTCGCGCGCGACGATCACTTCTTCGAGCTCGGCGGCAATTCGCTGAGCGCCGCGAAAGCAGTCGGCCTGCTCGGCGAGCGGCTCGGGCTGACGCTCGCCGTCGTCGACCTGTATCAGCACAGCCGGCTGCGGGATCTCGCCGACTACTGCCGCCGCTCCCGAGACGCCGCCGCGCGCCCGCGCGCGGACGACACCCGCACGCCGCACGCCGAGCGCGCAGCATCGGCCGCCGACGCGCCGAAAGTCGCGATCGTCGGCATGGCCGGACGCTTCCCCGGCGCGAACTCGGTCGACGCGTTCTGGCGCAACCTGACGGAAGGCGTCGACAGCCTGTCGCGCTTCACGCGCGAACAGCTGCTCGCGAAGGGCGTCGACGCCACGCAGCTCGATCATCCGGACTGGGTGTCGGCCGCGCAGGTGGTCGGCGACGCGGACAAGTTCGACGCGCTGTTCTTCGGCATCGGCCCGCGCGAAGCGGTGCTGATGGACCCGCAGCACCGGCTCTTCATGGAAGTCGCGTGGACCGCGCTCGAACAGGCGGGCTACGCGCGCAGCGACAACCGCTATCGCACGCGCACCGCCGTGTTCGCGAGCTGCGGGATCGACGGCTATCTCGTCCATCACCTGCAAGGCGGCGGTCTGCTCACGCCGCTCGATCCGGGCCGCCTGATGCTCACCGAGATCGGCAACGAGAAGGACTACATCGCGACGCGCGTCGCGTACCAGCTCGATCTCGGCGGGCCCGCGGTGTCGGTCGGCGCCGCCTGCAGCAGCGCGCTCGTCGCGGTCGCGCAGGCGGTGCAGGCGATCCGCGCCGGCCAATGCGAGATGGCGATCGCGGGTGCGTCCGCGCTGTCGTTCCCGAATTTCGGCTTCTGCCACGAGGACGGCCTCGTCGGCAGCGCCGACGGCCACGTGCGGCCGCTCGACACGCGCGCAAGCGGCACGCTGTTCGGCGACGCCGTCGGCGCGGTCGTGCTGAAGCGCCTCGATCTCGCCGAAGCGGACGGCGATCCGATCCTCGCGGTGATCTCGGGCGTCGGGCTGTCGAACGACGGCAGGATGAAAGCGGCCTACACCGCGCCGAATGCGGACGCGCAGCGGCGCTGCATCGTCGACGCGCTCGACATGGCGGGCGTGCGCTCCGAGCAGATCTCCTACGTCGAATGCCATGCGACCGCGACACTGATCGGCGACGCGATCGAGCTGAAGGGACTGTCCGACGCGTTCGCGCAGACGCGCGGTGACGACGCGCCCGTGGCGGGCAGTTGCGCGATCGGCTGCGTGAAAGGCAACATCGGCCACGCGAACTGCGCAGCCGGCATCACCGGGCTCATCAAGACCGTGCTGCAGCTTCAGCACCGGCAGCGCGTGCCGACCGTGCATTTCGACACGCTCAACCCGAAGCTCGTGCCGTTCGTCGGGCACGATGCGTCGCCGTTCGTCGTGCAGCGTGTCGTCGACGACTGGGCGGTCGCCGATCCGTCGACGCAATTGCCGCGGCGCGCCGGCGTGTCGAGCTTCGGAATCGGCGGCACGAACGCGCACGTGATCGTCGAGGAAGCGCCCGCGCGCGCCGCCGCGCCTGCCGACGGCGTGCCGCGTGCGCGCCACCTGATGACCGCGTCCGCACGCACGCCGGGCGCGCTCGCCCGTAACCTGCGCGCGCTCGCCGAGCGCATCGCGACGACGGACGCGCCCGAGCTCGGATGCGCGGCGTATACGCTGCACGTCGCGCGCGAAGCGCATCCGCTGCGGGTCGCGGTCGCCGTGCCCGCGCAGCCGGCCGAAGCGGCCGCCGCGCTCCGGGAACGCGCCGGCGCGCTCGACGAAGCGCTTTCCGACGCGCCCGGCGCCCCCGTTCGCGCCAAGCCCGGCGCGAACGTCGCGTTCTGCTTCTCCGGCCAGGGCTCGCAGCATCCGGGCATGGCGCGCGAGCTGTATCGATCGAATGCGGAAGCCGGGCGCTTTCGCCACCACTTCGACGCCGCGTGCGCGGCGCTCGAACGCGCGCTCGGCGCGCCGATCGCGGACGCGATCCTGAACGCCGACGACGACACGATGCGCCGCCCGCTCGTCACGCAATGCGGGCTGTTCGCGGTCGAACACGCGCTTGCGGCAGTGCTCGGCGAGTATGGCGTGCGGCCCGTCGCGGTCGCGGGACACAGCATCGGCCAGTACGCGGCCGCCGTCGCCGCCGAGGCGCTCGCGCTCGATCAGGCGGCCGCGCTCGTCGCGGCGCGCGCGAGCGCGACCGACGCGTTGACGACGTTCGCCGCCGCCGACGGCACGCACACGCGCGGCGGCATGCTCGCCGTGACGGGCGACGAGGCGCGCATCGAGCAATGGGCCGCGCAGCGCGCCGATCTCTGGATCGCGGTGCGCAACGCGCCAGGCACGCTCGTGCTCGCGGGCGCCGAACCGGCGCTCGCCGACGCCGCACGCGCGCTCGCCGCGCTCGATTGCCGATGCCGGCCGGTGCCGGTATCCCACCCGTTCCATACGCCGCTGATGCAGCCCGTCGCCGATGCGCTCGCCGCACAGCGCATCGACGGTGCGACGCCGCGAATTCCGATGACGTGCAACGTGTCGGGCGGCTGGCTCGGCGCCGACGCGGGATCGGCCGACTACTGGGCGCGCCATCTGCTCGAGCCGGTGCGCTGGTCGGACAACGTCGCCGCCCTGCTGCGCTGGCAGCCCGACGTCGTGCTCGAAATCGGCCCCGGCGCCGTGCTGTGCAGCCTGATCGGCAAGCATCTCACGGCGGGCGCCGACACCGGAGCGCTCACACCGCGCGTGCTGTCGTCGCTGCCCGCCGCGCGCAGCGAAGCGAACGATGCCGAGCACTTCTGCAACGTGATCGGCGAATTGTGGAGCGCGGGCGTGCCGATCGACTGGCGTGCGTATCACGCACACGAGGCCGCGTCGCCCGGCCGCGCGCTCGCGCGCGCGCCGCTGCCCGCGTACTCGTTCGAACGGGACAGCTATTGGACCAGGCCGGAGGCGTCGATCTACGTCGACGCGGCGCCTGCTCCGGTCGAAACAGAAGCGGCGACGGGCACATGCTCCGGTGAATGCGCGTGTGCTTCCCTCATCGACCCGCCGCACGCCCGCGCATCGCGCTGGCTGGCGCGACCCAGGCCGCGCAACCGGCCGCGCATGAAGCTGTATTGCTTCCCCTACGCGGGCGGCAGCAGCCGCAGCTTCGACGGCTGGGCGCGCACCGCGCCCGATTGGCTCGACATCGTCGCAGTCGAATGGCCCGGCCGCAACGCGCGCGCCGACGAATCGCCCGCGCACGACGACGCCGCTGACCTCGCCGCGCGCGACGCGATCGCCGCCGCGATCGTCGCGGATGCGGGCGACCTGCCCGTCGCGTTCTGCGGACTGAGCTACGGCGGCGCGGCCGCGTCCGAGCTGCTGGCCGGGCCGCTGCGCGCATGGGCGGCGAGCGGCCAGGTGAAGGGGCTCGTCGTCGTCGGCCGTGCGCCGCTCCTCGAGCAGCCCGCGATCGATGCGCCCGCGGACAGCTTCCTGCTCGTCCCCGATGCGCTGCGCAACGATCCGCTGTGGCAGGAAATCTTCCGGCCGGTGCTCGAAGCCGACCTCGACGCCGATACGCGCACCGCGCACCGGATCGCGCAGCGCTGGCGCGACGGCGGCCGGCAGCCGCTGCTGACGATTCCGTTGCAGATTCACGGCGGCGAACACGATCCGGCGTTCGACTGGCGGCTCGCCGGCGACTGGGCGCGGATCTCGTCCGCGCCCCTCGCGGGCCGGCACGCGTATCCGGGCGGCCACGACTTCATGATGCGATGCGAAGCCGAGATCGTCGCGCGCGTGGCCGCGTGGCTGCGGCCGCAGCGCGATACGCGCACGACACCGCCCGCGCCGACGTTCGCGCTGCATTGGCAGCCGAGCGCGATCGCGCCAAGCGTCGTGGATGCGACGAACGCCGCATCGCTGCCCGAGTGCGCGGTCTACACGACGGGCCGCGAAGCCGACGCGTTCGAATGGCTCGCGCCGCGCCTGCGCGCGAGCGACGGCCACGCGGCGCTGCTGTGCATCGGCGCGGCCGACGATCCGCTCGGCGTCGCGCAATGCGCGGGCTTCGTCAGGCTGTGGCAGGCGCTCGCCGCGCGCGAATGCGCGGGCACGCTGACGCTCGTGCTGCCGGCCTGCGCGGGAAGCGGCCCGCTCGTCGGCGCGGCGCGCGTCGCGAGCGCCGAGCATGCGGCACTGCGCGTGCGGCTCGTGCTCGCCGACGATCATCCGGATCTCGCACCGCGCGCCGCCGATGCGCGCTGGGCCGCCGAACTCGCGCGCGACGCCGCGCGCATCGCGAACGAACCGTGGCTGCTGCGCCGCGCCGGCCGGATCTGCGTGCCGCGCCTGCTGCCGCACGCGGCGCCGGCGTTGCCTGCCGGCGCGCTCGGCGCGGCGGGCGGCCCGTATCTGGTCACCGGCGCGACCGGCGGCGTCGGCCGCGCGCTCGTCGACTGGCTGATCGACGAGCAGCAGGTGCCGCCGGACCGGATCGTCGCGCTGTGCCGCAACGGCGCGTGCGCGCCGCGCGGCGTGCGCGCCGTATCGGTCGATCTCGACGACGCGCGCGCGCTCGACGCCGCGCTCGAATCGATCGACGAAGTCGAAGGCATCTTCCATCTCGCCGGCGTGCTCGACGACGGCCTCATCGCGAATCTCGACGACGCGCGGCTGCGCCGCGTGCTCGCGCCGAAGCAGAGCCTCGCCGCACTGCTCGCGCACGCGCCGCGCTGGCGCACGCGCTGGACGGTCGCGTTTTCGTCCACGAGCGCGCTGCTCGGCGTGCCGGGCCAGGCCAATTACGCGGCCGCGAACGCTTGGCTCGACCAGCTCGCCTGCTGGCCCCCGCAGCCCGGAACGGCCGGCCAGCCGCCCGTGCTGAGCATCCAGTGGGGCAGCTGGGCCGAAGTCGGGATGAGCGCGCGCAACGACCGGGCGTTGCGTCGCGCGATTCAGGACGGCGAGCGCCCGCTCACGCCCGATGCCGCTTTCGCCGCGCTCGGCGCGCTGCTCGCCGACGCGCTGGGCGGCGCGACGGCAGGACGCCAGTACGCGGTGTGCGACGTCGACTGGCCGCGCTCGCCGTGGCGCGACGCGCCGATCGTCGCCGAGATCGCGCGCGGCGATGCGTCCGTCCTCGCGACGGCGAGCGCGAGCGCGCCGCGCACAGCGGCCGCCGTTCGCATCGACGGCGGAACGGACCCGGCACGCTCGCTACAGCCGGCGAGCGAACCCGCGCGCCCGCCAAGCGCACGCGACCCCGTGCGAACGTTCCTCGAAGACTACGTGAGCCGCTGGGACGAGCGACTCGATCTCGCGACGCTCGGGCTCGATTCACTCGATCTCGCGCAGATGCGCAACGGTTTTTTCAAGAAATTCGGTGTGCAGATCCCGCTTTCGACGCTCGCCTCGCCGACGCTGCAGATCGGCGAGCTGGCCCGCCGGATGCGGAACGTCGCCGGTATCGCGGACGAATAGATCCGTCCTTCCCGTGAACCGCGCATTCAGACGCGGCCGCAATGAAGAGGTCGCCGGGCGCTCCTGCCCGGCATACCCATCCAGTCAAGGAGAGCAGCATGACCATCACCCTCATCGAGCCCGTCCAGCAATGCACGGGGATCTATCCGTCGCCCGACCTGATGGTCGAAGACGGCTACCCGTCGACCGACACATTCCAGATCATCCAGACGCAGGACGGCCGAGGCGCAGGCGTCCGCGCGCTGAAGGCGTTCGCGCGCGGCCGGCGGATGGCGCGCGTGTCCGGGCAAATCACCGCGTTCTGCCGGCTGCACACGCTGCAGATCAACGCCCACACGCACCTGTACGACCCGCATTTCAGCGGCTTGCTGCTGCATTCGTGCGATCCGAACGTGCGCCTCGACATGGCCGGCTTCGAGCTCTGGTCGCTGCGCGACATCGCGGCGGGCGAGATGCTGACGATGGACTACGCGTCGACCGAGGACGTGCTGATGCGCCAGTTCGAATGCCACTGCGGCGCGCCGAACTGCCGGCGCTGGATCACGGGCGCGAAGGAGCTGCCGAATGAAACCGGGCAAGTGTTCCTGACCGGCTTGCAGACGCACACGCTCGTTTGAGCGGCGTGCGCCGCCGCGCCCGCTTCATCAACAGAATGAGGAAACGCGTTATGGATGGCTTCATCGAACTGCAAGAAAACGACCGGCGTCAGGTGCCCGTCCGCGGCCGCGCCTACCTCGCCGGCGCCGACAGCCCGCGCGTGCCGGTGACGATTCCGATCGCGAACGATCTGGCGCTCGGGCTCGCGCATGCCGTCGACACGCCGGCCGAAGCGGCCGCGCTCTGCCGCGACGCGATCGACGCACGCCTGCCCGACACGGGCGCGCTGCTGTTCCGCGGGCTTCCGATCGCGGACCGCGCCGGCTTCGACGCGTTCATGCAGGCGCTCGGCTACGCGCCGCACAGCTACGACGGCGGCATCGCGGTGCGCGCGCGCGACGCGGGCTACGCACTCCTCGCGAGCCAGGAGGATCCGCGCATCACGATGGCGCCGCACAACGAGATGGCCTATCTGCCGAATCCGCCGCGCAAGGTGTTCTTCTTCTGCGCGGCCGCGGCAGACGAAGGCGGCGAAGTGCCGATCAACGACATCCGGCTCGCCGCCGGGCAGATCCCCGACGAGATTCTCGCGCGGTTCGAGCGCAGGCGGATCGGCTATCACCGCTATCTGCCGCGCGAATCGACGCCGACGCAAATCGGCTGGATGGACACGTTCGGCGTGCGCGACCGCGACGCGGTCGACGCGCTGATGCGCGACAAGGGCCACGACCACCGCTGGCTCGACGACGCCGGGCTCAGCTACGGCTACGTGCACGACGCGTTCCTCGACGACCCCGCGGGCAGCGCGCCGCTGTGGTTCAACCAGGTGACGGAGCTGAACGCGTCGTACTGGCGCAGCCATCCGCTGTTCCCGTCCGACTGGGACGACACGCGCTATCCGGCGACGACCACGTACGGCGACGGCGAGCCGATCGACCCCGAGCTCGTCACCGAGCTGCGCGCGGCACTGTGGCGCACGTCGCGCGCGGTCGCGATGCGGCCGGGCGACGTGCTGGTGCTCGACAACATCTACGTGCAGCACGGCCGCTTCGCATTCTCCGGGCCGCGGCTGCATCTCGTCAGCCTGACCGACTGAGGTTTCAGATGGCATACCGAATCGATTCTTCCGTCACGAGCGCGCAGCAGGACACGCGCCACCTGCTGCACCCGTGGGCCGACCTGGCCGCGCTCGGCCGCGAGACGCCGACCGTCATCGTCGACGCGCACGGTACGCGCGTGACCGACGCCGAAGGCCGTACCTATCTCGACGCGATCGGCGGCATGTGGTGCGTGACGGTCGGCTACGGCCGGCGCGAGATCGCGGACGCGATCCGCGATCAGGCGCTGCGCATGCCGTTCTATACGCCATTCGGCGCGATGACGAACGAGCCGGCCGCCGCGCTCGGCGCGCGGCTCGCCGAACTCGCGCCGGGCGACCTGAAGCGCGTGCATCTGACCACCTGCGGCTCGACCGCGGTCGAATCGGCGCTGCGCTTCGCGCACTACTACTTCGGCGCGACCGGCCGCCCGCAGAAGCGCCACATCGTCACGCGCGGCGACGCGTACCACGGCAGCACGTATCTCGCCGCGTCGGTGTCCGGCAAGGCGTGGGACCGCACGTGCTTCCATTACGACGACACGATCGTCCATCACCTGTCGTCGCCGAATCCGTACCGGCGGCCGGCCGGCATGAGCGTCGACGCGTTCTGCGCGATGCTCGTCGACGAGTTCGACACGCTGGTCGCAACGCTCGGCGCCGATCGCATCGCCTGCTTCATCGCCGAGCCGATCCTCGCGTCGGGCGGCGTGATCGTGCCGCCGCCCGGCTACCTCGCGGCAATGCGCGAGCGCTGCCGGCGGCACGACATCCTGTACATCTCCGACGAAGTCGTCACGGGCTTCGGCCGCGTCGGCCACTTCTTCGCGTCGCACGCGCATTTCGGCATCGAGCCCGACATGATCGTCGTCGCGAAGGGGCTCACGTCCGGCTATCAGCCGCTCGGCGCGGTGCTGATCTCGGAGCGGCTCGTCGATGCGGTGTCCGGCGAGCACGCGTACGGCAACGGCGTGTTCACGAACGGCTTCACCTATTCGGGTCATCCGGTCGCCTGCGCGGCCGCGCTCGCGAACATCGAGCTGATGGAGCGCGAGCGGATCTGCGAGCACGTGCGCGACGTCGGCCCGTACTTCATTCGCCAGCTCGAAACGCTGCGGCGCTTCCCCGTCGTCGGCGACGTGCGCGGCGACCACCTGATGGCATGCATCGAATGCACGAGCAACGCAGGCGCGACGGGCGCGCTGCCGACGCCGGCGGACATCGCGATCGCCCAGCGCGTCGATCGCCATTGCGAAGAGATGGGCCTCCTCGTGCGCCCGTACGAGAGCATGTGCATCCTGTCGCCGCCCCTCACCGTGACCCGCGCCGACATCGACGAGATCTGCGCGATTCTCGCGACGGCGCTCGAGCGCACGCAGCGCGAGCTCGCGGAATGCGCCCCCGTTCGCGAGGAAAGCGAGACATGCTGATCGACGGCATCTGCATCGAAGGAAGCGGCGCGCCCCTTTCGCTCGTCGATCCGGCGACGGGCGAGCCGCTCGCGTCGCCCGCCGCCGCGAGCGTCGCCGACGTCGAGCGCGCCGTCGCGGCGGCCGAAGCGGCATTCCCCGCCTGGCGCGCGACGACGCCGCAGACGCGCGCGAGCCTGCTGCTCGCGCTCGCCGACGAGATCGAGCGGCAGGCGGACACGCTCGCGCGCATCGAAAGCCGCAACACCGGCAAGCCGCTCCATCTCGTCGTGCAGGACGAGCTGCCCGCCGTCGCCGACTGCTTCCGCTTCTATGCGGGTGCGGCGCGCACCGCGAGCGGGCCGTCCGCGGGCGAGTACGTCGCGGGCCACACGAGCATGGTGCGGCGCGATCCCGTCGGGGTCGTCGCGCAGATCGCGCCGTGGAACTACCCGCTGATGATGGCTGCGTGGAAGCTCGCGCCTGCGCTCGCGGCCGGCAATACGGTCGTGTTCAAGCCGTCGGAATGGACGCCGCTGTCGATCGTCGCACTCGAAGCGACGCTCGCGCGCCTCCTTCCCGCGGGTGTCGTCAACGTCGTGCCCGGCGACGGCGCGACGGTCGGCCGCGCGCTCGCGACGCATCCGCGCGTGCGGATGATCTCGCTGACGGGCTCGGTCGAAGCCGGCAAGTCCGTGCTCGCCGCGGCGGCCGGCAACCTGAAGCGCACGCATCTCGAACTCGGCGGCAAGGCGCCCGTCCTCGTGTTCGACGACGCCGATCTCGACGCGGTCGTCGCCGGCATCCGCTACGCGGGCTTCTACAACGCCGGGCAGGACTGCACCGCCGCGACGCGGATCTACGCGCAGCGCGGCATCTACGACGCGCTCGCGCGGCGGCTCGCCGACGCGGCGCTCTCGCTGCGCGTCGGCGCACCCGATCGCGCGGACGTCGAGATGGGCCCGCTCGTCAGCGCCGCGCATCGCGCGCGCGTCGAGCGCTTCGTGCAGGAAGCGGCCGCGCTGCCGCACGCAACCGTGCTGTGCGGCGGCACGCCGCTCGACGGCCCCGGCTGCTACTACGCGCCGACGGTGATCGCCGGCGTGCGGCACGAAGACGCGCCGATGCGCCGCGAAGCGTTCGGCCCGGTCGTCACGCTGACGCCGTTCGACACCGAATCGCAGGCGCTGCGGTGGGCGAACGATTCCGAATACGGACTGGCGTCGTCGGTGTGGACGCGCGACGCGGCGCGCGGCATGCGGCTCGCCGCATGCATCGAGGCGGGCGTCACGTGGGTGAACGCGCATTTCACCTACACGTCCGACATGCCGCACGGCGGGACCAAGCAGTCCGGCTACGGCTCCGATCTGTCGACGCTCGGCCTCGCCGACTACACGCAGCCGCGCCATGTGATGTGGCGGCATTGACGCGCACGGCGCATCGCGCGACGCGTGACTCTCAGAACCCGACCCAGACGATTCCCATGACCCCATCCCTTCCTTCCCGCGACCTCGCCGCGGCCGTCGAAGCGGCAGTCCTGTCGCTCGCCGGCGACGTCGCCGGCCGCACGTTCGACGCGTCGGCCGCGGAGCGTCCTCTGCACACGCAGGGCTTCGATTCGGTGCAGCTCGTCGAATTGTCCGGATGCCTGAACGACTACTACGGCCTCGATCTCGATCCGACCGTGTTCTTCAAGGTGCACGCCCCCCGCTCGATCGCCGCGCATCTGCTCGCGCGGCACGCGGCCGAGGTCGCGCGCAAGCACGGCTTCGCGATCGAGGGCGAGAGCGATGCGAACGCGGCGGCCGGCGCATCCGCCGCTGCGCCCGGCAGTCGTGCGGAATCCGACGATACGCATGACGATGCGGAAGGCGACGTCGCGATCGTCGGCATGGCTGGCATCTTCCCGCAGTCGGCCGACCTCGACGAATTCTGGCGGCATCTCGCCGCGGGCGACGACCTGATCGCCGAAACGCCGCCGTCACGCTGGGACTGGCGCGCGGCCGACGGCGAGCCCGCGTCGCGCTGGGGCGGCTTCATTCCGCGGATCGAATATTTCGACGCCGCGTTCTTCGGCATCTCGCCGCGCGAAGCCGAGCAGATGGACCCGCAGCAGCGCCTGCTGATGCAGACCGCGTGGGCCGCGCTCGAAGACGCGGCGGTCCGCCCGTCCGACCTGATGGGCAGCGACGCGGCGGTGTTCGTCGGCGTCAGCACGTCCGACTACATGGCGCTGCTGCCCGGCGCGGACGGCCATCTCGCGGTCGGCAACGCGCACGCGATGCTGCCGAACCGGCTGTCGCACCTGCTCGGCACGCACGGCCCGAGCGAGGCCGTCGACACCGCATGCTCGAGCTCGCTCGTCGCGCTGCACCGTGCGGTGCGCGCGCTGCGACGCAGCGAGAGCGGCGTCGCGATCGTCGGCGGCGTCAACGTGATGCTGACGACGCGGCTGCATCGCGCGCTCGCCGCCGCCGGCATGCTGAGCCCCGACGGACGCTGCAAGACCTTCGACGCATCGGCGAACGGCTATGTGCGCGGCGAAGGCGTCGCGGCGCTCGTGCTGATGCCGCTCGACCGCGCACGCGCGGGCGGGCATCCGGTGCGCGCGGTGATCAAGGGCAGCGCAGTGAACCACGGTGGCCGCGCAGCGTTCCTGACCGCGCCCGACGTGAACGCGCAGGCCGCGCTGATCGCGGCCGCGTATCGCGATGCGGGCGTCGACCCGGCAACCGTTTCGTACGTTGAAGCACACGGCACCGGCACGTCGCTCGGCGATCCGATCGAAGTGCAGGCGCTGCGCCAGGGCTTCGACGCGTATGCGCGCGAGTGCGCCGATGCGCACGCGCCGGCGCGCTGCGGCCTCGGTTCGGTCAAGACCAACATCGGACACCTCGAAGCAGCGGCGGGCCTCGCGGGCGTCGTCAAGGTCGTGCTCGCGATGAATCGGCGCATGCTGCCGCCGAGCCTGCATTGCCGCGCGCTGAATCCGTATCTGAAACTCGACGACAGCCGCTACCACGTCGTCACGGAACCGACGCCGTGGCCGGACGCAGCGACGCCGACGCCGCTGCGCGCGGGCGTCAGCTCGTTCGGCTTCGGCGGCTCGAACGCGCACATCGTGCTGCAATCCGTGGATGCGCAACCGGTCGCGCCGGCGAGCCCATCCGACGCGGCTGGCTCGCTCGCATGGTTCATCCCGCTTTCAGCGCGCACCGATACGGCGTTGCGCGCGCGCGCCGCGCAACTCGCAAGCTGGCTCGACATCGAGCCTGCCGACGACGCATGGCTGCCCGCGCTCGCGAAAACATTGTCGGTCGGCCGCGAGCCGATGGCATGCCGCTTCGGCATCACGTGCGCGTCGCTCGACGACCTGCGCGCGCAGCTCGCGATCGCGCTGGACGGCCCTGCCGATGCGCTCGTGCGCGACGACGCGCGCCTGCGGCCGCCCGCAAGCGCACACGCGGCGTGGGTCGCGGGCGGGTCCGAGCCGCTGCCGGCCGCATGGGACGACGCGACGCCGCGTATCCGGTTGCCCGTCTATCCGTTCGAAGGCGAGCGGCACTGGCCGACCGACGAAGCCGCGCCGACGCGCTTCGCGCTCGCGCCCGACGGCGACGGCGCATATCGGCTGTCGATCGCGCCCGACGCGCCGCTCGTCGCCGACCATCGGCTCGCGGGCGAGCCCGTGCTCGCCGCCGCCGCGCAGATCGTGATCGCGTGGCGCGCGTTCGAAGCGGGCGCGTTCGACGCGGACACGAACGTCGCGCTGCACGACATCGAATGGCTCGCGCCGATCGCAATCGGCGCGCCGACCGATCTGCGCGTCACGCTTGCTCGCGACGAAGGCATCAACGACGACGCACGCTTCGCGATCGCCGTCTCCCCGGCCATCGATACGCCGCTTGGCCACGGCCGCGCGACACGGATCGCAAGCGCGCCAGCCGGCGCGTCTGCGCTCGACCTCGAAGCGATCCGCGCACGCTGCACGCAACCGATCCCGGCCGCGGCCTGCTACGACGCGTTCGCCGCAATCGGCATCGATTACGGCCCGACCTTCCGCCCGCTTCGCACGATCGCGGTCGGCCGCGACGAGGCGCTCGCCGAATTCGACGCGACGGCGCTCGCGGGCACGTCGGGCGACGCGCGCATCGTCGCGCTGCTCGACGGCGCGTTCCAGGCGATCGCAGGCCTGCAGCTCGCGGACGCGGGGCGCATCGACGGTGCGCGCCTGCCCGCGGCGCTCGCGCGCATCGAACTGACCGGGCCGGTTGCGGACAGCAGTTACGCGTGGATTCGCGAAGTGCCGAACGAAACCGGCCGTCGCACGTTCGATCTCGATCTCGTGACCGCGAGCGGCGAATCGTGCGCATCGCTGCGCGGCTTCGCACTGGCGTCGGCACGAAGCCGGACCTCGCGCGAAACGCCGTGCATCGCGACGCCGGGCGATCATCTGCTCGCGCCGCAATGGCTGCCCTCCACGACGAATACGACGAGCACTGGCACGCCGTCCCGGCGCACCGGCACGTTGGCGATATTCGGCGGCACGCCGGCCCAGCACGCCGCGCTCGCGGCCACGCACCCGACGCCGCCGCGCGTGATCGACGACCTCGCCGAACTCGACGCGCATATCGATCATCTGGTCTGGCTGCCGCCCACGCCGGCGGAAGCGGATGCGAACGCGCCGCTCGCACGATGCGCAGGCCTCGACGGCTTGCGTCTCGTCAAGCGGCTGCTCGCGCTCGGCGTCGGCGATCGCGCGTTCGAGCTGACGGTACTGACCGTCCGCACGTGGACGATGCCGGGCGACGCACCCGCGTTCCCCGCGCACGCGGATCTCGCAGGACTGTGCGGATCGCTCGCGAACGAATATCCGCATTGGCGGGTGCGGCTCATCGATCTGTCCGGCGCCGACGCACTGCCGGCCGACTGGCACACGCAGGACGCCGAAGGCGGCCATCCGCTGCTGCTGCGCCGCCACGGCCAATGGTTCGCGCGCCGGCTCGTGCCGCTCGCGGCGCTGCCGTCGCCCGCCGAGCCGCCGTACCGGCCGGGCGGCGTCTACGTCGCGATCGGGGGTGCCGGCGGCATCGGCCGCGTGTGGACCGAACATGCGATCCGCGCATGCGGCGCGCAAGTCGTGTGGATCGGCCGACGGCCGCTCGACGCACGGATCGACGCACACTGCGACGCGCTCGCCGCGCTCGGGCCGCGCCCGTCCTATCTGAGCGCCGACGCGAGCGACGCCGGCAGCCTGCGCGCCGCGCGCGACGCGGTGCTCGCGCGCTTCGGCCGGATCGACGGCGTCGTGCACACGGCGATCGTGCTGCAGGACGGCGGCCTCGCGCAGCTCGACGACGCACAGTTCAGCGCGGCGCTGAACGCGCAGGTCGCGACGACCGCGAACCTCGCGCGCGTGTTCGGCGACGACACGCTCGACTTCATCCTGTTCTTCTCGTCGCTGCAAAGTGCGTTCGTCGCGGCCGGCCAGAGCAATTACGCGGCAGGCTGCACGTTCCGCGACGCGTTCGCCGACTGGCTGCGTACGCAGGTGCGATGCGCGGTCAAGGTCGTGAACTGGGGCTACTGGGGGCAGACGGGCGTCGTCGCGTCCGACGCGTACCGCCGGCGCATGGCCGCGCTCGGCATCGGCTCGATCGAGCCGGCGGCCGCGATGGCGGTCGTCGATGCGCTGCTCGGCGCGAGCGTCGACCAGGTCGGTTATCTGAAGACCCTCGCCCGCGCCGCGGTGCCGACACTCGCACCCGCATTCGCCGCGCGCATCGCGCCGCACACGGAAGCGCTCGCCGATACGCCGCTGCCGCGCGTCGACGCGACGGGCGACAGCCCGCAGTGGCAGCACGCGCTTACGTTGCTCGATCGCGCGATTGCGCGCCGCCTGTTCGCGGAACTCGGCGCGCTGCATGTGTTCGGCGACGGCGACAGGTCGGGCGACACCGCGTTCGACCTCGACACCGCACTGCGCGCCGGCCGCATCGCGCCCGCGTACCGACGCTGGCTCGCGCATGCGCTGACGCTGATCGCGCAACACGGCCACATCGCATGGGACGGTCGCACGGGCCGCATCACCGACGCCCCGCCGTCGCCGGACATCGCGCGCACCGACTGGACCAATGCGCGTGCCGAACTCGAACGCACCGCGCTGCTCGACGCCCACCTCGCGCTCGTCGATGCGACGCTCGACGCGCTGCCCGCGATCCTGCAAGGCAGCGTGCCTGCGACGTCGGTCCTGTTCCCGGACGGCGACCTGAGCCGCGTCGAAGCCGTCTATCAGCGCAACGAGCAGGCGGACCGCTGCAATCGTGCGCTCGCCGCTGCGGTGCTGCACCTGGTCGGCCGCCCGCCGGCCGCGCAGCCGGCGGCGCTCGCCGAGATCGGCGCGGGCACCGGCGGCACGACCGTGCCGCTCCTCGCGGCGCTCGACGCGAGCGGTGCGCGGCTCGGCCGCTACGACTTCACCGACATCTCGAAGGCGTTCCTGCTGAACGCCGAGCAGACGTTCGGCCGCGGCCGCGACGTGCTGCGCTACCGGCTGTTCGACGTCGAGCGGCCCGTCGCCGGGCAGGCGCTCGATGCCGGCGGCTACGACATCGTGATCGCCACCAACGTGCTGCACGCGACGCAGGACATCGGCGTCACGCTGCGCAACGCGAAGGCGCTGCTGAGGGCGGGCGGCCGCCTGATCGTCAACGAACTGCTCGACACGCACGGCTTCGCGCACGCGACGTTCGGCCTGCTGCCGGGCTGGTGGCGGCATCGCGACAGCGCGCGCCGGCTGCCGGGCAGCCCGCTGCTGTCGCGCGACGGCTGGACGCATGCATTGCGCGAAGCCGGCTTCGCGGTGCTCGACGGCGACGCGGCCGACGCTGCGCCGGCGGGCCAGGGCGTGATCGTCGCGATCAGCGACGGCGTGATCGTGCAGCCCGTGACCGACGACGCACGCGACGACGCCGACTCGCACGCAAACGCCGCGCCCCCGGCCACGCCGGTCACGCGCGCGCCCGCGGCTGCGCCGACCGGCGCGAACCTGCGCGAGCGCTGTGTCCAGTGGCTCACGCAGCTCGTCGCGCGAACGCTGAAGATGCCGGCCGGCAAGCTCGCGCCGGATCAGCCGCTCGGCCATTACGGCGTCGACTCGATTCTCGTGATCGGCCTGACGAAGACGCTGCGGGAATCGCTCGGCGTCGCGCTGTCGAACGCGACGCTGTTCGAGCACGCGACGCTGAACGCGCTCGCCGACTTCTTCGTCGCCGAGCATCGCGCCGCATGCGAGCGCGTGCTCGGCGGCGACGCGGCGGCCGCCGCGAATGCGTCGCCGGCGGAACGCGCGGTCGTGCAACCGGACGCGACGCCCCCGCACGCGCGCCCCGCGACACCCTCGAGCGCCGACGACACCGCCATCGCCGTGATCGGCATGTCCGGCCGCTACGCGCAGGCGGACAACCTGCGCGAGTTCTGGGCGAACCTCCGCGCAGGCCGCCACTGCATCACCGAAGTGCCCGCCGAGCGCTGGGACTGGCGCACGCACTTCGACGCGGAGAAAGGCACACCCGGCCGCACGTACAGCCGCTGGGGCGGCTTCCTGAAGCAGATCGACCGCTTCGACGCCGCGTTCTTCCGGATCGCGCCGAGCGACGCGGCGCAGATCGATCCGCAAGGCCGGCTGTTCCTCGAGGAATCGTGGGCCGCGATCGAGGACGCCGGCTACACGCCCGCGACGCTCAGCGCGAGCCGCCAGGTCGGCGTATTCGTCGGCGCGATGAACGGCGACTACCCGACGGGCGCGCAGTTCTGGAGCATCGCGAACCGCGTGTCGCACGCGCTCGACCTGCACGGGCCGAGCCTCGCCGTCGACACCGCGTGCTCGTCGTCGCTGACCGCGATCCATCTCGCGCTCGACAGCCTGCGCGGCGGCAGCTGCGACTGCGCGCTCGTGGGCGGCGTCAATCTGATTCAGCATCCGCGGCATCTGGTCGGGCTGTCGTCGCTGACGATGCTGTCGGCAGGCGACGCGTGCCGTGCGTTCGGTGCGGGCGCGGACGGCTTCGTCGACGGCGAAGGCGTCGGCGTGCTCGTGCTGAAGCCGCTGTCGCGCGCGCTCGCCGACGGCGATGCGATCCACGGCATCATCCGCGGCAGCATGATCAACGCGGGCGGCAAGACGCACGGCCTCACGGTGCCGAACCCGCGCGCGCAGCAGGCGGTCGTCGGCGCGGCGCTCGTGCGCAGCGGCGTGCCCGCGCGCGCGGTCGGCTACGTCGAGGCGCACGGCACCGGCACCGCGCTCGGCGATCCGATCGAGCTCACGGGCCTCACGCGCGCATTTGCCGACGCGACCGCCGATCGCGGCTTTTGCGCGCTCGGCTCGGTCAAGTCGAACATCGGCCATTGCGAGAGCGCGGCAGGCATCGCGGGCGTTACGAAGGTGCTGCTGCAGATGAAGCATCGCGAGCTCGTGCCGACGCTGCACGCGGACGAGCCGAATCCCGATCTCGATTTCGCGCAATCGCCGTTCGTGCTGCAACGCACGCTCGCGCCGTGGCCGAAGCCGGATCTCGACGGCTGGCCGCGGATCGCGGGTGTGTCGTCGTTCGGCGCGGGCGGCGCGAACGCGCACGTCGTGCTCGAAGAGTTCGTCGACACGCGCGTCGCGACCGGCGACGACCACGCCGGACCTGCGATCGTCGTGCTGTCCGCCGCGACCGACGACGCGCTGCGCCGCCGCGCGCAGCAATTGCACGCGGTGCTCGCCGACGGCGAAGTGGATGCCGAACACCTGCACGATCTCGCCTACACGCTGCAGGTCGGGCGTGACGCGATGGCGTCGCGTTTCGGCTGCGTCGTCGGGTCGCTCGTCGAGCTGCAAGCGGCGCTCGCCGCGTTCGTCGAAGGCGACGCATCGCGCGGCTGGCACGCGCATCGGCTCGCCGGCGACCGCCACGGCCTCGCCGAGCTCGATGCCGATCCCGAGCTGCGCGCGTCGCTCGTCGATCAATGCATCGCGACCGGCAAGCTCGACAAGCTCGTGGCGCTCTGGTGCCAGGGGCTCGGCGTCGACTGGTCGGCGCTGCATCGCGGCCGCGCGCGCCGGCGCGTGCATCTGCCTGCCTATCCGTTCGACGGCCCGCGCTACTGGCTCCGCGACGACGCGACGCTCGCGGTCGAACCCGTGCGCGAATCGACGACCGACAGCGCGCTTGCATCGCATGGCGCATCCGCCGCCGTGCCGGACACGTCGACGACCGATGTCGCGACGCTCGTGCGCCGAACGGTCGCGCAGTTGCTCGGCTATGCGGACGTCGATATGAGCGAGTCGTTCCTGTCGCTCGGCGGCGACTCGATCCGCGCGGCGCGCGTGCACCGGTTGCTGCAACAATCGCTCGACGTGAAGATCCCGCTGAGCCTGATGCTGGAAGCGCAGACGCTCGCCGAATGCGCGCAAGCGATCGATGCGTTGCTGACGGAGAAGGGACGCTCGACCGCAACTGGCATCTCGTCGAACAGCGCGCCTTCAAGCGGCATGCCGAGCGCCGGCGCGTCCACGCGAGCATCCGCACCGCAGCCGCGCCCGGCCCCCGCGCCGCACGACGCACGCCCGCGCGTGCACACGCTGTCGTCGAATCAGCAGCAGTTCTTCTTCCTCGACCGCCTGAACCCCGCGAACCCGGCGTTCAACCTGCCGGGCGCGCTGCGCGTGCGCGGCGAATGGCATGGCGACGCGCTCGAAGCCGCGTATCAGGCGCTCGTCGATTCGCACGACGTGCTGCGCACCCGCTTCGTCGTGCGCGGCGGCGAGCCGTGCGCGGAAGTCGCGCCGCACCGCGCGGCGACGATCCGTCGTCACGATCTGTCGGCGCTCCTGCCGAAGCATCAGGCCGCACGCATCGCCGAGTGCCTGACCGAATCGAGCCGCGAAGGCTTCGCGCTCGACCAGTGCGAACCCAGCCGGCTGACGGTGCTCGAATTGCGCGACGACGACCATGTGATCCTGCTGAACCTGCATCACATCGTCGGCGATGCGGTATCCGTCGTCGTGCTGCTCGACGCGCTCGCGCGCGCCGCGCTGACGGGGCAAGCGTGCGCGACGAACGCCGCGCAGCCGCAATATGCGGAATGGGCCGCGCGCGAACGCGAGGCATTGCCGGCGACGGTCGAGCGCGAACTCCCATACTGGCTCGAGCGCCTGCGCGACGTGCCGCCGCCATTGCCGCTGCCGTGCGACCGCGCACGCCCCTCCGTGCCGAGCTATCGCGGGCAGAGCGTGCCGCTCGCGTTCCCGCCGGAACTGACCGCTCGGCTCGACGCATATTGCAAGGCGAACCGGCTGTCGCGCTTCGTCGTGATGCTCGCCGCGTTCAAGGTCGCGCTGCGCGTGCTGTCGGGTCGCGACGACGTCGTCGTCGGCAGCCCCTACGCGAATCGCGCCGACGACGACACGGCCGACATGATCGGCAGCCTCGCGTACGCGCTCGTGCTGCGCACGCGACTCGGCGAGGCCGAGACGTTCGCCGACGCCGTCTCGCTCGTGCGGCGCACCGTGCATGGCGCGTTCGATCATCTCGGCGTCCCGTATCCGCGGCTCGTCGAGGCGCTGAAACCGGCGCGGCACGGCGGCGCGAATCCGCTCTACCAGATCATGTTCAACGTGATCCCGATGCCGGCGCTGCCCGACGGCGTCGAGCCCGTCGAAGTCGATTCCGGCTGGCTCGACTACGATCTGTTCGTGCGGCTGCGCGCATCGGATCGCGCGATCGAGGGCGTGCTGCAATTCAGCGCCGACCTCTTCGATCGAACGACCGCCGAAGCCATCGCCACGTATTACGTCGAACTGCTGCGCACGCTGCTCGCGCATCCGTCGCTGCCGCTCGCCGGTCTCGCGTCGCCCGCCGAGCTCGCACTCGAACGGACGATTGCCGACGCGGTGCCGCCGCTGCGCATCGAAATCGCCTCGACGTTCACCGACCGACCGCTCGCCGGCACGCTGCGTTACTGGGGCACGGCGACCGGCCAGCCGATCGAGCCGAACTTCGCGCCGTACGGCCAGCTGTTCCAGACGCTCTACGACCCGTCGACGCCGTTCCACGCGAATCGTCACGGCATGAACGTCGTGCTCGTTCGACCGCGCGACTGGCTGCGCTACGACGAGGCGGACGATGCCGAAGCCGCCGGCGACGCCGGCGCGGCAGCCGGACGAATCGCGCGCCACGTCGACGAACTCGCCGACGCGCTGGGCGACGCGGCGCCGTCGCTCGCGGTGCCGGTCCTCGTGCTGGTGCTGCCGGACGATGCTGCGTCGCTCGCTGCGCGCGATGAACGCACCGACGAGCACGACGGCGCCCCTGCGATGGACTCGTCGCTCGCCCCCTACCTCACGCTCGCTGCCGCACTCGCGGACCGGCCGTCGATCACGGTTGCGCACTGGCGCGACGTCGCCGCGATCTATCCGGTCGCCGACGTGTTCGATCCGCACGCGGACGCCGCGGGCCACGTGCCGTTCACGAGCGAGTACTACGCGGCGCTCGCGAGCTACATCGCGCGCGTCGCGTTCCAGCACGCGTCGGTGCCGCTCGACGACGCATGGAACCGGCTCGCCGCGCACATCCGCGACGATGCCGAGCACCTGTTCGCCGCGCCGGCCGACGACGCGCACGCGCGCCGTGCACCGTACGCGCCGCCGACGAACGACGTGGAAGCGTCACTCGTGCCGATCTTCGCGGCCGCGCTGAAGCTCGACGCGCTCGGCATCGACGACAACTTCTTCGACTGCGGCGGCCACTCGATTCTCGCGATCGGCGTCGTCTACCAGATCAACGAGGCATTCGGCACGTCGCTGTCGGTCGCGGACATCTTCATGGCGCCGACCGTGCGCCGCCTTGCCGAGCGGATGCGCGACGCGCCGGACGGCCCGGAGTACGTCGACCTCGTGAGCGCGGCGGTGCTGCCCGACGACGTCTCGCCGCTGCCCGCACCGGCCGCCGACACGCCGCGCGCGCTGCTGCTGACAGGCGCGACGGGCTTCGTCGGCCGCCATCTGCTGCGCGAGCTGATCGACCGCACCGACGCGACGATCTACTGCCTCGTGCGCGCGACGGACGCTGCGCAGGGCCTCGCACGAATCCGCGCGACGCTCGAACGATGGTCGCTGTGGCGCGACGGCGACGACGCGCGCGTGATCGCGGTGCCGGGCGATCTCGGCCGACCGCGCATCGGCCTGTCGGAACCCGATCGCGCGCGGCTCGTCGCCGAGGTCGACGCGATCTATCACAACGGCACCAGCATGAACCATCTCGAATCGTTCGAGATGGCGCGCGCGGCAAACGTCGACGGCGTGATCGAGCTGCTGCGGATCGCAACGCAAGGCCGGCCGAAGACGTTCAACTACGTGTCGACGCTCGCGGTGTTCAGCATGCGCGAGCGCACCGGCACGCACGTGTTCGCCGAATCCGCGCCGATCGACGCCGAACGGCATCCGTCCGACCAGGGCTACACGACCAGCAAATGGGTCGGCGAGCAGCTGACGCACCTCGCGGCCGCGCGCGGCGTGCCCTGCAACGTGTTCCGCCTCGGCCTCGTGACGGGCGACGTGCGGCACGGCCATTACGACGAGCAGCAGGCGTACTACCGGCTGCTCAAGAGCTGCGTGCTGATGGGCGCCGCGTTCGACGATTTCCGCTACGACCTCGTGATCACGCCGGTCGACTACGTCGCGCGCGCGCTCGCGCATCTCGGCGCGAAGCATCCGCGCGGCGGCGGCGTATTCCATCTGTCGACGATGCAGGTCACGCCGATGCGCACGGTGTTCGAGATGATGAACGTGCACCTGCCGACGCCGATGCGCATGCTCACGCACCGCGCGTGGATCGACGAGCTGCGCGTGCGCTACCGGCGCGGCGACGTGCAATCGATCGTGCCCGTCGTGCAATGGATGATGAACATGAGCGACGCGGAGCTCGTGAAGCTCGCGCGCGAGCGCGAGGAAACGACGTTCATCTACGACTGCACGGCGACGCATCGCGAGCTCGCGGAAGCCGGCATCGTCGTGCCCGTGTTCGACGACGCACTGCTGCAGCGATACCTGCGCGGCATGTTCGACGACGACGCGGACCTGCGCGCGCCCGCCGCCCGGCCGGACGACGGCGAGCGCGCTTCTCCCCTTCACTCCCACACGTGACATCCATGAACGATCTCATCTATCAAGACGAACATGCCTCGCTGCAGCCGCTCGAAGGTCTCACCGTGAGCGTGATCGGCTACGGCATCCAGGGCCGCGCGTTCGCCGCGAATCTGCGCGACAGCGGCATATCGGTGCGCGTCGGCAACATCGACGACCGTTACTTCGAACTCGCACGTGCCGAAGGCCATCGCGTGACGGGCATCGCCGAAGCGGTCGCTCACGCGGACATCGTGCTGCTGCTGATCCCGGACGAAGCGCACGGCGCGGTGTTCGACGCCGACATCGCGCCGAACCTGCGCGAAGGCGCGCTGCTGTGCGTCGCGCACGGGCACTCGCTCGTGCAGGGCGAAGTGCGCCCGCTCGCCGGACGCGACCTCGCGATGCTCGCGCCGCGCATGTACGGCGACCCGATCCGCCGCTACTACCTCGCCGGGCAGGGCGCGCCCGCGTACTTCGACATCGTCGCGGACCACACCGGCCGCGCGCGCGACAAGGTGCTCGCGATCGCGCGCGCGGTCGGCTTCACGCGCGCGGGCGTGATGGCGCTGAGCTACCGGCAGGAGACGTTCCTCGACCTGTTCCAGGAGCAGTTCCTCGCGCCCGCGCTCGTCGATCTCGTCGAGACGGGCTTCCAGGTGCTCGTCGAGCGCGGCTTCAACCCGAAGGCCGCGCTGCTCGAAGTCTACGGCTCGGGCGAAATGGGCAAGATGATGCTCGACGGCGCGGACATCGGGCTCGACGAAGTCGTCGCGCTGCAAGGCTCGCCGACCTGCCAGGTCGGCTATCACCGCTGGCGCGGCCGCACGCTGCCCGCCGCCGTGCGCGAGCTGGCCGCGCGCGTGCTCGACCAGATCGACAGCGGCGACTTCTCCGCGTATCTGAAAGAGCATGCGGCGAACGACTACGCGTCGCTCGACGAAGCGCGCCGCGCGGTGCTGACGCGGCCGCTCAACGTCGCGCACGCGGAAGTCCGCGCGGCGTTCCGGTTCCCGACCGAGGCCGCGGGCGGGCTCTACCAGGCGTCGACCGAGGCCGCCGACGCCGAACCGGAGGCCGCGCGATGAGCGCCCGCCTCTATGTCGGCGCGACGTTCACCGCGTCGCCGCTCGATCCGCTGCTGCGCGCGCAAGGCTTCGACGAGGTCGCGTTCACGCGTTACAACCAGCTGCTGCAAGCGCTGCTCGCGCCCGATCCGCAGCACGCGGACGACGCGACACTGCTGCTCGTGCGGCTCGCCGACTTCGTGCGGCACGAAGCGAACGACCGCGCGCAAGCGCCGGACGCGCTCGCCGCGCTGCTCGCGCAACGCGCGGATGCGTGGCTCACTGCGCTCGCATCGTTCGCCGCCGGCCGGGCGACGCCACCTCGCCTCGTCGTGCTGCCGTCGCCCACGCTCGACGCGCGCGGCGCGGCGCTCGCCGACGCGTGCCGCCGGCTCGAACGCGCGCTGCGCGACCTGCCCGGCTTGCGCGTGCTCGATTGGGCCGACTTCGTCGCGTCGAGCGCGATCGCGCAGCCGTTCGATCCGGTCGCGGACAAGCTCGGCCACGTGCCGCTGACGATCGACGGCTTCGCGGCGTTCGCGCGATGGCTCGCCGAGCGCTTGCGCAGCGAAGCCGGCGCCGTCGGCACGTCGACCGGCGCCCCAGCGCCCGCGACGCCCACGCCGTCGCTCGCCCGCTTCTTCGAGCGCCTGCAACTGCGCATCGCGAGCGTCCCGCTCGACGACGAGGCAGCGCTCGCAAAAAGCGCGCGCCTGAGCCATACGGCCGCGACGTTCCACCTGAGCGGCCACGCGTATCTCGAAGCCGACCTGCTCGATGCGACTTCGCGCGACGCGTGCGGACTCGCGCTGACCGTCGCCGACCGCTTCGGCCAATACGGCTGCAGCGGCTTTGCGCTCGTGCGCACCGACGCCGGCCTGCCCGTGCTCGCCGAATTCGTGCTGAGCTGCACGGTGCTCGGCAAGCAGGTCGAGCACGCCGTGCTGCTCGCGCTCGCGCACGCGGCGCAGCGCGCCGCGTTGCCTGCCGTCGCGCTCGACACGATCCGCACGGACGGCAACCAGCCGGCCGTCGACTTCATCGACGCGCTCGCCGCGCAAGCGGGCATCACGATCGATCGAAGCGGCCCGCGTGCGCGGCTGCGCATCGCACCGGCCGCGCTCGCCGATGCGGTGATCGCGTGCGCCAAGGCGCCGCAAGCGCTCGCGGCGACCGCGCAGGCACTCGATCTGGCGCCGCTCTTCTCCCGCTCAACCGCTTCCCTGGCCGCCCATCGATGAACGCGAACCTCGACGCCTTCACACCCGCCGACACTGCGCCGACCGCCGACTGGTGGGCGCGCGACCGGCTGCACTATCGCGACGGCGTGCTGCATTTCTGCGGCCGCAACGTCGCCGAGCTCGCGGCCGCGTTCGCCGAACCGGTGTTCCTGTACGACCCGCAGCGCGCGGTCGACAACGTCGCGCGCCTGCAACACGCGCTCGGCGGCCTGCAACGCGGCGACTTCCGCATCCATTACGCGATGAAGGCGAACCGTTTCCGCCCGCTGCTGTCGGAGCTGCGGCGCTCGCCGGTCTTCGGCATCGACGTATGTTCGCCCGAGGAGCTGCGCGAGGCGCTCGCGTGCGGCTTTGCACCGGCGCGCATCTCGTACACCGCGCACGGGATGATGCCGGACGAGGCCGAGCTCCTCGCCGCGCTGCCGGACGTGCACGTGAACTGCGACACGCTGAGCGCGATCGCGCTGCTCGGCAGCCGCTCGCCCGGACGCGAGATCGGCATTCGCGTGAACCCCGGCGTCGGCATCGGCTACGGCGACAGCGAGCGCCTGAGCTATGCGGGCCCGACCGTCACGAAGTTCGGCATCTACGCGGAGCAGTTCGGCGCGGCGCTCGAACTCGCCGCGCGGCACGGCCTGAACGTGACGTGGCTGCATTGCCACGCGGGCTGCGGCTATCTCGATCCGCAGCTCGCATCGTTCGAGCGCGTGCTCGATGCGCTCGACGCGTTCGTCGCGCGCGTGCCGGGGCTGCGCGGCATCAATCTCGGCGGCGGGCTCGGCCTGCCGCATCGCGCGACCGACCGGCCGCTCGACCTCGAACGCTGGCGCGCAGCCGTGCACGCGCGCTTCGGCACGCGGCCGCTCGCGCTCGCGATCGAGCCCGGCGACTTCATCGCGAAGGACGGCGGCATGCTCGTGCTGCGCGTCGCCTACGTCGAGCTCAAGCGCGACCGCCGCTTCGTCGGGCTGAACGGCGGCTTCAATCTCGCGATCGAGCCCGCGTTCTACGACCTGCCGTGCGAACCCGTCCCGTGCGTGCGGCGGCCGGGCGCCGCGCAATCGGTGTGTCTCGCCGGCAACATCAACGAAGCGCTCGATCTGTGGAGCAACGACGTGAGCCTGCCGCCCGTCGAGCCGGGCGACTTCGTCGCGTTGCTGAACGCGGGCGGCTATGCGTCGTCGATGAGCTCGAACCATTGCCTGCGCGGACAGTTTCGCGAGCTCGCGCTGTTCGACGCCGCACCGCACTAATTCTCATCCCAACGACAAGGAACCCCAGCGTGTCCTCGTTATCAACACAATTGAGCGCTCTCGGCAGCCGGATCTTCACGAGCGCGCCGTTCGGCCCCGGCGTGTCGATGCAGAATCTCGCCGAATGGTCGTCGCTCGCGCACGTCCAGCTGCTCGGCAGGGTTGCCGCCGAGTTCGGCGTCGACATCGACATCGAAGAAGCCTATCGGCTCGACAGCTTCGAGCGGCTGCTGCAGTACATCGAGCGGCAGCGCGGGCCGGGCGGCGACGCGCCGCAAGCATCCGCGACGCCGGACGCGGCGGCCGGCCCGGCCGGCGCGGAGCCCGACACGATCGGCGCGCTGCTGCGCGCGCGCGCCGACACGCTGCCCGACCAGCCGTTCCTGTTTTTCCCCGCCGACGATCGCAGCTACACGTATCGCGCGTTTTACGGGCTTGCACGCGCGGCCGCCGAAACACTGCGCGAGCACGGGCTGCGGCGCGGCGATCGCCTGTCGGTCGTGTTGCCGAACGGCCCGGAGTTCCTCGCGTACTACTTCGGCGCACATCTGCTCGGCGTCGTGTCGGTGCCGGTCAATCCGGCGTTGAGCGCAGCCGAGTGCGCGTACATCGTCCGCAACAGCGGCGCGAAGCTCGTCGTGTTCGACCGGCGCATGGCCAATCTGCGCGATGCAGTGCGCGCCGAGCTCGGCTGCGGCAATGGCGACGATAGCGTCGCGCGCGTCGCCAGCGCGGACGCCGCTTCCGGCTTCGGTCTCGAAGCGCTCGCGGCCGCGGCCGCGCATGCGTCGATCGCGCCCGATCCCGATCTCGCGGCCGACGACGACGCGAGCATCCTCTATACGTCCGGCACGACGGGCCACCCGAAGGGCGTCGTGCTGTCGCACCGCAACCTCCTGTCCGACGCGCGCGCGCTCGTCGACTGGTTCGCGTTCGAGCCCGGCACGCGGACGATGTGCATCCTGCCGCTGTTCCACAACAACGGCCAGGTGATCACGCTGCTGTCGCCGCTGATCGCGGGCGGCAGCTCGGTGATCCTCGAAGGCAAGTCGGCGCTGCCTTCGTTCTGGAAGCTGGTCGACACGTATCGCGTGAACTGGACGAGCGTGATGCCCGCCTTTTTGTCCGCGTTCCTCGAATACGGGCTGAAGCGCACCGACGACACACTGCGCGGTATCGTCTGCGGCGGCCAGGTGCTACTCGACGAAGTGCGCAACCGCTTCGAGAGCGAATACCGCGTGCCGGTGTTCGAAGGCTTCGGGCTCACCGAGACGACGTCGTTCGCGACGATGAACCGCCATCCCGCCGAGCGCCGCCGCTTCGGCTCGATCGGCGTCGCGCTGCCGTGCAACGCGCTGCGGATCGTCGATGCGGACGGCCGCGAGGCAGCGGCGGGCGAAACCGGCGAGATCCTGATCCGCGGCGACAACGTCGCGACGCGCTACCACGCGCGCGCCGAGCTGAGCGCCGAGCGCTTTCGCGACGGCTGGCTGCATACCGGCGACTACGGCTACTGCGACGACGAGGGCAACTACTTCTTCGCGACGCGCGTCGACGACCTCATCGTCAAGGGCGGCGAAAACATCTACCCGGCCGAGATCGAGAACGTGCTGCACGGCTGCGACGACGTCGTCGAATGCGCGGCGCTCGGCGTGCCCGATCCGATCCTCGGGCAGGACGTGTGCGTGTACGTGAAGCTGCGCGCATCGTCGACGCTCGGCCAGGACGACGTTCGCCGCCTGTGCGAAGGCCGCATCGCGCATTACAAGTGCCCGCGGCACGTCGTGCTGCTGAACGGGCTCGACGATCTGCCCGAGCTGCCGAAGGGCCCGACGCGCAAGATTCTCCGCCGCAAGCTGCTCGAGCATTTCGCGACGCTGCGCGAACGGGAGCAGGCGTTGTCCCACGACGTCGACCGGCCATGAAGGAGACGCCATGAAGCTCGTACTGTTCCTGCACCTGGTGTTCGTCGCCGCATGGATGAGCTGCGTGATCGTCGAAGGCATCTTCGAACACGCGATCGATCGGAGTCCGGAGCAGCGATCGTTCATCTCGAACCTGCACTGGGCGACCGACAAGTATGTCGAGATCCCGGCATTCACGATCGTGCTCGTCACGGGCGCGATCCTGCTCGCGCATCGCACGCCGACGCCGCTGCTGCTGACGAAGGTCGCGTTCGGCACGCTCGCGATCGCATTGAACGCCGTATGCGTGTGGATCGTCGTCCGGCGCCGCCACTACGCGGCGCGCGACGACTATGCCGCGTGGGAGCGCATCGATCGCGTGCAGCACAAGCTCGGCGGGATCGTCGCGACCGCGATGCTCGCCGCGCTCGGCATCGGCGGCTACATGTTCGCAGGAGCCTGACACATGAAGGCATTGATTTTTCCCGGCCAGGGCGCGCAGGCGGCGGGCATGGGCGAGGGCCTCTTCGAGCGTTATCCGGAACTCGTCGAAACGGCGGACGATGTGATGGGCCTGTCGGTCGAGCGGCTTTGCCTCGATGATCCGGACGGCCTGCTCGCCGACACCCGCTATGCGCAGCCCGCGATCTTCGTCGTCAACGCGCTGCACCTCGCCGCATGGCGCGACGCGCACGACGACGCCGACGTCTGGCTCGCCGGCCACAGCCTCGGCGAATACAGCGCGCTTCTCGCCGCAGGTACGTTCGACTTCCGCACCGGGCTCGAGATCGTCAAGCGGCGCGGCGAGCTGTTCGCATCGGTAAGCGGCGGTGCGATGGCGGCCATCGTCGGCGTCACCGCCGCCGAGCTCGGTCGCCGGTTGCGCGACGCCGGCCTCGACGACGTCGATCTCGCGAACTTCAACAGCGCCGAGCAGACCGTGATCGCGGGTCCGGCCGCGTCGGTCGACGCCGCCGCGCGCAGGCTCGATGCGTGCGGCGACGTCACCGTGCTTCCGTTGAAGGTGAGCGGCGCCTTTCACTCGCGCTGCATGACGCCGCTCAAGCCGGCGTTCGAAGCGTTCATCGCGCGCTTCGCGCTCGCCCAGCCCGCGCGGCCCGTCGTGTCGAACGTGACCGCGCGCCCCTACCAGCCGCCCGGCACGCCCGCCGACTATCTCGTCGAGCAGCTCGACCAGCCGGTGCGCTGGCGCGACAGCGTCCGCGCCATGCTGCGCGCGGGCGTCGACGAATGGGTCGAGCTCGGCCCCGGCCGCCGGATTCTCACGCGTCTGGTCGAAGCGATCCGGCGCGAACCCGCCGAGCGGCCCGCCGCGTTGCAACCCGCTCCCCTTTGAAGAGGCTCGATCCGACATGTCATCCATTCAGTCCGCCCTCGCCGCCTGTCGCTCGCTGACCGCGCCGCCGCCGCTCGCGCCCGCGGCGAATTTCGCCGACGTGCTGCGCTTTCGCGCCGAGACGACGCCCGACGAATTCGCGTACGGCTACCTCGGCTTCGGCCGCATGCCGGATCGCGTGATGCGCTACGGCGACATCCATCGCCGCGCGCTCGCGATCGCGCGCGAAATCGTCGCGCACGGCCGGCCGGGCGATCCCGTGCTGCTGATCTTCCCGTCCGCCGCCGATTTCATCGAAGCGTTCTTCGGCTGCCTGTACGCGGGCCGCATGGCCGTGCCGGCGCTGCCGCCGCGCACCGAGAAGGAACGCCGCCGGCTGATCTCGATCGCGCGCGACTGCGCGCCGTCGTTCGCGATCTGCGGCAACGGCGAGATGGACACAGTGCGCGCCGAGCTGAGCGCGGCGGGCATCGTCGCGCCGCCGTGCCGTGAAGTGGGCGCGATTCCCGGCGACAACGTCGACGCCGGCAACCTCGGCGACGCCGCGCCCGCGCTGCCCGCCGTCGCGCCGGACAGCATCGCGTTCCTCCAGTACACGTCCGGCTCGACGTCCGATCCGAAGGGCGTGATGGTCGGCCACGACAACCTGCTCGCGAATTCGCGGCTGCTGTACCGGCACTTCGGCGGCGACCGCGCGCGCTGGCTGGGCGTGTCGTGGCTGCCGCATTATCACGACATGGGGCTGATCCTCGGGATCCTGCAGCCGATCTATGCGGGGCGGCCCGCTGTGTTCATGTCGCCGCAGGATTTCCTGCAACGGCCGACGCGCTGGCTGCATGCGGTCTCCGAGTACGGCGCGACCTGCAGCGGCGCACCGAGCTTTGCGTACGATCTTTGCCAACGACGCGCGGATCGCATGGATGTCGGCGCGCTCGATCTCTCTACGTGGGCGTGCGCTTTCAACGGTGCGGAGCCGGTACAGCCGCGGATCATGCGCAAATTTGCCGACGCGTTCGCGTCCGCCGGCTTTCGCTACGACGCGTTCGCGCCGTGCTACGGGCTCGCGGAGCTGACGCTCGTCGCAACGTCGACGCAGATCGGCGCGCCCGTCGTGATCCGGCGCGCGGACCACGCGGCGCTCGCCGACGGACGCTTCGAGCCGCACCAGGGCGACGGCCGGTCGATCGACGTCGTGTCGGTCGGCGCGCTCGCGGATGCGGACCAGACGTTCCTCATCGTCGATCCGGCGACGGGCGATACGCAGCCTGCGGCCAGGATCGGCGAGATCTGCGTCGCGAGCGACAGCGTCTGCCACGGCTACTTCGGCCGCCCGGACGCGACCGACGCGACGTTCCGCGCATACCGCTCCGACGCGTTTCCGCATGGCATGCTGCGCACGGGCGACCTCGGCTTCGTCGACGATCGCGGCCACCTGTTCATCGCCGGGCGGATCAAGGACCTGCTTATCCTGAACGGCGTGAACTACTATCCGCAGGACATCGAAGGCGCGGTGCTGAACGTGTCCGACCAGATTCGCCCGAACCGGCTCGCGGCGATCATGGTCGAGCGCGACGGGCAGGCGGGCGTCGTCGTCGTGCTCGAGGCGATCGGCCAGTTCGACCTCGCCGCGCTCGCGCCGGAAATCAGCCGCGAAGTATGGGACGCGTGCCAGTTGACGCTGAGCGGCGTCATCCGCGTGAAGAAGGGCGAGATCCACACGACGTCGAGCGGCAAGATCCAGCGTGCGACCTGCGCGAAAATGCTCGCGGACGGCACGTACACGATCGAGGATGCGTATCTGCACGACGCCGCGCAGGCATGGCTCGCGCCCGTGATCGAACGGTGCGCGTCGGCCGCGCTCTGATCCGGCGCATCCTCGCATCGCGCGCGCTGCCGGGGTATAGTCCGGCGGGGCGCGCGCCCGGTCCGTCGCCTCCGGCGGGGTCCCGCGCCGGCTTTCGACACCCACCCGCACGGGTGGCCCGCCGGGCCTTCCGGCATCCGATTCGTTCAAACGCCGCTCGATGGCTTCGTTGATTCTCGTTCTCGCCTGCCTCGTCGCAGGCGCCGCGCTCGCGCGCAGCAAGCGCCTGCCGGCCAACTTCCCGGCCAGCCTCAATTTCTTCGCGATCCAGATTTCGCTGCCCGCGCTCGTGCTGCAGCATCTGCACAAGATCGCGTTCGGCGCGGACGTGCTATGGCTGTTCGCGACGCCCGCGATCGTGTTCGCGGCGACCGCCGCGCTCGCGCTCGCCGCGGGCGCGCTGCTGCGCCTCGACAAGGCCACGGTCGGCTGCCTGACGCTCGTCTGCGGCACGAGCAACACGTCGATCGTCGGCGTGCCGGTCGTGCAGGCGCTGATCGGGAGCGCCGCGATCGGCCATGCGCTCGTCGTCGACCAGGCGAACTTCATCGTGATGTGCACGGCGGGCCTCATCGTCGCCGACCTGTACGCAGGCGGCACGATGAGCTGGCGCGGCGTCGCGCGGCAACTCGCCGGCTATCGGCCGATCCAGGCGATGGTGCTGGCGCTGCTGCTGCGGCCGGTACCGTTCCCGCCCGTGGTCGAGGACGTGCTGACCGCGCTCGGCGCCACCCTCACGCCGATCGCGATGATCTCGGTCGGCGCGAGCTTCAGCCTGCGCAGCGCGCGCGACGCCGCACGCAATTTCATGGTCGGCATCGGCCTCAAGCTGCTCGTCGTGCCGGCGATCGTGCTCGCCTGCGGGCTCTACGTGTTCTCGCAGCGGGGCGTGCCGCTCGCCGTCGCGCTAGTGCAGGCGGCGATGCCGCCGATGATCATCGCGGGGCTCATCGCCATCGACAAGAAGCTCGATCCGCCGCTCGCGGGCGCGCTGATGACGCTCGGCGTACCCGCGTCGATCGCCGCCGCGTGGCTATGGTTTCAATTGACCTAACCATCAATCGACACGCCCACCACCCAACGTCCTCATGTAGTCGAACAACTCGCAATCAGTCGACACGCCGAGTTTTTCCATACCGGAACGTTTGTGTCGACTGACCGTCTTGACACTGCGCTTGAGGCGCTCGGCCACCTCGGCAGCGGACAACCCCGTCACGAACAGCAGCAGGATTTCGACTTCCCGAGGCGACAGGTGGCTCGCACCCCGAAGGCAGGGCGCGCTTTCGAGGCATCTTCGTATCATCGCGGAGCGATAACGCCGCCCCGAAGCGGCCGACCGTATTGCCAGCAGCAGCTCACCCGGCGGGTCGGCCTTGCTGACGAGCGCGGCGACACCCAGGCGCCAGATCTCCCGATAGATGGCGCAATTTTCCGCGACGGTGAAGACCACGATCGGCAGTGCAGGGAAATTGCGTCGCACGTACCCCAGCATACGCAATCCGCCCCCCTGCCTGTCGCCTTCGAACATGAAGCTGGTCACCAGCACGTCACACGCGTCCGAGTGCAGTATCGCGATCAGCGTCGCGCTGTCCGACACGCGATGCGTCACGGAGCCGATGCCATGACTCGCGACCACGCGCTCCACACCCAACGCAAATATCGGCTGGTCGTCCGCAACAATAAGGTCTAGCGTCATGCCGGAAAAATAACGCGTCACCGGCGCAGGACGACGCGCGACGCGAACCGGCATACGCGCAAGCGAACGCGCCCGCGCGGAAGTCGGCGCAACTACGGCGCACGCGTCATGGGCACCCGGATGTATCCGCCTTCGGCATCCCCATAAACGTCGGCGCATCCTTCGATCACGAATCGCGCGGTCAGCGCGCACAGCGCGGCGTCTCTCGCATCGACGGAAGTCAGCGTCGCGGCGTCGATTCCCATCCTTTCCAGCAACTGCCTGCGCTGAACGCGCTTCTGCTTCGCGGATGCAACGTCCTTGCCCAGCAGCGCGCACGCGATCGCATGCGGATAGGTCTCGAAGCTGACGCGCCCGCCCGCGTAGTGCGGCGCGGTCAGCAGCGGGTACGCGTCGGCAAGCGCCCGATAGACCCGTTCGCCGACGAACATCCAGTCGTAGAAGCCGGTAGTGTTGGCCAGCGCGCGCTCGCGCGTCGGCGTCGAGAACAACGAAATCCGTTCACGCACCAGCGCACGCTCGGCCGGCCGATGGCCTTCGCCGGCCCACCATCGGCACGGCGAATCGACACCGACGGCCACGACCTCGTGCTCGAGACACAGCGACGGCAGCGCTTCCGGCGCGACGCCGTCGGCGCGATACACGACCGACGTGCCGCACAGGATCACGAGATCGCATTGCTTCCGGTTGCCGCCCACGTCGACGCCGGCGACGCAAGCCGATCGCTTCGCGCGCACGGTCACGCCGACGGCCGCGCGTCGTACGCGGCGTCGAAGATGGCTTCGAGCCCCGGATGCACGCCGCGCATGCGGTCGACCACGGCCTTGGCCCAGTCGAAATACGCCTGCCTGCGTTCGAGCGGCCAGTCCGCGGGCGGATGCCGCGCGACATCGCGCACGTTGCAGATCTTGTCGGCCAGCTTGACCAGCTTCGCGCGGCGGCTGATGTGCGCCGCGTGTTCGATCTGCAGGCGCTTGCGCTCGTCCTTCGGCAGCGACTTGTCGTCCGTTACTTCCATCACGATATCCGCGACGTCCTTGCCGAACAGGCGCAGCAACTCCTGCTCGTTCGTCTCCGTATCCTCGACCGTGTCGTGCAGCACCGCCGCGACGATCACGCGCTCGTCCTCGATGCCGGCCTCGTTGGCCAGCACGTCGGCCAGTGCGATCGGATGATTGATGTACGGCGACGCTTCGTCGTCTTTACGCCGCTGATTGCGATGCTTGTCCGCCGCGAACGCGATGGCTGCCACCAGCTTACTCATGATTACCTCCAAAGTGCCCAGAAGTACGAACTTACGCGGCCGCCGGCTCGCGCTGCAGCGCCACCACGTTGACCCGTTCGCCGAACACCGCCTTCACCAGCGGCAGCAGATGGTCGTGGTGCGTGAGGAACAGCACCTGCGTGCGCGTCGACAGGTCGCGCAGCGCCTCGAGCCCCGCCTTCGCGCGCGCGTCGTCGAAGTTGATGAACAGGTCGTCGGCAACGAACGGCAGCGCGGTCCGGTTGCGCAGCTGCAGTTCGAGCGCGGCGATCCGCAACGCCAGGAACAGCTGGTCGCGCGTCCCTTCGCTCATGCCCGTCACCTCGACCGACGCGCCCTTCGTCCGCTTCGCATGGAGCGCGGGCGGTGTGCGCTCGGTATCGACCGTCAGCCGCGCAAACTCGCCCAGCGTGAGCCCCGCGAAGATTTCCCCGGCGCGCTTGAGCATCGGCCCCTGCTTCTGGTCGCGATAGCGATCCGTCGCCCACTTCAGCAGCCGGCTCGCCGTCGCGGCCTCCAGATACTGCTCGGCGGCGTCGCCCATCGCGGCCAGCGCTTCCTGCCGCTTCGCCTCGGCGACGGCCGCATTCGCCTGGCCGTCGATCGCGCCGAACGCCTGCTCCGCGACCACCTGCTTCTGCGCCAGCTCGTTCAGGCGCCTGCCGACATCGCCCAGCGCCTGCTTCGCCGACTCGAGCAGCGCCGGCACGTCGGCGAGGTCCTGTTCCGCGATCTCGGCCTCGATCGCTTCCTGCGAAAAGCCGTCGCCATCACGCACGAGCGCCTCCTGCGCCGCATCGACCGACTGCCGCAGCTGACGATGCCGATCGGAGCGCTCGGCGAGCGGCAGCGCCGCGTCGATCGCCTCCACGCCGGCCATCTCGAGGAGCGGCTGAATCCTGGCGTTCGCGCCCGCAACCGCGGCAACGGCATCGGCAACCTTGCCCTCGGCGTGCCGGATCGCGTCGTCGGCCCGTTCGATCGCTTTCGCGGTCTCCGTCGCGGCCGCGAGCCGCGCCGTCAGCCGGCGCGCGACTTCCGGCCAGTTGCCGGCGGCCAGCAGCTCGGGATCGAGCACTTCGGCCAGCCGCCGCGCGTCGCGCTCCAGCGCGGCCAGGTCGGCGCGGATCGCGGCGATGCGGCTGCGCGGCGCGTCCGCGGCGGCCAGTTCCGCGGCGACGGCGTTCGCCAGCTCGACCGCGCCCTCCGCCGCCGCAAGCGTCACCGCGCTCGTGGTGAGCCGCGCGTCCGCCAGCGCCTCCCGCCATTGCGCCTGCCACGCGTCATAGGCCACCTGCGCGTGATCGGCTTTCGCCTGTGCGCCCGCACGCGCGCGCTCGACCTGTCGCACCTGATCCTCCAGGCTGCCCTGCTGCGCGATCGATTTCTCCGCCGACTGCACGAACGACTCCGCGGCAGCGACGAGCGCCGCGAGCCCGTCGTCGCTGCCGCGCGACACCGCCCGCAACGCGGACTGCAGCGCCGCCTCGGCCGCCACGCGCGCGGCGCGCGTCGATTCGAGCTCGTGCGCCTGACGCTCGTATTCGGCTTGCGCGGCAAACACCATTTCGCGCTTCGCCAGCCAGTCGTTCATGTCGGCCAGCGGCATGCCCGGCACGCCGGCGGCCGTCGCGAGCCGCGTCCACGCGTCCCGGTGCGCGGACAGTTCCTGCTCGCGTTCGCCCACTGCGGCCTGCCTGCGCGTCACGCCGGTACGGGCGGACTCGACCTGCTGCCGCAGCGACTGCAGCGTCGCCGCCGCCTGCGTCGTGCCGAGCCGGGAATCGACGAGCTCGTCCGCGAGCCGGATCGCGTCGTCGACCGCCGGCGCGCCCGCGTCGAGACCGACCGCGCCGCGCTTGATGTCGCCCCACGCGCCGTCGCGGCGCGCGCGCGCCGCCAGCACGTCCGCGGTCGTGACGACCTTGTGGTTTTCGGCGAAGTGCTTTTCCTGCAATTCGAGCCGCTCGAGCTCCTCGCGAGCATGATCCAGCGCGTCACGCGCCGCCGCGACCGCGCCCGCATGCTCGTTGTCGTCCTTTTGCCACGCGACGAGCCGCGCCGTCGACGGCAGGTCGAGCGTGCGCAGCGCCGCCACGGGCTTGCGCCACTGCCCGAGCCCGTCGAGCGCGTCCGTCAGCGCGCGTTCCGCCAGCGCGACCTCGCGCTCGAGCGCCTGCTCCCGCGATGCGCTGTTCCTGAAGCCCTGCGCGTCGGCGAGCGCGATGCGCAGCGCCTCGGGCGCCTCGACCGTCGACAGCCGGTCGAGCTGGTCCTGCAGTTGCGCAAGCTCGCGCACCTTCTCGTCGAGCGATTCGCGCGCGCCGATCAGCGCCTGATGCAGTGCGCCGTGTTCGCGCAGCAGGTTGGTGACCGTCTTCAGCGACAGCGCCTTCGGCAGCGCCGCGCGCAGCGCCGCTTCGTCCGCGGGCCAGCCGAGCTGCGCCGCGGCGCCGAACGCGGCCAGCAGATGGCGCTCGACTTCCGCGTCGCGCAGCAGCAGATCCTGCGGATGATTCGCGCACGCGCTGCGCAGCCGGTCGAGCGCGTCGATGTCGGCGGACAGCGCGAGCGCGTCGCCGTCCGCGACGATCGCATCGCGCGCGTGCCGCTTGGCGGCGAGATCGGTGCGCCGCTCTTCCAGCACCTTCCGCTCCGCCGCGAGATCGCCCTGCGCCTTCAGCAGATCCGCTTGGGCGGTCGGCGGCAGCTCGACGACCGGGCCGAGCTCGGCCAGCGCGGCTTCCTTGACCGTCAGCTCCTTCAGATACGGCGCGAGCCGCCGCACGCGCTCGAGCTTCGAGCGCAGCGATTCGAGCCGGCGCTGCTCGGCGCGCGCCCGTTCGATCTCCTGATCGACGGCTTCGCGGGCCTCCTTGCGGTCGACCCAGTCCCGCGTGCGCACCTGCACCGCCTTCAGTTCGCCCACCGCTTCGTTGAAGGACGTCTCGGCCACCGCGAACGCGCTGCCGCTGCGCCGCGGCGCCCACAGCTCGCCCGAGCGCGCTTCCAGCTCCTCGCGCACCGGCCCGAGACTGCCGACGCCCGCCGCCGATTCGAACAGCACCTGGCCGAGCTTGTCGGACGCATCGAGAATGCTCCTGCCGCCCTCGACCAGCCGCCCGTGATCGAGCCCGAACATCTGCTCGAAGAATTCCTTGCTCGCGCCGTCGAGGACGGCCGCCAGATAGTCGTCCGGCAGCCGCTCGTCGGCCGGCGTGCGCAGCGGCGTGCGGCCCCTCGCGCGATGGAACGCCATCTCGCCGGCCGCGCCTTCGAGCACGCCGCCGATCCGCAGCTCCGGCGTGCTGTGGAGGAAATCGAGCGGCGTCTGCAGCTTCATTCCGAACAGCAGCTCCGACACGGCGGTCCGGATCGTCGACTTGCCGGCCTCGTTGGGCCCGACGATCACATGAAAATCGTGGTCCGCGCGCGGAAAGCCGAGCGCCGCGTCGGTGAATTTGCCGTACTTGATCAGGTCGAGTCGCTTGATGCGCATCGTTCACTCCCCCTGGGCCAGGCGCGCCAGCAACGCGGGGCCGACCTGCTGCACCAGTGCCGTCAGCTCGCCGGAGCGCGCCAGCGACAGCAGCGGCACCTCCTCCTTCACCTCGCTGCGCACCTTGCCGACGAACGGCTTCAGGTCGCGTTCGAGCAGCGCGAGAAATTCCGGATCGTGCGCGGCGTCCGCGAGGATCTGCTTCAGATCCTCCAGCGCCTCGAGCTGCTCGGTCTCGCCATGCGACAGGTCCATCGCGGACGTCGCGACCTTGACCTTCTCTAGCCACAACCGCTCGTTGCCGATGATGCCGATCTGGTTCAGCACTTCCGCGCGCAGCTGCGTCGCGCGCCCGAAGAACAGGCCGTGCGCGGGCGTGCGGCCCGTGACCGTCACGCGCACCGCGCGCGGCACGTGGCCGTCGACCGTCAGCAGCGCTTCCAGCGACTGGCCGATCTTCCGCGCGAGATCGGCGATCGTGACGCAATCGGCCGCATCGACCGCGACGGCCTCCCAGCGCAGCACGTCGAGATACAGGCGCTCGACGCGCGTCTCGCCGCCCTCGACCGTCACGAGCACCGCGCCGCGCCGGCCCGTCTCGCGGATGTGCCGGCCCTGCAGGTTCCCCGGAAACACGATCGTCGACGGCCCCGACCATTGCTGGAACTCGTGGACGTGCCCGAGCGCCCAGTAGTCGTAGCCTTTCGCGTGCAGCTCCGCGAGCGTGCAGGGCGCGTAGCTCGCATGCGCCGTGTAGCCCTCGAGCGCCGTATGCAGCACGCCGATGTTGTAGCAGCCGGGCACGGGTTCCGGATAGCCGAGCGCGAGATTCTCGACGACCGCCTTGTCCTTGAAGCTCTGCCCGTGCAGCGCCACGTTGAATTCGGGCAGGCGATGGACTTCCGGCTTGCGGTGGCTGAACACCGTGACGTTGTCCGGCAGCGTGAGCTTCCTGGTCATCTCGCTCTCGGCGTCGTGGTTGCCCCACAGCACGAACGCGCGGATGCCCGCCTTGCGCAGGCGCCCCATCTGCTGGCCGAAGAAGATGCCCGTGTTGTGATCCTTCCAGTCGCCGTCGTAGAGATCGCCGGCAATGACGAGAAAGGCCACCTCCTCCTCGATCGCGCGGTCCACGAGCTGCCGCAGCGCGTCGCGCGACGCGTTGCGCAGCTGCGCGGCCGGCGCATCGGGGTAGGCGCTCAGGCCGTGCAGCGGGCTGTCCAGGTGAATGTCTGCCGCGTGGATGAACTTCACGACGATTCCTTTGATGCGTAGCGGGGAACGGCCGGTGCGCGCTGCCGCCGGGTGCGGCGGCAGCGCGCCGAACCGGCGTCAACCGGCAGATTGTAGTGGCCAATTCGCTGCGGCACGCAAGGCCCGGCCGTCAGTCGAAGTCCTGATAGCCGCCCGGCGCGCCGCAATGCCTGCGCCGGAACACATACGCCGTCGGCGATCCGTCCTTGTCGAGCGCGGCAAGGAGGCGATTCCATTCGGATCCTTCCGGCAATCCGGTCGAATGCCGGATCGCCGCGCCGGTCATTCGCCGCGCGGCGCGGGCGGCGGCGCATAGCGATCGTCGTTGCCCGGGAACGGATTCGCCTTGCGGCGCAACGCGTCTTCGTCGTCCTTCTGCGCGAACAGCGCGACGCCGATCACGCCGACGTTCGCCGTATCGCCGAACTTCGCGTTCGCGACATAGCTGTCCGGCACCGACGCGAACCGGAATGCCGCGACCTCGTCCTGGCTCTTGCGGAAGCCTTCGATCGTCAGCGTGCGGCCCGGATAGAGCACGTAGCCGCCGTTCGTGTAGCTGCCCGGGCGCCCGGACAGCACGTCGAGCCCGTCGACCGTCGACACGACCTCGAACGTGCGGCGCCCCTGGTTGCGCAGCACGATCACGTAGCGTGCGCCCTCGACGCCCGCCATGTGCCAGCGGCCGTCGCTGCGCGCGACGCGCAGCGGCGCGCCGCGCTCGTCCGCGAAGGACAGCGCGACGTCGCCGTTCGCGAGCGCGACCCGCGTCGGCAGCGTACGCGCCGTTGCGGCGGCCGGACGTCCGGGCAGCGCGTCGTTGTAGTAGACCGACGCCACGTCGGTCGGCGCGGTCGGGTTCGCACGCTCGAAATCGACGCGGCGCGTCTCGGAGCGCACCGCCTCGCCCCATGCGGTGCCGAGCCCGCGACGCTCGCCGGCGTCCGGCGCGGCGGAAGAGGCCGTGGCGGCGGGCGGCGGGAACGACGAACTGCAGGCGGCAAGCCAGAGCGCGCAGACAAGCGCAAGCAGACGGAACAGGACGGTCATGGTCATCGATTCTCGGAATGTTATCGGCCGCGCCGGGGCCCGGGCGCGGCATTTTCGTGTCAAATGCCGTCACGATGTCGATCGGACGGGCCGCCATCGGCAACGGGAGCAGCCAGGCCGGCCGCCGGTTGCGATCGGCTCCGCTATTTAAACATGGCGCGCGCGGCGCGACGCCGGCCGCCCTAAAGTTCGACGCGCGGGCTGCCGTTAACCGTCGGCAAGTCTTGTACACCAAGCGACACCGGATCCCCATGGACATTACGAGTTGGAAGGAACACGCCCAGCGAACCCTCGCCGGGACAGGCGGCATGCATGAAGCCATCGCGCTGCTCGAGCGCGAACCCGACGAGACGGACTGGGAAGCCAACATGCTCCTCGGCATCCTCTACGGGCAGGCGCGCGATCTCGGCAACGCGGTCAAGTTCCTGGACAGGTCCGCGTCGCACAATCCGCAGAATCCGGACACGATCTTCTTCCTCGGCTGCTTTCGCGCACTGCAGATTCCCGGCTTCCACAAGAGCTGGGCAGTGCGGCGCGATCACGCCCGGCAGGCGCTCGGCCTGGTCGAAAACTCGCCGAACGCGGCACAATGGCCGCAGCTCAAGCTTTGCCTCGAAATGCTCGCGACGGCGGCCAGCTACGTCGGCCCGCAGGACGATGCGGAATTCGCGTATCGCTGGCTGATCCGGATCGATCCCGGCAATGCCGGGCATTACGCAAATCTCTCGCAGATCCGCGCCGATGACGACCTGGACGAGGCCGCCGCGCTGCTGGACAAGGCGCAGTCGCTCAGCCCGAACATCGCGAACCGCAACGATCTCGCGCTGTCGCGCAAGGTGCTGTCGGCCGGGGAGCGGCGCGCACCGATCGCCCGCGCGAAATACCCGACCACGAAGGAGATGCGCGGCGACCTCGCGAGCGCCATCCGTTCGACCCTGCTCAAGGATTTGCCGAAGCAGCGCTTCGTCGGCGCAGACACGCGGTTCTTCACGCTCGGCTCGTGCTTCGCGCGGGAGATCGCCACGCGCTTGATCGAGCGCGGCTATCGGGCCGACTTCTTCGAAGTCGTCGAGCACATCAATTCGAGCTTCGCGAACCGGAGCATGGTCGACTGGGCGCAGGGAAAATGCCACGGCCAGAGCCGCGAGCGCCTCGACGAGCTGTTCGCATCCCTGAATATCACGCCGGACGGATTGCGCTCGCGCTGGGCCGCGGCGAACGTGTTCATCTACACGCTCGGCGTGGCGCCGGCGTTTTTCGACAGGCAATCCGGCGAGTTCGTGATGCCGTCGAGCTCGACGTTCGCGTCGCGCGCCTTCGCGGAAATGTACGACTTCCGGACTACGACGGTGCAGGAGAACCTGGAGAATCTCGAGTACATCGCGTCGTACATGCGCACGTTGAACCCGAACGTGAAGATCGTGATTACCGTGAGCCCGGTGCCGCTGAAGACCACGTTCGAATTCAAGTCGGCGATGCAGGCGGACTGCATTTCGAAATCGACGCTGCGCGTCGTCGCCCACGAGTTCGTCACGAAGCATCCGGACGTCGTCTACTGGCCGAGCTTCGAGGTCGTGCGCTGGCTCGGCGGGCATGTCGGCCCGTTCTACGGCAATGACGACGATGCCGCCCTTCACGTCGGCGACGACGTGGTCAAGGCCATCACCGACCTGTTCATCGAACACTATTCCTGACCGGGCCCGGCGCGCCGCCCGGCCGGCCGTCTCAAGGCGGCGGCCAACCGAGCCGCCACGTCAGGTTGCGGCGCGCGCGCGCTTCGCAGCACGCGTGGAACAGATCGGTATGATAGATCCGCGGACGCGCCAGCAGATCGCCGAGGATCGCGCGGACCTGACGGTCGTACGTGCGATCGTCGAGGTCCGGGCGCTCGGCGCGCAGCCGCAGCCCGTCTTCGCGAAAACGGCTGCGCGTCGCGCCCAGCACCGCGAGATCGATGTCCACCACGAAGCGCACATCCTGCTCCGCCGGCACGACGTGGTGCTGCGTCGCCAGGATCATGTCGCGTATGCGCTCGCCCGCCGCGATGCGCCCCGCCGCCCAGTGCCGGAACCAGTCGGCGCTACGCGCCTCGTTGTCGCGGGCGCCGGGCCGATAGATCACGTCGTGGCACCACAGCGCGAGCTCCACGCTGTCGGGATGCGGCACCACGCCGCGCGCCCGGTCGAGATCGCGCAGGCAGCGGCGGATATGGCGCAGCGTGTGATAGTGACGCGCCGCTTCGCCATAGCGCCGTGCAAGGTCCGCATAGACGGCTTCGGCATCGAGGCCGCCGCTACGGGTCCACAATGCGACGAAGCGCGCCTGCGTCTGGCTCATCCCGGTTCCCTCGCGTCACCGCGCCCGCTCAAAGAAATTCCTTGCGGATGTCGATGCTCGACCGCTCGCCGACATGCCGGTAGTTCTGCGCGAGCCACGCGTCCGCTTCGCGCCGCCCGTTGTCGCGCAGTCCGCACAGGAAATCCCAGTCCGCGTTGTACTTGCTGGAGACGCTGAGCGCGCACATCGCTTCGTCGGAGCGGATCGAGTGAATCCGCATTTCCTTCATCTCGCCGCGGGCGAGCTTGCCTTGCTGGATCAGTTCGGTGACGAACGCGATCGCGCGCATCTCGCGCATCAGCGACGAATTGAAGCTGATCTCGTTGATGCGGTTGAGGATGTCCGCCGCCGTCACCGGCACCCCTGGGCGAACGAGCGGGTTGATGTGCACGATCACGACGTCCTGCGTGTCGCAGTGGTAGATCAGCGGATAGATCGCGGGATTGCCCATGTAGCCGCCGTCCCAATAATGCTGGCCGTCGATCGTGATCGCATGGAACAGGGTCGGCACGCAGGCCGACGCCAGCACGGCTTCCGCGCAGACGTCGTCGCCCGAGAAGATCCGTATCTTGCCGGTCTCGACGTTGGTCGCGCTCAGGTAGAGGCAGATCGGGCAGCGCTTTCTCAGCCCGTCGAAATCGACGTGCCGCTCCAGCACCTCGCGCAGCGGGTTCAGGTTGTGCGGATTGAACTGGTACGGCGAGAAGATCCGCAGCACCATGTCCGCGAACGCATACAGCGGCGAGTGGTCGAGCCCGAAGCTGTGCGTGCCCTTCAGCCAGGGCATCCAGCGCAGCGGATTGTATTGCTCGGCCGACTCCGCGACCGCGCGCCAGAAATCGTGCAGCGCGCCGCGAGCGGCGGCCTCGCCGCCCTGCAGCAGGCCATGCGCGAGCACGGCGGCATTCATCGCGCCGGCGCTGGTCGCGCTGACGCCTTCGATGGACAGCCGGCCGTCCTCGAGCAGGCGATCCAGCACGCCCCACGTGAACGCGCCGTGCATGCCGCCGCCCTGCAACGCCAGCGCGACCGGCTTGCGTTCGTCACGTTCGCGGTGCCCTTCGCTCGTCGTGGCCATCTTCGGTCTCCCGTCATGATGCCGGTTTGCGCCGGCCGCACGCGCATGCGGCTCACCCGCCGTTCGAAGCCAGCTGGTCGAGCAGCGCGGCGGCCTCGCGCAAGTCGGCCGTATCGAAACCTTCCGTAAATCCGCCGTACGCGTCGGACAGCATCCGCCGCGCGTCGGCCGCCCGGCCCTGGCCTTGCCACACGCGCGCGAGGCTCAGCACCGCGCGCAGCTCGAACGAACGGGCGTGCTGGTGACGCGCGACGTCGATCGCACGACGAAGACAGTCTTCGGCGTCATCCGCACTGCCCGCCGCGCCGAGCAGCAGCGACGCCTTGAGTCGATGCAGCTCGGCCTCGTAGCAGCGCTCGCCGGTGCGCGCCGCCAGCGCCATCGCTTCGTCGATCGCAGCGAGGCCCGCCGCCGGAGCGCCGGCGCGTGCGCAGCTCTCCGCGAGCAGCGCGAGGAAGTGCGTGCAGCCCATCGCGGCGCCGGTCGCGCGGTAGCCGTCGAGGCCCGCGCGCATCTGCGCGATCCCGTTCGCGAGGTCGCCTTGCTCGCTCAGCGCCCAGCCTCGCAGGACCGCGCCCCACGCATGCCAGAACGGCAGCCCCTGCTCGGTCGCGAGCGTCATCAGCGCTTCGGCGTGCTCGCGCGCCGCGTCGGCTTCGCGCCGGAACTGACGAAACTGCGCCGCGTACGCGAGCGTCAGCGCCAGCGTCGGAACGTGAGCGACCTGCCGGGCCCGCGCGAGCGCCTGCCGGCAGCGCAGGTTCGCCTGGTCCGCGCAGCCCTGATGCCACAGGGTCCACGCGAGGAAATTCAGGCTGCGGATGCCCGGATCGATCGTGCCGGCGAACACGGGCCCGGTACGCGGTTCGGCATCGAGCAACGCCAGCGCCCGTTCCCCGTGTGCCCGGGCGCGCGTGAGCTCGCCTTCGAAGAACAGGCCGGCCGACAGCGCGAGATGCGCCTCCACGAGCAGCCCCGGATGCTTCGCCTGGCGCGCCATGCGCAACATCCGGTCGCCGATCTCGCGGGCAGTCGCGTACTCCGCGCGCAAGTGGTAATGCGTCCTCAGCCCGAGCTGCACCAAAAAGAGCTGGGAGATCTCGCCGATCTGCTCGCACAGCGCCAGCGCGCGCGTGTAGTTCGCCGCGACGTCCGGCGAGCCGTAGCCGCGGACCGCCATCAACGCCGGTCCCAGCGCGATCCGCAGCGTCAGTTCCTGATGCGCGCGCTCGGGCGTATCGGGCAGGCGCTCGAGCAGTTCCAGCGCCGCGCCGAGATGACGCATCGCGTCCGGCTGCGCGGAATGCTGGAGCGCCTGCTGCCCGGTGCGGTACAGGTACTCGACGGCTTTCGGCACGTTGCCGCTCAGCCGGTAGTGGTGCGCGAGTTCGCTGCAGTAATCCGCGATGCGGGTCGGGAACAGCGCCTCGATCGCCTGCGCGGTGCGCTCGTGCAGCGCGCTGCGCCGCTCGGTGAGCAGCGAGTGCCCGGCGACTTCCTGCGTCAGCGCATGCTTGAACGAATACTCGACCTCAGGGAACGCGGGCCGCTCGTAAATGAATTCCGCAGCCTCCAGCCGTGCCAGCAGACGGCGCAGATCGTCGTCCGTCCGCGCGGCCTGGCCGTCGCAGATGCGGCGGATCAGGCTGAACGGAAACTCCTTGCCGATCACCGCGAGCGTCTGCAGCAACTCCTTCTCGTCGATCGCGAGCCGGTCGATGCGGGCGGCCAGCACACCCTGCACGGTGGTCGGAATATGCAGCGCGGCCGGAATCCGCTCGATCCGGTAGCGCCCCGGTTCGCCGAGCAGCGCGTGTTCCTCGACGAGCGTCTGGACCACTTCCTCCATGAAGAACGGATTGCCCTCCGTGTTTTCGAGGATCAGCTGCTTGAGAGGCGCGAGGGTGGGATCGTCGCCGAGCAGCGCGGCGAGCAGCCCCTGGGCCTCGGCCGGGCCCAGCGGTTCGAGCCGCAATTGCGTGCGATGCGCCGCGCCTTCCCAGACCGGCAGATATTCGGGCCGGTAGTTCACGAGCAGCAGGATCCGCGTGCGCTCGACGCGCTCGATCAGGCAGGCGAGAAATGCTTCGGTCTCCCGATCGAGCCATTGCAGGTCCTCGAACAGCAGCTCGACCGGCTGGTCGCGGCTCTCGCGCGCCAGCAGCCGGATGATCGCGTCGAAGGTGCGCTCGCGCCGGATCTGCGGGTCCATCTCCGCGAGCGCCGCGCCGGGCTCGCCGATGCCGAGCAGGTAGAGCAGATAGGGCACGAGATCCTCGAAGCCGCGTTCGAGCGCCAGCACCTTGCCCATCACCTTTTCGCGGCAGCGGCGCTCGTCGTCCTGCGCGGTGATCTGGAAATAGTTCTTCAGCAGCTCGATCAGCGGCAGATACGCGAAGGCCTTGCCGTGCGACACCGAAAACGTTTCCAGCACGAGACAGCCGCGCCGCGAGCGCTCCTTGAACTCGTGGAACAGCCGCGATTTGCCGACGCCGGCCTCGCCGACCACCGCGACGACCTGCCCGCGCCCCGCGCCGGCCTGCTGCAGCGCGCCGTGCAGGTGGTCGAGTTCGGCTTCGCGGCCGACGAACCTGGCGAGGCCGCGATGCGCGGCCAGTTGCAGCCGCGTGCGCAGCGCGCCGAGCCCCAGCACCTCGTACACCGGCAGCGGCTCCGGAACACCCTTGACCTGAGTGGCGCCGAGCGCCTTGAATTCGAAATAGCCTTCGGCCAGCCGATGGGTCGACTCGCTGACGAGGATCGACGACGGCGTCGCGATGCCCTCCATCCGCGACGCGATGTGGATCGTGTGCCCGACCGGATCGTAGTCGGTGTGCAGGTCGTCGGTGCGGATCGAGCGCACGACGACTTCGCCGGTATGCACGCCGACACGAATCTGCAGCGGGATGCCTTTCTCCAGACGAATCCGGTCGCTGTGACGGCGCATCGCCTGCTGCATGCGCAGCGCCGCGAACAGCGCGCGCTGCGGATGATCCTCGTGGGCGATCGGCGCGCCGAACAGCGCGAGGATGCCGTCGCCGAGCGATTTCGCGACGTAGCCTTCGTAGTAGTGGACGGCTTCCATCATCAGCGCGACGACCGGCTCGATCAGCCGATGCGCTTCTTCCGGATCGAGGTCGTGGATCAGCGCGGTGGAGCCGGCCATGTCCGCGAACAGCGCGGTGACGGTCTTGCGCTCGCCGGCGGTTCCGCCGCGCGCTTCCATCGCCGCCTGTTCCGCGAGGATGCGCTCGGCGAGGTGCTGCGGCGTGTAATGGATCGGCGCCGTGGACGGACCGGCAGGCCCGGCGGCCGGCCGTGGACGCGGCGATGGACCCGCATCGGCCAGCGGCGCGCCGCATTCGCTGCAGAACTTCGCGGACGCGCCCGACTCGTGGCCGCAGCGCGGGCAGGTGCGCGTCAACACGGCCCCGCAGGTCTCGCAGAAGCCGGCCCCGGCGGGGTTGTCGAATCCGCAATGTGCGCAGCGCATACGATCGCTTCCCCTGCCCGGAACCTGCTCCTACACATTCTAGTGCCGCACCTGCATGCGGCAAGCGGCGACGGGATATGGCATTCCCTCGGTTCCGGCCAACGGCCATGCGCGCCGTGCGTGCGGCATCGTCCGCGTCGTCGAGCGGCCAGCCGATGCGATGCCGGTTTCACGCGAGCCGGCGGGCATGCCGCGCGGCGCGTGCGGGGTCACGCCTGCGGCTTCGGCTGGATCAGCCGCAGGATCCGGCTGTCGTACGGCGCTTGCACGATCTCCGCGATGCGGATCTCGCCAACGGCCGGGTGAAGAGGATTGAGCAGGAAGTTATGCGCATGCGGCACGACCGCGCTCGGCACGCGCAGCAACGCGCTCGGCTTCGTCTGCAGCCACTCGGTGCCCGCGCTCTTCGTCCAGTCGGGATTCGTGCGCCAGTCGGCCGGCGCGTCGTGCTCGGCGATCTCGGCCACCGCAACCGAGTCGGGCACCTCGACCCGCAGCAGCTGGTAGCCGTTCGGCAGTTGCGCGACGGAGGCGATCTCCAGATGGACGAGCGTCTCGAGCAGCGCCAGCGCCGGATGCTCGGCGAGATATACGACCGGCTGCCCCGCAAAATGCCAGCGGCCGCCGGCACGCAATCCGCCGATGCCCTTCAGGTCGGCGTAATTGCTGATCCGCCACAGCGTCGTCAAGCGAAGTACCCTTCGTCGATCTGCGTGAGCGCCTCTTCGACGAGCCGCGCACCATGCTCGGTGCTGGCCATGTCGAGCGAGGTCCGGCCGCCGAAGCGCTGGAGCCCGCTGCGCAACCATGCCATCGCCTTGTCCGGGTCGCCGAAGGTGGCGGTCGCCTGCGCGACGATCCGCGCGAGACGGATCGCCTTGTCGGACTCTTCGGGAGACAGGCGCTCATGCGCCTGGCGGCGGTGGCTCAGCGTCCGTCGCGGAATGATGAAAGCCAGCTCGTCCGACTTGAGCCCGCGCTCCGACAGCCGGTCGATGACCGCGACGTCGACGCGCGCGCTCGCCAGCTCGGCGAGATCCGCGCCCGACCGGACGCGGGTTGCCAGCAACTGTTCGAGAATCGCGAACTCGGCCTGGCGCGGATGCGCGACGCCGGACGGATGGAAAGCGATGGTTGCCATGAGCCCTCCTCGGCAATTTGCCCAACCATTATAGGCGTTTTGCCAATCCATGGGCGATGAGGGATAGCGTGTGGCCGGATCGGCGGGAAACGATCGGCCGGCCGATTCCGACTTTGTCACGTAACAACCCGATCATTCCACGCCTTTCCAACAATCACCCGAAAAGCTCGGACTCCATCGCGGATCGTTAACCCAATTGCAATAATTTTTCGCCGCAATCGGTATTTCCGGCCGGTATCGCGATCGCTACGATGCAGTCAACCGCTCGGCACAACCAGTGAAGCGCGAAATCAACGAAACCGGAGGTCGACATGAAATCGCTCATCTACGCCGTGGTCGCAGCCACTGCCCTGTCCGCATCGTATGGCGCGTTCGCCCAATCGAGCCAGCCGACGCCGACGCGTGCGCAGGTTCGCGCGGAACTGGTCCAGCTCGAGCAGGCCGGGTACAAGCCGGAAGTGTCCGACGTCCATTACCCGCAGGCGCTGCAGGCCGCGCAAACGCGGGTCACCCACGCCGACGAAACCGGCTATGGCGCGCAGGCAGCCGCCGGCGTTCGTGCGGGCCACGTCGTGACGGTCACGCAGAGCGGCCCCGGCTCGGTCTACTTCGGTCATTGAGCCCGCCCGTCGCTCGCGCATCGCGAGCGCGGTCGACCGACGGAACACCACGCCCCCGATCGCCGGGGGCGTGGTGTTTTCACATTCGGCCGCGCATGGTCGCCGCGAACGGCCCATGACACGCAAAGCCGTTTCCACTCGAAATAATCAGGAATGCTTGAATTCTGGCCGGTCGGCGCGCAGCGGCGAAAGTCTGCGCCATCACGGCGGCCGCACCTCGCGCCCCCGACGACGGCCACGTTCCGGGCCGGCCGGCCGCCATCATCACGAGCGCAGACCCGGCACGTTTGAGCATAGAATTCCGGCGAGTACGGAGCCGGCCGAAGCGGCTGCGGGCAGGTCGTGAAGACCGCCGGGAAGATCCCGGTCGCTGCCGCGCTCGTCGGCTGTTCTGAAGCGGTACCCATGCGCATTTTTTCAAAAGGAGCGGTTTCATGTCTCAATCATCCGGATCCATGATCACCTTTCGCCGCCCGGACGGCCAGGAACTGCAGGGCTATCTGGCTACGCCGGAAAAGACCGACGGTGCGCCCGCGGTCGTCGTCATCCAGGAATGGTGGGGCCTGAATGACCAGATCCGCGGCGTCGCGGACCGGCTCGCCCGGGCCGGGTACTTCGCGCTCGTTCCCGACCTGTACCGCGGCAAATCGACGGTCGAGGCGGAAGAAGCGCACCACCTGATGAGCGCGCTCGACTTCGGCGACGCGGCGTCGCAGGACATTCCCGGCGCGGTGCAGTATCTGAAGACGCGTGCCGCGCGCATCGCCGTCACCGGCTTCTGCATGGGCGGCGCACTGACCCTGCTCGCGCTGCAGAACGCCGACGTGGCGGCCGGCGTCGCGTGGTACGGCTTCCCCCCGCTCGACTACATCGACGCATCGAAGATCAAGGTGCCGGTGATGGGCCACTGGGCAACGCAGGATGCGTTCTTTGCGATCGATCAGGTGGACGCGCTGGAACAGAAGCTGGGCGCCGCGAACGTCGACTTCACGTTCCATCGCTACCTCGCGCATCACGCGTTCGCGAACGAGACCGCCGTCGGCGCCGGCCGCCTGCCGGGCACGCAATACGATCCGGCATGGTCGCAGATCGCATGGGACCGGACGCTCACGTTCCTCGGCCGCACGCTGTGGACGACCGAGCCGAAGTAAGCGTGTTGCGATACGCGTGATCGTCGTCTGCCGGCCGGGCGCATGCGGCCGGCGGACGATGGCAGCAAAGGCGCGCGTTACGCCTTCACGGCGGCGCCGCGCCGGTTCAAGGCCGACCGGAACCGCACAGCGCCGCCTCGTCGGCAGCCAGCATCTCGGGCACGCATTCGCGCAGGAACTCGACGAACGTGCGGATCTTCGCGTCGAGATACTGCCGCGACGGATACAGCGTGTAGACCGTCAGCTTCTGCAGCCGGTATTCGGGCAGCACGCGGACCAGCGCGCCGCTGCGCAGTGCCGGCACCGCGGTCGACATCGGCAGCGAGCCGATGCCGAGACCGGCGCGCAGCGCGGCGCCGAGCGCATCGGCAACATTCACCTGAAAGTCGGGCAGCGGAAGCTCGAAGGTCTCTCGGCCGTCAGGGCCGTCGAGATGCCAGCGGTCGCGCGGAAACACCGGCGTAACGATCTGCAGGCAGGCGTGCGCCTCGAGGTCCTTGATCGTCTGCGGCGTGCCGCGTTCGCGCAGATACGCGGGCGACGCGCACAGCACGCTGTGCACGGTGCCGAGCCGCTGCGACACGAGCCCGGAATCGGGCAGCTCCGTCGTGCTCAATTGCAGCGACACGTCGTAGCCTTCGTCGATGATGTCGGGCACATGCTGCGACAGCGTCAGCTCGACCGCCACCGACGGATAGCGCTCGCGGTAGCGCACGACCGCCGGCACCACGTACGCCTGGCCGAAGCTCGTCGTCGCGTGCACGTGCAGACGGCCCGACGGCTTGGCCTGCGCGTCCGCCGCTTCCGCCTCGGCCTCGTCGATGTAGGCGAGCACCCGCTGGCAGCGATCCAGATAGCGCTGCCCCGCATCGGTGAGCGCAATGCGGCGCGTGCTGCGATTGAGGAGGCGCGTGCGCAGATGCGTTTCCAGTTGCGCAACCGAACGCGATGCGTAGGCGGTCGTGATGTCCAGGCGCTGGGCAGCGCTCGTGAAGCTGCCCTCCTCCGCGACGCGGACAAAAATGCGCATCATCTGCAGCGTGTCCATCGACAAGCCCCCGGGAATGAGATCGCCTCGCGCCATGCGGCCCGGGCGCGTCGCGATGCGCGAGGCCGGGGCCGAGCCTGTATCGCCGCCGCGCGAGCGTTGCTGCGCACGCTGCCGACGGCGTCGCTCCGAAGCGGGACATCCACGCACGCACACGCATGCGCATTCCGCTTCGGCACGAATGGTGCGGAACAGTACAGGAGCGTTCAGGGCGTGTCCAGTTCGGCATGATCCCGACCGCGGTGGTCAAACCGACGCTTCCGGACGACGCATCGCCGATGCCGTCACACGCCCGCTCGGCCGGACTCCTGACGGTGCGACCGGCGTGGGCGGCCAACGTGGGCGACCGGGTTGCCTGCGGCGCGCTATGCGCGCGCGGACGAATCGAACGGACTCCGCAACACGATGGTGTCGTCGCGCTCCGGCCCGGTCGTGATCAGCGAAACCGGCACGCCCGCGATCGCCTCGACGCGTTCGACGAAGCGGCGCGCCGCTTGCGGCAGGTCGCCGATCCGCCGCTTTCCGGCGACCGTGCCGGCCCACCCGTCGAACTGCTCGTAGACCGGCTTCGCGCGGGCCAGCGCAGCGAGGCTCGCGGGCAGATGATCGATGCGATTTCCGTCGAGCTCGTAGCCGACGCCGAGCCGGATCACGTCGAACCCGTCCAGCACGTCGAGCTTGGTCAGCGCCAGCGAATCGATGCCGGACACCTTGACGGCCTGGCGCAGCTGGACGGCGTCGAGCCACCCGCAGCGGCGCGGCCGGCCGGTATTGACGCCGTACTCGCGCCCGCGCTCCCGCAGCCGCTCGCCGGCCTCGTCGGCAAGCTCGGTGACGAATGGCCCACCGCCGACGCGGGTCGCATAGGCCTTGGTCACGCCCAGCACGTGGCCGAGCTTCGATGCGCCGAGACCGGTGCCGGCCGCCGCCGCCGACGCGACCGTGCCCGACGAGGTCACGAACGGATACGTGCCCCAGTCGATGTCCAGCATCACGGCTTGCGAGCCTTCGAACAGGATCTTCCTGCCCTGGTCGTGCGCGTCGTTGAGGTCGGCCCACACCGGCCGCACGAACGGCAGCACCTTGGGCGCGAGGTCAACGAGCATCGGCAGCATCGCGTCGCGTGACCACGTGTCGAGGCCCAGGCCACGAAACCACGCATTGTGATGATCGAGCAGTGCGTCGAGCTTGTGCGCGAGTCCGTCCGGATCGGCGAGATCGCAGACCCGCAGCCCCCGGCGGCCGACCTTGTCTTCATAGGCGGGGCCGATCCCGCGCAGCGTCGTGCCGATCGGTTCGCGGCGCAATTGCTCCTGTGCGCGATCGACGGCCCGGTGAATCGGCAGGACCAGCGTGGCGTTCTCGGCGATCGACAGGTTGTCCGGCGTCACCGCGACCCCGAGCTCCGCCATGCGCGCGATCTCGGCGAGCAGCGCTTGCGGGTCGAGCGCGACGCCGTTGCCGATCACGCCCGGCTTGCCGCGCACCAGCCCGCTCGGCAACAGCGCAAGCTTGTAGGTCTTCCCGTCGACGACCAGCGTATGTCCCGCGTTGTGGCCGCCGTTGTACCGCGCGACGATGTCGGCCTGCCCCGCGAGCCAGTCCACCAGACGCCCCTTGCCCTCGTCGCCCCACTGCGCGCCCACCACCACCACGTTCGACATGCTTCGATCTCCATGTGAGAAATTTCGACACTTGGCGGTCTCCGCGAGCCGCCCGCATCGCATATTGGCGGAGCAGCATTTGACGATCAAACGATTAAACCTGAGATACTGCGTGACATAAACTCACGCGAACTGATGCAATGCGCCGAACCCTTCCTCCCCTGAATTCGCTGCGGGCGTTCGAAGCCGCCGCCCGGCTCGGCAGCTTCACGCTGGCCGCCGACGAGCTGTGCGTCACGCATGGCGCGATCAGCCGCCACGTCCAGCAACTGGAGGCCTGGCTGGGGCAGGCGCTGTTCGAGCGGTACAACCGGCGGGTCGAGCTGACGGAGGCCGGACGGGTCTACCTGGCTGAAGTCGGCGCGTCGTTCGACCGCATCGCGCTTGCCACCGCGCAGCAGCTTCAGCGAGGACGCCATGGGGTGCTGCGCGTCAGCGCGCCGGCGACCTTCTCGCTGCGCTGGCTGGTGCCGAGGCTGTCATCGTTCCAGGTCGCCCATCCGCACATCGAGGTGCGGCTCTCGACGTCGAACGAGCCGATCGACAAGCTTCGCGACGTCGTGGACGTGATCATTCGCGGCGGCCCGCAGACGATCGAAGGCTATGTGGCCGAGGAGTTTCTCTCCGAGGTGCGCCTGCCCGTGTGTGCGCCGCGGCTTCTCGACGGAAGGCCGCTCAGGCAACCCGCGGATCTCGCGCACTTCACGCTGCTGCATTCGGCGACCTATCCGGGCATGTGGCCGGAATGGCTCGCGGCGGCCGGGCACCCGCATCTCGTACCGCGGCATTCGCTCACGCTCGAGCACTTCTACCTGACGCTGCAGGGCGCGCTCGACGGGCTCGGCGTCGCGATGGGCCCGATCGCGCTCGTCGCGGACGATATTGCCGAAGGCCGGCTCGTGCAGCCGTTCGATGCGCCCGTGCTGCCGCCGTGGCGCTATTTCATCTATGTGGCCGCGGCGCGCGCGGAAGACGGCGCGGTGCGCGCTTTCATGGATTGGCTGAAACTGGCGGGCAGCGCGTCAGCTCCGCGCGACGCCTGACGGAGAGATGACGCACGGCCATGCGCGGACGGAGTCACGCTCCGACCTCGCATGGCGGGGGCAAGCGGCGCACCGTGCCGTCATCGCACGGCGCACGCGCCCGGAGAACGCTTACTGGCTCGCGCCGGCAGCGGCCCCTGCCTTCTTCTCTGCGTCCTGCAGGTTCTTCGGATAATTCGGATCATTGGCCGCGGGCTTGTATCCCGCGTCTTCGAGTTTCTTCAGCTCGGCGTTGTTCTTCGCGCGCGCAGCCTTGCGCTCGGCCTTGTGTTTCGCGCGAGCTTCCTTGCGTGCCTGCGCCTTTGCCGCCTTGGCATCCTGCGCCTGCGCCGCGGGTTCGCTGGCCGGCGCCTGGGCATACGCCGGTGCCACGCCGCCGATCAGGAGCGCCGCAGCGGCAGCGACGAGCGTGAGCCTTCTGGTTTGGATACGCATCAGTGAACTCCTTCTTCTGATTGATTACAGATTGAAGTACGTCGAGATACCCCCTGCGACCGAACGGTGGATACGTCGATCGGGGCCTGTGAATCATAACTGCGTCGCCGCACCAGTGGCGATATGGAAACCGCCGCACGGCGCATGCGTCGCGGTGTAACGACATCGTTGATCGCGGTCACGTTCCCTCGATTGACGTCTTCCCATAAACGACCACCCAAAGCTTCGGGACGATTGCGCGTCCGGCCTGTCCGTCCGTATCGCGACATTCGTGAGTGCCACGGGGCCCAGGACACGGGAATGGTGAGGATTTTCGGGAGCTGCGAGCAGGATCGCCTGTGGTGAGCCAAGGACGTGCCTTCGGGTTCACGTTGGGCGCCGCGTTGCCCGGCTGATGGGTGGACGTGTCGAGAATGGATTTCGGAGATGCAAAGGTAGAAATTTGCGGTGACCTTCTCGCAGATCCGTTGTGCGTGAACGTGCTCATGCAGCCTTATCCACAGATCGCCCTGTTTCATCGGGTTGCCGGGTGCGACGTCTCGTGGAACCCGTCGCATTGCCACAGGACGTCGACACAGGAGCTACTGTGCGTTGCGTCAGCTGCCGGAACACAGGGCTGGTAGCCTCGGGCAAACGTCGACGTGTCCCGGCGGCTAACGACACAGCGCACCATAGACGGGAACCTATCGACAGAAAAACGGCATTTCCCTTCGATTCGTTCCCATAGCTTTATACGTTTCGATGAATGTGAGTATGTACTCACGTCGAAATGACCTCTTCTATGCGGAAAGGCCCGCCAGACGGTGCGATGCGCGTGTCGGATCGGCACGAACCCTCGAAGAGCGGCGCTTGATTGCGCGTTGGCAGGTCGTCTGGTAGCGGTTTATGGGGTGGCTTTTTTCCAGAAGCACACAGTGTGTTTACATCTTTAGAAAGCAACGTTTACTTCTTTAACTACTTTTAGAAGCCTCACAGGCTTGCCTGACAAGGGTTTGAGCGGTGTTCGGTACCCATTTGTGGGAGGGAAGGTAGAAGGGTTTGGGGTCTCAGGTCTGTGGATTTGGGGAATTGGGTACCTCGGGATGGGGAATCGGGGCTGTGGATATGGTGGGAGGGTTCCCGTTTATGGGAATTTGACGGTGGAATGCCGCTGGTAGCCGTCTATGGGAAGCACCAATGGTACCCGTCTATGGGGGGATTCGGACACGCTGTCGCGCGACGAATGTCCACAAGGATCATCTTGGGTAGCCATTTGTGGGGCTCTTTGAAGGTATCCGTTTATGGGAGTTGGGCCAACGTGTGCCGAACAGGATTCGGATACCTGGCGGGTCCTGCCTTCCCATAAACAGGATCGCTTCGACGGAAAGGGAGCCTTTTATGGGGGCTTTAAAAGGTTGCCAGCTATGGGATCGATCCGGAGGCGTTACGACCTGAGCCGCGCGAACATCGAAATACACGAGGATCGAAAGGTACCCATTCATGGGAAACCGTCAAGGTTGCAAGTTATGGGAGAAAAATGCCGAGCTGCTGCATGGCACCACGAATCCGGCGGCCGATCGTGGTTCCGCCCGTCTGATTCCCATAAAAGGTTACCTTCGATGAGGCTCAAGCCCGGCTCGCTTCGGTCGCAACCCGCCAAAGGTAGCTGCTTTTGGGAAGGGACTCCGCGAAAAGGTAGATGCTTATGGGGGCTTGCGAGCATTGCCTCGCAAAAAAATCTCCTTTGTGCTTGATGAGTTAGCCACGATTGTGCATGTGACCTGCGAGCTGGGACATTGCCGGCGGCGGCGAAAAGGTATAAATTCCGCCCTCAACAAGGTCACCTTATCCGGACACCACGATGCCGCGAAAGCCCGCAAGCAAAGGCTCCGACAAACAGGTCTCGCTGTTCCAGACGCCCGAGCCTCCCGACTTGCTGCGCAAGGCGGTTCAAGCGATTCACATTGCACCCAAGTCGGGAAAGATCGGTCTGCAGCAGCGCAAGATGTTCAGTTCGCTGATCAAGAACGCGCTTCGGCAGGAAGCGTTCGAGCCGGGCCGCACGAGCTTTTCGATCTCGATTGCCGCGCTCTCGCACGAAAGCGGACTGAACAGCAACAACACGAAGTACGTGAAGGACACGGTGAACTCGCTCATCAGCACCGTCGTCAACTGGGACTATCTGGCCGGGGACCGCTCGACCGTCTGGAAGGCGTCGGGCCTGCTGGCCGGCGCGGAACTCGAGCAATCGGTGCTGAAGTACAGCTTTTCGGACCAGATTCGCAGCGAACTGCTCAATCCGGAGATCTACGCGCTCATCGATATGCGGATCGCGCGCGAGTTCCGGCGCTCGCATTCGCTCGCGCTGTGGGAAAACACGGTGCGCTACGAAGGAATCGGCATTACCGCGAAGATTCCGTTGCCGAAATTCCGCGACCTCATCCTGGGGCAGGACAAGGCGTCGCAGTCGTACAAGGAATACAAGCTGTTCAAGAGCAAGGTCCTGGTGCCGTGCATTCAGGAGGTCAACGAAGTATCGGACCACACGCTCGAGCTGATCGAGCACAAGTCCGGACGCAGTGTGGAGGCGGTCCAGTTCAAGGTGACGCGCAAGCAGAGCGCGGATACCGTGGAGGACGGCGACGTCAAGAACGAAGCGCTCGTCGAGGAAGTGGCCAAGTTCGGGGTCCCGCGTTCGGAGGCTCGTCGGCTGATTTCCCAGTACGGCGTGCAACGCATCAAGGCCGCGATTGCCTACACGCTCAATCGGACTACGAAAAAGAACGCGGCGCCGATCGATAATGTCGGCGCGTATTTTCGCAAGGCGTTGACGCACGGTTACACGTTGTCGGACGGCCTGGCGACGGAGACGGCGACGCCGGCGAAAGAGACGGCGCAGAGCAAGCAGGAGCAGATCCGCGACAAGTATCTCGCCGCCAAGATCGATGAGGCGGGCGCGTATTTCCGCGAACTGGAAATCGATGACCAGACCAAGCTTATCGAGCGCTACAACGAGACGGTGACCGGTTCGAAGGACCTGACGTTGTCGCCGAAGAAGAAGGCGAGCAAGCTTGCGCAAACCAGCTTCTTCAGATGGCTGGCGCTGGATACCTGGGGCGAACCGACTTCGGACGACCTGCTGGAATTCCTGCTCAGAAGCAGTCTCGCAGCAAACTGATAAAAAACCTCGCAGCTTCCCTGCGAGGTTTTTTATTTGGGCAGCTTACTTTTGTGCGGTGGGCAGCTCGGCGACGTAGGCGTCGATCACGGCTTTGAGCTTGTCGGCGAGCGCTTCCTGATGAGTGGTGTCGACGCCTTTGAGCTGCAGGTCGACACGTCCGTCGGGATACGTCTTCAACTGCCCGATCGTCCGCGATTCGACTGCGAAATCGTGGCGCACGCTGTACCGAGTCCGTCCCGCCTTTTTGTTCCCGTCGTTCTGCGCACGCAGGAAGTTCTCGAGGTCGCGCACGGACTTTTTCCGGTCGATGACGGCAGAGAGCAGGCGGTCCGCGGTCGGTTCGCCCAGCCGCTCGAAGATCAGCTTCAGGAAATAGGCGGCCTGCAGGCCGACCACGTCGTTTGCGGCGGCCATCCGCTCGAGGAGCGTGGTGGTCAGGGCATTGAGCGACAGCGTCTTGCTGATGGTCGCCTTGTCCTTGCCGATCTTTTCCGCCAGCGTGTTCTGGTCGGGGAACACCTTCTCGTCGAGAAGGCGCTTCCATGCGACTGCATCGTCGAAGATCGTCTGGCGCTCGTGATCGTGGTTCGCGCGATAGGCGATCGTGTAGAGCTGCTCGGGCGTGTGATCCGTGCGGAAGGTGGCGTTGATGGTTTCGTCGCCGTTGATGCTCGTGGCGCGCAGCCGGCGCTGCCCGTCGATCACGACCAGCTTGCCGGGGAACTCCGGTAGCCGTGTCACCTTGATCGGCTCGATCTGCCCTTCCCGTTTCAACGTCAGCGCGAGCTCGTGCAGGCTCGATTCCGAATAGAACACCCGCGGATTGAACGGGTTCGGAATGCAGTCCTTCACGGCAACCTTTTGCGGGGCGCCGAGATCCTCCGCATCGGCGGGCAGCGTCACGACCGCTTTGACCGCAGGCGTCGCGACAGCGGTCAACGGCGTGACGGGCGGTTCGGGCAGCCGCGTCTCCAGCGCCGCGTTTTCCTGCGCAAGCCCGCGCAGCAGACCGGCCGCGAGATGGAGATTGCCCGTCGCCTTCTTTTCTTTCGATGTGTCTTTAGCCATGAGCGGTTCCGGTAGCGCGCGTCGACGCGATGTATTGGGCCATTTCGGTGACCAGCTTCTCGATCTCCGCACGGGCCTCCTTGAGGCCTTTCAGGTACCGATTGTGATGGTGGATGGTGGTGCCGAGCGCGAAGGTCTGTCGGTAGACCTCGCGTTGGGCGATCTGGCTGTCCAGCAGATGCTCCCCTATTTCTTCTGCTTTTAGAATTTTTAAAATCTCTTCACGCATTTTAGTTTTTCCATTGACGCTATTGAGCATCAGCGCGGAAGAAAGACTAGGGTTACGTACCGCTCGCATGGATTCGATCATGCGAATCATGGCGACGGTGCTGTACAGATCCGCGGGCGATGGCGACAGCGGTACGAGGCAGAAGTCGGCGACTTCGAGCACCGATGCGATGCGCGGATCCTCGAGGTTGCCGGGGCAGTCGACGACGATCACGTCGAAATGTGCGTCCTGCTTCTTGATCTCCCCACCGATTCCTCGACCGGCCGGGGCGAGCGAAAGAACGGTCATCGGGAGTGTGTTCTCGCCGCTTGTGACCCATCTGACGGATGTTCCCTGGGGATCGGCGTCGATGAGCGCAACTTTGTTTCCGCCCGCCTCGAAGGCTGCGGCGATGTTGACGGAGATGGTTGTCTTTCCAGTACCACCCTTTTGATTGCTGACGGCGATCTTGAAAGCCATTAAATTCCTCCAAGGAGTTTTGCGCAATATATGCATTTTTTGGAGAAATGTCCAGACAAGATGTTCCTTTTGAGAAACGCAGACGAGCGATGTTGTTGTCACGTGACAAGTGGCAGAACGGCCAACGTTCTGGAGAGCACCCGATACAAGCCATGCATCTAGAACCAATAGCAATTTTGGCTGACTTCATCTTCTCAACGGAGCGGACGATCAACGAGATGATTCAAAACGGATGCCCACAACTAGATTTTGGAATCTCACTCGATTGATCTTTTGCGAGTGTCTATAACAATGCGGTGCCTTGTTCAATCGCATGATGGCCGGCCGGAAGATATGCAGTTGTCACGTGACAATTTGCCATGGAGATGGACGACCCGGGGTGGACAAGTTGATCACTCATCGGCGAGTTGCTTAATTCCAAATCGTAGCGATCGATTTGATGATTGGTGTGGCGACCAAATAGCGAGTTGTCACGTGACAATTGCGGTGGTGAGCGTCAACAAGCTTCGTGCCGATCGAAATTGGATCATGCAGGGGAGGCGAGATATCTCTAAGGATGAACGACAGGAGAACTTGCGATGGACCAGTACTCATCGCTTGCCGACGAGTTGTCACGTGACAACAGGCGACTGTATCGAGGATTTGCTCTTGTTTGAGGGGTGGCAGCAGGTTGAGGGGTGGCAGCAGGGATCGGCAGGTTGCCGGACCCGCAGAGGTAGATTGACAGTCTGCGTTGACGATCTGCGGCAGCGTCTAGATTCAATGGCGTCATTGGGTTCAAGCCATTGCGTTGCAACGGCCTCGATGCGCGCGCTTTTCGTGAGAGTTGTGTATTCCCTTCCACGAGTCAGGGCGCAGGCCTTTTCAAAGCGGGGCGCAGTTCGCAGGGGCACCCGGAAGCGAGTCCTCTCGCTATGATATGGCCCCATTAATGATGGGCTTATCCACGAAGTTGATCAAACGGCTTCTTGACGCATATGGTGCAGTATCGAGCACTCCCATGCCGAACGATTGAACTTGCGTGTGGCTCAGGTAGTTGGAGCGTCAGTTGCTCGATCCGGAATGTTATTGGGCCCACAGAGGTCATCCGAGATGGCCGGACGCAGGTATCGGATAGGCGTCAATCCACATCGTGAAACATCTGTGCGAAATAGGGGTATGCTCGCAAACCCATGACTGGCAAGGGTTTCGGGGCGATTCTTCATGTTGTTTCACGCATATTCGGTGGATTCGCTGCCGAAAACAGGGGCAAATGACGATCCGTGAGGTGCGCGCGTCATCTCCTTGGCAAATTGCTGTTTTTCATTTCAATTGCAACGTATTTCGTAGTTATCGATACATATTTGGCCGATGAATCCAAAATCCTGACTTGAATGCGATGCGATAGCGTATCTCGAGGCGGATGCGCGGCGAGTGAGTTGTCACGTGACAACGCGATATCCCGTTCCTCATCACGCTCGGAAAAAACAGCGATGCTTGACGAAGGCGCGAACGAAGGAGGGCCGATAGCAATGTCGCTATTGTCGATGCGCGTTTGGAAAAGAAGCGCTCCGGGAACTCGAGCCATTGGATAGAGCAGGGCAGAGGACTACGCGGTTTGCATATCGAACTTGCCGCTTGTATTGCGATTCGGGCAGCAGGACGGCCGATACCTCGACAAACATCCACGCCTGAATTCCCGCTTCGTTTGAATTGATGCAGATGGCTATTTCGATTGAGCAGTTGTGAGTCGCCCTGCCATTCGAGCACAACCGCGTTGCCCTGCGCGAAGTTGTGCTCGTGTCCGAGTCCGCACTTTGCAGGCGACCACACGAAGGACGAATATCGAAGGATTTGTTTTTCGCGTGACGTCGGGAGCCGGGCCGCACTCACACCCAAGCACTTGATTAGCGCGCTAAGTCGCTATCTCGCCGCGACGAAATGAAACGTGGAATGCGAGAGGTAGGGCGATGTGGAGGCAGCCAGTAGACGTGCTGAATGCTCCGGTGCCTAACAAGAATCGCCCGCCTGAAACGCCTCGCAGCTCAGTCTCTGCCTCCCGCGAAATCCGGTATTTCAAACGACGAACGAGAATGTCCGTCGCCACGATCGTTTGCCCCGAGGAGTGCGGTCGTCGGGGCGAGCACGCGCGGCCGTCCAGCGCCGCCAAGCCGTTCCCCGGTAAATGTACGACGCGTGGACTAACACGCCCGAACAAGCAACGCTCACCTGGCCGCCCGCGACGCACAAATCGCCAGCCTCAGCGACTTCGCCGCTTCGACTTTCTCGTCGACGCTGCGCCACCACCGCTCGCCGCGATGCGGCGCAGCCAGTGTCAGACGTTCGCCCATGCGCGGCGTCGACAGTTCGACGCCGCGTGCTGCCGCCAGCGCCGTCACGCGCTCGAACGGCTCGTGCCAGCGGTGCATCGCCAGATCGAACGTGCCATTGTGAATCGGCACCAGCCAGCGGCCGCGCAGATCCATATGTGCCTGCACGGTCTCTTCGGGTTGCATGTGGACATACGGCCATTGCGCGTCGTACGCACCCGTTTCGATCAGCGTCACGTCGAACGGCCCGAGGCGTTCGCCGATGGTCCTGAAGCCATCGAAGTAGCCGGTGTCGCCGCTGAAGAACACGCGCAGATCGTCGTCGACGATGACCCACGACGCCCACAGCGTGCTGTTGCCGTCGAACAGGCTACGACCGGAGAAATGCTGCGCAGGCGTCGCGGTCAGTGTCAGGCCGTCGATCTCCGCGTTTTGCCACCAGTCGAGCTGGTGCACCTTCGCCGCGTCGATGCCCCATTCGATCAGGCGATCGCCGACGCCGAGCGGTGTCAGGAACACGCCGGTCGTCGCGGCCAGCGCGAGCACCGTGTCGCGGTCCAGGTGGTCGTAGTGATCATGCGACAGGATCACGCCGCGTAGCGGCGGCAGGTCGGCGAGCGCGATCGGCGGCGCATGGAACCGCTTGGGGCCGAGGCGCCGGAATGGCGACGCACGCTCGGCGAACACGGGATCGGTCAGCCAGAACTGGCCGCGCAGCTTGAGCAACAGCGTCGAATGGCCGAGCCGGTACAGACTGCGGTCGGGCGCCGCGTCGAGATGCGCGCGGGTGAGCGTATCGACCGGAAGGGCGCCCGCCGGCACCGCGCCGCGCGGCTTGTTGAACAGCATGTTCCACATGATGCCGAGCATCTTTCCGAGTCCTTCGGCCGGACGCGGCGCAACATTGAGGAAGCGTTCGCCGTCGTGTTGCGGCGACCCAGCGGACGATATGCGGCCGCGTTTCGCGGCGGAGAAGCCCAGCGTGCGATGAACGAAATCGGGGAACGATGTCATGGAAGCCATCCGAATTGAAAATACACTGCACAGTGTAGTTTATCTTCGGAGAAAGTAAACTGATGGGTGTAAAATTCGGAAATGAATACGAGTGCCACTCATCAACGTCTGACCGATCGAAAGCGGGCGGCCATCATCAGCGCCGCGATCGAGGAATTTCTTGCGGCCGGCTACGACGCGACCAGCATGGACCGCATCGCGGCACGCGCGGATGTCTCGAAGCGCACGGTCTACAACCACTTTCCGAGCAAGGACGCGCTGTTTGCCGCGATCCTGCACCAGCTCTGGGACGCATGCCAGACAGGCAGCCTGCCCGCCTATTGCGGCGACGCGCCGTTGCGCGGGCAACTGCTCGAATTGCTGGCGCGCAAGCTGCGCCTCCTCAACGATGCGTCTTTCATTGCACTCGCACGGGTCGCGATCGGCGCCGCCATTCATTCACCCGAGCGCGCGCGCGACATGGTCGAGCGTTTCGGCGAGCGGGAGGAAGACGTGACGGTATGGATTCGCGCGGCTGCCGCGGCCGGCCGGCTCACGGCGCCGGACCCGGCCTTCGCGTCGCTTCAGTTACTGGGTGCGATAAAGGCGTTCGCATTCTGGCCGCAGGTGACAATGGGCCAGCCGCCGCTCGACGAAGCGGCACAGAAGCGGGTAGCCGAGTCCGCAGCCGACATGTTTCTCGCGTATTACGAGCGCAAGCGGGGCGACGACGGGAACGATCGTTGAAGATATGTGGAACCGCGCCATCTCGAGAACCCGACGTTTGATCTACATTGAAAGCGCGCCGATGCTGATACCGATGCCGCACGGATCGCGCGAGCGAGTGCCGCATCGCGTCGCCGCGAAATGGCCGGCGCCGTGCATCGGGCGGGAGGCACACGAACATCGATGAAAACGCTGCTGATCGTCTATCACACGATGACCGGAGGCACGCAGCAGATGGCCGAGGCGGCCGCGAGCGCGGCGCGCGAACAGGCCGGCGTGTCGGTCAGGCTGCAGCGCGCGGACGAGACGAGCCCGGACGACGTGCTGGCGGCCGATGCATATCTGTTCGCGACGCCTGAGAATCTCGCCGCGATGTCAGGGTTGATGAAGGATTTCTTCGATCGCTGCTATTACGCGGCGCTCGACCGCGTGAACGGGCGCCCGTACGCGGCGATGATCTGCGCCGGCAGCGACGGGCAGAACGCATTGCGCCAGATCGATCGCATCGCGACCGGCTGGCGTCTCAATAATGTGGCGCCGGGCCTGATCGTGTGCACCCATGCACAGACGACCGAGCGCATCCTCGCACCGAAGACGATCGGCGCGGAAGATCTCGCGCGCTGCGCCGAACTCGGCGCCGGCCTCGCGGCTGGTCTAGCGCTCGGCGTGTTTTGACGAAGAGACGCAAGTCCCGGCGGACCGGGGCGAAGCCGGCGCGGGCCTCGTACTCCCATAAACGGCTACGTTGCGCGCCGAAGCAGCCGCGGCCGCGACTTCGGCCGCATAGCTTGCCATCACGCCGGCAATGCCTGACCGTGCAACGAAAGAGATTCGCCAGTCCGTCAGACGTGACGCGCGCGGTATACTCCTGTCCTGCGTTCCATCCGGCAGCGAGGCCGGGTGCCCGAACAGATGCGTGTGACATGCTGCTCATGCCGTATCTTCCGTGTCGGTGACGGAGTGGCCGAAAGCCGCCATCCAGATCCGTTGCGCGATGCACGGCGCGGGCTCGCGCGGTTTGCGCGGTGGAAGCCACGCTCAATATTCCTGGTGGATTGAATTTATGGGTTTTGAACAACTTGCCGCTCTGCGGGATCAACTCGCGGCGAAGGCCAAGCAGGAGCGGAATACGAAGCGCGCGAAGGCGCAGCCGGATTCCGGAACCAAGCCGTCGTCCGGCGGCAAGCCGGCTTCGGGGGCCAAGTCACCGTCCGGTGCGAAGGCGGCTTCGGGCGTGAAGGCGTCGTCCGGTGCGAAAGCGCCTTCGGGCGCAAGACCGTCGTCCGGCGGCAAGCCGTCGGCGCCGGTCGATCCGGTCGTCGTAGCGATCGGCAAGCTGCAGAAACGCTTCCCGCTGGCGTTCCCGAAGAATCCGGCGCCGAAGGTGCCGCTGAAGGTCGGCATCTGGGCGGATCTCGCCGGCCAGGCGCAGGCAGTGGGGCTGACCGAAGCCGAGCTGCGCGACGCAATGTCGACCTGGTGCCGCGGCAACCGTTACTGGTCCTGCCTGGTCGAGGATGCGGTGCGTGTCGATCTGCAAGGCAACGAAGCCGGGCGGGTGTCGAAGGACGACGCGGCGCGCGCGCGACGGCTAAAGGCGCGCGGCCCGAAGAGGAAGGGGCCCGCACAAGCCGCGAAGGCGGATGCGCAGCCGGAAAAGGCCGAGGCTCAGGCTCAGCAGGCCGAAACCGCCGAGCCGCAAACGACGGACACCGCGACGCAAGCGGCGCCGGTCGAGCCGCAAGCAGCGAAAACCGAGTAACGCGCCGACGCGATACCGCGACCGCCGGCGTGTCCTGGACCGTCGGCGGCGCAAGCAGGGTTCTCCGGGGGCAATGTGCGGCACTTCCGGACTTGTCCCTATCACGCGATCCCAGCGTGCACATTCCCCGTCATCTTCAGTTGGTTTGCGCGAATGCCGTCGCGACCGTGCGACGGCGGGTTCGAATACCCGCTCAATGAGCCCCGGACAGTCGACGCGCCGACGACTTCGCTTGCGGCTTCCGTTTCGTTATCCTGATTGATCGTGGAGATTTCCCGACGCTGGCGATGCGCCGGGTGCTCGTCTGTCCGGCGGAATCCATAGTCGGCACGGGCAGCGCGCCGCAGGTGGTGCGCTGCCCGGAGATGCCGCTCGCCACGCCGGGGTAGCGTGTGGATCGACCTGGACGATTCGGATGACGAAGAGACTATTCGGCCCGCAATCGCGTGATGCCACGCGTTCCAGATGATATACCCCTGTACCCTATATTGTTTTGAGCCTATGAGGTATACTCCCCCTCCCTATATGGAGGCCAATGATGAGTCACACCGTCCGCGAAAAACAGAAGCTGCTCAATCGGGTCCGCCGCATCAAGGGGCAGATTGAGGCGATCGAGCGCGCGCTCGAGGAAGAGCGCGGCTGCAACGAGGTCCTGCAGCAGATCACGAGCTGTCGTGGCGCGATGAACGGGCTGCTGGCCGTCGTGCTCGAGGATCACATTCGCACGCACCTCGTCGATGCCGAGCACGACGGCGGTCATGACGAGGGCAGCGCGACCGAGCAACTGATCGAAGTCGTGCACAGCTACTTCAAGTGAGACACGACATGAGCGATTTCAAGGATGCGGCATTCGGCGCGGGACACGACCACATTTTCCTGGGCGCGGCGCACGAGCAGAACGAACGCAGGACGTGGGCGGTGATTGCGCTGTGCAGCGTGATGATGGTCGCGGAAATCGTTGGCGGAAGCATGTTCGGCTCGCTGGCGCTCGTCGCCGACGGCCTGCACATGTCCACGCACGCGGGGGCGATGCTGATCGCGGCGCTGGCCTATACGTATGCGCGCAAGCATGCGGGCGACCGGCGGTTCGTATTCGGCACCGGCAAGCTCGGCGACCTCGCGGGATTCACGAGCGCGATCGTGCTTGCAATGATCGCGTTGCTGATCGGATACGAGGCGGTGTCGCGTTTTCTGTCGCCGGTGCCGATTCGTTTCGGCGAAGCGATTCCGATTGCGGTGCTCGGCCTGCTCGTCAATCTCGCAAGCGTGTGGCTGCTGGGCGGCGACCATCACGGCCATGGGCACGACCATCATCATGGCCACGGGCATCATCACGATCACGCGCATGGCCACGCTCATGACGAACACGCGCACGACGATGCATCGAAAACCGCATGCGTCGAGCACGATCACGATCATGGCGACGCGCACCCGCACGCGGCCACGACGCGCGATCACAACATCCGCTCGGCATACGCTCACGTGATGGCGGACGCGGCGGTATCGGTGCTCGCAATCGCCGGCCTCGTGCTCGCACGCGCATTCGGCTGGGTCTGGATGGACCCGCTGGCCGGCATCGTCGGCGCGCTGGTGATCGCGAACTGGTCGTACGGGCTGATGCGCGACACGGGCCGCATCCTGCTCGACATGGAATCGGATCCGCGATTCGCGCAGCGTGTGCGCAGCCTGATCGAAGACGGCGGAGACCGGGTGACGGACCTGCACGCCTGGCGTCTCGGGCCGGGCCACATGAGCGCGGTCGTGTCGGTGACCACACTTGACGGCGGCCGCGATGCGCGTTTCTACCATGACCTTCTCGATCACGTTGCAGGCCTTTCGCACCTGACCGTCGAAGTCGTGCATCCGCATTCGGCGGCGTAGGCGATGGCGGTCAAGTCACCTTGCATCGACGTCTGCTCGTTCGACCGCAGCACGGGCTTCTGCGTCGGCTGCTTTCGCACGCTCGAAGAAGCGCGCGCGTGGAAGAAGATGACCGACCATCGGCGGCATCAGATCGTCAATGACCGTGCGCGGCGGCAAGCGAAACTCAAGCGCGGCGGGCCGGCCGGACAGTAGCGCAATCCGGCCGCGCGTTCGTGACCGCATCATCGGAAACACCTTTGGCGAAAGCAAATTGTCAGAAATCGGAAATGCCGGTGCGATGAAACGCACCGTCTGACGCATGGCTTGTTGCAGGCAGGCGACAGATCGGGATATTGATTAAAAACGCGAATCATTATCATTTAATATTTCGAGATATTACAGGCCGCGGGTCGGACGCCGCGGCCTTTTTCATGTCTGCAGAAGCCGATCCGTCGACCGTTTTTCTTTCGTATCCGATGAAACTCAACAAGAATGCCTGCCGCGCGCTCCTGATCGCGACATCGCTCGCCGGCGCAAAAACGTCGTTTGCCCAGACAAGCGACACGCCGGCCACGCTGCCGACGATTTCCGTCAACGCCGCCGCCGAACGCGCGGCATACGATGCGAGTCGCTCGCGTTCGGCGACCAAGACCGACATGTCGCTGATGGACGTGCCGCAGACGGTGAACGTGGTGCCGCACGCGGTGATCGAGGACCAGAATGCGACGTCGATGCAGGACGCGTTGCGCAACGTGCCGGGCGTCGGCTTCTCGGTCGGCGACGGCCAGCGCGACCAGATCACGATTCGCGGCTTCAACAGCATCACCGACCAGTACGTCGACGGGATTCGCGACGACGCGCTGTACTACCGCGACCTGTCGAACGTCGAGCGCGTCGAAGTGCTGAAGGGGCCGGCTGCCGTGCTGTATGGCCGCGGCTCGGCGGGCGGCATAGTCAACCGCGTGCTGAAGCGGCCGCAGGCGAACCCGGTGCGCGACGTCGGCGTGACGCTCGGCACGCGCGGCGAGCGGCGCAGCGACTTCGACCTCGGCTGGAATGCGAACGACGCGGCGCGCTTTCGCATCACCGGCGCGGTGGAGAACTCGAACAGCTTCCGCGATCAGTTCCAGCTGAACCGTCAGGCAATCGCGCCGTCCGCGCAGTTCAAGCTGAGCCCGGACACGGTGCTCAACGTCGAGTTCGACTACCTGCACGACCGGCGCACCGCCGACCAGGGGATCCCCGCGTATCTTGGCCGGCCGGTCGACGTGCCGATCAACACGTACTACGGCTCGGCCGATGCGGCAAACAGTTCGTACAACGATGTGTCGGCGAAGAGTGCGACCGTGTCGCTCGATCATCGCTTCAGCGATTCGCTGTCGTTCCACGGCGCGATCCGTGCGTACGATTTCTCGCTCGAGCGGAAGAACTACGTGACGTTCCAGCCGATCAGGACCGCCGCGCGTCCGACCGTGACGCTCGACCAGTCGACGCGGCAGCGCACCGATCACGGCGTCGACGGCGTATTCGAGCTGACGCAGAAGACGGCGCTGTTCGGCATGCGCCACGAGCTGCTGTACGGGCTCGAGCTGTCGCAGCAGCAGAAGTTCGACACGATCTACAACGCGTCGAAGGTGGCAACCTACGATCTCTACCATCCGCAGCTCGTGAATCTGCCCGGCGTGCCGGCCGGCACGCCCGCGCGGACGAATGCGTCGACCGTCACCGGCCTCGTCGGCGTCTACGCGCAGGACCTGATCTCGCTGACGGAGCACTGGAAGGTGCTCGCCGGCTTGCGTTTCGACTACCTGAACCAGATCCGCCACGACTACACGCCATCGAACGTCAACCTCGACCGCACCGATCGCGCATGGAGCCCGCGCGTCGGCCTGATCTACGAGCCGCTCGACTGGCTCACGCTGTACGGGTCGTTCAGCCAGTCGTTCTCGCCGCTCGCCGATACGCTGATCAGTTCCGGCGCGTTCGCGAACGGCGCGGCGCTGGCGCCGCAGAAAACCACCGCGTACGAAATCGGTTCGAAGTTCGATCTCGGCGGCAAGGCGCTGGCGAGCATCGCGCTGTTCGACATGCGCCAGACGAACCAGCAGATCGGCGATCCGGCGCATCCCGGCTATGCGCTGCCGATCGGCACGCAGCACGTGCGCGGGATGGAACTGGGCTTCTCCGGCGAGATCGCGCCGAAGTGGTCGGTGTACGCCGGCTATGCGTATCTGAACGGCACGGTGGACGGCTCGCCGCAGGCGACGTCGGCCGGGCTGGCGCTGTCCAGCAACACGCCCGGGCTGATGCCGCGCCATAGCGCGAACCTGTGGTTGAAGCGCGAGCTGCCGTATGGTTTCTACGCAGCGTCCGGCGTGCAGTTCCAGTCGGCGCGCTACACGTCCGCGAGCGATCTCGTCACGCTGCCGTCGTTTACGGTGTTCAACCTCGGCGCCGGCTATCGCAGCAAGAAGGTCGATGTGACGCTGACGCTCGACAACCTGTTCGGCCGCCGCTACTACATCTCCGCGCACGGCAATGCCGACATGTACAACATGCCGGGCGCGCCGCGCACGCTGACCGCCACGGTCAAGTGGCACATGTAACGCACGTGCCGCACGCAGTCGGGCCGCGTCTCGAGCCAGTCGATGTGTTTCTCCGTGTCGTCGAGAATGTGCTCGCGGATTTCTCGCGACACGTAGTCCTGCGCCGATTCGCAATACGCGATCGCCTCCTTGCAGGTGGCCTGCGACGCCCGTTCGCGCTTCAGGTCATATGGCGCGAGGCGGCCGCTGCGCCGCGCCTTTCACGGCATTGGCGGCATCCCCTGCCGCCGCCTCCGTCGAGCCGCGCCGCGGCGTGTCGCCGCCGGCCGCGCGCGCTTCCCACCAGTACTTGCCCGCGCGCAATTGCGGATCCTGGATCGCCAGATATGTCGTGCTCCACAGTTGCGCGGCGTTCGCCTCCGTCACGTCGGCACTGCGCGTGCCGAACGCCTCCGTCTGGTATTGCCCGTTCGCGTACGACCACGACCACATCTCGGTCGAGCGCATGTCCTTCGCGTTCGCGATCACCTGCCAGATCTGCTGGCGTGCCTCCGCGAGCAGCGTGCGCACGTCGCTCGGCAAATCGGTGCGCGCGAGCTGACGGTCGAGGCCCGCGACCCACATCGCCTGCTGCCACGACCAGATCACCGTGCCGTGATACGCGGAGCTCGTGAAGCGCGGCCACAGCGTCGGGTCCGCGTACGCCGGATTCGCGATCAGCATGCCGACGTCGGTCACGAGACCGACCGGGAACGGCTGCATCACGTCGGTGACGATGCGCGCGAGCAGCGCGGGCGACGGATTGCCGAACAGCAGCACGAAGCCGCCGTCCGAGTGCATGATCGGAATCGGGTTGCCGCTCGCGTCGAGCGCGATCGCGTCGAACTGCAACGCCGTGTTCGGCACCACGGCGACCGGCACGCCCGCCTGCGGCGCATACGCGGCGAGCTTCGCGCGCGCGTCGTTCGGTGTAACGGCCACCTGGAAGTACGGCGGCGCGGCGCGCTCCCAGACATCGGCCGCCGCGCCCGCGTTCGCGAGCACGGCACGCTGGTCGGCGCTCAGGTACGGGTCGAGCAGCCCGCGTGCGAGGAAGTTGCTCGTCGCGCGCAGCGCGGCCGGCACGAGCGCGACATTCACGTCGTACGGGTAGACGCCGCCGCCGATGCCGTCGGTGCTGTCGCGCCAGTTGCCGACGATTTCGCCGGGACGCAGATGGATCAGGTTCGCAGCGAGCGCCTGCTGCGCGAACGGCTGCGCGGTCTGCGCGACGCGCAGCAGATTGGCGACGAAGCGGCTGCCGTTCGTCACGCCATCGCCGCCCTTTTGCGCGAGATACGCGGCGGCACGCGCCTGCCCGCGCGGATCCTCGATCAGCCAGTCCTCCATGATCGGCGCGAGCATGTAGTCGCCGTCGATCATCTTGTAGTCGTAGGCCGGCGTCGGATCGTTCGGGCGGCCGTGCTTCCGGTTGTCTATCAGCGCGAATTCGCCGATGCCTTCCTCGTGCGCGACCTTGCCGTCCGGCGACAGGCGGCTCAGCACCGAGCCGAGCCCGGCCTCGATCACGTCGGGCTGCAGCACCGGCATCAGCATGCGTACCGAGATCAGCGTGTCGCGGCCGAAGTAGGTGTCGTACTGCCACGAGCCCGCGAGCAGCTTGTCGCTGAAGCTCAGGAATTCGAATACGTTCTGGCTCAACGGATCGGGATTGACCGCCGACGTGAACAGATTCGCGTGCGTGATCGGCTGCAGCGGCGTCTCGCCGCTGAACGCCTCGATTCGCAGCCGCAGCACCGGCACGCCGGACGGCGATTGCAGCAGCAGCTTGCCGGCGCCGTCAGCGGCGATCGCATTGCCGTCGATCGCCGTGACGCGCAGCGCGTAGCCCGGCGCACCGTCGACGCGATTGCGCTGCCAGAGCGCGACGTTGCCGGACACGGACGGCTGCGCGACGATGTCGGTCGGCACGGTCGCGCCGCCGTTGTAGTCGCGCAGGAAGCGCACGGAGCTGAGCAGCGCCTGCCGGATCGACAGGTGGTTCGTATCGGCCGATACGTCGACGCGGATGCCGTACAGCGTCCGGCCCGACGCGTCCTGCGTGGTCGCGGGTGAAATCGGCGTGTCCTGGCGCCAGTTGACGGGCTGCGCCGTGTCGTCGAACCAGAGGCCCGTGCCGCTGTTGCCGGCCGGAAACACGACGAGCAGGCGCGGCTTCGTCGATGCGCGCATCAGCAGATGTGCGGCGATCTTGTCCTGCCGATAGAACGCGTTGATCTGTCCGCCGCGGTCGAGCCGGAACGCGAGCGCGGATGCGGGCGGATCACCATCGCCGGAAATGTCGTCGTGATCGGAACAGCTCGCGAGAAAGGCAATGAAAAAGGCGAATAAATAGCTGAAGATTTTCCTCGTATCAAGACGCGCCTTCATATCTCCTCCATTTGCTCGTGGGCAAGGGAAATCGTGTCGAAGAGCCCGATGAACGGGCGTCGCCTGGCGGCGAAGGCACTGCTGAATGACGCTTGAATCGGGATGCTCGCGGGATCGTGATGCGGATCGCGTGCCGACGCGGCAACGCGTGGTTGCTGTGCGCGTTGCGCGTGTAGCCGTAGCCGCCTGGGCCGGCAAGCCGTTGCTGCTGCCGGATGCGAGCCGGGTGGAATGCGGATGACGCGCGGCGCGCCGATGCGCACCACGCTCGCCGAGTGCGGCGCGAGCCTGTCGCGTATCGGCGGAAACATTTGGACTTCGGCTACGTCGCGTGCTGCGCGCTCGCTCCCACACGCAGGTGTGGTTCATCAGCACGATTGCATGCTAAACCATTCGTCACACGAATGGGGCGTGAATCAACAGCGGCGGGCCGGTGATCGGCATGTCGATGCTTACCTTGAACGCCGATGATCATCGAGCTGTTCGCCGCCGCGGCCGCCGTTTCGGCTTACGCGTCTTCTCCAGGCCGCCGCGGCTTTCCCGGCGTGCATACTCGGCCCTTCGATGCACGATCGAGCGTCGGCGGACGTCGCTTTCCCGCTGCGGTAGACTGCACGCTCGCTTGCCCGCCGCCACTCACACGGACCGCTTGCGCCCACATACGCCATGGATCGAATCGATGCGATGAAGGTGTTCGTCGCCATACTGGACGAAGGCAGCCTTGCGGGCGCGAGCCGGCGGCTCGGCCGGTCGCCGGCGGCGGTCAGCCGCGCAATCGCGTTCCTCGAGGAGCACACGGGCACCGCGCTGCTGTACCGGACCACCCGGACGATTCGGCTGAGCGAAGCCGGCGAACGCTACGCTGCCGCGTGCCGCCGCATCCTGTCCGATCTCGAGGAAGCCGACATGCTGATCGCCGACGAACGCTCGGCGCCGCGCGGCATGCTGACGGTCACCGCACCGGTTGCCGCGGGCGAGGACGTGCTGCGCGCGCTCCTCGACGAATTCATCGAACGTCATCCGGCCGTGTCGATCCGCCTGCAACTGCTCGACCGTCCCGTCAGCCTGATCGACGAAGGGATGGACGTCGCGCTGCGCATCGCGCACCTGGCCGATTCCACGCTCGTTGCGATTCCGATCGGCGCAGTTCGGCGTGTCGTTGTAGCATCGCCCGACTACCTGGCCAAGCATCCGGCGATCGATACGCCGGCCGATCTCGCGCAGCACCGGATCATCTCGATGACGCACTTCGGGCTCGACTCCTGGAGCTTTCCGCCATCCGGCTCATCGGCGCTTCCGCAAGTCGTCCAGTTCGCGCCGCGCTTCATCGTCAACACGATCCGTGGCGCGATCGCGTCGGCCGTCGCGGGCCACGGTGTCACACGACTTTTTTCATATCACGTTGCCGAGCACGTACGGGACGGCTTGCTGCGGATCGTGCTGCGCGACAGCGAACATGCGCCGCTGCCCATTCATCTCGTCACACCTTACGGGAGGCTGTCGGTTCCGAAGGTGCGCGCGTTCGTCGATTTCGCGGCGCCGCGCCTGCGCGAGCACTTCGCGCGGCTGGCGGCCATTACCGACGACCACTGAACCGGATCGCGGAAGAATGGCTTTCACGTGACGGCGATTCTCTCGGCAGCCGGCTCAATCTAGACTGCCTTCAACCGACGGGCGCACCGTGCGCCCGTCCAGCGAATGGAGGTCGCCATGCATCGAGCGCTGCTGTACCAGCCGAGTGCGCATGCATTCAACGTATCGCGCGGCACGGTGTTCACCGTCGGCCCGGCCGATCCGCTTACCCTGCCGAGGGCGCAATGAGCACGACCGTACACGCGCTCGCCGGGCAGCTCGCCGAACGGCCCGGCGCCAGTTATGCCGAACGCAATGCGCGCTACTGGCGACGCAATCTCGCCGTCTGCGTGTTCGGGTCGTTCACGACGCTCGTCAGCCTGAGCATGCTGCTGCCGTTTCTGCCGCTGTACGTGCGGCAACTCGGCGTCGACGCGCAGTCGGCCGTGATCCAGTGGTCGGGCATCGCGTTCGGCGCGACGTTTCTCGGCACGGCGGTCACCGCGCCGCTGTGGGGCCGCCTCGCGGACCGCTTCGGCCGCAAGCCGATGCTCGTGCGCGCGGCGATCGGGATGGCCGTCGTGATGTCGCTGATCGGTATCGCGCACAACGTGGTCGAACTCGTCGCGCTGCGGCTGATCGCGGGGCTCGTCGGCGGCTACGCGTCGGCATCCACCGTGATGGTCGGCACGCAGGCGCCGCGCGAGCGCGCGGGCTGGGCGCTCGGCATCCTGTCGACCGGCGCGCTTGCGGGCAATCTCGTCGGGCCGCTCGTCGGCGGTTTGCTGCCGGGCTGGATCGGTATCCGCGGCACGTTCTTCGTCGGCGGCGCGATGATCGCCGTCGCCGCGCTGCTGACGATCTTCGTCGTGAAGGAAGACTTCAACGCGAACTCCGACGCGAAAACGCGCATCGCCGCTGCCGCCGCGAGCACCGCGCACCGCACGAATCGCGCCGCGGTCGCCGCGCTGCTGGTGTCGGCGATGATGGTGTTGCTCGCGAACATGTCGATCGAACCGATCATCACGGTCTATATCGGCGACCTCGGCGTAGGCGGCGATCGCCTCGCACGTGTTGCAGGAGTCGTGATGGCATGTTCGGCGCTCGGCAGCATGCTGACCGCCGCGCGGCTCGGCGCGCTGGCCGACCGGATCGGCAGCTGGAACGTGATCATCGGCTGTCTGCTGCTGACCGCGCTCGCGATGGTGCCGCAGGCGTTCGTCACGCACTGGTGGCAGCTCGCCGCGCTGCGCGTGCTGATGGGCATGACGCTCGCGGGGTTGCTGCCGTCGATCGGCAAGCTCGTCCGGCAGTCGGTCGACGAGCGCGCGACGGGGCAGATGCTCGGCTACCTGCAGTCCGCCCAGTTCAGCGGGCAGGTGGTCGGCCCCGTGATCGGCGGGCAAATCGGCGTCGCGCTCGGCCTGCATTCGGTGTTCTTCGTGACGGGTGCGCTGCTGGCCGCCTGTGCGGCACTCGTGCACTGGGCGCGCGGCCGATAGCGATGGGTTGCGGACCGCGGCCTGGCGTAGGATGGGGGCAGTTGCGAATGCGTTGGCCGGAAGCGGAGACACGGACAATTCATCGCATGGTTGCGCGACGTTTTCGAAACAGAGGGCCGCTTACGGCAGAAGCATTTCGATGTGAGTATTGCAGGAGGCAACCGGCATGAATGATTCGACCGAAAACCGGACGCTGTTGCGCACGCTCGGCATTCGCGTGCCGATCGTCCAGGCGCCGATGGCCGGCGTCAGCACACCGGCGCTCGCCGCCGCGGTGTCGAACGCGGGCGGGCTCGGCTCGCTCGGCGTCGGCGCGACGAACGCCGACGGCGCGCGCAAGATGATCCGCGACACGCGCGCGCTTACCGACCGGCCGTTCAACATCAACGTGTTCTGTCATCGTCCGGCCCGAGGCGACGCAGCCGTCGAACGCGCGTGGCTCGACTGGCTCGCGCCGGCCTTCCGCGAATACGGCGCGACGCCGCCCGCATCGCTGTCGGAGATCTATACGAGCTTCGTCGAGGACGGTGCAATGCAGGCGATGCTCGTCGAAGAAAAACCGGCGGTCGTCAGCTTCCACTTCGGGCTGCCGTCCGCGGACGTGATCGCCGCGCTGAAGCGCGCGGGCATTACGCTGTTCGCGGCCGCGACGAATCTCGACGAAGCACGACAGATCGCCGCCGCCGGCATCGACGCTATCGTCGCGCAAGGCATCGAAGCCGGCGGGCACCGCGGCGTGTTCGATTCGACCGCCCACGACGATCGCTACGGCACATTCGCCCTGACGCGCCTGATCGTGCGTGAATGCCCGCTGCCGGTGATTGCCGCCGGCGGCATCATGGACGGCGAAGGCATCGCCGCCGCGCTTGCGCTCGGCGCGCAAGCCGCGCAACTCGGCACGGCGTTCGTCGCGTGCCCTGAGACGTCGATCGACGACGGCTATCGCCGCGCGATTCTCGGCGACGCCGCGCGCCGCACGACGTTTACGTCCGCGATCTCGGGCCGGATCGCTCGCGGCATCGTGAACCGGCTGACCGCGCTCGGCGACGATCCGCATGCGCCGTCCGTGCCCGCATATCCGATCGCGTATGACGCGGGCAAGACGCTGCATGCGGCCGCGAAGGCGAAGGGCGAATTCGGCTACGGCGCGCAGTGGGCGGGGCAGGCGGCGCCGCTGGTGCGCTCGCTGCCGGCCGCTGAGCTGTTCGCGACGCTCGAACGCGAAACACGGGCTGCGATCGACCGTTTGCAGCATGCACTGGACTCCTGATCGTGCGATCCGCGGGCTGCAGGCACGTGCCGGCGATCAGCTCACATAAAGCGTCGAACGATGCAGGGCTCATGTCGGCAATCGCGGCGAACGGCGCAATGACCGCCGGAAGCCGCAACGCGCATAAATCCGGTCGCTCGAAGTTGAAAAGCGCACGTGATTACATCGCATGCGCTTTATTTGGTGAACATTGACGACCGATTCCGTCACGCCACGCTCGATGACCGAGATAAAGCGAGCGCCCGGCGATGCGCGTCGCGTGCCGGCTGCCCGACTGCGTGGCCGCGACGGCGTCGCTGCCATGACCGGCGCCGTCAGTTGGCAGTGTTTTATCAGATGCGATCAGACCGAATGCGATATCGTGTATTTCAACGTATCCGGAACGTCAAGCCGGATCGATCTCCGCGATCACGACAAGAATGACGGCCGCGTCGCCCGGCAACTGGCGCTGTGAAAATGCCGAACGCGCGTGTCCCGCCTTGCCGCCGAGCACGGCCGCGAACAGATCCGACGCGCCGTCGATCACCGCCGGCTGCCCGAAAAAGCCGTCGGCCGAACTCACGTGCCCTTCGATGCGCACGATCTTGCGCAGGCGATCGAACCCGCGCAAATGCCGGTGGATTTGTGCGAGCACATTCAGAGCCGCGAGCCGGGCGGCGTCGCGGCCTGCGTCGACGCTTAGCTGCTCGCCGACACGGCCGGTATAGGCGAGCCTGCCGTCGACGAGCGGCAGTTGCCCCGACACGAACATCAGGTTGCCGGCTTCGCTGACGGCCGTATAGTTGCCGAGCGGGTTCGGCGGTTCGGGTAACGCGAGGCCGAGTTCGGCCAGCTTCTGTTCGACGTTCATGTCGTTCTCCTTGAGGGAAATTGGATCGGGAGATCGGTGTTGCCTGTCAGGTACTCTAGTTGTGCGGCCGCAGCCGGTAAATGCCGGCGGCGCAATTGATTCGGGACACGATGTAACGAATCGCGTCGCGCCGCGCGCTGGTTTCCCGCGCGATATTCGTGCACACTCGTTGCTTCACCGCGCGCCCCATACCGGAGATGGCAGGAACGCCCCATGCAACGAAAATTCGACGACTTGCTGCTGGGCAGCATCGAGCTGTTCTGTCTCGCGGCCGAACTCGGCAGCTTCACGCTGGCGGCAACCGCGGCGAGCGTCACGCCGGCCGCGGTCAGCCGCTCGGTGGCGCGGCTCGAGGAGCGTCTCGGCGTGCGGCTGTTCGTGCGCACGACGCGGCAGATTCGCCTGACCGATTCCGGCCGGCGCTATTTCGAGCAATGCCGCGATGCGCTGTCGCAACTCGTCGACGCGGAGCGCGAAGTGACCGGCGAGCAGGCGACGCCCGCCGGCGTGCTCCGGATCAGCATGCCGACGCCGTACGGGCACTATCGTGTGCTGCCTCTGCTGCCTGCGTTTCGCGAACGCTATCCGGACGTGCGCGTCGAAACCCACCTGAGCAACCGCAACATCGACTTCGCCGAGGAAGGTTTCGACCTTGCGATCCGCGGCCGCGCGCCGGCGGATTCGAGCCTGGTCGCGCGCAAGCTGGAGGACGCCGAACTCGTCGTCGTCGCGACGCCCGGCTATCTGAAGCGCGCCGGCGTGCCGCGCGCCATCGACGACCTGCATAAACACGAATGCATCCAGTTCGAGCTCCCGAGCAGTGGCCGGCTAATTCCGTGGCTGTTCAATGACGGATCGGAGGAAATCGACGTCGCGACGGCCGGCGGCTACGGCACGTCGGGCGATGTTCTCGCCGGCGTCACGCTCGCGCGCAGCGGCGCGGGCCTGTTCCAGACCTATCGCTTCATCGTCGAACGGGATCTGACGGAGGGAACGCTTGCGGAGGTGCTGTCCGGCCAGGGCGGCCGGTCACGGCCGTTCTTGCTGCTGTATCCGCATGCACGATATCTGTCGTCGCGCGTGCGCGTATTCGTCGACTTTCTCGTCGAACATTTGCAGCAGGCTCCCGGCAAGCGGGCGCGGCGCTAGCCGTATCCGGCCGCGCCGCCGCGTGCCGACAACGTTGCCGCTCAATGTCCGGCACTCTGGCCGCCGTCCACATGCAGGATCTCGCCGGTGACGAACGGTGCCGAATCGAGATACAGGATCGCGCCGACGATGTCGCTCATTTCGCCCATCCGGCCGACCGGATGCAGCGATGCGAGCGTCGCGTGCATGTCGGGCGCATGCATCGGCGACTTGATGATGCCCGGCGATACAGCGTTCACACGGATGCCGGCCTTCGCGTACTCGATCGCGAGCGATTTCGTCGCCGCATTCAGCCCGCCTTTCGTCAGCGACGCCAGCACCGACGGCACGTTGCTGTTCGCGTGGTCGACGAGGCTCGTTGTAATGCTGACCACGTGCCCGACGCCGTGCTGCTGCATTGCCGCGATCGCGCGCTGCGTGATGTGGAAGAAGCCGTCCAGGTTCACGCGGGTGATGGCTGCATAGTCGTCCGCGGTGTATTGCGTGAACGGCTTCGCGATAAATACGCCGGCGTTGTTGACGAGCGTGTCGACCCGGCCGAAGTGCTCGATTGCGGTGTCGACCACGCGTTGCGCGACGGCCGGATCGCCGATGTCGCCTGCAACGGTGACGAGATCGGAATCGTTCGACGGCCGGATCGACCGGGATGTCGCGACGACGCGATGACCCTGGGCGCGGAATGCGTTGACCGTTTCCGCGCCGATGCCTTGCGATGCGCCGGTGACGATGATGACTTTGGACGTGCTCATGATATGCCTCGACAGGTGACTGGTTTTCGGCTTCGGTGCCGACCGGATCGATGAATCCGATGGACCAGACTCTAGGCGCGTCGGGCCGGAGTTCGAACACCCACCGTGGACCAACAGTCTTGCGTCGCGGGAACAAATGCGGGGCAGCGGCGGTGATTGACATGCACCAGGGTTTTGAATCTCCGGGCGCGAACAGGCAGCGAATGAACACCCAACCCAGGGACGTCATCGAGGCGACGATGCACAGGGCAACCGGGACCATCAGATAGCATTCGAAGAAGTTGATGGCGGGCTTCGCGACGGCTTTTCCGGGAGGTGCAACGTTTGAAATGACGTCAGGCCGTCAAGCAGGTGAGATACTCTGCGCACGTCGCCGCAAGCGCTGCGCAACCTACATTCCCCGATCCCATGCACTCGAGATTCAACGCGATCGTCGTCGCACTGACCGCGGCTGCCCTGTTCGGCGCCGCCACGCCGCTGGCCAAGGCGCTCCTTGGCGCGATGTCGCCGTTCATGGTGGCCGGCCTGTTCTACCTGGGAAGCGGGCTCGGCCTGGGCGCCGGCATCGTGATCCGCCGGTTGCGACGGCCCGCCGCGCACGCCGACACAGGTCACGCGCTGAAGAAATCGGAGCTTCCCTGGCTGGCCGGTGCGATCGCAGCGGGCGGCGTCGCCGGGCCGGCGCTGCTGATGCTCGGCCTGGCGAGCACGCCGGCCGCCACGAGCGCGCTATTGCTCAATCTGGAAGGCGTGCTGACTGCAGTGATCGCGTGGGTGGTATTTCGCGAGAACGTCGACCTGCAGGTGTTCCTCGGCATGGTGGCGATCGTCGCCGGCGGCATGCTGCTGTCGTGGAAGCCGGGTGCGGCGGGCGTGCCGACGGGCGCGCTGCTGATCGTCGGCGCCTGCCTGTGCTGGGCGATCGACAACAATCTCACGCGCAAGGTGTCGGCGAACGACGCGATGGTCATCGCATGCATGAAAGGGCTGGTCGCCGGCCCCGTCAATATCGCGGTCGCCGTCGCGGCAGGCGCGGCCTGGCCCGCCGCCGCGACGACGGCGGCCGCGATGCTGACGGGCCTGGCCGGCTACGGTGTCAGCCTCGTGCTGTTCGTCGTCGCGCTGCGCGATCTCGGCACGGCGCGCACGGGCGCCTATTTCTCGGTTGCGCCGCTGTTCGGCGTCGCGCTGTCGCTGCTGATCTGGCCGGAGCTGCCGTCCGTCGCGTTCTGGATCGCCGCCGCGCTGATGGCGCTCGGCATCTGGCTGCACGTGCGCGAACGACACGATCACGAGCATACGCACGAACGGCTGGAGCATACGCACCGGCATCGCCACGACGCGCATCATCAGCACACGCACGACTTTCCGTACGAAGGCGACGAGCCGCATACGCACCCGCACGTGCACTTGCCGATCACGCACTCGCACGCGCATTTCCCGGATATCCATCACCGTCACCGGCATTAGCACGCGTTCGGTCGCCTCCTTTCCATTCACGCGGAATCGTTCAGCGCGTGACGACCAGCGCCACGTGCATGCCGGCCGAATAGTGGCCGGGCTTGTTGCAGATCAGCGCGTAGTGGCCGGGTGCAAGCGTCAGCGCGAGACGCCTGCGCTTGCCCGGCGCGATATCCTCGATTTCGCCGACCTTGTGCAGACGCTGTTCCAGCACCTGTCCTTTGCGGACGGGCAGCGCGCCGTCGGCGAGTTTCGTCTTCAGCACGACGAGCTCGTGCGTCATGTCGCTGTCCGCTGAATTCACGACGTCGAACGTGATCTTGCCGGCTTTCACGTCATGCGGTTCGAGCTGGATCGAGTCCGAGCGCAGCGTCGCCTTGACGGTCTGCTGCGCGTGGCACGCCTGCGACGCGATGCCGAGCGCAGCCATGCCGGCGACGAGCGCGGCACGACAAGCGGGGTTCATGGTTGCCTCCCTGCGCGGTGAAACCTGGCGCCTGTCGAAACGGGCGCAACCTGTCCGGCGGCAAGAACGGGCAAGCCGGGGCGACGGTGCGTCTCTGTTCCGATGCGCGAAGTACGTGCAGTAAACGTTCGGCCCGGACGGCTTATTCCTGGGGGCGGGCATCGTTTTCCGGCGGGCGCGATCGCGTCATGCGGAGCCGCACAGTCGCGGAGCGAATCCGCACTCGCTATATTCTGCTGTATATTACGAGGCCATGGAGAAGCGACGCACCGTCGAGTGACGCGCGTTTGGTTGCAGCGAGGGCGGGATGGATGAACTGGTGCAGCAGGGTCAGGACGACGGCGTTGCACGCGGCGCGCAGTCCGCGAGAATCGTGCCGCTGAGGCGGCGCGAGGACGGGCAGCGTGCGGAGCGGATCGCGCACGTGGCCGATGCGTTCGCGCGATTGCGCGGCAGCGTGTTGCGTTTCATCGCGATGCTCGACGAGCGGCAAGACGCGGATGCGCCGAACGCCGGCGCACCCGACGCGCGGCGTTTCGATGCGCTGCTGCAGTCGCTCGCGTCCAGTGCCGAACGTGCGGAATTTCGTCGCTTGCCCGAGCTGCAGCGCTGCATCGAACGCGTCGGGGCGGCGGAACGATACCGCGACGTGATCTTTTTACATTCGCCGCCGGCGAGCGATGCCGAGCTCCGCGATGCCGCCACGGTGCTGGAGCTGCTCGACGCCGAGCTCGTCGGGCTGTGCGTCGCGCACGTGCTCGCGGGTCGCGCCGAGCACCTGTTGCCGCCTGATGCGGCGTCGATGCCGCGCAGCGGGCGCGAGCGCTCCGCCTGAATCGCCAATTGATCGAGGTCCGCGATGGAGATGCCCCCGTTTCGACTGTCCCGACTGGCGCCCGGCCAACCCGATGCGAAACCGTTGCATCCATCGCAGGACCGCTGCTGCGGGCCTGCGCCCGTCACCCGCGCGACGGCGAACCGCCGGGCGCGCCTCGCCGAACTCGATCCGCACTTCCACTGCTCGGTGATCGGCACCTGCCTGACGACGGCGGAACTGCGCAAGCTCGTGCCTCGCCATGCCGACGTTGATCGCGAGCAGGCCACCGACCTGCAGATCCATCATGCGGCGGTTGAGCTCGCGACGCAGGGCGGCGAAGGCGCAAAGGCGCTGCACAAGGCGCTCGATCAGCGTTACGCGCTTGCGGTCAAGCGCTTCGGCGCCGCGACGGATGCCGACGCATTGCGTGCGCTGTGGGCCGATGGGTTGAAGACCGGCGACGTGCCGCCCGCATACTGGGCCGTCATCACGCATCCGGCCAGCACGCCGGAACTGCGCCAGCTTGCGTTCGGCGACGTGCACATGCTGTCGCATCTGGTGGGCGCGGCCAACCGGGCCGACATCCGGCGACTCGTCGCGCTCGAAGACGAGAACGTGACGCTCCGGAGCAAGATCGAGCGCCAGCAGCACAGGCTGCAGACCTTCGCCGTCGAACGCGACGCCGAGGTGCGCGGACTGCGGGCGACGATCGAATCGCTGAGCGCGGCGGCGAGCCGCCGTGCCGAGCCGGCCGGCGACGGCCTGCATGTGGAACTCGCACGGCTGCGTGACGCGGTGAGCGGGCGCGATGCCGTCGTCGCGCTGCACGCGAGCCGCCGCGGCGCTGCCGAGGATCGGCTGCAGGAGGAACAGCTGCGGGTACAGGCGATGCGCGCGCAACTCGACGAGATGCGCGACACGATCGAGACGATGAAGCGCGAAGCGCATGCGATCGAGCAGACGGTACAGCGAACGCTTGCCGAAGCCGGGAGCGAGCCGGCCGCGCTCGCACGCTTGCAGGGCAAGCGCATCGTATACGTCGGCGGTCGCCCCGGCGCGCATGCGGCGATCAGGCGGCTCGTCGAATCGGCAGGCGGCTCGCTGACGGTTCACGACGGCGGCATCGAAGACCGCAAGGGCAAGCTGGCGGCGTCGATTCCGGGCGCCGACCTGGTCGTGTTCCCGGTCGACTGCGTCGATCACGATTCGATGAACACGCTCAAGCGTCTGTGCGAGCGACACCGGATTGCCTATCACCCGCTCAGGACCGCGAGCGTCGCCAGTTTCGTCGATCTGATGACGGACGACCACGACGATACGGCGCAATCGTCCCGCTGCGGCCGTGTATCGGCGTTCTGCCTGCGGCACGGTTAGCGCCGCATCCGGTCGTCAGGACTGCATGAGGTCGGTGAGGGCCGCGATCTGTTTCGCGCAATGCTTTTGCGCCTGCAGCTCGATCGAGCGATAGAGGCGGACGATTTCCTCGCCGACCGGCGTAAGCGTGCAGCCGCCGCCGCTGTGCCCGCCTTGCTCCGACACGGTGGCGGGCGACGTCAGCGAGCGGTTCAGTTCGTCGATCAGCAGCCACGCCCGGCGGTACGACATGCCGAGGCTGCGTGCGGCCGCCGAAATCGAACCGTGTTCGCGCACCGCTTCGAGCAGCGCGACTTTGCCCGGGCCGAGCGCGACCGTGTCGCCCTTGCGGATGCGCATGCGGAAACTCACGCTGGGTTCATCGGCTGCGGGCCGCTTCGCGGCGGTGGAGGGCTTGGTCATGCGCGACAGGATACACGAACGGCTTGGGCGCGCGACGGCTGCGCGGCTGCTATTGCGTGCGCGGAAAGCAATGGGCGTAGTCCTCGCAACCGGGGCATCCCGGCGCGGGGGCGGGCGGCACGCCGAGGTCGGCCGCGATTTCGCGTGCAAGAAACTTCTTCCAGCGCAGATGCGCGACGTTGCGCGCCGCCAGCGCGGGGAAATAGCGCGCCAGCATGCCGGATACCGCGTCGCGTCCGTCGAGCCCGAGGTCCCGCCACAAATGATCGGGACGCAGGCACGCGTGAGCGACGATCGCGGCGACGCATTCGGCGTCGTCGTGGCGAACCGCGCGACTGGCATCGCGCAACAGCAGTGCGCCGAGCGTTGCGACGAAGTCCGCATGCACGCTGTTCCAGAGCGCGATCCGGGCAGGCGGCGCGGCGATCGCAGCCGGCGGCAAGTGCGGAAAGTGGCGGGCCAGCAGCGCGGCGAACTGCGCCTGCGATAGGCCGAGCAGCGCGAGCTCGCCGCGTCCGCCGCGTGCCGCGATGAGCGTCGCGAACAGACGGGCGTCCGGCGCATCGGGATCGGCCGCGCCGGCCAGCAGCATGCGCCGCTGCTGCTCGCAGGCGAGCGGCAGGTTTGACGGATCGGTTCCGTCGGATGCGGACATCATGGCGCCAGCACGCGGACGATGATCCGCGCGAGCCGATTGATGTGGCGGGGCGCGGCAAACACGTCGGCGCCGGAAAACAGCACCGGCGCGGCGATGGCGGTCAGGATCTCCGCGGTCCCCATGCTTCGGCCTCCAGATCGATGCCCGGGCGGTCGCCCGAGCAATAGTGCGGAGCGTATATCACGATGGCGACCCGTGCAAATCCACGGCGCAGGTTCGATGCGCGGCGGCCGCCATCGCGAGGGCGTCACTCGACGCCGACGATCACGCTCGACGCCTTGAAGATCGCGGCGGCGGCCTTGCCGCTGGCGAGCCCGAGACGCTCGACGCTGTCGTTGGTCACGATCGCGACGATCTGCGCGCCGCCCGGCGCGGCGATCGCCACTTCCGCATTGACCGCGCCCTTCGTGACGGACGACACCGTGCCCGCGATGCAGTTGCGGGCCGATACCTTGCTGCTGTCGACGTCGACCATCACGACGACCGACGACGCCTTGACCAGCGCGAATGCCGCTGAGCCGGGGGCAAGGCCCAGCGACGCGGCGCTGCCGTGCGTGATGACGGCGACGATGTCGAGGCCGTCCTGCGTGCGGAGCGTGATTTCGTCGTTGACTGCGCCGGCCTTGACGGCGGCGACCTGTCCGGCGAAGTGATTACGGGCGCTGGTTCGCATGTGAGTCTCCGGAATGGGGGTCGCTGCCCGGCGGGCAGCAAAGGATGGAAGGGATGCGCCGGACAGTTTACCGCCGACGCGAACGGCCGGCGACATCCGGTCGCTATGGTGCGGATCACGCATCCGTGTGGCCGCGATGGCCCGGCCGCCGTGACGCGACGTGGGAGTCATTCCTGCGTCGCCGGTTTGGCCGACGCGCTTGCGGCCGGCCGTACGGCGCCTTGCGCGGCCGGCGCCGCGTCCGCTTCCCAGCCGCCGCCGAGCGCGAGGAACAGCCGAACCTGATCGGCCGCGACCTGCCCTTCGGCCGCCGCGACCTGCGCGCGCACGCTCGTCAGCGTGCGGGTCGCGTCGAGATCGGAGATGAACGACTCGCGGCCGGCCAGGTACAGCCGGTGCGTTTCGTCGGCTGAGCTTCGCGCCGATTCAAACGCCGTCAGCAACGCATCCGCGCGCTGCGTATCGGCCGCGTAGGTCGCGAGGCTCGATTGCGTTTCGCGCAGCGCGTTCAGTACGACGCCGTCGAAATGCGCGAGCGCGCCGGCGCTCGCCGCTTCGGCGTCGCGCACGCGCGCGCGCTGGCCGTTGACCGGGAAGGTCCAGCTGATCAGCGGTCCGAACGCCCAGCGATTGGTGACCGGCGAGAACAGGTCGCCGGCGAGGCCGGTCGTGCCGGCCGTCGCGCCGATGCTGATCGACGGATACAGCGCGCCGATCGCGACGCCGATCCGCGCGGTGGCGGCGGCAAGCTGCCGCTCGGCCTCGCGGATGTCCGGCCGGCGCCGCAGCAGCGCGGCGCCGTCGCCGACCGGAATCGGCTGGCGCAGCTTCGGCACGCGTTCGCACGTGCCCACCGCCTTCGGCAGGTCGGCCGGCGCACGCGCGAGCAGCGCGGCGAGCTGATACTGCGCGACCTTGCGGCGTCCCTCGAAGCGCGGGATGTCCGCGGCGAGCGTGCGCACCTGCGTCACGCCGCGCGTCACATCGGTCTGGTTGCCGCGTCCCGCGTCGCGCAAGCGCTGCGACAGCGCGACCCGCTGCCTCTGCAGCGCGAGCGACTGCTTCGCGACCGCGAGCTCGTCACCGGCCGAGCATGCTTCGACGTACGCGCGCACGACGTCCGCGACGACCGTGATGCGCGCGAGATCGCCGGCCGCCTCGACGGCTTCGCTGTCCGCGCGCGCGGCTTCGACGCCGCGCCGCAGCTTGCCGAACAGGTCGATCTCGTACGACACGCTGATGCCGAGCGAGCCTTCGTTCACGACCGGCAGCTTCTTGTCGAGCAGGAACTGCTCGGCCGATTCCTGCGCGCGCTGCACGCCGGCCTCCGCGCTGCCGGAAAACCCGCCCTGCGCGTTGGCGACGTCCAGCGCCGCGCGCGAGCGCGCGAGGTTCGCGGCCGCGACGCGCAGGTCGGTGTTCGACTTCAGCGCATCCCGGACGAGCCCGTTCAGCACGGGGTCGTCGTAGAGCTGCCACCAGTTGCCGGGCAGCGCGTCGTGCGACACGAGCGTGCCGCCCGCGCCGTCGAGCGCCCCGTTCGCGAGGGGCGCGTTGACGTACGCCTGCTGCGGCAGGTGGTAGTCGGGGCCGACGGACTTGCACGCGCCGAGTGTGAACGCGAGCGGCGCGAGCGCCGCCGCGAGATGGAGGCCGCGCTGCTTCATTGCGATGCCCCCGCCGCGCGGGCGGCCGCGCCGGACGCCGATTGCGCGCCGGCCGCGCCCGGCTTCGCGTTGCCGTCGCGGCGCGGGTCCGCCGTGCGCACCGACACGGTCGCGGTGCGGCCCGCGATCATCCGGAAATCGTCCGGCACGTCGTCGAGCGCGACGCGCACCGGCACGCGCTGCGCGAGCCGCACCCAGCTGAATGCCGGGTTCACGTTCGGCAGCAGGTTCGCGCTTTGCGTGCGGTCGCGATCCTCGATCGCCGCGACGATGCTCTGCACATGGCCGCGCAACGGATGCGGCTCGCCCATCACCGTGATGTCGACGGCCTGGCCGATATGGATGCCGCGCAGCTTGGTTTCCTCGAAGTAGCCGTCGACGCGGAACGAGTGCTGATCGACGACCGACAGCACCGCGCGCCCGGCCGGCACGTATTCGCCGACGCGCGGCGCGCGGTCGTTCAGGTAGCCGTCGACCGGGCTCGCGATCGTCGTGCGCTGCAGGTTCAGGCGCGCGGTGTCGAGCGACACCTGCGCATCCTCAACGGCGGCCTCGCCCTGCTCGACGCGGGTGCGGCTTTCCTCGACCTGCTCGCTGGCGACGAGGTTGCCGAGCTTCAGGTTGCGCGCGTATTCGCGCTTCGCCTGCGCGAGCGTCGCGCGGCGCTGGTCGAGCGTCGCCCGCGCGAGGCGTTCGGCCAGCGCATAGCGTGCCTGGTCGATCACGAACAGCACCTGGCCGCGCTTGACCGGCTGGTTGTCGACGACCTGCACCGACGTGATGAGGCCGGACACGTCGGGCGCGACCTGGATCACGTCGGCGCGCACGTGGCCGTCGCGCGTCCACGGCGAGAACATGTAGTAGTTGACGATCCGCCACAGCACGAGGGCGGCCACGACGACGACGATCAGCGTCAGCAGGATCTGTGCTGCGGAGAACCAGGTTTTTTTCACGTTAGGTAGCCACGAGATGGTGGGACACGATCACGACGGCGGCGAGCACGAACACGTAGATGCCGAGATCGAAGATCGAACGGTGCCAGACGAGGCGATAGAAGCCGACGCGCGCGAGCCCGGCGCGGATCACGACGTTGATCAGGTACGCGATCAGCATCAGCACGAGCGGGGCCGGCACGAAGACGCCGAAGATGTCGATTTCGCCGATCATGGTCGCGATGGCCGTTGCGTTGAAGGGAAACAGGTCATGGCTGCGCTGCTCCGGACGCCTGGGGCGCCTGCCCCGCCGCCGAGGGATACAGCGACAGCCGCAGGCCGACGAGCGCATGCAGCGTGTCGCGCAGCCGGCGATGCACGAGCGGTGCGGCCCGCGGCGCGGCCGTGTCGCCCGCCGCTGCGCCCGCCGGCAGCGTGCGGTCGGCCACGCGGCGCAGCGCGTCGTCGATCGTCGCGAGCAGCGCGGGCGGCGCCGGCTGGCGCGCGTTCGCTTCGGCGCAGCGCGTGAAGTGCGCGGTGACGCCGGCCAGCACGCGGTCGATCGCGTCGGGCACGTCGCCGTCGAGCTTGCGGCGCGAGCGGCGCAGGTCGAGCGCGTTCAGCGCGATGCGCAGGTCGCGGAAGCTTTCGATCGACGGGTGCCGATGGTCGTCGGACGCGCCGAGGCGCGGCAGCAGCTGCGTCACGCGGTCGAGCATCCGCGACGCGTGGTTGCGCTGGTCGTCGAGCGGCTGCGTCGACGCGGACCGCGCGACGTCCTCCCAGCCCGAGCGCAACAGCCGCCGCACGGCGAGTTCCGCGCCGAACGGCCGGGTCGCGCGGGTCCAGACGAACGCGAACAGCAGCCCGGCGACGCCCGCGAGGTTGCTGTTCAGGAACACGAAGAAATCGGCTTCGTAGGCGCTCTGGATGCTGATGAAGGTCGCCGTGTTGACCGCGACGAGCATCGTCACCATATTGAACTGCGGGCGCGGCAGCAGCGTGCCGACCAGGATGAAGGGGCCGGCGAACATCAGCACGAGCATCGCGAAGTCGTGCACGTGCGGCAGCACGACGAACAGGTACAGGCCGGCGATCACGACGCTCGCGCAGGTCGCGAGGAAGAACCGGAACACCATCGGCGCCGGCTCGTCGAGCGCCGCGAAGAAGCTGCACGACACGGCGACGAGCGTGACGGCGGCTGCGCCGTCTTGCCAGCCGGAGCTGATCCACAGCGCGCACGCGACGACGATCGCGCCGACCGCCGTGAGCGTCGAGAACAGCATCATCCCGCGATCGAAGTAGCGCTCGGTGCCGCCGAGCCGCCAGTGCCGGTAGCGCGGCTGCCAGACGCCCGACTCGTGCGCGATCAGCGCGCGCAGCGAGCGGCAGTCCTGCCATACGTCGATCACCTGGCGCAGCCGCCACAGCGCGTTCGACAGCAGCGCGCCGTCCCAGGTCGCGAGCGCGCTGTCCGGCGGCTGCAGCGCGGCGATGCGCTCGCGCAGCCGGTCCGCGACCGGATCGTCGACGCTGCCGGCGCTGTCGCCCCGGATCGACGGCAGCGGCGCATCGAACCATCTGGCCGCGTCGGCCAGCAGCGCGTCGAGCCCGGGCGGGCGCAGGTGCAGGTCGCGCATCAGCGCGATCAGCGGATCGGCGAGCGACGAGGTCAGCGGCAGGAACAGCTGCATCCGGCCGCTCAATGCCTGCGCGCGCGACAAGATGCGCGGATGCGCGTGGTCGTAGCTCAGCTGGCTCAGCAGGAATTCGAGCCCCGTGATCGTCGCCGCGAGACGCTGCCGGCACGCGGACAGCGCCTTGCCGGCGATGTGCCCGGACAGCGTCTCGCGCCCGTAGAACGCGGCATCCTTGAACCATGCGTCCGTGCGCTCGATCAGCGTCGGCGCGAGCCGGCTCGGAAAGATCGTGCTGCCGACCACGCTCGCGCAGACGATGCCGAGCACGATCTCCTCGGTGCGCGCGATCGCGACGTCGAACACCGTGGTGGGGTCGGTCACGGTCGGCAGCGCGATCAGCGGCATCGAATAGCCGGCGAGCATGAACACGTAGCTGCGCGCGGTGCGGTCGGAAATCGCGAGGTAGAGCAGCGTGCCGCACCACGCGCCGACGATCAGGCTGAACAGGTACGGCGTCTCGACGAACGGCGGCACGAAGAAGATCGCGGCCGCGGCGCCGAGCGCGGTGCCGAGCGCGCGGTACAGCGCCTTCGAGCGCGTCGCGCCGACGAACGGGTTCGACACGATGTAGACGCTCGCCATCGCCCAGTACGGGCGCGGCAGCTGGAAGAACAGGCCGAGGTACAGCGCCAGCATCGACGCCGCGAACGTCTTGGTCGAGAACAGCCAGTCGCGAACGCTCGGATATGTCATGGCGCGAGATCGGGCGGCGGGGCGTGGCGCGATGCGGTGGCATCGGAGGCGTTGTACGCGTCCGGCACGCCGCCGCTCGTCCGGCGCCATGTGCGGGCGGCGAGCACGGGCTTGCTGCTGACGGCGAGACGGAGATCGCGCAGATTGGTCATGGCCGGGATGCTGGTGGCAAGCAGATTCGATAGCAAACTATCGGTTTGGGTCATGAGTACGCCGGGCGGGCGCGGGCCTGCAAACGGCAATGTAGGGTGGGAATCGGGAAATGGTCAAGGCGCCCGTCGAGCGCCGGCCGCACGGACAGCCGGATATTCGTCTGACGTAATGGATGGGTGAGCGGCGCCGGGCCGCTCGACCATTGGGTCAGAAGCCGCTTCTTATCGCGCGCAGGAAGTCGCCGGAGGATTCGTGCGTGTTCACGGCGTTGATGATGTCGGTGAGGAACCAGGGCAGAATCAACTGCGTATCGGGATCGCTGACGCCGACGCTGAGCACCGGCGGTTTTGACGTGGCGTCAGTGCGCGTCGCGCAGGGGGCGGCGCGCGACGCGCAGGTGTGCGCCACCGGCGGGGTCTGCCGGGCGATCGGCCTGGTGGCGGGCACCGATGAGCAGCCGGCAACGAGCACGACCAGGGCAATGGTGGAGCGAAGAAGCTTCATGGGATGCGTTCCATTACGTTGGTTCGACAAAATGACCGGTGACGAGTTCGTCGCTGCATGATTGCCCCGCGATCTATTGCGCCCGCGTCGAGTCGGTCAGTGCGTCGGCCTCGCGCTTCATTTCGTCGGCTTCGGCCGAACGTCCGGTTTGGCGGAGCAGTGTGCCCAGATTCTGCAAGGTGCGAGCTTGATCCTGCCGCCAGGTCAGCGGATCGCCGTATGCGAGCTTGCGGTACAGATCCAGCGCACGGCGCCACGCGTCTTCCGCTTCGCGCGGCTTGCCGGTGCGGCTGTAGAGCACGCCCAGATTGTTCAGTATTCTCGCCTCGTCGGGCTGGTACTCGGCAGGCGCATCGTGCGAGAGCGCGTGAACGATCTGCAGTGCCTGCCGATACGCCTGCAGTGCGTTGGCCGGCCGCCGTTCAATGCGGTACAGCACGCCCAGATTGCCCAGCGTACGCGCCAGGTCGGGCTGGTAAAGCGCGGGGCTTTCGCGGGCGAGCTGCCGGCGGATCGTCAGCGCTTCCCGGTAGGCACGTTCCGCTTCCGGCAGCCGCTCGTTTGCGACATAGAAGTTGCCGAGGTTGTTCAGCGTGCGCGCAAGCGCCGGCCGCCACGCGGCTGGATTGTCATGTGCGAGTGCGCGCTGGATGCCGAGCGCTTCGCGATAGGCGAGTTCTGCGTCATGCATGCGCTGAGTCGCACCGTAGAGGATGCCGAGATCGTTGAGCGTCGTCGCGATCGCGGGCCGGTACATGGCCGGGTCCTGTCGGGCCAGCGCGCGGTCGAGGGCGAGGGCTTCGCGCCACGCGTCCGCCGCTTCCCGCAGGCGCTGCGTGTCGCGGTACAACGTTGCAAGGTTGTCGAAGGTTTGCGCCAGGGCGGGATCGTAGGCCGAAGCGTTGACGCGTTTGAGCGCCCAGTAGATTTCGAGCGCGTGCAGCCATGCGGCTTCGGCTTCGTTTTTCTGCTGCTGCATCACATACAGACTGCCGAGCTGGCCGAGCGTACGCGCGACGGCGGGTTGCCACGCGGCAGGCTTCTGCTGCGCAAGCGCGCGATACTGGATCAGCAGCGCACGATATACCGGCTCCGCACGCTCGGGCTCGTGCTGCACGAGCAGTGTGTCGGCGTAGGCGGTGGCGATGGTCGCATCATCGGGCTGCAGTGCATGGGCTTTCTCCAGGTACGGCAGCGCGTTCCATGGCATGAAGCGAAGCAGTTCAATGCTGGCCGCTTCATAGCTGCGCGCCGCGGACAGCTGGGCGGTGCCGGGTACTTTGGCCGCGAGCTGTGTGGTCAGCGCAGACGCGGCATTCAGGTCGAGGCGCTTCGCTGCCGCGTCGAGTTGCAGTTCGGCGGGGTCCGCGCTGCGCGTGATCGACAACCTGCGCAGCAGATCGCCATAGCGTGTGTTCCATTTCGACGCTTCGGCCGCAGGGTCGATATCGGCGCGGGTCCTGATCTGCGATGCGAGGCTTTCGAGGAGGGTTTCGAGGTTGACGAACGCGGCGTCGTCGGTCGGTTCGCCGTGGCCTGACCGGGAGAAGACCGCGTACAGCATCACGTTGGCCGCTTTCGCCAGCGCAACCCGTTGCTCGGCGGAGAGTCCGTCGCTCTGCACCGCGCGGTTCAGGCGTTCGGTGACGCCGGCGAGCGCAGGTGCGGAGACAGTGCAGCGGTTCCGCACTTCGAGTCCATGCGTGACGTCGACTTCGGAGAACGACGGCAAACAGGCTCCAGCCACCCCCGCAGCGGCACATGCCGTGGACAGCGCGGCCATCGCGATGCCGGACAGCGTCTTGCCAGCACTCATTTCCAGTCAGGTCCGCAGGATCACCGGGACAGCGTTGCGCGGCGCATCGCTTCGCCCGGAGAGCTGCGATGCGACCATGTGTATTGATTCTAGTGAATACCGGCCCCCGGTGGCACGGCACGTCGATCGACTGCCGCCTTAAAGCTCGAGCGCCATGAATCGCGTGCCTTCGACCGGGTTCTCGTAGAACGGCGCGATTTCCGCGAACCCCAATCGCTCGTACAGGCGCTGGGCGAAACGGGTTTGCGCAACGGCGTCGAGAACCAGCGAGGAGAACCCCAGGCCTTTCGCGCGCGCGACCACCGACGTGACGAGCTTTTCGCCGAGCGACAAGCCTCGCCATGCGTCGCGGACATAGAGCCGCTTGAGTTCCGCGATTTCGCTGGAATGGCGCAGCAGCCCCGCGCAACCGGCGATCTCGCGATCGACCTCCGCGACGAAGAACATGCCGGACGGCAGCGTATAGATTCGCTCGAACGCGTCCATCTCGGCATCGAAGCCGCGGTAGGACAGGTCCATGTCGAGCCAGCGAACGTATTCGCGGATCACGGCAACGAGCGCGACGGTATCCGCGGGGAACGCGGCTTCGCGGATGACGGGCATGTGCGTCGGCATCGCGGCAGTCAGGTCCACAGGTCGTTTTCGACCGTTCTTTCGCTGGCCGTGTCGCCCGTGTTGACGACGCCGCGCGGCTCGATCAACAGCAGCTTCACTTCGGACGCCGCATACGGCTTGTGTTCGACCCCCTTCGGCACCACGGCCATCTCGCCCGGGCCCAGCTCCACGGCGCCGTCGCGGAAGTCGATGCGCAAGCGGCCTTCGAGCACGATGAACGTCTCGTCGGTGTCGGCGTGATGGTGCCAGATGAAATCGCCGATGATCTTCACGACCTTGAACTGGTAGTCGTTCATTTCGGCGACGACGCGCGGCTGCCAGTGGCCGTCGATGCGGCGAATCTTGTCGAGCAGGTCGATCGTCCGGCGCTGGCCGCGATGCGCGGGCGCCTGGAGAGTAGGGTGGGACATGTCGGCTCCGTTACGGTGATGACGTAAACGGAGCTTAGGCCGGCCGCCGGCGGGCAGTCTTGAACGATTGTGCGTGCCGGCCGCCGTCAGTCGGCGCGCGGCTGGCCCGTCATCGCCAGCCAGCGCGCGGGCGAGATCCCGTATGCGCTGCGGAAATGCCGCGTCATGTGGCTCTGATCGGAAAAGCCCGCGGCGACCGCGGCGTCCGCGAGGGGCACGCCGCGCAGCATCATCGCGCGCGCCGCTTCGAGCCGGCGCATGGTCAGGTAGCGATACGGGCTCGTTCCGTAGAAGGTGCGGAAATCCCGCGACAGGCTCCAGCGGTCCCGTCCGCTGACGGCGGCGAGCGTGTCCAGCGTGACGGGCCCCGTGCATGCGTCCTGCAGATACTCGCGCGCTCGCTGCACCGCGGCGAAATCCGCGGGCTTGCGCGTCGGCCGGGCGCCGGAGGCGATATCCAGCGCGAGCGCGAGGTCGACGATCGCGTCGTCGCGTTCGAGCGGCTCCGCGCCGTCGCGCATCCGGCGCAGCGCGGCGCGGGTCGCGTCGAACAGGCGCGGGTCGGTCGTCACGCCGCCGTCGATGAACGGCAGCGGCTTGCCGCCCAGCACGGCCTGGATCGCGGCGGGCTGCACGTAGATCATCTGATAGCGGAATCCTTCGTGCGTGCCGGCCTGGCCGTCATGCGCCTCGTCGGGATGCAGGACCATCGTTTGCCCCGGCACGCTGCTGCGCAGGCTGCGCCGATAGTGGAAGCACTGGACGCCGGCGAGGGTCAGGCCGATCGCGTAGGTGTCGTGCCGGTGCATCGAGTACGCGTTGCCGCGGAAATAGGCTTCGATGCGCTCGATGCCGTGCGCGGCTTCCGAGCGGGAAATCCAGTCGGATCGGGTCTGCCTCGTACTGCCTGTCATTGCGCTCTCCCGGCTTTACCTGATGCTTCGGTTTCCTTGCGAATTCGCTGCGCGAGCGGGCGTCAGCCGGCCCGGCCCGCGTCCGCTTCCTGATACAGCGTGCGGAGGATCTGCGCGAAGATCGTATCGATCTCGCGCGCCACGCCCGCGCGCGTGAACGCGGCAACCGGCGGCAGCGTCCAGTCGAGCGTGTACGGCACGATCGCGACGCCGGCGATGCGCACAAGCTCCTCCGCGATATCGGCGGGGACGATCGACACGGCGTCTTCGTTGGCCACGATCACTTCGCCGATCAGGCGCGACGAGTAGCTTTCGACGATCGGCACGGGCGGTGCGACGCCGGCGTGCAGGAACAGGTCGGCGATCTGCTCGCGGATCGGCGTGTGCGGCGGGCCGAGAATCCAGTCGAGCTCCGCGAGCTTGCGCCAGTTGGGCCGGCTGCGCGCCAGACGCGCGGCGAGCCGGCGGCTCGCGATCAGGCGCGGCTTCTGCTGATGCAGCACTTCGAAGCGCAGCTGCGCGAGATCGACGGTCGACGACGCGCGTCCGATCACGATGTCGAGCGTGTGGTCGCTCAGCTGCGCCATCAGCGCATCGCTGGTGCCTTCGTGGATCGTCATCGTGAGCCGCTGCGGCACCTGCGATTGCGTGCGCCGGATCGCCGCCGCCAGCGTGCGGCCCGAGATGAACGGAATGACGCCGATGTGCAGCCGCATCGCATGGCCGGCGACGAGCGCTTCGATATCGCGGGTGAGATGGTCGAGGTCGTGCAGCATCGCCTGCGCGCGTTCGAGCACGACGTTGCCGAGCGCGGTGGGCACCATGCCGCGCGGCGAGCGGTCGAACAGCGGCCCGCCGAACATGCTTTCCAGCTCCGCCAGCGCATTGGTGACCGCCGGCTGGCTGCTCGCGAGATGCTCGGCCGCGCGCGTCAGCGAGCCGTGCTGCCGGATCTGCAGCAGCAGCACGAGATGCCGCATTTTCAGGCGGGCGCTCAGGCGCCGGCTCACTTCCTCGATATCGAATCGCACGACTTACAGACCTGACCATCACGAAAACATGATGGACGCATACTAATTCAAAATGGCGCGCCCGGGACGGCTGCCTAGAATGACGTGCTTCGATGGTCGCCGGGACGGGCCCGGCGCGTGGATGCGAGACGACACATGAACAAGACCGAACGCCAGGCCGCCCTGGAATATCACGAATTTCCGACCCCGGGCAAGATTGCCGTGACCGCGAGCAAGCCGCTCGTGACGCAGCGCGATCTCGCGCTCGCCTATACGCCGGGCGTCGCGGTCACCTGCGAGGAAATCGCCGCCGATCCGGCCCAGGCGTTCCGCTATACGAGCCGCGGCAACCTGGTCGGGGTGATCACGAACGGCACCGCGGTGCTGGGCCTCGGCAACATCGGCCCGCTCGCGTCGAAGCCGGTGATGGAAGGCAAGGCCGTGCTGTTCAAGAAGTTCGCGGGCATCGACGTGTTCGACATCGAGATCACCGAGACCGATCCCGACAAGCTGGTCGACATCATCGCGAGCCTCGAGGCGACCTTCGGCGGGATCAACCTCGAGGACATCAAGGCGCCCGAGTGCTTCACGGTCGAGCGCAAGCTGCGCGAGCGGATGAAGATCCCGGTGTTCCACGACGACCAGCACGGCACCGCGATCACGGTGTGCGCGGCGTTCATCAACGGGCTGGCGGTGGTGGGCAAGGACATCAAGCAAGTGAAGGTGGTGACGTCCGGCGCCGGCGCGGCCGCGCTCGCGTGCCTGGACCTGATGGTCGATCTCGGCTTGCCGCTGGAGAACATCTGGGCGACCGACATCGAGGGCGTCGTCCATGCCGGGCGCACGGTCGCGATGGACCCGGACAAGGCCCGCTTTGCGCAGGAGACGTCGGCGCGCACGCTGTCCGACGTGATCGAGGGCGCCGACGTGTTCCTCGGGCTGTCCGCCGGCGGCGTGCTGAGCGCGCCGATGCTCGCGAAGATGGGGCCGCGCCCGCTGATTCTCGCGCTGGCCAACCCGACGCCCGAGATCTTTCCGGAAGCGGCGTGCGCGGTGCGCGACGACGTCGTGATCGCGACGGGCCGTTCGGACTATCCGAACCAGGTCAACAACGTGCTGTGCTTTCCGTACATCTTCCGCGGCGCGCTCGACGTCGGCGCCACCTCGATCACGCGCAGGATGGAGATCGCGGCCGTCCATGCGATCGCGGGGCTCGCGAAGGAGGAGCCGAACGACTCGGTCGCCGCGGCCTATGGCGCGTACGATCTGGCGTTCGGCCCGAAATACCTGATTCCGAAGCCGTTCGATTCCCGCCTGATCGTGCGGATCGCGCCCGCCGTCGCGAAGGCCGCGATGGAGGACGGCGTCGCCACGCGCCCGATCGACGATTTCGCCGCGTATGCGGATCAGCTTCAGCAGTTCGTCTACCACTCCGGCGCGTTCATGAAGCCGCTGTTCGCGGCGGCGAAGCAGTTCGTGCGCGACGGCGGCAAGGCGCGCATCGTGTTCGCCGAAGGCGAGGAGGAGCGGGTGCTGCGCGCGGTGCAGGTGATCGTCGACGAGAAGCTCGCGCGACCGATCCTGGTCGGCCGCCCGGAAGTGCTGCTCGCCCGCATCGAGAAATTCGGACTGCGATTGAGGCTCGGCGAGGACGTCGAGGTCACCAATCCGGAATACGACGAGCGCTTTCACCAGTACTGGACGACGTACTGGGAGCTGCGCTGCCGCGACGGCATCACGAAGGAGATGGCGCGCGTCGAGATGCGGCGCAGGCTGACGCTGATCGGCGCGATGATGGTGCGGCTCGGCGACGCGGACGGCATGGTGTGCGGCACCGTCGGCGCTTTTCATGACCACCTGCGTTTCGTCGACGAGGCGATCGGCAAGCGGCGCGGCGCGCACGTCTACGCGGCGATGAACATCCTGCTGCTCGACCGGCGCACGCTCGCGCTCGTCGATACGCACGTCAACGACAACCCCACCGCCGAGCAGATTGCCGAGTTCACGATCGCGGCGGCGGCGCAGATGGCGTGGCTGAACCTGACGCCGAAGGTGGCGCTGCTGTCGCGCTCGAATTTCGGCTCCGGCAGTTCGGCGTCGGGCGCGAAGATGCGCGAGGTGCTCGAACGCGTCAGCGAGCAGGCGCCGGATCTCGAAATCGACGGCGAAATGCATGGCGATTGCGCGCTGGACGAAGCGCTGCGGCTGCGCATCCTGCCGACGTCGCGGCTGAAGGGCGCGGCGAACCTGCTGGTGTGTCCGAACGTCGACGCGGGGAATATCGCGTACAACCTGCTGAAGACGGGCGCGGGCAGCAACGTTGCGGTCGGGCCGTTCCTGCTGGGCGTCGATGCGCCGGTCAACATCCTGACGTCGAGCTCGACGGTGCGGCGGATCGTGAACATGGCCGCGTTGACGGTGTTGCAGGCAAACCGGGATTGATCGCGCGGAACGCCCGATGTGCAACTAACGGTCTAGCCCGCCGGCGCCCGCCCGATTCGGCGGGCCGGCGGTATCACAACATCGTTCGGCAATGCGGCCGGTGCGTGCAGTTCGCGCGCGCCGGCCGCCGTCGATGCGTCAGAACTTGTGGCGGATGCCGACGACCGCGAGCTCCTGCGAATCCGTGCCGGAGTTCACGCCGTACGAGCCGACCGTCGCCGCGGCCTTCACGATCGCGCCGCTCGCGTTCAGCGTATTGCCGCTCGCCTTCTGGTAGCCGAACAGCGCGTACAGGTCGGTGCGCTTCGACAGCGAGTAGTTCGCGCCGAGGTTGACCTGGTTGTAGTGCGCGGAGGTCGGGCCCGTCAGCGACGTGTAGTTGTAGCCGACGCCCGCACGCAGCGCCGACGAGAACTGCCAGTTGAAGTACGCCGAGCCGTTGTTGAACTTCGCGGTCTGGCTGAACGCCGACAGCGTGTCCGCGCCGTACTGCGTGTTCGAGTATGCGAGGCCGAAGGTCGCCGCGCCGAGCACGTACTGGCCGGCGACGCGCACGATCTGAATCGACTTCGCGCTCGCGAAGCCCTGATTGATCACGGTATTGAAGAGCGTGTCCGAGCTGCTCGTCCACGTGCGTGCGCCGCTCTTGTCCGTCGTCGTGCCGCCGTTCGCGAACAAGTAGCCGGCGCCGAGCGACAGCGGGCCGTTCGCGTAGCTCAGGCCGAAGCTGTAGGTGCGGCCGCTGCCGGTCGCGCCGGCGACGCCGCCGAAGCCGTACAGCGCGGCGAACTGGAAGCCGGAGATCAGCGGGCTCGTGTACTTCACCGAATTGCTGACGCGCAGGCTGTTGTCGTAGTTGTCGAGGTCGCCCGGCGTCGAGAACACGCCGCCGAAGTAGCCGTCCTCGGTCAGGCCCTGCACGAGATCGACGACCGGATCGTACTGGCGGCCGAGCGTCACGGTGCCCCACCTGTTGCTCGCGAGCCCGACGATCGCCTTGCGGCCGAATTCGCGCTGGCCCTGGCCGAGCGCGCCGGTGCCGATGTTGAAGCCGTTCTCCAGCTGGAACAGCGCGGACAGGCCGCCGCCGAGATCCTCGATGCCGCGCAGCCCCCAGCGGTTGCCCGACAGGTTGCCGCTGCCGAACTTGACGAGACTCGACGCGTTCCGCCCGTTGGCGTCCTGTGCGTTGTGCACGTACGCGATGCCCGCGTCGACGATGCCGTACAACGTGACGCTGCTCTGCGCATGGGCGCCGGTGGCGGCGAGCGCGGCCGGCAGCGCGAGAAGGGCGAGTCGCTTGAATGATTGCATCTTCTGGTTACCCCCGTGGTCGATTGGTGTGACGAATCGCTGAACGATACGGACCACGGACCATCAAGGAAACCAATCATTTCTCGAATGGATATGAAGCGCGGCGACCGTTGCGATCGCCGCGTGAATGGAAGACCGGCAGGGCGCGCCGGCTACTGCACCGCCTCCGCCGTTTCACCCAGGAACCCGCCGCTCTGATGCGCCCACAGCGCCGCATAGATGCCGCCCGCCTGCAGCAGCTGCTGGTGCGTGCCTTCCTCGACGATGCGGCCTTCGTCGAGCACGATCAGCCGGTCCATCGCCGCGATGGTGGACAGGCGGTGCGCGATCGCGATCACGGTCTTGCCGCCCATCAGGCTGCCGAGGCTGTGCTGGATCGCGGCTTCGACCTCGGAGTCGAGCGCGCTGGTCGCCTCGTCGAGCACGAGGATCGGCGCGTCCTTGAGCATCACGCGCGCGATGGCGACCCGTTGGCGCTGACCGCCGGACAGCTTCACGCCGCGCTCGCCGACCTCGACGTCGTAGCCCTTGCGCCCGTGGCGATCGCCCAGCCGTTCGATGAAGTCCGCCGCTTCGGCCCGCGCCGCCGCGTCCCGCATGTCGTTTTCGCTCGCGTCCGGGCGGCCGTAGAGAATGTTCTCCCGCATCGTTCGGTGCAGCAGCGACGTGTCCTGCGTGACCATGCCGATCGCGCTGCGCAGGCTGTCCTGCGTCACGTGGGCGATGTCCTGCCCGTCGATGAGGATGCGGCCGCCGCCCACGTCGTAAAAGCGCAGCAGCAGGTTGACGAGCGTCGACTTGCCCGCGCCCGAACGGCCGATCAGGCCGATGCGCTCGCCGGGCCGGATCGTGAGCGTCAGGCCGTCGAATACCGGCTTGCCGTTGTCCTCGTGCGAGAAGCGCACGGTGTCGAACACGATCTCGCCGCGCCGTACGACGAGCGGCCGCGCGTCCGGCCGGTCGACGACGGCGCGCACCTTCGTCAGCGTCGTGATGCCGTCCTGGATCGTGCCGACGTTCTCGAACAGCTCGGTCATCTCCCACATCACCCAATGCGAATAGCTGGACAGCCGCAGCGCCATCGCGATCACCGCCGCGACCACGCCCGCGCTCGCCTCGCCCTGCGCCCACAGATGGAGTGCGAGACCGGTCGAGCCGACCAGCAGCGCGGTGGTCATCACGTGATTGGTGACCTCGAACGCGCTGACGAGACGCATCTGCGCATTGCCGGTGGCCTTGAACGCCTCCATCGCGTGTCGCGCGTGGTCGGCCTCGCGCCGCGTGTGCGCGAACAGCTTCACGGTCGCGATGTTGGAATACGCATCGGTGATGCGGCCCGTCATCATCGCGCGCGCATCGGCCTGCTCGCTGCCGACCTGGCCGAGGCGCGGCACGAAGTACCAGCACGCGGCGGCGTAGCCGATCGCCCAGACGGCGAACGGAATCATCAGCCGCCACTCGAAGCTGGCGGCCAACAGCAGGATGCCGATCAGGTAGGCGGCCACGCCGACGAGCACGTCCACCGTCATGAACAGCGCATCGCGAACCGCCAGCGCGGTCTGCATGATCTTGGTCGTGACGCGGCCCGCGAATTCGTTCGCGTAGAACGACAGGCTCTGGTCGAGCATCAGCCGGTGAAACAGCCAGCGCAGCCGCATCGGGAAATTGATCGCCAGTGCCTGGTGCTTCGCCATCGTGTGCAGGCCGATCAGCGGCACGCTGCCGAGCAGGACGCCGGCATACGCGAGCAGCGTGCCGAGATGCCGGTTGCGGAAATCGGCGGGCGTCGGGGACGACAGCCAGTCCACCACGTGTCCCATCATCGCGAAGAGCGCCGCTTCGTACGCGGCCAGCGCGGCCGACGTCAGCGCGATCAGGAACACCCAGCCGCGCGCACCTCGCGTGCACGCCCAGACGAACGCGAAAAACCCCTTGGGCGGGGTGACGGGGTCCTCGAGAGGAAAGGTCGGCAAGCGCCGTTCGAACCACGAAAACATCCAGTATCTCCTTGGCGCGGCGCCGGTGCGTATGCCGGAGCCGCGGATGGGGAAAAGCGCCGGCGCGCTTCGTGAGCGACACCGTGCGGGAAGTGAGCAGAGTACTGCAGAAGGCGCCGGTCCGTTGCCCGGTTGTCGGCCGGCGCGCATGCAAGCCGCCGCGGGTTCACTGCGCGTTGATCCAGCCGGCGATCGTGTCGAGCGCGCCGGGCTCGTACGCGCGGCGCCCGAGACCCATGAACAGGAGCTTCTTCCATGCCGGCCAGTCGGATTCGAGCTGATAGTCGAACCAGCGCGCGCGCAGCAGCGCGTGCGTCGCGTCGGGCACCATCACGATTCGCCGGTCGGTGCGACTGCCGAACGCACGGCCGTACGCGTTCGCGTCGTCGACCGGATCGACGTTGCGGTCCTGCCCGCCCCACACGGCGAGCACGGGGCCCTGCATCGTCGCGAGCGCGCGCGACGCGTCTTCCGCGTAATTGCGCGCGATGAAGCCGAAGCGGCGCGGTTCGATGTCGGGGCGCGCGCGCGGGTCGGCGCGCACGCCCGGGCGGCCGAAGATCGCGTCGTTCGACTTCAGTTCGGCGGCGACGTGCGCGTCGATCCGGTCCGGCGCCGCGCCTTCGCGCTGCATGCGCTGCCGGGTCAGGTAGACGCCTTGCCGGCGCCAGTTGACGGCGCCGCCGACGATCACCGAGAACGCGGGACGGATTTCGTTCGCGACGCGCGGGATCACCCAGCCGCCCTGCGAGAAGCCGAGCAGGCCGATCCGGGGCGCAGGGCCGACCGCAGCGCGCACGCGCGCCATCGCGGCGATCGTTTCGGCGGCCCGGTCCTGCATCGATTGCGCGAGCCAGTCGCCGCCGCTCTTGCCGATGCCCTGCTTGTCCCACGTGAACACGCCGATGCCGGCGTCGAGCAGGCTGTTGACGAGCGGCAGGTACGCGTCTTCCGAGAAGCGGTCGCGCGGCCCGTCGCCATGGATCAGCAGCGCGATCGGCGCGTCGGGCACGCGGGCCGGCAGTACCAGCGTGCCCGCCAGCTCGGCGCTGCCCGAACGGAACGTCAACGTCGACGCGCGCGCGTCCTGCTTCAGTTCGAAGTCGGACAGGCCGCGCAGCGCGCAGGCGCCGAACGCGACGAGCGGCACCAGAACCACGGCGACCACGATGCGGATGACGGTCGGTCGTTTCAATTTTTCGCCCTCGGATCGGCGGCTTGACGCGTGTCCGCCGTCGTTTGATAATAGATCGAGTAGTCAGTCTATTAAAGATTCGAGCCAACGTCCAGCAGGGAGTTCACTTTGAGAAAGATCGATCCGGAAAAAGCCGAAGCGAAGCGGCGTCAGATCCTGGATGCCGCGATCGAGTGTTTCGCGCGCAACGGCTTTCACGGCACGTCGACGGCATCGATCTGCTCGGCCGCGGGCATGAGCCCCGGCAACCTGTTCCACTACTTCCCGACCAAGGCGTCGATCATCGAGGCGATTGCGCTGGAGGACCAGCGCATCGCGGTCGACATCTTCGCGAAATGGTTCGACACGGAAGACGCGGTCACCGCGATCGAGGAAATCGCGCTCGAGTTCATGCAGCTCGCGAGCGACCCCGTCCATGTGCGCATCACCGTCGAAATCAGCGTCGAGGCGACGCGCAACGAGGACATCGCGGCGCTGTTCGCCGCGAACGAGTCGCTCGTGAAGGGCCGGCTGGCCGCGCTGGTCAAGCGCGGCATCGCCCAAGGGCGCATCGACCGGACCCTGAAGCCGGACCTGACCGCCACCTGGCTGCTCGCGCTCACGGAAGGCGCGTTCATGCGCGTGGCGTCCGAGCCCGGCTTCAAGATGAAGGCGAACACGCAGATGCTCAGGCTGATCATCCGGCGGATGCTGCAGCCGCAATGAACCGCACAACTTCCACCCTCGCGCACACATGATCCGGAGTTCACGCATGGATATCGATGCCGTCATCTTTGATTTCGACCTGACCTTGGCCGACTCGTCCGCAGGCATCATCGACTGCACGCAGCATGCGCTGCGCGAGCTCGGGCACGACGCCGCGGCGAGCGAGCAGATCCGTCCGGTGATCGGCCTGCCGTTGCAGGCGATGTTCCATGCGTTGACCGCGGACGACCGGCCGGAGCCGGCAGACGAGTTCGCGCGCCGGTTCGTGGCGCGGGCGGACGAGGTCATGGTTGCGTCGACGAAGATCTACCCGGAGGTGCCCGGCCTGCTCGCGCGGCTGCGCGAGCGCGGCGTGGCGACCGCGATCGTTTCGAGCAAGTTTCGCTACCGCATCGAAGCGATCCTCGATGTCGCGGACTTGCGCGCGTCGATCGACGTGATCGTCGGCGGCGAGGACGTGCAACGTCACAAGCCGGACCCGGAGGGGCTCGTGCTGGCGCTGTCGCGGCTCGCGGTGCCGGCGTCGTCGGCGCTTTATGTCGGCGACCACGCAGTCGACGCGCAAGCCGCCGAACGGGCCGGCACCGGCTTTGTCGGCGCGGTGAGCGGAACGACGTCGTTCGACGCGTGGTCGAGCCTGGGCAAGGACGCGGTCCGGCGCGACCTTGGCGAGCTGGCCGACATCGTCCGCAGGCGGGCGTCCTGACTTGCGGGCGGATCTGTCGGAGAATGTGCGCGCTGCACGATGACGGCGGGCCGGGTGTATGTTCGCCGGACAATTGCGCCGCGTCTGCGCGGCTTGTATAAAAGAAGACACGCGTATCGCCGCCCGCCGTTTGCATCCGCAGCGGCGTTCGAGCGACGATCGACTATCGTCAAGGAGTTTCGAGCATGAACAGGATTCGCATTGTCTCGGTGGCAATGGCGGCATCGATCGGCCTTGCGCTGGCGGGCGCGCCGATCGCGTTTGCGCAGGATGCGGCGACGGAAGCCGCACCGATGGCCAAGCCGACGCCCAAGGAAGTCAGCAAGGCGCAGCGCAAGGCGGCGCGCAAGGCCGCTCGGGAAAAGCGCAACCAGGATCTGGGCGCCATCGAGAAGGACGGCTATCGGCTGACCTATCCGCAGAGCCCGCAAAACGGCGCAGGCAAGGCGGACGGCGCCAAGGCCACCAACGGCGCCGCGCCGTCGCCGGGGCAGTAGCGGCCGCCGCGTTGCGCGGCACGCGTGTCGCGCAGCGCATCGCGCATCGTCATCGACGTCTCGCGCGAATTGCCGCAGCGTGGCGGCGGGCAGACCGATCCATTTATAATCGCGGCGATCCTGGGTCCGGACTCTCTCGCCGTCGGCCCAGCGGAAAGGTCACACCCATGAGCACCAAGCGACAGGACATCATCGATACGGCGACACGCCTATTTGCAGAACATGGCTACCACGCCGTCGGCACCGACCGGATCATCAAGGAGTCGGGCGTCGCGAAGATGACGCTGTTCCGCAATTTCCCGACCAAGAACGACCTCATTTCCGAAGTCCTGACGCAGCGGGCGCATCAGGCGCTGGCCTCCATGACGCAGGCGGTCAGCACCAGGGGAACGCCGATCGAGCGCTTGCAGGAACTGTTCGACTGGCATGGCCGCTGGTTCAGGGCGCGTGATTTCGCGGGGTGCATGTTCGTTGGTGCGTTATCCGAATTTCATTCCGACTCGGGCGAGATCATCCGCATCTCGGTCGCACAGAAGGCGAACTTGCGCCTGTTCGTCCAGGGCCTGATGATCGACCTCGTCGAGCCGGCCGCCGCGGAGCGCGTGGCCCGGCAGATCGTGATGCTCCTCGACGGGGCGACCATCGCGGCGGTGGCCGGGGATCGCGATCACGCCGCGCAGGATGCGTGGGAGGTCGCGAAGAAGCTGATCGAGGAGCACGGCGGCGCGGCGTCGAAGCCGCGCGGCGCACGGCGCGCCTGAGCGAGGCCGTGCGCCCGGTGGCGCATGCGCGGTACGTCGTCAGGCAGCCTGGCCGTGCAGCATCGGCAGTGCCAGCAATCTCGCGTGCAGCGCGCTGTAGTAGGCGTCGCAGCTCGACAGCCGCCACGCGGCGCCGAACAGGATGTCGCCGGCGATCGCCGGCGACTGGTCGACGATCGGCGTGATCACGTTGGTCAGCCAGCCGTCGCCGTGAACGACGTCGATCGTGATGTGCTCGTCGTAGTAGCTCAATTCGCCTTCGCTGCCCAGCCCGACCCGCCTGCACCCGTTGACGAGTTTTTCATACTGCGCGGGGTCGAGCAGCTCGGTGATCGCCATCACACCCAGCAGCTTGAAGTAATGGGCGCGATTGACGCAGGCCAGCATGAACTGATTGTGGCCCGCGAGCCCTTCCCATCCCAACACGCTCGCGTGGTTGTCGTCGGCCGGCCCGACGCCGACGACGTTCAGCAGATGCTGGAACAGGTTCACGTGGCTTTGTACCGCATCGCCGCGCCCCGCTTCGTCCCAAATGTTCTGCGCCAGTTCGGTGCGGGCCTCGCTGCGCGCGCCGATCATGGCATAGAGGAGCAGGTCGAAGAAGCGCAGGTTGAGCGCGCTGTCGCTCCGAAAGAACGCGACGATCTGCTCGCGCGACGCCTCTTTTTCGAGGAAGTCGAACAGAGGATGCGACACGACCGCGTGCTGCGACCACATGCGCTTGATCGCCTCGACGATCGAACGGCCGTCGGGCGCGGCAGGGGCGGCGACAGCCAGGCGCCGGCCTTCGCTGTCGAGCCATGCGCGTTCGATATGGCGTCGCACTTGCGTGAGCGTCGGGTTGAACTGGTTGATCGCACGCGGTTCCGTTCCGTCGCACGTGTGCAGGTCGTAAAGCGCAAACAGCGCCCCGTGGACTTCCGCCAGCGCTTGCTCGTCGCGCTGCTCGAGCGCCTTGCCGAGTTCGGATCGAACCCGGGACAGCAGGCGCTGGCTCCAGTCAGGATGGGCATCGACGCGCTCGTCGAGGTCCACGGTGTCGCAAAGCAGCGAAATCGCCTGATGAAGCGGAAGCGTCAATGCGGCGTCCAGCACATTTCCTCGACATGCGTCTTCGCATGCCGATCCGGCAGCGGTACGCGATACCACAATTTCCTCTTGCATGGTGTGCTCGTCCGTAAATTTCTTTTTAATTACTGATTTTACAGCGGATATTATGATTGTAATTTATTTGATTGATTTTTGTAATTGTCGATCTGATATGAAGCGGGCCGATCTTACACGATGCGTCGTAATGAAATAAAAAGGGGTGGCGAAGTATCGGGGGGGGCTGCGCATCATAAGTAATGCAGAAGGATGCGCGCGGAATCCGGATCGACTCCTTGGTCGATCATCTCGCGCTGCTGGCGGCGCAGGGGGCTGACGTGGAGTGGTTGGCGCCGGCGCGGCGGGATTCGACGCCGGCAGGGGGCGAGGCTGTCATTGCTGACTTGGGCTGTGCCCTGTTGTTGTGTTGCCTCGCCCCTGACGCTGCCCGGTCTTGCGTCTTCTCTCAGGTTCTCACGGGCCCTGCGATGTGGCTGCTTACGAAGCATTCGTTGCCTGCCTTCCCGGGCCGTCGGAAATGCGGCCGAAAAGGCGAGTAATCGGGGATGCGCACGCAGACAGAATTTTGTGTATTTAAATGATACGGATGAGTATCACGCAAATAATCGTCGAACCCGCGTGGCTTGTCAAGCGGTCAGGCGATCGGCAGGACGATGCGCGGGCATGCGCTCCGGGACATGGCGTCCGATGGCCGGTGGTCGATGCGCGCGGCGGCGGTGATTCGCGTTTCAGCGAGTAGATGGGGTCTACTAATGTCGAACAGGTCTGCGCGTTGGCCGGTACGCGGCGGGGTGATGCAAGCCGATTCGATTGAATGTGTATTACGGATTCCGTTTGGTATTTTTGAATAGATACCAAGCGGTCTCATTGTCTGATTGATCCGAAGGGCGATGCGCTATGCAAAGTCACGGAGATTTGTCGACTTGCCGGTCCGCCATTGCTTGAAAATGGCCGTTGCGTAAAAAGATATCTTGATTCGCTGAATCAAGATTGACGCTCGAAGTTGCCGACGAATAGACTTTTTTTACCCCATATACGAATCAGGACGAGTCATGTCTGAACACGCTTCGACATCGGCACTCGAACAGGCCGGCAGCGCATGCACGGACGCCTATCTACGTGACGTCTGGCAGGCGCTGAACGGAGATGCCGATCGTCTGAACATCCTGACGTTCACCGGCACGGGCGTGTTGCCGTCCGTCTTTCCCGTCACCGATTTCGCGTCGGCCGCGGTCGGCGCGGCGAGCGTCGCGCTCGCGGAGCTCGTGCAGCGGGCACACGGCGCGTTGCCCGCCGTCGAAGTCGACCGGCGCTATGTGTCGCTGTGGTTCGGCACGTCCTTGCGTCCGCGCGGCTGGGAAATGCCGCCGCAGTGGGACGTGATCGCGGGCGACTACCGTGCATCCGACGGCTGGATCCGGCTGCATACCAATGCACCGCACCATCGCGACGCCGTGCTTGCGGTACTGCGCACGCCGCTCGACAAGACGGCCGTCGCGCAGGCGGTCGCGCGCTGGCGCAAAGACGAACTCGAGGCCGCGGTGGTCGAGCAGGGCGGCTGTGCGGCGGCGATGCACACGCAGGACGAATGGGCCCGGCATCCGCAGGGGCTCGCGGTGCGGGCCGAGCCCTTGCTGATTCACGACGCGGTGAGTGTCGAAGGGCCGCGGCCGCTGTGGACCGTGCCGGCCGCGCGGCCGCTGCAGGGCGTGCGCGTGCTCGACCTGACGCGCATTCTCGCGGGGCCGGTCGCGACGCGCTTTCTCGCGGGCTTCGGCGCGGACGTGCTGCGTATCGATCCGATCGACTGGGACGAACCGAACACGGTTCCCGAAGTCGTGCTAGGCAAGCGCTCCGCGCGCGTCGACCTGAAATCGGGAGACGGGCGCGCGGTGCTGCGGCGCCTGATTCGCGACGCCGACGTGATGGTTCACGGCTACCGGCCCGATGCGCTCGATCGCCTCGGCTTCGACGCCGACGAGCGGCGGCGGATCAATCCGGGGCTCGTCGACGTGTCGCTCGACGCGTATGGCTGGAGCGGGCCGTGGCGTGGGCGCAGGGGCTTCGACAGCCTGGTGCAGACGAGCACGGGCCTGGTCGAGACGGCGATGCGCGTGAAGGGCGCGGATCGTCCCGTTCCGCTTCCCGTGCAGGCGCTCGATCACGGCACCGGTTATTTGCTCGCCGCCGCGGCGCTTCGCGGGCTGACGCGCCGACTGGCAACCAACGTGGGCACGCGAACGCGTGGATCGCTGGCGAGAACGGCGCTGCTGCTGTCGTCGGGCGGCCTGCAGGCGCCGGAGCGCGTGCTGCTCGCCCCCGAGGAGCCGGGTGACCTGGACGCATGGATCGAGGAGACGAGCTGGGGCAGTGCGCAACGCGTGCGGGCGCCGGCGCGGGTCGACGGCGCACCGATGCGCTGGGCGCACCCGGCGCGCGCACTGGGTTTTTCCACCGCGACGTGGTAACCGCATCGATCGATACGGATCACTTACTTTCAACACGGGGAATGAACATGAGTCAGGTAGTCGTAGTCAGCGGCGGCGGTACCGGCATCGGTTTCGCGACCGCACGCCATTTCGCGCAACGTGGCGCGCAGGTGGCGATCGTCGGGCGTCGCGCCGACGTGCTCTCGCACGCAGCCGAACAGATCGGCACGGCATTTCCGGATGCGCCGGGCGTGGTGCCGCTGGTCGCGGACCTTGCTATGCCGGAGCAGGTGGAAGCGATCGTGCGCACGCTGACCGCGCGATTCCCGACGGTCGACGCGATCGTCAACGCGGCAGGCGGGCACGTGCTGCGGCATTCTCCGCCCGACACCTATGCGGACGGCCTCGCGGGCGTCGCGCGCCGCTGGACCGACAACTTCCGCAAGAACACGTTGTCGGCGGTGCTGCTGACGGAAGCGCTGCTGCCGCATCTGCGCCAACCGGGCGGGCGCATCGTGTTCCTGAGTTCGATCGCCGCGTTTCGCGGCTCGGGCGTCGGTTGCTACGGCGCGTCGAAGGCCGCGCTGCATCCGTATACCGCCGATCTCGCGAAGGCGCTGGGGCCCAAAGGCGTGACCGTGAACACGGTGGCGCCCGGCTTCGTCGCGGACACGGAGTTCTTCGGCGCGACGTTGTCCGATGCGCAGCGCAAGGACAAGGTGGCGGAAGCGCTGAACGGCCGCGCGGGCACGCCGGACGATATTGCGAACACGATCGGCTGGCTTGCGTCGCCCGACGCGCTGCATGTCACGGGGCAGGTGATTCAGGTCAACGGCGGCGCGGAACGTAGCCGCTGACCGGCGACCGAGGGCGCTTTTTCCAGAGGCGTCCCTTTCCCGCAAAGCGCACATGGACCGCGCCAATTGCTTGGCATCGGGCAGATTCTGCCGGGTGCGACTGTCACCAACCTGTCGGTTATCTTCGGGTACCGCTTCGCGGCGTAGCGCGGGCGTTCACGTTCGTGTCAAAACAAAAGGCCCCGCATCGCTGCGGGGCCTTCGCCGGAATCCTGCCTCCGGCGCATCACGCCATCACGCCCATTCGGCCGTCACTTCGACCGGACGCAGGTCGAACACCAGCACCTCGGCGTCCTTGCCGTCCGCGAACGTCAGCGCTTCTTCGCCGCGCACGCGCGCACCGTCGCCTTCGCCGAGCGTCACGCCGTTGACCGTCACGCTGCCGCGTGCGACGTGCACGTACGCAAACCGGTCAGGCGGCAGCGCGAGCGTCGCGCGTTCGTCGCCGTCGAACAGGCCGGCGTAGATCCGCGTGTCCTGCCGGATCTTCAGCGACCCGGCGGCGCCATCCGGCGACACGACCAGCACGAGCCTGCCGCGCTTGTCTTCGGCCGGCAGGTTCGTCTGCTGATAGCGCGGCTGCGCGCCCTTCTCCGACGGCCCGACCCAGATCTGCAGGAAGTGCACCTGCGCTTCACGCGAGTGGTTGAACTCGCTGTGGCGCACGCCCGTTCCCGCACTCATCAGCTGCACGTCGCCCGGCACGATCACCGAGCCCGTGCCCATCGAGTCCTTGTGCTCGAGCGCACCGTCGAGCACGTACGACAGGATCTCCATGTCGCGGTGCGGATGCGTGCCGAAACCGTGGCCCGGCATCACGCGGTCGTCGTTGATCACGAGCAGGTCCGAGAAGCCGACTTGCTGCGGATCGTAGTAATTCGCAAACGAGAACGTGTGACGGGAACTGAGCCAGCCATGTTCGGCGCGGCCGCGTTGGTTTGCTGCTCGGATCTCAATCATTTTGCTTGTCCTCAAAGTCGCCGAACCGCGGAAGTGGGCTCGGTCGATCGTTGAGATGAATCTTAAGTCAATCGAATTGACAAATAAATCGCATTGGAGATAATGACTGTCACATTCAGGTGGACAATATGGAACTGGGCGATCTCCGGATTTTTGTGGCGACGGTCGATGCGGGCAGCTTCACCGCGGCCGCCGACCAGCTGATGCTGTCGAAGCAGTTCGTCAGCCGGCGGACGATGGCGCTCGAGGCGGCGCTCGGCGTGCGCCTGCTTCACCGCAACACGCGCAACCTGGCCGTGACCGAATCGGGGCACGAGTTCTATGAACGCGCGCAGCGCATCCTCGCCGAAGTGGCGGACGCCGAGCAGGCGATGGTGGCGCGCAGCACCGAGCTGCACGGCTCGCTGAAGATCAGCGCGCCGCTGTCGTTCGGGATCACGCACCTGTCGCCGCTGATCGCCGAGTTCCTGGCCGCGCATCCGGCCGTGCGGCTCAATCTCGACCTGACCGACCGGCGCGTCGACCTGATCGGCGAAGGCTTCGACGTCGCGCTGCGCATCGGCCCGCTCGAGGATTCGACGCTGATTGCCCGCCCGCTCGGGCAGTCGCGGATGATCGCGTGCTGCAGCCCGGCCTACCTGCGCCGTCGCGGCGCGCCGGCGACGCCGGCGGACCTGGGCGAGCACGTGTGCCTGCTGTACGGGCGCGAACGGCGGGTCGGCTGGGAGTTCCGGGTCGACGGCTCGGCGCGGACCTTCGACGTGCAGGGGCCGCTCGTCGCGAACAACGGCGAAGTCGTGCGCGACGCGGCCATCGCCGGGCTCGGCATCGCGCTGCTGCCGCACTTCATCGTCGGCGCGGCGCTCGACAGCGGCGCGCTGGTGCCGGTGCTCGACGCTTACGCGCCGCCTGCGCTGCAACTGAATGCGATCTTTCCGCAGCACCGCGAAGGGTTCGTCACGCTGCGCACGTTCGTCGCGTTTCTCGCCGAACGGCTGGGGCCGCGCGCGTCGGGCTAGGGCGTCGCGCGTTCGTCACGTGCGCGTCGGCACGACCAGCAGGCTCGCGAATCGAAAGGCGTTGTCGCCGAGATCCGCGTTGCGTGCGACGCGCACGTAGTTCACGCCGGGCGCAAACGAAAAGACGTCGGCGGTTTCGTAGTAAGCGAACGCGCGGCCGTCTTCGCCCAGCAGCACGGGCTCGCCGTCGCGCGCGGCGAGCGTCGTCGAGCCGAGCACCTGCGCTTTGTCTTGCGCGAGCAGCGTCAGCGTGACGAACGCGTCCGAGGCCGTCTTGACGTCTGCGAGCAATGGAATCAAGCGGCATGCGATGGGGGCGGTGGTCCGGTTCGTCACGACGAACGTGAGGCTCTTGCCGACGAGGATCGATTTGCCGATCATGACGTCCGCATAGCCTGTCGGTGCGCCGAGCGTCGAGGAATCCGACAGGCTGAAGCCGCAGGTCAGGTCGAGTTCGAGACCGACATCGGCGCTGCGCAATTCCGCAAGCTGCGCGGCCGACGTGTAGTGGCGCAACGCCATGCCGCCGTACGGAAACCCGTAGCCCGAATCTTCGCGGCAGGTCTTGCCGGAATGCGTGCCTGGCTGGGTCAGGAACGCCGAGACGAAATAACCGGGCTCGAGCTTCGCGGCATTGCCGGGCGAGTACGATTGGTTCGCGTTCGAATCGTCGATCAGATCGAGCGCGTTGCCATATCCGTCGGTGGCGGCCGAGTAGCGTGCGCCGGTGCCGTCCTGCACTTGCAGCGCGCCGAGCATCTGTATCGTGAGAAACAGGTTGCGCGTATCGCGGGTCGCCGCCTTCCAGATGCAGCCGCGGCCGTCCGTCAATTCTCCCTTCGATTGATTCGCGGCGAACGAGCGCTGAATCGTGCGCAATTTGCCCGACACGCCGTCGAAGCCGCCCGTGCAGCCTTGCGTGTCGATGTGCGTCACGCGTCCGTCGCCATCGACGAAGGCCTGATTCAGTCGGACGACGAGCGGATCGCCGCCGTAGCCGCAGTGGCACATTGCAAGCAGGTCGGTCAGGTACGACGTGCGTGACGGGAGCGTCGCGTCGGCTGTTTTTCGAACGACGTCGTTCGTGTAGATCTCCATCGAGTTGCGAAAGTCGATCTTCGTCTCGTGAAGCGTCGTGAAATAGGTTTTCGCCGCCGCGAGAAATTTCGCATGGCCGAGCGTATAGAAATTGCGAACGTAATCGTTCTTCTTCGCCGGATCGGACAGCGTGTCCAGATGCTTCGCGAGCACCGCCTGCATGTCGTTCTGATACTGGAAGATCTTCGCGTGCATTTCGCGCAGCAGCGCGGTGATCGTGTCGGGCGCGAGCGCGAGCTCGCGGCGCATCGACAGGTACGCGCTGTACATCGACAATTGCGCGCTCGCCGCGAGCGAGTGCATCGTCAGCCCCTGATACTCGGAGCCCTTGATCAGGAACATCGGAATCTGCGCGGTGCAGATGCTCGCGAACGCTTCGAACTTCGCCGTGATGTTGTCGATCATCGATGTGGAATAGGGCGGCGTCGCGCTTCGCGCGAATGCGGTGAGGTCCTGCAGGACGCGATTGATGCCCGTCAGAACCTGCCGCATGATCTCGACGTTGTTTTTCGAAATCTCTTGCGTCGCGATGCGCCGGATCATCGCGTCTTCGTCCGGCGCGTGTTCGAACAGCGTGTTGAGCCGGCTGAACAGCAGGTTCAGCACTTCGCCGACGAGCGGGCCGGCGATCGGAATGAACGATGCGAGCGCCTTGACCGTGACTTCGCCGAATGCGATGAGCCCCGGCAGCGTATCCGCCGACAGCGCCGCACTGACGATGTTCACGATCGTGGCCGGCTGGTACTGCTCGATTTGCGCGATGAGGTCGCCGAGCTTCAATTTGAAGCCGGGGATCAGCAGATCGTTTTCGTCGAACGTGTGAGGCGGCGAGATGCTTTTCGCGAGCCGCGCTGCCGAGGCGCGCGGTCCTGCTACGGGTGCGCCGGTGTCGTCGCCGCAGGCGGCAAGGAGCGGCAGCACTGCGCTGCAGGCGCCATACATCAGGAAAGCTCGTCGGTCGATTCGGCGTGTCATCGCGTCTCCGTGGAAAGTGACGGTGCAACGTGCGGCCGGCGCGGGTGTCGATGCGTCGGCCGGGCGACGTGCGGATACCCGGCGTGCCGGGCAACGGGAACGGATGCGGGGAGCGGCAGTTCGGGCGCTGCCTGTGTGATGGGTGTGAGGACGTCTCGTGTTGCGTCCTTTCGAGGAGTGGCAACTGTAGCACCGTCGTTTCGGGAACGTCAATTTCCGCTGCGTTGCGGGATTCGTTGATTTTTCTGATTCCGGGAAGCTGCGGGCTGAGCGATTTCAGATGAATTGTTCGCTTTTGCTGAATTCTGTTCTCAGCGTTTTCCCATTTATCGATCGGCCTGCATCGGTCAGAATGCTGCGGTGCAACCTGACGAAGCAGAGGCGATCACGCGAAGGCCCGGTGCCCGGGCAACGACACGCGACGGCTGATCCATACGCCGATATCGAAACGCGTCGACTCCGATGAACGAATGCTCGTGAGTCAAGCAACTGAACCGACGCTGAATATTACATCAGGATTACTAAAAACATAAGTGACGTTATCGGACTTGCGCGATTCCGCGAAGGAATTGGCCGAGTCGCGTGAGCAATGCGCTCCGGAAAGGGATGTACCAGAGGGAAATTCGCATGCAGGGTTCCGGACGGAACCGGCAGGCACAGGCGTTGTTGAAGAAAAACCAGAACCGATTGGTTGTTATTCATTGTTAGTGAGAGGTCGCTCCATGCGCGTCGAACGGGTTCCATACCGCTTAATCACTGTCGCGACGGCCGCCGTTTTCCTGGCCGCGTGCGGGAAAAAAGAATCGGCACCGCCGCCGCAAACGCCGGAAGTCGGCGTCGTCACCGTCCAGCCGGAAACCGTGCCGGTCTTCACCGAACTGCCGGGCCGCACCAACGCGTTCCTCGTTGCGCAGGTGCGCGCGCGGGTCGACGGCATCGTGCTGCGCCGTGAATTCACCGAAGGCACCGACGTCAAGGCCGGCCAGCGCCTCTACAAGATCGACCCGGCGCCGTACCTCGCGCAACTGAACAGCGCGAAGGCGTCGCTCGCGAAGGCGCAGGCGAACCTCGCGACGCAGAACGCACTGGTGGCGCGCTACAAGGTGCTGGTGGGCGCGAACGCGATCAGCAAGCAGGACTACGACAACGCGGTCGCCGCGCAGGGGCAGGCGGCGGCGGACGTCGCGGCCGGCAAGGCGGCGGTGGACACCGCGCAGATCAACCTCGGCTATACGGACGTGGTTTCGCCGATCACCGGCCGCGTCGGCATCTCGCAGGTCACGCCGGGCGCGTACGTGCAGGCGAGCCAGGCGACGCTGATGTCGACGGTGCAGCAGCTCGATCCGGTGTACGTGGACCTGACGCAGTCGAGCCTCGACGGACTGAAGCTGCGCCAGGACGTGCAGAGCGGGCGGATCAAGACGAGCGGCCCGGGGGCGGCGAAGGTGTCGCTGATCCTGGAGGACGGCAAGACGTACACGGAGCCGGGCAAGCTGCAGTTCTCGGACGTGACGGTGGATCAGGCGACGGGCTCGGTGACGATCCGCGCGATCTTCCCGAACAAGGACCGCGTGCTGCTGCCGGGGATGTTCGTGCGCGCGCGCATCGAGGAAGGCGTGAACGAGAACGCGTTCCTGGTGCCGCAGATCGGCGTCACGCATGACCAGAAGGGGCAGGCGGTCGCGCTGGTGGTGGGCGCGGACAACAAGGTCGCGCCGCGTCCGCTGACGACGACGGGCATGCAGGGGCAGAACTGGGTCGTCGAAGGCGGCCTGCAGGCGGGCGACCGGGTGATCGTGCAGGGCATCGACAAGGTGCGTCCGGGCGCGACCGTGAAGACCGTTGCGGCCCAGCTTGCGCAGGCGCAGGGCGCCGCAGCCGCGAGCGCGGCGGCCGCAACGAGCGCGCATTAACAGGGAGTCCGTTTCATGGCCAAGTTTTTCATCGATCGCCCGATCTTTGCATGGGTGATCGCCATCGTGCTGATGCTGGCCGGCGTCGCGTCGATCTTCACGCTGCCGATCGCGCAGTATCCGACGATCGCGCCGCCGGCCGTGCAGATCACCGCGAACTATCCGGGCGCTTCCGCGAAGACCGTGGAAGACACGGTGACGCAGGTGATCGAGCAGCAGATGAGCGGTCTCGACAACTTCCTGTACATGTCGTCGACCAGCGACGACTCGGGCAACGCGACCATCACGATCACGTTCGCGCCGGGCACGAACCCGGACATCGCGCAGGTGCAGGTGCAGAACAAGCTGTCGCTCGCGACGCCGAACCTGCCGCAGGTCGTGCAGCAGCTCGGCATGTCGGTGACGAAGTCGAGCAGCAACTGGCTGCTGTGGATTGCGTTCAATTCCGAAGACGGCAGCATGTCGAAGGACGACCTGACGAACTACGTCGCGTCGCACGTGCTCGATCCGATCAGCCGCATCAACGGCGTCGGCCAGACGCTGCTGCTCGGTTCGCAATATGCGATGCGCGTGTGGCTCGATGCGACCAAGCTGACGAACTACGGCCTCACGCCGTCCGACGTCACGGCCGCGATCCTCGCGCAGAACGTGCAGGTCGCGGGCGGCCAGCTCGGCGGCACGCCGGCGAAGCCCGGCACCGTGCTGCAGGCGACCATCACCGAGGCGACGCTGCTGCGCACGCCCGAGCAGTTCGGCAACATCCTGCTGAAGGTCAACCCGGACGGCTCGCAGGTGCGGGTCAAGGATGTCGCCAAGGTGTCGCTGGGGACGGAAAACTACAACTTCGACACGAAGTACATGGGGCAACCCACGGCCGGGCTCGGCATCCAGCTCGCGACCGGCGCCAACGCGCTGGCGACCGTGAACGCGATCCAGGCGAAGGTGGCGGAGCTGTCGCGATACTTCCCGCACGGGCTCGTCGTCCACTATCCGTTCGACACGACGCCGTTCGTGCGCCTGTCGATCGAGGAAGTGGTCAAGACGCTGCTCGAAGGCATCGTGCTGGTGTTCCTCGTGATGTACCTGTTCCTGCAGAACCTGCGGGCGACGATCATTCCGACGATCGCGGTGCCGGTCGTGCTGCTCGGCACGTTCGCGATCATGGCGGCGGTCGGCTTCTCGATCAATACGCTGTCGATGTTCGGCCTCGTGCTGGCGATCGGCCTCCTGGTCGACGATGCGATCGTGGTGGTGGAGAACGTCGAGCGGGTGATGGTCGAGGAAGGCTTGTCGCCGAAGGAGGCGACCAAGAAGGCGATGGGCCAGATCACCGGCGCGCTGGTCGGCGTCGCGCTCGTGCTGTCGGCGGTGTTCGTGCCGGTGGCGTTCTCGGGCGGCTCGGTCGGCGCGATCTATCGTCAGTTCTCGCTGACGATCGTATCGGCGATGGTGCTGTCGGTGCTCGTCGCGCTGATCCTGACGCCGGCGCTGTGCGCGACGATCCTCAAGCCGATCCCGAAGGGCCACCACGAAGAGAAGAAGGGCTTCTTCGGCTGGTTCAACCGGACCTTCGACAAGAGTCGCGACCAGTACCACGTCGGCGTGCACCACGTGATCAAGCGCTCGGGGCGCTGGCTCGTCATCTATCTGGCCGTGCTCATCGCGGTCGGCCTGCTGTTCGCGCGCCTGCCGAAGTCGTTCCTGCCGGATGAGGACCAGGGGTACATGTTCGTGATCGTGCAGACGCCGTCCGGCTCGACGCAGGAAACGACCGCGAAGACGCTCGCGAACATCAACGACTACCTGACGACCCAGGAAAAGGACGTGGTCGGCGCGGTGTTCACCGTGAACGGCTTCAGCTTTGCGGGTCGCGGCCAGAACTCGGGCCTCGTGTTCGTGAAGCTGAAGGACTTCTCGGCGCGCCAGCGTTCGGATCAGAAGGTGCAGGCGCTGCTGCGAAGGACCGCCGCGCATTACGCGAAGTACAAGGATGCGATGGTGATTCCGTTCAATCCGCCGTCGATTCGGGAGCTCGGCAACGCGTCCGGCTTCGACTTCCAGCTGACCGACAACGGCGGTCTCGGCCACGATGCGCTGATTGCAGCACGCAACCAGTTGCTCGAGATGGCGTCGAAGGACCCGCTGCTCGCGCTGGTGCGCCCGAACGGCCTGAACGACACGCCGCAGTACAAGGTGGACATCGACCGCGAGAAGGCGGATGCGCTCGGCGTGACGCCGGATGCGATCGACCAGACGTTCTCGATCGCGTGGGCGTCGAAGTACGTGAACAACTTCCTCGACACCGACGGCCGGATCAAGAAGGTCTACGTGCAGTCCGACGCGCCGTTCCGGACGACGCCGGAAGACCTGAACGTCTGGTACGTGCGCAACGGCGCGGGCGGGATGGTGCCGTTCAGCGCGTTCGCGACCGGCCACTGGACCTACGGCTCGCCGAAGCTGGAGCGCTACAACGGCGTCTCGTCGTTCGAGATTCTGGGGCAGGCGTCGCCGGGCAAGTCGACCGGCCAGGCGATGGCGGCGATGGAAGCGCTCGCGAAGAAGCTGCCGGAAGGCGTCGGCTACTCGTGGACGGGGCTGTCGTACCAGGAAATCCAGTCGGGCTCGCAGGCGCCGATCCTGTATGCGATCTCGATCCTCGTCGTGTTCCTGTGTCTCGCGGCGCTGTATGAAAGCTGGTCGATTCCGTTCTCGGTGATCATGGTCGTGCCGCTCGGCGTGATCGGCGCATTGCTCGCGACGACGCTGCGCGGCCTCGAGAACGACGTGTTCTTCCAGGTCGGCCTGCTGACCACGGTGGGCCTGTCCGCAAAGAATGCGATCCTGATCGTCGAGTTCGCGCGCGAGCTGCAGGTAACGGAGAAGATGGGGCCGATCGAGGCCGCGCTGGAAGCGGCGCGCCTGCGGCTGCGGCCGATCATGATGACGTCGCTCGCGTTCATTCTCGGCGTGCTGCCGCTCGCGATCAGCAACGGCGCGGGCTCGGCGAGCCAGCACGCGATCGGCACCGGCGTGATCGGCGGGATGATCACCGCGACGTTCCTCGCGATCTTCATGATCCCGATGTTCTTCGTGAAGGTACGCCAGATCTTCAGCGGCGAGCAGGAGGATGCCGATGTCGCGCTGCGCCTCGCGCAGGATCACATGCACCAGGCAGAGAAGGGCGACCACGGCGACGACGAGAAGAAGGGACAGTGATGATGCAAAAACACGTTTTGACTGCAAGCGCAGTCGCACTGGCCGCCGCGCTCTTCGCCACGGGCTGCACGATGGCGCCGCATTACACGCGGCCCGATGCGCCCGTTTCGCAGGCGTTCCCGTCCGGCGGCGTCTATGCGACGCAGCCGGCCGCGGCGGCCGGCGCGCGCAGCGCGAACGGCCAGGCGGCGACCGACATCGGCTGGCGCGAATTCTTCGTCGATCCGCGCCTGCAGCGGCTGATCGACATCGCGCTGAAGAACAACCGCGACCTGCGGGTCGCGGTGCTGAACGTCGCGGCGGCGCGTGCGCAATATCAGATCACGCGTGCGGACCTGATGCCGACGCTCGACGCGGTCGGCACCGGCAATCGCACGCGCACGCCGAATGCGCTCACGGCCATCCCGGGGCGCAACATCTCGACGGCCTACAACGTCGGGCTGCAGGCATCGTGGGAGCTCGACCTGTTCGGCCGGCTCCAGAGCCTGAAGGACCAGGCGCTCGCGAAGTACTTCGCGACCGCGCAGGCACGCAAGGCGTCGGAGATCCTGCTGGTGTCGCAGGTCGCCGACCAGTATCTGACGGTGCTCGCGTACGACGACCTGCTGAAGGTGACGGACGATACGCTGAAGACCGCGCAGGCGTCGTACGACCTGACGAAACTGAAGTTCGACAACGGCACGGGCTCGGAACTCGACCTGCGCCAGGCGCAGACGATCGTCGAGACCGCGCAGGCGAATCAGCAGTCGCAGGCGCGCCTGCGCGCGCAGGCGCTCAACGCGCTGGTGCTGCTCGTCGGCGAGCCGCTGCCGGACGACCTGCCGGCGGGCATGCCGCTCGACGCGCAGAACTTCCTGACCGACATCCCGGCCGGGTTGCCGTCGGATCTGCTGACGCGTCGTCCGGACATCATGGAAGCCGAGCAGAACCTGCTCGCGGCCAATGCGAACATCGGCGCGGCACGGGCGGCGTTCTTCCCGCGCATCTCGCTGACGGGCGCGTTCGGCACCGCGAGCCCGACGCTCGGCGGGCTGTTCAAGGCCGGCACGGCGGCGTGGTCGTTTGCGCCGCAGATCGCGATGCCGATCTTCGAGGGCGGCGCGAACCTCGCCAATCTCGATCTCGCGAACGTGCAGAAGCGCATCGAGATCGCGAACTACGAGAAGGCGATCCAGTCGGCGTTCCGCGAAGTGGCGGACGGGCTTGCGGCGCGCGGCACATACGACCAGCAGATCGGCGCGCTCGAACGAAACGAGCACGCGCAGCAGCGCCGCTACGACCTGTCGGACCTGCGCTACAAGAACGGCGTGGACAGCTACTTGTCGGTGCTGACCGCGCAGACCGACCTGTACGCGGCGCAGCAGACGCTGATCACCGCGCGGCTCGCGCGCTGGACCAGCCTCGTCGACCTGTACCGCGCACTGGGCGGCGGCTGGATCGAGCGGGCCGGCGAGACGCCGCGCCCGGCCGACCAGCCGGTCGACTACGGCAAGGTGGCTGCGCCGGTGGCGGCATCGGCCGCTGCCGCGAAGGGGTAAGCGCCGCCGGTCGGCGCGATGCTGGGCGGGCAACTGCCGATGTCCCGCGAAAGACAAACGCCACGGAAGTCCGTGGCGTTTCTTCTACATGAGGCACTAAAAAACAGGTCGGCTTAGGAGCCCTTGTAGATAGAGCGCTCATTGGCCATGCCGTTGGTTTCGCAGTCAACACCGGGTGGCGGTTCTCCGGCCAATTGGTAATCGCCGCCCTGTTCGTAATCCGGATCCTCCTCGAGCCAATCGGCCATCTTCAGCAGCTTCTTCCAGAACGCACGATCCGAAAAACTGTCGGCCCGACCGATCGGCAGGTCGTAGGCCAGCACGCGCTCGACCAGCATTCCTTGTTCGTACATCAAAATCGTGCTGTGATTGGTCGGCGTGGCGATCGTTGATCGGAATTCCTCGGCAATCTCTTCCGGTATCTGGCGACGATAGCGCACCTGGTTCGAGCCGTCGTAGGGCGGAGCGTCCTCCCGCACCCACTTCGGCTTGTCCATATACAGTTCTTCGTAGTACAGGTAATCGTTGTCATCCGCGAGCATCTCGTTATTTTTCTTGGCCGTATCGTCGTCGAACGTCTTCATTTCTTCGGCCAAGATCGGTCGAGGCACGGCTGGACCGTTGACGTTGACCGTCGCATCACGGGCTATCGACGCGTGTTCCTTGACAGGGCCCAAGATTGCCGGGGATGGCGGATTCCATGGCTCACCATCACTCGGACAGCGGGGTGTTTTGGGATTGGGTGCGCCGCCGACTGCATGTGAGCGCATGAACTGGCGCTGAAAAAGCACGCCCCGGTATTTGTCGAACGGCTCGACCTTCGCGAACGATTTCGGGTTTGCCGGGTCGGGAAGCTTGTCGTCGACACCCTTCCAGCCAATGCTTTCGAGCGGTGTCGCCCCCATCACGCGATCGTGCGGCGAAAAATAAACGAACACCCTGCCATGGTTGTGATGACTCAGTTCTTCCTTGCCGGGGACCGGATCCTCCATCGGGATCGACGGGCTCCATCGCACCGGAGGGGCTTCCTCCGCAAAAAAATCGTCGTCCTCGACGCTCTCCCGTTCAACGCCTGCGGAAAGCGCAGTTGCGTTCTCGTATTTCGCCAGCACCGCTGCGTCAAACCAACCGCCCACGCCTACCAGTTGCTCCGCCGATACCTTGGACGGGGTATCGGCCTGGGCCGCCTTGAAGCGATCAAGCATGTTGAAGAACGTGTTCACACGCGCCTTGGTCGTCGGCGCTTTAGAACCCATCTGGAAATCGTCCAGCACGGTTTCGCTCAACCGATACGGCGAGTTGCATAGAAACAGCGTATCCGGAACCTTCTCGACGTAAAACATCGCGAGCGATGCGATCATCGTCCCCTGACTGTGGCTGACCACCGCAATCGTATCGTTCGGGTATCGCTCGTAGATCGTATCGATGAGCTTCGCGAGCCGCTTCGATGCGTTCACGTAATAGGTTCGCTTGGGGCACGCGTTGAGCGGGCGGTTCCGCTCAGGGTTGATCGTCGGACTGCCAATGTTGATGCCCCAGACGACCGGATTAAAACCGTCATACCATGACATGCTCAAGGCCGACGTGCCGTTCTGGAACGGACCTCCGCCCCAGTAGTACGTGCTGCCTTTGATGTCCTTTACAGAGGCTTTGTAGGAGTAGCTCGGGTACGAATAAGGCGTGTACGAGGGGTCATCGCGCCTCCCCTCGGGTCGAGCGAAACGCGTTTTTAGTGGAATCCGCCAAGGGAATTTTGCATCGTTGGTCTCGTCCTTGGCTGCACGGTAGCCCCAATAAAATCGGATTATTGGACTATTTTCTAGTTCCAAGCTTTTGAGTGGCCTCCTGTCTGTGCGAACGCTATCACCATACTTGCAGCCGTTCGATGCGAGATCCATTCTTCCAAGGCGTTCATTTATTCCATTTACAAGAGAATTTTCCGCGATGTTGTACCATTCTCCCTCTGAATTAACTCCATGTACAAAGATAACGACACATGGCATTGGGCGGGGAACCGGCACATTCGTTACATTGCAGTCGCCTGGAACGCATACCGACTCGGCAATGAATTTCGTTTTTATATTCCCCATGTTTTATCTGTAAATTCTATTTATTTTTTTAAAATAGATGGACATCCCCAGTGAGTGTGTCCGGACGGGGACTTCAGATTGCGTGGAATCTCATAAACTTTTTTTGCATATTTGTCAAATGCTGAAATCGGTGAGTCGTAATGAGAAATTCTCCAATCCATATCTTTTGAAATATCAAAAATGACGCCCGACCCACCTGTGTAGTCCTTCCCGTCATGCAAATTTGCGGCTGTTAGGTATAACTTATTCTCATTAACTATGATTGCCAGATTCGAATTCTCCTCTCCAGCCAAGAACCACTGAAAAGTTTTTCCGCTGTCGTAAGAATAATAGATGCGGAGCAGCATTCCTCTGGTTTGAGAAAATGCGATTGCGGGAATGGCTATATAGGGTTTGTCGGAGTGGATAGCATAGTACCCTCGATAGAGACCGTTTCGCATTGGCCCGGTAAACGAAACGAACGTGCGAACTCCCGAACGCGTGTCGTTATAGTAGATATTCCCGTCAAGATGACCATCGCACTTCTGCGGACTTCGAATGCTGATGTGGCGATAATCGTCGATACGATAAACCACGTACTCGTTCCAATCCTCCTCGCGCAACGTTTCCCTTACGGGGTGCGCGGTATTGATGCACGCGACCAGAAAGATAGACGCTAAAATAATTATCAAACGAATCGGCCTCTTCCACATCGGCTGTACCTCACGGTTTCCGGGTCATTACCGGCCCAGCGCCTCAACGGACACGACTGACGACGTGACCGCGCTGTCGGTGCCGGACACCTCGATTACGTGTGCCCGTCGCCTCGATATCGCCGTGAAGTTACGATGCGTAGCGTCCGGTACCGTCAAAACAGGCCCGTCATGTTGCTCTTCATCCCTGTTTCCGATTAGCAGCGCGCGTCATCTTCGTCGACATGACCTGTACCCTGACGTGACACACGAATAGCGCATTGAACAATAACCTTGCGGGCCCGGACTTGAGAAGTAAAAACTCTCCTTATTCTGGCGAATTGTTGTTTATGATCGAATTGTGACAATTTTTCATGATTCATATTTTTATGAGATGGATGGCGTGTTATGTGTCGCATTTCATTAACTCAGGGGCGACTCAATTCAGCTGCAATGAGCGCAAGCTTTCATTGAAATTGTCCTATTTCGATGTCCGTCTTATTCGATAAAAAATCTGACAGGCATCAGGTGAATAAAAAACTTTTCGATCTATTCATATCCGCGAACATGGGCGCGGCGCGCGCAGCGTTCTTCCCGAAGATTTCGCTGACGGGCGCGTTCGGCACCGCGAGGCCGACGCTCGGCGGGCTGTTCAAGGCCGGCACGAACCTCACGAATCTCGATCTCGCGCACGTGCAGAAGCGCATCGAGATCCCGAACTACGAGAAGGCGATCCAATGGGCGTTCCGCGAGGTGTCGGTCGACTACGGCAAGGCGGCCCTGCAGACAAGAGCAAACTGATCGCAGCATGCGGAGATGGCGCTGCGTTGCTCGAAGACATTGACGAGGCGGCCGGTGTCACAGTGCAACTGTGCGCATCTCGCGCCGCGCCGCCGGCACGCCATCGCAATTTGCGCTACCTTTTCGCTCACATGCATCGTGATATCGGCATTCGCCGATGCGATGACGACACGGAGAGATTGAGGCGACTATGAGAATCCTGATACTTGGAGCAGGGGCAACGGGCGGCTATTTCGGCGGTCGCCTCGCGGCGGCCGGGCGCGACGTGACGTTTCTGGTGCGCGATTCCCGCGCGCGGACGCTCGACCGCGACGGCCTGGTGATCCGCAGCCCGCGTGGCGATCTGACGCTTTCCGACGTGAATACCGTCAGCGCGAGCGATCCGGCCGAGCCGTTCGACCTGATTTTCCTCAGCTGCAAGGCGTACGGCCTCGATGACGCGATCGCTGCCATCGCGCCGTTCGTCGGCCCGGCCACGATGATTCTTCCGGTGCTCAACGGGATGCGCCACCTCGACGTGCTGGAGGCGAAGTTCGGGCCGTCGCGCGTGCTGGGCGGGTTGTGCATGATCGCCGCGACGCTCGATGCGCAGCAGCACGTCGTGCACCTGAACGACGCGCACAGCGTGTCGTTCGGCGAGCTGGGCGGCGGCGTGTCCGCCCGCACGCAGGCGGTTTTCGACGTGCTCGACGACGCCGGCTTCGACGTCACGCTGAGCGACGCGATCATTGCGCGCATGTGGGAGAAATGGGTGTTTCTGGCCACGCTCGCGGCGGGCACGTCGCTGTTTCGCGGCTCGGTGGGCGACATTCTGGCCGCGCCGGACGGCAGGCTCCTGCTCGAAACCCTGCTGGGCGAATGCGTGGCGATCGCCCGGCACAACGGCTACGCGCCGAGCGGCGAATTCGACGCCCGCGCGCAGAAGACGCTGTTCACGCCGTCCAGCCTGACGGCGTCGATGCTGCGCGACGTCGAGCAGGGCGCGCGTGTGGAAGCGGACCACGTGATCGGCGATCTGCTCGCGCGCGGTGGCGACGCGCCGGCGGCGAATGCCGGGATCTCGCTGCTGCGCGTCGCATACAACCATCTGAAGACTTACGAAGCGCGCTCGGCGCGCGAGGCCGGCACGGCGTAGGGCTGCCGGCGGCCTCTCGGCGGTGAGCCAGCGGGCCCTGGTCACGGTTTGGTGCGCGCCTATTGTCCACCAGAATGTGACGGCAAATCCGATTTCAGGCGATTGATGAATCATGGCGAGACAGTAAACTGCACCTGTGCTTCGCGAGATCCGCTCCGGTTTGCCGGTCGATCGAGCGAAGAAGCAGTCCGCCGTCCAAGTGTCCCGCCGCATCGGGACGCGGCCGCCGACGGACGCATCGACCCGTCAATTGAAAGAGGCTTGCCATGCGATACGTATCACTGGAATCGAAGAAGGATGGGCTGCTGCTCGCCGCCCGCGTGCTGATGATGGTGCTGTTCATCCTGTTCGGATGGCAGAAGCTGACCGGCTTCTCGGGCACCGTCGCCTACATGGCGTCGACCGGGGCGCCGTCGCCCGAGCTGTCGGCGGTGATCGCGGTCGCGGTCGAGCTGGCCGGCGGCCTGCTGATCGCAATCGGCTTCTACACGCGGCCGCTCGCGTTGCTGTTCGCGGCCTATACGGTAGCCACCGCGTTCATCGGGCATCGCTACTGGGCGGCGCACGGGATGGATCAGTACATCGCGATGATCAACTTCTACAAGAACGTCAGCATCGTGGGCGGCCTGCTGCTGCTCGCGCTGACTGGGCCGGGCAAGTATTCGCTCGACAGGAAGTAAGGTCTCGCCGCGTCGTCGGCGATGTGACGAGCCCGGTGCGCGGATGCGCACCGGGCTTTGTCGTTTTGGGGGGCGGCGCACAGTGCGATGAAAGTTGTGAATGCAACCTTGAAGGAGGCGGGCCGAGCCGCGACATCGCGCGATTAGCCCGGATTTTGCAGAAGACCTTTTCTGTGCAGCGCGTTAATCGACTGTCGCGCCATCTCCAATAATGGCCGCCGATCCGTCGGTCGATCCACCGCGGTGACACGCCGGCGTTCTCGCCAAAGCAACCTGAAAAAATAATATATGTACTGCGATAGAAACAAGAACACGCGCGACAAGACCCGCGCCAGCGCGCATCGAGCAACTTTCGGCGGCCGGCGGGTGTCCGGGCTCGCCGGGACCGTCGTCGCGGCCTGCCTCGCGGGCTTCGGCGCGGGCGCGGCCCACGCGCAAAGCAGCGTGACGCTGTACGGCCTGATCGACACGTCGATCACCTATGCGAACAACCAGCGCACGCACGGCGCAGGTTCGCCGGGCAGCAGCAGCTGGTCGATGACGAGCGGCGCACAGAACGCGTCGCGCTGGGGAATCCGCGGCACCGAGAACCTCGGCGGCGGGATGTCGGCGATCTTCGCGCTCGAGAACGGCTTTTCGGGCACCACCGGCGCGCTGTCGCAGAAGGGCGTCGACATGTTCGGCCGTCAGGCGTGGGTCGGGCTGAATTCGAAGACGGCCGGGGCGCTCACGTTCGGCCGCCAGTACGACCTCATCCTGGATTTCGTGACGCCGCTGGGCGCGTCGGGGCCCGGCTGGGGCGGCAACCTCGCGGTCCATCCGTACGACAACGACGATTCCAACCGCAACATCCGCATCAACAACTCGGTCAAGTACACGAGCCCGACGTACCACGGGCTGACCTTCGGCCTGATGTACGGCTTCTCGAACACGGCCGGCCAGTTCGGCAACAACGCGGCGTGGAGCGCGGGGGTGTCCTATGCGAACGGGCCGTTCAAGCTCGGCGCGGGGTATCTGAAGATCAACCGGGACCGCAACCTGGCCAACCCGAACGGCGCACTGAGCACGGTGGACGGCTCGGCGACGATCACCGGCGGCAGCCAGCAGATCTGGTCCGTCGCGGGACGCTACGCGTTCGGCCTGCATTCGGTCGGCCTCGGGTGGTCGCATTCGGCGACCGACGGCGTGACCGGCGTGCTGCAGGGCGGCAGCATCGCCGCGCTCAAGGGCAATTCGCTGGTGTTCGACAACTTCTCGATCGACGGGCGCTACTTCGTCACGCGGGCGTTCAGTCTCGCCGCCGCGTATACGTACACGATGGGCCGCTTCGAATCGCGTTCGGGCGAAACCCGGCCGAAGTGGAATCAGGTGGTCGCGCAGGCCGATTACGCGTTCACGAAGCGCACGGACGTGTATCTCGAAGGCGTTTACCAGAGCGTGAGCGGAGGTCGGGGCAATCCGGCATTCAACGCGACGGTATGGACGCTGGCGCCGTCCGCGAACGACAACCAGGTGATCGTCGCGCTGGGGCTGCGGCATCGGTTCTAACGCGCGGGCAACCGGCCGCATATCGCCGCATATCGCCGCATATCGCCGCATGCTCGGCGACATGCGTGGCCGGGCCGGCGGACCACGCCGCCGGCCACGTGCGACTGCCGGTTATTGCTCGTTCTGATCGGACCTGTGCGCCCTGGAGCCATTCATTGGCGCGATGGTGCCGAACAGGCCATTGGTCTCCTTGTTCGGACCCGCGGTGAAATACAGCGTGTCCGGGCTCGAGTTGCGTCCGCCGCCGAGTGTCAGCGTCCACAGGCCGTCGATCGACAGCGGATTGCCGGCCGCGTTCTCCAGCTGCTCGACAAACCTGCCGTTGTCGTCGAAGACACTGATTCGCCCGTCGCCGAAGTTGCCGACCAGGATCTTGCCGCTGAAGCGGCCGAATGCAAACGAAGCGCGCGTGATGCCCCACGGGGAGTCGAGCGTGCCGTGGCTGGCGAAGCGGCGCAGCAGGTGGCCGTCCGTATCGAATACGTCGACGAATCCATGACCGTTGCCGGCAACGTCGTCATGCTTCTGATCGTCCTGCTGCGAATAGGTGACGAAAAGGTCGCCATCGATGTTGGCGATGCCAAACGGCGCGTAGCCGGCCGGAATGCGCCGGTCGACGAAGCCGCCGTCCGTCGTCGCGGGCGTGAACATGCCGTTCGTGCCGTTCGGCCCGAATACATCGATTCGTCCCGCACGGAAGTTCGTCGCAAACAGGAAGGGGCCTTTCGCGTTCACGCCGAAGACGAGACCCTTGTAGACGGCGCCGTTACCCGCGGATGGCGTGGACGAGTTATCGGCCGCGAGCACGGCGCGGTCCGCCGGATTCAGGCCGCCGGCCCAGGCGGAAAGCGTGCCGTCCTCGGTCGCGAAGATGAAGGCGGCCTGAAGCTTGGTGCCGGGCACGAGAAATGCCGACGACGGATTCCACACGATTCCGGTCGGCGCCGCGGGCGCGGGATTCGGCGGATTGATGGAAGAGACGGGATGACAGGCGCTGGCCGGTATCACGTTGCCCGGCAGCGGGATGGAAACCTGCAGCGCGACCTTGGCTCCCTGGCCGTCATACAGCGTGGCGCAGCCGGTGGCATTGTCGTTGACCCAGAACGGACTTCCTGCCGGACTGAAGGCAACCCCCCATGCGTTCTGCAGCACGGGGTCGACCTTCGGGGCCGAGCCGACCAGATTGGACACGAGCGGCGTGACGACGTAAGCGTCATTGTCAGCGGCATGCGCAATGGTGAAACCGGCGGCGAGGACGATGACGGTCGCCGCCTTGAGACCCCACGAGACCTGGGACATGGTGTCCTCCTCAGTCTGACTGGTGAGAAATCGCTCCGTGCGTGAGCGCCCGAGGAAGCTAAACGTTCGCGCGATCTCGAATATTCCTGCGGTCCTCGAATATTCAAGGCACGGCTGCACGACGGGTTCGACCATCAGAGGTGGCGTCGAAGCGCGATGACGCGCGAGTACGACGAATGCATGCCGAAGAGGCTAGTATGTGGCGGTAAGCACCGTGAACGTTCGAGGCTTTCCCATGTGCGACTCCGTGCGTCTTCAGCCCGGCATGCTCTGGCCTGCCGTCCTGCGCCAGACCGAACACGCATTGGCCTGTGGCGCACTGCGCCCGGTCGAAACGACTCGGACGACGATCGAAGACGGCGGCGTACGCTTTCTCGTGCGCCAGGTTTCGAGCCTCGTGCGCAAGGATGAAGAGAGGCGGAAGCGGGAAGCCGGACAGCCTCCGGAACGCGCATCGATCGATCCGTTTCTGCCTTGCGATCCGAACCTCTTCGTTGCCGACATCACGGACACCCATCTCGCGTTGCTCAACAAGTTCAACGTGATCGATCATCATCTGCTGGTCGTCACGCGTCGCTTCGAGCCGCAGGAAGCGCTGTTGAACGCGGCGGACTTCACCGCGTTGTTCACCTGCATGGCCGAATTCCAGGGCCTCGGTTTCTACAACGGCGGGGCGGCGGCCGGTGCGAGCCAGCCGCACAAGCATCTGCAGATCGTTCCACTGCCGTTTGCGCAAGGCGAACCCATGCCGCCGATCGCGCCGCTTCTCGCCTCCGCGCGCGACGACGGTTCCGTCTGCACCATTGAGGGGCTCGCGTTTCCCCACGCGTTCGCAAGGCTGGCGTTGCCGCCCGGCACGCCGCCGAGCGACTGCGCGCAGCGCGCGCTCGGCGTCTATCGCGATCTGCTGGACGCGACGGGGCTGCGTGCGGTCGATGTCGACGGCGTAGCGCATCAATCCTCGGCCTACAACCTGCTCGTCATGCCGCAAGGCATGCTGCTCGTTCCGAGATCCATGGAGTGCGTCGACGGCATTTCGATCAACGCGCTGGGCTTTGCGGGATCGCTCTTCGTGCGCGACGCCGCGCAGATGCAGGTCATCAGAACGCTCGGCCCGATGACGGTACTGCGGCGCGTCGCGGGGGCGCGCGCCGCGGCATGACGGATCGTATCCGTCACACGATGCCGAAGCCGACGTCGACTTCCCGGCTATTCAACGACTGCTTCGCAATCGATTTCCAGCAGGAAGTCCGGATTCGGCAACGAACTCACGATCGCCGTGGTGCGGGCCGGATATTTCCCCGGCGCGAAATGCGTCGCATAGATGCGGTTCATCTCCTTGAAATCCTCGCGCCGCACGAGCAATACGGTCACCTTGACGACACGATCCCAGCCCACACCCGCAGCCTTCAGCACACCGCCGATGTTTTCCATGACCTGATTCATCTGCGCGGTGAAGTCGTTGACGGCGACCTTTCCGTTTTTGTCGAAGGCGGGGGTGCCTGCGACGAATAGCAGATGGCCGGCTTTGACGGCCGGCGAGTACGGCGCGGGGTTGACGAACTGCCCGCCCGGACGGATGTATTCGATCGACGTGCGGGTGTCGGCTGCCGGTTGCTGAGCCTTCGCCGCGCCGCCGAGCATCAAGCCGGAAATCACCAGGCCGCAGGCAATGAGACGAGTTCGCATCACACTCTCCTTGAATCATCGAGTTGCACGATGTGTCGATACCGTAACCATGGTGTCGCCGATACGCGTCGGATCAACGGGAAGTGACCCGTCGGAAAGGTTGCGTCCACGCTCAAAATACGCCATCGGCACAGGACGAGCCATGCGTGTTTCCGTTGAACGACCGGCAGTTCGCGATCCGCCGTGCCGGCTCTCGTTCGAACCTCCAGGCAGGTATTGCGAGCGCTCCGATATTCGTCTATAAATTGCTGTCCGGGCTACGCGCCCGGAATCCCATTCCCCTTATCCATGGAGGAAGCTATGTCACCGTTAAACGTAACGCCGCGCTGATCGCCGCCACGGCAACCCGTTCAATCGCTGTCTCCCGCCTCGAGCGCTTGCGCCATTGCGCGCACCCGCGTCACGTCTCCCCCGAACGCATTCCCGGATTCGACGTAGTCCGTCCGCTCGGATGGCGCGTCCCCACGCCGCCGGACCCCGACGACCTGCGAGGAAACCGGCTCCGTCTCGCGCGCCCATCGGGCAGTCGCCGCGACGCCTCATCCAGCCGCCAGCATCGCCGTTGAACGCGGCGATTCTCATCAAGCATCCGCATGGCCCGCGGACGGACCGCGCTCGCGCTCGTTCCACGCCATCCGGTTCCCACATCAAGACGACGACAGGGAAGCGCCACCATGTCTCAACCAACGACACAGCCCATCCACCGCTCCATCCCGGAGAAACCCGGACTCGACGGACTCGAAGCGAAATGGAGCACGCGATGGGAAACGCAGCGTATCTACGCTTTCGACCGCGCCGCCGCGCGCGACGCGGTGTACTCGATCGACACGCCGCCGCCGACCGTCTCCGGCTCGCTGCACGTCGGGCACGTGTTCAGCTACACGCACGCGGACATCATCGCCCGCTATCAGCGCATGACGGGAAAGACGGTTTTCTATCCGATGGGCTGGGACGACAACGGCCTGCCGACCGAGCGTCGCGTGGAGAATTTTTATGGCGTCGTCTGCGATCCTCACTCGCCCTACGATCCCGGCTTTCGCGTGCCGGACGTGGTGCCGACGCAGCGCGCGTCGTTCAAGCGGATCAGCCGCCGCAATTTCGTCGAGTTGTGTCATCGGTTGACGGCCATCGACGAAACCGCGTTTCGCGAATTGTTCGTGCGGCTCGGCATCTCGGTCGACTGGGACCTCAACTACGCGACCATCGGCGCACGCGCGCAGCGCATCAGCCAACGGGCGTTGCTCCGCAACCTGCGGCGCGGGGAGCTCTACCAGCAGGAAGCGCCTTGCCTGTGGGACGTCACGTTCCAGACCGCGGTCGCCCAGGCCGAACTCGAAGACCGCGAGATCGACGGTGCATGGCACGATCTCCGCTTCCTGGATGACGCGGGAAACGACGTGATCGTGTCCACGACGAGGCCCGAACTGCTTGCCGCATGCGTGGCGCTCGTCGTCCATCCCGACGATGCGCGGTTTCACGCACGCGCAGGCAAGCGCGTGCGCTGCCCGCTGTACGACGTCGAGATTCCGGTGATGACGCATGCGCTTGCCGACCCCGGCAAGGGGACGGGCATCGCGATGATCTGCACGTTCGGCGATCTGACCGACGTGATCTGGTGGCGCGAACTCGAACTGCCGACGCGCGCGATCGTCAGCAGGGACGGCCGCTTGCGCGAGGAGATGCCCGAATGGCTCCGGTCGGACGAAAGCAGAACCGCTTATGCGCGCATTGCAGGAAAGCCGCTACCCGACGCGCGCCGCGAGGTCGTCGCGCAACTCGCATCGGCCGGCGCGCTGACGGGTGCGCCCCGGCCGACCCGTCACGCCGTCAAGTTTTTCGAAAAGGGCGAGCGGCCGCTGGAAATCGTCGCGACGCGCCAATGGTATCTGCGTAACGGCGGGCGCGATCCGGCGCTGCGCGACGCATTGCTGACGCGCGGCGCCGAGCTCCATTGGCATCCGCCATTCATGGGCAGCCGATACGCGAACTGGGTGGACGGCCTGAACGGCGACTGGCTGATCAGCCGTCAGCGGATTTTCGGCGTGCCGATTCCGCTGTGGTACCCGCTCGACGCCGCTGGGCAGCCCGATTACCGCACGCCGATCCAGCCCGACGAAACGGCGCTGCCCGTCGATCCGCAAACCGACGTTCCGCCCGGCTATGGCGAGGCGCAGCGCGGCAAGCCCGGCGGCTTCATCGGCGAAAGCGACATCATGGACACCTGGGCGACCAGTTCGCTGACGCCGCAGATCGCCGCCGCATGGGGCGAGCCGGACGAATGCTGCGAGCGCGTGTTCCCGATGGACCTGCGCCCGCAGGGCCACGACATCATCCGCACATGGCTGTTCTCGACGGTCGCGCGTTCGCATCTGGAGAGCGCGTGCCTGCCGTGGACGCACGCGATGCTGTCCGGCTGGATTCTCGATCCGGACCGCAAGAAGATGTCCAAATCGAAAGGCAACGTGGTGACGCCCGCCGCATTGCTGGACACGCACGGCTCGGACGGCGTGCGCTATTGGGCGGCGCTCGGACGCCCGGGCATGGACACGGCCTTCGACGAAACGCAGATGCGCAACGGTCGCCGGCTTGCACTGAAACTGCTGAACGTGTCGAAGCTCGCGCTCGGCTTTGCGCAACCGCCCGCCGCGCCGCTTCGCGAGGCGCTCGATCGCGCGATGATCGCGCGTCTCGCGCAGGTCGTGACGCTGGCGACCACGGCATTCGACGCGCTCGACTACAGCAAAGCGATCGAGCATATCGAGGCGTTTTTCTGGTGGTATTGCGACGACTACGTGGAATTGGTGAAAAACCGCGCGCGGGGGAGCGATGCGCGCGCCTTCTCCGCGCACCGCGCGCTGGCCGCGTCCCTGTCCGTGTTGCAGCGCTTGTTCGCGCCGTTCCTGCCGTTCGCCGCGGAAGAGTGCTGGTCATGGTGGCAAACGGGATCGATCCATCGTTCGGCGTGGCCCGACGCCGCATCGCTGAGGATGCTTGCCGGAGCGGATGCGGACGGTGCGATGAGCGTCGTCGTTTCCGATGTGCTGCGCGAGATTCGCCGCGCAAAGTCGGAGGCGAAGGTGTCGATGAAGGCGGCAGCCTCGATCGTGACGGTCGGCGATGCGGCGCAGCGCCTTGCGCTGCTGCGGCAAGCGCAAGGCGATCTGTGCGACGCCGGGCATATCGGCGAGCTCGACATGGTCGAGTCGGAGCGGTTTCGCGTCGACGTGACGCTTGAGTGAAGCGACTCGCGCGATCGGTTCACGCAGGCTTGGCCCTGCGTTCCGGTCGCGCGATTTTTTTCATCGCGGCCGGGTTTTCCGGCCTGCCATGCTCGGTTACTTCCGGAACGTGCCGAGCAGTTCCGCGTGCGCAACCACATGCCCTTGCATCGCCTTTTCCAGCGCCGCCTTGGTCGGCTTGTGGAGATCGGGCAGCACCGTATCGAGCGCATACAGCTTGTGGAAATAGCGATGGCGGCCGACAGGCGGGCAGGGGCCGCCATACGCGGCGCGCCGGAAGTCGTTGGTGCCTTCGAGCGTGCCCGGCGGCAGCGCGCTGCCGGAGAGCGCTTCCTGCAGCCCGGGCGCCGTGGGCGGGATGTTGTACAGGACCCAGTGGACCCAGGTCATCTGCGGTGCGGACGGGTCCGGCGCGTCAGGGTCGTCGACGATCAGCGCGAGGCTCTTTGCATTGGCGGGCACCCCGGACCACGCGAGCGCCGGCGACACGTCCGCGCCCATGCAGGTGTGGCGGCGGGGAATCTCGCCCCCTTCGCGAAAGGCCGACGAAGTCAGGGTCAAGGTCATGGCGTGCTCCTCGGCGACGCTCTGCGCCGCCAATCCGGCGGCGCAGATCAGCGGGATCAACAGGGATGCTGCGCGGCAACGCATCGCAGGTGCTCCATCGGATTGCGCTGCGACGATCGTCGATTCGCGGCCGGCGAGGCGTCGCAGCATCATGCGGGCATTTAAAAAAGCTAGTGCAGGCCGAGGCCAAATTCAACACGCGGCGTGCGAAGGGGCGGACGCGATCGTCTCGTCGGACGAATTGCATGGCGGGCGGCGGGTTGACCGGTGCCCGGGCGAGATGTTTTGCCTGTCGATACATGATCGGCGGAAATCCATTCTTGTGTTTCAGCAGGAAAAACAAAACGAAGGGATTTTCGATAGGTAAAACAGCTTGTCCAAATTTAACAAATTCGTGTCATTTCCATTGGTAAATAAATATGGAGTCGAGTTAGACTGCGTTCCGCAATAATGATGTGCGATCGATTAATTGTGTGATGATATGTGATGCCGTTCGTGTGTCGCCTAATAAAACAAGGCTGCGAATTTGTGTGATGGAAGTATATGTCTCGCGCCGAAATAACATATTCGCAGGGCGTCAGGGGATAGCGGTATTGCCGGCATCGATTCGGGGATCGGGGATTATGGTGAGCATTCTGCGTTGGCTGCCGGAACGTTGGCGGACGCCACGGTTATGTCTGTGGCTGCTTGCAAATTGCCCGCTTCCGATCGATCAATATCTTCCTTCCGTCGTCTGGGCGCAGCGGTGCGTGCTGCGTGGCAATACGATCATCGAGCGCTGCGCATCCAATGAAATCACACCGGGGGATGTGCAGGCGAAGAGTATTTATGGATCGTCTGTCGCGTTGAGCTATTACGACTTGGTGGAAATATCGTCGATGTCGCCGCTCTGTCCGGTCGGGAATTCAAAATGGACGAGCGACCAGCTGGAAAGCCTGCGCCATATCGGCATTAAACACGGCGCGGACTTGAGGGGCTCGTGCTGAGCGCATGAGTGCGGTGCGAGGCAGCCAGCCACGCATTCGAGATTATCTGCGTTGCCCAGGGTGGGGGGCTGTAATGAACTACATCGTCGAAGCGGTTGACAGCGCGCTGAAGCTTTTGAACTGCGTGGCCGAGCATCCACATCTCGGCGTGACCCGGCTTGCGTTGAAGCTCGGCATCAACAAATCGCGCGCGTATCGCATGCTTTGCACGCTCGAGATCCATCGCTTCGTCGTGCAGGACGAGCGCACGTCGACTTATGCGCTTGGAACGCAGGCGTTCGTGATCGGTGTCGCCGCGTTGCGGCAGACCGCGCTCGTGCACGCCGCACAGTGCCACATGCTTGCGCTCAGCCAGGCGATCAACGAGACCGTCGTGCTGCGCGTGCGAGACGGGCTCGAAACGGTCTGCATCATGCGCTGCGAGACGTCCCGCGAGATCCGGACGATCGGCGCCGTCGGCAATCGGCGGCCGGTCAGCCTCGGCGCGTCGGGCAAGGTGCTGCTCGCGTTCGCGCCCGGCGAGGTGCGCGACACCTATTTCGCGAAAGTGCGAAGAACGGGGCAGGGCGATCCGTTCAAGCTTGCCGAGGAACTCGACGCGGTCGCGCGCAAAGGCTACGCGGTGAGCGTCGGCGAAGTGACGGCGGGAGTCGTCGCGATTGCGGTGCCGGTTTGCGACCGGGCGGGCACGGCGATCGCGTCCCTCAGCGTGACGGGGCCGGAGGTACGGATCAGCCGTGCCGACGTTCACGACTATCTCGCGCGGCTGCAGGCCTGCAGCAATGCGATCGCCGTCGAACTCGGCCGGGTCTCGACGCGCGCCGTGACGTAATGGGCTTCGATTCGACGAGCAGAGGAACGTGATGAAGACGTATAGCGAACTCATGATGCAATTCGATCTACTGAAGAAAGAGATCGAAATCGCGAGGGAGCACGAGGCTCAACGCATCGCCCGGCGAGTGCTCGAACTGTTGGCCGAAAGCGGCGTGGACGTTCGGGAAATGGCGAAGTCGCCGCCCCGCGGGCGAAAAGTTTCACCGAAATACTGGAATCCGCACACGGGCGCGACGTGGTCGGGACGGGGGCGTGTGCCCAAGTGGCTGGTTGGCCAGGATCTGCGTCATTTTCTGATTCCGAGCCAGGACGAAGAGCAGTAGCGGATGCGCGCACGCACGCGCGTCGCGTGAGGCCGGAAACTTCGACGTGGATGTCGTCAATTGGACGGCCGACACGATCCTGCGAAAACACTTCCGGAAAGACGTCTGCATTTCAATCATTCGGTTTCGCAGGGCGAGATGTTTTATTTGCCAATACGGATGGTCATATGAATTTACGGGCTTGTTTTATTGGATAAAAAATTTATGCCGTGTTTTATCTGGTGATGTCGATTTATATAAATTTAACACTGAAGTAGTGTTGATTCGAATCATTTTTTTTGAATCGAATATAAACTGTGTGAACCGGTTGGTGATGTGTGTCGGTCGATCGCTGATTTTTTGTCATGGCGATTCTCGGTCAGTCTCTATCCAGAAAAATACGATGAGATTGATCTGACTCATTTGGCATTCATTTCGCGGCGTTCTTCGTTCGAAGAAATCTGCGGATAGCGTGCGCCGGTCCGTTGTTGATGTTCCGGGAATCTGGTTCCGCCTAAATATATAAATCAGAAGAAATGTCGTTTACCGTTTAATTTGGACTGCGTATCGTTGCTTTGATGGGTGACTGATTATGAACAAGATATATCGAAAAGTCTGGAACAGGTCGCGGGGCCAGATTGTGGTCGTTTCCGAACGGTCATCCGGAAACTCGCCTGGCAGCGCGTCGCGGGGAACCGGCCTGGTGGCGGCCGTCGGGAGCATGGTGTCGCTGCTCGCGACGCTGGTGCTGTCGTCCAGCGCCTACGCGGCGATTACGGTGTCGGATAACGGCGTCTCGACTAACAGTGCCGGTACCGCGCATGCGGGGGGAAGTGCCGGTGGGCTTGGCGCGACGGCATCGGCAAACTCGATCGCGATGGTGGGCGACGGGGATTGCAACAGGCTGACCTCAGGGCCATTCACCGTAGCCGGCGTTTACGGTACGGGGGCGAATTTCACCGGCGGCATCTACGGCTTCGGCGTTCAGAACGCCGCAACGAGCTACGACACGCCGACGAACGCAGGTGCCGGACAAACGACCGGAATGCAAGGCTACACCGCGAACAACAGCGTGACCGGCAATGTTCAGCAGAGCGCCAACGGAATTGCAGGCACGACTGCATACGGGCTGCAAACGACGGCGATGGGTTGCGACGCGCATGCGAACGGCTGGGCGTCGCAGGCGTTCGGCTGGGGCGCGAATGCGAGTGGAGCCGGGGCGGTCGCGGTTGGCGTGTATGCGACCGCGTCGGGGCAAGGTGCGGTTGCGTTCGGGATCGGCGCGGTCGCGTCGGCGATGGACACCTTCGCGGTGGGCACGCTTGCGAAAGCCAGCGGGCAGGGCGACATTGCAATCGGCGCGCAATCGGCGGCCAATTCGGGCATCACGTCCGGGACGTCCGAGCAGTCGGCCGTGGCGTTCGGGCATGCCGCGACGGCGAGCGGCCAAAACACGGTGTCGGTCGGCAACGCGGCGGTCGCGAACGGCACCGGCTCGATCGCGATCGGCGGGGCGGCGAACTCGGCGACCAAGGCGGTCGCGTTGGGATCGGGTGCGTCCGCCAGCGCGTCGTCTTCGGTCGCGATCGGCGATTCGAACGTGGTTGCTGCGTCCGCAGGCACGGGTGCGACCGCGATCGGCTACCAGTCGAGCGCCAGTAGCGGCACGGGCGCGGTCGCGATCGGCAGCCAGCAGACCGCGAGCGGCAACGGTGCGGTTGCGATCGGCGATCCCAACACGGCAACCGGGACCGGGGCGGTTGCGATCGGCGCCAACAACGTGGCGAACGGGCAGGGCGCGGTCGCGCTCGGCAATTCGAACATGGCAACCGGCACGGGCGCGATTGCGCTTGGCAATGCGTCGACCGCGGTGGCCAACGGCGGTGTGGCGCTCGGCGCCGGCGCAGTGGCGTATAACGCGAATGACGTGTCGCTGGGTTCGAGCTCCGTGACCGCGGCGCCCAATGCGACGCCGGGCGCAACGATCGGTGGAACGTCCTATACGTTCGCCGGCACTGCGCCGGCCAGCGTCGTGAGCGTCGGCGCCGCGGGAGCCGAGCGGCAGATCACGAACGTTGCGGCCGGAAGCCTGACGGCGTCGAGCACCGACGCAGTGAACGGCTCGCAGCTTTTTGCAACCGTTCAGGCGATCAATACGCTGTCGACTTCCACGTCGACGGGTTTGTCGTCGACCAATAGTTCCGTTGCATCGCTGTCCACGTCGGCTTCGACGGGGATCAGTTCGGCGAACAGCTCGATTGCGTCGTTGTCGACGTCCACGTCGACCGGCATCAGCACGGCGCAAAGCGGTGTCAACTCGCTGTCGACCGGTTTGTCGTCGACCAACAGTTCAGTTGCATCGCTGTCCACGTCGGCTTCGACAGGCATCAGTTCGGCGAACAACTCGATCGCGTCACTGTCGACTTCCACGTCGACCGGCATCAGCACGGCGCAAAGCGGTGTCAACTCGCTGTCGACCGGCCTGTCGTCGACCAATAGCACGGTTGCTTCGCTGTCGACTTCCACGTCGACGGGTATCAGCACGGCGCAAAGCGGCGTCAACTCGCTGTCCACCGGTTTGTCGTCGACGAACAGTTCAGTAGCGTCGTTGTCCACGTCGGCCTCGACCGGTATCAGTTCGGCCAACAGCTCGATCGCATCGTTGTCGACTTCCACGTCGACCGGCATCAGCTCGCTGTCGACTGGCCTGTCGACGATCACGACCACGACCAACAACCTCGGCAGCAGCACCGCTGCGGCGCTCGGCGGCGGCGCGGCGTACAACCCTGCGACGGGCGCGATCTCCGCGCCGTCGTACACGACGTACAACGCGAACGGCACGACGACGACGAACAACAGCGTCGGCTCGGCGATCGACAACATCAACGCGAACGGCATCAAGTACGTCCACGCGAATTCGACGGGCGCGGACAGCGTCGCGACGGGCGCCGACGCCGTTGCGATCGGCAAGGGCGCGACCGCCTCGACCAACGACTCGGTCGCGCTCGGCGCGAACTCGGCAACGGCCGTGGCCAATCCGACCGGCAGTGCGGCGGTCGGCTCGACCACGTTCGGCGCATTCGCCGGCAGCGCGCCCGTGGGGGTCGTGAGCGTCGGCACGCCGGGTGCGGAACGCCAGATCACCAACGTCGCAGCCGGTCAGGTCACGGCTGCCAGCACCGACGCAATCAACGGCAGCCAGCTGTACGCGGTCGCGTCGAAGCTCGATTCGGCTACGACTTCGATATCGTCGCTGTCGACAGGTCTGTCGTCGACCGATAGCACGGTTGCGTCGCTGTCGACGTCCGCGTCGACCGGCATCAGCACGGCGCAAAGCGGCGTCAATTCGCTGTCCACCGGTCTCTCGTCGACCAATAGTTCGGTTGCATCGTTGTCCACGTCGGCTTCGACGGGCATCAGCTCGGCGAACAGCTCGATCTCGTCGTTGTCGACGTCCGCGTCGACCGGCATCAGCACGGCGCAAAGCGGCGTCAATTCGCTGTCCACCGGTCTGTCGTCGACCAACAGTTCGGTCGCTTCGCTGTCCACGTCGGCCTCGACCGGTATCAGTTCGGCGAACAGTTCGATCTCGTCGTTGTCGACGTCCACGTCGACGGGCATCAGCACGGCACAAAGCGGCGTCAACTCGCTGTCCACCGGTTTGTCGTCGACCAACAGTTCCGTTGCATCGCTGTCCACATCGGCCTCGACGGGCATCAGTTCGGCGAACAGCTCGATCTCGTCGTTGTCGACGTCCACGTCGACGGGCATCAGCACGGCACAAAGCGGTGTCAACTCGCTGTCGACCGGCCTGTCGTCGACCAATAGCACGGTTGCTTCGCTGTCGACCGGCCTGTCGTCGACCAACAGTTCAGTTGCGTCGCTGTCCACCTCGGCTTCGACAGGCATCAGTTCGGCGAACAGCTCGATCGCGTCACTGTCGACTTCCACGTCGACGGGCATCAGCACGGCACAAAGCAGTGTCAACTCGCTGTCGACCGGTTTGTCGTCGACCAACAGTTCCGTTGCATCGCTGTCCACATCGGCCTCGACGGGCATCAGCTCCGCAAACAGCTCGATCGCGTCGCTGTCATCTTCCACGTCGACGGGTATCAGCACGGCGCAAAGCGGCGTCAACTCGCTGTCGACTGGCCTGTCGACGATCGCGACCACGACCAACAACCTCGGCAGCAGCACCGCTGCGGCGCTCGGCGGCGGCGCGGCGTACAACCCTGCGACGGGCGCGATCTCCGCGCCGTCGTACACGACGTACAACGCGAACGGCACGACGACGACGAACAACAGCGTCGGCTCGGCGATCGACAACATCAACGCGAACGGCATCAAGTACGTCCACGCGAATTCGACGGGCGCGGACAGCGTCGCGACGGGCGCCGACGCCGTTGCGATCGGCAAGGGCGCGACCGCCTCGACCAACGACTCGGTCGCGCTCGGCGCGAACTCGGCAACGGCCGTGGCCAATCCGACCGGCAGTGCGGCGGTCGGCTCGACCACGTTCGGCGCATTCGCCGGCAGCGCGCCCGTGGGGGTCGTGAGCGTCGGCACGCCGGGTGCGGAACGCCAGATCACCAACGTCGCAGCCGGTCAGGTCACGGCTGCCAGTACCGACGCGATCAACGGCAGCCAGCTGTACGCAGTTGCGTCGAAGCTTGATTCGGCTGCGACTTCGATATCGTCCCTGTCGACAGGTCTGTCGTCGACCGATAGCGCGGTTGCGTCGCTGTCGACTTCGACGTCGACGGGTATCAGTTCGTTGTCGACGGGCCTGTCGTCGACCAACAGCTCGGTCACATCGCTGTCCACCTCGGCCTCGACCGGAATCAGCTCGGCGAACAGCTCGATCTCGTCGTTGTCATCTTCCACGTCGACGGGTATCAGCACGGCGCAAAGCGGCGTCAATTCGCTGTCCACCGGTCTCTCGTCGACCAATAGCTCGGTCGCATCGCTGTCCACGTCGGCCTCGACGGGCATCAGTTCAGCGAACAGCTCGATCGCGTCGTTGTCGACGTCCACGTCGACCGGCATTGGCTCACTGTCGACAGGTCTCTCGTCAACCAATAGCGCGGTTGCATCGCTGTCCACGTCGGCTTCGACGGGCATCAGTTCGGCGAACAGTTCGATCGCGTCGCTGTCGACCTCGACTTCGACCGGCTTTGGCTCACTGTCGACAGGTCTCTCGTCGACCAACAGTGCGGTCGTGTCGTTGTCCACCTCGACCTCGACGGGCATCAGCTCCGCAACCAGCTCGATCGCATCGCTGTCGACTTCCACGTCGACCGGCATCAACTCACTGTCGACAGGTCTCTCGTCGACCACCAGCTCGGTCGCATCACTGTCCACCTCGACCTCGACGGGCCTGAGCACCGCGAACAGCAATATCTCTTCGCTGTCCACCGGGTTGAGTTCGCTGTCGACCGCAGTCAACGGCGGCGGAACGAAGTACTTCCACACCAACTCGACGCAGCCCGACAGCCAGGCGCTCGGGACGAACGCGATCGCCGTCGGCCCGGCGGCCACCGCCTCGGGCGCGAGCAGCATTGCGATGGGCGATAACGCGAACGCGTCGACAGGCGGCGCGGTGGCGATCGGCCGTACCGCGGTCGCGACAGGCGGGCAATCGGTGTCGATCGGCGTTGCAAACACGGCGAGCGGGGACGGCGCGGTGGCGATCGGCGATCCGAACGTCGCAACGGGCACCGGCGCGGTCGCATTGGGCGCGAACAACTCGGCGAACGGCCAGGGCGCCGTGGCGCTCGGCAACGCGAACGTTGCGACGGGAACGGGCTCGCTGGCCCTCGGCGATACCTCGACGGCGGCAGCGGGCGGCGCGATCGCGTTGGGCGCCAATGCAATCGCGAGCAATGCCAATGACGTCGCGCTGGGCTCGGGCAGCGTTACCGCGACCGCAAGCCCGGTAGGCAGCGCCCCCATTGCCGGCCAGACGTATTCGTTCGCGGGTGGCCTGCCGACAAGCGTGGTGAGTGTCGGCGCACCGGGGGCCGAACGGCAGATCATCAACGTCGCGGCGGGGCGGATTTCCGCGACGTCGACCGACGCCGTGAACGGGTCGCAGATGAACGCCGTCACCCAGGCGCTGGCGTCGCTGTCGACCTCGACGGCAAGTGCACTGTCGACGACGCAAAGCGGCCTGAGTTCGTTGTCGACCGGGCTGAGTTCGACGAACAGCAACGTGAGTTCCCTGTCGACCGGCCTGAGCACGTCGCAGAGCGGGATTGCATCGCTTTCAACGGGATTGAGCAAGACGAACGACAGCCTCGCGTCGCTGTCGACCGCGATAACCAGCGGCGGAATCCACGCCAACAGCGTGGGCGGCGTATCGGTGGGGCCGGGCGCGAACGCGTCGGGCGCCAACAGCACGGCGGTGGGCGGCGCGGCGTCGGCTTCGGGCGCCAACGCAACGGCGCTCGGTCAGGCGTCGAATGCATCGGGCGACAACTCGACGGCGCTGGGGCAGGCGTCGAGCGCGTCCGGAAGCGGCTCCACGGCGGTAGGACAGGGCGCGAGCGCGCCGGGAGACGGAGCGTCGGCATTCGGCCAGGGGGCGGTCGCCTCCGGTACGAACGCAACCGCGCTGGGCGCCCATTCGACGGCATCGGCGCCGAATTCGGTGGCGATCGGTGCGAACTCGGTGGCGTCCGAGCCGAACACGGTGTCATTCGGTTCGCCGGGCCATGAACGCCGGCTCACGAACGTCGCACCGGGGATTGGCGGCACCGACGCGGCGAACATGAATCAGCTCAGGGGCGTGCAATCGAGTGTCGACCAGGCTGCACGCCGTGCCTATTCGGGCGTGGCGGCCGCCACCGCATTGACGATGATCCCGGAAGTCGATCCCGGCAAGACGATCGCGGTCGGGATCGGCGCCGGCAGCTATCAAGGCTATTCGGCGTCGGCAATCGGTGTGTCCGTTCGATTCTCCGACAACCTGAAGGCGAAGCTCGGCGTCGGCATCAGCGGGCAGGGCAGCACATACGGCGGAGGTGTGTCGTACCAGTGGTAGCGGGGTAACAAGCGCGCCGGGCGCAGGACCGTTCGGTCCTCGTCCGGGGCCCGTCACGAGCGCCGCCGTGTCGACCTTCCGGCAAGCCGGTAGGCCGCCGCCGCCGTGATCCCGAATGCCAGATGGGCCGCCAGCGTGATGGCGCCGCGAACCGGAATGAACCACGGGAAGATCTCGGTGAAACCGTACAGGTTGATCCCGTAGAGAAGAAGCCCGAACACGGCCCCCACGAGCAGCGCCGGCCGCAGCGACAGTCGATGGATCGCCACCGCCAGCACGGCGGTATAGGCGAGCGACAGAGACAGATGCACGAGCGTCGCCATGCCCATGACGAGCGGCTCGAAGCCGGCGGGCGGCCCAAGCACGCGTCGGCCCATGACGATGGCGGCCGTGAGGCGCGCGTCGCGATACAGGTTCCGAACGGCATCGTCGCCGTGGAGCCACCACAACAGCAGCTCCACCCATGTCGAGCCGACGGCGGCGCACAACGCTGCCCAGAGGATTCCGAATGAAAATCCCGGTTTCATTTGTCGTCTGCGTTGGCGGTCGGTTGATTCATGTCGCGCCTGCTGCGCGCTGGTGATCCATTCTGCCGCATCCGGCCGTCGGCATCTCATGTGTTTAGATCCGGAAATCCGGGCGTCCCGATCGAAAATGCCGGCGGGAACGGCGAAATTTGTTCTGGTGAAAGCATTGTTAGAATGCTGCGCTGGTGCGCGCGGACGCAGGGTTCGGGCAGCCTCCGTCACCCATGTCAAGCGCATGAACAAATTCTCCGACATGAGCACGTTCGTGGCCGTCGTCGAATCGGGCCGTTTCTCCAAAGCGGCGCGGCGTCTCGGTGCCACCAAATCGATCGGCTGATGTATATGCGTTTGCTCACGGAGCGGAAGCAACGACAAGAAACACTGGCTTAGTACTTAAAACAGTGAAGCTTCAAATTGTCGAGATCGATCTGAAAGATAGCAACGGCAACGCTGTGGGCGTCATCAAGTAACGATGTCAAACAAGTGGCGCCGATGAGGCTACCACCGTGCAACCGTTCCTGCGCGACTGCTTGGGTACAAGAAGATCTCGGCCTGACTGCCTATCATGAGCACCTGACGACGCGGCTGTCGAGGGTGCAATGAAGCGCATGGCGGCCTACAAAGGCTGGACGATAGACGCTGCACCTATCATCTTGCCGAGGCAGAAGCTCTTCCAGTCGTGCGCGATCGTGCGCACGGTCACAACGCGATTGACGACGACAGGCCCATCGCGCGCGAAGTTGCAGAAGAAGATGAACGCGACGCGCACGAGGATTGGGCGGCGCTGCTGGATCCCATCGGCACTTTGGCGGCAATCCGGTCGATCTCATCAACGCACTGCAAGCGATGATCAACAAGCAATCCGCCGAATCCTGACGGGGAGGCCGTATGTCAAACGTGACGCGGGCCTCATCCGCCTATATCGATGCAGCCAAAACGCTTTACCGTGCGGCGATCGATGGTACGCGATCCATCTAGGACGTCCCTCTGAATCGCGTGGCGTCTCGGCGAAACGACGCTGGCTACGCTCTAAAATTCATTCCCAGGTGCTGCCCAAGTGAGAAGTACTGACGAAAGACGTAGTACAGCGGGTGCCATCGCTCAAGCTGGATTCGATCTGCGGGGGAAAGCAGTTCGGCATGTACGTGTATCCGTAGTGCCTTAAGTTCGGCGGCAATCATAGCGTCGACCTCTTTACCTATCCGATGGATACGGACCAAGCTCGCTTCGATCTGTATCGGGCATTCAGCTACTCGCATTGGAGCGATGCATTCACTTGCTTTCCTGGTGAGGCCTGCGCACTTGAATTTATCGCGTTCGAATCTGTACCCCATCTGCCTCTTCGTGTCAGGCATGGCTTCAGACCCGGAGGTCGCTGCGATAGCCTCGACGTTCGGCCACAGCGGCGCATCTGGCAAGTTGAGTACCAATTCCTCGCACCGTTGCAGATTGCGACGGCATTGACCTGTTTCGCTCAGACCAATCAGAAACGTATCGGACAGCGCCCAGTAGGATGAGATCGGGCTAAGATTCGTGGTGCCGTCCGGATTCAGGCTGGAAACGAGGGCGACCGGTGTGCCGAAATATAAAACAGGGAGGCTGATGCTACGGGTTTCCATGATATTCGAAGGAGAGTTTCCACACCCCCATTGTCGACGTGATCTGGACCACTTCGTTTCAGTGATGCATGAAACGTCAATGTATATCGGCAGATATTTTCCAGGGAAGATCGGGGGTGCGAGCGGCCTTCGGTACGCTGTCTACCGCTTTGACGAAGTACCGATTCCGGTGAACAGCTTGCCGGCAAGCTTGGTGCCGCGTCCCGGGGTATAGGTGAAGCAGCGGATAGGGGCACCCGAACCGGTCATCTGCGCCCAGAGATAACTCGTCTTATCTCAGCGCCATCACTCCCATGTCACACTGACAGCATGAACCCGCTCCCACCCCCGCCTCCCCCGACCGAACCCGCTCCCGCCGGCTTTCCCGATGCCGACGAGCTTGCCGCGCTGCGCGCGTGGTACGCCGGGATGACGGTCCGTCAAGCGGTGGAACGCTATCTGCCGGACCGGCTGGGTGCGCGGCGCTCGGCGCGCGGCGTGCTCGGCGGCATTCGCCGCTGCCTCGTGCGCGCCGCGCAATCGGCGCGCCGGCCCGATCTCGCGCACGTGCTGTCGCATCCCGAAGGTGAGCGTTTACGGGAGGCAAAAGCAGTCGCCGAAGCGATCGAGATCCTGCGGCATGCGCGCGCGCCTTCGCCGCACATCGGCGACGCCGTCGACGACTGGCTGCCCGCCCGCGCGGTCGCCGCGCTGCGGGCGCACGGCATTGCGACGCTGGCCGATCTCACCGTGCGGATTCCGCGCCGTCGCCAGTGGTGGAAAGCGATTCCCGGGCTCGGCCTCGCCAGCGCGCGCCGCATCGAGGCATTCTTCGCCGCGCATCCGGAACTGACGGCACGCGCGCGGGCGCTCGTCGCGGTGTCGCCGCCGAGCGGCATCGTGCCGTGGGAGCAACTGCGGCTGCCGCACGAAGTCGACGGATCGGCCGGGACTTTCCGCGCGCCGCGCGCCACCTGCACGCTCGACGCGGACAACGACTACCAGGCGGTGCAGACGTGGCTGTCGCTGCACGAATCCATGGCGACCCGGCGCGCGTACCGGAAGGAGGCCGAGCGGCTGATCCTGTGGGCGATCGTCGAGCGCGGCCGCGCGCTGTCGTCGCTGACCACCGAGGATGCGGTCGCGTACCGCGCATTCCTGCGCCGCCCGACGCCGGCCGAACGCTGGATCGGGCCGGTGCGGCCGCGCGGCGCGGCCGACTGGCGCCCGTTCTCCGGCGGCCTGTCGGCGCGCTCGGCCGCGTACACGCTGTCCGTGCTCGGCGCGCTGTTCCGCTGGCTGATCGAGCAGCGCTATCTGCTCGCGAATCCGTTCGCGGGCGTCAAGGTGCGCGATACGCGCCGGTCGATCGTGCTCGACACGTCGCATGCGTTCACCGAAGGGGAATGGCTGCTCGTCAGGACGATCGCCGACGGGCTCGAATGGTCGTACGGCTGGGAGCCGGCGGCGGCGCAGCGGCTGCGCTTCATCCTGGACTTCGGCTATGCGACGGGATTGCGCGCGAGCGAACTGGTCGGCGCGACACTCGGCGACATCGAGACCGACGCGCACGGCGATCCGTGGATCAAGGTCGTCGGGAAAGGGCGCAAGGCGGCCAGGGTCGCGTTGCCGCCGCTGGCCCGGGCGGCGCTCGACCGCCATCTGGTCGTGCGCCGCCTGCCGGTCACGCCGAGCCGCTGGCGGCCCGATACGCCGCTGATCCCGAGCCTGGCCGAGGACGGCGACGCCGCGATCACCAGCGTGCGGCTCTGGAAAGTGCTGCAGCGCTTCTTCGGGCAGACGGCCGGCCTCGTCGACGCGGACAACCCGGCGCTCGCCGCGAAGCTGCGGCAAGCCAGCCCGCACTGGATGCGCCACACGCACGCGACCCACGCGCTCGCGCGCGGCGCCGAGCTGACGACCGTGCGGGATAATCTGCGTCACGCGTCGATCTCGACCACGTCGATCTACCTGCACGGCGACGACGTGAAACGGGCGCGTCAGCTGTCGGACGCGTTCTCGGCGGAAAAGTGACGGCGCCGCAAGCGCATCGCGCGTCGCATCAACCTGACTTGTTTTTTTCGAGGAAACGCATGGCATCGAGCCAAAGCACCGTGGATTTCATCGTCGAACAGATGGCGGCGGCCGGCGCCGTGTCGGCGCGGAAGATGTTCGGCGAATACGGCATCTATTGCGACGGAAAGATGGTCGCGCTCGTCTGCGACGACCAGCTGTTCGTCAAGCCGACGCCCGACGGCAAGGCCTTTCTCGGCGCATGCGAGGAAGGCCAGCCGTATCCGGGCGCGAAGCCGTGCTTCGTCATTTCGGGCGAGCGGTGGGACGAGCGCGAGTGGTTGTCCCGGCTGATCCGGATCACGGCGGCGCAGTTGCCGCCGCCCAAGCCGCGCAAGCGCTGACGCAAAAAGGGGTAAGCTTGTTCAGACCGGTGCCGCCGGCCGGAGCCTGCCAATGTCGACCGCTGAAAATACCGAAGTGAACCGACCGTTCCGACTGTTCCGGGCGGGATGCCGCGCCATGCTCGCCGCATGGTGCCTGTGCTGGAGCGCGCTGTCGTTCGGCGCGGACGCCGCCGCAACGCTGCTCGACCGATACCACGACCTGTCGGAGCAACTGAAGCACAATCCGTTCCGGCGTCCGCTGACCCTCGAGTCGTCGGAGGGAAATTCGACGCTGCGGGGCGACATCTACGCCGTCGTCGACTATCCGTTCGCCGTGGTCAACGGCAGGCTCAACGACTCCGCGCGGGGGCCGGCCAACTGGTGCGACGTCCTGATCCTGCACCTCAACGTCAAGTACTGCCGCGCATCGTCGGGCAGCGACGGCGCGACGCTCGACGTCAACCTCGGCAGGAAGGTCGAGCAGAAGCTGGACGACACCTATCGCGTGACGTTCCGTTACCGTGCGGCGCCCGCGACGCCGGGCTATTTCCAGGTCAATCTCGACGCCGACAGCGGGCCGATGAGCACGAAGGACTACCGCATCGCACTGGAGGCGATCCCGGTCGGCGACACGCGCACGTTCCTGCACCTGACGTACGCGTACGGCTTCGGCACGATGGGCCGCATGGCGATGAAGGCCTATCTGGGGACCATCGGGCGCGACAAGGTCGGCTTTACCGTTGCAAGCGCACCCGCCGCGACGCCGCCCGCATATATCGGCGGCGTGCGCGGGCTGCTGGAGCGCAACACGATGCGCTATTACCTCGCGATCGACGCGTACCTCGGGACGCTCGACAAGCCGCTCGACCAGCGTCTTGCCCGCTGGTTCGACGCGACCGAGCAGTACGCACGGCAGCTCCACGAGCTGGACCGGCAGGACTACCTGCAGATGAAGGCGAAGGAAATCCAGCGGCAGCAGAGCGCGCGGTAGGCGGCGCCGGCCGGGCGCCCGAGGGAATCAGGCAGGTCAAGGCCATGTCGAGTGATTTACCGGACCATTTTCAGTCGACGGGAAAACGTGAGTCGGGCATTCTTCTGAATGTTCATCCGGCTGATTAACTGGAAGCCCGCGTATCTGGCGACTTCCAGTCGCCCGGATTTTCTCCGGATGAACCACTCATACGACCCATTGAAGCTTCACAACTCGTGGAGATCAACCATGACCTTGCGGCTTATCGTGCCTTACGACAAATACATGCTGAAGGTGGACGTCATTCGCCACAGCGATGTCATTTCGCATTTGCATCAGGTGTTGAAGATATTTGCCAAAAAAAATCCGGAGTACAGCAAGTTCTATATCGGCATCACTAGTGATCTGAACAAGCGGCTGTCCTCTCATCAGGCCAACAAGCCCTCTTTCAAATTGATGTGCCCGATTTACAGGGAGCCGCACAACCTCGTCGGGAACGCCTTCGACCGTTTGGAACGTGAGGCCATCATGAATTTCCGCGGCGGCATCAAGCATTCCGGAACCGGAGAAGTGGCGCTGGAATGCGACAACGATCTGGACGGTGCGCGACCGAAGAACTGGCTCTATATCCTGGTCGGCTGATTCGCGTGGGGGGCTTCGGAATCCGGAATTAAAAGTACGATAGTTACATGAAAGTGTACGTTTTTTCGGGGTCCTGAAGTTATCCCCGGTTGAATTCATTGATTTAATCAAGCGCTTCATACAGACGAAGCCCCGACGAAGATCAATTGGTCCAATCGAAAATTCTTTCACGCCCGGCTCAATTTATCCACCTGTCAAATCTCGCAGATTGTGAACTTCAGGCGTTCGGCTATCGTGGCCTCGTACTCACTGGATAAGGGCAGGCTGGGAGCGATCCGGAACGGCAGGCGCGCTGCGGAGGCGCCGCATGAAGTCTGGGGGTTTCCGGTATCGCAGTGACCAGCGCTACGATCGATCACACATTGTCAATGGAGTGATAAGAGCAATGCGACCTTCCTTGAGAACGAAAATTGCCCTGATTTCCAACGGCATCGACTTCGACATCGACATGTTTGCCGCAACCAGCCGGCGCTATTACGAGAACACATACGGCTACTGCGTCACTAACCGCAACATAAAGCGCGAGCATCGTATTCCGCAGGTGCTGCTGCTGGGTGATGATCTCGTGGTTTCCGTTTTGCGTCGCGAGGGTTCGCCTTGGCGTCTTCGCTTCGAGGGGGAGCGGCTCGCGCTCTACCACGAGAATGAGTTTCATCAGGACGTCGAATTACCGGAAGCACTTCCGTTCTTCGGTAAAACACTTAAGGACGGTGCAAGAACCGACGATGTGATCTCCGCATATGGGGCAGTGACGCCGGGGTTCTTTCTCTATCCGGATTGCCACTACTTCGACAAGGGCAAGCCTTGCGGCTTCTGCTCGCTGCGCAAGGCGCGCCGCACGGTAGGGAAGCCGCTCGTCACCGAGTTCAGCCGTGAACGGATGCTGGAGACGACGCGCATAATCCAGAAATCCGGCTGGAATATCCCGATGATTACCAATACCTGCGGCACGCCACCCGACGACGAAGGGACGCGCCGCGCGATTATCGAGCCGCTGCAGGCAATCCGCGATGCCCGTGAGCCCGGCGTTCGTATGCACGTCCTCGCCCACCCGCCCCATGACTTCCGCCTGATCGACGAATACAAGGCGGCCGGCGTTACCTCGATTGCGTTCAACCTCGAAGTCTATGGGCGCGAGGATTTCGCTCGCATCTGCCCGGGAAAGGATCAGTACTACGGCTACGATCGCTGGTGGGAGGCGCTGGACTATGCGAAGGAAGTCTTCGGCGAATACGAAGTCTATTGCGGTTTGGTGTGGGGTGTAGAACCGATTCAGAGCAGCATGGAGGGCATGGAAGCAATCCTGTCCCGCGGCATCGGCCTTGCGACCAACGTGTTTCATGCGGACCCGGGCTCCGTTTTGGCGAGGCATCCGCAACCGTCCGAGCCCGACATCATCGCGCTTGCCGAATGGGAGGCAAAGCTGTACGGGAAGTACCCCAAGGCGCACACGATTTACGATGTCAGTATGCGCAACACCATCGACTGGGAAGTCCATAACCACTATATGGAGTCAGTGGCATGAAGAAGATCGATCGCTACAGCTGGGAAACGGTCGACCTTCTGGCGAGACGACTCGCATGGAGCATCAAGGAGCCGTTCGATGCGATGGTGTGCGTGCTCCGCGGTGGTGCGGTGCCGGGCGCGATTCTCGCCAACGAACTCGGCATCGACCTGATGATGGGGATGAAAGTCGTCCAGAACGGGCAGACTAGCGGCGTCGGCAAGGTCGGAATGGCTTATGAGGCGGAGAAGGCCGAAATCCGGGTACCGTTGAACGACGTGAGCCTTGCCGGCAAGCGTGTACTCGTTGTCGACGACGTGCTGGATTCCGGCGAGACCGCGGCGCTGGTGGTCGACGAAGTGCGACGGCGAGGGGCGCTGGCGGTCAAGCTCGCGACGTTGCAGGTCAAGACGTATTCGCGCTTCAAGCCGGATTATTTCGTTGAGGAAACGACCAACTGGATCTTCTATCCATGGATGTCCGAGCGTGAGCTGGGTGAGATGGAAAGAAAGATTGCGGCCGCTTGCCCGGGTGAGTGAGGAGCGATGACTCTTCCGTTCTCGGCGCTGCTGGCAGCCATCCTGGTTATCGGATTCTTCCAGGCTTTCTATCTCGTGCAGTCGGCCTGCTTGCCGCCGCCGCGCCCCGATTGCGATATCGAGGACGCGGCGAGCGGGCGGGAATCGGTGTCCATCCTGATTCCGTTATTCAACGCCGCGTCGACCATAGAGCGCTGCCTGGAAGGAATTCTGTCGAACGATCTCCGCCAGGTTGTGCAGATCGTGCTCGTGCTTGATCGTTGCACGGACAGCAGCGAACGACTGGCGCGCAGCTTCGAGCCTCGGTTTGCAGCATGTGGAACGCCTCTATGCATCGTTTCGCTGCCGGCTCCCCAGGCCGGCAAAGTTGCGGCGATCCTTCATGGAGGCCGATACCTGGCCTCTCGAACGGTATTGCTGCTGGACGCCGACATCGTGCTTGCACCGACCGCATTGCCGGAGCTTCTCGAATTTCGTGCGCGATCGGCAAATCCGTATGGTTCCTGCCTGATCTATCCGCTCCAGGAGCCGGGCAGAAGGCAAACAATCTCTTCACATATCGTATGCAACAACCGTCTTTACCGGCAAAGCGTTCTGCAACTGGTCAAGAATGAGTATTCGGTCGCGAACTTTCCAGGCGGCCTGCAACTGGTCGATTTTGTCAGTTATCGAGAACTGCTTGTAAATGGCTTTCTCGAAGATCTGAGTGCAACCTATCAGGTACTCAGGATGGGCGGGACCATTCCGATTCTGCCGCGCGTGCTGGCGTGGGAGATCGAGAGACAGACGATCCGCGGACTATTTCTGCAACGTCTGCGCTGGACCATCGGGGCGATCCAGCATTTGCCCGTGCAGATGCGTACCGCTCGAACTCAGCCGACACTGAAACGAAAGATTCTCGTGAATTCCTATCACGTGATGTGGGAGTTCCAGCACTACGTGATCGCGGTGGCCACACTCGCGGCACCGTTTGCCGGTCGCCTATGGCCCCTTTTTCTGGCGCCGCTCGCGTTGTATGCGTTGCAGATTTCACGCTCGGTCTATCTGACGCGCAACGATTACAGAAACTCGCTTGTCGGCATTGCACTGCATTGCCTTGTATTTCCAATGGTGATCTCGGCTGCGTTGATCGGCTCCGTCATATTGCTGCTTAAAACGCGGCGCTTCTTCTTCGGCACGTCAGCGCTTTTCCGGCGCGACTGAACGCTGATGTCGGTCCCACGGATCGGGCCCGGATGACGGCCTCGTCCTCGTGAATGGCTGTCTTCGCCGGCCAGACTCCTGACCAAGAAAATGTTGGCCGAGCATCAACACTTTCGCACACCAGACCAAGCGAAGCGATCGGCGCGTCCGCCGGAGAACGGTGTTGGCGCGATGGCATGATAGATGCGTGAGCATGGCCGTCCAAGTCGTAAACCTTGGCAACATGGGTTGAATTGGAGGGCATCATGTCTAGTGGCAACTTTGTCGGGTCATCTGTCGGAAATCTGCTGGACGATTCCGAAAGGATGCTGACATACGCGGCTCGCGCCGGAAAAATGATCGAACCGGATATACCCGCAACGATTGCGGTGGTTCGCGAAGCCGTGGCTTGCGGAAAATTGACGGCCAGACTCGAGGGGCAACTGTATTGCGCGCAAAGCCGTCTGGCCGGTGCAATCAAGCCGGTCAGCGCCGAGACGCTTGATCCGAAATCGACGGAAGATGCGAAGAAGGCGACCCGACGCTACTTCTTGCTCACATCCATCCTGGCGGTGCTCATCGTTCCCGCATCGATGGTCATGTTCGTCGACTCGAAGCTGTCCGAGAGCGGGAAAGCGCTGGTCGAAGCGAACGACAGGATCGCCATTCCTCTCCACGAGGCACTTCAGACGCAGCGAAGCCTGATCGTCTCGATCGAAAAGCGACGCGGCGCCTACGATGCGGACAGGCTATGGGTGCGAGGGGGCAAGCCTGACCAGGACGCCTCGGCCAGCCAACGCATGGTGTCCGTGGCCGACGAAAGACGCGAGATCGACTACGAACAGGCGCTGACGCCGTCCGCGCTCGCGATAAAGGAGCAGCTCCAGGTTTTCGCCCGCAACAATCGCCAACTCTACGCGGAAACGAGATGGCTGGAACTGCTCTCGCTTCACGGTCGCGAGAACCCCTACGGATCGCCGTGGATGCGGGACAAGGCGACCCAGCGAGAAAATCTCGAGCTGACCCTGCCGATGCTCGTGCGCCACGAACATTCGCGCGACGGCGGCAAGGACGATCAAAAGCCCCAAGGGCCCGAGCACTCGATCGACGATGGCCTTCAGAAACTCGCGGTGTATCAGGACATTCGGGCGATGGCACAGAATGCCCAACATACGAGCGATTTTCTTTGGAGCGCGATCGCCGTCTATCTGCTGCCGGTGCTATATGCGGTCCTCGGCACGTTGGCCTTCATTCTCCGGGACTTGTGTACCCGGACTCGAAACCAGACGTATCACGCGTCGCATGCGCAATGTGCCTACTGCACGCGCATGATCGTCGCCGTGATCGTAGGGACCGTGATTGGCCTGTTCGACAAGTTCATGGACGGGTCCATTTCGGCATCGCCTCTCGCCATCGCATTCGTGGCCGGCTATGCGGTGGACCCGTTCTTTGCGTTCATCGATCATGTCGCCGCGGTCGGACGAACCCGCGCGTGAGGCTGCCGGCAGCGGCGCAGCAGGCCCGAACGGCCAGGGCGATACCTACTTCATGTCCCTGGCCACGCGAAACCCGTTTGCCGAATACCGTACGCTGCTGTCGTATTTGAAGCGTGTCGAGACCGGCATGTAGCTCGCCCCGTCCCGCCACGAGCCGCCGCGGATCACGCGTACCTGGCAATTCGGCTCGTCCCACGAGCGGCCGTCGGCAGGCGCATTCTTGTACGAGTTGTGCCAGCAATCGCTGACCCATTCCCATACGCCGCCACCCATGTCGTAGAAGCCGAGCGGATTGGCCGCGAACGACCCGACGTTATCCGGCGCATCGGCGCGCCACGGCTGGCCGCAGTCCTTGCAGTTCGCGTTGCCCGGGCGCATCTCGTTGCCCCACCAGTAGCGCGTCGCGGTGCCGCCGCGGGCCGCGAATTCCCATTCGGCCTCGGTCGGCAGCCGGTACGACTTGCCGCTGATCTTCGACAGCCACTTCACGTACTGTTGCGCGTCGTCCCAACTCAGGTCGCGCACGGGCGCGTTCGGCGCCGTGTTGCTGTCGCTCGGCAGGCGCGGACAGGCACCGGCATCGCGGCACGTGTTCCACTGCGCGACGGTCACCACGTACTTCGCGAGCGCGAAGGAATGATCGAGTGTCACGCGGTGCGCGGGCTTTTCCGACGGATCGCCCGAATTGCTGCCCATCGCGAACGTCCCCGGGTTGACCGCCAGCATCGGGGGGCATGCAGGGCAATCCCGGATTTCATTGGCGGCCGTCGCGACGCCTTTCTGCTGCGGTGGCGACGGGGCCGTCGCTGCGGCGGGAGGCGGCGCTTTCGCCGGCGAGCCGGGCGTGTGCGCAGGCTGTGCCGCCGCTGCTGATGCGGGCGCCGGGGCGGGGGCCGGCGCGGCGCTCGCCGTCTGTGCGGGCGCGGACGCCGCGGGCGCCTTGGGCGCCGCCGCGCGCAGTCGCGCAAGACGGGCCTGCGCCAACGACGCGAAGCGTCCGTTCGGGTAGGTCTTCAGATAGGCTTCGTAATCGCCCGCATCCTTGCTGTCCTTGATCGACTCCCAGAACGTGATTTCGTACTGCTCGGCGCTGTCTTTCGGCATCACGCCACGGCTGTCGAACGCGACGACGCCGACGTCGGCCAGCACTTCGTCGCCCGAATGCCTCGCGCCGTTTCCTGCGCGACGGACCCCGGGGAATGCCAACGTCGTTGCCGCATCGGAACGGGCGGAAAGGGACGAGGCGACCCACGGCATCTGCCGATGCCCGGTGGCGCTTTCGACCATCGCGCCTGCACGGTCGAACGTCTGAGCGATGCCGAGTCCCGGCGACGCGAGCGTCTGCAGCAGCGCCGCCGTGTACACACCATGCGTTGCACCGTCGGCCGCGTTTGCGCCGGGCGCTGCCGCGTAGGCGACGAGCGTATGCGGCGGCGGCTGGCGGGCCGCCGTGTCGCCGGCGCCCGGGGGCGTACTCAGGCAGGAATCCAGAATGATCAGATCAATCCGGTCGCCGTGCCGCCGCGACGTCGCATCGAACACGGTTTGCAGGTCGATGCCCGTTCGCGACAGGCCGGCCGGAGAGCGGACGTCGGCATCGACCGGCGCGAGCCACGTCGTGCCGCCGGCGCTGGCGCCGTGGCCCGCAAAATAGACCAGCCCCGCGCCGTCGGCCGCAACGCGGCGCTCGTACGCGGCAAGCCCGTCGAGCATTTGTTGCCGGGTGGCGTTGCGCAGCGTGATGACGTCGAAGCCGAGGGCCTGCAACGCATCGCGCATTGCATCGGCGTCATGGACCGGATTGGCGAGCGGACGGTTGCGATAGGCGCCGTTGCCGATCACGAGCGCGACGCGACGCGGTTCGACGGACGGGGCGCGCGCGGACGCTGCCGGCGGCGTGGCAAACGGATGCATGTCCTCGCCGGAGCAGACGCTCGATGTCACCGCGATCGACGCAAACAGGCATGCGGGCAAGAGTATTCGCCACATATTCAGCCCCATAGGGTCTGTTTACATATGGAACGCACATGCGTTGCCACGATGCCGGCCTGCGGCGGGCGCGGGCACGGCCAGGACACATTCAAGATAGCACGCGCATTCGGCGGCGATCACCGGAACCACCCGAGGTTCGTGAAAAAAACAGACATGCGCGCACACGCATCGATCTGTGCCTTCCCGCCGATTACATCCTAAGCTGTTAGACACGCTCCACTGTCCGACGCCGCGCGCCGCCACCAACGCGAGGAGCAATACGATGCGAAGAAGGGCTACGCTGTTGGTCATGGCCGCCACCGTCCTGGCGCCGAGGATCGTATTTGCCGCGGGGCGCACGCCTTCGCCGCCCGGCGCCGAGGCGTACATCATCTGGCCGTCGGACGGTGCCACGATCACGGGCGGCAAGTTCTGGGTGCGCATGGGCCTGCGCAACATGGGCATCTGCCCGAAAGGCATCGAGCGGCCCAACGTGGGCCATCATCATCTGCTCATCGATGCCGATCTCCCGCCGCTGGACCAGCCGATACCGTCGGACCGGAATCACCTCCATTACGGCGCCGGTCAGACCGAGGCGCGCATCGAGCTTCCGCCCGGCAAGCACACGCTGCAGCTGCTGATGGGCGACCACGATCACGTGCCGCACGATCCGCCCGTGTATTCGAAGAAGATCACGATCACGGTCAAGTAGCGCGGCATGCCGCGCCCGCCGCACGAACCGGGAACCGACGCCATGAACAAGCTCATCCTCTTCGCCGCTGCCGTGGTGCTGCTATGGACGGGTGCGACGACCGCCGAGACCGGCGCGCATTCCGCGAAGGCCATCGTCTACATCGGATGGCCCAACGACGGCCAGGTGCTGCCGGCCGGACGTCCGTTCCGGGTGTGGTTCGGCTTGCGGGACATGGGCGTCGCGCCGTCGCACGTGCAGTTTCCGAACACGGGCCACCATCACCTGCTGGTCGATACGGACCTGCCGCCGATGGACCAGCCGATTCCGTCCGACCGGAATCACCTGCATTTCGGCGCGGGCGAGACCGAAACCACGCTGGAGCTTCCGCCGGGCAAGCACACGTTGCAGCTGTTGATGGGCGACGCCAACCACGTGCCGCAAAATCCCCCCGTCTATTCGAAGAAGATCACGATCTACGTGAAGTGACGTCGCGCACGTCGAGCGACGATCGCGCGGCGACGCTGTCGCCCATTGCGTGATCGGCGCGAGTGTCTGTGCATTCCCGACATGCCGAGCCGGAACTGTCGGCGGCGACCCGTCACGCATCGTTGATCCGTGTGCCGCCCACGCATCGCCCCAACCCCCTTCTTCCTCGCCCGGACCCGCATCGGCCAGCCGCCCGGCATGCTTCCCGCCGATCCCGCGAGCGGCTGGCACATCCTATGCAGGATGAGATGCGCCGCGTTCCTCCGAAGGAGTCGACCGTGAACACCCGCCTGTCGCCGACCGCCACGCGCAACCGCCGCGGTCTCATGCGTTCGCTGGCCCGCCTTGCCGGTTCCGCCGGTGCATGCGCGGCGTTGCTGTCCGGCTGCATGGATCTGAACATACCCGCCTACCAGCGCCCGGAAATGCCGGCGAAGGCCACGTGGGCGCACGCGCACGGGCCGGTATCCGCGTCGGATGCGGTCAATCCGGAATGGTGGAAGAGCTTCGACGATCCGACTCTCGATGCGCTCATCGACAAGGCCATCGCGGGCAACGTCGACATCAAGGTGCTGGCGGCCCGCATCGGCGTGGCCGGCGCGCAGGTCGGCGAAGTCCAGGCGGGCGCGCTGCCGAGCGTCGACCTCGGCGCGGGCGCGGACTTCGAGAAGAGCACGCATCAGAAGCTGTCGAAGACCTACAACCTCGGCAGCCAGGTGAACTGGGACATCGACATCTGGGGCAAGGTCGAGAAAGGCGTGCAGGCGCAGAAGGCCGAATTCCACGCGACCGAGGCCGACTGGCGCGCAGGCTACCTGACGCTCGTCGCCGACGTGTCGAGCACGTACTTCCGGATCCTCCAGTTCGACGACCAGATCGAGCAGGAGCAGCGCACGCTCGACAAGAACCGGCAGATCCTCGCGATCTACCAGTCGATGTTCGCGAACGGCGTCGCGCCGCAGACGGAAGTGCTGCGGCAGAGTGCGGAGATCAACGGGCTGGCGAACGAGCTGATCGAGCTGCACCGTTCGCGCGACAACGCCGAGAACGCGCTCGCGACGCTGCTGGGCGTGCCGGCCGGCGAATTCACGATGCCTGCCGGTCATCTCCGGCAGCGCGTCAAGCTGCCGGACGTGCCGATGGGGCTGCCCGCGCAACTGCTCGCGCGCCGGCCGGATGTCGTCGCCGCGCAGTTTCGCGTGCTCGAATCGTATGACGAAGTGGGCGCGGCGAAGCTGGCGCAACTGCCGTCGATCAGCCTGACCGGGCGCGGCGGCACCGCGGCGTTCGCGCTGTCGGACCTGTTCAAGGCGTTCACGTTCAGCTTCCTGCCGAGCCTCAACCTGCCGATGTTCGACCCGGGCGTGCGCGCGCACATCAAGACGACCGAGGCGCAGACCAAGGTCGCCGAGCAGCAGTACCGGCAGACCGTGTTCACCGCGTTCAAGGAGGTGGAAAATGCACTCGTCGATCTCGACGCGCACAAGCGGCAGCGCGTGCAGCTTCAGCAGCAGGGCGAGCGCCTGCGCAGCGTCGCCGCACAGGTCGAGGCGCAGCTCAGGGAAGGGCTCGTCTCGCAGCTCGAGGTGCTCGAATCGGAACGTTCGGTGGCGTCCGCGGAGCTCGCGCTGCTCGCCAATCATCAGCAGATTCTGAGCGACACGGTCACGCTCTACAAGGCGATCGGCGGCGGCTGGCGCGCGGTCGAAATCTCGAATGCGAGCAGCGAGCCGGCCGGCCACGCGATGCAATGAACACGCCAGCCCTGCGTAGCCGCGCGATCGGCGTCGGCCGATTGACTACCGTCATCGGTCGCCTAAACTTTTTTCACGCTCTTGTTGCCATGTGCGTTGGCGGAGCGGCTTCACTATGGTGGTTCGCAAGCGCGTCGCGTTTCCTGCGCCGCGTGCCCATTGGCGGGCGCATGTCGATCGTTGGCCGAATCATGGTTCCAGACGCCGCTTCGATTGCCGAGAAACAGGCCGCGCTCGATCGGCAGTTCGACATCGTGCTCAAGCCGGCTTCCCATCCGGAGCTGAGCGAGATCCGGATCGACAACGCGCTGTTCGCCGTCGGGCGGACCAACACGCCGTTCGCGTCCGCGCGGCCCGAGCTGGTGGCCGACCTGTCGCGCCGGCATGCGCGCATCTTCTTCGAAGGCAGCGCGGCCTATGTCGCCGATCTCGGCAGCAAGAACGGGACGGCCGTCAACGGCGTCGACGTCGGCGACAAGCCGCACCTGCTGCGCGACGGCGACGAACTGCGCTTTGCCGGCACGCTGGCGTACCGCGTCGCGTTCGTGCCGCGCGCGACGCATCGGCCGGCGCGGCCGGCCGTCGTCACGCTGTCGCCGGAGCGCGGCGATCTCGGCCTGCAACCGGTCATCATTACCGCGTTCCCGTTCCTCGTGAGCAAGACCGACGACACGTTCGCGTGCTACCGGAACGCGTATCCGCATCAGGTGAACTACCTGTCGCGCCGTCACGCGCATATCTACATGCAGGACGGCGAGGTCTTCGTCGAAGACCTCGGCAGCACGAACGGCACGTTCGTCGACGGCCGTCGGCTCGACGAGCATGCGGTGCCGCTCGGCGACGGCGCGCTGCTCGCGTTCGGCGGCGATCACTTCGTCTATCGCGTCGGCGTGCAGCGCGAGCCGGCGCCGGACTCCACCGTGACGGCCGCGTCGTCGCCCGGAGCCGGCGCGAATGCGGCCGCCGTGGACGCCGATCGGACGACCTTCGTCGATACCGCACATTCGTTCCTCGACATCTTCTGCACGGTTCCGGCCGTTCAGCAGGACGACGAAGTCAACCCGCATGCCGCGCATGGCGCCGCCGAAACCGCGCATGACGCGCGCCGCCGGCGCGGCAGGTTCGAAGTCTTCCTGTCGGAGCTGAGCGAGGCGTTCGGCGGCAGCGGGCACGTGAACCTGCGCCGGCTCGGCTGGTGGAGCGGCGCGCTGCTGGCCGCGCTCGTCGTGCTGCTCGCGACGCTGTATTTCCAGGACGCGCCGCTGCGCGACATGCGTTCGCTGCTGGCGCGCGGCGACACCGTGCACGCGGCGCAGCTCGCCGACCGTTATCTCGCAAACCATCCGGACGACACGGCGTTCCTCGCGCTGGGCACCGAGGCGCTCGTCCGCTCGACCGTGCCGGACTGGATCGCCGCGATGAACGTGCGCGCCTTCGAGCGCGCCCGCGCCGTCGTGCAGGACATGCGCACGCTGGCGCGCCACAACCCCGACGCACGGCCGCTCGTCGACGAAGTCGCGTGGATCGGCGAGCTGCAGGCGTTCGTTGCCGGACGCGGCGGGCCGGACGCGCCGATCCGCATCTACCGCGACGAAGCGCCGATCAAGGCCTTGACCGGCCGCTGGAACGACGACCCGGGCGCGCATCAGCGGCTGCTCGACCGGATTTCGTCATACGTTCCCGCGTTCGCCGTGCCGTATGCCGACGCGCTCAGCCAGGTGCGCAAGCTGCAAAGCGACAACTCCGTCTACGTGGCCGCGCTCGAACGCTTGCAGCGCGCGATCGCGTCGGCGCTCGACGACGACCGGCTCGACGGTCTCCCGGCGCAGCTCGCCGATTACGAGCAGCGCTATCCGCGCCTCGGCGGCCTCGACGCCGTGCGGGCCGACCTGCAGCAGTACACGCAGTTCGAAAGCGACGCGCGGGCCGGGCGCGGGCCGGCCGTGCTGGATCGCCTCAGGCAGTTCCGCTTCGCGACGCCGCCGTTCGCCGCGCATGCCGCGACGCTGGAACGGCTCGCTTCCTCGGGAGGGCGCGGTGAAGCTCGACAGTCTCCTTAAGCGCGCGCGGCAGGCGGCGCCGCCGGAGCCGCCGCGCTCGCTCGGCGAGGCGCTGGAGGATCACAGCGCCGAAGGGATCGCGATCCTGACGGCGCGGCCGTGGCGGCTCACGCAGGCGACCATCATCGCGATGGTGGGGCTCGTCGTGTGTGCGCTGTTGTGGTCGTTCGTCGGCCGCGCCGACGTGATCGTGACCGCGCAGGGCGCGCTCGCGCCGGAATCCGAGGTGCGCCGCATCTACGCGCCCGTCGACGGCGAGCTGGTGGACATCTACATCGCCGAAGGCCAGCCGGTCGAGAAGAACGACGTGATCGGCCGGATCAACGCGCGCGGCGCGATCGAGGCGGCGACGAATGCGCTCGATGCGCGGCTCAAGCTCGACGACGCGGAGCGCGAATGGAAGCAGTTTCCGGACAAGAAGCAGCTGATGGAGCGCAAGGCCGACGCGCTGAAGCAGCAGATCGAGGTCGAGGAGCACCTGCACCAGAACCGCATTGCCGAAGGCACGAGCAAGCTCGCGCAATCGCAGCGCGCGCAGATCGACGAAGCGCGCAGCAACATCGACAACGCGCGCCACGCGCTCGATCTCGCGAAGGACGAACAGGACAAGTACGCGCGCCTGTTCGCGCTGCCGGGCGGCGGCGGCGTGTCGCAGAGCCAGGTGGAGCAGAAGCGCAGCGCGTACCTGCAGGCCCAGGACAGCTACCGCGTCGCGCAGGCGCGGCTCACGCAGCTCGAGGCGCAGCAGAGCCACGAGTTCGCGCAGGCGAAGGCGCAGCTCGAAGGCAGCGGCGAGACGCTGGCCGGGCTGCGCATCCAGTACGACGCGACGGTGCGCGACATCGCGAACACCGAGGAGAAGCTGCGCCTGCAGGTGCAGACGGCGCGCCTCGCCGCGGATGCCGCCGCGCGCATCCGCTTCGAGAACATCGACAAGGACAATTTCCTGCTCGTGCTGGCGCCCGCGTCCGGCGTGATCACCGATGTGACCACGACGCAGCCCGGCGACAAGATTCTCGCCAACACGCCGCTCGGCAGCATCGCGCCGTCGGATGCGCGGCCGGTGGTGAAGGTCGCAATCGCGGAGCAGGACCGCGCGTTCCTGCACGAAGGCTTGCCGGTGAAGCTCAAGTTCAACGCGTTTCCGTATCAGCGCTACGGCGTGATCGACGGCACGCTCGAATACATCTCGCCGGCGACGAAGCCGCAGGCGCAGACGAAGGAACCCGTCTACGAAGGCCGCGTGGCGCTGGCGCGCGACGCGTACCTGATCGCCGGCACGAAGTACCCGCTGCGCTACGGGATGACGGCCACGGCGGAAATCGTGGTGCGCGAGCGGCGGCTGATCGGGTTCGCGCTGGACCCGTTCAGGCAGATCGCGGGCTGATGGACAAGGGAAGGGGATCAAGGGGAACGAGATGACGGCAATAGTGCGTATCGACGACGACGTGATCGGCACCGACGACTTCATCCGCGTGCTGAAGCTCAGCGGGCAGTTCGAGGGCCTCGTCGAGCAGCAGGTTCGCGACCGGCTGACGGTGATCGCGGCGAGGAAGATGGGCATGCAGGTGAGCCCGGCAGAAATCCAGGAGCGCGCCGACCAGTTCCGCCGCGTGCGCGGCCTGCACCGCGCCGCGGACATGAACCGCTACCTGGACGTGTTCGGCATCAGTCTCGACGAGTTCGAACGGTTCATCACGGACACGCTGTACCAGGAGAAAACGTTCGACACCGTGTGCAGCGACGCGGCCGTCGAAGCGTACTTCAAGCTCAATTCGCCGAAGTTCGACAGCATCGAGGTCAGCCACATCGTGCTCGATTCGGAAGGCAAGGCGCGCGAGATGATGGCGACCCTGGAGGACGACCCGGACTGCTTCGGCGACATGGCGCGCGAGCATTCGATCGCCGACACGAGCGAGCGCGGCGGCGTGATCGGCAAGGTGCTGCGCGGCTCGCTGAAGACGGATATCGAGGCCAAGGTGTTCAACGCGCACGTGGGCGACCTGCTCGGGCCGTTCGCGGCGCCCGACGGCTCGTTCTTCGAGATCTTCTCGGTCACCGCGAAACACCCGGCCGCGCTCGACGCCGACGTCGCGTCGGAGGTGCGCCGCCTGCTGCGCGAGGAATGGCTCGCCGAGCGCGCGCAGGAACACATCATCGAGGCACGCTGAACACGGAGAACCGCACCGATGGACGCACCAGCCCCCGCTCCGGCCAGCACCCCGTCGCTCGCGGAGTTTCTCGCGTCGGTGGAGCCGCTGTCGCTGTTCTCGCGCGACGAACTCGATCGCCTGGCCGCGCATGCGCAGGTGCGCACCTACGCGTTCGGCGACACCGTCTGCAACCATGGCGATCCGGCCGAGGGCCTGTATGTGCTGCGATCCGGGGCCGTGCGCCTGATCGCCGACGAGCGCGGCAAGGAAACCAGCGTCGGCGTGCGCAAGGAAGGCGAAGTATTCGGCGAAATGGCGATGCTGCGCGACTGCTGGCACGAGGTGTCGGTGCGCGCGTCGAAGAAGACCGAGGTGCTGTGCATCCCGCGCAGCGCGATCGAGCCGATGCTGCGCGACAACCCCGCCGCGCAGGCATTCGTGACGAGCTATGTCGCGATCAGCTCGGCCGGCGGCTTCGTGACGCGGCTGTTCGACCTGCGCGGCAAGCTGACGCGCGCCGAGCTCGAGGAGTACGTGTCGAGCGTCGGCGTGAAGCGCGTCGCGGCCGGCAAGGAGATCGTCCGGCAGGGGCCGGGCGGCGACCTGCGGCTGTATGTGGTGCGCCAGGGCGAGGTGAGCGTGTCGTGCCACGAGGACGGCAACGACTATCCGCTCGCGACGCTCGGCGCAGGCGAGATCTTCGGCGAGCGCGCGTGCCTGCTGCGGCAGGAGCAGGCGGCGACCGTCACCGCCGTCACCGATACGCGCCTGCTCGTCATTCCGGAAAAGACCGTGCACTTCATGCTCGAGCGCAACCCGAAACTGCGCGAGGTGCTCGAGGAGCGCATCCGTTTCGTCGATCAGGAGCTGCAACGGCAGAAGAAGCTCGCCGAGCGGCGGCGCCACCCGCTGCAGATCGACATCGGCGCCGACGCCGCGTTCGGCGAGCGCATGATCAAGCGTTTCGTGCTGGTCGAGCAGGCGGAGGAAATGGATTGCGGGGCGGCGTGCCTCGCGATGATCTGCCGTCACTACGGCATCGCGATGACGCTCGGCAAGCTGCGCGATCTCGCGAACGTGACGACGCAGGGTGCGACGCTCGACAGCCTCGCGCGCACCGGCGAGGCGGTCGGCTTCGCGACGCGCGGCGTGCAGTGCACGTACGAGGCGCTGCTCGGGTTCGACCTGCCGTTCATCGTGCACTGGGAGGGATACCACTACGTCGTCGTGTACGGCGTGTCGAAGTCGTGGGTGCGGATCGCCGATCCGGCGCTCGGCTTCAGGAAGCTGAGCGTCGAGGCGTTCGAGCGCGGCTGGAGCGGCACCTGCCTGCTGTTCACCGCGAGCGCGACGGCCGCGGCGCCGGTCGAGTCGCGTTCGCCATGGGTGCGCTTCATCGGCTACCTGCGTCCTTACAGGAAGATCCTCGCGCACCTGTTCCTGGCGACGTTCGTGATCCAGGTGCTGGGCGTCATCCCGCCGCTGATCATCCAGAGCGTGCTGGACGGGGTGATCGTGCACCAGAACGTCAGCCTGCTGCACCTGCTGATTGCCGGGCTCGTCATTTCGCACGTGTTTACCCAGCTCATGACCACGATCCGCGCCCATTTGTCCAACTTCATGGTGCGCAGTCTCGACTTCGCGATGATGTCGCAGTTCTACAAGCACACGATGTCGCTGCCGTATTCGTTCTTTGCGCGCCGCAAGAGCGGGGACGTGTTCGCGCGCTTCCAGGAAAACCAGACGATCCGGGCGTTCCTGACGGAGTCCACCGTGACCACCGCGCTCAATCTCCTGATGATCTTCATCTACTTCACGATCATGTTTCTCTACAACGTGAAGATGACGCTGGTGCTGATCGCGTTCGTGATCCCGATCATGGCGCTCACGGCGCTCGCGACCCCGAAGCTGAAAGGCTATGCGCGCGAGGTGTTTGCCGCGTCGACCGATGCGAAATCGCTGCTGATGGAGACGCTCGGCGGCGTCGAAACCGTGAAGGGCATGGGCATCGAGCGGTCGGTGCGCCTGAAGTGGGAGCGCAAGTATGCGAAGGCGCTCGACGTGCAGTACCGCGCGCAGGCATTCAATATCCTGGTGGCGCTCGGCGGCCAGCTGCTGAATGCGGCGACCACGATCGTGATCCTGTGGGTCGGCGCGAACCTCGTGCTCGCGCATGAACTCAGCATCGGGCAGCTGATCGCCTTCAATGCGTTCATGGGCAGCGTGCTGGCGCCGCTGATGGGGCTCGTCGGCATGTGGAGCCTGATGAACGACGCGGCGGTGGCGATGGAGCGGCTCGGCGACGTGCTCGACATCGAGCCCGAGCAACGGCCGGCCGAACTGGCTTCGCGCGTGCTGCTGCCCGACCTGCAGGGCGACATCAGCTTCGACGGCGTGTACTTCCGCTATGGCGGCAACGAGACGCCTTACGTGCTCGAGAACATCAACTGCACGATTAAGCGCGGCGAGATGGTGGCGATCGTCGGGCGCAGCGGCTCGGGGAAAACCACGCTGGCGAAGCTGCTCGTCGGCTTTTATGCGCCGACCGACGGCAAGATCGTGGTGGACGGCTACGACATGAGCGCGATCGACAAGGCTTACTACCGCGCGCAGATCGGCTACGTGATGCAGTCCAACCTGGTGTTTTCCGGATCGATTGCCGAGAACATCGCATGCGGCGACGCGAGCCCCGACTGGCGCCGCATGGAGGAGGTGGCCCGGATGGCCGACGCGCATGCCTTCATCAGCAAATTGCCGCTCGGCTACGAGCAGGTGGTGGGCGAGCGCGGCGTGGGCCTGTCGGGCGGCCAGATCCAGCGGCTTTGCATCGCGCGCGCGCTGTATCACGACCCGCGCCTGCTGGTGTTCGACGAGGCGACCTCGTCGCTCGACACGCAGTCGGAGAGCAACATCCTCGCGAACATGCACGAGATCCTGCAAGGGCGCACGGCGGTGATCATTGCGCACCGGCTCAGCACCATCATGCGGGCCGACAAGATCCTGGTCCTGTACGAAGGCGCGATCGTCGAACAGGGCTCGCACGACGAGCTGGTCGCCCTCAAGGGCATGTATTACCAGCTCGTGCAGAAACAGCTGGGCACATCATGAAACTCTTCGACCCGCACGGATTCGGCAACTCCGCGATTTCGTATGCCGGCCTGCTCGAGAAGATCGAGATCCTGCGCTCGATGCTGCGCTGGGCGCCCAGGCTCGAACGCGCGGACATCGAGAAGCTGCTCAACCAGGCGAACGTGCTGCGTGACGACGTGATGCAGATGTCGCGCAAGGAGCGCTTCGTCGAGGCGGCGGTGGCCGCGCCGCAGACGTCCGATGCATCCGACGCGCCCGACGCGACGGAACCGCCCGCGCCTGCGGCGCACCGGCGGCGGCAGGCGCTGATCGAGCGCAGTTTCATCTTCGAAGGGATCTTCGGCGACAACCCGAAGCTGCTCGCCGCGCTCGAAATCGCCGAAAAGGCCGCACCGACCGACCTGCCCGTGCTGATCGACGGCGAGAGCGGCACCGGCAAGGAACTGATGGCGAAAGTCATCCACGCGAACGGGTCGCGCGCCGACAGGCCGTACATCTCGGTGAACTGCGGCGCGATTCCCGACAACCTGCTCGAATCCGAGCTGTTCGGGCATCGGCGCGGCGCGTTCACCGGCGCGTCGAACGATCGCAAGGGCAAGTTCGAGAGCGCGCACACCGGCACGATCTTCCTCGACGAAATCGGCGAGCTGCCGCTGTCGGGCCAGGTCAAGCTGCTGCGCGTGCTGGAATCGCACGAGATCCAGCGGGTCGGCTCGGACGAGCCGATTTCCGTCGATACGCGCATCGTCGCGGCCACCAACAAGAACCTGCGGCAGTTGAGCGAACAGGGGCTGTTTCGCGAGGACCTGTTCTACCGCCTGAGCGTCATTCACCTGACGTTGCCGGCGCTGCGCGAGCGTCGCGACGAAATTCCGCTGCTGCTCGCGTACTTCGGCGACGAGGCGGCGGGGGCGCTCAAGCGCAGGCCCATCAGGACGACGCCGAAGCTGCGCGACTTTCTGCTGACTTACGCGTATCCGGGCAACATCCGCGAACTGCGCAACCTCGTCTACCGTCTGTCGTGCCTGGCCGGCGAGGTCGCGGACATCGAGCACCTGCCCGAGGACATCCGTCCGAAAGCCGCATCGGCGCTCGTTCATGCGACGGAAGACGGTACGCCGCCGGGCAGGCCGCTGTCGCTCAGCGACGCGAAGCGCGCCGCGAGCGACGAGGCGGAGCGTGCGTTTCTCGAACGCGGGCTGCAGGAGACCGGCGGAACCGTGGCCGAGCTGGCGCGCCGTTGCGAGATGAACCGGTCGCACCTGCAGATGCTGCTCAAGAAGCACGGCATCCGTTCGAAAGCGTTTCGTCATCCGGACGGCACGACGCCCGACAAGGACGCGTGAACGCAGCGCGCGCCTGCTTGTCGGTTCAGCTTCGCACGGCTGGATTGGCGAGCGTGTGGTCCGACGCATCGGGATCGTCGGCGCGGATCACGACGGCGGTGACGTTGTCGCGTCCGCCCGCGCGCAACGCGAACTCGACGAGCGCGTCCGTGGCGCGCGCGCAGTCGCCGCACGCGAGCGCGGCCGAGATGTCGGCTTCGTCCATCTCGTTGCTCAGACCGTCGCTGCACAGCAGGAACATGTCGCCGTCGCGCACGTCGATGCGTCGCTCGTCGAGATGCAGCCGCTCGGCGGCGCCGACCGCGCGCGTGATCAGGTGCTGTGACGGATGATGGCGCGCCTGCTGGGCGCTCAGGTGGCCCTGCGCCTGCAGTTCCGCGACGTGGCTGTGATCGAGCGTGAGCTGCGTCAGCCGCGCGTCGCGGTACAGGTAGATCCGGCTGTCGCCGGCCCAGAGCCAGCCGCATTGACGGCCGCTCGCCAGCAGCACCGCCACCGTGCTGCCGATCATGCGTACGCCGCGCTGGGCGGCCGATTCGCGCAAGCCGGCGTTGACGGTGTCGAGCGCGGCGCGTGCGGCGTCGATGAAGTCCGCCAGCGTGGCCGGGGCGGTGAGCCGTTCCAGTGCACGCACGATGGTCCGGCTCGCGAGGTCGCCGGCCGAATGGCCGCCCATGCCGTCCGCAACGGCCCACAGGCCACGCTGCGGCAACGCGAGGCAGTCGTCTTCGTTGATCTCGCGAACCCGGCCCACATCAGTGCGTGACGCCGAAGTCCATTGCAGTTCTGCGCTCACGGCGCGCCATTCCTTTCATTAGCGTGAACAGCCACTAGGCGAGCCGGTTCCTGCCGTCCGCGCCGACCCCGACCACGATGTTCGAACCGGCCGCCGAGTTCGTGACGTCGATGTTCTGGATCTGGTTGAGAACCTGGTTCGCGTAGAACGTGTTGTACGTCTGATAGAGATTGACGACGGGCCCGAACGCCGGAGCCGGCGGCGCGTAGGGCTGGATCCAGCCGAATACCCACGGCGCGCCGGCGCCGCGGATGAACGACATCGTCTTGCGATCGATGTCGCGCTGCATGTGAAGGTCGGTAATCGCGAGCGAGGTCATGATGCGTCTCCGAATGGGGGCTGGCCGACGGACCGGTACCCGATACGTGCAAACCTCGTGCCATGCGCGACGCAACCCGCATGCGTTGCCCGAGTGCGTGCATCGATCCGGCGAGCGCCGCACACAGCAAGGCACGGCGTGATCGACACGCGTTGCTTGCATGCTAGTGCGTCGCGGCCTTGTCCCGCAATGGTTGTGTGCGGGCCAACAGTTGCGCGCGCCGACGTAGCCGCGCAACCGACACCTGCGCCGGCGGACGCAGACGGCTGTCCGGCGCGCCGACTGGTGCTGTCGCACCAACAAAATCCCCGTCGAATGGTTGGCCGCGCGACGACAGCGCGGCGTTCGGCTCGCCGGGCGTTTCCCGTCACGCCTGGCGCGACGGGCTCCGGACGATTGGCACGCTTGATGCAGGTTAGTTGGCAACCGGCTAACCCTTCGGCAACACGGGCGGCCGCCAACCCGCAGACGGAGCCAGTCATGGAACGCGACCTTCAACCAGTGAACAGCGCAGTGTCCCGCACGGCGGCTGGTGCTGCGGAGGCGATCGCGCAAATGGCTGCGCCGTCCGTCGGCGACGCGGCGCTGCCGCTCGGCGCGCACCTGGTTTCCGATCGCTCCGGATACAGCCATCACGGCATTTATGTCGGCGACGGGCGCGTCGTCCACTACGCGGGGCTTTGCGCGTCGCTGCATCGCGGCCCGATCGAGGAAGTCACGCTCGAACGCTTCGCCGCCGGTCACGCGGTGCGCATCGTTTCGCATCCGCACGCGGCCTACGCGGGGCATGCCACGGTGCTGCGCGCGCGTTCCCGCCTTGGCGAAAACCACTACCGCCTGCTGACGAACAACTGCGAGCACTTCTGCACGTGGTGCGTGGAAGGAACGGGCCACAGCGAGCAGGTCCGCACGTGCGTCATGCATCCGCGCACGGCGCTTCGGTTCGCGCTGTCCTTCTGCCGCGCGTTGCTCGTGGCGCGGCGGGCGGGCGGACGGTGTGCGGCGGCCGCGATCGCAGCCGCATGAGCGACGTCCCGACGCGTTCGACATCGCCACCAGGGGGCTCAAATGAACGGAACCGGATCATCCCTGCGCATGCAGGTCGACAAGTGGCTCGCGCCGAGCGCGTTCGTGCCGGCACGCGTCGTGCGTTTCAGCCGGATGGCTGCGCAACGGCGCCGCTATGTCTGCGTCGAGGCCGCGCATCCGGCCGGCACGATCGCGATCTTCTTCTTTCGTCACGACGACGGCTCGTGGTGCGTGTTCCCGCCGGCCGACCGGCGGCTCGCGATGACGACGCGAGCGGCCTGACCGTGCATGCCGAGCCCAGGGGATTGTCGGTCAACGCAACAGCGTCGGACGCGCGCTGGATGTCGCTGCTTCGGCCACCTGTGCAGGCGTCGATGCAGCTATTTTTGCATCGGTGTGCAGATACGGGAAAGTCCGCGGCGCGAGCATCGTCTGATGCGCGCGGACCATCGCGCCGCCCGTGATGGCGGCCATCGCCTGCCGGTCGAGGTCGACGCTTTCGGGAAGATCGTTGATGACGAGCACGCCCATGGTTGGCTCCGCGAAATCGGAAGGGAGAAGGGCCGCCGCGCGGCATCCTGCGATGCGCCGGCGTGCCGGGAATCTGTTCAGTATAGGTTTCGCGGCACGGTCGCGTGCGCGCTGCCGATCTAGTCCCGGCACTGATTGCACAAGGCATTGGCGCAGACTAGTATGATTTGTTAGACATCCTGTCGGAAGGCCGGCGGCCGGTGCGGCGCGCAGCCGAATTCGTCTGACGATGGCGTGGTGGCGCCGCGAGGCGCCGATGCGGGTCGGCAAGCTGAGGCTGAGTAGACGGCATACGAATGATGAGCTTTACGCAGCTGATTCAAACCTTCCAGAGCGGGGCGCTGTCGCGGGACGCGTTCTTCTCGGAGATCGACCGGGTGCTGGCGACCGACCGGGTCGATTGCGCGCAGCTGCGCGAAGTGCTCGACCAGACGCAAACCACGCAGCCGCTGTCGGACGAGATCTATGCGGAAGTGCTGAAGCGCATCGAACGGTATCGCGACAAGACGGCATCCGCCGGCGACGCAACCCGGATCCAGGAGAGCCCGCTTCACGCGGAGGCGCGTCCGGGCACCCCGCCCGGGCCGTCGAGCGGTGCAATGTTCGTCGACGGCGAGCGCGTGAAAGGGATCGGCGATACGCTGAACGGGCGCTTCGTGCTGGAGGAGTGCCTCGGTGTCGGCGGGATGGGCACCGTGTACAAGGCGCTCGACCTCCGCAAGCTGGAGGCGTCGGATCGCAAGCCGCACATCGCGATCAAGGTGCTCAACGTGCAGTTTCGCGGCCAGCCGACGTCGCTGATCGCGCTTCAGCGTGAAGCCCGCAAAGCGCAGACGCTCGCCCATCGCAACATCGTCACCGTCTACGACTTCGATCGGGACGGCCCGCTCGTCTACCTCACGATGGAGTATCTGTCGGGCAAGCCGCTCAGCAAGGTGCTGCGTGCGCCGGGCTTTGCGGGCATGCCGCTCGATGCCGCGTTGCCGATCATCGCCGGCATGGGGCAGGCGCTGGCGTATGCGCATGAACGCGGCTTCGTCCACTGCGATTTCAAGCCCGCCAATGTGTTCCTCACCGACAGGGGCGAAGTGAAGGTGATCGACTTCGGGATTGCCCGCGCATTCCAGCGGCGCGACGAGGACCCCGACGTGACCGTGTTCGACCCGGCGAGCCTCGGCGGCATCACGCCGGCCTATGCGAGCCCGGAGATGTTCGAGCATCTCGAACCGGACCCGCGCGACGACGTCTACGCGCTCGCGTGCGTCACCTACGAATTGCTGACCGGACGCCATCCGTTCGATCGGCTGTCGGCCACCCAGGCGCGCCATGACCACTTGCGGCCCGCGCGTCCGCCTAATCTCGATCGCGCGCAATGGCGAACCTTGAGCGCGGCGTTGTCGTTCGACCGCGCGACGCGCACGCCCGGCGTCAACCCGTTCCTGGAGGGGATGGGCGTATTCAAGCGCCGCACGCCGGCATCGGGCGCGCGCGTCGGGGCGGCCGTGGGCGCTTGCGCGCTGGCGGCGATCGCCGCGCTCTGGTACGGCTACCACGCGCTTTCGCGCAGCGGCGAAAGGCGCACAGCGGCGGACACGCTCGCGCAGGCGCCTGCAAACGGAGGGAATGCCGCGAACACGGGCGCCGCGGCCGGCAGCGCGCCCGCGGCCGCCGTCCCTGCTGCTGCCAGCGTGCCGCCACCGCCGGCGCCGGCGATCTCGCCGGCATCCGTGATGGCTGCGCTGGCGCGCATCCCGTGTTCGGCGCTGGATGCGTCGGTGCAGGATCACGTGCTGCAGGTGCGGGGGTATGCGGAATCCGGTGTCGGTGTCGCGCGGGTGCGCACTGCGCTCGGCGGCATGCCGGGCGGGCAGACGGCGAATCTCGACGTGCGTCCGATCGATGCCCACAATTGCGAAGTCGTGACCGCACTCGCGCCGTACTGGCGATCGAATCGAGCGTTGCCGCACACCGCGTCGATCCGCACGCGACCGCCTGATGCGCGTCTCGCGGAAGGCAACCCACTGGTCATCGACATCACGACACCCGCTTACGACTCGTACGTGAACGTCGATTATTACGTGCTGAACGGGAGCGTCGTGCATCTCGTGCCGAGCAGCCACGCACGCGACAACCAGGCGCCGCCGAATTACTCCGCCACGATCGGCAGCATGGGCGACTGGGTGATCGGCAAGCCTTTCGGCACCGAGATGATCGTGCTCCTCGTCACGCCGGCGCCGCTGTTCGACGGGATGCGCCCGCCCTCCGAGCCGCGCGCCGCCTATCTCGCGGCAGTCGATCGGCAGTTGAAACAGTTCGAGGCCAGGTACGGCGCGGAGCACGTCGCCGCCGATTTCGTCCAGATCACGACGCACCCCAGCGGCAATTGATCGAGCGGATTCGTCCGTGTCAGCGGACAAGCGACTCGGCCGCCTTGTGAATGGCCATGCGAATGCGGGGAAACGTGCCGCACCGGCATGCGACGTTCTTCATCGCTTCGTCGATCTGGCGGTCGTCGGGGCGCGGGCACCGCATGAGCAGGGCCGTGGCGGCGACCAGCTGGGCGCTCTGGCAATAACCGCATTGCACGACGTCGACGGCGATCCATGCGTCCTTCAGTGCTCGCGCTTCGACGCTGTCGAGTCCTTCGACGGTCGTGATGCGCGCGCCGTTCAGCGTGCCGACCGGGATCTGGCAGGCCGGCACGGCCTGATCGTTCAGCAGCACCGTGCAGGCGCCGCAGATCCCGACGCCGCAGCCGAACTTCGTGCCGGTCAGCTTCCGTTCGCACCGAATCACCCAGAGCAGCGGGGTGTCGGGCTCGGAATCGACGTGAGCGGTCTCCCCGTTGATACGGACTGACACCATCGGTCGTCTCCTTGCTGAGGCTGGGGCGGCTTGACGAGTGGCAGCGTGCGGTGGCGCACGCCCGTGAGCGCATACAGCGCATTCGCCACGGCCGCTGCAATCGGCGGCGTGCCCGCTTCGCCGACGCCGTGCGGCTCGGTCCCGCCTGTCATGACTTGCGTGACGATCTCGGGACACGTTGCCATGTTGACCAGCGGGTAGCTGTCGAAATAATGCTGCGCGACCTGTCCGTTCTCGATCGTGATCGCCTGCTCCAGCGCGGCCGACAATCCGAAGATGATCCCGCTTTCCATCTGCTGCTCGACGAGGTTCGGATTCACGGCCAGCCCGCAGTCGATCACGCAGAACACGCGCGTCACGCGAAAGCCGTCACCTTCCTGCCGCACTTCGGCGACTTGCGCGACCACGCTGCCGAACGCTTCGTGCATCGCGATGCCGCGTGCGCGCCGCGCGCCGGTCTCGTCGCGCCACGCCGGCGGCGAACGCCAGCCGGACAGCGCGGCGAGCGCCCGCAGCACGGCCGCATGGCGCTGGTGCGCCGGCTGCTTCAGCATGTCGAGGCGAAACCGGATCGGGTCTTTCCGCGCCAGCACGGCCATCTCGTCGATGAAGCTCTCGACGAAGAATGCCTGATGCGAGTGCCCGACGGAGCGCCAGTAGCCGACGGGAACCGGGAGCGCCACCGTATTGTGCTGGACGTGAACGTTGTCGCATTCATAGGGCTGGTCGAATGCCCCTTCCGCCGTGGTGGCGTCGGGCAGCAGCTTCGCGGCGATGCCCGGCATGCCGAAGGTGCGGGGCATCGCCTGCGCGCTGACCGACTGGCTCGCCGATATGCCTTTCCATGCGATCAGCCGGCCGCTCGCATCGATCGCGCCGCTGTATCTCGCCACACCGGCCGGGCGGTAGAAGTCGTGCGTCATGTCCTGCGGGCGCGACCAGATCGTCTGCACGGGGCGCCCCTTCGCGTGGCGCGCGATGGCGGCGGCCTGCGCGATGAAGTCGACTTCGAGCCGGCGGCCGAATGCCCCGCCGATCAATTGCTGGTTTACGACCACCTTGTCTTCGTCCAGATCCAGCAGCGCCGCGACAGCCTTGCGCGCCAGCATCGGAATCTGCGTGCCGACCCAGATCGTTGCCGTGTCGTCATCGACCCGCACCGTGCAATTCATGGGTTCCAGCGGCCCGTGAGCGAGATAGGGCGCTTCGTACTGCGCGACGAACGGCTTCGTGCGGCCCAGCACGGCATCGGCGTCGCCGGCGGCGTAGAAGACGTAGCGGCCCGCGTCGCCGTCGAGAGCGCGCGTCAACGCCGCGCGGACATCCGCGGAATTCACGTCGGCAGCCGGCCCATGGTCCCAGGTGACCGACAACTGGCACAAGGTCCGCATCGCGATGAACGGATTGTCCGCGATGACGGCAACGCCTCCGGTTCCGCCGTGGTATGGGTCGATCCTGAAGATGCCGGTCACGCCTTTCAGGCTGGCGACCCTCGACTGGTCGAAATCCAGCGCCCTTCCGCCAAGCGTCGGACACATCGTGACGCTCGCATACAGGAGCCGGTCCGGAAGCGCATCGATGCCGAAACGCGCACTGCCGTCGAGCTTCGAGCGCGCCTCGATGCGGCCCAGCCGTTTGCCGACGAGCGTGAACGTCTTCGGGTCCTTGAGGTCGACATGCGTCGGGCGCGGCACGTCGCGTGCGAGCTGGACGAGTTCGCCATACGTCGCCGAGCGTCCCGATCGGTGCAGCACCCGGCCGGCTTGGGTCTCGCATTCCGCGGCGGGCACGCCCCAAAGCTTCGCCGCGGCGCCGCGCAGCATGACGCGGGCCGTGGCGCCCGCCTCGCGCATGGGCCGCCACAGATCGATCATGCTCGTCGATCCGCCCGTCGCCATCGAACCCGCAGAGCGTGCTGCGCGGCGCGCCAGCGCCTCCATGCCGCGCGCGAGCAGGCCGTCGTCATCGGGGCGAAACGGAAGGCCCTCGGCGAGCGTTTCACGGTCCTTGTAGATCGTGTCGAGCGGGGACATGACGATGCGGACCCGGGACCAGTCCGCATCGAGCTCTTCCGCCAGCAGCATGGCCGCGCCGGTATGGACGCCCTGGCCCATTTCGGCTTTGCTCATGACGATCGTCACGTCGTTAGCGGAACTGATCATCACCCAGCCGTTCAGCGGCACGTCGACGCGCGACATCGCCAGCTGCGCGGGTGTCGCCAGCCGGTCGTCGGGACGCCGCCATGCCCAGCCGATCGCCAGCACGCCCGCGGCGCCCGCACTGCCCAACAGGAAGGTTCTGCGCTTCAACATGATGTGGCCTGCCGACATGTGGCGATCGAGTCCTTGTAGCTGCAATCACCAATATTAGTCACTGGCATCGGCGACTGGGAACCTGAATATGATGCGCGTTTGAAACACATGCTGAAAACCCGGCCTGCCGCGGCCGGGTGAATATGCCGATCTCGCTCGGCGCCGAGCGTCTCGCGGCCAATCCCGGACAGGTTGACGTTTTTTGAGGGATATACGACCTTTGAGCCATTCGCTTCAAGTTCCATACTTCGCGTGGAAGATCAAGCACGGAACAGCGCACAAACGCGATTGCGTTTTGAGCTTTCGGCCCGATCAATCACGACTTGGAAAGGAATGGAAGATGAGGCTCAAGAACAAGACAGTTTTAATCACGGGCGGTACCAGTGGCATCGGTCTTGCAACCGCCAGGCTGTTCATTGCGGAAGGCGCCCGAGTGGCGGTCACGGGTCGCGATGATGCCGTGTTCGAGCGTGTGAAGGCCGAGCTTGGCGAGAATGCGGTCGTTCTCAAGGGCGACGTACGTTCGATCAAGGACATGCGGGCGATCGCCGCGCAGGTAAAAGAGCAGTTCGGCGGCCTGGATGTCGTGTTCGCCAATGCCGGCTGGGCTTTCCCGTCCCCGGTCGACGACATCGACGACGAACTCTATGACGAGATCATGGACATCAACGTCAAGGGCGTGGTGTTCACGCTTCAGGCGGTGCTGCCGGACTTGCGGGAGGGCGCCTCGGTCATTCTCAATACATCGTTCGTCGCGCAGACCGGCAAGCATGGCATCTCGTTGACTGCGGCGGCGAAGGCCGCGGTGCGATCGCTGGCCCGTAGCTGGTCCTACGAGTTTCTCGGCCGGAAAATCCGCTTCAACGCGATCGCACCCGGTGCGATGAACACGCCGCTGATCACCAAGTGGGGCATGTCCGACGAATGGGTTCGCGACCGTAAGGCCGAGTTCGCCGAAGCCATTCCGGTGGGCTACATGGGCAAGGCCGAGGACGTTGCCTACGCGGCACTCTATCTCGCCAGCGACGAATCCTCCTACGTCGTCGGCACCGAACTGATCGTCGATGGCGGTGCTTCGCAGCTTTGAGCCCCACAGCTTGATCTCATGTCCGCCACGCTTTTCGCCGTGGTGTGTTTTCAATCTGGCCAACCTGGTTTCGCTTGCAGAGGAAGCCTAAGTGAAAGGAGAGGTTAACTTGACCGACCATAGAAAAAACAACGCCTCTAGCGAGAAACTCACCCAAGCAGGTCATTCTCGCCGCGATGTTCTCAAGCTTGGAAGCGTCGCCACGCTCGGCGCCGTCATGGGTGGCGGAGCCCTGCTTGGTCACGCCACCCCCGTTTTTGCGCAGGCAGACAGCAAGGGGGAGCTGGCTCCGCGTGATCCCCTCGACATTCTGATCGTGAATTACGACGGAGGCACGCTTCTTGATTTCGCCGGCCCCAGCGAGATTTTTCACCGGCTCCCGAATACGAACGTTCGCTACGCGAGTCTCGATGGGGGCAACGTGACGCTCGAATTCGGGGTCGTCTATGGCAAGACCGAACGGTTGGCCGATATCGAGAAAACCGACCTGATCCTGGTTCCCGGCGGGTCCGATTTGTCGGTGCCGATGCGCCCGGAGTATCAAGCCCAGATCCGGCGTCTGGCTGAAAGCGCCAAACATGTTACGTCGGTTTGCAACGGATCGCTCGTGCTCGCCGCAACGGGCGTTCTCAAAGGCAAGCGAAGTGCCTGTCATTGGGCGTTCGTCAACAAGCTGTCCGAATATGGCGCCATCGCCGTTCCGGATCGCTTCGTAGAGGACGACCACGGCCGGTTCATGAGCGGCGGCGGCGTGACGGCGGGCATCGATTTCGCACTTCGCGTTGCGGCGAAGCTGCGCGGCCGACAGTCTGCCGAATTCACGCAACTCGTGATCGAATATGATCCCGCTCCGCCGTTCCATTCCGGTCATCCGAGAGATGCGCGGCCGGAGGTAATCGCGATGGTCGACAAGGACCTGCCCGGAGCATCCAGAGGTCTTGCACGAATTCCGGGCGTTCGCTGAAACGCTTGCAGCCCTCTTCAATTCAAGCCACGATCGGAAGTCACAAGATGCAACAGATCCGTTTTTGTACTGCTGTTCTTGCAGTCTGCGCCTCCTTTTTGACCTTTGCGGCGCCGGCAACTGCCGGCGGTCTTCAACGTCCGCCCGACGCGGCCATCAAAGCCGAGAACGCGCGATGGGCAGAAGCCTTCGGGCGAGGGGACTACGACGCGATAGGCCGCCTCTATACGAACGATGGCACCCTCTTGCCGCCCGGTGGCGACAAAGTGACGGGGGGCGGCGCGATCGCCGAGTACTTCACCAACGGATATGCCGGATCGGCGCCTCATACCGTATCGTTCAGCAATTACGAGTTCTACGGTAACGATCAGGCCGTGACGGAGGTGTCGGATGCGGAAATCCGCGACCACGGTGGAAGGCTCAAATACCGCGGCAAGCAGATCCTGATCTTCCTGAAACAGGACGGTGCCTGGAAGTTGCATCGAGACATCTGGAATGATTACGCTCCCCTGAAATCCGACGGCAGGTGAGCGTCTGATGGGAAGTCGATAATCGAGTACCGAACAAGGGTGGGCCGATGGGCCGTTCATCGATCAGCTCTTGCCGTTCAATCTGCTCTGGCGTCGGATCGATTGCGGCGGGTGTCCGTGCAATTTGACGAATGCCCGCCGCATCCGCTCCGGATCCGTGAATCCCACGGCTAGCGCAATCTGTTCGATGGGTTCGCTGCCATCCTGCAGGCGCAGCCGCGCAGCTTCGACTCGCAAACGCTCGACCGCCTTGGCAGGCGTTTCACCGGTTTCTCGACGAAATGCCCGTCCAAATTGGCGCGGACTTAATCTCGCCGCATCGGCGAGCCGTTCGACAGGCAGCGCTTCAGCCAGATGTTCTCTGGCGAAGTTCAGAGCGATGCGGATACGATCCGATTCCGGCTCCATTTGCGACATCGCAGAGAATTGGGACTGACCTCCTGGTCGACGATACGGAACGACCAGAAGCCTGGAGACAGCGCGCGCAATTTCCGGTCCCATGTCTCTTTCAATCATGGCGAGCGCCAGGTCGATTCCGGAGGCGATGCCCGCGGACGTCCAAATGCGGCCGTCCGCTATATAGATACTATCGCCCTCGACCTTGGTGAGAGGGAAGCGCGACTGGAATCGAGCCGTGTATAGCCAGTGCGTCGTTGCTCGCCGGCCGTCCAGCAAGCCGGTTTCAGCAAGCAGGAATGCCCCTGTACACACGCTTGCCACCCGCAAGGCTTTGGCACTCAATTTCCTGGCAGCGGCAATGTTCTCCGATGCCTGCATCGGATCTATATCACCGCCCACGAAAATAACGGTGTCGAACGTGCGCCGCCCGATCGGCTTCGTCTCGATCGGAAGGCCCGAATTGCCGAGAATCGGGCCTCCAGGCTGCGAGATGACGTGAAGATCATATGGGGTATGGCCAGCGGCGGTCGCCACTTGATTAAAAGCCGAAATGGGTCCGCCGAGATCAAGAACATCGTGCCCATGGCAGACGAAGAATCCAATTCGATGCATGACGAACCCGTTGGCTGAGACCCTGACAAAGGCGTATTTTACGGAAAAACCTCGAATTGAGCCATTAAAGTTCGTGATCCTTCTCATTGGCCGGTGTCACATGCCGTGCCGGCAACTGCCCGAGAGTATCGACCGCCAGATGCACTTTCGAACCCTTGCGGCGCTTCGCGCCGTCGCAGCCGGCGCGCGCCGGATTCCGGTGTCGATTGCAATGTGCGTCGCGGGGGCAGGTCAAGACTGCCGAAATGCGTCAAGGTTGACATCTTTGCTTCGGAAATAATGACGACTTTATTTCTTTCCTGTGAATTCAGTTGCTCATTTTGAATTTTTATGCGAGCCATAAACTAAAAAGTGGATTTCTTTTTTTAAGAAAGGTGAATGGTTTGCCGGAAAATATTTCTGCGATATTTGCCGGGATTGAGTATTTCTCTGGATCAATTGAGGTTGATATGAAATTTTGCGAGGTGTGCCATCGTGAACACTGCTAAGGTGTATCGGAATGCTGAACGTTGTCCTGGCATCTCGATGCGCTAATCGCGATTGCCGCATCGGCAAGTCAATCTGTTGATGCGGAATCCATGGGGCGGTTGGAAGGTCTTTTCACGGCGAGTTGCCGAACTTCGCTGCGATTCACTATGCCTTTACCGGACGAGTTGCGAGTTCAGCCCGATAAGGCGGCACTATCCATTCAGGTTTTAAATCCTATGGGAAGGGTGTCATGAGCAACCCGATCAAGAATATCGTCATCGTGGGCGGCGGCACCGCGGGCTGGATGGCCGCCTCGTACCTCGTCCGGGCGCTCCAGCAGCACACGAACATTACGCTCATCGAGTCTGCGGCGATCCCCCGGATCGGCGTGGGCGAGGCGACCATCCCGAGTTTGCAGAAGGTGTTCTTCGACTTCCTCGGGATACCTGAGCGTGAGTGGATGCCCCAGGTGAACGGCGCGTTCAAGGCCGCCATCAAGTTCGTGAACTGGAGGAAGTCTCCCGAGCGCTCGCGTGACGATCACTTCTACCATTTGTTCGGCAGCGTGCCGAACTGCGACGGCGTGCCGCTTACCCACTACTGGCTGCGCAAGCGCGAACAGGGCTTCAAGCAGCCGATGGAGTACGCGTGCTACCCGCAGCCCGGGGCGCTCGACGGCAAGCTCGCACCGTGCCTGCCCGACGGCACCCGCCAGATGTCCCACGCGTGGCACTTCGACGCGCACCTGGTGGCCGACTTCCTGAAGCGCTGGGCCGTCGAACGCGGGGTGAAACGGGTGGTCGACGAGGTCGTGGAGGTTCACCTGAACGACCGCGGCTACATCTCCAGCCTGTCCACCAAGGAGGGGCGGACGCTGGAGGCGGATCTGTTCATCGACTGCTCCGGTATGCGGGGGCTCCTGATCAACCAGGCCCTGAAGGAGCCCTTCATCGACATGTCCGACTACCTGCTGTGCGACAGCGCGGTCGCCAGCGCCGTGCCCAACGCCGACGCGCGCGTGGGGGTCGAGCCGTACACCTCCGCGATCGCCATGAATTCGGGATGGACCTGGAAGATTCCGATGCTGGGCCGGTTCGGCAGCGGCTACGTCTTCTCGAGCAAGTTCACCTCGCGCGACCAGGCCACCGCCGACTTCCTCGACCTCTGGGGCCTCTCGGACAAGCAGCCGCTCAACCAGATCAAGTTCCGGGTCGGGCGCAACGGGCGGGCGTGGGTCAACAACTGCGTCGCGATCGGGCTGTCGTCGTGCTTTCTGGAGCCCCTGGAATCGACGGGGATCTACTTCATCTACGCGGCGCTTTACCAGCTCGTGAAGCACTTCCCCGATACCTCGTTCGACCCGCGGTTGACCGACGCATTCAACGCCGAGATCGTCTACATGTTCGACGACTGCCGGGATTTCGTCCAGGCGCACTATTTCACCACGTCGCGCGAAGACACGCCGTTCTGGCTCGCGAACCGGCACGACCTGCGGCTCTCGGACGCCATCAAGGAGAAGGTTCAGCGCTACAAGGCGGGGCTGCCGCTGACCACCACGTCGTTCGACGATTCCACGTACTACGAAACGTTCGACTACGAATTCAGGAACTTCTGGTTGAACGGAAACTACTACTGCATCTTTGCCGGCCTGGGCATGCTGCCCGACCGGTCGCTGCCGCTCTTGCGGCACCGGCCGGAGTCGATCGACAAGGCCGAGGCGATGTTCGCCCGCATCCGGCGTGAGGCCGAGCGTCTGCGGACGAGCCTGCCGACGAACTACGACTACCTGCGGTCGCTGCGCGGGGGCGACGCGGGGCTGTCTCGCAGCCAGCCCGGGCCGACGCTCGCGGCGCCGGAAATCCTGTAGTGGAGCGCACCCTGGACCGGGTAGGCGCATTCGAGGCCACGCACGCCGCGGTGGCGGCCTGCGATCCGCTGCGGGCACGGGCACTCGTTCTGCAACTGCCCGGCCTGAACCGTAAAAGGGACGTGCCCGGCATCGTCGGCCTGTTGCGCGAGTTCCTTCCGGCGCGCGGCGTGCCCACCGGCTGGGGTTTCGTCGAAGCCGCCGCCGCGATGCGGGACATCGGGTTCTTCCTGGGGTCGCTCAAGCGGCACGGACACGAGCCCGCGGACGCGGTGCCCGGGCTCGAGCCGGTGCTGCTCGACCTGGCGCGCGCGACCGACCTGCCGCCGCGCGAGACGCTCCTGCATGTGACGGTCTGGAACCCGGCGGCGGCCGACGCGCAGCGGAGCTATACCGGGCTGCGCGACGAAGCGCACCTGCTCGAGAGCGTGCGCATCTCGATGGCGGCCCTCGAGGCGGCCATCGAGATGACCGTCGAGCTGTACGACGTGCCCCTGCGGTCGCCGGCATTCGCCGAAGGGTGCGACGAGCTGGCGGACTATCTCCACAAAATGGTCGAATCGATCGTTTATGCCTACCGCTATATCTCGGTGCAGGTCTTCTACGACGAGCTTCGCCCCTACTACGAACCGATTCGGGTCGGGGGCCGGAGCTACCTCGGCCCCGGTGCCGTGGAAATGCCTCTCTTCGTGCTGGAGCACGTGCTGTGGGGCTCGCAATCGAACCACCACGCGTATCGAGAATTCAAGGAGACGTACCTGCCCTACGTGCTTCCCGCGTTCAGGGCGATCTACGCCCGGTTCGCCGGGGAGCCGGCGCTCGTCGATCGGGTGCTCGACGAGGCGCAAGCGGCCGGCGCGCGGGGCGAGCCCGTCGGGGCCGGGCTGGCGGCCCTCGACCGGGTCTTCGAGATCCTGCTGCGCTTTCGCGCGCCTCACGTCAAATTGGCGGAGCGGGCGTACGAAGTCGGGCGAAGCGGCCCCACGATCGGCAGCGGGGGGTACGCGCCCAGCATGCTCGGCGATCTACTCACGCTCACGCGTGCCGCGCGGTCCCGCCTCCGCGCCGCGCTCGACGAGCCCTGACACCTGACGCTCGACGCGTGCGGCCATGTGTTCCATTTCACAAGGAGAGTGTGCCCCATGACTCAGAAGAGCCCCGCGAACGGGCGCGACAGCAACCACTTCGACGTGATCATCCTCGGCTCGGGCATGTCCGGCACCCAGATGGGGGCCATCCTGGCCAACCAGCAGTTTCGCGTGCTGATCATCGAGGAGTCGTCGCACCCGCGGTTCACGATCGGCGAATCGTCGATCCCCGAGACGTCGCTCATGAACCGCATCATCGCCGATCGCTACGGCATTCCGGAGCTCGACCGCATCACGTCGTTCTACGCGACGCAGCGTTACGTCGCGTCGAGCACGGGCATCAAGCGCAACTTCGGCTTCGTGTTCCACAAGCCCGGCCAGGAGCACGACCCGAAGGAGTTCACGCAGTGCGTCATTCCCGAGCTGCCGTGGGGTCCGGAGAGCCATTATTACCGGCAAGACGTCGACGCCTACCTGTTGCAAGCCGCCATCAAATACGGCTGCACGGTCCGCCAGAAGACGAACGTGACCGAATACCACGCCGACAAGGACGGCGTCGCGGTGACCACCGCCCAGGGCGAACGGTTCACCGGCCGGTACATGATCGACTGCGGAGGACCCCGCGCGCCGCTCGCGACCAAGTTCAAGCTCCGCGAAGAGCCGTGCCGCTTCAAGACGCACTCGCGCAGCCTCTACACGCACATGCTCGGGGTCAAGCCGTTCGACGACATCTTCAAGGTCAAGGGGCAGCGCTGGCGCTGGCACGAGGGGACCTTGCACCACATGTTCGCGGGCGGCTGGCTCTGGGTGATTCCGTTCAACAACCACCCGCGGTCGACCAACAACCTCGTGAGCGTCGGCCTGCAGCTCGACCCGCGTGTCTACCCGAAAACGGACATCTCCGCGCAGCAGGAATTCGACGAGTTCCTCGCGCGGTTCCCGAGCATCGGGGCGCAGTTCCGGGACGCCGTGCCGGTGCGCGACTGGGTCAAGACCGACCGCCTGCAATTCTCGTCGAACGCCTGCGTCGGCGACCGCTACTGCCTGATGCTGCACGCAAACGGGTTCATCGACCCGCTCTTCTCCCGGGGGCTCGAGAACACCGCGGTGACCATCCACGCGCTCGCGGCGCGCCTCATCAAGGCGCTGCGCGACGACGACTTCTCCCCCGAGCGCTTCGAGTACATCGAGCGCCTGCAGCAGAAGCTTCTGGATCACAACGACGACTTCGTCAGCTGCTGCTACACGGCGTTCTCGGACTTCCGCCTGTGGGACGCGTTCCACCGGCTGTGGGCGGTCGGCACGATCCTCGGGCAGTTCCGGCTCGTGCAGGCCCACGCGAGGTTCCGCGCGTCGCGTGACGAGGGCGACCTCGATCACCTCGACAACGACCCCCCGTACCTCGGATACCTGTGCGCGGACATGGAGGGGTACTACCAGTTGTTCAACGACGCGAAAGCCGAGGTCGAGGCCGTGAGCGCCGGGCGCAAGCCGGCCGGGGAGGCCGCGGCGCGGATTCACGCCCTCATCGACGAACGAGACTTCGCCAGGCCGATGTTCGGCTTCGGATACTGCATCACCGGGGCCAAGCCGCAGCTCAACAACTCGAAGTACAGCCTGCTGCCGGCGATGAAGCTGCTGCACTGGACGCAAACCAGCGCACCGGCGGAGGTGAAAAGGTACTTCGACTACAACCCGATGTTCGCGCTGCTCAAGGCGTACGTCACGACCCGCATCGGCCTGGCGCTGAAGTAGCCGGCCGACACCTGCACGAAAACGATGAACGACGTTCAATTGGATGAAGCGGTCGCCAGGGAGCATCCCCCGGGGGTGTACGACGCGACCACGCGCCTGGCCGCGAGCTGGTATGTCGCGATGCGCTCGGACGACCTCAAGGACAAGCCGACGGAGTTGACGCTCTTCGGCCGTCCGTGCGTGGCATGGCGCGGCGCGACGGGGCGGGCCGTGGTGATGGACCGCCACTGCTCGCACCTCGGCGCGAACCTGGCCGACGGGCAGGTCAAGGACGGGTGCATCCAGTGCCCGTTTCACCACTGGCGGTACGACGAGCAGGGCCAGTGCGTTCACATCCCCGGCCACAGCCCGGCGGTGCGCCGGCTGGAGCCCGTCCCGCGCGGGGCGCGCCAGCCGACGTTGGTCACCACCGAGCGATACGGCTACGTGTGGGTCTGGTACGGCTCCCCGCAGCCGCTGCACCCGCTGCCCGAAATCGCCGCGGCCGACGTCGACAACGGCGACTTCATGCACCTGCACATCGCGTTCGAGACGACGACGGCGGTCTTGCGGATCGTCGAGAACTTCTACGACGCGCAGCACGCGACCCCCGTGCACGCGCTCCCGATCTCGGCCTTCGAGCTCAAGCTCTTCGACGATTGGCGCCCGTGGCCGGAGGTCGAGTCGCTGGCCCGGGCGGGCGCGTGGTTCGGCGCCGGGATCGACTTCACCGTGGACCGGTACTTCGGGCCTCTCGGCATGCTGTCGCGCGCGCTCGGCCTGAGCATGTCGCAGATGAACCTGCACTTCGACGGCTACCCCGGCGGGTGCGTCATGACCGTCGCCCTGGACGGAGACGCCAAATACAAGCTGCTCCAGTGCGTGACGCCGGTGAGCGACGGCAAGAACATCATGCACATGCTCATCTCGATCAAGAAGGTGGGCGGCGTGCTGCGCCGCGCGACCGACTACGTGCTGTTCGGGTTGCAGACCAGACAGGCCGCGGGGTACGACGTCAAAATCTGGAACGGGATGAAGCCGGACGGCGGCGGCGCGTACAGCAAGTACGACAAGCTCGTGCTCAAGTACCGCGCGTTCTACCGGGGCTGGGTCGACCTCGTCGCCGAGGCGACCGCTCGACCGCGCCGCCGCGAGTGAGCGGCGATGCGTGAGTCGGCGGCCCTGGCTGCGTCTTCGAGCAGTTGCAGCCTCGCGCCGTTTCCTCGATCAGCGTGGGCGACCTTCGGCTGGATGAGTGTACGAAGGCGCGTCCATGAAGATGCGCAAAACATCGACTGAATCGGCTGCCGAATCTCGCGTGATGGTACGAACGGCAAGCATAAGAGCCAGGGAAATGACGGATCGCTGCGAATTCCAGATCTGGATTGCCGGCTTCGTTCTTATCCCCGCCAACGGAGAACGCCTTGGCGGGCTTTGACCGCCGCGAGGACAAGCCCGCGGCGGTCGGGGGGCTTCCGTACAACGTTATCGAATACGGCTACCACGGCGACGAAGCAAGGCGAACGCTTACAGGCCCAGCTTCGCGATAACTTCGCCGCCAAGGTTGTTGATCGAATTGGTCACGCTGGCGAGATTCTGGTGCGTCGATGCATCGACCTGCGTGACCGGGGCCGTGATCGTATTGGGGCTGGCGAACGAGAATCCGCTGCCGGCAGCGATATTGTTGATCCCGATGTTCTGGAACACGCTGCCACCGCTGACGGAGGCCATTTCCTTGCGGCTGAGTTCGTGGGTGCGGGACAGGTCGTTGAGCATCAGTGCGGACATGGTAAATCTCCTTGAGTTTGCTTCGGTTGGGGAAAGAGCACGTTTCGTTGCGCTCGCTGCTACGAACGCACAGGACGTGCCAGCCCCGGCTCGTGTGCGCAGCGGAGCATCCAACCTGATGAAAACAAACACGATTCAATCTGCATGCCGCCATTTCACATGGCCCGCCGAGCAGGATCGAAGAACCGCGATGTCTGGTTCTCCCAAACAATTTCGGTGGCAGCTGTTTTCTCTCGCCCAACATGAACGGGGCATGGCGGCCGTACACCGGCCAACTGTAGTACGCTTGCCGTCAACTTGCCCTGATGCTTACGCTGCAGCCGCGAATGCGGGCGGAGCAAATGGCCTCAACGCTGGAAGGTGAAAGGAAGATGTCGCTACGGAAAGGTAGGCATGTTGCGCTGTGGCTTGCGAGCGCTTGCAGTTTCATGGGACTGGCAGGCGCGTTCGTTGCGGACGCATCGGCTGTCGAGCCCGGTGAGTATTTCTACGTCGAAGGCGGCCACGCGCATGGCACGCTCGTCGTGAAGGGAAGCCGGTTCACGATCGATACGATGGGCGCCAACTGCCACACCTGCTCGCTCACGGGCACGCTCAAAGGCAACGTGGGTATGGCGAGTGATGGCGGCGAAACATGCCGCATCTCGATCACGGGCGACCACGGTACGCTGAAGGTCGATTCCGGCGGCGCCGATGCGTGCCGTTCGTCTTGCGGCGCACGCGCGATGTTCGACGGCGCGTATCGGCAGCCGACCGCCGCGTGCACGGACCGCTCGCGTGCTGCGCGACTCACGCAGGCACGCGCTCAGTATGCGAAGAAGCACTACGCGGCGGCCGAAGCGGCATTCACGTCGCTGATCGGAGCGTGCGCGAGTGACATGGACTGGATCGAGATCGATCGCGTGCGTAGCGACCTCGCGCTGACGCAATACCATCTCGGCGCGAGTGCAAAATGCCTCGCGACGCTTTCGCAGACGACGGCGATGCGCAATCACGACGACAGCGACAAGGAGAGCGACGCGTCGTTCGGCCTGCCCCCTTGCGACGCGGAAAACTACCAGTCGACGGGGAAAGCGATCCTGCACAACGCGGCGCTGTGCAAGGCGCCTGTTGCGGCGCGCGGCGGCACGAACTGAGCGTACGCCGGGTCGCGCTGCTGGCGGATCGTCAATAAATCCCCCCGTTGGTGCCGGCTTCGTCTCCGACCATGCAAGAAAGCCCGCCAACCGAGAACGGCCGGCGGGCTTCGAGCGCCGCGAGGACAACCCCGCGGCGGTCTGGAGAGCTTCGGTGCAACGCTATCGAATACGGCTGCCACGGCGACGAAGCAGGGTGGAACTTACAGGCCCAGCTTACCGATGACCTTGCCGCCGAGGTTGTTGATCGTATTGGTCACGCTGGTGAGATCCAGGTGCGTCGATGCATCGACCTGCGTGACCGGAGCCGTAATGGTATTGGGGCTGGCGAACGAGAATCCGCCGCCGGTATCGATGGCGTTGACGCCGAAGTTCTGGAACACGCTGCCACCGCTGACGGCAGCCATTTCCTTGCGGCTGAGTTCGTGGGCACGGGACAGGTCGTTGATCATCAGTGCGGACATGATAAATCTCCTTGAGTTTGCTGCAGTTGGGGAAAGAGCACTTTTCGTCGCGCTCGCAGCAACAAACGCATGGGGCGTGCCAGGGCCGGCTCACGCGCGCATGGGTGTCGTGTAACCTCATGAAAACAAACGAAATTTATTCTTGTTTCCGCCGTTTCGCATGGCCCGCCGGGCAGGATTGAAGAATCACGATGTCTGGTTTTCCCAAACCATTTCCCCGGCGGCTGTTTCCTTCCACCCAACAGGAGAAATGGCGCGTGGCGCCGGCGGCACGGTTTCTATAATTGACGATACAGCGCTCGCCGGGTGCAGCAGGCACCCGTTCAGTCCGGGACCGACGGCGCTGCTTCATTCAACCTTTGCGCGAGGCAGAGATCATGCAACGCAGCGATACGGTCTTGAAGCAGGTGATGGCGGCCTTTGAACACGAATCTCACCTGAAGCTACACCATCATCCCATTCACATGAGTTTTGACGGCCACGCGTTGACCGTGTCGGGCGAGGTGCCGGATATCGCATCGAAGAAGCGCCTGCTCGCGCTGACCCACACGTATGGCGGCGGGATGCCGCTGGTGGATCAGCTCCGCGTGGCGGCCAATCCGCCGATGGGCGACGGCGAGCTGCGCACGCGCATTGGCGAGCGGCTCGCGCAGGCGGTCGATTTTCGCAACTGCGTGATTTGCGCCCGTGTCAAAGGGCAGCTCGAGGTGCTGCGCGGCACCATGGATCAGGCGGGCAACGAGGGCAGCGGCGCGATCGAGGTGACGGTCGAAAACGGCGTCGTGAGGCTGACGGGGCAGGTGATCAGCCTGTCGCACCGGCGCCTTGCAGGCGTGATCGCGTGGTGGACAGGCGGCTGCCGCGATGTGGAGAACCTGCTGGAACTGGTGCCCGCCGAAGCCGACGGCGACGAGGAGATTTCCGAAGTGATGCATCTCGTGCTGGAGACGGACCCCCGGGTGAGGGCCGACCAGATCACCGTCAGCGTGAAGAATCACCAGATCACGCTGGCAGGCTGGGTCGCGACCGATGCGGAACGGCTGATGGCCGAACAGGACGCCTGGTGCCTGGATGCGATCGCGGGTGTCGTGAATCGCATCGAAGTGAGGGCGTGATGCGGCCGCCGGCTCACCCCGCGACTGTCGATCGGACGTCGTACATGGCCGTATCCGAGTAAATGCGGCCGCTATCCAGGCGAATGACGCGATCCGCCAGTTTGAAATACTGATCGTCGTGGGTAATGATGATCACGCATTTCCTACGGGATTTCAGATCGGGAACCAGCACCTCATAGAAGAATCGCTTGAACACCGGGTCTTGATCGGCGGCCCATTCGTCCAGGATGTAGATCGGACGGTCCTCGATGTACGCGCTAAGCAGCGCCAGTCTTTTGCGCTGCCCTGTCGATAAGGCCCTGGTCGTCGAGTAGGTTTTGCCGTGAATCGCGACCTTGTCGGCCAGCTTCAGGGTTTCAAGGTACTTTTGCGCAAGGTCGATGCGCGTATTTTTCTGGTCCGGCCCGATGATGCGATTGAACAGATGGAAGTCTGTAAATACGGCGGAAAACAGATTCCGGTACGGTTCCCTCGCATCGTCGTCGATGACTTTCCCGTCAAGGGCAATATGGCCTTCGGTCGGCGCATAGAGGCCGCTGAGTATCTTGGCCAACGTGCTCTTGCCGCTGCCGTTTCCGCCGATGACATAGACGAGCTCCCCCGCATGAATCGTCATGTTGATGGGGCCAAGCACGAAGTCGGACGACGACTCGCGGTCATGGTAATTCATCTTCACATTCTTCAACTCGATGCGTTGCCATGATTCCGTCGATGAGGATTCCTTTGCGACCGGATGGTGCAGCTTTTTGGGCGAGTCTTGCGTGTCGTCGATCAGGAAGCCGAACTCCGCCAGTCGGGCAAGCGCGGTCTTGCCTTCGGCCATGATCGGCAGAATATTGATCAGCATGGTCAACGGCCCCATCATGTAAAGAACGGCCAGAATGCTCGCCGTGAGTACCGAGGGGTCGACGACGCCGAGAGACGGGACGCCGAACAGCAGAAACCCGAGCAGGACCGCCACGGTGATCTGACCGATGCTGTCGCCGCTCATGAACCAGAAGCGTTCGATGTAGTTGTACCCCGCCACGCGCCGCGACGACAATTCGATCGCCGCCTTGGTAAACCAGCGTTGTCTGGCCCGGTTGAGCTTGAGTTCCTTGATGCCGAACACGAGGCTATGGGTGTACTCATTGAACTGGACGAACTCGTCGCGCACTCTTTCGGTGAAATCGACCGCCCTTCGATAGAAAGACAGATAGAGCACCAGGCCGGCGATCGTCAGGATCATCGTCGAAGCGAACACGACCCACGAGAGATAGGCGAGATAGACGATGCTGCATATCAGGACGACGGATTGAACGATGATCGTCGGGATGGTGAGCAGTGTCTGGCTCAGCTGCGGAATGTCCTGCGTCAGCATGGTCAGGACGTTGGGCGCGCCCCGCCGGTCGATTTCGTCCAGTGGGGTCGCGAGAATCCGCTTGCACAGGTTGACGCGCAGTCTCGTCATGACTTTCATGCAGACGTAGGACGGCATCGCGGCAGCCGCGCTCCGGCAGAACACCGCAATGCCGTTCACCGCGATGAATATCAGCAACAGCGTCTGTCGATCAGACTGGTCATGAAGCACCCTGCTGATCAATCCGACGCCCACGATCGATGCAATGCCGCTGATGAGGCCGGTCAGGACCGTGCCCAGGATCAGCCAGGGATGACTGCGCCACATCAGGGTGACGGCCGAATGCCACGGCGGCGATTTGTTTTGAGCGGAGTTCATGTGTCGCTAGTCGCTATTCGGAGATACTGCCGATTTGATGACGTATCGCATTCAGATAGATGCCGGTGTCGACGCCGATCGATACGTCGAGCCGTCCCGCGCTGAATACGATTTCCGGGGTGGGCAGCAAGTCGCGATCGACCACCACCTGAAGACGGTCGTCGAAAGAGATGGGCGGCACGGCGCCCATCATGCACCGGGTCAACTGGGACGCCACGTGGCTCGGCGCCAGCTTGGCCTTGACCCCTCTGAAGCAGTCGGCCACCTTTTTCAAGGCCACTCTCCGGTGTCCGGATACGACCGCCAACGCATAGGACAGCTCGCCGTTGTCGTGCTTGACCTCCACCACCATGCATTTCGCGGCCTGTTCGACGCTGTGTCCACGCAGCAGGCTGGCGGCAACGGTTTGCCCTTCCGGGGGATGCACCATGACCCGGTGATTGATTTTTTCGGCGATCAGAAAATCGATGATGCGCCTGAAGGAAAATCCCGGATCGTCTCCGGGCACCCAGGGAACGATCTCGGTTTCGTTGGCTTGAGACATGATTTCTCTCCGCGATCACGCATGCTGCAGATGTCGAGCCGGGGGTGGCTCAGCTGATCAGGTGGCTGAGCTCGATGTTCTTGGCCGCCGATCTCAACCTGAACGAGGTTTCGTGCCTGCCCAGGCACGCGATGCTTTCCACGATCTCCAGCGGCGAATCGGAAAACAGGATGCAGCACTTCAGCAGGCGCTGCGCGTGGTCCCAGCCGAGATTCAACGCGTCGACCACGTGACGCAGCGCTGCGTCGACCGACGCGACGGTCCAGCCGTCGTTCTGTGCGAGCCGCGATTCGGCCAGTCGAAGAAATTGCAGGAGGGTGCGGGGATTGCTTTCTATGCTGCACAAGAGAACGTAATCGATCCGCAATTTCTTCGTGATCAACGGGAAAATCAGGTCCATCACGCCGGCGGGCGATTCGCATTTTCCATAAGCCAGCGAGATGGCCTCGCCGAGCTTGCCATCACGGTGGAGCGAATCGAGCACGGACTGTACGAACTCTTCTTCGCGGTCAACGGTGGTGATTTGCATGATCTTCAATGGCCTGTCGAGATGTTGATCGCGGCGAGCACCGGCCGCAGGCGTTACCAGCCGTCCGGAATCGGAAACGAATAGGTCAGCGGCTTTTCCGGCATGACTTCTTCCATGATGTCGGAGTAGCCGGACTCCTGTCCGACCAGGTTGGGTTCGAAGCAGTAGCAATTGAACGTCTGCTGCAGCACGAGGTTGTTGCGGTCGATGATCGCCGGCGGGTTCTCGTTGATCTCGATGAATGCGTCGTAAAGCGAGTCCCTGACGACGTACGCGTGCGCGGTGAGCGTCTCGATGGTCTTGACGATGTTGGGCGCGACGGGAATCGGCTGGGTGAAGTGATAGGCGCCCAGGAACAGCATGTGCCAGTCGTCCGGCACTTGCGCGATGAATTCGGGAAAGCGCGCGGTGAAGTCGGCGTCGAAGAACGCGTCGTCCTCGAAGATCAGGACTTCGCTCGCGCCGGCGGCCTTGGCCTGCTTCACGGCGGCGAGATGGCTCATGGTGCAGCCGTAGTCCTGCGGGCGCATATGGCTCAAGTGCTCGGGCACGCTCACCAGCTTCGCATCGACGGCGGACAGGCGCTCCACCGTGAGGATGTTCTGCTCTGCGAATTTTCTTTGCATCGCTTCCCAGCGATCGGGACGCCGGTCCAGGTTGATGCAGACCTTGCGTGCGAACGTGTTGTCGATCGTCGGTGTTGATTTCATGAGCCCTTCTTCTCCAGGAACTGATTGACATGGGTAGCGAGGACGCCGGCGTGCGGATCGAGCAGCATGGTCAGATGGTCGCCGGGTACGTCCGTCACGTGGACGGGGAGCGCCGAGAAGCGGGACCATCCCCAGGTCGGGTCCAGGCGGAGCTGCGCGACCTCGGGTGACGGATCGTAGTCGTCGGGATCTCGCTCGGTGCTGCGGAACAACGCGATCGGCACGGGAAGCGGGGCGGCTTCCGGCGCGTAGCGCGATTTGAAGTTGGCCTGATAGACGCGCAGATAGGCGCGCAGGCGGTCGGACCCGGCATCCGCGAACCAGCTGCCGCGGTCGCCGATGCGCTCGAGGATCAGGCCGGCCTGGCCGTCGGGATCGAGATCGACGAGGTCTGCCCGCGTCACCTGAAGGTCGGTCCCGAGGAAGGTGCCGATTTCGTGGGCGATCGCGACCAGCCACTCGGTGTCGTCCCAGTCTTGCCAGTAGGTCTCGGCTGAGCTGTCGACGGGCGCGGATGCGTCGAAGATCGCCAGCAGTTTCACCGCGGCGCCCTTGGCGACGAGCTGACGGCTCATTTCGAGCGCCACCTTCGCACCGAAGGAGTGGCCCGCCAGGTAGTAGGGGCCCGCGCCCACCAGCGGCCAGATGCGTTCGATATGGCGGGCCGCGATGTCTTCCACGCGGCTGAGCGGCAGGCACGAGCCGTCGAGGCCGAGCGCTTCCAGCCCGTGAATCGCGTGGGTCTCCGCCAGATGGTTCGCGAGCGGGTGGAAGTAGACCACGTTGCCGCCGGCTCCCGGAAGGAGGAACAGCGGCGCGGCGGGACCGCCGTCCCGGATCGGCACGAGTCCGCCGGCGGGGGCCGACGGCTCTTTCGTGGCGAGCGCCGCCGCCAGCTTTTCGATCGTCGGATTCTCGAACAGGCAGGAAATGGGCAGCCGGCGATCGAATGCCTTTTCGACATTGGCCATCAACTGGATGGCGATGATCGAGTGTCCGCCGAGCTCGAAATAATTGTCGCTTAGCTTGATGTCGTCTCTTTTGAAGATCCGCTGCCAGATTTCCAGCAACGTACTTTCGTCCGCCGTCGGCGCGACGGTGCGTGCCGTCGTGGACGGAACGGCGGCGGGTTCGGCCGCGCCGCCCGTCGCGCTCTGCTGGCTGCCCGCGCTATCGGCCAGGGCCGGTGCATCGGCGAGCTGGCCCGTAAGCTGGGCCGGGTCTTCGGCGAATCGTTCGAGCAGCTCGCGGATGGCGCCCAGCATGTGCCGCACCACGTCGGGGGCGAAGCGGTGCGCATCGTGCGAGATACGGAAGGCGACGCGCGTATCCGGGTGCACGGTCAGGGTCAGCGGGTAATTCGATTCGGCGAACGCGCGGGTGTCGACGATGTCGATGCCGTCCGGCCCGAGATCGGGCGCGGCCGCAACCGGGAAGTTCTCGAACACGAGCAGGCTGTCGAACAGGCTGTCGCGCGCGGGCAGTTCGCTCCATGACTGGATGTCGACCAGCGAACTGTACGAATGCGGCTCCATGGCCGTCTGGGCCGTATGGACCTCCGCCAGCCATTCGGTGAAGGGGCGCTCCGGCGCGATGCGCACGCGAAACGGCAGCGTATTGATGAACAGCCCCACGATCGATTCGACGCCGTCGAGCAGCGGCGGGCGACCGGACACGGTGACGCCGAACACGACGTCGTCCGTTCTGGCGTAGCGCCGCAGCACCAGCGCCCAGACCGCGCGTATCAGCACGTTGAGGGTGAGGCGATGGGTTCGCATGAGCGCTTGCAGCCGCGCGGTCAGCGCCTCATCCAGCAGGAAACGCTGCTCCCTGCGCTTGTCCTGCCGCGCGGCGTCGCCGGCGCTTGGCCGGGCCGGATCGGCCACGATCGGCGTGGCGGCACGGAACCCCGCCAGCTCGGCGCGCCACCACGCTTCGTCCGCCGCGCGAGGATGGCGCGCGAGCCAGTCGATGTACTTGCGGTATCCCGGCGCCGGCTCGGCGAGTGCGGGTACGCCGGTTCGGGCGAGCGACAGGTAGTCGTCGAACACCTCCTTCATCAGGATGGCGGTGCTCCAGCCGTCGAGGATGATGTGGTGCGCGCTCCAGCAAAAGCGATGGCGGTCCTCCGCTTCCTGAATCAGCGTGCAGCGGAACAGCGGCGCCTTTTGAAGATCGAAGCCGCGCTTCCGGTCGTCGGCGAGGAATGCATCGAAGTCCTGAGCGCGGCGGGACGCATCGCGAGACCGCCAGTCGACGAACGTCCACGGCAGGTCGACCCGGTGCAGGACGGTCTGGACCGGATGATCGCGATCGGTCCACGCAAACCCGGTGCGCAACACGGCATGGCGCTCGAGCGCATTGGCCCAGGCTTGCCGGAGCGCCGGCACCTGGAGCGGGCCGTTGACGACGAAGCTGAACTGCTGGAAATAGGCGGCAGGGTCCAGGTCGTACAGCGTGTGGAACAGAATGCCCTGCTGCAGGGACGAGAGCGGATAGCTGTCCTCTACGTTGTCCCAACCCGTGTCGGGGACCGACGCCGCGAAGTCGAGCAACCGGTCCTTGAAATGCGCGGCCAGGTTCTCGACCGTCTGCCGCCCGTGGATGCGCTCGCTGTAGCTCCAGTCCACGTGAAGCCTGCCGTCGGAAACGGCGGCAACGATCTCGAACAGGTGCGTGCGCAGCGACCGCCCGGAGCGCAGCGAACCGAGGTCTTCGGCGGCCGGGCGCCAGCCGTCGGAGCGCTGCAGCACGGTATCGAGCTGCCCGTGATAGTTGAAGAGGATGTCGGCGTTCGGCAGGCCGGCGAGACTGTCGCGCACGGCGTCGTCGGGGCTCAGGTAGCGGAGCAGCGAATAGCCGAGGCCGTCGGCCGGAATGCCGCGCAGTTGCTGCCGCGCGGCGCGCAGCGCGTCCTCCGGCGCTTGCAGGGCGTCGACGTCGAGTACGACGGGGTAAATCGACGTGAACCAGCCCACCGTCCTGGTGAGGTCGAGCGGCGCATCCGACACGTGGCGGCCGTGGCTTTCGAGATCGATCCGGGTGCGGGCGTTGCCCGTGACCATGCTGCAAGCCTGCGCGAGCGCGACGAGCAGCACGTCGTTGATGCGCGTGTCGTAGGCACGGGGCAGTCGGCGCAGCAGGGCCGTGGTGTCGGCTTCGTCCAGTTCGAATGAAACGGATGCCGTGTCGCCGACATGGTTGCCCGCGCCCGCGGCCGGGTAATCGACCGGCATCGGCTCGACGTGCTGCGACAGGAGCGCTTGCCAGAGCGGGGCTTCGTCGCCGATGGCCGGCGACCGGGCCAGTTGCTGCAGATGAAGGGCCCATTCGCGAAACGAAGTCGTCTTCGCGGACAACGGCTGGCCGTGGTAGGCGGCATGCAGGTCCTCGACGAGCACGCGCCATGAGACGCCGTCCACCGCGAGGTGATGAACCGCCACGAACAGGCGGGCGAACGGCTCGTCGTCAAAGCAGAACAGACGGGCCGCCAGCAACGGGCCGTGCGTGATGTCGATGCAGCGTTCTGCTTCCGCGGCGGCGGCGCGCATGGCTGCGATGCGCTCGCCGGCGTCGCCGGCTATCGCCTGCTTCGCGAAGAGCGCCGGCGTATCGCCGACGGCGACGACTTCCTGAGTCCAGCGGCCCGCGCTGCGCGAGAAACGCAGGCGCAACGCGTCGTGATGTTCGTAGACTTGCCGGATCGCGTCTGCGAGCCTCGATTCGTCGATGTCCGCCGGCACCTGGATCAGGACCGTTTGGTTGTAGTGCGAAGGTGTATCGACATCCTGATCGAAGAACCAGTGCTGGACCGGCGTGAGCGGTGCCTCTCCCACAGGGCTGACGGTCGACGCGAGCGCTGCCTGTTCTTCGGGCGCGGCGGCGAGCTGGGCGATCGTCTGATACTGGAACAGCTGTTTCGCGGTAATGCGAAGTCCCGCCTGATTGGCGCGCGAGATCACCTGGATGCTCAGGATGGAGTCGCCGCCCAGCTCGAAGAAATTGTCGTGGATGCCGATGGAGGGCAGTTGCAGCACGTCTTTCCAGATCGACGCGAGCAGAATTTCCCGGGGCGTGACGGCAGGTGCGTCGGGCCGCGCTTCGTCGACGGGGTCCGCCGGGACGGGCAGCGCCTTGCGGTTGATCTTGCCGTTGGGCAGCAGCGGCAAGGACGGAAGCGCGACGAATCGCGACGGCACCATGTAGCCCGGAAGCCGGCCGCTCAGGTAGCCGCGAAGTTCGGCGACGTCCGCTGACGCGGTCGCGACATAGGCGATCAGGAAGATCCGGGCGCTGTCGGTTTTCGCGATCACGACGCAGTCGGCGACCGACGGATGCTCGCGCAGCGTGGCCTCGATTTCGCCGAGTTCGATGCGCAGGCCGCGCAGCTTGACCTGATGATCGATGCGGCCGAGGAATTCGATGTTGCCGTCGGCACGGTAGCGCGCTAGATCGCCGGTGCGATAGAGGCGAGCGTTCGGATCGGCGGAGAACGGATCGGCGATGAACTTCTCGGCGCTCAGTTCGGGCTCGCCATGGTAGCCGCGCCCGACCGGCGTGCCGCCGATCAGCAGTTCGCCCGCCACGCCGACCGGCACGGGCTGCATCTGCGCGTCGACGATATAGAGGCGGGTATTGGCGATCGGGCGGCCGATCGGGACGTTGCGATGCGGGTCGTCGCGCCGGCATTCCCAGGCGGTCACGTCGACGGCGGCCTCGGTCGGGCCGTAGAGGTTGTACAGCCTGGCGTCCAGACGCTCGAAGAAGCGCTGCTGCAGATCGTAGGGCAGCGCCTCGCCGCTGCACACGACGCGACGCAGCGACGCGCAGTGCGCGTCGAGGTCCGGATGGTCGAGAAACGCGCGCAGCATGGACGGCACGAAATGGACGGTGGTGATTCCTTCGCGCGCAATGAGATCGACGAGGTAGTCGGTCTCGCGCTGGCCGCCGGGCCGGGCGAACACGAGGCGCGCGCCGGTGACGAGCGGCCAGAAGAATTCCCAGACCGAGACGTCGAAGCTGAACGGGGTCTTCTGCAGGACGGCATCGTCAGTGCCGAGCGCGTAGGCCTGCTGCATCCAGAGGATGCGGTTGGTCGCGGCGCGATGCGTGTTGAGCGCGCCCTTGGGCCTGCCGGTCGAGCCGGAGGTGTAGATCATGTAGGCGAGGTTGTCGCCGTTCAGCGCAGGCGCGGGGTTGGACGCGGGCGCGGCGGCGAAGTCGTGCGCGTCGCGATCGACGGCGATCAGGCGTGCGTCGGTGTCGGGCAGCGCGGCAAGCAGATGCTGCTGGGTGAGGAGCCAGCGCAACTGAGCGTTGTCGATCATGAAGCGCACGCGCTCGGCGGGGTAGTCGGGATCGACGGGGACGTAAGCGCCGCCGGCCTTGAGGATGGCGAGCAGGGCGACGATCATGTCGAGCGAGCGCTCCATGGCGACGCCGACGAGGGAGTCGGGTGCGACGCCGAGCGCGATGAGGTGGTGGGCGAGGCGGTTGGCGCGCAGGTTGAGTTCGGCGTAGGTGAGCGACGCGTCGTCATGAACGGCGGCGACGGCGTCGGGGGTGCGCTCGGCCTGCTGCTCGAACAGCCGGTGCAGTGGTTGTTCTGCGTCTGCGCCGAAATCCGTGTCGGTCCGGTTCCACTCGACGGTCAGCGTGTCCCGCTCCGCATCGCTCAGCAGCGAAAGCTCGCCGAGCGGCCGGTTTGAATCGGCGATCACGGCTTCGAGCAGATGGCGGAAGTGTTCCGCCATGCGCTCGATCGTGACGGCGTCGAACAGGTCCAGGTTGTATTCCAGCGAGCCCGCGAGGCCGTGGTCGGCATCCTGCACATGGAGCGTGAGGTCGAACTTGGCGGTGTGGGTCTCCACCGATACCGGCGTGGCCGTGAGACCGGGGAAGTTCACCGCGTGGGACGACGCCTTCTCGTAAGCGAACACGACCTGGAATACGGGCGTGCGGCTCAGATTGCGTTCGAGCTTGAGGGCATCCACCACCTGCTCGAACGGGATCTCCTGGCGGCTGTAGCCGTCCAGCGCGACGCGCTTCACGCGCGCCAGCAGTTCGCCGAAGCCCGGATTGCCCGACAGGTCCACGCGCAGCGCCAGCATGTTCGCGAAGAAGCCGATCAGCGGCTCGGTCATGCTGGAGCGCCGATTGGCGATCGGGGAGCCGATGACGATGTCCTGCTGGTTGCTGTAGCGCGAAAGGAGCAGCGCATACGCGGCGAGCACGACCATGAACGTGCTCGTGCCGGACGCGTGCGCGATCGCGCGCACGCCGTCGGCGAGTGCGCCGTTCAGCTGAAACGGCAGCACCGCGCCGTCGAAACGCTGGATGGCGGGTCGGGGGCGGTCGGTGGGAAGCTCGATCTGGTCCGGCGCGTCCGCCAGCGACGCGCTCAGCAGCGCCAGCTCCCGATGCGTGTCGGCGGACGCCAGGCGCTCGTGCTGCCAGACGGCGTAATCCGCGTACTGGACAGCCAGCTCCGGCAGGTGTTGGCCCGCATAGAGCGCGGCCAGTTCGCCGATGAGGGTTCCCGATGACCAGGCATCCGAAATGATGTGATGCATCACGACGCCGAAGACGTGCACGCGCTCATCCACGCGATACAGCACGACACGGTAGAGCGGCCCGACGGCGAGATCGAACGGGCGGTCGGTTTCGTCGGCGAGCAGCGCGAGTGCGGCGGATTCGCTGGCGACGTCGACGACGGCAAGCGCGACCGGCGCCGGCGGCGCGATGCGTTGAACGCCGCGGCCGTCGATGGCGGGAAACGTGGTGCGCAGGATCTCGTGACGCCGGCTGATTTCGGACACGGCGGCCCGCAGACGTGGAATGTCCAGGTCGCCGTCGAAACGCAGCGCGCTCGAAATGTTGTAGGCCGCCGACGGGCCTTCCAGTTGCGCGAGGAACCACAGGCGCTGCTGCGGAAAGGACAGCGGAAGGTCGTTCGCGCGCGATCTGGGCGTGATGGTGCCGGCCATCGAGCCGGATCGCGGCGACGACGCCTCGATCAGGTCGGAAACCGCGCTGATGGTCTGGAGTTCGAAGATCGCGTCGATGCCGATCTCGACGGAGAAGCTGCTCCAGATCCGCGAGACCAGCTGCATCGCCTGCAGCGAATCCCCGCCGTAGTCGAAGAAGCGGCCGGCGAGATCGATGGCCGGATTGTCGAGCACGTCGCGCCAGATGCGCACCAGCTCGCGCTGGATCGGCGTGGCGTCGAGATCGGCGGCATCGTCGGGCGCGGCGGCGGCCTCCATCGCGACGAGCGCCGGGCGATCCAGCTTGCCGTTGGCGTTGAGCGGGAATTCGGCGATCGGGAAAATGTCGGACGGGACCATGTAGTCGGGCAGCTTCCCGGCCAGATAGGCCCTGAGGTCCGGCACGCTCAGGCTCGCGGAACCCTTGACGTAGGCCGCCAGCTTGCGCACGCCATGGGCGGTTTCGCGCAGCATGACCGCCGCGCCGACGACGTCGTCGTGCGCGGTGAGCGCGGCCTCGATCTCGCCGAGTTCGACGCGGTAGCCACGGATCTTGACCTGATCGTCGACGCGTCCGTAGCACTGGATCTGTCCGTCGGGCAGCCATCGGCCGATGTCGCCGGTGCGATAGATGCGCTGCTCGCCGGGCAACGGGTGCTCGACGAATTTCGCGGCGGTGACGTCGGGCCGCTTGTGGTAGCCGCGCGCGAGGCCGTGGCCGGCGATGCAGATTTCCCCGGGCACGCCGATGGGCACCGGGCGCAGCGCTTCGTCGACGATGTAGACCCGCGTGTTGGCGATGGGCCGGCCGATCAGCACCGTGGACGGCTCGTCCTCGACGAGCTTGACGATGCAGCCGACCGTCGCCTCGGTGGGACCGTACTCGTTGTAGATCTCGATCGCGGGATCGATTTTCCGCAGCGTCGCGATGTGCTGGGGCGTCAGCTCCTCGCCGCCGACGATCACCTTGCGCACGCCGGAGCGCCCGAGGTTCATGTATTCGAGCAGGTGAATGTGGGTGGGCGTGAGCTTGAGCGTGTCGACGCCGCTGCCGGGCTGGAACATCCTGGCCAGGATGGTGTCGATGCTTTCCGACTGCGGATAGATGCGCAGCGATTTGCCGCGCACCAGCGGGCAGAACACGTTGGTCAGCGTGAAATCGAAGCACAGCGAGCTGTACAGGCCGAAACTGCCGGTTGAGTCTTCCGGAAAGTAATACCCGGCGGCCCACGAGATGTAGTGGGCGAGGTTCCGGTGTTCGAGCAGGCAGCCTTTCGGCTTTCCGGTCGAGCCCGACGTGTAGATGACGTAGGCGAGGTGCTCCGGCACCGCGCGGCACGGCGGATTGTCGGGCAGCGGCGTCCAGCCGGGGAGCTCCTGATCGAGCAGCAGCGTCACGCCGGAGTATTCATACCACTGCGCCAGCTGGCTGGATTGGGTCAGCAGCAGCGACAGGCCCGTATCGCCGAGGATGTGATTGATGCGTTCGGCCGGGTACGCCGTGTCCAGCGGCACGAACGCCGCCCCCGCTTTCAATACGCCGAGAATCGCGACGATCATCGCTTCGGACCGGTCGAGCATGATGCCGACCAGCGATTCCGGCCCGACGCCGTAATGGTTGACCAGCTGATCCGCGAGGCTGTTGGCTCGCGCGTTCAGGTCGGCGTAGGTCATCAGCGAGCTGTCGGTGACCAGCGCCGGCGCGTCGGGCGTGCGGGCGACCTGGGCTTCGAACATGCCGACGACCGTCGGGTGGCTGGGTCCGACCGCCGCGGTTTCGTTGAAGGCGGCCAGCATCCGCCGCTCGTCCGCCGGAATCGATTCGATGTCGCCGACCGTCTTGTCGAGGTGTTCGAATTCCTGCAGGACCGCGCCGAGGCTGCTTGCGAAACCGTCGATGAGGAAAGGTTCGATGGCGCCTGAGTAGCGGATCTCGATTTCGCCGCGCGCGAGACTCAGGTGCAACTGCATGTCGTCGTCCTGCCCGGACAGCGCGTGGTGCACCCGATCGTCCACCAGCCTGACCTTGGTGAGCTGCGCGAGATCCAGGTCCTTCTCGTTGCGCACGAGCGTTTCCAGCGGGAATCGGTGCTCCGCGTAGCTGTCTTCCACGATTCCGGCCACGCGCGACAGGTAGTCCTCGACGCGCTCGTCGGGACGCACCTCGATGATCAGCGGAATGGTGGCCGCACGGGCCGGCGGATGCCCGGCAAGCCCCGGCGTGCCGAGCACCGTGACCGGGACCCGGAAGGTCCTCCACAGCAGGAACGCGATGCCCGCGGCCGTGACCGCGAATTCGGCGAGCGCGTCGTCGCTGATGCGCCGCAGCAGGTCGAGCGACGCGGGCGTGAGCGCCACCGTGCGGGAAAGCAGGCCGCCCGGCTGCGGGCCGGGGGCGTGCGAGGCGATGCGGTAGACGCCGGTGACCGACGAAAGACATTCGCGCCAGAAGCTCGCGGTCTGCGCATAGCGATGGTCGGTGACCAGGACGTTATTGTCTTGCACAGGAAACTCCTTGAGACGTTTGGTTCACGTGTTCTCCTCGACGGCGTCGTCGGCAATGGGTTCGGGCGCGGTCTTCAGGCGAAGGCCGACCCGCACCTTCGGGCCGGCGGCGGGCGCACTGCCGGAGAGCGGGATGCGATCGACCGGCGTGCCCGGATCACGCACGAAGACTTCGAGTATCTCGAGCAGCCGATCGCGCATCGCGGCGATGGTCGCGGGGCGGAACAGGCGGGTGTTGTAGATGAACTGGATGCGGTGCCGGCCTTCGCTTTCGACGATCTGGAAGGACAGGTCGAACTTGGCCGTGGTGTCCGCCTGCGACAGGTCCGTGATGTGAAGACCGGGCTGCGGCGCGGGCACCGAAATGTAGTTCGCTTGAATGTCGAAGATCGGGAAATGATTCGCCGGGGTGCGGATCTTGAGATCTTCGAGCAACAGGTCGAACGGATAGGACGCGTGCTCCAGGGCTTGCGTGGAGGTTTTCGCCACGGCGTCGATCACCTCGTCCACGGTCGCGGATTTCCGCAGCGGGACACGGAGCACGACGGTGTTGAGGAACACCCCGATCTGCGCTTCGAGCTGCTCGCTGTCGCGCCCGGCCGATACGCTGCCGATCACGATGTCTTCACGCCCCGTATAGCGGTGCAGCAGCACGCAGAACGACGACAGGATCACCGCGTACAGCGACGTATGGTGAGCGCGGGCCAGCTTCGCGAGCTCCGCCGCGTGCAGGTCCGGCAGTTCCACGTCGAGCGTCTGCCCGGCGTGGCTGAGCCGCTCGGGGCGCGGGTAGTCCGGCGCGAGTTGCAGGCGGGGCACCGGCGGCGCCAGTTGCTCGAGCCAGTACGCGCGATGCGCGGCGGCGCGCGAATCGTCCAGGCAGGCGTTGTGCCAGGCGGCGTAGTCGCGGTACTGGATCGCAAGCGGCGGCAGGTCGCGTCCCGCATAAAGCGCATGCAGATCGTCGGTCAGCACGCGGATCGACCACGCATCCGATATCACGTGGTGCATGTTCAGCAACAGCAGATGCTTCTGCGGCGAGAGCCGGACCAGCTTGACGCGAAACAGCGGTCCCGACGCGAGATCGAAGGGCTGCTCGCTTTCCGCGCGGATCAGCGCATCGATCGCGTCCGGCCCGGCATTTTCCGCGAGTTCCGTCTGCTCGACCCGGAATCCGGATGCTTCGCGAGTGAGGATGCGTTGCCGCAGATCGCCTTCGATCATCGCGAACACGGTGCGCAGGCTCTCGTGGCGATCGACCAGCGTGTCGAACGCGCGGACGAGGCGCGCCGTATCGATGGCGCCGTCCAGTTGCAGCGCACCCGCCATGTTGTACGTGGACGGGTCCGCGCTGCGGCTCGCGAGCCAGATCCGCTTCTGTGCGCGAGACACCGCGTACGACGATTGCGCAGGCAGTGCCGGAATGATTTCCTCCGCGCCGGCGGTGGCGGTGGACACCAGCTTCTTCGCGAGCTCGCGCGGCGTCGGCGCATGGAAAACATCGGCGACCGCGACGTTCAGCTTCAGTTCGCGGCGAATCCGGCTGACCATCTGGATCGCCTTGAGGCTTTGGCCGCCGTGCTCGAAGAAGTTGTCGTCGACACCGTTCGGCTGGCGGCCGAGCACCTCGGCGAAGATGCGCAGCAGCGCCGCTTCGGTGGGCGTGCGCGGTTCGGCCGGCACGCCGTCGGGCGCGGACGCGGCATCCGGGAGCGGCAGCGCGGCGCGGTTGATCTTGCCGTTCGGCATGACGGGAAGCGCCGGCAGCAGCATCACGGTGTCGGGCACCATATGGGCCGGCAGTTTTTCGCGCAGCGCGTGGCGCAAGCTGGCGGGCGTCCAGCCGGTTCCCGACGCGTACGCGCACAGGGTCGTTTCGGCATCCGCAGCGTCGCGGGCGACCACGACGGCGTTGGAGATGCCGTCGAGATCGGTCAGCGCGGCTTCGATTTCCCCCAGCTCGATGCGATAGCCGCGGACCTTGACCTGGAAGTCGCGGCGGCCGAAGAAGTGAAGATTGCCGTCCGGCCCGAAGCAGCCGATGTCGCCGGTGTGATAAAGGCGCGCACCCGGTGCCGGATTGAACGGATCGTCGCGGAACACCGCCTGGGTGCGCTGTTCGTCGAATAGATAGCCGCGCCCGACGCCGGCCCCCCCGATGCAGATCTCGCCTTTGACGCCGATCGGGCAGAGATTCATGTCGGCGTCCACGACGTAGAGGCGCAGGTTCTCGATCGGGCGGCCGATCGGAATCGCGGGCAGGTCCGGCGCGCACGCCATGCTGTAATGCGCAACGGAGTCCGAAGCTTCGGTCGGCCCGTAGGCGTTGACGAGCCGGACCGCCGGATTCAGGCGGAACCAGGTTCGCACGGACGCGGGCTGCAGGGTTTCGCCGATGGTCAGCAGCGTGTCGAGGTGCGGGAACGCCGGCGCCGCGTGCCGTTCCAGCTCGACGAGGAAGGTCGCCAGATAGGACGGGACGAATTGCATCGCCGTGATGCGGTCGCGGTGCAGGCTGTCGATCAGCAGCGCGGGCTCGAGGATGACGGCATCGGGATAGATCACCGTCGTGCCGCCCGACACCAGCGCCGCGAAGCATTGCCAGACCGAAATGTCGGAGCAGTGCGAAGCGGTCTGGGCGACCGCGCTGTGCGCGCCGAGCCCGACCCTGCGCGCCATCGCGAGCACGTGGTTGAGCATGCCGCGATGCTCGACCATCGCGCCCTTGGGCTGGCCGGTCGAGCCCGACGTGAAGATCACGTAGGCGAGGTCCGCGGGCCGGCAACGCGGCGTCGACGGCGCCAGCGCGCCGGCGTCGTGATCGTCGGGCAGGCGCGACGGATCGAGCGTCGGGATCGACGACGGCGCCGGCGGCGGCACGCAGTCCGTCGCGACGATGACCGTCGGCCGGGCTGACGCGAGGATGGCCTCGACCCGCCGGGCCGGATAGGCCGGATCGACGGGCACGTACGCCGCGCCGCACTTCCAGATCGCCAGGATCGTTTCCAGCATCAGGTGCGAGCGCGGCATCCACACGGCGATCCGGTCGTCCGGCTGAATCGGCGCGGCTTGCAGCAGATGCCGGGCGATCCGGTCGGCGCCTTCGACGAGGTCCCGATAGGTGCGGACCACTGCGCCGCAGCGGACCGCGATGCGCTCGGGGTGCGCGGCGGCGGCGGCCTCGATCAGTTCGGGCAGCGTGCGGTCGGACGGGACCGGCGCGAAGGTGTCGTTCCAGTCCAGCAGGATCTCGTCGCGCTCGGCCGCGGTGAGGAGCGGAAGGCCGCCGTTCGGGCGATCGTCTTCGGACGCAAGGCCGACGAGCAGGGTTTCGACATGGCGCAGCAGGCGGACGATCGTTTCGCGGTCGAAGCGGCCGTCGTCGTACAGCACCTGCAACGACAGGCATTTGCCCGGCGTCACGACCAGCGTCAGCGGGTAGTTGTTCGGATCGGACACGTGGAATGCGCCGATGCGCAGACCCGGAAGCGCATCGGCCAGCGCTTCCTCGACCGGATAGTTCTGGAAGATGAGCAGGCTTTCGAAGAGCGGCACGCCGGGCGGCAGGCCCGCGAATTTCTGGATGTCGGCCAGCGGATAGTGCGCGTATTCCTCCTGCTGCGCGAGATCCATCTGCAATCGGGCCAGCCACGCGGCCGTCGGGCGCTTGTCGATGCGGACCCGCACCGGCAGCGTGTTGATGAACAGCCCGACCATCTCGTCCGACTCAGGCAGCGACGCCGGGCGACCGGAAACGATCGTGCCGAACACGACGTCCGCTTCGCCGCTATAGCGGCCCAGCAGCTGCGCCCACGCGCCCTGCGCGAGCGTGTTGAGCGTGATGCGGCCGGCTTGCGCGAACGCGATGAGCCGCTGCGTATCGCGCTCGGAAAGCAGAAGCTGCTCTTCCAGATAGGCGCCCGGTGCGGCCGTTCCGTCGAGTTCGGGGCGTCCGAGCACGAGCGGGGTCGTCGTCGGGAAATCCTCGAGCTTCGTCTTCCAGAAGCGTTCCGCGGCCCCGGCGTCCTGACGCTCCAGCCAGCACACGTAATCGCGGAAGGCCGGCGGCGCGGGCCGCTGCGCGGCGGCATCGGCCGGCACGGCCTGATAGGCGGCGGCCACTTCGCTCAGCAGCCGGGCGGAGCTCCACCCGTCGAGCAGGATGTGGTGATGGCTCCAATAGAAGCGCCATGCCTGCGGGCCCACGCGGAACAGCCCCATGCGCATCAGCGGCGCGCGGGTAAAGTCGAAGCCGCGCGCGCGGTCTTGCGTCAGGTAGGCGTCCCAACGCCGTTCCGCCTCGTCGGCGGAAGCCGCGCTCAGATCTTCCTCGTGCCAGGGCAGGTCGATGCGGCGATGCACGACCTGCACGGGGCTTTCGAGTTCTTCCCAGTGGAACGAGGTTCGCAGGATGTCGTGCCGGTGCATCACCGCGTCCCACGCGCGGCGGAACCGTTCGACGTCGAGTGCGCCGTCGATACGGAAATCGAGGCTGCTGAAATACGCATCCGACGCCGGTTCGTACAGGCCGTGGAACAGCATGCCCTGCTGGGTCGGCGTCAGCGCGTAGACGCCGTCGATCTCGTCCGGGATGACCGAGGCCAGCGCCTGCGGCAGACTCGAAGCGGATTCGTCGACATGATCGACAACGAGGGATTCGAGCGCCGCGATGTAGGCCTGCGCGACGCGCCGGATGCTGTCCGTTTCGTGGCAGGCCCGGCTGAATTCCCACGCAACGTGCAGGCGGTTGCCGGTCACGTAGGCGTTGATGTCGAGCAGATGCTCGCGCTGCTGGTTCGCATTGCGGCCGTCGCCGCTCGGCTCCGCGGCCTGCTTCCAGTCGCGTGCGGCGGTGAACACCTGGTCGATTTGACCGAGGTAGTTGAACAGCAGTTGAGGCTGCGGAGCGGGTCCGTCGAGCCGGTCTTGCAGCAGACCGTAGCTGATGCCCGCGGCCGGCACGGCACGCAGCTGCGCCTTGACCGACGCAACCAGCCGCGCCGGATCGTGCGGGCCGGCATTGACCTTCAGCAGGACCGGGAACAGGGACGTAAACCAGCCCACCGTGCGCGAGACGTCGAGGTCCGCGACGATTTCCTCGCGCCCGTGCGCTTCGAGATCCAGCAGGACGTCGGCGCATCCGCTCCAGTCGCTGACCGCACGCGCGAGCGCGGCCAGCAGCAGGTCGTTGATCTGGGCGTCGTAGGCGCGGGGCGCGGCGCCCAGCAACGCAGCGGTCGCGGATTCGCCCAGCTCGACCACGATCGCTTCGGCGGACGACACGGTATTGGCGTCGGCCGTCGCGGCGCGATCGAGCGGCAGGCCGGGCAGCGTCGAACGAGCGAGAGCCTGCCAATGTGCGAGATCGGCGTCGGCGGCGCCGGAGCCGGCCCAGTTCGACAGGGCCCGGGTCCATGCGGTCCACGACGCGCCGCCGCCCGCGAATTCGGGCGCTTTGCCGCTGCGCAGGCGGGTATAGGCGTCGTACACGGTTTCGAGCAGCGCGCCCCATGACACGCCGTCGATCACCAGATGATGAGCGACCAGCAGCAGACGCAGCGATCTTCCTTCGTCGATGCGGAACAGGTCCGCGCGCAACACGGGGCCGTCCGACAGGTTCAGGCTCGCATGCGCCTGCGCGACGTGCTGCGCGAGCTGATCGGCGCGGATGTCGAGCATGCCGACGGGGATCTCCGGATCGTCGACGACTTCCTGAATCCAGCCGGACGCGCCCGCTCGAAAGCGCAGCCGAAGCGCATCGTGCCATTTGGCCGCGTGCCGGAGCGCCTGGCGCAGCGCGACCGGATCGAGGTCCGGCGGAACCTCGAGCAGCACCGCCTGGTTGTACTGGTCCTGATCGTCCTTGCGCTGCGAAAAGAAACGCTTCTGGATCGGCGTCAGCGGCAGCGGGCCGGACGACGCGACGAACTCCGCCGCCTTGGCTTCGCCGCGAGTGGCCACGGCGGCGAGCTCGGCGACCGTCGGATGCTGGAAGATGAGCCGGGTGGTGATCTTCAGGCCCGCCTTGGCGGCCAGCGCCACGATGCGCATGCTGAGAATCGAATCGCCGCCCAGCGCGAAAATGTTGTCGTGGATGCCGGGCGACGGAATGCCCAGCGCTTCGCCCCAGATGCGGCACAGCAGCGTCTCGGTGGGCGTGCGGGGCAGCGCCGGCTCCTGAGCCGCGGCCGACAGCCGCGACCGGTCCAGCGGGGGCAAGGCCTTGCGGTCGATCTTGCCGTTGCCGCTCAACGGCAGCGCGTCGAGCACGACGTAGATGCCCGGCACCATGTAGGCCGGCAGCGTGGCGGACAACGCGGCGGCAATTTCGGCGTCGCTCAGCGACGCGCCGTCACGGAACGCGACATACGCGCACAGCGCGGCGCGGCCGGCGTCGTCGCGATAATCGAGCGCGGCCGCCTGGCGGATTTCCGGAATGGCGGCCAGCGCGTTGTCGATCTCCCCGAGCTCGATGCGGTAGCCGCGAATCTTCAGTTGGTGGTCCTTGCGACCGTAGAGCACGAGCGTCCCGTCGGGGAGATAGCAGCCGATGTCGCGGGTGCGGTACATGCGCACGCCGCGAGTCGGATGGAACGGGTCCTCGACGAAGGCTTCCCGCGTGCCGGCCTCGTTGTTGAGATAGCCGCGGCCGACCGCGACGCCGGACACGCAAAGCTCGCCGGGAATCCCGATCGGGCACAGGTTCATCTGCGGGTCGACGACATAGATGCGCACGTTGCGGATCGGCTTGCCGACCGGCACGTAAGGCGTGGTCGGCGCGTGCGCCATGCGGTACTGCGCGACATCGTCGGACGCTTCCGCCGGGCCATAGGCGTTCACCACCGCGATGTCCGGGAACACGTCGAACCACTGTTTCACCAGCGCCGGGCTGACCATCTCGCCGGTGACGAGCAGGTGCCGCAGGTGCCGCACCAGCGCCGGCCGTTCCGACGCGCGGTCGAGCAGCGCGGACAGATAGGACGGCACCAGTTCGAGGATGCTGATTCCGGTGGATTCCAGGTATTCCAGGAAACATGCGGGATCGCGAATCCGGTCGTCGTCGACGATCACGGTCTTGCCGCCGACGAGCGGCGCCGTGAAAAATTGCCAGACCGAAATATCGAAGCAATGCGGTGCGGTTTGCGCGATCACCGACGACGCCGAGATCGAAAATTCGTCGATCTCGGCGAGCATGTGATTCAGCATGCCCGCGTGCTCGACCATCGCCCCCTTGGGCTTGCCGGTGGAGCCGGACGTGTAGATCACGTAGGCGAGGCTGTCGGGCGACACGGGGCGGCCGGGATTGGTGTCGTCGACGATATCGGTGGCGGCGTCGAGCGACACGACCGGCGCGAGCGTAGCCAGCTCGGCGGGCAGGAGGCCGTCGCAGGTAATGACGAGGTCGGCGCCGGAATCCTCGAGAATGGTGCGGATGCGGGCCGCCGGAAAGTCGGGGTCGATCGGGATATAGGCGGCGCCGCACTTCCAGACGGCGAAGATCGCCTCCATCAGGCGCTCCGACCGGTGCATGCAGATCGCGACCAGCGCATCCGGCTTCAGCTCGGCGGCGGCCAGCAGGCGATGAGCGGTGCGGTTCGCGCGGGCATTCAGTTCGCCCGCGCTCAGGACGATGTCGCGGTACTCGACCGCCGGCCGCTCGGGGTGTTCCGCTGCGGCCTGCTCCAGGCGATGCACGACGGTGAGCGCGGCGTCGAACGGCACGGCGGTGTCGTTGAAGGTGTCCAGCAGCAGACGACGTTCGGCCTCGGGGAGAATCGGCATGCGTCCGAGCAGCCGGTTCGGATCGGCCGTGAACGCGTCGAGCGTCGCGGCCACGTGGCCCAGCATGCGCTGCATCGCGTCTTCATCGAAGCGCCGCGGATCGAACGACAGTTCCATCTTCCAGTCGTCGCGCGCCGTCACGACGAATTCGAGCGGGATGTCGGCGCGGTTGTAGAGCTGCACCTCGTCGACCGCCAGGCCGTGCGCGCCGTGCGTCAGCGACTCGTCCAGCGGGTAGTTCATGAACGTGATGTTGCTTTCGAACAGCGGCGTCGTGAGCGGGACTTCGCTGCAGCGCTGGATGTCGGGCAACGGGGTGTGCTCGAACGGCGCACGGGCGGCCACGCGCGCCTGGATCATCTTCAGCCAGGGCGCCAGCGGCTGCCTCGGGTCGACCCGCACCCGCACCGGCACCGTATTGATGAACAGGCCGAGCATGGTTTCGATCCCCGGCAGGTTGGCGCCCCGTCCGGAGACGACGGCGCCGAACACCACGTCGGTTTCCCCGCTGTAACGCGACAGCACGAGCGCCCAGGCCGCTTGCGCGAGGGTGTTGAGGGTCACGTGATGCCGGGCCGCGAATTGCCGCAGGCGCGCGCTCAGGTCGGCCGACAGGTCGGCCTGGACTTGCGCGAGGCCCTCGCCGAAGCGCTCGCCCGCCTGCGCGCGCGCGGCCGTGGGCAGCGGGGTCGGCGTGCGGAAGCCTTCGAGGTAGCGCGTCCAGTATTGCTGCGCGGCTTGCGGTTCGTGCTGTTGCAGCCACTGGATGTAGTCGCGATACGGGCGCACCGGCGGCAGCGCCGGCGGCAGGCCGCGCGTGAGCGCGCCGTAGACCTGGAAGATTTCCTCGATCACGAGCGACAGGCACCAGCCGTCGGCCAGGATGTGATGGTGGCTCCAGCTGAACAGGTACGCGTCGTCGGCGACGCGCACCAGGCGGCAGCGCACGAGCGGCGCGCGATCGAGCGCGAAGCCCTCGGCCAGGTCGCTTTCGAGATGCGCGCTCCACCGCGCGCGCTGCTGGTCTTCCGGCAGGTCGCGCCAGTCGTCCTGCACCCACGGCAGCGTGGCGTGCGCGTGCACGACCTGCATCGGCTTGTCGAACTCTTCCCAATGGAACGACGTGCGCATCACCGGATGCCGATCGACGAGCTGCTGCCATGCGGCATGAAACAGCGCGGGATCGAGGCTGCCGACGATCCGGCAACCGAGCTGGTTGAAGCTGCTTCTCGCGCCGGGCGAGTGCACGGCATGAAAGAGCATCGCCTCCTGCATCGGGGAGAGCTCGTAGATATCGGCAATGGTGGCGGATGTCACGATTTGATCCTTGAGACGAGGGCGTCCAGCGCTTCCTGGCTGATGCGCGCAGCCGGGAAGTCCGACGGGCTCAGCCCCGGCTGGCCGTCGCCGCTGGCCGCGACGATCGACAGCAGACGGCTGCGGTAGCACTGCGTCAGCCGCTCGATGACGCCCGGTGCGCAGGCTTCGCGGTTGTAGTGCCAGGTGAGGCGCAGGCGTCCGTCGAACACCACCCCGTCGATCTCGAAGAGATGGCCGCGCCGCGCGCGCGGACTGTGTTCGGGGCTCTGGAAGTCGAGCACCGGCTTCCAGCCCGTGTCGTCGGTCAGCACGCGATCGATCTGGCCGAGATAGTTGAAGCGCACCGGCGCCGGCGGCTGCCGTTCCAGTTCCGCCGCGACGCGGGCGTCCTTGCCGAGGTAGCGGGCGATGCCGTAGCCGAGCCCGCGCATCGGCACCGCGCGCAACTGCTCCTTGACGTTGCGCAGCGCGTCGGCCGGCACGGCGGCGTCGCCGGCATTCAGGAACACCGGATAGTGAGACGTGAACCAGCCGATGGTGCGTGACGTGTCGACGCCGTCGAAGATGTCCTCGCGGCCATGGCCTTCGAGATCGACGACCAGCGACGCGTTGCCGGTCCAGTCGCCGAACGCGAGCAGCAAGGCCGTCAGCAGGACTTCGTTGATCTGCGTGTTGAACGCGCGCGGCACGTCCTGCAGCAGCGCTTGCGTCTGCTGCGCGTCGAACTCGACGATCGCCGACCCGGCTTCGGCGACGGTGCCGACCGGCATGTCGTCGAAGCACGCCTGCGCGTCGGCGTTCCCCTGGAGCCAATAGTCCAGGCCGTCGAGCCTGGACGCGCCGAGTTCGGCCAGACGGTTTGCCCAGTCGCGCCACGCGGTCGTCCTGGCCGGGAGCCGCACCGCTTCGCCCGCTTCGATCTGGCGGCACGCGGTGTACAGGTCTTCGAACAGGATGCGCCACGAGACGCCGTCGATCACCAGATGATGCGCGACCACGAGCAGGCGCTGCGGCGCGTCCGGGCCGAACTGGAACAGGTGGGCGCGCAGCAGCGGCGGCGCGGACAACGTGAAGCTTTCCTGCATGCGGGTGGCGGTCGCGAGCATCGCGGCTTGGCCGGCGGCGGGCGCCTCGCCGGCCAGCGACGTGACGCCGAGCGGAATCGCCAGCGGCGGCGCCGCATGCGATTGCCGCCACGCGCCGTCGACGCGCTCGAAACTCAGCCGCAGCGCGTCGTGATGCGTCGCGACGGCCGCCAGCGCCTGCTCGATCACGCCCGGCCGCAGCGACGCGGGCACCTCGATCATCGTCGACTGGTTGTAGTGATGCGGGTCCGCCACGTCCTGCGCGAAGAACCAGTGCTGGATCGGCGTCAGCGGGGCGGGCCCGACCGCCGGCTCCTGCGGGATCGTCATCGACGGCGCATGCACGGCAACCCGGGCGAGCTCGGCGATGGTCGGATGCGCGAAGAACTGATCGGCGCTGAACTTGAGGCCGACTTGCTGCGCGAGCGACATCACCTGGATGATCAGGATCGAGTCGCCGCCCAGCTCGAAGAAATTGTCGCGGATGCCGATCTGCTCGCGGCCCAGCACCTCGCACCAGATCTTGCCGAGGCGCGCCTCGACCTCGTTGGTCGGCGCGGTATACACGGTTTCGCTCGGGGCCGGCGCCAGTTCCAGCGCGGCGAGCGCCTTGCGGTCCGGCTTGCCGTTGGGCGTCAGCGGCATGCGTTCGAGCGTCACGATCGACCCCGGCACCATGAACTCGGGCAGGCGCGCCTGCAGGTGTTCGCGCAGGCTCGCGACGCTGGCCGTCGCCGTCGCGACGCAGGCCACCAGCTGCTTGTGCTGCTGCGCGTCTTCGCGCACGAACACGAGCGCGTCGGTGACGCCGGCGTGCTGCCGGAGCGCCGCTTCGATTTCTCCCGTCTCGATGCGATAGCCGCGAATCTTCACCTGCGTGTCGCGGCGCCCGGTGATTTCCAGATTGCCGTCCGGCAGCCAGACGCCGAGGTCGCCGGTGCGGTAGAGGCGCTCGCCCGGCTCGAACGGGTGGGCGACGAACGCGGCGGCGGTCAGGTCGTCGCGGCCGACGTAACCGCGCGCGAGTGCGATGCCGGACACGCAGATCTCGCCCGTGCAGCCCTCGGGCGCCAGCGCCCCGTGCTCGTCGAGCAGGTACAGGTGCGCATTGCGGATCGGGCGGCCGACCGGCAGGCGGGCGCCGTACGCGGTTGCGGCGTCGACCACGTAGTCGGTGATGCAGACGGTTGCCTCGGTGGGGCCATAGGAGTTGTGGCACGAGCGCGTCCGCGCCAGCTTGCAGAGATCCGCCACGCGGGCGTTGTCGCCCGCGCTGATGACCCGTTTCACGGCGCCGAGCGCGTCCCAGTCGAGCGCGGCGAGATAGGCCGGCGTCGCGTTGATGGTGGTGACGCCCTGCTGCGCGAGGTATTCGACGAAACGCGGCGCATCGCGGATCACCGACGTTTTCGCCAGCACGAGGCGCGCGCCCGCGAGCAGCGTGACGAAAATCTCCATGATCGAGCCGTCGAAGCCCGGCGAGTAGAACTGCACGAAGCGGTCGGCGGCATCGAAGCCGAACGCGTCCACATGGTATTGCGCCATGTTCAGCAGGCCCGCGTGCTCGAGCACGACGCCCTTCGGCGCGCCCGTGGAGCCGGACGTGTAGATGATGTACGCGGCGTCGTCCGGCCGGACCTCGACCTGTGCGGACGCGGATGCGGGCTCCAGCGTGTCGAGCTGGAAGTCGAGCGCGAACATCGGGATCGCCCAGAAATCGGCGAGCAGCGGCAGGTGCTCCGAGTGCGTCAGCAGCGCCTTGACTTTCGCGTCCTCGATCATGAAGCGCAGGCGCTCCTGCGGAAACTCCGGGTCGAGCGGCAGATACACCGCGCCCGCCTTGAGCACGCCGAGCATGCCGACGATCCAGCGCTCGGAACGGTCGGCCACCACGCCCACCACGTCGCCGCGTTCGATCGCGTATTCCGCGAGCAGGAAGCTCGCCAGCCGGGACGACTGATCGTCCAGTTCGGCATAGGTCAGCGACGCTTCGGCGGTCGCGACGGCGATGCTGTCCGGCGCGGACGCCGCGCGCTGTGCGAACTGCTCGAGGAACGTGCCATGCACCGCAACGGGCTCGGCATGCGCGCGAAGGCGCGCGCGTTCGTCGTCGTCGAGCAGCGAGACCGTGTCGAGCGGCGCGTGCAGCGCGTCGAAGCCGGCCACGACGTTGCGCAGGTGCCGCGCGACATGCTGGAGATAGTGCAGCGTGAAGACCGTCGGCCGGCCCGTCAGCACGATCTCGTAGCGCTCGCGATGGCGGATCTCGATCGACAGGTCGTAGTCCGCCGACGCCCAGGCTTCGTGAAGCCCGTCGAAGCGGACGGCCACGTTGGTCGCGCGGGTTTCGCCATGCAGCTTGTGCGCGAGGGCGGCGATCGGAAAGTCCTGAAACGAATAGCTTCGCTGCACCGTGTCGCGAACCTGGTTCAGGTACTCGCGAACCGTCGCGCCGGGCCGGGTGGCGTCGATGAGCGGGACGGGGCCGGCGGAGCCGGCCGCGGATTCGACGATCAGCGGCGGCGAATCCACGAACAGCCCGGCCGTGGCGTCGTAGCGCCCGAGGACACGGAACAGGGCCGCGAGCAGCACGACGAACGCGCCCAGCTCGTTGCCGGCGGCGAGCTTCTCCAGCACCCGCGCCGCGTCGCCGTCGAGCTCGAACGCATGCACCGGCGCGGGGCCGAGCGGCAGCGCATACGCCTGCCACGCCTGCTGAAGGCGGAAGTCTTCGTCGATGCGACCGAGCGCGTCATTCCAGAACGCCAGATGCTCCTGGTATTGGCCGCTGGTCGAGAGCGCGTTCAGATTCAGTTCTGACAAAGCACGATCTCCTTCGTTGCGTACAGCACTTCGGAAGTGATGCCCTTGGCCTTGCAGTGCGCGACAAACTGGGTGGACTGGATGTGGCTCGGCGAGTTTTCGTCGAACGTGTTGTCGAGCAGGTGGTTCAGCCACGGCTCCTGACCCATCGCATAGACATACGCCGCGTTGAAGGCGAAGCGATCCACCAGCGACGCGGCCTCGTCGATCTTGCAGCCGCGCGCGCGGCGCGACTGGTCGATGTCGCGCGGCAGCGCCTTGGGAAACAGCGGGCCATACACCCATGACGGCGGCGCGCCCTCGGTTTCCATCCCGACGAACAGGGTGTCCGGCTTGCCGGCGAGGCGGAACACGTGCTCGTAGAGGACGGGGTCCAGGTTGCACGAGTCGGCCACGCTCAGCACCGAACGATTGCCGAAGCGGATCATGAACGCCTGCTTGCTCTGGATCGCCAGGTCGTTGTGTTCGCCGAGGAACGGAATCGCGGTGATGGCCCCGTTGGGCAGCTTGATTTCCTGAGCATCCCTGACTTCCAGCACGTCGTCGAAGCCGAGCTTGCGCAATGCCAGCTCCAGCGACGGATCTTGCGGAAAGCCGTCGAAATTCCGGCCCACCACCACGGTCTTGATCTTGTGGCGAAGCTGCAGCAGCGTTTCGAGGACGATGTGATCGTGATGGCTGTGCGTAAGCAGCACGTAGTCGATCTGGTCCGGCAGGTCGGCGAAGGTATAGCGCGGCAGGCTGGTGTCGTAGCCGTAGCTGATCAGCGGATCGAGCAGGATGCTCACGCCCCGGCTCTGGATCAGCAGGCAGGCATGGCCGAAATAGCGGATGCGGATGTCGTCGCCGTCGAACGAACGATCCGGCTTCGGCTCCGGTGCCTCCTCGACGAAGAACGAGCGGAACAGCGGCTCGTCCTTCTCCTCCACGCGCATCAGGTCGACGATTTTCGCGTAGCTGCCCGGCGTGTCGCGCATGCGGAACAGCGTGTCGAGCGCGGGCTCGTCGAAGGCCATGTTGCGGAACAGCGTGCGCTCGTCCTTGAGCCGCGGCGTGCTGAGAATGAACGGCCGGGGCGTGTTCTCGTCGATCGCCGACAGCGCGATGCTCTGCGCGTCGCGCGCGTAGAACGGGCTCGCGTACAGCAGGCTCTCGAAGACCCGGAAGGACGGGTTGTGATTCAGGTCGTAATAGATCTCGACATAGCCTTTCAGCACCTCCGGAATCTCGGCGTAGATCGGGTCCGAAGCCATCCCCTTCGCCTGTTCCAGCAGCAGCGTGGAGAACGCCTTGTAAGCCTTCGCCAGTTCCAGTTGCAGGGTGGCGCGCGCGGTGGTCTGCGCGATCAGCGCGCGGATTTCGTCGACGCGCTGGCCGCCCAGGTCGATGAACGGGCCGCCGCGCATCGCCGGGTCGTTGCATGCGGCCACGTGCATCATCGGCGATGCGGCATAGGACTTCATGATCGGCAGGAACCGCTCGGCCACGTTGAGCGCGGCGGTCAACGGCGGAAGCGTGTGAAACCACGCGTACCAGCCGTTGATCAGCGGTTCGAACTGAATGTTTTGCCGCAGGTAGACTTGCGTGCTGGACGAGATAGTCAACGAAGGCTCCTTAGAATGCGCTGAGTTCGACGGCGGGCTGGCGGGTGTCGGCGCGCAGCGCGCGCTGTCCCAGCGTCAGGTTCCGGATGCGTACGCCCGGGTTGGCCAGAATCTCGCCGATCACGGACGTCAGTTCGTCGGCGAGGCCTCGCACCAGCGCTTCGCTGAACCGCCCGGCGTGATAGACGACGCTGATCGCGAGACCCTCGTCGCGCGGCTCGGCCAGGAACCAGAAGTCGGTCGCGGCTTCCGCGTCGGCGCCTTGCGGGTTGTGATCCGGCAGCTCCGAAATGCGCACTTGCCCCGCATAGCGTTCGATCGCGCCTTGCCGCTGGTTCTGCAGCGTCAGGCCGATGTCGAAGAGCGGATTGCGTCCCGGAACGCGTTTGACGTGCAGCTCGTCGAGCAGGCGATCCAGCGGATAAAGCGGGTGGGAGAACGCTTCGATGGTGGTGTCGCGCACCCGGGTCAGCAGCGTGTCGAAACGATCGTCGCCGGCGACGCGGTCGCGCAGCGCCAGCACGTTCAGATAGGGGCCGACCTGCGATTCGAGCTCGGGAAGCTCGCGGCCCGCGACCGGCGTGCCGACGACGATGTCCTCCTGGCCGGAACGGCGGTAGAACAGCGCCTTGATGGCCGACAGCAGCGCGATGAACAAGGTCGCGCCATGGCGCTTGCCGAGCGATTCCAGCGCCGTCGTCGCGGCGGCGGGCAGTTCGAAGCGCCAGGTGTTCCAGCTCGGCGCGGCCGGCTGCTCGACGTCGCCCGGCAGTGCCAGCGCGCGCAGGCCGCCGCCCAGCTTGTTCAGCCAGTAATCCTTCATGCGGGCGCCTTCCGGCCCGGCGAGCAGGCGGTTCAGCCAGCCGGCGTAATCCTTGTACTGGATCGCGAGCGCGGGCAGCGGATTGTCGCGACGCTCGATGAACGCGTTATAGATTTGCGACAGGTCGTCGAGCAGCACCTCCGTGGACCAGCCGTCGGTCACGATGTGATGCATCGTGCAGATGCAGACGTGACGGACTTCGGAGAGCCTGAGCAGCTTGACGCGGAACAGCGGGCCGGCGGCGAGATCCATCGGCGCGAGCCGTTCGCGGGCTTCGATCGACGCGGCCTGCGCATCGCGGTCGTCGGCGTCCTGCAGGTCCACGATCTCGACCGGGAACGCGGCTTCGCCGGGAGGCAGCACTTGCTGGAACGGCTGATTGCCGACCGGCACGAAGCGCGTGCGCAGGATCTCGTGACGTTCGCTCAACGCCCGGAACGCGCGCACGAGTGCATCCACGTCCAGCACGCCCTCGAACAGCAGCGACGTCGGCAGCGGCCCGCCGGCTTGCGACGCATTGAGGCGATCCTGCACCCAGAGCCGCGTCTGCGCGGGAGAGAGTTCGTATTGCGGCTGCGCGGGCAGCGGCGTCACCGGCGCGTAGTCGATCGGCTGCGTATCGGCGATGCGTTTCGCGAGGCTCGAAATGGTGGGGTGCGAGAACAGGCTGCGGATTTCCAGCTTCACCTGCAGATCGCGGCGGATGCGCGCGGCGACCTTCGTCGCGGACAGCGAATTGCCGCCCAGCTCGAAGAAATTGGCGGTCGTGCTGATCCGGTTCTTGCCGAGCACTTCCTGCCAGATGGCCGCCAGCTGCGCTTCGAGCGCGTTGCCGGGCTCGACGTGGTCCATGCCGTCGCCGGGTTCGGGCAGGCTGGCGCGATCGAGCTTGCCGTTGGGCAGATGCGCGAACGCGGTCAGGACGACGAACGCGGACGGCACCATGTAATCCGGCAGCCGCTGCTGAAGGTGCCCGCGTACCGCTTCGATCAGTTCGGCTTCGGGGTGCGACGAAAGCAGCCACGCGACGAGTCTCGCGCCATCGTCCACACCGCGCAGCGCCACGACGGCTGCGTCGACCCACGGGTGCGATGCCAGCGTGGCCTCGATTTCACCGAGTTCGATGCGCAGGCCGCGCAGCTTGACCTGATGGTCGATGCGGCCGAGGAACTCGATGTTGCCGTCGGCACGGTAGCGCGCGAGATCGCCGGTGCGGTAGAGGCGAGCGTTCGGATCGGCGGAGAACGGATCGGCGATGAACTTCTCGGCGCTCAGTTCGGGTTCGCCATGGTAGCCGCGTCCGACCGGCGTGCCGCCGATCAGCAGCTCGCCGGCCACGCCGACCGGCACGGGCTGCATCTGCGCGTCGACGATATAGAGGCGGGTATTGGCGATCGGCCGGCCGATCGGGACGTTGCGGTGCGGGTCGTCGCGCCGGCATTCCCAGGCGGTCACGTCGACGGCGGCCTCGGTCGGGCCGTAGAGGTTGTACAGCTTGGCGTCCAGACGCTCGAAGAAGCGCTGCTGCAGGTCGTAGGGCAGGGCCTCGCCGCTGCACACGACGCGGCGCAGCGACGCGCAGTGCGCGTCGAGGTCCGGATGGTCGAGGAAGGCGCGCAGCATCGAGGGCACGAAATGGACGGTGGTGATTCCTTCGCGCGCGATGAGATCGACGAGGTAGTCGGTCTCGCGCTGTCCGCCGGGCCGGGCGAACACGAGGCGCGCGCCGGTGACGAGCGGCCAGAAGAATTCCCAGACCGAGACGTCGAAGCTGAACGGGGTCTTCTGCAGGACGGCGTCGTCAGTGCCGAGTGCGTAGGCCTGCTGCATCCAGAGGATGCGGTTGGTCGCGGCGCGATGCGTGTTGAGCGCGCCCTTGGGCCTGCCGGTCGAGCCGGAGGTGTAGATCATGTAGGCGAGGTTGTCGCCGTTCAGCGCAGGCGCGGGGTTGGACGCGGGCGCGGCGGCGAAGTCGTCGGCGTCGCGATCGACGGCGATCAGGCGTGCTTCGGTGTCGGGCAGCGCGGCAAGCAGATGCTGCTGGGTGAGGAGCCAGCGCAACTGAGCGTTGTCGATCATGAAGCGCACGCGCTCGGCGGGGTAGTCGGGATCGACGGGGACGTAAGCGCCGCCGGCCTTGAGGATGGCGAGCAGCGCGACGATCATGTCGAGCGAGCGCTCCATGGCGACGCCGACGAGGGAATCGGGTGCGACGCCGAGCGCGATGAGGTGGTGGGCGAGGCGGTTGGCGCGCAGGTTGAGTTCGGCGTAGGTGAGCGATGCGTCGTCAGAAACGGCGGCGACGGCGTCGGGCGTGCGCTCGGCCTGCTGCTCGAACAGCCGGTGCAGCGGCTGTTCGGCGGCGGCGCCGAAATCCGTGTCGGTCCGGTTCCACTCGACGATCAGCGTGTCCCGCTCCGCATCGCTCAGCAGCGGCAGCCGGGCAACGGCGGCCGATGCATCGCCCGCGAGACTCGTCAGCAGTTTCCGGTAGATCCCGAGGAAGCGCTGCACCGTGCTCTCGTCGAACAGATCGGTGTTGTAGTCGCAATCGATCAGGAGTTCCTGCCCCGCGTCGAGCACGTTGACGTTCAGATCGAACGCGGTATGGCGGATCAGCGGCGCGACCAGGCCGACCTTCAGGCCGGGCAGTTCGGGCAGCGCCGACACGGGTTCCAGATTGAAGACCGCCGATACCAGCGGGGCGGCGTTGAGATCGCGCTGCGCACCGATTTCGCGGACCAGCTCGGCGAACGGAAAATCCTGATGCTCGAGCGCGTCGAGCAGGTTCTGGCGGGTGCCGGACAGGAAGCTCGCCACGGTGGCCGCGTCCGGCAGCGTGGAGCGCAGCGGCAGCAGATGCGTGCAGTAGCCGGCGAGGCGGTCGCTGCCGGTCACCGAGCGGCCGGTCACGGGGATGCCGGTGACGATCTCCTGCTGGCCGGCGATGCGGTGCAGGAACAGATTGAAGCCCGCGAGCAGCATCATGTAGAGCGTGCAGCCGTTCTGACGGGCGGCGGTGCGCAGCGATGCGGCCTCCTCAGCATCCAGATGCAGCGACACGCGCTCGCCGTGAAACGTCTTCACCGCGGGCCGGGGATAGTCCACCGGAAGATTCAGCGGATCGGCGTGGCCCGCGCATTGCGCGAGCCAGTACTCGCGATTCGCCTTCGCTTCCGGACTGTGGCGCTGGCCGTCGATCTGCTTCAGGTACTCGCGGAACTGCAGCGGCGCCGCGGCCGGCGCCGCGCCGGCATAAGCCCGCGCGAGATCCTCGAGCAGGATGCCGAACGTGGAGCCGTCGCAGATGATGTGATGGGCCGTCATCACCAGCAGGTGCCGCTCGCTGCTCAGGCGCACGAGCGCGGCGCGAAAGAGCGGGCCGTTCACGAGGTCGAACGGCTGGCGGCTTTCCTGGTCGCGCCACGCGTCCTGGTCCGTGTCGATCAATGGAATCTGGAGCGTCAGCGACGGATGCACGATCTGGCCCGACCCGTCCGGCGTCAGCGTGGTGCGCAGCGCCTCGTGCCGGTCGACCAGGCCCTGGACGGCCGCGCGCATCGCGGCCTCGTCGAGCCGGCCGTTCAGTTCGAGCGTGGTGTTGACGTTGTAGGCCAGCGACCCTTCAGGATCGACTTCCGACAGGACCCACAATTGCCGTTGCGCTTCGCTCAGCGCGGCAACCGTGCCGTGCTTCGAGTGAGGCCGGATGAAACCGCCCCGGCGCAGGTCGGCGACACTGTCCTTCACCGCGCGGATGAACCGGTCGACGTCGGCGTCCGTATGCGCGGTGGACAGGAAGCAGGTGCGCCATTCCCAGATGTAGATGCCCTTTTCGAGCATGTGATAGAAGAACAGGTCGAGGTTCTCGGTGAATTCGAAGCGGAACATCGAGCCGAACCACGTGACCTTGATCGGCGCCTCGGCCTCCGCGAAGAACGCATTCAGCGTGGCGGCGATCTGCGCGGTCCGTTCGTTGAGCGCGGCCTGCAGCGCCGGACCTTCCTGCTCGATCTTCTCCAGCACGGCCAGCGCGGCCGACATGGCGAGCGGATACTGGCAGAAGGTGCCGCCGAACGCGGTGCGGTCCGCGGCGGGGAACGAGTGGTCGCCGTAGGTCCACATGCCGCCGTCGATGGCGTCCATGAAGCGTCGGGTGCCGGCGATGACGCCCAGCGGCAGGCCGCCGCCGATGATCTTGCCGTACGTCGCGAGATCGGCCCGAATGCCGAACATGGCCTGGGAGCCGCCCGGATGGACGCGGAAGCCGGTGATCATCTCGTCGAAGATCAGCGCGGCCCCGGCCTCCTCGGTGATGCGGCGCAGCTCCTTCAGAAATGCGACGGGCTGCAGCGACGGGTTGCGGCTCTGCACCGGCTCCACCAGCACGGCGGCGATCGTCGACGCCATGCCGCGGATGGCTTCGAGCGCGGCGTCGCTGCCGTAGTCGAGCAGGACCATGTTCTCGACCGAGCCGAACGGCACGCCGGGGGCCATCGCTTCCGTCACGCCTTCCGCGTTCGCCGCGGCGAGCGTGCCGTCGGCATGGCCGTGATACGAATGCGTGAACATCACGATCTTGTCGCGCCCGGTCACGGCGCGCGCGAGCCGCATCGCGGTCATCACCGCCTCGGTGCCGGTGTTCGAGAACGCGACGCGATCGAGGCCCGTGACGCGGGCGAAGCGCGCGGCCACTTCGCCGACGAGGCTGGAGCGCGCGCCCAGTTCGAGCGGACGCTGCCATTCGCGGGTGACCTGCTGCTGGATGAACTCCGGCGTGTGGCCGAACAGGTGCACGCCGAAGCCCATCGTGAAATCGATGTACTCGTTGCCGTCGATATCCCACAGCCGCGAACCGGCCGCGCGATCGCCGACGATCGGATACAGCATCTCCTTGGTCGAAAAGCGGAAGCCGACCGTGGCGCGGCTGTCGGCCAGCACCGGGCGCGAAGCCTGCACCGAGTCCTTCGATTTCCGGGTGCGCGTGGTGTAGCGCACGATCAGCGCTTCGAGATGCTCCTGCTGCACGGCGGACAGCCCGCGCGCGCGTTGTTCGACCGGGCTGCCCCAGGGCATCATCGGCTTGCGGGGCTGATTGTCTGCGGCGGGCGCAGGCGCAGTAGCGGCAGCAGGGGCCGGCTTGGTTGCGGACGCAACTGCATGGATCGCGACAGCGGCCTTCGGCGCGACGCTCGCGACGGCTTGCGCGGCGACCGTCTGCCGAACGTCGGCATGGCCGGTCAGCGACGTGCGCAGCAGCTCCATCTGCTGGCTCATGACTTGGGACAGCAGTTGATTCTGTTCGCGCAACACCCGCTCGACCGTGGAGCCGCCTTCGACCGCGACCCATTCCGCCGGGGCCGCCGGGGCGGCGGCGAGCGGCGCAGGCACCGCCGTGACGAGCGGCGCGGCTGCCGCTGCGGACGGTTCGGCCGCCGCCGTGACCGGCGCGGCCTCCACCGGCAGGTTGTCGGCGACGTACTCGGCCAGCGCCTGCACCGTCGCCAGGTCTTCGAAGAAGCGGCGCATGACCAGCTTCACGCCGTACTGCTTCTCGATGTGCCGGATCGCCTCGATCAGCACGATCGAGTCGGCGCCCATTTCCAGGAAGGGCAGGTCGATGTTGATGGTGGAGGGATCGGCCTGGATCAATTCGCCGATCTTGCCGCGAAGCCATTCGAGAACCTCGCCGCTACGGTTGTGCGTCGGCGTGGCGGCGATGGGAAGTGCGCTTGTCTGGGTCATGGACGTGTCCGCTTTCTGGAACCAGGTACGACTGCGTTGGAAGGGATAGGACGGCAATGCGACGCGCGTGAGCGCGGGTGTTTCGGTTGAGGCCCAATCGACGTCGACGCCGTGGGCGTAAAGACTCGACAGCGCTTCGACCAGGGCTTGCTGCTCCACTTGCGGGCGCTGCAAGGCGAGGAACTGGATGCCGGCGTCCGGCGCGCAGCAGGCGCGGGCCAGGTTGACGAGCACCGGCTTGGGGCCGATTTCGACCAGCAGGTTGAACCCGGCTTCCGCAAGGCGCTCGACGCTGCTCGCGAACTGCACCGGCTCCCGGCAGTGACGGCGCCAGTATTCGTCGGTGGGCGCTTCGTCCATCACGGCGCCCGTGAGATTGGAATAGAACGGGATCGCCGGGCGCGCCGCGCGCACCGCTTTCGCCGCGGCCTGGAAGTCGTCCAGCATCGGTTCGAGCAGCGGCGAGTGGAACGCGTGCGACGTATTGAGCGGCACCGAGCGGATGTCTTGCGCGGCGAACGCGTCGACGAGCAGCGCGATGCGCTCGCGCTTGCCGGAGATCACGATGCTGGCCGGGCCGTTGACGGCGGCCACCGCCACCTCGCGCGGACAGGCTTCGATCGCGCGCTCGACCGTGGCGAGGTCCGCGAAGACGGCCGCCATCTCGCCGTCGCGGGGCAGCGCCTGCATCAGCCGGCCGCGTTCGGCGATCAGCCGCAAGCCGTCTTCCGGCGAGAAGATGCCGGCCGCGCAGGCCGCCGCGTATTCGCCGACGCTGTGTCCCATCACGGCGTCGGGCGTCACGCCGAACGACGCCAGCAACGTGGTGAGCGCGTACTGCAGCGAGAACAGCGCCGGCTGGCTGTAGCCGGTCTGGTGAATGTCCTCGTTGCGGGCGGACAGTACTTCGAGCAATGGCTTGTCGAGCAGCGGGTCGGCCACCGCGCGGCAGCGGTCGATCGCGTCGCGGAACACCGGATAGGCGTCGTACAGGCGGCGGCCCATGCCCGCGTATTGCGAACCCTGGCCGGTGAACAGGAACGCCATCTTCACGCGGGGCGCGGGCTGCGTCGCGCCGACGGGTTCTTTCGCGTGGAACGCGCGCAGCTTTTCGATGGCGTCCTCGAGCGACGACACCGGCAGCGCGAGCCGATGCGAGAAATGCGAGCGGCCGGTCGATGCCGAAAACGCCACGGCCGCGATATCGAGACCGGGTTCGGCTTCGAGCCGCCGCTGATAGCGTCGGCCAAGCTCGCGCAATGCCGCCGGCGTCTTGGCCGACAGGACCAGCGGATGCACGCTGTGCTTCGACGGCGTCGCCTGCCGCGCCGGCGCGGGCGCTTCCTCCAGCACCAGGTGCGCGTTGGTGCCGCTCGCGCCGAACGCGCTGACGCCGGCTCGCCGCGGCTGCGCGCCGCGCGGCCAGGCGCTCGCCTCGGCGCAGATCTCGATGGGCAGCTCGTTCCAGCGCACCAGCGGGCTCGGGTGGCGGAAATGCAGGTGGGCGGGAATGCGCTCGTGGTTGAGCGACAGCACGACCTTGATGACCCCCGCGATGCCGGCGGCGGATTCCGTGTGGCCGATGTTGGTTTTCACCGAGCCGACGCGCAGCCGCCTGCCCGCGTCGCGGCCGGCGCCGAACACCGTCGCGAGCGCCTGCACCTCGATCGGATCGCCGAGCGCGGTGCCGGTGCCGTGCGCTTCCACGTAATCGACGGACGCAGCGGGAATCCCGCCCAACGCGTTGCGGATGACTTCTTCCTGCGCGCGTCCGTTCGGCGCGGTAAAGCCGCTCGACGCACCGTCGTGGTTGACGGCCGAACCGCGCAGCACGGCCAGCACGCGATCGCCTGAGGCGAGCGCATCGGACAGGCGCTTGAGCACGATTGCGCCGCAGCCTTCGCTGCGCACGAAGCCGTCCGCCGCCGCGTCGAAGGTCTTGCAGCGGCCGTCCGGGGCCAGCGCCCGCGTGCGCGACACGGCGATCGAGTTGTCCGGCGAAAGAATCAGGTTGACGCCGCCCGCGATGGCGAGATCGCATTCGCCGCTGCGCAGGTTCTGGCTGGCGGTATGGATCGCGGTGAGCGACGACGAGCAGGCGGTGTCGATCGCCATGCTCGGGCCTTGCAGACCGAGCCCGTAGGAGATGCGGCCGGCCGCCGTGTTGAGCGGATTGCCGGTGAAGAAATAGCCGTCGATGCCGCTGCCGCCGCCGTTGCGAAGCTGCAGGTTCGCGTAATCGTTGGTGGTGATGCCGACGAACACGCCGGTCCGGCTGCCCTTCAGGCTGTCGACGGGAATGCCGGCATGCTCCAGCGCTTCGTGACTGACTTCGAGCAGCAGGCGCTGCTGCGGGTCCATCGCGGCCGCTTCGCGCGGCGTGATGCGGAAGAACGCCGGATCGAACTGGTCGACGCCGTCGAGAAAGCCGCCGAAGCGGCAATACATCCGGCCCGGCGCTTCCGGATCGGGATCGTAGTACGCGTCGATATCCCAGCGCTCGCGCGGCACTTCGGAAATCGCGTCCACCCCGTCGTTCAGCAACTGCCAATAGGCGTCGAGATCGTGCGCGGCGCCCGGAAAGCGGCAGCTCATGCCGACGATCGCGATCGGCTCCGGTGTGCCCGCCTCGCGTGTCGCAACGGCGGGCGCGGCCGGCCGCGGCGATGCGGCTTGCGCCGGTGCCGTGGGTGCAGCGGGCGCGTCCGTCGCCGTGGCGGACGACTGCTCCACCAGGAAATCCGCGAGCGCGTTGACCGTCGGATGATCGAACAGCAGCGCGACCGACAACGGCGCGCCGAGCGCTTTTTCGAGGTGCGCGCGCAGGTCCACCGCCATCAGCGAATCCATGCCCATCTCGAAGAACCCGCGGTCGCGGTCCGGCGTCGCCGATCCGAAGCCGAGCACCTGGGCAACCGCGCGGTCGATGGTGTCCGCCAGCAGGCGCTTGCGCTCGCGGGGCGATTTGTCGTTCAACGCGGGCATCGTCGGCGCGCTCGGCGGGGTTGCGTCAACCCGCACATGGTCGAGGAAGGGCTTCGGTCCGCGCGCCTCGTAGGAGCCTTGGAACAGCGCCAGGTCGATGTCGACGACCGCCACCTGGGGCACGGCGGGGAGATGATCGAGCACGTCGAGCGCGCGCTCCGCCGCCAGCGACCGGATGCCGACGCGCCGCAGCAGCGCTTCGGCCTCGGGGAACGTCATGCCGCCTTGCGCCCACGGCCCCCAGTTCACGCTCGAGGCCGGCAGGCCCAGGTGGCGGCGATGATGCGCGAGCGCGTCGAGGAAGCGGTTCGCGGCGCTGTAGTGCGCCTGGTCGCGCGAGCCCCACGCGGACGCGATCGACGAAAACAGGATGAAGAAGTCGAGCGGGAACGGTTCGCTATGCTGATGAAGCAGCCATGCGCCGGCGACCTTGGGTTGCAGGACGGCTTCCAGCTCGCCGCGCTCGACCTGCATGATCGGCTTGTAGCCGACGATGCCGGCCGCATGCACGATGCCCCGCAGCGGCACGTCTTCGCGCCGGAGCGCGGCGAAGAAATCCGCGACCGCCGCCGGATCGGTGATGTCGAGGCGCTCGCAACGGACGGTCACGTTCCGGTCGCGCAGCTCGGCGATCGCCTGCTGGCTTTCCTCGCTCGCGGCCCCTTGCCTGCCGACCAGGATCAGCGTGCCGGCGCCGTGCGCCGCGAGCCACCTGGCGGTGTGCAGCCCGAGCGCGCCGAACCCGCCGGTGATCAGGTAGGCCGCATCCGGGTCGACCGGCAGCGCGGCCGTTTCGGCTGGCGCGAGCGGGCTCAGGCGCGCGACGTAGCGCGCGCCTTGCCGCAAGGCCACCTGTTCTTCGCGGCTCTCGCCGAGCACCTCCTGAAGCAGGGCCTGCGTCTCGTCCTCCGGCGCGGCCGGATCGAGATCGATCGCGGTGCCGAACCATTCCGGATGCTCGATCATCGCCCCCCGCGCCAGGCCCGCCAGCGCAGCCTGCGCGAGTCCCGACACACGGGGCGCTGCGCCGGCTTCCACCGCGTCGCGCGTGACCACCCAGATCCTGGGCCGGGCCGACGCCGCCCAGTCGCGCTCGCCGCTGCCCAGCGCGCGCACGAGATGCAGCAGCGCCGTGGACATGCGCGACGCGCCGACGGCTTCGTCCAGCGCCCACAAGAAGACGATGCGCTGCCCGGGAGCGGCGGCTTCCTTCAGCAAGCGGACGAAATGGTCCGGCTGCTCGGGCGCGACTTGCCAGGCTGCGTCTGCTTCAGCGGGTGCGGCATAGTCGAGGCCGGCGCGGACGAGCGCGCAGGATGCGCCGCGCGCGCGCAGCAGGGCGGCGAACCGGTCGCCGACGCCGCTCTCGTCCGCGAAGATCAGCCACGGCGACGCGTCGGCGGCGATCGGGGCCGACGGCAACGCGGCTTGCTGCTCCCACACCACGTGATAGAGCGGGTTCGCGTTCGGGGCGGCGGTTTCAGCGGGGGCGAACGCGGCCTGAAGCAGTTCCGGGAATGCGTTCAGCACCTCGTCCGAATACTTGCCGGACGTCCTGAGGCGTCGCGACGCTGCCTCGATGCTGCCGGCATCCATGCCGACGACGGGCGACCGGGTCTTATCGAGACTGAAGCGCTGCCGCTCGAACGGGTAGTTCGGCAAGGTCGTGGCGGGCTGGGCGGACGCCGGGAACAACGCGTTCCAGTCGAACTGCCAACCCTGCACGTACAGGGCCGCGAGCGCGCGCTCCAGTTCATGGCCGGCGCATGGCGTCGGCAGCCAGCCGTCGGCGAGCCCGTCCGGCATGCGCGGCGCGTCGGCCTGATCCGGCAGCGCGGCCTGCTGCAGCCAGTACTGCGGATGCGTCACCTCGTCGGTCACCTCCGTGCCGAGACTGCCGGAAATCAGGCGGATCGACGGCCGTGCGAGCGGCATGTCCTGCAGCGCGGCGCGCAACGCGTCGGAATCGGAGCGGACGGCTGCGACGCGCAGCGCGTCGGCGAGGCTCATGACGCCCGCCACGCAGGCCGCGACGTATTCGCCGACGCCATGGCCCGACACGACGGCGGGGCGGATGCCCCATGCCTTCCACAGTTCCGCCCACGCGAAGAGGGCCGCGAAGCGGCCCGCGTCGGTATCGAGCGCCGACAGCGGCACCGAGCAGCGCTCGAAGGCTGCGCGGAAAAGCGGTTCCGACGCGTGCAGCTCGCGCGCGACGCCGGTGTCCGGCGACGTGAACATGAAACCCATGCGCGACGCCTTGCCCGTGCGTGCGGAGGCCGTCGCCGGTTCCCTCACGCCCGACGCATAGGCCGCGCGAAACGGATAGTGGCTCCGGCCCACGGCGGCGGCGCGGCAGATCGCGGCCAGCTCGTGCGGCGGCGCGCCGGCGATCGCGCGCTCGTAGCGTTGCTCGAGCGCCGTCAGCGCCGCTTCGGATCGGGCCGAAAGCAGCAGCAGCGAACGCTGCGCATCGTGCGCGGGCGCGACCGGCGGTTCCTCGACGATCGCGTGCGCATTGGTGCCGCTGAAACCGAACGCGCTCAACCCGGCGACGCGCCGGCGCTCCCCGCGCGGCCACGCGACCGGATCGGCCGCGACGCGGATCGGGATGTCCTGCCACGGCGTATGCGGATTGGGTTGCGTGAAATGCAGATGCGCGGGAATCCGGTCGTGCTCGAACGACAGCAGCACCTTGATCAGCCCGGCGATGCCGGAGGCCGACTCCAGATGCCCGATGTTGGTCTTGACCGAACCGATCACGAGCGGCTCGGAGGCCGTGCGCCCGGGGCCGTAGACACCGGCCAGTGCCTCGACTTCGATCGGGTCGCCGAGGGACGTCCCCGTGCCGTGGGCCTCGACGTAGGAGACGTCGCCGGGCGTGACGCCGGCCTGGTTCAGCGCGCGACGGATCACGCGCTCCTGCGAATCGCGGCTCGGCACGGTCAGCCCGCCGCCCGCACCGCCCTGGTCGACCGCCGTGCCGCGCACGATGCCGAGCACCCGGTCGCCGTCGGCGAGCGCGTCGGCGAGGCGCTTGAGCACCACCATGCCGCAGCCTTCGCCGCGCACGTAGCCGTCCGCCGCCGCGTCGAAGGTCTTGCAGCGCCCGTCCGGCGACAGCATGCGCGCTTGCGAGAAACTGACCATGACCTCGGGCGAGAGCATCAGATTGACGCCGCCCGCGAGCGCCATGCCGGTCTCGCGCGAGCGCAGGCTTTCGCAGGCCAGGTGCAGGCAGACCAGCGACGACGAGCAGGCGGTGTCGATCGCCATGCTCGGGCCGGTGAGGCCCAGCACGAACGACAACCGGCCCGCGGCCATGTTCAGCGCGCTGCCGGTGCCGGCGTAGCTGCTCGACGGCGTCGACGCATTGGACACCTGAATGGCATGGTCGAAGCAGGTAATGCCGACGTACACGCCGGTGGCGGACTGCCTGAATCGCTCGGGCGCGAGATGGGCGTTTTCGAGCGCCTCCCAGGCCACTTCGAGCAGGAGCCTTTGCTGCGGATCGAGGTACGTGGCCTCGCGCGGCGCGATTCCGAAGAACGCTGCGTCGAATTGATCCACGCGCTCGATGAAGGCGCCGTGGCGGGTCGCCATCTTGCCGGGCGCGCCCGGGTCCGGGTCGTAATAGCGGTCGATGTCCCAGCGTTCGCGCGGCACTTCGGTGACGGCGTCGCGCGCGTGGTCGAGCAGTTGCCAGAACGCGGCCGGCGTATCGCTGCTGCCGGGAAAGCGGCAAGCCATGCCGATGACGGCGATCGGCTCGTTGCGGTCCGAACGCAGCGCCGCGATTTCCGCGCGCCGCAGGCGCAGTTCGTCGAGCGCGGCTTTCAGTGCTTGAGTGGCCTTGGCGTTCATTGGGCGCCGATCTCCTGGGCGATCAGTTCGGAAAGGTCGTCCTCGTCGAGTTCGTCGGATGCTTCGTCGACGACGGGCGCAGGAAGCGACGGCGACAGTTCGTTGAGCACGTACTGGGCGAGCGTTTGCAGGTTCGGATAGGAAAACAGCAGCGTGGCGCGAAACGGTTTTCCGAACACCTTGGTGAGGCTGTCGGTCAGTTCGAGCGCGATCAGCGAATTCAGGCCGAGATCGAACAGCGATTGGTCGGGCGCGATGGCGTCGGCGCCGGAGAGGCGAAGGGTCTTGGCCAGCATCTGCGCGAGCGTGCCGGTGACGAGCTCGATCCGCTCGCGCGGCGCGCACGAACGGAGCTGGCGCAGCAGTTCCGTCTCTTGCTGCGCGGGCTGCGCGGCCGGTTGCGCCAGTTCGGAAAACAGCGCCGACCCGGCGGCCGGCGCATCGACCCGGAACAAGGTCGGCCAGTCGATCGGGGCCACCCCGGACTGGACGACGCCGGACGCCATCAGCCGTTCCAGCGCCGCGATGGCCAGCTCGGGCGACAGCGTGCCGACGCCGAGTCCGGCCAGTTGCTCGTGGGCGCGCCGCCCATAGTCGGTGGCGGCGTGGCCGATCTCCGCCCACGGCCCCCAATTGACGCTGAGGCCCGGTTGTCCGTGCGCGCGCCGATGATGCGCGAGGGCGTCGAGGAAGCCGTTCGCCGCGGCGTAGTTGCCCTGGCCCGGCATCGTGATCAGCGCGGCCATCGACGAGAACAGCACGAAATGGTCGAGCGGCAGGTCGGCCGTCAGCTCGTGCAGATACCAGGCCCCGTCGGCCTTGCCGCTGCCGGCGCGATGGAACGCATCGTCGTCCTGGCGCGTCAGCAGCGCATCGTCGAGCGTGCCGGCGAGGTGGAAGACGCCCTTGAGCGGCGGCATCGAGCGCGCGATTTCGCCGATCGCCGCGGCGACGTCCTCACGGCGCGACAGATCGGCGCGAATGACCCGGGCGTCGAGCGTGCGCAGGATTTTTTCGGCCGCGGGGGACGGCTCGCCGCGCCCGAGCAGCGCGATCTTGCCGGCGCCGTTGGCGGCGAGCCAGGACGCGAGCCGCAGGCCGAGCCCGCCGAGCCCGCCGGTCACCAGATAGGTCGCGTCGCCGTGGAACCTGATCGGGCGGTGACTGACGAATTCGCGGTTGTCGCGGGCGATGCGCGCGACGTAACGCTGTTCGCGGCGATACGCGATCATGTCTTCGCGGCCGCCGGCCCGAACCGCTTGCACGACGTGCGCGGCGGACGGCTGCGCGGGATCGAGGTCGACGAGCCCGCCCCACAGCGCGGCATGCTCGACGGCGATCGCGCGGCCCAGTCCCCACAGGGGGGCTTGCGCCACGGCCGGCGCTTCGCCTTCCAGCACGTTCATCGCGCCCGACGTCACCAGCCACAGACGCGCCGGCCGGGCCGACGGGGCGCGCGACGCAAGCGCCCTGACCAGTTGCAGCACGCTCGTGCTGGCATGCCGTCGCGCCGCGATGTCGGACGGATCGAGATCGAGGCTCCACAGGTGGATGACGCCCTTCAGCGGCCGGTCGAGCGCGGGCAGGTCCGGCGTCGTGTCCGCGAAGCGCAGCGAGCACGTATCGCCCGCGCTTTCCAGCAGCGCCGCCACTTGCGCGCCGACGCCGCCGCGGTCGGCGAGAATCAGCCACTCGCCATGCGCGGAACCGCCGGTTGCCGCGTCGCCGTTCGACGGTCGCCAGACGCGCTGATACAGCAGCGGGGCGATCTCTTGCCGCCCGACGGTTTGCGCGGAACGCACGTGCTGCAGCCGCAGCGCGTCGATCTCGATCAGCAGTTGTCCGGCGAGGTCGTAGACGCGGATATCGCCTTCCAGCGCATCTTGCCCGGCCGGCTTGCGCAGCGTCGCGTGACTCCACGCGTCGGCCGACGACGGCGGCTGATGCACGCGTACCGCGCCGATCGAACTGGGCAGGTACATGCCGCCGTCGTGCAGCGCATCCGCGTCGATCGCGGCGGCGAGCACGCGGCTGCACGCGTCGAGGAAAGCGGGATGCACGTGGTATGGCGACGACGCCGGCGCATCGGCAGGCAGGCTGATTTTCCCCAGCGCCTCGCCGGCGGTGCGCCAGATCTGCCGGATCGCGTCGAACACGCCGTCGATCTGAACGCCGTGTTGGCGGATTTCGTCGTTGAAGTCCGCGCCCGATGCCGTTTCGGTGCAGCGGGCCTGCACCGAAACGGCATCGAATCGCCGTGGCGCGGCGGACGGCCTGGCGGCGCACATCTCCCGCAGCCGGCGCAACTGCGGCAGATTGCCGAGGATCAGCTCGACCGGCGGACCGAAATCGAGCAGGCAGGCCACTTCATCCACGCCGATCGATTCCAGGTCCCGCACCAGCTCGACGCAGGTTTCCGGGGTGCCGATGAGGCCGCGCGATTGCGCGAAGCGTTCATAGAGAAATTCGACGAACTCGTCCAGCTCGCGCGCGCCCATCGCGCGCACGTCCACCGACTGGCCGCGGCTTTGCGCCAGCCCGTTCAGCAGGCCGATATTGCTGCGGATGTAGTTGCAGAACGGCGCGCGCGCCTGCTCGCGCACCTGCGCCGGGTCCGCGCCGACGAACGTGTGCAGCATCACGGAGACGGTGCCGGCCGCCGGATCGAAGCCGTGCTTCGCGCGCGCGTCGCGGTAGAGCGCGATCTTGTGGGCGAGCTGATCGCGATCCTGGTCGAGCACGTGGGTCAGCAGGTTCGCGCCGACTTCGCCGGCGAGAGCGAAGGTCTGCGGATTGCTGGCGGCGGTCACCCAGACGGGCAGCTCCGGCTGCACCGGCGTCGGGTAGATGCGCAGCTGCACCGGCTTGCCGACGCCGTTGCGCGCATCCAGCGTACCGCCGCGCCACAGATGCTGAACGGCGCGCATTGCGGTCAGCATCTCGTCCTGCCGGGTCGCGTATTTTTCCGGGGCGAACACGAAATCGTCAGGATTCCATCCGGATGCGAACGAAACCCCCACGCGGCCGTTCGACAGGTTGTCCACCATCGACCACTCTTCGGCGATACGGATCGGGTTGTGCAGCGCGCCGACCACGCTGCCCGCGAGCAGCCTCACGCGTTGGGTGGAGGCGGCGAGCGCGGCGTGCAGCACGGCGGGATTGGGGTACAGCGAGCCGAATTCGGTGAAATGGCGCTCCGGCACCCACACGCTGGAAAACCCGTTCGCATCGGCGAAACGGGCGCTTTCCGTCACGAGCCGGTACTTGTTGCCGGACAACGCCTCTTCACTGCTGGCGAAGAACATCAGGCCGAATTTCATGCGTGGCTCCAATCCGATTCGTGAATTTCGGCACTGGCGCACATCTGCCATGTCGCGGCGGCGCTCGTGTCCTCGATCCGGTGATAGACGGCAAACGAAAACGGTCCCCCGGACTGACGGCTCAGCACGGTCTGCACGGTGCGCGATTCATGCGGATGCAGCGGCAACGGCGCATGCAGCGCGAGGTCCTTCAACGTCGCATGGCCGGCGGAACCGATCTGCGACGCGGCCGCCAGCGCCATTTCCACATAGGCGGAATAGGGCAGGACGGGCGCGCCCTTGACGCGATGGCCGCCGAGAAACGCGGTGGCCGGCGCGTCGAGGCGCGACTCCCAGATCCACGTGCCGGGCAAATGCGCGTGCTGCTCCTTGAGGCGCCCGAGCAGCGGATGCCGGGGCTCGCGCGCGGGTATCCAGAAGCCGCGACGCTCGAACGGGTAAGTCGGCAGCGTGAGCCGCCGGTGCGGGCCGTCCTGCTCGACCGCATGCCAGTCGATCGATGCGCCGCGCACGTAGAGCTCGGCGAGCGTGTGCAGGATCGCGTCCCAAGCGGCCGTGCGCGCGCCGATCTCGATCACGATGCTTCCGGCCGCATCGCCGTCCGGCGCTTGCGGCACGTCCGCGAACGAGATCGCGGCGCGACGTCCGTCGCCGGTGCTGCGAACCGCTTGCGGCGTGATGCCGAAGGACATCCATAGCTGCGCGAGCGCGCACTGGAATGCCGTGAACCGTGCTTCGGGAGCGTCGAGCCCGGACGCTTCGCGTTGCCGGTCCATCAGCGCGCCGAAAGCGGGGCTGGCCGCGCGCAATTGGCGCTCGGCCTCGGCGCTGCCGCCATCGTCCGCGCAAAAGTGGAAAGTCACCGTCGGCGGCGTTTCGGCGCTCGCGCCGGCCGAAACGGCACGCAGTTGCGAACGCAACGAATCGAGACTCGACGCGACGACGGCGGCGCGCCGCGCGAAGTGGGTGCGCCCGGTGTTCGCCGTGAACGCGACATCCGGCAAACGGGCCTCGGGATGGGCGTCGAGATACGCTGCATAGGAGGCCGCCAGGGCCTGCAACGCTTCGGGCGTGCGTGCGGAGAGCGTCACGACGCGCGCCGCAGGTGCCGTGAGCGCCGCCGGGTCGGCTTCGCGCTCCCCGGGCCGCGGCGCTTCGGACAGGATCATGTGCGCGTTGGTGCCGCCGAAGCCGAACGAACTCACGCCGGCAATGCGCGGCCCGTGCTCCGCATGCCAGCGCGTGACCTGCTGCGGAATACGGAACGGCGTGCCGTCGAGCGCGATATGAGGATTGAGCGACCGGAAATGGAGGTTCGGCGGAATGGCGCGATGGTGCAGCGCCAGCGCGGTCTTGATCAGGCTGGCGATGCCCGCCGCCGATTCCAGATGGCCGATGTTGGTCTTGACCGAACCGATCCAGCAGAGATCTTCCGGGCGACGCGAATCGCTCAGGACCGCCGTCAGCGAGTTCAATTCGATGGGGTCGCCAAGCGGCGTTCCCGTCCCGTGCGCTTCGACGAAGCCGACGTCCTGCGCCCGCACGCCGGCATCGCGCAGCGCACTGTCGATCACGGCCTGCTGCGCCGGACCATTGGGCGCGGTCAGGCCGTTGCTGCGGCCGTCCTGGTTCACCGCCGAGCCGCGGATCACCGCGAACACGGTGTCGCCGTTCGCGACGGCATCGTCGAGACGCTTGAGCAGCACCATGCCCACGCCTTCGCCGCGCACATAGCCGTTGGCGGTCGCGTCGAACGCCTTGCATCGGCCGTCCGGCGACAGCATGCCCGATTGCGTGAAGGACGCGCTCAATTGCGGCGCGAGGATCAGGTTGACGCCGCCGGCGAGCGCCGCGTCGCACTCGCCGCGCTGCAGCGCGCGGCATGCCTGATGCGCCGCGACGAGCGACGACGAGCACGCGGTGTCGACCGCCCAGCTCGGGCCGCGCAGGTCGAGCGTGTAGGAAATGCGGTTGGCGGCGACGCTGAGCGCATTGCCGGTCGCGACATAGGGGCCGACGTCCGCGGCTTCTTCCTGCGCCAGGCGGACGTAGTCCGTATTGCTGATGCCCACGATGACGGCGGTGCGCCCGCCGGCGAGACTCCGGGGCGCGATGCCCGCGTGCTCGAACGTCTCCCAGGCGACCTCGAGCAGCAGGCGCTGTTGCGGGTCCATCGTCTCGGCTTCGCGGGCGCTGATGCCGAAGAAATCCGCATCGAACTGGTCGACCCGCTCCAGCAGTCCGGTGGCCGGAAGGTGAGCGGCACGCGGGTTCGACGCGCCGACCGCGTCGCGGCCTTCCAGCAGAAGCTGCCAGAACGCGTCGGGATGATCGGCGCCGGGGAAACGGCATCCGATGCCGACGATCGCGATATCCGCGCGTGCTTCGGCGGAAACGCTCGCCGTTTCCGGGCGGGCATTCGCGGCGCCGCTCAAATGGCGCGCCAGCAGGGAGATGCTCGGAAAATCGTAGACGACGGTAGGAGAAACCGGCTGCCCGAGCCAGTCCTGCAACTCGCCCGTGAGCATGATGGCGTCTTTCGAGTCGAGCCCGTAGGCGCTGAACGGCGCGTCGGGGTCGAGATCGCCGGGCGCGATGCCCGACAGACGCGCGACCTGCTCGACGAACCATTGCACCAGCGCCTGCGTGCCGCGTGCGGCAGCGGTCGCGACGGGCGCGTGCTCCGCGGAGAACGCACGCCGCCATTCGCCCGCGATCGCGAGCCCCTGTCCGCTCAGGAATGCCTGCCGGGTGCGGCTGCGCTGGATTTTTCCGCTGGACGTGCGCGGGATCGTGGCGGGCTTCAACAGGATCGCCGCATACAGGTCGACGTCATGCGCTTCGGCGAGCGCGCGCCGGATCTCCGCGGCGACGGCTTCCGCGTTCAGCGTGTTGAGCGCTTCGCGGCGCACTTCGCATGCGATGACGACCCGCTCCACGTTGTCGACGGTGATCGAGAAGGCCGCCGACGCGTTCGGCGACAGCGCGGGGTGGCTTCCCTCGGCCGATTGTTCGAGATCCTGAGGGTAGTGATTGCGGCCGGCGATGATGATCAGGTCTTTCAGGCGGCCGGTGACGAAGAGGTCGTCGCCGTCGACGAAGCCGAGATCGCCCGTGCGCAGGTAACGCGCGTCGTCACCGTCGAGCCTCGCGCGAAAGGTGCGCTCCGTTTCTTCGACGCGGTTCCAGTAGCCGACGCCGACGCTCGGGCCGGTCACCCAGATTTCGCCGATCCGGCCCGGCGGGCAGGGCTGGCCGGTCTCCGCGTTCACGATCCGCAGGCGGTGCTCCGCCCAGGCCCGGCCGCACGAGACGAGCGCATGGGGCTTGCCGCCCGCGCTTTTCGTCGCCACGCCTTGCGCGAGGCCGTCGGCGTCGAAGTCGGCCACGCGCGGCAGCGAGCGTGCCGGCTGACCGGAGATGAACAGTGTCGCCTCGGCCATGCCGTAGACCGGGCGCATCGTATGCGCGTGGAAGCCGCACGACGCGAATGCGCGCGAAAAACGCGCGACCGTGTCGGCGCGCACCGGCTCCGCGCCGTTGAAGGCAACCTGCCAGCTGCTCAGGTCGAGCTGCGCCTTGGCTTCGCCGGAAATCTTGCGCGCGCACAGGTCATAGGCAAAGTCCGGCGCGGCGCAATGCGTGCCGCGATACTTCGTGATCGCCTGCAGCCAGCGGAGCGGTTTCTGCACGAAAGCCGCCGGCGCCATCAGCACCGACAGCACGCCGAGATGGATCGGCAGCAGCACTTTCCCGAAGAACCCCATGTCGTGAAACACGGGGAGCCAGCTGACGAACACGGTCGACGCGTCGGCATTGCTGGCCTCGGCGATGACCGCCATGTTGCTCTGGATGTTCGCGTGGCTGATCATCACGCCTTTGGGCGTGCCGGTGGAGCCCGACGTGTATTGCAGAAGCGCGAGCGTCTGCGGCGTGATGTCCGGCGCGCGCCATTGCCCGGCCGGCGCGTCGAACCCCTGATCCGTCGCGAGGATCTTCAGGTCCAGCGTGTCGGAATAGCCATCCTCGCGATGCGCGATGCCATCGAGCGTGGCTGCGTCGGTCAGCGCGACGACCGGCCCGGCGTCGGCGACGATCGACTTGAGACGATCGGCCGGACGATGCCTGCGCGGCGGATAGGCCGGCACGCCGATCAGGCCGGCGTACAGGCATCCCGCCCATGCGCAGATGAATTCCAGCCCCGGCGGATAGACCAGCAGCACGCGATCGCCCGGCTGCGCCATGCCCTGCAATCGGGCGGCGATGCCGCGGGCCCGCTTGTCCAGGTCGCCGAACGTCAGCCGGGCCAGCTCCGATTCGCCGTTGTCGAGAAAAATGAATGCTGTTTTATCAGGCGAGTCATTGCCGCGAAACTGCAATAATTCCGTAACAGTCCTGAATTTCATATCGGGAAGCATACGAAACCTTCGTTGTCTGCAGAGCATTGATTTGGATGCACGCCACCTTGGGACCGGTTTGCGTTCATTCCGATGGGCAACGGCAGGCTGTCCTGCGCGAAGCAGATTGAGATCCGGCGCGGCGAACGAGATAAAGCATCGCCTCCGTCTCGATTGAATGATTGAACGTCAGTGTGTGTCGCCTGTGGAAATTAGAGCACCGCGAGAATCCGATGTCTGCCCCGTAAATGCCGGACAAGACGTTTCGCAAAATTGTTCTATGCAGGGGAATATGGGTCCAGCAGCGACACGACGACCTTGCGCTCGCCTTCGAACGGATTGCGGCCATGCGCGAATCGCATGTTGTCGACCAGCAGCACGTCGCCGCGTTGCCATGGAAATGCGATCGCGCATTCGCGGAAGGCGTTGCGAATCTGCTCGATGTCGGCGAGATCGAGTGGACTCCCGTCGCCGTAGAACGCGTTGCGCGGGAGCCGATCGTTGCCGAACAGGCTGACGATCGAGCTGGCGAGCGATGCTTCCAGGTTCGAGATGTGGAACAGATGGGCCTGATTGAAGAACACCCGGTCGCGGGTGACCGGATGGTAGGCGACGCCCTGGTTGATCTGTGCGGTGCGTAACGTGTCTTCGTCGAGCCATGCGTGCTCGATGTCGTTGTCTTTGCAGAAGGCCGCGAGCTGGCCGTGGTCGCTGGTCTGAAACACCGTTTCCCACGGAATGTCGACGTGCCGCCGGTAGTGCCGGACGTAGCGGACCTGTTTCGCCTCGAAGGCGTCCAGGATGCGCGGCCCGATCCGGCGGCTCACCTCGCGCATGTCGGCGATCGGCGTTTCGCCGCCGGCCGTGGGCGCGGTCAGGCAGCAAAATGCGACTCTCAGCGGCCAGTTGCGTTGATACGCGTTTTCGCAATGAAGCGCGATCGTCTCGCTCGGCGGATACTCGGTCGCGGTGAAGATGCCGTTGCCGATTGACGTGCGCGGCGTGGAGCGATAGACGTAGTCGGACTTATGCGCCGAAACCGCGTTCGCGAACGCTTCGAATCCGTCCACGGACGAAACGTCGAAGCCGCGAAACAGCAGCGCCCCATGCTCCAGAAGCCGGGCATCCAGCTCCGCTCGATTGTCGTTCACCGCCCGCACGATATCGCGCCCGTTCGATGCCGGCTCCAGCAGCCACGGCGAGGCCCCCTCGGCAAGCAGCTTGCGTTCCGTCATGCCCAGCATGGTCGATGTTCCTTTTCCGAATCTGAACGTGGATCGCGGCGAAACCCGATCCGGTGGGTGTTCGCGGCCGCGCCGCGGTGCGCCTATGCGCGGCAGGCCGTTGCCACGGCTTGCTCGAAGCGGTCGAGAATCTCGTGGATGTCGGCTTCCGAAACGATCAGCGGCGGAAGGAACCGGAGTACCGCGCCGTTGCGGCCGCCGGTTTCGATCACGAGTCCGTTTTGCAGGCAGTTCTGCTTGATGGCTCTTGCCAGTGCCGCATCGGTCGGGCCGGCTCGGCCATCCGTGCCGGGCTTGACGACTTCAGCGCCGATCATCAGGCCCTTGCCGCGTATCTGGCCCAGGCAGGGGAAACGTTCGGCAATACGTTCGAGGCCCGCCACCAGTACTTTGCCGACCTTGCCCGCATGCGCCGGCAGACCGTCTCGATCGATGATGCGCATGGTCGACAAGCCGGCCACCATCGCAATCTGGTTGCCACGGAAGGTGCCGGCGTGCGAGCCGGGCGGCCAGGTGTCCAGGCGCTCGTCGTAGACCACCACCGATATCGGGTAGCCGCCGCCGATCGCCTTCGACAGCACCAGCACGTCCGGCCGGATGCCGGAATGTTCTATCGCGAACAGGGCGCCGGTTCGGCCGAGGCCGGTCTGCACTTCATCGACGATCAGCGGGATCTCATGCCGCAGTGTCAGCTCGCGCAACTCGATCAGCCAGGCGTCGGAAGCGGGGATGCAGCCGCCTTCGCCTTGCACGACTTCGACGATGATCGCCGCCGGCTTCGTGATCCCGCTCTCGGGATCGGACAGCACGGTCCGGATGTAGTTGATGCTGAGCTGATCGGTCGCCGAGCCGTCGGTGCCGAACGGGCAGCGAAACGCATACGGGTAAGGCAGGAAATGCACGCCGTGCCCGCTGCCGCCGGCCGATTTGGGCATGAGATTTCCCGATGCGGCGAGCGCGCCGGCCGTCATGCCGTGGTAGGCGCCATGGAATGCCATCACCGTCGAGCGGCCCGTATAGTGCCTGGCCAGCTTGACGGCCGCTTCGTTGCCGTCCGATCCGCTCGGGCTGCAAAACTGGATCTTGCCGGTTTCGGCGATCTGCCTCGGCAGCAGCGAGAAAAGCTGTTCGACGAACGCGTGCTTGGCCGGCGTCGCCAGGTCGAGTGCCTGCTGCATCTGATCGGAGGTCAGAAACCGCATCACGGCTTCATTGACTTCCGGATGGTTGTGCCCGAGCGCGAGCGTACCTGCATTGGACAGGCAGTCGATGTATTCCCGACCCTCGGCGTCGCGTATGCGTGTGCCCTTGGCATGCGTAAACAGCCGGGGGAAAGAGGTCGCGTAGGTTCGGGCCTTCGATTCGACGTGCTTCAGATACTCGAGTTGTTCCATACGCAGTGATCCGGCTTGCAACGCGGATTGATGGACAGTGGCACACGAGAGCAGCTTCAAGTCGGCCAATGGTGTACCGGTGTGGCCAGATTGAAGCATGGACGCCGTGTCGCGTCTGTCACGGGAAAATGGGACAGGGGCGATGCAACGTCACTCCGCCATCGTCGAGCGGAAATAGTCGATGGTCCGCCGCAGCCCCGCTTCGAGCCCGACCGTCGGCTGCCAGTCGAGCTGCGCGCGTGCGAGGCCGATGTCCGGGCACCGTTGTGTCGGATCATCCTTCGGCAGCGGGCGGAGAACGATCCGCGACTTCGAGCCGGTCAGGCGCAGGATGACCTGCGCGAGCTCGCCGACCGCGATCTCATGCGGATTGCCGAGATTGATCGGGCCGGTGACGTCCGCGGGCGTGGCCATCATCCGGATCAGGCCTTCGACCATGTCGTCGACATAGCAGAACGCGCGGGTCTGGCTGCCGTCGCCGTACAGCGTGATGTCCTCGCCGCGCAGCGCCTGCACGATGAAGTTGGACACCACGCGGCCGTCGTTGGGATGCATGCGCGGCCCGTACGTGTTGAAGATGCGCACCACCTTGATTCGCACGTTCTGCTGGCGGTGATAGTCGAAGAACAGGGTCTCCGCGCAGCGTTTGCCTTCGTCGTAGCAGGCGCGCGGCCCGAGCGGGTTGACGTTGCCCCGGTAACTTTCCGGCTGCGGATGCACGTCGGGATCGCCGTACACCTCGCTCGTGGAGGTTTGCAGCACGCGTGCGTGCGTGCGCTTGGCGAGCCCCAGCATGTTGATCGCGCCCATCACGCTGGTCTTGGTGGTCTGCACGGGATCGAACTGATAGTGGATCGGCGACGCCGGACAGGCGAGGTTGTAGATCTCGTCCACCTCCACGTACAACGGAAAGGTCACGTCGTGGCGCAGCGCCTCGAAGCGCGGGTTGCCGAGCAGCGCGGCGACGTTCTGCTTGGTGCCGGTGAAATAGTTGTCGACGCACAAGACGTCATGACCGAGTTCGACCAGGCGCTCGCACAGATGCGAACCGAGGAAGCCGGCGCCGCCCGTGACGAGGATTCGCTTTCGATCAAGTTGCACAATTGCACTCCAGGTATGGCGCGGAGGCAGGTGACGCGCGGCCTCCGGGCCTGTTCGATCGGCCCGCGATTCCGGCTTGGAAGCCGATATGTCCGGAATACGCCCGATCCGGTTCGGCAAGAGTTAAACATGAGGCCGCGTGGATGTATGTCGTAGAAAACGGGGACGCGGTTCGGGCCGGCGCAGCGGCCGGCAACGCGCGGCCGATTCCGGTTGCCGCGCCGGGCGGCGCGGCAACGATGCCGCGCGTCGACAGATTCGAACAACGAAATGATTTTCGGGTGCCGGACCGAAGCGCGCGAGCGCGTGCGGCGTGCAGCGATTCAGGGTTCGCCGTGCACCGGCCGCCCCGGTCCGTCGAGCGCCAGCGCCGCGGCGTGATCGCGCACGTCGGCCGGCCAATTCGCGATGAGCTTCAACAGGCGCGGCCGGTCGCCGGCGAACAGCGCGCGGACGGCCTCCTCGAATCCGGCCAGATCGCCCGCGATCGCTGCCATGAAGTGATAGGCGCGCGTCTTTGCTTCGTGAGCGGGGCCGATGGCGGCGCGCGCCTGAATGTGCGCCTCGACGAGCTTGCGCAGCGCGACCGACGCGCCGCCGGATTGCGCGGCCAGCCACTCCCATTGGCGCGGCAGCAGCGTGACCTCGCGCGACACCACGCCGAGCTTCGGGCGGCCGCGGCCGCGCCGAGCGCCGAGCAGCGCGTCGGCCGGCGCGGCCGGCAACCCGGCGTCGGCCGCGCCGCCGGGCTCGCCGTCGGATCGCTCGCGCGCCCGCCATGTCGGGGCCGGCGCGCTGAAGCGGCCGCGAATGTCGTGGTCGGAACCACGGAGATCGATGTCGATGGGGCGGCCGCTCGCGTTGTCGATGATCAGGATCGTTCCGGCCGCGCCGCTATCGATCGCGCGCCGTACGGCAAGCGCGACGACCGCGAGCGGTCCGGAGGCGATCCGTCGAAAGCCGTGGAAGCCGGTGTACTCGAAACAGCACGGATTTTTCATCCCGTTGGAATGGATTTTGGGCCGCCGGCGCGGCGGCCGTCTGCCGCGCTGCGTACAGCCTCATCGATTGAATGCCGAATACACGAGCGTGCCGGAGAACATCATCAGCACGATCGACGCGCAGCGCAGCAGCGTCGACGCGCGATGGGCCCAGTTGCGATTCGAGGTCAGCAGGCCGCCGAGGCTGGACCAGCCGATGCCGATCGGCACCAGGACCACGAGGAACACGCCGATCGCGACGGCGAACTGGCTCACCGAGCGGAACGCGGCGAGCGGGAACAGCGTGCTGGCGAACAGCAGCGCCTTCGGATTCATCAGCGTTGCGAAGAACAGGTCGCGACGGCTGACCGGCCCTCGCGCGAGATCATGCAGCCTCGGGCCCTGGGTCCACATCTTCACGGCAAGGTAGAAGATGAATCCGGAGCTGAGCAGCTTGACGCCGATGAACATCCAGTTGTTGCCGGCGGCGAGCGCATGCAGGAAGAAGCCCCATATCGAGATCGCGGTCACGTAGCCCGCCGCTTCCGAGGCGACCAGCGGCCACGTATCGCGAATGCCGGCCTTGAGGCCCGCCGAGAGCAGCAGCGTATTCGTGGGCCCCGGCACGATCAGCACGAGCGATACGTAAAACGACATCTTCAGCATTGCATCCAGGGTGGGCACGATATCTCCTTGGCATGTCGGAACCCTTGCGGCCGTGCACCGTGCCCGGCCGACGCGGACGAACGGTAGCACACGCGCAGCGGCGGCCGCGCGGACATCCGGATTCGCGGAGCCAGCAGGAGTGAACGGCGATGCCGCATGCTGATGTGCGCTGATGCTGCGTCAAATCGCCCGATAGGGAACGGGCGCGCGGAGCGAAAGACGGCCCATTGTCCTTGGAAGGCGAAGCACCATCAAACTGCTAAATTTAGTAGGTCGCCGGACCGACACAACCCGGAACGATTCAGTTAGGATCGCTCAGCCAGACGTCACCCGTCACGTCACATTCCGTATGGACCAGCCGGCGCGCTTGCCGCGCGGCCCCATCGTGCTCCCCGGGGACGAACCGCATGTATCGGCGGGCTCCCGGCGGATATCCGCGCCGGCGTGACGCGCCATTATGTCGAGCCCCCGCCGGGACGCTCATGGAAGTATTCGATAGGGTAACGAAATAATGGAAGGTTTAGTCGAAAATACCGCCGCATTGCCGAAATCGACGATGCGCGAGGCGTTGAAGATCTCGCTGCCGATCATGATCTCGCAGTTCGTCGTGATGATCGGCGGCTTCGTCAGCAACCTGCTGCTGTCGCGCGTCGACGCCACGACGTTCGCGGCCGGCCTGCTCATCAACTCGGTGCAGATGCTGCTGATGACGGTGGTGTTCGGCATGCTGTTCGCGCTGAGCCCGCTGATCGGCCACGTGAAGGGCGAAGGGCGCGAGCCGGAGCGGATCGGCCACCTGTTCTCGGCGGCGCTCGTGGTCGCGATGCTGCTGTGCGTGCCGACCATCGTCGCGCTGCTGTTCATGGGCCCGATCCTCACGGCGCTGCACCAGCCGCCCGAGCTCGTCCGCGCCTGCATCGGCTTCTTCCGCATCTACGTCTATTCGCTGCCGGCGGTCGGCATCATCTCGGTGTGCGTGCAACTGCTGCTCGGCATCCTGAAGCAGGCGCTCGTGCTGCTCTACAGCCTGTGCAGCCTGCTGCTGACGACGCTGCTCGGCTACCTGCTGATCTTCGGCAAGTTCGGCTTGCCGGCGCTCGGCCTCGACGGTCTTGCGTGGGCGCAGTCGATCACGGCCTGGGCCGCGGCGCTGGTGCTAGGCGGCTTCGTGCTGACCCACGGCAGCCATCGTCCGTACGGACTGCTTGCGATGCGCGGCGAGCCGGTCAGGCAGGGGGTGACGCGCATCGTCAAGGTCGGGTTTCCGATTTCGGTGCAGATGGGCAACGAGATCCTGTCGTTCTTCGTGACGACGGTCATGGTCGGCTGGCTCGGCATCGCCGCGCTGAACGTGCAGCAGGTCGCGACGCGCTACCTGCTGCTGCTCGTGATCCCGATCGTCGGCCTGTCGCAGGCGGCCACCGTCGTATCGAGCCGGCACTTCGGCGGCGGGCGGCTCGGCGCCGTGAAGCAGGTGGGCGATGCCTACACGCGCATGGGCGTGGTCTATTCGCTGATCGTGCTCGCCGCGTTCGCGCTGGCGCCGAGCCTGTTCGTGCGCGTGTTCGTCGCCGACACGCCGGAGAACGCGGGCATCTATCACACGCTGTCCATCATCCTCGTGCTGATCGCGATCGGGCAGATCTTCGACGCCGCGCGCAATACGCTGACGGGCGCGCTGCGCGGCCTGCAGGACACCAAGTTCCCGATGAAGGTCAGCATGATCCTGATCTGGCCGGTGGGCGTGCCGCTCGCCTACGTGATGGGATTCACGCTCGATTGGGGCCTCGTCGGCATCACCGTCGCGCACGACATCGTCATGGTGATCGGCGCGGCGATCCTCTGGCAGCGCTGGAGAAACCGCTTCCCGCGACACGGCTGACCGCCGTCGCCGCGCACCGCGCGGATCGTCGCCGGGCGCCGGGCATGTCGTCCGGCCGTGGAGGCTCACTGGAGGCATCTATGGCAACGAAATCGACGCTTGCGGGCGTCGCGATACGGCTCGCCGCGCTGCTCGGCGGCGTCCTCACGAGCGGCGCGTCGCAGGCGGCGCCCGGCTACGGCGGCGAGGTCGAATGGCCGCACTACGCGGCCGATCAGGCCGCGTCGAAATACCTGCCGGTCGACCGCATCAACCCGGGCAACGTTCATCGCCTGGTCCAGAAGTGGGTGTGGGAGTCGCCCGACAACGCGATCGTCGCGCAGGCGAACGCGGGCGGCATGAAACTATGGCCGAATGCGAACGAGGCGACGCCGCTGATGGCGGGCGGCCGGCTCTACGTGATCACGTCGCTCAGCGAGATCGCCGCGATCGACGCGGCCACCGGCAAGACGCTGTGGGTCTTCAACCCGAAGAGCTACCTGGCCGCCGACGGCGTCACCTTCGCCTATCCGCCGAACATCGGCTTCGTCCAGCGCGGCGTGTCGTACTGGAAGCACGGCGACGTCGAACGGATCTTCTTCGCGACCGGCAGTGCGCTGCTGATCGCGCTCGACGCGCGCACCGGCAAGCCCGACAGCACGTTCGGCAGCGGCGGCGTGGTCGACCTGAAGCAGGACCTGCGCCGCAGCGTGTCGCAGACGCTGTACGGCATGAGCTCGCCGCCGATCGTGTGCGGCGGCGCCGTGATCGTCGGCTCGAACATCCTCGATTTCCCGCTCGCGCAGCCGATGGCGCCGGGCGACGTGCGCGGCTTCGACCCGCGCACCGGCCAGTTGCTGTGGACCTTCCACACGGTGCCGGAGAACGGCGAAACGGGCGCGTCCACCTGGGTCGCGAACGACAACGTGAGCAGCGGCGGCGCGAACGTCTGGGCGCCGATGAGCTGCGACGGCGAGTCGGGCATCGTCTACCTGCCGGTCAGCACGCCGTCGAACGACTACTACGGCGGCAAGCGGGCCGGCGACGGCTGGTTCGGCGACAGCCTGGTCGCGCTGCGCGGGCGCACCGGCAAGCTGGTCTGGAACTACCAGCTGATCCACCACGGGCTGTGGGACTACGATCCGCCCGCGGCGCCGACGCTGTTCGACGTGCGGCGCGACGGCCGGCTCGTGAAGGCGGTCGCGCAGGTCTCGAAGCAGGGCTTCGTGTACGTGTTCGACCGCACCAGCGGCAAGCCGGTCTGGCCGATCGTCGAGCGGCCGGCGCCGCCGTCGACGCTGCCCACCGAGGCGGTGTCGCCCACCCAGCCGACGCCCACCCGGCCCTTGCCGTTCGACCGGCAGGGCGTCACCGACGACGACCTGATCGACTTCACGCCGGCGCTGCGCGCCGAGGCGCGCGCCACCGTCGCGAAATACGTGCACGGGCCGCTCTACACGCCGCCGTCGGTCGACCAGACGGCCACGGGCGGCACGCAGGGCACGCTGATGATGCCGGGCAACGTCGGCGGCAGCAGCTGGGCGGGCGCCGCGTACAGCCCCGAGACGGGCTACCTGTACGTGCCGTCGGTGACCAAGCCGTCCGTGATCGGGCTGTTCCCGTTCTCGACGGAAACCTATGCCGGCGTGCCGCAGATGCTGAAGATGCCCGACGGCCTGCCGATCTCGAAGCCGCCGTACGGCCGGCTGACGGCGATCGACATGCGCACCGGCGACCACGTCTGGATGCGCCCCGTCGGCCGCGGCCCGGTCGACCATCCCGCACTCGCGGGGCTCAGGCTCGGGCCGCTGGGGTGGGATCGCCGCAGCTTCTTCATCGCGACCAGCGGCCTGCTGTTCGGCACGCAGGAAGGGATCGTCACCGCGAACCCGACGCAACTGAGCCGCACCACCACGCTGAACCTGATCAAGAACGACGACGCGTACCTGTGGGCGCTCGACCCGCGCACCGGCCGGACGCTGCTCGAATTGCCGATGCGGTACGGCAACGCGTCGGGCTCGCCGATGACTTACGTCACCGACGACCGGCAATACATCGTGGTGCCCGTCGGCGGCGGCGGGAATCCCGCGCGGCTGGTTGCATACGGTTTGCCCTGAAGCCTGTTACGAAGGAGGACATCGTGCTGACCACCAAGTCACGTACCCACGTTCGACCCGAGTTGTCGCTGTTGCTGCGTTCGCTCGGATCGCGCCTGGCGCAGGCGCGCCAGGCGATCGATCCCGCGCGGCTGGACCAGATCCTCGCCCAGCCGCACCTGTCCGAATACGAGCCGCGCCAGGTCGTGCACGGCCTCGAGCGGTGCGAGGCGGCGCGGCATCGCTACCAGCAGCGGCTGCTCGCGCGGACGATCCTGCAGGATCACCACTACGAATGCGACGCGATGGCCGCCGATTGCGACGAGATCTTCGCGGCGATCGCCGGCGAGAATCCCGTCGCGTCGGCCGTGCCGCTGCCGCGCGTCGATTTCCGCACGATCTCGCCCGACGCGTTCTACGAGAACTACGTGCGCCGCCCGCATCCGGTCGTGATCGAGAACGTCGGCCACGACGCGTCGTCCTACCATCTCGACGCGCTCGTCGAGCGCTACGGCGACGACATCGTGCCGATGATGCGCATCGACACCGGCGAGAACTACGAGGGCCCGCTCGCGGAACTGCTCGAGGGCAAGTCGTACCTGGCCAACAGCGACCGGCTGTTCGTCGATCATCCCGAGCTCGAGCAGAACCTGTACTCGTCGTCGTTCGCGCCGTACACGAAGATGACGCGCATCTCGTCGCAGCTGTTCATCTCGAACGGCGGCGCGGGCAGCCCGTCGCACTTCGGCAAGATCGCGAACACGTTCTACCAGCTCGAGGGCGTGAAGGTGTGGAGCCTCGTCGATCCGGCCTTCCTCTATCTCGTGTATCCGCTGCTGCTGCCGGGGGATGCCGTCACCGCGCTGCACTGGCAGGACGAATCGGATCACGAGCGCTGCCCGCTGTTCCGCTTCTGCCCGCGCTACGAAGCCGTGCTGCAGCCCGGCGACGTGCTGTGGAATCCGTACTACTGGTTCCATTCCGTCAAGAACCGCACCAAGCGCAGCGTGGCCGTGGCGGACCGCTGGTTCGGCGTGCCGGGCAAGGACTTCCTGAGCCCGGCGCCGCTCTACGACTTCGCGTCCACGCTGTGCCCGCAAAGCGTGGACGTCGATACCTACGTGCAGTGGATGCAGATCCAGCAGAGCGTCACGAAGCGCAAGATCCCGTGGTACGAGCGCGTGTCGCACGGCCGCCGCTACCGGGCGTTCGATTCCGCGTACAACGCCGCCGCCTTCGGGCTGCAGCCGCCGGACCTGAGCCGCGGCGTGTTCAACCACGACTGATCCGTTTCCCGGCGGCGGCCGCGAGCGCGGACGCCGGCCATCGAACCTTCACGGGGGCTTCACGATGAAGCGCAACTACATCGGGCTCGGCACGAGTCCGCACGATCCGTCGCTCGCGATCGTCGATTCGCGGGGCCAACTGGTGTTCGCCGAGGATTCGGAACGCTATCTGCAGAACAAGCGCGCGTGGTGCAGCCCGCCCGACGATTTCATCCGCATCGGCAAGCTGCTCGGCGAATACTGCGAGCCCGACGCGGAATTCGTGATCGTCGGCAGCTGGCGCGAGAAGTTCTTCAAGCGCCTGCACTTCTTCTCGTTCGGCCCGCTCAAGGGGCTGATCCGGCGCAAGATCGGCGCGGACAATTTCGACATGCTGCGCTGCATCGCGAGCTATGCGAACCCGCGCCACGGCATCAACACCGAGGCGCACCTGCAGCGCGTGTTCGGCCGCCGGCCCGTGATCCATCGCGAATACGAGCACCACCTGACCCACTCGGCGGCGGCCTGTTTCGGCAGCACGTTCTCCGATGCGGTCAGCGTCGTGATCGACGGGCTCGGCGAATCGACTTCGTGCAAGGTGTTCCATTTCGATCGCGGCGTGCATCGCGAGATCTCGACCAAGCCGTCGCAAGGCAGCTTCGGCCAGTACTACAGCCTGCTCTGCGAGCTGTGCGGGTTCGACCCGATCGGCGGCGAGGAGTGGAAGGTGATGGGGCTCGCGCCTTACGGCAAAAAAAGCGACCGCTACTACGGCCTGCTGCGCAGCCTGCTCGACGTGGACGACCTGCGCATCCGCGAAGGGCGCCGCGCCGCGGCCGCGATCGGCGAGCTCGTGAAGCTGCGCCGCACGCGCGGCCAGCCGGCGCTCGATTTCGCCGATCTCGCGTACACCGGGCAGCTCGTGTTCGGCGAATTCGTCGACGAACTGCTGGCCAACGCGCATCGGCGCGGCCTGTCCGACAACCTCGTGCTGTCGGGCGGCTGCGCGCTCAACTCGGCCTACGTCGGCAGTCTCGCGGGCCGCGGGCCGTTCAGCCGCAGCCACGTGTTCTGCGCGCCGGCCGACAACGGCAATTCGGTCGGCGCGGCGTGGCTCGCGTATCACGCGGATCATCCGGGCGCGTGGCAGCCGCGCGCCGAGGTGCAGTCGCCGTACGTCGGCAGCCGCCTGTCGGCGGACGCGCTCGGCAAGCTGCTCGAATACGGCGGCTTCGACGCGCAGCGCATGCCCGACGCGGACGCGCTGTGCCGGCGCGTCGCGACCGAGCTGAGCGAGGGGAAGATCGTCGCGTGGGTGCAGGGCCGCGCGGAATTCGGCCCGCGCGCGCTCGGCAACCGCTCGATCCTCGCCGACCCGCGCGATCCGGACGTGAAGGAGCGGATCAACGCGAAGGTGAAGTTCCGCGAGGAGTTCCGGCCGTTCGCGCCGTCGATCCTCGCCGAGCACGCGCACGCCTATTTCGAGCACGCTTGCGATACGCCGTACATGGAGCGCGCGCTGCGCTTCCGTCCCGAGATGGCGCCGCGCGTGCCGGGCGTCGTGCACGTCGACGGCACCGGCCGCCTGCAGACCGTCAAGCGCGAGCTGAACCCGCGCTACCACGCGCTGATCGACGCGTTCCACGCGATTACCGGCGTGCCGATCCTGCTCAATACGAGTTTCAACGTGATGGGCAAGCCGATCGCGCATTCGGTCGAGGATGCGATCGCGATCTTCGCGACGAGCGGCATCGACGTGCTCGTGCTCGACGACGTGATCGTGCGCAAGGGGCCGGCGCGGCGCGCGGCGGCGCCGGCGCAGCGCGACGACGCGCACGAGGTGCACGAGGTGCATTCACCGCTGGCGGTCGGCGACTAGGACCAGGCCGGCGGCCCGGCCGGCCCGGCGAGCGAGGGCCGGCCGCGTGACGTTCGCCGGCCGCTTCGCGGCCGCGCCGTGCCCGCCGCCCGCCGCCGGCAACCGCTCAGTTGCCGGCCGGCTTGTCGGCCTGCTCGCGCGCGAGCCGCAGCTTGTCGCGCAGGCGCTGCCTGGCTTCCGGGTCCTTCGGCTTGACCCAGTCCCGGCCGATCCGCTCCCAGTCCGGGTCGTTCGGGTCCAGGCCGATGTCGATGATGTGCGGCGCCTGCGCGAGGAAGCAGTGGCCCTTGAACTGCAGCAGGTAGAAGCCGCGATGCGTGTCGAGATACTCGCGCGCGTCCTCGTAGGTCGGGAACCAGACGTTCAGGTTGAATTCGCTCGCGTTGAACTTGTAGAGCTCGGTATCGGCGAAGTCGTCGTCGGCTTCCTGTTGCGCGCGCAACTGACGGTTCAATGCCGGCCAGTCGTCGTGCCCCGCCTCGCGCGCCAGCAGGTCGAGATACTTGCCGGCCGGCAGCGCGTGCAGCCGCTTGCGCAGCAGCGCGTCGTCGTCGGCGCTCAGTCCGACGTGCTCGCGCAGGCGCTGCACGACGGGATGCCGTGCGAGCCCGCCGGAATCGTCTTCGAGCGCCTGCTTGACCGCTTTTTGCAGGCGCGCGGCCTGCAGCCGGTATTTGTCGATGGGACTGATGGTCTTCATGGTGGTGTTCCGGAATGACGGGTTGCATCGACGATGCCCGCGCCGCACGCACGCACGCACGCATCGCGCGCGCGTGTCGCGCCCGGCCGATCGGGTCGATTCGGAATGGAACCATCTGCGCGTGCCGGCTGCTACTCGGAAATTTAGTAGGTATTCCGATTGGTGTTTCGATGGTTAAGATGATTTGCGAGGCGGATCGATCAAGCAGCGTCGATGGCGAAGCGGGTTTCGTCATCGTCACCGCGCATCCCGTTGCGAACGCGCCTCGCCCGGCAGGCCATTGCGCCTCAGTGTGCCGGACTCGTGTGAATCAATCATGTCGCGCCCGGGTCGCGCTCCCCGGATCGAATGCGGATCGGGTCGCACGGGCGGCCGGCCGTCATGAGCCTTTTTCGTCATCGAATTCGAACATTCAAGGATGGAGGCGTGGATGGAGGCTGATGTCGCAATCATGGGGGGTGGGTTGGCGGGCCTGTCGCTGGCGCGTCAGTTGCGGCTCGAGAAGCCGGACATCCGCATCGTCGTGCTCGAGCGCGGCAAGCGTCCCGCGCAGGAGGCGAGCTACAAGGTCGGCGAGTCGAGCGTGGAGGTGGCCGCGCACTACTACGGCGAGCGCCTGAAGCTGAAGGATCACATCGACGCGGCGCAACTGCCCAAGCTCGGCCTGCGCTTCTTCTTCCCGCACGGCGACAACGGCGACGTCACGCAACGGCTCGAGATCGGGCCGAGCGACTATCCGACGGTGCCGAGCTACCAGCTCGACCGCGGCCGCTTCGAGAACTTCCTGCACGACCAGGTGGTGGCCGACGGCGTGACCGTGTTCGACCGCGCCCGCGTGCAGCGCGTCGAGCTGCGCCCCGGCGATCGCCACGAGATCGGCTTCGTGCACGGCGACGAGGTCAGGACCGTCACCTGCCGCTGGGTGGTCGACGCGGCCGGCCGCAGCAAGATCCTCAAGCGCAAGCTCGGGCTCGAGAAGGACGGCAACCTGCGCAACGGCGCGGTGTGGTTCCGGCTCGGCGCCGAGGTCGACATCTCCGACATGAGCGACGACCCCGAATGGCGCGCGCGCACCGGCCCGTCGCGGCGCTTCAGCACCAATCACTTCATGGGGCCGGGCTACTGGGTCTGGTTCATTCCGCTCGGCTCGGGCTCGACCAGCGTGGGCATCGTGTTCGACAACACGATGCACAACGTGAAGGAAATGAACTCGTTCGAGAAATCGATGAACTGGCTGCGCGAGAACGAGCCGCAGTGCGCGGCGCTCGTCGAGCGCTATCGCGACACGCTGCAGGATTTCCTCTGCTACCAGGATTACTCGTACAGCTGCAAGCAGGTGTACTCGGCGGATCGCTGGTGCATCACGGGCGAGGCGGGCGTGTTCATCGATCCGTTCTATTCGCCGGGCAGCGACTTCATCGCGTACAGCAACGAGTTCGTCGGCGACCTGATCCTGCGCGACCTGCGCGGCGAGGACATCGCACCGCTCGCGCGCGCCTACGACCGCGTGTTCCTGCAGCTCGCCGAGATCGTGTTCATGCTCTACGAAGGGCTCTACCCGAAGTTCGGCAACGGCTTCGTGATGACGCAGAAGATCCTCTGGGACAGCGTGATCTATCTCGGCGTGACGTGCCTGCTGTACTTCAACCGCAAGTGGCACGACCTCGCGTTCCTCGGCCGCATCGACACCGAGCTCGCGCGCTACAACGACCTGCTGCGCTCCGTGGCCGACCACTTCAAGCGCCAGCCGATCCTGCACGACGCGTCGCTGGCCGGCGAATACGTCGACCTGACCAAGACCTACCTGTTCGGCCGCAACCTGAACCGGGAACTGCTGATCGAGTACACCGACGACGACGCGCTGATCGCGAAGCTGCGCGAGAACATCGGGCTGCTCGAGGAGCTGGCCGTCAGCATCCACAACAACGTCGACATCTCGCGCAACCTCCAGCCGCTGCGGGCGGCGGAACCCGCGTGAAAGGAGGGGACATGTCGCCGTTCGAGAAAAACCTGACCCTGCGCAGGGCCGTGCTGAACGTGATGAAGCAGGGGGGATGCTACCGGCGGATCATGGACGGCGGCCCCGAGCTCGACCGCGTGAAGGAGTTCCTGCTGCGCATGGCGCTGCCTGAGCACGGCGAGCGCCTGCCGAAGCAGCATCCGACCTTCCTGCCGATCTTCCCCGGCCTCGACAACCGGCCGATGCGCAGCCCCGAGGGCGACCCCGTCGCCGACTACCTGCGCGCGGCGACGCCCGCGATCCGCGACGAGGCGCTGCGGCTGCGCAGCCGCGTGCTGTCGTTTACGGGCGGCGTCGTGACCGACGGCGCGTGGCTCATCTATCCGCTCTGGTACATGGGCACGCAGCTGCCGTTCATGACCATGCACTGCCCCGAGCTGAAGCGCATCGCCGCCGGGCTGCCGCGCTGCGGCGTCGCGCATCCGTTCTCGGAGGCGCTGCTGTCGTGGCAGGAGCCGAACACCCATCTCGGCGCGCACTGCAGCGTCGATTCGCTGCGCCTGCGCTACAGCGTCGGGATCATCGTCGACGCCGACTGCACGCTGCGCGTCGGCGAGATCCGCAAGCAATGGCAGGTCGGCGAATCGATCGTGTTCGAGGACTGCTTCGAGCACGAGGCGTGGAACGGCCCGAAGAGCCGCCTCGTGTTCATCATCGACACGTGGCATCCGGACCTCAGCGAGATCGAGCGCGACGCGCTGCAGGCGATGTTCCGCAAGCGCGAGGTGCGCGACATCCTGTGCGAGTTCCGCATGTCCGAGCCGATGCGGCCGTTCCTCGCGCAGCGCTTCGCCGAGGAGGATCGCGATCCGGCGCTGCGGCGCTACTGGGATGCCGACGCGTCGATCACGGCGCCGAGGATCGACGACTGGGGCACCTGGGACACGGTGCCGGTGTTCTCGTAACGCGCGGCCCGCGCGCGGCGCCCGCCGGCGCCGCCGCGGAACGGTTCGATGTGCGTGCCGCCGCGGCGTAGCGGCGGCCCGGAGTGGGGAGCGTCTGATGGCTGGTCAGGATATCCATGCTTGGTTTCATGCGCCGATCGATCCGGCGCCGGGCCTCGCGCCGCGGGCCGCGCTGGTCTGCTTCCCGTATGCGGGCGGCGGGCCGTCGGCCTATCACGCGTTCTGCCGCGCGCTGCCGCCGCACCTGCGGCCGCTGGTGGCGCGGCTGCCGGGCCGCGAGGCGAGCCGGCAGATGCCGCCGCTCACCGATCTCGACGACATCGTCGCGCACCTGGCCGATGCGCTGCGCCCGGCCGTGGGCGACCTGCCGATGGTGTTCTGGGGGCACAGCATGGGCGCGCTGGTCGCGTTCGAGGTGGCGCGCCGGCTCGGCGGCGAGGCCGGCCCGCGCTGCCTGATCGTGTCGGGCTGCAAGGCCCCGCAGTTGCCGCGCGTGCCGCGCCCGGTGCCGGTGGAAGCCCTCGACGACGCGCGTTTCGTGCAGCTGCTGCAGGGCTACGGCGGGATGCCGTCGGTGATTCTCGACAATCCGGACCTGCTCGCGCTGCTGCTGCCGCAGATCCGCGCCGATTTCATCGCGATGGACGGCTATCGCTACCGGGCCGGCGCGCCGCTCGAATGCGACCTGCTGTGCGTGAACGGCACGTCGGACCATCTGGTCGGCCGCGATGCCGCGCGCGCGTGGGCCATGCAGACGTCGCGGCACGCCGCCTGCGAATGGCTGCCGGGCGGGCATTTCTTCATCAACGAAAGCCGCGCGGCGCTGGTGCGGCTGATCGTCGATGCCGTCGAGGATGGCGTCGTGCCGTCCGATGCGGCGCTGACCCGGGGCGCATGACATGCTGGAACTCGTCAACACCTACCTGCACGGCTTTGCCGCCGTCCCGCTGCTGTCGGCGTGTCGCGAACTCGGCATCCTCGCCGCGCTCGAAGCCGGCCCCGTCGGCGTGACGCGGCTCGGCGGCACGCTGCGCGCGAACCCCGGCTACCTGCGCCTCGCGTTTCGCGCGCTGCACGCGCTCGATTGCGTCGCGTCGGACGATCAGGAAACCTACGCGTCGACGGATCGGTTTCGTGCGTTGCCGGCGCTGCCCGACGGCATCGACGCGCTTTACCGGATCGACTTCGACGCCTGTCTGCGCGACGGCGCGCAGGCGGCGCAGCTCGCGCCGTGGCTGGCGCGCTCGGCGCGCGGCTGGGACACCCGCGACACCGACTGGGCGCGCCTGCTCGACGGCGCGCTGGCGGTGCCGCTGCTGCTCGCGCTGGCCAAACGCGGCGCCGGACGTGACGGCGATGACGGCGCGGACCTCGCGACGCGCGTGCATCCGGCGCTGCATGCGATGCTGCGCGACTGGCTCGACGCGCAGCAGCTGCTTGCACCGGCTGCGCCGGCGCGACCGCTCGCGCTGAACGAACGCGGGCGGCATCTGTGCGAGCGCGCGCTGACGATGGGCGTGACCGCTTCGTACCGGCCGCTGCTGACGGCATTGCCCGAACTGATCCGCGGCGACCCGCGCCGCGTGCTGACGCGCGACGCCGACGGGCACGAGACCTACGTCGACCGCACCCTCAACGTGATCGGCAGCGGCTTCCAGCACGGCAAGTATTTCAGCGATCTCGCCGATCTCGTGGTCGAGCTGTTCGACCGCGAGCCGATCGACGCGCAGCCGCGCCATATCGTCGACATGGGTTGCGGCGACGGCGCGCTGCTGCGGCATCTGTACACGGCGATCGCGACGCGCTCGGCGCGCGGCCGTTGTCTCGACCGGCATCCGCTGCTGCTGATCGGTGCCGACTACAACCAGCGCTCGCTCGACGCCGCCGGCCGCACGCTCGACGGGCTGCCGCACCTGCTGGTGCACGCCGACATCGGCAAGCCGCGGGCGCTGCTCGACGTGCTGCGCGAGCACGGCATCGACGATCCCGACACGATCCTGCACGTGCGCTCGTTCCTCGATCACGACCGCCCGCTCGACCTGACGGCCGAGGCCGCCGACGCGGCGCAGCCGCGCGGCGACGATCACGTGTACGTCGACGCGCGCGGCAACTGGCTGCCGTCGGCGCGCGTCGCGCGCGACCTGCGCGAGCATCTGGCTCGCTGGGCCGGCGTCGTGGGCCGCCACGGGCTGATCGTGCTCGAGGTGTTCGCGTTGCCGGTGCGGCTCACGCGCGAGTATTTCAGCCAGACCGAGAGCTTCAGCTTCGACTTCTATCACGCGCTGTCCCGCCAGGCGCTCGTCGATGCCGGCACGTTCCACCAGGCGCTCGCGAGCGCGGGGCTCTATCCGGACCGCGATTCGCTGCGCCGCTACCCGACCGTCACGCCGTTCTCGCGCATCGTCCTGCAGCGCGTCCACCCGAAACCGTTCGCGATCCGCGCGATGACGCCGGACGACGTCCCGGCCCTGCTGGAGATCGACGCGCGCTGCTGGCCCGAGCCGCTGCGGCTGTCGCGCGCCGCGCTCGAGCGGCGCCATCGCACGTTCGCCGACGGGCAGTTCGTGGTCGAATACCGCGGGCAGGTTGCCGGCGTGCTCTATACGCAGCGCATCGACGATCTCGATGCGGTGCTGCGCGTCAGGCACGCCGACTATGCCGACGCGCACGTCGCCGACGGCCGCTACTGGCAACTGATCGCGATCAGCGTGCATCCCGATTTCCAGTCGCTCGCGCTCGGCGATCAGCTCCTCGAACACGCGCTCGACCTCGCCGCGCTGACGGCCGGCGTCGAAGCCGTCTACGGCATCACGCGCTGCCTGTCGTTCGTTTCGCAGTCTGAACCGATGGCGCGCTATATCGGCCTGCGCGACGCGCACGGCCAGCCGGTCGACCCGCTGCTGCGTTTTCACCACCTGCATGGCGCGACGATCGAACGCGTGGTGCCGGGCGCGCGCCCCGAGGACGTCGACAACGGCGGCGACGGCGTGCTGATCCGCTACGACCTGTCGTCGCGGTTCCGCGCGGGCGCGGCGCAGGCGGCGCCCGCCGCCGGCGAGCCGGGCCGCGAGCGCGGCACGCTCGACGTGGTGGCCGAATCGATCCGGCGCATCATGCGCACGCCCGACGCCTTCGCGGCCGATCGGCCGCTGCGCGAGCTGGGCCTCGATTCGATGGGGCTGATGGAGCTGCGCCTGCTGCTCGGCGCGGCGTTCTCGATCGAGTTCGATCCGGCATCGTTCTTCACCTATCCGACCGCGCGCGCGATCGCCGGCCATATCGACGCGCGGCTTCGGCCGGTGGAAGCCGGCGCGGGGCCGGCGGCGGCGCCGCGCCGCACGGCCGCGTCGAGCAGCCCGATTCCCTCGGTCGCGCCGGGCGGCACACGCGACGCCGACGTCGCGATCGTCGGCATCGCGCTGCGTTTTCCGGGCGGCATCGATACGCCGCAGGCTTACTGGCGCATGCTCGACGAGGGCCGCTGCGTGATCGGCCCGCGCCCCGACGCGCGCTGGCGCGAATACCGCGACGAGCTGGCCGCGCTGGCGCCGGCGCTGCCGCAGATCCACCAGGGCGGCTTCCTGTCCGACATCGACCGCTTCGACGCCGCGTTCTTCCGCATCACGCCGCGCGAGGCGCAGGCGCTCGATCCGCAGCAGCGGCTGCTGCTCGAACTCGTGCACGAGGCGTTCGAGCAGGCCGGCATCGATCCGGACACGCAGGCCGGGCGCGACGTCGGCGTGTTCCTCGGCGCGTACACGCACGACTACGAGGCGCTGACGCTGCGCGAACGCGCGCTCGGCGAGATCGACGCGTGGTTCGGCTCGGGCACCGCGCTGTCGACGGCGGCCGGACGGCTCGCGTACTGCTTCGATTTCCGCGGACCGACGATGACGATCGACACCGCCTGCTCGTCGTCGAGCAGCGCGATCTTCTCGGCCTGCCGCAGCCTGCTCGACGGCGGCGCCGCGATGGCGGTGGCCGCGTCGGTCAACATGATGGTCGGGCCGTCGCTGAGCGTCGCCTACGGCCGCGCCGGCATGCTGTCGCCCGACGGGCTCTGCAAGACCTTCGACGCGAGCGCCGACGGCTACGTGCGCGGCGAGGGCGGCGTCGTGCTGCTGCTCAAGCGGCTGTCCGACGCGCTCGCCGACGGCGACCGCGTCCATGCGGTGATCAAGTCCGCCGCGCTGATGCAGGACGGGCGCACCAACGGCCTGACCGCGCCGAACGGGCAGGCGCAGGTGGACGTGATCCGGCGCGCGCTCGCGCTGGCCGGCTGCGCACCCGCCGACGTCGACTACGTGGAGGCGCACGGCACCGGCACGCGGCTCGGCGATCCGGTCGAGATCCAGGCGCTGCACGACGCGTACTGCGCCGGCATCGAGCGCGCCGCGCCGCTGTCGGTCGGCTCGGTCAAGACCAACCTCGGGCACACCGAGGCCGTGTCGGGCATGGCGGGCCTCGTCAAGGTGGTGCTCGCGATGCAGCATCGCGTGGTGCCCGCGCACCTGCACGTCGATGCGGTGAGCCCGCTGCTCAAGCTCGACGAACGGCGCATCGAGATCGCGCGGCAGGCCCGAGAATGGCAGGCAACGCCCGGTCGGCCGCGCCGCGCGGGCGTCAGCTCGTTCGGCTTCAGCGGCAGCAACACGCACCTGATCGTCGAGGAATTCGTTCCGCCCGAGGCCGGCGCCGCCGCCGGGCCGGGGCCGACGTCGCCGCTGCCCGCCGTCGTCTCGGCCTCGACGCCCGCCGCGCTGCGCGCGAACCTCGCGGCGCTCGCCGGGTACGTCGACGCGCGCCGCGAGCGGCTCGATCTCGCCGCGCTGTCGCGCACGCTGACGGCCGGCCGCGCGCAGCATGCGCGGCGCGTCGCGTTCGCGTTCGATTCGCACGACGCGCTGCGTGAATGCCTCGCGGCGGCAGCGTCGGCGGCGTCGGCAGACGGCGGCGCGCCGGCCGACGCGCCGCGCGCGGGCCTGCGGATCGCGTTCATGTACACGGGCCAGGGCGCGCAGTATCACGGCATGGCGCGCCGGCTCGCGCAGGCGAGCCCGGTGTTCCGCGCGCATCTCGAACGCTGCGCGGCGCTGGTGCGCGAACAGGCCGGGTTCGACCTGTTCGACGTGATGTGGGGCGAGCCGCGCGCGCGCATCGACGAGACGCGCTACACGCAAGTGGCGCTGTTCTGCGTCGAGCACAGCCTCGCGCTGCTGCTGCGCGAGGCCGGCATCGAGGCGAGCGTGGTGCTCGGCCACAGCGTCGGCGAATTCGGCGCGGCCTGTTATGCGGGCGTGATGAGCGAGGCCGCCGCGATCCGCTTGCTGAGCCGGCGCGGCGAGCTGATGCACGAGGGCACCGCGCGCGGCGCGATGGTCGCGCTGCTCGCGCCGCTCGCCGAGATCGAGCCGCTGCTGCGCGGCTTCGACCGGCTGGCCGTGGCCGCGCTCAACGGGCCGCGCAACCAGGTGGTGGCGGGCGACCCGCAACAGCTCGACGCCCTCGTGAAGCTGGCCGGCGAGCGGCAGATCGCGGTGTTCCCGCTCCCGGTGGAGCGCGCGTTCCACTCGCCGCTGATGGAGCCGATCCTGAGCGGCTTCCGCGCGGTCGCCGAAGGCATCGAGTACGCCGCGCCGCGCGCGACGCTGATCTCGAACCTGACGGGGGACGTGCACCCCGGGCCGCTCGACGCCGGCTACTGGACCGATCACATCCGGCAGCCCGTGCGTTTCGAGCAATCGGTGCGCAGCCTGCTCGCGCAGGACGTCGATCTGGTGGTCGAGATCGGTCCCAAGCCGATCCTCACGCGCATGGCGCAAGCCGCCGCGCCGTCGCGCACGGTGCAGTGGCTGCCGGCGCTCGTCGATGCCGACCATCACGGCCTTGCCGCGATCTTCGCGAAGGCGAGCGAGGCCGGGCTCGCCGTCGACTGGCGCGCGTACCCGCATGAAAGCGCCGCGACGCTCGACGACCTGCCGCATTACCGCTTCCAGCGCGAGTCGTACTGGCTGCCGGCGATCGGCGCGCGGCCGCGCGAGGCGAGCGGGGCGGCGGGGGCGGCGGTGGCGGTGGCGGCCGACGCGGCGACAGGCATGGCGACAAGCACGGCAACAAGCACGGCAACGAGCACGGCCGGGACGACAGCCACCCGCACCACGCCGGCCGCACGCACCGAGGTGCGCGTCGATCCGGAACTCGACCGCGCGCCGTGGGCGCACGTGATCGGCAGCCACAGCGTGTACCCGGCGGGCGGTTATCTCGGGCTGGCGATCGAGGCCGGCCTGCGCTGGCTCGGCCGGCCGGCCGGCGTCGTGCTGAGCGGGCTGCGCTTCGAGCAGATGCTGCGCCTGGCCCACGACACGGCCTACCGGCTCGAAGCGACGGCCGAGCCGTCCGAAGGCGGCCACGCGATGATCCGCGTGCGCAGCGCGGCCGGCGCCGACGGCGCGTGGACCTCGCATGCGCTCGCCACTGCCGAGCCGCTCGCCGCCGGCACGGCCGCGCCCGCGATCGCGGCGCCGGCCGATGCGCAAGCGGTCGCGATGGACGGGGCCTTGTTCTACGGGCGCGTTGCCGCGCTCGGCTACGACTATGCGCCGCCGTTCCGCGGCATCACCTGGCTGCGGCGCGCCGGCGATACGATCGGCGCCGACCTCACGTTCAGCGGCACGCCCGAGCCGGCCGGCTACGCGGCCGCGCCGTGGCGTCTCGATCACTGCCTGCAGACCGTGCTGGCCGCCGCGCTCGAATCGCTCGAAGCGGACGCTGCGCACCTGCTGCTGCCGACCGGCGTCGAGCGGCTGGCCTGGTACGGTCCGCTGCCGGTGGAACCGCGCGTGGTCTGCCGCGTGCGTGAGCATGACGGGGGCATCGAGGCCGACCTGCGCATCAGCGATGCGCGCGGCACGCTGTTCTGCGAGATGGACGGCGTGCGCTTCGCGCGCGTCGATCGTCGCGGGCTCGGCGGCGCGGCCGCGACTGCCTCAACTGCCTCAACTGCCTCAACTGCCTCAACTGCCTCAACTGCCTCAACTGCCGCGACTGCCTCGACCGCCTCGACCGCCTCGACCGCCGCAACCGCCGCAACCGCCGCAACCGCCGCATCGGCACTGCATGCGCCGCGCTGGCAGCCGGTCGATCTGCCGTCCGATGCGTCGGCCGATGAAGCCGGCCGGCCGTGGCTGATCGTCGGCGACGCGGCATCGGCCGGCGACGCGTTCGCCGCCGCGCTCGCGGCACGCGGCGCGCGCATCGAGCGGTTCGACCGCGCCGGCCATGACGCGGCCGGCATCGCCGCGCTGGAGCGGCGCCTGCACGATTACGCGGCCGCCCATGCCGAGCCGTTCGGCCTCATTCATCTGCACCCGGCCGGTGCGCCGGGCGCGGCGGCCGCCGATCTGGCCGTGGTCCGCTTCGTCGCCGGCCTGAGCGCCGGCCGCCTGCATCGCGCGCTGCTGGTCACGCGCGGCGCGCAGCCGGTGGCGGGCGAGGCGCCCGACGCATCGGGCGCGGCGCTCTGGGGGCTCGGCGCCACGCTGCAGGCCGAAGCGCCGCAGCAGGCGGTCACGCTCGTCGATATCGACGCCGGCCGCTGCGACGCGGCCGATGCCGATGCCGTGCTGCGCGCGGCCGACCACGCGGCGTCGCGCGACGCCGCGCGCTGGCCCGACCACCTCGCGCTGCGCGCCGGCCGATGCCATCAACGCGGGCTCGGGCCGGTGCATGCGCGCGGCCCGGTGGCGATCGCCGGCGACGGCACTTACGTCGTGACGGGCGGCCTGGGCGGCGTCGGCCGGCGCGTCGTCGAATTCCTGCATGCGCGCGGCGCCGGGCGCATCGTCGTGCTCGGGCGCAGCGTGCCGGCCGAGCCGCCGGCGTGGCTCGCGGCGCTCGACGCGCGCCGCGTCGCCATCGAATGCGTGGCCTGCGACGTGACCGATGCCGCGCGGGTCGCGGCCGTGGTCGGCGCGCTGGCGCGCGAGGCCCGCGTACGCGGCGTCGTGCATGCGGCCGGCGTGCTCGACGATGCGCGCCTCGTCGAGCAGGACGCCGCGCGGCTGCAGCGCGTGGCGGCGCCGAAGCTCGACGGCGCGCGTCACCTGCTCGACGCGCTGCCGGCCGGCCCGCTCGATTTCGTGTGGCTGTTCTCGTCGGTCACCGCGCTGTTCGGCGGCGCGGGCCAGGCCAACTACGCGGCCGCCAACGCCGCGCTCGACAGCTTCGCGCATGCGCTGCGCGCGCGCGGCGTGCCGGCCACCGCGATCAACTGGGGGCCGTGGCGCGATACCGGGATGCTGGCGCGCGTTGCGCATCCCGACGCGACCTACGCGCGGCTGCATGCGGACCCGCTCGACCCTGCCGATGCGGCGCGCTGGTTCGACGCGCTGCTGGCGATCGGCGACGCGCAGTGCAGCGTCGTGCACTGGCGGCTCGACGTGCTGGCCGCGCAGGCGCGGCGCCTGCCCGCGCTGCTGCGTCCGCTAGGGGCGAAGGCGGCGGAGTCGGAGGCGGCGGGCGGCGCTGCCGCGACGGCATCGGCCGCCCCCGGTTCCTACCTGCAGCGGCTTGCCGGCGCGCTGCCCGCCGAGCGTGCGGCGCTCGCGCGGCGCTTCGTCGCCGAGCAGATCGCCGCGATCACCGGCATCGCCGCCGTCGAGATCGCGCCGGCCGCGCCGCTGAGCGGGCTCGGCATGGATTCGCTGATGAGCGTCGCGCTGAGCGAGGCGCTGGCCGACTGCCTCGGCATCGCGTACTCGGCGACGCTGCTGTTCGATCACCCGACGCTCGACGCGCTGGCCGCGCACGTGCTGGCCGGCAACGGCCTGGCCGTGCCGGCGCACGCCGCACACGCGGCTTCCGCCGCGCCGGAGCCCGCGGTGGCGCCCGTCGATGCCGAACTGGCCGAAATCGAGGGATTGCAGGACGACGATCTGGCCGCGTTGCTCGGCAAGGAGTTCATCCGTGAATAAGTCCGCGTCGTCCGCCGGCTGGAAGGACGAATACCTGAGCCGGCTGTCCCGGCTGTCGAAGAACCAGCTGATGGCGCTCGCGCTCAAGCTCAAGCAGCAGCAGGTCGACGACGGCCCCGCCGCCGAGCCGATCGCGATCGTCGGCGTCGGTTGCCGGCTGCCGGGCGGCGTCGCCGGCCCCGACGACTACTGGGCGCTGCTGCGCTCGGCGGGCAGCGGCATCGGCGAGATGACGTCCGAGCGCTGGAACATGGCCGCGTACTACGACCCGGACCCGGAGGCGGGCGGGCGCATCCATACGCGCTCGCTCGGCCTGGTCGACGAGGTCGACCGCTTCGACGCCGATTTCTTCTCGATCTCGCCGCGCGAGGCCGAGTCGATGGACCCGCAGCAGCGGCTGCTGCTCGAGGTCGCGTGGGAGGCGATCGAGCGCAGCGGCCACGCGTGCGCGTCGCTCGACGGGCGCCGGGTGGGCGTGTTCGTCGGCATGATGAACAAGGACTACCTGCACCTGAACGCGCCCGACGTCACCGGCGCCGACGCGCGGCATTCGCCGTACTACGCGTCCGGCGAGGCGTTCAGCATCGCGGCGGGGCGGCTCGCCTACATTCTCGGCGTGCACGGGCCGTGCATGACGATCGACACGGCCTGCTCGTCGTCGCTGGTCGCCGTGCATCTCGCCTGCCGCAGCCTGCTCGACGACGAATGCGAACTGGCGCTCGCGGGCGGCACCTCGCTGATCCTGTCGCCGGAAGCGTCGATCGTCAGCTCGAACGCGCGCATGCTGTCGCCCACCGGGCAATGCTGGACCTTCGATCACCGCGCCGACGGCTACGTGCGCGGCGAAGGCTGCGCGGTGGTGGTGCTCAAGCGGCTGTCGCGCGCGCTGGCCGACGGCGACCCGATCCTGGCCGCGATCGTCGGCTCGGCCGTCAATCACGACGGCCGCAGCCAGGGGCTGACCGCGCCGAACACGGCCGCGCAGATCGCGCTGATGCGCGACGCGCTGCGCGCCGCGCAGCTCGACGCCGCGCGCGTCAGCTACGTGGAGGCGCACGGCACCGGCACGCCGCTCGGCGACCCGATCGAGATGAACTCGATCCAGACCGTCTACGGCGAGGGGCGCGGCGACGACGCGCCGCTCGTGATCGGCTCGGTCAAGACCCAGATCGGCCACACCGAGGCCTGCGCGGGCGTGGCCGGCCTGATCAAGCTCGCGCTCTGCGTCGCGCATGACCGCGTGGTGCCGCAGCGCAACTTCGAGCGGCTCAATCCGCACATCACGCTGCGCGACGGCGTGCGGCTCGCGCTCGGCGAGGCCCCGTTCGGCGGCGCGGCCGGCGCGCGCTACGGCGCCGTCAATTCGTTCGGCTTCAGCGGCACCAACGCGCACCTGATCGTGCGCGACGTGCCGCCGGCCGCGGCCGCCGCGCCGCCCGCGCGCGGCCCGCGCGTGCTCGCCGTGTCGGCCGCCAGCGCCGCCGCGCTCGACGCGCTGCTGCTGCGCTATCGCGACTACCTGGCCGAAGGCGAGCCCGAGTCCGGGTTCGGGCTCGACTGGGATGCGCTCGCCTACACGAGCCAGGTGGGCCGCAATCATTTCCGCGAACGCGTGGCGCTGACGGCCGACGGCATCGCCGGGCTGCGCGCGGCGCTCGACGCGACGATCGATGCGCGGGCCGCCGCCCGCGCCGATGCATCGGCACAAGGTGCGAAGGCGGCGCCGGTCGACGGGATGCGCTGGGTGTTCAGCGCGTTCGATGCCGCGCCGGCGGCGGTCGTCGAGCAACTGAAGCAGACCGGCGGCGCGTTCGCGGAGCGCTTCGACGCGCTCGCCGCGCTGGCCCCGGACGGCGTGGCCGCGCGCGACGACGCGCTGGCCTACCTGACGGGCTGCGCGATCTTCCAGACGCTGATGGCCGCGGGGCTGCGCCCCGACGCGGTGGCGGGAAGCGACTCGGGCGGCCGCCTCGTCGCGGCGACCGCCGCGGGCCTGGTGAGCGTCGAGACGGTGCTCGCGTGGCTGCCGCTCGACGCCGCCGCGCGCGATCTCGCGCTGGCCGGCTGGCCGCCCGTGCAGCCGGAGGTCGCGCTGGTCGACGCCGGCAGCGGCGCGAGCCGCGTCGAGACCTGGCGCGATGCCGCGCGCCGCCGGGACTGGCTCGCGATGCCGGCCGAAGCGCCGGCCGCGCATGATGTCGCCGAGGGCGCCGGCCGCTGGCTGGCGATCGGCGACGCCGCGCTTGCCGCCGGCCTTGCGCCGCACGCGCTGTTCTCGCGCGAGTCCGCGTCGCGCTCGTGGGATCGCGCGTGGGCCGCGCTCTACGTGTCGGGCCTGTCGCCCGACTGGTCCGCGCTGTACGGCGCGACGCGCCCGCGCCGGCTGGTGCTGCCGACCTATGCGTTCCAGCGTCGGCGCTACTGGCCGCGCAACGCGAAGGTCGCGCAGTTGCAGGCGTCGGCGCTTCAGGGCGGGGCCGAATTCCGGCTGGTCTGGCAAGCCGCCGCGCCGACGTCCGATAGCGCGCCCGAGACGGCGCCCGCGCGGCGCCGCATCGTGCTGGCCGAGCCCGGCGACTGGCAGCACGCGGCCGCGTTGCCGCCCGGCGTGCAATGGCGGGCGCTGCCCGACGGCTGGCGCGACGCGGGCGTGCTGGCCGGCGTGCTCGCCGCGCTCGCGCTCGATGCGGCGGGCGGCCCCGTCGACCTGCTGTTCTGGCTCGCGCCGTCACGCGCCGGGCTCGACGGCACCGCGCGGCAGGCGGAACTGGCGCGCCACGCGGCGGAAACGGCGCGCGGCTTGCGCGTGATCGGCCAGACGCTGCTCGGCCTCGGCGAGACGGCCGGCCTGCGGCTCGGTTTCGTGACCGAAGGCGTCGAGCGCGTCGGCGACGGTGACGAAGGCATCACGCCGAACGTCGCCGACGGCGTCGTCGCCGGCTTCGCGAAGACTCTCGGTTTCGAGCAGCCGCACTGGCGCCCGTGGGTGGTCGACCTCGACGCGCGCGCCGACGGCGCCGCGCGGGCCGCGCAGATCGTGCTCGCGCTCGACGCCGGCGACGGCGAGAACGACGTCGCGATCCGTGACGGGCGCCGCTACGTCCGGCGGCTGGCCGCCGTTGTGCCGGGTGCAGCGGATGCGTCGGATGCGGCAAACGCGGCAAACGCGGCAAATGCGGCAAATGCGGCAAATGCGGCAAATGCGGCAAATGCGGCAAATGCGGCAAATGCGGCAAATGCGGCAAATGCGGCAAATGCGGCAAACGCGGCAAACGCGGCAAACGCGGCAAACGCGGCAAACGCGCCGGATGTAGCAGACGCAGCCGATGCGGTTCGCGACGCGCCCGTGCGCGGCGACCGCGCGTACCTGATCACGGGCGGCCTCGGCGGCATCGGGCTCGCGCTCGCGCGCCGGCTGGCCCGCGCCGGCGCAGGCGAACTGGTGCTGGTCTCGCGTCGCGGCCCCGACGACGCCGATGCGTGCGCCGCGCGCGACGCGCTGGCCGCCGCCGGGGTGCCGCTCACCTGGGTACGCGCCGACGTCGCCGACCACGACGCGCTGCGCGCCGGCCTCGCCGCCGTGCGCCTGCCGCTCGGCGGCATCTTCCACGCGGCGGGCGTGCTCGACGACGCGCCGTTGCAGAACCTCACCGACGCGCATTTCGAACGCGTGATGCGCGCGAAGGTGGCCGGCACGCTGAACCTCGACCGGATCGCGCGCGAGGCCGGCGTCGAGCGCTTCGTGCTGTTCTCGTCGGTGGCCGCGATCGTCGGCTCGGCGGGGCAGGCGAACTATGCGGGCGCGAACGGTTTCCTCGCCGCGCTCGGCCGCGCGCGCCGCGCCGGCGGCCTGCCGGCGACGGTGATCCATTGGGGCCCGTGGGCCGAAGCCGGGATGGCGACGGCCGGGCGGGTCCGGCAGAAGATCGAGCGGGCCGGCTTCGTGCTGCTCGAGCCGGACGCCGCGCTCGACGCGCTGGAGGCCGCGCTCGCGCGCCCCGACGCCGAGGCCGTGATCGCGCGCTTCGACTGGGCCCGCATCGCCGACTACCTGGCCGACCGCACCGCGCAGCCGCTGTTCGATCTCGTCTCGGGGGCCGCCGCCCGGCCCGCCGCGAAACCCGCCGGCCCGGCCGGCGACCGGCTCGCCGGCTTCGTGCGCGAGCTGCTGCAGCAGACCGACGCGGCCGCGCGCAAGCAGATGGAGGCGCACGTCGAGGCCACCGTGCGCGACGTGCTGGCGATCGACGCCGGCGACGCGATCGACCCGGCGCGCTCGCTGACGGAGCTCGGCATGGATTCGCTGCTGTCGGTCGAGCTGCGCAACCGCTTCGCCGCGCAATTGCAGCTATCGCTGCCGGTCTCGCTGATGTTCGACTGCCCGAGCGTGGCCGCCGTGTCGCGGCGGCTGCTCGACGACCTGCGCGCGCGCGAAGCCGCGCAGGCACCGCAGGCACCGCAGGCACCGCAGCCGCAACCGGACGACGCGACGGCCCCGGCCGCCGCGCTGCCCGCCGCGTCGCGCGCCGCTGCCGCGCGCGGCGACATCGCCGTGATCGGCATGGCCTGCCGGATGCCGGCCGGCGCGAACGACGTCGACACGTTCTGGGACCAGTTGCTGGCGGGCGCCGACATGGTCCGGCCGTTCGACGGCACGCGCTGGGACGTGGCGCGCTTCCATGCGCCGGGCTCGGCCGACGACGGCAAGATGGTCGCCAACGACGGCGGCCAGATCGCCGACGTGCACGGCTTCGACAACCGCTTCTTCGGCATCGGGGATCGCGAGGCCGAGTATATGGACCCGCAGCAGCGCATCGCGCTGGAAGTGGCCTGGGAGACGCTCGAATCGGCCGCCTACACGCCCGAGCAGCTGGCCGACGGCGCCGGCGTGTTCATCGGCCCCGGCCCGTCCGACTTCGCCGACCTGTCGCAGCGCCACGCGAAGGCGCTGGTCGGGCTGATGGGGCCCGGCCATCACGTCAGCGCGATCCCGGGGCGCATCGCGCACCTGTTCGACTGGCAGGGGCCGTGCATGGCGATCGACACCGCCTGTTCGTCGTCGCTCGTCGCGGTGCACGTGGCCGCGCAGCACCTGCGCGAGCGCGAGTGCCGCGTCGCGCTCGCGGGCGGCGTCAACGTGATCCTCTCGCCGGCCAACAACATCGTGCTGTCGAAGGCCGGCATGCTGTCGCCGGCCGGCCGCTGCCGCACCTTCGATGCCGGCGCCGACGGCTACGTGCGCTCCGACGGCTGCGGGATGGTGCTGCTCAAGCGCCTCGACGACGCGCTCGCCGACGGCGACACGATCCACGGCGTGATCCGCGGCAGCGCCGTCAATCACAACGGCCAGGGCCAGGGGCTGACCGCGCCGAGCAGCCGCCAGCAGGCGCGCCTGATCGAGGCCGCGCTCGCGCGGGCCGGCACGCCGGCGTCCGAGGTCCGCTACGTCGAGGCGCACGGCACCGGCACGCCGCTCGGCGACCCGATCGAGATGGCCGCGCTGAAGGCCACCTACGGCGCGCGGCGCGACGCGGCCGATCCGCTCTACGTGGGCGCCGTGAAGTCGGCGATCGGGCACACCGAAAGCGCGGCCGGCGTGGCCGGGCTGATCAAGGTGCTGCTGATGATGCGGCACCGGATGATCCCGCCCACGCTGCACCTGAAGACGCTCAATCCGCACCTCGAGATCGACCCGCGCGCGATCCGCATCCCGACCGCGCCGCAGCCGCTGGTCGCGCGCGACGACGGCGCGCTGACCTGCGCGGTCAGCTCGTTCGGGTTCAGCGGCACCAACGCGCACCTGATCGTCGGCGCGCCGCCGGCGCGGCCGGCCGCGCGCGAGGGCCGCGGCGCGTTCGCGGTGTCGGCGCGCACGCTGCCCGCGCTCGCGCGCCTTTGCGAGCGGCATGCGCGCCATCTCGAACGCTTCGGCGCGGCCGGCGCGCTCGCCGATCTCTGCGCGACGACGCTGGCCGGCCGGCGCCGCTTCGAGCACGCCGTCTGCCTCTATCCGGACAGCCACGACGACCTGATCGCGCAACTGCGCGCGACGGCGGCGCGGCTGCGGCGCGGGCAAGCCGACGTGCCTGCGGCGATCGACGCGCTCGCGTTGCGCTTCGTCGCCGGCGGCGCGCTGCCGGCCGCCACGCCGGCCGGCTGGTGCGGCGAGCCCCGTTTCGCGGCCGCGCTCGCGGCGGCGCGCGCGGCGCTCGCCGCGCAGCCGGGCGGGCACGCGGCCGGCCGGATCGACGCCGTGCCCGAGGCGGCCTGGTTCTGCGTGCTGCATGCGCTCGCCACCTGCATGGCCGCGTTCGGCGTCGAGCCGGACCAGCTCGTCTATCGCGGCCGGATGTGGCTCGCGGCGGCGGCCGTCTATCGCGAGTGTTCGCTCGACGAGGCCGCGCGCCGCTTCGTGGCCGCCGGTCCCGCGCCGGCGCCGGAGCGGCTCGGGCGGATCGTGCTGCGGGCGGCCGATGGCGGCGAAGGCGGTGAACGCGGGGGTTTCCTCGCGCTGCGCGACGCGAACGGCCGCGTCACGCGCCTTCTCGATGCCGCCGCCGGCCTCGACGACGACGCGTGGCGGCGCGCGTTCGGCGCGCTCTGGGCCGGCGCGCGCCCGGTGGACTGGCAGGCCGGTTTCGCCGGCTCCGGATACCGGCGCGCCGTGCTGCCGGCCTATCCGTTCGAGCACCGCGACTGTTCGCGGCCCGGGCGGCTCGCGGCCGGCGAGCGTTCGCTCGAACAGCTGCTGGAGGATCTGCAAGCCGAATAACCGGGCATCCGGGCGCGGTGCGCCCGGCAACTGACTTTCGCCGCCGGCGTGGGGAGGACCGTGGCACATTTTCTCGATCGGATCGAACAACTGTCGAAGCCGCAGTTGCAGGCGCTGGCGCGCGCGCTGCGCGACGAGATCCTGCAGCTGCGGCCGGACGAGCCGGCGGACGCCGCGCCTGCCGCGCGGCTCGCGTACGAGACGCGCTGGCAGGCCGCGCCGCTCGCCGCCGCCGGCACGGCCACGGCGACGGCGCTCGCCGGCACGCCGCGCGTGCTGCTGCTGACCGAGCGCGGCGCCGCCTGGCCGCCGGCCGGGGCTGCCGGATTCGCGTCGTGCACGGCGTCGGAGCTCGATCCCGGCACCGGCTGGGCGCCCGAGGCGCTGGCCGCGCAACTGTCGACGCTGTCGCAACTGTCCGGGCCGTTCGACGCGATCGTCTATGCCGCCGCCCGCGCCGACGCGGCTGCCGAGCCCGATGCCGCCGTGCTCGCCGCGCGCTGGGGCACCGCGCTGGCGCTGGCCGCCGCGGTGGGCGCCGGGGCGGCCATCCCAGCGGCGCCGCCGCGGCTATGGCTGATCACGCGCGGCGCCCAGCGCTTGCCCGGCGACGCCGCGCCGGCCGACGTCGCGCTGGCGCCGCTCGCGGCGCTCGGCCGCACGCTGTCGCTCGAACAACCGGCCGCCTGGGGCGGCTGCATCGACGTCGACGATGCGCCGGCCTCGCTCGAGCGCGCGTTCGACGAGGTCGCGCGCGACGCGGCCGGCAGCGACGACGAGATCGCCTACCGCGCCGGCCAGCGCTACCTGCCGGTGCTCGAACGCGTGGCCGCCGCATCGCCGCCGCGCGCCGCGTTCGTGCCGGCGGCCGACGCGACCTATCTCGTGACCGGCGGCACCGGCGGCATCGGCACCGTGCTGGTCGACGACCTGCTCGCGCGCGGCGCCGGGCGCGTGGTGGTGGTCGGGCGGCGCGACCCCGCCGCGCCGGAGGCGGCGGCGTGGCTCGCCGAGCGGCGCCGCGTGGCCGGCGAGGCGGCGCGCGTCGCGCTGGTCGCGGCCGATCCGTGCGATCCGGCGGCGCTCGGCGCGGCCCTCGACGGCATCCGCCGCGACGGCCCGCCGCTGCGCGGCATCTTCCATGCGGCCGGCAGCAACGAACGGATTCCGCTCGCGCGCCTGTCGCGCGAGGACATCGCGCGCATCGTCGGCGCCAAGGCGTTCGGCGCGCTGCATCTGGACCGGCTGACGCGCGCCGACGCGCTCGATTTCCAGGTCTATTTCTCGTCGGTCGCCGGCCGCTGGGGCACCGCGCAGATGGCGCCTTACGCGATGGCGAACCGCTTCCTCGACGCGCTGGCCGAGCGCCGCGAGGCCGAGGGCCGCGTCACGCGCAGCCTCGCGTGGGGGCCGTGGGCCGAGGTCGGCATGATGGTCCGGCAGCATCAGCAGGGCTTCGGCGCGCTCGGGCTGCGCGGGCTCGCGCCCGAGGCCGCGCTCGCCGCGCTGGCGCGCGCGCTCGGCGAGCCGGGCGCGACGCGCCAGCTCGTCGACGTCGACTGGCATCGCTATGCGGAGCAAGTCGCGGCGGCGAAGCACCTGCGTCCGTTCGCGGCGCTGAGCGCCACCGCGCCGGCGGCCCCGGCCGAGGCGCCGGTCGACGCCGCCGCCGTGGCCGACGATTTCCGCACGCCCGACGCGACGCTCGCATTGCTGCGCGAGCTGGTGGCGGAGCTGACCGGCGCGGCGCTGCCCGAGCGCGGCGACACGCGGCCGATGCAGGAACTCGGGCTGAACTCGCTGCTGAGCATCGAGCTGAGCCAGAAGCTGCGTCAGCGGCTCGGCGTGCCGTGCCGCCCGACCGTGGTGTTCGATCATCCGACGCTGCACGCGCTGGCCGACGCGCTGGCGCAGGCCTGGGCGAGTGCGAACCCGCGCCCGGCGCCCGGCGGCGCCGCGCAGGCCGGCGCCGATGCGGCCCGGGCCGACGCCGACGACGGCGCGATCGCGATCGTCGGCATGGCGTGCCGGCTGCCGGGCGCCGATTCGCCCGACGCGCTTTGGGCGCGACTGACGCGCGCGGCGCCGGCCGGCGACGATGCGCTCGACGTCATCGACGCGCGGCCCGCCGCGCGTTTCGACCTGGCGCGCTACCTGTCCGACGACGATGCGCCCGGCAAGGCATACAGCCTCGCGGGCGGCTTCCTCGACGACCTGGAGCAGTTCGATCACGCGCGTTTCCGCCTGTCGCATCGCGAGGCCTGCTTCATGGACCCGCAGCAGCGGCTCGCGCTGGAGACCACCTGGCGCGCGTTCGAGGACGCGGGCATCGATCCCGCCGCGCGGCTCGACGGCGGCGCGGCCGGTTCGCTGGACGCCGCCGTGTTCTTCGGCATCGGCCAGAACGAGTACGGCCCGCTGTGCCGCTCGGTGGCCGACGGCGAGGACGCCGGGCTGATGTCGACCGGCCAGTCGATGAACATCATCGCCGGGCGCGTCGCGCACCTGTTCGGCCTCGACGGCCCGGCGATCTGCCACGACACCGCGTGCTCGTCGTCGCTGGTCGCGCTGGACGCGGCGGTGCGGCACCTGCGCGGCGGCCGGAACCGGCTCGCGGTGGTCGGCGGCGTCAACGCGCTGGTCTCACCCGACACCTTCGTGCTGCTCGGCAAGGCGCGCGCGCTGTCGCGGCAGGGGCGCTGCGCCGCGTTCGACGCGCGCGCGGACGGCTACGTGCGCGCCGAGGGCTGCGTCGTGATGGTGCTCAAGCGGCTCGCCGACGCGCGCGCCGACGGCGACGCGATCCACGCGGTGATCCGCGGCAGCGCGATCAACCACGATGGCCGCAGCAGCGGCCTGACCGCGCCGAACGGCCGCGCCCAGGAGCGCGTGATGCGCGCCGCGCTGCGCGACGCCGGCGTGGATGCGCGCGAGGTCGCGCTGGTCGAGGCGCACGGCACCGGCACCGCGCTCGGCGATCCGATCGAATACCACGCGCTGCGCGCCGTGTACGCCGACGAGACGCCGCGCGCGAGCCCGCTGGTGCTCGGCGCGCTGAAGTCGTTCGTCGGCCACACCGAGGCCGCGTCGGGGCTCGCGGGGCTGCTGAAGCTGGTGCTGAGCCTGCGCGCGCGCACCGCGCCCGCGCAGTTGCATTACGCGACGTTGAACCCGTTCATCGACGCGAGCGAGCGGATCGAGATCCCGCGCGCCGCGCGCGCGCTCGCCGGCGCGGAAGCGGGCCGGCTGCTGGGCGCCGTCAGCGCGTTCGGCTTCAACGGCACCAATGCGCACGTGATCGTCGAGCGCGGCGACGACCGGCCGTCGCGACACGTGGCCGGCGAGCCGTTCGCGCGGGTGCGCTGCTGGTACACCCCGCGCCCGCTCGCGGCGAGCAGCGGGCTCGCGCAGGCGTTCGGCGCCGCGCCGGCGAGCGCCGCGCCCGCGAGCTACGTGACGCGCTGGACGCCGTTCGCGGCCGACGCCGTGCCCGCGCCTGCGCCCGCGCCGGTGCGGCAGGTGCTGCTGCTGCGCGCGACGGCGGCGGCCGGCCAGGGCCATGACGATGGACGCGGCGCGCCGGCCGGCGACGCGCCGCATGACGAATCGACCGCGGCATTGGCCGCGGCATTGACCGCGCGCGGCATCCGCGTGGTCGAGGCCGCCTGCGAGCGCGCGTCGGGCGCGGGCGTCGACGCGGTGTTCGCCGCGCAGGCCGCCGCGCACGGCGCGTTCGACCGGGTCGTGCTGCGCGTCGACGACGGCGCCGCGTGGCCCGACGGCGCGCTCGACGCGGGCCGGCTCGAACGGCTCGGCGGCTGCTGGTCGGCGCTCGCGCGCCTGCCTGCCGATGCGCCGCACGTGCTCGTGATCGGCGCCGCGCCGGCGCCGGGCGAGCCGGGTATGCGGCCGCGCTGGCCGGCCGTGCTGGCCTGCGCGGACAAGGAGCGCGCGGGCCCGTCGGCCACCTGGCTCGAACGCGCGCCCGACGCCGACGATGCGACGCTCGCCGCGCACCTCGACGCGCTGCTCGCGATCCGCGAGCCGGCCTGCCGGCTCACGCGCGACGGCCTCAGGGTGCCGCGCCTCGCGCGCGCCACGCCCGCGCCGTCGGCCGCGTTCCGCGCGCGCGACGGTCATGCCTATCTCGTCAGCGGCGGCCTGGGCGGGGTCGGCGCGCGCGTGCTCGCGTGGCTGCTCGAACAGGGCGCGCGCCACGTCGTCAGCCTGAATCGCCGCGCGCCCGACGCCGCCGAGTCCGCGTCGCTCGACCGGCTCGGCCGCCGCCACGGCGCGCGCATCGATACGCTGGCCACCGGCGTCGCCGATCCCGCCGCGCTGCGCGACGCGCTGCAACGCACGCTCGGCGCGACGCCGCTTGCCGGCGTGTTCCACTGCGCCGCCGTGCTCGACGACCGGCCGTTCTCGCACGACGCGTGGGGCCCCGCGCGCGACGTGCTGCTGCCCAAGGGCGCCGGCGCGTGGCATCTGCACCGCGCGACGCTCGGCCAGCCGCTCGATCACTTCGTGGTGTTCTCGTCGCTGTCGGCGCTGCTCGGCCAGCCGGGGCAGGCCGCCTATGCGCTCGCCAACGCGCTGGCCGAGGCCGTCGTCGAGCACCGCCGCGCGCTGGGCCTGCCGGCGCTCGCGATCCAGTGGGGGCCGTGGGCCGGCGTCGGCATGGCGGCGCGCGGCGGCGATGCGCTCGCGGCGCAGCACCGCGCGATCGGCCTGGCCGCGCGCGGCGCCGACGACTACCTGCGCGTGCTGTCGGACTGGCTCGCGCCGTCCGCGAGCGCCGCGCCCGCGGCTTGCGTCGGCGTGTTCGATCTCGACTGGCGGCGCCATGCGGCCACGTACGCGCCGGCGCCGCTGTGGGCCGGGCTGGTCGCGCACGACGCCGATGCCGGTGCGGGGACGGCGGCGGCCGAGCCGCCCTCGTTCGCCGAGCGCCTCGCCGAGGTGCCGCCCGACCGGCGCCGGCACGCGTTGCGCGCGCGCTTGCGCGAGCTCGTCGCGGCCTGCGTCGGCCGCGACGCCGCGTCGATCGCCGACACCGACGGGTTCGCCGAGATCGGCGTCGATTCGCTGCACGCGACCGTGCTGCACCGGCAGCTCGAACGCGAGTTCGGCGCATCGCTGCCCGCCACCGTCGCGTTCGATCACCCGACGGTGGCCGCCGTCGCCGACTGCCTCGCGCGCGGCGCGCTCGATGCGCTGTTCGCGCCGGCGGGGGCGCCCGCCGGCGCGCCGGCCGCCGTCCCGGCGCCGGCTTCGGCTTCGGCCGACGCGCCCCTGACGGACCACAGCGCCGCCGAGCTCGCCCGCATCCTCGAACGCGAGCTCGGCGGCCTCGAATCACGCGGAGCACTTTGATGACGGACATGGACAAGGACCTGCTGCTGCAATCGATCCGGACGATCCGCGAACTGAAGACGCGGCTCGCGCAGGCCGAGCGCGGCCATCGCGACGACGTGGCGATCGTCGGCGTGTCGCTGCGTTTCCCCGGCGGGGTGACGGATCTCGACGCGTACTGGGCGCTGCTGCGCGAGGGCCGCAGCGGCGTGATCGAGGTCGGCCCGGAGCGCTGGAGCAACCGGCAGTTCGTCGATCCCGACTACGCGGCCGCCGGCAAGCTGGTGACGCCCTACGCGGGCCTGCTGGAGCGCATCTACGACTTCGACGCCGAGTTCTTCGGCCTGTCCGCGCTCGAGGCCGAGAACCTCGATCCGCAGCAGCGGCTGCTGCTCGAGCAGAGCTGGCTCGCGCTCGAGGACGCCGGCTTCGACATCGGCCGGCTGCGCGGCAGCGACACCGGCGTGGTGGTCGGGATCGGCAGCCAGGACTACGGGATGGCGCTGCTCGCCGATCCGGCGCACGCGAACCCCTACGTGGCCTCCGGCAATTCGTTCAGCATGGCGGCCGGGCGCCTGTCGTACTTCTATGATTTCAGCGGCCCTTCGCTGTCGATCGACACGGCCTGCTCGTCGTCGCTGGTCGCGGTGTACGACGCGTGCCGGCGGCTGCAGCAGCGCGAGTGCGGCCTCGCGCTGGCGGCCGGCGTCAACGCGATGCTGACGCCGCACGCGGGCATCAATTTCTCGCGCGCGCGGATGCTGAGCCCCGAGCGCGACTGCCACACGTTCGATGCGCGCGCGCAAGGCTACGTGCGCGGCGAGGGCTGCGCGGTGCTGGTGCTCAAGCGGCTCGCCGACGCGCAGGCCGACGGCGATCGCATCCACGCCGTGATCAAGGGCGTGGCGATCAATCACGACGGCCACAGCAGCGGCCTGACCGTGCCGAACGGCTCGGCGCAGCGCGCGGTGATCCGCGCGGCGCTGCAACGCGCGGGCGTGGCGCCCGGCGAGGTCGACTACGTCGAGGCGCACGGCACCGGCACGCGGCTCGGCGACCCGATCGAGGCGCATGCGATCGCCGACGCGTACGGCGCGGCGCGCGAGGCCGGCCGGCCGCTCTCGATCGGCGCGGTGAAGGCGAACCTCGGCCATCTCGAGGCCGCGGCGGGCCTGGCCGGGCTGATCAAGGCGATGCTGGTGGTGCGTCACGGCGAGGCGCCGCCGCAGCCCGGTTTCGACACGCTCAATCCCGCAATCGGCTGGGACGCGGCGAAATTCGAGGTGGCGCGGCGGCCGACGCCGCTGCCGCCCACCGACGGGCGGCCGTGGCAGGCCGGCGTCAGCAGCTTCGGCTTCAGCGGCACCAATGCGCACGCGATCGTCGCGGCGGCGCCGCCGGCATGGCAGGCGGCGGACGACGCGCAGGCGGACGCCGGCGTTCACGTGCTCGCGCTCAGCGCGAAGACGCCCGAGGCGCTGCGCCGGCACGTCGACGAGATGGCCGCCTACCTGCGCGCGAAACCCGCTGGCGAACTCGCCGCGATCGCGCATACGTCGACGCACCGGCGCGTCGCGCTCGGCGAGCGGATCGCCGTGACGGGGCGCGACGGCGCCGAACTCGCCGCGCGGCTGGAACGCGCGCTGGCCGAGCGCGAGCCGCGCCGCGCGCCGGGCTCAGGCTCGGGCTCGGGCTCGGGCTCGGGCTCGGGCTCGGGCCGTATCGTGCTGTTCCTGTCGGACGACGGCGCGGCGGACGACGCGTCGCTGGCCGCCACGCATCGCGCCTGGCTCGCGCGCTGCGCGTCGTTCGGCCTGTTCCCCGCAGCGGTGGCGGTGCGCGGCATCGAGCCCGCGTTCGTGCGCGCGTGGCTCTGGCAGCGCGACGAGCCGGCCGGCTTGCCGTACCGTGCCGGCGCGGCGGGCAACGATCTGCACGTGATCGCCGCGAACGAGGCCGTCGCCGGCGAAACGCGCGCCGGCAGCGCGGCCGACGCGTTCGACGGCGCCCACGTGCTCGCGCTCGGCGCGCCGCCGTGCCCGTTGCCGGCCTCGGCGCGCTGGCACCGCATCGACGACGACGCGGCGCTGCGCGCGACGCTGGCCGCGCTGTTCACGGCGGGCGTCGAGGTCGACTGGACGCCGCTCGACGCGCGGCGCCATCCCGTCGTCGCCGATTTCCCGCGCCGGCCGTTCGCGCGCCGCACGTTCCGCTCGCCGCGCATCGACGCGGCGCTGGCCGCGGACGACGCGCCGCGCGAGGCCGCGATCCATCCGCTCGTGCGCGACCGGCTCGCGCATCCCGACGGCCGCGTGAGCTGCCGCCTGCGCACCGCGACGGCGTGGCTCGATTTCATCGACGGGCACCGCGTGCAGGGCCGGCGCCTGCTGCCCGCGTCGCTGCTGCTCGAACTGATGCGCGCGGTCGCCGCCGATGCGCGCGGCGCGGCCGTCACGCTCGCGGATGCGCAGTTCCAGCGGCCCGTCGATCTCGATGCCGCCGCCGGCGACTATCTGGTTCAGGTCGACGCGCCGGCCGACGGCGCGCGCGTGTCGTTGTGGAGCCGGGCGGCCGGCGACGCGGCGGCGCCGTGGGTCCGGCACGCGAGCGCCGCATGCGGGCTCGCCGATGAGGCTGACGAAGCGGACAAGGCGCACGAAGCGGACGATCGCGACTGGCCCGCCGCCGGCTGGCGCGCGCTCGACGTCGCCGCGCTTTACGCGCATCACGAGGCCGGCGACGTGTCGCTCGGCGAGGATTTCCGCTGCCTCGGCGCGTTGCGGGTGCAGGGCGCGCGCTGCGAGGCCGAGGTCGGCCCGGTGCGCGCCGCCGGCTACGACGCGCCGCAGCGCGCCGCGCTGCTGATCGACGCGTGCCTGCAGGCCAGCGCGGCCGCGCGCGACGCGGACGACGGCCTGTTCCTGCTCGCCGGCGTCGGCGAGGTCGCGTTGCCGCCCGCCGCGGCGCTGCCCGAGCGCTTGCGGGCGCGGCTCGTGCGCGACGCGTGCGACGACGGTTACCGCTTTACGATCACGCTGGCCGATGCCGGCGGCCGGCCCGTCGGGCGACTGCGCGACGTGCTGTTCCGGCGCGTGCAGGCGGCGCCGCGTGCCGCGCCGGTCTACGAGACCGTCTGGGAAGCCGTCGACTGGCCGCCGCGCGCCGCCGCGAGCGTGCGCGAGGCGCTGCCCGCGCCCGACGCGCTGGACGGCCTCGAACCGTCCGCGACCTGGGCCGCGCGCTTCGGGCTCGACGCCTACGATGCCTATCGCGGGCAGATCGAACAGGCGTGCGCCGGCATCGTCGCCGATACGCTGGCCGCGCTCGGGCAGGCTGGCGCCGATGCCGCCGACGCAGCCGACGCAGCCGACGCAGCCGACGCAGCCGACGCAGCCGACGCAGCCGACGCAGCCGACTCAGCCGACGCAGCCGACTCAGCCGACTCAGCCGACTCAGCCGACTCAACCGACTCAACCGACTCAACCGACTCAACCGACTCAGCCGACTCAGCCGACTCAGCCGACTCAGCCGACTCAGCCGACTCAGCCGACTCAGCCGACTCGGCCGACGCAGCCGACGCAGCCGACGCGATCGCGCCGGCCCAGCAACGGCTGTTCGCGCATCTGCTCGCGGTGCGTGCGCGCGGCGCCGGCGCGCAGCTTGCGCCGACGGGTGCGGCCGCCGCGCGGCTCGATACGGTGGACGCCGCGTTCCCGCAGTTTCGCGGCGAGACCGCGTTCCTGCGCCGCTGCGCCGACGCGTTGCCCGACGTGCTGCGCGGCCGGCGCAATCCGCTCGAGGTGCTGTTCGGCGGGTCCGCGTTCGACGGCAGCGAGGCGGTGTACGTCGAGTCGCCGATCGCGCGCGTGCTGAACGGCCAGCTCGCGCAGTGGGCCGCGCGCCTCGCCGCGCACCGGCCGCTGCGGATCGTCGAGATCGGCGCCGGCACGGGCGGCACCTCGCGCACCGTGCTCGACGCATTGCGCGGCCTGCCGGTGGAGACCTACTGCTACACCGACGTCTCGCCGCTGTTCCTCGAACGCGCGCGGCCGCGGTTCGGCGACGCGGGCTACGTCGACTACCGCCTGCTCGACATCGAGCGGCCGATCGCGGACCAGGGGTTCGCGGCCGGCGCGTTCGACCTCGTGATCGCCGCCAACGTGCTGCATGCGACGCGCTCGATCGCCGACACGCTGCGCCACGTGCGCGACCTGCTCGCGCCGGGCGGCTACCTGCTGCTGCGCGAATGCACGGCGCCGCGGCTCAGCGCCGACCTGAGCTTCGGCATGACCGACGGCTGGTGGCGCTTCGAGGATCACGCGCTGCGCGCTGACTACGCGGTGCTGTCCGTCGAGCAATGGCGGCGGCAGCTCGCCGTCGCCGGTTTCGAGCACACGCGCGGCCTGCCGCCGAGCGACGCGAGCGCGGAAGCGCTGATCGTCGCGCAGGCGTCGGCCGCCGATCGCGCCGAGCGCTGGCTGGTGGTCCACGACGGGCAGGGCGCCGGCTGCGTCGCGCAGCTCGCGCGCGAGCAGGCGTCGTACCGCGAGCTGTCGTGGGCCGACGCGCTCTCGGCCGACGCCGATCCGGCGCGCGACGCGTTCGACCGGATCGTCTGCTTCGCCGATGCCGGCGAGCGCGAGAACGCCGACACCGTCGCGGCGGCCACCGCGCAGTACGAGGCGAGCATCGCGCTGTGCCGGCGCTGGCTCGGCGCCGACGCCGCGCCCGGCGCGCGGCTCTGGTGCGTGACGCGCCAGGCCGAGCGCGCCGTCGACGCCGATCGCGTGGACGGGCTCGCGCAGTCGGTGGCGGCCGGCGTGCTCAAGTGCGCGTCGCTCGAATTCCCCGGCCGCATCGCGGGCGTGGTCGACCTGGCGGCCGAGCCGGCCGATTTCGCGCCGCTGCTCGCGCATTTCCGCGATCCGGGCGCGCTGCGCTACGTCGCGGTGCGCGGCGGCCGGCCCCACGTGCCGCGCCTGCGGCCGGTCGATGGCGGTGCGCAGCGCGCGGCCGTGCCGTACGACGGCGCGGTGCTGATCACCGGCGGGTTCGGCGGGATCGGTCATGCGCTCGCCGAGGCGCTCGCCGCGCGCGTCGACACGCTGGTGCTGGTCGGGCGCCACAGCGACGGGCCCGAGCGCGACGCGCGTGTCGCGGCGTTGCGCGCGCGCGGCGCCCGCGTGATCGCGCTGGCCGCCGATCTCGCCGATGCGGGGCAGGTCGCGGCGCTGTTCGCGCGGCTCGCCGCCGACGGCGTAGCGGTCGCGCACGTGATCCACGCGGCCGGCGTCGGCGGCAGCCGGCTGATCGGCGAGAGCGCGCGCGGCGACTTGCGCGAGGTGGTCGACGCGAAGCTGGCCGGCACCTGGCACCTGCACGCGCACGCCGGCCCGGGCCTGAAATCGTTCACGGTGCTCTCGACCATGCTCGCGCTGTGGGGCGCGCGCGAGAAGGCGCACTACACGCTCGCCAATCACTTCGCCGAACGCGTCGTGGCGTGGCGCCGCGCGCGCGGCCTGGCCGCGTCGGTCGTGCATCTGGGCCCCGTCGACGGCGGCATGCTCGATGCGGCCGGCAAGGCCGCCGCGGCGCGCGTCGGCGTGCGCAGCTTCACGCTGCGCGAGGTGGCCGGCTGGCTCGCCGAGCCGGCGCCGCACCCCGGCGCCGCGCTGCTCGACATCGACTGGGCGCGCTTCAAGCCGATCTACCGCCACGGCTGGCTCGACGCGCTGTTCGCCGAGGTGGGCGCGAGCGCCGCCGCCGGCCCCGCCACGGCCGCCGCGAACGACGGCGCCGCCGCGTTCCGGCGCGCATACGCGGCGGCCGGCTGCCGCGAGTCGATGCTCGACGACCTGCTGCATGCGCTGCTGCGCGAGGTGCTGGGCCTGTCGGGCAGCTTCGCCGCGTATGCCGGCACCGGCTTCCACGATCTCGGCATGGATTCGCTGCTCACGCTGTCGTTCGCCGAGAAGCTCGGCGCGCGCGCCGGCGTGCCGGTGTCGTCGGTCGACGTGTTCGACAACGCGAATCCGGCGCGCCTGCGCGGCTGGCTCGCGGCGCGATTGAAGGCGCTCGATGCGCCCGCCTCGGCGCGCGCCGCCGCACCCGCCGCCGCACCCGCCGCCGCGCCCGCCGCCGCGCCCGCCGCCGCCGCGCGGCCGCTCGCGTCGCCGGCCGAAACCCCGGCAGCGACCGCCGCCGCCCCCCCGGCCCCCGCGCCCGTTTCCCCCGCCGCGAGCGATGTCGCGAGCGACGCCACCGATGAAATCGAACGCGAGCTGCAGATGATGCAGGCGCTGCTGGAGGACCGCTGATGGAACCGAAAGACCAAGACCTGCTCGCGCGTCAACGCGACGCGATCCGGCAGGGCATGCAGAAGATCCAGGCGCTGTCGGCGCGTCTCGACCAGCCGGTCGCGATCGTCGGCATCGGCTGCCGGATGCCCGGCGCCGATTCCCCGGAGGCGCTCTGGGCGCTGCTGCGCGACGGGCGCGAGGCGCTCTCCGAGGTGCCGGCCGAGCGCTGGGACCTGGACGCCCATTACGACGCGACGCCGGGCACCCCCTACAAGACCTACGCGCGCCGCGCCGGCTACCTCACCGGGGTCGACCGCTTCGACGCGCGCTTCTTCGGCATCTCGCCGCGCGAGGCGCAGCGCATGGACCCGCAGCAGCGGCTGCTGCTCGAGGTCAGCCACCAGGCGCTCGAGGACGCCGAACTGCCCGTCACGGCGCTGCGCGACCAGCCGGTGGGCGTGTTCGTCGGCATCAGTTCGAGCGAATACGCGGTGCTGACGTTCGACAAGGCGCGCGCCGACAGTCAGGATGCCTACTCGATCACCGGCACGTCGATGAACTCGGCCGCGGGCCGGCTCGCCTATCACTACGGGTTCAACGGCCCGGCGCTGGCGATCGACACGGCCTGCTCGTCGTCGCTGGTCGCGATCCACCAGGCGTGCCGCAGCCTCGTCAACGACGAATGCCACACCGCGCTCGCGGGCGGCGTGAACTGCCTGCTGACGCCCGAGCCGTCGATCGCGCTCGCGCAGAACAAGGTGCTGAGCGCGAGCGGGCGCTGCAGCCCGTTCAGCGCCGAGGCCGACGGGCTGGTGCGCGGCGAGGGCTGCGGGATGCTGGTGCTCAAGCGCCTCGACGACGCGCTCCGGGAGGGCTGCCGGATTCTCGCGGTGATTCGCGGCAGCCACGTGAACCAGGACGGCGCGAGCAGCGGCCTGACCGTGCCGAACGGCTATGCGCAGCAGGCGCTGATCGCCGCCGCGCTCAAGCGCGCGAAGCTCGCGCCCGACGCGATCCGCTACGTCGAGACGCACGGCACCGGCACCGCGCTCGGCGATCCGATCGAGATCAAGGCGCTGCAGCAGGCGCTGGGCGCCGGCCGCGACGCGGACGCGCCGATGCTGATCGGCGCGCTGAAGGCGCACATCGGCCACCTCGAGGCGGCGAGCGGCGTGGCCGGCGTGATCAAGACCGTGCTCGCGTTCCGCCACCGGCTGCTGCCCGCGCAGATCAACCTGGGCGCGCCGACGCCGCACGTCGACTGGGCGTCGGGCGGCGTCGCGGTCGTGCGCGAGGCCACGCCGATCGCGTTCGGCCCCGACGCGCCGTACTACGCCGGCGTCAGCAGCTTCGGCTTCAGCGGCACCAACGCACACCTGATCCTGCAGGACCCGGTCAGCGCGGCGCCGGCGCGCGCGGGGGCGGGTGCCGATGCCGGCGCGGCGGCGCCGCTGCCCGAGGCGGCGCGTTTCGTCGGCGTGTCCGCGAAGGACCCGGTCGCGCTGCGGGAGCTGGTCGCGCGCTGCCACGCGTATTTCCGCGACGCGCCCGACTGGGCCGCCGCCTGCGACGCGCTCAACGCCGGCCGCGCGCACTACGCGCACCGCGCCGCATTCGTCGCGAAGGATCGCGACGCGCTGCTCGCGCAACTCGCGCAGGCGCTGGACGCGCCGGCCGACGCCGGCCCCGGCGCGGCGCCCGCCGAGCCCGCGCTGGCCTGGCTGTTCACGGGGCAGGGCTCGCAATACGCGGGGATGGGCTGCGCGCTGTACGACACGCAGCCGGCCTTTCGCGCGTGTCTCGAAGCCGCCGATCGCGCGCTCGCGCCGCATCTCGGCGAATCGGTGCTGCCGGTCATCCGGGGCGAGGCCGGCGCGCTCAACAGCACGCGCTATACGCAGCCGGCGATTTTCGCGCTGCAGTACGCGCTCTCGCACTATCTCGCGGGGCTCGGCCTCGCGCCGCGCTACGTGCTGGGCCACAGCATCGGCGAGTACGCGGCGGCGGTGCTGGCCGGCGTGTTCGGCCTCGACGACGCCGCGCGCATGATCGTCCAGCGCGGCCGGCTGATGGAAGCACGCTGCGCGCCGGGCGGCATGCTCGTGCTGCTGACCGACGCGGCGCGCGCGGCGGCGCTCGCGCGCACGGCGGGCGGCGCCACGCTGGCGGTGGCGAACGGCCCGGCGAGCCTCGTCTACGCCGGCCCGGCCGATGCGATCGAACGCCTCGCGAACGCCGCGCAGGCGGCCGAGGTGCGCTGCGTGCCGCTCGCGGTCTCGCATGCGTTCCATTCGCCGATGATGGAGCCGATGCTCGCCGAGTTCGCCGAAGTCGTCCGGCAGACGCGCTTCTCGCCGCCACGCATCGCGTTCGTCTCGACGGCGCTGGGCCGGCTCGCCGCCGGCGAGGTGACCGATCCGGGCTACTGGGTCGCGCACGTGCGCGACGCCGTGCGCTTCGACGCGGCGGTGGCCGCGTTGTGGGCCGACGAGGACTGGCGCGCGGCGCCGGCGCGGCTGGCGATCGAGATCGGGCCGAACGAGCAGCTGATCGGCATGGCGCGGCAGATGGCCGGCGCCGACGGCGCGCAGTGGTACGGCTTGCTGCGCCCGCGCGACGACCTGACCTCGTTCGCGCAGACGATGCGCGCCGCCTACCTGGCGGGCCTGCCGCTGCGCTGGCCGCGCGGTTCGGCGCCCGATGCGGCGCGGCCGGCCTTGCCCGGCTATCCGTTCCAGCGCCAGCGCTACTGGCTGCCCGACGGCGCGCCGCGTGCGTCGCGCGTCGCGGTGCGCGAACCTGCCGGCACGGGGATCGACGCCGACGACGGCGCGATCGACTACGCGATCGACTGGGTGGCCGCGCCCGTGGCGGCGCCCGCCGAGCCGGCCGGCCGCTGGCTGCTGTTCGTCGGCGATGCCGTGCTGGCCGCCGCGCTCGATGCGCGCCTCACGCGGGGCGGCGCGCTCGTGACGGTCGGCTGCGCGCTGACGCCGGTCGGCATCGCGGCGCTGGCCGCCGACCTGCCCGACTTCGACGCGGTGCTGGTGTGGCCGGGCGAACCGGAGCCGGCGCAGGCGCCCGGGCCCGCGCCGCTGGTCGGCCTGCTGGCGCTGGTCGCGGCGATCGACGCGATGCCGGCCGCGCACCGTCCGGCGGTCCACTGCATCGGCGACGCGCACCCGTCCGGCTATCGGCCGCTCGCGTCGGCGCTGGCGGCGCTGTGCCGCTCGCTGCACGAGGAAGTGCCCGGGCTGCGCATGACCATGACCGGCGTCGATGCCGCGCTCGATGCCGATGCGCGCGCCGACGCACTGGCCGGCGAGCTGGGCCGCGAGCGCGGCGCCGAGCACGAGCGGTGGATCACGGCCGACGGCGCCCGCGTGCCGCGGCTCGTCGCAGCCGCCTTCCCAACCATGGCGACCATGGCGTCCAAGGGCGCGGGCGTGCGCGCCGATCGCTGCTATCTCGTCACGGGCGGCACCGGCGCGCTCGGCGCGCTGTTCGCGCGCGCGCTGATCGAGGCGGGCGCACGCGACGTCGTGCTGACCTCGCGGCGCGGCCCGGCGGCGGAGCCGCCGGCCCTGCGCGCGCTGGCCGATGCGCGCGGCGCGCGCCTGGCGGTGATTGCCGCCGACGTGGCCGACGCCGCGTCGGTCGAGCGCCTGTTCGCGCAACTCGCGCGCGAGCACGCGCCGCTCGCGGGCCTTGTCCACGCGGCGGGCCAGCTGGCCGACGCGGCTTACGCGCGGCTCGACGCCGATGCGTTCCGCCGCGTGTTCGACGCGAAGGTCACCGGCGCGTGGCTGCTGGACCGCGCGAGCCGCGGCGCCGAACTGGATTGCTTCGTGATGCTGTCCTCGATCGCGGGCGTGCTCGGCGCCCCGGGGCAGGCCAACTACGCGGCCGCCAACGCCGCGCTCGACGCGCTCGCGCGGCGGCGCCGGGACGAGGGGCTGCCGGCCCTGAGCCTGTGCCTCGGCGCGGTGGCCGGCGAGGGCATGGCGGACGATCCGCGCGTGGCCCGCCAGTTGCAGCGCGCGGGGGTGCGCGCGCTCGATCCGGCCCGGCTGCTCGCGCGCGGCGCGCTGTGGTTCGCGCATCCCGGGCCGCAGGCGATCGTCGGCGCGTTCGACTGGGCGCGGATCGGCGCGACGCCGCGGGCCGCCGCGCGGCCGCTGCTGCGGGCGTTCGTGGCGGCGCCGCGCGAGGTGACGCATGAGGCGTCGCATGAGGCGACGGTGTCGTCGTCCGCAGCGGCCGCCCCCGCCGCGCACACGCCGGGCGAGGTCGACGCGTTGCTGCGCGAATCGATCGCGGCGGTGCTCGACCTGCCCGATCCGGGCGCGATCGGCGCGAACGAAACGCTGCATGCGCTCGGCATGGATTCGATCACGCTCGTCGAGCTGCGCGACCTGCTGGCGCGGCGGCTCGGCCGCGAGCTGCCGTCGCGGCTGCTGTTCGATTTTCCGCAGGTCGGCCGATTGGCCCGGCAACTGGCGCAGGGCCAGGCCGATGCGCCGCGCGCGCCGGCCGCCACGGCCTCGGCCATGGCCACGGCCACGGCCGCGACGCCGCCTCGCGCGGCCGCCGGGCGCGAGGACATCGCGGTGATCGGCATCGGCTGCCGCTTCCCCGGCGGCATCGATTCCCCGGAGGCGTTCTGGGCCGCGCTCGGCGAGGGCCGCGACCTGATCGGCGAGATCGACGCGCTGCGCTGGGACGCGCCCGCGCTGCTGCGCGCCGGCGCGCTGGTCACCACGCGCGCCGGCGTGCTCGACGGCGTGGACCGGTTCGATTGCGACCTGTTCGGCATCACGCCGCGCGAGGCCCAGTGCATGGACCCGCAGCAGCGCCTGCTGCTCGAAACCGGCTGGGAGGCGCTGGAGCGCGCCGGCTACGATTTCGCGTCGGGCGGGATCGCCGGCGGCGTGTTCGTCGGCCCCGGCCCGAACGACTATGCGCGCCGTTTCGCGACCGGCGCCGACGCGCTGTCGCACCATCACGGCACCGGCAACGCGCTCAGCGTGACGGCCGGCCGGCTCGCGTTCGTGCTCGACTGGCAGGGGCCGGCGCTGGCGGTCGACACCGCGTGCTCGTCGTCGCTGATGGCGGTGCACCTGGCGGTGCAGGCGCTGCGGCGCGGCGAATGCGGGATCGCGCTGGCGGGCGGCGTGAACCTGCTGCTGTCCGCCGAAACCTCGGTGCTGCTCTCGAAGGGCGCGATGCTCGCGCCCGACGGCCGCTGCAAGACCTTCGACGCCGCCGCCGACGGCTACGTGCGCAGCGAGGGCTGCGCGATGGTGGTGCTCAAGCGCCTCGACGACGCGCTGGCCGCGGGCGACGACGTGCTGGCGGTGGTGCGCGGCTCGGCGGCCAACCAGGACGGCCACAGCCAGGGGCTGACCGCGCCGAACGGGCAGGCGCAGCAGCGCGTGCTGCGCGACGCGCTGGCCGACGCGGCGCTCGATCCCGCGCGCGTCGGGCTGCTCGAGGCGCACGGCACCGGCACGCCGCTCGGCGATCCGATCGAATTCGCGGCGGCGCGCGCCGTATACGGCGATGCCGCCGGCCGCGATGCGCCGCTCTGGATCGGCTCGGTCAAGACCAATCTCGGTCACGCCGAGGCGGCGGCGGGCATCGCGGGATTCATCAAGGCCGTGCTGTGCCTGCGTCATGAAACGATCGTGCCGCACCTGCATTTCACGCGGCCGAACCCCGAGATCGAGATCGGCGACGCACCGATCCGGATTCCGACCGAGCCGGCCGAATGGCGCGGCGCCGGGCGCTGCGCGGCGGTCAGCTCGTTCGGCTTCAGCGGCACCAACGTACACGTCGTGCTCGAAGCCGCGCCGGCTGCTCCGTCAATCGCCGCGCCGGCTGCCGCGTCGGTCGCCACCCCACGCGCGGAGGATGGCCCCCCCGCCGCGTTGCGGATCTCGGCGGCGAGCCCCGCCGCGTTGCGCGCGTATCTGGCCGCCTACCGGAACCGGTTGGCCACGCTGCCGCCGCAACGCTACGGCGCGCTGGTCGCGCAGGCCGCGCGCCGCGCGCGGCTCGCGTGCACGCGCAGTTTCGCCGCCGCGAACGCCGCCGACGCGCTGGCCGCGCTCGACGCCGCGCTGGCCGAAGCCGGCGGGGACGCGGACACCGGCGCGGGCATCGGACGCGACCTGCCGCGCGGCGACGGACCCGACGCGCCTGTTTACCCGTTCGACCGGCAGCGCTTCTGGCTCGCGCCGCGCGTGGCGGACGCATCCGCGCCGGCGGCGCCGTTCGGCTTGCGCGTGACGGCGAAGGACGCGCGCCAGGTGATCTACGCGGTCGACTACGTGCGCCAGCCGCCGTTCCGGCTCGACGACCACCTCGTCCACGGCGAGCGCGTGGTGCCGGCCGCCGCGCACCTGGCGCTGATCGTCGGGATGCTGAACGAGCTGCGCGGCGAGCAGGGCTGGGCGCTGGCCGACGTCGTGTGCGAGACGGCGCTGATCGTCGGCGCCGACAGCGAGGCCGTGCGCTACGTGTTCGATGCGCTGCCCGATGCCGACGGCGGCGGCGCGGCGTATCGCGTCGAGGTGCTGTCGGACGGCGACGGCCGCACGCGTCGCCACTTGCGCGCCGACGCCCGCGCGCTGCCGGCCGGCGCGCAGGCGGCGGAGCCGGCGGACGAGCCGCCGTCCGCCGCCGCGCTCGCGCGCTTCGACGGCGCGACGTTCTACGACCGCCTGTACGGCGCCGAGATCCGCCTCGCCAACGCGTTCCGCGGCGTGGCGTCGATCGAGCAGCACGTCGGTCATGCGCGGGCCGAGATCGCGTGGCCGTGCGCGGCGGGGCAGCCGCTCGCGCCGGGCGTGCTCGATTCCCTGTTCCAGACCATCGCGCTCGCGACGCTCGCCGACGAACCGGGCCGCAGCCACATGCGCGGCGCGACGATTCCGTTCGCGCTCGACCGGCTCGTCGTGCATCCGCGTGCGGGCAGCGCGGCGGCGCCGGCGATCGCCAGCACGCGGCTCGTCAGCGAGAGCGCCGACGGCGCAACTTTCGTGCACGACCTCAGCGTGGCCGAGGCGGGCCAGCCGCCGTTCGTGCGCGTCGACGGCCTGCTCACCAAGCGCGCCGCCGCGACGCAATTGCGGCGCGCGGCCGAGCCCCTGCCGCCGCTCGTCGAGCGCTGGGTCGAGCGCGCGCCGGCCGAAGCTGCGCCATCCGCCGCGCCGCGCGTCGTGCTGCTCGACGACGCGGCGCGCACGGCCGCGCAGTCGTGGCTTGCCGCATCGGCCGACCCGCTCGATGCGAGCGCGCTCGACGATGCCGCCGTGCTCGACGCGCTGGCCGGCCACCCGGCCGTGCTGCTCGCGGGGCTGCCGGCCGCGCCCGCCGACGATGCGGCGGCCGACGCGTGGCGCGCGCCGCTGCTGCGGTTCGTCGCCGCCGCGCGTCGCGCATCCCGGCTCGGCGACGCGCTCGAAGCGACGGGCGGCACGGTGCGCTTCGGCGTGCTGTCGGAACGGCAAACCGATCTCGACGGCGGCGGCGCGCCGCTCTACGGCTATGCGCTCGGCCTCTGCAAGTCGCTGGGCCTCGAATGGCCGGGGCGCGCCGTCACGCTGCTCGACGTGGACGCGCGGTCCGCGCGCGAGCACGCCGCCGCGCTCGCGGCCGAATGGCAGTCGCCGCGCGGCGACTGCATCGCGTGGCGCGACGGGCGCCGTTACGTGCGGCGCATCGCCGAACTCGCCGCGCAACCGGCCGCGCTGCCATGGCAACCGCGCGCCGACGGCCCCTGTCTGCTGACGGGCGGCCTTGGCGACCTGGCGGCCGAGACGTGCCGCTGGCTCGCCGCGCAGGGCGTGCGTCACGTGTGGCTGACGGGCCGCCGCGAGCCCGACGCGGCGCTCGCGCGCCGGCTCGACGCACTGCGCGACGCGACCGGCCTGCGCGTCGATTACCGCGCGTGCGATGTCGCCGATCGCGACGCGCTCGCGGCGGTCTTCGCGCAGGCGGCGCAGCACGGCCCGCTGCGCGGCATTTTCCACTGCGCGGGCGTGCTCGCCGACGGCGCGTTCGCGACGCTCGACGATGCCGCGTTCGAGCGCGTCGCGCGCGCCAAGGTGCTCGGCGGCTGGAACCTGCACCAGCTCTCGCGCGGGCTCGATCTCGACGCGTTCGTGCTGTATTCGTCGCTCGCGTCGCTGCTCGGCTCGGCGGGCCAGGGCAACTACGCGGCCGCGAACGGCTTCATGGACCAGCTCGCGCATGCGCGGCACGCGCTCGGCCTGCCGGCACTGTCGGTGAACTGGCCGGGCTGGGACGGCGTGGGGATGGCCGCGCGGGGCGGCCCGCGCAATCCCGGTGAAGGCAGCGGCTTGCGGCGGCTCGCGCCGGCGCAGGCGCTTGCCGAACTCGGGCAGGCGCTCGCGAGCGGCCGCGCGCAGGTGGGGATCGCCGACGTCGACTGGGCGGCGTTCAGCCGCGACTGGCGCGCGACGGCCGCCGCGCCGGCGCTGGTGGAGGACTGGCTGGCCGCCCATCCGCAGGCCGCGACGCAACCGGCGTCCGCGCCGGCGTCGGTGCCGGCCGCGCCCGCCGGCGACGCCGCCCGCGAACTCGACGCGGCGGCCGGCGGCGAGCGGCTCGACGTCGCGCGCCGCCATCTGGTGCGGATCGTGCGCCGGATCATGGCGCTCGATGCGGCGCGGCCGCTCGCGCACGACAAGTCGTTCCACGAGCTCGGCTTCGATTCGCTGATGGCGATCGAGCTCAAGCGTGCGCTGCAGGAAGACTTTCGTACCCGCGTGCCGTCGACGGTGATGTTCGACTACCCCGACATCGACGGCCTCGCGCACTGGCTGGCGGGCCCCGCGCAGGCGGCGGCATCGGCGCCGGCCGCATCGCCCGCGACGGGCGCCGCGGCCGCCGGCATCGACGACGCGCTCGATCAACTGGACGAAGGCGAGCTGGCCGACGTTCTCGACAAATTGCTGTGAGGAGTCCGAGTTGAACGACTACAAGGCATTGCTCAAAAGCTCGATCCGCAAGATCCAGGAACAGGACCGGCGCATCCGCGAGCTCGAGTCCGGCGTCGACGAGCCGGTGGCGATCATCGGCATGTCGTGCCGGTTTCCCGGCGCGGCGGACCCGGACGCGTTCTGGCGCGCGATCGAGGACGGCGCGGATACGGTCGCGACGATGACCGGCCAGCGCTGGGACATGGACGCCTGGCATGCGGACGACGCGCGCGAGGCGGGGCGGATCTACACGCGCCGCTTCGGGCTGCTCGACGGCATCGACGGCTTCGAGCCGGCCGCGTTCGGCATCTCCGAGGACGAGGCGCCCTACATCGATCCGCAGCACCGGCTGCTGCTCGAGGAGGCCTGGTTCTGCCTCGAGCGCGCGGGGCTGGACGTGAAGTCGGTGAAGGGCGCCGACATCGGCGTGTTCGTCGGCCAGATGAACAGCGACTACGCGCGGCTGATCCGCCGCGCGGAGGACCTGAACCCGTACGTCGGCGCCGGCAGCGCGCCGAGCGCGGCGGCCGGCCGCCTGTCCTACGTGTTCGGCCTGAAGGGGCCGAGCATCACGATCGACACGGCCTGCTCGTCGTCGCTGGTCGCCGTGCACCTGGCCAGCCAGAGCCTGCGCCTCGGCGAATGCTCGATGGCGCTCGCGGGCGGCGTGAACCTGCTGCTGAGCCCCGAGACGGCGGTGGGCGCCTGCGTCGCGCGGATGCTGTCCGCGCGCGGGCGCTGCAATACCTTCGGCAACGAGGCCGACGGCTACGTGCGGGCCGAGGGCTGCGGGCTGGTGCTGCTCAAGACCCTGTCGCGCGCGCGCGCCGACGGCGACGCCGTGCTGGCGGTGATCCGCGGCTCGGCGGTGAACCAGGACGGCCGCAGCCACGGCCTGAGCGCGCCGAACGGCCCGGCGCAGGTGCAGGTGATGCGCGACGCGCTCGCGCGTGCGCACGTCGACCCGGCCGAGGTCGGCTACCTGGAGACGCACGGCACCGGCACGCCGCTCGGCGATCCGGTCGAGGTGCAGGCGATCGACGCCGTCTATGGCCGCGCCGAGGGCCGCCGCGCGCCGCTCGCGCTTGGCGCCGTGAAGGCCAACATGGGCCACGGCGAATCGGCCGCGGGCATCGCCGGGCTGATCAAGCTCGTGCAGCTGCTGCGGCACGACCGCCTGCCGCCCGTCGCGCATCTCGATGCGCTGAACCCGCATTTCGACGGCCTGAGCGAGCACCTGCTGTTTCCGAAGGGCACCGCCGCCGCGTGGCCGCAAGGGCGCCCCGCGCTGGTCGCGCTGAGTTCGTTCGGCTATACCGGCACCAACGCGCACCTGCTGCTCGCGCGCGGCGACGAAGGCGCGGACGGCGCGCCCGCGCGTCCCGCGCACCGTTTCGAGCGCCGCCGCTACTGGCTGCCCGACTACATGACGGCGCGCGCCGGCGCGCTGCCGGCGCTGTTCGATCCGGTGCGCCATCCGTTCTTCGCGACCAGCATGAACGAGCCCGACGGCGGCTGTCTGCTGGCGGGCGAGCTGTCGCTCGCGCGCCAGCCGTTCCTGCGCGATCACGTGGTGGCCGGCGACGTCGTGCTGCCGGCCAGCTGCTTCGTCGACATGGTCGCGCACGCGTGCGCGACGGCGCTCGGCGCGGCCGCGCGCATCGAGCAGATGAGCCTGCTGCAGCCCTGCGTGCTCGACGACGCGCCGCTCGGCCTCTATTGCCGCGTCGGCGCGCGCAGCGGCGACACGGTGGCCGTCGACATCCTGACGCGCCGCGCCGGCCGCGACGACTGGCACCACCACGTGCGCGCGAGCGTGCGCGCCGCGCGCGCGCCGGGCGCGCGGCGCCATGATCCGGCGGCCGATCGCGCCGCCTGCCCGGAGCCCGTGTCGCCCGACGCGCTGCGGCGCGCGGCGCGCGAGGCCGGCGTGGCGTACGGCCCGGCGTTTCGCGCGATCGACGGCCTGTGGCGCGGCCCCGGCGTCGCGCTCGGCCGCATCGTGCGGCCGGCCGCGCTGACGGGCGGCTGGAGCGGCCCGGGCCTGCACCCGGTGCTGCTCGACGCCTGCTTCCAGGTGATCGGCGCCGCGGCCGCCGGCGACGGCGACCCGGGCGGCGCGCGGGGCCTGTTCGTGCCGGCCGCGCTGCACGGCGTCGAGGACGCCGGGCACCGGGCAGCCACGATCTGGTGCGCGGCCCGCATCGTCGGGCCGGCGCCGGCCTGGGCCGACGACGCCCAGCTGCACGACTACCTGCGCGAGCGCGACACGTTCTCGGTGCAGTTGCGCGTCTATGACGACGACGGCCGGGAAGTGGTGTCGGTCGAACGCTTCGACGCGGCGCGCTACCGGCCGCGCCCGGCGGCCGACGCGTGGCGCGACTGGCTGCTGGAGCGGCAATGGATGCCGTCGCGCGCGCGCCGCGCGGCCGGTTTCCCGTTCGCGGCGGCGGCGCTCGTCGCGGGGCTCGGACCCGACGAGGGCGCCGCGTCGCGCGTGGTCTCCGCCACGGTGCGGCGCGGCTTCGACGAGATCGCGGCCGGCTACGTCCGGCGCGCGCTCGACGCGCTCGACCTGACGCCGGCCCGGCTGCGCGCGGGCCTGCCGTCGCCGCAGGCGCTGGAGTCGCAGTACCGCATCGCGCCCGCCCATCACCGGCTGGTGCGCCGGCTGCTGGCGCTGCGCGACACGCTGCCCGTGCCCACGCGCAGCACGCCCGAACTCGAGGCCGAGCTGCGCCGCGAGCTCGGCGGCGAAACGCGCGAGCTCGACCTGCTGGTGCGTTGCGGCGAGGTGCTCGCCGACGTGCTGCGCGGCCGGGTCGGCGCGCTGACGCTGCTGTTCGAGCCGGCGCAGGCGGCCGACGTCGAATCGGTCTACCAGGACAGCGCCGGCAGCCTCGCGCTCAACGATCGCATCGCGGCGCTGGTCGCGCGGCTCGCCGACGCGCTGCCCGAAGGCCGGCCGCTGCGCGTGCTGGAAGTCGGCGCCGGCACCGGCGCGACCACCAGCCGCGTGCTGCCGGTGCTGCGCGCTCGCGCCGCCGAGTACGTGTTCACCGACGTCTCCGCGCACTTCCTGCACCGCGCCGAGGACAAGTTCGCCGGCGACGCGTTCGTCACCTACCGCAGCCTCGACCTCCAGGCGCCGCCGGGCGAGCAGGGCTTCGACGCCGGCGCGTTCGACGTGGTGATCGCCGTCAACGTGGTGCACGCGACGGCCGGCATCGCGGCCTCGCTCGCGCATTTGTCCGAGTGCCTCGCCGAGGGCGGGATGCTGATCCTGCGCGAAGTGACCGAGCCGCAGGCGTGGCTCGACGTGACCTTCGGGCTCACGCCGGGCTGGTGGGGCTTCACCGATGCCGAACTGCGCGAGGACGGCCCGCTGCTCGACGCGGCGCAATGGGACCGCGTGCTGCGCGAACAGAGCTTCGAGCCGGCGCTCGCGACGCCCGAGGCCGGCCGCACCGAGAGCGTGATCGTCGCGCGCAAGGCGGCCGCGCGCGCGGGCGGGCACTGCGTCGTGTTCGCCGATGCCGACGACTGGTCCGCGCAACTGGTGGCGGCGTTGCGCGAAAGCGGGCGCATCGTGTCGGTCGTGGGCGCGGACGAGGACGAGGAAACGCGGCGCGCGCCGCTCGAACGCGACGATTTCGCCGCCCGGCTCGACGCAATCGAAACGGCGCACGGCGCCGTGACCGAGATCGTCCATGCATGGTCGGCGCGCGCCGCGACGCTCGACGCGGCCGATCCGGAAGCCGCGGCCGAGCCATACCTGCGCGAGCCGCTCGCGCTGTGCCAGGCGCTGCTGCTGCCGCGCTGGCGCGAGCTGCAGGCAAGCTTCGTGACGGCCGGCGCGCAACCGGTCGAGGGCCGCGTGACCGAACCGCTGCAGGCGCTGCTGTGGGGCCATCTGCCGGCCTTCGTGAACGAGAACGCGCGGTTCGCGCGGATCGTCGACGTCGATCGCGACGAGCCGGTCGGCCCGGCGCTGCTCGGCGCGCTCGCGCAGCGCGACGAATGCCAGATCGCGGTGCGCCGCGACGCGTGGTTCGTGCCGCGGCTGCGCGCGGCGACGCTGGCCGAGGCCGGCGCGCCCGTGGTGTCGGGCGACGCGAGCTACCTGATCACTGGCGGCTTCGGCGCGCTCGGCATCGAGACCGCCCGCGCGCTCGCCGCGCAGGGCGCCCGGCACCTGCTGCTGCTCGGCCGTCGCGTGCCCGAGTCGGCCGAGGCCGCGCTCGCCGGGTTGCGCGAACGGGGCGTCGCCGTGCATGCGCTGGTGGCCGACGTCGGCGACGAAACGGCGCTGCGCGACGCGCTCGCGAGCGTGCCGGCCGAGGTGCCGCCGCTGCGCGGCGTGGTGCATTCGGTCGGCGTGCTCGACGACGGCGTGGTCGGCCAGCAGAGCTGGGAGCGCTACCTGCGCGTGCTGCGGCCGAAGATGGCCGGCGCGCTGCTGCTGCACCGGCTGCTCGATGCGCGCGCGCTCGACTTCTTCGTGCTGTATTCGTCGGCGGCCGGGCTGATGGGCAATCCGGGCCAGGCCAATCACGCCGCCGCGAGCGCGTTCCTCGACGCGTTCGCGTGGTATCTGCGCGGCCAGGGCGTGCCCGCCGTCGCGCTCGATTGGGGCGCGTGGTCGGAGATCGGCGCGGCCGCGGCGCGCGACGTCGGCGCGCGGCTCGGCGCCGAAGGCTCGATCGCGGGCGTGATCGCGCCGGAGCAGGGCGCGGCCGTGATCGCGCGCCAGTTCGGCTGCGCCAATACGCAGCTCGCGGTGCTGCCGCTGAACCTGCGCCAGCCGGTCGACGCGAGCCGCCAGCCGCAGGTGCGGCGCCTGCTCGCCGAACTGCTGGCCGACGCGCCTTCCGCCGCCGGCACGCGCGCGGCCGATGCGGCGCGGGATGGTGAACGTGACGGCGCAGGCGAGGCCGCCGAAGCGGGCGACGCGTGGCTCGCGCGCCTGCTGCGGATGAGCGTGCGCGAGCGTCGCCGTCATCTCGGCGACTATCTCGCGCAGACGGCGGGCGCCCTGCTCAAGCGTCCCGGCGCGATCGACGCGCAGGCCAGCCTGTTCGACCAGGGGCTCGACTCGCTGCTCGCGATCGACCTGCGCGGCACGCTCGAGCGGCGCTTCGGGCAGAGCTTCGAATCGACGCTGCTGTTCGACCAGCCGAGCGTCGCGGCGCTGACGGAATTCCTGCTCGGCGCGCTGGCCGGGCAGGCGCCGCGCGCCGACGCGCCCCCGGCCTCGGCCCCGGTCGACGCGCCGGCGCGCGCGGCCGCTGCCACGCCGCCAGCCGGGGCGCTCGATGCCCATCGCGACGCCGCGGACGGCGCGATCGCGGTGGTCTCGATGGCGTGCCGCTTCCCGGGCGGCGCGAATTCGCCGGAAGCGTTCTGGGAGCTGCTCGCCAACGGCGTCGACACGGCCGGCCCGATTCCGCCCGAGCGCTGGGATCACGCGCGGTATTACGACAGCGAGAAGGGCAAGCCGGGCAAGGCCTACGTCGACGAAGGCTGTTTCGTCGACACGGTCGACCAGTTTTATCCCGAGCGTTTCGGCATTGCCGGCATCGAGGCGGAGCTGATGGACCCGCAGCAGCGCATGCTGCTCGACGTCTGCTACGAGGCGTTCGAGCGCGCGGGCATCGATCCGGGCTCGCTCGGCGGCTCCGAGACGGGCGTGTTCATGGGCGTGATGACGCAGGACTACCTGCAACTGACGCAGCACGTGCGCGAGCATGCGTTCTACGTCGGCACCGGCTCCGCGAACAGCATCGTGTCGGGCCGCATCGCGCACGCGTTCGGCCTGATGGGGCCGGCGATGACGATCGACACGGCCTGCTCGTCGTCGCTCGTCACCGTGCAGCTCGCCTGCGAGCAGCTGCGCTCGGGCGCCTGCGACATGGCGGTGGCCGGCGGCGTGAGCCTGCAGCTGACGCCCGAGCCGCTGGTGCTCGAATGCGCGGGCGGGATGCTGTCGCCGAGCGGGCGCTGCCGCACGTTCGACGCGGATGCCGACGGCTTCGTGCGCGGCGAGGGCTGCGGCGTGGTGGTGCTCAAGCGCCTGGCCGACGCGGTCGCGGCCGGCGACCCGGTGGTCGGCGTGATCCGCGGCGGCGCGGTCGCGCACGACGGGCGCGCCGGCGGCCTGACGGTGCCGAACGGGCTGGCGCAGCAGCGCGTGCTCGAGAAGGCGCTGGCCGACGCCGGCATCGGCCGCGAGCGCGTGTCCTACGTCGAGGCGCACGGCACCGGCACCCATCTCGGCGACCCGATCGAGCTGAACGCGCTGCAGGCCGTGTACGGCAGGACGCCGCGCGAGACGCCGCTGCTGCTCGGCTCGGTCAAGACCAACATCGGCCATGCCGAGGCGGCGGCCGGCATCGCGGGGCTGATCAAGGTGCTGCTGTCGATGCGGCACGAGACCTTGCCGCCGCATCTGCATTACCGGCGCGCGACGCCCAATTTCGACTGGGCGCGCGGCGCGCTCGAAGTGGTCGGCCAGCGCCGCGGCTGGCACGCGGCGGCGCCGCTGGTGGCGGGCGTCAGCTCGTTCGGCCTGAGCGGCACCAACGCGCATCTGCTGGTCGAGCAGTACGTCGCGCCGGTGACGCTGCCCGACACGCCGGCCGGCTTCGTGCCGCTCGCGATGCTCTCGCAGGTCGATCGCGCGCAGCTGGCGGCCGACGCCGCGCGCTACGCGGCGGCGCTCGCGAACGGCGCCGAGGCGGCCGACGTCGCCTACACGCTCAGTGTGTCGCGCGCGGGCCATGCGGTGCAGGCGGTGCTGCCGGCCGGCTCGGCCGCGCAACTGCGCGACGGGCTGCTGGCGCTGGCGGCCGGCACCGGGCCGGCGTTCGACCGGCCGGCCGCGTCCGCGCCGCTCGAATGGCGGCTCGGCGACGGCGGGCGGCCCGACTGGGCGGCGCGCGCCGTGCATTTCTACGACCTCTATCCGGCGTTCCGCGACGCGGTGGATGCGTGTGTCGACGGGCTGCGCGCGCGCGGCCGGGCGCCGACCACGGGCCGCGCGCTGTGCCTCGGCGACGCCGCCGCGTTCGAAGCGGCGATCCTCGTCTACGCGTTCGGACGGCTGCTGCAGCGCCTCGGCGTGCAGCCCGAGCGCATTCATGCGCGCGGCCCGCTCTGCTTCGTGGCCGCCGCGCTCGGCGGCGCGCTCGATCCCGACGCGATGCTCGACGGCCTCGTGGCCGACGACGCGCAGGCCGTGCGCGATGCGCTGGCGCAACTGGGCGAACGCGAGAGCGAGGTCGCGCTCGCGTTCGAGCCGGTGCCGTCGTGGCCGGTCGAGCTGAACGAGGCGGCCGCGCGGGCCTGCCGGGCTCACGCGCCGGCGCGCGGGACGCAGCGCGTGCCGGCCGTCGTCGTCCTGCCGTCCTGCGCGCTGGACGGCCGCCCGCTCGGCGGGCTCGCCGGGCTGGTGGCCGCGCTGCCCGCGCACGGCCAGCGCATCGACTGGCATGCGTATTTCGAGCCGTCGCGCGCGCGCCGCATCGAGCTGCCGGCCAGCCGGTTCCCGGCGCGCCGCTACTGGGTGCCGCAGACGCCGGCCGAGCCGGTGGCCACGCCGGCACCGGCGCCGGCTTCGGCCGGCATCGTCGCCGCGGATCTCGTCTCCGCGCGCGACGGCAGCCGCTACGTCGAATTCGCGCTCGATCGCGAGCGTCATCCGTTCCTCGACGAGCATCGCCTCGGCCGCGACAACGTGCTGCCCGCGGCCGGCACGCTCGCGCTGGTGCTGCATGCGCTCGGCCGCGACGCGCTGGCGCGCGGCGTCACGCTCGAGGACGCGCGCTTCCTGAGGCCGTTGCGGTTCGGCGCGCGGCTCGACGCGCAACTCGAGATCGGGGCCGACGGCCGCGCGTCGCTGCACGACTGGTCCACCGCCGAGCGCGCCGCGCAGCCGTTCGCGACGGTCGCGAAGCTTGCGGCGGAGGGCGGCCCGACGCAGGCGCAGGCCGACGCCTGGCTCGCGAGCCTGCGCGCGCTGCGCGAGCAGGCGGCCGAACGCCACGACGGCGACGCGTTCTATCGCGACCGCCTGCCGCCGCAACTGCGGCTCGGCCCGAGCTACCGGCGCATCGAACGGCTCGCGTGCGACGCCGGCCGCGCGCTGGCGGAGATCCGCGCGATCGACTCGGCCTTCGCCGTCGATCCGCGCGTGCTGGACGCGTGCCTGCAAGCCGTGAATGCGATCGACCGCGCGTCGGACGGCGAAGCGGGCGCGAGCTACCTGCCGTTCGCGCTGCGGCGCGTGTCGATCGCCGGCTGGCCCGCGGGCGAGCGCTTCAGCTGCGTCGTGCGACATCTGCCCGACGCGGGCGCGGCAGGCGAGCTCGTCTACGACCTCGCGCTCGTCGACGAGCACGAGCGTGTGTTCGCGGTGATCGAGCAGGCGCGGTTCCGCCGCGCCGCGCTGCCGGCGGACGATCGCGATGCGGCGACCGAAGCGCACGAAGCGCACGAAGCGCACGAAGCGCACGAAGGGCACGAAGCGCACCAAGCACATGAAAGGCCCCCCGCGCAGACGGCCCCCGACGACAACCTCGCCGCGCTGCCCGACGATTTCGCGCAACTGAATCCCGACGCGCAGGAGCAGGTGGTTGCGGCGCTCGTGCGCGACCTGCTCGTGCGGTTCCTGAAGATCGACGCGGGCGCCGTCTCCGACGAACGTCCGTTCTTCGATCTCGGCATGGATTCGGTGTCGGCCGTCGAATTCAGCGACCGGCTCGACGCGTGCTTCGCGCTCGACCTGCACGTCGACACGATCTTCGACTACCCGAGCGTGGCGAGCCTGACCGGCTACCTGCTCGAACGGCTCGCGGCGGCGCGTGTGCCGCACGAGCCGGCGGGCGCGGCCGGGCAGGCGGATGCCGCGCTGCCGATCGACGAGCTGTCCGCGCTGCTCAGGCAAGAGATGGGCGACGACTAACCGCAATCTCCAGGAATCCGGAACATGCAAGACATCCAGCAGCTCCTTGCGAAGAGCCTGAACGAAATCAAGCGCCTGAAGGCCGCGAACCACGCGCTCGAACAGGCGCGCCGCGAGCCGATCGCGATCGTCGGCGCGGCCTGCCGCTACCCGGGCGGGATCGGCTCGCTCGACCAGCTTTGGACCGCGCTCGAAACGGGCCGCGACGGCATCGGCACGATGCGTACCGAGCGCTGGCCGATGCAGCGCTTTCTCAGCGACGATCCGCATCGGCCCGGCGGCATCTACAGCGACGCGATGGGGCTGCTCGACGCGATCGACCGGTTCGATCCCGCGCATTTCGGGCTCAAGCGCGACGAGGCGATCCACATCGATCCGCAGCACCGGCTGCTGATGGAAGTGGCGTGGGAGGCGTTCGAGGACGCCGGCTACGCGGTGGAGACGTTCTCCGGCAGCCGCACCGGCGTCTACGTCGGGATCATGAACGACGACTACGGCCAGTTGCAGGGGCCGCTCGAGGCCGCCAGCCTCTATATCGGCTCGGGCATCGCCAAGAGCTGCGCGGCGGGGCGCCTCGCCTACACGTTCGGGCTGGAAGGGCCGACGCTTGCGCTCGACACGGCCTGCTCGTCGTCGCTGGTCGGCGTGCACCTCGCCGTGCAGGCGCTGCGGCGCGGCGAATGCGACGCGGCGCTCGCGGGCGGCGTGAACCTGATCCTGTCGCCGCAAGGCACGGTGGTGGCGTGCCGTTCGCAGATGCTCTCGCCGAGCGGGCGCTGCCGCACGTTCGACGCGGGCGCGGACGGCTACGTGCGCTCGGAGGGGTGCGGCCTGGTGCTGCTCAAGCGCCTCGCCGACGCCGAGCGCGACGGCGACCGCATCCTGGCGCTGATCCGCGGCTCGGCGGTCAATCACGACGGCCGCACGCAGGGCCTGACCGCGCCGAGCGGCCAGGCGCAGCGGCGCGTGATCGCGGCGGCGCTGGCCGACGCGGGCGTGGCGGCGGCCGAGGTGGGCTTCGTCGAATGCCACGGCACCGGCACCTCGCTCGGCGATCCGATCGAGCTGCGCGCGCTCGAGGCCAGCTACGTGCACGAAGCCGGCGAGCGCGCGCCGCTGGTGGTCGGCGCGCTGAAATCGAATCTCGGCCACATGGAATCGGCGGCCGGCATCGGCGGCCTGCACAAGGCGATCCAGGTGGTGCGCCATCGCGTGGTGCCGAAGAACCTGCATTTCGAGACGATCAACCCGCAGATCCGCGTCGACGCCGAGCGGCTGCGCATCGCGGCCGACGCCGTCGCGATGCCGGCCGACGGGCGCGCGCTGGCCGGCGTCAGCTCGTTCGGCTTCAGCGGCACCAACGCGCACCTGATCGTCGAGGCCTATGCGCCGGCCGTCGACGCGGACGCATCCGCGGGGGCTTCCGCAGGGGCTGCCGATTCAGCGCCGCTCCACCTGTTCCGGCTCGCCGCGCCGTCGGGCGCCGCGCTCGTCGATTACGCGGGCCGCTACCTCGGCTGGCTCGACGACGCGCTCGCGCGCCACGCCGCGCCCGATCCGGCGGCGCTCTGCTACACCGCCGCGGTGGGCCGCGGCGACGGCGCCTGCCGGATCGCGCTGACCTTCGAGACGCCCGACGACCTGCGCGCGTGCCTGCGCGAATACCTGGACGTTGCCGGCGGCGATCCGAGCGCGCCGGTGCCGAAGTCGTGCGCGGCCGAGTGGGTGATCGGCGGCGCGGCCGACGTCGACTGGGGCGTCGCGCGGGCGCTGCACGCGCGGCGCGGTTTCTACCGCGAACGCGTCGAGCACGCGTGGGCCTGCCTCGCGGCACGCTTCCCGGACGGGCCCGCCGCGTTTCGCCGGCTCTGCGACGGCGCGGCGGACGGCACGGACGGCGGCCCGGCGGCGAACGCGACGCTGCCGCATACGGTGCACCGCTGGGCGCTCGCCCAGTTGCTGATCCATCTCGGCCTGCAGCCGGCCCGCGTGCGCGGCTACGGCGCCGGCGAATATCTCGCGGCGGCGGTCGCGGGCCTCGTCGACTGGGATGCCGCGCTGCTGCTCGCGGCCGGCGGCGCGGTGCCGGCCGGCCTGGAGGCGGGCCGCGCGCGCTGCGCGTTCGCGAGCACGTTCGGCGACGGCGAGGTGCCCGCGCTCTGGCAGCGCGACGGCGGCCCGGCGGCCGGCGGCGTGCCGCCGCTCGCGGACGACGCATGGCCCGACGACGCGGACGGCATCGTCGTCGAGCTGGGCGCGGGCCTCGCGTTGCGGCTCGGCGACGCGGCCGACACGCGCCTGTTCCGCTGGATCCACGGCCGCACCAATCGCGACGCGGCCCGGCCGCTCGAGAGCTTTCTCGCGCAGGCCTACATGGCGGGCCTGCCGGTGCGCTGGGCGCGCGTGTTCGAGGAGCAGGCGCCGCGCCGCCAGAGCCAGCCCGGCTATCCGTTCCAGCGCGAACGCGTGTGGACCGACTGGGGCTATTCGTTCGATGCGGCGCTGCCGTGCACCGTCGGCCGCGCGGCCGGCGCGGCGGCCGCGCGGATGCCGGCGCTCGCGACCGGCCTGGCCGGCGAGCCGGTCGCGCACCCGGTGCTGCGCACGATGTTCGCGTGCCCGTCGGGCGCGCGCAATTTCTCGGGCGAGGTGTCGCTCGCGGCGCTGCCGCACCTGGCCGCGCACCGCATCCTCGGCGAGATCGTGCTGCCGGCCAGCGCGCAGCTCGACGTGATCGCGACGGCCGGCCGCGAATGCTGGCCGGGCCGGCCGCTCCTCATCGACGAGCTGCAGTTGCCGAACCGCTGCGTGCTCGGCGACGAGCCGCTCGACCTTTATTGCCACCTGCGGCCCGCCGAAGGGCGCGTGGAGCTGCATGGCCGGCCGCGCGGCGCGCCGGGCTGGACGCTCTATGCGCGGGCGCGCATCGGGCCCGACGAGGAAGCCGCGCCGCCCGCGGCCGATCCGGCCGCCTGGCGCGCCGCGTGCGCCGAGACGGTGCCGGTGCGGCGGCACTATCACGAGATCGCGCAGGTGGGGCTCGAGTACGAAGCCGACTTTCAGGGCATCTTCGAGTTGTCGCGCGGCGCGGGCGGCGCGCTCGCCAAGATCGCGCTGCCGCCCGGCGTCGACCAGTCGCTCGACGGCTACAGCGCCCATCCGATCCTGCTCGACGCATGCCTGCAGGCGATTTCGGCGGCGGCGCCGCCCGCTGCCGGCGGCGAGCTGCTGATCCCGGCCGCGATGCGCGGGATTCATCTGTACCGGCCGCTGCCGGAGCTGATCTGGTGCCGCGTCGACGTGCATGACGACGGCGCCGCGCGCTCCACCCGGCACGCGACGCTGACGATCGTCGACATGCAGGGCGAGCCGGTGATGCGCATCGACCGTTTCGAGACGACGCGCTACACGGGTGCTGTCGCGCGCCCGGCCGAGACCTGGGCGGACTGGCTGTATGCGAAGCACTGGGTGCCGGCCGCGGCCGTCACGTCGGCCACTCCGGCCACTTCGGCTACTCCGGCCACTTCGGCTACTCCGGCTACTCCGGCCACTCCGGCTACTCCGGCTACTCCGGCCAATCCGGCCAATCCGGCCACTCCAGCCGCGCGCCACTGGCTGCTGCTGGCCGACGGCGGCACGGCCTGCGCCGCGCTCGCGACGATGCTGGCCGCGCGCGGCCATCGCGTGTCGGTGCTCGGCCGCGACGCGGCGCCCGCCGATGCGGACGGCTTCGGCGCGCTGCTCGATCGCGCCGCGGCCGACGGCGGCCTCGACGGCGTGATCTACGGCTGGTCGCTCGACGGCTTCGATCCCGAGGCGGCCGGCGAGGGTCTCGATGCGTCGCTCGCCGCATCGCTCGGCGATTGCGCGCGCCTGCCGCTGTGGCTCTGCCAGGCCGCGCTCGCGCCGGGCCGGCGCGAGCTCGCGCTGCATTTCGTCACGCGCGGCAGCCAGCCGGCCGGCGAGACGCGCGTGAGCGCGCCGCTGGCCGCGCTCGTCTGGGGGCTGGTCGGCAGCTTCGTCAACGAGCAGCGCCGCCCGGCGCGCCTCGTCGACCTCGATCCGGATTGCCGCGACGGCCGCGCGGACGCCGCGCTGCTGGTGCAGGCGATCCACGCGGACGGCGACGAAGCGCAGTACGCGATCCGCGGCGGCCGCCTGCTGGCGGCGCGGCTGCGGCGCGCGACGCTGCCGGCGTCGCCGGCGCCCGTCATCGATCCCGAGGCCAGCTACCTGATCACGGGCGGCTTCGGCCAGCTCGGCGTCGAGACGGCCACGGCGCTGGCGCGGCAGGGCGCGCGGCACCTGGTGCTGGCGGGCCGCGATCCGGCGCGCGGCGACGGCGACCCCGCGCTCGCCGCCTTGCGCGAGATGGGCGTGCGGTTGCATCCGCTCGCGGCCGACGTGGGCGATCGCGCGGCGTTCGCGCCGCGCCTGGCCGAGTGCCTGCGCGACCTGCCGCCGCTCAAGGGCGTCGTCCACTCGGCGGGCGGCCTCGCCGACGGCGTGCTCAGCGAACAGAGCTGGGAGCGCTATCTCGCGGTGTTCGGCGCGAAGGTGCACGGCACGCTCAATCTCCATCACGCGCTGCACGGACGTGCGCTCGACTTCTTCGTGCTCTACTCGTCGGCCGCCGCGCTGCTCGGCAACCCGGGGCAGACCAACTACGCGGCGGCGAACGCGTTCCTCGACAGCTTTGCCGCGTACCGGCGCGGCCTCGGGCAGGCGGGCCTCGCGATCGGCTGGGCCGGCTGGGCGGGGGGCGGGATGGCCGCTGGCCATGCCGATGCGCGGGCCGACGCGGCAATCGGCCTGATCCCGCAGGAGCAGGGCGCCGAAGTGATCGCGCGCGAGTTCGCGCACCGCGACGGCGATTTCGCGCTGATCCCGATGCGGATCGCCGCGCTGGCCGGCCAGGACCGCATGCCGTTGCTGCGTCCGCTGCTCGCGGAACTCGTCGATGCCGGCGCGTCCCCGGCGTCCGACGCGGTGGTCGCGCGCGCCGAGCGCCGGCCCGGCGGCGCGAGCGGCTCGGCGCTGCTGGCGGGCCTCGCGGCCCTCGACGCGGCGGCGCGCGCGGCGCGGCTCAAGCGCTACCTCGACGACGCGATCCGCAAGCTGCTGAACCACCCCGACACGCTCGACGACCGCGCGAGCCTGTTCGATCTCGGCCTCGATTCGCTGCTGAGCATCGACCTGCGCATGCAGCTCGAGAAGGATCTCGCGTGCAGTTTGTCGACCACGGTGCTGCACGACTATCCGACGATCGATGCGCTCGCGGGCTTCCTGGCCGAACGCGTGGGCGCGCTGCCGGCGGGGGCGGCACCTCGGGCGGCTGCCGCATCGAGTTCCGCGCCGGCTGCCGCCGCGGCAACCTCGGCTACCTCGGCGACTGCGGCAACTGCGGCAACTGCGGCAACTGCGGCAACTGCGGCAACTGCGGCAACTGCGGCAACTGCAGCGACTGCAGCGACTGCGGCAAACGCGACCCCGCCCGCCACACCCGCCACACCCCCCGCCGAACCGCGCCGCGCCGCCAGCCCGGCGCTGCCCGCCGGCGCGGGCGCCGACGACATCGCCATCATCGGCGTCGCGGGCCGCTACCCGGGCGCCGCCGACCTGCGCGCATTCTGGGACAACCTGCGCGACGGTCACGACGCGATCACGGCGATCCCGCCCGATCGCTGGGATCACGACGCCTGTTTCGACCGGCGCCGCAACGTGCCCGGCAAGAGCTACAGCGCGTGGGGCGGGTTCATCGACGGCGTCGACGCGTTCGATCCGGCGTTCTTCAGCATCTCGCCGAGGATGGCGGCGTATCTCGATCCGAAGGAGCGGCTGTTCCTCGAGACGGTCTGGAACCTGCTCGAGGAGGCGGGCGAGACGCGCGAGCGCATGCAGCAGGCGTACGGCGCGCAGGTGGGCGTGTTCGTCGGCGCGATGTACCAGCTCTACGGCGCGTTCGCGGCCGACGAGGGCGAGCGCACCGCCACCGCGCTGTCCTCGTACAACGCGATCGCGCATCGCACCTCGTACTTCTTCAACCTGCGCGGGCCGAGCGTCGCGCTCGACACGATGTGCTCGTCGTCGCTGACGGCGGTTCATTACGCGTGCCGCAGCCTGCTCGACGGCGACTGCGCGCTGGCGATCGCGGGCGGCGTGAACCTCTCGCTGCATCCGCGCAAGTACGTCGGGCTGAGCCAGGCGCAGATCGTCGGCAGCCACGCCGACAGCCGCAGCTTCAGCGACGGCGACGGCTACCTGCCGGCCGAGGGCGTGGGCGCCGTGCTGCTCAAGCCGCTCGCGCGCGCGCTGGCCGACGACGACCGCATCCTCGCGGTGATCAAGGCGTCGTCGGTGAACCACGGCGGCCGTTCGAGCGGCTACTACGCGCCGAACGCGAACGCCCAGGTCGACCTGATGGAGGCCAGCTTCCGCAAGGCCGGCATCTCGCCCGATTCGATCGGCTACATCGAGGCGGCCGCCAACGGCACGAGCCTCGGCGACGCGGTCGAGCTGAAGGCGCTCGCGCGCGTGTTCGACGGCGCCGCCGGCGACGGGCGCACGCTGCCGATCGGCACCGTGAAATCGAACATCGGCCACCCCGAGGCGGCGTCGGGCATCGCGCAGCTCACCAAGGTGATCCTGCAGATGCAGCACGAGACGCTCGTGCCGTCGATCAAGACCGAGCCGCTCAATCCGAACGTCGACCTGTCGCGCACGCCGTTCCGGCTGCTCGCGCGACAGGCGGCGTGGCCGTCCGATCCGGCGCGGCCGCGCCGCGCAACGGTCAGCTCGTTCGGCGCGAGCGGCGCGAACGCGCACCTGATCGTCGAGGCGTTCGAGCCGGTCGCGGCGGAGCCGGCGCCGGCCGCCGCGGCGGCGGCGCCGCAGGCCGAGATCGTCGTGCTGTCGGCGCGCACGCCGGCGCAACTGGCCGAAGTGGCGCGCCGCCTGCTGGCATGGCTCGCGACGCGCGGCGACGCGGCGGATGGCGCAGGCGACGCGGCGGCGCCGCTCGCCGATCGCGGCCGCGCGCCGTCGCTCGCGAATCTCGCGCACACGCTGCAGACCGGGCGCGAGGCGATGGACTGCCGGCTCGCACTGCTGGTCGACGGCCTCGACGCGCTGCGCGACGGGCTGCAGCGTTTCCTCGGCATGCCGGCCGGCACGGCGGACCTCGCGATGTATCACGGCAACGTGCAGGACCAGCTCGAGATGCGCAACCTGCTGTCGGGCGCCGCCGGTGACGCGATGGCGCAGGCGCTCGCGGCCGAACGCAACCTGGAGGGGCTGATGCTGCACTGGGTGCAGGGCGGCAACGTGCCGTGGCTCGCGTTGCGCGAGGGCCGGCCGGCGCGCCGCATCGTGCTGCCGACCTATCCGTTCGAGCGCGCGCGCTACTGGCTGTCCGGCACGGCGCTCGGCGAGGCGGACGCGGACGCGGCGCGCGAGCCGGACGTCGTCGATGGCCGCGCGTGAGCGTGAACCTGAACCTGAACCTGAACCTGAACCGATGAGCGCCCCGACCGCCCATTCCTTCAACGTGTCCAACCGTACTTCGACCATGTCGCTGTTCTCACCGTACCAACTGGGCAACGTCACGTTGCGCAACCGCATCGCGATCTCGCCGATCTGCGTGTACTCGGCGCGCGATGGCGTCCCCGACGACTGGCACCTGGTGCATCTGGGCAGCCGCGCCGTCGGCGGCGCGGGCCTCGTGTACACCGAGGCTACCGCGGTGTCGCCCGAAGGCCGCATCACGTTCGGCTGCACGGGCATGTGGAACGACGCGCAGCGCGACGCGTGGGCGCGCATCGTCGCGTTCGTGCGCGCGCGCGGCGTCGCCATCGGCGTGCAGCTCGCGCACGCCGGGCGCAAGGCCAGCACCGACCTGCCCTGGCTGGGCGGCAGGCCGCTGCCGGCCGACACGCGCGGCTGGCGGCCGCTCGCGCCGAGCGCGCTGGCATTCGACGCCGGCTACGGCGTGCCGGCCGAGATCGACGAGGCCGGCATCCGCAAGGTGGCCGCCGATTACGCGGCCGCCGCGCGCCGTTCGCTCGAAGCCGGGTTCGACGTGATCGAGATCCACGCCGCGCACGGCTACCTGTTCCACGAATTCCTGTCGCCGCTGTCGAACCGGCGCACCGACCGCTACGGCGGCGCGCTCGAGAATCGCGCGCGGCCGCTGCGCCAGGTGGTGGCCGCGGTGCGCGAGCAGTGGCCGCGGCCCCGGCCGCTGGTGGTGCGCCTGTCGTCGACGGACTGGACGCCGGGCGGCTGGGACATCGACGAATGCGTCGAGCTGTGCGGCTGGCTGCGCGCAGACGGCGTCGACATGATCGACGCGTCGTCGGGCGGCAACATCGCCGGCGCGACGATCCCCGTCGGCCCCGACTACCAGGTGCCGTTCGCCGCGCGGATTCGCCGCGACGCCGGCATCGCGACGGGCGCCGTCGGGATGATCACGTCGGGCCGGCAGGGCGCCGACATCATCGAGCGCGGCGACGCCGACCTGGTGCTGGTCGCGCGCGAATCGATGCGCGATCCGTATTTCCCGCGCCGCGCGGCGGCCGAACTCGGCGTGCCGATCGAGGTGCCCGAGCAGTACCTGCGCGCATGGTGACGCCGCCGCGCCGCAATGCGCTCTCCCGTTTTCCGATCGTTCCAACCGAACCTGACGACGCCATGTCCATCGATACCCTGCAGGCCGCCGAGACGGCGGAAATCATCGTGCTGTCGGCGCCGGGCGTCGACGCGCTGCGCGGCGCCGCGTGGCAGCTGCTCGGCCAGCTGCGCGCGTTCGCGAACGGCGCGCCCGCCGAGCCGTTCACGCTGGCCGATCTCGCCTACACGCTGAAATCGTGCCGCGACGCGTCCACCTGCCGCGCCGCGTTCGTGGTGCGGCGCCTCGACGATCTCGCGGCCGGCCTCGAACACTACCTGCAGGCGCGCGACGAGGCCGACGCGCTCGTGCCGCGCAGCGTGACGGCGGGCCGCCACGGCGAGCTGGTGACGATCCTGCGCGGCGACATGGCCGCCGACGCGGGCGCCGCGCGGCTGCTGGCGGGCGCCGCCGCCCAAACGATGGCGCGCGCGCTGTGGGCGTCGCGCGACCTCGAAAACGTCGCGCTGATCTGGGCGCGCGGCGGCCGGCTCGACTGGGACGCGCTGCGCGACGGGCCGCCGCCGCGCCGCCTCGCGTGGCCCGACGAGGCGCTGCCCGAATCCGGCGCGCCGCCGTGCGCGGGCGATTCGCCGGCGGTGCCGGCGGCCGGCATCGAGCCGGGGCTCGCGGCGATCTGGCAGGCGCTGTTCGACCTGCCCGAGATCGGCCGGCACCAGGATTTCTTCGCGCTGGGCGGCGATTCGCAACTGGGCCTGCGCATGCTCGCGCAGGTGCGCGAGCGGCACGGCATCGACCTGCCGCTGCGCTACCTGTACGAGGCGCCCACCATCGCGCGCATGAGCGAGACGATCGTGCGGCTCGCGGCGCTCGCGCCGTCGGCCGGCAACGACGATGCATCGGAGTACGAAGAAGGTTTCATCCGCTGATTCCCGCGGTGATTGCAACGCAACCCGCACCCTGATATCGATGGAGACCCCATGTCAACCCAACCCCAACCGCTGAAGGGCATCCGCGTCGTCGACTACACGCATTTCCTCGCGGGGCCGTACGTGTCGCGCTGTCTCGCCGCGCTCGGCGCCGACGTGATCAAGGTGGAGCGGCCGACCGGCGGCGACGCGGGCCGCGCGCATCCGTACTTCATCAACGGCGAGAGCGGCTACTTCCTGCAGCAGAACATGGGCAAGAAGGGCCTGTGCGTCGACGTGAAGGACCCGCGCGGGCTCGCGTTGATGAAGAAGCTGATCGGCGAGGCCGACGTGCTGGTCGAGAACTACCGGCCCGGCGCGCTCGCGAAGCTCGGGCTCGGCTACGACGCGTGCGCGGCGTCGAATCCGGGCCTCGTCTACTGCTCGGTGTCGGCCTACGGCCAGACCGGGCCGCGCTCGCAGCAGGCCGGCTTCGGCCTGATCGCCGAGGCGATGAGCGGCGCGATGGACCTGATCGGCAATCCTGACGACACGCCGCCGCTGTTCCGGATGCCGGTGGCCGACATGTACGCGGGCGCGCACGGCGTCGCGGCCGTCTGCGCGGCGCTGCTGGGCCGGCATGCGACGGGGCGCGGCCAGCACATCGATCTCGCGCTCTACGACTGCATGGTGGCGATGCACGACTACGCGGTGCAGTGCCACACGCTGAGCGGCGGCGAGGAGCGCATGACGCGCAGCGGCCACTACCTGCCGCAATCGACCGTCTACGGCGTGTTCGCGACCCGGGACGGCAGCGTGGTGATCGCCGCGCAGGTCGACGACGCGTGGCGGCGGCTCGCGCGCCTGATCGGCGGCGCGGGGCTCGCCGACGACCCGCGCTTCCTCGACGCGGCGAGCCGCAACGCGCACGGCCGCGAGGCCGTCGAGCTGGTGCAGGCCTGGACGCGCGCGCACACCGCGCAAGCGTGCCTCGCCGCGCTCGAGGCGGCCGGCGTGCCGGCCGCGCCGGTCCAGCGCATCGACCAGGTGCTCGCCGATCCGCAGGTCCACGCGCGCGGCATGCTGATCGAGCAGGAGCATCCGGTGCTCGGCACGATCCGGCTGCCGAACGTGCCGTTCCGGTTCTCCGGCATCGACGCGCCGGCCATGCGCGTCGCGCCGATGCTCGGCGAGCACAACCGCGAGATCGCTGCCGAACTCGGTTACGGCGACGACGAGATCGACCGGATGGAGCGCGACGGCGTGCTGTTCGCGCGCATGCCGGTGCCCGAGGCGGCGAGCCTGTGAGCGCGGAGCGGCCCATGACCACGCTTCCCGCGCTGCTGTCGGACCTGCAGGCGCGCGGCATCGCGCTCGCACTGGTCGACGGCGAGCTGTCGTTCCGCGCGCCCAGGGGCGCGCTCACCGCCGCCGATCGCGCGGCGCTGTCGGCGCGCCGCGACGCGATCGTCGCGTATCTGGCCGCGAAGGCCGCGCGCCGGCTCGACCCGGTGTCGATCGCGCCGTCGGCCACGCTGCGGCCCTCGCTGCTCCAGGAGCTCTGGTGGCACTGGTACGGCCTGCCGCCGCGCCAGCTGAACCAGGAGCGGCTGCCGCTCGTCAAGCTGTTCCATGGCGCGCCGGCGGCACGCGTGGCCGACGCGCTGCGCGGCATCGTCGCGCGCCATCACACGCTGCGTTCGTCGTTTCACGAGGAGGACGGCCGGCTGGTCGTCACGCTCAACGACGCCGACGCATTGCCGATCGAATTCGCCGAGGCCGACGGCTCGCGCCCGCCCGCCGAACTCGAGGCCGAGCTGAAGGCGCAGGCGGCCGAGTACGCGTCGCGCCAGCTCCCGCTCGACGGCCAGTGGCTGCTGCGCGCGCGGATCGTCTCGCTCGCGCCCGACGTGAGCCTCGTGCTCTGCGTGTTCCATCACATCATCGTCGACGCGGCCTCGCTGCTGCTGATCCTGTCCGAACTGGACGCGCGGCTCGCCGATCCGCCGCGCGCGCTTGCGAGCGCCGCGCAGTTCATCGACTACGCGGCCTGGGAGCGCGAGTGGATGGCCGACGCCGCGCGCAAGCCGCTGATCGACTACTGGGCGCGGCGCTTTCGCGAGTTGCCCGAGCTGGCCGGGCCGGTCACGGGCCGCTCGCTCGCATGGCAGCCGGGCACCAAGGTCGACTACAAGTTCGTGATTCCCGCCGCGCAGCTGCGCCGCATCCAGGCGGCCGCCACGCGCCTGCACACCTCGCTGTTCAGCGCGCTGGTGACCGCGTTCGGCGTCGCGCTCGCGCGCTGGTCCGGCAGCGCGCGCGTCCCGGTCCGCTGCGTCGGCGACTTGCGCACCTCGCCGGAGCTCGCGCACATCGTCGGCTACCTGGTCTGCAGCGACGTGATCGAGATCGACGCGCCCGCCGGCGCCGATTTCGTGTCGATCCTGAAGGCCAACGAGATCGAATCGCACAGCGCGATGATGCTGCGCGTGCCGACGCTGATGCGGCATCCGCTGCACGCGGGCGGCAGCGGCATCGAGGACCCGCGCGGCATCGCGGCGACCATCAACATGTTCTCGGTGCGGATTCCCGGCGCCGGCGCGCCGGCCGACGACACGGCCGATCCGCCCTGGCCGCCGCCGCTCGCGCGCACGGCGGGCGAGCCGTGGCCGATCCCGCTGCCGACCGTCTACCTGCGGCTGATCGACTACGGTCACGCGCTGGAAGGCTCGCTGGAGCTGAACGACACGCTGCTGACAGCGGCCGAGCAGGCCGCGCTGATCGACGCGCTGTTCGATGCGCTCGACCGCTTCCTGCTGCAACCCGCCGCGCCGGCGGCGGCCCCCCTCACGACGGAGACTTCATGAAAGCAATCCTCAGCACCACCCCGGGCGGCCCCGAAACGCTCGTGCTGCACGAGGTGCCCGAGCCGACGCCGGCAGCCGGCGAGGTGCGCGTGCGCATCGTGTCGTGCGCGCTCAACCATCCCGATCTGCTGGTGATCCACGATCGCTACCAGGACCGGCCCGAGCGGCCGTTCGCGCCGGGCTCGGAGGTGGCCGGCGTGGTGGACGCGGTGGGCGACGGCGTCGACGGCTTGCGGGTGGGCGACCGCGTGTTCGGCGCGACCGGCAACCGCGGCGGGCTGGCCGAGAAGGTCGCGCTGCCGGCCGGCGACTGCTTCGTGTTGCCGGCCGCGATGTCGTTCGACGACGCGTCGGCGCTGCTCCTGACCTACGCGACGATGATGCATGCGCTCAAGGATGCCGCGCGGCTCGCCGCCGGCGAGACGCTGCTGGTGCTCGGCGCCGCGGGCGGCATCGGGCTGGCGAGCGTCGAGCTCGGCAAGGCGATGGGCGCGCGCGTGGTGGCGGTGGCGTCGTCGCAGCGGAAGGTGGATCTCGCGCTGAGCCGCGGCGCCGATGCCGGCGTCGTCTGTCCGGCCGGCCCGCTCGACCTGGCGGCCGCGAAGGCGTTCAAGGACGCGCTGCGCGCGGCCTGCGGGCCGCAGGGCGCGAACGTCGTCTGCGATCCGGTGGGCGGCGACTACGCCGAAGCCGCGCTGCGCACGCTCGCGTTTCGCGGCCGGTATCTCGTGATCGGCTTCACGGCCGGGATTCCGCGGATTCCGCTGAACCTGGTGCTGCTGAAGGCCGGCCAGATGATCGGCGTGCTGTGGGGCTCGTTCGCGAGCGGCGACGCGCAGGCGAACCGGCGCAACGTCGGCGAACTGATGGGGCTTTACGAGCGCGGGCTGATCCGGCCGTTCATCTCGGCGCGCTTTCCGCTCGAACGGGCGCCCGACGCGCTGGCCGTGCTGGCCGAGCGCCGGGCGCTGGGCAAGGTGGTGGTCCGCTGCTCGGCGGCGCTGGCCTGAGGGGCGGTGCCGGGCCGAGCTTCCCGGCGCTTCGGTTCAGGGCGCCGGCAGCTCGCGAAAACGCCGCAGCATCCGCGCGACGTCGGCGCGGCATCCCGTGAACAGCTCGAACGCGCGCGCGGCCTGCACCACCAGCATCCGCGTGCCGTCGAGCGTTTCGCAGCCGAGCGCGCGCGCGGTGCGCAGCAGCGCCGTTTCGGCCGGCGCGTAGATCACGTCGGCCACCCAGAGGCCCGCGTGCAGCGCGGCGAGCGGCACCGCCGAGCCGGGAAGGCGCGCGGTGCCGACCGGCGTTGCGTTGACCACGCCGTCGGCCGCGCCGAGCGCGCGATCGGCGTCGGCGAGCGCCTCGACGGTGCGGCCGGGGAAATGTCGGCCGAGGTTCGCCGCGAGCGCGGCGGCGCGCGCCGCCACGTCGTCGACGAGCGTCAGGTGCGACACGCCGAGGTCGAGCAGCGCAAACGCGGTGGCCGCGCCGGCGCCGCCCGCGCCGAACTGCACCACGCGCTCGCGGCGCGCGTCCGGCAGGCCGGTGCGAAACCCTTCGCCGAAGCCGTAGGCGTCGGTGTTGTAGCCGATGCGCCGGCCGGCCGCGAAGCGGACCGTGTTGACCGCGCCGATCGCCGCCGCCTCGGGGGCGACTTCGTCGAGCAGCGGGATCACCGCCTGCTTGCACGGCAGCGTGACGTTCACGCCCGCCCAGCCTTCGCGTTCGAGCCGCCGCAGCAGGCCGTCGAGCGCGTCGACGCCGATCCCGAGCCGGTCCAGATCGAGCAGTTCGTAGCGGCAGGGCAGGCCGTGCGCCGCCGCCTCGCCCTCGTGCAGCGCCGGGGAGCGCGACTGGGCGATGCCGGCGCCGATCAGGCCGAGCCGGACGGTGCCGGTGCCGGCGACGGCCGCCGGGCCGGGTGCGAGTGCTTCGAGCGGCGCGCCCGTCATGTCCGCACCGTGGCGAGCGACGCGATCAGCGCCTGGGTCGCGTCGAACACGTCGCGCACATGGCGTTCGATCGGGACCTGGCCGCCGGTGGGCACTTCGAGCGACAGCGCGGTGTCGTCGGGCAGCACGGCCAGCAGCGCGGCGAGCGGCAGCGCGCCGCGGCCCGGCGCGAGCCGGCCGGCGCGCGCCTCCTCGAGCAGCGCCTCGGGCGTCGCGGGCCGCTCGGCCGCCGCGTCGCAGAGCTGCGCGGTACGGATCATCGACGGCGGCGCCGTGCCGACGTCGCGCTCGGAGCCGCCGGTGCGCCACACGTGCAGCGCGTCGATCAGCACGCCGCCGTTGGCCTGGCGCGCCGCCGACACGACCTCGAACGCGTCGCCGAAGCGCGCGACCGCGCGCCAGGCCATGAATTCGAGCTCGACGCGCAGGCCGAGCGGGGCGGCGCGCTCGCACAGGCGCGCGAAGTTCGCGGTCAGCCGCGCGCGATCGGGATCGTCGCCGCACACGCTCAGGCACCGCGCGCCCAGTTCGGCGCCCGTATCGAGCAGCGGATCGAGCGCGGCGACGTCGAACTCGGCGCCGATCCCGATGAATTCGATGTCGTTGACCGTCACGCCCGTGTCGTCGAGGCGCCGGCGCACCTCGCGGATCGCGGCCGAGCCGGCCGGCAGCGAGTAGAACCGCGAGCCGGCGAAGGCCGGGTAGAGCCGCAGGCCGACCGCCGCATAGCCGGCGGCCGAGGCCAGCGTGACGAGTTCGGGCGGCGGCACGTCGAGCGCCGTCAGGTGCGCGAGCGCGAGGGGAACCGGCGGGGACAAGTCCATGGGCATCCTTGTGGGTTGGCACGAACGAAGGCGCGCGGCCTTCGCATGGAGCGATACGGCGCGGCGGCCCGGTACGGGCCTGTCGGCGGGCGGCGGCGGCCTCAGCGGTTGTAGAGGTGCTCCTTGTCGAACTCGCTGCGTTCGAGCGTCATCGCGAGCAGCATCTCGAGATCGTCGTCGGGGTTGTAGTCCGGCTTGTCGAGCGGCTTGAGCGCCTCGATCAGCTCGAAGCCGAACGCCTCGGCGCCGAGGCGGTTCCAGTCGCCCTGCAGCTGCTTGTTCGGGTGATTGCCGAAGCGCAGTTGCGTCATGTGCCGGTTCAGGCGTGCGTTGACGTCGCGGCCGGCCTCCACGAGCGAGCGCCCGGTGGTCTTGTTGACGACGCGGTAGACGCCCATCAGGCGCGGCGTGTCCTTGTACTGCTGTTTCAGTTCTCGCTTGCGATCCATCGTGTTCGTATCGGATTCAAATGGTTGGAGGCTTTCAGGTGCCGGTATCGCGCGGCCTCAGACGAGCAGGCCGAGCATCGCGGCGCGGGCGACCGCCGCGGTCGTGTTCGAGGTCTTCAGCTTGGTCACCGCGTTCTTCACATGGAAATTCACGGTGTAGACGGAGATCAGCATGATCATCGAGATCTCGCTGGCGGTTTTGCCGTCGGCGACCCACTTCAGCACCTCGACCTCACGCGCGGTCAGTTCGATCGCATTGTCGGGCGACAGCTTCGGCAGCACCGCGCGCGTGATCGCCAGATGCGCCGCGTTCACGAGCCAGCGCATCTTGAGCTCCTGCTGCTGGAGCTCCCGGCGCGTGAGGGGGCCGTGCGAGCGCGCCATCGACATCATGCCGGCAACCCCGCAGTTCGACACCGCCGCGAGCGAGTAGCCGTAACGCAGGCCATGCGCCTGGGCCTCCTGCCACAGATGCGGGGTTTCCTCGAACACGGCGTCGCTCCAGATGACCGGCGCGTACGACTGGCGCGCGTGCCGGATGACCGGATCGACATCGACGTAGCGCGCCTCGTGATAGCGTTGCTGCCACGCTTCCGGGAAATTGGTCAGCGTGTAGATTTTCGGCCGGGACAGCGGCCAGGGCGTGTGGAGATAGTACGCACTGTATTCGAACCCGACTTCCCTGACCGCAGCCGCGATTTTCTCGTACGCATCGTGTTCGGAACATGTCGACTCCAGGTCGAACAGGATTTGTTCCATCCAGTGCGTCGGACTTGCACTACCAGCACGCGGCGGCGCGGCCGGCAAACTAATCAGGCGGTCTGTGATTTCGGTCATATCAATGCGCATCGGTTATACCAATATGGATTGAAGGAGACGCGAATGCTGGCGTGCCAACGTCTTTCGACGGCCGACGTCATCGGGAATCGTGCATCAGGCAGCGTGAAAATCGTGTCGCTTCGTTCGATCGAATTTGTCGGGTATGGCTTGGCGAAATAGAATTTGACGAATCCATAACTTTTTTCGTGAGAGTTGTGGATTTTTAATCAATAAGCAAGATCGATTCGCAAGAAATCATTGCGGGATCAAGCTGCCTGGCTTCGTAGCCGGACCTGCACGAGCCGACGCGACGTCGTTGTCGCGAACGCAAGGCGGTCGTCAATATGAAAGATTGCGCGTCAATACATGCATGAGCGTGCATCGATAAAATGCGACATGGCTGCTGCAACGGTGATTTCGAATTTCAGGTGTCTTCAAGCATTCACGAAAAGGCTACGATGACGGCCATCTGTGCTTCTGCCGATCGATTTGTGTATTTATATCCGGATTAAAATTGACTGTCAACCGGAAAGCTAAAATACAATCCATAGGGTCGGGAAATAAAAATTAAGATATTTTCAAATTTGTAAATTATAAGAAGTAAAAATTCCCGGTGCGGTTTTAATCTGATATAGGGCGGTAAATTCGGCTGCGAGTTGTTTTCAATGGAGTGAAGCGCGCAACGAGCTGCGTCCGGGGCGATCAGGCATGGCCCCCTGCACAAGCCGGCGCGTCGCGATCGCGACAGCGCGACGCGCGGCTTGTGCTGCGAATGTAAGCTCCTGGCGTGCCAACACTTTCAAATCGTTCGGGTTCGACACGCAAACGGCTCCGACGCCGCGCTACTTCAGCAGCAGGCTCGCGACGATATCGACGATCCGCTGCAGCAGCACCTCGTCGTAGGGCAGCCACGGCACCGCGCGCAGCGGCGCGGCCGGCGGTTCGAACGGCACGTCGACCGGTTCGCCGTGGCGGGTCACGCGGGCCGTCGCGCAATGCACCGCATGATCGCCGACGCGCACGTGGCGCTCGTCGATCGACAGCCGGCCCTGTTCGACCTGCTCGGCGAACACGAGCGACAGCACCTGCCGCCGCTGCCGCGCCATCGCGCCGAGCGGCACGTCCAGCAGCCGGTACAGGCGATGCTCGCGCACGTCCTGCTCGACGCGCAGCCGATGGGCGTCGGCGGCTGTCGCGGGTGTGTGGTCCGCGGCGGCATCCAGCGCGAAGCTCGCGACGCTCACCAGCAAATCCACCGCGCGCGCCGCTTCCGAGAACACGATCGGGTCCAGCCCGTCGAGCGGTGTGCTTGCCCAGCGCCGCTCGCGCTTGCGTTCGAAAGTCAGGAGACCTGACGTGCCGAGGCCGTCCGCGCCGGGAAACAGCCGCGCGGCGACGGAGAAGGTCGCGCGCACGTCGCCGAATTCGCGGGCGAGGCCCGCGTCGTCCGAACGGATCGACCACCCCTCGCGGCGCGCCAGGCCGAGCAGCGGGCGGATCGCCAGCACGTGGCCCTCGAACAGCGCGGATTCGCCGGCCGTCGCTTCGTCGGCGGCCGGCGCGTAGAACTCGCGGAACGCCTGCCGGACCGGCTGGCGAATCCTGCGCGCGACCACCGCGCGCTGCCACGCGGCACGCTCGTCGGCGTCGGCCGCCAGCGGATGCCACAGACGGATCGATCCGTGCGGGTCGATCTCGCACGGCTCGCCGGCCGCGTCGCGCAGCACGAGCTTGCCGTGCGCCGCGTCCGGCATGAACGAGCGGCGCTGGCCGTCCGGCCCGAACGCCTGCCAGATCATCCGCGTCGAGAACGCCGCGCCCGCCGGCGCATCCACCAGCCGTTGCCGCCACTCGGCCGGGTCGAGCGACGTCGCCAGCCAGTAGCCCGCTTCCATGCACGCGGCGAGCATCGCCTGCTGCTTCTTGTCCGGCTTCGCGTCGAGCGTCAGGCGCAGCGCCGTGGCCGGCCGGTCGCCGAGCGCGCGCTCCGCCGGCTTCAGGTTGCGCGCGAGCTTTTTCTGCAGGCCGGCGTGCCGGACCAACGCCAGCGCGTCGCGCAGCGCGCGCACGCCCTCCGGCGTCGGAATCGTCTCGACCGCATGCCCGAGCGCGATCGCGAGCGACTGCGACGGCGCGGTCTTCGCGGCGGTCGGCGCGACGCATACGCCGGTCAGCAGCGGGCCGATCAGGGGGCGGAACCACGCTTCGTCGCGATACGCGGCGACGCGGGCGGCCCGCGCGACGACCTGCGCGTCGTCGGTCGTGAACGCACGATCGGCGGCATAGGGAAGCTGCCCGCTTTGGATGTCGGCGACGTGCCGGGCCGCTTGCGTCAGCGTGTCGCGCGCGAACTCGACGTAGGCGATCTCGTCCGCGAGCGTGACGGCCGGATCGTCGAGGTCGAACCACAGGCGCTTCGGCGCGAAATAGCCGTCATGGGTGCCGGCGAGCGCGAGCAGCGCGGCCGGCCCCAGTTCGGCGAGGACGTCGCACTCGCGCACGCGCCACGGCGAGTCCTGATGGAACGCGACCATCTGGTCCCGCAACGGCGTGCGGCCGCGCCGGCCCGCGAAGTGCTCCAGCGCAACCAGCCCGTACGACAGCGTGTTGCGCCATTCGCCGTCGGGCGACGCGCTCAGGATGCGGGCCAGCTCCGCCTGCAGCGCGGGCGAAGGCGCTTGCGCGAGATACGGCAGATCCTGCAGCGCGTGCGTCCATTCGCCGGCGCGCACGCCGCGGAACAGTTCGAGCGCGGCGGGTTCGTCGAGCTGCGGCGCGAGGTCGAGCGCCTCGATTTGCCGGTGCAGCCAGCGCAGGCATTCGGCGCGCGGATCGTCGTAGTCATGGCGCGCACGCTCGGCGTGGCGCAGCGCGGGCCAGACCGCGCCGAGCGCATGCGCGTCGAGCTCGGACGGATCGAGCGGCGCGCCGACGAAGCGCGGATGGTCCGGCGTGCCGGTGAGCCGTGCGAAGAGTTGCTCGACGATGGGCGGGCGGGGGGAGGGATTCATATGACGTACGGAACGCGTACGCCGGGTTCTTCGGCCGGGAAATCTTTCGTGTTGCGCGAGACCAGCAGCAGCCCCCTGACCTGCGCGCTCGCCCAGACGATTGCATCGGGTAGACGAATTCGCCTCGCTTTGCGGATCGCCACGGCCCTGTCGGCAATAGTCGAGTCGAGATCGACCACTTCGAACGTCGCCAGCCACGCGCGGATGGGCGCGTCGTCGGCAGGCGTGGTGCCGACCAGCACGTCCATCCAGGTGATCGTGCTGATCGCCGGCGCGGGATATCGTGCGAGTTCGGTCTTCGCTGCGTCGACTCCGTTCAGATAGTCGATCAGGATATTGGTGTCGAACAGGGCGTTCACCATTCTTCGCGCAACGCCTCTTGATACGCCAGGCCGTCGACCTTCTTTCCTTTCCAGAGGCCGAACACATCGGCGCCGGCTGTGCGCTTGCGCTGTGCGAGATAAGCGTCGATCGCGTCGCGGATGACTGCCGCGCGCGGCCGCTGCTCCGCCTCGACCACGGCCGCCAGGGCCTGGACCTGTGCGTCCGGCAGGTCAATCAGGATTCGGCTCATAGCACTCTCCATATATGATATCTATATCGTATATCATCGAGACATGCCGATCAAGCCGACCGAACGAATCCCTGGTCAACGGCACGCACGCTCGGCGTAGCGCAGCGCGGATGATCCAGCGTGCCGGTGAGCCGTGCGGCGAGTTGTTCGACGATGGGCGGGCGAGGGGCGGTGTTCATCGCGTTGGTCGGCGGTGCAGGTCAGCGGCTTCGCAGCCGCCCGACCATCTCGTGGATGACGATATGGCGGATCGCGCGCAGCAGGTGGACTTCGCCGCCGAGCGTCGCCGTCAGTTCGGGGCGCGCCGCGATCATCGCGTCGTTGTCCCGGCCCACTTCGCGCAGCAGCGCATCGGCCTCGGCGGGAAGGTGCTGCAGCAGCGCGTCGACGTGGCGCAGCGCGGTCGCGCGCGTCAGCCCGAGCGCCGCACCGGCCTGCTCGAGCACGTCACGCGTGAAGTCCGCGTAGCGCCGCACGCCGGCGACCGGCCGCGTGAATTCCGTGAGGTCCGGCCAGCGGCTCTTTGGACTGTAGGTCGCGGTTTCGTACACGCCGTCGCACAGCAGGTCGTAGTGCGGCGACAGCGCCAGGCCGCTGTCGGCGACGAGGAAGCTCAGGTTCTTCAGGTGCGAATCGCCGTTGCCGACCACGATGCAGAACACCAGCCAGCGGAAAATTCGCAGCCGCGCCGGCGCGGGCGCGCGGCAGGCGTTCGCCAGCGCCGCGAGCGCGTCGAGCGACCAGCCCGTGTATTTCATCGTCGCGGCCAGATTGAGCACCTGGCAGCCGTCGATCGCGTGACGCCGCTCGACCGTGCCGTCCGTCACGTCGCGATCGAAGCGGCGGATCACGTACACGGGCGCCGGCACGTAGCGGCGCTCGATGTCGGGCACGTCGAGGCCGACGCGGCGCGCGAGCGTCATCACGAACCATTCGTTGACGACCGAATGCGGGTAGTCGTGCGCGTGCGGGTGATTCGGCTTCAGGATGTGGGTCGAAACCGCCTGCCCGCTCGGCTCGAACAGTTGCCCGTCGCGCAGCACGACCGGGAGCTTGTGCTGCGCGCCCGCGAGCGACATTTTCTTCGGCGCGTCATGCGTGAGCGGGACCGTCGGCAGCGCGCGGATGCGCGCGTCGAGTTCCGCGTCGTCGAGCGGCCGCAGCCGCGTGTCCGGGTCCGCGCGATCGTCGGGCGCGCGCAGCGTCACCGAGCCGGCCGATTCGCGGCCGTAGTGCGCGAGCAACGCAAACGCGTCGGCGATGTCGGGCAGCCCCGCGTCGCTCGCGAGCAGCGCGCGCACGGTTTCCTCGGGCAGCAGGTTGTCGAAATACCATTGCACCGGGCGCGTGGTCGCGCCGTCGCGCAGCACGTCCGCCTGCAGCGGCAGGTGCGGGCTCAGCGCGAAGCGGGCGGGGTGGTCGAGCCACGAACGCGCGTACTCGAACGCCCACAGGTTCTGGTGCTCGTGCAGCGTGCCGATGCGCTGGCCGTCGATCGACGCGACGAGGGTGCGCCCGGTCATTGCCCGTCCCCCGGTTCGGCGGGATTGCCGCGCGGCGGGCGGGGCGCGTGCGCGTGGGCGTCGGCCAGCACGCGACGGGCGATGTCCAGCGCGCGGGACGCGGCGCTCGGCACGGGCGGTTGCGATGCGGCGGATTCTGCGGCCGTTTCGGCAGCGGCGACGAGCAGCCTGGCGGCTTTCAGCAGGCGCGCCGCGTCGGAGGAACCGGGCGGCGATGCGGCCGGTGAAGCGGCATCGGCGCGCAGCAGCAGCCGCTCGGCGGCGCGCCGTTCCCTGACGCTCGCGCGATGGCTCGCCCGGGCCGACTGGTTTCGGAGAAGTTCGTCGTTCGCGTCGGGAATGTCGACGACGATCCGCACGCCGAGCCCCTGCAGGATCTGGAACACCTTGCCCCACTGGACGGTGTCCGCGCCGCGCTCGGCCTTGACCATGAACGACTCGCTGACGCCGACGCTGCCGGCGGCATCGTCCTGGCGCAGGTTCTGCACCTTCCGGGCGGCGCGGATCACGCCGCCGAGGTCGGAGGCGTGCTCGATCGTGTAACGCATGTCGACGGACTCCAGCGACGCAAACGGCGGGCCGGGCCGCTGGCGCGGCGCCGGTGCGTTTCGTCGCGGTAAAAAGAAGAAACTGTACGATCACACAGTATTGCACCTGTATCGCGAAAAGCAAGCTGAAACTGTGCGATCGACGAGTTTTGACGAGATCGGCTTCAGAATCCGGAAAAACCATGCGATCGAACGGTTTTTCGTGGCTCCGTACGGTTTCGACGGAAAAAACCGTTCGTGTGCACAGTCCGGCGGATCATGTTCGAAATTGCCATCGTATGCAAAGTCATGCGGAAGAGAACGGCGGAGTACGTTCGCGCGTCGCATCATCCGTCATCGCGGAAAAGCGCATCTGCCGGTGGCTCGATACACATTTGTATGTTGTTTGAAAAATCGTGAACGCCCTTTGCGCCGGTAGTCTCTCGTGCAATGCAATGTTTGGAATTCGGTATCAATTTACATACCGCATTCGTCGGATCATAGTTTCACGCAAACAACGCGGCGCCGTCACGAGCCCCGCGAACCGACGGAGACCGAGATGAGACACCGAGGCTGGGGGCAGACGACGCAACACCATTCCGCGCGGATCGCCCGACAGGGCAACGCACGCAACGCACCGCCATCCCGCGCAACCGGTTTCTAGCCGGCCGAATTCCACCGCCACGAATTTCCGTTCTCGCGCACCGCCGCACGACCGGCGCGCGAGGGCCGCGCATGCACGCTCACGGCCGTTGGCGGCCGGGGCGCCATCCGGCAGCCGCCGACCCGTTGCCCGGTCGACGGCGGCCGGCATCAATGGCGACGGGCCGACGAGCCCGCGCCGACGAGACACACGTTCATCATTAGGAGGGGCTGATGCGTTTCAAGCCTGGGCTGTCTGCCTTGTTGTCCTGCGCGATGCTGGCCGCGCCGTTCATCGCCGGTTGCGGTGGCGGCGACGATCCGGCGCCGATCAACGTTCCGCAATGCTCGGGCAGCAGTTGCCCGCCGAGCGGGCCCGCGACGCAGCCGCCCGTCGTCACGAAGCTTTGCCCGGACGCACTCGACTACACGACGACCTACACCGGCGGCGCGGGCAGCGGCGAATACGTGAAGGTGCGTTTCGACACGACGAAGCAGACCTATCAGTTGCAGTTCATCGAATCGTCGGTGCCGACCTCGGCCGGGCAGATCAACAATACGCGCGCGGGCCTTACGATCAGCGGCGCGTTCCACCATCCGTCCAACCTGCCGACGGCCGAGCAGAACCGCTGCGCGTTCGTGCTCGACAGCGGCGCGACGAGCGACGGCGCATATGCGGTGACGATCAACCGCGCCGATCCGCCGATGCTGTTCGTCGGCAACGGCGTCGTGGGCGGCGGCATTCCCGGCGCGACGATCGCGTTCGCCGGAATCGAGCTCTTTCCGGGCGTGACGCTCGGCATCGTGCCGTCGCGCACGTTCGACTTCTATCCGTTCATCGGCTTCAGCGAGACCGAAACCGACTTCTCGAAGGTTGCCGGCAACTACAACGAGCTCGGCATCCACCTGCAGCCGACCGGCAGCTCGTTCCAGACCACGCAGCCGCAAGGCTGGCAGCCGGACACCGTGAACTGGAACCAGACGCTGAACGCGGACGGCTCGTGCACGATCACGCCCGGCAGCGACTACTCGTGCCAGACGACCGGCATGCCGTGGACGCTGCGCACGAACACCGACGGTTCGCCCGACAACGTGTTCGTCAGCCTGCCGCAGACGGGGCAGCATTACCCGATCGCGGGCCAGTCGCAGACGATCGTGTTCGTGACGCCGTCGCAGGCGAAGGGGATCATGATCGTCGGCAAGCTGAACGGCGTGCGCGTGCCGGTCGTGATCCGCGTCGGCTACTCGTATTCGCCGCCCGGCAATCCGGCCGGCGCGGTCGCGGACCCGGAGGTCGGCATCTCGGTGCTGGCGCCCGCGACCGCAATGCCGGCGAACGCGATGCAGGGCGGCTTCATCGGCGCGACGAGCGCCGCCGCGTGCGGCGTCGTCACCCACAACGGCGTGACGGGCGCGCCCGCGGAGGACGGGCCCGCGTTCGACCACAGCGTGCCGCACCCGGACCTGCCGGGCATCTACAGCGGCAGCTTCTTCGAACCGGGCCCCGGCAATTGCTCGGACGGCAGCGCGATCTCGTCGATGGCGGCGAACTACACGTCGACGCTGTTCCAGGGCGCGACGGCCGCGTTCATCAATCCGCAGACGTCGGGGGTGACGGGCCAGTTCGCGCTCGACTACACCCAGGCGACGCCCGGCAAGATCAAGGTGACGGCGACGCGCGACTTCAATGCGACGAGCGCGAACGGCAACGTCGCGATCATCAGCAAGGGCGACACCGGCTGGGCGGTGAAGATCGGCAACGTCTACGCGATGGTCATGAACAACAGTCAGCCGAACCCGTTCTTCACGGTCGGCGCATTCGTCCAGTAATCATCCGGCAGGCAAGGCGGCGCGCAACGCCGCCTTCGTCCACATAAACAGGATTCCTATGAAAATCTCCCATTGGATGGCCGCCGCCGCATGCGCGCCGGTGCTCGCGGCATGCGGCGGCGACGCCGATCCGCCGCCGGCGCCCGTCGTGCGCCTGTGCCCGCAGCAGATCGACTACAACACCGCGTTCATCGGCGGCTCCGGTTCGGGCGAGCTCGTGAAGGTGCAGCTCGACACGGTGAAGATGACCTACCAGATCACCTATCTCGCGTCGCCGGTGCCCGCGACGACGGGCACCGTGCAGCCGACGCGCGCCGTCGCGCCGTACAACGTGATGACCGGCACGCTGTCCGACGAGACCGGGCTGCCGACGCAGAAGCTGAACCAGTGCACGTTCCGCCTGAACAACGCGAGCCTCGATCCCGCGCGGCCGGCGCGCATGTTCCTCGGCGAGGGCGTGCTGGGCGGTGCGATTCCGGGCGCGACGATCCAGTTCGACGGCGTGATCGGCGTCGGCCGGATTCCGAAGACGACGTTCCCGACCTACCCGTTCATCAGCTTCGCGCAGGTGGAGACGGACCTGTCGAAGATCGCGGGCACGTACAACCAGCTCGGCTATCACCAGGTGCCGTCGCAGAGCTTCACGCAGGTCGCGATCGACCAGTCGGTGACGATCAACGCCGACGGCAGCTACGTCGAGACCGACAACCTCGGCGTGAAGAACGGCGGCGCGCCGCTCGCGTCGTCCGCGACGGTCAACCAGAACTTCACGCTGCGCGCGGACGTGCCGGCCTTCCAGTCGGTCAACTACCTGCCGCAGATTCCGGCGACGCTGGCCGCGGTGGACCCGGCGAAGGCCGGGCGCGCGAACCTGATCGTCGGCAAGCTGCGCAACCAGCTCGTGCCGATCCTGATCCGCACGGGGGCCGCGAACGCGGACCTGACGCAGGGCGTGCCGTCCGCCGACGACGAATCGGGCATTTCGATCCTGGGCCCGCGCAACGCGATCGCGCCGGGCTCGCAGAACGGCGAGTACACCGGCGTCGACAGCCGGCTCGACTATCGCGCGACCGCGCTAGTCGGCGCGCAGGCGACGCTGCTCGATCCGTTCAACGCGTCGCAGGCGGCGCTCACGCGCGCGCTGAATCTCGACTACACGCAGCAGGTGCCGGGGGTGATCACGACGGTGCATGCGGATGCGGCGTCGGGGCCGCCGACCGGCAAGTTCGTGTTCACGGGCGGCGTGTTCGGCTTCCTCGACACGAGCGCCGCGGGCAACCCGTATTTCACGATCGGTGCATTCGTGCAGTGACGCCGGCGGACGCAACATGCGAGGAGATCCCATGAAGAAGCTGTTTTTCGCCGGCGTCGCCGCCGCGGTTCCGGCGCTCGCGCTCGCGCAGCAGGCGGGCGACAACGTCGCGACGCTCGGCTGGCTGCACGTGATGCCGCAGGGCTCGGGCGGCCCGCTGACCACCCACGTCGTGGATTCGCCGATGAACGGGCCGCTGCGTCTGCCGAGCTCGTTCACGTCGCCGGGCACGAGCCTCACCGTCAACAACGCGGACACGGTCGGCCTGACGCTCACGCATTTCTTCACCGACCACATCGCGGTCACGTCGGTGCTCGGCGTGCCGCCGGAGTTCAAGCTGACGGGGCACGGCGAGATCCGGCCGTTCGGCCCGAGCGGCTCGCTCGGCAACGTCGATCTCGGCAAGGCCGCGAACCAGCCGGCCGTGAAGAACGCGCGGCAATGGAGCCCGGCCGTGATCCTGCAGTACTACTTCAACGCGCCGACCGCGCGCTTCAGGCCGTTCGTCGGGGTCGGCGTCTCGTACAGCTGGTTCACGAACATCCAGCTGAACGGCAATTTCGCGCGCGACATCAACGAGAACCTCGGCAGCGTGCTCGCCGCGGGCGCGGGCAAGCCGGGGCCGACGTCGGTCGAGGCGAAGTCGTCGTCGTCGTTCACGCCGATCTACAACATCGGCGCGAGCTACGCGATCACCAGCCGCTGGGCGCTGACCGCGACGCTGTCGTACATGCCGCTCAAGACGTACGCGACGACGACCATCAAGGCGGCCGACGGCTCGACGCTCGCGACCTCGCGCTCGAAGGTGAAGGCGGACCCGCTGATCACGTTCGTCGGCATCTCCTACAAGTTCTGATCCGGCCGGCGCCCGCCGGGCGCCGTGCCGGATTCCCGCGGCGCAACGGCCGGCCAGGCCCGCGCGCCGCACATTCGGCGGCTTGCCGCCATTCGTCAAGTGAGGCCAGTACCATGAAGATTCGCAAAGCCGTTTCTGCAGTTGCTGCGCTTGCATTGTCATCCGCGCTCGCCGCGCCCGCATTCGCCGTCACCGTCACGCGCGCGGACGGCCAGGCGATGAACCCCAATGGCGAACCGTTCTCCGCATCGGGCATCACGGGCCTCAGCAAGGGAGGGATCAGCGCGAACTGCACGGCGACGTTCAACGGCACGATCACGTCGTCCGGCATCGTGACGATCACGTCGACGCAGTTCACGGGCGGCGGCACGTGCGGGCTCATCTCGGGCAGCGCGTCGAGCACGTCGCCGTGGACGGGGCAGGCGGACAGCGCGACGCAGCTGTCGGTGAACAACGCGAAGGTCACGGTGACGCTGCTCGGCACCTGCGGCCCGAGCAAGGTCGTGCTGGCGTGGAGCGATCCGAACTCGTCGCTGACGTTCAACAATGCGGTGCTGACGCCGGATTGCAAGGTGAACGGCACGTTGACGACGTCGCCGAAGTTCCACGTGCAGTAAGCGGTTGAAGGGGCCGCGCGCCGCCGCGGCCCGCTCGCGCCGGTCGATCGTTGCGTCGATCGGCGCGTTGTGTCCGCCCGGCACGGATTCCCGCGCCGCACGTTCGGCGGCTCGCCGCCACTCTTCGAGTAAGGCCACTACCATGAAGATTCGCAAAGCCGTTTCTGCAGTTGCTGCGCTTGCATTGTCATCCGCGCTCGCCGCGCCCGCATTCGCCGTCACCGTCACGCGCGCGGACGGCCAGGCGATGAACCCCAATGGCGAACCGTTCTCCGCATTGGGCATCACGGCCCTCAGCAAGGGGGGGAACAACGTGAACTGCACGACGAGGTTCAACGGCACGATCACGTCGTCCGGCATCGTGACGATCACGTCGACGCAGTTCACGGGCAGCGGCCTGTGCGGCGTCATCACCGGCAGCGCGTCGAGCACGTCGCCGTGGACGGGGCAGGCGGACAGCGCGACGCAGTTGACGATCAACAACGCGCAGGTCTCGGTATGGGTGCTCGGCACCTGCGGCCCGAGCAAGGTCGTGACGGAGTGGAGCGATCCGAAGTCGACGCTGACGTTCAAGTACACGCCGCTGGCGCCGGATTGCAAGGTGGCCGGCATGCTGGAGACGTCGCCGAAGTTCCACGTGCAGTAAGCGGTCGACGGGGCCGCGCGCGCCGCCGATCCGCATCGGTTATTCAGTAGTCCGGTCGTTTCGTCGCCGGTCAGGCCCGCTTCTTCGCGGCCAGCGCGGCCCGCTCGATCCACTGGATGGCCGGCGCATCGCGCTCGCCCGGCTCGGGCCTGCCGAGCAGGAAGCCCTGCACCTCGCGGCAGCCCGCTTCCGTGATGCACGCGAGCTGCTCCTCCGTCTCGACGCCTTCCGCGACCGTCGTCACGCCGAGGCGCTTGCCGAGATCGGCCACCGCGCACACGACGGCGGCGCAGTCCGGGCGCGTGACCGCATCGCGCACGAAGCTGCCGTCGATCTTGATCTTGTCGAACGGGAACGCGCGCAGGTGCGCGAGCGACGAGAAGCCGGTGCCGAAGTCGTCGAGCGCGACGCGCACGCCCATCGCGCGCAGCGCGCGCAGGTCCGCGACGGCCTTGCCCTCGTCGTGCAGCAGCGCGGTTTCCGTCACCTCGATTTCCAGCCGGTCGGGCGTGAGGCCCGCGCCGGCCAGCGCCGAGGCGACAGCCGGCGCGATCGTGCCGTGGCCGAGCTGCCCGGCCGACACGTTGACGGCGACGTGCGCGCCGTCCGGCCAGCGCGCCGCCTGCCGGCACGCCTGGTCGAGCACGAAGCGGCCGAGCCGGTCGATCAGGCCGCCGCGCTCGGCCACCGGAATGAAGCGGGCCGGCGAGATCCAGCCGGCGCGCGGGTGATGCCAGCGCAGCAGCGCCTCGCGCGTCGTGATCCGGCGCGTGCGGACGTCGACGATCGGCTGGTAGAACACGTACAGCCCTTGGTTCTCGTCCAGCGCGAGCCGCAGCTTCGATTCGAGCGCGATCCGCTCCTGGGCGCTCGTTTCCATGTCCGGCGAGAACATCCGGTACGTGCCCTTGCCGGCTTTCTTGGCCGCGTAGAGCGCCATGTCCGCGCGCGACAGCAGCACCCCCGCGTCGTTGCCGTGATGCGGCGCCAGCACGCAGCCGATCGACGCGCCGATGCGGAACTGCCGGTCGGGCGACGGCGCGTAGGGCGCGACGAGCGTGTCCACGAGCCGCGCGGCCGCGCCCATCGCACCGTCCGCATCGGTGTCGCGGATCAGCACCGCGAACTCGTCGCCGCCGATGCGCCCGAGCATCATGCCCGGTTCCGGGCACTGCCCGCGCAGGCGCTCCGCGACCTGGCGCAGCACCTCGTCGCCCGCCGAATGCCCGCGCGCGTCGTTGATCAGCTTGAAGCCGTCGAGGTCGATGAACAGCAGCGCGATCACCTTGTCCGAGCGGCGCAGGCATGCGTCGAATTCGGCGAGGAAGGTCGCGCGGTTCGGCAGGCCGGTGAGCGAATCGTGATGGGCGAGCTGGTGGATGCGCGCCTCCGCCTCGGCCTGCTGCGTGACGATCGACCACGACAGCATCGGGCCGATGTAGCGCCCCTCGGCGTCGCGCACGGCCGAGACCTGGAAGTCGAGCACTTCCGGCCCGAGCCGGACCCGGGTGCGATGCGGCAGGTTCGCCGGATCGGCGAGCATGCGGCGCTGGTGTTGCGGGTGCGGGTGGAAGAAGTCGATCGGCGCGCCGAGCGCGTCGTCCGCACGGATCGGCAGCAGGTGCTCGATCGAGCGCAGCAGGTTCAGCGAGGTCGCGTTCAGGTAGTTGATGCGGAACGTCTCCGGGTCGGCCGTCATCACGGCGACCGGCATGTCGTCGATCATCTGCATCAGCCGCGTCTGCGCCTGCTCGCGCATCCGCGATTCGGCCTGCGCGTCGACGGTGTGCAGGAAGCCCCGGTAGTTGACCGAGATGACGATGATCAGCGCCGCCGACACGAAGACCATGTTGACCGCGGTGGCGACGAGCGTCGGCTGGCGCGTCGAGATGAAGAACGCGATGAACGCGACGTTGACGATCACGGCCACGGTGAGCGCGGCCGAGCGCAGGTACATCAGGCTGAAGATGCAGCCGATCAGCGTGATCGCCATGTAGAACGCGACCTGGGCCTTTTGCCACGCGTCGCCGTAAGGGAACAGCAGCAGCGCCCACGTGGTGAACGTCACCGCGATCGGGATCACCAGCCAGTTCGTGACCGTGAGCGCGCGCAACACGGTTTCCGGCGTCGGGTCCAGGAGCCGGGCGTGGCGCCAGTGCAGCAGCCGCACCAGCGACGCGAGCGTCATCGCGCACGGCATCGCGACCGTCAGCCAGGACGGCGCGCTGCCCAGGTGCGTGACGGCGAGGCTCCAGGTGCTCGTGATGAGGATCAGGTACATCACCGGGAGCTGGCCGGCGAATACCCGGTATTGCGCCACGAGCAGGTCCGGGTTCCGGGCCGGCGCCGCGATGCTTGCCAGTCTTGCCATCCGTGCGTTGTGGGTTTTCATGTTGGCCTGCCTGGTGCAACCCGGGCTCAGGTTGCCGTGTCCGGCGTGGTCGGGTACCCGAACGGGGCCGGCTCCAGGTCGGAAATGGCAGCCATTTCCAGCATGGGGGCCGGCGCGCGGGCGCGGTTGCCGCCGGTCAGCGTGATCTGCCCGCTGCCGACGATTTCGTTGAGCGGCGCGGGCCGGCCGAGCAGGAAGCCCTGCGCTTCGTCGCAGCCTTCCTCGGCCAGCAGCGCAAGCTGGTCGTGCGTCTCGATGCCTTCGGCCAGGACCGGAATGCCCAGGCTCTTGCCGAGCGCGAGCACCGCGCGGATGATCGCGCGATCCTGCGGCCGCACTTCCGCGTCCGCGACGAACGACTGGTCGAGCTTGATGCGGTCGAACGGGAACGAGCGCAGCGTGTCGAGCGACGAATACCCGGTGCCGAAATCGTCGAGCGCGATGCTGACGCCCAGCGCCTTGATCTGCTGCAGCGTGTTCAGCGCGCGCTCACGGCCGGCGAAGATCGTCGATTCGGTCAGCTCGAGCTGCAGGCGCGACGCCGGCAGGCGGGTTTCCTCGAGCACCTGCGTGACCAGCGCCGTCAGGTCGGCGTGCATGATCTGCATGGCCGACACGTTCACCGCGACGACATAGGGCGGCTCCCACATGGCCGCCCGCGCGCATGCTTCGCGCAGCACCCATGCACCGATGTCCAGGATGACGCCGCTTTCCTCGGCGAGCGGAATGAACTCGGCGGGCGAGATCGTGCCGAGCGTCGCATGCTGCCAGCGCAGCAGCGCCTCGTAGCCGCGAATCTCGCCGGTCGCGAGCGAGGTCTGCACCTGGTAGTGGATGCTCAGCTGGTTGTCGGCCACCGCGCGGCGCAGGTCGGCCGCGAGGCTGCGGCGGGCGCGGACGACCAGGTCCATCGCCGGCTCGTAGAAGCAGACCGGCTGCGTGAGGCTGCCCTTGGCGCGGTACATCGCGAGGTCCGCGTTGTTGATGAGGATCGCCTTGGTGCTCGCGTCGTCCGGGTAGACGGCGACGCCGAAGCTCGCGCCCGGCACGATCTCGTAGTCGTCGATCCGGACCGGCTTGAAGAGCGCCGGCTCGAGCCGCCCGAGCAGGTCCATCGGGTGCGTGCCGTCGTTCATCCGGCACAGCGCCGCGAATTCGTCGCCGCCGACGCGGGCGACGAACTCGCCGTCGCGCAGCAGGTTCGTCATCCGCCGCGCGAGGATGCGCAGCACCTCGTCGCCGGCGTGGTGGCCGCGCAGGTCGTTGATTTCCTTGAAGCGGTTCAGGTCGATGCCGATCAGCGCGAGCTTCGTGCCGCGCTCGTGCGCGAGCGCGATTTCCAGGTCCAGCCGTTCGTTGAAGCTGGCCCGGTTCGGCAGGCCGGTCAGCATGTCGCTCAGCGCCATCCGGCGCAGGTGCTCGAGCGATTCGGCCCGCACGTTGCTGTCGATCACGTAGCTCACGAGCCCCGTGCAGACGATCACGAGCGACATCGCCGTGACCGCCAGCGCCAGCGGGCGCAGCGCGTTCGCGTCGGTCCACGCGCCGTCGAGCGTCAGCGGCGTCACGCGCAGCGCGCACATGCCGGTGAAGTGCAGCGCGAGGATCGCGAGCGACAGCACGGCGGCCATCTGGTTGACCGCGTGCCGCGACGGCAGCATCGCGAGGTGCAGCGCGAGCGCCGCGAGGGTCATCGACAGGAGCACCGACGCGATCAGGTAGCCGACGTCCCACGACACGAAGCCCTCGACCCGCCACGCGAGCATGCCGGTGAAGTGCATCAGCACGATCGCCACGCCGACGACGGCGCCGCCGAGCGCGGGGGCGGCGGCCTTCGCGGCGCGGCAGGTCGTCAGCACGAAGCCGATCGTGCTGCCGCCGACCGCGATCGCCAGCGACACGAGCGTGAGCGGCAGGTTGAAGTGCACGGGCGCGCCGGCTTCGAAACCGAGCATCGCGACGAAGTGCGTGCACCAGATCGCGACGCCGGCCGAGATGGCCGTCAGCACATGCCAGCCGAGCCGCTGCGTGCCGGTGGTATTCACCGTGCGCTGGAACAGGCGCGCGGTGACCCACGAGCCGGCCCCGCACAACAGCGCGGCAAGCAGCAGCAGCCAGAGATTGTGCCTATATACGATGCACCCGAAAACTGTCGCCACAAACCTTCCTTTCGCTATCCGTCTCGTCGTTTGTTGTCGTATCGGATCGAAGCGGCGGGGCGACGCCGCTTCGATCCCGAACGCATTAGAGATATCGGCATGTGATGAATAAACTGAACGCCGGTGACGGATGCGCAAACGATTTCGCGGAATATTTTTTGTTGAGACCTCGCGATACGGGGGCGGGCGAAAGAAAGGATTTCGAAATGTAAGGATGCTCCGAAGAGCGTCGATGCCTTGACGCTCGCGGATCCACGGGAGCCGTGTCTTCGACTCATGATCCGGCGCCAAGGTGTGCCCCAGGAATAGTGTGGGCGAGCACGGCAGCGGCAGAGAGAACACAAGGCATCATGACGGCCTCCATCCTCAGGATGGTCAGGAATGAGCCCGCTGAAGCACCAAACCGAATGCGTGGCAGATAAATCGGGCGGTTGATCCCGCCCAATACCATGGCAACGCTGACGAGCATGAATCATGCCCCGCCAGATGCACCCACCGCGCACGCGAACGTTTCGTTGGCGATGGCCGCCACCACGATCGATGCGAATGCCACCGCCGGGTCCGTTACTTCACCTTGAACGAATAGTCGCCATGCGTGCGATGCCCATCCGCAGCCACTGCCACCCAATGGACGGTGTAGCGGTCGACGGGCAACGGCGGCAGCGCAACGCTGATCGACTTCCGGTTGTCGGGGCTGACCTGCGCTTTCGCGGTGTTCATCTGCTTACCCGCGGAATTGCTGACGGTCAGCGAGCTGAATGCGGGTTCGAGCGGCCCGTCGAACACGATCGTGACGCTGGCGGGCGCCGGCACTTCGGCGCCCGCCGACGGAGACTGGGTTTGCGGGAACACGTGCGCGAACGCGGCAGACAGCATCAGCATGACCGCCGCGACGGTAGCCGCGCGGTAGTTGCGCAGAAGACGGTTGAACAGCTTCATCGCTATTCTCCTTTGCCGAAGATCGGTTTGCCGAGCGAGTTCGGCAATACATCGTCCAGGAACAGATGGGCTTGCAGCAGGACGCCCACACCCGTTCCGCTCGCATGATTGACCGGAATCTGCGCTTCGACGCCGAACTGGCCCCAGCGATTCCCCCACATCAGGCCGGGATTGATCGTCCCGGTCGTGTGGCCCGAACACGGGCTGGCGGTGCACGTGCTCATTGGAAATTCGACTACCGGAATCAGGTTGCTGAACGGCGCCTTGAGCCCCACGTCCTGCACGAAGTTCTGCAGATAAGGCAGGCTGTATTGCACGGTGACGCCCCAGCTCAACGAATTCGGATCGGCGCTGTTCAACGTCAGGCGCGGGCCGACGGTTCCCGTGATCGCAAGCGGCTTCAGGTATTTCAGGCTGTCGGGCAGGTCGCCGAAGCCCTTGCCGAAATAGAGCGTCGGCGTGATCGCCGAGTGCGGATTGGCGATCGACCGCGCGCCGGTCCCGCCCAACTCTGCGATCGTGCCGACCGATGCCATGAACTCGTGCTTTTCGTTCACGTAGAAGCGGTACTTGGCGCCGACCTGCCAGTTGTCGAAACCACGCGCCGAGCCGCCGTTCGGCGCGTTCAGGTTGACGTAGGTGCCCGTCACGGAAAGCTGGAAGCTGGGTGTGATCCGCTTGTCCCATTCGAGCGTCGTCGTATTGGTGTTCTGCTTGTCGCCGTCATCCGTGCTGGACTGGAGGTGGCCGAATTCGAGGTTCAGCTCGTCACCGACGCCGGGATCGTCGACCGCCATCGTGGCAGGGAATACGCGATTGCCGGCCACCGCATGGGCCGATGCATCGACTGATAGGAGGCAAGGAGCGAGCGCGCATAGCGCCACGGCGCCCCGTCTGAGAGTGGTTCGCATGTTGATGTCCTGATTGGTTATGGAGGTGTCGCCGCAACAGACGCGCGACGTCACCGCGACGCCGTTCAGTCCGTCGGCATCGCGGGAAAGCCATCAGCAGGGGTCAGGACAATACGGGTGGGGCGCGCGGCTGCGCGAGAGTCAGAACCGTGTACGGACGAAACGCCGCAGCCGCGACCGGCGCTGCAAACCCGGCCGGTTGTGCAGGGATGCCGAATGCCACGGGCGCGCCAGGCAGCATCGGTGTGTGTGCAATCAGGCTGCAATACGGGCACGCGCAACCCGGCCACGAATCGGAACCGTGATGGTGCGCGGCAGTCTCGGCGTGGGCGAGATGAGAGGCTGCGGTCGTGTGGTGCGCGTGATGCCCGTGATGCGCGTGAAGGGCGTGATGCGCGCCTTCGGCCGACGCGCCGCGCAGCGTCTGGGATATCGTCGGCGCGACCACGCTCAACAGGATCGCGAAGATCCCGAGGACAACCCCGATCTTCTGACGGCAACGGCTGGGCATGGCGGACCCGCGAGACGTCGATGAAAACAGTATGCGGAAAATCCGCGGCGACATGGTTGAACTTTGCGTTAGGTAAAAACCCGCAAAGCGTCCGAATCGGAGACGGACACCGCGCCCGGCGCCGCCTTCACTACGGACACGCCGACGTAGAAGCGCGTCTCGACCGCCGGGCTGAACCGGCAGCCGACGTTCGCGTTGAACTGCTCGTACTGGCCTCGTTCATGATCGCGACAGCCGTCCGCGTGATTCACGCTGAAGTTCGCGAGGAAATCGAGCGGACCGATCACGCGCGAGATCTGCGCACTCGTGCGGCGCGCGCCGCACGGCCGAACAGCAGCCGGTCGACCAGCCACACCGCGACGATCGTCATCCCCATCAACGGAAACACGATCCCGAGCAGCACGAGCCCGGCGATCCAGGCGCGCATCGGCGGCGCATCGCGTTCGCGCGCCGGTGCGCCCAGCTTGCCCGCGGGGCGGCGCTTCCACCACATCACGGCGCCCGTTACGGCCATCGCGGCGAGTCCGAGCGACAGAACTGCGCAGACGATCTGGTTCGCGAGCCCGAAGTACCGCCCCATATGAAGCGACGTGCCGTACGACACGGCCTGCGACACCGCGCCGTAATCGTCGTAGCGGATGTCCTTGAGCACCGCGCCGCTGTACTGGTCGATGTAGATCGTCCGCTCCGCCTTCGGATCGGCGGGAAAGTACGACGCGGTGAACACGCCGTCCGCGCCGGCCGGCAGCGCGAGCGTGTAGCCGCTCGTCACGCCGAGCCCCGCGACGATCGCGATTGCGCGATCGAGCGTGAGCGGCGCCGGTGTCGGCGCCGACGGCGAATGCGGAACGGGCACGTTGCCGACCGCCCACGGCGTCTGCGGCAGCGGCAGGTCGTCCATCACCATCCCCGGCATCGAGTCGCCTCCATCGTGGTGACGCCCGGCGGGCGCGGCGGCACGTGTTTCCATGCCGGCCGGCGCCGCGCCCGGACGCGACGAACGCAATGGCAGGCCGCCCCATGCACCTTGCGGCTCTCCAAGGTTCACGGTCGCGGCAAGCGCCTTGAAGTACTTGCCCCACGAGCCCGACCACGGCAGCCCCGTCAGAATGAAGGCGACCGCGCCGGCGGCGAGCCAGATGCCCGCCGTCGCATGGATGTTCTTCCACAGCGGCCGGCCGCGCAGCGACAGGTCGGGCCGCAACGCGCGCCCGATGCGCGCCGTTCCGCGCGGCCACCACAGCGCGACGCCGGTGCCGATCATCACGAACGTCCAGCACGCGGCAAGCTCCATCAGCAGTTCTCCCGTCTTGCCGAGCAGCAGCTTGCGATGCAGCATCCGGTCGACCTGCATGAAGCGGCGCTCGACGCTCAGCGTGCCGAGCACGCTGCCGTCGTACGGGTTCACATAGACGCTTTCCCGGCTGCCGTCGCGGAGCCGGAACACGTATTCGGCGCTGCGATCCGGCGCAGCGGACACCTGCGCGGAAACCGGCGTCGCACCGGCCGGCATCGCGGCGCGCGCTTTCGCGAGCAGCGTGTCGGCATCGAGTTTCCGCGTATCGCGCGGCTCGACGATCAGCTGGTGCGGATACAGCAACGGCTCGATCTGCGGCTGGAAGCAGTACAGCGTTCCCGTGATCGCGAGGATCACGAGGAACGGCATCACGAACAGGCCGGCGTAGAAATGCCAGCGCCAGAGCGTCCGGTAGCCGGCGCTTGCGGAACGAGCGGGCGAGATCGCCGGCTCGACGGTGGTCGACATACTGTTACCTCCTCGTTGTCATCGATCGGAACGGGCGGCCCGAGCCGGCCCTCGTCACGATGCGTTGCGCAACCCGCGACGGCGACGTCGCTGGCTACGCGCAGCACCGACGGGCGGCGGCACGGTACGGCACGCGCAGGTCGAAACGGCACGCGCGCTGCGGCGGAACGTGCGACGTATCGGCACGCGCAAGCGGCGCGCATGCCGACGTCACCCGCGCGACGCGAGCATTCGGTTGATTTGATGAAGCGGGGTCAGCGAAACGAATGGCATCGACACACGCGCACGTCGACGCGCGCGGGCAATGCACCGAAACGTTCAGCAGAACTGAGGCGGGGCGCGGGAGGGCGGACGATCGTCGAATATCGATCGCGCCGGGAGAGGGCAGTCGGGCGGAAGCCGGAAACGCCGCGGGGCCGCGGCGGGAAACAGCAGCACGAGCAGCACGAACGACGCCAGTGCGGCGAACAGTGCCGCGCTGAACGCGCAGACGCCGTTGCCGCTATCGGCAGGCGCCGGCTTGCCGGCGTGGGTATCGTGCTTGAGCGCGCCGACGAGCGCCAGTGCGTCGTTGGCCGGCGTGATCGGAGCACTCGCATCGAAGTGCGCTGTCGGCCCGGTCGCGCCGAGGATCAGCGGACCTCGGCCGGAGCACAGCACCACCGAGCCCGCATCCGGACCGTCCGGATCGAGCATCACGGCGCCCGACATCAGCGCGCGAGACAGCAGCGGCACGAGGATGAGAATCCACAGAAGCTGTTTCGCGACGCCGCGCCGGTGCAGAAAGTGGCGAAGTGCGTACATGGCGCGGGATTGTACATGGGTTCGGCGCAGCGGCCGATAGTCCCGCTGCAATACGCGAGATCAATCGAGTATCAGGCACTCGGCCACGCCGAGTGCCATGTGTTCGACCTGCGCAACGCAGCGCCGGAGTCGCTGGTTCTACGCCACAGCCCGGCTCAACATCGAATCGAAATAAGCCGTGATCGGAGAGGCATCGGAAAGAGACGAAGACGCGGCGATGTACGAATCGGGGCGAACCAGGATCATCTGATTTGCATACGGGCTCGTCTCGTCGCGAATCCGAATCACTTTGACGAACGCCGGCAGGTCCAATGTCGCGTTGCAGTCGCCGAACACGAGGAGCGTGAAAAACCGATAGTCCAGAAGCGAATAGATGCGCGTGTCAGCCTGCTCCCCGTCGTTGCGCACCATGAAGTCGGGCAAGCGCTTGCCGTGCAGTTCGTGCTCGCCGTAGCGAATGCCCATTCCGGTGATGTAGCCGGCTCGCTTCTCGACGATTTTGACGTAGTCGTCCGCGTGCGTTCCGGTCTCGGAGTACTTGGTGGACCGCACGAGCTGGCTGGACGTCTCGACCACACCCATGGCCACCGGCTTGCGCTCCTGCTCGTAGGTGCGCAGCAACTCCGCCGGTGAGCCGGAGCCCAGCACCATGCTCATCTTCCACATGATGTTGAAGGCATCCGCCAGGCCGGTGTTCAAACCTTGACCGCCGTTCACCGAGTGAATGTGGCAGGCGTCGCCAGCCAGGAAGACCCTGTCGGCAATGGCATAGTGCTCGGCCACCGATTCCTTCACGGAGAACTGCGAGTACCAGACGAGCTCCTTGAAGCGCAGCGCGTGCGGCTGCATCGCGCGGTTGATCTTCGCGATCGCCTGCTCGACGGTGAATTCCTTGGTATCCATCCGAACGTAAAAGCGGTCAAGATTCCCCTCGCGCGGAATCCACGCCACGTCGGAGGTCTCGGCCTGAAACACGATGATTTCCGGCACCTTCACGAAGTCGGTCTCGATGACGCCATCCAGGACCGCCCAGATCAATTGCGGACGCGTCACCTCGAACGGAACCTCGAACAGGTCACGCACGAACGAACGTGAGCCATCCGCGCCGATCACGAACCTGGACTTGATGGTCTCGCCGGTCGACAGCGTCGTCGTGCATCCATCGTCGGCGACCTTGATGTCGGTGACGGACGTGTTGCGCCGCACCGCGGCATCGACGTCCTTGAGCTTCTGGTCCAGCAACTGCTCGACGAACGACTGCCCGAGCATGAGGAAATGCTTGTGAAAGCAGCCTTCCAGCGCGTCCCACCACGTCGACTGACGCGAGACGAACTTGCCCCCGGCCCACACCGAGCTGGTGTTGCAAGGCTTCCCCTTCGGATAAAGATCGTCGAACAGATCGACGACCTCCAGCAGTTGCAAGGTGCGCGCATTGAGCGCGTCGGCCCGCCCCGCCTGAAGCGGCGCCGCCGATTTGTCGACGACCAGCGTGCGCAGGTTGCACAACCGCCCCAGATAGGCGCAGAGCAGCCCAACGGGGCCCGCGCCGACGATGACGACGTCAGTTTCAGGCGTGCTCATGCGTATGCCGCCAGGTGAGGGTTGTCGAGCGGCGGGTTGCCGAGCACGTGCACGCGGCGCAGGTGTCGCGGCGCGCCGCTCGTGAACCCTTCGCGACCGTGGAGCAGCGTGTAGTTATCCGAAATCACCACGTCGCCGGTCTGCCATGAATGCGCGTAAAAGTTCTCGGGCGCGTACAGCGCCGCGCGCAAACTGCGATGAAAGTCGCCGATGTCGGCTTCGTCGACACCGGTGAACGCCAACGTCGGTCGATTGACGAAGCTGTCGTCGCCTTCGATGGACGGCTCGTTGTAGCGGACGACCGGAAAACCCTGAATCGGGTGAGTCGTGACGATCGGCGCAATCGTCTTGCTGTCGTAGAATTCCATCTTGCGATGATAGACGCCGGTCACCTTGTCCCAGAGCGCGCGGGCTTGCGGCTCGGCCCTCTCCAGCAAAGCCTTCGTGTTCGAGAACGTGGTGCGTCCGCCCTGCTCGACCTCGGGCGCACTGACGCAGTGGAATATCTGAAACTCCGGCACCTGCTTGCGGTACATGCCGTCCCAGTGAAGGGGCACGTAGTTGTTGTCGAAGATGTGGTCGGCGGGTTTTTCGTGTTCGACCAGCTCGAGGGTCTTGCCGAACGGCCACTCGCTGATTTCGCCCCAACCGCCGCAATATTCCTCGAAAGCCTCGGCGCCATCGAACGTCTTGAAGCCGCGAAGCACCAGCAAGTGGTGTTGCCGCGCCAGCTCGCGCATGCGTTCGGTCGGCAGTTCGCGCACGTCCGCGTTGCCGGCCGCCGGCCGCACCATCACGCCGAACGGCGTCACCTGTGTAGTCTCGTAGTTCATCTTCATTCCTCCCCGTCGGCAGCGCCGATTTCCCGGTTGAGCGACGCCGCATCATCGAGAACGTAATGGCTCGGACGTCCGTTTTGAAAGACGAGCTCCGCGCCCGCCGCTTCGGCCTCACGTCGCTTGAGCAACGTGAAACTGCCGTTTACCAGTGCCGCGACGCCATGCCAGGGCGTGAGCCAGCTGTCCGCCGTCTCCATCATGTGGATGCCGATCTTCCTGCTGCCGCAGCTCTGCGGATGGATCGACAGGCGCACCGCATCGGGAAAGATCGTCGCGAGGAGCCCATCCCATGCCTTGCTGCGCAGCACAACGTGGTACGCGCGCTCGCGGCATTCCTTCTGCAGCGCCGTCTTGCTGATGTTCATGTCGGGGCGGGTGGCGTCCTCGACGAGGAACCGCGTGATCCCGCAGTACATGCGCTGGGCCTCGCCGCCGGCCCGGACGGCGGCCTGCAGCTCCTCGATGGGCTGGCCATGGCTTGCCATCAGGTGCGCGCGCATCTCGTCGAAGCCGCTGCCGGGGAAGACGTCATCGAGGTTGAAGGTGCTGAGCGCGTTCGCGCCGAGCTCTTCGATCAACGCCGAGATCCCCTGTTGGTACGCGGTGACGTCGCTTTCGTTCATCCCGACCGCGTCGCTGAACACGCGGCCGTCCGAGCACAGAATGATTCGCGCGCCTGGCGCGTACACGGCGCGGATGCGGTTGCAGAGATCGTTGAGAAACGCGAGCGACTGCCGCTCGGCCATGTCCGGCGTCGGGCCGAGCACCTTGCCCGGGTTGGGCGATTTGGCGGGAAAAGCCGGCAGGACGAACACGACGGGCTCGTCACGCTCGATCGCCTTCATGACCCGGTCGAGATGCGGATGAAGACATGCCGTGCACAGCGTGTCTTCCTCGCACGGGCTCTGGGCCGCGACACGGCGATGCTTCATCACAAGCCCCAAAATCTCCACGGCCTGCGCGTGAATGGATTGACCGGACAGACGGCGTTTCTCGGGGGGCGCATAAGAAATGGCGGTGTGCATCAATGATCTCGAGATTGGAGCGTGTTGACGTGGTTAAAGGGAAGCAGGTGGGCATTTCGCATGCCTGCTTTGCGAGATGTATTTAAATCATCGATAAGATGTCAGAAGTGTAATTCAGATACTTTTAACATTAAATAATTTTTCGGTCGAGGCTTGAAAATTGAAAAAAATAAGATGGTGGTGCGGGGTGTTGTGCGCCAAATGTCGATCAAATATGAAACAAAAATAAGCCAAGCAAACAAAAAGAGAAACTATGTTGCGCGTATTTCGATTGCCGTATTTGAAACTATCGAGTGGATTGATTGCAAAGAAGTGCGTTTTTGAAATCGGCAATCATGTTTGATTTGTCGGTAATTGAATGAAATATGAATGTCAATCAAGCCGATTATTTTCACGAGATTTCGATGACGATCCTGTTCCGGGTACCATGGTGCGGCGCGACGTGGCCGCGTCGCGCCAGCCTGATTCAAACAACGAAATACGGAGCGCAAATGCAATCGAATCTTTTCCGTGTGCGGCACGTCCGCTTGCTTGCCGGGCTCACGCTCGCGGCAGCGTCGCTCGCCACGCACGCCGCCGACTGGATCGTGTCGGCCAACGACGGCAAGTACCAGCGGGTCGAGGGCCGCGACACCTATCTGGCGGCGCCGCCGTCCGACACGCTGACGCTGCTCGACGCCGGCGTGTTCCCGCCGAAGGTGGCGCTGCAGGTCGACGTCGAGAATGGCATCCAGGGGCCGCCGCAGGCGGTAGCCGTCACGCCCGACGCGAGCGTCGCGCTCGTCGCTGCGCCGACCCGCTACGACCAGGCCGGGAAGCGGCTCGTCTTCGATACGTTCCTGCAGGTCGTGGATCTCAAGGCGTCGCCGCCCGCCGTCACGCGCGTCGAGCTCGGCGCGCATCCGCAGGGCATCGCGATCGACCGCTCAGGCCGGCTCGCGCTCGTCACGGACGTCGACGGCGGCGTGTCGGTGCTGCATATCGACGGTACGCGCGTGACGCTCGACGGCAACCTGAAGATCGGCAAGAAGCGGCTCGCCGGCGTCAGCTTCACGCACGACGGCGCGCACGCGCTCGTCGCGCTGCGCGACGAGCAGGGCGTCGCGGTGCTGAACGTCGACGACGGCAAGGTCACCGACAGCGGCACGCGCCTGAGCAGCGGCGTCGCGCCGTATACGATCGACGTGTCGAGCGACGGCCGCTGGGCCGTGGTCAGCAATGTCGGGCTCGCCGGCCTGCCGGGCTATGCGGGCAAGCTCGCGGGCGACGCCGATACGATCGCGCTGATCGACGTGTCGCGCGCGCCGTTCCGCACGGTCCAGTACCTGAGCGTGCCGTCGCTGCCGGAGGGCGTCGCGATCTCGCCGGACGGCAAATGGATCGCAGTGCAGACGATGGACGGCTCGAACCTGACGCCCGACAACCCGGGCCGCCGCAAGCTCGGCAAGGTGCTGCTGTTCGCGATCCGCGACGGTCAGGCCGTCAAGGCCGGCGAAGCAGCCGGCGGCGAGGCCGCGCAAGGCGTCGTGTTCACGGCCGACAGCCGTCACGTGATCGTGCAGTTCAACGTCGAGCGGCAGCTGGCGCTGTACGCGGTCAACGGCGGCAAGCTGCGCGATACGGGCGAGCGGATCGCGCTGACGGGCGGCCCGTCGTCGCTGCGGACGATGCCGCGCTGAGGGACGGTTTCAAAAAGGCCCGGCGGGGCTGCCGACTTTCGCGGCGAGCCGTGCGCGAACGCCGCTACTTCGGCAGCCAGCCGCTCAGGCCTTCTCTCAGCATATTCACGCAATCGGCGCGGGTTTGGCCGGTCTCGATGAAACTGTAGTCGCTCAACGCGACCCAGATCACTCGCGCGTCCATGCCTTCGCGGTCGAACGCCAACAGTTGATTGTTCTTCACGATCGGCGTCCAGATCCACGGCTTCATGTCGAATTCCAGCGCCGCCAGCAGGACGCCGTCGGGCGAGTAGAAGTGGGGCCGCCCGTCCACTGTAATGGCCAGCAACTGGCGTCCGTGCAGGAGCTTCGGCGGCTGCTTGTAAGCGTGGTGGATGTGCGCGTATTCGCAGGGGATGACCAGCCGGCCGCTTTCGTGCACGACGCCCTGGAGGATGCCCGGATTGTCCGGCGACGGCTCGCCGGGCCGGCACCACTCGACCACGGCGAGGCGGAGCTTCTTGTGGAACGCGAACACGTTCTTGTAACGCGTGTCGAACAGTGGCTCGCCGGTCGCCGCATCGAGAACGGACTGCGTATCGTCGGCATGGAAGATACGCACCCGGCCATCGTCGTGGAGCATCCCGCCGGTCAGGTTGTCGAACAGCGGCTCGCCACGGGGCCAACGCAGCAGCTCGACCATCGCGCTCATGCCTTCGGGCGGCGGCATACGTCGCCCCAGCGCCAGCGTTCCGGTGAGGGGAGACAAATTGACGTAGCCGGCGGAAACCGGCACGACCCACCGGCCGTTCAAATCCTTGAAGCCGCCCGGGATTCCGTCATTCCATTCGCCGCGTTGCGTGACGACGATATAGCCCGCGTCGACATTGATCCAGTCCGCGCCTTCGTCGGGATGCACGAGCCAGCGTCCATATGGCGTGACGAGTCCGGCCGGGCCGCGCACCGGATCGGCGTCGGCCGGGGATGATGCGTTGGCGGCGCGCTCGATCCGTCTCACGTAGTACGCCTGCACCTCGTCGATCCATGGCTGCCAGTCCCTCGCCGGCTCGTAGGACTCCCGAAGATCGGCCGGCCATTCTTCATGCGGCTGCGCTTCTATCGCGTAGATGCGCTCGATCACGTTCGGATTCCACCATCCCCATTGCCCCGTCGCCTCGCTGAGCAACGGCAGCAGGACGGGCGGCAGGTCGCCGGCGTTCGGCTCCGCCACCGCGCCCCATTCGGCGCAGCGTTGCCGCACCTGCAGCAGGAACGCTTCCATTTCCGGCGTGCCGATGGCCGCTTCGCAAAATTGGCTGCAATCGAGGATCAGCCATTCGCGCGTCGTCGCGGCGATGGTGGTGTGCATGTGCGCCCATTGCGCGTGGACATCGGCCGGCAGCTGCGGCAGCAGCGGCTGCATGTGCCGAGCCAGCGCGTGCCAGCGCGCTCGCACCTCGGCCATCGGCGCCACCAGGCAGGAGGGCGACTCGGCGTCGCCATACATCGCGCACGATGCGACTTGCGGCAGGCGTTCGGCGTCGCCGATCAGATAGAGGAACAGTTGCGGAATCTGCTCGAACCATTCGGCCCAGCCGTCGACGTGGCCAGTGTCGATATCCCAGATGCTCTCGGGCGTGGAAGGGTGATCGTGTGCGAACAGGCAAGCGTAACGAAGCATTTCCTCGGAATCTCTCTTGTTGATATGCAGGTATGGTCAGACCCGGTCGAAGTTGAACGGCGTCACGTCCGGCAAGCCGTCGACCCGCTGTACGTCGATGCCGCACCAGATGCCGATCATGTCGGCCATATGGCGCGCTTCGTCACCGTCATTGATCCGGCCCATCAGATCGATCGGCCGGCGGTTGCGAAGCACGAGCACGAGTTGCACCAGATCGCGCCGGGTCGTCACCAGCGAGCCGCCCACGACTGCGCCGTCGAGGCTTCGTCGGCCGCCGACCAGCAGGCGCTCCAGATCGCGGCACGCGTACGTATTCAGCACCGGCTTGCGCAGCAGGCGTGTGGTGCTGATGTCGATCCAGCGTTCGTCGTCGCGCCAGCAGAAGCGGGTTTCACGCAGCGGGCCGGCGAACCAGCGCGCGCGCATCAGCTTGCGGCCGATCCAGATCATCAGGACGCCCGCACCGATGACGAACATGCCGGTGACGCCGAAGCCGAGCCACTCGTACCATGCATGCGACGCGTTTCCGGTCAGGCTCGCGGCGAACGCGGATACGCCGATCACGCAGGCCAGTCCCATCGCGCCCATACCGAAGCCGAACGACCACCAGACGAAGTGGCCGAAGCGCATGCGCCGCGGAGACAGGATCAGGTTCCGACCGTCGGGAATGCATGCATAGCCGGCCTCGAACACCCACCGGTCCGGCGTCATCGGCCAGATCATCATGCAGAGCAGGCCGAGTGCGGCAAGCGATGCGGTGACCCAGTCAAGGATGGCTTCGACGAGAGGAGGCATATGAGCGCGAAATTGCGAATCCGCTGCGCTGTGCGCAACGGACGTCCGATCCGGGGCGATCGTCGCGATTCTGTCCGATCTCATGCCGGGCGGCAAGCGGACCGCCTTTCGAAACCGCCTCCCGGTTCCGCCGGCAACCCCGGCCGATTCACGCACCCCCCGCCCGATATCGCCGCTGCCCGCCGTCCTGACCGGGGTTGCCGCCCGGGTTCCCCGGCGGCAACCCCGGCGGCGGCCCCGTGTCCGTGAGGCTGAACGTCGGCATCGACCCCGGACAATGAAACGTCTGCAGCACGTTGCTGGTCAGCGGATTCGCGACGCTGCCCGCGTTCGCGATGTCGAGCACGGCCTTGCGGCCGTCGAAGTCGAGCGCGACGCGCGTGCGCCCGGGCGTCGCCGTCTCGATCACCTGCCCCTTCTGCAGCAGGCGCAGCAGCGCCCACGGGCCGTCGGTCGACACCGTCGACGTGTCGGGCCGGATGCGCGGCTGCGCGGTGATCTCCGCATGGACGCCGCCGCGCGGCCCCGGCCACGTGACCGTGAACGGCGCGACGGGGCCGTGCTGGTAGAGCGTCGTCTGCCCGTCGACGTCGATCATCAGGCCCGTGATCGACGGGTCCAGCTCGGGCACCCGGAGGTCGGCCTTCCACGCGAGCTGCTTGCGGCCCGGATCGCCGAAGAAGATCTCGCGGATCGCCTTCGCATGCTGGAACGGCTCGAGGTCCGGGCCCTGCACGGGCTCGGTCGCGCCGGGCAGCGTCTTGTAGCGCCACGGCTTCGCGGACGTGTCGACGAACGGCGCGAGCGTCTTCGTGAAGAAATCGTCGATGATGCCGCCGTGCGCGAACACCCGCGTGAAGTCGTCGATGCCGACGTCGCGCCTGCTCGCGGCGACGAACGGGTAATTGCCTTCGATCGTGAGCCGGCACGCGTCGCCGACGGTCGCCGCGAGCTGTCGCGACAGCAGCTGGCCGATGCCGCGGTTCACCTCGCGCGAGCCCTGCGCGGACAGTTCGAGCAGCACCGCGCGAACCGGCGCGGGCATCGTGTTCGCGGCCATCTTCAACTTCGCCGCGGCGTCGTTGGCGGGCGGCATGCTGTTGTTGGACAGCGCGTCGTCGGCCACGGTCAGCGCGGTGTAGTAGTCGTTCAGCAGGTTCGTCACGCCGTCGAGGCCGGTCCTGGCCGCAGGCGCGGCGGCGCTCGGCGCGCCCGCCTGGGTGTCCGCGCTGCCCGTCACGATTTCGCGCAGCGCCGCGAAATGACTGTCGACGAGCTCGCGCTCGACGCGCTCCTCGGCGCGGATGCCGAGCGCCTTGTCGACCCTGTCCACCTTGTCCGCTTTCTGGCCGAGCGAGTCGGTGGCCCGCTGCAGGAACGACGGGTCCGCCGCCGCGATCGGCTGGGCGAGGGTGGTTTCGCGGACCGCCGCGCGCGCGAGGCGCGCGAGCGGCGAATCCGGCGCCGCGAAGCTGCGCAGCACCAGCAGGTTGAACCCGAGGCTGGTGCCGGTCACGGTGCGGATGTCGCCGAGAAAATCGTCCCACTGCCGCGCGTATTCCATCAGGTACTGGCGGCGGATCGCTTCGGTGAGCGGATCGTCCGCGCCGATCACGTCACGCGCGAGCGACGCCGTTTTTTTTTGAGCCTCGCCGAGATAAGTGCGGCCCATCACCCACGCGTCGTCGTCGCGCGCGACCTGCACGAACTCGGGCAGCCGCTTGTCGAACAGGCGCCGGTAGCCGTCGAACGTGAAGAGGCCCGGCACGCCGCGCGACAGCGGCGCGTCGCTCGCGCGCGAGAACACCAGCCCGGCCTGCGGGCCGACGGCGCGCAGCAGCGTGAACTCGTCCGGCGCTTCCTTCTGCATCGCCGCCTTCGCGCGCTCGTAGAGCCGCTCGGTGGCGTTGCTGCCGTCGAGGAACGCGCGCGCCTGCTGGATGAGCGCATCGTTGCGGATCAGCGGGGACTGCACGACGCGCTCGCCGGAGAACAGCTGCCCGACGTGGGAAACCATCGACGCGCGGCCGCCGAACACCGCCGCGCTGTCGGTGCGGGCCCAGTCGTCGAGCACCCACGCCTCGACCTGCGCGGCGTTGAAGCGCGCCTTGTCGTACAGCATCAGGTAGACGCGCAGCGCGTCGTACGCGGCCTTCGGGTCGCGGTTCGCGATCGCCTGCGCGAGCACGGCCTCGATGCGCTTGACGATCTGCGGCAGCAGCAGGTTGTCTTCCAGCGCATCGTAGGTGCGGCGGCTTTCCGCGACGACGCCGGGCGGCGTGTACAGCCCGAAGCGCCAGCCGCCCGACGGGTCCGACAGGTCGAGGCCGGGGAAGGTCGGCAGGTAGCGCGCGTCGGTCAGCACGTCGGGCACGGCCTCGGGCTTCGGCGCCTTGTACAGCTGGCCGACCCGCGCGCCGAGCGCGACGGTCTTGCGCGCGATCGCGTCGAGATAGTCGCTGTTGTTGCCCATGCTGACGCGCAGGCCGATCGCCAGCCACGCGAACAGCAGCAGCGCGAGCGCGTGGCCGGTCAGGCGCAGCGTGCGGAAGCGGTACTCCCAGCGCAGGTTGGGGGACACGAGGTGCATGTCCGGGAACACGATCTTCGTGAGCAGGTCGTGGAGGAAGAAGCCCTGGCCGCTTTCGTGCGCGGGCGCGGCGTTGGCCGGGATGCGTCCGATCACGGCCGCGAGACGCTGTACCACGGTGCGCCGCTCCACCACGATCTCGTCGCCGGTCTGCGCGGCGCTCGTGAAATACACGCCGCGCAGCGTCGCGTGGCGCTGCGTGTCGTCGTAGCGGGAATCGACGAACACGTGGTCGATCAACGCGTCGAGCGAGCGCATCAGCACGAGGAATTCCTCGGCGAACGCGGCGAGCCGGCGGCGCCTGAGCGTATCGTGCTCCTCCAGCAGACGCGCATTGACGCCGGCGGCGAGCCGCGCGGCCAGCGCGTCCAGCTCGGCCGCGCAGCGTGCGCGGAACCCGTCGGTCGCCAGGGTCTCCGTGCCGTACGGCAGCGTGAAGCCCCAGGTCTGCGCGCGGCCTTCCGTGGTCAGCGAGCTGAAGTACTCGCTGAAGCCGGGCAGTTGGTCCATCTTCGTGATCACGAGATAGACGGGGAAGCGAATGCCGAGCTCCGTGCGCAGATCGGCGAGCCGCGCGCGCAACGCGGCGGCTTCGGCGTCGCGCGCATGCTCGTCGGCGCCGGCCAGCTCGGCGACGTCGACGGCGAGCAGCGCGCCGTTGATCGGCGCGCGCGGGCGATGCTTGCGCAGCACGCGCAGGAAGCCGAGCCATTCGGCCTCGTCGACGGTCTGCCGCCATGCGTGGTCGTCTTCCTGCGGGATGCCGGCGCCGGCCGACGCGGTGGCGCGATCCCTGGCGGCAGCAGCCTGCGCATCGTGACGGGCGGCGTCGGCGTTGCCGGCGGCCCCGGCTGCGTCCCGCTGCGCGGCCGATGGATCGGTCGACGGCGCGGTCGGGCGCGGCGGCAGCGCGTGCCGCGACGTGCCGTGCCGCGTGTAATGGCCGGCCGTATCGATCAGCACCGCGTCGTTGGTCAGCCACCAGTCGACGACGCCGTCATGGTGCGCGGGCATGCCCGCCGCGCGCTGCATCTGCGACGCCACCGGAAACGACAGGCCGGCGTTGAGCAGCGCGCTGGTCTTGCCGGACGCTGCCGAGCCGAGCGTGATGTACCACGGCAGCTCGTACAGGTAGCGCTTGCCCTGGAACAGGCGGCCGAGCCCGCGCGCGCCGGTGCGCATCGCCTTCAGCCGTGCCAGCGCGCCGGCGACCGCCGCGTTCACGCGGACCAGCCGGCCGGCGGCGGGCGACGCCTCGTTGCGGCCGCCGAACTCGACGAGGTGCTTGAGGAAGTCCGGGTCGCTGCGCATCTTGCGCAGCAGCAGGAACGCGAGGTAGACCACGAACAGCGCGAGCACGGCCGCGATCGCGATCACCCGCGCGGATTCCGGCGCGAACGGCGTGGCGGGCCCGAACGCGAGCAGCGGCGACGCGTACCAGATCAGCAGGCACAGCAGCGCGACGAACACGACGCTGGTCGACCAGCCCGCGAGCCAGAGCAGCACGCCGGCCAGCAGCAGCGCGATCACGGCGACGCGCATGCCGGCGCCCGCGAGCGGCTTGAGGCCGCCGAACGCGACGAACGGGCCGATGAACCAGATCAGCAGCGCGACGACGGCGAGCGCGGCGAACGAGAGGAACTGGCGCGACGCCAGAAAGGACAGGACCTTGTTCATGTCGGTATTCGAGTGGCCGGAAGGGGGTTAGGGCGCGACGGTGATTTCGACGCGGCGGTTGAGCGCGCGGCCCGGCACGGTCCGGTTGTCGCCGATCGGGTTCGCCGCGCCCTTGCCGAGCGCCGCGAGGCGGTTCGCCGGCACGCCGGCGGCCTGCAGCAGCTGCATCACCTGCGTCGCGCGCGCCTCGGACAGCGCTTCGTTCGACGGGAACGCACTGCCCCTGACCGGGGCGTTGTCGGTGTAGCCGAGCACCGTCACCTTGCCCGGCACCCTGGCGATCTCGGCGGCGATCTTCGCGATCAGCGGCCCGCTCGATGCGTTCACCGCCGCCTTGCCGGGCGGGAACATCGCGTCGCCGCGAAACGTCACCGCGCTATGGCGGGCGTCCTCGTCGACGCTGACCGTGCCGGCGGCGATCTCGTTCCTGAGCAGCGCGGCCAGACGCAGCGCGGGCGCGGCCGGGGGCGGCGGCGGCGTCATGCGGCCGATCGCGGCGATCTGCTTTTCGACGTCCGCGCCGCGCGTCAGCAGCGCGTACTTGAAGTAGCCGAATGCGCCGAGCAGCAGCACCGACAGCGCGGTGGCCGTGATCCACACGGGGAAATCGTGGATCGACAGGCGCTTGCCGCGCGCGCCGGATTGCCAGTGCGGCGACAGCGCGACGGACACCGGCCCGTGCTGCGCCGCGATCTCGTTGTGGAGCCGCTGGCGCACGGCCTCGTGCTTGCGCTGGCCGTCGGCTTCGTAGCGGTAGCGGCCCTCGAAGCCGAGGCTCAGCACCCGGTAGACGACTTCGAGCAGGTCGAGGTGCTCCTGCGGCGCGTTCATCAGCCGCCCGATCAGCAGGTACACCTTGTCGCCGCCCTGGCGGTCCTCGTGGAAGGTGGTCGCGAGCCCTTCGCTGATCCATGCGCCGAGGCTGCCGTCGCCGGCGCGCGCCCAGGCGGTCTGCATCGCGGCCTCGTCGAGCGCGGTGCACAGGCAGTAGCGCGCGCCGAGCACGTGATCGCGGCGCAGGTTCGCCTGCTCGCAGAAGCGCTGGAACAGGCGCACTTCCTGTTCGAGCAGCAGCCGCAACTGGCGGATGCCTTCGCGGTCGAGCTGGTCGGGCATGTCGGCCAGCGCCCGCAGCAGCGGCCGGCTCGCTTCCAGCAGCGGGTTGCGGGCGGCCTGGATCGCGGCGAGGCGGGCCGCGGGCGGCTCCGCCGGCGGCACGGGCGCGGCGCCGCGCGGCGCGAGCGGCGTGGGCGGCACGGCGGCGGCGCCACGCGTTTCCGGGCCGGACGGCTCCGGACGGTACACGGCTTCTGAGGTCACTGGCTTTCCCCCGGGTTGGTTCGATTCGTCAGGACGACGGACCATGCGGCACGGCCGTCCGCTCGCGCGCTACGCGGCTAGCCGCGAATGCCCCACAGCTCCAGCTTCAGCGCCGGAAACTCGCCCGCGACGTGCAGCGCGAGCCCGCCGTGCCGCGCGACTTCTTCCCACAGCGGCCCGGTGCGCGCGAGCTCGTAGTAGACGTAGCCCGCGTTGAACGGGATCTGCCGCGGCGGCACCGGCAGCGCCTGCAGCGCGATGCCGGACAGGTGGCTGCGCACCAGGTCCGGCAGGCGCTCGGACGGCCCGGCCTTCGCCTGCGCGGCGAACTGCTGCTGCAGCAGGTCGGGCGGCATCTGCGCGTGCACCGCGAGCACGACCGCGCTGAAGCCCTGCATGTCGGCCGGGTCGACGACGGCGTTGCGCATCCCGTGGCCCTGGTCGGCGAGCGCGATGCTCTGCGCGCTGCGCACGAGCACCGCGTTGAGCAGCCGATGCGTGTCGTCGACCACGGGCTTCAGGCACAGGTGCGGCGCGACGTGCTGGTACGGCGGATGCGAGTCGAGCGGGCGGCGCGTATCGGTGCGCACGTAGGTCGACAGCTCGCCCGCCATGCTGACGAACAGCGCATACAGGTCGGCGGGCGACGTGGTCGGCACCCGCTGCAGATGCTGCAGCAGCGGCTCGTAGCGGTTGAGCGCCTGCAGCAGCAGGTAGTCGGACACTTCGGCGGTCGTGCCGGGCTTGCCGTCCGCGCCGGTCAGGCGCTCGGCGAGCGCGTTCGCGCGCAATCGCGTCAAGTCGTGGAGCTTCGCGAGCCAGCTCGCGAGCAGGTCGCTCGCGCCGTAGCCGACCACCGGCGGCACCAGCGTGTCGTCGAGCTCGATGCTCGCGTCGGCGCGGATCGACTTCACGCGCGTCAGCGCGAGGCCGATCCACGCGTCCGTCAGCTCCTTCTCCGGCAGCAGCCGCAGCCGCAGGTTCGACAGCTGGACCGTCTTCGGCCCCTGGCCGATCGAGTTCGTGTCGCGCAGGTCGGTGTCGAACACGACGTAGCGCGCGAGCGAATCCGCGGCATGCTCGAACGCGGTCTCCTCGCCGTTCGGCACGCGGATCGGCACGGCCAGGTAGATCAGCTGGTCGAGGTGCTCGGGGCGGATCGTGAGCGGCGCGGGCGGCGGCGTGCTGCCCGGCGCGTCGAACGGCGTGCCGTCCGCGAACACGCCGCTCGCCGATTTCACGACGATCTTGCCGAGCGCGGGCGCCTCGGTATCGAGGCTGTAGTGGCTGAAGCCGAAGAAGAACGGCGAGAGCGGCGCCGCGCGCTTGTGCGCATAGTGTTCGAGGTAGCGCTCCTGCTGCTGGAACAGCTGCGGGCGCATGAACAACCCCTCGCTCCAGACGACCTTGTTATGCCAGCTCATGATTTCGTTCCAGCGTTCGTGTCAGTGTCATTTGGCGGGTTCGGTGATCTTGACCGCGTTGCTGTCGAGATCGATGTTCAGCTTCAGCTTCGACGACCACACGCGATACCACGCCGCGTCGTGCGCGGCCGGCAGCGGGTAGACCGCGCGCCACACCGCGTGCGGCAGGTCGCGGTAGGCCGCGACCACGCCGAGCGCGGTCGTCGCGGGATCGGCCTTGCGCTTGATCGCGCGGTGCTCGCCCGGGCGCAGCAGGAACTGCTCGCGCGCGACGAGATCGTCGGCCAGCACGGTCTTGTCCCGGTCCTGCAGCGTGAAGAAGTCGGCGGCGTTGAACGCGCCGTCGGTCTTCAGTTCGTAGACGCGCACGACGATCGGCGCCGCTCGGTTGCGGTCGTCCGGGTTGACCGTGGGCGCCGCGTTCACGGCCAGGTCGAGCAGCAGCGGTTCCTTCGGCTTCGGCGTGCCGCTCGCGCACGCGGCGAGCAGCAGCGCGCAGGCAACGACGGCAGCGGCGGTAACGGGAGTGATCGGGCGCATTCGGGTGCACGGTGCCGGGGGAGGTCGATCGAAGGCGGGCGCGGCCCGGCGGGCGTCGTCGACGCGCCGCCAGGCCGCGGGGCCGCCGCTCAGGCTTCCTTGTTGCCCTTGATGTCGAAGCTGGTCGTGACGGCGCCGCCGCTGCCGCCCTGCGCGTTCTGCACGACGTACTCCTGCTTGACCCGCGCGAACGACAGCGACACCGTCTCGCGGCTGCGTTCCGTGTCGGTGCGGCTGCCGGACGGCCGCACGCGCGTGACGATCACGTCGCTCATCGTGAGCTTCAGGTATTCGAGCGGGTTGCCGCCGGCCTTGCGCATCACGAGCACGGCCTGGTCGACGTGCTTGCCGGTCAGCGCGTACTTCATCAGGTTCGGGCTCGCGCGGTCGATCGCGTGCTCGAACGTCAGGTCCCTGACGCTCGCCTTGCCGGCGCCGCCGCCGCTGCCCGAATGCATCGTGGATTCCTGCTCGATTTCCCAGTCCCAGTTCAGGACTTCGATTTCGTCCTTGTGCTTGTCGTCGAGCGATTCGCCGTTGATGCCGTCGATCTTCAGAAAAATGTCCTGTGCCATGTGCTTGCTCTCTCAGGTGAAGGTAAAAACGGCCGGTTTCACGGGGCGCCGGATGCGGCAGGGCCGTGATCCCGGCCGGCGGTGGGGACGCCGGCCTGCATGGGCTCAGGCGGCTTCCTTGATCGACGGCAGCTTCGCGACGAGCCGCAGCGACACGGTCAGCCCTTCGAGCTGGAAGTGCGGCCGCAGGAAGAACTTCGCCTGGTAGTAGCCGGGGTTGCCTTCCGCTTCCTCGACCACTACCTCGGCGGCCGCGAGCGGCCGGCGCGCCTTGGTGTCCTGCGACGAGTTGGCCGGGTCCGCATCGACGTAGTTCATGATCCATTCGTTCAGCCAGCGCTGCATGTCCTCGCGCTCCTTGAACGCGCCGACCTTGTCGCGCACGATGCACTTCAGGTAGTGCGCGAAGCGCGAGCACGCGAACAGGTACGGCAGGCGCGCGGACAGGTTCGCGTTGGCGGTCGCGTCCACGTCGTCGTACTCGGCCGGCTTGTGCACCGACTGCGCGCCGATGAAGGTCGCGTGATCGGTGTTCTTGCGGTGCACGAGCGGGATGAAGCCGTTCTTCGACAGCTCCGCCTCGCGCCGGTCGGAGATCGCGATCTCGGTCGGGCACTTCATGTCGACGCCGCCGTCGTCGGTCGGGAACGTGTGGCACGGCAGGCTCTCGACCGTGCCGCCCGACTCGACGCCGCGGATCAGCGAGCACCAGCCGTACTGCCGGAACGAGCGGTTGATGTTCACGCCCATCGCGTAGGCCGCATTGGTCCACGCGTAGTGGCGGTGGTCGGCGCCGTTGGTGTCTTCCTCGAAATCGAACTCGTCGACCGGATTGGTCTGCACGCCGTACGGCAGCCGCGACAGGAAGCGCGGCATCGCGAGGCCGATGTAGCGCGCATCGTCGGTGTTGCGCAGCGAGTTCCACGACGCGTATTCGAGGTTCTGCGTGAAGATCTTCGTGAGGTCGCGCGGGTTCGCGAGCTCCTGCCACGATTCCATCTGCAGTACTGAAGGTGCTGCGCCTGAAATGAACGGCGTATGCGCGGCCGCGGCCACCTTCGCGATCGAGCCGAGCAGGTCGACGTCGGGCGGCGTGTGGTCGAAGTAGAAGTCGGCCATCAGGCAGCCGTACGGCTCGCCGCCGAGCTGGCCGTATTCCTCTTCGTAGATCTGCTTGAAGAGCGGGCTCTGGTCCCACGCCTGCCCCTTGTAGCGCCGCATCGTGCGGCGCAGCTCCTCCTTCGAGATGTCCATGAAGCGGATCTTCAGGTGCTCGTCGGTCTCGGTGTTCGACACCATGTGATGCAGGCCGCGCCACGCCGATTCGGTCTTCTGGAAATCCTCGTGATGGAGGATCAGGTTGATCTGCTCGGACAGCTTGCGGTCGATCTGCGCGATGATCGCGGCGATGCTCTTGTACGCGTCGTCGCTGATCGTCGCCGATTGCGCGAGCGCCTGCTCGGCGAGCGTGCGGACCGCGAACTCGACGGCCTCGCGGGCCTGCTCGGTCTTCGGCCGGAACTCGTGCGTGAGCAGCTGCGCGAAGTCGGACTGCGATTCGTATTCGGCGACGGCCGCTTGCGTGTGTGTTTTTTTCATGATGCGTTTCTCCGGGTTGCGCCGTTCGGCCGGTCAGAGGGCGGTGTCTTCGCGGCCCGCGGCGTCGGCCGGGTCCGCTTCGTTCGCGGCCTGGGGCTTCGGGGCGGCCGCGAGCGAGCGCAGCAGCCCGGGGTCCTGCAGCAGCTGGTTCACGAGCGCTTCGGCGCCCGACTTGCCGTCCATGTAGGTCTGCAGGTTCGCGAGCTGGGTGCGCGCCTCGAGCAGCTGCCGCAGCGGCTCGACCTTGCGGGCGATCGCGGCCGGCGAGAAGTCCTCGATGCTTTCGAAGGTCATGTCGACCATCAGCTTCCCGTCGCCGGTCAGCGTGTTGTCGACGCCGAACGCGACGCGCGGCTGGACCGCCTTCATGCGTTCGTCGAAGTTGTCGATGTCGATATCGAGGAAGCGCCGGTCGGCCACGGCCGGCAGCGGCGTCACGGGCTTGCCGGAGAGGTCGGCGAGCACGCCCATGACGAACGGCAGTTCGACCTTCTTTTCCGAGCCGTACACCTCGACGTCGTACTCGATCTGCACACGGGGCGCCCGATTGCGCGCAATGAACTTCTGAGAGCTGCTGGATGTGGACATGCGTGGCTCCATCAACGAGGGAAGGGGGCAGGATCAGTCGACCTGCCGGACGAAAAGAGGCGCCGCCGCGGACGTGGCGTCAACTGCATCAACTGCATCGCCTGCGCGGCCGGCGCGGCCGGCGCGGAACGCGAGCGCGTCCGGGGCCGGCGCGGCCGGGTCCGCGACGCCGACGTCGATGCGCGCGAGCGCGTGCTGCGCGCCGTACGCATCGAGCCACAGCGCGGAGAGGCGCGGCAGCACGTGCTGCTCGATGAAGCCGATCAGCAGCCGCGCGCCGGTTTCCTGCACCAGGCAGCGCCCGACGATGTAGTCGACGACCGCGTCTTCATAGGCGAGCGCGATCCGGTGGCTGTCGGCCATGCGCCGCACGACGCGCTCCAGGTGCAGGCGCACGATGCGCGCGAGCGCGGCGGGTTCGAGCGGCCGGTAAGGGACGACGGTGACGCGCCCGAGGAACGCGGCGGGGAACACCTTCAGGAGCTCGGGGGCGAGCGCGTCGCGCAGGTCAGTGGCGTCCGGCGCGCGCGCGGGGTCGGCGCACAGGCTCGCGCTCAGTTCCGCGCCGACGTTGCTCGTCAGCAGGATCGTCGTGTTGCGGAAATCGATGTAGCGGCCGTCGCCGTCTTCCATGTAGCCCTTGTCGAACACCTGGAAGAACATCTCGTGCACGTCGCGGTGGGCCTTCTCGATCTCGTCGAGCAGCACCACCGAGTACGGACGGCGCCGCACGGCCTCGGTCAGCACGCCGCCCTCGCCGTAGCCGACGTAGCCGGGCGGTGCGCCTTTCAGGCCGGACACGGTGTGCGCTTCCTGATACTCGCTCATGTTGATCGTGATCAGGTTCTGTTCGCCGCCGTACAGCGCCTCGGCGAGCGCGAGCGCCGTCTCGGTCTTGCCGACGCCGGACGGCCCGGCCAGCAGGAACACGCCGAGCGGCTTCTTCGGATCGGCGAGCCCCGCGCGCGCGGTCTGCACGCGCTCGCCGATCTGGCGCAGCGCATCGGGCTGGCCGATCACGCGCGCGCCGAGCGTGGCGGGCAGCGCGCGCACCGCCGCGATCTCGTCGGTCATCATCCGGCCGACCGGGATGCCGGTCCAGTCGGCGACGATCTCCGCGACGATCGCCTCGTTCACTTCCGGGAACACGAGCGGCGCATCGCCCTGTGACGCGGCGAGCGCGCGCTCGAGTTCGCGCAGCGCATCGGTCGACACGGTGAATGCGGCTTCACCTGCATCGGTAGGTTGTTCGGGCGCGTCGGACAGCGCGGCCTCGCGCGCGGCGAGCAGCGCCTGCGCGGCGTCGGCCTGCGCGTTCCAGCGCGTCTCGACCGCCGCCTCCTCGGCCGACAGCGCGGCGATCCGCTCGCGGGCGGCGGCGAGCGCCTGGTCGGCCGCGAGGCCGATGCGCGCTTCCTGCGCGAGCAGCGCGAGTTCGGCGTGCGCGGCCTGCAGGCGCTGGCGGACGTCCTGCAGCTCGCGCGGCGCGGCCTGCTGCGACAGCGCGACGCGCGCGCAGGCGGTGTCGAGCAGGCTGATCGCCTTGTCCGGCAACTGGCGCGACGGGATGTAGCGATGCGACAGCGTCACCGCCGCGCGGATCGCCTCGTCGCGCACCACGACGCCGTGATGCCGCGAGAACGTCTGCGCGACGCCGCGCACCATGTGGATCGCGGCGGGCTCCTCCGGCTCCGGCACCTGCAGCACCTGGAAGCGGCGGGTCAGCGCGGGGTCCTTCTCGATGTGCCGCTTGTACTCGGACCACGTGGTCGCGCCGATCGTGCGGATCGTGCCGCGCGCCAGCGCCGGCTTCAGCAGGTTCGCCGCGTCGCCGGTGCCGGCCTGGCCGCCGGCGCCGATCAGCGTGTGGATCTCGTCGACGAACAGGATGACCGGCGCGGCGGATTTCGCGGCGGCCTCGAGCGTGCCTTTCAGGCGCGCCTCGAATTCGCCCTTCATGCTCGCGCCGGCGAGCAGCGCGCCGACGTCGAGGCTCATCAGCCGCACGTCGGCGAGCCTGGGCGGCACGTCGCCCTGCGCGATCGCAAGCGCGAGCCCTTCGACGACGGCCGTCTTGCCCACGCCCGCTTCGCCGGTGAGCAGCGGGTTGTTCTGCCGGCGCCGCAGCAGCACGTCGATCATCGTGCGGATTTCCAGCTCGCGGCCGATCACCGGGTCGATCTCGCCGTCGCGCGCGCGGGCGGTCAGGTCGGTGCAGTACTGTTCGAGCGCGGAGCCCTTCGCGGCGGCCGGCATTGCCTGGGATGCCTCGCCGGGCACCGCGGCGGCGAAATCGCTGTTGTCGTGCGGCGCGTCGGCCGCTTCCGGTGATCCTTCGATCCACGCGGGCAGCAGCGCGTCGAGCTGATCCAGAGGAATCCTGTCGAATGACGGCGAAATGGACAGCAGCACGCGCCGCAGGTCCGGCGTGCTCACGAGCGCCGCGACGAGCCACGCGCCGCGGATGCGCCGGTCGCCGAAGCGCAGCGTCGCCAGCACCCACGCGCGTTCGATCGCCGCTTCGATGTGATGCGACAGGTCGCTGATCGAGCTTGCGCCGGCCGGCAATGCCGCGAGCGCCCGGGCCACGTCGCGGTCCAGCGCGTCGCGGTCGATGCCGGCGTGCCGGACGATGCGGTGCAGGTCCGAGTCGGTCAGCTGCAGCAACTGGTGCAGCCAGTGAACCAGCTCGACGTAGGGGTTGCCGCGCAGCTTGCAGAATGCCGTCGCCGATTCGACGCCCTTGAAGAGCGTCCCCCCCAGCTTGCCGAACAGCGCCAGACGCGAAATCGCCATGAGCAGATCCTTGCGTGGGTTGATTCCGGATTTTGCTTGTCGCCGGAATATGCGGGTGATGTGCTGCGTGAATCCGTTGACACATGCTATCTGGCGACGGAATGCGAAATCAATCGTCTGAAATAAGGGCGACAAGCAATTTGTCTCGCATGATGCGCTCACGTGTCTCATTTGAGTTTTTGTTGAATTAGGCGTGGTATCGCGAAAATGGGTGTCGGGCAATTTGTCTCGCACGGCACGTTTATATGTCTCATTTTCATTCGGGACGGCGATGCATCCGAAATTCAGTCGATATGATCTGCTTTCAGGAACCCCGGCTTGCGCTCGAGTACGACGCAAGGGCAGGCCGGATGGGCGCGGCAGCGGAGCAACGCGAAGTGTGCAATGTCCGGATCGACTGTTTCGGAACATGAAGCGGCGGGATTCGCGTGGTGCTGATTTGCAAAACTCCGTTAAATGAATCGACGGGTTTTGGGAGGCAATACGTCAGAATGTTAAATATTGAAAATTGCCAAATCGGGATTTTTGGTTGATTGGGTTGTTCGGGTGCATATTTTAAGAATTCGAATCGATAAATATGCGAACGCTGGATTGAAGTAATCGTCCTTGATCGATTGCGTATGAGGAGGCAGGCATGCGCGCATTTAAAACGGCTCGCCGCATCGAGCCGGATTGGCACTACACCGAGCCACGGCCGTATCGCGTCGGTGCATGGGCGGAAGCTGCCGGCGACGAAGACGCGCCGGCGCCGGACGCGATGCCGCGCGACGCCGACGCGGTGCTCGACCTGATCGACGCGGTGATCACCGCCGATGCGCTCGCCTCCCGCCAGGCCGACGACGCGATCGCGGACGCACCGGCGGCCGGCGGCCCGATGCCGGCCCGGGACCTGATGCATTCGTTGTACGAACAATACTGCGGCGCGCTCGAGAATCCGCAGGCGTCGCTGTCGGCCGGCTGGGCCGCGCAGATGACGGTGGAGCACCGGCCGCTGCCCGAGCTGCGGGCGGACGCGCGCGAGGGCGTCGACGCAACGGACTCGATCGCCGGGCTGCTGTCGGGCGCGCGCGTGCTCGACGACGCGTTCGGCCCGCTGACGCCGGGCGACGGGCCCGATCCGGCCGCCACCGAGCCGGTTCCGGAGATCCTGCGGCTGTTCGCGCCGGCCGAGTACCACGCGACGGCCGCGCGCCGGCAGGGCGGCCTGCCGCCGGCGCTCACGCGGCAGGAACACCAGACGCTCGCGATCGACAGCCCGCTGCCGGCCTCCGCGCCGGCCCCGGCCCGCGACGCGCGATGAAGACCGGCATGCACGGGAGACGCCGATGAACACATACGAGAACGGCAAGCGCGCGCCGCGCGGCGGCCCCGATGCGCGCCCGGGCAGCGACGGCGTCGCGCCGCCGCGCCGCGCGAACGCGTACCTGCTGCCGACGCTGCTCGACCGCCTGCGCGACGACGCGCCGCGCCGCCAGACGGAGGCGCCCGGCGAATACGCGGTGACGCGCATGCAGATGCGCGGCATCGTCCAGCGCGATCTCGCGTTCCTGCTCAACGCGATGAACATCGACGCGCACATCGACCGCGAGCGCTATCCCGAAGCGGCGGCCTCGACCGTCAACTTCGGGATGCCGCCGCTCGCCGGCGCGTTCATGGCGTCGCGCAAATGGGCCGAGATCGAGCGGGTGATCCGCCGCGTGATTCTCGACTTCGAGCCGCGGCTGATACCGGAGACGCTCGTCGTCGCGCCGTCGCGGGACGTCGAGGCCGGCCAGCGCGCCAACGTGCTGGCGTTCGAGGTGCGCGGGATGATCCGCATGGACGCGTATCCGATCGAGTTCATGGTGCAGAGCGCGCTCGACCTGGAAACGAGCCAGGTGAGCATTACCGGCATGCGCGCGCGTTGACGCGCGACCCGATCAACGGAACGACCAACCGGACGACCAACGAGGCTATCCAGTGGATCCGCGACTGCTCGACTACTACAACCAGGAACTGATCTATATGCGCGAGCTCGCGACCGAGTTCGCGCACGCGCACCCGAAGATCGCGCGGCGGCTCGGCATGCAGGCCGGCGAAGTGGCCGACCCGTATGTCGAGCGGCTGATCGAGTCGTTCTGCTTCATGGCCGCGCGCATGCAGATCAAGCTCGACGCGGAGTTTCCGCGCTTCACGGGCCGGCTGCTCGAAGTGCTCTATCCGAACTACGTCGCGCCCACGCCGTCGATGGCGGTCGCGCGCCTGTATCCGAGCCGCACCGAAGGCAATCTCGCGGACGGCTTCCGGATCGCGCGCGGCACCGCGTTCGCCGCGCGCGTGCCGGCCGGCGAGAAGACCGCCTGCCAGTTCCGCAGCAGCCAGGACGTGGTGCTCTATCCGCTGGAAATCGCCGACGCGCGGCTGACCGGGATTCCGCCCGACATCCCGGCGCTCGACCGCTACGTGCCGGCCGGCACGCAGGTACGCGGCGCGCTGCGGCTGCGGCTGCGCACGACCGGCAACGTCCGCATCGCCGACCTGAAGGGCCTCGACCGCCTGCCGCTGTACCTGGCGGGCGACGACCAGGTCGCGTCGCACCTGTTCGAGCTGCTGCACGCGGGCGGCATCGCGACGATCATCGGCGCACCGGGCGAATTCGCGACGCCGGGCCGCCCGCTTGCCGCGGTGACGGCCGATGCGGTCGTCCACGAAGGGCTCGGCGCCGACCAGGGCCTGCTGCCGCTCACGTGGTCGAAGTTTCACGGGCACAACCTGCTGCACGAGTACTTCGCGTGCCCGGCGCGGTTCTATTTCTTCGCGCTGACGGGGCTCGAGGAGGGCCTGCGCCGCGTGAGCGGGCCGGAAGTCGAGATCGTCGTGCTGCTCGGCCAGCCGCCCGAGCGGCTCGCGAACGTCGTCGATGCATCGCGCTTCGCGCTGTTCTGCACGCCGGTGATCAACCTGTTTCCGCGCCACCTGGACCGCATCGAGCTGTCGTCCGGGCAGACCGAATTCCATCTGGTGCCGGCGCGGCTCGCGCCGCTCGACTACGAGGTGTATTCGGTCGAGGCGATGTACGGGCAGGTCGCGGCGACCTCGGCCGAGCTCGAGTTCCGGCCGCTGTACCAGACGCTGAACGACGACGAGCGCAACCACGGCCGCTATTTCTCGACGCGCCGCGAAAGCCGGCTCGCATCGGATTCGGCGCGCCGCTACGGCACGCGCACGCCCTACGTCGGCACCGAGATGTTCGTGTCGCTCGTCGACCAGAACGAAGCGCCGTATGGCGAGGACATCCGCTACCTGTCGGTCGACGCGCTGGTGACGAACCGCGACCTGCCGAGCCTCGTGCCGCGCGACGGCGTGAACGACCTGACGGTGGCCGAATCCGCGCCGCTCGAAAGCGTCGGGCTGATCCGCGCGCCGAGCGTGCCGAAGCCGCCGTTCGCGGAGCGCGAGATGGCGTGGCGGCTGATCCGCCAGCTCAACTTCAACTACCTGCCGCTCGAGGAACTCGACCACCGGCCCGGCGGCCAGGGCCTGCGCGACCTGCTGCGGCTGTTCGTGGCCGGCGACGAGGCCGACAACCGCCGGCAGATCGAGAGCCTGATCGGCGTGAAGACGCGGCCGGTCACCCGCAAGCTGCCCGGCGCGGGGCCGCTCGTGTTCGGGCGCGGGATCGAATGCGCGCTGACCGTCGACGAGCCGGGGTTTTCCGGCGTGAGCCCCTACCTGTTCGGCGTGGTGCTCGAACACTATCTGGCGCGGCACGTATCGATCAACGTCTTCACGCAGACCGAGCTGCACTCGGTGCAGCGCGGCCGCATCGCCCGCTGGCCGGTGCGCATGGGCGCGCGGGGAGGGGCATGACGATGCGCGCGACGCCCGAGACCGACGTGCCTGCCGTGCCCGCCGTGCCCGAAGCTGCGCTGTCGCCGCAGTTGCGCGCGCGCCTGCTGGCCGAGCCGTGGCGCTACGGCTTCCTGTCGCTGCTGCGGCGCATCGGCGCGGACCCGCGCATCGATCCGGTCGGCACCGCGAAGCGCCCGCGGGCGGAGCCGTTCCGGCTCGGCCAGCAGCCGAGCCTCGCGTTCTCGCCGCGCGAGATCGCGAGCGTCGGCGATGCGGGCGGGCGAATCCGGGTGCGCCTGTTCGGCCTCGGCATGCTCGGGCCGAACGGGCCGTTGCCGATCCACGTGACGGAGATCGCGCGCGATCGCGAGGAGAGCCGCCGCGATCCGACGCTCGGCAATTTCCTCGACATCTTCCACCACCGCTACCTGACGCTGCTGTACCGCGCGTGGGCATCGGCGCAGGCGGCGGCCGGCCTCGACCGGCCCGGCGACGAACGGTTCTCGTTCTACGTCGCGTGCCTCACCGGCCAGGACGCCGGCGAGATCGGCCGCCGTCCGCTGCCCGCGCATGCGCGGCTGTCGGCGTCGCCGCACCTGGTGCGCGAGGCGCGCAATCCGGACGGCCTGCGCATGACGCTCGAGCGCTACTTCGGCGTGCCGGTCGCGCTCGACGAGAACGTGCTGCACTGGATCGCGGTGGACCCGCTCGAGCACAGCCATCTGGGCAGGCCGGGCAGCGCGTCGACGATGGCCGAAGGCGCGCTGCTCGGCGAGCTCGTGCCGGACCGTCAGCACAAGTTCCGCCTCGTCGTCGGGCCGCTCGACATCGCCGATTACCTGCGCTTCACGCCGCAGGGCGAGGATCTCCCGCAACTCGTCGAATGGGTGCGGGCGTTCGTCGGCTACGAATTCGAATGGGAGCTGGAGCTGCGCATCCGGCCGAACGGCGCGCCGCCGGCCGTGATCGGCGGGCCGCAGCAGCTCGGCTGGTCCGGATGGCTCGGGCGCTCGCCCTCCGGCGAGCCCGTGACGGGCATGCGCTTCGAGCCCGAGCGCTATGTCGACCAGTTCGCCCGCCACGGCGGCCCGCCCGATTCCACTGCGCAGGAATGCAAACGATGAGCCACCACCGAACCCACGCCGGCCGGTCCGCCGCCGCGCGCACGCCGAATACGCACGACTGGATGGCGCCGGTCGATCCCGCGGCCCCTTGCGGCGCGGACCTTGAATACGATCCCGAGTTCGTCGTGCTGGCGGCGAAGGTCGCGCCGCGCGCGGAAGCCCAGTACGGCGACTTCGTCGGCTCGCCGGAACCGGTGAACTGGAACGACGTCGAGCGCGACTGCCGGCGGCTGATGATGCGCAGCAAGGACATGCGCCTCGCGATCCTGTTCACCCGCTGCCGCACCCGGCTCGGCGGCGCGGCGGGCCTCGCGGAAGGCACCGGCCTGCTGGCCGGCTGGCTGGCCGCGTTTGCGGACGGCATTCACCCGCAGCCCGGCGTCGACGCCGATCGCGACGCGGCGCTGGAGATCCGGATGAACGCGCTGCAGGCGCTGACCGACCCCGACGGCCTGCTCGCGGACTTGCGCGAGATCACGCTGGCCCGGTCGACCGCGATCCGCCTGCAGATGCGCGACGTCGAACGCGCGTTCGCGCAGCCGCGCGCGGCCGATGCGCTGGCGCCGGAGTCGGTGCTGCGCCAGCTCGACGAATTGCGCGCGCAGCAGCCGGCCGCGCTGGCGGGCTTCGACGATGCGCTCGCGAGCGTCGCCGCGATCGACGCATGGAGTCGCGACCACCTCGACGCGTATGCACCCGACCTGTCGGCGCTAGATGCGCTGCTGCGGCTCGTCGCGGGACGGCAGGCGCGCGCGGCGGACGCGGCGCTGGAGGCGGCACCCGACGACGCGCTGCCGATGCAGGACGCCGGCGGCGCGCAGCCGGACGAAGCGTGGCCGGCGCCCGCCGAAGGCGTGGCGGATGCCGTGCGCCCCAGCGTGCGCGGGACGCCGCCGGATCGGGTCGCCGCAGCCGAATTGATCCGCGACGCGCGCCTGTGGTTCGAGCAGCACGAGCCGAGCAGCCCGGTTCCGGTGCTGCTCAGGCGTGCAGAGCATCTGGTCGGGAAGCGCTACGCGGAAGTGGTGCATGCGATTCCGGCCGAGCTGCTGTCGCTATGGGCCGGCGACGCGCCGTGACAGCACCGGGACACGCCGCGCGCACTTCGGCGCGCGTCACCGCTTGATACCGTTTCTGGAGGGATTCCGTCATGCCGAATGTTCCTGCCGCACGCACCGTGATGGTCGGCGGCCCCGCGCTGCCGACGACGCCCGTCGGCGAACCCGCGCTGCAGTTGAGCGCGATCCACGGCAATGAAGCGTTGTCGGAGATCTACGCGTACACGCTCGACTGCCTGACGCCGCCGGACCTGGCGATGCCGGAAGAGCAGGCCGCCAACCTCGACCTGAAGGCGATGATCGGCAAGGCGTTGACCGTGACCGTGCAGCTCGACGGGATGGGCTCGTTCGTGCCCGGGATGCCGGGCGTCTCCGGCGCCGCCCATATCGGGCAGGGCAAGCGCGAGATCAGCGGCATCGTGACCGGCGCGAGCTTCGCAGGGCAGCTGAACCGGCAGTGCCGTTACCGCCTGACGATGCAGCCGTGGATCTACCTTGCCGACCAGCGCTCGGACTACCGGATCTTCCAGAACAAGACCGTCGACGAGATCATCGACGACGTGCTGAAGACGTATTCGTATTCCTATGACAAGCGGCTGAGCGGCCGGTATCCGAAGCTCGTCTACCAGGTGCAGTACGGCGAGACGGATTTCGCGTTCATCCAGCGATTGATGCAGGAGCACGGCATCTACTGGTTCTTCGAGCATTCGAACAAGGTGCACCGGATGGTGCTCGTCGATCACCTGGGCGCGCACAAGCCGGTCGACAGCGCCGCGTACCGCACGCTGCGGTACTACCCGCCGGGGCACAAGATCGACATGGAGCACGTCGACGCGTTCAACACGACGGAGCGCATCCAGTCCGGCCGCTGGACCACGAACGACTTCGATTTCGAGAAGCCGAACGCGCGGCTCGGCGTCGAGAACGCGCTGCCGCAGGACACCGCGCACAACGGGCTCGAACGCTACGAATGGCCGGGCGACTATGCGGACCCGGTGCACGGCGAGCATTTCGCGCGGGTGCGGATGGAGGAAGTGCGCGCGCAAGGGGAGCGCGCGTCGGGCGGCGGCAACGTGCGCGACGTCGTGTGCGGCACGACGTTCACGCTGGAGGGCTATCCGCACGACGACGCGAACCGGGAGTACCTGGTGCTCGGCGCGTCGTTCGAAGCCGTGGAAACGGTCGGAGCGACCGGTCCGGGCGAATTCCGGATCGGCACGTCGTTCGTCGTGCAGCCAGCGACCACGGTGTTCCGGCCGCCGCGCACGGTGCCGCGGCCGCGCACGCGCGGGCCGCAGACGGCGGTCGTGACCGGGCCGCAAGGGCAGGACATCTGGACCGACCAGTACGGGCGCGTGAAGCTGAAGTTCCACTGGGACCGCTCGCCGGTGCGCGACCAGAATTCGTCGTGCTGGGTGCGGGTGTCGTATGCATGGGCGGGGAACAGCTTCGGCGGCATCCATATCCCGCGCGTCGGCTCGGAGGTGATCGTCGATTTCGAGAACGGCGACCCGGACCGGCCGATCGTGACCGGACAGGTGTTCAACGCGCTGCACATGCCGCCGTGGCCGCTGCCGGACCATGCGACGCAGAGCGGGATGCTGAGCCGCACGCCCGCCGGCAGCGGCGAGCAGGCGAACATGCTGCGCTTCGAGGACAAGCCCGGTGAAGAGCAGGTCAAGCTGCATGCGCAGCGCAATTACGACGTGTCGGTGGAAAGGGATGCGACGAAGGCGGTCGGGCGCAAGCATCTGACGATGGTGGGACTGGATTTGATGCCGGTGTCGTCCACGCGCTCGCCGCTGGATCGGCTGGTCGACGTGCTGCGGAGAGGGGGCGCGGCGCGCGGCGCGTCGGCGGGGCAGCAGCTTGCTTTGCAGCAGCAACAGCGGCAGCAGCAATATCAGCCTCTGAAGCAGCAGCGTCAGTTTCAATTGACGGGCGCGCCTCAGGCGCTCGCCGCGAACGTCGCGAAGACGCTTCAGGAAATCGTCAGCATCCTCACGAGCCCTTTTGCGACGGCTTCGGTGAGTACCGTACAGGGGGCGTCCACGTCCGTGGTGTTCGGCGATACGAAGGGGGTGAACGTCGGCCATACCGTGACGGTCACCAGTGGCGATGCACGGTCGGAAGTCAATGGAACGGATTTCTCGATGAAGTCGAACAGCGTTTCGTTGACCGGCGCGTCCGAGAGTTTCACCGGATTCGGCACGAGTCATACGGGAACGGGTGTCGACACGAAGGGTTGCGGCATCTCGGCAACCGGGGCGAGTATCTCGACGACTGGCGTGAGCATCGACGTGACGGGAATATCGGTGTCCAGATCGAACCTCACGACCAAGAGCATCGGGGGACTGGATATAAAGTTTTGACCGGACTTTCAAAAAAACATCAGTATGTCGAATGAAAATCATCAAACCACTTAGGCTAAGCCCGCTGACACGCCTCTACCGGATGCGCGGCGAAGAGCATCTCGGCATCGCGGCGCTGATGGTCGCGACATTGGGCGATGCTCCGCAATTGCTGATGGACACGGAACTCTGGAGTCTGGCCGGCGAGGAACTCGGCGATTACACGCTCGACATGGCGTTGCCGAAAGCGCATCCGGAATTTCTCGTGTCCGGCTACGCGTACGGCAACGGCGGCGGGACCTGCGAGGTTGGCGTTCATTTCAACGGCATCGAGAAGCGACTGCGAGTATCCGGCGATCGTCGATGGGACGGCCCGCACATCACCGCACCGGAGCCGTTCGAGCGCCTGAAGCTCGATTGGGATCTCGCCTACGGCGGCGCGGGCTGCGCCGACAATCCGCGCGGTCGTGGCATCGCGATGCCTGATGACGCCGTGCACCTTCTGCCGAACATCGAATCTCCGCACGACCCGATGCGCTTCCGTGACCAGCGCCCCGTGCCGGCAGGCTTCTGCCCGATCGACGCCGCGTGGCCGCAGCGCGCGAGCCTGCAAGGCGAATACGACCGCCGATGGCTGGAGGAAGACTTCCCGGGCTTTCCGTGCTCGCTCGACCCGCGCTACTTCAACATCGCGCCGGCCGATCAGCAATGGATCGAACAGGACGAATGGCCTGACGGCGCGGCCTACGAACTGATGCACCTGCATCCCGACCACGCGTTGCTGACCGGACGCCTGCCGGCGCTGCGCGCGCGGTCGTTCATCGTGCGCGCGGGCAGCGACACGCCCGAGGAAATCCCGATGCGCCTGACGACCGCATGGTTCATTCCGCACCGCGAACGCGTGCTGATGATCTACCACGGCGTCACGACGGTCCGGGAGTTCGACGCGAGCGACGTGGACGCGCTGCTGTTCGGCGCGGATGCGAGCGGGCAGCCGAGGCCGGCCGACTGGTATCGCCAGGTGATCGACTGGCGAACCCGGCACGAGAAGGCCGCGCTCTATGCGCTGCGCGATCAGGACTTGCTGCCCGAGCGCTATCTGTCGCCCGGTTTCCCGGGGATGTCTGGCGCGGCGTCGCAAAGCGTGAGGCAGCAGATCCTGAAGGACAGGTTGAGCGCTTTGCCGGACGCCCGCCAGATCGACGAACCGCGTCCTGACCAACTGGTCGAGTTCGTCGAGCGTCAAGAGGCGGAGGCTGAAGCGCAGCGCGCCCGTCTGGAAAAATTGCGCGAAGAAGCTTCGACGAACGAAGCAATCGCCAAGGCGGCGCGGCGCGGTCCGCCGGAACGCATTGCCGCGCCGGATGACGGAGCCGGACCGACCGGCCGCTCACGCATGCAGCACATGCAGCACGACGCGGATGCGAGCCTGCGCAAGCTGTACCTGCAGTCAGCGCATCATCAGGAGGCGCCGGATCGGCTGAGCACGGCCGCGTCGCGATCGCATCGCGAACGCGTCGCCTCGGCGGTCTCCGCAGGACAATCGCTGGAGGGCGCCGACCTCACCGGCGTGGATCTGTCCGGGATGAGCTTGCGCGGCGCAAGGCTTTCCGGCGCGATGCTCGAAAACGCCGATCTGAGCGACGCCGACCTGACCGGCGCGGCTTTGAACCATGCCGTGCTGGTGCGCGCCAACCTGAACCGGACGATGCTCCGCAATGCGGACCTTTCCGGCGCAAACCTGTCTCTAGCGGCTTGCGACCACACGGATTTCGCCGGGGCCAACCTGAGCGATTGCATCGTCGAGCGCGTTCAGTGGCGCTATTGCAGATTGAACGGCGGCGTGCTGGACAACACGCGATTCAGCGAATGCCGTTTCCATGCCGTCGATTTCAGTCACGCGACGCTGCGCAACCTGATTTTCATCGAGCAGTCTTTCGACGACGTGGATTTCTCGGGCGCGACGATCCGCAAGATGCTGCTGATGAACTGTTCGATCGTCAACGTCCGGTTCTCGGCCGCCGATATCGAAGGATTCGGGATCGTCGACACGCAAGCGAACGGGCAGCTTCGCTTCGATCGCGCGAGCGTGGCCAAGGCCTGCTTCATCCGGCACTGCGACCTGGGCGGTGCCGATTTCTCGTGCGCGATGCTGAATGAAGTCAATTTCCGCGAAACGAATCTCGGCGGCGCGGATTTCGGCGGCGCGCACATCACCAACTGCGACTTTACCGATGCACGCCTGAGCGCCGCCCGACTTCGCGGCGCGAAAGTCGAAGGGAGCAATCTCGTGCGAACCGATTTCACGCAAGCCGACCTTCGCGACACCGACCTCATCGGCGCATTCATGCGGCGCTCGACGCTGGACGGCGCCGATCTGCGCCGGGCCAACCTGTTTCGCGCGAACCTCGCGCAGATCCTGGCCGACGACGATACGCGCTGGGACGATGCTTACCTCGACAAGGCCATGCGGTATCCATTGGCGGAGAAACGCAAATGAGAACGAGCGCAGCACAATTGCATGAAGCGATCCGTCAGGGGCAGGTCATCCGGGATATCGTGATCGATTCGGCGCGCTACGACGCGCTGGACTTTTCCGGAGGCGTGTTCGAGCGCGTCAGCTTCGTCAACGCCGGCATGACGCGCGCGCGGTTCGGCGACGCCGTGTTCAACGAATGCCGCTTTCAACGCGTCGACCTGACGCAGGCGGACTTGTCGAACTGCGTTTTCGAGCAATGCAGCCTCGACGACGTCTGCGTCGCGCAAGGCAATCTGAACGGCTGCGTGATGAATGCGACGCAGGCCGCCGGCACGGATTTCAGCGGCGCACAGGCGGACGGCTTCAGCTGCATCAAGAGCGACCTGAGCGATTGTCGGTTTCATGACGGGCGGATCGAAGCGGCCGTGTTCTGCGAGACGCGGCTCGCGGGCGCCGATTTCACGCGGGCCGAGGTCCGCAAGGCGGTTTTCTACCAGCTCGACCTGACGCAATTGCGGCTGGCCGATGCGATTTTCCACGATTCGGTCTTCGCCGAATCCAGTCTGGTCGGCCAGCAGATGCGCGGCCAGCGGATGCATCGCTGCCAGTTCGTCCGCGCGGATCTGCGCGATGCCGATTTCACCGCTGCCAACCTCGCGTACTGCAATTTCCACGGCGCGAAGTTGTCGGGGGCGCGGCTCGACGGCGTCGATGCGCCGTTCAGCATTTTCTACGAGGCCGACGGACAGGGCGCGGCCTGCCGCGACGCGGCGTTGAGCGACAGCATCTGGGTTCAGGCGGATCTCCGGCACGTCGATTTCAGCGGGTCGAAACTGGACCGGGCCGTGCTTCAGCACGCGCAATGCCATGGCACGCGCTTTTCGCGGACGAGCCTCGAGGGTTCGGATTTCTCGTATGCGAACCTGACCGGGGCCGAATTCGACGACGCGTGCTTTGCACGGACCGGTTTTCATGGGGCGATTTCGCCCGATATCGCGTGGCGCGCGCATCCGGGCGCGATCGAGCGCAATCAGGAATTGGCCGACGCGCAGGCGTGGTCCCGGCGCCGGGATGAACGCAGCGAGCGCGACGATCGGTAGGACTTACTTGTTCGACCCGTCTTGAATCGAGGAGAGAAGATGCATTCAACAGTCGCAGAGCGGCCCGCCGGCGTTTCGCCCGCGACGCCGGAAACGGTGGCCACGATCGTCGACGTGTTGCCCGACGGAACGTTCGTCGCGGCATGCAGCGGCGCAAAGCTGCATTGCCGGCGCGCATTCAGTTGCCTTGTCGAACCCCGGCCCGGCGATCGCGTCGCGATTTCGCGAGCGGACGAGCGAGGCGCGCATCCGACGTACGTGACCGCGATCCTCGAGCGTCCGGACGCGGACGGCGTGCACATCGTCGTCGACGGCGATCTCGTGCTGGAGTCGACGCGGGACGTCTGCGTGAAGAGCCGCGACGCGCTCCTGCTGCGAAGCGGCGAGCACGTGTCGATCAAGACGGCGCGGCTCGCGATGTCGGCGCAGGAGGCGTCGTTGTCGTCCGAGCGGGCGACGATGACGAGCGCGGAATTCCACGGCAGGGTCGGCAAGGTTCGGCTGATCGGCAAGATCCTCGAGATGGTGATGGACCGCGTCGTCCAGTCCTGCCGCAGCAGCTTCCGCACGGTGGAATCCGTCGAGCACCTGCGCGCGTCGCATGTCGATCATGCGGCGACCGGGACCATGCGGCTGCATGCGAACACCACGTTGATCACGTCCGCGCAGCTTTCGAAGATCGATGCCGGACAGATCCATCTCGGTTAGGAGGATGTATTCATGTTTGTGAATTCGAGTGCGGACGGCAAGAACATGGCGACGAGCGTCAACCTGACGCCGCCGGCGGGCGTGACTGTCGGGTATCAGAACGTGGTGCAGCGTGCCGGCGCGGTGCCGAACGTGCCGAACGTGATGGTGGGCGGCGGCCCCGCTCACAATGCCGCGACGGTCACTCCGTCGTCGAGCGGCGACGCGGGCGGGGCGATGGGCGGTATCGTGTCGGGAACGGTAGAGGGGATGTCCCGCAATCCGCAGGGCTCGGCCAAGGTGATGCTGTCCGGCAGCCCGGTCACCCGGATGACCGACCCGACGCTGCAGAATACCGGCAATGCCAGCGGCGCGGGCACGTCGCCGAGCCAGAGGAAGGTGCTCGTGCTTTCATGAGCCGGCTTGATAGCCGCATGCGAATTCCCGGCGTGTTTTAGCCAAGGGTTTACTGAAATATCGTTTCCAAATGGTTGATCTCGGCCAGGCCGATTGCCGTGTTCGAATCGGCTTGCATTCGTTGAGGGATCGCCTATTTTTAATTCCGTCTGCTCTGTCGATAAGACGTCGACCAGAACGATCAGAACAGGTCGAGTGAATAATTCCGTGGGAAATTCCATGCAATGAAGCTTGCGGCATCGCGGAAGAAAAAACGCACCCTCTGCAGACATTTCTAACGGCTGGTATTCCCTGTCCACGCGACTTTTGATTCGGCATTCTTGCCGCCGCGGGATCGGCCATCAGCAACCATTGGAGGCGATATGACGAAGCGAACCGAGCTGCAGGCGGAAGTCGTCCGTGCGCTCAACGAAAGCAATGCAGTCGACTTCGAAGCGCTGGGAACCATCATTGCCAAGTTCGGCCCTCGAGCGGCCGCCACCGGCGACGCGATCGGGCTGGTCATCAACTGGCGGCTGATCGATTTCTGCATCCCGCCCGAACCGTATCAACAGCAAATCATCGAGCGCGTAGCCGAGCGGGAAGTGAAAACCTGAACGATGCGAGAGCACGCTCGCTCGCCCGACCTGGTCGGGCGAGTCCTCGATGCCCTGCACATTGCGGCGCGGATGCTTGCGTCGATCGATGACGCACGGCCCTCGCGCGGCGACGATCCGGGTATGCGTGGTTTTCAGGCAACCTACCGCGACAAGATCGTCGCGGAATCCGCGATGCTCGTTTTATGCGCGAAAGGGGCGGCAAATCACGATCGGCGAATATCGGAATGCATCGACGCCGTCATCGGCCCGATCCATCGCTTCGCGAGGAGCGAGCAGGTGGCGAGCGCGCTATGCGTCGATCCGGGGCGGGCGCTGGAGCATGCGGTCGCGCACATCATTCTCGGCCGTCTGGGCTACCCGGATGCGAAGCTCGACCATCTGCTTTCGCTGTGCCACGCCGGCGGCGCGGCGGTGGGCCCGGAACGGCTGCCGCATCGGCAGCTGGAACAGCAGTGGCTTGCCCGCCTGTGGGGCGGCGCGCATCGGCCCGATCGCGGCGAGCGATCGATTCTCGTTCAATCGATGCTGGGCCGGACGCTCGACGCGTTCGGTTCGAGCCGGCTCGACGTTTATGCGTTCACGCATGCGCTGATGTACGCAACGGATTTTGGTGATCGCCGCCCGAGGCTGCCCCGCAAGTTGTCCGCGATTGTCCTCGATGCCGAGACCGCGCTTGCGTTCGCGCTCGACACCGATGACCTGGATCTCGCGGCGGAGGTGCTGTTGACATGGCCCATGCTCGGTCTGCCGTGGAGCCCCACGGCCGTATTCGCGTTTCGGCGGCTCACCGCGGTGGCGGACGAACGGGGGTTTCTGCCCGGCTATAACTTCGTTGCGGCCGAATACGACAAGCTGACGGGTGACGAGCAGCGGCAATATGCGCTCGTGACGTCGTATCACGCAAACTATGTGATGGGATTCCTGTGCGCGTTGGCTTTGCGACGCGGCGGCACGTTACCCGATTCCGTGTACGCGGATCGGCGTTGTCGGGGTGCGGCGGCCGCTCTGATCGATCTCGTCGACGACACCGCCGAAACCCTTGGCTGGCGACGGCAGTTCGACACGCTCACGCCGGATGAACAGGATCGGGTCTCGCCATTGTTGCTCGCCATCGTCCTCCGTCGAGCGAAGAACGGCGGCGATATGCGGGTGGTACGACATGCGCTGGCCGTCGCGGTCAAGCATGACCTGTGCGGTTCGCCGTCCGCCGTGCAGGCGGCTGCGTTGCTCCGCCGCGGGCAATTCCTGGTTGGTTACTTCGCGGATCGCGCGACCGAGCGTGGATCTGCCGCGTACGTTGCCGTCGAATAAGACTCGGAATTCAAGACGTCGCACCGTCGCTCGTCTTTTGCTCACCGGCATCATGCGATGGCTTCGGCACTGTGGGTCCGGCCATCACCCCGCGTTGACAAGGCCGATTCGTTGATCCAGTTTGCTGGATGACATGGACATTCCCACCAGGGTCGCGCGCCACATTCGTCGTTGCTCGATCAATCGCAGTGGACCGATCCCGAGTCTGGTTACGTGCGGCGCAACTTGCCGCCACCGGCATGGCCGCCGATTCACTATCGGCGACCGGCAAGGGGTGCCTTTGTTCCGCGGGCATTTTTCCGGTAGGTCCCCCTCGAGCCAGAATAGCTTTGCTTTGAGGTCCGGAATGAGATTCATTTAAATCAGTGAACTGCTGACTGCTTGCCCGCGGAATGCTTGTAAAGAAGCCCACCGACGGTTGTGACACGGGGTTGAAGGCCTTGAACAAAGTCGAAGAGGGTTTGCTACGGAACTGCCGTCAGGCCCATCTACTGGAAGTTGACGCAGGCTGGTAGCATCCGTGCCAGCTAAACTATCTGACCTCGACCAACGGCTTGCTCGGGACCGTTTGGCGCTGTGCAGCCGGTCGGGTAAGGCGCGGAATTATGCGCGGAAGCGTACTCGCAATCGATCGGCCAACGACGTGACTGCGCTCCACGCGACCTTGTTCTGAGACCGATGCTTGGTGCGTCGCATCGGGTGCATGACTCGCGTGCGCACCGGAGAAGGGTTCTCACTGGGAGTCCTGATACGCGGGTGGGACATGGCTGGGGGCTAATGGTAATGGCGATTGCTTGGGGCTCGCGATGAACTGCGTCAGTCTTACCCAAGCGGACATGTAGTGGTGGGAGGGCAACGATGCAAGTTGGTAGTCGTGCTGTACCAGAATCTGCTCGATCGCCGCGCAGCCTTCTTCGGGTAGGGGCCATCCTTCTTTGCGCTCGGGACGTGCCGTGCTTCGCTCAAGTGCGGCTTCGGCGTCCTGGAAAGCCTGTAGTCGCGCTGTGGCCGGATCATCGAGCAGAAACCAGGCGAGGTAGACAACCTTGAGCAGACAGCTCATCTGGTCGACGTTGCCACTTCCCGTTCGCATCGCCGCGGGAGCAAGGCGGTTCTCGAGTGATAGCGCGCGAACTTTCGAGATGGGAAATGGCAGCAGCATGTCGCGCGTCCGCGGTTTTCGGTGCGACGGACGGGCGGAACTACGCGACATGGGACCGGTGTGACCTTGGAGACAACAGAAGATGTCGGATTGTATCGCGTGTCGATAATCAAAAATCCGGCCGGATTCGTGCGGCGACTCCGCGCGGAATGGCGGTCCACATCGGTCCACACGCACGGTCGCCAAATTAGCTGCGCTCCGGAATTCGGCGTTTCACCCACATACGGCCAGGCGGCTCGAAGTACGTGCCAAACCGCACAAGTCCGGCCTTCTTCAGATGGCACGTCATCTCGAAACTCACCAGCACACCGGGATCGTCGTTGTCGAGGATGTCGACGTCGATTGAGCGGATTCGCGGCTCATATTTCAAGAGGGTCGCCTCCATCTGCTGCTTGAGCATGTGGGCTGACGCGGGCAGCGCCTTATAGATGTTCGTCAGGTCCGGCAGGCCATAGTCGGGGAGGTGCTTAAGTGCCCCAGCGCGTGTGTTCAGGATGCGCTGCACGTTCTGCTGCACGCTCATGCACTCAAGCGTTCGATCGTCATAGGCGTCGAGCCGCTCACCACCGATCTGGCCGAGCAGCATGTCATAGAGGGAGGGGCCCGCCTGCATAATCGCCTCTGTCTGTTACGCTGCGACGATGGCGGGAGCCGCCGTGCCTGCCGCGACGTCATCCCGATCGACGAAATCGAATGTCAGGTTGCCCTCGGCCGAGCTCGACAACACGATCTTCGCGGGCGGGGCGCCGGCCGCCATGCGCACGAGCAACTCACGGGATACGGTGGGCAGGATGCGCTGATTGAGGAACGCATCGACGTTGCGCGCGCCAGACTCGCGCACAAGGCAAAGCTCCGCCATCGCTGTGATCAGCGACTCGTCGCACGCCAGCTCGACGTCGTGCTGCCGGTGCAGGCGATCGGCGACCTTAGCTAACTTGAGCCGCACGATCGACGCGAGCGCGGTGGCGTCGAGCGGCCGATAGACGAGTGACTGGAAGCGGGCCAGCAGGGCGGGCTGGAAGTGCGCCACCAACTGCGGATGGATGGCTTCGAGCAGCGCAGCCTGCGCGATGTCCGGATTGTCGGCTGTAACCTCGTCGATCTGGGCACTGCCGAGATTGGAGGTCATCAAGATCACGCAGTTGCGAAAGTCGATTTCTCGCCCTTCGCCGTCGCGCATCATGCCGCGGTCGAACACCTGATAGAACATGTCCAGTACGTCCCGGTGGGCCTTCTCGACCTCGTCGAGCAGCACGACGCTGTACGGACGCTGCCGTACGGCTTCGGTCAGGATGCCACCGCGGCCGTAGCCGATGTAGCCGGGCGGGGAGCCCTTCAGCTGCGAGACCGTGTGCGACTCCTGATATTCCGACATGTTGATCGTCGTGAGCGCCGCCTCCCCGCCGAACAGCAAGTCGGCCAGGGCCAGCGCCGTTTCGGTCTTGCCGACGCCCGATGTTCCCGCGAGCAGAAATACGCCGAGTGGCGCATGTTCATTTTTGAGACCCACCTTCGCGGTGCGCAGGCTCTCCGCGAGCGCAGCCAGCGCGTCGTCCTGCGCGACCACGCGCTTGGCCAACTGCTGTTCAAGGGTCAGCAGGCTCTGCAGTTCGTCCTCCATCAGGTTGCCGACCGGTACACCCGTCCATTCCGCGACGACGCGTGCGATCGCCGATGCGCCGACGTCCACGAAGACCAACGGCGTCTTGCCTTGCCGATCGGCAAGCCGGTGTTTTGCGTCGTCGAGCGGGTCGCGGTCGGGCGTCGAGCTGCCTTCACTGATTTTGGCCCGATGCTGGTGGACGATACGGACCAGTTCGAGTTCGCTGACATAGCGGGCCTGCAAGTCTGTCAGGTCGTCGCGAGCATCGGTCAACGCGCTTTCCAGCGCCACGCGCCGGGCCGCGACATCGTCGATGCCTGCCTGTGCGTCCGCGTCGAGCGTCGCCTGTTCCAGTTCAAGCGCGGAGACTGCGGCGCGTGCACGCTGCAGTTCTGCGGGCGGCGATTCCAGGCCCATGCGCACGCGCGCGGCGGCCGTATCGATCAGGTCGACCGCCTTGTCCGGGAGTTGCCGGGCCGGGATGTAGCGGCGCGAAAGCTTGACGGCCGCGACGAGCGCCTCGTCAAGGATGTGCACGTTGTGGTACGTCGCATAGCGACTCTTCAGGCCCCGCAGCATCAGGCAGGCCGTGTCGTCGTCGGGCTCGTCGACCTTGATGATCTGGAAGCGGCGCTCGAGCGCGGCGTCGCGCTCAAAGAATTCCTTATACTCCGACCACGTTGTTGCCGCGATCGTGCGCAGTTCGCCGCGCGCGAGCGCGGGTTTGAGCAGGTTGGCGGCGTCAGCGCCGCCGGCGGAATTGCCGGCACCGATCAGCGTATGGGCTTCGTCGACGAAAAGAAGGATCGGCATGGGGGAGGCCTGCACTTCGTCGATCACGTTCTTGAGGCGCTGCTCGAATTCGCCCTTCACACCTGCACCGGCCTGCAGAAGACCGAGATCGAGCGTGAGAATGCGTACGTCACGAATGACGTTGGGCACACTCCCCTCGGCGACGCGCAGCGCGAGACCTTCGACGAGCGCGGTCTTGCCGACGCCCGGTTCACCAACGAGGATCGGATTGTTCTTGCGCCGGCGCGCGAGCACATCGACCATCTGCTGGATCTCGCGATCGCGGCCAAATACAGGGTCGATGTCGCCGCGGCGGGCCTTGTCGGTCAGATCGATCGCAAAGCGGGCGAGAGCGCCGCCTTCGGCGGTTCGCAGGGGCGCAGACGTCGTTGTTGCAACGCGTGCGGCCGCCTCTTGGGTGTTGTCTCCGGCCGGGGCCGTCGCATTGTCATCCGTTCCGGCTTCGCTGCCTTCGCCGGACCGGCTCTCGCACGATCGATGGGCCAGGCGAGGCAGGAGCCGCTGGACCTGAGCGCTGCTGACGGACAGCAGCGGCCAGGCGTTCCGTGCGCGCAGCACATGGGGCGTGTCGACAATCGCTTGCAGCAGGTTGCCAGACCGGATGGGTGCATCATCCGCCTTCGACGATGCGTGCATCCACGCATCCTGCAGCATGGTCGCCAGTTGCGGGGAGAGGGCGGGCTTGCCACGCAGGTTGCGGGGAAGGTGCTCGATCGCGGCGATCAGCGCATCCCAGACGGTGTCGATGCTGATCCCGTAGTGCAGCACTATCGCCGGAATGTCGCCGTCGCCCGCCTCGATTAGCTTGAGCAGCCAGTGTTCGACCGTGATTTCGTCCGCGAGACGCGTTTGGCAGAGGCTCACGGCCGCTTCGAGCGCCTTGGCGCAGTGCGGATTCAGCCGACGGAGCAGGTGAGTAGCGTCGCGCGGAGTCATGTAGATGCCTGGGTACAGAAAGGAGCGGGCCGCAATCATCGGCGCGGCTCGCTCCCGAGTAGAAAAAGGCCAGCCAGAATCGGTCAGGCTGGCAAAGGAACCACTGGAGGGACCGGCGGTTCCGACCATACGATAGGGATCAGGAACGTTCGTTCCAGGTGTCCTTGTGGATGATGTTGCCGTCCTTGTACGACCACGTGATCGTCTCGTAGCGCAGCTCGACGTTCTCGAGGTGGTTGTGCTTCTCGTAGTCCGGGTTCTTGATGTCGTACATCACCGGATTCACAGCGACGATCTTCACGTTGTCGAGCTTCGTGTTGAAGTACTCCTTCTCCTTGCCCGCGTCGTCGATCTTGTACCACTTGATCTCGACCGACTTGAGCGTCTGACCGCTCGTTACCGCCTTGTACAGATACGGCGTCGACGCGTCCGTTTCCTTCGTTAGCGTGATCGGCTTGTGGACACGCGTGCCCGTCAGCTTGCCGGTGTTGCCGTCGGTCGGGATGTGCACGCCGTGATCGAACGCGACGAGCTCGACGCTGCCTTCACGGCCCTGAACCGTCACCGAACCCTTGATGTCGGCGCCGCCATCGTCCTTGAGCCACATATAGGCCGGAATCGCCATTGCTTCACTCCTTTATTACGTACTACTGAGATAGCCCGGAGCAGCCCCCGAGCTTAAGAATCCCAAAGCGGAATGCTTCAGGGGCCAAAGACTGATCTTTACTTGGCCACGCCCTGATGGGCGGGGAGGTCCGGGACCAAGGTAATTTCCACGCGGCGGTTCCTGGCACGGCCGTCCGGCAAGTTATTGTTCGCGACCGGCCGCGTCATGCCGTAGCCCTGGATCGCAAACTGCGTCGCCGGAATGCCCGAGGCGTCGATCAGCCAGTCGCGCACGGCCTCCGCGCGTGCCGTCGAGAGCTTCATGTTGCTGTCTGAATTGCCCACGTTGTCGGTGTACCCGGCAACGAGAATTCGCTTGTCGGGATGGGACCTGATCATCTCGAGCGCGCCGACCATCGCGCGGTTCGATCCGGGCTTCAGCTGCGCGCGGCCGCTGTCGAACAGCGACATGCTGTCGAGGGTAACAACGGCGGGGGGCGGCGAAGGCGGCACGTACGATGCGATCGCATCGTTCAGCGCCGGCACCAGCTGCGCGCCTCGATACATGCCGAACGAAAGACGCAACGGGATGCCCGTACGCGCATACAGGTCGAGCTGGTCACGGTCGGCCACCAATGCCTGCAGCGCATCGCGTTTCGCAGCATCGTGATGGGCCGGGATCATCGAATAGCGGCCGAGATCGGCGCCTATTCGCGTCATCAGCGTCTCGTTGTTCTTGGCTGCGCCCCAAAAGACGACGGCGGCTGCGCAGGCGAGCAGGGCGAGCGTGTGTGCCAGGGCTGCCATGCGCGGCGACATCCAGTATCGTCGGGGCATCGCCTCAATCAGCGGCTGCGGGAACGGCCACGGCGTCGGCGAGGCTACGGAGGCCGAACGTCTCACGCGAGTCTGCAGTTCGACGTCGCGCTCCCATGGGCCATTCGGTCCGGTTGCGGGTCCGAAGTCGATCCAGCCGGCGCCGAACAACGCCCACGGCGCCGCCGGCAGTTGTCGGTCCGCGAGCGCGCCGAGCACGACACGCTGCGTCCACCCCATGATCGACGCAAGGGCGGCTGCACGCGTCGCGGCCTCGCGATCGTCTGGCGCGCGCGGGGCCATGTCTTCCGCTGCCCGGATCACCGGTTCGAGACGATCGACGCCCGTCAGGTGGGTGGCCGAGGAAACGCCGTACCACTCCGGCGTCGCGAGTCCGAGCTGTCCGGACGTGAGCCGCTGGTAGACCGCCACGTATCCCGGTAGGCGCGTGCCCAGCATTCGGGTGGCATCAGCGACCGCTTGCCGAACGACGCGCAGCTTTTGCGTCAGTACGTCCGTTCCCGTGTGCAGCGCCGGGGCAACCGACAACACAACACCATCCGGGGCCCTTCCGTCACGCCACTGCCTGACCGCCACGGCCAGGCGTGGCAGATCCTGCGGGCGATCGGCGCGTAGCCAGATGCCGCCCTCGCCAACGTGCGCGTGACGGGTTTCGCCAATCCGGTCGAACAGCGCGGGCAGACCATCACCGGTCACCAGCACAAGCGGCATACGCACGCGCAGGTTCATCGGAATGTCTGCCGTCGCGGCACCCAGCGCGGCAAGTACGTTTGCGCTCTGCTCGCGCGCACCGGAAAGCCGGTGAGTGCGCCATCCCATCAGCGCAAGCGCAATGAGAACGATGATTACCGTTAGTGTCCAGATGACGCCTGGGCCCAGCGGTAAAACCAGCCAGATCACCGCGAGCGCCAGCGTCGCCGCGAATGCGACGATAATCCGGGACGGATAGCCGAGGCCTTCGTGACCGCGATCAGACGTCCGCATCGATGGAGCGGAGAGAACAGGCAGGTCGAATTTCACGGGCGAGCGGCCTTTGTCGTCACAAGATGCGCGAGCTGCACGTCGAGCGCCGTGGACCAGATGCCCCATACAATCGCTGCGCCAACGCAGGCGAGTCCGGCGATTGCCCATGGGGAAAGCCGGTAAAACCAGTCGGAAAACCGCCGTCCGGCACGATCCGCGATGAAAGGTCGATCCGAGGTCGAACGCAGCGTTTCCAGTTTAGCGTTGAGTGACGCAATCAACGCAGCGCGTTTCGCTTCGCCCTCGCGGGCGTACCGGCCAACAAATCCCATCCCGAGGATCGCCGCGTAGCATTCGAGCAGGGCGACTGAAGGCGACGGCTCGCGCATGCGCGCGTCGAGACTGTCGAACACACGCTCGCCCGCTTCGTGCAGGTTGAACTGCTCGACCTGCAGGGGCTTGTTCTCCCATCCGGACCGGGAGTCGCTCGGCAAATGCCGCAGTGCTGCTTCGTCAAGCAGCCCGCACTGTGCGACCAGTGCGTCGTTGCGTACATCGCCAGCAAAGCCTCGTCGCTCCAAGTCGCTCGCGAACTGTTCGACAAGCTGCTTGCACCGCCCGCGCAACGCTACCGGGTCCGGCGTCTGCCCGCCCGAGGCGAGTGTCGTCACAAGCAGCGCCGTGTCGCGCAGCAGATCGCGAATCCCGTCGACAGGCGGGCCGCCGGCGCCTGCCGCACTCTGCAGCAGGGCGGTCTCGTTTCGGTGGGGATTCAGGGCATTCATGAGCGCAGCACCGCGTAGAGTTCGAGCGAAGCGTCCGGTACCGACGCGGGCAGGTAGACCTGGCAGGCTCGCGCGGCGAGCATCTTCGTGTGTACGGTGCTGCACGAGTCCAGCGCGAAGTAGTGGTTGTCCAGACGCACCGGGATCGCGGCGGGCACCCGCTGAACAGCCTTGAGCGGAATGCCGAGCAGTGCCGAATTGATGATGTGCTCGACGTCGTCAGGTGCCCCGATCTTGCACAACCGCGGAAACTGTTCGACAAGCTCGAACGCCGGCATCGGCGCGTTGACGGACAGGTACCAGTCGGCGGTATCCGCAACGATCCGCTCGTCGAGGAACTGGCCGCTCCAGGTGGTCGGCCCTTTGCGCGTGAGGCCAATCGATACGACCCGCGAGGGAATGATGGCGTCGAGCAGCTCGCGAATCGTCGACTCGAGCTTTACGAACACCTCATCGGCTCGCACGTGGTCGTATGCTGGAATGTCCGTCAACTGTGCGCCCGTCGAGAAGGTCATCAACGCGCTGGCCAGTTGAGCCAGCGTGGCGTACAGATGCTCCGGAGTCCGGCTCGGGTGCGTGGAGTACAGCCGCAGCTGCGGCCACGCCGCGTGGATGCAGTGAAGCAGCCAGAAGAGCTGCACGTCCGCCACACCGTATTCAGCGACCTGCTCGATTCGCTCGCTACGGCGCGCACCGAGCGCGAGGCTCTTGGCGTGCAGGATCTCCGCCAAGCGATTGATCCGTTCGAGGTGGAGTGGATGGCTGCCGAGCGTGAGGCAGGGCGGCACGAACCGACGGTCGACCTGAAACTGGCCGCTCGATCCACGCGTGAGTCGCGCGATCGCGCAGACCGTGTCGTCGGCATGCGACTCGAAGTCAAACAAGAGCCGCACCGCATGTCGTTCCGCGGCGATTTCGGTCTCGCCGGTTCCGTTCAGGTCCGTGGCCTTCACGAATTCGCGATATGAGCGCCGCGGGCGGGCAAGCGGGGTCTCGTCGAAACGGCAGTTGTTGCCGTTCGCGTCTGATAGCGCCAGTGCTGCGACCACGACGACGCTCTGAACGTCCGCCGGCACGCCTTGCGCCAAGTCACGAGCAGAGGGGAGCGCATCGGCGATGGTCGTATCGATCGGGGTGCCGTCCGGAAAGCATAGCCTCAGGCAGGTGAGTTTCAGACGGCCGGTGGCCAGCGCTTCTTCGTCGACCTCTACGGCGAGCGTTCCCCAAGGTTCTGCAATCGCCGCAGATGCGTGTTGACGTAGCGCAAATTCAGCCCATCTGTCCTGCTGCTGAAAATGCTGCTGCGTCAGGATGAGGCCCTCGTGCCAAAGTGGCTTCTCGATTCGCATGGTCTCTCGTGTGGTGCGTCTGTTCGTTATTCGGTGCAACGGCGTAACCTATACACGATCTTCTACGAAAAGCGCAACTCATATCGACAAACCCAAGTAGTTTGGTTTACTAATGACAGGATGAAAGTGTGTGCGAAAACGTCAAATAGCATGGTTGAGGAATTTAGGGATAGTTTATTTTGAGATTGATGATCACGTCGGAGCGGTGAACACAATTAAACAATTGTTAAGCCATGAGAAGCCAAGGCAGAGCAAGGGTTTGGCGCTGATGACGGTTGAGTGTCGGTGATGTCTCGTGTCGCAAATTCTCTTTATTGGGATGGCGAATGAATTTGGTGAATGTATAAATTGATTGCAGATTTGACGGTTTCTGACATTTAAATGGTGGGGCGGGTGTGCGACACGCTTTGACGGCGCTCGCGTTTACCGTGTATAAGTGCCATGCGGTTTCGCCGTGCGACCGGGGACAACACGATGAAGCATCGATCGAATCATGCCGCGCACTACGCTTGTGAGCGTTGCATTGAACAGGTCAGTATCGTGTTGAATGCGTCGTGCGCCTGCCCAATGCTTGATCATTAACAACTAAGGATTGCCAATGGATAGCTTCCAGAGAGAAATTCCGAAGAGCCGCGTCTCGATTACATTGGACTTACATACGGGCGGGGCCCAGAAAAAGGTCGAGCTGCCGTTGAAGCTCCTCGTCGCGGGAGACTTCAGCGCGGGTCGTGAGCAGGCGCCGCTGGCTGAGCGCAAAAAGGTCAATATCGACAAGAACAACTTCGATGCTGTCTTGGCTGATTACGCGCCGGATCTCAAGCTTGCAGCAGAAAACACCCTGGCTGCGGATGGTTCGGAACTGCCGGTGAATCTGTCGTTCCGCTCGATGAAGGATTTCGAGCCGGAGCAGGTTGCTCGCCAGATCCCGGAGCTGCAAGCGATGTTGGCGATGCGCAATCTGTTGCGCGACCTCAAATCGAATCTACTCGACAACGGCACTTTCCGCCGTGAGTTCGAAAAGATTCTGAAGGATAAGCGCCTCACTGACAAGCTGCGAGGCGAGCTTGCGCAGATCGTCACGGCCGCTACGCAACAGGAAGGTCATGCCTGAGCGCGGCCGGCCGAAGAGGGCCGTCACCGCCTCCCGCAACCACGCAGCCATACGAAACGGGACTGAGAGAACCATGAAGCAGAACGAATCGCATCAGGGCGCAACTGAAACGGTCGTGCTCGAAAACGACAGCGTCTACGCCGCGCTGTGCAACAAGATCAACCTGAAGCCGGTTGCCGAGGCGCGTCCGCTTGAGGCGTTCCGCGATAACGATACGCTGTCGGAAGCGTCGGCCGACGAGCGCGTGGCACGCGGGATGGACGCGCTGCTCAACCTCATCGCGAAGGAAAGCAAGCCAGTCGACCGTCTGGACAAGTCGCTGCTCGACTTCTACATCGGCCAGCTCGATCGGCAGATCAGCCGCCAGCTCGACGCCGTGATGCACACGCCTGATTTCCAGGCCCTCGAAGGCCGCTGGCGCGGTCTGACGATGCTCGTCTCGCGCACGGACTTCCGCAAGAACGCTCGCATCGAAGTGCTGGACGTCTCGAAGGATGCGCTGCAGCGCGACTTCGAGGACACGCCGGAACTGATCCAGAGCGGCCTGTATCGCCTGACCTACGTCGAGGAGTATGACACGCCGGGCGGCCAGCCGATCAGCGCGATGGTCAGCGACTTCGAGTTCACGCATTCGCCGCAGGACGTGGCGCTGCTGCGCAACATCTCGAAAGTCGCGGCCGCAGCGCACATGCCGTTTATCGGCGCGGTCGGCGCGGCGTTCTTCGGTAAGAAGTCGATGGAGGAGGTCGCCGCCATTCAGGACATCGGCAACTACTTCGATCGCGCCGAGTACATCAAGTGGAAGAGCTTCCGCGATACGGACGATGCGCGCTACGTCGGCCTGACGATGCCGCGTGTGCTCGGTCGCCTGCCGTACGGCAAAGACACGACGCCGGTACGCGCGTTCAACTATGAGGAGGCGGTGAAGGGCCCGGATCACGACAAGTATCTGTGGGTCAACGCGTCGTTCGCATTCGCGACCAACATGGTGCGCAGCTTCGTGAACAACGGCTGGTGCGTGCAAATCCGCGGCCCGCAGGCAGGCGGCAAGGTCGAGGACCTGCCGGTTCACCTGTACGACCTCGGCACCGGTGTGCAGCCGAAGATCCCGACCGAAGTGCTGATCCCGGAAACGCGCGAATTCGAATTCGCAAATCTGGGCTTCATCCCGCTGTCGTTCTACAAGAACCACGACTTTGCGTGCTTCTTCTCGGCCAGCTCGACGCAGAAGCCGGCGCTGTACGAGACCAAGGAGGCGACTGCAAACAGCCGCATCAACGCGCGCCTGCCGTACATCTTCTTGCTGTCGCGCATCGCGCATTACCTGAAGCTGATTCAGCGCGAGAACATCGGCACGACCAAGGACCGGCGTTTGCTCGAGCTCGAGCTGAACAACTGGATCAAGGGTCTCGTGACCGAAATGAAGGATCCGGGCGACGAGCTGCAGGCATCGCACCCGCTGCGTGAAGCGAAGGTGACCGTCGAGGATATCGAGGACAACCCGGGCTTCTTCCGCATCAAGCTGTTCATCATCCCGCACTTCCAGGTCGAGGGAATGGACATCGGGCTGTCGCTGGTGTCGCAAATGCCGAAGGCCAAGGCCTGATCTACGTTTCACGCATGACCCGCCGGGGCGCTGATGGCTGTCCCGGCGGCACCGTTGTGTTGGCGCACCTGAGAGAAACTCGTCCTAAGCGAGGAAGACGACATTTGGTCGTGCTCGTTTGCAGAAGAAAGTCATGAACGAAAACAACGCACAACCGGTCGGGTTTTCTACAGGTATTGCCGCCGCAATCATCTTTTTTGTCCTTGCCATCGTGGTATGGATGGAGGGGCCGCGGCAGGGATTATCCCGCGATACGACGATCATCATCGAGCTCGGGCTACTGTCCGGTTTGCTACTGACAATCCTGTTCACAAGATACTTTGCAGCAACCCTACGTTCACGGAGCGCTCCATCGAACGGCGCTCTCTGGTTCATGCGTTTCAACTCCCGCAACCGGGCGTTGGCGAATTTCGAAAGTGACCCTGCCGAAAGGGAGGGCCAGCTGGAGGGGACTACATCGCTTCGAGATCTTCTCCGCGAACGTCATGGCTGGCGGTGGCGCTACCGAGATCGCTGGATATTGGTTGCCGGTGACGAGCCACTCGTCAAGCGTTTGGCACCAGGGCTGACTGACTGTGGCTATGCAATCACTGGCGACGCAGTTTTGCTATATGCAAAGCAAACGAGTGACACGCTCGATACCGAGTGGCTCGACCAGATTCGCCGCCTGCGGCGACGCCGTCCGATCGATGCAATTGTTGCAGTAACGCGTAACCGAAATTCCGTCACCGCTCCGTTTGACACGGACAACCTCGTGCATCGGCTCGCGCGTCATGCACGCGCGCTGCGCTGGGCTGCGCCGGCGTATCTGTTGAATGCGACAGATTTCGGCAGTGCTTCGTCGAGCCCTGATGCGGCCATCGGTTTGACTTGGTCGGGTTCGCATGTCAAGGTCGACGATGTCGGCACGTCGTTGCGTGACCTCGCGCTTAACCTCGCGGACGCCGGCGTCGTTCGCCTCGCAAACGACCCCCAGGACCGATATCACGCCGAGCTGTCGCAACATATTGCGGGTCTGCGCAGTGCGCTGTCGGGACTCCTGCTGGATACGGCACGGGCTCGGGTATGGCAGCACCCAATTTACGGTCTCCTGTTTGCGCCTCTGTTCAAGGAGCGGGAGCTGGCGCCGCCGACACCCGCCGATACGGAAGATGAAGAGCCGCGGTTCGAGGAAGGGCATCGGTCAACCTGGCAAGCGGTCGCCGAACACAGCCGCAAAATTCATGGGCGCAGAGTCGGCTTTTCGCTGTCGACCACGGCTGCATGGGTCACGACGGCGCTGATCGGCCTTTGGATTGCGGGGACGATGGCATCCGGATTCGGCAATCGCGCGGCGATCCGGAACGCAGCGGATACGGTTGCGAAGCTCGACAGGGTGCAAGACCGAACGCAAGCATTGCTGGCGCTTAATGGCTTGGACCAACAGATCGATACACTCGAAGTCCATCAGCGCGACGGTGCGCCTTGGACGTCGAGGTTTGGCCTGAATCGCGACCGAGCACTGCTCGACGTGCTCTGGCCAAACTACGCCGATGCCGCAGGCCGAATTCTCGTCGGCCCGATCCGCCAAAAGCTCGAAGAACGCCTGCATCAGCTCGCGTCCCTGTCGGACTCCCAGATCGCCAGCGGTGGCAATGCGCAGATCCAGGCTGCATACGACGCGCTCAAGGCCTACCTGATGCTCGCACAGCCCCATCGAGCCGCGGCTGCCTTTCTGACACCGCAACTTGTCGCGACGTCGGCGCCTGCGCGCCCAGCGAACTCAACCCTGTCGTCCGGCACTTGGGAAGATCTTCGTCAGCACGCGATCGCGTTCTTCGCAAGTCATATCGGTCGCGACACCACATCGATTGCCTCCGCGCTGGCGATCGTGCCGGACGCCAACCTGATCGCCTCGGCCCGGCAAACGGTGATTGGCGTGCGAGGCATTCAGAACTCCAAGGATGCGCTCTACCGGCAGATCATCGACGAAGCGACGCCCAAGTATCCGCCGGTGTCTCTCGCCACACTGCTCGGCGACACGACAAGCCGGGGTCTGTTCAACACGACGGCGACAATTCCGGGCGTATTCACGCGCGCGGCGTGGGATGAACGGATCTCGAAGGCAATCGACGATGCCAGCGCGCAGCGCGACATGTCGGGCGACTGGGTGCTGTCTGACGCAAAGACCAGCAACCAGACGCCGTCGACGCTGAAGGCCGAACTGCGTCAGCGCTACTTCGACGATTACGCGCGCGAGTGGGCGCTGTTCCTCAACAGCCTGCGCTGGCAGTCTGCACCGACGCTGTCGGCGACAGCCGACCAGTTGACGCTGCTCGGCGACCCGCAACGCTCGCCGCTCGCCGCGCTGATGAACGCAGTCGTCTACCAAGCGGGAGCGGGCGCGAACGCACAATCGCTTTCCGACAGCCTGATCAACAAGGCGCAGCAACTCGTCGGCGCCAGCGAGAAGGATCCGTCGAAGCAGGTCCAGCCGCAGCTTGCGCCGCTCGCCGCGGCCTTCGGCCCGATCTTGCGCCTGACCGGCAGCGATCTGATGTCCGGCGCCCCGGCCAACGGCAAGGCCGCCGCTAAACTGGCGGCGACGGGCGACCTCAGTCTCGCGCGCTACCTCGAGCGCGTCACGGCGATGCGCCTGAAGGCGTCGCAGATCGTCTCCGGCGCCGATCCGAACGCGATCGCGCGACTGGCCGCGCAGTCGGTCCTGCAAGGCAAGACCTCCGACATTTCCGACAGCCGCGACTACGCGAGCCGCGTGGCCGCGAGCCTCGGCGAGCAATGGGCAGGCTTCGGTGAGCTTTTTCGGGCGCCGTTCGACCAGGCGTGGCAGGTCGTCGTGCAGCCGGCCGCGTCGAGCCTGAACGAAATCTGGCGCACGGCGATCGTGGCGGACTGGAACAAGACGTTCGGCGGACGCTACCCGTTCGCGGACTCGGACAACGACGCATCGCTGCCCGAGATGGCGCGCTTCATGCGGCCTGACAACGGCGTGATCGCGCAGTTCGTCACGACCCAGCTCGCCGGCGTCGTCGAACGGCAGGGCGACCGATGGGTGGCCGCGCAGGGCGCCGACCATGGAGCGCTGGCGATTGATCCGGGTTTTCTGAACGGCCTGAACAAGCTCACGCGGGTCTCGACGGTGATGTTTCCGTCCGGGGATGCGCACGTGCGATACGAACTGCAGGCCGTGCCGACACCAGGCGTGACCGACATGAAGTTCGTGTTGTCCGGGCGCGAACTGCGCTACTTCAACCAGAAGCAGGAATGGGTGCCGTTCGAGTGGCCGGGTCAGTCGCTGGAGAACCTGTCGCACATCGAATGGCAGACGCAACAGGGTGGCTTGCGCACGGCAATGGACGCCCAGGGGCGGTTCGGCCTCGTCCGGCTGCTGGAGCGTGCGAAGGTATCGCAACAGGACAACGCTCGCTATCTGTTGACCTGGACGCCCGATACGAGTCAAGGCATTCCGCTCAAGGTGCAACTGCGCAGCGAGGCGGGCGCGGGTCCGCTTGACGTGCTGCAACTGCGCAGCTTCGCTCTGCCGACGCGAATCTTCCTGACGGACTCAGTGAAGTCGGGGCCCAAGCTCTCGGCTGCCAATCCGCCGCCGCTGCCGGCGTCGATGATCGAAGCAGCGAAACATGCGGCGGTGCCGCTTCCACGTGGCGCGTTGCCGGAGATCGAATGATGTTGGGTGGACTGTTCAAGAGCCTTTTTCCTGCTCGTGACGACGCCGAGCAACTCGTCCGGGCGCGGCTCAACGCGTGGAATGCGTGGCTGCTCCCGCTCACCGGCGACGGCGGCGTCGGCCGCGATCCGGGCTACGAGGACGTGTTCTTCGAGCTCCGGGAGGAAACGCAAAAGCTTTCCGGCATCGACGACGGCCTGGTCGTCAGGTCCTGCGAGCAGTTGATCAAGGAAGTCGGCAAGGATCTGCGTCTGGCCGGCTACTTCGCATTCGCCCGGCTGCGTCAGGATGGCCCCGCCGGCTTTGCGGACGGGCTTGAGCTGGCCGCCGCGCTCGTCGACCGGTTCGGGGAGACCGTGCTGCCCGTGCGCGCCGAGGCGAAGAAGGGCGCGCTCGAAATGCTGGCCACCGCGCGCGTGATCGAGCTGCTCGACAGTCGTGGCGCGTTTGCGCCGGTCGACCTCGAGCGTGCGCTCGCCGCGCTCGATGTGCTGGTAGCCGGCACCGGCACATGGCCCGAAACCGCGCGCCCGAATCTGCAACCACTCGTCTCCCGCTTCGAGCACAAGGGTGGACCGGCGCGCGGTGCGGAAGCGGAGACCGTCGCGACAACAAGTGCGACAGCGTCAGCAACGTCCCTCGCCATTGCGTCGACGCGCGATCTGCTCGACCAGGCGCGCACGATGGCGGTCTGGCTACGTGACCAGGAGAACGGTTACCTGCCGTCGGTGCGGCTCGTGCGCAACGTCCGCTGGGACACGCTGCACGAGGTGCCGCCCGCGGACGTCACGGGCCGCACGCGCCTTATTCCGCCACGTGGTGAGCTGCGCCAGCATATGAAGCGGCTTGTGCTGCAGAAGCAATGGCACGAGCTGCTTGAACGTGTCGAGGGCGCGTTCATGGAAGGCGTGAACCACCTTTGGTTGGATCTCCAGTACTTCCAGCACGTCGCCCTCGATCACGTCGGCATGCCGTACAACACGTGGCGCGAACTGCTGCGCGCGGACTTCGCGCTGTTCCTCGAACGACTGCCCGGGATCGAGCGGCTGGCGTTCAACGACGGTACACCGTTCGCCGACGACACGACGCTCGAGTGGATCGCACGACACGCGGTTGTGCGCGATCTCGAAGCGGGCGAGGCCGTCGCGCCGCTGGCCGTGTCGGCCGACAGGGAAGTCGATGCCGCCGGTGACTGGCCGGAAATCGAGACGCAGGCACGGGAACTGGCCGGGCGTGAAGGCGTGGAAGCCGCATTCACGTGGCTCGAAGCGCTGCCGGGCATGAGAACCGACCGCCATCGCTACCTGCAACGGCTCGTGATGGCGCGGCTTGCCGATCATGCCGGTCGGCCGGATACGGCACTGGCGCTTCTTGTCGAACTGGATACGTCATCCCGGTCACTGCCGCTGATGCGCTGGGAGCCGGCGTTGGTGTTCGAGGTCAAACAGCAGTTCGTTCGGGCGCTGAAAGCGATCAGTGCGCGCAAAGATGCCGACAAACCAGCGCTTGCGCGCCGCATCGGCGAATTGCAGGCGGAACTAACCGTGCTCGATCCGGCGCGTGCACTGACTCTTTCATAACAAGAATTCCAATGCAAAACGACGATCCGATCCTGCGCTACTACGAAGCGGAAATGCGCTACCTGCGCGAGTCCGGCAAGGAGTTCGCGAAGGCGCATCCTGACCGCGCGCGCCTACTCAACCTCGATCGCGTCGGTGATCGCGATCCCTACGTCGAGCGACTTTTCGAGGGCTTCGCATTCCTGACCGGCCGACTTCGGCAAAAGCTCGACGACGAGCTGCCGGAGCTGACGGAAGGGCTGGTCAGCCTGCTATGGCCGCATTACCTGCGGATGATCCCGTCGCTGTCGGTGGTCGAGCTCGTTCCGCTCGTGGAAAAGCTGCAGACGACTGAAGTCGTGTCGGCGGGCGTACCGGTTCGCTCCGCGCCGATTGCCGTTCCGCCCCCGGCCGGCGGCGAAGGCACGACGCCGAAAACGGTGCAGTGCGTCTACCGAACCACGCAAGCCGTCACTCTGCAACCGATCGCGCTCACGAATGCTGGACCAACCATACGCCACGACGGCCGCTCGGTGATTCGCCTTGGGTTCGCGCTCGACGGGGCAGCACGCCGCAAGGAGATGGACCTGTCGCGGCTGCGCCTGCACTTGAGTGCTGATCTTCCAACGGCATTCGCGATGCACCTGGCGTTCACGCGGCAGGTGGACGCAATCTACTGGCGCATACCGGAAGTCCGCGACGGCGAGGCGGTGCCCCTTACCGGCGTCACGATCGAGCCCGCAGGTTTCTCGACTGAAGAACGCCTTTGGCCGAAAGCCGACGCAGCGTTCTCAGGGTACCAGCTGCTGCTCGAGTATTTCACGTTCCGCGAGAAATTCCTGTTCGTCGACCTATGCGGACTGGACATTGCGAAGCTGCCGGAAAGTTCGACCCGATTCGAGCTGGAGCTTGTGCTAAAGCATGCCTTTCCATCGGACCAGCGGTTCAGCGCGGAGAACGTGCGACTGTTCTGTACACCGGTGATCAACCTGTTTGAGCTCGACGCCGAACCGATCGAAATCGACCATCACGAAACCGAATATCGCGTGGTGCCGGCCGGGCATCAGGGCGAGCATGTCGAGACGTATTCGGTCGACGCGATCACGACGTTCGATCACGAGACGGCCGAGCGGTACCAATACGTGCCGTTTGCGACATTCCGACACCGCGGCGGCATGCTGCGCCACGAGGCGCCAGAGCGCTATTTCCACACGCGTGTGCGGCCGGGCGTGTCCGGGTTGCACGAGACTTGGGTGATTCTCGGCGGCCATGCGTGGGAAAGCATGGATACGCTGCCGGAGGAAAGCCTTTCACTGCGCGTGACGGGTACGAACGGTCTGCTGCCGCGCAAGGGGTTGAGGGAAGCAAGCCTCAATGAACTGGCGACGAGCACGGCATATGTGGCCGGTGTGCGAAATCTCGTCTCGCCAACGCTGCCGCTGTACCCGCCGACGGAAGATCGCTTCCAGTGGCGCGTGCTGTCACATCTGGCACCGAACTTTCTGTCGATGATGAATGCGGAAGTGCTGCGCGGAGCGCTTGCACTTTACGACTGGACAAACGACGAACTGAACCGCCGCCGGCTCGCGGGCATTTTGTGGGTGTCTCAGGAACTGATCGAGGAGGTATCGGGCGGCTCGGTCGAGCGCGGCGTGCTGATCGAGGTCACGCTCGACACCCACGCGTTCGCGGGCGAGGGTGATGTGATGTTGTTCGGTGAGCTGCTGCACCGCTTCTTCGCTCTCTACGCCGATATCAACCTGTTCACGAAACTCGCAATCATTCGGCTGCCGTCGCAGACCCGGTTCGAATGGCCACGAAGCAAGGCCGAGCGGGCGCCGCTATGAGACCGTACGACCTGCCCAACCTGGATCCGCTGGTGGCCTCGCTCCTGGCGCGTGCGCCGCGGATGAATTTCATGCAGCTATGCAGGCTGCTCGAGGTGCGCGTTCCCGGCTTGCCGGAGTTCGGCGCGCAGGACGCGCTCGAGGATGAACCGGTGCGCTTTCGGCCACAGCCGCGCATGGGGTTTCCGGCGAGCGAGGTGGCGTCGGTCGAGTTCGATGACGAGCGGCTGGATGCGCCGCCCACCGTGCGTACGACTTTCATGGGGCTATACGGCGTCGACGCGACGATGCCGTCGCACATGATCGACGACATCGTGCTGCGTGAGGAGGGCCACGATGTCGTTGAGGCGTTTCTCGACCAGTTCAACCACCGCTATGTCACGCTGCTCTATCGTACTTGGAAGAAGTACCGATATCCCGAGCACTTCCGACCCGGTGGCATCGATGGACATTCGCGCAGTCTGCTGTGTCTGGCCGGATTCGGCTGGGGCGACAAGCCGAAGCGTGCCGGGCTGCCCGATTCGCGGATGCTGGCACTACTGGGGCTCCTGATTCAGCGTACCCGAACGCCGGAAGGATTGGCGGGCGTTGTGGCGTTGGCGATTCCGCGCGTAGGTGTGCGGGTCGACGAATTCTGGCCTGTCGTGACGTCGACAGGTCGGCTGCGGCCGCTCACATCGGTAGGTAACGCGACAGGTATGCCAGAAAGCGAGAAGCCCGGCGGTCTGGGCGGTGGTTATGTGCTGGGCAAACGGATGGCCTATCGCAGCCGGGCAGTCCGCTTGACGCTGCAGCCCGCCGATGCGGAACAAGCGTACGGTCTGCTGCCCGGCGGGGTGCTGCATCACGACTTGATGGCTTTCTTGCAGCTGTATGTCGGCGTCAAGGCCGATGTGCACCTGCGCATGGAAGTGTCGACACGTCACGCGCCGCAACCATCGATCGGTGCGACCAATCCGGTCGCTGCGCCACGCCTCGGATGGACAACCGTTCTGCCCGCCGAAGAAGAACGGTTGATCAACATCGGGCTCGGCGTCTACGAGGCGTTTCCTTCGCCCGAGCCCAATCCCCATCTGACTCGACATGCTTGATCGGAGAGCGCCAATGTTCACCCGTTTCACTGTATCAACCGTTGCCTCACTCATGCTGCTCTCGGGGTGCGGTGCCTGGCAGGCCGTCTCGGACGCGTCGTCGAGCGCGTATCACTCGGTGTTCTTCAAGCAAGTGAAGGTGCTCAACGTCGATCTGTCCGCGCGAGAATCGTTGAATCCAGATGACGCTGGGCGCCCGACATCGGTCGCGGTACGCGTGTACCAGTTGAAGGATCACAAGCTGTTCGACGGCGCATCTTACGACGACCTTTTGAAGAACGACCGAACAGTGCTTGCACAGGATCTCCGGGCGACCATTGCATCAGTTCTCAATCCCGGGGCGGCCGCAAGCCTCTCGCAGCCGATGCAGGCAGACACGAAGTACATTGCGATCGTCGCGTTCTACCGCAACCCTGGCAATGGCGATGGCTGGAAATACGTGATCGAGAAGAAAAAGCTCGACGCGGACAAACCGCTGAAGCTCGAGCTCGTTGACCAGTTGCTCGTTGCCGCAGGAGCGGAGCCGACGAGCACCTCTCGATAAGCAAACGTCAAAGGGATCTCGTTTGAGACATGAGCGATAAAAAGTCGTGGTGTGACCTGATGCCCGAGCGCAATGCGTTGGATCGTGAAATCGGAAGAGCACGAGAACGGGAGATCGGCGCGGTAATGGACAACTTGCTGCAAATCATGGACGAATGGTCGATCGGCATGCCTGACCTTGAGCGCCATAGGCGTCTGCACCAAAGCCCGGTGGCACTGAAGATGGCCCATCGCGACCCCATGCCCGCCGAAGCCCCGGGCGAAAGTGATGCGCATCGAAAGCGTTCATGCTTGCTCCCGCTGAGTGGGATGCGTGACACCGTAACGGGAACGATGAAAGGCGCCGCAGATTCGCCGCGCGTCCCCTCGGCGACGCGAAGCCGCGTGCAAGTGACGCTCGCCGCGATGCCGCGCCGAGCAGGTTTGGACGCAGTGACTTTTCGGGCGCGCCTATTTGAAGGTATCTGTGAGCTCGCGAACGCCTGGGGTGGGACTTGCATGTCGGAAACCTATGCAAACCACTCAGTCCCGCTCGAGTTCACGTGCGCTGCAGGACATCGCTTCTCGATGCGTGTGCATGGTCTGCGGCTTGGGCACTGGTGTCAGGCGTGTGCATATGATCGCGCGATTATCTACTCATTGGACGATGCGAGCGTGGCTGCAGAAAAGCAGCGAGGCCGGTGCCTGTCGCGTCGCTACCGTAACAGCCGCGAACCACTGCGCTGGCGCTGCGAAGCTGGGCACACCTGGAGCGCCAGCCTCGAGCAGGTCCTGCGCGGCGACTGGTGTCAGACGTGTCATTTCGAGCGGATCAAACCGCGCCAGCTTGACATCGATCGCGCGGCAACGGAGCGCGGTGGGATCTGCTTGTCGGCGTACGTCGACAAGGAAACCCCACTCCAGTGGCAATGCGCCGAAGGACACACATGGTCCGCGCCGTGGTTTCGTGTCAGAAAAGGGCAATGGTGCCACCAATGCGCGGTGAAGGCACGAACGCGAACGATCGAGCAAATGCACGAACTCGCGCAGGCGCGCGGCGGCCGCTGTCTGTCGACGGTGTACCCCGGCGCGCACGGCAAGATTGAATGGCAGTGCGCGAAGGGACACGTCTGGCACGCGTCGGTCAACAGCGTTTGGCGTGGCAGCTGGTGCCCAGAATGCGCGTGGGCGAGTAGGCGGATTGCTCGTCGACAGGCTAAGCGAAAAAGCTTGGTGCCGATCATGGTATGAGTCGCACCGTCTGCCGGATTGCGGAGGCGCGAGTGATATGAGTCTGACCTCGCGAGTGGATCGTTAAATTGTGTGATGCTCAATAAATTTGTGAGCCACTCATCCTAATATGTGATAGCGCCATGAGTTCCTAGTTCTCGCACGATTACGCCAAGTTTTCGAGTGCAATCTGCCTTTCTTCGCCGAGTCGACCAACAGGAGTTCGCTTTGAGTTACGAAGCAATCGAGAAAATTACGACATTCGCCAGCACGAGGCCACACCAGTTCTATTACCTCGACGTGCCCCAGGCGAAAAGCGCCGAACTAGCCGACGTGTTTGACTTTCATGGCGTGCGAGCGATCGGCGAACCGACGAAATACGTTATCCGCTTCACCCACCCGAGCAGTGATCTGAGTAGGGCCGAATATCTCAACAAACCGGCGGCGTTCGTCGTTCAGCCGCCAAATGATCCGATTCGCGCGCTGAAACTCGAGCCGCAGCGGCGTGTGCAAGGCACGATCACCGGCTTCGCGCGTTTGTCTCATAGTCGAGATGAAACGACCTATGAGGTCACACTGGAATCTCGCCTCGCGCTCCTGCGCAATGCGCAGAAATGTCGGTTTTTCCTCGACATGAGCTTTCCGCAGATCATCGAACAGATCTTGCGTGAGCATGAATTTGGGAAGGTCTTCGCAACGTTCGAGTTCAATCTGTACCGCGAATACGGGAAACGACCATTCGTAATGCAGTGGCAAGAAGACGACCTGACCTTCATCACGCGCCTGTGTCGCCGTTCGGGTATCTGGTTTGTCTGCGAAGAAGGGAAGCATTGGGAAAATGTCCGATTCGGTGACGACTTCACACACTATCGTCGCGACGTCGCTTTGACCGTTCCATATCAGGAGTATGGCGGGCTTCTTAGCGATGGTGTCGAGTCGGTCAATACATTGTCGATGCACGCTAAGACGATTCCGGCGCAGTATCGAGTTCGGGACTACAACCCCCGCACCGCGCCCGAGCCGATCGATGCGGCGAACGAAATTCACGACGACGCGACTACCTACGGGGAGGCGTACACGTGGGGAACGTCGCACCAGACGCCTGAAGACGCGAAGCGCGAAGCGCTGCTGAGACGTGAGGCCGCGTTAGCCGAACAGATTCAGTATCACGGTACTGCGAACCTGCTCGATTTGACGCCGGGTAGTGTGCTCAAACTGGCCAATCACTCGCCCGACGAGGCCAAGCATGGATTGCTTGCGGTGCGGGTGGTTTGTAGCGCATCGCGCAAGAAAGCCTATAACGTTGAGTTCGACGCGATTCCGTCTGATCGGCTTTATCGTCTCCCGCTACTCGAGCATACCTGGCCCAAGGTTCAAGGCACGATCACCGGCCGCATCGCATCGACGCCGAAGTATGGCGCGCCGTACCTGGATGCGCAGGGGCAGTATGTTGTTCAATTGCATTTGGATCGGGACGAGCGCACGCCGGGCTTAAATAGTTGCCCGATGCGGCTTGCCAAGCCGTTCGGTGGCGCCGATCGTGCTGGCTTCCATTTTGGCTTGGTCGAAGGCACGGAAGTCACGATCGCATTCCACAACGCAAATCCTGATTTCCCGTACATCAGTCAGGTGATGCACAACTCCGACGAGCCAGATCCGGTTGTGGCTGGCTATCCTTGGGGCACCCGCAACACGATTCACACCCGCTCGAACAACACGATCCAACTGGACGATCGTGAGGGGAAAGAACACATCAAGGTCGCGACCGAGCACGGCAAAGGTCAACTCACGATTGGTTACGGGGTCGATCGGGAAAATAAGCTGCGTGGAAAAGGCTTCGAACTTCGCACCGACGATCAGGGGAACGTGAGGGCGGGCGGGGGCTTGCATCTGACCGCCTATGCGCAAGAAAAGGCCGTCGGTCAGCAGAGCGACATGAAGGCCGCCGTGAGTCAATTTCAACTCACCCAGGCGCAGGCCGAAGGGGTCGCAAACGCCGCGGCGGTCGCCAAGGCGGAAATCGCGGACCTGAGAGCTGAGAATCAATGGCTGAAAGACGAGATGGCGGACCTCAAGAAGGCCGTGATCGCCTTGGCTGCGCCGAATGGTATCGGCATGGCAACACCCGATCGTGTGCTTGTATCGGCGGGCAAGGACGTTAGCGTCGCTACGTCATCGCGATTCAACGTGAACGCGCTCAAGAATGTCGCGATAGCGGCCGGTGATGTTCTGTCGATGTTCGCGCAGAAGCTCGGTGTAAAAATTTTTGCCGCCCGCGGCAAGGTACAAATTCAGGCGCAGTCCGACGCAATGGAACTTGTCTCGCAGAAAAACATGCATATCGCGAGCGCGGACGGTACAGCGACGATTAACGCTGCCAACGGAGTGATTTTGAGTGGCGGAGGGTCGGCCTACATCAAGGTGACCGGCGACAACGTAGAAGTCGGTGGTGCAGGCAACTTCATTATCAAGATGGCGAAGATGCAAAAGACCGGTCCCGGCTCGCTGACCCTTCCGTTGCCGAAATTCAGCCAAGTCCATATCGCAAACGATGAACGCTTCATTCTCAGTGACGGTATTACTGGCCGCCCCGTTGCCAACCGGCCGTACAAGATCCAGCTCGCCAATGGACAAATTGTCGAGGGCGTTACCAACGAGCAAGGTGAAACCTCACTGAGCCAACAAGACGTAGCGCAGGGCCTCAAGCTGATGCTGCAGAACCACAAGGAAGCGTGATCATGACCGAGAAGACCAAGCCGGCCGATGCGGGTGGCAAATCACACGATTCGGAGAAGCCCTACCAGAATCCGACAGCAACCCGCGTCGTGCCGATGCAGCGCGACCATCTCGGCCAAGCGTACTGGGAGTCCTACCATACGCCCTCCAGCTTCCAGGTACGTGCTGAATGCCGCATCCCGCCGCACATGCCTGGAACCGTCATCTTCGTGCACGGAGTCAACTCGGAAGGTGAGTGGTACGACTCGGCGGAAAAAGCGCTGTGTGAAGGACTGAACGACCGTTTGCATCGGCCTGATGGAACAAAGCTGAGGGAGAACAGATACATCAATGCTGACAAGAAGACCGGAAAGAAAATACCTCGTCACTTAGATCCAAGTTGGGAAGGGAATTCGCCGGTGATCCGTTTCTATTGGGGCTACCGCGCATCGGATGGCACGGAACGAAACTGGCGGATTCCGCTGCGCAACCCCGATGGGTTCGACCTCTGGTCTCCCCAATGCACAAACGAGAAGGGCCCATGGTATTGGGGAGGCGGCCCCTTTCAGAACGGTACCAATAATCTCCGCCAGCTATGGAGCCACCAAGGTATGAAGCGCCACATCCTGGGCTTCGACATGGAGCTATTGAATACCGAACTCGATCGCCAACTTCAAGACGCACCGCCGCGTCATTACTATGCTCATGCAGCTAAACGTCTGGCCGACCTGATCGATCGCATTCGCACTGAGTGTCCACGCGACACCGTGACAGTGATGTCCCACAGCCAAGGGACGATGATCGCTCTGGCCGCGACGGCTTTGTGCAAGACGCGAGCACCCGATGCGCTTTTTGTGATGAACTCACCCTATGCGCTTGATGACAAGGTGACTGACGCGCTCACCGCCGGGATCGATCGACCGACCCCGGAAGCACGCGTTAATACCTTCCGTAACATTGCGAATCGGATCAAGCGAGACAAGCGCGCCATGACGGAGGCTCAGATGAAACAGCTTCAGTGCGGTGCGTCCGAGGACTTGAATTTCTGGCGGCCCGACAACCGGCGCAAATCTGGTGTACATGAGCGCGATAACCACGGGCGACTGTACGTATACTTCACGCCGCACGACCGAGTGATGGGCTCCACGCCCTTGCAAAGCATCGGCTGGCAAGGGATTGACGACAAGCTACTGGCCGAACTTGGAGACACGGTCAAGCAGCGCATGCTCGCGCGCTATACGCCTGTCGGCGACAAGCCGGGGGTGCGGAAGTTCGGCACGTTGCCGTTGATTCAGAAGCCTGTGCCGGGTGTGGCTCAGACTGAGTTTTGGAATGGTAATCGGAATGTGGCTACGCCTGCGATGAAACTATGGGCTGTGCCGGATCCGAACAAGACGATCACGGTCAATGCCGAGGAGGTGCCACATCCGCTTCAGGCCTATGAAATGAAGGACTTCGAGGATTCGCGCGTGGATGCTCCTGCAATGGGGCAGTGGGATCGGGATCCGAAGAACCCCACACAGGGTCAGTATCACGACGAGAGCTACCGGTACTTTCGTTCAATTTACGAACCAGCGGCGATCGTCAAGTCGAATCCGATGAGTCCGATTGGCGTGGCAGTCGCACAGCAGACACAGGATGAAGTCCTAAAGCAACATGATAATTACCACGCTGAACCAACAAACCACAGCTCGTTGCCCAAGAATCAAGCATTCATGCGTCGCGTTGCGGCCTACGATCTTCCGATCGGCTTTTGTGATGCCTACGAGAAGCGGGATCTGTGGCTCAGTTTGATGAAACAGGCCGACTGGACCCGAGGCCGGGACCCATATTTCGAGAATGGTTCGCTTGAGACGGTTGCCAAACCGTCGCTGATCGATTGGGATACTGCTGGCGAGGCACTGAATCGAATCGCTCTCGAGGACTTGAAGAGTCAGACTAAGGGGCTGCCCCAGAGGAAATCGGAGGATATCGTGTATGGCGACTAATCGTATGTGGCTCGTAATCGCGATCGCGGCTCTGCTAGCGGCGTCGGAAGGTTGTTCTCCGAAAAAAGCTAACGAGCCTTTCGTCTTCATGCTCAGCGATTTCATGAGCGCGAAGAAGCTGCCGTATGATTCGCCGCCGCAGGTCATCTACCGGATAGATGACCATCGTTTTGTGACGCTCGAACACTATCGAGATTGCAACCACGGCGAGACGTTCTACAACGATACGCGCGCGGGTATCCGTCAGCAGCTTGGACGCGGTGATCTCGAGAACTATCAAGGTAAGCTAATCAATGCTGACCCCACCGGCCGGAACTTGGCATTCCCGGCTGCTGCGCCGCCGCACCTTGCAACCAACGATCGCGGCTGGGCAGTTGCACTGATGTATTCGACGGATGGTGGAAAAACATTCGGATCAGTGGATTATATGGAGCACAGTTTTGATCCGTATGAAGACTCAAAGGACTACGCGGTTTTTGTGACAAAGGATCGACTTTATGTTGCGAACAAGTCAGCTGACAACGATGCTTACGTCGTTCAATATCCGATGGTGGCAAATATTGACTTAAGCAAACCATATCCAAATGGAATCTCGGGGGCTAGCTTTGCCATGTCGAAGCGGCCGGGCATATTTTCGAAGCTTCGCACGCCCTCGGGCCAAGACAGACTTACCTGCGATCAGTCGATCAAACCGACGAATCCGGACGCGGCGTTGGTCCCGTAATGCATTCGAGTTTTCCGAGCGATAGGAAGAACAACATTTGCATAATGTGAGAAATCGGATGTGGCTCGCAATCGCGGTCGCGAGTACGCTAGTAGCGTTGGAAGGCTGTTCTCCGAAAAAAGCTAACGAGCCTTTCGTCTTCATGCTCAGCGATTTCATGAGCGCGAAGAAGCTGCCGTATGATTCGCCGCCGCAGGTCATCTACCGGATAGATGACCACCGGTTTGTGACGCTCGAACACTATCGTGATTGCAATCACGGCGAGACGTTCTACAACGATACGCGTGCAGGTATCCGTCAGCAACTCGGGCGCGGCGACCTGGAGAACTATCAGGGCAACCTGATCAATGCTGATCCCACTGGCCAAAAATTGGCGTTCCCGGCCGCAGCGCCGCCGCACCTTGCGACCAACGATCGGGGCTGGGCTGTTGAACTGATGTACTCGACGGATGGAGGAAAGACCTTTAGCTCGATGAATTATATGGAGCACAGTTTCGATCCTTTCGAAGACTCAAAAGGCTACTCTGTACTTGTGACCAAAGATCGCCTCTATGTGGCTAAGAGGTGGGGGGACGACGATGCATACGTTGTCCAGTATCCAATGCTCCCCGGTATCGACCTGAGCAAGCCGTACCCGGCTGGGGTAAAGGGCGGGAGCTTCTCTTTGTCGAATCGCCCACGTGCTTTCATGAACCTACACACGCCCTCGGGACAAGAGCAACTTAGTTGCGATTCATCGCTCAAACCGACGAATCCGGATGCGCCGTTGGCCCCGTAAGGCAGTCGATTTTTTCCAGCGATTGGATCAAAATCATTTGCATAGGGTGAAAGATCGTATGTTGCGCGCGAGTGTGGTCGCGGTTGCTCTAGTTGTGACGCAAGGTTGTGCTCCGAAGAAGGCTAACGAGCCCTTCGTCTTCATGCTCAGCGATTTCATGAGCGCGAAGAAGCTGCCGTATGATTCGCCGCCGCAGGTCATCTACCGGATAGATGACCATCGTTTTGTGACGCTCGAACACTATCGAGATTGCAACCACGGCGAGACGTTCTACAACGATACGCGCGCGGGTATCCGTCAGCAGCTTGGACGCGGTGATCTCGAGAACTATCAAGGTAAGCTAATCAATGCTGACCCCACCGGCCGGAACTTGGCATTCCCGGCTGCTGCGCCGCCGCACCTTGCGACCAACGATCGCGGCTGGGCGGTAGGATTGCTGTATTCGACCGACGGCGGGAAGACATTCAAATCAATGGACTACATGGAGCACAGCTTCGACCCATTCGAAGATTCAAAGGACTATGTTGTCGCGGCAACCCGAGATAAGTTATTCGTAGCCAGAAAATATCAATACAGGACGGATCGCCCCGTTTATGATCTTATGGTCGATCAGTATCCGCTCGATCCGGGAGTCGATCTTCGCGAACCGTTACCGCAAGGTTTTCATTCAGATGGCGCGTGGGCGTCAAAGAAGAAATTGATGCCGAATGGACTTCGCACACCCTCCGGCCAGAACCAATTCGCCTGCGATCCGTCGCTCAAACCGACGAACCCTGACGCACCGTTGGTCCAATAAGGCGCTCAATTTTTCTAAACGTAAGGAGCATGTCATGAGGAATCCTGTTTGTTTGGGTGACGCAACCAGTCACGGTGGAAGGGTTAAAACGGCGTCGTCCACATTTGATCTCGAGGGCCGCCCCGTGGCGTTGTTGCATGACATTGTGTCGTGCCCTGAGCACGGCGATAACCCGATCGTCGAAGCTGGCGACGAGATGATTGACGGTGACCGACCGTGCGTGGTCGATCGATGTCGCACGCAGTGCGGTAGCTATGTCATTGCGGGATCGTCTGGGATGTCAATCGAATGAGCGAGCGTTGGTATATGCGGCAGCCATCACCACGCACATGCGGCAAGCCGCCGGCGCTGTGGGTTGGCTTCGCGATTTTTGTTGTGATTCAGGTGATAGGGGCGGTTATCACGGTACTGACTTGGGGACCGCGCCCTGTGGCGTCGACCGACTTCTTTGTCCGTCTGTTCATCTTGCCACTGTCAGTCACGGTCGTCTTGTGCGGAATCGTATATAGCCGTCACGAACAAGAGGCTACTGATACGCGCTGGTGGAACTACCTTTGCCGGGACGTCCGCAGTCGGTGGAGGCGCTGGGCGCAGCAAAGAGTCGCGATTGTGTCCTGTACAACGATCACGGCGGAGGTCAATCTCGGCGAACGCATGGCGGGTCTCGAAGGGGCGCCGCCCGCAAACTCTGGCAAGCGGTTGCCGCTGGCGAACGAAGATCAGGAATCGAGCGAAGCACGTCTGGAGCAGGTCCTGACGAGTCTGCTTACCCCTCTGTCTACAACGATTGCCACGCTCGCGCGAGCGCGTACGTTGCATGTCTGCCTGCAATCGTCCACGAGGGACGATCTGGCCGATTTGAGGCAAGTTTGGCAGCGCATGCGCCTGGCGAGCCTTGTCACCTTTTCGTGGGAGTCGCTGGATGCGCAGCTGTCGATCGTTGAGCCTTGGCTAGACAATGAGAAACCGAAGTCGGACTTCCAGCTCATTCTCGCGTGTCAATTGCATGCCGCTGATCGGACACCCGCGTGGTCCGAAGTCGCCGTTGCACTCTTGACTACCTCTTCCGCCGGGTTGGCTGCATTTCGGGGGAAGCTCAAACCGATGGCGTACCTGTTCCGACCAGTCTCGGCGGACGCTGACGAGTTCGTCGACGCGCTGATGGCCGTGTCGCGCGCAGAACAGGTTCCGGCTGATCGAATCAAACGTCTATGGATGTGCGGATTGCCTGGGCAATTGCGGAACGCCACGGTATCGGCCGTCAAGGACTGCGGGTTTGACTTGCCAACGCACAACCTCGATGAAGCTGTTGGCGACCCCGGCCCCGCGAGCCCGCTACTCTTGCACGCGCTGGCCGCGCAAATGGTCCAACACGGGCAGGGTGTGCAATTGGTCGCCACGCCGGCTCAAAGCGGCGTTCATCTGAGTCTGATCGGCAGCCAAATCGCCCCGATTGAACCCGTCACACCGGAGTATTACCGCCTACTCAGCCTGTCGACGACCGTGGGATTCGTAGGCGTCGCCGGCATAGTGCTCTTCGGAGCCGACACGTTGGGCGTTATGAGACCGTGGCTAGGCTGGTCGGTGCTGGCGGCGCTAATCGCAATGATCCCGCTACAGGCTGGAGCTGCGCTACTTTGTCGGCGCGCAGTGACCGAGGACTTCTATGCCAATCTGTAATAGAAGAGGCACACGACGCGATTGAGCCAACGAACGGCGGGGTAAGTGGATGTATGAGTGTGGATTGAGCACGCGCTGTGCCAAGGCACATCGACACCACGGGAGCGAAGGTGAGGAATCGAGAATACACGGTCGGGATCGGCGATGCGAAACGGGTGGTGAGGCAACGGTCGCTCAGCCGCATCGCGCCGACGTCACCAAGATGCTGGTCTATCGCGATGCAAGAGGCCAGGCCGTCGGCGCGCGCCTGATGGCCGCGGCGGATGACGCGGCAAGGGCGGCGGGCAAGGCCGTCCTCGTGCTCGACACGGTGACCGGCAGCGATGCGGCGAGACTGTATGAGCAGGCAGGGTGGCGGCGGGTCGGGGACGTGCCGAATTATGCGCTGATGCCGGATGGCGGGTACTGCGCGACGACCTTCTTTCACAATTAACTGGCTTAGCCGGCTGGCAAGTTTCCGTTCGACGATTCGGGCGGCAGTCGGAGATCGCTCAATGCCGATCGAAATCAAGGTGGCGGGAGCGCAGGCCGGACAGCGCATGCTCATGGGTCCGCTCGAACTTGAGCGGCGTGACGGTGATGTGCCCGGCCCTGAGCGAGATGGTTTCGGAATCCGCCGCATCCTCGCGCGGCGCTCTGCTCAATTTGAGCCAGTAGTAGTCGAGCTCGCGCGGATCGCGGCGCGCAACCACCTCGACACCCTGGAGGACGCCGGCGCATTGGCTCGTCATCCTGATCGGTCCGACGTCTTTTGCCGGAATCGCGGGGAAGTTCACGTTGAGGCACGCGTCGCGCTCCCAGCCGAGCGCGGCGAGTCGACGAATGACGTTCGGCGCGTGTTCCAGCGCCGTGTTCCATGGAACGGAATCGCGATCGGTAAATGCCTGGCTCAACGCGATTGCCGGAACGCCGAGCAGCATGCTCGTCATCGCCGCGCCGACCGTGCCCGAGAAGACCGTTTCGGTGCCGAGGTTCGCGCCGCGATTCACGCCGGACAGCACCAGATCGGGCCTGGTGTCTTCCATGAGATGGCTGACCGCCACGGCGACGCAATCACCCGGCGTGCCCCGCACCGCGAAGCGTCGTTCGCCTTTGCGATGGACCCTGAGCGGTTCATGAAGACTCAGCGAGTGAGACGTGCCGCTTTGGTCCTCGGCGGGCGCGACGACCCAGACTTCTCGCGCCAGTGTCGCGACGGCCTGTTCGAGTATCTTCAGGCCCGGTGCATCGTATCCATCGTCGTTGGTGAGCAGGACGCGGTTGAAGATCGGCGCGGTTTCTGACATCGGGAATCCTTGTGGAGACGCAATGGACCGGGAAAGCATGACGGCAAATACTACACGAGCCCGAGTGCCGCCCTGGTCGCCACGGCGGTTCACACCATCGGCCTCCATTGACGAAAGCATTTTGTCTGTCTAGTTTAATGGATGTAAATTCCATAAAACTGGACGAGCGATCCTATCGCGCTGTGCAACCTGTCCGCCAACGAACCCGGAGCAGAAAATGACCGAACCGATCACCATCCAGCGCGTGAGCGGCGACGAGGTGACGAACTATATCGACGCGCTGTCCGACGTACTCATCGACTGCGTCGAGGGTGGCGCATCCGTCAGCTTCATGTTGCCGATCTCGCGGGATACCGCCGCGCGGTTCTGGCGGCAGGTCGCCGACGGCGTCATGCGCGGCGAGCGAATCCTGCTCGTTGCGCTACGCGCTGACGGCCGCGTCGTCGGCACCGTGCAATTGATCACCGCGTTGCCCGAAAACCAGCCGCATCGCGCTGATGTCGCGAAGATGCTGGTCCATCGCGATGCGAGACGCCAGGGCGTCGGCGCGCGCCTGATGGCCGCGGCGGATGACGCAGCGAGGGCGGCCGGCAAGACCGTCCTCGTGCTCGACACGGTGACTGGCAGCGATGCGGCGAGACTGTATGAGCGGGCAGGGTGGCAACGGGTCGGGGACGTTCCCAACTACGCGCTGATGCCGGACGGCAGGTACTGCGCGACGACTTTCTTTCACAAGCAACTGGCTTAGGCTGGTCGGCCCCGGGCGATCATTGGCCACCCACGAGGCCCGGCGTCCACCGGGCCTTGCGCGATCGAAAGGACAATCCCCTCGGATATACTCGGGCCAGGTCGAGGGCATCACAGAATTCAACGCGGCTTCGCACCCTCGCACATCACTGCAACGTCACTCACATTGCGGCCCCTATGCAGCTAACCGAACAGCAGGTCCTTGCACTTGCGCCCGACAGCGGGTCCGCCTCGAACGGCAAGAAACTGGCTCAGCCGAAACAATGGCCGCTCCTGGGGCGCAACGCTCGCGCAATCTGGGGCGAATGCCAGGGCAGCGGCAAGAATCCCTATCAGGTGCGCGTGGATCTGGCCGACTTCGCCAGCAAGTGCTCGTGTCCCAGCTTCAAGTTCCCCTGCAAGCATGCGCTCGGCCTGCTGGTGCTGGCCGCCAACCAGCCGGACGCCGTTGCCGAAACGGACGAGCCGGAATGGGTCGCCGACTGGCTCGACAAGCGCGCCGACAATGCCGCGAAGAAAGAGGCGCGCGCGTCCGCCAAGGCGGACGCGCCCGTCGACGAAGCGGCCCAGCAAAAGCGGGCGGAGAAGCGCGACCAGCGCGTGCGCGACGGCCTGGCGGCGCTGCAGGTGTGGCTCGAGGATCTGGTCCGCAACGGCCTGGCGCGCCTGCCCGCCGAAGGGCCCGGCTTCTGGGAGCAAGCGGCGGCACGCCTGGTCGATGCCCAGGCGAGCGGCCTGGCCGCGCGCGTGCGGGCGCTGGCCGATCTGCCCGGCAGCCGTCCCGACTGGCCGGAACTTCTGCTGGCCGAACTGGGCCGCCTGTCGTTGGCGGTGCGCGCGCATGAGCGCATCGAACAGCTCGCTCCGGCCTTGCAACAGCAACTGCGCCAGCTGATCGGCTATTCGCTGCGGGAAGACGAGGTGCTGGCGCACGGCGACACGCAACACGACTGCTGGCAGGTGATCGGCCAGCACGTCGATGCCGACGAGCGGGTGCGCGTGCAGCGCAGCTGGCTGATCGGCACGCGCAGCGGGCGTCATGCGCTGCTGCTGCAATTCGCGGCGGGCAACCAGCCGTTTGCCGCGTCGTGGCTGCCCGGCACCGCGTTCGAAGGCGAGCTGGCGTTCTGGCCGGGCGCCGGTTCGCTGCGCGCGATGCTCAAGGGCGTCGCGACGCCCGCGGCCGCGCCCGGCGCGTTCCCGTTGGTCCGCACGCATCGGCAGCTGCTCGATGCGGCCGCCTCGCTGCTGGCGCTCAACCCGTGGCACGAGCGCATGGCGACCGTGCTCGATGCGTGCATGCCCGCGTTCGAGAACGGGCAGTGGCGGGTGGTCGGCGCCGATGGCGATGCGCTGCCGCTGGCCGGGCGCGATCAGTGGCTGTGGGCCGCGATCGCCGGCGGCGCGCCGCACGCGGTCGCCGTGGAATGGGACGGGCAGGCGGTGCGTCCGCTGGGCCTGTATGCGGACGGGCGGTATCAGGTCCTGACGGGGGGGCAGTGATGGAGGCGCTGGTTCGCACCGCCCTGATCGGCACCGCAAACGTGAGTGCGGATGTCTCGACGATTGCCGAAATCGACGGGCAACTGCCCGCCGCCGGCCCGGAGCGAAGGCTTCTGTGGCAGGCGGGCTGCATGGCCGTCTATGGCGCTGCCGGCCGCGTGCCGGCTTCGGCCACGGCTCAACCGGCAGCCGAGCCGGACCCGGTGCCGGAAACGCCGGTCGCGCTGGGTCCCATCCTGACGTCGGCCATTGCGGGCGAACTGGGCGGCCTGGCCGAATGGCTGGTGGCGCGCATGACGCGCGCGAACCGGCGCCTTCCGCATGCGCTGCTGCCGTCCGTGTTCGCGAGGCCGGCACGGTTCGACGTGTGGTGGCCCGTCATCGGGCGGCGCGGGCATTGGCTGGCCTCGCAGCATCCCGAGTGGCAGGCGCTGCTGGCCGCCAGACAGGCCCCGGCCGACGACGAGGCAACCTTGCTGCAAGCGTGGGAGGAGGGCGACACGGCGGCGCGCGTGCGCGCGCTGACTGCGCTGCGCCGCCGCGATGCGGCTCATGCGCGCGATGCGTTGAAGGCCGTGCTGCCCAAGGAAAAGGCCGAGCAGCGTCAGGCGTTCGTGGCGGTCTTGCGGCACGGCTTGTCGCCGGCCGACGAACCGATGCTGGAAAGCCTGCTGGACGACCGCAGCCAGGCGGTGCGCCAGAGTGCCGCCGAACTGCTGCTGCAACTGCCCGAATCGGCACTGGTCAAGCGCATGGAAGCGCGTGCCGACGCTTGCCTGCGCTGGCAGCCCGCCGGAGCGGCAAGCGGCGCCGTATCGCGGCTGGTCGCGATGCTCGGCAAACGCGCCGAACCGGTCCTTCAACTCGAGGTGCCTGCCGAATTGCCGAAGGACTGGGAGCGGGACGGCATCGCCGCCAAGCCGCCGCCGGGCGAAGGTCAGCGTGCGTACTGGCTGCGCCAGCTGGTTGCGGCGATTGCGCCCGCGCGCTGGTCCGCGTCGGCGGCGGCGACGCCTGACGACGCACTGAACGTGATGGCCGCGCACGAATGGGCCGACGCGCTGCTGGCCGGCTGTGCCGCCGCTGCTTGCCGTCATGGCGAGGCCGGCTGGGCCGAGTCGCTGCTGCGGCGCTCGCTGGCCGATTCCAGCGTGCTGCATCCGTATCAGGAACACCTGTGGCAGGTGGTGAGCGCGCAGGCGCGTGTCGAGCTGGCGTGCCGCCAGTTGACCCTCGGCAATCTGTACGCGGCCCGCCGCGGCCTTGAGGCGATGTCCGCGCCGTGGCCGGACGCGGTGGCCGGCGCCATCGCCGATGCGGCGCTCGGCGCGTGGCGCGCCCGGCGTGAAGCGGGCGACACCCGACAGCACGACGACGTGACCGGCCTGATCGAGCTGGCGCTCCTGCGCGTGCAGGACGCCGACCTCGTGGTGCTCGAACCCGTCGTCGACGTGTACGCGAGCAGCCTCTCGGCCGCGCCCGCCGACGCGATTTTCAATCTCGACCGCGCGAGGGGCATCGTCGCCCTCGCGCACGCAAGACGAACCTTCATCAAGGAGATGCCGCTATGACGGCCGACCTCAACACCGTGCTGCGCAAACACGCCGAAGTGCAATATGCGGAGGAACTGGCTGAACTGGCGCGGCACGACCAGCGGCAGCGGCCGGCCAACTGGAAGCTGTCGCCGTGGGCGGTGAAGATCTACCTGATCGGCGGCAAGCTGGACAACGGTTTCGAGGTCACGCCCAAGTACATCGGCAGCGGCCGGCTGATCGAGATCGCCGTGGCGACGCTGGCCACCGACCGTGCGCTGCTGCTGTACGGCGTGCCGGGCACGGCCAAGAGCTGGGTGTCGGAACACCTCGCGGCCGCGATCAGCGGCGACTCGACCTTGCTGATCCAAGGGACGGCCGGCACCGACGAGACGGCCCTGCGCTACGGCTGGAACTACGCGCGTCTGCTGGCAGAAGGCCCGACGGAACAGGCGCTGGTGCCGAGCCCGATGCTCAACGCGATGCGCGACGGCAAGCTCGCGCGGCTGGAGGAAATGACGCGCGTGCCGAGCGAAGTGCAGGACACGCTGATCACGCTGCTGTCGGAGAAGACCCTGCCGGTGCCCGAGCTGGGCATCGAGGTGCAGGCGCGGCGCGGCTTCAACGTGATCGCGACGGCCAACAACCGCGACCGCGGCGTGAACGAGATGTCGTCGGCGCTGATGCGCCGCTTCAACACGGTGGTCCTCCCCACGCCGGACAGCTTCGACGAGGAGGTCGCCATCGTCAGCCGCCGCGTGGAGGAACTGGGCCGCGCGCTCGAACTGCCGGCCGAGAAGCCGGCGCTCGAAGAGGTGCGGCGCGTCGTGGCCGTGTTCCGCGAGCTGCGCAGCGGCCTGACCGAGGACGGCAAGACCAAGCTGAAATCGCCCAGCGGCACGCTGTCCACCGCCGAGGCGATTTCGGTGCTGGGGCACGGCATGGCCGTGGCCGGCTACTACAGCGACGGCGTGCTGCGCGCCGCCGATCTCGCCGCCGGCCTGACCGGCGCGATCGTCAAGGACCCCGTGCAGGACAAGCTCGTGTGGATGGAGTACCTGAAGACGGTCGTCAAGGAGCGCGACGACTGGAAGGACTTCTACCGCGCCTGCATGGACGTCGCCTGATGGCCGTGCGCTACTACGGCATCCGCCACCACGGCCCCGGCTGCGCGCGGGCGCTGCAGGCGGCGCTGGCGGCGCAGCAGCCCGATATCGTGCTGCTCGAAGGCCCGCCGGAAGCGGACGGGATCGTCGCGCTCGCGGCCGACGCGGGCATGGTGCCGCCCGTCGCGCTGCTGATCTACCCGAACGACGCGCCGCGCCTCGGCGTGTTCTACCCGTTCGCCGAGTTCTCGCCCGAATGGCAGGCGATCCGCCACGCGTGCGCGCAAAGCATCCCGCTCTGGTTCATGGACCTGCCCGCGATGCACGGCTTCGCCGAAACGCTGGCGCGCGAGCAGGAGGCGGAGGCGCGCGAGACTGCGCCCGACGATGCGGGGGCGCTCGATCTCGCGGATACGAGCGGCGAGCAGGCCCGCGACGCGGACGCGCTGGTTTCATGGCGCATGGACCCGATCGGCGAACTGTCGCGCGCGGCCGGCTTCGACGACCACGAGCTGTGGTGGGAGGTCGAGATCGAGCAACGGCGGGACGCGGGCGAGCTGTTCGCGGCCATCGAGGAAGCAATGACCGCGTTGCGCGAACACGCGCCTGCACAGGAGCTCCGCGAGGCGCGTCGCGAAGCCCACATGCGCACGCGCATCCGCGAAGCGCAGAAGCGCGGCTACGAGAACCTTGCCGTCGTGTGCGGCGCATGGCACGTCCCCGCGCTGGTCAGGCCCGCGACCGTCAAGGACGACGCGGCGCTGCTCAAGGGGCTGCCCAGAACGAAGGTGGAGGCGACCTGGGTGCCCTGGAGCGACGACCGCCTGGCCTATGCGAGCGGCTACGGCGCGGGTGTCGAATCGCCGGGCTGGTACCGGCATCTGTGGCAAAGCCCGGACCGCGCCGGCCTGCGCTGGGTCGCCGAAGGCGCGCGGCTGATGCGCGACGAGGGGCTGGATGCGTCGTCCGCGAGCGTGATCGAGACGGTGCGTCTCGCCGACGCGCTCGCGGCCATGCGCGACCTGCCGCTGCCGGGCCTGGTCGAGCAGCGCGAAGCGATGCTCACGGTGCTGTGTCACGGCCAGCCGGAGCCGCTGGGCGTCATCCGTCGCAAGCTCGAGGTCGGCGAGCGGCTCGGCGCGGTGCCCGACTCGGCCGCCGCCGCGCCGCTGCAGCGCGACCTGGAGGCGCAGCAGAAGCGCCTGCGCCTGAAGCCCACGACCGAGGTCAGGAACCTCGACCTCGATTTGCGCGAGGACGGCGGCCGCGAGCGCAGCCTGCTGCTGCACCGGCTCGGGCTGATCGACGTGCGCTGGGGGACGCTGCTGGGCGACGCCAATCGCACGGGCACGTTCCGGGAATCCTGGCAACTGCGCTGGAATCCCGAAATGGTGGTCGCGCTGATCGGGTCCAGCCGCTACGGCAACACGATCGAGGACGCCGCGACCCACAAGCTGTGCGAACGCGCGCAGGCGGCCGCCGAGCTGCCGGCGCTGACCGCGATGCTCGACCAGGCCGTGCTGGCCCGGCTGCCGAAGGCGGTGGCAGTGCTGCTCGCCTGCGTGCAGACCCAGGCGGCCGTCGCCGCCGACCTGACGCACCTGATGGCCGCGCTGCCGCCGCTGGCCCGCGTGGCGCGCTATGGCGACGTGCGCGGCACCGACGTCGACGCGTTGCGGCCGATCGTGGCGGGCCTGGTCGAGCGCATCGTCGTGGGCCTTGCCGCGGCGGCGCGCCACGTCGACGAGCCGATGGCGATGGCGCTGCTCGGCCATATCGACGAGGTGCAGGCCGCGCTCGATACGCTCGACGCCGCCGAACTGCTGGGCGACTGGTTGAGCTGCCTCGTGGCCCTGACCGCCGATGATGCGGTCGCGCCCGCCGTGCGCGGTTTCGCGCTGCGCCAGGCGTTCGATCGCCGGCGTCTGGATGCCGACGAACTGGCGCGACAGGCCGGCCTCGCGCTGGCCGCCGCGACGCCGCCGGCGGAATCGACGGGCTGGCTCACCGGCCTGTTGCGCGGCAGCGGTTTGTTGCTGCTGCAGCAGGACGCGCTGTGGCGCGTGATCGACGGGTGGCTGAGCGGGCTCGACGATCGGGTGTTCATGGAGCGCCTGCCATTGTTGCGCCGCGCATTCGCCGATTTCCAGCCGGCCGAACGGCGTGAAATGGGCAGCAAGGTGAAGCACATGGATGCGCCGCCGGCCGCGGCGAGCGTGTCCGTCGACATCGACCACGAGCGGGCGGCGCGGGTGCTGCCCGTGCTGGCGGCCATTCTGGGCAACTGAGCTGGGCAACCGAGCCGGACAACTGAGATGAGCAAGGATTCCCCGATCGAAACCGACCGCATGACGCGCTGGCGACTGGTGCTGGGCAGCGACGCGCAAAACAGTTGCGGCGTCAGCCTCGACGACACGCTGACGCGCGCCGACAAGGCGCTGGACGACCTGTACGGCGGCGAGCGCAAGGGCGGGCTGAACGCCAGCACGCCCAATGTGGCGCGCTGGCTCGGCGATATCCGCGAGTTCTTTCCCGCGCCGGTCGTACAGGTGATGCAGCAGGACGCGCTGGAGCGGCTGAACCTGCGCCAGATGCTGCTGGAGCCCGAGCTGCTCGAAGCGATCGAGCCCGACGTTCACCTCGTGGCCAGCCTGATGTCGCTGTCGCGCGTGTTGCCGGCCAAGACGCGCGACACGGCCAGACGCGTCGTGCGCAAGGTGGTCGACGAACTGGAGCGCCGGCTCAAGGAGCCCATGCGCCAGGCGATCGCCGGCAGCCTCAACCGCGCGGAGCGCAACTATCGGCCGCGCCCGAACGAGATCGACTGGCATCGCACCATCCGCGCGAACCTGAGCCGCTATGCGCCCGAGCGGCGCACCGTGATCGCGGAGAAGCTGGTCGGCTACGCGCGCAAGCGCTCGGCGCTGCGCGACGTCGTGCTGTGCGTGGACCAGAGCGGCTCGATGGCGGCGTCCGTCGTCTATGCGGGCATCTTCGCGGCCGTGATGGCGTCGCTGCGCGCGGTGCGCACGCGCATGGTCGTCTTCGACACCAACGTCGTCGACCTGACCGACGAAGCGGGCGATCCGGTCGACTTGCTGTTCGGCGTGCAACTGGGCGGCGGCACCGACATCAACCGCGCGCTCGGCTACTGTCAGCAGATCATCGATCGGCCCGAGCGCACGATCATGATCCTGATTACCGACCTGTACGAAGGCGGCAACCGTCACGAGATGCTGCAGCGCGCGGCCGCGCTCAAGCATGCCGGCGTCAATGTGATCTGCCTGCTGGCGCTCGCCGACAACGGCGCGCCCGGCTACGATCACCAGAACGCCGCCCGGTTCGCCGCGCTCGACATTCCTGCGTTTGCGTGTACGCCGGACCAGTTTCCCGCGCTGATGTCCGCCGCCATCCTGAAACAGGACGTCAACCTGTGGGCGGCTCGGCAGGGTTTCGTGACCAACCGGCCCACGTAAGCGGCCCGGCGGCGGATGCTATTTCCGGTTCTTCAGGAACGTCCGGCCGGCCGGCGTGATTGAAATATTGGGCCGGCCATTCATCGGATAGTTGACGAAGCCCGCGCTGATGAGCTCCCGCGTGACGGACCAGCCCAGCGCGGGCGTCTCCCGTCCATAGCGGATCTCGGCCAGGCGCTCCAGCGCCCAGATGGCGGACGCCGAAATGGTTTGGGCGTTTGACGTATTGCTGTCGCTCATCGTTTCTCCAGAAAGTAGGGCCATCGGGTGTTGCGGGATCAGGGGGCAAGGCACGCGCCCAGGCGCGCCCAGTCGTAACTGGCGCCGAGCTCGAGGCGCACGGCCGCCTCGACCAGATCGACGCTGTGCCGTCCGGCGTGCCGATCCGCGCGGGTCATCAGCGTCTCGAGCGACGGCAACCGGGCATCGCTGTTCCACGCGAAAACGATGAGGTTTTCCGCGCTGTCTTCGGCCGGGGCCAGTGCGGCCGAGGGGCCGAACGTATCGCGCAGCGCAGTGAGCGCATCGCCGAGTCGCGGGTCTCCATGCAGCAGGTTGGCGACCAGCACGCCGCCGTCATTCAGACGTGCGCGGCAGGCCGCGTAGAAGGCCGCGCCGGCGAGTTCGGCGGGAAGGCCGTGCGCATTGAAGCCGTCCAGCAGCAGCGCGTCGAAGGTCTGCGTGGTCGCCGACATGTACTGCGCGGCGTCCGCACAGACGACCGACAGCCGCTCGTCGTCGGGCGGGATGCAGAATCGGTCGCGCAGCGCGATCACGTCCGGATTGATCTCGATGACGGTGATGTGTGCGTCCGGCAGATGCCGGCGGCAATACTTCGTCAGCGAGCCGCCGCCGAGCCCGATCATGCCGATGTGCGCCGGAGCGGGCTGCAGCAGCAGGAAGCCCATCATCGTGCGCGTATAGCCGAGTGCGAGCGCATCGGGGGCGACGCGCAGCATGGTGCTTTGCATGCCGCGGCCGTCGAAGCACAGCGAAACGAGGTGCTCGGATTCCACGATCACCGGCACATCCGCGGCGGCGTTTGCGTGAGCGGCGCGAATCCCCAGGTACGGCAGGTCGATGGGCGGCATGCAGGTCACGCCTCCTGCAGCAACGGCAAAAGCGCCTGAAGCGCCGCTTCTTCATCCGGGCCGGCGGCCAGCACTTGAGCGGACGTGCCGCCGCGCACCTGCAACGCCGCGATCGCCATGCCGTCCTTCGCATTGCCGCGGCGCCCGTTGGCGATCAGCAGGATGTCGCTTTCGAAGCGGCGCGCCATGTCGGCGAGCGCGTCTTGAGCGGCGTACGCGCGATTTCGATTCCAGCCGGAACCGACTTGTAAGTGCACAACGGTGGCCACGGTATTTGTTTGCTCTAGGGTCGTTGAGGGCAGTGCGCCGTGTCGATCTGGCAGTGCGTCAGGAACGCCCGGCACTCGATCTCCCACGTCGGGCTTTGCAAATCGATGTCGATGCCGTCGAGTCGTTTCATGTCGTCGTTCAGGTGCACCGCGCGCAGCGATCGAGGCGGTACGCCCCGTTCGAAAAAGCGGTCGTCCGCATCCAGCAGCAGGCACGGATGGCGCCGGAACCGCGCACTGGAGACCGAGATCGGGTCCATCACATGCCGGGCCGACTCCCTCGGATAGACGAACACGAGATGGATGCCTGCCGCCGCGAGCTGCTCTCCGGCGTCATGGAAGCGGTGAACCATCTGGAAGCCGCGTTCGCCGCCGCGCCCGACGCCCACGGCGACGAGCCCCCGGCTTCCCGCGATTTCACGCAGCGTCACGGGACGCCGATCGGGCAACAGCAACGCACCATCCAGCTCGAACATGTCGACATCCTCAGCGAAATCGCCCGCAAGTCCGGTGAAAGGCGGCGAGCGACAGATTATAATCGAGCGGTAAGAATATGTGAATTGTATTATAATGTTTTGCGTACCGGCCCGATGGCCGCCTCGGGTGAGGCGGGTTGCTCGCCGGTACTTTTTCACCGATCGACCCGAAACCGTCCTGATGGAAGCCGCAATGAACACCGTCCCCTCATGCCCGCAATGCGCAATGGAAAACACGTACCCGGACGGCGCGCTGTTCGTATGCCCGGACTGCGGTCACGAATGGTCGGCAAGCGCCGGCGCCGACGCGGGCGATGAACCCGCGGGCAACGTCGTCAAGGATGCGAACGGCAACGTGCTGTCGGATGGCGATTCGGTGGTGCTGATCAAGGACTTGCGCGTCAAGGGCTCGTCGATCACGCTGAAGATGGGCACCAAGGTGAAGAGCATCCGGATCGTCGGCGGCGATCACGAGATCGATTGCAAGACGGACGTCGGCGCCTTCATGCTCAAGGCCTGTTTCCTGAAGAAGGTCTGACCGGCCGCTCGCGGTTGATTCGATCCACTGTTTGATTACGCGGGCAGACCGAGAATGGCTGAGGCTCGAACATCCTACGATGCGTACGTCGAATTCCTGTCGACGCCGATGAGCGATGAGCGGCCCTTCGTGCTGGAGACGCAGCACGCGGTGTCGCTGCACTTCGACCACTTTGCCACCCAGAGCTTCATGTCGCTCAGGCATCCTGACAAGCTCACGCTCGACTATACGTGCGCGATGATGGGGTTTCTGCTGCTGCAGCCCGCTCCGAAGCACATTTGCATGATCGGGCTCGGCGGGGGATCACTGGCGAAGTTCTGCTACCGGAATCTGCCCGAGGTCGCGATCGACGCGGTCGAGATCAGCCCCGAGGTGATCGCGCTGCGCGACGTGTTCAGGATTCCGGAGGATGACGCGCGGTTCAGGGTGGTGTGCGCCGATGGCGCGGACTACGTGATGCTGGAGGACGTCCGGACGGATGTGATCCTGCTGGACGCTTTCGTCACGGAAGGGATCGCGAGCCGCTGCGCGGACATCGCATTCTTCGACGCATGCCGCGAGCGCTTGACCGAGGCGGGCGTGCTCGCGATCAACTTCACGGACGATGATCCGGCGCTGCCGCTGCACTTCGAGCGTCTGAAGGCCGTGTTCGGTGCGTCCTGTTCGATCGTGCGGTGCGGCGACGACAGCAACTTCGTCGCGTTCGCCTGGAAGGGCGGCCGCCGCTTGCCGTCCAGGCGGGTCTTGCTCGAGCGCGCCGGCTTGTTTGCCTTTGCCGGCGAACTCGAGCTGGCCGCCACTGCCGGGCGCCTGAAACAAGGCGAGCGCCTCGATCCGGAACGGCTGACCTGGCACGCGCAAGGGGCTGCGCACGGGCACTGGACGATCGGCGCCTGATCGGCGCCCGCATGCATTCAGCGCGTTACTTCACCCGCTTGCCGAGCGGGCTCTTGGTCTTGTAGGTCACGCCGTGATGCTCGAGATACTCGCGGATCAGTTGCCGTACGACTTGCGATGGCGTCAGATCTTGTGCCGAGCAGAGCATTTCGAATGCCTCTTTCTTGGCGGGATCGATCAGGACGGTCAGGCGTGCGGTTTTCGTTTCCATTGCGGGGACGGGTCGGCGAATATGCTAATCGAATTATAATGCATTTACCTTCGGCGGCGCGGCGGGGAACGATCGAAAAGGCCGCCGGGCGCAGGCGCCTGCGAGGTCAATGCCTGCGGTCGAGCCGGCAGACGTAGGCGAGGACATCATCGATCACGGGCACGATCGCGAGCGTGACGAGCGCCGCGGCCAGCGGGACGGTCGACACGTAGCCGACGTGCTTGAAGCCGATTGCGCCGGTCAGGCCGCCCACGAAGAACGACGTCAGCATCGTGCAGTGGATCCGCAGCTTCGCGCGGTTGGCAATGACCGCGTGCGCGTCCGGATCGACCGCCGAGCGATTCCAGTAAAAGAGCTTGCCCAACTCGATCCCGAGATCCGTCACGATGCCGGTCATGTGCGTCGTGCGGATCTCCGCGCCCGACAGCTTGGTGATCATCGCATTCTGCAGCCCCATGATGAAGCACAGCAGGATCACGGTCACCGGCACGAAGAACGCTTCCCACAGCGCGAGGTGGCTGCCGAGCAGGCCGAACAGGAGCAGCAGCGCGGCCTCGACCAGCAGCGGCAGCACGTACTGGCTTTGCAGGCTTCGGCGCCGCCCCCAGTTGACGAGCACCGCCGAGCATCCTGCTCCGACGAGAAACGAGGCCAGCGAACCGATGCCGGCGAGCACGAGCCGGACATCCCCAAGCGCGGCCTGATCCGCGATCGCCGACACGATGCCGCTCATGTGGGACGTGTATTGCCTGACCGCAAGGAATCCGCCGGCATTGGTTGCGCCGGCGACGAACGCGAGCGACAGCCCGAGCTGGCGGTTCGCGGCCGCGCTGCGGTGTTTTCCCGTGAGGCTTCGAAAGTACTGCGCAGGCATAGGCTCTTTACTCGATCGCTCGGAACCGCGGCAACGGCGTCGCGGATGGGACCTTCGGACGCCGGGGCGCCCGATTTCGTCAAACATGTGACTCGCATGATAACGCGATTATCATATCCTGTTATCTGGATGGGGCTTTCGATGTCATAATACGGACGGATCGCACCCGGCGCTTCGGGTTCGTTCCATGCTCCTCGTCCAATCCGAGCGTACTGGAGACATTCCGGATGGCACCCGTGCCGGTCGTCCATTTCGTCCTGCTGGTCGCGGCCGCCTGGCTCGCGCTCGGCGCGCTCGGTCTCGGGGTGCTGCATCGCACGCGGTTCGTCGCGCACGGGCTGTTTCCGCTCGGCGCGCTGGGCGGGCTGCTGCTCGGTGCGGCCGGGCTTGCCGCCATCTTTGCCGAACCGTCCACCGCGATCCTGCCGCTCGGGCTGCCCGAGTTGCCGTTCCATCTGCGCGTCGACCGGCTCTCCGGCTATTTCCTGTTCGTGCTCGGCGTCGTCAGCGCGGGGATCGGCGCGTTCTCCGCCGGCTATTTCCGCAAGGGGGAAGGGGCCGCGCCGGGGCTCATCTGCTTCGAATACCACGTTTGCCTGGCGAGCATCGCGCTCGTGCTCGTCGCCGACGACGCCTACGTGTTCATGGTCGCGTGGGAAACGCTGACGCTGTCCGCGACCTTCCTCGTGATGACCAACCACCGGATCGGCGAGATCCGCCGCGCGGGCTACCTGTATTTCCTGATCTCCCATGTCGGCGCGCTCGCGCTGCTGCTGTGCTTCGGCATTCTTCAGGCGCGCACCGGCGACTACACGTTCGCCAACATGCGTGCGCAGTCGCTCGATGCGCTCTGGGCGTCGCTCGCGTTCCTGTTCGCGCTGGTCGGATTCGGCGCGAAGGCGGGCGTGTTCCCGCTGCACGTCTGGCTTCCGGATGCCCATCCCGCCGCGCCGTCCCCCGTATCGGCGCTGCTCAGCGGCTTCGTGCTGAAAGTCGGCCTGTATGGCCTGCTGCGCACCGTGTTCGACCTGCTGCACGTGCAGTTCGCGTGGTGGGGCGTGCTGCTGCTCGTGCTCGGCGTCGGCACCGCGCTGCTCGGCGTCGTGTTCAGCACGATCCAGGTCGACATGAAGCGCCTGCTCGCGTATTCGTCGATCGACAACATCGGCCTGATGATCGTCGCGCTCGGCGTCGCGGTGCTGTTTCGCGCGTACGGCATGACGAACTTGTCCGCGCTCGCGCTGACGGCGCTGCTCTACCAGATCGTCGCGCATGCGGCATTCAAGAGCTTGCTGTTCCTCGGCACGGGGGCCGTGCTGCACGCCACCGGGGAGCGCAATCTCGGCAAGCTCGGCGGCCTGATCCGCTTCATGCCGTGGACCGCGTGGGCCGTGCTCGCCGGCGTCGTCGCCAGCGCCGGCTTGCCGCCGCTGAGCGGGTTCGTCGCGGAATGGCTGCTGCTGCAGAGCTTCCTGTTCACCCCGGGCCTGCCGAATTCGGTGCTCGCGATGACGGTGCCGATCACGGCTGCGCTGATCGCGATGACGGCTGCGCTGGCCGGTTACGCGATGGTCAAGTTCTTCGGCATCGTCTTCCTCGGGCAGCCGAGGGAAGCCAGGCTGAGCCGCGCACGCGACGCGAATGGCTGGGAGCGGCTCGCGTTCTGCTGGTTCGCGGCGGCCGGCGTGCTGCTCGGCCTGATGCCCGCGCAGTTCGTCAAGATTCTGGACCGGGTCACGCGCACGCTGGTCGGCGCCGGCATCGGCGCGGACAACCACGGCTGGCTTCTGTTCGTGCCCGTGTCGACCGCGCGGGCCAGCTACATGCCCGCCGTGTTCATGCTGTTTTTCGTCGCGTGCTGCGCGCTCGCGTGGGTGCTGGTGCGGCGCTTCTACCACGGCCGGCTGCGCCGCGCCGCGCCATGGAGCTGCGGCTTCCCGTTCACGAATGCGCGCATGCAGGACACGGCGGAAGGGTTCGGGCAGCCGATCCGGGAGATCTTCGCGCCGTTCCTGCGCATCGAGCGGCACGTGCCGTCGCCGTTCGATGCGCAGCCGGCCTACCGGGTCTCGGTCACCGACCGCACCTGGCCTGCGCTCTACGAGCGCATCGCGACGCTGACGCAACGCATGGCCGAATGGGCGGGCCGGCTGCAGACGGGCAAGATTGCCGTGTACCTGACCTACAGCTTCGCCGTGCTGATCCTGCTCCTGCTGCTGGTGAGACGATGGTGACCGTATCCGGCGTGTTGTCGCAAACTCTCGAGATCGTCGTGGCGCTCGCCGCCGCGCCGCTGCTCACGGGCTGGGTCAACCAGTGCCGCGCGTGGCTGCAGAACCGGCGTGCGCCCAGCATCTGGCAGCCGTACCGGATGCTCCACAAGCTGTTCAACAAGGAGTCGGTCGTCGCCAGCGACGCGAGCCCGGTGTTCCGTGGCACACCCTATGTCGTGTGGGCGGCGATGACGCTCGCCTGCGCGATCGTGCCGACGCTGTCGACCGAATTGCCGCTGTCGCCCGCCGCGGACGCGATCGCGCTCGTCGGCCTGTTTGCGCTCGCGCGCGTCGCGCTGTCGCTCGCCGCGATGGACGTCGGCACGGCGTTCGGCACGCTCGGCGCGCGCCGCGAAATGCTGATCGGCTTCCTGGCGGAGCCGGCCTTGCTGATGGTGCTGCTGTCGGCCTCGCTGATCACGCAGTCGACGCTGCTCACGAGCATCGTCGCGACGCTCGGGCGGGGCGAGCTGACGATCTATCCGAGCCTCGCGTTCGCGGGCATCGCGTTCACGCTGGTGTCGCTCGCCGAGAACGCGCGGCTGCCCGTCGACAATCCGGCCACCCACCTCGAACTGACGATGATCCACGAGGCGCTGATCCTCGAATATTCGGGGCGGCACCTCGCGCTGATGGAGTGGGCGGCGAGCCTCAAGCTGTTCGCGTACTCGTGCATCGGCCTTGCCCTGTTCATGCCGTGGGGCATCGCCGCGGCGGGCAATCCGCTCGCGCTGGTGTTCGCGGTGCCGGCGCTCTTCGTCAAGCTGATGGCGGGCGGCGCCGCGCTCGCCGTGGTCGAGACGGCCAACGCCAAGATGCGGATTTTCCGGGTGCCGGAGTTTCTTGCGACGGCGTTCCTGCTCGCGGTGATCGGCATGCTCGTCCATCTGCTGCTGGGGGCGTGAATGCACGGCTACGCGACGCAACTGATCAATTTCCTCGCGGCGGTGCTGCTCCTGCTGTCGTTCGCGATGCTGAGCCAGCGGCGGATCCTGTCGCTGATTCACCTCTACACGCTGCAGGGCGTGGCGCTGGTGCTGGCCAACCTGATCCTCGGCATCGTGACGGGCGATGCGCACCTGTACGTGTCCGCCGGATTGACGGCCGTGCTGAAGGTGGGCGTGATTCCGTGGATCCTGTATCGGCTCGTGCGCAGGCTCAACGTCCAGGCCGACGTCGAGCCGCTCATCAACATTCCGACCACGCTGCTGATCGGCATCGTGCTGGTGATCGTCGCGTTCAACGTCGCGGCGCCGATCAGCCAGCTCGCGACCTCGGTCGCGCGCGGCACGCTCGGCATCGCGCTCGCGTGCGTGCTGCTGTCGTTCATGGCGATGATCACGCGCGCGAAGGCGATTCCCCAGGTGATCGGCTTCCTGTCGATGGAGAACGGGCTGTTCTTCGCGGCGACGGCCGCCACCAACGGCATGCCGATGATCGTCGAGCTAGGCATCGGGCTCGACGTGCTGGTCGGGATCCTGATCCTGGGCGTGTTCATGTTCCAGATCCGCGAGCAGTTCGACAGCCTGGACATCCATCACCTCGAGAAACTCAAAGATGAGTGACGTCCACGTCGTGCCCGTCGTGCCATTTGTGCTCGGCATTCCGCTCGTGGCCGCCGCATGCCTTGCGGGCGTGCGGCGCACGCATGTCGCGCGCACCCTGAACGCCGGCTTCAGCTTCGCGACGTTCGTGGCGGCGCTCGTGCTCGCCGCACGCACCGTCGAACACGGTCCGTCGTTCGCGTTCGGCCGGGCCTTCTTCGTCGATCCGCTCAACGTCTACCTCGTCGCGCTGACCGCGTTCGTCGGCTGGACGACGTCGCTGTTCTCGCGCCCGTACATGCAGGTCGAGGAGGCCCGCGGCCGGATGACCGCCGCGCGGATGCGGCTCTATCACAGCATGTACCAGCTGTTCATGTTCGCGATGCTGCTCGCGCTGCTGACCAACAACCTCGGCGTGCTGTGGGTCGCGATGGAGGCCGCCACGCTCGCGACCGTGCTGCTCGTCAGCGTCTATCGGACCGCCGCGAGCCTCGAGGCCGCGTGGAAGTACTTCATCCTGTGCGGCGTCGGCATCGCGCAGGCGCTGTTCGGCACGATCCTGCTCTATCTCGCCGCAAGCCGGCAGCTCGCCGACGGCGACGCGCTGCTGTGGACGAGCCTGGCCGCCGTCAAGACGCACCTCGACCCGACCATCGTGTCGATCGCGTTCGTGTTCCTGCTCGTCGGCTACGGCACGAAAGTCGGCCTCGTGCCGATGCACAGCTGGTTGCCGGACGCCCATGCCGAAGGCCCGACGCCGATTTCGGCGGTGCTGTCCGGGCTGCTGCTGAACGTCGCGCTGTATGCGGTGCTGCGTTGCAAGGTGCTCGCCGACGGCGCACTGGGCAATGGCCTGCCGGGGCGGCTGCTGGTCGGGTTCGGGCTCGTGTCGGTGCTGGTTGCGTCGTTCTCGCTGTTCCGGCAGAAGGACGTCAAGCGGCTGTTCTCGTATTCGTCGATCGAGCACATGGGGCTGATGACGTTCGCGTTCGGTCTCGGCGGCCCGGTCGCGACGTTCGCCGGGCTGCTGCACATGACGGTGCATTCCCTCGTCAAGTCGGCGATCTTCTTCGCGGTCGGCCACGCGGTGCAGAAGGCCGGCACGCAGGCGATCGACGGGATTCGCGGGCTGCTGCAGGTCAGCCCGACGGTCGGCTGGGGCATGATGCTCGGCACGCTCGCGATTCTCGGCCTGCCGCCGTTCGGCGTGTTCGCGAGTGAATTCCTGATCCTGACGACCGCCATCAACACGATTCCGTGGACCGCGCCGTTGCTGCTGCTCGGGCTCGCCGTGGCCTTCGCGGCGATCTTCGCGCGCGTGCAGCGCATGGTGTTCGGCGCGACGACGACGGCCAGGCCGCTCGAGCATCGCCCCGCGCCGCTGCCGGTCTTCGTGCATCTGGGCCTGGGGCTGATGCTGGGGCTCTATGTGCCGCCGTACCTGGCGATGTGGTATCGCCAGGCCGCAACGATGCTGGCGGGGTGACGCATGCGACTCGACACGATGCAGATTGCCGCCGCCCGCGTCGCGGGCGGTGCGGGCCAGATCCCGGTGGGCGTGGTGGACGCCGATCAAGCAGGGTGGCTCGAGATTGCGCGGACGGCGCGCGCGGAGCGCAACCGGCTCGTTGCGATGTGGGGCAGCGAAGCAGCCGGCGGCGTGTTTTCGGTGAACGCCGCGTACGAATGCGACGACGGCATCCTGTGGGCGCGCTTCGTGACCGGGCGCCGGCCCGATGCCGGCGGGGACTATCCCGATCTCGTTCCGATGTTTGCGTGCGCGGCCCGCATGCAGCGGGCGATCTTCGACCTGACCGGCCTGCGGGCTCGCGGTGCGGTGGATACACGGCCGTGGCTCAATCACGGCAACTGGCCCGCTGATTATTTCCCGCTGCAAAAGCAGGCGACGGGCGTCGAAGCATTCGAGTCGAGCGAAGCGGATTACGCGTTCGTGCAGGTTGCGGGCGACGGCGTGCACGAGATTGCCGTCGGGCCGATCCATGCCGGCATCATCGAGCCGGGGCATTTCCGGTTCTCCGTCGTCGGCGAGAAGGTGCTGCGCCTCGAAGAGCGTCTCGGCTACGTTCATCGCGGCGTCGAGCGGCTGTTCGAACGCACCCCGGCGTCGCGCGGTCAGCGGGTGGCCGCCAGGATTGCGGGCGATTCGACCGTCGCGTTCTCATGGGCCTATTGCATGGCGCTCGAGCAGGCGTGCGGCGCGGCGCCGTCGAAGCGCGCGCTCCGTTTGCGTGCGCTTCTGCTGGAACGCGAACGCGTTGCCAACCATCTCGGCGACCTCGGCGCGCTCGGCAACGACGCGGGGTTCGGGTTCGGGCTCGCCCAGTTCTCGCGGCTCAAGGAGGACTGGATACGGGAGAACGCTCGCGTATTCGGGCATCGATATCTGATGGATCGGATCGTGCCCGGAGGCGTGGCGGTCGATGTTCGCGCCGAGGACGCGGCGGTGCTGGCGGCGCAGTGCGAACGCATCGAACGCGACGTCCACGTGCTGCGAAAGATCTACGACGACCAGTCCGGATTGCAGGATCGATTTCTCGGCACGGGACGACTGGACACCGCCGTCGTCGAGCATTTCGGCGTGCGCGGCATGGCGGCCCGCGCCAGCGGCCAGACGTTCGACGTGCGCGCGAACCTGCGGCCGGCGCCGTACGACGATTTCGCGGTCGTTGCGGCCAGCGACGCGCGCGGTGACGTTGCCGCGCGGGTCGCGGTGCGTTTCGCCGAGATCGACGAATCGCTGCGCGTGATTCGCGCACTGCTGGCCGATCTTCCCGAGGGTCCGGCTGCCGTCGACATGACGCCCGCAGCGGCGCCTGCCCAAGGCGTGGGCTGGGTGGAAGGCTGGCGCGGCGACGTGTTCGTCGCGCTCGAGCTCGCACCGGGCGACGTGATCGCGCGATGCCATTGCCACGATCCGTCCTGGCAGAACTGGCCGGCGCTCGAGCATGCGATCATCGGCAACATCGTTCCCGATTTCCCGCTGATCAACAAATCGTTCAACCTGAACTACGCGGGGCACGATCTCTGATGTGGCAACTCATCCGGCAATTCGCGCGCACCGATTTTCCCGACGAACCCGTGCCGGCGGCGGAAGACGCATGGCGACACGAGGCGCAGCAGATTCGCCAGCAGATTCTCGATCTGCTCGGGCGCGCGCTGTGCATCCGGCAGATCGACGCGGGCTCGTGCAACGGCTGCGAGCTGGAGATCCACGCGCTGAACAATCCCGTCTACAACATCGAGGGACTCGGGATCAAGTTCGTCGCCAGCCCCCGGCATGCCGACCTGCTGCTCGTGACCGGGCCCGTGACGCTGAACATGCGTGCGGCCGTGCTCGCCGCGTACGATGCAACGCCCGGCCCGAAACTCGTGGTGGCCGCGGGCGAATGCGCGTGCACGGGCGGCATTTTCGCCGACGGTTATGCCGTGTGCGGCCCCGTCTCGTCGATCCTGCCGGTCGACGTGACGATTCCCGGATGTCCGCCGCCGCCGGTCGACCTGCTGCGAGGCATCCTGGCAGCGTGCCGGTCTCGCTGAGCCCGAGGGCGATTTTCCGCCGATGGCCCAAGCTGCACCGACCTCGATACAACCCTTGTTCGCATTGACTCAAGTTTTCGCCGCATGACTCCGCTCAAATTCATTCTTCGCTATACCGCCATCCCGTTCACCGCAATCGTGGCCGTCGTCATCTGGGCCGCCATGCCGTCCTCGAAGGAAATCGATGCGAGGCAGTATGCGGCGCTGTCACGTGCATACCCGAGCTTTCCTTCGGCATTCCGGCACGAGATCGCGGATGCGATGGAACACGGCCGGATCAGCGACTGGCAATACCAGACGCTCGTGCGCGACTCGCTGGCCAACGGCGTCGCATTGGACTGGCCGGCGACGGGCGTGAGCGACGTCGCTGCCGAACGGCGCAAGCTGGCCGCATTGATTCAAACCGATTCTGATCTCGCAGGGCATTAAAGATGAAAACGTTACTGGTTGCTGTCGCATTCATTTTGATTATCGGCAGCCTGATTTCCGCGCTGTACTACATGAATCGCGATCGGGGAACGACCAAGCGGATGGCGTGGGCGCTCGCGGCGCGTGTGGGGTTGTCGATCACGCTGTTTCTGGCGCTCCTTCTCGCGTACTGGCTCGGCTGGATCGAGCCGACCGGGCTGCCTATCGGGCGGTAGGAATTTGTAAATTATCCAGCCGATCGATTTTATTTTTGGGGCCTTCTCAGCCCCCAAAATAATGCCCAATAAAATCAGCCCCTTCCTGACTGATCGTTCCCGCGCTAATCGCTGACGATCGCGATCACGCCCAGCACGACGAACAGCGTGCCGGCGAGAAACTGGCCGATCCGCAATGCCTGGCCGCCCGGCGACACGCGGGTGCGCAACGGATGGGCGAGCAGGATGCAGAATACGTCGGCGGCGGAGAACAGCACGTTCGCGCAAGCGCCGAGCAGGAACAGTTGCCAGCCGAGCCCGAGCGACGCGTCCGGATCGGTGAACTGCAGCAGGAACGAAAAATAGAACAGCGCCGACTTCGGATTCGACGCCTCGATGAACGCGCTCGACGACACGACGTTGCGTGGCACGTCGATCGCCGCGTCCTGCCCGACGGGCGCGCGGATGCGCTGGATGCCGAGCCAGACCAGGTAGGCGCCGCCGACCACCTTGAGCACGTGATACAGCATCGGCGATGTCTTCAGCACCGCGACCGCACCGAGCGCGACGATGCAGATCTGGAAAAAGGCGCCGAGGTGAATGCCGAGTGCGGACAGGAAGCCGGCCCGTCGCCCGTGCTGAAGCGTCAACGATACGGTCTGCAGCAGCGCGGGCCCCGGAATGAAACCGAAGCCGACGCAGGTCAGGCCGAAGAACAGCGCTTGTTCCGGCGACATCAGAGATCGTCTCCGATCACGATGCCGAGCCGGCCGCATTCGCCGCGTATCCGATCGCGCGCGGTGGCGAGCCGCTCCTTCGACAGCTCGGGCATGAACACGCTGATATAGTCGTCGATGGCGGCTTCGCGATCGAAGATATCGACGTTCCGGTAGCGATCGGCCACGTCCTGCCGCCGTGCGCGGCTTTCGATCGCTAGACCCAGTCGGGTCGACATCGTTTCAGCCTCGTCCGGATCGGTCAGATAGCGAAAATCCTTCGAACCCGGTTCCGGCGACAGCAATTCGATGTCGGCGCTGATGATCACATCCCGCCCGGCCTTGAGGAACGCGATGTAGGTTTCGATGTTTTCCTGCAGCAACGCCTCGTTCATTCCCAGATGCCCCATCACGAATCCCGCCTTGATCGCCACGCCATGCGTGCGCGCATTGTGCAGCGCACGCAAATTGGCGTCGGCCATCCGCTGTGCGGCCGCCACCGGATCCTTGTTGCGCAGCGGTTTGTTGAGCGCCTGCAGCGAACGCGCTGCGCCCGCGTCGACGCCCACGAACAGAATGCGGAAGCCGATCTCGCGCATCGCTTTCAATACCTGCTCCTTCTCCATGCCGTCCGCGCGCGCGTAGCCGACCAGGACCGGGCGCGAGTTCGCCGGCAACGCGCGCCACCATGACGGCGGCGATTCCGCCATATCGAGCATCAGTCGCGCGAACGTGAGCGGCAGTTCGTCGGCCGTCACGTACAGGTAATCGTAGCCCGCGTCCCACGCGCTGCGGATGACGGACCACGCGTGATCCGCCGGCAGTTCGTTCTTCCACATGCTGCCATACTGGATCGAGCAGAACGAACAGGCATCGTCGCCGCTGAACTTGATGCAACCACGCCCGATTTCGACCGGCACGCCCTTGCGTACCTGCCGCCCGGTCAATGCGAGGATTCGCCGGCCCAGGCGCCGGGTGAAATTCTCGGTGTAGACGGCGGTATGCGGCAGGGTACGGTCGATCAGGCTGTAGTCGATAACGCGGTTCACCGCTTCGCGAATCGTCGGATCAGCGACGATTCGCCCGGATTCCAGACGAACCGACCCGGGATAAACGCTGGCGGCGCGCGCTTGCTGCCGATCCCTCAGGAAATCGACCAGGCCACCATACACTTCGTTGCCGACGAATCCGCAGTCGATCAGTTCGCCGTGGCGATCGAGGATCTCGCGGCTCAATGCCGTGAAATGATCATTGCCGACCACGATCGCGATATGCGGATCGATGGATTTGACCGCGCGGGCGATCCGGATAGCGGCCTCGTAATTAGCCGTGATCGCACTGAGGCAGATAGCGAGCGTGCGGCCGGCTCGCTCGCGGACAGCTGCGAGGATACGGTCGAGCGGATGAATCACGCCATCGACATAATGGCCTTCGAAGCCCGGCAGCGCATCGACATGAGAAGCCAGCGACAGGATGCCGAGATGGGGGAAATTGGCCCAGTCGGTATGTTGAATGCCCTTTGATACAACGATGTCGTTCGCTTCGCCTGCGCCGTCCGTATCCAGATCGTTGCTGTTCGGCGGATTGATGAAAAATACGATGGCCCTCGGCTCGCTCATGGCGCGATTCTCTCGATATTGTGGATCTTGTCTGGTATCTGGTAATTACTGCAACCGGCGAGCGCACGCCTCCGCGCGCAGGGCCCAACCTCGATCTCGCTAATGTAAGAGAAAGCCCTTGAGCCGGAACCTGTCAGCCATGACAGGTTCGGAAACCGGATATCCTGCGTCGTGCTCGCGTTATTTTCTGTACAACGATAGTTCGCCCGTTTCGCCGGATATTGCATGTCAAACGGATCGTCTCACGGGGGAGTTCCGCCATGGATACTCCCCCGGCGTCAGAATAGTTGTCGCCCGAATTGGGGGCCGGCGAGCAACGGAACAGCCAACCGACTTCGGGTGCTGGGTCCCCTTGCTCGTTGGTCTGTCAGCGCGGGCTAGCCCCTCCTTCGATAGACGGTTGGACGCGAAACCGAAAGCAGCTCGGCTAGATCGCTATTGGCTAGCGTTGCACGAAACCGCTTCACCCCAGCGTGCATACCGTAAAGAAGCCGAACGGTTGATCCTTTGGGCCATCGTGGAGCGCGGCCGAGCGTTGTCGTCGCTCACGACCGATGACGCGATCGCCTACCGGGCATTCGTCCGGCGCCCGGCGCCGCGCGAACGATGGATCGGCCCGCCGCGGCCGCGAGATTCGGTTGAGTGGCGACCGTTCTCGGGTGGCCTGTCGGCCCGTTCGTCCGCCTACGCGCGTAAGCACTCGATCAGCACCGTAGCGTAGGTCGTTGACGACGGTGAGTCGTGATGCTATCGGATGGGCTCGACGTGAGCAGTAGACGGCAACGACGGCGCCACGTTCCACGGCAGCAGTTCGTCAATGCGGTTGATCGGATGGTCAGCAATGCGCTTGAGCACGTAGGCGAGATACGCTTCGGGATCGAGGCCGTTCAGGCGTGCCGTGCCGATCAGGCTGTACACATCGCGGCGGCACGTTCGCCGCCAGAGTCGGCGCTGGCGAATAGATAGTTCCGCCGTCCGAGAGCGACGCCTCGCAATGCTCGCTCGGCGATCAGGTTGTCGATCTCCGCACACCCATCGCTGCGGTAGTAGACGAGCGCCGGCCAGCGATTCAGCGCGTACCGAATCGCCTTGGCCGCGTCAGATTTTGCTGAGAGCGTGGCAAGCGTCGCTTCGAACCAGTTTTTTGCGACGGCAAGCGCGCGCACTCACGCGCGCAGCGGGTGGTGTTCTTGCCGTTCACGTTCATGAAGAGAGTATCTGCGATGCCAGCATAGCTTTTAATGAGGCGTCTGTGGCGTCATTGCGGTTTTATTAGCATCGCAGCGCAAGATGTCGAACAAGCCGTCTCGCGCATCTTGCAAAGGCCCTATCACCTTTGATCTGCTCAAAAACATAGGGTCTGGCTCACCTGGGTCAACCGGAGGGTAAAGTTTTGCGAAATCGCTACCAAGCATGGTAAGCAACCAGATATTGCCCTTTACCCCATAAAATCGAGCATCCACTATATTGCTGCTCGTGTATCGATCAATTTCCGCAAGAACCGGACGAAGAAAATCGACTTCCTTATGCAGTTTCCACTCTATATATTCTGGCGTTGAGCGCAGCGCCCTCCAAGCCTCACGATTTTCCTTGTAATATATCGGCTCGCGACAAAACATTACGTTCGGCACACCAGACTGCGGTATTGGACAATGTTCGGATATTCGATCCTCTTCATCGGATAGTTCTTTAATTTTTTCTGCTGATACGACTGGCGTAGCTTGATCAACAGCATCAAGGGCAAGCGTGAATTTCTTCTTCGCGATTGCGACGTAATCTGAATCGCAAACCGATGGCTCGAACATCATCGGAGCCGTGTGGCCTCTTATTTGCGCTTGAATGACCGCGGAATATAAAAATGTAGCCACTAAGATCAACGATTTTTTCATTTTTCCCTTCGAATCAGGTCCTGATTTTACCGATTACGCCACTTCTAAGCGCCCCGGTGGGGCGCAGACAACTCTACCGCACTGCCGATGCACTTTCCTCTGGCTCGCGCAATATTCTTCGGCCCGCATTGGCACCTTTATATTTCAGATTGTTGTGCGGCGGGAAGTCGGATGCTATCGGATCGGTTCAACGCGTGCGGTCGACGGCAGCAACGGTGCCACGTTCCACGGCAGCAGCTTGTCGATGCAGTTGGCCTGATGATCCGCGATTCGTTCGAGCACGTAGGCGAGGTATGCCTCGGGATCGAGGCCGTTCAGACGTGCCGTGCCGATCAGGCTGTACATCGCGGCGGCACGTTCGCCGCCAGAGTCGGCGCCGGCGAACAGATAGTTCCGCCGTCCGAGAGCGACGCCTCGCAATGCTCGCTCGGCGATCAGGTTGTCGATCTCCGCACACCCATCGCTGCAGTAGTAGACGAGCGCTGGCCAGCGATTCAGCGCGTACCGAATCGCCTTGGTCGTGTCGGATTTCGCAGAGAGCGTGGCGAGCGTCGCTTCGAACCAACGCTTCATGTCCTCGAGCAGCGGCACTGCCCGCGCTTGGCGCACACCGCGTCGTTCGTCGGGCGGCTTGCCCCGGATCTGCTCTTCGATCTTGTACAGCGCGCCGATCCGGCGCAGCGCCTCCTCCGTCACGGCGTTGGGGCGCACCGCATGCAGGTCGTGGATCTTCCGGCGCGCGTGAGCCATACACGCGGCTTCCTGGACGCGGCCGTCGAGATACAGCTCGGCATAGCCAGCAAACGCGTCAGCCTGCAGCACACCGGCGAAGTCAGCGAGATGTTGCTGCGGATGCTCACCGCGGCGATCGGACGTGTAGGCGAACCAGGCCGCCGGCGGTTCGTGGGAGCCGCTCGGCCGATCATCGCGCACGTAGACCCAGAGACGTCCTGTCTTCGTGCGACCGTTGCCCGGCGCCAGCACCGGCAGCGGAGTGTCGTCCGCATGCACCTTACCGCAGGCCAGCGTGTAGCGGCGCACGGCGTCGACCAACGGTGCGAGCAGCGCCGTGATGCTCCCCATCCAGTAGCCCATCGCGCCGGGATCGATTTCGACGCCGTCACGCGCGTACATCACCGCCTGGCGGTACAGGGGGAGGTGGTACGCGAACTTCGACACGGCGATGTGGGCGAGCAGCGCCGGACCCGGAATGCCCCGATCGATCGGGCGGCTCGGCGCCGCGGCCTGCACGATGCGATCACAGCGCGCGCAGGCTAGCTTCGGGCGGCGATGACGGATCACACGGAAGTGCGCACGCACGTATTCGAGTTGCTCCGCGACGTCTTCGCCCAACGGCTTGAGCAGCCCACCGCAATCGGGGCAGTCATCATCGGCGGGCAGATGGACGCGCTCTTCGCGTTCAAGATGTTCGGGTAGCGGCTTGCGGCTCGGACCTTCGCGGCGCGGCCGCTTTGCCTCGGGAGCGGCTGCTACATCGGCGGCGCCTTCGTCGGCCTGCAGATCCTCCAGCCGCAATTCGAGCTGTTCGATCTGGCGATCTAGTTTCTCCGATTTCCGGCCGAACTGCATTCGGCGCAGTTTCGCGATCGTGAGCTTCAGATGCTCGATTTCGAGTGCCCGCGACGAGAGCTGCTTTCGCAGCTCAGCAACCTGAGCATCACGCTCAAGCAGCAACGCTTTCAGAGCGTTGATGTCGTCGGGCAGCGCGGTCGAGGTCGATTCCATAAGGACAGTTTACGACTGCCCACGATCACGCGAACGCCAGTTAACAATGGTTTACAGCGCACTACGTGGGCGCGCGGCTTCGACCGGCTGTCGCCAATCGAAGCCCTCGAGCAACAACGACAGCTGAGCGGTTGTCAGCGCGACCACACCAGAGTCGGCACGGGGCCAAGCAAAGCGTCCTTTTTCGAGCCGCTTCGCCAATAAACATAGCCCGCCGTCGCTCCAATACAAGCACTTCAGCAGGTCACCGCGCTTGCCCCGGAACACGAACACGTGTCCAGAGAACGGATCTTTCTCCAGCACCGTCTGTACCTTCGCGGCCAACGAATTGAAGCCGCATCGCATATCGGTGACGCCCGCCGCGATCCAGATCCGCGTGTTTTGAGGCAGACCGATCATCGTAAAATGCGGTCGAGAACAGAACGCAACACGTCCGGGTCCGGCGCGCCTTCGATGCGAATCGACGTCTTGCCATGCTGGATCTGGATCGAGCCGGACGGTATGTTGTCGGTCGCAGTCGGCACCTCGAGCGCCATCGATGGCTGAGACGGTTCGTTGACGACAACCGGCAGCATTGCGTCTGGAATCGCATCGTCCGTTAGCAGGCCTTGCGCATGGAGGCGGCGCCATGCCCACACCTGATTGGCATTGATGCCGTTCTCGCGAGCAACACGGGCGACCGACGCGCCGGGCTCGAATGTCAGCGCGACAATGGTCCGCTTCCATTCCGTCGGATGTCGGCGAGTTTGCCGTTTCGGCGGGATCTCGACTGTCTGAGTCACTCTGTCCACAACTCCTATCGTGGACACGACCGGTCATTCGTGTCCTTCACAGGGGATCATGGCACTCGTCACCGAGCGTTCACAGACGGTACTGGTCTCGTGCTTACCTACGCGCTGACCGTACTTTCAGCGCTGTTTCGCTGGTTGATCGAGCAACGCTACGTGCCGGCGAATCCGTTTGCCGGCATAAGGTGCGTGGAACGTTGACGAGCACGGTGATCAATGGCTTCATGTGACCGGCAAAGGAAGCAAGCGCGCCCGTGTGGCACTGCGGCCGCTCGCGCGCGATGCACTCGACCGGTGTCTCGTACAGCGCCAGTTGCCAGTCACGCCGGCACGTTTGAATCCACGAACGTCATTGGTGGCCAACCTCGGTAAGGACGGCGACGCCAGCATTGTTGGCGCGCGACTGTGGCACATCATGCGTCGGTTCTTTCTGCAGACTGCCGATATTCTCAAATCGGCTCATCCCGCGCTGGCGGAATCACTGTTCAACTTCACCGAAATACGCACCAGCATCGCCGCCACCGCTGCAACCAGGCACATTGCGCCCGCAATATACAGTGCCGGCGTGTACGTCAATAGCAACGTGCGGCTCATGCCAGCTCCAAAAGCTGCAACGGCCGCGCCCACCTGGTGGAAGGTAAACACCCAGCCAAATACCATCGCCGCACGGTCCTTACCAAACACGCTACCAGCAAGTTTGACGGTTGGCGGCACTGTCGCGATCCAGTCCAGTCCATAGAACATCGCAAACGCGGACAGCCCAACCAGCGTGAAGGTGGAGTGGGGCAGCCAGAACAGAGACAAACCACGCAGCGCGTAATACCAGAACAGCAGCTTGCGGTTGTCGTAGCGGTCCGACAGCCATCCGGACAGGATCGTACCGACGAAGTCAAAGGCCCCCATCATGGCGAGCACCGACGCTGCAGGCACCAACCCCATGCCAAAGTCACCGCACAGGGCGATAAAATGCGTCTGAATCAGGCCATTGGTGCTCAGGCCGCAGATGAAAAAGGTCCCGGCAAGTATCCAGAAGGTGCGTTCACGGACCGCATCACGCAGCACCAGGAATGGACTGCCCCATTGCATTGGTGCAGCGGGTACTGCCGTGGTGACGACGCCTTGTGCTTCACCAAATGGCAAGAGATCGATATCCGAGGGGCGATTGCACATCAGCGCAGCCACCAGTAGGGCGAGCAGAGCACACGCCGACAAGACCGGCAACATTGCGGCACGCCAGCTGACATGCTCGATCAACCAGGCTGCAAACGGCAGGAAGGCGAGTTGGCCGGTTGCTGAACTGGCGGTCAAGATGCCGATTACGAGGCCTCGCCGCTGATCGAACCAGCGGTTCACAATGACGGCACCCAGAACAAGCGCCGTCATACCCGAACCGACGCCCAGCATCAGGCCCCACGCGATGAACAGCTGCCACAGCGAGTTGGCCGCCATACCAAACCCAATTCCGCCAGCAATCAATGCGAGTGCGGTAAAGACGATGCGGCGTACGCCGTAGCGATCGATCAGCATAGCGGCGAAGGGAGCCATCAGGCCGTACAGCGCAAAGCGAATGGCCAGCACGGTGGAAATCCTATCGGTGTTCCAGCCGTGCTCCCTTGACATCGGTACGAGCAACGCGCCCGGCAGGCCGAGCGCCGCAGAGGTGGTCAGCATGACAAAGAAGACCAGTGCCGCAACGATCCAAGCATAGTGGATGCTTTGCCGTTCCAGGCGGCGAGCAAGCAATTTAGCAAACATGCTCAAGTTCGCGACGATAGAATTTATAAGTACGCTGGCCAAGACGTCGAGCAGTTCAGTCCTTGAAAGGCCAGAATCCGACCACGCGTCCGACGGTATGTGCGCTTCCCGGATCTGAACCGCACGCAAAGTTCATGAAAATCAGCACCAGCGCTACGTACATCGACATCTTCAGCAACGCTTCCTGAATAGGCGCACGACCTTTTCAATTCATCAATCGGCAATTCCACCGCGCCGAATTGGACCGCTGTTCACGTTCCGTAACGGCTTTCGGAATACGGCAAGCCAAACCTGTCCCTCAGGGTGGTACCGCCCGGCAGAGAATCGTAGTAGCCACGCGCGGCCAGAACCGGCAGCAGGTGGTGGATGAAGTCGTCGAGCCCGAAGCCGACCACGGGTAGCACAAGCATGAAGCCGTCCGCCGCGCCCTCTTCGACCCATTGAATCATCTCGTCGGCGACCTTGTTGGCAGTGCCGATAAAGGTGAAGGCTTCCGACGTGCCGATACTCGCGCGCCGCATCGCAACCTCGTACGCGATCTCGCGCAAGGTCAGGCTGCGTTCACGCGCGATCCGCTTGATATTGTCCGTTGTCGCGCGGAACCCATCGCTGCCGAGTTCGCCGACATCGGGAAACGGACCGTCGAGCGGATGCACGCTGAAGTCGTACTGTTGGAAGAAGAATCCGAGGGCGGTGAGGGCTTCTTGCGGAGACAGCAGGTCCCGCACCTGATGAAATTTATCCTTCGCTTCCTGTTCTGTTGCTCCGACGATCGGACCGATGCCTGGAAAAATTTTTACGTAGTCCGGATTTCGCCCCTGTGCAGCGGCGCTCTCTTTCACGCGCCGGTAGAACGCGCGGCCCTCCTCGAACGTGCCGGCATCCGTGAAGACCGCCTCGGCGTACCGCCCGGCGAAACGGATGCCGTCGTCCGACGAACCGGCCTGGAAGATGACCGGCTGGCCCTGGGGCGAACGACAAATATTCAGCGGCCCTTCAACCGAGAAAAAGCGGCCCCGATGATCGAGGCGATGCAGTTTCGCCGGATCGAAGAAGCGACCGGTCACGCGATCCCGTATAAACGCATCATCGTCCCAGCTATCCCACAGCCCCTGCACCACATCGAGATACTCCTCCGCGATCTTGTAGCGCAGCGCATGATCGGGATGCTCGCGACCATAGTTCCTGCCGGATCCTTCGAGCGGTGACGTCACGACGTTCCAACCCACCCGGCCGTCGCTTATCAGATCGATCGACGCAAGCTGCCTCGCCACGGTGTAAGGATCACTGTACGACGTCGAGATGGTGCCAACCAACCCGATCGTCGACGTGACAGCCGCGAGTGCCGACAGCAGGGCGACAGGCTCAAAGCGATTCAGGAAATGCGGTGCCGATTCCCGGGTGATGTACAGCCCGTCGGCGATGAACGCGAAGTCGATGCCGGCCGCCTCCGCCTTGCGCGCACAATCGACATAGAAGCTGAACTTGACACTCGCGTCAGGCGGCACGCTCGGATGCTTCCATGCGTTCCTGTTTGCGCCGGGGCCTTGAAGCAAAACACCGAAATTAATCTTCTTGTTGACCACGATTCCCTCTCGTCCGTTGGAATACCTGCTCCCCAAGCCCTCAGGAACGGTTCATCTGAAATTAGGCCTGGTCGCGAACGAGTACGAACCTCTCGGCCAACAGGAACGCAATGATCTCCGAGACAGCCTCGCAGCCCTGACTTGCTTCGTCCTTCCGGGCTGCGGTGTAATGGTCGACGATGGACGACCAGGGCCTTTGACCATCGACCAGTTTCAGGAGGTCCCATGCTTCGTTCTTCAATGCAGCGATATTGCGTCCAAGCAGCCAGGAGCTGGTGGACGAGAACACTGGCCGATCACGGTCAAAAGTCACTCCCCGAATTTGTTCGAGCAGATGCTTCTCCCGGTTGAACTGCCAGCTGGATTCCAGCCGGCCGTTGACCACGGGCACATCGTCTTCTTCCAGCCGGTCGGCCTGGCGCAGTTGCTGGGTCATGAAATTCCCGGTCGGTGAGCTGATTTCGTTCACCGCATGGTCGAGGTTCGTCATGAACTGTTGGAACATCGGGATCTGTTTCTTGAGCGCCGGGTGCGGATTGCCAGGGATGGTGTTGATGAAAAAGGAAAATGCCTGTTTGGCCCCGATGTTTTCGTCGAACTTGAGCGCTCGCCGCGCGTTCCAGAAAATTTCGTTCGGGTGCGCACTTGCATTTCCCGCATAGAAGTAGTGCAGGAAGTCCCGGGTGACCTCGTACATCTGGCGGTAGTTGTTGGCATAGAACTCGGTCGCCTCCTGCTCCATGCCGGGTTCGGACAGGGCCGTGTGGATGCAGACCGAGGCCGAATAGCCGGCCAGCATCGCCAGCGACACGCCGGTGGACAGTAGGGGGTCCAGGAAGGCCGCCGCGTCTCCGGCTAGGTAGTAGCCAGGTCCCGCGGCCTTGTCGCAGGTATAGGCCCAATCGCGGACGATATTGATCGGCTTGACGCGCTGCGCGTCGGGTCCGATCATTTCACGCACATTGGGCGCGAGCGAGAGCGCCTCCTCGTAAAAGGCCTCCGCGCCCTTGGTGCGAATCTCGTCGGTGAACTCCTGCCCGGTGACCAAGCCCAGGCTGACCTCGCCCAATTCCTCACTGTCCATCGGGATGAACCAGAACCAGCCTTTAGGCGAGCTCTCGACGGTGATGTGGCCCTGCCGGAAACCCTCTGCGCCGCGAATGTTCCGGTAATAGGAGTAGAGGGCCACCTGGCGCATCTTGTCGTCGTAGCGGCGCTCCGTTACGTTGCGGCCGATGATCGAGGCGGCCCCGCTGGCGTCGACCACGTACGAGGCGCGCGCCGTGTCTGGCTTCCCGTCCGCATCCTCATAGGTCACGCCGACGACCCTGCCGTTCTCGATGAGCGGCCCGCTCACACGGGCGCGCAGCACCTCGGTGCCGCAGGCGCGTGCATTGTCCAGGAGGATCTTGTCAAAGGCGGCCCGATCCACATGGAAGGCGAATCCGGACGGCAGGAACGGGGTGTCAGCGAACCGGATGTCCCACGGTTCACGCGTCTTGCCCCAGATAAAGGTGGCACCGGTCTTTTCCACGAAGCCCGCCTTGCGACAGGCATCGATAAGGCCGAAATCTTCAAGGACCGGCATCATGCTTGGAAGCAGTGATTCACCAATGCGATGCCGGGGAAATTCGTCTCGCTCAATGAGGAGAACTTTATATCCAAGGCGGGCGAGATACGTCGCCGCAGTACTTCCGGCAGGGCCGCCCCCCACCACGACTATGTCCCATTTCTGCGTCATGATTTAAATCTCCCTTTCCATGAAAAAAGCTTCCATCGGCAGATCGAACAATGGATGTTCACTTGAAACCGACTAACGGCACGGCACGACAAAAATCCATCAGCTTGTTGATCGACCTGCAGTCGCGCATGCCGAGCCAGGCACTTTCTTGTGCGCCAGCGAGGGCGTCGCGTAATCCGATACCCAGATTGCGCGCCACCGCGGGCGCAGTTCCGGTGAGCCGGTCATGCAACTCCGCCAAGGCCGGCGGGGCTCCCGGTCCTTCTAGCGCGTGCGTCAAGCTCTGCGAGAAAGCAGGGAGGAGCAAGATGTAGGCATTCACCAATTTCGTCCGGCCGGCAATGGGAAGTGCTTCCTCCCCCAGATGATGAAAGCACGACCAGCCAGGCGCCGGCTGGGCGACGACGTGCGCGATACGCTCGTCGTCGGAGCCCATATGGATTCCTTTCAGCTTTTGCCCTAGGCGGGCCGCGCAGCGCTCGAGGCGGAATTGCAGGACGCGCCGGTAGATGCCGCGGCCACGGAACCCGGGCATGATGTAGCAACGGCCAAGCACGCAGAAGCCAGGATCCGTGAAGCGGCTATTCAGATATTCGGCGATCGAGCCGGTGCCGACGATCTGCAGGGCGTTGCCCTGTTTCAGGTAGAAGAAAAACACCTCGGTGGGGCGTCGGCTGTTCTCCCAGCGCAGGATATCCTCCAGCCCCGCCGTGCGGTCGAAGTTCCTCCAGCTGTGCGCACTCTCTTCTTCGGAGAGGCTGTCCAGAAGCAGCGCCAAGTTCTCGTGACTGACCGACTTCGAGACAACGAACTCTTCATCGACGCTAGGCGCCAGTCGGTTGAACATGCGAGAGAGCTCGGCGGTCAATGCGGCGTCGCCCAGCTTGGTTGTCGTGTCTTCGGGCATGTCGAAGTGCGGCGCTCCAGTCATGCTCTACAAGTGGTAGGCGAACGCGCGGTATCCGAGATAGCCGCAAGATGTGTCGGTCACCTTGAGACAGCCGGCCAATTCACCCAATCCTACCCAGTCCTCGCGGCTGAGTATCCGGCCGTTGCCGATTAGGTGATGAATCAGGATGTTCGACTGCCCGTAGAGCCAGAGCGTTTCCTGCAGGGAACTGCGTTCGGATTGGGGCAGCCTGGGCTGCTCCAGCGCGAGCACCACCCAACCCGGAAGGCGCTGCTGGAGCTCGCGCAGCGCCGCAACCAGCCGATCGACACCTTGGGCGAGAATTTCATGAAAATGCAGGGAGAAGATCAGACCGGGGCGGTCACCCTTGATATTTCCAGTCCAGTCGGAAACATTCAGAAAGTCAGCCTGGAGAAGGTGGGCGTCGCAAGGCGCAAGAAGGAGCGCCTCTTTGGTCTCGTCCAGAGCGCGCCTGTTCTTGTCCAGACCGTAGAGCGCGAGATCAGGGCGGCGCTCGGAAAGCTGGCCGAGCAGTCCTGTGGTGGTTCCTATCTCGAGAGCTGCCTCGACATCAAGGCGATCGATCACCTCGCAGATGGTGCCGGCGAAATGGCGCGCGAGCTTGGTCACGCCCTTCTCCGCGAAACGCCCCTCCCGATGGAAGTCGATACCGTGCCGCACTTCCTTCTTGAGCATGCCGCCGAGCCTTTGCCAGACCGGACCATAGGCGCCAACCCGCACATCGAACATGTTGATCGAGCGGTTCTCCTTGTCGCTGTCGCTATCCGAGTAGCGTGCAAGTACCCGGTCGCCGAACGCCGAGAGCGAATATTGTCCCGCGTCGTTCCGATCAAGCAAGTCGTCGATACCAAATACGTAGTCGAGCAGGACATCCGTGACTGCCGGATCGAGGTCGAGCGTCTTTGCAATCTCTGCGGCGGTGCACGGCCCTTGGCGCATCAGCGCTTGCAGGACACCAGCCTGATTCAGGTGGAACAGAACCTGCGCTTCAACATAGTGGGTTGCTCTACGATGAAACCAGCTCTCGGGCGACTCCATATCCATACCTCCCACCCCCACATTTAAACGAATCAATCGAAATCAGCGCGAAGAGACAATCAGAGGTTGACTTGCATGAAGTCCCTTGGCGGCTGGACCAGCAGGCTACAAGGTCAATTCCATGAAAACCAACCAGTTCTTCATCTGATCGTCGAGTTCGTAGTACGGTGCGATGTCCTTGAAACCAAGTTTTCGATAGATGGCTTGTGCTTCAATCGATTTAGGTCCTGTGTCGAGGCGCATCAACCGATAACCGATGCCTCGGGCCTCTTCGAGAATGGTTTTCGCCAGAGCCAGGCCCACACCGCGTCCGTGGCATGCGGGAAGGACGAACAGGCGCTTCATCTCGCAGACATCTCCGCCAAGGTCTCGCAGTGCGACGCAGCCGACAGCTGTACCTTCGTCGGTTGCAACGAGTAATCGACCTCTCGGGGGAATGAACTTGCCGGGCAAACCACTGAGTTCAGCTTCGAATTTTTCCGGGTCGAAATATTGATCGAGGAGGCTCCGGTACTCTCCATGCCGTCCACCGTGCCATTCGACAAATGCTCGCATGAGACCTCGAACAGCGTCCAACTGCGCTGGTGTAATCGCGCGTGAGATTTCGAACATGGTGTCCCTCATGATCCTGTTTGACGATGCAAAGATTTGCCCGCTTGTTAGGAAGCGACGATATTCACGGCCAGACAGGCATGCCGTCCAACCCCGCGGTTTCCGGCAGTCCGCAGATCAGGTTTGCGTTTTGCACTGCTTGGCCGGCCGCTCCCTTGCCAAGATTGTCGACAACGCTCATCGCGATCACCAAGTTGCGCTCCGGATCGGCCGCATAACTGACGAAGGCAAGGTTCGAGCCAGTCGCCCATTTGGTCTGCGGTAGTTCGTCGGTCACGCGGATGAACGCGCGCCCGGCGTAGAAGTCCCGGGCCGCTTCCAAGCACTGGGCCGTCGTGGCGCGGCCGTGGCAGTAAATGGTGGCGAGCACGCCGCGGGTCATTGGCACGAGGTGCGGCGTGAACACCAGCCCTGCCGCACTACCGCCACTGAGCCGCTCGATCGTCTTGGCAATTTCGGGCATGTGGACGTGCTTGAGCGGGGAGTAGGGCTGCAGGTTCTCGTTGCTCTCGGCGAAGCCGAACTTGCTGCTGGCGCCGCCCCGTCCAGCACCGGAGATACCGGTCTTGACGTCGACTACGATGTTGCCGGGCTCGATCAACTTGTTGGCCAGCAACGGTGCCAGCGCGTTCAGCGTTGCCGCAGGGAAGCAGCCTGGGTTGGCGATACGGGTTTGGCCCTCGATTTGGGCTGGCCAGACGTCGGCCAGTCCGTACGTCCATCCTTCGACGTACCGGTGATCGCCACCGATGTCGACGACCTTGAGGTCCTTGGGAACCCGCGCCAGCGCCTCGGCCGACGCGCCCGTGGGCAGCGACGCGAACAGCAGGTCGAGCTTCGGCAGGGTCGCAAGATCCCACTTCTCGATCACCAGCCCGGCAAGTTTGGGCGCCACACCGGGAAAGCGGTCCACCAGTCGGCTGCCAGCGCTACCATCGCCCGCAGCGTAGACCAGTTCGAAAGACGGATGGTTCGCGATCAGGCGCAGCGCCTCACCGCCGCCAAAGCCACTGATCCCGACAATTCCAACGCGAATGCTCATAGTATTTATTCCTTGTTTTGGATTCAGTAAAGAGGCTCGATGCTATCGGCGTCGACGAAAGAGAGATGGCGTGCTCACGGCAGAGTAGCGCCGTCTGTCGCCTCTTCCAGCAGCTCCTGCATTCGCCGGATCGCTCCTGGGCGCACGTCACTCAGGCGGCTTTGCGCATAGGTCCACGCCGCCGTCGGCTCCTTCTCCGCCGCTTCGAACATCCGCCTGAACGCTTCCAGCCGCGACTGCCGCAGCCACGCCTGCAGTTGCGGATGGCGGCTCCACTCCGCTTGGTTGCGCGCCGTCTGCAGGTGCAGGCGCAGCCAGTCCAGCGGCACCTCGGGCGCTCTCACCACAGCGCACAGCGCGTTCTTCGCGTCGTCGTCGCCGTCGATGGCAATCTCGACATGCGCGACAAACGCGGCGCTGAAACACGGCGAGCAGCGCCGCACATACTGCGGCACGATGCGGCGTCCCTGGAACATCGGCTGCGCCGGTCCGCGCGGCAAACCCGCGCTGCTGCAATGCACATGCACGCGCCCGGGCGCCGTGGCAATCTCACCCTTGTCGAGCTCGATGCGCTCAAGGCCGATCGAGCGGACGCGACCCAAGCGCACCACATTGCGGATGCGCTGCAACTCGGCCAGCTCGCCCTTGCTGACGACGGCACAGCGGAACATCGTGGGCTTCACGTCGCGGTCCACGCGCAGCAGCAGGCAGCGCTTCTCGAGACGAGCGAACAGATCGTCGATGGAGCGCGCGTCGTGCGCCGCTTCGAACTCACCGAGCATCGCCTGCAAGGTGGCCTCGGCAAACCGGGGCGTCGGCTGTGCGTTGACGCGGTTCAACAGCCAGGCTTCGCGCGGCCGGATCCAAGTGATGGTGCCGGGATCGACACCGCGCTGCAGCAGCCATACTGCGGTGTCCATCGCCGTCTTGCCGCCACCGACGATGACGTGGCCGCGGTTTGCCGAGTCTGGTCGCCACTGCACGGCCAGTTCGGTCGGCGTGAGACATTGCACGCCGTCGGCGACGTCGAATTGCGGACCGTGCGTCACCGGTACCTGCGTGTCGGCCAAGGTCGTGTCGACCCAGCGCCGTCGCGCCACCAATTGCACTCGTTGCCCATTGACCAGTGAGGTCGCGCTGTCGTCGCTCGCGCAGTCGTGGAGCGGCAGGTAGCGCAGGCGGCCACTTGGCAGCAGGCGCTCGTGCAACAAGCGCCCGTAGTAGGCGAGAATCTGGTCCTTGCCCGGCAGCTCGTACATGCCGCGGTTGATACCGGTGGTTTCGATGTGATCGCGGTTCAGCACCATCGACTCGACGCCATAGGTCGCCGAGGCGCCATGTAGCGTCACGAACGGGTAGGCGTCGTTCCAGTGGCCACCGGGGCTGGCACGGCGGTCGACGACGATTGCCGTTGCCGTGCTCTCGGTGAGCAGCGTGTCGACAAAGGCGAGTCCGACGGCACCGGCGCCAATGATCACGTAGTCGGCCTCCAGCACGGTCTCAGTGCTCATCGTGGTCTCTTTTTCCTTGTGGCAAGTTTGTATTGGCGTGCGCGGGATGCTGATCAGTGCGACAGCACCGCACCGTACATGGCCCTGTAGGCCTCGCGCAGCGGCACGCGCGACTGCGACGCCTGCAGCAATCCGTCAGCCACGGCCGTGCGGATGTTGTTCTCGATGTGATCCCACAGCGGCCCCGATTGCCAGCCGTTGCCCCGAGCCAGCTGCAGCGAGGTCATCGCCGCGCTAGAGCTGGAGCTGATGACGTCGGGCACCACCGGGATGCCGCGCGCAAACAACGCGTCGTTGGCGTCATCGGTCAGGCCGAAGTTGGAGGCTTCAACTACCACACCGGCGCGGATGGTTTCCGCGAGCCGGCGCGACACCACGTGCGAGCCGGCAGCCAGGAACAGGATGTCGGCCTCCTTGGCCAGCATGTCGTCGCGCGACAGCCAGTTGCTGTCCGCGGCGACCGGTGGCGCCAGAGAGAACGACCGCCCAGCGTCGCGCGCGGCCAGCACCTGCTGCGCCACCGGTAGTCCGCGCGACGACACGATGGCGCGGTCGATGTCAGACATGCCGACGACGATGGCGCCGCGCTGCGTGGCACGCACCGCCACACCGACGCCGACGATGCCCGCACCCTGGATCAGGATGCGCTTGCCTTGCAGCGAGCCGACCGCGGCCTCAGCCGCGATGGTGGCGCCCAGCCCGGTCATGTCGCGCACGTAGCCGGTGAGGTCGCGGATACAGCCGGGCGCATCGGGGGCGCGCTTCTGGACCAGGTGCAGCTGTGGCTGGCCCAGATACTCGTACAGCCGGTCCAGCAGTGCATCGGATGCGCCCATGTCCTTGCCCAGGATCACCTGGGTGGACAGCGGCTCGCGCCAGGCCTCGGCCAGGTCATGCAGGATGGCGTCGATCTGCGGATGATCGGGCCGGCAGCGCAGCCCGGCCTTGGCGCCACCCACCGGCAGGCCGTGCGCGGCCAGCTTCCAGCTCATGGTGTGCGCCAGCAGGCCGACCTGGGCTTGGTCCACCGTGTCGGTGAAGCGGAAGCCGCCGAAGGCCAAGCCGTTGTTCACGCGATCGACCACCAGCCAAGCCGGCACGCCATGGGTAACGGTGGTGTAGGTGGCCTGCAGCGTGGAGGTCGCGGAGGTGTCCGAAGTCATGCCAGCCGCTCTTTGGGCTCGGGCAGCACCGAGGGCCGTGGCTCCACTGCATGCCCATGCGCTACCATCCACTCGTCGTCGAGGAACTTGCTTAGGTACATGTTGCCGGAGTCGGGCAGCAGCACCACCACGTTCTTGCCGGCAAAGCGTGGCGCGACCTTCAGCGCGGCGCACAGCGCGCTGCCGCTGGAACCGCCGCACAGGATGCCTTCCTCGCGCACCAGCCGGCGCGCAGCCTCGAACGACTCGGCGTCGTTCACCTGCACGATGTCGTCGATCACGCTGAAGTCCACCGCCTTCACCAGGTAGTCTTCGCCGATGCCCTCGACCTGGTAGACGTTGGGCGTGGACATCCGCTTGTGGTGGAAGTAGTCATGGAACACGCTGCCGATCGGGTCCACGCCGATCACCTGCACTGCGGGGTTCATCTCCTTGAGGTAGCGCCCAACGCCGCTGATCGTGCCGCCGGTGCCGATGCCGCAGACGAAGGCGTCGATGGCGCCGCCGGTCTGCTCCCAGATCTCGGGGCCGGTGCTTTCATAGTGCGCCTGCGCGTTCAACGGGTTGTTGTACTGATCCGGGTAGATCGCATGCGGGATCTCCTCGGACAGCATACGCGCCACGCTGTAGTAGCTCCGCGGATCGCCGGCATCCACTGCCGTAGGCGCCACAACCACCTCGGTGCCGAAGGCGCGCATGCGCGAAATCTTCTCGCGGCTCATCTTGTCTGGAATAGTGACCACGCACCGCAGGCCGCGTGCGGCGGCCACCATGCTCAAGGCGGCTCCGGTATTGCCAGAGGAGTTCTCCACCAAGACCGAGCGTTCAGTTAGGGAACCATCCTGCTCCATGCGAGAAACCAAGTACTTCACCAGGCGGTCTTTAACACTGCCACCTGGATTCATGAACTCTAGCTTGGCAAATAATCGCGCCGGACACCACTGGCCCTCTTGTTTTCCGATACGAACTAACGGCGTATTGCCAATGGCATCAGTGACAGATTCAAAAGCCTGCATAGCATCCCTCGGTCATCATTCTTTATTTTTTCGATCCTAGTATCGCTTTTCTCTATAGATATGACAATCACATCTTTGGTCACTTCGTGTACGAACTTCGCTGCCAACGGGGCGTCGGTGCATGGAAGCGAGAGCACGCCGGCTGGACCGGCCACGTCGATTGCCAGGCATTCACGCGTGTAAACTTCGCATCATTCCTGGCTCCAAGGAGCAGATGGTATTTGAATATTTTGAAACAGGATTCGCTTAAGCGTGCCAGAAAAAAATTACCGAATCATGCTGTCATATTTGACAGGTCGGCATGTTGGGATGTTCGGAGGGGAATTGATTAATAAAGTCTTAATTCTTCGTAAATTGATTCCGCATAATTGATAGTTGGGATACTCGTCGGGCGGGGAAAGCCAGGATGTCCGATGTGATCCGATGACGATTGCTTAACGGATTTTTTTGCCGCTACGCTGCATAGTCCGTTTTTCGTGCGGGAGTGCGAGCGATGGACCACTGGCGGCGGGCGTATCTCGGCATGCGGTGCTTCCCGCATGAGTTGACCGAATTCGAGCTCAATACCTTCTTTACGTTCTCCGCCCGCGAGCGTGCACCCGAATCGCAAGCGCTTGCACAACCAAAGTTGTGTCTAAATTTCAACCAAAGTCGTGGCTAACTAACAAGCGGAGCCAAAGTGGGTTGCCGCGGGTCCCGCCCTTGGGGGACCTTCGCGTGGCGCCGGGTGTCGGATGCCGAACGATCAAGGCATCCACCGATACACGGTGATGCTGTTGCCCTTGACGTTGTTCTTCGTCACCACGTATTCGCCTGTCGATCGGCGGTATGCCCGGATGGCGTACATCGCATCGATCGCGCTGCTGGCGTCGACGGTAGCGCTGCTGGTGTTGACCAGCGTGGCGTCGAGATTGCCGGTGGTGAGATTGAACGCGTCGACGTTCGGCCTGGCCGGCCCGCTGCCGCCGAACCAGTAGCCGACGAACAGATGGTTGCCGGCCGCGTCCATCGACTTCGCGCCGGAAGTGGGGAGGGTGATCACCGGATTGGGGGCAGTGGTGTTGCCCGCGCGCCAGCCGTGATACACCTCGATCCGCGTGCCGATCGCCGTCCAGTCCGTGCTCCCGACGATGCCCTGGCCGAGAATCATCGTGTCGCTGTCCGCGAGATAGACGATGCGCGTCAGCGGCTGGATGCTCGCAGGAACGCGGGTCGGGACGCCGGGCCCCCATGACGGCTTGCCGCCGGCGTCGAAGCCGGTCAGCGGGTAGTGATAGATGGCCCCCGTCTTGTCCAGGCCGGCCCAGACGTCCCCGTTGCCGTCGATGCTGAATCCGCTCGAGACGCGCAGGGTCGTATTGAACGCGGGCCCCGGAATCGATGCATCCGGAATCGCGATATAGCCGTTCGCCGCGTTGAAATGGAAAAAGTAGTAGGTCGGCGGGTTCTGGCCGGCCGCCACGAGAATCCGGTGCGCGCCGACGGACGTGAGCAGCCCGAAATGCTCGTCGCGCTGCACGTCGTTCATGTCGATGCGCGGGTCCGACGGGTAGGTGAACGGATCGACGGTGTTCGCGACGAAGGTGCCGCCCGCGCTGCCGCTGTAGATGTGGGTGCCGCCATAGAACAGCGCGCCGTCCGTAACCGGGTCCGGCGCGGCGATGCCCTCGAAGTTGAGCGCCTGAAGCGTCCACTGCAGGTTGCCGGCACCGTTGTACGCATGAATGTCGGTGGCGCCGTTGCGGCCGAGGTCCCAGCTGCCGCCCCACGGGTTGTTGAGCACATAGAGGTTGCCGGCGGTGTCCCTGCCGATGCCGGCGACGCGGGTGAAGCGCTGCGCACCGACCTGGCCTTTGATGCCCGTCGTGGTGTCGAGATAGCCGCCCCGAATGCCGAAGGTGCCGGCCAGCGCCGGCGTGCCTGCGACGTCGTAGCGCTTGATGTTCATGTCGGGGCCTTCGTCCCCGACCATCAGCTGCTTCGACGACGCGTCGAAATAGAGCGCCGACGGCCGCGAGTCGCCGGCCATCCGGATGGTGTTCAGCAGCGCGCCGGTCGGACCGAACTCGACGATCGTGCCCGCGCTCTTCTGCGCGACCCATACGTTGCCTGTGCCATCAAGGGCGAGCGCGCCCGGGCCCGACACGCTGATGTCCCGCTGCCAGACGCCGTCGGTGGTGAAGACCCGGACGCGGTTGCCGTAGAAGTCGCTCGCATAGAGAAGCGAGCCCGTCGTGGCGAGCCCGGTGACGACGTCGACCCGCGGCTGATTGGTCGACGCGCTGACCTGGATGAACCGGTCGCGGGCCTTGGTGGTGCGGTTGTATCGCCCCACCGCGCCGCTGCCGTACGACCTGTTGGCCTGCAGCGCCGCGAAGATCGACGTCGCGTTGCCGGTGATCGCGCCGCCCTGGAATTCGCCGTGCGCGCCGATCGAGCCGAGGCTCCTGCCGCTCTGGTAGACGGCGACGCCGCCTTCATCCTCGTCCCAGTTGGAAGCCGTATAGATGACGCCTTCGGGCGCGACCCACATGGAACGCGCGTCGTTGCCGACGTGGGCGGCGAGGGTGCCGTAGGTGTTCGCCAGCCAGTCGGTGGTGTTTTGCGCGGCAGGACAGGCCGGCGCCATCGTCGCGATCGCGGCGGCGAGGAGCGCGGCGTGAATGCGTTTTTTTTCGACCATGGGGATGCTCTCCTGAAGGTGGCAACCAGTATCACGTATGAAGATAGGCAGGTCATTGCGCGTTGACAAGCGCGCGCCCGTCGCCGCTGCCGTCGCACTGTTGCGGAGAATGGAAAGGACCAGTCCATGACCGGCAATATATGCGGTGAAAATGACCGATTATTCTCCCGATCGCAGCTCCGATCCCCAAGCCGACAAGCTATCGGACTGCTTACAAAATCAACCGATCAGGGAGGCCTATTCATGAGAGGCGTCGTCATTTCCAGTGGTATCGGCGCGGTGTTCGCCGTTGCGGCGTCGTCCGCGCTTGCGCAGAGTTCCGTCACGTTGTATGGCCTCGTCGACACGGCCATTCGCTATCAAACGAACGCCGGCCCGGACGGCAAGGATCTGATCGGAATGACGGTCGGCCCGGAAACGCACAGCCGGTGGGGCCTGCGCGGCAGCGAAGACCTCGGCGGCGGCCTGTCGGCGATCTTTCGCCTCGAGAACGGCTTCGAACTCGGTGACGGGAAACTGCACGTCGCGAACACGCTGTTCAGCCGGCAGGCGTACGTGGGGCTGTCGAGCAACCGCTACGGCACGCTGACCTTCGGCAACCAGTACGCGCCGCTGTACGACACGATGGGCGACATCTTCGACCCGCTGACCGTCGGTAACTACTGGCAGGACAGCTGGATGTACAACGGCATCGGCAACTTCCTGACGGTGCCGAACTCCGTCAAGTACCAGTTCTCGTACAACGGCTTCAGCGTCGACGCGATCTACGGCTTCGGCAATCACGCCGGCGCAATGGGCCTCGACAGCACGTACGGCGTGGAGTTGACCTATGCGCACGGGCCGGCGTCGATCAACGCGGGCTTCCACCAGACCTCGGTATCGTCGTTGAACGGCAGTTCGGTCAACGGCGCGAAGGTGAACCTGGTGCACGTGAGCGGCGCGTATCAGGTCACCCCGGCCGTGCGGCTGCTGGCCGGCTGGCTGCACGGCCAGGACAAGACCGGCACGACGGACTTCAACATGCAGCAAGCCGGCGCGCCGACGCTGCGCGCGGGCAGCCCGAACCGCATCGACGACACGTTCTACGTCGGCGCGAACTGGCAGGCCACCGCGCCGCTGCTGATCACGGTGGCCGGCTATTACGGTCACGCGCGCAACGCGGAGCGGCTCGACGGCACGCTCGGCGCCGGCATCAACTACTCCGCGACCGTGCTGGCCGAGTATGCGCTGTCGAAGCACACCGAGGTGTACGGCACGGTGGATTTCGCGCGCGGCAACGGCGCATTCGCCGCCGACTATCCGGGCGCAACCAACCCGGCCACGGGCAGGGTCGACCAGATCGGCCGGACCAACAACGTCGGCGCGGCGATCGGCCTGCGCCAGATGTTCTGAGCGCAGGCTCGGGCGGCCGCGCGCCTCGCGCGCGGTCCTTCTTCTCCTTCTTCTCCTTCACCTCGATTGCCGCAGCGGTAAGAATTTCCGGAACGATTCGAAACGCTGCAACGACGGCGCGCCGCGAGCGCGCATAGCCGTGCGCCCCAAGCGCATCCGGCATGGCAAATCTGCTCACCACGATCGAGCGGGTTGGGCATCGACGGCCAGATCGGCATTGCATAGATTCCCAAGGTTGGTGCGCTTATCCGCGCGCCACGCCACGCGCGCGCCGGCAACCGGCCGCGCGTGCCCTTATCAGCGTGAGACAAAATCGAGCGTGGAGACGACACGATGAGCCTGTCAGAGCCATTGCGTCTGCATGTGCCGGAGCCGACAGGGCGCCCGGGCTGCCAGACCGACTTTTCCTATCTGCATCTATCGCCGGCCGGCGCGGTACGCCGCCCGCCGATCGACGTTGCCGCGGCGGACACCGCCGATCTCGCCCGCGGCCTCGTGCGCGTGCTCGACGACCGCGGTGAAGCCGTCGGCCCATGGGCGCCGGATCTCGACGACGCGCGGCTGATCGCCGGGATGCGGGCGATGCTGAAGACCCGCATTTTCGACGCGCGCATGCTGATCGCGCAGCGCCAGAAAAAAATCTCGTTCTACATGCTGAGCCTCGGCGAAGAGGCCATCGGCGCCGCGCATGCGATGGCGCTGCGGCACGGCGACATGTGCTTTCCGACCTACCGGCAGCAGAGCATCCTGATCGCGCGCGACGTGCCGCTCGAACGGATGATCTGCCAGCTGATGTCGAACGAGGGCGACCCGCTGAAGGGGCGCCAGCTCCCGGTGATGTATTCGGATCGCGACGCGGGCTTCTTCTCGATCTCCGGCAACCTCGCGACGCAGTTCATCCAGGCGGTCGGCTGGGCGATGGCGTCGGCGATCAAGGGCGACACGAAGATCGCGTCGGCCTGGATCGGCGACGGCGCGACGGCGGAGGCCGACTTTCATACCGCGCTCACGTTCGCGCACGTGTATCGCGCGCCCGTCGTGCTGAACGTCGTCAACAACCAGTGGGCGATCTCGACGTTCCAGGCGATCGCGGGCGGCGAGGGGACGACGTTCGCGGGGCGCGGCGTCGGCTGCGGGATCGCGTCGCTGCGCGTCGACGGCAACGATTTCCTCGCGATCTACGCGGCGTCGAGCTGGGCGGCCGAACGGGCGCGCCGCAACCTCGGCCCGACGCTGATCGAATGGGTGACGTACCGCGCGGGCGCGCACTCGACGTCGGACGATCCGTCGAAATACCGGCCGAGCGACGACTGGACCCACTTTCCGCTCGGTGATCCGATCGCCCGCTTCAAGCAGCACCTGATCGCCAGGGGCATCTGGTCGGACAGCGCGCACGACGCGCTCACGGCCGAGCTCGAGGCCGAGGTGATCGCCGCGCAGAAGGAGGCGGAGAAATTCGGGACGCTGGCCGACGAGCGGATTCCGTCGCCGGCGTCGATGTTCGACGACGTGTACAAGGAGCTGCCCGCGCATCTGCGTCGTCAGCGCCAGGAACTGGGAGCGTGAGCATGGCGCAACGAGAAGCAACGACGACGGCCACGCAGCCGATGACGATGATCCAGGCGCTGCGCTCCGCGATGGACGTGATGCTCGGGCGCGACGGCGACGTAGTCGTGTTCGGCCAGGACGTCGGCTATTTCGGCGGCGTGTTTCGCTGCACCGAAGGGCTGCAGACGAAGTACGGCAAGTCGCGCGTGTTCGACGCGCCGATTTCGGAAGGCGGGATCGTCGGCGCGGCGGTCGGCATGGGTGCGTACGGGTTGCGGCCCGTGTGCGAGATTCAGTTCGCGGACTACTTCTACCCGGCATCCGACCAGATCGTGTCGGAAGGCGCCCGGCTGCGTTACCGCTCCGCGGGCCAGTTCACCGCGCCGATGACGATCCGCATGCCGTGCGGCGGCGGCATCTACGGCGGCCAGACCCACAGCCAGAGCCCGGAGGCGATGTTCACGCAGGTGTGCGGGCTGCGCACGGTGATGCCGTCGAACCCGTATGACGCGAAGGGCCTGCTGATCGCGGCGATCGAGAACGACGACCCGGTGATCTTCCTCGAGCCGAAGCGGCTTTACAACGGGCCGTTCGACGGCCATCACGAACGGCCCGTCACGTCGTGGCTGAAGCATCCGGCGAGCGCGGTGCCCGAGGGCTACTACACGGTGCCGCTCGACTCGGCCGCCGTCGTGCGCGCCGGCAGCGACGTGACGGTGCTGACGTACGGCACGACGGTCCACGTGTCGCTGGCCGCGGCCGAGGAGACGGGCATCGATGCCGAGGTGATCGACCTGCGTACGCTGTGGCCGCTCGATCTGGAGACGGTCGTCGCGTCGGTGCGCAAGACCGGGCGCTGCGTCGTCGTGCACGAGGCGACGCGTACCTGCGGTTATGGCGCGGAACTGGTGTCGCTCGTGCAGGAACATTGCTTCTACCACCTCGAGGCACCCGTGGAGCGCACGACCGGCTGGGATACGCCGTATCCGCATGCGCAGGAATGGGCGTATTTCCCCGGCCCGAGCCGGGTCGGTGAAGCGTTGCGACGCGTGATGGAGGCTTGACATGGGTATTCACGTCATCAAGATGCCGGATATCGGCGAAGGGATCGCCGAGGTCGAGCTGGTGGCCTGGCATGTGGAAGCAGGGCAGACGATCAAGGAAGACCAGCCGCTCGCCGACGTGATGACCGACAAGGCGGCGGTCGAGATTCCGTCGCCCGTGTCGGGCAAGGTGATTGCGCTCGGCGGCAGGATCGGCGAGATGATGGCGGTCGGCAGCGAGCTGATTCGCCTCGAAGTCGAGGGCGACGGCAATCTGAAGCCGGGCGCCGACGTGCGGGAGGCCGCTGTAGTCGCTGAAGTTGCTGTCGCGGCTCCGGCTGCAGTAGCGCCTGCGCCTGCGGTTTCGTCCTCGGATGCTGGTCATCCGGCGCGCCGCGCGCCTGCCGAACCGCGCCGAGCCGAGCACGCCGCGCCGCCGCGCGCGGCGCTTGCGCCGGGCGAGCGGCCGCTCGCGTCGCCGGCGGTGCGCCAGCGCGCGTGGGACATGGGCATCGAGTTGCGCTACGTGCGCGGCACGGGCGAGGCCGGGCGCATCCTGCACGCGGACCTCGATGCGTACGCACGCACCGGCAGCCGGGCAGGCGCCCAGCCGGCGCGCGGCTACGACGAACGGACCGACGAGACCGAAGTGCCGGTGATCGGCCTGCGCCGCGCGATCGCGCGCAAGATGCAGGAAGCGAAGCGGCGCATTCCGCACTTCAGCTACGTCGAGGAAATCGACGTGACCGAGCTGGAAACGCTGCGCGCGGAACTGAACCGCCGCTACGGCGACGCGCGCGGCCGGCTCACGGTGTTGCCGCTGCTGATCCGCGCGATGGTGATCGCGCTGCGCGACTTTCCGCAGATCAACGCGCGCTTCGACGACGAAGCCGGCGTCGTGACCCGTCACGGTGCGGTGCACATGGGTGTCGCGACGCAGACCGACGCCGGCCTCACGGTGCCCGTGCTGCGTCACGCGGAAGCGCGCGACGTGTGGTCGATCTCGGCCGAAATCGCGCGGCTTGCCGATGCGGTGCGCACCAACCGCGCGCAGCGCGACGAGCTCACCGGCTCGACGATCACGATTTCGAGCCTCGGCCCGCTCGGCGGCATCGTGTCGACGCCGGTCATCAATCACCCGGAGGTCGGCATCGTCGGCGTGAACCGCATCGTCGAGCGCCCGATGTTCCGCGACGGCGCGGTCGTCGCGCGCAAGCTGATGAACCTGTCGTCGTCGTTCGATCATCGCGTCGTCGACGGCATGGACGCGGCCGAATTCATCCAGGCGGTGCGCGCGTTGCTCGAACGCCCGGCGCTGCTGTTCGTGGAGTGATCCTAATGAAGAACGAACACACCACGCTGCTCGTGATCGGCGGCGGTCCGGGCGGCTACGTCGCCGCCATTCGCGCCGGACAGCTCGGCATTCCGACGCTGCTCGTCGAGCGCGACCGGCTCGGCGGCACCTGCCTGAACATCGGCTGCATTCCGTCGAAGGCGCTGATCCACGTCGCCGACGCCTTCGAGCAGGCGCGCGACCAGGCCGGCGAAGGCGCGCTCGGCATCCGCGTGCACACGCCGGAGATCGACATCGCGCGCAGCGTCGCGTGGAAGGATGGCGTCGTCGACAAGCTGACGCGCGGCGTCGGCGCGCTGCTGAAGAAGAACGGCGTGCGCGTGCTGCACGGCGACGCGCGCGTGATCGACGGCAAGACCGTCGAGGTCGCCGCCGACGGCGAGACGATCCGGATCGGCTGCGAGCATCTGCTGCTCGCGACGGGTTCCGAGCCGGTCGCGCTGCCGTCGATGCCGTTCGGCGGGCATGTCGTGTCGTCGACCGAGGCGCTGTCGCCGAAGACGTTGCCGAAGCGGCTGGTCGTCGTCGGCGCGGGCTACATCGGGCTCGAACTCGGGATGGTCTATCGCAAGCTCGGGGTCGACGTCAGCGTCGTCGAGGCGGCGGAGCGCGTGCTGCCCGCGTATGACGCGGAGCTCGTGAAGCCGGTCGCCGATTCGCTCGCGCGGCTCGGCGTGAAGCTGTGGCTCGGCCACAAGGTGCTCGGGCTCGCGGCCGACGGCGCGGTGCGCGTGCAGGCGCCCGACGGCGCCGAGCGGACGCTGCCGGCCGATCGCGTGCTGGTGGCGGTCGGCCGCCGGCCGCGCGTCGACGGTTTCGGCCTCGAGACGCTGCCGCTCGAACGCAACGGCCGCGCGCTGCGGATCGACGACGAATGCCGGACGTCGATGCGCAACGTGTGGGCGATCGGCGACGTCGCCGGCGAGCCGATGCTCGCGCATCGCGCGATGGCGCAAGGCGAGGTGGTGGCGGAGTTGATCGCCGGCAAGCGTCGCAAGTTCGTGCCGGCGTCGATTCCTGCTGTTTGCTTCACTGATCCCGAGATCGTTACGTCGGGGTGGTCGCCGGAAGATGCACGGGCGGCAGGCGTCGACTGCCTGAGCGCGTCGTTCCCGTTTGCCGCGAATGGGCGGGCGATGACGCTGCAGGCGACCGATGGCTTCGTGCGGGTTGTCGCGCGGCGCGATACGCACCTGATCGTTGGGTGGCAGGCGGTCGGGCGAGGGGTGTCGGAACTCGCTGCGGCGTTTTCGCAGTCGATCGAGATGGGGGCAAGGCTCGAGGATGTCGGCGGCACGATCCACGCGCATCCGACGCTCGGTGAGGCAATGCAGGAGGCGGCGTTGCGGGCGTTGGGGCACGCGGTGCATATTTGAGGAAAGAGGTCGGCCCTGGGGGGAGCCCGAGGGTCGGCGCAACTCATCACCGCCACAATTGGCATAAATATGCGCGTTACGTACATGGCGTCGCGTCACAGTTGACTCAGAGTTTGCTTGTAAGCCGTGCAATGCGGTAGGGTGCAGCTTTGACTGACTGATCAGGGCTACTCCATGAACACACACGATCTCATCGACGCTATTGCCGTCAGGACCGGCGTGAGCAGGCGTGACGCTGACGAAACCATCCAGACCGTCCGGGAGGTCATCGCGTGCAAGGTTGGCCGCGGCGGCGCCGTGCAGCCTGCCGGTTTTGGGTCGTTCCTGGTGAGACAACGCGCGGCTCGTGCCGGCCGCATTCTCGCGCCCGGCACGGCGCTTAAGAACACGGTGAACGCGCCGTGACGAAGCGCGACATTGCTCAGGCAGACTATGTGGGCCTGCACCGTGAAATCGCGGACGTTGTAGCGTCCGCGCGCGCAGCGGCCGCCCGCAGCGTGAACGCATTGATGACGGCGACCTACTGGGAGATTGGACGGCGGATCGTCGAGTTCGAACAGGGCGGCGAGGGCAGGGCTACGTATGGCGAAGCAGTGCCTGGGCGCCGACCTGTCTCAGCGGTTCGGCCGCGGCTTCGGGTGGCGCAATCTTGCGCAGATGCGAGCCTTTTACCTAGCTTGGCCGTCTGAACGAATTTTGCAGACGCTGTCTGCAAAATCCTCGACCTCGCAAATTGTCCCGACACCGTCTGCAAATTCGTCTGGACGACCGCTTGTCGGTACAGCCGTGCGAAATGCGCCGGAACCAAGCGCCGTCGCGCAGGCGTTTCCATTGCCCTGGTCAGCCTATGTGCGTTTACTTTCCGTGAAGACGGACGCTGCTCGGGCGTTCTATGAAATCGAGGCACTACGGGAAGGCTGGTCGGTACGCCAGCTCGACCGCCAGATCAGTAGCCAGCTCTACGAGCGAATGGCACTGTCACGCAACAAGGCGGCCCTCCTTGGAAAAGCCGCTCAAGTTCAGCCGGGCGATCTCCTCACGCCGGAGGAAGCGCTACGCGATCCATTCGTCCTCGAGTTTCTCGACATGAAGGACGAGTACTCGGAGTCGGATCTCGAAGCTGCATTGATCCAGCACCTCGCGGATTTCTTGCTGGAACTTGGTGACGACTTTGCCTTCATAGGCCGGCAGCGACGTCTCAGGGTCGATGACACCTGGTTCCGTGTCGATCTGGTGTTCTTTCATCGACGTCTGCGATGTCTGGTCATTATCGACCTGAAGGTCGGCCGCTTCAGCTATGCGGATGCGGGACAGATGCACCTCTATTTGAACTATGCGCGCGAACACTGGATGAAGCCCGGAGAAAATCCGCCGGTCGGCCTCATCCTGTGCGCCGAAAAAGGTGCTGCCGAAGTGCACTACGCGCTGGACAACCTGCCGAACAAGGTTCTCGCGGCGGAATATCAGATGGTGTTACCAGATGAGGCCACGATCGTCAGGGAGCTGGAGCGCACAAGGGCGGAACTCGAGCAGCGCAGCAGGCGCCATCGTTAGGCTCTGTCGCAATCGGCCACGAGCGCGCCTCCACGGAGCGGGCAGGCCGCTCGAGGAACAAACGGCCCATGCCGGGAAAGCGTTCCAGATTAGGGATGCCGGTATCCGTCGATAGGTCCAGCAGAGCATCGAACGCTTGCGGAGTTTCGGCTTCCAGCAGGAACGCTTCGATTTCTTCGAGGTTGTGCTCGAAGCTGGCGGTGAGCTTGACGGTATGGAGGACTGCCACGGGGCAAATCAGCAGGTTAGCCGGCTGCTTTGTTGGCGCGGCGGCGCTTAATGTCGGAAAGGGTGCTGCGAGCGTCTTTTGCCTTGCCCGCGGACACGTCGGCCAGGCCCTTGCTCGCGTCTTTTATCAGCCACAAATGGATGCGCTCGCGTTCCAGCTGGTGGTAGTAATCGGCCAGTTAATGGAGAACTGTACGAATATACAGTATAGTACTCGTCCGAAACCGGTCCACTCCAGTGCCCACATCGCGGCGCCGTGACCCCTGGCCAACTCATTCAGACGGGCAGACAAATTGTCATCCAGCAATCTGATCCGCATTCGCGGAGCGCGTCAGCACAATCTCAAGCACATCGACCTCGACCTGCGCACCGGCGAAATGACGGTCGTCACCGGCCCGTCGGGCTCGGGCAAATCGAGTCTCGTGTTCGACACCTTGTACGCGGAAGGCCAGCGGCGCTACGTCGAGACGTTCAGCGCGTATGCGCGGCAGTTTCTCGACCGGATGGACCGGCCGCAGGTGGATCGCGTCGACGGTGTGCCGCCCGCGATCGCGATCGACCAGACCAATCCGGTCCGCAGCTCGCGCTCGACCGTCGGCACGATGACCGAGCTCAACGACCACCTGAAGCTCCTGTACGCACGCGCGGCTGAACTGTTCGACCGCAAGAACGCGCAGCCGGTGCGGCACGACACGCCGGAGACGATCTACGCGGACCTCTCCGCGCGCACGACAGATCGCGATCCGCGGCTCGTGGTCACGTTTCCGGTCGAGCTGCCGGAAACCGTGACCGACGAGGAAGTCGAGCAGTGGCTGTCGGCGAGCGGCTATACGAAAGTGCAGGCGCAACGAGAAGTCGCGTCGCCCACCGGGCCGCGCAAGGTGCTCGACGTGGTGGCCGACCGCTTCCGTCTGCATCAGGTCGACAAGGTGCGCGTGATCGAGGCGATCGAGGCGTCGCTCAAGCGCGGCGGCGGGCGGGTGAACGTCTACGTGCTCGCGCAGGTGCCGGAAAACGCCACCGACGCAGCGCCGGAATCCGAGGTGTGGCGTTTCTCCACCGGGCTCCATAACCCCGACAGCGACCTGCGCTACGCGGACCCTCAGGCGGCGCTGTTCTCGTTCAACTCGGCGTACGGCGCGTGCGAAACCTGCCGGGGCTTCGGCCGCGTGATCGGCGTCGATCTCGGCCTCGTGATCCCGGACGAACGCAAGACGCTGCGCGGCGGCGCGATCAAGCCGATGCAGACGCCCGCATGGAAGGAATGCCAGGACGACCTGATGCGCTATGCGGCGAAGGCGAACATCCGGCGCGATACGCCGTGGAGCGAGCTGACGTCCGATGAGCGGGACTGGGTCATCAACGGCTCGCCGGACTGGAACGGCAAGTGGCAAAGCCAGTGGTACGGCGTGAGGCGCTTCTTCGGCTACCTCGAATCGAAAGCGTACAAGATGCACATCCGCGTGCTGCTGTCGAAATACCGCAGCTACACGCCGTGCGACGTGTGCGGCGGCGCGCGCCTGAAGACGGAGTCGCTGCTGTGGCGGCTCGGCACGAAGGCGAACGCCGACGCGGCGCTCGCGCCGGTCGGCCGCTTCCTGCCGCGCGGCGTCGACTGGACCCGTGCGCAGCTCGAAGCGCTGCCGGGCCTGACGGTGCACGACCTGATGCTGCTGCCGATCGAGCGCATCCGCCGCTTCTTCGACGACATCAGCCTGCCGAGCGCGCTGCTCGACGACGCGCTGAAGCTGCTGCTCGCCGAGGTGCGCACGCGGCTGAAGTACCTGTGCGACGTGGGGCTCGGCTACCTGACGCTCGACCGCCAGAGCCGCACGCTGTCGGGCGGGGAGGTGCAGCGGATCAACCTGACGACGGCGCTCGGCACCTCGCTCACGAAGACGCTGTTCGTGCTCGACGAGCCGAGCATCGGGCTGCATCCGCGCGACCTGAACCGGATCGTCGAGGCGATGCAGCGCCTGCGCGACGCGGGCAATACGCTGGTGGTCGTCGAGCACGATCCGTCGGTGATGCTCGCGGCCGACCGGCTGATCGACATGGGCCCCGGCCCGGGCGAGCGCGGCGGCACGATCGTCTACGACGGCACGCCCGGCGCGATCCGTTCGGCCCGCACGCTGACGGGCGAATATCTCGGCGGCCGCAAGCACGTCGCGCACGCGTCGCACTGGTCGCGCCGCGCGGTGGACGCGCACACGCCGCGCATCGTGCTCGAAGGCGCGAGCGAGCACAACCTGCGCGACGTCACGGTCGAGATTCCGTTGCAGCGCCTCGTCTGCGTGACCGGCGTATCGGGTTCCGGCAAGTCGACGCTGCTGCAGGACGTGCTCTATCCGGCGATGGCGCGGCACTTCGGCAAGGCGACCGAGTCGCCGGGCGCGTACCGCCGCCTCACGGGCGCGGAGCAGGTGGGCGACGTCGTGTTCGTCGACCAGTCGCCGATCGGCAAGACCACGCGCTCGAACCCGGCGAGCTACGTCGGCGCGTTCGACGAGATCCGCAAGCTGTTCGCGAAGGCGCCGCTCGCGCTGCAGCGCGGCTACGGCGCGGGCACGTTCAGCTTCAACTCGGGCGACGGCCGCTGCCCGACGTGCGGCGGCTCGGGCTTCGAGCACATCGAGATGCAGTTCCTGAGCGACGTCTATCTGCGCTGCCCGGACTGCGACGGCCAGCGCTACCGGGCCGAGGTGCTCGAAGTGCGGATCGAGCGCGATGGCCGCGCACTCAGCATTGCCGAGGTGCTCGACCTGACCGTCAGCGAAGCCGCGACGTTCTTCGCGGCCGACGCCGAGGTGCTGCGCGTGCTGCAGCCGATCGTCGACGTCGGGCTCGAATACGTGAAGCTCGGCCAGCCGGTGCCGACGCTGTCGGGCGGCGAGGCGCAGCGCCTGAAGCTGGCGGGCTTTCTCGCCGAGTCGGCGAAGGCCGGCAGCGGGCGCCGTGTCGTCACCGAGGAGGCGCGCATCGCGCAAGCGCGCCTGTTCATGTTCGACGAACCGACCACGGGGCTGCACTTCGACGACATCGCGAAGCTGATGCAGGCGTTCGGCAAGCTGCTGGCAAGCGGCCATTCGCTGATCGTGATCGAGCACAATCTCGACGTGATCCGCGCGGCCGACTGGCTGATCGATCTCGGCCCGGAAGGCGGCGACGGCGGCGGCCTCGTGCTGTGCGCGGGCACGCCTGACGACGTGAAAGCATGCGCCGAATCGCATACGGGTGTGGCGCTGTTGCACTACGACCGCGCGATGGGCGCCGAAGCCGAGCTTGCGGAGGAAGGCGTGCCGTTGCAGGCCGCGTTGAACGCGGCGCGTGCGCGGCGGGAAATCGAAGGCGACGACGTCGTGCGGATCGTCAACGCGCGCGAGCACAACCTGAAGGCGCTCGACGTCGATATTCCGCACGGCAAGTTCAACGTGGTGACCGGCGTGTCCGGTTCCGGCAAGTCGACGCTCGCGTTCGACATCCTGTTTCACGAAGGCCAGCGTCGCTACCTCGAATCGCTGAACGCGTACGCGCGCTCGATCGTGCAGCCGGCGGGGCGTCCGGAAGTCGACGCGGTGTACGGCATTCCGCCGACCGTCGCGATCGAGCAGCGGCTGTCGCGCGGCGGGCGCAAGAGCACGGTCGCGACGACGTCCGAAGTGTGGCACTTCCTGCGGCTGCTGTACGTGAAGCTCGGCCTGCAGCATTGCATCCATGACGGCACGCCGGTGACGTCGCAAACCGTCGAATCGATCGCCGCGCAGTTGCTGCGCGACCACCGCGGCGAGCACGTCGGGCTGCTCGCGCCGCTCGTCGTCAACCGCAAGGGCGTGTACACGGATCTCGCGAAGTGGGCGAAGGCGCGCGGCAATACGCATCTGCGCGTGGACGGCGAATTCGTGCCGGTGGACCCGTGGCCGAAGCTCGATCGCTTCCGCGAGCATACGATCGAGCTGCCGGTGGCCGATCTCGTCGTATCGCCGGATCACGAGGCCGAGTTACGGCAGCGCCTCGACGAGACGCTCGAGCTCGGCAAGGGCGTGATGCATCTGCTCGCGCCGCTCGACGGCCTGCATCATGCGATGACCAACGATCATTCGACCGCGCGGATCGGCGAGGTCAAGGTGCTGTCGGTGAAGCGCGCGTGCCCGGTGTGCGGCACGAGCTACCCGGAGCTGGACCCGCGGATGTTCTCGTACAACAGCAAGCACGGCTGGTGCACGACCTGCGTGGGGACCGGCGTCACGCTCACGCGCGAACAGCGCGCGGCCTACGACGATACGGTGCTCGCCGAAGACGGGCGAGGGCGCGAGCAGACGCTGCCTTCCGACGAGCAGGAGCCGGAGGGCGTCGGCGACGAGCCGTGCGCGGATTGCGGCGGCACGCGTCTGAATCCGTCCGCGCGCGCGGTGACCTTCGACGGCCATCCGATCGTCGATGTCGCGCAGTGGACCGTGTCGGATACGCGTCGCTGGATCGACGGCCTGGAACTCGCCGGGCGGGATGCGCAGATCGCGCGCGACATCGTCAGCGAGATCGGCAGCCGTCTCGCGTTTCTCGAGGAAGTCGGGCTCGGCTACCTGAGCCTCGACCGCGCCGCGCCGAGCCTGTCGGGCGGCGAGGCCCAGCGCATCCGGCTCGCGGCGCAACTGGGCAGCAACCTGCAGGGCGTCTGCTACGTGCTCGACGAGCCGACGATCGGCCTGCATCCGCGCGACAACCAGATCCTGCTGAACGCGCTGCGCAAGCTCGGCGACAAGGGCAACACGCTCGTCGTCGTCGAGCATGACGAAGACACGATACGCCGCGCCGATCACATCATCGACGTCGGCCCGGGCGCCGGCAAGCGCGGCGGCACGCTGGTCGCGCAGGGCGGCGTCGCGGACCTGTCCGCGCAGCCCGATTCGCTGACGGGGCGCTTCCTCGCGCATCCGATCGTGCATCCGCTGCAGCCGCGCCGCAGCGTGAGCCTGCCGGGCGCGAAGCACGGGCCGGCGGTGCCGGAGACCTGGTTGACGGTGCACGGCGGCAAACTGCACAACCTGCGCGACGTCACGGTCGGCATTCCGCTCGGGCGGCTCGTCGCGGTGACGGGCGTGAGCGGCTCGGGCAAGTCGACGCTCGCGCGCGACGTGCTGATGACGAACCTGCTCGATGCGGTGGGCCGCTCGGTGCTGTCGTCGCCGGCCACGCGCCGTGCGCGCAAGGCCGCGGAGCAGGCCGCGCCGCGGGCGGCGAATCGTCGCGCGAGCGTGCTGGCGCGCAGTGCGCCAAGGCCGTCGCTCAACGTCACGCATGCGTGGCAGGGCTGCGAGTCGATCAGCGGCTGGGAACACATCGATCGCGTGCTCGAAGTCGATCAGACGCCGATCGGCAAGACGCCGCGCTCATGCCCGGCGACCTACATCGGCGTGTGGGACGCCATCCGCAAGCTGTTCGCGGAAACGCTGGAGGCGCGCGCCCGCGGCTACACGGCGTCGCGTTTCTCGTTCAACACCGGCGAAGGGCGGTGCCCCGCCTGCGAAGGGCAGGGCGTGCGCACGATCGGCATGAGCTTCCTGCCCGACGTGAAGGTGCCGTGCGACGTGTGCCACGGGCAGCGCTTCAATCCGGAGACGCTCGCGGTCACGTGGCGCGGCCGGAACATCGGCGACGTGCTGACGATGGAGATCGACGAAGCGGTGGCGTTCTTTGCGCCGATCTCGAACATCGCGCATCCGCTGCAGCTGATGAAGGACGTCGGCCTCGGCTACCTGACGCTCGGCCAGCCGTCGCCGACCCTGTCCGGCGGCGAGGCGCAGCGCATCAAGCTCGTCACCGAACTCAGCAAGGTGCGCGACGACATCACGCGGCGCGGCCAGAAAGCGCCGCATACGCTGTACGTGCTCGACGAACCGACCGTGGGCCTGCATATGGCCGACGTCGCGAAGCTGATCCATGTGCTGCACCGGCTCGTGGATGCGGGGCACAGCGTCGTCGTGATCGAGCACGACCTCGACGTGATCGCGGAAGCGGACTGGATCATCGACCTCGGCCCGGAGGGCGGCGTGGGCGGCGGCGCGATCGTGGCGGCCGCGCATCCGGAAGGGCTCGTGCAGGTGAGCGCGAGTCACACGGGGCGCGCGCTCGAACCCGTGCTGGCGCGCAGCGGCGCTGAACGCGGCGAGCGCGGGCGCAGCGGCGAGGCGGGCGCTGCGTGAGCGGGACGGGTCCGGTGAATGGGCCGGACCTGCCGTTCACGCAAGGTTCCGCCGGGAACGCGCCACGGACTACGCCGCAACGACCCGGTTGCGGCCTTGGTCCTTCGCGCGGTACAGGCGTTCGTCCACCTTGCGCAGAATCGCGTCGACCGTCTCCCCGTCACGGCCGAACTCGGAGACGCCGACGCTCACGGTGACCTCGATCGGCTTGCCGATGCCCGTCTCGAACGGTGTGCCGGCGATCGCCTCGCGGATACGCTCGCCGATCGACCGGGCCGTATCCAGCCCGGCTTGCGGCAGCAGCACCATGAACTCCTCTCCGCCGACCCGCGCGACGCCGTCGTACGGCCGGATCGCATCGAGGCATTTCTTGACGAAGCGCTGCAACACCTCGTCGCCGGCCTGATGCCCGTAGCTGTCGTTGATCGACTTGAAGTGGTCGAGATCGAGCGACAGCACCGAGAACGGCGCGCCATTGCGTTTCGCCAGCGCGATTTCGGTTTCCACCCGGTCGAGGAAATGCCGCCGGTTGGCCGCGCCCGTCAGCGGGTCCGTTGCGGCCATATGCTCGAGCTTCTCGTTGGTCCGCTGCAACTCCTGCAGCGCTCGCTCCGTCCGCGACATGGCTTCTCGCAAGCGCGCGAACAGCTCCTCCTGGCTATAGATTTTCGAGAATGAACGCGTCGTGTGAAACGCCTGCACGACACCGAAGCTGAGCAGGAAGAACCCGGCCGCGAAAATCGCGTGCGCCAGCCACCACATGTGATTCCACGGCCGCCCGAGGATGAAGGCGAGCGACGACAGCGCGAATGACGTCACCGAAATACCGTAGATCGTCATCAGCGGCGAATGGATGCGGCGCAGGACGAGCGCGGTGACGTTCACGGCGAAGAGCGCGAGCGCGCCGCCTTCCATCGAAAGGCGCACCCACGGGCTGCCGGCTACCGGCGAGTAGGCGACGCCGGCAACCGCGACGTCGACCAGCACGAACAACGCGATCCACGCCGCCCAGACGCGGCGATCGGTGCGGGTTGCTTCGCTGTCGGCCGCCCGGCTGTACGCGAGCTGCCCGACGAGAACCAGGATCGACATCACCAGGCGGGAGGCCGGCCCATACAGCAGGAACAGCCAGATATTGTGATGCGCCATGCCGGTGAAGGCGCCATGCAATGCATAGATGAGCGAAAAGCCCAGGAAGCCGAGCGTAAGCCAACGCAACAGCGGCTCGCCCGACAGGCGATAGCAACGCCAGCATACGTAGGTGACGAACCCGCCTTCGAGCGTAGCGGCGGCGATCGCCAGCTCGTGAAAGGCGTGATTCTCGAATTTCAGCGAAGGGTCCTGGAAGTAGTACAGGTAGGCGATCAGATACAGCGGCACCAGCGCGAAGCCGATCAGCAGCAGCCGGGCATAGCCCCTGGTGATCGACTGGACGACCGGCCCGGATGTCTCATTGGCGGAAACATGGATGGTCACGTTCTGCCCCATTTTCGTCGGATGGTTTTCAGTATAGGCAAAGGGACGCATCCAGGCTGAACATCATGCCCACCGAATAAACCCGCATTGCCCGAAAATCAATTCGATATCGAATTCATTCGCGCCGCACGTTCAACGAAACGAAAGAGCGCTGACCGGTAAACGCAAGAATTCCTGGAATCGGTTTCCACTAGCTGTTGTTCATTTTCGTATTCAAATCGCGAATTAATATCGAAAATTTGTTTCGGGATACCAAATGCGTCAGCGTTGACGATAGGAAAATTCATTTTGAGTTTCCAATTTCATCCATGGAATATGTGCCGGACAATTTAATTTTACTGAGAGACACTTCATGAGTGCCGGCCAGCCTCCGTCATCGAGCGAAGGTGCGAGCCAGCCCGAGGGTGCGATCGGAAGCGCGATTTCCGCGTCTTTTTCTTCCGGTTCGCATGGCCCGGCTCGCCCGACAAGAAGCTCGACCCGTTCAACCGTCCGTCTCGATCGCCGCATCGCCGCCGTCGTCACGCTGCTGCCCGCGTTGGGCACGGTCGCGGCGATCGCGTTGTGGGCCGGCGGCTACGGGCCGGGCGCCGTCGAGCTGATCGTGTTCGCAGTCTTCTATTTCGCCACCGCATTGGGGCTCGAAGTCGGCTTTCATCGCCACGTGACGCACAAGGCGTTCAAGGCGAAGCCGTGGGTGCGGGTCGCGCTGATCGCGCTCGGCTCGATGGGCGCGCACGGCCCCGTCAACTGGTGGGCGTCGACGCATCGGCGTCATCATTCGACGAGCGACGGCAGCGGCGATCCCCATTCTCCGCACTTGTCGGGCGAGGGCGCCGGCGGCCGGCTCAAGGGCCTGTATCACAGTCATATGGGCTGGCTGTTCGTCGGCGAGTCGACGCGGCCGGCGGGATGGGAAAAATACGTGCCCGACCTCTATCAGGACCCGCTCGTGTTCAAGCAGCACATGGCGTACTACCGCTGGGTCTGGATCGGGCTCGCACTGCCGCCGCTGATCTGCGGGCTCGTGTCGCGTTCGTGGATGGGCGTGCTGCTCGGCTTCCTGTGGGGCGACATGGTGCGGATCTTCGCGGTCAGCCATTGCATCTGGGCGCTGAACTCGCTGTGTCACGTGATCGGCCGGCGCGATTTCCATACCACCGCGCACGACCGCAGCCGCAACAGCCTGTTGCTCGCGATCCCGACGTTCGGGCAGGGCTGGCACAACAACCATCACGCGTTTCCCGCGTCCGCCTTCACCGGGCTGCATTGGTGGCAGATCGATCCGGGCGGGCTGTTCGTCCGCGTGCTGGAACGCCTGCATCTCGTCTACGACGTGCAGCGTCCCGCCGCGGAACTGATCGAAAAGAAGCGCATCGCACCATGACCAACTCTCGACAGGAGCCGAGCGAATGAAGAGCGCCACCTCGAACGCAGTGGAACACGACGCAAAAAGCCGCGAGGACATCCTCGACTGGATGACCGGCTATCTGGCGGCCAGACTACGCACCGACAGCGGATCGATCGACGTGAACCGGCAGTTCATCGACTACGGCCTCGATTCGGCCGACGCGATGAAGATGGTCGGCGATCTCGAGGATTATGTCGGCTTCGAGCTGTCTCCGAGCCTGCCTTATCAATATCCGACGATCGACGCGCTCGCGCAGGCGCTGGCCGATCTGTCGGCCGGGCGATAGGGAGACCGAACGATGACCGTCCAGATTCAGATCCAGAGCCGGGAAGCCGGCGCATCGGCGCGCGACGTGCCGTACGGCGCATCCGCCGACGCGATCCAGTATCACTACGACATCGGCAACGCGTTCCTCGCGCTCGCGCAGGAAAGCGGCCGCAACTACTCGTGCGCGATGTACGAGCCGGGCGATACGCACGAACAGGCGCAGATCCGCAAGCTCGACTACCACATCGCGCAGATCCGGGCGCGCGGCGCGGCGCGCGTGCTCGACATCGGCTGCGGCTGGGGCGCGCTGCTCGACCGGCTCGTCACGGTCGCCGGCGTGCAGGAGGCCGTGGGGCTCACGCTGTCGAACGAGCAGTTGAAGTACATCGGCGAGCGATATCGGCACCCGGGCATCGACGTGATGCTGCGGAACTGGCAGGACTATGAGCCCGAGCAGCCGTTCGACGGCATCATCTCGCTCGGTGCGTTCGAGCACTTCGCGAAGATCGACGAAGACAAGGTCGAAGCGTATCGCCATTTCTTCAGGAAGTGCCATGCGTTCCTGAAGCCGGGCGGCCGGATGTCGCTGCAGACGATGGGGTACGGCGACGTCCCGCGCGACGCGCGGCACACCGATCTCTTCATCGCGCGCGAGGTGTTTCCGGAATCGGATCTGCCGTACCTCGCGGACATCGTCCGGGCCTCCGAAATGCTGTTCGAAGTGGAACTCGTCCGCAACGATCGCCACGACTATGTGAAGACGATGCGCGCGTGGTTCGAGAACCTGCGCGCGCATCGCCGCGAGGCGCTCGAACTCGCGCCGCTCGACGTGGTCGAGCGCTACGAACGGCTGTACCGGACGATGAGCTATTCGTTCGATCTCGGCGCGTTCGTGCTGTACCGGATCACGTTCCGGCGCATCGAGCCGACCCGGATCCATGCGAGCGCGTATCGGGCGGCCGCCGTATGAAGGACGCGGCCGCCGACAGCGCCGACCGCGCGGCATCGACGAACGGTCCGGCGAGCTCGCCCATGCCCGGCGAACACGCGGCCGGACATCTGTCCCGCGCATCGTCGGCGCGCCATCTGGGCGTCGCGTCGATACCGGCGGTCGGCACCGTCGCCGCACTCGCGCTGTGGGGCGGGTTCGGCCTGGCCCCGCACGCGCAGGACATCGCGATGCTCGTGATCTTCTACGTGCTCAACATCCTCGGCATGGAGCTTGCGCTGCATCGCTACTTCGCGCATCGCACGTTCAAGGCCGCGCCGTCGATGAAGGTCGCGCTCGCGATCCTCGGCTCGCTCGCCTACATGGGACCGCTGATGTGGTGGGTGGCGATTCACCGGCTGCATCATGCGAACGCCGACGGCCCCGGCGATCCGCATACGCCGCAGCTGGGCGGACACGGCTTCGTCGGCCGCGCGAAAGGCATCCTGCACGGCCACGTCGGCTGGCTGTTCGACCCGTCGTCCGCGCGCCCCAAGGGCTGGAATCGATACGCGAACGACATGTACCGCGATCCGACGCTGTTGCGCATTCATCTCGCGTACGACTTCTGGCTGCTGCTGGGCCTGCTGCTGCCGGCCGCGATCGGCGGGCTGCTCGACCTGTCGTGGCGGGGCGCGCTGCTGGGCCTCCTGTGGGGCGGCAGCGTGCGGATCTTCCTCGCGACGAACGCGATCTGGGCGGTCAATTCCGTCGGCCATTCGCTCGGCGGCCGCCGGCCGTTTCCCGGCCGCGACCAGAGCCGCAACGCGTGGTGGCTCGCGATCCTGACGCTCGGGGCCGGCTGGCACAACAACCACCACGCCTTTCCGCAGTACGCGAGCACGCGCTTCCGGCGCTGGCAGATCGACGTGACCGGATCGCTGATCGCGCTGCTCGAGAGGCTGGGGCTGGTGTGGGACGTTCAGCACCCCGATCCGGATGCGATCCGCCAGCGGCTCGCGGACCCGCGGCACCACGATGCATGACTCGCGTTCCCCTGCGACAGCCATCAACCGGACCTCGCGATGACGACATCAAAAATCTTCGATGCGCGCGTGCATGTGCTGCCCGACGTCGTGTCGAAGCTCGTCTGGAAGAACTACGCGCGCGACGCATGGAAGATTCGCCATGAACTGCTCGCCGACGAATCGATCGCCTTCCTGAAGGCGCGCGGCGTCGCGCGCGCCGCCGGCATCTGCTATGCGGGGCAGCCGGGCATCGCGCCGTTCCTCAATGACTTCGTCGCGCAACTGGCGTCGCGCCATCCGGCGTTCCTGGTGCCGTTCGGCACCGTGCATCCGCTGGACCGCGATTGCGCGCGCGAAACCGTTCGCGTGCTGGACGAATTGAACTTCGCCGGTCTGAAGATTCACTGCCATCTGCTGAAGATGGCGCCGGACGACGACGCGCTCGCGCCGATTTTCGAAGCGGTCGCCGACCGGGGCAAGGTGCTGAACCTGCACTCGGGCGCCGTCGCGAAAAACAATACGCAACTGGACGAGATCCGCCAGCTCTGCAATGTCGGGCGCTTCCGGCGCGCGATGCGCCATACGCCGCATCTGAAGGTCGTCGTTCCGCACATCGGCTACGACGAAGTTCAGGAATACGTCGACCTGCTCGACGAATTTCCCAACCTGTACTTCGATACCGCGATGGCGATAGGCGGCCATCGTGTCGCGACCGGCGAGATCGTGCCCGATGTCCGGCCGCTGCAGGAGGCGCGCTATCCGCGCGGCGCGCATCCGCATCTGCCGACCCCGTGGAAGCCCGCGCTGGAACAGCTGGTGCCGCAGATATGCGATCGTCCCGGCCGCTTTCTGTACGGCAGCGACTTTCCGCTGATCCCGTATGAATGGGATTTCGAAATCGAGCAGTTGACGCGCTACCTGCCCGAGGACGTACTTCACAAAGTGCTGTGGGAAAACGCCAGTGCATTGTTCGACGGCGACGCGCCCGCCGGTGCATCAGCCGAAACGCTCACGCCCGAACCCACCACGGAGCCGGCGCCATGACGCATGCCGACCGCTCGACGGCCACCGGCGCACCGTCCGCCGACACGTTCGCGGATTTCGTCGAACTGACGCGATACCGCGCCGCGCATCAGCCCGACCTGCGGGTCTACACGTTCGTGACGGGCGGCGAGCGCGCGGAGCAGCATCTCGATTGCGCGGATCTGGACCGGCGCGCGGGCGTCGTCGCGGCGGCGCTGGAACAGGTCGCCCGCCCCGGAGATCGCGTGCTGCTGCTGTTTCCGCCCGGAATCGACTACATCGTCGCGCTGTTCGGCTGCATGTATGCGGGCGTCGTCGCGGTGCCCGCCTATCCGGTCGAGCCTGCGCAGGCGGAACGCACGTTGCGGCGGCTGATCGGCATCGTCGAGAATTGCGCACCGGCCGCGATCCTGTCGACCATGGCCGTGCGCAACGACGCCGGTCGCATCGAAGCCGGTTCGTCCACGCTCGGCGGCCTGCGCTGGATCACGGTCGACACGCTGGGCGACGTCGCCGAGCGCTACGTCCCGCGCCCGGTGAATCACGGGGCACCCGTCTACCTGCAATACACGTCCGGCTCGACCGGCGCGCCGAAGGGCGTGATGATCAGCCATCGGAACCTGCTGCACAACTCCGCGCTGATCGCGAGCCGCTTCGAGCACGACGCCGACAGCCAGGGCGTGATCTGGCTGCCGCCGTATCACGACATGGGCCTGATCGGCGGCATCCTTCAGCCGCTTTACGTCGGCTTTCCGGTGACGCTGATGTCGCACGTCGATTTCCTCAAGCATCCGCTGCGCTGGCTGCGCATGATCGGCGAGCGGCGCGCGACGACGAGCGGCGGTCCGAACTTCGCGTATCAGATGCTCGCCACGATGCGCATCGCGGATGCCGATCTGGACAAGCTCGATCTCGGCTCGTGGGATCTCGCGTTCGTCGGCGCCGAACCGATCCGGCGCGGCACGCTGGAGGCGTTCTCGCAGCGCTTCGCGCGCTGCGGCTTCGACGCGCGGGCGTTCTATCCATGCTACGGGCTGGCGGAGCATACGCTGTTCATGACGGGCGGCCTGAAATCGCAGCCCCCCGTCATTCCGGTCGAGCCGGGCGATGCCGAGCCCGCGAGCGAACCCGACGCGCAGCTCGCGGGCACGACGATCGGATGCGGCGACGCAGCGGGCGACAGCCTGACGCTGATCGTCGACCCCGATACCCGCGTGCCGTGCGGCGATGGCCAGGTCGGCGAAATCTGGGCGCAAGGGCCGAGCGTCGCGCTCGGCTACTGGAACAATCGCGCGCTGAGCGAGCAGACCTTCGAAGCCGAGCTGCCCGGCTACGACGGGCGCTTCCTGCGCACCGGCGATTACGGTTATCGGTCGGGGTCCGAAGTTTTCGTCACGGGACGCCTGAAGGACATGATGCTGATTCGCGGCGCCAATCATTACCCGCACGACGTCGAGGAGACGATCGAGCCGCTCGACGCCGAACTGTTTCGCCCCGGCGGATGCGCGGTGTTCGCGCTCGAGGCCGACGCCACGCCGCAGGTGATCGTCGTGCGCGAGTTGCGGGCGCGCTACCTGAAGGCGTTCAGCGACGGCGATCATGCAAGCGGTCATGCGCCCGATGCGCTGTTCGGCAGGCTGCGTCATGCGATCAATCTGCACCACGGCATCGCGGTGCACAACATCGTCTTCACGTCGCCGTCGGCGATACCGAAGACGACCAGCGGAAAGGTCCAGCGGCACGCCTGTCGCGAGCTGTTTCTCAGCGATACGCTGCCGGTGATCACACAGTGGCGCGCGTAGCTCGACGCGCCGAACGACATCCGGAACAACTGACGAGGAACGCAGCATGCAAGAAAAACTGGACGCGGACTACTTCAATCGATTCGGCGCCGACTATCTGCCGGGCTTGCTCGGCATCGTCGTCAACCGGGTCGAGAAAAACCACGTGCTCGCCGAGCTGACGATTCGCGAAGCCGTGCTCGCGCACGGCATCCTCCATGCGGGCACGATCGTCAGCATCGCCGATACCGCATGCGGCTACGGGTGTCTCGCGAGCTTGCCGGAAGGCGCGTCCAGCTTCAGCACGCTCGAGCTGAAGAGCAATTTCATGGGGTCGGCCCGCGCCGGCGTGATCGTCTGCGAGGCGCACGCGCTCCATAGCGGCCGCATGACGCAGGTCTGGGACGCGACCGTCCGGCATCGCGAAACGGACAAGCTGCTCGCCACGTTCCGCTGCACGCAGATGATCCTCTGGCCGACGAAGTAGATCGCGATGAGCGCCCCTCATCTGAAGGACACGCCGCATGCGACCGCTCGCGAACGGCGTGCCGAAATCGACATGACCTGGCTCGACCCGCTGCGGCTCGGCATGCGCGCGGCGCGGCTCAAGCGCGACCGGGCCGCGCAATCGACGCCCGGCGTGCGCTTCTGCGAGCTGCCCGATGCGAGCATTCGCGTGCGCGTCGCGGGCGAACGGTCCAGCCAGCGGCCGACGATCGTGCTGGTATGCGATCCGCCAAGCGTGATCGAACACTACGACCGATTGGTTTCGTTGCTCGCGCCGTCCGCGCGCGTCGTATGTTTCGAGCCCCCCGGGTTCGGCTTCTCGGTGCCGAAGCGCGGTTTCAGGTTCTCGTTCGACGCTTACCGCTCGGCGATCGAGCAGATGCTGATCGAGCTGGACGAAGGACCGTATCTGCTCGCGTTCTCGTGCGTGTGGGCGCACATCGCGTTGCAGATCGCCGCGCGAGAGCCCGAGCGGATCGCGAAACTGATGCTGTGGCAAAGCCCCGGGTGGAGCGATCAGGTCCGCTGGGCGCGCCACGTCGACGCCCGCAAACTCCTGGCGACGCCGCTCGTCGGGCAGTTTGCCTGCGCGTTCGGCGCGCGGAAAATCGGCATCGCCTGGTTCCGGCAGGCGATGGCGAAAGACCGTTATCGCGAATTCACGCCGTTGCTGGAGACCGCGTTCGAGCAGGGCGCGTTCTGCTGCTTCGGCTCGCTCTGGCAGCATTTCTACGACCGCGCACCGCCGGCGGTCTCGGTCCGGCAGCCGACGCTCGTCACGTGGGGCGCCGCCGACCGCACGCATCGGCACAGCGACAAGCTGTCGATTGCAGGCCAGGTGCCGCACGCCGTCTGGCATGCGTTCTTCGAGCATGCGGGACATTCGCCGGAACTCGAAGATAGTCCGGCGTTTGCGGAAGTGCTGCTGGACTGGCTGGGCACGAAGAACGCGGGGTGATGGTGGTCGGCTGCGCGTTAGCGCGCGATGCTCCCGGACTTACAAGCAAAAAGTGGGAGTAAAGCTGGCGCGTTGACGATATGAACCGGAGCCAGTAGCAACGGATGAACGTTCAATACGTTACCGATCGTTCTGAACACGGTGCTCGACGCGCCGCAGCAGCGCGTCGAGCACCGCCATCTCGACGGGCTTCACAAGGTGATCGTCGAAGCCCGCGCGTCCGGTGCGCACGAAGTCGGACGAACGTGCATGGCCGGACAGCGCAACGCAGGTCGTCGCGGCGAGTGCGTCGATCGTGCGCAGCTCGCGCAGCAACGTGAAGCCGTCGACCTCGGGCATCGACAGATCGAGGAACATCAGCTGTGGCACATAGTCCCGCGCGAGCGTCAGCCCGTCGGCGGCGTCGTACGCGACGCGAGGCGCATGCCCCTTTATTTGCAGCAGCACCGCGAGCGTGTCGGCCGAATCCCGGTTGTCGTCGACGATGACGATGCGCAGCGGCGTCGCGGCCGGTTGCGCGAGCGCCGTCGGCGCGGGCATGGCGATATGCGCGATGCGCTCCGTGCGCCTGACCGGCAGCCGCACGGTAAAGGTCGCGCCGTGACCGGGCCCGGCGCTGGCGGCCGAAATCCTGCCGCCATGCAGTTCGACGAACGACCGGCAGATCGCGAGGCCGAGGCCGAAGCCACCGGACGGATGCCGACCCGGTGCGCCCTCCTGTTCGAACATGTCGAAGATCGCTTCGAGTGCACCGGGCACGATGCCGACACCATGATCGACGATGCGAATGGCGACGACCGGCCCTTCGACCTGCGCGCCGATGTCGATCCGCCCGCCGTGCGGCGAGAATTTCGATGCGTTGTCGAGCAGGTTGTGCAGCACCTGCACGAGTCGCGCATCGTCGCCGTGCAGTACCACGGTATCGGCCGGCAGGTCGACGCGGATTCGCTGTTCGCGCGCGGCCAGTTTCGGGTGGATGCTCTCGACGCCGCGGCACACGATGTCGCGCACGGTGATCGGGCGGTTGTCGAGTTCGACCTTGCCGGCCGCGATGCGCCCGATGTCGAGCAGGTCGTCGACGAGCCGCGTCAGTTGCCCGACCTGACGATCCACTGCGTCGCGGCATTGCTCGAGCACGGGTGCCGGATCGGGCAGGCTCAGCAGCACGCCGACCGAATGGCGCAGCGGCGCGAGATAGTTGCGCAGCTCGTGTCCGAGCATGGCGATGAACACGCTGAGCCGGTGCGTCGAAGCCTCCAGTTCCTCGAGCCGCTTGCGCTCGGTCATGTCGCGCGTGATCTTGATGAAGCCGCAGAGCTGGTGGGTGTGATCGTGCACGGCCGTGATCGTCACGCTGGCCCAGAACAGCGAGCCATCCTTGCGCACGCGCCAGCCTTCGTCCTCGAAGCGGCCGCGCACGGCCGCTTCGCCGAGCCCCTGCGACGGGCGGCCGGCCGCGATCGCCTCAGGCGGATAGAAGCGGGAAAAGTGGCTGCCGATGATCTCGGCGGCGCGGTAGCCCTTGATGCGTTCCGCCCCCGCATTCCACGTCGCGACGTTGCCGTACGGATCGAGCATGAAGACCGCGTAATCGGTGATCGACTCGACCACGGTCTGGAAACGGAATTCGGCGAAGCGGTGAACGAGATCGCGCGCATCGGGCAACCCGTGCGGCGGCGAACGGGAATGGGGAGCGGCGTCGTCTTTCGTCATCGGAGCGGCAAGCCTGATGCGGGCGGAAAACGCCGCCCCGGCCGTCGCCGGGGCGCACCGGCGGCGGCAACACGAATCGGATTGGCCCCTGATGAGCAAGGGAACTCAATTCGGCTGATCAGTGGATGAGCATCGATTGTGCCGCGCGGTCGGCAACCGGACGATCCGCGCGACGCTCGACGAAGGCACCGGCATCGAGCCGCCGAGCGGGTCCAAAAGGTATCGACGGGCCGCACAAAAAGGGGCCGGTGGCGCGTCGTGACATCGGGTACGCAAAAACTGCAATCGCGTTGCAGATTGGGAAGGTCGACAACGTGCCACGGTCTTGACGCGCACGGTCACGCGACGGCATGGGGCCGCCGAGGGGGCAAGGCGCGATCAAGACGCGACGTCGAAAACCGGGTGCGGGTGCATCGCGATGGCGACGAGCGCGCGCACGACAGGTACGACGCGATCGGTCATCGGGATGCGCGGGCGCAGTCACTCGCCGCGCGCAAGGCCGACGGCGCGCCGCAGCGCGTCGACCAGCGCGTGATAGGCCTGCTCGCGCGCATCTGCGCCGCGCGTGCGCAGCACGTAGGACGGGTGGTTGGCGGCGACGACCGGGCAGCCGTCGGCGGTCCGCAGCGTGGCCGATGCGCCGCGTAGCGTCGCATCGTTGTCCTGCGTCACGGCGCGCAGCGCGGTGACGCCGAGCGCGACGATCACGCGCGGCCGGATCGCATCGATCTCGCGTTCGAGCCAGTAGCGGCACGCGTCGACTTCGCGCTGCGCGGGCGTCTTGTGCAGCCGGCGCTTGCCGCGCGGCTCCCATTTGAAATGCTTCACCGCGTTCGTCACGTAGACCGTCGCGCGCGATATGCCCGCTTCGTCGAGGGCGCGATCGAGCATATGGCCGGCCGCGCCCACGAACGGCAAGCCGGTGAGGTCTTCCCGGTCGCCCGGCTGCTCGCCGACCAGCATGATGCGTGCATCGACGGGGCCGGCGCCCGGCACGGCTTGCGTCGCGTGCTCCCACAGCGGGCAGCGGCGGCACGCGTCGAGCGCAGCGGGCACGATCGGCGGCGGCTTGCGCGTCACGATGCGGCCGCCGATTGCGTGGCCGCTTCGCGCCCGGCGCGAGCCGGAGGCGGCGCGGCGATGGCGGACAGGCACGGTTGGTCGTGCATAAGCGGCTCCGGCGTCGGTCATGCGCTCGAGCACGCAGGCGGCATGCCGCCGTCGTGATGGGCGCACGGCTTGCACGGGGCGTGCGAGACGAGCGCAGCGCGCGCGCCCGCCAAGTTATGCAGCGTGCGATCAGCGCGGGCCGTCGCCGCGCTCAGGATAGTTGGGCGGCACCTCGTCATCTCGCAGGCCGACGCCGAGCTCGTCGCCCACATCCCAGTAAGGCGCGCTGCCGTAATACTCGTGGATCGGGCCGGCCCATTGCGGATCGGCCATCGCCGGCCAGTGGTCCTTGTCGAACCCCGGCGCGTTGCGAACCCGCTCCGACGAGACCGACAGCAGGAAACACTTGCGCTCGGTATCGAGCGTCAGCGCGCTCCATGGAATTGCCAGCAGCTTGTCGCCGATGCCGAGGATGCCCCCGCTCGACAGCACGGCGTACGCGACGCGGCCCGAACCGACGTCGAGCATGATTTCCTTGATCTTTCCGACGTCGTCGCCGTCGGTCGTCAGGACCTTGTCTCCGTCCAGCGTGCTGGCCGCCATGACGTCGGGGCCGGGGCCGCTGGCCGTTTCGCGTCCTTTGCGGATGATCGTGGTTCGGCGGCGTTGGTCAGAGGTGTGCATGGTCGTTCTCCTGTCTGGTGCGCGCGGCCCCCGGGGCGGGCGATGCATCGCGCGGTTGGTAGCGGGGCAGGCGTGCGTGATGTACGCAGCGTCACGTCCGCTTCGGTTGCGACACGCGTTCGAGCGTGTTCGCGACTTCTTCGTGCGATGCGCCGTCGGTGCGACGCGTCGCGATGTCGCCGAGCGACAGCATGCCGACGAGCCGCTTGTCGCGATCGAGGACCGGCATGCGGCGCAATTGCGCGTCGGCCATGTAGCGCTGGATCTCGTCGAGCGCATCGTCTTCGCAACAGAATTCGATCGGCCCGGAGGCGACTTCGCGGATGCGTGTCGCGGGCGGCTTGCCTGCGCATACTGCCCGCACCGCGACATCGCGATCCGTCACGATGCCGACGAGCCGGCCGTCGTCGCAGACCGGCAGCGCGCCGACGTCGTAGCGCGCCATCAGTTGCGCGGCATGGCGAATCGAGTCCGACGGCGCGACGTGCACGACGTCCTTCGACATGACTTCCTTGACGCGATGCATTGCACTCTCCTCACGGATAGGTGCGTTTCAGGTGCGCAAGCGATGTGCCGTGGCGCTCGTGTAGGCACTTACGTCGACGCGGGCTTCGTTGCCGGCCTTGACTCGGGCTTCGACGAAGCGATGCGCGAGAGACGTCGCAGCGGCCATGCTGTGCAGTCGCAGCGGCGATTGCCCGCAATGTATCGATGCCGCCGCGACGGGTGGCACGCGCACGGAGCACGTGTGAGCAGGGCCGCGCGGCGCGCGCATGCCCAAAACTTACTGAGCGCTTGTAAAAAGCGGCCAGCGTGCAGCGTGCCGAATGGGGGACGCGCGCCGAAGGTCCGTGACCTGGCTCACCCGTTGACAGGTATGGCGCTTGCATGCTGTCCGGATATCCCGCCAGCCGATACACGAGCACTGAGCCAACACTTCGACGCCAATCATCCACGGGAGGGCGACATGCTTCGATACGCCGTCATTTTCTTTGTCATCGCGATCATCGCGGCGCTTTTCGGCTTCGGTGGCATTGCAGCCGGCGCGGCGGAAATCGCGAAGATCCTGTTCTATGTCTTCGTCGTGATTTTCCTGGTCACGCTGTTGCTCGGCGTGGTCCGACGATGACGCTTCGACAGCGACGATCCGGCGCAGAGGCATGACGACATGACGTCTGCGCCCGAGAAGGAGTGTCCCCGATGACGGCCCCCCATGACTCGTATCCTGCGCCCGCGGGTTCGCGGCCGGGCCGGCACGCCGGATCACGCCCGCTCGATGCGCACCGCGTGCGGCTCGACGGCGACGCGCTGCGAACCGGTCAGGGCGTGCGGGTACGCGAACCGCGTGTGGCCGGCGCGCCGGCATAGCGGGGAGGCGGGCCATGGACATCGTCGTCGCGCTGTTCGGGGAGGGGCGACTGCTTGACCCCATGCAGATGGCGGCGCGCGCGATCGCCGTGTTCTTCATCGCGCTCGTGATGATCCGGATCGCCGGGCGCCGCGCGTTCGGACAGCGTTCGCCGTTCGACTGCGTCGTCGGCATCCTGCTCGGCGCGATGCTGAGTCGCGCGATCGCCGGCGCGTCGCCGTTCGTCGCGACGATCGCCGCGTCGTTCGCCATCGTGGTCGTGCATCGAGCGCTCGCATGGATGTGCGTGCGCTGGGCGCGTCTCGAGCGGCTCATGGTCGGCGCGGAGCGCGAGCTGTATCGCGACGGCCGCTTCAACGAAGCGCAGATGCGCGCGGCGCTCATCACGGTGACCGACGTTCAAGAGAGCGTGCGACAGTCGATTGGACAGCGCAGCCTCGCGGGCGTGTCGGCCGCGATCCTCGAGCGCAACGGGCATGTGAGCGTGATCCGGCGCAAGCTGCGCGATAGAAGAAGGGCACACCGATCGCATCCCGAGTGATCCGGAATGGCGCGATCAGCCTCGATCTCGTGCCCGTGCAGCGATGACGCCGGGCGCGATCACCTGACGCAGCGCCGCACGCCATGGCCGCGCGTGACGGCACGGTACTTGCGCAATGCGTGGATCACTGCCTGTTTCCATGGAGGACTGCAAGATGGTATTGACGATCCGAACCCGATCCGCCGCGCGACGCGCGTTCGTGTGCACCGCGCTGGTGGCTGCAATCACCGCGTCCGGCGCGTATGCGCAGAGCGGCCAGCGCGCGAGCCCTGGCGCGCAGACGATGCCGCCATCGGCGGCTTCTTCCGCAGATCCCACCGCGCCACCACGCGTGCCGCCCGGCACCACCCCTCACCGCACGCCCGGCGACCCGACCGGCGCTACCGGCTACGCCACACCGAACGTCCCGGGCGGCAACACCGGCGCGGGCGACGGCCGCTCGCCCGGCACCATGGGCCCCGGTGGCGGCGGAGCCGGCGGCACCGGCAGTGCCGGCTCGAGTGGTTACTGAACACGAACGAAACGATGGCCGGGCACCCATGCGTGTCCCGTGACGGTCCGGTCGGCTGGCCCGCGACGATGCGACCGGAATGGTGTCGGTGCCCGGGCATGCGGCTTGCGGCTTGCGGCAGAACGGCGCGCGCTTCTTCTTCGGGGGGCAGGCGTATGCGTACCACGCGCCCGGAAGCGGTGATCACGATCGAGGTGTATATGCGCGACAGTTCCTGTCAGTCTGGCATAGCCGGCGATAGCAAATCGATGATCGAACGCACCTGCAGCCCGGCCAGCGGCCCGGTGCGCAGAACGGCGCGGACGTTGGCCATACTGGCCGCATGCTGCCTGCCGGGCGCGGCACTGAACGCTCAACCTGCCAACGATGCCACCGGCTTGCGCGCGATATATCGGACCCTGACGCCACAGCTCGACCACAACGCGTTTCATCGAAGGCTGTATCTCGGCTCCCGGGAATATCCGTCGACAGTCACGGGCGAAATCTATGCAGTGATCGATTACCCGTTCGAGACCGTTCGCGATGCCCTCGATGCCCCATCGCGAGCGCTGGCGAACTGGTGCGATGTGATGATCCTGCATCCCAACATCAAGTACTGCCATGCCTCCGACAGCAGCGGCGACAACATGCTGACGGTGAACGTCAGCAAGAAGGAAGCCGCCGAAGCACTCGACGCCACTTTCCGCATGCAATTCCGGTACGACGCGGCGGCCGCCAGCCCCGGATACTTCAAGATAAATCTCAGCGCCGACAAAGGGCCGTTGAACACCCGGGATTATCGGGTTGCCGTGGAAGCGGTGTCGCTCGGTCGCGACCGCACGTTCCTGCATCTGATCTATACGTACGGCTACGGCATGCTCGGGCGTCTCGCGATAAAAGGCTATCTTGCAACGTTCGACCGCGGCAGGGTCGGCTTCACCCGTGTCGCCAATCCGTCGTCCGCGGAGCAGGCTGAATATGTCGACGGGATGCGCGGCCTCGTGGAGCGCAACACCATGCGCTATTACCTGGCGATCGAGGCCTATCTCGGCGCACCAGCGGGTCAGCCCGACACGCGGCTGGAGCAACGCCTGAGCAACTGGTTCAGTGCCAGCGAGCAATATTCGCTGCAACTGCACGAGATCGACAGGCGGGACTACATGCAGATGAAACAGGACGAGTACCACCGCCAGCAGACGAAGTAATCGTGCGGCGGGGGGCGTGATGAACCGGATTGCCGGAGCCGGGACATCCCGAATCTGTGGATTTGCGACGGCTCGGTATTTCCGACCGTGGGCGGCGTGAATCCGTCGCTGACGATCCAGGCGATCGCGTGCCGCAACGCCGGTACGACGATCGTCACGTTCCCGATGGTCCCGGGTAATGCGCGGCCGGGCGCTTTTTTCAAGCGATTGTCGTTTCGACCGCCGCACCGCAACGCATGCGCGGAATCCTCGCGAGGCACGGGTCGTGCTGGTGAAAACCTGTGACCCCCGGCTTTTCCGGGCATTCGTTCACGGTGCTGCCATGAATTCTCGAAACCCCATGAAACCCTTGCTCAATCTCGCGGTGGCCGTTGCGTGCGGCGCGCTGGCGATGTACTTCCTCGATCCCTCGGCCGGTCGCCGCCGGCGCACGTATGTGCGCGACAGGACGATCGAGGGCAAGCGTGACGCCGTCGACTACGCACGCGCCTGCACGAAGCGCGCGGCCGATCAGGCGCGTGGCGTCGTCGCCGGATTGCGCGGCCGTTGAGCCGCGGAGAAAGGCGTTCGTCAGTGTGCCGAACAAATTACAACGCGTTGGATAAAAGGGCGTTCGATTGGTGTTTCCCGCGTGCATGTCGCCGCGGCTGCGCGGCACGTCATTTGCGCGACGGGTATTTCCCCGCCGGTTCTGCCGGCCTGACAAAAGGAGGTCACGATGAAGAAGTTCCCGCTGCAAGCCTGCTCCCAGCGACCGAACCGCACTCGCTCGACGCGCGTCGCCATGGCAGTCGCGATCGCCACGGCCGCCGTCTGCACAGTCGTCCCGCCCGACGGGATCGCTGCCGGCGGCGGCGGCGACAGCGCCGCATCGTCGTCGCATTCGACTACCGCTACGAAGCTCGGCGATGCGACGATCACGACCAAGGCCAAGGCCGAGCTCGTCGGCACGAGCGGCCTGTCGGCCGGCGACATCCACGTGAAGACACGGCACAGCACCGTGACGCTCACCGGCAGCGTGCCGGACGAGCAGCAGCGCACGCAAGCCGTCAGCGTCGTGAAGCAGGTCGACGGCGTGAAGGACGTGCGCGACCAACTGACCATCCGGCCCAAGTAAGCGCGACGCCTTCACAAGGAGCGCGAGCATGGCGATGATCGTCGCAGGCCGCTTCACGACGTTCGATGAAGCGGAAGGTGGGGCGCGCCACCTTTACGAGCGTGCATTCGGTCCGGACGACGTGTCGATCTTTTTCCTCAACCCGGGCGGCCAGCATGCGCGCTTTCCGATCGGCGGCGACGTGTATGCCGACACGGCGGCGAAGCCGGGCGGCCGTGGCGCGATGGTCGGCGCGACCTGCGGGTTGCTGATCGGCTTCGTCGCGGGGTTGATCGTCTATGCGCTCGGCGCACGCTACTGGTTCATGGTGGCCTCGGGTGCACTGGCGGGCGCGTATCTCGGCGCGTTCGGCGGTGCGCTCGGCCGGATGCGCGGCGAGCAGGCCGAAGGCAAGGGGACGCTCGCGCAGAGCGAAACCGGCGTGATCCTCGCGGCGCGCGTGACGCCCGACACCGCGCACGCAGCCGAGGATGTGCTGCGCGCAACCGGTGCCGAATCGATCGAATGCGTCGAAGGCGACTGGCAGGACGGCAGGTGGCGCGATTTCGATCCGGTGCGCCGGCCCGACTGAGCCGATGTAGCGGGCCGGCCCCGGGCGGCTTTGCGCTTGTGGCTGCCCGGTTGCAGCGCATCGCGCCGGTCGATTTGCACGAAGCCGAGTTCGAGCACGTACGAGCTGCACGGCGACCATCATCGGCAGCGTGACGACGATCATCCACGGAATGTTGAAGCCGAACTGGCTGCCGGCCTGCGCATAGACGGCGACGTTGCCCGGATCGGCGTCGGATGCGCCGGCGAGCAGGCCGGGGCCGAGCAGCCGGTACCACGGCTTCGCGGCGGCCGGCGCGGTATCCCCGGCCGGCCGCGTGTCATCGCCCAGCCCGCTCATTCGGCTTCTCCGACGGTTCAGCGCGTATCGCCGTGGTTGAAATGCCGGACGCCATTCACGTGTCGTCGCGTTCGCGCTTGTCCTGCCACGGCCCATCGTCATGCGTGCCGGGCGGCGTGTCGGGCTCGATGCGCGTGATGCCGCCGGTCGAGGGCGGGTCGCTCGCCGGAAACGTATCCTCGAGCTGCTTGTCGATATCGCGTTCAGAACGGCGCTGATGCGTGCGGTCGCGGTGCTTCAGCGGCGGCGATGGATCGGGGCGCCGCTCGCGCGCCGGGGCATCCTGGCCGGACCGGGTCGTATCCTTCATGGTGTCCCTCCGTGTCGATGACGTTGACGCGCAATGCGCGCAACGGCCGTTCCCGATTCGAGCGGTGCACGCGCGATCCGCATGCGAGGCGGCCGGTACGCCGATTGCTGCGCTGCGGGGAGGGCACGACGTGTGCCGGCATACCGACGGAGGCGCTCATGAGCGGCAGACTGGATCATTGCAAGGTGGCAATTCTCGCGGTGGACGGCTTCGAGGAAGCCGAACTCGTCGAGCCGCAGCGCGCGCTCTCGGCCGAAGGCGCGCAGGTCGACGTGATTTCTCAGAAGCGCGGCGAGATCCAGGGCTTCAGGCACGTCGAGAAAGGCGAGCGCGTGAAGGTCGACCTGACGTTCGACGAGGCGCGTGAGGGCGACTACGACGCGGTCGTGCTGCCCGGCGGCGTCGTCAACGGCGACGCGATCCGGATGATTCCCGCCGCGCGCGAATTCGTGACGGCTGCTGCCGGCGCCGGCAAACCGATCGCCGCGATTTGCCACGGCGGCTGGCTGCTCGTGTCGTCGGGCCTCGTGGAGGGCCGCACGATGACGAGCTGGCCGACCCTGCAGGACGATATCCGTCATGCGGGCGGCAAATGGGTCGACAAGGAGGTCGTGCGCGACGGCAACCTGATCACGAGCCGCAAGCCGGCCGACCTGATCGCGTTCAACGGCGCGCTGGTCGAGCGCCTCGCTGGCCGGGGCGGGTAAGCCGGCACAGGTTCGGCGCGACGAACGGAAACGGCAGGCGCTAGGCTGCGGCAGTCCCGGACTGCCCCCAATATTTTTTTTAATCAGATGGTTGTTGTCTGGGCTCGGTCGATGGCACGGTTCAATCGAGCCCGCCCTGGCACAGGTACTTGATCGACAGGTAATCGTCGAGTCCGTAGCGCGAGCCTTCGCGGCCATAGCCCGATTCCTTCACGCCGCCGAACGGTGCGGCCTCGCTCGCGAGCGCGCCTTCGTTGATACCGACGATGCCTGTTTCGAGCCGCGCCGACACGCGCGCGATGCGCCGCACATCCTGCGTGTAGAAATACGCGGCGAGCCCGAACGGCGTGTCGTTCGCGGCGCCGACGGCCTCGTCCTCGGCATCGAAGCGAAACAGCGCCGCGATCGGGCCGAACGTTTCCTCGCAGTTCAGTTGCATGTCGGCAGTGGCGTCGGCGAGCACCGTCGGTGCGTAAAAGTTCGAACCGAGTTCGGCCAGACGCTTGCCGCCGGCGAGCACGCGCGCGCCGCGTTCGATCGCGTCGCCGACGTGGCGCGCGATCTTGTCCACCGCACGCGCGTTGAACATCGGGCCGATCTGCGCGGCCGGGTCGGTCGCCGGCGCGACCTTCAGCGCGGCAACGCGCGCCGCGAGCTTCGCGGCGAATGCGTCGTAGACGCCGGCCTGCACGTACACGCGATTCGGCGACACGCAGGTCTGACCGCCGTTGCGGAACTTGGCGGCCATCAGCCCGTCGACCGCGGCATCGAGTTCGGCATCGTCGAACACGATGAATGGCGCATTGCCGCCGAGCTCCAGCGACAGCTTCTTCAGCGTCGCCGCCGACTCGCGTGCGAGCAGCTTGCCGACGGGTGTCGATCCGGTGAACGTGATCTTGCGCACGCGGCCGTCGGCGAGCCAGTCGGCCACGGCATCGATGCCGCGTTCGCGCGACGCGGCGATCAGGTTCAGCACGCCGGGCGGCACGCCGGCTTCCTGCGCAAGGAAGGCCAACGCGAGCGCGGTCAGCGGCGTGTCCTCCGCCGGCTTCGCGACGACCGTGCAGCCGGCCGCGAGTGCGGGCGCGATCTTGCGCGCGATCATCGCGAGCGGGAAATTCCACGGCGTGATCGCGGCGACGATGCCGATCGGCTCCTTGATCGCACTGAGCCGCTTGCCGCGCTGCTGTTGCGGAATCAGGTCGCCATACGTGCGCGTCGCCTCCTCGGCGAACCACAGCACGTACGACGCGCCGTAGGCGACTTCGCCGCGCGCTTCGGCGAGCGGCTTGCCCTGTTCGCGCGACATCAGCTTGGCGAGATCGTCGGTGTGCGCGACGATCGCCGCGTGCCACGCACGCAGGATCGCGGCCCGTTCGCGAGCGGGCGTTGCACGCCAGGCGGGCAGCGCGCGTGCCGCCGCGTCGGTCGCGGCGCGCGCGTCGGCCGCGCCGCTGTCAGGTGCGTGGGCAACGGTCTCGAGCGTCGCCGGATCGGTGACGTCGAAACGGCGGCCGTCGAGCGCATCGCGCCATGTGCCGTCGATCAGGTTGGCGGTACGCAGCAGTTCGGTTCGGGACAGCGTAAGCGGCATGACAGGTCCTTGGATGAAGCGGTTCGGCGGCGGCGCGGGCGCGCGACTACCCCACGCGGACAGCACGCTGCCGCGTTCGACGTTGCCGCACGCCGTTCGTCAGTGCCGGTCGCCGAACAGCGATTCGAGCGGGTAGTGCCGTTTGACGAACGGCGACTTGATGATCACGTAACTGAAATACTTCTCGATGCCGATGTTCTGCTCGAGCAGCCCTTCGACGATCGTCTGGTAGTGGCTCACGCTGCGCGTGACGAACTTGAGCAGATAGTCGTAGCCGCCGCTCGCGAGATGGCACTCGACGATCTCGTCGACATTGCGGATCGCCGCGACGAACCGGTCGAAGTCCTCGCGCCGGTGGTCGGCCAGCGTGACCTCCGTAAACACGACCTGCACATCGCCGAGCTTTTCGAGCTGAATGTGCGCGCCGTACCCGCCGATGTAGCCGGCTTTCTCGAGCCGCTTCACGCGGATCAGGCATGGACTGGGCGACAGCCCGACGGCATCGGCCAGTTCGACGTTGGTCATGCGCCCGCGCTTTTGCAACTGGGAAAGAATGCGCAGGTCGATCCGGTCTAGCTTGCTGTCCGTCATGTTCGCGTCAGAAGGCAGGAATGGAATGTCTGGTTACTTTAGAGTCGAACGGTAGCCGCCACAAGCCCCGCTTTGCCCTTGTCCGGCTCACGCGGGCTGCGTGTGCGCGACGTCGAGCGCGCGCTGCACGCCTGCGTCGGCCAGCACGCCGTCGAGCGTCTTGCGCACGCGCTCGAACATCAGGTCGAACTCGCCTGCGGTGAAACTCAGCGCGGGGGCGAAACCGAGCACGCCGTCGCCGAACGCGCGGAACACGACGCCGTTCGCGTAAGCGGCCGCCGCGATCTTGTCGGGCACGTTCAGCGCCGGGTCGAAGCGCGTCTTGCACGCCTTGTCGGCCACCAGTTCGAGCGCGCCGAGCAGGCCGGCCGAGCGCGCGTCGCCGACCAGCGGGTGGTCGCGCAGCGCGTCGAGGCCTGCCGCGAAGCGCGGCGCCATCGCCTGCCCGTTCGCGAGCAGCCCGCCGTCGTGATAGAGCTTCAGCACTTCGAGGCCGATCGCCGCGCTGACCGGATGCGCGGAATACGTGTAGCCGTGGCCGACCACGGCCGTATCGGCGCGGCTGCCGGCGATCCCTTCGTAGATTTCGTCGGACATGAAGACCGCGCCCATCGGCGCATAGCCGGCGGTCAACCCTTTCGCGACGGTCATCAGGTCCGGTTCGACCCGTTCGGTCTCGCACGCGAACAGCGGGCCCGTGCGGCCGAAGCCGGTGATCACCTCGTCAGCCACGAACAGGATGTCGAGGCGCCGGCACGCGTCGCGCATCGCCTTCAGCCAGCCGGCCGGCGGCACGATCACGCCCCCGGAGCCTTGCACCGGCTCGCAGAAGAACGCGGCGACATTGTCCTCGCCGAGTTCGGCGACCTTCGCTTCGAGCGCGGCGACCGACGCGGCGATCAACGCCTGCGGATCGTCGCCGAGCGGGTGGCGATACGGGTAGGGCGACGGGATGTGATGCTGGTCCGCGCGCGGCAGGTCGAAGTGACGGTGGAACGCGGGCAGCGCGGTCAGGCCGGCGCCGATCGACGACGAGCCGTGATAGCCGCGCTCGAGCGCAATCATCTGCTTTTTCGACGGGCGGCCGGTCGCGTTGAAATAGTGCGTGATGAAACGCACGGCGGAGTCGATCGCATCCGAACCGCCGAGCGTGAAATACACGCGGTTCAGCGACGGCGGCGCCAGCGCCGCGAGCCGTTCGGCCAGTTCGATCGCGGGTTGCGAGCCGAAATGGAAATAGCCGGTCGCGTAGGGCAGCTTCGCCATCTGCGCGGCGGCGGCCTTCACGATGCTGTCGCGGCCGTAGCCGACGTTCACGCACCACAGGCCCGAGAACGCATCGAGCAGCGTGTGGCCGTCGGCGTCGCGCAGGAAGACGCCGTCGGCGGAGTCGAGCACGGTGACGCCGCGCGCCTCGTGCGCACGATAGTTGACGACAGGGTGGATCAGGTGTTGACGATCGGCTTCGATCAGCGCGGCTTGGTTCATGGCAGGGCGGGACTCTCGTCGGGTGTCAGCGTGAGGTCATGCTACCGGGCGAGGCATCCGCACGCGTCTTCAATTTGCGGCCTGAAACGTACGAAAGCGGTGTTTGCACGGGGCGCTTCGGCATTTTCTGCTGCGCGCCCCGCCGGGCCGGCCGCGCGTGTCAGTAACCGCGCGCGCGATCGACGACGCCGATCATCGGTTGCCCCGCGCGATGTCGCGCGAGGTTCGCGAGCACGGCATCGACGGCGGTGTCGGGCCGCGTCGCGCTGGCGATGTGCGGCGTGATCCGGATGCGCGGATGCGTCCAGAACGGATGGCCGGCCGGCAAAGGTTCGGGATCCGTCACATCGAGGATCGCGCTGTCGAGGCGGCCGCTGTCGAGCGCGGCGAGCAGCGCGGCCGCATCGAGCTGCGGGCCGCGCCCGACCTGCACGAGCGATGCGCCGGCCGGCAGCGCGCCGAACACGCGCGCGCCGAGCAGCCCGCGCGTGGCGTCGGTCAGCGGCAGCAGGCAGATCAGGATGTCGGTGCGGGCCAGGAACGTGTCGAGCGCCGCGTCGCCCGCGTAGCAGTCGATGCCGTCGAGCGTGCGTGGCGTGCGGCTCCAGCCGGCGCACGGGAAACCGAAGCGCCGCAGCGTGTCGAGCACGGCGTGCCCGAGCGTGCCGAGCCCGAGCACGCCAATGCGGCGCGACGCGGCCGCGCGCACCGGCTTCTCGCGCCACGCCTGCGCGCGTTGCTGCGCCGCATAGTCGAACAGGTCACGGTGAATCGTCAGCACCGCCTGCGTCACGTATTCGACCATCCCGTCGACGATGCCGGGCTCGACCATCCGCACGACCGGGATATGCGCGGGCACGCGCGACAGGTCGAATTGATCGATGCCGGCGCCGACCGAAAACACGATCTCGAGATTCGGCAGCAGCGCGACCGGGTCGTCGGGCGGCTGCCATGCGGCGAGGTAGCGCACCGCGTGCGGGTCGCCGATGTCGGGCCAGATCCGGAACGTGAGGTCGGGCGCCTGTTGCGCGAAGCGCTGCGCCCATTGCGCGCCGCGCACCGGGTCGGCCTTGTAGAGGAAGCTCATCGCGCGTGCCGCTCAGCCGAGCGCCTGGTTGACGATGGCGAACGTGCGCAGCGCCGGATCGGGGGCGGGTGCCGCGCCGCGGGCCATCGCGACGACGGTATCGACGCGCGGCAGGCCGAGCCCCTGCAGCCAGTCCGACAGCCCGCTGTCGCCCGGCACGTCGAGGCGCACGAACATGCCTTCGTGCAGCGCAAGCCAGTGGCTGATAAGCGCCTGCGCGCGCAGCGCGTCCGGCGCGATCACCGGGCCGATCACGTGGCCGCGGCCGAAGCGGCGGAACAGCGCGAAGCCGAGCAGTTCGCCGTCGCGATCGAGCGCGATTCCGTTGGCGACGCCGAGCAGCGCATCGATCACCGCGTCGCGCGGGTAGCCGGCCGCGCGCGATGCGAGCGCGGCGAGACGCGGGCCGTCGGTGGTGCCGAGCGGCCGCAGGCGCTCGCCGGGCGGCAGCGAGATCAGCGGCGGCTGGAACGCGGCGCCCTGGTGCTGGTCGATCGTGCCGATCGCGTCGAATCCGAACTTCACATAGAGCGGCTCGCCGGCCGGCGTCGCATGCAGGAACACGGTCCGCGCGCCGAGGCTGTCGACGACGCGCGCGAGCAGTTCACGGCCGATGCCGCGGCCCTGGCGCTCGGGCGACACGATCACCATGCCGAGCGATGCGTGCGACTCGCCGAAGCGCCAGCCGAGCGCGGTGCCGACGACGCCGGCTTCGTCTTCGGCGACGAAGCCGCTGCCGAGCTGGAATGCGAAGCGCCAGTCGTCGAGCCGGTGCGGCCACTTGACCGCCTCCGACAGCCGGTGCGCGGCGGGCAGGTCGGTTTCGGCGAACGGGCGATAGGTAAGCGTGCTGGAAGGATTGAGGTCGGCCACGCCGGACTCCGGATGGGTAGGAATGACGTATCGACTCTGCCAGCGCCGTTGCGGCGCGGATAGGACGATTCGCCTGTTTTACGGCGTCGGCGGGCGGTCGCGCGAGATCGACGCAAACCGGCTCGATCGGCACGGACGAACGCGCGCTGCATGCCGGCGAGGCTCGTCATTCCGACAGCTTCTGCTGTGTGAATGCCGCTACGATGGAAACGCGGTGGCGCTGCCGCGCGTCGGCGAGCCTCGCCGGGCTGCGATCTTGCGGTTTCGTGACGTCCGCCGGCCGGCGCCGCAGCGCCGCGCGCGATCGCGCCGCAGATCGTGCTGCCCGCGGCCTGCAACACGCGGCGATTCTGCGTTCCGAACGGCGTCGAACGATGCGCGACGGATTTTTTGCCCTGATTCAATTTCGTTGAACCCAGCCCGTCCCCGGCCCTGCCGGGGCTTCATACCGACAGGACGTCACCATGATCCAATTTGAACCGAAGTTCATCACGTTCGACTGCTACGGCACGCTGACCCGCTTCCGGATGGCCGACATGGCGCGCGAGGTCTATGCGGACCGGCTGTCGCCCGTCGCGCTCGAGGAATTCGTGCGCGCGTTCGCCGCCTACCGGCTCGACGAGGTGCTCGGCGCGTGGAAGCCGTATCGCGACGTCGTCGTCAACGCGATCCGGCGCACCTGCGCGCGGGTCGGCACGAAATTCGACGAAGTCGAGGCCGAGCGTTTCTACCATGCGGTCCCGACCTGGGGCCCGCATCCGGACGTTCCGGCGGGCCTGTCGCGGCTCGCGAAGAAGTACAAGCTGGTGATCCTGTCGAACGCGTCGGACGACCAGATCATGAGCAACGTCGACAAGCTCGGCGCGCCGTTCCATGCGGTGTTCACCGCGCAGCAGGCGCAGTCGTACAAGCCGCGGATGCAGGGCTTCGAATACATGTTCGGCAAGCTCGGCTGCAAGCCGGAGGACGTGTTGCACGTGTCGTCGAGCCTGCGCTACGACCTGATGACGGCCGAGGATCTCGGCATCAAGCACAAGGCGTTCGTCAACCGCGGCCATGAGCCCGGCACGCCGTTCTACAACTACTACGAGGTGTCGGACATCGGCCACCTCGCGACGCAGCTCGGGCTGTAAGCGCCGCGCTGCCTGCGCGGCGTTCGTCGCGCAGCCTGCTGCCGGCCCGCCGCGATGCCCGGGAACACCCGCGCACGCGGCCGCCACGGCTTCGACAAGACGGGCAATCCTCTGAACTTTCATGCGGCAGTCCTGGATGGCGTCCGACGGCGTGCACGCGCCGCGCTCGATCAGGATGTTCCGCTCGCTTCGACCGCCGCCGGGGCACGCAGCAAATCATGCTGCGCAGGCGGCCCAAAACGGTCGAATCGTATTGTGCAGCCGCCCCGAATCGCGACAACCCGCATTTTGGCGATGCTTAAATGACCTCAATGCGCACGACGTCGCGCTCGCCACCAGCAGGCGGACGCGACGGGATTCTCGAACCACGCTGGACCCCAGGACCCACTTTCACAGTCAGGAGCAGTTCGGATGAGCGACGATATCGACAACGGCGGCGGCAAGGGCGGCTTCACGCGCCGCGACATGATGCGGGTCATGGCGGCGAGCGGCATGATGGCCGCCGGCGCCGGCGGATTGCTGGCAGGCCCCCGTTCTGCGTTCGCCGCGCCGGCGCCCAAGCGCGGCGGCAAGATCCGGGTCGCGAACGAATCCAGTTCGACGGCCGATACGCTCGACCCGGCCAAGGGCTCGACGGGCGCGGACTACATTCGTTTCTTCATGTTCTACAGCGGCCTCACGCAGCTCGATGCGAGCCTGACGCCGCAGATGAATCTCGCCCAGTCGCTGCAGACCACCGATGCGAAGACGTGGATCATCAAGCTGCGCAAGGGCGTCACGTTCCACGACGGGAAGCCGGTCGGGCCGGCCGACGTGGTGTTTTCGCTGATGCGCCACAAGAACGCGGCCACCGCGTCGAAGGCCAAGCCGCTCGCCGATCAGTTCGCCGATGCGAAGGCGAGCGGCCCCGACGAAGTCACGCTCACGCTCGCCAGCGCGAACGCCGATCTGCCGGTGATCCTCGCGACGCCGCAGCTCGTGATCGTCAAGGACGGCACGACCGACTTCAGCACCGGCATCGGCTGCGGCCCGTACAAGCTGAAGACGTTCAAGCCGGGCGTGTCGACGGTCGGCGTGCGCAACGACAACTACTTCAAGCCGGGGATGCCGTACCTCGACGAGATCGAGCTGATCGGCATCAGCGACAGCGCCGCGCGCCTGAACGCGCTGCTGTCGGGCGACGTGCACCTGATCAACGCGATCGATCCGCGCTCGACGCAGCGGGTCGCGTCGACGCCGGGCTATGCGCTGCAGGAAACCAAGTCGGGGCTCTATACCGACCTGATCATGCGCAGCGACAACCCGATCGTCGCGAACCCCGATTTCGTCGAGGGGATGAAGTACCTGTTCGATCGCGAGCAGATCCGCTCGGCGGTGTTTCGCGGCTACGCGGTGATCGGCAACGACCAGCCGATCCCCCCGGGGCATCGCTACTTCAACGCGTCGCTGCCGCAGCGGCCGCATGATCCGGACAAGGCGAAGTTCCTGTTCCAGAAGGCGGGCGCACTGGGCGCCGCGCTGCCGCCGATCTACGCGACCTCCGACGCGAACGGGTCGATCGAAATGGCCGTGCTGCTGCAGCAGGCCGGCCAGAAAATCGGGCTGAACCTGCAGGTGAACCGCGTGTCGGCGGACGGCTACTGGTCGAACCACTGGATGAAGCATCCGCTCGGCTTCGGCAACATCAACCCGCGCTCGAGCGCCGACGTGCTGTTCACGCAGTTCTTCAAGTCGGATGCGCCGTGGAACGAGTCGGGCTGGAAGAACGCGAAGTTCGACCAGTTGCTGCTCGCCGCACGATCGGAAACCGACGACGCGAAGCGCAAGCAGATGTACGGCGACATGCAGGTGCTCGTCGCGCAGCAGGGCAGGATCGGCATCCCCGCATTCATCAGCTTCCTCGACGGCTACGACAAGCGGCTCGCGGGCCTCGGCTCGATCCCGACCGGCGGGATGATGGGTTTCATGTTCGCCGAGCACGTGTGGTGGAACGCGTGACGCCGATGCGTGCCGCCGCCGCGCGGCCGGTGCGGGCCACCGCCCCGGTCGCGCGCGACTTTTCACGGAGTGCCGCTTCATGAATCGAATCCTGCTCGGGCTGATCGGCCGGCGCATCGCGGTCACCGCGCTGACGCTGCTGATCGTGTCCGCGATCATTTTCACGATCACGAACCTGCTGCCCGGCGACGCCGCGCAGGCCGCGCTCGGCCAGTCGGCGACGCCGGAGACGGTCGCCGCGCTGCGCCGGCAGTTCGGCCTCGACATGCCGGCTCACGTGCGCTACCTGCACTGGCTCGCGGGGCTGCTGCACGGCGATTTCGGCCGCTCGCTGTCCGGCGACATGCCGGTGTCCGAGATGATCGGCGGACGCCTGCCGAAGTCGCTGACGCTCGCGGCGATCACGACGGCCGTGTCGGTGCCGATCGCGCTGCTGCTCGGCATTCTCGCCGCGGTCAAGCGCGAGTCGCTGGTCGACCGCGCGATCAGTCTCGGTACGCTGTCGCTCGTCGCAACGCCGGAATTCCTGATCGCGACGGTCGCCGTGCTCGTGCTCGCCGTGAAGCTGCACTGGTTGTCCGCGTTGTCGTACAGCGGCCCGATCGAAAGCCTGCACGACTTCCTGCGCGCGTATGCGATGCCGGTGCTGACGCTCTGCGCGGTCGTGATCGCGCAGATGGCACGGATGACGCGCGCCGCGGTGATCGAGCAGCTGAGCGCGTCGTATGTCGAGATGGCCGTGCTCAAGGGCGCAAGCCCCGCGCGCGTCGTGCTGCGCCATGCGCTGCCGAACGCGATCGGGCCGATCGCCAATGCGATCGCCTTGAGCCTGTCGTATCTGCTCGGCGGCGTGATCGTCGTCGAGACGATCTTCAACTACCCGGGCCTCGCGAGCCTGATGGTCGATGCCGTCGGCAACCGCGATTTCCCGCTGGTCCAGGCGTGCACGCTGATCTTCTGCGTCGCCTATCTGACGCTCGTGCTGTTCGCCGACCTGTGCTCGATCGTATCGAACCCGAGACTGCGGACCTGAGTGTCCCGTCCTCCTTCCGAGATGCCGCCCATGCACCCGACCGACCCCGTTCAACGCAGCAGCGCGCTGCCGCCGTCCGGCGATCAGCCCACGCCGTGGGGCGGCACGACGCCGCCCGCCGCGCCCGCCCCCGACCAGCCGCGCAAGCGCCGCGCCGCGCGCGTCAAACTGACGAGCGGCGGCCGCGTCGGCCTGTCGATGGTCGGCCTGATGCTGTTCATCGCGGTGTTCGCGCCGCTGCTCGCGCCGCACGACGTCGGCGCGATCGTCACGCCGGACGTGTTCGCGCCGTTCAGCGCGAAGCTGCCGTTCGGCTCGGACTTCCTCGGCCGCGACATGCTGAGCCGGATCCTGTACGGCACGCGGCTGACCGTGCTGCTCGCGCTCGCGGCGGTGCTGCTCGCCGCGCTGACCGGCACGACGCTCGGGCTGCTCGCGACCGTGTCGGGCCGCGCGGTCGACGAGACGATGAGCCGGCTGCTCGATGCGCTCACGTCGATTCCGTCGAAGATGTTCGCGCTGATGTTCGTCGCCGCGTTCGGTTCGTCGCTGCCGCTGCTGATCCTGACCGCCGCGGTGAGCTACATGCCGGGCTCGTACCGGATCGCCCGCGCGCTGGCCGTGAACATCAGCACGCTCGAATTCGTGCAGGTCGCGCGGGCACGCGGCGAGAGTGCGCTGTACATCGCGTGCGTCGAGATGCTGCCGAACATGATCCACCCGATGCTGGCCGATACCGGGCTGCGCTTCACGTTCGTCGTGCTGCTGCTGAGCGGGCTCAGTTTCCTCGGGCTCGGCGTGCAGCCGCCGTACGCGGATCTCGGCTCGCTCGTGCGCGAGAACATCGCGAGCCTCGGCGACGGCTCGGCCGTCGCGATCATGCCCGCGGTCGCGATCGCGATCCTGACGGTGGGCGTCAACCTGTTGATCGACGGCCTGCCGCATCGCGGTCGCCGCAAGGGCGCGGCCGGCGCCGCGGGAGAACACTGATGCGCAACGAATCGACTCCGCTCGTCGAGGTGCGCGGGCTGCGCGTGGTCGGCGGTCGCCCGGGCGAGGCGGACACCACGATCGTCCACGGCGTCGACTTCGACGTGCGGCGTGGCGAAGTGCTCGCGCTGATCGGCGAATCGGGCTCGGGCAAGACGACGATCGCGCTGTCGCTGATGGGCCATGCGCGTGCCGGCTGCCGGATCGCCGGCGGCTCGGTGAAGCTCGGCGGCACGGACGTCTGCACGCTGCCTGCCTCCGCGCTTGCGGCGCTGCGCGGCCGCAAGGTCGCGTACATCGCACAGAGCGCGGCCGCCGCGTTCAACCCGTCGCGCACGATCCTCGACCAGGTGATCGAGAGCGCGCTGATCCACAAGACGATGACGAAGCGCGATGCGCAGGCGAAGGCGGTCGAGCTGTTTCGCGCGCTCGCGCTGCCCGATCCGGAGACGATCGGCAAGCGCTATCCGCACCAGGTGTCGGGCGGGCAGCTGCAGCGGCTGATGGCCGCGATGGCGCTGATCACCGATCCGGAGCTCGTGATCCTCGACGAGCCGACGACCGCGCTCGACGTGACCACGCAGATCGACGTGCTGCAGGCGTTCAAGAGCGTGATCCGGCGCTGCGGGATGAGTGCCGTGTACGTGTCGCACGATCTCGCGGTGGTCGCGCAGATGGCCGACCGGATCGTCGTGCTGAGCGACGGTGTGATCCGCGAGGTCGGCGAGACCGGGCAGATCCTGCATGCGCCGGCGCATCCGTATACGCAGAGCCTGATCGCGGCCGTCACGCCGACCGACGCCGCGCGCGACGGCAAGCCGGCGCCCGCCGCGCCCGCGCCGCTGCTCGAGGTGCGCGGCGCGATCGCCGGGTATGGCGGACCCACCGCGAAAGGCTGGCCGTCGAAGGTGATCCTGCACGAAGTGGACCTGCGCATCGGGCGCGGGCAGACGGTCGGCGTGATCGGCGAATCGGGCTCGGGCAAGACGACGCTCGCGAAGGTGATCGCGGGGCTCGTGCCGGCGACGGGCGGGCAGATCCTGCTCGACGGCGAGCCGCTCGCGCGCGATACGGCCAAGCGCACGAAGGAGCAGCACCGCCGCGTGCAGATCGTGTTCCAGAACGCGGATACCGCGCTGAATCCCGTGCATACCGTCGAGCGCACGCTCGCGCGGCCGCTCGCGTTCTATCACGGGATCAAGGGCGCGCGCGCGCGGCGGCGCGTCGCCGAACTGCTCGAGCTCGTGCGGCTGCCGCAAGCGGTTGCCGGGCGGCGCACCGGCGAGCTGTCCGGCGGGCAGAAGCAGCGCGTGAACCTCGCGCGCGCGCTCGCGGCCCAGCCCGACCTGATCCTGTGCGACGAGGTCACGTCGGCGCTCGACACCGTGGTCGGCGCCGCGATCATGGACCTGCTGCGCGACCTGCAGGCGAAGCTCGGCGTGTCGTACGTGTTCATCACGCACGACATCGCGAAGGTGCGCGCGATCAGCGACGACATCGTCGTGCTGTACGCGGGCCGCCGCGTCGAGACGGGCAGCCGCGACGCGCTGTGCGCGCCGCCTTACCACCCGTACTCGCACCTGCTCGTGTCGTCCGCGCCGGAGCTGCGCGCGGGCTGGCTCGACGATGCGGCCGAGCGCTGCCACCGGCCGCTCGTGCCGATCGGCGCGAGCGCCGACGACGCCGAGCTGTGTCCGTTCCTGTCTCGCTGCGCGATGCGGGTGGACGGCGTGTGCAACCGGACCGCGCCCGCGCTGCGCACGCTCGAGAACGGCGCGCAGGTGTTGTGCCATCGCAGCGAGGAAGACCTCGCGCGCTTCCAGGCCGAGCCGGCGGACGGCGTCGCGCCGGTGCAGCCGGTGCGCCAGTAGCGTGCCGCGCCGTTCATTCATCGCGGCCGCCGGCTCCGGCGAGCGGCCTTCCGCATAGTGTGCTGCGGCGGTCGTGCAAAACGGTGAATCGTGCGCGCGCCGTGCGCGAATACGCGGCAACTGCGCTTTGTGACGGTGGTTAAATGGTTTTCAACGGGCGATCGCCGATCGCTGTCGCCGGAATGCTTGAGAAGGATCCGATGAAATTCGATTCGTACTGGCTGGATACCCGCCCCGCGTTTCGTGCCGGCTGCGAAGGGCCCGTCGAGGGGCGCGCCGACGTGGCCGTGATCGGCGGCGGCTTCACCGGCCTGTCGGCGGCGCTCGCGCTGGCGCAGCGCGGCGTATCGGTGGTCGTGCTCGAAGCCGCGCAGATCGCGGGTGAAGCGTCCGGCCGCAACGGCGGCCAGTGCAATACCGGCGTCGCGCAGGACTACGCGTCGCTGGTCGCGCGGATCGGCGCCGAACCCGCAAGGCAGTTCTATCGCGCCTACGAAAGCGCGGTGAGGAGCGTCGAGGCGATCGTCGCCGAACATGCGATCGACTGCGATTTCCGGCATGCCGGCAAGCTGAAGCTCGCCGCGAAGCCGCAGCATTTCGCGGGACTGGCGAAGACGTTCGACGTGCTGCGGCGCGAAGTGGATCCCGACATCGAACTGATCGAGCCGTCGCGGATCCGCGATGAAATCGCCTCCGACGGCTTCTACGGCGGGCTGTTGCAGCGCAACGGCGTGCAGATGCACATGGGCAAGTTCGGCGTCGGCCTCGCGCAGGCGGCCGTGCGGGCGGGCGCGCGCATCTACGAGCAGGCGGCCGTCACGGGGCTCGAGCGGCTCGACGGCGAGCGTTACGCGATCACCTGCACGCGCGGCACGCTCGTCGCCGATCGCGTGCTGGTCGCGACCGGTGCGTCGCAACATGGCCCGTTCGCGTGGTTCCGGCGGCGCATCGCGCCGGTCGGCAGTTTCATCGTCGTCACCGAGCCGCTGCCCGACGTGCAGCTGAACCGGTTGTTCCCGCACCGCCGTGCGTACGTGACGTCGCGCCAGATCGGCAACTACTTCCGCGTGACGCCCGACAACCGGCTGTTGTTCGGCGGCCGCGCACGCTTCGCGATGTCGAGCCCGCGCTCCGACGCGAAAAGCGGCGAGATCCTGCGCGCCGGCATGGCCGGCTATTTCCCGGAACTGGCCAACGTGCGGCTCGATTACTGCTGGGGCGGGCTGGTCGACATCACCGCCGACCGGCTGCCGCGCGCGGGCCAGCACGACGGGCTCTATTACTCGATGGGCTACAGCGGCCACGGCGTGCAGATGTCCGTGCACATGGGCCGCGTGATGGCCGACGTGCTGTACGGCGCGGCCGCGTCGAATCCGTGGCGCGAGCTCGACTGGCCGGCGATGCCCGGCCATTTCGGGCACGCGTGGTTCCTGCCGCTCGTCGGCGCGTATTACCGGATGCAGGATTTCCTGCACTGAAGCGGCTGCCCCGGGAGGATTCGACATGACCACACGATTCGTTTGCCCGCTCCATGTCCCGCGGCCCGTATCGCCGGCGATCGGCGACGTGCTGCGCACGATCGATGCATCGTTCGCGCAGCCGCTGAACCTCGACACGCTCGCGGCGGTGGCCGGATTGAGCGTGTCGCGTTTCACCGCGCGCTTTCGCAGCGAAGTCGGGTTGTCGCCGCATCGATATCTGTGCCTGGTGCGCGTGCGGTGTGCGCAGGACTTGTTGCGCGCCGGTCTGGCGCCCTCGGTCGTCGCGACCGAGGTCGGATTCTTCGATCAGAGCCATCTTTGCCGGCATTTCCGGCGGGTGCTCGGGATCACGCCGCGCGAATACGTGATCGTGCGGCCGGGTGGCGCGCCGGCGCGAACGTCGTCGATGCGCACGCGCGCCGAACGCCGCGAAGGGGCGTGTCACGTTGCGTAGGCGCAAGCGCGGACGGTGTCCGCGAACAACGATTTCCAATACCGTGCGACGGGTTCTCGACAACCCCGTCGCGCACTGGCAGGAGCAGAAATGACCGCAGCTTTCGTGTTGCATCGTGCCGACGGCACGGCCAATACAACCGTCTTCCGCACGCAGGCGTTCGGCGAGCGCGATCCTTTCGCGGGACATCGGGAGATCGCGTGGGAAGGGCCCGACTCGATGGCCGCCGGCCGTATCCGTTTCATCGGCAAACTTGACGTCCCGGGTTATCCGCACATCGAAACGATCGTCGTCGTCGAAGGAGAGCTGACGCTCGAAGCGGCGGGAGCCGCCCCGTTGGTGCTGGGCCCGGGGGAGGGGGCAGTCATCGGCAGCGGCACGGCGCTTCGCGTCGCCGCGCAATCGCGCGTGCTCGTCATGTTCTGCGCTGCCGCGTGCGCGAAACCGACGAAGCGCGGCCTGTTCCCGCTGCGCGCAGACGCCGACTTCAAGCCCTCTGCGTCGCTACCGGCTGAGGTGCTGCTCGGCCCCGCACCGCAATGCCGCAGCGACAACGTCTTCGTCGACGACGGCGCCGAGTTCTGCGCGGGCACGTGGGATTCGACGCCCTATCACCGGATCGTTCGCCCGCATCGCGTGAACGAGTTCATGTTCCTGCTGGCCGGCAGCGTACGGTTCGCCGCGCCCGACGGCGGCGTGCTGTCGCTCGGCGCCGGCGACGCGCTGTTCGTGCCGCGCGGCGCATCGATCGGGTGGGAAAGCAGCGAACGCGTGGCGAAATTCTACGTCGTGCAAAACGTCCGCGTATCAACCGAACGAGACTGAACATGTCCCCTCCGCTGCGCCATATCGAAACTTCACCCACGCTGCCGGCCGCGGCCGATGTCGTCGTGATCGGCGGCGGAATCATCGGCGTCTTTACCGCGTACTACCTGGCCCGGCGCGGGGTGTCGGTCGCGCTGGTCGAGAAGGGGCGAATCGGGGCCGAGCAGTCGAGCCGCAACTGGGGCTGGTGCCGGCAGCAGAACCGCGACGAGCGTGAATTGCCGATGGCAAGCAAGAGCATCGATCTGTGGGAACGATTCGCCGCCGAATCCGGCGAAGACACGGGCTTTCATCGCTGCGGGCTGCTGTATCTGAGCAATGACGAGGCCGAGCTGTCCCGCTGGGCCAGTTGGGGCGACTTCGCGAAGACCGCGGGCGTGACGACGTATATGCTCGACGGCAAGCAAGCCACCGAGCGCGGGCACGCAACCGGGCGGCCGTGGAAAGGCGGCGTGTTGTCGCCGAGCGACGGCACGGCCGATCCGGGTAAGGCCGCGCCGGCCGTGGCAGCCGCACTGATGACGCTCGGCGGCAGCGTCCACCAGCACTGCGCGGCTCGCGGCATCGAACTCGAGGGCGGGCGCGTCAGCGGCGTCGTCACGGAAGCCGGCGTGATCAAGACCAGGACGGTCGTGCTCGCCGGGGGCGCGTGGGCGTCGTCGTTCTGCCGCCAGCTCGGCGTCCGTTTTCCGCAGGCGTCGATCCGTCAGTCGATCCTGAGCGTGTCGCCCGTCGAACAGCGCTTGCCGGATGCGCTGTACACCTCCGGCGTGTCCGTGACGCGCCGCGGCGATGGACGCTACGCACTCGCCATCAGCGGCCGCGCGCGCGTGGACGTGACGCCGCAGTTCCTGCGATTCGCCCCGCAGTTCGTGCCGATGTTCGCGAAGCGCTGGCGCAACCTGCTTCCGGGCGGCCTCGAAGGCATGCGCGGCGGCCACGAAACGCTCAAGCGGTGGCGGCTCGATGCGCCGACCCCGATGGAGTCGGTGCGCATTCTGGACCCGAAGCCCGATATGCGGACGGTCACCGAAACGTACCGCCGTGCGGTCGAACTGCTGCCCGAACTTCGCGAAGCGACGATCACGCACGCATGGGCGGGGTTCGTCGACAGCACGCCGGATGGCGTCCCGGGTATCGGCGAAGTGCCGGGCGTGCCGGGATTGATCCTGGCGGCGGGTTTTTCCGGGCACGGTTTCGGCATCGGCCCGGGCGCCGGTCACTTGATCGCGGATCTTGCCACGGGCGCGCAACCGATCGTGGACCCGATACCGTATCGGCCGAGCCGGTTCGACGATTCCGCATGGGGCAAGGTCGCTGATTTCTAGTTCGAGGCCGTCCCGCGGCACATGGCATCGACTCAAGGACACCCTGCAATGCATTCACTCATCGACTCACCGGTTCGTCACCTGATGGAAGCCGGAAGGCTGGATCGTTTCTTCATCGACGGCGACTGGGTTTTGCCTGACGGCGGCGACCGGTTCGCGGTCGTCTGTCCGTCCACTGAAGACACGCTGTGCGACATCCCGCTCGGCAACGCGCGCGACGCCGAGCGCGCGGTGCAGGCCGCGCGCCGCGCTTTCGAGCGCTGGGCCGCGACCTCGCCGCAGCAACGCGCCGCGCTGCTCGACCGCGTTCACGCGTTGATACTGGCGCGCGCCGAACGGTTCGCCATGGCGCTCGCGATGGAAATGGGCGCGCCGATCAACTACGCACGCGGCGCTCATGTGCCGCTCGCGGCCGAACATATCCGGGTCGCGCGCGACAATCTGGCCGGTTATCCGTTCCGGACCCGGCGCGGGACGACCGCGATCGTGCGTGAGCCGATCGGCGTCTGCGCGCTGATCACACCGTGGAACTGGCCGATCTATCAAATCACCGCGAAGGTCGGCCCGGCGCTCGCGGCAGGCTGCACGGTGGTGCTGAAACCCAGTGAGCTGTCGCCGCTCAGCGCGTTGCTGTTTGCGGAAGTGATCGCCGACGCGGGCGTGCCCGCGGGCGTGTTCAACCTGGTGAGCGGCAATGGAACGGAAGTGGGCGCGTCGCTCGCGTCGCACCCGGAGGTCGACATGGTGTCGATCACCGGGTCGACGCGTGCCGGCGTGCTGGTTGCGCAAGCGGCGGCGCCGACCGTCAAGCGCGTCGCGCAGGAGCTTGGCGGCAAGTCGCCGAACATCGTATTGCCCGATGCGGACCTGCAGCGGGCCGTCGCGCCAGGCGTCGCCGCCGCGTTTCGGAACATGGGCCAGTCGTGCAGCGCGCCGACCCGGTTGATCGTGCCGCGCAGCGTCCTGGGCCGCGTCGAGGAGCTGGCCGTCGCGGCAATGGAACGGATGGTGGTCGGCGATCCGTTCGCCGAGGCGACGACGCATGGCCCGCTGGCCAATCGCGCGCAGTTCGGCCGGGTCGCGCAGATGATCGACGCGGGCATCGACGAACGGGCGAAGCTGCTCGCCGGCGGCCCCGGGCGGCCGGCGGGATTCGACCGGGGCTTTTATGCGCGGCCGACCATCTTTTCCGACGTCCGCACCGACATGACGATCGCGCAGCAGGAGATCTTCGGCCCGGTCCTCGCGATCCTTCCTTACGACACCATCGACGAAGCCGTCGCCATCGCGAACGACACGGTTTACGGGCTGGGCGCACATGTGCAGGGCACCGACAAGGAACGCGTGCGCGCGGTGGCTGCGCGCATCCGGGCGGGGCAGGTGCACCTGAACTATCCGGTATGGGACCCTCAGGCTCCGTTCGGCGGGTACAAGCAGTCGGGCAACGGCCGCGAGTACGGGATCGAAGGGATGGAGGAGTACACGGAGGTCAAGTCGATCCTGGGCTTCTACGACTGAAAGAGCCGCTGTGCGCGAACGCGGCGGCAGTACAGAATGGAAGCCGTCTACTTTTCGAAGGTGCCGACATTGGAAAACCCCGACATCCCCGAGACGTCCCTGAAAGCCCATTACGCACACTGGGCGGCCTTGCGCCGCGATCTGCATGCGCATCCCGAGTTGCGATTCGAGGAACACAGGACGGCCGACGTCGTTGCCCGCGAGCTTGAGGATATCGGCTATACGGTGTCGCGCGGGCTGGGCGGCACGGGCGTCGTCGCGAGCCTGCCCGGGGCGGACCCTGGCCGCGGAATCGTGCTCCGTGCGGATCTGGATGCGCTGCCGATCCAGGAAGCCAACGACTTCGCGCACGCATCGGGCGCGCAAGGGGTCATGCATGCGTGCGGGCATGACGGGCATACCGTCATGTTGCTCGGGGCAGCACGCGTCATGAGGGGCCTGCCGCAGTTGCCGGGCACGGTTCATTTCGTGTTTCAGCCAGGAGAGGAGGGCGGCGCGGGCGCGCGGAAGATGATCGACGACGGGCTGTTCGAGCAATGCCCGACGGAAGCGGTATTCGGCATGCACAACTGGCCCGGTTTGCCGGCCGGGCATTTCGGGTTGCGCACGGGGCCGATCATGGCCGCGGGTTCCCGGTTCAGGATCACGGTAACCGGCAAAGGCGCGCATGCGGCGCAGCCGCATCTGGGCGTCGATCCCGTCCCGCTCGCATGTTCGATGGTGCTGCAGTGTCAGACCATCGCTGCGCGGCACAAGGATCCCGTGGATCCCGCCGTCATTTCCGTCTGCATGTTCCATGCGGGAACGACGGACAACGTCATTCCGGACAGCGCCGAGCTGCGCGGGACGATTCGCACGCTGTCGTCTGCATTGCAGCAACAGCTGCAGCGCGACGTCCAGCTCATGTGCGAGGGGCTGGCCCGCGCCCATGGCGCGCAAGTCGAGGTCGAATTTTTTCAGTACTACCCGGCGACGGTCAACACGCCGGCCGAAACCGCACTCTGCGAAGCGGTGATTCGCGAGACGTTCGGCGACGAACGCCTTTACCCCGACGTGCCGCCGAACATGACGTCCGAAGACTTCGGCTTCATGCTGGAGGAGCGCCCCGGCGCTTACGTGCTGATCGGCAATGCGCCGGCCGAAGCGGGCGCGCCGGCGCTGCATCACCCGAAATACGATTTCAACGACGACATCATTCCGGCCGGCGTCCGGTATTGGGTTGCCCTGGCACAGGGTTACTTCAGGCGTTCACCGGGAACGTGTGCCTGACGCCCATCGCGTCGTGATGCCGGAGCACATACGGTGTCCGGCGAACTCGGCACTGTTGAGGTGGCCGAGTGGCTCTGACTGAGCCTGATCTCGCCCAGGTACGCGCTGTCGCCCAATTCGCATTCGCGCCAAGCGTTGCCGAGGGCGTGTCGGATCTTGACTCGGTAGATGCCGCTGCCCCTGGCCAGGCCGTCGAACCGGAAATCGCCGAAGCCGTCCGAGACGGTTTCGGCTACCTGCAGATTACCTGCATATAAGGCGACGACCGCATCCGTGACACACTCGACCACATCTCCTGCCTGGGCGCTGACACTTCCGCCGACGAAGCACGTTTCCCAGCGCTCGAGGCCGCTATACCATATGCGGGGCTTCGTGCCCAGGTTGGGTCGCAATACCTTGAGTCCCTCGCGCCGGGCCTTTTGGGCCATCGCTGCGTCATCGAGCTTGACCGTCTCGAAAACACCGGTGGGGCACGACTGCTGACAACGCGGACGGGGCCACCCCTGGTCGAGCAAATGAGCATCGAAGATCCAGATCTGGGGCAGTTGCAGTTCTTCGTTCCAGACGATCGCCTTGTAGGGGCACGCCTTCACGATGTCCTTTCGGCCTCGCGCCTTGTCCGGATCGATGATGACGATGCCGTCGGCGCGCTTGCGAATGGCGCCACCGCCCACACGCATGCAGGGCGCGTCGTCGCAGTGGTTGCACATGACCGGCAGATAAGTGGTCTCGATCATATGCGAAGCACCCTGTACACGACGCAGGATGCGGATGGGGCTCTCGGCGTTGGCCGCGGCGGGTGCGGCGTAACCGGGGAAGTCGTTGCCGACGTGCTCGTCCCGCGCGGCGATCACGCAATTCTGGCAATTCTCGCAACGCCCGACTTTGACAATCAGGTTCCACTTGCTCATTTGAAATTCCTCACGCTGCGCGACCGAGCATGAACGCCTCGGCACCGCGCCATTTCTCGACCTGCACCAGGCAGGAATTCGGGCTCATGCTGCTGGTGCCGGAGGTCTGCGGCCGGTCGGAGGTAAGCATGTTCATGCAACCGCCGATCTCGACTTGCTCGCCGTCGATTTCGATCAGCTGAAATTCAGCGCTCGCCTCGTAGGATTTCACCACTCCGGCGTTCACCAGAGGCGAGACATCGGCCGCACAGATCACGGCGCCGCGGTCGTTGTGCACTTTGACGAGATCGCGATGGGCAATGCGTCGAATGGCGGCGTCAGCCGGATTGAGCCTCAGCAGCCAGAACCGGTGCCCCGCGATCAGCGCGCGATGATCGTCGATGCCGTTCACCGCGGAATTCTTGCCGTCACAATGGGTATGAAAGCTGTAGCGGCTGTGGGTGGCGATCAATTGCAGCGGGTAGCGCCGAGCCAGGTCCGAGCGCAGGCCCTCCCAGGAGGGGATATATCGGTTGAGCGCTGGCCGCTCGGGGTTGTCCGCAGTGTGCCGCTTCAGCAACTCGGGCACGAACTCCAGCTTGCCGCTCGGCGTCTGAAGGCCCCTGCCGAACTTTTCCGAGAACTGCGACGGCAGCGGATGAGGTTCCGGCAGGTCCTTCCTCCTGTCTTCCGCATACCAGCGCATGTCCACGGGATGGCGCAGCTCGGGCTTTTCGGGCGGCACGACGAAGTAGCCCTTGCGGCAGAATTCGCGCCACGAAATGTGATCGGGCAGGTCCGACGAGTCGAAGACGCGCTTGACCCAGTCAAGATCGCCGCAGCCTTCGGTGAAAACGCCACCCAGGCCCAACCGGGTCAGGATGGCGGTGAAAATGTCGTAGTCGGAGCGGGACTCGCCCAAGGGTTCGATGCATTTGTGCTGCAGCGTCAGCATTCGATGGTTGACCGTGCCATACCCATGGTGGGCGTAGCCGCCCGAATTCGCCCATTCTCCGATGTCCCAACGCTCCAGCGAAGTGCACGCGGGCAGGATGATGTCGGCGAACTGGGCTTCGCCTTCCATCCAGATCGACTGATTGACGACGAACTCGATGCTCGAGTGCCGGTAGGCCTCCGTCCAGCGTCCGGAATTCGTCACGGTACTGAACGCGGATCCGCCGTAGCGATAGATCATGCGGATCGGCGAATAGCCGGGCATCGGGTAGGTGAACGGCGCAAACTGGGCTTCCTGGGACATGCCGTCCCAGAGATAACCGGTGGCGTGACCGTTGAGAATCGCATCGGGCATCTGCTGTCGCGGCACCATTTGCTTGACGGGATTCATGGTCAGGATGTGCGGCATGCGCTGGTAGTTGTCCACCGCATTGGCGGTCCACGCCAGGTCGCCTGAAATGCCGCCGTCCGCGTAGCCGGGGAAGTAGAACTGGAGGTCGTGCGGGACGCCGATTTCGAGGCAGCCGAAATTCACTCCCGGCTTGCCCCAGCCCTGCATGGACATCATCATGATCATGCAGCGCGCCCATTGCGCCCCGGTCGCCCCGCGGCCCGCGCCGCCGAATCCCGCGCCGGTCATCCCGACGGCGAGATGCACCTTCTTCTTGCCCCATAGGCGCGCAAGCGCACGGGCGTCCTTGGCCGGCACGCCGGTCTCGCTCTCCTGCCACTCGGGCGTCTTGGGGGTACCGTCGGTTTCGCCCAGAAGGTAGGCTTTCCAATCGTCGAAACCGGTTGTGCGCGTCGCGACGTAATCCTCGTCGTACAGGCCCTCCACGGTCCAGACGTACATGATGGCGGTAGCGAGGGCGGCATCGGTTTGCGGCCGGATCGGGATCCAGCGGCCGCCCAGCAGCTGGGCGGTCGGATTGCAGTGCGGGTCGATGTGAACGAACTCGATGCCGAGCTCCTTGGCCCACAGGCGGCGTGGGGTTCCCTCGAATCCTGCGTAGGCCCCGTTGGTACTTTCGGGGTCGCAGGACCAGAAGACGATCATTTCGGCTTCCTTGAGACCATCTTCGAGGCCGCCATAGCCGGAGGGCACGCCGACGCGCATCGAATTGCCGAAATGATGCATGGCGCCCCAGTACCAGCCTTCCCAGCTGTCCGGATTCGCGGCCACCCGGGTGAAGCCGATCAGGTTGGCGAAGCGCGTCAGCGCGCTGAGGTAGTAGCCGACGTTGCCCCACTGGTGGTGGGACGACATCGGGAACGTGATGGAACCGGGACCGTGAACGCGCTTCTGCCGGTTGATCTCCTTGGCGACGATGTCCAGGGCCTCGTCCCAGCTGATACGCACATAGCCGGACTTGCCTCGGTTCTGGGGATTGCGCTCGCCGTCAGGGTCGAAGTCGACCCGTTTCATCGGGTGAAGGATGCGCTTGTCGGAGTAGACCAGCGACTTGAGGGTCAACGCGTGGGGCGCGACCAATCCACGCCGTGGTGGGCTGAAGCGGCGTCCACGTGCCTCGATCACCCAGCTTGACGCATCCGTATCGTCCAGCTCGATGGGCGTCACGCGGACGATGCGGCCATCCTTGACGTAGACGAACAGGGGCCCGCCATTGGTACAGGTCGTGTAGCGTCGGGTGCCGTCGCGCATGGGCGTGCCCATTGGCAGACCGACCGTGCGCATCATGCTCAGGGTTTGCATGAGCCAAACCAGCAGTTCGTCCTCGCCCTCGGTGACCACCTTGAAGTTCTTGGCGGCGTGGACGATTTCGCCCTGGTCCGGGCTCGGGGAAAGGAACTTCAGGGCGGTGGCGACGTCCTTGAAGGCCATGCGCACGTCGGGCCGCGGATGCTTGCCGGCGCGCGACCGAATGCGGCCATTCCTGAACTCGATCGCGCGACCGATGCTTTGATCCATGAGCCCGATCCACGCGACGAGATTGCGCTCCTTGAGGCGATCGCGATAGGCGGGGAAGCGGCGCGCCGTCAGGTCCAGTACCTTGGGCAATGCAAAAAGAATGGTCTTGAGGGCCTGTCGTTTCATCGTTCGATCCAAAGTGTTGCTTCCATGCGGGGGCGCTGGCATCGGGGCGCATCCGCTAGAACGTATAAGCGACGTTCAGGAAAACGCTGACGGGATTGAGTCGGAGCGTCGATGTGGAAACGATCTGCGTCCCGGTCGCGGTCTGCCCGTATAACGTGAGGTGGGTCTTCACCGGCATGTAGCCGACGGAAGCACCGACAGACCAATGTTTGGTCATTGCGTAACTCGCCCCGAGCTCGAACACCGGGTTCCACGATGCGCTGAGTGTCGCGCGCGCCGAGCCGCCCGGCCCAAAGCTGTCGGAGACGAACTGGCGATTGGTGGCTCGAACCTGGGTGAACCACGTATAGTTCACGCCAAGTCCTGCGTACGGGCGGAATTTCGATGTAGCGGAAAACAGGTGATATCGAAGTTCGATGGCGGGCGGCATCGGCCTTGTCGTGCCGAGGGTGCCATACTTCTGCAGCGTCCCGTCACCGACCAGATTGACTGTCAGCGGCAGTCCGAGCAGCATGGCGACACCAACGTTGTCGGTGACGTAGTACTCGGTGGTGATGCCCATCGTATCCGTCGAGCTGGCATGCGCCCCGGTACCAGATAGTTGCTGATTCACCGTTACGCCGCCAACACTTTGCACGGTCAGCGGCGTTGCGTTGCCCTGTGGCGATACGTGCAGCCATCCCACCGATGTGGTGATGCTTCCGGCCGTCTGTGCATCTGCATTGTCGGCAAGTGCAGCCGTGCAGATACAAACCGCCATGCCTGCGAAACTCGTCATTCGCCTTGAATTCATCTTGTGTCTCCTCTGTCTCGATCCGATTCACGAACAACAACTAATTTGGATACCTTATTGATAGTGACGAGCCGCTTTCTGAGTTTGTGTTGTCGCGGCTAGTGGTGCTTCTTCGTCACCGCGGATCTGTCGCCGTCGATCCAGGCGATCGTATTGGCCCCGCGGCGATCGAAATCGAGAACGCAAACGGAAAGCGCCCCAGCACGAAGCGCGCCGCAGTCTCGAACCCGGGATCGCTCAGCTTGACCGAGACCGACATTCCGCCGGAATCACTGGTCGCGACGTCGACTGATGCGCCGGGGGCTCCGCCCTGGTCCAATGCCGTGCGGAGTGCGTCACTCGTCTCCCGGCGCTTGAGTTCCGGTTTGAAAATCTTGCCGACGCCCGTGAGCGGGATCGCTTCGACGATTCGGACATGCTTGGGCAGGGCGGCGCGTTCAGCGATCTCCTGCTGCATGAACACTTCCAGATCGTGCGCGGTAGCGGTCATACCCGGCTTGAGCTGAACATACGCGACCGGCAACTCGCCGGCATAGGCATCGGGGCGCCCGATTGCCGCGGCGATCTGGACCGCCGGGTGTCGATGCAGCGGTTCCTCGATCGTCGCCGGGTCGATATTGTGTCCGCCGCGGATGATCAACTCCTTCTTGCGGCCGGTCAGCCAGAAGTAACCGTCGACGTCGCAGCGGCCGAGGTCGCCGGTGTTGAGCCAGCGCTTGCCGTCACCGAGATCGAGCCACAGGGCCTTGTTCTGGTCGGGATGTGTGTAGCCGGTGAAAACGTTCGGCCCGGAGATGACGAGCAGCCCCTCCTCGTTAGCTGCGCAGTCGCGCAGATACCGTCCCGCATCGTCCACGACGACTGCCTTCATCGCCTGGAAGGGGATGCGAAGCCCGATCGATCCCGGCCGGCGCTCGCCGGTCGTCGGGTTGACGCTGCTCACGCACGTTCCTTCGGTCAGGCCGTAACCTTCGAGAATCCGGATGCCCGTTTTTTCCTGGAAGGCCCTGAAGACGCCGACCGGCATTGGCGCAGCACCGCACAGGCCGTATTCGAGCGAGTCGATGACATGACCGTCGACAGGAATGTCGAGCAGCGAGGCATAAAGCGTCGGGACGCCACTGAAGAAATTGATGTGATGATGTTCGACGATTTCCCAGAAACGTTTGACGACGCCGTCGCCTCGGTAACCCTGCGGTGTGCCGAGCACGACATGGGCGCCGCGCGAGAAAGGCAGGAGGCCGGTCACCATCGCGGCATTGACGTGAAAGAGCGGCAAGCCGCAGAAAGTCGCTTTGCCGGGGCCGATACTGTCGCCGAAGAACCGCCCGGCGCTCCATGCATTCGCCACTTCGTTGCCGTGGCTGCGCATCGCGATTTTCGGCAACCCGGTGGTTCCACCGGTACAGAAGTAAGAGGACATGTCGCCAGGTTGAATGCGGCGCGCATTGTCGAGCGCTGTACCGGATTCCCGCGCGATTGCCGTACCGAAGTCGTGGATCTGGATGCGCGCAGGCACGGCGCTGCGCAAACCGCCATCGCCGTATAGCTGCGCACACGCGTCATGCTGGAGCGTGCGTGCCGCCGACTGCGCCGTGCCCCGCACGCGATCGGCCGGATTGACCAGCACGAGATGCCGCAGCGGCTCGACCTCGTGAAGGACATCCGCGACTTTTTGCCAGAGGTCGATCCCGGGAAATGGCGCGAGCGTCACGAGCACGCTGGCACCGGCCGCTTTGAGCAGATGGCCTATCGCTTCGCCTTCGAGCAGCGGATTGATCGCGCATACGATGCCGGTCGCCTGTCCGCCCCAGATCACGAAATGCGTTTCGGGAAGATTGGGCAGCACATAAGCGATCACCGACTGCGAATTCACACCGAGGCGCGCGAACATGTTGGCCGTGCGCGTGATGTCGCGAACCAGCTCGCGATAGGTCCAGCATTCGGCGTCGCGGTGCGCGTCGGCGGTCATGAAAAAGGAGAGGGCGGGGGCGGACGGATCGATGGCTGCACCCGCGCAGATCATCTCGTACGTGCTGGCCGGAAGGTCCGGCGGAAGGCCCAGCGCTTCGATCGCCAGCACGTCGTCTTGGGTCGCGATGCCGTTCATGCTGCTTCGTCCACGATCTCGTTACGCTGCACGCCCAGATCGATCGTTCCGTCGCGGCTCGCGATCCGGGCTTCGACGATATCTCCGGCCTTCAGATACTGCGCTCGCCCCGCCTGCACCTTCATGAACATCTTCCATTTGACGGATTCCGGAAAAAGCGCGACGGCCCGCTGCTTGAGCGGCGACGGGATGCTGAGTGCGCAGCCGGCCGGCGTGCCGGTCGCGAGCAGATCGCCGGCGCGAAGGTCGTGCACGCCCGACAACTCGGTCAACGTTTCCGCCGGACCATAGACGAGGTTCGATGTCGAGTCCTGCTGACGCACCGTGCCGTTGACGGTCAACGTCAGGACGAGCGCCTTCAGCTTCGGGAAGTCACGCCGCTCGAGCAGGCACAGATATGGGCCGACCGGGCCAAACGTCCGGAAGCTCTTGCCCTTGTAGAACTGCATCTGCGGGATCTGGACATCGCGCGCGGAATAGTCGTTGACGATCACGGTGCCGGCGACATAGTCGTGCAGGTTCGTGTCCGTGATCTGCTGGTGAGACGTGATGTCGCGTTTGAGGATGAGGCCGAGCTCGATTTCGTAGTCGAGAAACCGGACGTGCCGCGGTTTCACGACCTGTGAGTCGGCAGCGACGATGCAGCTCGTCGCCTTCGTGAAGATCATGTTGAACTTTTTCGCGTCCGGATCCATGCCCGATTCGATCATGTGCCGACGATAATTCGCGCCCTGGCAAACGAATTGCTGGTTGGCTGTCACCGGCGGAAGCCACTCAACGTCCGACTCCGGAATCGTCGATCCGTCGAGCGTGACGAGTCGTTCAACCGGATTCGCCGCGAGAAAGCTCGCGGTTGTCTCGAAGTCGCCGGGAATCGGCGTGACGGCGCCGTTGGCGACCACACCCCATTGGGCGCGGCCTTGATGCCGGAAGTGCAGGACATGCAGTGACATGAATGATCTCTCGTGAATCGAATTGGCGGTTGGGGATCAGGCGAACAGCTTTGCCAGCGTCAGCAGCTTGCCGACCGTAAGATCGGGACTGCGGCGCAGGTTGCGAAACAGCGCCGCGAGGCTCGACGGCGTGAGCCGGGGCTTCGTGAAGCTGCGCGGCATCGTCGGGCCCCACTGCGCCATCGCTTCGCGGCTGACCGCGTGCACGCCCGTCGGCTCGTCGGCCGTGAACAGGTCGCCGTCGCAATAGTGTTCGTGCTTGTCGCCCCACGGGTCCTGCCAATAGTCGAAGATCTGGCTGCCGAGAATGTGCCGGCCGATGCCCCACGCGTGCGCCCACCCGTTGTCGTGGAGCATGCGCTGGCCCATGCCGACGGCATCGGCGTCGACGAGTTCGTACGCGCTATGGCTGTAAGTCGACACGAACCCTTGGGCGAGCGCGAGCGTATGGTGGTCGGCCGGCCTGTCGCCGAGATCGAGCCGCATGAACGCAACCGCAGGGGAGCCGTCCGGCAGCACCTGGACATCGCTGGGGATGAACCCGAAATGCTGCGTGTACCACGCGCAGGTTTCCTGGTAGTCGGCCAGCTCGAGTACGACGTGTCCGAGCCGAATGACCTCGGGCGCGCTCGCCGGCGGCCGCTGCGTTTCGTTGATCCGCACGGGCGCGTCGACCGAGTTGAACGGGAGCGGGGCGCGATGCGGCAGCGTGTCGGCCAGTGACTGGCCCGCAATCGCGTCGACCCGAAAACCCGACGGATCGACGAGCCGCACCCGGAGGCCGCCGCCTGGCCAATCCGATGCCTCGATCTCCGACGCGCCAGGGACTTTGGCGAGCGCCTCCAGATCGGCTCGGCTGTCGACCTGCAATCCGAAGCCTACGAAGCTGGCCTTCGGCGCATGGCGAACGACATAACAGAAATGTGCGGTGCCCGTTCCGCGCAGCAGCAATTGCGTGTCGTTCCGCAGCACCGTTCGGAGACCGAAGTCGTTGAGAAAGTGCTCTGCCTCGTCGAGATCGGGGCGATCGAAGATCAGATAGGCGAGCGCCGATGCCTTCGTCGTGGGGTGAGGGTGGCGAGCCGGTTGTGTGGTGGTCAGTTTCATGGCGGATGGCAATCAGGCAGATCGAATGGCAATCGCGAAGGCAGGCGCCGTCGCATCGAGGGGCTTGCCGCGCAACGGCAGGCATGCAATCTCACCGTCGCACGACATCACCGGCCGGACCATGAATGTCGCGAGGTCGATCGTCGATTTCGCGTGGGAGCGGCGCGCCTCGTCGCCGGTGCCGTGACTGGCCGACAAAGGGCCCGATGCGGCGCCGACTGGCCCGAATCCCGCGATCAGTACGCCGAGCATCGAAGGCAGCCCGCACTCCGGCGACGAGAGCGGGTTGTCGTGAATGGACGCGCTGGCGCCCGTGTGCATGTGTGTCTCCACCGTTTCTCCATTCGTCGTTCGATCGGTTCCTGAGGCCGTGTTCCGCAGCCTTTGGTGACATTAAAGTCATAGATGATGACTTTGTCAATGTAGACATTTGAATCTATACTTGGGTACGAACAAGGATCGGAAACGTCATGCCGAATACATCGAATCGCCGGACACCAAAGCGCTCGGCTCCGGAAGCACCCAGTCCCGTGGCCGCGGTCGCCGAAGAGCGCGAGCCGCGCGGCGCGCGCCGCAAGCGGGAGACCCGTGCCCGGCTGCTGGACGCCGCGCTGAGACTGATGGCGGAGAAGGGCATGGAAGGCGTCGCCATCAACGAAATCACCGAGGCCGCCGACGTCGGCTTTGGCTCGTTCTACAACCACTTTGAATCGAAGGAGGCGATCTACGCCACCCTCGTGGAATCGGTATTCGAGGAGTTCGCGGATTCGCTCGATCGCCTGGCCAGCGGCTTGTCCGACCCGGCGGAAATCATTTCCGTCTCGGTGCGGCATACGCTGATGCGCGCGCGGCGCGAGCCGGTGTGGGGACGCTTCCTGATACGCGAGGGCTTTTCGGCGCGCGTCCTGACGTTTGGCCTGGGTCAACGCCTGCTGCGCGACATCGAGCGCGGCATCGCCGAGAAACGCTTCGTGGTCGCCGACCCATTCATCGGCTTCCTTTCGGTTGGCGGGACGGTGCTGACCGCCATTGCCGCCGAGCTCAACTTCGTCGCTCCGGGCGCGCCGGCGGCCGGCGTTCTCAAGGAACTCGGCTTCAGCGGAGAGCATTTTCCGGAACGCACGGCGGCGACGCTGCTGCATACGCTGGGGCTCAAGCGCGGGGAAGCCGAGAAGATCGCAAGCCGGCCGCTGCCGGTCGTGGAAGCGGCCGAGACGGCACGGTGACGCAGCGGGGTGACGCAGGCGCCGGCCAGGCGACCCCGAGCGCTCGTGCGGTACCCGTCAGCTGACCGGGTCGATGAGCCAGGCGTGCGCCGTCCAGCCGTCGCCTGTCGAAGCCGGACAGCGCACGGTCGATGTGGGCGTCATTTGGGACGCAGTATTGCCAATGCGAGCTTGCCCATCGATTGCCCGACGCAAGTCATTGAACATCCGCCGCACGTGCCGGAACCGTTGTAGCGACCAAAGTCTCGTGGATGATTTTCGGCAGCCAGGCAAACGCAATCGTTACCAGCGTCACGCCGACGATGAGCATCGGAACCACCATGGGCCACGCGCCCAGTTGATAGCGCGGATCGGTAAACACCGCCGCCGTCTGTCCCACGCTGAAAGCGAAGAACATCATGATGAAGCCGGACCAGGATACCGCGCGGCCTGCAAGGTGGGGCAGACCGCTGACCGCTCCTGCCTGCCCGCATGGCTGATGGATTCCGTGGCCGAGGCAATACACGCCATGCCCCACGAGCAGCGGCCAGATGCTTCCAGGAAGCAGCGCGCACCCCAATGCCTGAATCACCGCGCCGGAAAGGCTCAACGTTGCACCTTGTCGCACCGTTCGCAGCATGCTTTGACGTCGCAGCAGCAGGCGGCAGCCATACGTACTCAGGACATAGACGAGCGTGCCGCTCGCTGGTATCCAGCCATATCGCTGGGGCGACAGGCCGAGATGCCGGATGTAGATTGCGGGAGAAAGCAATAGAAAGCAGAACATGCCGGTGTACGTCGAGGCGGCCAGCAGCGCCCATACCCTGAACGTGGCATTGCCGAATATTTCGCGCACGTCCCGGGTCGAGCTCCGGCTCGGCGCGATTCCGGAGAAACTTTCCTCGAAGCCGTACCAGCACATGACGAGCAGCCCGAACGCATACAGGCTCATCCCTGCGAGCACCCATCGCCATCCGGCCTGCTGCGTGACATACGCACCGAGAATCGGCGCGAGGAACGCCATCATCCCCATTCCCATGAAACCGCGCGCCATCACGTACGGACCATCGGCCGCCGAATACCGGTCGCGCACCGTCGCGCGTGCGCATACCAGTATCGCGGCCATTGCAAAGCCCTGCATTGCACGAGCGGCCACCAGCATTGCTGCGCTTGAAGCCAGCGCCGCTGCCAGCGCTGCCAGCGCATAGAGCGCAAGGCCGGTCAGCAAGACGGGACGGCGGCCGAATCGGTCGGAAAGACTGCCCATCGGCAATTGCCCGATACCGAATATCAATGCGAAAACCGTGAGGCTGACGCTGGCGGACCCCAGCGTTGCGGCGATTTCAGGCAGCGCCGGCAGGTAACTGTCGGTCGCCACCGGCTGGGCCGCCAGCAGAAGCGGCAACATGAGCGCGAAGTTCAGGCGAGCGGGGCGCGTGGTGTCCGGCATGACGGTTTTCGACACGGTATCGGGCATCGGGCATCGGGCATCGAGTAAGGGCAGCGGTAACGCAAGGTCGCTCGTCCGGTGAGAGCGGCAGCAGCGAGCTGAAAAGGCTGGGCGACGGGGCGCCGAACACGACGCCCCGTCGCGTGCTGGCTAGCTGCCGACGGATCCTGGCACGTGTTCGTGCGCGATGCGACTGCGCGACATCGCTTCGACGCGCAGTCGGTCGTATTCTGCGTTGTCGACCGGTTGAGCGTTCGCTCGCCCCAGGTCGTTCATATGGACACGATGTGTCTCGCGTGCGCTCAAGGCTGCGAGCGACGCAATCACGGTGATGCCGAACGCGATCGTCCCGACGATCAGCCAGACGTGGTGCCCGCCGGGCGGCGCGACCGCCGTGAACAGCGCGGGCAGCATCGCCGTGGCCGCGGTACCGAGGTTCTGCGCGATTGCCATCGCCGAGACGCGCGTGCGGGTCGGGAAGAGTTCCGGGTAAAAGGCGGGAAATACGGCGTTGTAGCCCTGGTACACGACACCCCACATGAGCATCGACATCACGAATGCAAGCGGCACGTTCCGGATGCTGATCGCATACAGGTAGGCAAACGCGAGCAGCCCGGCGGCCAGCGAGCCGACGATGATCGGCGGCCTGCGGCCGACCCGGTCGGACAGGTTGCCGACGAACGGAATCACGATCATCGCAACGATATTGCCCACCACCGTGATCCAGAGATAGACATCTTTCGGGAATCCGATTCGATACGCCGGCTGGACCGCATAGGCTGCGCCGAAGATCGTGGCGACGACCGGAATCACGTTCATCATCGACATGCAGGCAACGCGCGCCATGTCGGGAAAGTGATGCCTGAAAGCGTCGGCAACGGGCGAGCCGGCTTGCGGCCGATTGCGTACCGCTTCGTCGAAGGCCGGCGACTCGTCGACCTCGCGGCGAATGATCCAGCCCGCAACGATGACCAGCGCACTCAGCAGGAACGGAATGCGCCAGCCCCAGCTATCGAATTGCGCGGACGGCATGTAGTAGGCGAGCGGCAGGAACACGGCGGCGGCCAGTACTTGCCCGGCCTGCACGCCCTGTAGCGTGAAGCTGACGAAGTATCCGCGTCGGCCGAACGGCGCGTGCTCCAGGATCATCGAGCTCGCGCCGGTAATCTCGCCGGCCACGGCGAAACCTTGCAGCAGGCGAAGCGTCACCAGCAATGCAGGCGCGATCAGCCCGGCTTGCTGATAGGTCGGCAGCAGGCCGACTCCGACGGTCGAGAATCCCATCAGGAACATGCAGAAAAGCAGGACGGTTTTCCGTCCGCGCGTGTCGCCGAGATGACCCAGCACGAACGCGCCGATCGGGCGGGACACATAGCCGACGCCGTAAGTGGCCAGCGACGCGATGATGGCAGTCGTCGGGCTGCCGTGCGGAAAGAATATCTGCGGGAAGATCAGCGCCGATGCCGTGGCGTAGATGAAGAAATCGTAGTATTCGAGCACCGAGCCGATCCAGCCGCTGACGGCGGCTTTTCTCGACTGGTGCCCGCCCCGGGGCTCGTCTCGCAAGGTCGTGGTCATCGTCGTCTCCAGATATTGATATGCGTGCCGGGCAAGGCGGGTGATGCGGGAATCGGCCTAATCCTCTCCGAGCGCCGAGACTGCGGCCCTCAGCGCCAGCAGATAGCTTTGAACACCGAAGCCGCAAATTTGCCCGCTGACGATCTCGGCCAGGACGGAGTGATGCCGGAACGGCTCGCGTGCATGAATGTTGGACATGTGCAGTTCGACGATCGGGCACGTGAGGATGGCAAGGGCATCGCGAATGCCGTAGCTGTAATGCGTCCATGCCCCCGCGTTGATCAGCACCGCATCCTGGCGTTCCTCGAAAGCGCGATGAATGCGCTCGCACATCGCTCCCTCGCTGTTCGTCTGGAACGACTCCACCTGTACACCCAGTTCCGTCGCGAGCCCTTGCAGCCGCGCATCGATCTGCGCGAGCGTGATCGTCCCATACTGTGCCGGATTGCGCTTGCCGAACATGTTGTGATTGATGCCGTGCAGCATCAGGATCTTCTTCATGCGGATCTCCATTGTGTGTTCAATCGAACGGCACGGCCAGCCGATCGATCACCGAACTGGTCTTGGGGCGTACGCCGCGCCACCACGCGAACGCTTCGGCCGCCTGCTCGACCAGCATGCCGACGCCATCCGCGATCCCGTGCACCCCGGCATTTTTCGCGAGCCGGAGAAACGGCGTCAGACGCTTGCCGTATGCAAGTTCGTAGGCCGTGCCGGCCGGACTGAACACGCTCGGCGGGACAGGCGGCAGGTCGCCGGTCAGGCTGGCCGACGTCGCATTGACGACCAGGTCGAAACGCCCCATCCGCGCGAGGTCTGCGTAGCCGCTGGCAACGAGCGAACCGCGTCCGGCAACCTGCGCGGCGAGTGCGCGCGCCTTGTCGACGTCGCGATTCGCGATGACCAGTTCGGCCGGCGCGGCTTCGAGGAACGGCAAGAGCGCGCCGCGTGCCGCGCCGCCTGCACCGAGCACCAGGACACGCTTGCCGGCCATCGGAAGATTGAGGTTCGCTTCGATATCGCGAACCAGTCCGATGCCGTCGAAGTTGTCGGCCAGGATGCGGCCGCCGTCGAACTTGAGCGCGTTGGCCGCGCCCGCGAGCTTCGCACGCTCGCTGCGTTCGTCCGACATCGCGAACGCGTCGAGCTTGAACGGCGCGGTGACGTTGATGCCTTTGCCGCCGCCCTCGAAAAACGCGCGAACCACGGCAGCGAAAGCGCCTGCCGGCTCGACGGGCCCCTCGATCGCCGTATAGCTGATGTCCTGCCGCGTTTCTTGCGCGAAGAGACCGTGAATCAGTGGGGATTTCGTGTGTCCGATCGGATTGCCGATCACCGCGTATTGGTCGGTCATCATTGGCTCGCTTTTGAATAGAGGACGCCGTCGGCCTGCATCGCGTCGATTTCGGCCGAATCGAACCCGAGGGAACGCGCGATTTCCGCGTTGTGCTGCCCGAGATCGGGCGCGACGTCGCGAATCGTCGTATCGCAATCGGAAAACCGGAACGGCAGGTTGGGCAGGCGCAGCGTCCCGTAGCGCGGATGCTGTTGCTCGACGACCATGCCTCTGGCCTGGATCTGCGGATCGTTCAATACCTCGTCGATGCGCTGCACCTTCGCGCAGGGAACGTCGATGCCGTCCAGCAGATCCAGTACCGACGCGACGGAACGCGCGGCCACCCACGGCTCGACCACCGACAGAATCTCCGCACGGTGCGCGTTGCGGCCGCTGCTGTCGTGAAACCGTGTGTCGGCGCCGAAATCCGCCGGGCCGCCGTGCGTCGCGATCAGCTCGGCAAAGCGCTTCCACGCGTCGTCGACTTGCGCGGCGATCACGAGATCGCCGTCCGCGGCACGGAACACGCCATAGAGCGTCGAGGTCGGCATGTCGTGCCCGGTCTGCTCGGGCAGCACGCCCTGCAGCGTATAGCACTGCACCGCGTATTCGTGCATCGACACGAGCGTGTCGTACAGCGCCATGTCGACGTGCTGACCGCGGCCGCTCTTCACGCGCCCCAGCAGCGCGGCGTTGATGGCCGCGACCGCATGAATGCCGGTGTACATGTCGCCGAGCGAGATGCGCAGCAGCGGCGGCCGCTCGCCCGGCGTGCCCACCATCTGCATGATTCCGCTCTTGGCTTCCGCGATCAGCCCGAAGCCCGCGCGATGCGCATCGGGACCGGTATGCCCGTACGCCGAAATCGAACAGTAGACGAGGCCCGGATTGCGCGCCGACAATTCGGCATAGCCGAGCCCGAGCTTGTCCAGCGCGCCCGGCCGATAGTTCTCGATGAACACGTCGGCCGAGTCGCACAGCCGCTGCATGAACGCCTTGCCGCGCGCGTCCTTCATGTTGACGCTCACGCCGCGCTTGCCCATGTTGAGCTGCAGGAAGTAGCCGCTCTGCTGGTCGTCGAGCACGGTCGCGTGCTGGCGTCCGGCGTCGCCCGATCCGGGACGCTCGACCTTGATGACTTCGGCGCCGAGCGCCGCGAGACAGCGCCCGACATACGGACCGGCAAGGAAGTGGCTGTAGTCGACGACGCGAATGCCTTCGAGTGGGCGAGCCTGCATCACAGTGCCTCCGGGCGGCGCGGCACCATCAGGCGATGCTCGCCGCGTTGAACGACCTGACCGTCCTGATTGATCAGCTCCGACGGCAGCACGACGATGCCCCAGTCCGGGCGGCTCTTGCTGGCCCGCATCGAGCCGACGCGGAACTTCACGTGCAGCACGTCGCCGACCTTGATCGGCAGCAGAAAATCCCAGCTCCAGCCGAGCGACATGCCCGGCAGAAAGCGATAGTCGCTCTGCGTTTTCAGGCCGTCGGCGATGGACAAGCCGAACAGCCCGTGCGCGACGAGGCACCCGAAATGGCTCGCGTTCGCGTATTCCTCGTCCACGTGGACGGGCGTATGGTCGCCGGTGAGGTCGGCGTACGCGAGAATGCGCTCCTTGGTCACGATGTAGCTCGGACTCGTGCACACGTCACCCTCGCGGGCGTCGTCCCAGTATTTTTCGACGATCGTCATGGTCACGCCTCCGCGCGCGGGTTGATTGCCAGCGCCTGCGCGACGCAGGAAGCCGGTCTGGCCTGGATCAGTTCGACGGCGAGCCCGTCGGGCAGGCGAAGCCAGTTGCGCCCTTGCGGCATCTCCGTCACGCCGAATCGTTGGGCCGCGGCCAGCGCGGCCTCCAGGTCTTCGCACATCACGCCGAGATGCGCGAGCCGGCCTTCCGGGCCTTCGTATTCCGGCGCGTGGATGAACTGCAGGCCGCCGAGCGTCCAGTACTGCCGCGGCGCGTCGAGCGTGCCGTCCACTTCGCGCAGCGTCATGCCGAGCACGTCCTCGAAGAAACGGATGTGCCAGCGGATGTCCTTCACCCAGATCGCAACATGTTCGAGATAGGCTTTCGGGGCATTCATGCGGCGGCCTCCTGCCGTTGGCGGTCGGCCATCGCGCGTTCCAGCCCCTTGATGCAGGCGACGAGCGTTGCATTCACCGGGGTCGGCACGCCGTAGCGCTGCCCCCAGCGCACGACCGAACCGTTGATGAAGTCGATTTCGGTGATCGAGCCCTTCTCCAGGCTTTGCAGCATCGACGTCTTGAAGGTCGCGGGCAGCCCCTCGGCGGCGAGCGTCCATGCCTGTTCGGGATCGGTCATCGACAGCTTCACGCCCGCCGCCTGCGCCGCCGCGATCGCCTCGGCCACGGCCGCGAGCGACGTCGCCTTCAGAAGCGGCTCCTCGTAAAGCTGCCCGTAGGTGAGGCCGGTAAGACCCGTCAGCGCGCCGGTCGCGACATTCACCAGCAGCTTGTCCCACATCGTGCCGACGATGTTGTCGCTGATCGTCGTGGCGAGGCCGGCGGTATTGAATGCGGCGGCGATCGCCTGGATACGCGGTGTGATGCGGCCGTCGAGTTCGCCGATATAGGTGGTCTTGCCGATCACGCCGGATTCGATATGACCCGCGCCGCGCAGCACGCCGCCGACGTAGGTTTTGCCGGCGAGCACGCGCTCGCGGCCGACGACGTCGATCAGGATGTCCTCGTGTCCGAGGCCGTTCTGCAGCGACAGCACGGCGGTATCCGGCCCCACCAGCGATTGGGCGCCGCGGATGGCCGCATCGGTGTGGAACGACTTGACCAGCACCACCACCAGGTCGGCCACGCCGACGTCGGCGGCCCGAGTCGTCGCGTGAACGCGTACGTGGCGGGTGCCGCCGGCGTCGTCGACGCGCAGGCCGTCGCGGCTCATCGCATCGACGTGCGCGGGCGAGCGGTCGATCAGCCAGGTCTCATGGCCGCCTTGGGTGAGGGTGGCGCCGATCGCACAGCCCAGCGCGCCAGCTCCCAGAATCGCGATTTTCAATGGTGTCTCCTTGACGTATGGCCTCACGATAGAAGTCGCCGCTCATGCCGACAATGCAATGGATACAATGGCATCATTGCTATGGACAATAATGCCATGATGCCCGCCGACCTGCCCGACCTGAAGCTGCTTCAGCTTTTCGATCTCCTGTACGACGTGCGCAGCGTCACGCGCGTCGCCGAGCAACTGGGCCAGAGCCAGCCGACGGTCAGCATCTGGCTCGGGCACTTGCGGGAATACCTGCACGATCCGCTCTTCATCCGCACGCCCGGCGGCATGGCGCCGACACCGCAAGCCGACGCGCTGATCGGGCCTTGCCGGGAAATTCTCGAATCCCTGCGGCGCTTCACCGCGTGGGAGATCGCGTTCGATCCTGCGACGGCCCAGAGACGGTTTCGCATCTGCATGACCGACGCGAGCCACATCACGCTGCTTCCGCGGCTGCTGGCTCATGTCCGGGCGCAGGCGCCCGGCGTCCGGCTGGAAGCCGCACGGATCGACGGCAATACGGAGCGGGCGCTCGAATCCGGCGAAGCCGATCTCGCGATCGGCTATGTGCCATGGCTCGGCGGCGGCATTTATCAGCAGAAGCTGTACGACCAGGACTGGGTATGTCTGGTCAATCGGCATCACCCGAGGATTCGCGGTCGCCTCGGGGCAAAGCAGTATCGTTCGGAAGGACATGTCGCCATTACGGCGGGAACGGGCGCGCAGCTCCTCGAGCAGGCGCTGCGGCAGGCGCGCATCGAGCGCGACGTGGTGCTGGAGTTGCCGGGTTTTCTGGGTTTGGGTGCGATCGTCCAGACGACCGACCTGATCACGACGCTACCCCGTCATATCGGCCAGACACTGGCTCAGGCGAGCGATCTGGCGGTTCATGCGTGCCCGATCCCGGTCGACGGGTTTGCGGTACGGCAGCATTGGCATGCGCGCTATCACCATGAGGCGGGCAACCGGTGGCTGCGCGGCGTCGTGATTCGATTGTTCGGTGCATCGCATTGACGGGTCGCTTCGGCATTTCCGGCGGCGGTTGCCACAGGCCATCGCATCCTGCTGCCGCGCCGAAACAATTTGTTACAAAGAGTCATTTTCATGGCCTCTTGAAGCGCGCGATGGGCGCCTCTATTTCGCAATCCGCCAGACATTGGCTCGGCTGCACTGCGGCGTTCCACGCGCCCCGGTGTGCAGCCGGATTCCCTTATTGGTGATCCTTTAATCGCTCAGGAGATGGAAATGCAGATTCGTCCCCTCTACGGCCGGGTACTCGAAGGCAAGGACAACTTCGGCTACAACGCGGCCATCGGCGAGGCGGGTGTGTTCGATCCCACCAAGGTCACGCATACGGCGCTGCAGAACGCCGCATCGATTGCCGGGCTGATCCTGACGACGGATGCAACGGTTGCCGAAGCGCCGAAGGACGAAAAGCCGGTTCAGGCTGCCACACCGGAACGCGAGTACTGACCTGGCAGCGGGTCGTGCACGCGCCGGCCAGCAGTCGCGGCCGGCGCAACGCGTTCGGCGCCGAGCGCTGTCCTCGCAACGCGGCGCCGCTTTTTTGCCGGAAACCAACATGAAACTCGAACTTCGCATTGACGCAAAACCGCTTGACATTGAGCTCGACGACGTCGTGGCAGGACTGCTGGCTGCCCGACTCAACCTGCCCGCAGGTGCAGACAACAAGGACGCCCTTGCGCGCTATCTGAGCGAAAAGGGCGAGCCCTGGAGTCTCGACGAGGAGCACATGCGCAGACGCATACTTCGCCGGCTGATTCTGGATATCGCAGACCCGGCGCTGGTCATCCGCCATCTCATGGCCGACGAATGAACTTGCCCAACCAGGCAGGTTAGGGCGGTGGCGACATAGACCCGTGTCTCGACTGTCTTGCTGTCCCGCAGAATCAGACATCACGATGCCCGGCGATTCCCGTTCGTCTGTCCGCTCGTCGATTCGGCTTCCCGCTGGCGTGCTCGGAATCGACTACCTCAAGTTTTTACAACTTTCGGTTGATGATGAGCTTCTCGGCGAGGCGTCACTCGGCGACGAAGCGCTGGAGGACGCCATGAGCGCCATCCGCGTCGGTTCAATGCGCGCGGCACGGCCGGCAATGAAGGTCTTCTTCGATGGCTGCCGGTTCTGGCTCGCCAGTCACTTTCACCGCTATGAGGCCGCCCGCCGTCTCGGCGCCCGTCATCAGGAATTCTGGTGCGAGATCAAGCCGGGTCCAAAGGACGACGCAGTGCGATATGCGTCGAGCGTTTCCAGCGCCATGCATTTACGTCACGACCCGTCCACCTCGGCTGGCTGACCGTCATCCATGGATTCGTTGCGTTCGTTGCCCATGGCAAGCCGCGTTTGTCGGGGGGCATCGGATTCCCGGTTTCATGTGGGCCGTACTGGATTCGAACCAGTGACCAACGGACAAAAATGTCGGCTGCTCCACCAACTGAGCTAACGGCCCGGTTCGTCTGATATCCGCCCGCCACCATGGCACTTTGCGTGTTTGCCCTAGTCAGCCGATATCGATCGTGCGACTCACGGTCTGCGATCGCTCCGATTTTGGCACGGTCAACGTGAGCACACCGTTGTCAAACTTTGCCAAGGTGCGATCGGGGTCGGCGTTTTCCGGCATCGGAATCGTGCGCATGAAGCTTCCATGGGCACGCTCCAGCCGGTAGCAGCCGTTTTCCTCGCTGCGCACATCCTGCTTTTTCTCTCCACGCAGCACGATCGCCCCATCCTCGACGCTCACCTTCAGATCGTCGCGCTCCATTCCGGGCAGTTCGGCGGTCACGCGCAGTACCGGCCCTTCGTCGACGACGTCGATGCGCGGCTGGAAGCGCGACGAACTGAAGTCGCCAAACCATCGTTCGAGCGCGCTACGGCCTGCAAACGGGTCATGAAAGAACTCCTCCACTGCACGCCACGGTTCGCGTGAGAGCAGTCGCGGAATGTCAGGCCACGAGGCCCGCCACTGTTCGCCTGTCTGTGGGCTTTCCGGGCCTTCTGCATCGGACTTGCGGGCAGCTCCGCGAAGGAACTTGAAGGGGTTCCATTTTTTCAAATCGGTATTCATAGCGTCCTCCGATTCAGCTTCAATCTGTTCGGGATTCCTGCATGACATCAGACACCGGTGCCTCTGCTCCTGCTCCTGCTCCTGCTCCTGCTCCTGCTCCTGCTTCGCGGCGGCGGCAGCGCGATCGCTGCCGCCTGTGCTTCTGACCTGCCGTTGCTGACGAATCAGTTGGACTTGACTTCGATGCGCCGTGGGCGTGCCTCGTCGCGGCGTGGGATCGTCAGCTTGAGCACGCCGTCCTGGAGGCTCGCCTCGATCTTTGACGTATCGAAGTCCGGTGACAGCGTGAACGTCCGGGCGAAATGCGGTTCGCGGACCTCGGCATGCTGCAGTCGCAGGTTTGCCGGCGTCGGCACCACCGCCTCGGCCTCGATCGAGAGGCTGCTGTCGTGAACTTTGACGTCCAGCTTGTCCTTCGTCACGCCGGGCAGATCTGCCCACAGGGTGACGCCGTGACTGTCCTCGTATATGTCAACGGCCGGGGTGAGGGTGATCCGGCGCGTAGCCTGTTCCGTGTCGCGACGCGTTACTGCGGATCGGTCGCGTTCAGCCAGTTGGGTCGTGTCGTTCATGATCGGCTCCTCGTGTTACTGGATAGCGATGGCGCGTGGCTTGGACGACTCGCGCTTGCCGACACTGATCGACAGGCAGCCATTTTCGTAGCGCGCCTGGACCTTGTCGGGATCGGCGGTGTCGGGCAGCTCGATGACGCGCCGGAAGGTGCCGACGAAGCGCTCCTGCACATAGGTACGCGTGTCGCTTCCAGTGTCGGGTTGTGTCGATTTGCGTTCGCCGCTGATGGTCAGCAGGCCCTTGTCGATCGCTACGTCGAGTTCGGTGGCGTTGATGCCCGGGGCGAAGGCAACGATCTCGATCGACTCGTCAGTCGCGCCGATGTTGATCTGAGGAAACGCGCCGAGCCGGCCGGCGCGGATACTGGACGGGAAACCGCCGAAGAGTTGCGCCATCTGCTGCTGCAGGCGGTCGAACTCGCTCAAGAGATCGGTTCCGAAGTAAAGATCGCTCATGATCGTATCCTCCTCGAGTGCAGCCGGGAGGCGAACGGGCCTACGCGCTCCAGTTCGCCTGCCGGACTGCCGGCAAACAAATCGAAACACGCAGCGCGCGGAATGAAGCGACTCGCGCGTCTGCCTGAGCGAAACCTAAGATAGGAACTCTGCGGAAAATTTCAAGGGGCGTCGGCGGATTTTTGCACTTGAAATTTCGGTGCTGGAACCTATCATCGCAGCGGCTCGTTACTGCATGCGGAGGACGCCATGGAATTCGACACGGACTGGCTTACGCTGGGCAGGCATCGTATCCGGCTGCGCTCGACGAAGGGCTTTCCGACCGAGACGATGCGCACTGTGACCGAGGTCGTCAGGCTCGCGATCGACAACAACATGAGCGCGCGGGCGCGACTCGTCGAGGTCGTCTGCCGGCAAGAAAAGACCTACGACGTGCTGGTCGGCACGACGATGGCGGAGGACAAGGTTTGTGCACCGCAACTTGAAGCCGCGGTTGCGGTCGTGCTCGGCCTGTTGCCTGACCAGATCAACATCACGGTCACCCCCGTCACGCAAAAGGAGGTCGATCTGCACTTTGGCGTGTACGAGCGGATGCTGTCGGAGAAGCTGAGTACGACGTCGCCGCCCCGCTGACCGATCGGTCCGGCACTCCGCCGTGCGGCCGGCACAGGTTCGCGTCTCCCGCCACGCTGGCGCGGGGCGGGCACGGCGGCAACGATCTCGGAATGGGAGCACCATCATGAAAGTACGTTCACGCGGGCTACTCGCCGCGGCCGCCCTGGCCGCGGGCGCCTTCTCTGGAGCGGTGGTTGCGGTGGCGCCGCGGGCACTGCCGGCCCTGCAGGACATCTGGATCGCCGGCACGATCCAGCGGGGCAACGGGCAGTTCGCGCCGGGGGACTATACGACGATCCGGCTGGATCGTCCGGCCGCGTCACCGTGCAGCGACAAGGTCGTGACCGACATTCTGCTCGGCCGGGCCGACACCACCGAACACTTGCTGCTGTTGCCGTATCTGAACCAGCGGGTCGCGGTGAAAGGGCGCATTACCTGCCCGGATTCCGGAATCCAGTTTGCACCGACGCCGGACTTCGTATTTCCGATCTACTGACCCGGCAGGAGCGCTTCCAACGCGCATGCACTACCGTGCGCGGCTTCGGTCCGCCCACCGGGCGGACGTCGTTGCAATCGCACGCGATGCCCAACAGTACATCGACGACCTTGATTTTTTCGTAACTGTTTTTATATTTTGTTTTGCCAGCCCGGATAGCGATGAAGGGCAAATGGCGTATGCCCGTGACGTCGGATGACGCGTGTCTGGGAAACACGGCAAGCGGGTAGAGTCAGGGGTGCGAAGCGAAATCTCACCGCATGTGGTGAGCGTCGTAGCGCAGGCGTCGGGCCGGCGGTCCCGCCCGCGATCGTCCGCCCCTGAGGGAGTAACGGCCGCCTCCGATGCGGCGGCCAGTGGAAGACGTGCAGGGCTGTCATGAAAACGGCGATCAGTTTCCGGAACATTTCGGAGCTTGCCCGCCCCGACCTGAAAGGCCTGATTGGCAATCTCCTCGACCGACACCTTCAGCCGCACCTGTCGCACTTCCCCGCGGAACTCGTCCGGTTGCGTGCGACCCTCGAACGAAGCGGCCATCGCAGTCTCTACCGGGCAAGGCTCCGGCTCGGATTGCCGAGCGCCACACTCGCCTGCTCGGACGAATCGCCCGAGCTCGGCAAAGCCCTCGAACTCTCCTTCACGGAACTGCAGCGGCAGCTCGAGCGCCACATCGCCCATCTGCGTCACGAGGACAACTGCGCCGCGAGGAGCGCCGCGCCGGGTTGCGGCGACTCAAAGACGCGGCGGCCGGTCCCGCCGGCGCCGGGCTGGCGCTATTCAGCGATCTCGTGCGCCCATTGCTGCCGGCGCTCAAGCGCTTCGTGGAACGCGAACTCGCCTACCTGCAGGCGCGTGGCGATCTCGCATCGGGGGACCCCGCCGTCGATGAGGTCGTCGACGAGACGCTGGCCCGCGCCTGCGTCGGAACTCGCTGGCGCGGACGTACTGCTCGACGAGGCGCTGCAGGAGACCTTTCCGGCCAGGGGACCCGGTCAAGTATCGACCGGGATGCGCGGTGGGATGTCGGCGTAACGGAGCGGGTTTCACGTGACCTTCTCCGAACCAGATCGAGCGAGTGAACACCATGGCCAAGATCATCGGCATCGACCTCGGCACCACGAACTCGTGCGTGGCGCTGATGGAAGGCAATCAGGTCAAGGTAATCGAAAATTCGGAAGGTGCGCGCACCACGCCGTCGATCGTCGCGTACATGGACGCGGACGAAGTGCTCGTCGGCGCACCCGCGAAGCGCCAGGCCGTGACCAATCCAAAGAGCACGCTGTTTGCCGTCAAGCGGCTGATCGGCCGCCGCTACGAAGAGAAGGAAGTGCAGAAGGACATCGGCCTGATGCCTTTCAGAATTTTCAAGGCTGACAACGGCGACGCATGGGTCGAGGTGCAGGACAAGAAGCTTGCCCCGCCGCAGGTTTCGGCGGAGGTGCTGCGCAAGATGAAGAAGACCGCCGAGGATTACCTGGGCGAGCCGGTCACGGAAGCCGTCATCACGGTGCCCGCCTATTTCAATGACAGCCAGCGCCAGGCGACCAAGGACGCGGGTCGCATCGCCGGCCTCGAAGTGAAGCGGATCATCAATGAGCCGACCGCGGCGGCGCTCGCGTTCGGCCTGGACAAGCAGGAAAACCGTGACCGCAAGATCGCCGTGTTCGACCTCGGCGGCGGCACCTTCGACATCTCCATCATCGAGATCGCCAACGTGCAGGGCGAGAAGCAGTTCGAAGTGCTGTCGACCAACGGCGACACGTTTCTCGGCGGCGAGGACTTCGACCAGCGCATCATCGACTACATCATCGGCGAGTTCCGGAAGGAGCAAGGCGTCGACCTGTCGAAGGACGTGCTCGCACTGCAGCGCCTGAAGGAGGCCGCGGAGAAGGCCAAGATCGAACTCTCGTCGACCCAGCAGACTGAAATCAATCTGCCGTATATCACGGCCGACGCGAACGGTCCCAGGCATCTCACGATGAAGCTCACGCGGGCCAGGCTCGAAGCGCTGGTCGAGGATCTGATCGAGCGCACGATGGAGCCGTGCCGCATCGCCGTCAAGGACGCCGGCGTGGCAGTGGACCGCATCGATGACGTGATTCTGGTGGGCGGGATGACCCGCATGCCACGGGTGCAGGACAAGGTCAGGGCGTTCTTCGGCCGCGAGCCGCGCAAGGACGTCAACCCGGACGAAGCCGTGGCGGTGGGCGCGGCCATCCAGGGCGCGGTGCTCACAGGCGAACGCAAGGACGTGCTGCTGCTCGACGTCACCCCGCTGTCGCTCGGCATCGAAACACAAGGCGGCGTGATGACGAGGATGATCGAAAAAAACACCACCATCCCGACCAGGTTCTCGGAGATTTTTTCCACCGCCGACGACAATCAGCCTGCAGTGACGATCAAGGTCTATCAGGGCGAGCGTGAGATGGTCGCCGGCAACAAGCTGCTGGGCGACTTCAGCCTCGAAGGCATTCCACCCGCGCCACGCGGCGTGCCACAGATCGAGGTAACGTTCGACATCGACGCGAACGGCATCCTGCACGTGTCGGCCAAAGACAAGGCGACCGGCAAGGAAAGGCGCATCACCATCAAGGCAAATTCAGGGCTGTCCGAGGAGGAAATACGGAAGATGGTGACGGATGCCGAGGCCCATGCCGCTGAAGATCACCGGATGCGCGAGCTGGCCGACGCGCGCAACCATGGCGATGCGCTGGTGCATAGCACGAAGAAGGCGCTCACCGAGTACGGCGACAAGCTGGAGGCGGGTGAGAAGGAAAAGATCGAAGCCGCGATCAAGGAGCTCGAGGGGGCGCTCAAGGGATCCGACAAGGCTGAGATCGACGCCCGGGTGCATGCGCTCGCCACGGCCTCGCAGAAACTCGGCGAAAAGCTGTATGCCGACGCGCAGGCCGTCGGCTCAGGCGGCCCGACCGGTCAGGAAGCCGATGGCGCGACAAAAGAGGACGATGTAGTAGATGCGGAGTTCAAGGAGGTGAAGACAAAGCGGTAAGCCGCAGCAAAGTCATGCTTCGGCTCGATTCCAGGCTTGGACGAACCGATTCCGTCTGGACCCACGGCGGCATCAGGTACGGCGACGGCCCCGACGAGCGCTCGCATGGCCCGTCCGCTACGCCGCATCGCCACGCCGTGCGCATCGCGCGCCGACGCTCAGCAGCGCAACGCCGAGCGCGGCCGCCCATTCGGTCGAGAACGGCATCGTGTCCGCGGCACCCGCCAAGCCGCCTGCCATATCCGGTGGCGCGGCCGGTTCGGCATGCAGGCGGTCGACGATCTGCCGGAATCCGGCATCGCGCAGCGCGTACAGATGGACCTCGACCCACAGCGGGAAACATTCCCAACCGGCGGCAATGTCCGCGTAGTCAGCGACCGTACGAGAACCGCAACGCGTGCGCGTCGCCGGCTGCGCCTTCGTCAGCAGTCGATCGCGGTCGCGGCGCAGGATCTCGATCAACGGCTCGCGCTTGTGCCCGAAGTTCGCATAGAACGCGCCGCGCGTGAAACCCGCGCGCTCGACGATATGCTCGACGGTCGTGTCGGCGAAGCCCTTCGCGATGAAGCATTCGCGAGCGGCGGCGATGAGCCGTTCGCGGGTGTCGAGCCGGCGTTGCATGCGGGTGAGGCGGGCGGGTTTCATCCTGTGCTGTCCGTGCGGTGGAAATGATTGAAGCGGCGCAATATCGCGCCGCGCGAAACGTCGTGTCGACGATCCGGTCTGTCGCGTCGTCACGGCGCCGGTTCAATCGTCGAGCGCGTCTGGCGCGCCGCGATTGACAGCGGAGGACGCGATCGGGCGCTTGAATGCGCCCGCTCGGCAATCGGCCGGCGGCGCGGCGTGCGTGGCCGCCGTGCGAATGCCCGCGGCGATCCCGAGCGCGAGCGCATCGAGCGCGCGGCGATACGCATCGACGAGTGCATCGTAGCCCGCCGACGTATCGGCCCGAACGATGCTGCGGCACGTCAGTGCCGGCTGTCCGGCCCCGGAACTCACGCTCCAGGCCGCATCGAGCAGCACGTGCGACGCCGGCCTCGACTCGACATGCTGCATGTCCACCGCGACCCGGTAGACGGGGGTGCCGTCCGGGTGGGCGACGCGGTGAACATCGATCGTGCCGAGCACGGACGCGACGCGTGTCGACAGTCCGCCGCGCATTTCGTCGCCGAGCGGCGCGGCCCAGCGCTCCTGCTCCAGGATGTCGGCCCGCTGGGGGTCGCGCTGCACGACGAGCCGGTTGCCGTCCGCCGGCGCCGCGACGTGCACGGCCTGGATGTCGATCAGCCATGGGGGATGCGCGGCGGCGGCCTCAACACCCGCATCGTCTGCCACCGCGAGGGTATGGAAATGCACCGGCGGCGAAGCGCACCCGCTCAGCGCCGCGAGTGCGACGCACGTCGCGATGCGCGCCGACATGCGGAGCCGGCCAAAAGAACGCGCTTTCATTGGTGGTCCCCCTTGTTACCGAACAGCAGCGATTCGGGATGACGTTCCAGATAGTCGGCGAGCGCGTTCAACGACTGCAGCGTATGCGTGAGCGACTGCATCGCCTCATGCACGTCCGACTGCATCGGCGAATCCTGCCGCAACGTCGACTCGGCCGCGTTGAATGTGCGTTGCGCGGCCGCCAACGTGTCACGCGCCTGCGGCACGACCTGCTCGTCGAGGTGGCCGAACAACTGGTTCGCATGCGCCAGCGCGCTGTTCAGATTGTTGCCGATCCGGTCGAACGGAACCTGATCGAGCTTGCGCGCGATGTCGGCGATCTGCACCTGCAGTTCGTCGAGCGTGTTGGGCACGGTCGGCAGCTCCACGGGCGTGCGGCGAGCGTCCACGCTCGCGCGCGGCGCCTTCGGGAACATGTCGAGCGCCACGTACAGCTGACCGGTCAGCAGGCTGCCCGTGCGCAACTGCCCGCGCAGCCCCTGGACCACCAGGTGCTCGAGCAGATCGTGGCCGCCGGCCGTATCGGGCGCGGGAAGCGCCGTATCACTGTGCCGGCTCAGTCGCGACGGATACAGCGCCATCGTGACCTTCATGCTGAAGTTGCGCGAGTGTTCGTTGTACTCGATGCCGATGTTCGTGACCTGACCGAGTGCGATGCCGCGCAGGTCGACCGGCGCGCCGACGGACAGCCCGCGCAGCGACTGGTCGAAGCGCATGACGACCATCAGCGGCGTGCCGTCCGGGTCGCGCATCGCGTCGGGCTCGTCCGGCGCGAGCCGGAACGGCGCATTGTCGGCTGCCTGGGGCGCGTCCTGTTGTCCGGGCGGAGACTGAAACGCGAGACCGCCGACGATCACGGTAGCCAGCGACTGCGTGTTGAGTTTCAGGCCGCTCGAGTCGAGCCGCAGATCCACGCCGCTTGCGTGCCACCACCGCGTATTGGTGCCGACGTACTTGTCGTAGGGCGCTTTGACGAACACCTGCACGTCGACCCCGGTACCGTCGTTGTCGAGCGAGAAGCCGACGACCTGACCGACCTGCAGATGCCGGTAGAACACCGGCGAGCCGATGTCGATCGAGCCGAGCGAGTCGCCATGCAGCCGATAGTGTCGACCCTGCTGGTCCGCGGTGACGGCGGGCGGCGTCTCGAGACCGGTGAAGTCGGTCTGCTTCTGCGGCGAGCGGCCGAGATCCGCGCCGATGTATGCGCCGGAGAGCAGTGTGCCGAGCCCGGAAATCCCGGTGGCGCCGACGCGCGGCCGAACGACCCAGAAGCGGGTATCGCGATTCGCGAACCGGGCTGCGTCGCGCGTCAGTTGAATGCCGACGACCACGCGCTTGAAGTCGGGGGTGAGCGTAATGGTCTGGACGGAGCCGATATCGACGTCCTTGTAGCGGACCTTGGTCTTGCCGGCTTCAAGGCCCTCGGCATTGGCGAACGTGACTGTGATCGTCGGACCGTTGGCGGCGACGGTCCGGATCACGAGCGACAGCCCGATCAGCGCGCACACGAGCGGCACGATCCAGACGAGAGACGGAATCCAGCGGCTGCGCGGCCGGATCTCGGGTGGAGGAAAATCGAACGGAGACATCGTTTTGGAATTCGCAAGAAAGCGGGCGCTTGACCCGGTTCAGGGTTGGTGATGGGCGGCGGCCGGGCGCGGCGCACCGTCCCAGATGAGCCGCGGATCGAACTGCATCGACGCGCACATGGTCAGCACGACCACGGCGCCGAACGCGAGCGCGCCGGGGCCGGGCGTGATGTCGGCGAACGAGCCGAAATGCACGAGTGCGATCGTGAGCGCGACGACGAATACGTCGAGCATCGACCAGCGGCCCACGCGCTCGACCAGCCGATGCAGCCGGGCTCGTTCGAGCGGCCGCCATTGCACGCCGCGATGGGCGGCGATCGCCTGAAATGCGAGGATCGCGAGCTTGAGCATCGGCACGAGCACACTCGCGATGAACACGATGACGGCGAGCGCCCAGTCGCCGGACGTCCAGAAGTACGCGACGCCGCCGAGGATCGTGTCGTCCTCGGCTCGGCCGAGCGAGGTCGCGTGCATGACGGGCAACAGGTTCGCCGGGATGTAGAGCAGGGCGGCGGCGGCGACGAGTGCGCCGGTGCGGGCGGCGCTGCGCGGGCGGCGTGCGTGCAGCGGCGAACCGCAGCGCGTGCAGCGCTGGCCGCACGCGTGGACCGACTGCACGCGTGCGCAGTGGTGACAGGCGATCCATCCCGCGGCGCGGGCCGTCATGCCCGCCGATCCGCTGCTTTCGGTTGTCCGGGGCGCCGCATGTCGCGTCATGTCGGGGCGGGGCGGTTTCGTATGGTCGGCGTCGCCCGGCTGCAGGGCGGCGAGTTCGTCGTGTGCTTCCCACAGTCGGGCCGGTTCGATCGTCGACAGCAGGCAGAGCATCACGGTAAGCCCGGCGAACGCGAATAGCGCGGACCCGGCGAGCACGTGTGCGAGGCTCGTCAGTTTGACGATCGTGATGAGCACGCCGAGCATCAGCACCTCGACCATGCTCCACGGCCGCAATCGGTGAATGCCGCGCAGCACTTGTGCGAAGTGGCGCGGTACGCGGCCCGCGCGCAACGGCACGAGCAGGTACAGCCATGCGGCCAGCTCCAGCATCGGAAACAGCATCGTCGTGCAGAACACGAGCGCGGCCACCAGCGGCTGACCGTTCGACCATAGCGCGCGCACCGCGTCGCCGAGCGTCGCGTGCGACGCGATGCCGGCGGCATCGAGCGCGACGATCGGGAAGGCCTGCGCGATGCAACACGTCACCAGCGCGGCGACCGTCAATGCGCACATCCGGTCGAGGGAGCGGCGGCCGTGCGCCGCACCGCTCACGCGCGCGCGGCATCTCGGGCAGTGCGCCGTCAGTGCGCGCAGGCGCGGCGGACGCTGAAGCAGCAGGTCGCATTCGTGGCAGGCGACTAGGTTGTCGGATTTCATCGGGAATCAATCATGCGGATAACGAAGGCTGGCACCGCGCGATGACCGGTACGCCGGGCATCGGGCTTCGAGATTGCGGACCGGTGCGGCCCGAAGGTGCAGGCCGGTCCGTCGACGCAAGCAGCGGCTACTGCCGGGCCGCGACCGTGGTGCCGGTGTCGGGCGGCAGTTCGCCCATTGCCTGCAGCAGCGCCGCCGTATCGGTCATCCGGCGGCTCGCGGCACGCACCGCATCGAGCTCCGCGTTCAGATAGAGCTGCTCGCTCGACCGTTGCGCGGACATCGGTACGGCACCCAACGTGCGGCGTTGCGCCGTTTCGTGGAAGGCCTCGCCTGCCGCGCGCGCCGCGAGTTCGTTCGCGGCCAGCGCTTGCGCATCGTTGTCCAGCGCGGCGAGCGAATCGGCGACGTCGCCGAATGCGGACAGCACCGCCGCCTTGTACTGCAGCACTGCGGCGTCGTACGCATCGCGCGACGCCCGCCGGTGAGCCAGCAGCGCGCCGCCGTGGAAGATCGGCTGCGACAGCCCGGCGCCGACGGCCCACAACCCGCCCGCGCCCGACAACAGCGCTGGCCAGCTGAAGCCGCCGCGCCCCATCGTCGCGGTGAGCGACAGGCTCGGGAACAGCTGGGCGGTCGCCTCGCCGACGTCCGCCGATGCCGCCTTCACGGCTGCCGCGGCAGCGCGGATGTCCGGGCGTGCCTTCAGCAGGTCGGACGGCACCACCACGGGCACATGTTCCGGCAGCGACAGTCCGGTGAAGGAGGGGACCGGCGGCGGTGCGTCGGGCGTGCGGCCCAGCAGGATCGCCAGCGCGTGAACCGCGCTCGCGCGTTGCTGGCGCAGCGGCGGCAGCGTCGCGGCAAGCGACGCCGCACCCTGCGTCGACGCCAGCGCCTGCACGTGGGACACCGCGCCGAGCGCGTAGCGCTGCTGGTCTTCGAGCGCGGATGCCTCGGCGACGGCGACCAGGCGCTCCGTCAGCAGGATCTGGCGGTCGAGCGTCGCGGCGCGGATGGCGGTGCCGACGATGTTGGCCGCCAGCGCACGCCTTGCCGCTTCGAGCTCGCAACCGCGCACGTCGACGCGCGCGGCGCTCGCCTCGTTCGCATATCGCGTGGCGCCGAACAGGTCGAAGGTGTAATGCGCCTGCAGTTGTCCGACGAACACGTTGTAGCGCAGGCTTTGCGTGCCTGCGCCGGAGATGTCCGGCGTGCGCGTGCGGGCCACCTGCGCGTTCGCGTCGATCGACGGCAGCGTCGATGCGCCGATCTGCGCGCGCAGTTCCTCCTGCGCGGCGGCGAGCGTCTTTTCCGTCGCGGCCAGCGTCGGGTTCGCGCGCAGGCCTTCGTCGACCAGCGCGTCGAGCGCGCTGGAGCGATACAGGCGCCACCATTGCGGGACGGGCGCGGCGCCGACGTCGAATTGCTGCGCGACGCCTGCCGCTTCGGCGGTGCGCGGCGCCTGAGGCGTCGCGCCGTAGTGCGCCGGCGACGGCATCGCGGGCGGCGTGCTGCTCGGGGCCATTGCACAGCCGCTCAGGCCGAGCGCTGCGCTCACGGCGAGCACCGATGTGATACGAGGGAAGTTCATCAGCATGTCTCCGAGGACGTGACGTCCATTGCGCGCGACTCGCGTTCGTCGCTGCGCACCTTGAAGCACGTCGCATACAGGGCCGGCAGGAAGAAGATGGTCAGCACCGTCGCGATCGTGATACCGCCCATCAGCGCGGTGGCCATCGGGCCGAAGAAGCCGGAACGCAACAGCGGAATCAGCGCGAACACGGCGGCGGCGGCGGTCAGCATGATCGGCCGGAAGCGGCGCACGGTCGCACCCACGATCGCGGCGAAGCGCGGCTGCCCGGCCGCGATGTCCTGGTCGATCTGATCGACCAGGATCACGGAATTGCGCATGATGATCCCGAACATCGCGATCACGCCGAGCAGCGCGACGAAGCCGAACGGCTTGCCGAACAGCAGCAGCGCCGCGACCACGCCGATCAGGCCGAGCGGGGCCGTCAGCACGACGATGAAGGTGCGCGAGAAGCGCTTCAGCTGGATCATCAGCAGCGTCAGCACCGCGATGATCATGAGCGGCATCTGCGCGTTGATCGACGTCTGGCCCTTCATGCTCTCCTCGGCTGCACCGCCGATCTCGATCCGATAACCGGCCGGCAGCGTGGCACGCAGCGTCGCCAGGGCGCTGTCGATGTCGCGCGTCACGCCGATGCTCGGCGCTTCGCCACGGACGTCGGCCTGCACCGTGACGGTCGGCTGGCGGTCGCGTTCCCAGATCACGCCGTATTCGAGCGTGTCGCGCACGTGGCCGATCGTGCCGAGCGGCACCGGGCCGTGCGGCGTCGGGATCGCCAGGCCGGCGAGCCTGGACGGGTCGACGCGTTCGCTCTTCGGCGCACGCAGGTCGACGTCGATCAGCTTGTCGCGCTCGCGATACTGCGTGACCGTATAGCCGGACAGCGTCATCGCGAGGAAGCCCGACACATCTTCCGAAGTCACGCCGAGCTGGCGTGCCTTTAGTTGATCGATTTCGAACGACACCGATCGCTCCGCCGGCTCGTCCCAGTCGAACTGCACGTTGCGCGTGCGGGCGTCGGCGCGCACCTTGTCCGCCACTTTTTCGGCGATGCCGCGAACGGTCGCGATGTCGTCGCCGCTCACGCGGAACTTGATCGGAAAGCCGACGGGCGGCCCGTTTTCGAGGCGCGCGACGCGCGTGCGCACGGTCGGGAAGCGGATTGCAAGCGTCGATTCGAGCCAATGCGACAAGCGGTCGCGCGATTCGACGTCCTTGGCCGTGATCACGAACTGCGCGAAGTTCGGCTGCTGGAGCTGCTGGTCGAGCGGCAGGTAGAAGCGCGGCGCACCGGTGCCGACGAAATCGACGACGTGATCGATTTCAGGTCGACCGTCGAGCACCTTCTCGAGCCGCTTCGCCTCGCGCAGTGTCGCGTCGAACGAAGCGCCTTCCGGCAGGCGCATGTCGACCAGCAGCTCCGGCCGCTCCGAATTCGGGAAAAACTGCTGCGGCACACGCGTGAATGCCGCCATCGCGATCGCAAACAGCACGGCCGTCACGCCGAGCACGACCCAGCGGCGCTCGATGCAAGCGGAGATCCAGCCGGACAGCCGCCGGTAAAAACCCGTCTCGTAAACATCCTGGCCATGTGCATGACCATCGTGATGCTGCTGCTCGGGCAGCATGTGGTAGCCGAGCAGCGGCACCAGCACGACGGCCGCGAACCACGACACGATCAGCGAGATCGCGGATACCTCGAAGATCGATCGCGTGTATTCGCCGGTGCTCGATTTCGCGAGCGCGATCGGCAGGAAGCCCGACACGGTGACGAGCGTCCCCGTGAGCATCGGGAACGCCGTGCTCGTATACGCGAATGCCGCGGCGCGTGTCCGGCTCCAGCCCTGCTCGAGCTTCACCGCCATCATTTCGACGGCGATGATCGCATCGTCCACCAGCAGCCCGAGGGCGAGGACCAGCGTGCCGAGCGACACCTTGTCGAGGCCGATGCCGAACGCGTGCATGCACAGCGCCGTCACGGCGAGCACGATCGGAATCGTGATGACGACGACCATGCCGGTGCGCAGGCCCAGCGACACGAGGCTGACGACGAGCACGATCGCGACGGCTTCGCCGACCGCTTCGACGAAGTCGTCCACCGAGTGCTTCACGGCATGCGGCATGCTGGACACCGCGGCCAGTTTTAGGCCGGCAGGCAAACCGGCCTGCAGTTCGGCTGCCTTCGCGTCGAGCGCCTTGCCGAGGTCGATCACGTCACCGCATTTTTGCATCGTGACGCCGATGCCGAGCACCGCGTGACCGTTCGTACGCATCTGCGTGACGGGCGGATCGTCGTAGCCGCGCGTGACCTTCGCGACGTCGCCGAGCCGGAACGTCCGGCCGTTCACCGCAATCAGCATGTCGGCGAGCGCCTGCGTGTCCTTGAGCGCGCCGCTCGGCCGCACGAACACGCGATCGTCCGCTGTCGTGATCGTGCCGACCGGCGCGACGGCGTTTTGCGCGTCGATGGCCTGCGCGAGCTGCTGCGGCGTGATCGCGAGCCGCGTCAGCTGCGCGTTCGAGATCTCGACGAATACGTGCTGGGCGGGGTCGCCGAAGTAGTCGACCTTCGCGACGCCCGGCACGCGCAACAGCACGGTGCGCAGCTTGTCCGCGTAGTCGTGCAGTTGCGCGGGCGAATAGCCGTCGCCTTCGAGCGCATAGATGTTGGTATAGACGTCGCCGAATTCGTCGTTGAAGAACGGGCCGACGGTGCCCTTCGGCAGCGTCGCGCGGATGTCACCGACCTTCTTGCGCACCTGATACCAGGTTTCCGGCACCTGGTCGACCGGTGCCGAATCCTTCATCGCAAAGAAGATCATCGACTCGCCGGGGCGCGAATAGCTCTTGACGTTATCGACGTAAGGTGCGGCCTGGAGCTGGCGGCCGATCCGGTCCGTGACCTGTTCCTGCACTTCGCGCGCCGTGGCGCCCGGCCAATAGGTTTGGATCACCATGGTGCGGAACGTGAACGGCGGATCCTCCGATTGCGCGAGGCGCGTATAGCCGATCACGCCGAAGATCGTCGCGAGGCCGATCAGGAAGATCACCAGTTGCTGATGCTTCAGTGCCCATGCGGAGAGGTTGAAACGGCCGTCGCCGCGCGACGTGGCGCCGATTTGCGCGGCGAGCGCGCTGTCCGTCGAGGGCTGGTGTTCTGGAGCATTCATGACGTGAAGTCCTCCGCATGCAGCGGCGGCACCACGCGCACGTGCTGGCCGGTACTGACCGTATGGGCGCCTTGCATCACGACGCGCTCGTTTTCCGCGAGGCCGGACGTGACCGTGACCGTGCGCTCGTCGTAGCGTCCGACCGTTACCGGGCGCAGTTCCAGCGTGTCGCTGCCTTTGCGAACGACCCAGACCGCCGGCGCTTCGCCGCGATGGAAGAGTGCGGTGGCCGGCAGGGTGATCGCACGGTCCGCCGCGGTGTCGGCGGCGCCGTCGAACGCTATGTTGGCGGTCATGCCGGAGCGGACGTCCGGACCCGGCGAAAGTAGCGTCAGCTTCACGCGCCACGTGCGGCTCTGCGGATCGGCGGCCGCCGCGACTTCGCGCACGCGTGCGTCGAGCACCTTGCCCGGCAGCGCCGTCAGGCTGACGTGCGCGGTGCGGCCGACCGACAGATCGGGCAGATCACGCTCCGAGACGTCGCAGAGGATGTCGAGGTCGCCGCTCCAGTCCAGATGAAACACCGCGTGGCCGGGCTCGACGTTCTGCCCGGTATCGGCATCCTCCGACGTGATGACGCCGTCGTGATCCGCGACTAGCGTCGCGTAGCGCACGTGATCTTCCGCGAGCGCCATTTGTGCGAGCGCGGAATCGCGTTGTGCGACCGCCGATGCATACGCGTCCTGCGTCGTCTCGAGCTGTGCGGGCGCGATCAGGTCGGCCTGAGCCTGGGCGCGGTCGCGATCCAGTTGTTGCTTTGCGTACGCGACGCGATGCTCGGCGGCATCGAGCTGTGCGCGCGCGTTCAGCAACGTGTTGTGCAGATCGGCGGGGTCGAGCATCGCGAGGGCCTGGCCGGCCTTGACGGCGTCGCCGATTCTCACGCGCCGCTCGACGATCTTGCCGCCGACCCGGAACGACAACGGCGTCGAATATCGCGCCTGAACCTGCGCGGGCAGCACGCGCTGCACTGCGCCGTTGCCCGAATGAACTGGCAGCGCGACCACCGGCTGCAGTTCGGGCGCGGGGGCCTCGTGCGAGTGGCATGCCGTGAGGAGAATCGCACAGCAGGCGAACGCGATCGGGGCTCGCCGAAGCGGCGGCGCGATGCGTGTCAGAAACGGGCGCGTTGAAGTCCGCGCGTCAAGACCGGGTGATTTCACGATGTTTCCAAGACAAGTGAGGGGGCCAACTGAAAAGGGTTCGGCGACCACGGAGGGTCGCCCCGGTTTATGCAGGCGCGCGCGAGCATCTCCGCCAACGGTGCGCATGACGATCAATCAGTACTCCGACGTTCGAGGTGCAGTTCATTCCGATTGCCGACATGGCGCGGCTTGCGCACGGCGATGGCCGCCGAGCGTGCCGACGGGGCCGCCTGCACGTCACCGACGCTCGCTAGCAAGGGTCCGACACAGTGTCTGGACGGGAACCGGCTCTGTGATTTTCGAGATTAGACTCATACCTGATAATGTTGTCAAGTATGAGAGATCGATCTAGAATTGCGCCATGCAGAAATTTCTTTTGGACAGGGAAGGCGCGCTCGTGGACGACGAACCGGCCTGGCCGCGTCTCCCGAACGAGTCAGCGGGCGACGCGGAACAGCGCCAGCCGCGCGGTGCCCGGCGCAAGCAGGCGACACGTATGCGCTTGCTGCGGGCGGCGTTCGGCCTGATGGCGGAAAAGGGCAGGGACAACGTCGCGATCAGCGAGATCACCGAGGCGGCGGATGTGGGGTTCGGTTCGTTTTACTACCACTTCGAATCGAAGGACGGGATCTTCGCCGCGCTGACGGAGTGGGTGTTCGACGATTTCGCGGACGGGCTCGAGCGTCTTGCGAGCGGTTTGTCGGATCCGGCCGAGGTCGTGTCGGTTTGCATGCGTCACACGCTGATGCGCGCGCGCCGCGAGCGGCTCTGGGGGCAGTTTCTGATGCGGGAGGGTTTCTCGGTGCGCGCGCTCGACCACGGGCTGGGCCGGCGCTTGCGGCGGGACTGCGAGCGCGGAATCGCGGCACGCCGCTTCGTCGTCGGTGATCCGTTCATGAGCGTGCTCGCGATGACGGGGACGATCCTGGCGGCGATCGCGGCGGAGTCCTACGCGGCGGACACTGCTGCGGGCGGGACGAGGAAGCGGGTGGGAGACGAGGGCCGGCTCCCCGAGCGTGCCGCGGCGATGGTATTGCAGACGCTCGGCTTGACGCGCGCCGAGGCACAGGACGTGGTGAACCGACCGTTGCCGCCCGGCGACTTCGCCGCAGCGGAGAGCGGTTGACCGGCGGTTGCCGTCGACGCAGGTCCGGCCGGTTCAGTTGGGCAACGAAGCCGATACCGTTTTCATGTTGAACGGCAGTGCAATACGGATAAGTGGAGGTCTGTCTAGTATGGTAGTCACCATATTTGACATAAGGTGATTTAGCAAAGTTTTAATGGGGTCTGGTTGATATTGGCCGGCCAGTCAACGTCACGAACGCTGACGTCCGCGTCGCCGTCGCCGATCGCGAATTTCGCGCGCGGCGTCGCGCCGCGGCGCGTGCCACGCAGAGCGATGCGAGCGCGGATCTCGCGCAGGGCCCCGCCGTGGACATTGTTACGCATTCAAATGCATATCCGTGCCGATGTTCAAGAATACGATGCGCTTCAACAGCGTATTCAGGTTGACTTAACAGTTATCACATTGTCATTGCCGGATTTTTCTAAATAATCGTTTTCCAAGCACCTATGCCAGACTGCTTCCGTTTTTAGGACCGCCAGGCGCGAATCTCATCGTGGCGCGGGGAGTCATTCCCCTGAACGACGCCGAATAGATTTACGCAAGCCAACAACGACATCGAAATCAGTCTTGCAAAAAAGGGGGTGACCATAGATTTTCTGAAGCGCCCCGAAATTCTCCTTGCATTTCCCAAATCCTGGCCAATACTGATACCAATTTAATACCAAATGCATACCAAAGTAAGCCAGGCTTCGTCACCGGCATCCGCCATAAAGCAAAGGAGAATGTAATGCAACGTTCGATTCACCGCCTCTGCCTGCCCCTGATCGGCGCGAGCAGCCTCATCGTGGCCAGCTCTGCGGCCTATGCCCTGCCCAGCTGCAGCGCCTGGCAATCCAGCCAGATCTATAACGCGGGCGATTACGCCTTGTACAACGGCCAAACCTGGCAAGCGCAATGGTGGACGCGAGGGGAAACGCCTACAGCCAGCCAAGGGGCCGTTTGGCAGCAGCGCGCCGCCAACTCATGTGCGCCTGTCAGCGGCGGCGGCTCAGGCAGCGGCGTGCCGCCGGAACCCACGCCCACCGTGGGCTACAACGTGGGCTCTTATTTCACCCAATGGGGTATTTATCAGCGCCAGTACTTTGTGAAAAACCTGGCGGCCAGCGGCGGCGATAAAAAACTCACCGTGCTCAACTACGCTTTTGGCAATGTCTACGCCAACGGCCAGTGCGGCATGGTCACGGTGGCGGAAAGCGGCAATGGCGATGGCGGCGACGCCTGGGCGGATTACCAGCGCACCGTCTCCGCGGCGGAGTCCGTGGACGGCCAGGCAGACAGCTGGGACACCCCGCTACGCGGCAACTTCAACCAACTGCGTAAGCTGAAACTGAAAAATCCGCAGCTCAAGGTGCTGATCTCCCTGGGCGGCTGGACCTGGTCCAAGAACTTCTCCACCGTAGCCGCCAGCGACGCCAGCCGCCAGGCGCTGGTTTCCTCCTGCATCAACCTCTACATCAAGGGCAACCTGCCGCAACAAGAAAACGCCGGGGGACAGGGTGTGGCGCTGGGCGTGTTTGACGGCTTTGACATCGACTGGGAATACCCGGTGGCCGGTGGCCTGCCCACCAATCATTACAGCGCGGCGGACAAGCAAAACTTCACCCTGCTGCTGGCGGAGTTCCGCCGTCAGCTGGATGCGCTGGGCCAGCAGAACAAGCGTCGCTATTACCTTTCCGCCGCGCTGGGCGCTGGCGTGGACAAAATCCGCAATACCGAACCGAGCAACTACGGCGCTTACCTGGACTGGGCCAATGTGATGTCTTATGACTTCCATGGCGGCTGGGAAGCGCAAGGCCCCACCAACTTCCAGTCCAACCTCTACCCGGATCCGGCCAATCCGGCCCAGAACGACGCCAAGTTCTACGATATCGACGACGCGGTGAATGCCCTGGTCAGCGCTGGCCTGGCCCGCAACCGCATCAATGTGGGCATCCCGTTCTATGGCCGCGGCTGGACCGGCGTGGCCGCCGGCCCTAATGGCAATGGCCTGTATCAAAGCGCCACCGGCCCCGCGCCCGGCACTTACGAGGCGGGTTACGAGGACTATCGTGTGCTGGGGGGCCGCGCAGGCGCGCGTTATGTGCATCCCGTCACCAAGCAGCTGTGGAGCTATGACGGCACGCAGTTCTGGAGTTATGACACACCGGATGTGATCCGCACCAAGCTGGGCTATGTCAAAGCCCAGCAGCTGGGCGGCGTGTTCAGTTGGTCATTGGATGGCGACGATATGCAAGGCTCACTGCTGTCCACCATGGGCGAGTTGCGCAGCGCCACCGCCGCCACCAAGCCCACCGGGGTGACGCCGAACCGTTAATGCTAGCAAAGCATTTTTAGCTGCAGTCCAGCATGCCGGTCCGCGTGCCCAATCCCTCGCTCAAGGTACGCGGTCTTTTAACGACGCACCGGCATTGTCACGCTGGCGTAGGATAACGACATGAAAACGACCTCGCTCTATCGTGGACGCCGGTTTCCTGCGGCCACCATTGCTCAGGCCGTGCGGTGGTATTTCCGCTTCCAGCTCAGCCTGCGCGATGTCGAAGAATGTAGGTTGTTTATAACGTTCCCGATCTCGGACGCGAGAAGACTTGCCGTGACGACACCGATCCCCGGAATCGACAGCAGCCGAGCCGCGTTTTCGTCTTCGCGTAACTGCAGATCCTTGTAAGTGATTGTGCCGCCACCGGAAATAATCGCTCTTTCCCGCGCTCTCGCTCTGAATGCGTGAGTTGGAATCGGCTGAATCCCATCCATGATCGAAGTGCGCAACACGCGGCTCCTGACGATATGGCGACATTTCAGTTCGGCAGGCCTTTCACACGCTAGAATGGTTGGAGCAAACGTTCCCGAGTTGTGAGAATCACGGCGTCCCCGGTCAGCCGTGATGATCTCAAAAGTGATCCGCACGAATCCAGACAAGGTACCCCTCAATTGACGACCGCCTGCGGTACCCGTGTTATTTCGGCAAACGTGCTTCGAACGTTTCTGCTTTCACTGTGCGCCCTCTTGATCATCCACCCTGCTTGCGCAGCCGGTACGGTCGACCCGCAAGACAAGGCCGACGCGCTTACGGCGTTGATTGGGCGTGCGGACAACGCTGCCGATGTTACGGATAGCGTTGTCCTTGCCCGATGGCTGCACGCACCCGCCGGTAGCGGCGACGTGTGGGTTGTCGCGGCACTGCTGCCCGTGCCTCACGATGACGATCGGAGAGAACTGTGGACTGGCGTACTGCGTCGAACCGGTCACGATTTTCATCTGCTTGCGCGCAGTTCCCACGAAAAACTCGATGACTTCGGTTTTCCGCCTTGGCATCTGTCGCTCCAGCTCGACCTGATTCCTTATCGCATCAGTATGCAGGAGACTGCGTTCGGCGTACGCATTCTTGACGACTACAACTCCACGGCACACAGCGACAACTACGAGGCCATCAATCTTTACCGCTTCAGCGGCAGCGCGCTGACGCCGATCTTCAGCGCGCTGACCTTGTCGTCCGTCTACGACAAGGATGGTGCAGCGGACTGCGCGCAGAAGCTCGCAGGCACGGCCAAGGCGCCGACAGACGACCAGGAGGCAGGCTGCGACAGCGAAAATACCAGCAACGAAGAATACGTTCTTGGCTTCAGTCCCAATATGACGCTCGACCACTACGATCTGCTGATCCGCACTCGAGCCGCCCAGGCGAAAACGGGTAAGACCGTTAAACGCGCGGTCTGGGACGGTACCTCCTATAAGCCGCGAAGCTTCCAGGGACAATGAACCATTCCTCCGGTCAACGCAACGTTGACTTCGGTTCCAGATGAGCCGGACTGCGGCTTACGCTGAAGTGAATACCAACAGAAACATCAAAGATCACGGATACATGCGTGGATTGCGTATCTTGGCTCCTATTGCTGTGTTTGCTGCGCATTCTGTTGGTACCCAAGCTCGTGCTGCTTCATTCCAGCAACGAGAAACTGCCGACAACTGGCAGGATGGGAGCGGTACGGCTACCTGGAAAAACGGCACGAGTGAACTCTGTCGGCGCGATGCCGGCGCTTCGAAGCGGCATGAAATATGAAATACGCAAAGACGATATATTGGCTGTTCAAGAAGGTGACGATGCTGCTTGCCCTGGCGTGGGCTCTTGCGGCCGTTGTGATCTGCGTGGCTGGTATTTCGATGCCGGATGGCAAGGCTGAAGTCGCCGCCATATTTGGCAACGCGCTTGACAGCGATGGGACGCCCGCTCCCATTCTGGCCCAACGCCTTGACGTAGCCATACAATGCTACCGGGCAGGAATGTGTGGCCGGCTGTTCGTAACGGGAAGCATCGATGCGCCGCTCGGCGACGAAACGGTTGCAATGAAGCAATATCTGACAGCACGCGGGGTACCGGAGACGGCAATCATCGCCGACAATGCCGGCGACAACACGCTCGCTAGCGCTCGCCATCTGGCGGCGTATATGCACGAGCAGCATCTTGCATCCGTCATGCTAATCAGCCAGTACTATCATCTTCCGCGTGCACGTCTCGCAGTCGAACGTGTTGGTGCCAACGCGCTTACGATATTCGGCGCATATCCGCATGAATTTCGCGCACTTGACCTGTATTCAAGTTGGCGCGAGGTTCCCGCCTACGCAGTCTATAAGATTCGTCTCACCTTGAATCCGTCCGCGGAACCCGTCACTATCCGCCCGGTTTTGTTGCTGTTGAGTCTGTTTCGGTAAGCGCATGATTTGCGATGCCTGCAAGCTTCGTGAAGCCATGACATTTGCGACACCGGGGTATTGTCCAGCATGAGTCCATCCGCCATCGCTTGTGCCGTGGGCGGCGGCCTGATTCTCGCGGAAGCACTCCTGCTGAGAATGATGCGCCGCGAACGCACGGTCTGGCCGGAACTCGTCTTCAACCTCAATTCCGGCCATATCCTGATGTGGGCCTTCCGTGGTGTCGAAATCGCGGCCTACGCAGCCGTTCTCGCGCATCTAAACCTGCACTGGATCGACCGCCTGCCGCGCGCCGCGCAGTGGATTTTTGCGCTGTTCGCGTGGGATCTCTGCTTTTATTGGCGGCATCGCGCGCACCATCGATTCGGGCTGCTCTGGGCCGTGCATGTCGTTCACCACCAGGGCGAAAACTTCAATCTCTCGCTGTGTAACCGCAATTCCTGGTATGCGTCGCTCACCGATTCTCCGTTCACCGGCGTGCTGGCCGTTCTGGGTTTGCCGCTCGATATTTACGTCGCCATTTCGTCGTTCCACTATGCCGTCCAGTTCTTCAACCACAGCGGCCTCGTGCGGTCGGCGGGCGTACTGGACCGCTTTCTGATCACGCCGCGACATCACCGTGTGCACCATCGCGCCGAGCCGCAGTTCTTCAACTGCAACTTCGGCGGCACCTTTCTTCTGTGGGACAAAATCTTCGGCACCTTCACCCGAGCCGACGACGATCACGTCGATGCCCGTTACGGCGTCGATGGCATTGCGAACAGCCGCAACCCGCTGCGCGCGAGTCACGAACTGCTGTTGCGGCTCGCGGGCGCGAGGTGGCCAGCCGGCGAACATGGCTCGCCGGCGCGTGTGAGTGCAGTCTTCGTGGCCAGCGGGGGCTTGCTCCTTTATGGCATGCTCATTTGCTGGCTAAATACGCAGCATCACGCCCACTCCGACTTGCATTGGATGCTGATGGGCTGCACGCTGGCCGGCACGATTGCGCTCGGCGCGCATTGCGACGGCAAGCGCTGGGCGCTGCCCGCCTGGTGCGCGCTGGCGCTCGCGCTGCCCGCGCTGCTGCACGGCGATCGCACGATGAGCGACACCGTGCCCGCCGCGCTCCTCGTGCTGTTTGCCGTGCACGGCGTCTTCGGCATGATCCAGTTCGCGCGCAACGCTGCGGCATCCGCCCGACTGCCGCAGCGCTGAACGCTTTCGCCCTTCGTAGATGAACCTGCTTTCGCCCACGCGTTTCTACCCCCCTTCGCCGACGCCGCACAAGTCACCGCTCGGCCCCTTCGCGCTGCTGCTCACGCTTCGCCGCAATCCTTTGGAGATCTGGTGCGAAGACGATTTCCGACTGCCGATGCAGCTTCGCAAGACCATCGTCGATCGACGCGCGCTGGTCAACGACCCCGCCGCGATCCGTCGCATCTTCGTTGACAACGTGCGCAACTACGAGAAAAACGAGTTGCAACTGCGTCTGCTGCGCCCGGCACTGGGTGTCGGCATCATCACGTCGAATGGCGATGCATGGCGCAGACAGCGCCAGATGATGGCCCCGCTGTTCACGCCGCAGCGGGTCAAGGCGTTCGCCGTTGCACAGGCGGCGGCAGCGCAGCAATGCGCGGAGCGCATCGCTCATGTCTCGCGCGCCCGCGGCGAACACACGCTCGACGTCGCCACTGAAATGGGCCGCCTCACGCTTGAAATCCTCGAGCACACGTTGTTCGGCCAGGGACTCGCGTGCGAGCCTTCGATGTTCCAGCAGGCCATCGCGCACTACCTCGAAACGCTCGGACGGCTTGACTACTTCGACCTCGTCGGCTTGCCGGACTGGCTGCCGCGCCTGAATCGCCTCACGGGACGCAAATCCCTGCAGCACGCCGCGCGCGTTGTCAACGAGATGATCGGGCAGCGTCGCGCGCTGCTCGAACGCGGCGCGCCCGCGCCCCAGGATCTGGTCACGCTGCTGCTGAGCGCGCACGACGCCGAGGGACAAGCGATGAGCGAGCGCGAACTGCACGACAATATCGTGACGTTCATCGGCGCGGGCCACGAAACGAGCGCCAATGCCCTGACGTGGGTTCTCTATCTGCTCTCGCAGTCGCCCGGCTGGCGCGCGCGCGTGGAGGCCGAAATCGATGCGCACGCGCACGAAGGCCCGGCGTTCACCGATCTGCCCGTAACGCGCGCGGTGATCGAGGAGACCCTGCGCCTGTATCCGCCCATTCCAATGATGAGCCGAATCGCACACGAAGACGACACGCTGTCCGGCGTGGCGATTCCGGCAGGCACGATCGTCACGGTTGCCACGTATGTGCTGCATCGCCATCAGACGCTCTGGAGCGACCCACACGCATTCGATCCTGAGCGATTCATGGGCGCCGCGCGCGAAAACATCCAACGCCATGCGTATATTCCGTTTGGCGCAGGCGCGCGCGTGTGCATCGGCATGAGCTTCGCGATGACCGAAATGCTGGTGGTCCTGCGTTGCCTACTCGGCCGCTTTCGCTTCGATCTGGTTCCGGGCCATCGCGTCATGCCTCAGGTGCGGGTGGCCATGCGCCCGCAGCACGGCATGATGATGCGCATCAGCACGCGCTAAGCGGGCCGGCCGTGATGGCCGACCCAGCCTTCTCTCAGGTCGTCGCGTACATCATCATTTGCGCGCCCTTTTTTTCGTTCACGCTCAGCCTTCGGCAAGCGAGTAAGTGCGCTCACGCAATTCGTCGATCAATGCGCGATCGCCACGGCCGTTGGCGAGTTGTGCGAAAGGCACGGGTGCGCCGATGCTCACCGTGACGGACGACCCGATACGTGCGCCCACCTCGCGGAAAATGAGCGCGAGCTTGAGCGTCCTGTCGATGTGACTCGCGATCTGGAAGAGCCGACTATTCTGCCCGTGGAAATAGACCGGCAACACCGTGGCGCCAGTGCGGCGCACAAGCTGCGCGGCAAAGGTGCCCCACGGCGGATCGATCGCGCGCCGCCGGCCGGCGCGATCCGGCGAGACGGAGATCAGCCCGGCGGGAAAGACAATCAGCGCGCCGCCGTTGCGCACGTGCTCGAGCGCCTTGCGCCGCGTGGCGACGTTCATGGCGCGTGCGGATTCGCGAATCGAAAGATCGACCGGAAGCAGCCAGGGCTGCAACTCGGGTGCCTGCATGAGCACCGAACTCGCCAGCAGGCGGAAGTCGGGGCGCAACCGCTCGACAAGCCAGCAAAGTGTGACGCCATCCAGCACGCCATACGGATGATTGGCGATCACCACCAGCGGACCTTGCGCGGGCGCACTCGCGAGTGCGGCGGCGTCGAAGCGGATATCGAGTTCGAGCAAACGAGCGGCGGCGGACCAGAAACTCTCGCCTTCGACCGGATTCAAACGATTCTGCCGGTACAGGTGTTCGAGCTTCGCACGCGCTGTCAGGCGCTCGACCGTTTCGATCAAGAAGCGCCTGAACGGCGTGGTGACTTGCCCCGCATACGAGAATTGAACACGCTGCGTCGTGCAGGCCCGTTCGATAGGTGTGTCCATGCGCCTCAAGTCCGGCGAATCCATAAAAATCAAACTCGTTAAAAAATCTGTTCCGCACGCCTCGCGATTTCGCGAAAAACAACGCGGCGGCGGAGCTCATCTCCACGGGGCGCCCCAGGTCGGTATTCCGTTCGCGCTGTCACGCGCTATTCGCGCATCCCTTCCAGATCGCGGATCAACTCGCTCGCCGAGATTTCGTCGAGCGTCGACAGCGCGTCGGGCTCGCGAACACCGCCCCAGTTCGACGGCGATCCGGTCTGCAATGCGCCGAGCGCCTGCTCCGGATACATGTCGACCGAACCGACGATGATCCCCGGGTCAAGCGACAGCTCGATCACCTTGCCCGCGCCGAGCGGCTTCGTGAAATACCAGATGCAGCCGGCATCCTGCGCTTCGCCGCGCCGCCAGCCCTTGTTGACAAGCCCAAGCACGCGGCCGGTCGGTACCTTGACGCCCTTCCAGCGTTCGAGCAGAAGCCCGTTGCGCTCGTCGTCGGTCAGCCGGTACACGTCGCGGCCGAGCTGCGCGAACGGCTGCAGCAACTCGTAGTCGGCGAACACCTGCCCGAACGCGGCGGCATCGGCCGGCTCGATTTCCAGTGCATGCGGCACGCCGATGCGGATCGTCTTGCCTTCCGGCAACGTGAACACATCGTCGTCGGCCGTCGCCGCGGTGCCGTCCTCGGCCACGCGGAAGCAGGCCTTCAGCGTGCCGCCGAAGTTGCCGCCATCGTCGACTTCGTACACACCCCAGACGAGGCGCTGCACGAGGTGGCGCACCAGCGGATGCTCGGCGAGAAACGCGCGAAACACATCGGGTGCCCAGCGGCGGCGCCCGCACATCGCAACCTCGAGCCGCGCGAGCTGCTGACTCGCGATGGTGCGTGCATCCTTCTTCAGCAGCTTGAAGCGCTCGACCGCTTCCTTGCCCTTCACGGGATCGTCGGTCTTCTTCGGCTTCGGAAGATCCGCGAGCCGCGCGCCCGGCACGCCGTCGGCGCCCGTCTCGCGCACATACGGCTTGAGCGTCTCGTCGAAGCCGACCCGGAACGCACGCGGACCGAAGTCGAGCAGTATCGTGCCTTGCGCGTCGAGCCCGAGATCGGGCGCGAGACGATCTTCCAGCTCCTCGGACGACAGTCCGCGCGCGTCCGCAATCGCTTCGATCTTCTCGCGCGCGCGGTCCTGCAGCGCGCGGAACTTGACCTTCTGCGCGATGCCGTTGAGCAGCATCAGCGCGACGTCGCTGCCGATCGAGGCCAGCACGTCGAGGCCCGTCGCCGCGCGTGCGTGCGCCGATTCGCCGGGCCACGTGCGGATCAGCGGCGTCAGCTTGCGCGCGGTGTCGTCGTTGCCGAACAGGCCCAGCGCGGTCAGCGCCCAGCCTTCCTTGCCCGGCGCGCCCGCATCGAGCCATGCGTTGAAGCAGTCCCACGCGAAGTCGGCCAGCGACTCCGCCGTGCACGCGTCCTTCACGACGTCGATGCCTCCGTATACCCCTTCATTGGTCGGAAACGTCAGCATCTGGCCGAAATGATCGAGTGCTTCGTCAGGCAGCGCCTTGCCGTTTTTCAGCACCGGCCGGCGCCAGCCGCGCGGCTGCCAGAATTCGGGCAGCTTGCCGCGCTTGGTCGGAAAACGGTCGAGCGGGCTCTCGTCGAGCACCGCGCGCACCGCTTGCGGTACCGCGTCGTCGGCATAGCGCGCGGCGACGTCCATCAGCAACGCCTCGTGACCGTTCGCCTGCAGCAGGCGCAGCGCGGCGCCCGCGCAGTCGCGCGCTTCGCCCGGCTTGCCGAGCGACGGCGCAATCAGGCCGCTGGCCGCGTGCTCGGGAAACTTCAGCAACCACGCACGGCCGTCGTCGCGCAGCGTCTTCAGTTTCGCAAACGCGCGCGCCGCGATCGGCGCGCATTCGACGGCGCCGTAGTTCAGCGCGTAGTGGAAATTCTCCGTCGGCTTGTTGCGCACGGTCGCGACGAGGCCAGGCAATGCGGACAGGCCGAAGGTGGCCATCAGCATGTCCACGGACCCGGTGCTGTACTCGCCCGCGATCGCGTTCCAGATCTCGACCCCCACCCCGGCCGGCAGCAGCGTCAGGTACTCGGCGCGCAACCAGTACCAGAAGTACCGTTCGCGCTTGCGCTCGTCGAGCATCGCGCGCCACGCGTCGACGAACGCCGGCGCGTCGCGTTGCCGGAGCGCCTTCGCCGCGGCCTCGCCGAGCGGACCGTAGTACTTCTTGCTTGCATCGAAGCCGAGGCCGTCGATCAGCGCCATCGCGTCCTTTGCCGCGGCGGCGAGCCGCTTCGCCTCCCACTGGTCGGGCGTTTTCGCCTGGTTGCGCTTCGCTTCGTCCCAGCATTCGATCGCCGTCAGTTCGAGCGGCTCCAGCGTCAGTGCGGCCGTCTTCTTCTGCCGGGCGGCGAGCCACGGCGGCGCTGCCAGCACGTCCGGCAACTCGGCGGTCGATGCGACGTCGGTTGGGCCGGCCAGCAACGCGAGCAGCCTGTCGATCACCGCCTGTGCCGGCGCGTCGAGCCACGGCCGCAGCACGTCGACGTGCGCCGTATGCGCGCGCAGCAGGCGCGTCAGGCTCGGTGTCAGCAGCCCGGCATCCTTGCCGCCCGCTGCCACGAGCCGCGACAGCGCAACCATGCCCGCCACCGGCCAGCGATCCAGCGACAGCGACAGGCGCGCGAGCGCGCCCTTCGAACCGCTGGCGACCTTCGCCAGCGCGGTCACCGCGTCGGGCGTGCCGATCGCGGCAAGCGCGTCGCCTGCCGCATCGTCGGCAGCGCCGCGTTCGAGCACGTCGAACGCCGCCGCGCCGCGCTCGCGCAGCACGGTCGCCGCCATCCGCTCCATCCCCCAGAACGTATGGCCATAGCTGTCCGGCCGGATTTTCGCGGCAACCGCGATCGCATCGGGATCGGTCGCGGTCAGCAGCATCCAGTGCAGCGTCTCGGGCACGTCGCGCCCGGCGCCCAGCCGGCGCACCAGTGCGTTGGACAAGTCCGGCGCATCCGGCAGCAGCAGCGCGGGCACCGGCTGGCGGCTCGGATGCAGCGCCGGCAAGCCTGCTTCGATCCTGTCGACGCAGGCCTGCCAGTCCGCGTCGCTCGCGGCGGCCAGATGCTCGCGCAGCGTCGCCTCGCCGCCCGCGATCGGCCCGCGCCAGCTGGCGCGCACCGGGCCATCGACGTTCGTCGAGAAACGCTGGACGCGGCGCTGCGCCTGACGATCGTAGTCGCCGTGCACCTGGAGCTTCAGCGCGTCGAGCAGCACGTCGATCGCACCGATCAAACCGTATTGCGCGACGAGATAGTCGGCGACCGGGCCGCCGATCGCGGTTTCGCCGTGATAGTCGCCCAGCGTCAGCGCCAGCGCGAACAGCGCGGCGTCGGCCTCGGCATCCGCCGCCGGTCCGGCGATCGGCGTGCGCGCGGCCAGCCGGTCGAGCATGCGCTGGACGGCTGGGCGCAGCGCCGCATCGGTCGCGCTCATGTCGATCGAGTAACCGTTCTTGCCTTCGATCTTCAGCCATGCGGCGCGCACGTCGAGCACGTTCACCGCAACCGGAAAGCGGCGCGACGCGTAGGCAACGCGCTGGATCTGCGGCGACAGGCGCACCGGGTCGCCGTGCATCAGCCACGGCGGCGCGCCGGTGTCGGCAACCGCGGGCGGCGCGGGCTCCGGCGCGACGGCGGCGGCCTCGGACGCCGCCCACTCGCCAAGCGCCGCGGCCGTTGCCTGCGCGTGCTCGTGCACGTCGGCCGACGTCCCCCAGCCATACAGCAGGCGGCGCGATTTGAGCAGGTCGAACGCCATCGCCGCGCCCTGGTCGCTGACATCGTAGCGGCGCTTGATCACGGCGACCGTCAACGTCTCGCCGGGCTTCATGTCACCGTTCGCGATCTGCGCGCGAACGGTCTCGAAGACGCGCTCGCACTGTGCATCGAAGCCGTCGGCCGCAACGGGCGGCACGGGGGCGGGAGCGGAAGAGTCAGTCGATGCCGGCGCCGATGCGGCAGCCGTGGCGGCCGGCTGGGCCGATGGCGCGGCCGGCGCGCCATTCACCGTCGCAGGTTGCGCGCCCGCCGCCGCATCTGCCGCCGGCGGCTTCGCGGCGGTCGCGCCGATGCCGGCGCCGGCAGCCACCGCGACTTCCGCATAGCCCTTGCCGGTCTTCTCCTTGACGAGCTTGTCGAGCGCGGCGCGCGCCTTCGTGTCGTCCGCGAACGACTTCGTCTGGCTCTGGCCCGCGGTGCCGATACGGCCCCAGCGGATATCGAGCCCGGAGCCGTCCTGCTCCACTTCCCAGAACTTGCTGGAATTGCCTTCGATCAGTTCAAAACGACGCATCCGCTCCCTCTCACTCGGATCGACGGCGCGGCACGGTGCCGCGCCCCGTATGTCATGGCCGCCAGGCAGCCACGACGCCCTCTCGATAATTCATCCCGCGATCCGCGCGCTGCCGTGCGACGAATCGCGATGCCGGGCGCTGCCTGCTCGCCCGATCGACGGTCATGCCGTCATTGCTCGACGATGCCCAGCAGCAGCAGCGTCAGCGAACCCAGTTGCGCCTGCATCGATGCCGATTGCGCGGCGTGCAAGCCGTCGGCCAGCGCGCGCAGCAGCCGGCCCGCCTGCGCGAGGCCCGCCCGCTCCAGCCGCGCGGCCTGCGACAGCGCGCGCTCGACCGCACCGCCGCCCTGATGGCGCATGCCTTGGCGCAGCCACTCGGCCAGCAGCGCCAGCGTGTCCTCCGCGAGCGCGACCAGCGCCGGCAACGGCTCGCGCGCGCCGGACAGCGGTAGCGGTTGCGGCGCCGTCGCTTCGGTCTGCAGCACGACGGCGCGCTGCGCAGTCAGAACGGCCAGCGGCCGCATCACGGCCGCGCCCGCATGCAGGCGCACGGTGCCCGCCATCGCGCGCAGCGCGCCCCATTCACCGGACAACGTGCGCGCCAACGCATCGACCGCGCCGGGCGCCACGGCACGATGCGGCAACGCGACGTGCAGCGCATCGGCATCGCCGTCCACGTCGGCCGTGTGCGCTTCGCGCTGCGCGAGCCGTGCGTGAAGCACCTGCGCGGCCGCGTCCCAGTGGACCGACCGCACGATCATCGGCTCGAATGCGACGACGTGCAGCGACCCGGCCGCGCCGGCCGCGCCGGCCGCCGCGCCGTTCGCCGCCAGCCTCGGCCGCACGAAATCGGGCAGCGCGTCGCGCAGGTGCGCGACGAGCGCCGCGACGCTCGACTGGCGGATCGGCGCGACGAGATCGTCCCAGGATTTCGGCGACAGCGGCAACACGCCCGTCTGCCGCACGCCGGCCGCGATGTCGAGCGCGCCGTTCGCGCGCCGCGTGGCCGCTTTCGTGACGACCTGCCCGGCGGCGATCTGCCGCAACGGAAAACCCGCGACGCGGCGACCGGCCAGATCCGGCGCACGACCGCCGGCCGCGACGTCGGCGGCACGCGGCCAGTTTCGCGTCAACGCCATCACGGTCTGCGTGTCGGGATCGGCGAACAGCACGCTGGCGCCCTCTTCCGCTTCGTCGGCCCACAGCTCGACGCCGAGCGACACCAACCGCAAATGATCGAGTTCGACCTCGCCCTTCACGCCGATGCCGAGCATCTGGCGCGCAGGCACGGCGACACCGTCGCGCTGCGTCGCGGCGCACGTCGCCGCGCGCAGGCGCGCCCACAGCTCGGCCAGCACGCGCACGAGCCGCAGCGGCTCGAAACGGCTGCTGCGCGCGTGTTGCGCGTGCACGAGCTGCCAGGCTTCGTCGAGCGCATCGTCGACCCACTGCCAGCCGCGTTCGCGCAGGCGGCCGCGCAGCGACTCCACGCGCGCGGCCAGCGCGATCGGCGGCTGGCTCGAACCGTCCAGCCACAGCGCGCGCACCAGCATGTCGAGGTCGGCGATCAATGCGTGCGCCGCGTCGTCGCGCAGCGGCGACCGGTCGTCGTTGCTCGCGGCCTCCTCGCCGGCCGGCGGACGCACCTCGACCATCGTCTCCGACGCGCCGTCGGCCAATGCGCCGGCCTGGCGAAATGCCCAGACGGCCACCACGACATGCGCGCAGCCGCTGCCCTGCCGGCAATCGCAGCGCGCATGCGTGAGCGAGCGTCGCGAGAAGAACCGCACGCTGCACATCGGCAGTCGCGCAACCGGCGACGAGCGCGGCCCGGACCACGGCTGCACAGCCACGACGGGCCGCGCGGCCGCCATGCCCGCAGCCTGTTCGAGCACCGACGGCGCGAAGCTCGCCGCAAGCGCGGCATCGTCGAAATCGGCGGGGCTCCATGCGCGGTCGGCGGACGGCACGCCGTTCGCATCGTCATCTGCTGGTGCATCGCCCGAGTCGTCGCGCGTTTCGTCGTTCACCACATCGTTCGGATGACGGATCGTTCCCTCATGCGTATCGATCTGCTCGGTCGCGCCGTCACCGTCTGCGCGCGCATCGGCCGCTTCGGTCGCCTGCATGCTCGCCTGATACGCCAGCACCAGCATCACGCGATGCCGGCACATCCCGCTCGCGGTGCAACTGCACGCCGCGTCGCGCAAGGTCCGGCCCGGCGGCAGGCTGGTGCGCACGCCGTCTTCGAACGACGCGTGCACCGTGCCGTCGCCGTCGACGACCAGCGCCGGCACGGCACCGGCCGCGACATCCTTCTGCGCGCGCTTGACGAATCCGGCGTTGGCAAGCGCGGTCAGCGCCTCCGACGTCAGTTCGAGCAGGTCGTCACGCATCGGCGCGCTCATCCCTGCACCTTCTCGGCGAGCCACGCCGCCAGTTGCCCGGGCGTCATCGCGCCGACTTGCGCGCCCGCATTCACGAGCCGCGCGGCCATCTCGCGGTCGTACGCCGGCTCGGCCGCCGAATCGAGCGCGGCCAGCCCGAGCACGCGCGCGCCGCTCTCGGCCAGCGCCTTCACGCGGCGCACGAGTTCGTAACCGCTGCCGCCTTCATGGAAATCGCTGACGAGCACGACGATCGAGCGTGCGGGATTCGCGACGCGGGATTGCGCATAGGCGACGGCCTTCGCGATGTCCGTGCCGCCGCCGAGCTGCACCTTCATCAGCAGCTCGACCGGGTCGGACACGTCGTCGGTCAGGTCGACCACCGACGTATCGAAGGCCACGAGACGCGTGCGCATGCCCGGCAATTGCCACAGGCACGCGGCCATCACCGCGCTGTGGATCACCGAATCGACCATCGACCCGCTCTGGTCGACGAGCAGCACGATGTCCCACGGCTCGACGTGGCGACGCGTGCGACTGTTGAAGACCGGCGTGTCGAGATACAGCTTGCGCCGCTCCGGATGCCAGTGGCGCAGGTTCGCGGCCAGTGTGCGCGTGTAGTCGAAATTGCGCGCGATCTTCATCCGCGAGCGCCGGCGCCGGTCGCGCGTGCCGCTGAAGGCCTGCCGTACCTCGGTCGCCAGCCGCTCCATGATGCGCCTGACCACTTCGGCGACCAGCCGCCGCGCGGCGGCCAGCACCTGCGGGTTCATCAGATGCTTCGTGTGCAACACGGCGCGCAGCAGCGATTCGGACGGCTCGATCCGCTCCAGCACGTCGAGGTTCGTGACGACTTCGTCGATGCCGAAGCGCTCGACCGCATCGCGTTCGAGCCGGTCGATCACCTCTTTCGGAAACAGCGTATGGATCGCGTTGATCCAGTCCGGCGTGCTCAGCGCCGACGGCCCGAGCCCGGCGCCGCGCTCGCCGCGCTGCGCGCGGTCGCCGTCGCGACCGTACAGCCATTCGAGCGCCGCATCGGCGGCCAGTGCGTTCGCGCCCGGCGTGCCGCACGCGGCTTCGGCGGGTTCGCCGAGCAGCAGGCGCCAGCGTTCGAGCGGACCGGGAATGTTCAGCGGCATGGCAGGACTCGCAGGCGCCGCGCCGCTCCGGGCCGGAACGGCGCGACATCGTGGTGAAGGAAAGAGAAGCCGGGCGCGCGGCGGCCCGTCGATCGGCTCGTCACGACGCCTCCGGATCGGGCGTGAGCCCCCAGCGCCGCAGGCGGCCGAGCACCTGCGCCTCGATGCGTGCCGCGTGCGCGGCATCCTCGGGCGACGCCTCGTCCGCGCGCCGCTCCGTCAGCACCCGTCGCGACAGGTGCGTCGCCTGATGCAGCGCCAGCACCTGGTCCGCGAGCCGCCCGCGCTCCTGCGGCGGCAACCACGCGAACGCGCCGCGCAGCCCCGGCAGCGCGAGCACGAAATCGGTGTCGTCGAGCGCGCGCACGGTCGCGTCCATGCCCGCTACGAACGCGGGCGCGCTTGCCAGCGTCTCGCGCGCCAGCGCAAGCAATCCGCCGAGCGCATCGCCGAGCACGGCGGCCGGCATCGCCTGCAGCAGCGCCATCGCATCGTCGATGCCGGCGACCGGCTGGCCGTCGTCGCCCCCTGCATGCGCGGCGAGACCGAGCAGCGCACCCAGCGCCGCGCCGCGACTCGCAGGCGCCGCGGCCGCATCGGCCGCCTTGCGCCGCCAGACGGCCAGTGCGCGCGACGGTTCGATCGCAAGCGGCGTGTCGACAGCATCATCGACGCCGGCCAGCACATCGGCCACGATCCGGCGCAGCGAGACATGCCCCTGCAGGTGCGCATCGAGATCGGCCGGCGCCAGCGCGGCGGCCGGTTCCAGCAGCCACAGCGCGCGATCGAACCCGGCCTCGACGACGATCCGCAACACCGGCGCATCGTTCATGCCGAGCAGATGGCCATGACGCAGCAGCGTATGCAACGTGCCGAGCGCCGGCGCGAGCAACTCGAAGCGCTGCTCGCGCGCGACCGCGTGACGCAGCGTGTCCAGCAGCGCGGTACTCAGTGCCGCCAGCCCGGCCCACGCGGCGCGGTTCAGGCCGTCGGTGAGCGGCTCGATGCGGCCGCCGGCGGCGCGCAATTCGTCCTCGAGCCGCGCGCGGGCGGCGTCGGACAGCGTCGCGCCCCACGCACCGGCCTCGATCAGCGCCGCCTGCTGCTCGAGCGGCTCGCCGAGCTGCCAGACCTCGTCGCGTTCGCCCGACATCGCGAGCTGTGCGCCCTGGCGGCGCACGATGCCGGGCACGCGCAGCAGCGCCAGTCGATGCAGCACGCGGCTGCGCGCACGACCTTCGTCGGTCAGCAGGTCGAGCGTCAGCGTGCCGCGCAGCACGATGCCGAGCGCGGCCAGTTCGTCGCGCACCGCGCAGACGAGCGGCGGTTGCGGCGTGCCCGGCGCGAGCTCGCCCGTGACGTCCCCGGCCAGCGCATCCATCGCCTCGACCAGCACCGGATCGGTGCCCGCCCGCAGCGGCCCGCGATAGGTCCACGGCAGCGGTGCGTCGAGCGCGTCCTTCACCAGCGCGCCGGCCAGCGCGTCGAGCCAGTCGCAACGCAGCGGCCGCGCGTGGCCGCGCAGGCGCGCCAGCCCTTCGGCCCGCACGTGCACGGCAATCAGGTCGGCCGTCGATACCGGCAGCTTGCGCGCGCGCAGCCGCTGCATCACGTTCTCGAGCACGCGCCGCGCGGCCTCTTCCGCGCCGTGCGCCCAGACCCACTGGTAATAGGCCGGCGACGGCATGCCCGACGCGTAGCCCGCGAACGCATCGAGGCGCCGGAACGTGTAAGGCACGAGATAGGAACCGTAGCGAACGCTGCGCGCGGCCACGTCGGCGGTATTCGAGTCCGTCTCGGGCACGCAGGCGTCGCCCGCCTGCACATCGAGCATGGTGCATGCGCCGCCGTCGATCGCGCCGGGTTCCGGCGTGTCGGGCAACGTAGCCGGCAGCGTGCGCCAGAGTCGCGCCAGCGCCGGCGCGTGATAACCGCCGCAGACGACCAGCACGTCGTCCGCCCGCCCGCCGGATTCGGCGACGGCCCAGGCGATCCAGCGCGCCATCGTCCGTTCGCGCGCCTGATTGCCGAGCGAGCCCGGATCGTCGTCGCGCACGTGCGAGAAGTAGGTCGACAGGCGCTGCGCGAGTTCGTCCAGCGCGCCCGGCGTATCGCCGACGTCCTCGAACAGGTGGTCCCAGAGCGCGTCGCGTCCCTGCACGGCAAGCGTGTCGGCGAGCGCGCGCTCGTATGCGTCGGCGCGCGCCTCGTGTTCGGCATCCGCGACATCGGCATAGCGATTCTCCAGCCGCGAGAACGCCGCATGCCACGCGGGCAGGTCGATGAAACGAACCGTCGCGCCGACTTCGCGCCCCGCCTGCAACGCCTGCCATTCCGGCGAATGCTCGGCGAACGGCGTCCACGAGCCGTAATGCGCGGCATCGCCGGACAGATAACTGTAGATCGCGATCGGCAGGCGGTGTGGCCGATACAGTTCGTCGAGCCGGCCGTTGAAGTCGGCCGGCCCTTCGATCAGCACGTAACGCGGCCGCCGCGCGCGGATGCGCTCGGCCACCAGCCGCGCGCAGGCGGGACTGTGATGCCGGATGCCGACGATGTGCGGTTCGCCGGGCGTGTCGGTCTGCATGCTGCGCCTGTCAGTCGATGTCGATGCGTGCGGCGCCGGCGGCGGCCGACGCCTCCACGCAGCCGCCGCGCGCGCCGGCCGCGACGCGTCGCGGCCCCGGCATGCGTCCGTGATCGAGCATACTCATGTCACGCGTCACGGCAGGCGGTGACGCGCCGCGTAGTACGCGCGCCAGTGCGGCCCTTCGCGCCGCGCAGCCTTCTGCTCGAAGTAGCGGCGCAGCTTCGCGCGATCGTCGGCGTTGTCCTTGACGACGGTGCCGGCGATGCAGTCGACGAGATCCTGCGGCGACCCTTCGCGCTGCTCGAGAAACCATGCGCGCACCCCGACCGCATGCGCGACGTTCACCGCTTCGGCCGTCGACATCACCGCGGTCAGCCGGTCCATCGCGCCGTCGCCGCCCGCCGCATCGCCGGCCCCGCCGCGCAGATCGCGAAACGTCGTGACCAGCAATTCCAGCACCGGTTGCGGCACGGCCGCCGGAATGCCGCTGCCGGCCAGCAGGCGCGCGCTGGCTTCGCGCACGAGCGCGAGTTCGCTGTCGAAGTCGAGGATCGGAAACACGGTTTCGAAATCGAAACGCCGCTTGAGCGCCGCGCTCATCTCGTTCACGCCACGGTCGCGCGTGTTCGCGGTCGCGATGATGTTGAAGCCCTCGCGCGCGTACAGCATCCCGTGTTCGCCGTGCAGCTCGGGCACCGCCATCACGCGGTCCGACAGCATGCCGAGCAGGCAGTCCTGCACCTCCAGCGGCGCACGCGTGAGTTCCTCGAAGCGCACGATCCGGCCGTCGTTCATTCCCTGGTACAGCGGCGCGGGCACAAGCGCGCGTGGGCTCGGCCCTTCGTTGATCAGCAACGCGTAGTTCCAGCCGTACTTGATCTGGTCTTCGGTGATCGATGCGCCGCCCTGGATCGTCAGCGTCGACGTGCCGCTGATCGCGGCCGCCAGCAACTCGGACAGCATCGATTTCGCGGTGCCCGGCTCGCCGACCAGCATCAGCCCGCGGCCGGTCGCGAGCGTGACGAGCATGCGCTCGATGCTCGCGATCGGCGCGACCACCTTCGGCGTGATGCCGAGCGAGCGATCGCCGGCAATGAATGCGCGGGCGGCCGCGAGGCTGAGCTGCCAGCCCGGCGGTCGTGGACGGGCGCCATCCAGCGCCTTCAGTTCCGCGAGCTGATCGGCATACAGGACTTCAGCGGGCGGACGCTGCAATGCATGCGGTTGAGACGGAGCCATTTCTGCTTCTTCTTCTCTTGTATTCGCGGTCGGGCTTGAATGCCCTCGGACCGCGGATTATATCGCCCCGCCGGAGCTTGGCGAGGCAGTGTTGAGGTCGGGAACAATGGCTGGTCGGGAAGCGCTTGATACTATTGAGTATCGTTTTAGGGGCGGAGCGCCAGGCCTTGTCACGCTTAGATCGGTCGATGCGCCGGTACACCATCGGACGCGCTCCGTACAACGCCCCTTGCGATCGAACGCGTAGCAAACCTGCGTGCCGGTGTCCAACTGCAGCAGCACGCGGCGGTCATTCTCGTACGCATTGGTCGAGGCTTTCGTACGCTTGCCGAAGCGGTCATATTCGTAGACATGCTTGCCACCTGACGCCAGGATTCGCTCGCGCGGCAGGCCGTTATCGCCGATTTCAAGTTAATCTCGTGTGGTCGCTTGTAGGCTTCACTTGTGTAATTCGATATTTGGCGCCCGGGTTATAATCGATAATTCCGGTTATCTCAAACTCAACACCCCTCCAGATAACGGTCCCTGTAAAGGTTCTAATGTTGGTGGGGTCACCACGGTGCGAATCAGGTGCCGGCCCTTCAATAAGGCCGCGCTCAAATGCGCCCTGAACCGCATCTTTTACGTCAGGAACTCCCCAACCATCCGGAAACATATCCTTTCCATTCCATATCACATTATTACCTTGCCTCAAGTCCGCCTTATAGGGCGCGCCTAAACCATATGGTCGCGACCACCTGGTGACTATGATGCGGTGCGTGTTTGTTACGGACTCCGCATGATGCCCACCGGTAAAGCCGCCTTCGAGACTACCCGCGAGAACATGATCCCAATCAACGTCGTCTAGCGTGAACTTTGGTGGTTTAGGGACAACAGCGGCGTCCGCACTAGTCGATTCCTGATCTGCGTCTCCGCCCTTGGATTGATTGGACCTGTTATTGCCTTGGGCATGCCCGCCCGAATTTGGATCCCTTTTTTTGTTTGGATTATTTTTTCGGGCTGGAAACATCCCCAAGACATCAATCAATACGAGCGGATTATCAGGATATGCATAAAGATTAATCCCACCCGCCTGCCCCATGGGATCCGTTTGAAGATATCGACCGAGTGTAGGACTGTATGACCTAAACCGATTGCAATGCAGTCCTGTTTCCCGATCCAACCAGTGCCCCGGCCAGCGTAGGTCATACTCGACAGCATTGCCGGCGGCAATCTGAATCGCTCCGTAAGGATCGATGTCCCTTGCGCGCCACACTACCTCGCGATCGCTATTTTCGATCCACTCGGGTAATCCAACCTGATTGCAGAACACAAAATGCGCACGCCCTGTCTCGGGCAAGGCACCGACGCCAGGGTAATTAACGAACATGAACGGCAAGAACGCCGCCTCGTTCACGTACACATAGATTCGCAACCGTCCGTCCGCCCCGACCTCCGCTGCCAGCCGATCGCCATCCCAGCAGTACGTGGTACGCGCATCTCCTATCGCTTTGGCAACGCGCCGGCACAGCCCGTCGTACTCCGCCGTCCATGCCTCGCCCCGATCGCTCCACGTCACCTTCACCAGCAGGTCCAGGCTGTTGTAATGATAGGTCGTCCGGCGGTTATTCTCGTCGATCTCTTCGGCCAGGTGATTCCGGTGGTCGTAGCGGAACATACCGGCAGATGAGCTCACAAGCCGGTTGCCTTCAGCGTAGCGCGTCCACTGGCATGCGGGCGTCGACAGCAAATTGCCGCCTCGGTCATATTCGTAGCGCCGCACGGGCCACCCATCGCGCCTTTCGCCGGTCAGCCGATGGGCAGCGTCGTATTGGTACTCGGTGGTGCCGTTCGCGCTGTCGATCACGCGCCGTAGCTCCCCGGTCGCGCTGTACCGGTACTGCACCCAATGGACATCTCCCGTGTCGCCCTCCGGCCAAACAAGCCGCCCGGTACATCGGCCGTACCGATCGAACCCGCACAGCATGTTGGTACCGTTGTCCAGGCGCAGCAGAATTCGGCCTTCCGGGGTGCGCTCGAGCCGATGGGCGCCGCCGGCTGGCCCGTGGATCAGCACTTCGTTATCGCCAATTACTTCGTAACTCACGGTGAAGCGCTCGAGGTATGTCGTGCTGACGAGGCGCCCGCCGGCATAGACGTGCTCGACGCCGATGCCGTCGCGCTTGTCGGCTGTGAGTCGGCCGAGCGCATCGTGCGCCATCGTGACATCGAACTTGTCCGTAGACGCCTTGGTGAAGTGGCCGCGCTGATCGTACTCGTACCTGTGCACCTCGCCGCTTGCGAGAATGCGCTTGCTGCGCAAGCCGTTGTCGCCCACCTCGAAGCGCAACAGGATGTTGCCGGTGCCATCCCGTTTCTCGATCAGTCGATCGCCAGTGTCATACGCGTACGTCTCCCGAAGCACCCCGTGGCGCATTACGCTGGCAATGCGGCTCTTGAGATCATAGGTATAGGCGCTCTCGTTGCCGTTGCCATCGACGATGGCCGCGATTTTCCGTTTCGCCGTATACCTGTACCGGACGGTGTTCCCCAATGGATCGGTTTCACTCTCGCGCAGATTCCAAGACACGGGGCTGTAGACGTAGTCGCGTCCGTCCTGATCACGACGCTGCAGCGGATTTCCAGCCGCGTCATGTCGCCGCCGTTCAGTCCAGCCATACTCATCGGTATGGGCAATAATCAGGCCGGCCGCATCGCGTCGCTTCACCGGCGCAGCCGCGAGGACATCCCGCGCAAAGATCGTCTCGACGACGTTGGCGATTTTCGGGGGCAGCAATATCGCACGGCTCAGATCCTCCGGTTTGACTTCACCCCATTGCAACCCTAACGGTGTGTCAGGCACCTTGAGTGCCAACGGATTCGGCAAGTCCGGCGCTTCGTCCTTGACAGGCCAGACGTTGCCCCAGCGATCCACGCGTCCCGTGTTGCGCTCGTGCGCGTCGTAGAGCCATCGCAAGACCTGCCCGCCCGAGTCGATTTCCTCGGTGATGCGGCCGTCCTCGCCGATTACGTACTCCGTTGCGCCTCCATATGGATCGACGACGCGGATAATCGTCCCCACGTCGTTGTAGAGAACCGTCCACCTGCCGCCATCCCCCTCGGTCACAAGGGTGCGCCCCGGTTGGTATTGAAACTGGACGTGCAACAACCCGTCCTGCCCGCTACTCTCGACGCAACGGCCCTCAGCGTCGTAGCGATAGAAGAACGAGTAGCCGTTCGCATCGGTAAGTCGCGCCATGCGCCGCTGCACATCGTATTCACTGGCCGACGCCGCGTCGAGCGCGTTGCGGTAGCGGACCAGACAGCCGTTCGTATCGTATCCGTACCGGGAGATTCGGTTGGTCTGTCCATCGACGTCGGTCAGCGCGACTTCGACGATCCGCCCGTACTGGTCATAGTGAAATTGAGCTATCCGTCGAACATGGGCGCGTTCCTCGGATTGCTCGATTTTGCCGAGGCGCCCGTATGCATCCCAGTGCAGCCTGCTGCGCGCCTCATCACGGATATGACCCACACAACGGGCGGTCCGGTCCGTTGCCGAGGCCCGCTCAAACTCCAGGTCACCTGCCACCTCATGCCGGACGATGAAGCGCCGGCCGTCCACCTGTTCGATCTCGTAGCCCTGGCAGCCGCCGCCATATGTCCCGTCCGCCCGTCTGTTGAAGGCGTATTCTGTTCCGCGCGGATCGGTGTACATGGCGCGCGTGCGCAGCAGTTGCAGCTCGTGTTGCCAGCTATGCCTGAATCCGTATCCCAGCACGCCATCCCGCTCATGCCAACCGCTGCAGTAGTAGCGCCCCCATTTGAACGGCACAACCTCGTCGGTCTCGTAATCCGTGAAGTCGTTCTCGACCTCTCCCGTAACGGCGCTAACCGGCTCACCCCACAACTCACAGGCCAGTTTCTGCGCCCATTTCGGCAACTTCGGCCTTACCTTCTTCCCGATCCCATGCTTGATTCCATGCCACATCATCTGCGAATCCGGCATCGGCAACCCGCCGATCAGAACGGTAGGGTTGCCGTCCATCAGCATGCCCATGCTCGGCTCGATCCCCGGATCCTTGCCCATCAAATTACTGAGCGCCATCATCGCGGCGTCCGCGGCCGTCTGCGCGGCCATCATCGCTGCCGCCAGTTCCTCGCCATGCTCGGCGTCGGCGGCAGCGCCCGCCACGCCCGACGCAGGCCCCACCGCCGCATTGCCGACCTTCCATGCCTTGCCTGCGCGCCCCATCCAGCCCGCACGGCTCGATACCTCGGCGGCTTCGCCCGCGGCTTCTTCGCCTTTCTCCGTAGCCCCCTCCGCTTCTTGACCGGACTTCCCCCCGTGCCCCATCGGATTGCAATGCCGCGTCATGTCGATGCCCATGCGCGCCGCACGCATCCCGCCGATGAACGTATTGCTCGAACCCGTTTGAATGTCGAAAAGAGGCGTCAGCCCACCGCACGTCGGCGCGATGCCGATATCCGTCACGCGGGCCGCCGGTATGCCGCCGATCAGCACACTCAGGCAGCCGCTCCCGATCGTCCCGCCGACGCTCGGCAACGGAAACCCGTCGCTCGGCGGATGATCGTGCGCGTGCGGCGTGCCGAGATGCGCGGCGCCGATGGTGGCAGCCGGCATCCCCGGCATCTTGTCGAGCAGCGGGATCTGGGCGATGCCGGTATTGAGCAGCTGCGAAGGCGCACTCTGCAGCGACGCCAGTGCATTCACGGCCTCGCCAAGATGATGAAGCGTGCTCCCCTTCGACGAGAAGGTTTCCTTGAACGGGTCGCAAGTTGACTTGATCGTGTCAAGAAGCGCGTCGCAAGACGTGTCGACCTTGGATTCTGGCCGCGTCTCGTCGCGCGGTGGCGGATCGGAGGCACGAACCAACCGGTTTTCCGAGTCGCTCATCGCTGTGCCCCACTCCTATCCGGCTACCGTGTGCAGCAGACGCCGCGGCTCCACACCGGCGAGTCGCGAAAGGCGAATCCTTTCCCAACTCGTTCGTCTGGTCTCGGTTTTCAGGCCAGCTTTCGCATCGAGCGACACGAGTCGATCAAGAATGTTGCCGCGCTGCCTTCCGCTGCCAAACTGCTCGCACAGGCGCATCGCATCGATCCGGTTCTTTGCGGCTTTGGCCGTCTTGCCGCACGCGAACAGCGCGACGCTGCCCCTTCTCCGTCTCGATCTTCGTATGAACGAGCGTCAGCCAGCCGGCGGCACCATCGCGAGACCGAATTAGGCCACCGCGTTCGCCAACACCTTGACGCAGGCGACGCGGATCCCCCGGATCGTCGCGTCCAAGCGGAATTGCCTGTTTTTCTTGGGGGTGGAAACCGCAACGTACGCAAGTTTCAACCAATCGAGCGCAACGTTCCGTGGGCTCAGGAACTCTAGCGCACATTCATCTAACGATTGATTTGACACTTGTAACTTTTTGAAACGCGCAGACGGAACGAGCATTTCAATGCGATTGAAATCCATTTTGGATAATGTGTTCATGGCGTGGCATGCTTCCAGCAGCCGCAATATCTCGTATGGTGTGACAGCGTCACACGCCTGCCGAGGCGACGCCTAATTGATCGGCGAACTAAGGAAATCAAGCAACAGTGCGTGGAAATCATCGGGCTGTTCGAACCACGGGTTGTGGCCGGCTTTTTCGAAGACATGCAAGCGATGCCTCTTGATCACCGATGCCATGAAGCTGACATCCGCCAGTTCGACCAGCATGTCCTCGTCGGCCGAAATCAGCAGCGTCGGGCAGCGGATTTCGCCAACCCAGGACCGGGAGTCAAAGGACGACATCGCGTGCAACTGCTGCTTCAGCCCGATTTCGCTGACGGGTGCCGGTGCGGCGCTAACCAGTTGCTCGACCGAGCCCGGCCTCGTCATATAGTCATTGGACAGCCCAGTCACCGCAAAGAATCGTCCCACGATGGCGCTCGGGATGTCCGCCTGCAACATCTCGATCCGCAGCCGGGCGAATTGCAGGAGGCGGGGGCTGGCCTTGACCGGCGAGCACAGGATCGTGGCTGATCGGGCTATTTCCGGGTGCCGAGCCGCGATTTCCTGAACCACGCATCCGCCAAATGATGCGCCGACGAAATCCGCGGAGGACAAACCCAGTGTCGCAATCAGGCCGATGGTGTCCTCCGCCATCATCTTCACCGTATACGCATGGTCCGGGCACGAGGACTGTCCGACTCCGCGATTATCGAGGAAGATCACCCGATATTGACGACTGAGCACGTCGGCCGTGTATTGCCAGACCCGATGATCCATGCCGAAGCCGGCAATCAGGACAATGGGACGTCCTTTCCCTTGGCTTTCATAGTACAGATCGATACCGTTGACATGTGCGATAGGCATGGCGCGCGTTGAAATCAGGAAAATGGGTTGACGGTCGATCCGATCATCTACCGCGGCAATCGGTTTAAAGCTTCGAGTGCTGCAAATCTGATCCGATCGTTCGATCCATGCACCGCCCCTGCTCGAGAGAAGCGTGAGTATGGATGGTCTCAGCCTGTTGCCTGTCGATTGGCCTGGTCGTATGGTTTTTCATCAGGTCCGGACCCTTGTGTTGACATGAGCCGGGCATAGGTCCAGATTAAGTCGGTTTATGGTTATGCGGTAGCGCGTTTTGTCTCAGACCACGGCTGATTTATCGCAAGCGACTCGACTGACTTGGTTCGACTTGTCCCTATATCTCCGGACACACGCTGGAACGAACTCGTTAATATTGCAAATCAGGTATTCGACGGATTTCCTTAATGACGCAATTTGCGAAGACCCAACCTCCTTCACATATGGATTTTCTTGCCGGACGAGATACCGACCCTCGATAACCAGCGAGTGCATGCGCGGATTTGCGAACACCGCCACGAACGAAAAAGCAACCAGTTCTCGAACCGTCGAACTACAATCTGAGCACCACACAGCACCTCCCTCCTCGCCTGTTCAACTTCACCGAAACGGGTGTTCAATTCCCCCGAAATACGCATCATGTGTATTGGAGCGCGATATGCATAACCCGATGATCTTTGAATTCTCGACGTTGAACTACGCCACCCAAGAAAAACTCGATGCCTGGCGGGATCAAAATCGATTGGCCGATGTGAACCCAAGAAAAGCTGGCACGTCCATGCTCGACAGCAATTTTCTTGGCATACACATCAATCAGATCATGTTCGGATCGCTGACCCACATTGCCAATTTACAATCTGATTTCATTCGGTACGACGCGATTCGATCCCGCAGGAACATCCAGCAAGACGGTTGCGATCACTACTACTTTAGAACGAGCGCCGTGCATGCATGGCAAGCCAACATTCACGGGCACTCCGTTCAAGTCCTTCCAAACCAGATTGCCATCATCGATCTTTCAAAACCTTGCCAGGTCGAGATTCAGGCCGGGAATGTCGAAATATTGATGATTCCGAGAAACTTCATCCCATTCGATATAGCAAACCGGGGCGATGCCATCATCACGAACACGCTGGCAACGTTGTTCAGTCAATATCTGCATACCCTCGCGTCCAAGATCAGGGACATCTCCTCCGCCGAGGCGCCGGGGATCGCGCAGGCAACCCTGGGCATGCTCGTCGCGGCGTTGATGCCCAACCAGGACAATCTTCGCCAGACCCAGGAATATTTCAGCGTTGAAATGTTCAACAAAATCAAGAAATATATCGACGCAAATCTGAAATCCCCATCCCTGCGTGTGGAAAAAATCTGCAAAGATATGGGTTTATCGCGTGCAAGACTATACCGGATTTTCTCTGAAAATGGCACCGGCGTCGCGGAATACATCAAGCTGGCACGTTTGCGGAAAATTTATTCCACTCTGTTGATTCCGGCAACGGAAAAGCCACGGCTATCTGATTTGGCCTATCAGTATGGATTTTACAGCGCCTCCGCTTTATCCAAGGATTTCAAAAAATCCTTTGGGTGCGCGCCCAATGAAATCCAGCATTCCACATGGAACGGCTTGACCGCCGAAGATGAATGTCCATATAGCATTTCCCATGACTTCAAGCACTGGCACAAAATATGATGCCCGCTTTCAAAAATGGAATTGCCTTAGGGTGAGCTGACACTTGCGCCTGGAAGTCCGTCCAACCAACTGCCCGCTGCCGGACTTTGAATAGCGAGTAAACGTCGGGACGCATCGAACCGTGTCGTGGGCTCACGACGTGGTGTCGCCGCCCGTTCTTTGGTAAATGTTTAAACCAATACAATAGCCTTACATCGCAGTCACGAAAAACATTACATGTGGCGAGACGATTCCATATCGATTTGAGACAAATTCCGCTTTGACAATTCAACGATCTAATTTAGCCTAGGCGTCGAGGATTAGTTCATTTAATAAAAAGTGCATCGACCCCGGTTGACCTGAGAAATAACGCGCAAACACGCCATCAATCAACACGACCCAACATATCCCGCAATGCCGAAAATGCGCCACCCGGCATCCAACGGATTTGTTAAAAAGAAACTTAATTTATTATTGTAAGAAAAGACATGGACGAGACTTCCAGATTTATCGCCTCGCATCGTCAGCGCCCCTAGCTTCGGAAGCCAACCCGCATACGTCACCCGCCGGAAGGAATCGCAAAGCGCACCGCGGCAGAAACCTTTCGTATTTGTTTCCGGATGTTTTCAAATTCAAATCGCGCAACTCCATTTGATGATCGAGCAAGACATGCAATCTAGAAATCTAGAGCTGGATCGCTTACGCGCCTTTGCGGTTCTCATGACGCTGAACTTCCATTTTGAGAATTTGCTCTTTCCGTGGACGTTATTCCATCCATATCGAGTGGATGGTACGCCGCTCAACGTCTTCAACAACTCGTGGAGCGGCGTCGATCTGTTCCTGGTGATATCCGGATTCATCATCTGCAAGACCATCGTAGAAAAACTGGACCAGCTCCGCGACTCCCCCAGCCTGCTCGTCGCCTATGTGAAAGCCTTCTATGTCCGGAGAATTTTTCGGATATACCCGGTAGCCTGGACAGTATTTTTTCTGGTTCTGGCTGGCAGCATAATTTTTAACGAAGGAGACTATTTTTCATCACCGACGAACAACATCGAATCAGGCATCACCATATTCACGTATACATATAATTACTTCGCGGTCCATCACTGCTTCTCCCAGACCTGCGCACTGGGCCCTTACTGGAGCCTGTCGCTCGAGGAACAGTTTTATTTCATCCTCCCGTTCTTTCTGATACTGACCGGCTCGACCCGCCTCAGAATCTGGATCCTGGTCGGCCTGCTTCTGGCCATTACTTTCATTGTCCGGCCGGTGTTGCATGACGACGTATTGTTTTTCTTCATGCAGAACCGTGGAGACGGTCTGCTTTACGGCTGCCTGATATATTTTCTGACGCAGCAGCCATGGTTCAAGGTGATTCAGCTGCCGCCGGGCCGCAGCAGCTGGTTGAGCAGCCTGCTGGTAGCGACGCTTCTTCTCATTCTCGCGGGCATTCCCGGTGTCGGATTCTCCTCGAGCCTCGTCATTCCTGTCGCATGCTGGATCTCGCTCATCTTGGTGACCATTGCTTCGTGCGAGGCAAACATCATCAATTTTCCTCGGCCGGTTAATTTGCTTCTCGATTATCTGGGCTCACGTTCCTACAGCATGTATCTGGTTCACATGCCGATGGTGACACTGACCCAGGAAATCCTGCTCCGCTACAGCAGGAAAATCCACGAACCTCTCGGCACTCAATTATTGCCCGAGTACCTGATACTCGCCTCATCACTTTCGCTGATCGCAACAGAAATCATTTATCGCGTCATTGAGCGGCCCATGATCGCGAAAGGAAAAATGGTTTCCGAACGAATCCTTGATCTGCATGGAATCCCGGCCAAAAAGTCTACGGCCACGCAAAGAAATCCGGTCCTCGAGACCAGTCCTGGTGCATTGGTCAAGTAGCCCCCTTCCCCTTTTCAATCGACGGTCCAATCCGAACTTCGATCACGATCATGAGCCTCAGCAACGAACTCTTCGAACATACGTCCGCATCGGCCAATCGGTCGGTAAGCCACGTCATCCATTCTGAAAAGCAATATCGATTGTCATCCGCGCAACAGCGGCTTTGGCTTCTCGATCAGCTGAACGGGAATGAGGGCACATTCAGTTTTCAGGTCGGCCTCCATTTGCACGGCCCCCTGGATCGAACGGCGCTGCGTCGCGCGCTTGACGGAATCGTCGCTCGGAACGAGATATTGCGGACCACGTTCGCATCTGCCGACGGCGAACCCCTGCCACGTGTGGCGCCCGAATCCGGCTCCGGGTTTCATCTGACGGACCATGACGTCCAGGCGCACGCCGAACCGTTGAAGGAGCGCGATCGCCTGATCGCGATGGACGCGCGCATGCCCATGAACCTGGAGCAGGGTCCGCTGATTCGAGGGACGCTGATTCGGGAGTCCGAACAGGAACACACGCTGCTGATGACTGCCCATCGGATTGTCGCCGACCACGTGTCGATGGAAATTCTGCTTCGAGAACTCGATTCGCTGTATCGCGCGGAAGATCCGCTGCCGCCGGTGACCATTCAATACCGCGACTACGTACGCACACAGCAGCAATCCGGGCTTGCGCAGGAAGCGTGGGAAAGCCGTGACGTCGAGGTTTCGAGCACACGCTCCACCATGCTGACGATTCCCGTTGATCGTGAGCGGCCGCTGCAACGTGATTTCGCCAGCGAAGTTATCGAAGGCCACTTGGCAGTCGAGCTCACGCAATGCCTGAAAGCGCTGGCCCGCCGCAATGAGACTTCGTTGTTCGTCACGCTGCTCACGGGTTGGGCCGTGCTGCTCGCCAGGTTGTCGGGGCAAGGTGAAGTGCTTGTCGGCACGTCAACCGATACACGCGGCACCGGGCAAGCGTCCGGCATGATCGGCTGTTTCTCGGACACGCTCGCGTTACGGCTGGACTGCGCGGATGCGCCATCGACGGCGGAAATGCTGGTCCGCGTCCAGTCGAAACTGGCGCAAGCCCGGCAGTACCGGGGCATTCCGCTGGAGCGCGCGCTGGAAGTCGCCGCATCGACTCATGGCACGTCCCGCGGCCCGGTATTCCAGGCCATGTTCTCCGAGTACGGGCAGCAAACGAGGCAGTTCCGGCTGCCGGGCCTGACGGTTACACCGGCAAAGGTGGCTTCGCGGGGCGCCGCGCTCGCGGACCTGGCCCTCTCCTTCCGGGACGCAGGGGAAACCGTCGTGTTCCGTGTCGAATACGCAACCGAATTGCTTGATCGGAGTACGGTCGAGCGTCACATCGAAAACTGGCGCACCCTTCTGGCCGCGATGACGGATGACGAACATCGTCCGGTGGACCGGCTGTCGCTGCTCTCCGAGCAGGAGCGGCGGCAACTGCTCGTCGAATGGAACGATACCGCCGCGCCCTACGCACACACCCAGTGCATTCACGAACTGTTTCAGGCCTGGGCGTCGCGAACGCCCGATGCAATTGCCGCGGTACAGGGCGACGTTCGGCTGTCGTATGCGGAATTGAACGAGCACGCCAACCGGCTGGCCCATTACCTGAGGAAGCTGGGCGTCGTGCCGGATCAGCGTGTCGCGATCTGCGTCGAGCGGGGTCCGTCCATGCTGGTCGGCATCTGGGCCGTCCTCAAGGCCGGCGCGGCCTATGTGCCCCTGGATCCCGCCTATCCCGCGAACCGTCTGGCCCACATGCTGCGCGACAGCGCCCCGGTGGCGGTGCTCACGCAAGGGGAACTGGATGACCTCTGGGACGGCGATCTCGGCGAGGCGCTTGCCGGGGCGCCCAGGCTCGACTTGACCGCGAAAAACCCGCCGTGGGCACACCTGCCCACGACAAATCCGGACCGCGAATCGATCGGCCTGATGCCCGCGCACCTCGCTTACGTGATCTACACGTCGGGATCGACGGGACTGCCGAAGGGCGTGATGGTCGAACACGGCGGCGTCGTCAGTATGGCCGTCGCGCAAGCCCGGGGCTTCACGGTGTCCCCGGCCAGTCGCGTTCTGCAATTTGCCTCCTTCAGTTTTGACGCATGCATTTTCGAGATCGTCATGGCGCTGTGCCATGGGGCGACGCTTTATTACCCTGCGCCCGGCGCGATCCTGGTGGGCGATACGCTGATCCACACCATCGACGAATACGGCATCACCCACGCGACGCTGACGCCCGCGGTACTGGCCGGATTGTCCGAGCGCGCCCGCCTGGCGTCGGTCGATACCCTGATCGTCGCCGGCGATGCGCTGCCGCAGGCAATGGTGCAACGCTGGGGACGAGGCCGTCGACTCATCAATGCCTATGGGCCGACCGAGGCAACGGTATGGGCGAGCCAGTACGATTGCCGTCACGACGATCCGCGCAAGCCGCCGATCGGGCGGCCGATTGCGAACGCGAAGCTCTATGTCCTGGACGAACACCGGCAACCGGTACCCATCGGCGTGGCCGGCGAACTTTACGTTGGCGGTGTCGGGGTCGCGCGCGGCTATCTGAATCGTGCGGAGCTGACTGCCGAACGCTTCCTCCACGCCCCTTTCTCCGGGCGGGACGACGCGAAGATGTACCGAACGGGCGATCTCGCTCGCTGGCTGCCCGACGGCAACATCGAATATCTCGGCCGTTGCGACTTCCAGGTCAAGGTGCGGGGCTTCCGGATCGAATTGGGCGAGATCGAATCCCGGCTCGCCATGTATCCAGGCGTGCGCGAAGTCGCGGTGCTCGTGCGCGAAGACACTCCGGGCGATCAGCGACTTGTCGCCTACTTTGCGCGTCCCGCGGATGCCGGCGTTCCGGAAGGTCCGGACAGCGTCAATGCGAGCCTGCGCGATTACCTGGCGGAACATTTGCCGGAGCACATGGTGCCGGCCGCCTATGTGCGACTGGAGACCTTGCCGCTTACGCCCAACGGCAAGCTCGACCGCAAGGCGCTGCCCGCGCCGGACACCGATGCATACGTCACGGCGGAATACGAAGCGCCGCAAGGGCGCGCCGAAACGATCATCGCGGAAATCTGGGCCGATCTGCTCAAGGTCAAACGCGTGGGTCGTTGCGATCAATTCTTTCAGATGGGCGGCAATTCGCTGTTGGCGGTCACCCTCATGGAGCGCATGCGCGCGAGGGGACTGCGCGCCGACGTGCGCGCAGTCTTCACGAATCCGACGCTGGCCCTGCTGGCGGCCGGCGCGAGCCAAGGCGAGCTCCGCGCCGAATCGCCGGGCAATCTGATTCCGGCGGGCTGCACCGCCATCACGCCGGCAATGCTTCCGTTGCTCGACCTGGAACAGGCCGAGATCGATCGTATCGTCGAAAGCGTGCCCGGCGGTGCCGCCAACGTTCAGGACATCTATCCGCTGGCGCCACTGCAGGAAGGCATCCTGTTCCATCATCTGATGGCGACCGATGCCGACCCTTACCTGTTGTCGCGCATGACCAGCTTCGATCGGCGCGAGCGCCTCGACAGCTATTTGCGCGCGCTGCAATCGGTCATGGATCGTCACGACGTCCTGCGTACCGCCATCGTGTGGGATGGCCTGTCGGCGCCGGTGCAAGTGGTATGGCGTCGTGCACCGTTGCCGGTGGACGAGATCGTGCTCGATCCGGATCAGGAAGACGGCGTGCAGCAACTGCAACGCCTCGTCGCCCCCCGGCATACGCGTTTCGACGTGCACAAGGCGCCGCTGATGCGGGCGGCCATTGCGCACGACGTGAAGGAAGGTCGCTGGCTGATGCTGATGCTGTTCCATCACCTGATGTGTGACGATGCGACGCTGGACGTCATGCGCTCCGAAATCCAGGCACATCTGCTCGGGCAAGACGGCCAGTTGCCGGAACCGCTGCCGTTCCGGAATTTCGTCGGCGAGGCGCGCCGCGCCGGTAACGGCTCGCAATCGCACAAGGAATTCTTCCAGCGCATGCTCGGCGATGTGGATGAACCCACCGCGCCATTCGGTCTGCTCCAGGTCCAGGGCGACGGCACCGACATCGACGAGGCCCGCCTGACGCTGGCGCCGGAATGGGCGGAACGCTTGCGCACGCGCGCCCGCAAGCTCGGCGTCAGTCCGGCGAGCGTGTGTCACCTGGCTTGCGCCCAGGTACTGGCCCGCGTCTCCGGGCGCGACGATGTCGTGTTCGGCACGACCCTGTTTGGACGCATGGACGGACAAGCAGGCATCGACCGCGTCATGGGCTTGTTCATGAACACGCTGCCGATCCGGATCAAGCTGGGCGACGAAGATGTCGTGTCGGGCGTGAGGCGCACCCAGTCTCTATTGGCCGAGCTTCTGTCCCACGAGCATGCGTCGCTGGCCCTGGCGCAAAGCTGCAGTGCGGTACCGGCGCCCGCCCCGTTGTTTACCGCGCTGTTCAATTATCGCCACGGCCTGAGCCGGGAGCAGGTCCGCACCGACGAGGAACGGCGGGCCTGGGAGGGCATACAGGCACTCCACGGCGAGGAGCGGACCAATTATCCCCTGACGTTGTCGGTCGATGATCTGGGCGATGCTTTCAAGCTCAAAGCGCAAACCCAGGCGCCGCTCGAGGCCATGCGCGTCTGCCATTTCATGCGCACCGCAATGGAACGCCTGGTGGAAGCACTGGAACATGCTCCGGCTACGGCAACGAAACGTATCGATGTGTTGCCGGAAGCCGAGCAAGGACAAGTGCTCCACGAGTGGAACGACACGCGCACCGACTATCCGGCCGACCGCTGCATCCACGAGCTGATCGAGGCGCAAGCGCGGCGAACCCCGGATGCCGTGGCGGCAATGCAGGCCGATCACTCGCTGACCTACGCGCAGTTGAATGCACGGGCCAATCAACTCGCCCATCATCTGCGCGCACTCGGCGTCGGGCCGAACGACCGCGTCGCAGTCTGCATCGAGCGAGGCCTGCCCATGCTGACCGGCCTCCTCGCGGTGCTCAAGACCGGCGCGGCTTACGTGCCGCTGGACCCGGCCTATCCCGCCGACCGGCTGACCTACATGCTGCGGGACTGCGCACCGGCCGCAGTACTGACTCAGGCCGGTGTGGAACCCGTCTGGACACGCACGTCGAGCGCCGGCGCCACGTTGCCGATACTGGATCTGACCGAGACACCGTGTCGGTGGAGCAGCGAATCGACCGACAATTTGTCGAGCACGGTCACCGGCGTCACGCCCCGGGACCTGGCCTACGTGATCTATACGTCCGGCTCAACCGGTACGCCCAAAGGGGTGATGGTCGAGCATCGCGGGGTCGTCAATCTGTTGACCTCGATGCGGAGCATCGTCGACATCGGATCGGCGGACCGGATTCTCTCGTTGACGACGTTCGCCTTTGACATCGCCGCGCTGGAGTTCTATCTGCCGCTGATTTGCGGCGCTCGCGTCATCCTGCTGGACAGGGCCAGCGCCCACGATCCGGCGGCGGTGAGCGACGCGCTGCTTCGTTTCGGCGCCACGATGCTGCAAGCCACACCGGCAACCTGGCGATTGCTGGTTGAAAGCGGCTGGCATGCCACGCCGGGATTCAAGGCGCTGTGCGGCGGCGAGGCGCTCAGCGGAGAACTGGGCGAGCGGTTGCGCGAACGCGTCGACAGCGTCTGGAATGTATACGGCCCGACCGAAACGACCATCTGGTCGACCGCCACGCGCCTGGACAATCGCGCGGGTTTCCGGCCGATCAACGAATCCATCGGCCGTCCGATTTCGAACACCAGAATCTATCTGCTCGACGACCAGGGGCGGCCCGCGCCCGTCGGGGTCGCCGCGGAGCTCCATATCGGCGGCGACGGCGTCGCGCGCGGCTATCTGAACCGTCCGGAGTTGAGTGCCGAGCGATTCCTGCGGGATCCGTTCTCGGATCAGGACGGCGCACGCATGTACAGGACCGGCGACCTCGCGCGCTGGCTGCCCGGTGGAGACATCGAATATCTCGGCCGCAACGATTTCCAGGTAAAGCTGCGCGGCTTCCGGATCGAGCCGGGCGAAATCGAGGCGCGTCTGCTGGAGCATCCGCGCATTCGCGAGGCCGTCGTGCTGGCGCGCGAAGACGTCAAAGGCGACCAGCGACTGGTCGCCTACGTGGTGCCGCACGAGCCGGACGTCGAACACGACATGGCGTCCGCGGCGGATCAAGCCGCGGTCGGGTTCAGCCTGTTCTTCTTCGGCGCGGATACCTATGCCGCGAACGACAAATACCGGCTCTATCTCCAATCCGCCCGGTTTGCCGATGAACACGGCTTTGAGGCAATCTGGACACCGGAACGACATTTCCACCATGTCGGCAGTCTGTACCCCAATCCTTCGGTATTGAATGCCGCACTGGCCACCATCACGCGGAACGTCAAGCTGCGCGCCGGCAGCGTCGTGCTTCCGATGCACAACCCGATCCGGGTCGCGGAGGAATGGGCGGTGGTCGACAACCTGTCCGGAGGCCGCGTCGGCATGGCGCTCGCCACCGGCTGGCATTCCCGCGATTTCGTGCTTGCTCCGGACAACTACGCAAGCCGCAAGCAGGTGCTGCAAGACGGCATCGCAACGCTCAAGACCCTTTGGGCGGGCAACGCCGCGACATTCCGGGACGGCCTCGGCGCTGCGTCCGACGTGCGGATTTTTCCGCAACCGCTGCAACACGAGCTGCCGCTATGGATTACCGCCGCGGGCAACGCCGATACCTTCGTCCACGCCGGGAAAATCGGTGCGCATGTTCTGACCCATCTGCTTGGACAAACGGTCGAGCAGGCCGCGGAGAACATCGCGCTGTACCGCAAGACGCGGCTGGAACATGGTCACGATCCGGCGACCGGCAAGGTGACGATGATGATCCACACCTTCGTCAGCGACGACGAGGACGCGGCGTTCGTGAAATCCAGGCAGCCGTTCATGAACTACCTGCGCGCACATCTGGGTTTGCTGGCGCCGATGCTGAAAAGCCTGAACATTTCGACGGACAGCCTCTCCGAGCAGGATCTCGACAACATCGTCGCGCATGCGTTCGATCGCTACTCCCGTACCGCGTCGCTGATCGGCACGCCGCGGACCTGCCTGCCGCTCGTCAACCAGCTCAGGGATTCGGGCGTCGACGAGATCGCTTGCCTGATCGACTGGATGAATCCCGACGACGCGTTGCCCGCGCTCGATTCCCTGCGCGCGCTGCGCGATTCGATCGCGCTTGCGCCACCGGATGCCCGGACGCTCAGACGATATTGCCGGGCCGAGCTGCCGGAATATATGGTTCCGTCGGCCTATGTGCAGCTCGACGCCATGCCGCTGACACCCAACGGCAAGCTGGACCGCAAGGCGTTACCGCCACCGGACATGCAGTCCTTCACGGTGAAGGGATACGAGGCACCGCAAGGCGAACTCGAAAACGCCATCGCGCGAATCTGGGCGGAACTGGTCGGCGTGGAGCGCGTCGGGCGCCACGATCACTTCTTCGAACTGGGCGGGAATTCGTTGCTGGCGGTGCAGTGCATGTCCCGCTTGCGGCAGATCACGAAGATGGAACTCGCGTTGAGTACGTTGTTCGCGCAACCGGTTCTGAGCGAGCTGGCCCGAAAGCTGAGCGAACGCGACGTGCAGCCGGCGCTCGTGGACGAATCGCAGGCCTGCCCCGCGATGAGAACGCGCACGCCCTGACGATGCAATTCCCGGACGGCACCGGTCGGTGCCGTCGGTTACCGGCGAAATCATGGAGTATTGCTCATGTCCTCCAAGCGCAAATACCTGGGTGCCGCGATCGCGGTAGCGCTTGTCGCGCTCGTTGCGGGCAGGCTCACCCCTTTGCCCGGCCGCGCCGATTCCGCGGTCGGGTTCGCGCATGCCGCGCCGCAGCCGCAAGGGGTGCAGGTCGACGCGGCGACGATCGTGTCGAAAACGATCATGGACCGGCAAAGCTATTCGGGTCGCCTGGAAGCGGTGGACAAGGTCGATATTCGTCCGTTGGTGTCGGGCACGATTCTCGCGGTGCACTTCAAGGACGACGCATTCGTGAACAAGGGCGACCTGCTGTTCACGATCGATCCGCGCCCCTACGCGGCCGAAGTCGATCGCGCAAAGGCACAGCTGGCCGCCGCGCAAGCGAGCTGCGCGTATGCCGCGGCCGAGCTGTCGCGCGCGCAGCGCCTGCTTGCCGACAACGCGATCGCGAAACGCCATTTCGACGAAAAGGAACATGCGGCCCTGGAAGCATCGGCCAATCTGCAAGCGGCTCGCGCGGCGCTGGAAGCGGCCAGGCTGAATCTCGACCATACGCGCATCCTCGCCCCCGTGACCGGCCGGATGTCACGCGCCCAGATCACGACGGGCAATATCGTCGCGTCCGGATCAGGGGCGCCGGTGCTGGCGACCTTGATGTCGGTCTCGCCCATCTTTGCATCGTTCGACATGGATGAACGGACCTATCTCCGCTTTCTGGAACATGACGGCAAGGATCATGTGACCGCCTGGCTCGCACTGAGCGACGAGGATGCCTATTCGCGCCGCGGCGCGATCACGTCGGTCGACAACCATCTCGATACCGGCTCCGGCACGATCCGGGTGAGCGCGCGCTTCGACAATCCGGACGGCAGCCTCATACCCGGACTGTTCGCGAAGGTCCGGATCGAGGGCGGCGCGCCCCACCCGGCCGTCATGATCGACGACCGCGCAGTGGTCACGGATCAGGACAAGAAATTCGTGTTCGTGCTCGATGCTCAGAATCACGCTCAGTATCGCGAGATCGCGCCGGGCGATCTGCATGACGGCTTGCGCGTCGTCACGCACGGCCTGCAACCCAACGACCGGATCGTCGTGAACGGCTTGCAGCGCTTGCATCCGGGCGATCTGGTGAAACCGAACATGGTGCAAATGGCTGGCGCATCCGCCACGGGCCCGAATCCCTGATGCGGCGAATCGGCATTCCAACGAGTTGACCAGATCGCGAGACCCGCGGAACCGGAATGAACCTCTCCAGACTATTCATCGATCGACCGATCCTCGCCGGCGTGCTGTCGGCCCTGATCCTGCTGGCGGGCGTGATTGCGCTCTTCCAGTTGCCCATCTCCGAATACCCGGAAGTGATCCCGCCGTCGATCATCGTGCGCGCGCAATACCCGGGCGCGAATCCGAAAGTGATTTCCGAGAGCGTCGCGTCGCCGCTCGAGGAGCAGATCAACGGGGTTGAGAACATGCTGTACATGCAGTCCCAGGCCAACAGCGACGGCAACCTCACGCTGACGGTCACCTTCAGGCTGGGCACCGACCCGGACAAGGCGCAGCAGCTGGTTCAGAACCGCGTGCTGCAGGCGATGCCGCGCCTGCCCGACGATGTGCAGCGGCTCGGCGTGACCACCGTGAAGTCGTCGCCGACCAACATTCTGTTCATCCACCTGGTGTCCCCGAACAATCGCTACGACATGACGTATCTGCGCAATTACGCGCTGCTCAACGTCAAGAACCGGCTCGAACGGATTCCCGGAGTCGGCGATGTCCCGTTGTACGGGTCCGGCGACTACGCGATGCGAATCTGGCTCGATCCACGGAAGATCGCCCAGTTCGGCCTGACCGCGAGCGACGTGGTCACTGCGATCCGCGAACAAAACGTCCAGGTGGCCGCCGGCGTGATCGGCGCATCGCCCGCGCCGGCCGACGTGCCGATGCAGCTCAACGTGAATGCCCACGGGCGCTTGCGGACCGAAGCCGAGTTTGGCGACATCGTGCTCAAGACGGCCCCCGATGGCGCGGTGACGCATCTGCGCGACGCGGCGCGCATCGAGCTGGCCGCCTCCGAATACGGGCTGCGCGCGCTGCTCGACAATCAACCCGCGGTCGGAATCGGCGTCAACCAGGCACCGGGCGGCAATGCACTCGAAATCGCCGTTCAGGCCCGCAAGATCATGGCGGAGCTGAAGGCCGATATGCCGCCGGGCGTGGATTACCGCATCGTCTACGACACCACCCGGTTCGTCCGCTCCAGCATCAGCGCCGTGGTGCATACCCTGCTCGAAGCGACCCTGCTGGTGGTGATCGTCGTGATCCTGTTCCTGCAGACCTGGCGCGCATCGATCATCCCGCTGCTGGCGGTGCCGATCTCCATCATCGGCACGTTCTCGCTGCTCCTCGTGTTCGGCTTCTCGATCAATGCATTGTCGCTGTTCGGCATGGTGCTCGCCATCGGCATCGTGGTCGACGACGCGATCGTGGTGGTCGAGAACGTCGAGCGCAACATCGCCGCGGGCCTGTCGCCGCGCGAAGCCACCCACCGCGCGATGCGCGAAGTCGGCGGGCCCATCGTCGCCATCGCGGTGTCGCTGGTCGCGGTATTCGTGCCGCTGGCTTTCATGCCCGGCCTGAGCGGACAGTTCTACAAGCAGTTCGCGATGACCATTGCGATTTCCACCGTGATCTCGGCGCTCAATTCGCTCACGTTGTCGCCGGCCTTGTGCACGCTGCTGCTCCGAGCGCACGATGCGCCTCCGGACAAGCCCACGCGCGTGATGAACCGGATCTTCGGCCGGTTCTTTGCCGCCTACGACCGGGCATTTCATCGCGGTTCGGAATCGTATGGCACGGGCGTGACCTGGGTCATCGGCCACAAGGCGTTGATGATGGGCGTGTACGCGGCGCTGCTCGGCGGCACCGCATTGCTGGGAAAGGCGGTACCCACCGGCTTCATTCCGACGCAGGACAAGGAATTTCTCATCAGTTTCGCGCAGTTGCCCAATGGCGCGTCGTTGAATCGCACGGAAGCGGTGATGCGCGAGATGTCCGCGATTGCGCTGAAGCAGCCGGGAGTCGAGAGCGCAGTGGAATTTCCGGGGCTGTCGGTCAATGGTTTCACCAATTCGTCCAGCGCGGGGGTGTTGTTCATCACCTTGAAGCCGTTCCGCGATCGCGAACGTGCCGACCTGTCGGCCAACGCGATCGCCGCCGCATTGAACCGGAAGTATGAAGGCATCAAGGAGTCTTTCATCGCCGTGTTCCCGCCGCCGCCCGTGCTGGGGCTGGGCACGCTCGGAGGCTTCAAGATGCAGCTGGAAGACCGTGGCGCGCTGGGCTATGAACAGCTGAACGCCGCCACCGAGGCGTTCCTCGAGCGTGCGGCCCAGGCCCCGGAACTGGGTCCGGCCTTCTCCAGCTATCAGATCAACGTACCGCAACTGAACGTCGATCTGGACCGCGTGAAGGCAAAACAGCTGGGGGTGTCGGTGACGGACGTGTTCGACACCATGCAGATCTATCTCGGTTCACTGTACGTGAACGACTTCAACCGCTTCGGTCGCGTGTACCAGGTGCGGGTACAGGCCGACGCACCGTTCCGGCAGCGCGCGAGCGACATCATGGCGTTGAAGACCCGCAACATCGCCGGCGACATGGTGCCGCTCTCGTCGCTCGTCACCGTGACGCCGACGTATGGCCCCGAAATGGTCGTCCACTATAACGGCTACACGGCCGCCGACATCAACGGCAGCCCCGCCCCCGGCTACTCGTCCGGACAGGCGCAGGCGGCAGCCGAGCGGATCGCCGCCGAGGTATTGCCCCGCGGCATCAAGTTCGAGTGGACCGATCTGACCTACCAGCAGATTCTGGCCGGAAATGCGGCGCTGTGGGTGTTCCCGATCAGCGTACTGCTGGTCTTTCTCGTGCTCGCCGCGCTGTACGAAAGCCTGACGCTGCCGTTGGCGGTGATCATGATCGTTCCGATGAGCATCCTGTCGGCGCTGCTGGGCGTATTTCTGACCGGGGGGGACAACAACATCTTCACGCAGATCGGCCTGATGGTGCTGGTAGGGCTCTCGGCGAAGAACGCGATCCTCATCGTCGAGTTCGCTCGCGAGCTGGAAATGCAGGGCCACTCGGTGACGCGCGCAGCGATCGAGGCGAGCCGCTTGCGCCTGCGCCCGATCCTGATGACCTCGATCGCGTTCATCCTGGGCGTGGTGCCGCTGGTGCTGTCGTCGGGCGCGGGTTCGGAAATGCGTCATGCGATGGGCATCGCGGTGTTTTTCGGCATGCTCGGGGTCACGTTGTTCGGACTGCTGCTCACGCCGGTGTTCTACGTGGTGCTGCGCATGCTCACGGGAGGCAGGATGCACGTGGCGCGGAGCGACCCGCCGGACTATGCGGTGCCGATGACGGATGCGTGAGGAAATCCAGGTGACCAGGATCCATGCATGCGTGAACCTCCGGGGACTGGTGTCAGTCAGCTGCACGCTGCTGATGCTGGTGCTGCTCGCCGCCTGCTCGGTGCAGCCGCGCTATGCACGTCCCGACGCGCCGATACCGGCCGGTTTCAAGGAAGCGCGCGTGATCGACGCAAAGGACGCGGGCGCGTGGAAACCCGCCCAGCCCGCCGATGCCGCGCAGCGCGGCGAATGGTGGGCGGTGTTCGGTGATCCGGTACTCGACGATCTCGAACAGCAGGCCGCGGTCGCCAACCAGGATTTGAAAGCGGCGGCCGCACGCGTGCGGCAGGCGCGCGCGCTGGTGCAGGCGGCACGTTCCGCCTGGTTCCCGTCGCTCGACGCGGGCTTCGGTCCCACGCGCGAAACGGTATCGGCGGCATCGCAGTTCCTGCCGCCGAGCGCGGGCTCGCAGACCACGACGCTGTGGCGCGCGCAAGGCACGGTCTCGTACGAAGCGGACCTGTTCGGGCGGATCGGGGCGAACGTCGACGCGGTACGCGCGGATGCCCAGCAAAGCGAAGCGCTGCTCCGTTCGGTTCAGCTGTCGCTGCAGGCGGATGTCGCGCAGAACTACTTTCAGCTGCGCGAATACGACACCAGCCAGGATCTGTATCGACGCACCGTGTCGCTACGCGAGAACGCGCTGAATCTGAACGAGCATCGCTTCAAGGAAGGCGACATCAGCGAACTCGATGTCGCGCAGGCGCGCAACGAACTCGCTTCGGCGCGCGCCGACATGGTCGGCAGCGCGCGCCAGCGCGCCGCATCGGAGCACGGCCTCGCCATCCTGCTCGGCAAGGCCCCCGCCGATTTCTCGTTCCCGCAAACGCCGCTCGCGCCGGTCGCCGTGCGCGTGCCGGCCGGCTTGCCATCCGCGCTGCTCGAGCGCCGTCCGGATATTGCGGCGGCGGAGCGGTCGATGGCCGCGGCGAATGCCCGGGTCGGTCTCGCGAAGTCCGCGTTTTTCCCAAAGCTCGACATCACCGGGTCGTTCGGCTACGAGTCGGCGACCCTGGGCGATCTCTTCTTGTGGTCGAGCCGGGTGTTCGTGCTCGGGCCGCTGGCGGGCACCGCGCTGACGCTGCCGATCTTCGACGGCGGCCGCCGGCAGGCGGGCCTCGACCAGGCGCGCGCGAAGTACGACGAGGATGTCGCGCTGTACCGCCAGCAGGTGCTCATCGCATTCCGTGAAGTCGAGGACGAGCTCGCCAACCTGCGTCTGCTCGACGAGCAGATCCGTGCGCAGAGCGACGCGGTCGACGCATCGGAGCGCGCTGCCCGGCTGTCGCGGCTCCAGTATCAGGAGGGACAGGTGAGCTATCTCGACGTAATTGACAGCGAGCGCTCGGCGCTGGCGTCGCAATTGCAGGCAAGTCACCTGGCGGGCGCGCAGGCGGTGTCGACGGTGAACCTGATCCGTGCCCTCGGCGGAGGCTGGGACAACCCGCCCGCCGACGCCCGACAACCCGCCTCGCCCACCGGGCCGGGTTCCGTTATTTCCATGGAGCGCGCGCAATGACATGCGACCAGACCAACCATCGTTTGAGAGTGACGCACGATTCCGGGCACCCGCCAGGAATCCTGAGCGGCACCGACAAGAGCCCGCACGAGTCCCGCATCGATCGGACCGACGCCGCGCTCATGGAAAATCCGGAAATCGTCGCCGACGAATTCAGGAAAGCCATGCGCCGCCTGACTGCGGCCGTGTCGATCATCGCGACGAGGGAAGGCGCGACGCGCTATGGCATCGTGGCGACGGCCGTCAGTTCATTGTGCATGGCCCCTCCGGCAATTCTGGTGTGCATCAATCGCGCCAGCAGCATCTTCGATCCGCTGGTGCGCAGGAAATATTTCTCCGTGAGCCTGCTGCAGGAGCGGCAAGCTGCGCTCGTTCCGGTATTCGGCGGGCAGTCGAAGCACTGCGACCGCTTCGAACACGGCGCCTGGGCGGACATCCATGATTTGCCGTTCCTGATCGACGCGCAGGCAGCGCTCTTCTGCCGTCTCGATGGCAGGCTGCACTACGGCAGCCACGAGATCGTGATCGGGCGCGTCGAAGCCGTGGAGGTTGCCGAATCCATCTCCCCTTTGCTCTGGCAGGATGGTGCGCCGGCTGCGTCGAGAGTACTGTGAACATGCGCATCACGTACGAGAACAGGTCGAACCTTATTGCGTTGTCCTATTTCTTTACTCACTGAAGAGGATCATTACCGATGGCTACATTTTCCGTTGCGGAAACGAGCGTCAATTACACGACGACCGGCACGGGGCCGGGCCTGGTGCTGGTTCACGGAACAAGTATCGATGCTCAGGCAAATTTTGGTCACGTGACCGGCCGGTTCGCCGATCGACGGCTGGTCATCGCGCCCAACTATGCGGGATGTGGTGATTCCACCATCCCCGCGGGCGATTTGACGCTCGACATACTGGTCGAACAGATCGCCGGCACCATTCGCCATGCGGATATCGGCGCCGTCGACCTGGTGGGCGATTCGTTGGGAGCCGTGGTGGCAGCGGCCACCGCGGCAACCCATCCATCGCTGGTGCGCAGGCTGGTGCTGGTCTCAGGGTGGGCGGACAGCGGCGACGCGCGCCACCGGATGGTGTTCGACACCTGGGCTCGCCTCGAGGGAACGGACTCGGAGCTGAGCAATCGCTACGTCATGTCCCTGGCGGTCAAGCCCGCGTTTCTCACCGCGCTCGGCGGCGACAACATCGCGGCGTTCCTGCGCCAGGCCGCCCCTCCGGACACGCAACGTCGCATCGCGCTCGGCCAACGGATCAACCTGCGCGACAAGCTGCCGAACATCAGCGCGCCGACGCTGATCGTGCATGGCTCGCACGACTATCTGATTCCCCCTTACCAGGCCCAGGTGCTGCATCAACTAATCAGCAACAGCCGGTACGACGAGATCGACAGCGGCCATGCGGTGTTTCTCGAGGCGGCCGACGAGCTGGTTGCGCGCATCCGCGACTTCCTGCTCGATTGATGCGCCGCTTCGACAGAGAGCATTGCTTCCCCCACCGTGTCATTTCACGGCTTGACGGCGTGAAATCGACCTTTTGACGATCAGGAGCAGAATCTCATGGTGAAGCTGCGCATCATCTCTCCGCACTACACGGAAGAATCCACGGAGGTCGAGGACCTCAAGACCTACATCCGACTGTTCAGGAAGGACGGCCTGGATATTTCGCATACGGCGATCGAAACCGGGCCGGCCTCCATCGAATGCGAGCTGGATCAGGCGCTTGCCACGCCGGGTACGATCCGGGAGGTCGCACGCGCCGCCAACGAAGGGATCGACGTCGCCGTCGTCGCCTGTTTCGGCGACCCGGGCGTCGCCGCATCGCGGGAGGTCGTACGGATCCCGGTGCTGGGCCCCGGGCAAACGTCGATGTATGTCGCGTCGCTGCTTGGGCACAAATTCTCGGTCGTCACCGTGGTGGAGACGGTACGTCCGCTTATCGAGAATCTCGCGAGGCAAGCCGCGATCATCGACAAGCTGGCGTCCATTCGGGTCATCAATATTCCGGTGATGGAACTCGGCGCCGATGTCGCCGTGCTCCACGACGCGCTGGCACGGGAAGCCGCCGCGGCAGTCCGGGAGGATCGTGCCGATGCGATCGTGCTGGGCTGCACCGGGTTTCTCGGCAGCGCGGAGGCGGTCACGGCGAAACTCGCGTCGCAAGACATCCGGGTTCCGGTAATCGATCCCCTGCCCGCCACCATCGCGATTGCACGGGCCCTGTCCGAGCTGGGGCTCACGCATGGCCCCCATGCCTACCGATGCGACCCGGGCAAGCCGACCAGGGGATACGACACACTGATCGACACCCTCAGGCGCTGAATTCCGAACCCGTCACGAATGACCGCATGGACTGGTTCCACGAAGAGCCCGCCTGTCGGCCGCTCTTCCGGCGCCCATCCGAACACGGAGCAGCCGCGATGAAATCGTTCTCGACGACCGACAAGTTTCAACCTTGCGCCGACAGCCGGCCCTCGGAAAAGCCGAATATCTGGGAGAAGACGCAGGACTTCGCGCTGGAGCCGGTTCCGGCCGGCAGCCGAAGGTCCTGGCTCTCCATGACCGTGATCATGGTCGCGATCGGCTTCGATGTCGGCGCTTTCCTGATCGGCATCGCGCTTGCCGATGGCCTGTCTCTGGTCAAGGCGATTCTGGCCGCATTGTCCGGCTCGACCTTGTTGGGATTGCTCGCAATCTCGTGCGCGGTGGTCGGCAGCCGTACCGGGTTTTCGGCGGCGCGCGTCGCGTGGTTCTCGTTCGGGCACTACGCCGCACGCCTGATCGCGCTGCTCTCCGGACTGAGTCTGTTGGGTTGGTTCGGCGTACAGGACGGCTTCCTGGGCAACAACCTGGCCGACATCTTCGCGACGCTCGGCTTCCATGTGCCCGGCGCGCTCTTTTCCGTCTGCGGTGGCATCCTGATGACGTCGACCGCGATCTACGGCTACCGTTCGATGGAGACGCTCTCCAAATGGTCGGTGCCCGCGCTGATGCTCACGATGGGTCTGGCGATCGCGGTACTGTTCGCACGCGGCGGGCTCTCGGAGCACGCGCCTCCCCATCCCATCCGGTTCACCGTCGCGATGGGCTACGTGCTGAGCGGCTTTCTCGCGTCGGTATCCTCGTTTCCCGATATCTCCCGCTATGCGCGTAGTACGAAGGACGCAGCGCTCGGCGCGTTCTTCGGTTTTTTCCTCGGCAACAGTCTGATGCTCGTCATCGCGATCGTGCTGTCGAAGTACACCGGCGAATCCAATCTGGTGAAACTGTTCGCGAGCCTTCACATGACGTTGTGCGCCGTGATCGTGCTGACCTTGGCTCAGTGGGTCACCAACACGTCGAACATCTATTCGATCAGCCTGGCCTTCTCCAGCGTCGCACCGGAAGCCGGTATCCCCAAGGCGCTCTACGCGATCGGCGCCGGTGCGGTCGGCACGACGCTCGCCGTCGCGGGAATCGCCGATCATTTCCTGAACTTTCTCGTCATGATGTCGATCGTCGTCGCCCCGATAGGCGGCGCCTACAGCGGCTACTACTTTCTCTGCCTGCGCGGGCGACTGCCCGAACGCGCACCCGCCGTGGTGCCCGGAAGCTTGCTGGCATGGATCTCGGGCGCGATCCTCGGGTGGTTGACCATGCGCTTCGATCCACTCAACGGACTCTACGGCCTGGGCGTCTTTTCGCTGACTACCGTGCCTCCCGTCGACGGCTTCCTGCTGGCCTTCGCCATCGGCGGATTTCCGCTGCGCGGGATCCGACGCGGGAGAACGCCGGAAAACCGTTGAGGTCTTACGCGGACCGGGTCACCAGCCAGATGCCGACGAGAATGACCAGCGCACCCGCCACCTGGGTCGGACGCAGCACGTGTTCATGCCATGCCGTGAAGCCGAGCACGACGAGAATCGAAATCGCAACCATCAACGGATAAGCGACACCCAGGTTCGCCTTGCGCAGCGCGAACGCATACAGCACGAAACCGACGCCGTATGCGCCGATCGCCGCGCCGCGCAGCACCCACGGCAACAGCGCCGAAGCGCCGGCCGCCACGCCCTGCACCGCGGCGATGCGCAGCAGCACGCTTGCCAGTCCGCCGAACGCGCCGCTCGCGGCGAGGATCAGCCAGTTCATCACGCGGTCTCCTTCGCCTCGGCAAAGCCGGATACACGCGGCGTACGCGCCGCTCCGCCATGGTCGGCCGCTGCACGGCCGCCGAAGATCGCGTCGAACCGGGTTGCGCCGTGCAGCGCGATCAGGATGATCGCCGGAAACACGACCGAGAAATTGCGTGCCTCGTCGCGGCAACCGAACAGCAGGAACAGCGGCACCACCGGAACGAAGGCCGCGAGGAAGTAGCGGCGATAGCGCGACGGCGTATTGCGCCACGCCGCGCGGAAGAACACCGCGAGCGGCACCAGCATCAGCGGATTCTCCAGGCTCGGCGTGAAAATACCCTTGCCGACCAGGTTGTAGAACGACAGATAGGACGCCGGATTCACCCAGAATTTCAGGTTGCCCCACAACTGGAAGGCGACGAAGTCGCCGGCGTTATCGGCATATCCGCTCATGATGAAGTGGCGCGTCGCGAAGCAGATCGCGAGCTGCGCGGCAAGCCAGCCGAACCGCTTCGACAGCGCGACGTCGCTGTCATGCAGGAAGAACAGCGCCAGCGGAACGAGGAAGAACGTTTCCTTGTTCAGCGAGAAGATCGCGATCAGCAGCGTGCACACCACCATGCGCTGCCGCAGCAGGAAATAGCACGCACCGAGCGCGCCGAGAATCTCGAAGAAATCGTAGTAGTACCCGCCCTGCTGAAACGTGAGCGGATAGATAAAACTGAATGCGGCAAGAAAGCCGATCGACTGGCCGAAGTTCAGTCCGTGCAGGCGTGCGAGCTTGTAGACCAGCAGCAGCGCGAACAGCATCGACAACACGATCGCGATGTACGTCAGGTGATAGGTGATCGCGACGACCGGTGTCCAGTACTCGCTCGGCACGCCGGAGAAATAGGCGTTGCGCAGCGAATCGTGGCGCTTGATCGAACGGAAGAGCTTCTGTTGCTTCTCCGGATCGAGCTGCTCGGTCAGCCACTTCGCGGCCTGCGGAAACGACGAGCGATAGGCGAACGGCTTCGGGGCATCGCCGTTCATCATGCCGACCAGGCTGTAGCTGGTCGCGAAATCCGCGCCCTGGTCGTCGCGGAACCCCCATTTCAGCAGCATGCTGTTGGTGATGTTGCCTGCGCAGATGAACAGCATCACGTAGACGATCGCGAAACGGCAAAACGCCGCCACTCTCTTTTGATTCTTTTCCGTCATGGGTATCGATTGTTCCAATTACAGGATCGGCAGAAAATGCGCGGTCAGCACGATCGCCACCATCGCGAGCAGCACCCCGAGGCTGCCGCGATTCTCGAGCAGGTGCACGATCGGGTCGTCGTGCATCGCACCGCGCACCGTCGTGACCCACAGCCGGCCGAACAGATAGATCAGCGCGATCTGCACGAGCCAGAGCAAATGCGGCGATGCATAGCGCGCGGCCGTTTCGGGGGCATTGATGAAGAGCCCGAACACGACCACCGCGGCAAGCGATGCGCCGATGCCGAACGGCCACAGCACTTCGAGATCGCCGACCCGGTAGTCGCGTCCGGCGGACTCGCGCTTGTCGCTCTGCCGCAGCAGCACGAGCTCCGAACAGCGCTTGACGAGCGCGAGGCTCAGGAACGTGAGGACCGAGAACGCGAGCAGCCAGTGGCTGACGGCGATGCCGACCGCCACGGCGCCGGCAACGATGCGCAGCGTGTACAGCAGCGACAGCACGATGACGTCGAGCAGCACGATCGACTTCAGCCGCCAGCTGTACGCGGAGGTCAACATCAGATACAGGACGAACATCCCCACGAATTGCGCCGACACCGTACCGGCGAGCGCAAATGCCAGCGTCAGCAGCACGGCGCCGCCGCCTATCCCCTGCGCGATCGACAGCGTGCCTTTCGCGAACGGGCGATTGCGCTTGCGCGGATGACGGCGGTCGTTGTCGAGATCCCACAGATCGTTGACGATGTAGGTCGCGGACGCGCCAAGGGACAGCGCGAGAAACGCCACCACCAAGGTCCCGATCTTGTCGGCGTCGAAGAATGCGAACGCCGTGAGCAACGGCACGAACAGCAACAGGTTCTTCAGCCATTGATGCACGCGCAGCGCCTTGCACCAGGTCGAGACATTGACGCACTCGTTCGAGAATTCGCGCTCGATGCGAACGGTGTCGCGGATCGTCGCGGTCACGGCCGGCGTCGCGCCCGCGAGAATCGCGCCCTGCGCCGCCGCCCAGACAGGAAGATCGGCCTTGCTGTCGCCCGCATAGACGAAACGCTCGCCGACGTGCTTGCGGATGCGCGCCAGCTTCGCTTCGCCTTTCAGGTTGGTCTCGCCATCGGTCGCGATGACTTCGTCGAACAGGTCGAGATGCTCGCCGACCCGTTCCGCAATCGAGCGATGCGCGGCCGTCGCGAGAACGATCTTGCGGCCTCGCTGCTGCTCCTGTTCGAGATACTCGACCAACGGCGCTCGATAAGGCAAATGTTCGACGTGCAGATCGGCCTGCTCGGCAATCCTGGCCTTGAACGTGCTGCGGCCGCTGGCGAGCCAGAACGGAAATCGCAGCAGGCTCGCCGGCTTGCGCCGGACGGCTCGGATGACGGATTCAGCCAGCGTGTCGGTTGTTGTCAGCGTGCCGTCGAGATCGACGACAAGCGGTAAATCTCTGGTCTCACGCACTTTCAATACTATTTGTGTTGTTTTGAATCAATTATTCATGACGATACGTCAACAATCGCCATGATTTACTGCCGGCGTGAGATTCGTTCCCTCGCGCATTCGTATTGTTTCATTTTGCTGACGGCTCGGAATGATACAGCATAGGACACGTCCTAAAACGACGTTTCGGAAGGCCCTCTCCACCTGACGGCAAGCCTTTACCGCGCACCGGGAATCCGGGGCGCGGCTGGCGGGTTATGGTTGGCTAGACCGTTAGTTGCGTAACACGCGGTGCAAACCTGACGTTCACGCCTCGTCCCGCAATACGGCGGCATGCGCCTCGTCCCGTGCGTGCCGGATCGGCAATCGGATCGAGAAAGTCGAGCCGCGCCCCGGCTCGCTCGTCACATCGATGACGCCGCGATGACGCTCGACGATTCCGTGCGACACCGACAGCCCGAGCCCGGTCCCCTGCCCGACCGGTTTGGTCGTGAAGAACGGATCGAAGATCCGGCGCATGACGTCGGGCGGCATGCCCTTTCCGGTATCGCTGATCGCGATCGTCACGTAGTCGCCGTCGCTCGTCGTGCGAATCGTGATGACGCCGCGCCCCGGGATCGCCTGCGCCGCATTGACGAGCAGGTTCATGAACACCTGGTTCAGTTGCGAAGGCAGGCATTCGACGCGCGGCACGTCGCCGTACTCGCGCACGACGTCGGCCTTGTACTTGAGCTCGTTGTGGACGACGTTCAGTGTGCTCTCGAGGCCCGCGTGGATGTCGACGACGCTCCATTCGTCGCTGCCCGGGCGCGAGAAGTCGCGCAGGTCCTGCACGATGCGCCGCACCCGCATCGTCCCGTCGATCGATTCATCGATCAGCGTCGCGATCTCGCCGCGAATGTAGTCGATATCCGCCGCGCGTTCCGCGGCCGTCAGCGCAACGCGGGTTTCGGCGTCGTGCCTCGGCAGCGCGGCTTCATGCGCGGCGACCACGTCGAGCAGGCCACGGACCCAGGTCTTCAGCGTATTGAGATTCGCGCTGACGAAGCCGATCGGATTGTTGATCTCGTGCGCGACGCCGGCCGCGAGCTGGCCGATCGACGCGAGCTTTTCCGACTGCAGCAGTTGAACGTGGGTTTCCTCGAGCTCGTGCAGCAGGCGCCGCTGCTCGTCCTTCTCCTGTTCGAGGCGCGCTTGCGCCGCCTTGCGCTCCTCGATCTCGCGCGCCATGTGCGCGCGGGTGCGCTGCAGCGTCTCGGTCGTCAGCTCGTATCGGCGCAGCGCCTGCTCGAGCTCGGCCGTGCGCACCTGCACGAGGTCCTCGAGCATGTCGGTGATGCCGCGCAGGAACATCGTGCGTGCGTCGAAGCGCGAGATCATCAGCGTCACGATCAGGATCGCCAGCGTGAACAGCGCGACCGTCGTTGCCAGCCACGGCGTGTCGATGCCGTTCGCGGCGCCGCAACGCGCGTTAGGCGCGAAATGCGCCGCCGCCATCGCCGTGTAATGCATGCCGCTGATCGCGATGCCCATGAGCGTGGCCGCGCCCACGCGTCGCGCGATCGCGAATCCCGCATGCCGCGTGCGCAGCGCCTGGGCGAGCCACAGTGCGGCGGTCGACGCCAGCACGGCGATGCCGATCGACGCGGCGAACAGCGCGGGATCGTAGCGGATGCCCGGCTGCATCTGCATCGCGGCCATGCCCGTGTAATGCATGCCGGCGATGCCGCCCCCCATCAGCACGCCGCCGGCGAGCAGCCGGGAACGCGTCAGCGCGGCGCGCGTCACCACGCTCAGCGCGAAGTACGACACGAGCACGGCGATCGCGAGCGATACGCCCGTCGCGACCAGGTCGTAGCCGAGGGGAATCGGCAGCGAGAACGCCAGCATGCCGACGAAATGCATCGACCAGATTCCGGTGCCCATCGCGGCCGCGCCGCCGCCCAGCCACGCGCGCCTGAGCCGCGGCTTGTCGAGCAGCGAAATGAACGCGGCCAGATCGAGCGCCGTATAGGAAGCCAGCGTCGCGATGACGAGCGACAGCAGGACGAGCGACGGATGGTAGGTGCCTTGCATGGTCGCGTCCGGTCAGGTGAGGGTGCCCTTGCCGCGTGGTGCGGCAGGTCGTGCGGCCGGTCATGAGGCGCGGCGACACGCGCCGCGCCGCCGTTACCCGGCCGGGCCGCCGGCCGCCGGCACAGGCTTCGGCGCGCTCGGCGCGGCAAGCACCAGAATGTCGAACGGCGTCCCCTCCCGCGCTTCGAAACGGCGCACGAGGTCGATCTGATGGGTCGTCATCACGCTGCCCTTCGTCATCAGCAGCACGCCGCGATGCGTGCGCAGGTCGTCCGCGAGCTGCATCCCTTCGCACAGCTGCCCGGATTTCACTTCCGACACCGACGACGCGATGCCCAAGGCCGCGGGCTTTTGCATCAGCGCCACGAAGCGTTCGACGATCTGCGGGTCGTAGCGCACGCCGGCCTGCGACTTGAGGACGTCGAGCGCCTGTTCGACGGAATGCGGCGGGCCGATCTCGCCGAGGCGCAGCCCCTCGAAATCACGCGCGACCGCGATGATCCGCGAGCCGAGCGGAATATCGATGCCCGAGAGGCCGTTCGGCGCGCCGCGGCCGTTGAACCGTTCGTACTGGTGCAGCACGATCGACGCGACCTGGTGAAGCTGCGCAACCGGCGTCAGCACCATTTGCGCGCGCAGCGGATGCTGCTGGAACAGTCGCGACTCGTCCGTGGTCATGCGGCTCAGCGGCTTGTGCAGCAGCTCGTCGGGCAACGACAGCTTGCCGATCCCGTGCAGCAGCCCGGCGTAATAGACGTCCTGCGCGTGAAGACTGGACATGTCGGACGCGAACGCGAGATGACGCGCGATTTCGCCGATGCGCATCGACTTTCCGCTGGCGTCCCCGCAGCGCAGCTCGATCATGCTCGCGCAGATCTGCACCATCGCCGTGAAATTGCTTTTCAGGTCGCGCTGCGCCGCTTCGAGGAACATCACGGTCTGGGCCAGTTCCTCGGTGCGGGTCCGCACCTGGGTTTCGAGCTCCGTGTTGAACCGGCGCAGCGTCTCGTTCTGCGCCTGCGTGAGCGCCGTCAGCCGCGCGGCCTCGCGCCGCAGGCGCCGCTGTTCGAGCGCCTGTTCGATCGTCAGCAGCAGATCGTGGTCGTCCCACGGCTTGTTCAGGTAGCGATAGATGCCGCCTTCGTTGATCGCCTGCACCACCGAGTCGATTTCCGAATAGCCGGTCAGCAGGATGCGCATCGTGTCGGGCTGCAAGTCCCGCGCGCGGGCGAGGAACGCCGCGCCGCTCATGTGCGGCATGCGCATGTCCGATACGATCAGGTCGACTTCGGTCGACGCCAGGATCTCGAGCGCCGCCTCGCCGCCGTCGGCGGTCAGCACCTCATAGCGCGCCGGCCTGAGCAGGCGCTTGAGCGCCGACAGCACCGCGGGCTCGTCGTCGACGAGCAGGATCACCGGCGCGGCGGGCGTCTCGTCGGCCGGCTGCGTCGCGTCGACTGTCGTGCTGCCGCCTGTTGCGCTGTGGGTTGCCGGCGTCGTCATGATGGCCCTCGTATCGAATTCTCACGCCTTGCCTGCAACATCGGCCTGCGCCGCCGTTTCTGCATCGGGGAAAACGCGGATCGATGTCCGGCGCGCGTTCGCCTGCGCCGGCTGCAGGGAGGCCTGAATGGCGGCATCAGGCTGCCGTTGCGCAGCGGATGGTGCGTTCATGATTCCCCGGAATGTGGACATGCGCGACGTGCGCGGCCGGCTGCCGCCTGTTTTTCCTGTCCTGGTTCGGTGACGTCCTGCTCGTGGCGCCGGCGAGCATGGCTCTCGACAATGCTATGAATTCGAACCCGAAATTTCAAGCAGCTTTGCGCGCGCTTTGTTCCGGAATTTCTGAAAGCCATCCGACCAGTCAATGCCCGGATTCACGGCCGGCGGACCAGGCAGCCGCCCTCTGCTACAACCCCTCTCTCTGCCCCGACAACAGCATCTTCCGGTAGGCGCCGGGCTTCTCGCCCGAAATGCGGGCAAACGCCCGGCTGAACGTGGCGACGTCGAAATAGCCCAGCTTTTCGGCGACGTCGAACAATGCGATCGCCGGGTTCTGCAGGAAGTTCTTCGCGAGATCGATCATCACGCTCTTCACCAGCGCATTGAAGTTCGCGCCTTCGATCTCGAGCCGGCGCTGCAGCGTGCGCGCGTTCATGCCGAGCGCGTCGGCAACCGCATTCAGGCTTCGGTATCTGGCCCACGACTGATAGAGGAGCTGGGTCACCCGCGCCGTGATCGACTGCTTCGTGTGATTGGCCAGCTGCCATTCCAGCTGATTGCAGCGCGGCAACAATTGCCGGAATACCGCCCGATTCGAGAACCGGAGCTTCGACATCAGCAACCAGGCGGGAAAAATGATCCGGGTATGCGGCGCATTGAATTCGACCGGGCAGCCGAATATTCTCTTGAACGTCCGTTTCGGTACTTTTGATTTTGGCAGAGAAAATTCAATTTTCGTAAATGGCGCCGGATAACCGAGCATGTCTTCCGACTCGGTCCGAATCGTGGCCACGCAGATTTCCGTATTCAACTGCCGCAGGTTCTCGTTGAAGCGATAACCGTCCACGACGATCGACGCCAGATCCCCATGCTCTTCCACTCTCATTCTGAAATACGACTCGCCGGTGAGCGGATGGTCGCATGCGAATTGCCATGCTTCGCCGAAGGTCGGCGCACATTGCATCGCGTAGCCGCGCACCCCGCCGATCGAAACGTGGATCGCCTGCCCGATCTTCAAGCCGAGCGCGGGGTCCCGCGACAGGCGCCTGGCGTTCTCCAGCACGGCGAGTTCCTGCGCATACGTGATCGACACTTCGTCGTTCTCGAGCTGTTGAACGGAGATATCGGCGCCTCGCAATACCGCCTCCGCGGCGATGCCGGCCGCGTCGAGCAGATCGACGACGATCGAGACGGTGTGAAGCGAAACCGGAGTTTGAATTTCATCGACATGATCAAGTGTTGAATCCATCGAGCCGTTCATCGCGTGTTCCATCCGAATGCGTCGGTATCGGGTGCCGGATTTCACGAGAGTATATGCTCGGTTTGTCGTGAAATGCCTAAGAATGTCGCCAAGTGCCTATTGACTATCCAGGGTAAAACCGCAAAAGTACGATCGGCATGATTTGAATACAAAACCACCGGGGCGAAGCGAACGAACCCTGTTGCGAAACATAATAAAGCGGGCCGAACGTGTTATGAGTGAGCATGTGTCCGGGGCGACAGGGCCTCGACCGAGCGCGACCGATTTTGCATTCCTGCCCCGGTTCCGGGTGAATTCCGCATGGCTCGGGCAATCGCTGGCCGCGCCTGCGCTGCTGCTGCTCGTGGCCGGTGTCGTGCTCCCGATGGCCGTCATCGCATTCGCGTCGATTTCCGCGCCGGAAGAATGGGGCGGCGTGCGTTGGGGGAGTTTCAGCGCCGACGCCTATCGGCGGATTCTGTTCGAGCAGGACTTCGACGGCAACTGGACGCTCAACACGGGGCTCGCGGCAATCGCCGTCCGGACTTTCGCGCTGTCGGTCGCAGCGACCATCGGCTGCCTCGCGCTCGGGTTCCCGGCCGCGCTCTATATCGCGATGCAACCCGCCCGTCGCCGGACCTGGCTGCTCATCTTCGTCACCGTGCCGTTCTGGACCAGCCTGATCGTCCGCCTGTATGCGTGGATCCTGCTTCTGAGAAGCGGCGGCGTCATCTCGACGGTGCTCGGCGGCCTGTTCGGGGCCCACGTTCCCACGATCCTGTATACCGACGTCGCGACGGTGATCGGCCTGGTCTACGCATTCATCCCGTTCATGGTGCTCCCGATCTTCACGAGCCTCGAACACATGAACTGGAACATCGTCGACGCCGCGTTCGATCTCGGTGCGACACCCTGGACGGTGGTCACGCAGATCATCGCGCCGTCGGCGCGGCACGGCATCGTGTCCGGGTGCATGCTGGTGCTGGTGCCGTCGCTCGGCGCGTTCCTGATTCCGGACATGCTGGGCGGCGCGAAGTCGATGATGCTGGGCAACCTGATCAATCTCCAGTTCGGCGACGCGCACAACTGGCCGCTCGGCGCGTCGCTGGCGATGGCGATGTACGCGCTGGTGCTGCTCTGCGTGCTGGCGAAGCGCCTGCTCATGACTGCAAGGACGGGAGGCCGGCGTGCGCACCATGCGTGAGTTCCCGGGATTGCGCGCGCTCGCCTGGGCCTTCTTCCTGTTCCTGTACGCGCCCATCGCCGCGCTGGTCGCGCTGAGCTTCAACAACGGCGGATCGGCGACCGTGTGGCAAGGATTCGGGCTGAGCGGATACGTGACCGTGCTGCACGACGGCGCCGCTTTCGCGGCCGCCCGCACGTCCTTTGCGATCGCCGCCCTCGCGGCGACGCTGTCGTCGCTGATCGCCGTTCCCACCGCACTTCATCTGTGGAACAACACGCGTCGAACCGCGGACTTCACGGGGATCCTGGTCGCGTCGCCGCTGCTCGTGCCCGAGATCGTGCTCGCGCTCGGCACGCTCATCCTGTTTTCGATCGTGGCGGTCAAGCTCGACTTCTGGACGATCGTGTTCGGTCACACGGTCTTCTGCCTTCCGTTCGCGTACCTGCCGATTCGCGGCTCGCTGTCGAGGATCGACCCGTCGTATCTCGAGGCCGCGGCCGACCTCGGCGCCGATCGCTGGCGCGTCTTTCGGCAGATCGTCTGGCCGCTGATCCGCACGGGTGTCGCGGCCGGCTTCGCACTCGCCTTCGTCGTGTCGATCGACGATTTCGTGACGACGTACTTCCTGTCGGGGACGGCGACGACGACACTGCCGATGTACATCTACGGCCTCATTACGCGGGGCGTCAAACCCAACGTGAATGCGCTTGCGACGATCGTGCTGTTCTTCTCGTTCGGCGCCGCGCTGCTGTCGGTCTGGCTCTCGCGAGCGGCCAACAGCGAAAAACAACTGTCAATCCTGGAGCGAGCATGAAGATCGTAGCAACCGTCGTCCTGGCCGGCATGGCCATGATGCAATCCGCGCAAGCCGAGCAAGTGCTGCGCTTCGGCAACTGGCCGGGCTATTACCCGGTGGAACTGCTCAAGAAGTTCAAGAAGGAAACCGGGATCGACGTCACGCTCACCGCGTATGACAGCGATGCCGCGGTGGCGACGAAGATGAAGGCCGGCGGCAGCGACTACGACGTCGTGATCGTTTCGGACCTTTACGTGTCGATGCTGGGCAAGCAGAACCTGATCGACAAGCTCGACAAGGCCAAATTGCCGAACGCCAGGAATATCCGGCCCGAGTACGCCCATCCTGTCGGCGACGCGAATCGCGATTACGGGATGCCGTACCAGGTGATCACGACCGGCCTGGTCTACGACACGTCGCGCGTCCCGAACGGCGTGCTGCCCGACACCTGGAAGACCTTCTTCGAGCCGCCGGAATACCTGAAGGGCAAGATCGTCGCGCTGAACGTCCAGGAGGAGCTGTACATGGCGGCCTCCTGGTACCTGGGGCAGGACGAATGCTCGGAGAACCCGCAAGACGCGAAGCGCGTGCTCGCCGTGCTCGAGAAGCAGAAGCCGTCGCTGCTCGCCTATGCAAACGACGGCGTGGTCGAGCGCTTCCAGTCGAAGCAAGTCATCGTGAACCACGACTGGAGCGCCGACGCGGCCAAGTATCACAAGGTGCTGCCGACCATCGTCTTCATGTATCCGCGGGAAGGGGTGCATCAATACGTCGACAATTTCGTCATTCCGAGTGCGGCGAAGAATCGCGACAACGCGTATCGCTTCATCAACTGGATGATGGAGCCGCGCAACATTGCCGAGGCGTCGAACTTCAATCGCTATCACGATGCGATCGTCGGCTCGACGCAGTTCCTGACGCCCGAATTGCAGAAGGACCCGACGATCAACCCGCCGCCCGAGTTTCAGAAGCGCCTGAAGCCGATGAAGATCTGCTCGCCGGCCGCGATGGCGCTGCGCGACAAGGTGTGGGTCAAGCTGAAAGGCTGAGGCTGTTTCCATGTCCGCCGACCCGCCGGTTTCGCCGGCCGGTCGGCGGGCCATCGCTCGATCGAGGTTCAACGAGCCATGCCAGGTTTACATTGATTCGTTCTCCGTAGCGAAGCGGCAAATTGATTCGACAACGAAACGTATGACGCATCATGCATTTTCTTCGCGCGCCGCGTCGCGCATCCCGGACTCCCCCGGAGTCCCGTCTGGACACGCGATCAGATCCAGCCGCGTGCCTCGGATAAGCCAGACGGGTTTTCGGCCTTCGACCACCACGATCCCGTCGAGGGCCGCTTTCTCTTTCCGCGCTTCACACCACCGCCAAATTCCCGTTTGGCTCTCTCTATTGGCCGGTGGCTTCGCCGCGGGCGCTTCTCCGGCGAGATGCGCTCACGGCGCCTTTTATTCCATGCCGATCGACGCCGGGCGGCGTGCGCATCGGCGGTCGCCGCGTCGTTCGCGACGCACGAGCTTTCGCCAATCACACGGGGAGTGACGTCAATGCTGAACTGTATGAACACGATCTGGACACCGACGAGCCGAACACCACCGAATGGCCGCCGCCGCAGGAACGGCGCGGCGGCGGGCGGCGCGAAATCGACGCCACCGAGGAAGGCCGCTGCGCGCGCGTCGAGCGTGCAATGCCCCGCGAGCCGTTGCGCGGACGACGCGAGCACAAGGCCGCCGCAACCGCTGCCTTCCGCGCGTCTGCATTGGCGGTCGAAGCGGCTTTGATGTTGCCCTGTTTCATGAGGCAAGGCTCCGGCACGCCACCCGACGCTGCACTGCAATAGTTATACGCGATAATCGGCGGTTCCCGATCCTTGCCTGAACCCAGCATGTCGACGCCTGAACCGGTCTCCCCCGAACATTCGTGGTGGGGCGTATGGGCACTCACGCTCTCCGCCTTCATTTTCAACACCACCGAATTCGTCCCCGTTGCCCTGCTCAGCGCGATCGGCGACAGCCTTCACATGCAGCCGACCGACGTCGGCCTGATGCTGACGATCTATGCGTGGACCGTGGCCGTGACGTCCCTGCCGTTGACGCTGGCGACCCGCACCATCGAACGTCGCAAGCTGCTGGCCGGGGTGCTCGTGCTGTTCATCGCCAGCCACGTCATCACCGGCGTCGCGTGGAGCTTTCCGGTGCTGGTGTTCGGCCGGGTGGGCATCGCGTGCGCGCATGCGATCTTCTGGTCGATCTCGATCTCGCTGGCGGTGAGGCTGGCGCCGCCGCGGAAAAAGAGCCGCGCGCTCGGTCTGCTGGCCACGGGAACGTCGATCGCGATGGTGGCGGGCATTCCCCTTGGCCGCGTGATCGGCGAGACGCTGGGCTGGCGGACGGCCTTCCTGATCATCGCCGGCGCCGCGGCAGTCGCGTTGCTGATGCTGCGCACCACGTTGCCGGCGCTGCCGAGCCAGCGGACGGGCTCGCTCGCCAGCCTGCCCGCCCTGCTGCGCAACCCGACGCTGATCCTGCTCTACCTGCTCACGATTCTCGTCGTGTCGGCGCACTTCACGTCGTACACCTACATCGAGCCGTTCCTCCAGCAGGTCAGCCATGCAAGCGAAAGCGGCATCACGACCATCCTGATCCTGTTCGGCGGCGCGGGCATTCCCGCCGCCCTCTGCTTCAACCGCCTCTACCCGCGCCGGCCGGCGCAATTCCTGCTGGCGTCGATCGTCGTCATCGCGTCCTGCCTGCTGATCCTGTTCCCCAGCGCGCTCAGCCTCGTCACGCTATCGGTTCACACCGTGGTCTGGGGCGGCGCGATCATCTGCTTCGGCCTCGCGATGCAGGCATGGGTGCTGAAACTGGCGCCGGACGCGACCGATCTCGCCGTCTCGATCTTTTCCGCGCTGTACAACGTCGGGATCGGCGCAGGGGCGCTGCTCGGCAACCACATCGCGCGCGACTTCGGGCTCGCGTGGATCGGCACGTTCGGCGGCATCGTCGGCGGGCTCGGCGTGGGCGTCTGCTGGCTGGCATTGCGCGTGCACGCGACGAGAGCGGCGGCGCCGAATCCCGCATCGCTCGCCTAGCGGAACGGCTGCCCATGTTGAGCATCGGTCCCTTCTCGATCCGTGTCGTCGCGGTAGTCGTCGCCGCGCTGCTGGCGTGGCTCGTCGCCCGTTTCATGCAGCGCCGCCCGCCGGACGGCCCGCACAAGAGCGCATCGAGCCTGATCCTCGACACGCTGCTGCTCGGGCTGATCGCCGCGCGCGTCGGCTATGTCGCGCAGTGGTGGTCCGAGTATGCGGCGGCGCCCCGGTCGATCGTCGCGCTCGGCGACGGCGGCTTCGACTGGCGCATCGGCGTCGCGGCCGCGCTCGGGTGCGCCGGCTGGAGACTGCGCCGCCTGCCGGCGCTGCGTCGCCCCGTGCTGGCCGGAATGGCGGCCGGCCTCGTCGCGTGGGGCATCGCGCAGGGCATGCTGGCGTCGTTGCAGCGCACCGCGCCGCCGTTCGCCGCGATGCGGATCGAAGCGCTCGACGCTACACCCGTGTCGCCGCAACGCTTCGCCGGAAAGCCGGTCGTCGTGAACCTGTGGGCGACGTGGTGCCCGCCTTGCCGGCGCGAGATGCCGATCCTCGAGCAAGCGCAGCGCGATCATCCGAACCTCACGGTCCTGATGCTCAACCAGGGCGAAAACGCGCAAGCGGTGCGTGCGTTCCTCGAACAGCAAGGCCTGCGCTTCGACCACGTGCTGCTCGATCCTGCGCTGCACGCGATGCATGCGTACGGCTCGCGCGGGCTGCCGACGACGCTCTTCTTCGACGCGAAAGGCGAACTCGTCGAATCGCACATGGGCGAGCTGACCGCCGCGCGGCTGAAGGACACCGTGACTCGACGCTTCGGCCGGTGATGCTCGTCTCAGGCGACGCCGCCGTTCGCGCGCAATACCTGCGCGTTGATCCATGCGCCGTCCGGGCCCGCGAGGAACGCGACGGCGCCGGCGATGTCGTCGGGCTGGCCGAGCCGTTCGAGCGGCGGCATCTTCGCGAACTGCGCAATCTGCTCGTCGGTCTTGCCGTTCAGGAACAGCTCGGTCGCGACCGGCCCCGGCGCGACGCAGTTCACCGTGATGCGGCGGCCGCGCAGCTCCTTCGCGAACACGCGCGTAAACGCTTCGACCGCCGCCTTCGTGCCGTTGTAGATCGCGTAGCCCGGCAGATTCAGCGCGAGCGTCGTGCTCGACAGGTTGACGATCCGGCCGCCGTCGTTCATGCGTGCGGCGGCTTCGCGCAGCATGTTGAACACGCCGCCGACGTTGATCGCAAACGTCCGCTCGAACAGTTCGTCGCTGGTTTGCGCGAGCGGCGCGGTCTTGAGAATGCCCGCGTTGTTGACGAGCACGTCGACCTTGCCGAGCTGCTGCTCGACCGCGTCGTACAGGCGGCGCACGTCGTCGGCTTTCGATACGTCGCCGCGCACGGCGACGGCCCGGCCGCCGTGCCACGCGAGCTCGGCCGCCAGCGCGTCCGCGTCGGCGGCGCCGGACGCGTAGTTGATCGCGACGGCGAAGCCGTCGCGTGCGAGGCGGCGCGCGACGCTCGCGCCGATGCCGCGGGATGCGCCGGTCACGATCGCGACGCCGGCGTGGTGTGCTGCGCTCATCGGAATCTCCAGTTTGGGTGGGAACGTGAGCGACATGATGACCGGCATCGGAACTGAGATAATTAGCGCAGTTTCGCCATCACTATTCCATTTGCTTCAACGATTGGCCGACGAGCATCCGATGGATCGATTTCAGGAAATGCAGGCTTTCGTGCGAACCGCCGAGCGCAACAGCTTTTCGCGGGCCGCCGACGACCTCGACATCCCGCGCGCGACGATCACCAACCTGATCAAGCGGCTCGAGCTGCGGCTGGGCACGCGCCTGCTCGAGCGCACCACGCGCCAGGTGCGTCTCACGCACGACGGCGAGGCCCACTACCACCGCTGCGTGCGCCTGCTCGCGGACCTCGACGAAGCGGAGGGCGCGTTTCGCGACGCGATGCCCAAGGGGCTGCTGGTCGCGAACCTGCAGGGCACGCTGGCGCGGCACTTCGTGGTGCCGGCGCTGCCCGCGTTCCTGTCGCGCTATCCGGACCTGCGGCTGCAGATCGGCGAGGACGACAGGCTCGTCGACCTCGTGCGAGAAGGCGTCGACTGTGTGCTGCGCGCGGGCGTGCTGCGCGATTCGTCGCTGATCGGCCGGCAGATCGCCGCGATGGAGCAGGTCACGGTCGCCAGTCCGGCCTATCTCGAACGGTTCGGCGCGCCGGCGACGCTCGCGGACCTCGACGCGCATTTCGCGGTCGATTACGTGTCGAGCGCGACCGGCAAGCCGGTGCCGCTCGAATTCACGGTCGACGGCATCGTGATCGAGGTCCGGATGCGCTCGACGATTTCCGTGACGGGCGCGGACCTGTACACGGGCTCCGCGCTCGCGGGCGCCGGACTGATCCAGGTGCCGCGCTACCGGATTGCCGGCGAGCTGGCGGACGGGCGGCTGAAGGTCGTGCTGCCCGCGAGCCCGCCGCCGCCGATGCCCGTGTCGGTGCTCTATCTGCACAGCCGGCAGCTGTCGCCTCGCGTGCGGATCTTCGTGCAGTGGCTGGAGGAGGTATTTCGACAGGTGCCGGATCAGGTCCGGGGCGCTTGACGCGCGGGAAACACGATGCCGATGGCCGCCGGCATCCATCTCTACATATGCCGGAAGCGCCCCGCGTAGGCCCGGCTGACCGGCAGCACATCGCCGCAGCCTTGCAGATGAATGCGCAGGCGGCCCAGCAGGTCGCGCTCGATGCGATCGATCGCCGCATAGGCGACGATCACGCTGCGATGCACTTGCGCGAAGTGATCCGGATCGACACGCGCACGCAACTCCTTGAGCGGCGTGCGGATCACGTGCCGATCCGTTTGCGTCACGACTTCCGTGTACTTGTCGAGCGCCTGGAAATACAGCACGTCGGCGATCGAGACGAGCCGCGTCGTGTCCTTCAAGCCGACGGTCAGCCAGCGAATCGGCGCCGGCTCCGTCACGGCCGCCCTGTCGGCGGACGCCGACGCGAAGCTTCGCGCGGGCTCGCCGCGCTGCAACCGGGCGATGCAGCGCAGGAGCCGCTCGTCCGTGACGGGCTTCAGCAGATAGTCGACCGCCGCCCGATCGAACGCGTGGACCGCGTATTCGTCATGCGCGGTCACGAACACGACCTGCACGTCCGGCACGATGCTCGCCAGCTTCAGGCCGTCGATGCCCGGCATCCGGATGTCGAGGAACGCGATGTCGGGACGATGCGCGTTGAGCGCGGCGAGCGCATCGACGCCGTTGCGCGGCATCGCGACGATGTCGAGCTCGGGCCAGAGTTGGCCGAGGCGCGCGGCAAGCGCGTCGGACAGGTTCGGTTCGTCGTCGGCAATCAGGGCGGTCGGCATGTCAGTCGATCGGAATCAGCAAAGTCGCGGTCACGCCCCGCGTGGCGCCGGGCGTGCCGCCGACCGCCATGCGGCCGCGCTCCCCGTACAGACCCTTGACGCGCGCGGCGACGTTCGCCAGCCCGACGCCGCCGTGCAGCGTCGGGCCGCCGTGGCCGAGACCGACGCCGGTGTCGATCACGCTCAGCTCGAGCCCGTCGCCGCCGCGCTTGCCCACGATGCGGATCTCGCCGCCGTCGAGCGACGGCTCGATGCCGTGCCGCAACGCATTTTCGACGAGCGGCTGTAGCAGCAGCGGCGCAACCGCCAGCCCGCGCAGCGGCATCGGCACGTCGATCACGTACGCGAGCCGTTCGCCGAGCCGGATCGACGCGACTTTCAGCAGCGCGTCGACCAGCTCGATTTCGTCGCCGAGCGTCGACGTCGTGCGTCGCGTGCGGCTCAGGCTCGCGCGCAGGTAGCGGTTCAGGCTGTCGAGCATCGTCGACGCACGCGCCGGATCGCGCTCGATCAGGCTTTGCACGTTCGCGAGCGTGTTGAACAGGAAATGCGGCTCGACCTGCGCCTGCAGCAGCGCGAGACGCGCGGCCGTCTCCGCCTGGCGCGCTTCGGCGGCTTCGCGGCGCTGCGTTTCGAGCGACGCGCGCATGCGCGCCGTCTGCATGAACAACACGAAAATTGCATAGGCTGCGCCCGTGACTGCGAATGACGACGCGTACGCAAGCGAGGTCCGAACGCTCGCGTGCCCGACCAGATGCGGCACGTGGCCGACCGTCGACGCGGCGATTTCGAACCCGGCGAAGACGCTTGCCGGCACGACGATCAGCAGTTTCGGCAGCGTCGCGAGCCGGCCGCGCGACAGCTTGCCCAGCGCGATGCTGAACAGCGGCGCGCACAGGCCGATGCCGTTCGCGACCACGAGGTACGGAAGCACGCCTTCATCGCGCCGGCTCGCCCAGAAACCGAGGCCGACCGCGCAATTGAACAGCACGAGGGCGACGAGCGCCGGCAGCCCGCGCAACGGCGTCGGCGCGGCCGGTTCGGGCGGCCGCTTGGGGAAGATCGAATGGAGCCGGTTCTGCATGGTGTCGGACGGGCTGAATGCAATCGAATGCGATGCGTAACCTTAACGTCGAACGTGCATGACCGGCGACGCATGAGACGAACGGCACGCGGACGCGACCAAATGCACGACGAGCCGACGGGCGGCGAGATTCCGGTTGCGCCCCCCGTTCGGCACGCCGTGTCCGCAAACGGCCTATTTGGCCGCGGCCTTGGTTGCCTTCTCGATAAACTCGGCCTTGGCGGCCTTTTTCAAGTCCTCCGGAATCGGAGTGGCACGAACCGCCTTGTCCAGTTCCGCGAAACTGGAATTGTAGGCAATCAGCGCCGGGTACACCCTGAAGAGGCAGTAGTCCGCAAGGCGCTTGTACTCGCGCACGGCGGCGGCCTCGTCTTTTTCGAACATGGCGTAGCCGGCGTCCTCCACCTGTTTCAACTTGATGGCGTACGCATCGGGGTCCACGCTCCGAGCCGTCGCGTGGAAGAAAATCTCACGCATGTTGGCTTCATTCAAGGCCTCGAATGCAGTCTCCGCCTGCGGTGTGCTCAAGCCGCCTTTGCGCAGAAGGTCACGGTCGTAGACGTACCAGTTCCGCTCAAAAATGGCTTTCTCGCACGCCACGAACCTGGTCTGCCAATCCGCGGTTTCGTATGTTCCAAAGCCCTCTTCCGCATCAGCGGCATTTGCGTGGGGCAGCCCCATCGCCTGCGCAACCATGAGCGCAGCAAACAGCAATTTCTTCATTACGTGCGGATAAATTCATCTTGTTTTCAGAACCGAACGGCCCCTGACGGCGCATCCGATTCGCAAGAGGCGCCCGCACGTTCGTCGGATGCGGCTGCCGTCCATCGCGCCGAACCCGCGCTTCGTCGCAAAGCGCGGCAGGCGCGCCCTCGGGCCGATATCGTGCGTTCGTCACCACCCATCCCGAGCGCCGACCATGCAACCGTTCCTTTCCGTGCCGAGCTACGTCTACCTTTTGTTCTGCGCGCTAGTGTATCTCGGCGTGAAGCGCTGCTTCCCGCGCGAAGCGCCGCCTGCGAGAACGCTGCTGTTTCCTGTCGCGTTCGCGATGCTGGGCGTCGCGAGCCTCAGGGCCCTGTTTCCGGGAGCCGGCCCCGGCGCCGGCATGGTCGCGCTCGCGGCCCTTTCCGTCGGTGCCGCGCTCGGCTGGCTGCACGCGCGCCGCTGGCGGCTCGAATTCGCGGTTCGCCCGGCGGGGCTGCTCGTGCGCCTGCCGGGCGACCCGAGCCTGCTCGCGACGTTGATGCTCACGTTCGCGGCCGAAACGTACGTGCATTACGCCATCGCGTCCGAACAGCCATGGGCGGCGACGACCGGCTTTGCGCTCGCCGCGTTCGCCGTCTGGGGCCTGCTCGTCGGCATGCCGCTCGGCCGCGCGCTCAACGTCGTCGTGCGCGCGATGCGATACGCGAACGGCGCGCGCGATCAGGACGGGACCTTCACGCGCGACGCCTGATGCCGCCGTCGCCGGTTACTCATGCCCCTTCAGCGCCTCCAGGCCAGCCGGCAGCTTCGCATCCGGAAACTGCGTCGACAGCGACGTGTCCCGCCAGCGCGCCGCCTCGTCCGCGCGCTGCGCTTCGGCCTGCGCGCAGACGAACACCGCATCGCCGCCCAGCAACAGCCGCATCGGCACGTCATCGCGACGCGACAGCTCGACGATCAGCGCGGCGATCCGTGCCGGATCGCCGACCTCATTGCCGCCATACGCGCCGAGCAAGTCGAGAATGTGTCCGACCGACGGCTGGTAGTCCGGCAGCATGCCGTCGACGCTGCGCTTCGCCTCGGCGGCCCAGTCGGTGCGCATTCCGCCCGGCTCCAGCGTGCACACGCGCACGCCGAACGGCGCGACCTCCTTCGCCAGCACGTCGCTGAATCCGCCGACCGCCCATTTCGCCGCCTGATACGCGGACAGGCCGGGCGTCGACGTCCGCCCGCCCACCGACGACACCTGGAAGATATGGCCTGCACGCTGCGCGCGCATCGTCGGCAACACGGCGCGCGTCACGTTCACCACGCCGAACAGGTTCGTCTCGATCTGCGCGCGGAAATCGTCGGCGCTCATCTGCTCGAACGGCGCCGTATGGCCGTAGCCCGCGTTGTTCACGAGCACGTCGATGCGCCCGAATGCGTCGCGCGCGGCAGCGACGGCACGCGACGCCGCCGCTGCATCGGTGACGTCGAGCGCGACCGGCAGCAGCCGGTCGCCGTAACGTCCGGCCAGATCCGCGAGCCGCGCGGGATCGCGCGCACCCGCCACGAGCCGGTCGCCCGCCGCGAGCACCGCCTCCGAAATCGACCGCCCCAGGCCGCGTGCGGCCCCTGTGACCAACCAGACTTTCGACATGTTCCACTCCTCGAGAAGGACACCACATAAAATGAATGATTACTCACTCATTAATAAAGACGATGCGTCGATGGTTCGACCGACGCACCGCACGTTCACAGCGTGTGCAATACGGCCCACAGCGCCCGAAAGCCGGCTTCGCGGTAGGCATCGGCCCGCGCCGGATCGCGCGCGACCGATTCCATCGTCGTTTCCGCGATCGACGTGAACAACGCGCCGCAGAACGCGAGCGCCTCGTCGGGCCGCAATGTGCCCGATGCGGCGATCCGCTCGCGCAGCACCGCCCGGATCGGACCGAATCCTTCGGCGCCCGCGTCGCGATGCGCGTCGTCGATGCGTCCGCTGACCTCGAGCTGCCGCAGCGCGCGCCGCCCGTCCGGATTCGCGACGCCCCACGACACGTAGCCGTTCCACGCATGGCGCATCGCCGGCTCGGCGGGACCATCCTCCGGGAAGCCCGTCATCATCGCGCGCCGCAGGTCGGCCTTCAGATGCAGGTACAGCGCGTTCAGCAGCGCATCCTTGGTGTCGAAATACGTGAACACCGTCCCCTCGGCCACGCCCGCGAGCCGCGCAATGCGCGCGGTGGTCGCGGCCGCGCCGTGTTCGGCGAGCGCGCCGGCCGCCGCGGCGAGAATTGCTTCGTGCTTGTCGAGACTGCGGGGTCGTGCCAAGATTTCGTCGCCTTAAATGAGTGATTGCTCAATCATAGTCGAGTCTGCCGGGTTTTGCATAGCGGGACGGTTGAACGCTTCTACCAGCCCCTAGGGCCTGTTCACGCTAATAACGGGCTTGCGCTGGCCCCCAGAAGGGCCGAGCGCAAGGATTGCGACGAAGCGAATACTCGACGTATTCGCGAGGAGCATGACGCGGCGATCGGCCCTTCTGGGGGCCAGCCCCACGAATGAATTTTTCCAAACAGGGGAACGTGCCTTGCCGGCCGCACTGCGGCGTCGATCGTCGCTTGTTTGGCTCGGCCAAACGGCGCTCCTTGTATTGCAACCGGCAAGGCACGTTCGCAAGCCCGTTATTAGCGTGAACAGGCCCTAGTCCTGCTTCCACGATCCCCGCTTCATTGCTTCCTCCAGCATCCCGAGAGTAAGCGAGCGCCCAGCCAGGGACTCCCGCGCCTTCGTGCTGAACGGCGACTTCAACACGGCCAGCACTACATCGCGCTTTCGCATGTTCGCAGATGGAACGTAGTAGGCAACGTCGAAGTCTTCAAGGTCTACTTGAAAACGTTCTGCCCACATTTGCATTACGTTCACGATTTTTGGTGGTTCCCAATCGAGATCGTGATACAGGTCCATATCAGGAGTCAGTTGTTCGTCAAGGCCAAACACCCCCGGTGCGCGGACTTCTCGTATAAATTGCTGGAGTTGGAGCCATGTGTCGCTCATTAGAGGCGGTCCTCTGGCTTCACATGACGGTTGTATGCCAAAACCGTTTTATATCCGATGGTCGCCACGTCGGCAGCAGTAATCATCCAACCAACCCCGGGGATGGCCCGTCCGACGAACACACCGATATGATTGGTCATTTTCACTCGCAACAGGACCACACTGGTCCAAGACGTGAATGTCGGTAAGATTCGATGCTTTATCTCATAGGGCAGCAGCGAGCGAGAGAGCTTCGATGCAGCCGAGGTTCCCTTTACTGCGCCGGCAAATTTACCTCGTGTGGAAAGAAACCGCGAGCCTGCGAGGATCATCGCAACACCGACCGCATCGCTGATTCCTAGCTCATTCATCGTTTCATCCACTGCGACCAAAAAGAACAACTCCACGGGAGTGAGGTTCTCGTGTATCCCGTACGTATATGTATTCGACATATCATCGTACAAATGTAATGAAACAGAAAGGATACCGTTAGCAAGCCAACCCTGCAATCGGAGTCGCTTTGCTCGCACGTTGATCCGATTAGGGAAACTCTGCGCGATTCGCACGCAGAAGTGGTTGCAGTGAATCGTCGAGCCTGGAGTCGACCACGGTTTCGTGGACACCCATCCTTGGGAACTGAGCGGTACCGGCCAGGAAGCACCTGTCTCTTCGAAGGGGGCACGTCGATAACGACCACGCACGCAATTCGGCAAAACCGTGCACTATTAGGGTTTTCATTGCACCGCCGCATCGGCGCCCTCGACGTTCGTTCAACGCCCACCGTTTCAGACAGCGAACCACCCATGACGAATCAGCCTACCCAGACTGCAGCCGAGCAGCCCGTCGACATGATCATCTTCGGCGGCGGCGGCGACCTCGCCGCCCGCAAGCTGCTGCCCGCGCTGTACATGGCGCATCTGCACCGCAACCTCCCGCCCGAAACGCGGATCATCGCGGTCGGCCGCCGCGACTGGGGCATCGACGGCTACCTGAAGTTCATGGAGGAGCAGTCGCGGCCGTTCATCGACGAGAAGGCGTTCGACCCGCAGGCGTGGGGTCGCTTCCTGGACCTGTTCCGCTACGTGCTGATCGACGTGCACGACGCGGCCGACTACGCGCGCCTCACGGAAGCAACCCGCCGCGACGCGGTTCGCGCGTTCTACCTGTCGACGTCGCCGGAGCTGTTCACGACGATCTGCGACAACCTGTCGTCGGCCGACCTCGTCGACGCCCGCTCGCGGGTCGTGCTGGAGAAGCCGCTCGGCCACGATCTCGCATCCGCGAAGGCCATCAACGATGCGGTCGGCAAGCACTTCGAGGAATCGCAGATCTACCGGATCGACCACTATCTCGGCAAGGAAACCGTGCAGAACCTGATGGTGCTGCGCTTCGGCAACCCGATCTTCGGGCCGCTGTGGCAGGCGCCCTGCATCCGCAGCGTGCAGATCACCGTCGCGGAAACGGTCGGCGTCGGCAGCCGCGCGGGCTTCTACGACCATACCGGCGCGCTGCGCGACATGGTGCAGAACCACCTGCTGCAACTCCTGTGCATCGTCGCGATGGAGCCGCCCGTGTCGCTCGATCCGGACGCGGTGCGCGACGAGAAGCTGAAGGTGCTGCGCTCGCTGCGGCCGATGTCGCCGTCGGACATCGCGCGCGACACGGTGCGGGGCCAGTACACGGCGGGCGCGATCGACGGCCAGCCGGTCAAGGGCTACCTCGAGGAAGACAACGTGCCGCCGGACAGCCGCGCGGAAACCTTCGTCGCGCTGCGCGCGCACATCAACAACTGGCGCTGGGCGAACGTGCCGTTCTTCCTGCGCACCGGCAAGCGGCTGCAGAAGCGCCAGTCGGAAATCGTGATCGAGTTCGCGGACATGCCGTTCTCGATCATCCCGAGCGGCCCGCGCCACTACAGCAACCGGCTCGTGATCCAGCTTCAGCCGGAAGAATCGATTCAGCTGCAGATGCTCGCGAAGGAGCCGGGCAGCGGCATGAACATGGTGCCGGTGAGCCTCAACCTCGACCTGCAGCAGGCCATTCCGGAGCGGCGCGCGGAAGCGTACGAGCGGCTGCTGATCGACGTGATCCGCGGGCGCCTCACGCACTTCATGCGCCGCGACGAGCTCGAGGCCGCGTGGACGTGGGTCGAGCCGATCCTCGACGGCTGGCAGCAGATCGGCGACCGCCCGCGGCTGTATACGTCGGGCACGTTCGGGCCGGCCGCGTCGTCGGCGCTGCTCGCGCGGAACAACATGTCGTGGTCCGAGGAAGCCTGACCTGAACGACGGGCGGCCCGCCCCCGCGCGGCCGCCGTCGATCCGCGCGGCCGTCGGCCGTCGGCCGTCGGCGAGATCAGGCGGCCAGCCACGCGGCGATCGCCACGCTGCCGAACAACGCCCCGCCCGCATGGAACGGCCGCACGCCGAGTTGCAGCACCGGCAACGTGTCGGGCGTCGACGCCGGCTTCAACGGTTCGCTGATTTTCATGTCTTTCTCCGGCGGAGGATGGTGCGTTCCGACCATCCTGGCGCCGCCACGATCGATACGAGCCGGTCTCCCTACGGGCCGCAGCGGCATCCGGTACGAATGTCTGATCCACGTCAAGCGCGCGCGCCACGTGCGACAAAATGCACGTCGCGACGCCGCATCAAAATGCCTAGCTTTGATACACACGGCATGACCGCCTCGATGGCCCGAAAGCGGGAGCGGCCAACGCGCGTCGACCATGCCTCCGATGCCGACGCCTTCATCTTCAGGAGACGAACATGTTGAGCCCGCATGAATTTGCCGCACTGTTGCTGATCGATGACGCCGCCGATCCGACCGGCCTCGATCTCGGCGACCTGACGTCGCTCGTCGAACGCCAGCTCGTCTCGTTGGAGCTGCTCGCATCGGAAAGCCGGCGGGCCCGTCTGACGGAAAACGGACGCTCGATGCTGGAGACGATCGATCGTCGTCATTGACGTTCCCGAGTCCCGCAGCAGCGGGCGCATGCGCTATGCGCCGTCGCAGCGTTTCCCGGCTGGATCTTCGGGGATCGACTTCGCGATCGCGACCGTGGGCTTTTTCCTGCTGACGCGCTGGAAAGTGCCGCCGCTCGTCATCGTCGTGCCTTCCTGCCGGTGACGATGCCGAACGCCGGTCGTTCGAAACGATGAAACGGCCGATACATCACGATCCCCCTCTACCGATCCTCTGCATGGCCGCCGAGCCAGCGGACGAACCATGCGGCGGCGAGCCGCGCAACGGCGTCGAGCGCGCCGGGCTCCTCGAACAGATGGGTTGCGCCCGGCACGATTTCGATCACCGTTTCGCACGTCAGTCGCGCGGCCGCCAGCCGGTTGAGACGCAGCACCTGTTCGTCTCGCGCGCCGACGATCAGCAGCGTCGGCGCGGCCACGCGCTCGAGCGCATCGCCGGCCAGGTCCGGGCGGCCTCCGCGCGACACGACGGCGCCGACGGCCGGTTCGCGCGCGGCCGCGACGAGGGCAGCCGCCGCGCCCGTGCTCGCGCCGAACAGGCCGAGCGGCAGCGGCCGGCATTCCGGCAGCGCGCGTATCCACGCAATCGCGGCGCATAGACGACGGGCGAGCAGATCGACGTCGAAGCGATAGAGCGCCGTCACGCAGTCGACCTGCTCTTCGTCGCGATCGAGCAGATCGAACAGCAGCGTCGCGAGTCCGGCCTTCACCAGCGTCTGCGCAACGGCGCGGTTGCGCGGGCTGAGGCGGCTGCTGCCGCTGCCGTGCGCGAACACGACGACGCCGCACGCGCGCGGCGGCAGCGTCAGCACGCCGTCGAGCCGGGTCCGGTCGATCGGGATCGCGATCTCGCATGTCCGCATGTCGCACCTCGCTTGCCGCGCACCGCGCCGGCTACCCGACCTTCGCCCGGGCGACCGCTTCGCGCATGCTCGACGCCTGTCCCGCGTCCCTTCGCAATTCGGCATCGGTCTTCACGATCGTTCGTCTGCGATTGCCGTCGATGCATGTCACGGTATGTCGTGCGAAACGGGGCGAAATTGATCCAGGTCAGCCGCGCACGGGCGGGTTGCGCGATGCATCGGCGCAGATCCGACGCCCACGATTTCCGCGCCGGCCATCAGCAAACGTTCCGCCGCCTGTCGGATATTTCCGACACGACGGCGACACATCGGACAGCAAGTTCAGGCCCCGCTGATTGTTGCCGCCCGCCCCGCCGCCAATACTGGAGGCGTGACAGGAAGCCATGTGCCCGGCGGTCACGCGACAGGTCCGGGCACAGGCCGCAAAGCCCGGGAGCAGGCGATGAACTCTCCGATCCAGCCGCAATCCGACGACGACGCATACGGCCCCGACCTGCCGGTTGGCGCGCATCTGATGACCCGGCGCCCGGGCTATGCGCATCACGGGATCTACATCGGCGGCGGCAAGGTGATCCACTACGCGGGACTGTCGCGGCGCCTGAGCGGCGGCCCGGTCGAGGTGGTCTCCGTCGACTGTTTCGCCTCCGGGTCCGAGCTCGCGATCATGCAGCATGACTGCGCGCCGTACAGCGGGCCGGAAGTCGCGCGCCGCGCGGCGTCGCGGCTCGGCGAATGCCATTACCGGCTGCTGACGAACAACTGCGAGCACTTCTGCCTGTGGTGCCTGTTCGGCGTCGCGCGCAGCGAACAGGTCGAAGCCTGCCTGCGCAATCCGGCCCGCGCGGCGGCGGTGGTCGTGATGCTGGTGCTGTGCCGGTTCACCGGCAAGCGGCATGCGGCAACGCCCGGCGCCGACGCCGGCAGCCAGGATCTGTCCTGGCAATGCGCCGCCTGACGCCGCGCCGTATCCGCACGGATTTGACGTCCGTCAACGCATCGTCGCCGCTTCGTTCCTGGATTCGCGATGAGGACGCCCCTCGCGGGCCTACCCGGCGTTCACCCGGCACGATACGCGGCGCCGAGCGCGGCGACGAACGCGTCGAGGCGGTCCGGCGCGAGCCGGTTGATGCCGGCCGCCCCTTCCCGCCCGCCGCCGCCCGGGAACGCACGGCACAGCCGGTCCGCACCGCGCGGCGCGGCGAGCGGCGCGCGCACGCTGACGGTGTAGTAGCCGTCCGGCGCGATCGTCAGCACCGCATGCGCGCGGTCGGGCGCGTCGCGCGCGAGCTGGTTCGCGAACGCGCCGCGCACCCGGCGCGCCCAGCGCGCGTCGGGCAGCACATACGCCCGCGCGCCCGGCATCACGAACGCCGCGCGCTGCCGGGCCGCGCAGGCGAGGTCGCGGCGCCGGTTGTCGTCGAGCTGCCGCGCGAGCGGCGAGCCCGCGAAATCGAGCGGATTCGCGCACGCGCGCAGCGACGCGTAGACGGCAAGCGGCGGCATGAACAGATCGTCTGCGGAATCGCCGTAGGCGTTGTAGTTGATCGCTTCGCCGAGCGCCTGCAGCCGGCGCGCATCGGGCGCGGCCAGCCCGGCTTGCGCGGCTGTCCGGGCGGCGACCTCCACGAGGTTGTCGCCATAGGCGCCCACCACGGCCCACGGGCGATGCCGCCCGGCCAGGTGACGGTCGACGATGAGGCTCGTGCAAACCGTCGGCGCCGTGTCGATGCATGCATGGAGGCAAGCGTGAACCGGCACGACGCCCGGCTCGTGGTGATCGAAGTACGCGACGTCGACGCCGCTGTCGAGCAGCGCCGTCAACGCGGCGCGGTTCGCGTCGAGCGAGATGTCGAGCACGGTCACGGCGTCGCCGCGCATGGCCGGCACGCGCGCGAACAGCGCGATGTCGCGTTTCGGCCCGGTCACGAGAATCGACGCGGCCGGCGATGCGAGCCGCAGTTGCTGCAGCGCGCAGATGCCGTCCGCGTCGCCGTTGAATACGTCGTAGCGTTGCATCGTTCGTCCCCCCGGAACGTCACCTGAAGCGAGGATGTCCGTCATGTCGCACAGCACCTTCGATCTCTTTGCATTCTCGACCAGCCGGCCGTTCGGCGAACGAATCGCCGCGCATCTCCGCGTCGCGCTCGCGCCGCACGAAGAACGGCCGCTCGAGGACGGCGAACACAAGACCCGCCCGCTCGTCAGCGTGCGCGGGCACGATGTCTATGCATGGATACGGGATACTGATACGCGTGTAGGAAGCGTCCTACAGCGCTTCCCTATTACCTACCGCATCTGCAAGCCTCGCCGATTTCGCTTGCCCTTCAAGCGATACATACTGGCCAATAAGAAAACCAAACAGCGTGTGCCTCCCGGAACAGAAGCAGCTTCGTCGTCCAACAACCGCGGTATCGATCGACCGCGCCGGTGCGGGTTTCCTCTCGTGAAGACGGCAAAGGATCGCCGTCGCATGCAACATGGTCGACATCGTCATGCCCATGCCGCGGGTATCGAGCGTTGCTGACCCCGTATGAACTGGAGCAGATCATGCTGACCAACGCCGATATCGCGACTCCCGTGCCGCTACACCCCATCATTCCGCTGCATCCGGTCGCGCGCGAGGACCAGCCGAAGCGTAGCGCTTCCCGCTGTTCATCGTGTGCATTGCGCAACGTGTGCATGCCGAACGATCTGACACCTGACGATTTCGCGCGGCTCGACGCGATGATCTGCACGACCCGTCATGTCAAACGCGGCGACTCCCTCTACCGCGCGGGAGACCTGTTCCAAAGCATCTACGCGGTGAGGACCGGTTCGTTCAAGACGGTCATGGTGCATCGCGACGGCGACGAGCAGGTAACGGGTTTTCAGATCGTCGGCGAATCGCTCGGGCTGGACGGCGTGCACAGCGGCCATCACAACGGCGACGCAATCGCACTCGAAGACAGCACCGTCTGCATCATTCCTTTCGGCCAACTCGAACAGCTATGCCGTGAAAACCGCACGATGCAACATCACGTGTACCGGATGATGAGCGGCGAGATTGTCCGGGAGTCGGGGCTGATGCTGCTGCTCGGCACGATGAGCGCCGAGCAGCGCGTCGCCGCCTTCCTGCTGAATCTCTCCGCGCGCTTCAAGGCACGGGGCTACTCGTCTGCGGAATTCATCCTGCGGATGACACGCGACGAAATCGGCGGCTATCTCGGCATGAAGCTGGAAACGGTGAGCCGCATGCTGTCGAAATTCCAGCGCAGAGGGGTGGTCGCCGCGCACGGCAAGCAAATTCGCATCGTGGATCCGGACAGTCTCGCGCAAATCTGATTGCGCATTCAGCATGCGTCGCCGAATCGGCCGGGTACCGGTCAACCGATCGCCAGCTTCTTCTGGCTGACGGGTGCCTTCTTCGTCGGCATGGTACGTCGCGGTCGCGGTCGCCTCGTCGACTTCGCCCGCGAGTTGCTGCACCTGACTTCTCGCCCAAGCAACGCTTCCTGGTCACATGAGCAGTATCATCTCGGCGTCTCCACTTCTGCAGGATCGCCAGCCAAATGGAAGCCGGCAGGTCATCGTTCAGCACGGTTCGGGCCGGTTCGGCGCTCGAAGTGCTGCGGGTATTTCTGAAGCTCGGCGTCACGTCCTTCGGCGGGCCGGTCGCGCACATCGGCTACTTTCACCGGGAATTCGTCAAGCGCCGCGGCTGGCTCGACGACGCGGCCTTCACCGACCTGATGGGCCTTTGCCAGTTCCTGCCCGGTCCGGCCAGCAGCCAGCTGGGCTTCTCCATCGGCCTGCTGCGGGCCGGATGGCGCGGCGCGCTGGCGGCATGGTGCGGCTTCACGCTCCCGTCCGTCGCGTTGCTGCTCGCCTTCGCCGCGATCGCGCCGGCGCTGGACGGCCCGGTCGGCAGCGGGCTGATTCACGGCCTGAAGCTCGTGGCGGTCGCCGTCGTCGCGCAAGCCGTATGGGACATGGCGCGCCGTCTGTGCCCCGACCGTCGCCGCGCCGCGATCGCGCTCTTCGCGGTCGCGCTCCTGAACCTGCTCGCCACCGTGTATGCGCAGTTGCTGGTCATCGTGCTCGGCGCGGTGCTCGGGTTCGCGTTGTGCGAAACCTCGGCGGCGGCCGGCACGGCGCACGCGCACCGGCATGCCGACGCAGTCCGCATATCGCGAACGGCAAGCGCAATCGCGCTGACGCTGTTCTGCGCGCTGCTGTTCGGGCTGCCGGCGCTCGCGGCGGCCGACCCGACCGGCGCCGTGCGCGTGTTCGACGCGTTCTATCGCTCCGGCGCGCTCGTGTTCGGCGGCGGCCACGTGGTCCTGCCGCTGCTGCAGCAGGCGACCGTCGCGCACGGATGGGTGTCGTCCACCGATTTCCTCGCGGGATATGGCGCGGCGCAGGCAGTGCCGGGGCCGCTGTTCACCTTCGCCGCGTTTCTCGGCTGGATCATGGGGCCCGCGCCCAGCCATGCGTGGGGCGCGGCGTTGGCCACCGCCGGCATTTTCCTGCCCGGCCTGCTGCTGGTGCTGGCCGCGCTGCCCTACTGGCAGTCGCTGCGCGCCCGTCCCGCGGCGGTCGCGGTGCTGTCGGGCGTCAACGCCGCCGTGGTCGGCGTGCTGGCGAGCGCGCTCTACACGCCGGTCTGGACCAGCGCCGTGTTTTCCGGGATCGACTTCGCGATCGCGACCGTGGGCTTTTTCCTGCTGACGCGCTGGAAAGTGCCGCCGCTCGCGATCGTCGTGCTTTGTGCGGCGGCGGGCATTGCCGAGGCGATGCCGCGCTGACGCGCGCACCGGCCGCCGAAGCGACCGAACCGGCGCTACGTGCGCCGCTTTTCCTCGAGATGCGGCTGGCGCGCCGCGATGAGGCGCAGTTCGTCGAGCAGGCTTGCGGCGGCATGCAGCAGGTCGTCCAGCGTGACGACGCCGATGAGCCCGCCGTCGTCCGCGACCACCGGCAGCCGGCGCACGCCATGCCGGCGCATCCGTCGCGCGAGCAGCCAGACGTCGTCGTCGCCGTGCGCGACCACCGCCGGCTCCGACATCACGTCGCCGACGAACAGTGCGCCGGCATCGGCGTCCGGGCTCACCACCGCGAGCACGATATCGCGGTCGGTCAGCAGGCCGACCGGCACGCGCACCCCGTCCTGCTCGCGCACCACCACGAGGTCGCCCGCATGCAGGCCGCGCATCCGCTCGGCCGCTTCGATGACGGTCGTCCGCGGGCCGCAGGTGGCGACCTCGCGCGTACACAGCGTGGCAGCGTTCATTTCGCCTCCTTCCGGCCGGCCAGCAGCGGTTCGCATGCCCCCGCCGCGCACAGCGCCAGGCAATCGGGCGTGAATGCGGCCGTTGCGGCCATGCCATGCGGCAGCGCGAGAGCGAGCTCCAACCAGCCGGGATGCCGGTGCGCGACGAGAATGCCCACGCACGCGACGGCCGACAGCGTGACGATGCCGAACGCCAGTCGTTCGAAACGATGAAACAGCCGATCCATCACGATCCCCCTTCCATCGATGCCCTGCATGGCCGGCGAGCCGGCGGACGAACCATGCGGCGGCCAGATCCGGGCGGCCTGCGCGCGACGCCTGCCCCGCGGTGCTGCGCCATTCGGCATCGATCTTCACGATCGCTCGCCTGCGGCGCCGTCGATGCATGTCACGGTACGTCGTCCGAAACAGGGCGAAATTGATCCAGGTCAGCCGCGCACGGGCCGGTTGCGCAACGGATCGGGACTTATCCAGAGGCCCGCGATTTCCGCGCCCGCGCTTGACGCCCGTCAAATCGCACTCGGGCCATGCGCCGACAGTGATCGTGCAGAGACTCCCATCGCTTCGTGAAGGCCCGCCATGTGGTACGAGCTTGTCGAACAACAGCGTCAATGGCTGCGCGCGTGGCACGCGGCGACCCGGCACGCGTGCGACGCGTGGCCCGCGGCGATAGCGGCCGGTGCCGCGTCGTCCTGGTACGCCGACCTGTATGCGCCCCTGCTCGGCGTGCCGGCCGACCCGCCGCCGTTCGCGATCGGCGCCGTCGCGCCCGACGGCCGCCGCGTCGACGAGCAGATCGTCGCGCGCATGCCGTTCTGCCGCCTGCGCCGCTTCGCGCGCGCCGGCGCGCGGCGCACGGTGCTGCTGTGCGTGCCGCTGGTCGGCCATGCGGCCGCGATGATGCGCGATACCGTCGAAGGGCTGCTGGCCGACGGCGACGTGTGCGTCACCGACTGGCTCGATGCGCGCGACGTGCCGCTCGACGCGGGCCGCTTCGGCCTCGACGAATACGTGGCGATGCTCGACGGCTTCATCGACGCGCTCACACGCGACGGCCGGCCGCTGCACGTCGTCGCCGTCTGCCAGGCAACGTTTCCCGCGCTCGGCGCGCTGGCGCTGCGCGCGCGGCGCGGCTGCGCACAGCCCGCGACCGTCACGCTGATCGGCGGCCCGCTGGACGCGCGCCTGCATCCGAGCGCGCTCGGCATCGCGGCCCGGTCGCATTCGCTCGATTGGTGCCGCGATCATCTGATCGACGTCGTGCCGGCCGGTTTCGCGGGGCACGGCCGCCGCGTGTTTCCGGCCTACCTGCAGCGGGCCGAGATCGCGATCCTCTATCCGCATCGCTATCTGTCGCTGATGGAGCGCTATGCGCGGGCGATGTCGCGCGGCGACGCGCAAGCGCTCGCCGACGCGCAACGGGAATTGCGCGCGTACGCCGCGCTGCTCGACATGCCGGCCGAATACTTCCTCGATACCGTCGACGTCGTGTTCCAGCGCGCGAGCCTCGCGAACGGCGACTGGCACGTCGGCGGCAAGCTCGTCGAGCCGGCCGCGCTGCGCGGCGTTTTCCTGCTGACCGTCGAGGGCGCGTGCGACGCGGTCACCGGGGCCGGGCAGACGCATGCGGCGCTGGAGATGTGCCGCGGTCTGGCGCCGCGCGAGCGGCGGCGCCTCGACGTCGACGGGTGCGATCACTACGGGCTGTTCACCGGCGAGCACTGGCGCGACGACGTGCATCCGGTGCTGCAAACGGTGTTCGCGCAGGCCGAAGCCGCCCGGGCGCGGCGACGTGCGTGACGAAGCAGCTCGTCGTGCCTGCGTGCCTGCGCGCCGGCACGCAGCGGAGCCGCCCGCCAAGCGCGGAACCGTTGCTCCCCGATCTGCTGCAGCTTGCCGATTTCCGCGATCCCGCCGAACAGCGCGGCAAGGTATTCGACGATCTCCCCGACGTCGGCATGCAGCATCGCCGCCAACGCGACTGCGGCCCTGCGGGTCGTGCCCGTGCGCGAGTCAAACACCACGAGGATCTTGTCGGTCGAGCACGTTGCCACCCCGTGCCAGGACCGTGTAGTACCCCGACGTCTCGCGTCAGTACAGCAGAAACGCATCCCGCTCGCGCGCGAACGCCGCGTTCTGCGCCGCGACGACCCGCTCGATCTCGTCGAGCGGCCGCCCGTCGCGCAGCAGGTCGGCCACCGCCTGCGAACCGACCGACGCCCGGATCGCGTCGATACGAAACCGCTCCGGATAGCGCCGATGCAGCGCCAGCGCCAGCGCGAGTCCCACCGCCCCCGGCTGCACCGTTCCCGCCGACCGCGCGATCCGCACGCCTTCGCACAGCGCGCCGCGATGCGTCCCTTCGGTCGGCACGAAACGGATCGGCGCAAACGTCGCGTTCACGTGCATCGCGCGCAGATCGTCCGCCAGCGCGCGGCCGTCGATCCACGGCGCGCCGATCACGGCGAACGGGGTCGCGGTGCCGCGCCCGACGCTCACGTCCGCGCCCTCGACGAGCCCCAGGTCCGGATACAGCGACAACGCGGCCGCGTCGCGCAGGTTCGGCGACGGCGGCACCCAGCCGAGCCCGGTGTCCTCGAAGCGCATCGATCGCCGGTAGTGCTGCATCGGCACCACCGTCAGATCCGCGCCGATCCGCAGCCGCTGGTTGAACAGCGTCGCCAGCTCGCCGACCGTCATCCCGTGCATCAGCGGCAATGGGTAATAGTTCGTGAACGACGCGGGCCCGGCATCCGACACCGGCCCGCCGACCGTGTCCGCGCCGAGCGGGTCCGGCCGGTCGAGCACGAGCACCGGCACCCGCGCGGCCGCCGCCGCTTCGAGCGCGTAGCCGAGCGTCGCGAGGTAGGTGAAGAAGCGCACGCCGGCATCCTGCAGGTCGAAGACGAGCACGTCCACGTCCGACAATGCCGCCGGCGCGATCCGCCGCCGCTCGCCGTACAGGCTGTGAACGGCCACGTTGGTGCGCGCGTCGAGCGTGTCGCCGAACGTCGTGTCGAGCTCGGTGTCGATCCCGTGTTCCGGCGCGAAGATCGCCGTGAGCCGCGCTCCCGGCGCCTGCGCCAGCAGGTCGATCGTGCGGCGGCCCGCGCGGTCGAAGCCGCTGCGATTCGTGACGAGACCGATGCGCTTTCCGGCGACGGCCGCGAAGCCGCTCGACGCGAGCACGTCGATGCCCGCCAGCACCGGTCCGGACGACGCCGGCAAGCGCGCCGCGCGCGCAACGGCGGGCGCCGTCGCGGGCACGCGCGCGGCGATCTGCGCGCCCGACAGCGGCGGCGCGCTGCTGGACACGATGCCGAGCACCGCGCCGCGCAACGGCTGCGCGTCGCCCGTCGCGTCCGGATACAGGCGGCTCGTCAGCACGACGACGAAGCGGCGCGTGACCAGGTCGATCCACAGGCCGGTGCCCGTATAGCCGAGATGCGCGATTGCGCCGGCCGCCGGCAGCCGGTAGCGGTTGGCGACCAGCGGCGGCTGCAGCGCCCAGCCCGCGGTGCGGGCGTCGCCGTCCGCGTCGAGCGTCGCCGGCGCGGCCAGCTCGGCGACGCTTGCGCGCCGCAGGATGCGCCGGCCGTCGAGCGTGCCGCCGTGCAGCAGCATGCGCGCGAAGCGCGCGAGATCGTCGGCGCTCGCGTAGAGGCCCGCGTTGCCCGAGACGCCGCCCAGCGCCGCCGCGACCGGATCGCTGACGCGGGCACGCGCCGCAAGGTCCTCCCGCCGGCTGGTGGGCGCGATGCGCGCCGCCGCGCGCACGCCGGGCCGGAACTGCGTATCGCGCATGCGCAGCGGCGCGAACACCTGCGCCGCGCACCATGCGTCGAGCGGCTGGCCGCTCGCACGCTCGACGATTTCGCCGAGCGCCACGTAGTTGACGTCGCTGTAGATCACGCGCGCGCCCGGCGCCGCGACCGGCGGCATCGCGGCGACGTCGGCCAGGACCGCCGCGCGCGTGCGCAACGCCCGCGCCGACGACACGCCGGCCGGCAGGCCCGAGGTATGCGCGAGCAGTTGCCGGATCGTGATGCCGTCCTTGCCGTGCGCGCCGAAAGCCGGCCAGTATCGGGCGGCCGGCGCATCCAGCGCGAGCCGGCCGCGCTCCGCGAGCTGCATGACCGCCGTCGCGGTGGCGACGGCCTTCGTCAGCGAAGCGAGATCGAACAGGGTGTCGGCCGTCATCGGCTCGGGCGCGGGCCCGGTCGTGCGCACGCCTCGTGCGACCCGGACGCGTACTCCGTCCTCGTCACCGACCAGCACGACCGCGCCGGCGAGATGGCGATCCGCGATCTCCGCCGCAATCGCGGCGTCGATCCGGGCCGCCGCCTGACCGCTTGCGTCGACAGCCGCCGCGTCGTGCGCCGCGCCCGCGCCCGCGCCCGGCAGCGCCAGCGTCAGCGCGCAGATCAGCGCGGCAACGTGTCGGGATCGTAGCGGTTGCGCGGATTCCACAGCATCCACCCGTCGGTGCCGGCCGCGTCGGCGGCGTCCGCTTGCGCGCGAATCTCGTCGGCGTCGAATACGCGATGATCGAACGCGTAGTCGCGAAACGCCTGCAGCCACGGCCGGAAACGCACGCCGTCCAGGCCGGTGCGGCGCATGGCTTCCGTGAGCGAGCGGGACACGATCTCCCCCGGCCGGTCGGTCGGCTTGCGGCAGCCCGGCAGCCCCCACGTGAACCCGGACGGATACAGCATCGGGGAAATGTAGTCGACGACCCGCCCGAACGTCTCGATCCGCTGCCCGATCGCGGTGTCGTTGAAGTTCCAGCACACGTAGCCGAAGATGTCCGCCGACAGGTAGACGCTGTACGGCCGCAGCCGCTCGCGCGCGCCCGCGAGGAACCCGGTGATCGCCGCCACGCGGTTGGCCTCGGTGTTGGGCTCGCCGAACCGCAGCCCGTTCGCGTCCGGAAAGCGCAGATAGTCGAACTGGATCTCGTCGAAGCCCATGCGGGCGGCTTCCTCCGCGACGTCGTAGTTGTGCGCCCAGGCGGCGCGCGCGGTCGGATCGATCCAGCGCTGGCGCTCGCGGTCGCGCCAGATCTCGCCGGCGGCGTCGCGCACCGCCCAGTCGGGATGCGCGCCCGCCAGGCGGTCGTCCTTGAACACGACGATGCGCGCGATCAGGTAGAGGCCGCGCGCGTGGAAGGCCCTGAGCAGGTTCGGCAGCTCCGCCGCGTCGCGCCCGCTGCCGGGCACCGGGTTCGCCGCGCCGGCGGCTTCGCGCGCCACGCTGCGGTAGGGCGTCGCCCCGCTGTCGCCCTTCACGTCGATGACGAGCGCGTTGATGGCGGTCCTGCCCTGCAGCGCCAGCGCCGCGTCGCGCAGCTTGCGGTCCGTGACGCCGTATGCCGACAGATAGACGGCCTTCGGCCGCAGCGCCGTCATGCGGATCGTGCGCGCGGCCGCCTGCCCGTCCAGCGTGATCGCCGCACGCGTGTAGCCGGGCGTCGTCACGCTGACGGGCGTGCCGGTTCCGTCCGTCGGCACCGCAAACGCGCCGTCGGCATCGGCGACGCGGGTCGCCCCCGACGCGTAGCCGACCGCGCCCGCGAGCGGCCGGCCGCTCGCGGCATCGACGACGGTGACGGTCACCGTCGCCGCCTGCGCCGGGAGCGCGGCGAGCAGCAACAGCAGGAGCCGGAGGATCGCGCGCCTAGCCACGGCCGTCTCCGGCGGTGCGCAGCAGACCATTGATGCAGCGCGTGTCGCACGCATCGGTCATCAGGTAGCGCGGCAGCGCCAGCGCCGGGTCGGCCAGCCGCACGGGGTGCGCGTCGAGCGTGAACGCGGCGACGTACCCGGCCTGGGCCGCGAGCTGCTCCGTGTCGGCGTCGTGGATGCCGAACGGCCAGGCCAGCAGACGGACCGGCCTGCCGGTCGCGGCTTCGAGCCGGTCGCGCGACCGGCTCAATTGCCAGGAAGCGAAGCGCCGGAAGTCGTCCGGCGTGCGCCGCGCGCGCTCGGTCCTGAAGTTCGGATGCCAGTACGTGTGGGACTCGATGTCGAAGCCGCCCGCCCCGTCGAGCGCGCGCAGTTCGTCCCAGGTCATCGCATAGCTGGCGTTGGAGATCGCCGACGGATAGATGAACAGCGTGACCGGCGCCGGATGCTGCGCGAGCAGCGGGCGCAGCACGTCGTAGACGGAGCGATGGCCGTCGTCCACCGTGATCGCGACCGCGCGCGCCGGAACCGCGCCGGGGTCGCCGGCATGCCAGCGCACCACGTCGGCGAGCGGCACGATCCGGTAGCCGGCCGCGTCGATCGCGCGAAGGTGCGCGCGGAACGTGTCGACGCGCACCGTCATCGAATCCAGCTTCTCGCCGGCGAACCGGTGATAGGCGAGGATCAGCACGCGCGGCGGCGCCGGGAGCGCATCGTCGCCGAACACGGCCGACGGCGCGAACGACAACAGGAACAGGCAGACGATCAATCGGACGGTCACGATGCACCTCGCGCAATAGCCGTCCCTCATTCTTGGCGATTGCGCCGGATGCACGTTGCGTCAGATCAAGCGGCCGTGCGGCGCATGTGCGTTCGGAACCCGCCGCATCACGCCGTTTCGGCGACCAGCTCCGCATGGACCCGCTCGACGTCGTCGCGCGTGCACAAGGTCGTTCCCGGATTCGCGACGGACGCCGCCGACGCGGCGAGCGCATAGCGGCACGCATCGTCGAGCGGCGCGCCGCGCGCGAGCGCCCAGACCATCCCGCCGACGAAGCTGTCGCCCGCGCCGATCGTGCTGCACACGGCCGTCGGCCGGCCATGCAGCCGCAGCGCGCGATCGCGCGTGACCACCCACGCGCCGCGCTCGCCGAGCGTCAGCGCGACGATCTCGGCGCAGCCGCGGGCGACGAGCTCGCGCGCCTTCCGGCAGGCCGCCTCCTCGTCGAGCGGCGCGCCGGCCAGCGCGCTCAGTTCGCCGAGACTCGGCTTGACGAGATGAACGCCGGCCTCGAGCGCGGCCTGCAGAGGCGGCCCGGAAGTGTCGACGACGACCCGGCTGCCGCGCCGGGCTGCCGCACGCGCCAGCGTCGCGTATGCGTCGACCGGCGCGCCCGCGGGCAGGCTGCCGCTCAGCACCAGATAGCGCGGTGCGGGATGCATGCGCTCGAGGTGGGCGTCGACGTTCCGCCATTCGTCGGCGGCGAGCGACGGGCCCGGCATCAGGAAGCGGAATTCGCGGCCGGTCGACGTTTCGCGCACGCAGAAGTTCTCGCGAGTCTCGCCGGCAATGGCCACGCGCACGGCGGGCAGGCGCTCGGCCTCGAGCAACGCGGTCAGCACCTGTCCGGTCGGGCCGCCGGCCGCATATAGCGCGACGCAGTCGCCGCCCAGGCGGTGAACGACGCGCGCGACGTTGATCCCGCCGCCGCCCGGGTCGCGCCTCGGCGCCGCGCAGCGCAGCTTGTGCGTATCGACGATGTGCTCGACCGATGTCGCGACATCGACGGCGGGATTCAATGTCACGGTAACGACGTCGGTCATCGAATGGTCAGCATGAAAACGAGGGTTCGAATGGCTATGCAGTGCAGGCGTGCCCGCGACGGCCGTGCCGACGCCGGTCGCGATGCGCCCGATCCGTTGCGGCCACCGTGGCGCGCCTGCCTCGCGTCACCCTACGCCCGATGCCACGGGTTTCGTTGACCGTCGTCAAGCGATGCCCGAAACGGCCGGAATTGCGTTCGATCAACGCTTCGCCATTCGCGCGTCGTACAGTGAACCCTTGACCGTCGCGGAGTCTCGCCATGGACGAACAGCCACTTTGCAAGACCGTGTTCGCCGACCGCTATGCGCGGCCCGGCGAAACGACTCGCGCCGCGGCGTTCTACCGGGTCGCGCATGCGCTTTCGCTGGCCGAGCCGGCGGCGTCGCGCGCGCAGGTCAAGCAGGCGTTTCTCCGCAACCTGCAGCGCGGCGCGATCGGGGCCGGACGCATCCTCGCCAATGCGGGCGCCGGGACCGACTGCACGATGGTCAACTGCTTCGTGCACCCGCTCGCCATGCCCGACGAAGCGGCCGCGCACGCGGTCGACGCAGCGCTCGCGCAGGCGCTCGACGAGGCACGGATCACGCTGCTGATGGGCGGCGGCATCGGCTACGATTTCTCGCAGGTTCCGCCGGCCGGCGCGTACGAGCGGCCCGGCGTGGAACAAAGAGGCGCGTGCGCGGCGATCGAGCGCTTCGACGCGATGTGCCGCGCACTGCCGTTCGCCGGCCCACGGCGCGGCGCACAGATGGGCGTGCTGCGCTGCGACCATCCGGACCTGCTCGCGTTCGTCACGGCCAAGCACGGCCGGCGGCGCTGGACGACGTTCAACCTGTCGGTCGGCATGACGGACGCGTTCATGGAAGCCGTCGCGCACAACCTGCCCTGGACGCTCGCGCATCGCGTGCCGCCGGCCGCCCGGAACGCCCAGAACCCGCCGGCCGCGCTGCCCGACGGCCGGCATGCGTATGCGACCGTGCCGGCGCGCACGCTGTGGCAGGCGATCGTCAACGCGGCGCGCGACAGTTCCGAGCCCGGGCTGCTGTTTCTCGATACGATCCGCGACGCGAATCCGCTGCGCGAGCACGAATGGATCGACGCGACCAACCCGTGCGGCGAGCAGCCGCTGCCCGCATACGGCAGCTGCGTGCTCGGGCCGATCGATCTGTCGCGGCTCGTGCGGCATCCGTTCGGCATCGACGGCGCGCCGCGCTTCGATTTCGCGCTGCTCGCGGAACTCGTGCGCGTGCAGGTGCGCCTGCTCGACAACGTGCTCGACCTGACGACGTGGCCGCTCGCCGCGCATGCGCGCGAGGCGCACGCGAAGCGGCGGATCGGGGTCGGCGTGACGGGCCTCGCGGATGCGCTGACGATGCTGCAGCTGCGCTACGACGGAGCGCCCGCGCGCATGGTCGCGCGCGAGATCGCGCTGACGATGCGCCAGCACGCATTCGGCGCGTCGGCCGCCCTCGCCGCCGAGCGCGGCGCGTTTCCGGCCTACGACCCGGCCGACTATCTCGATGGGCCGGCGTCGCACCGCGCGCCGCTGCCGCTGGCCGTGCACCACGCAATCGCGCGGCACGGGCTGCGCAACAGCCATCTGCTGTCGTTCGCGCCCGCCGGCAGCGTGAGCCTCGCGTTCTGCGACAACTGCTCGAACGGCATCGAGCCGACCGTCGGCTGGGTGCAGCAGCGCCACGTCCGCACCGGCGACGATCGCGTGCACGCGTTCCGCGTCGAGAACCACGCGTACCGGCTGTTCCGGCAACTGCACGGCAATCGCGCAGCGCTGCCCGACTACTTCGTGACGGCCGCGCAAGTCGCGCCGGCCGATCACGTCGCGATGCTCGCGGCGCTGCAGCCCTGCGTCGACGCCGGCATCTCGAAGACGGTCACCGTCGATCAGCGCTGTTCGCTGTCGCAAGTCGACGCGCTGTTCTTTCTCGCGTGGCGCGAGCGGCTCAAGGGCATCACGATCTTCCGCCCGGACCCGCAGCTTGCGTCGGTCGTCGCCGACGACGCGGCGAACCGGGCCGACAAGCCGGCGTGCACCTGCTGAGCCGCGTGATTCCAGTTACCCGTCATGCCTGGGTGTCAACTGTGCGGGCATCCGCCGGCGCACTCGCTTCCGGCCTCCGGGCCGGCCGCGCGGCGTCGACCGGCGCCGCGATCAGCGCCACCAGCGTGTCGTGATCGATCGCCTCGCGCTGCAGCAGCCGCCGCGCGATCCGTTCGAGCGCGTCGCGATGCCCGGCGAGCGTCGCGGCAACCCGCGCGTGCGCGTCCGCGAGCAGCGCGCGCACTTCGTCGTCGATCAGCCGCGCGGTGTGCTCGCTGCAGCGCCCGTCGCCCGGCGTCCATGCGCCGGGCACGCCCGCCTGCGGCGCGCCGTCGTCGAACGTCGCGAGGCCGATGCGCTCGCTCATCCCGTATTGCATGATCATGTGCCGCACCATCGCCGTCGCGCGTTCGAGATCGTTCTGCGCGCCCGTCGACACGTCGCCGAACACCAGCTCCTCGGCCACCCGCCCGCCGAGCAGCGCATCGAGCCGGTCGAGCAGCTCGCTCTTGCGCAGCACGTAGCGGTCCTCGGTCGGCACCTGCTGCGTATAGCCGAGCGCCGCGACGCCGCGCGGAATGATCGACACCTTCTTCACCGGATCGCAGTGCGCGCGGCATTGCGCGACGAGCGCATGCCCGGCCTCGTGATAGGCGATCGTCTCTTTCTCCTGTTCATTCATCACGCGGCTCTTGCGCTCCATGCCGGTCATCGCGCGGTCGATCGCCTCGTCGAAGTCGGCCATCTCGATCGCCGGCTTGCCGAGCTCGGCCGCATGCAGCGCGGCCTCGTTGACCACGTTCGCGAGATCCGCGCCGACGAAGCCCGGCGTGCGCGACGCCAGCTCGGCGAGATCGACGCCGGCCGCGAGCTTCACGCGCTTCACGTGCACGCCGAGGATCTGCCTGCGGCCGTTGAGATCGGGCCGGTCGATCGCGATGTGCCGGTCGAAGCGGCCCGGGCGCAGCAACGCGGGGTCGAGGATTTCGGGCCGGTTGGTCGCGGCCATGATGATCACGCCGGAATTGGCCTGGAAGCCGTCCATCTCGACGAGCAGCTGGTTCAGCGTCTGCTCGCGCTCGTCGTTGCCCGACATCATGCCGACGCCGCGTACCTTGCCGAGCGCGTCGAGCTCGTCGACGAACACGATGCACGGCGCCTTCTGCTGCGCCTGCTCGAACAGGTCGCGCACGCGCGCCGCGCCGACGCCGACGAACATCTCGACGAACGCCGAGCCGCTGATCGAGAAGAACGGCACCGCCGCCTCGCCGGCAACCGCGCGCGCGAGCAGCGTCTTGCCGGTGCCGGGCGCGCCGACGATCAGCACGCCTTTCGGGATCTTGCCGCCGAGCCGCTGGTAGCGCTCCGGGTTGCGCAGGAACGCGACGAGCTGCTGCAGCTCGGCCTTCGCCTCGTCGATGCCCGCGATGTCGTCGAACGTGATGCCGGTCGCCTGCTGCGCATACACGCGCGCCTGGCTCTTGCCCATTCCGCTGAAATCCTGCGCGCCGCCCCGCCGTCGCAGCATCAGGTTCCAGATGAACACGAAGCCGATCAGCGGCAGCACCCACGACGCGAGCGCCGACAGCCAGCTCGTGTCCGGCATGCCGTGATAGCGGATGCTCGCGGCGGTCAGCGTGTCGACCAGGTGATCGTCGGCGACGCGGTTGGTCGAGAAGCGCCACGGCGGCCCGAGTTTCTTCACAAACGCGGCCTCGGGGTCCGGCAGCATTGCGCCGGCCTCGGGCATCTTCAGCGTGCCCGAGATCGACGCCTGGCCGATCTCGAGATCGTCGACGAGCCGCGCGGTAACGAGCCGATGGAAGTCGCTGTACGCGATCGACGTCGTTTCCTGATGCGACGACAGCAGTTGCACCGCGACCAGCGCGACGAAGCCGATCGCGATCAGCAGGCTGGAATAGTCGAATTGCTTGTCCATGACGGGAGGCCGGCAGCCGCGCGTCACGCGACCGTCAGCCGGTCGACGACTTCCCGGACGCCCTTGACCGACCATGCCGCGCCGCACGCGGCGCGCCTGTCGGCCAGCGAATCGACGGTGCCCGACAGCGTGACGACGCCGTCGGCCGCGTCGACCGAGATCGCGGCGGATTCGCGCTGCGCGCGGCGCGCGAACGCGGCGGCGATCTGCGCGCCGACGTCCGACGCCGTGTGCGCGGCGCGCACCTGGATGCGGTTCGCGACGCCGACGACGCCGGCCATCCGGCTCACGATCGTTTCCGCCGCAAGACGCTGGTACCCCCAGTCCACCTCGCCGTCGAGGGTCACGCAGCCGTGATCGACCTCGACCCGGACCGGCTGATCCTGCAGCGCTTCCTGCCACTTGAACGCGGACATGATCGCCGCCGCGAGATCCTGGTCCGCGCGGGCGGACGGCGGCGCCGCGATCGCCAGCTCGAGCACCAGCGCGCGTGCGCCGCCGACCCGCTGGGCCGCCTTCTGCGCCGCGAATTTCTGCGCCCAGCTCGCGACCGTGCCGCGCAGCGTGACGACGCGATCACGGACGTCGACGTCGATCCGGCGCGCGTCGAGCGCCGGGTCCCAGAACAGTTCCTGTTCGACGTGCTGCTTGAGCGTTGCATCGGATTTCATGGGATTCTCCCGTCGGAGCCGATTTCGGTGACATCACGCCACGTCGAGGTTGTCGACCACCACCCGGACGCCGCGCGCCGACCACGCGGCCCAGCGCGCGGCCTCGCGCTCGGCCTTCGAATCCACCTTGCCGGAAAGCGTGACCGTTCCATCGTGCACGTCGATTTCGATGTGCCTGATCTCGCGCTCCGCATGCCGCAGGATCGCGCGCTTGATGCTGGCCCCGATATCGTCGGCGCCGACGTCGCCCAGCACCTCGATATGGTTCGTCACGCCGATCACCCCGCGCATCTGCGAGATCGTGCGCACCGCGACATGGCTCTGGTAGGCCCAGTCGACCTTGCCCGACAGCGTGATCCAGCCGCGCTCGACCTGCACCCTGACCCGGTCGTCGTGCAGGCCGACGGTCCAGTGCAGGATCGAGCGCACCGCGTCCGCGATGTCCTCGTCCGTGCGCAAGTCCCCGACCGGCAAGCGCACGGTCATGTCGACGACGACGGCCTTCACGCCCGACACCCGGTTCGCCGCCCGCTCCACCGCGAGTTTTTCCGCATAGCTCGCCGGATGCCCGGACAGCGTCACGATGCGGTTCGCGACCTCCACGCCGATGCGTGCCGCATCGACGGCCGGATCGAATTCAAGCTCTTCCTGCACGTCCTGCTTGAGTTGCTTGTCCGCTTTCATTGCTCGCTCTCCATCGACACACGGCGCCGGATACCGCCGCACATGAAGCGACTGTGTGCGCCTGAGCGGCCGGTTCCCTGATGCAGGTCAACGGTTGCGTAAAACGCGCGGCGCGCCCCCGCATGGCGCGCCCGCCGTTTTCGTCCGTTGATGCAGATCAACCGCGCCGCGCCCCCGCACGCGATCATGACCTCGATCGCGCGTCCGCCGGGCATCCGGAGGCCGCCATTCAGGAGGACTTCATGGTACGCAAGCAATCCCGGATCGTGCTCGCAACGATCTTCGTATTCGTCGCGCTCGGCGCGCTGGCCGGCATCGTGCACGGCATGCTGTTCGACAACCAGCGGGTATTCGCGTTTGCGATCGTCGCGCTGGTGGCGGGCATCGCCGCGTTCGTCTCGCTGCTCAACCCGACCGCGCGGGACGAGCGATAGCGGGCGCACACCCGCGCCGTGCTGCATCATGAACGGCATCCTGCGTCTCGCATTCAAGCTGCTCGTCAACGACAGCGCGAAATTCACCGCGCTGATCGTCGGCATCACGTTCTCGGTGCTGCTGATGATCGAGATGACGTCGCTGTTCGCGGGCATCCTGAACAAGTCGTCCGCGTCCGTGATCAACATCGGCGCGAAGGTGTGGGTGATGGACCCGGCCGTGAAGACGATCGCGAACAGCATCGGCATGCCCGACTACGTGCTCGACGCGGTGCGCAGCACCGACGGCGTCAAGTACGCGGTGCCGCTCTACTCCGGCGCGGCGCTCGTGAAGCTGCGTTCCGGCACCTATCAGGCCGTGACGGTGGTCGGCCTCGACGACGCGAGCCTGCTCGGCCGCCCGACGATGCTGCAGGGGCGCATCGAGGACATCTACGCGGAAAACGGCTTCATCGCGATCGACGACACCGAGTTCCGCAAGCTCGAGAACCCGGCGATCGGCACCGATTTCGAGTTGAACGACCACCGCGGCGTGATCGTCGGCATCGCGAAGGTCGCGGCAAGCGGGCTGTTCGGCACGCCGACGCTCTATACGACCTACGCGCGCGCGATCCGCTACATCCCGTCGCCGCGCTTCACGACGTCGTACATCCTCGTCGAGCCGAAATCGGACGCGGACATCCCGCACATCAAGGCGGTCGTGAAGGCGCTCGGCTATCGCGCGTACACGCGCAACGAGTTCATCGCGCAGATCGCGCGCTTCTACAAGTACGAGACGGGGCTCGGCACCAACATCATGCTGATGACGATCATCAGCTTCATCATCGGGCTGTCGATCTCGGGGCAGACGTTCTATGCGTTCATCCTCGAGAACCTGGACAAGTTCGGCGCACTGAAGGCGATCGGCGCGAAAAGCCGCGAGCTCGTCGTGATGATCCTGTTCCAGGCGACCTTCACCGCGCTGACCGGCTACGGGATCGGCGTCGGGCTGTGCGTGCTGATGATCAGCCTCGCGAAGCTGCAGATTCCCGACTACGCGGCACTGATCACGTACGGCAACCTGGCGCTCGCGTTCGGCATGGTGGTCGTGATCGCGACGCTGTCGAGCTATCTCGGCGTGCGGCGCGTGCTGCGCATCGAGCCGTTCGACATCTTCCGGGGCTGACGATGAGCGGGATCGCGATCGACGCGCGCGGCGTCAGCAAGTGGTTCGGTGAAGGCGCCGCGCGCACGCAGGCGCTGTGCGACGTGTCGATGCAGGCGCGCTTCGGCGAGATGCTGCTGATCGTCGGGCCGTCCGGCAGCGGGAAGACGACGCTGCTGAGCGTGATCTCGGGCATCCTGCGGCCGGAAGCCGGCACGGTGTCGATCGACGGCGTCGACCTGTGGGCGCAGCCGCACGACGCGATCGCCGATTTCCGGCTTAACCGGATCGGCTTCGTGTTCCAGGACTATCACCTGTTCCCGCGGCTCACGACGGCCGAGAACGTCGCGATCCCGCTGATCCTGAAGCGCCGGCCGTGGGACGACGCGCTGAAGGAGGCGCTCGCCTATCTCGACGTGGTCGGACTCGCGAACCGCGCGCAGTTGCCGCCCGTCAAGCTGTCCGGCGGCGAGCAGCAGCGCGTCGCGATCGCGCGCGCGATCGTCAGCCAGCCCGACCTGCTGATCCTCGACGAGCCGACCGCGTCGCTGGACGGCGACACGGGCCGGGTGATCATCGACTTCGTCAAGCACCAGGTGCTGAACGACACGCGCTGCATCGTGATCGTCACGCACGACGCGCGGATCTTCGAATACGCGGACCGCATCCTGAAGATGGAAGACGGCAAGCTGAACGGCATCGAACCCGGAGGCGCGCGATGAAGCACCGCCTCGTGTTCGTCATCGCGCTCGCGGGCTTTCTTGCTAGCCTCGTCGCGGCGTGGGTCTACAGCCGCCAGGAACCGCCGCAGCCGCCCGTGTTCAAGCCGGCCGCCAACCCGTATGCGCGCGGCGTCTATGCGAACGGGATCGTCGAGAGCGAGCAGCCGGCCGGCGCGAACGTCAACGTGTACCCGGACGTGTCGGGCGCGGTGACGCGCGTGCTGGTGCACGACGGCGACGCGGTGAAGGCCGGCGACGCGCTGCTGACGATCGACGATTCGGTGCAGCGCGCGACCGCCGCGCAGCTCGCCGCCCAGGCCGACGCCGCGGCCGCGATGCTCGACGAGCTGAAGGCGCAGCCGCGCCGCGAGGTGCTCGACGTCGCGAGCGCGCAGATGACGGCCGCGCAGGCGAGCCTCAAGCTCGCGCAGGACCAGTACGACAAGCAGCGCCGCGCGTACGACATCGACCCGAAGGCGGTCAGCCGCGACGCGCTCGACACGGCCGCGAACGGCGTGCGCGTCGCGACCGCGAATCTCGGCGTCGTGACGCGCCAGTACCAGCTGACGAAGGCCGGCGCGTGGAACTACGACGTGCGCAACCAGCAGGCGCAGGCGATCGCGCTGCGGCGCGGCGCGGACGCGGCCGCCGCGCTGCTCGCGCGCTATACGCTGCGCGCGCCGGCCGACGGCGTCGTGCTCGCGATGAACGCGGCCGTCGGCACCTACCTGAGCCCGCAGGGCCTCTACGACACCTATGCGCAGGGCAACGCGCCCGTCGCCGTGCTCGGCACGCCGGGCGACCGGCTGCAGGTGCGCTGCTACATCGACGAGATCCTGATCCACCAGTTGCCCGACCTGCACGCGCTGAAGGCGCACATGTTCGTGCGCGGCACGTCGGTCGAGGCCGATCTGCAGTTCGTGCGCGTGCAGCCCTACGTCACGCCGAAGATCGAATTGTCCGACCAGCGCACCGAGCGCGTCGACGTGCGGGTGCTGCCGGTGATTTTCCGTATCGTGCCGAACAAGGATGTGCGGCTGTTCCCGGGGCAGGTCGTCGATGTGTACGTGGCCGGCAAATGACCGAACGTATCGCGGGCGCGCCGCGCGGCGCGCAACGGGTGCGCTCGCGCTCGCCGCGCTGCTGGCCGGATGCGCGGCCGGCCCCGATTTCGTGCGGCCGAGCGCGCCGGGCGTGGCGCGCTTCGTGGCGCCCGACGATCCTGCCGCGACGTCCGGCGCGTGGACGGGCGGCGGCCGGACGCAAACGCTGTCGGCGGCCGAACCGCTGACGCGCGACTGGTGGACCCGCTTCGGCAGCCGCGAGATCGACGCGGCGGTCGACGATGCGCTGGCCGGCAGCCCGACGCTCGCGCTCGCGCAGGCGACGCTGCGGCGCAGCGAACACGCGCTGCGGGCGGGCGAAGGCATCTTCTTCCCGCAAGCCGATGCGCAAGCGGGCGCGTCGCGGCAGCGCTACTCGCCGCTGCGCACCGGCCAGGCGCTGCCGGGCACGATCTTCAACCTGTTCACGCTGTCGGCGACCGTCAGCTACACGCTCGACCTGTGGGGCGGCGAACGCCGCCAGGTCGAGGCGCTGGCGGCCGACGTCGACGCGCGGCGCCAGGCGCTGGCGGGCGCCTACCTGATGCTGACCGCGAACGTCGTCAACACGATGATCGCGCACGCCGCCTATCGCGACGAAATCGCCGCGACGCGCGAGATGATCGGCCTGCTCGACGAGCAGGTCCGCCTCACGCGCGCGCAGGTGACGGCGGGCGCGACGGCCTACGTCGCGGTGCTGACGCTGGAGTCGCAGCGCGCGTCGCTGGAGGCGACGCTGCCCGCGCTCGAGCAGAAGCGCGCGCAGGCCGACGATCTGCTCGCGCTGCTGGCGGGACGCTACCCGGCCGACTGGCGCACGCCCGACGTGTCGCTCGACGCCATCGCACTGCCGGCGAGCCTGCCCGACACCGCGCCGTCTTCCCTGGTGCGGCGCCGGCCGGACATCCTGCAGGCGGAAGCCCAGCTGCACGTCGCCAGCGCGCAGGTCGGCGTCGCGACGGCGGCGCTGTACCCGAACGTCACGCTGTCCGCTTCAGGCGGCTTCGACAGCGTCGTCGCCAGCAAGCTGTTCGGGCCGGCCGGCCACGCGTGGAGCGTCGGCGCGGGGCTCACCGCGCCGCTGTTCCACGGCGGCGCGCTCCTGAACCAGCGGCGCGCCGCGCAGGATGCCTATGACGAAGCCGATGCCGCCTACCGGCAAGTGGTGCTGTCAGCGTTCTCGCAGGTCGCCGATACGCTGCGCGCGCTCGCGCACGACGCGGCGGCGCTCGACGCGCAGGCGCGCGCGATGGCAGCCGCACGCGATGCGCTGACGCTCACCCAGGCCGGCTACGAGGCGGGCATCACCGGCTATATCCAGCTGCTCGTCGCCGACACGCAGTTCCACCAGGCGCGCATCGCGTGGCTGCAGGCGCTCGCGCAGCGGCTGCAGGACACGGTCGCGTTCTATGTCGCGCTCGGCGGCGGCTGGGGCGAGGCCGCCTGACCCTGCCCGCTCAGCGCGCCGCCGGCACGGCGGGCCGTTGCCACGGCGGCAGCTCCGCCCAGCCGAGCGGGCCGTACACGGTGCCGCCGGCCGCCTCGATCGCCTCGACGAATGCCTGCAGCGTCGCGCCTCCCGGCACGGTGAGCGTCGCGCCGTCGACGAAATCCTCGCTGCGCAGCCACGGCGCCGCGCCGCGATTGATCTCCTCGACGCTGTACGCGGCGCCGTGCCGTCCGGCCTCGGGCGGCAGCAGGCGCGGCGCGTCGAATGCGACCTTGAGGACCTGGGTGCGGGAATCGCTGTACGGCGGCTTCGCGACGCCCTGGTACGGCACCTCCGCCCAGCTTTCGCCGCATTGCTCGTCGAGCGGCAGGCAGGTGAACCACGCCCACGGCGCGCGCACGAAGCACAGCCGGTAGCCGCCGCGGGCCCCGTCCAGATTGGCGATCAGCGTCATGATGCGTCCCCCGTCGAAGCGATGCGGTGCGCGCCGCCCATCGATTCCAGCGCCGCGCTCGCACATGAGTCCGACTATCCGGCTGCCGCAAAACCCGGACGTTGATCGGCATCAAGCCGCCGCATCGTCGGCGGGACAGAATTTCCGTGAATGGTCGCAACCCATAACGAGGCTCCCTGATGATTCCCGACAGCTCAAGCGGCGGCATTTCAACACGGCCCGGCCGAATCCTCGTCGCAATCGACGGCTCGGCATCGTCCGGGCAGGCGCTGACGTACGCACGCAATATCGTCCCGCCCGGCGGGCAAGTCCGCATCGTCACCGTGGCGGACAATCCGCGCACGCTCGTACCGACCGGCGCGGCGACGGCGGCCTATCTGGATGCGGCGCGCGCGGAGCTGCTCCAGGATGCGGTCGCGGTGCTCGGCAAGGCCCGGGACGCGTTCGCGCGCGACGACGTGCATGTCGAGACCGACGTCATCGATCTGTCCAGGCGCGGCGGCGACATCGTGCAGGCGCTGCTCGACGTCGCCCGGACCTGGCAAGCCGAGCTGGTCGTCGTCGGAGCACGCCAGCATCACGGCTTGCTGCGCTGGCTCGAGGGCGCCGTGTCGGAGCCGCTGGCCAGGCAGACCGGATGCCCGATCCTGATCGTCCCCGACGGCTGCGGTTCGATCGTCGAGCACGCGCCCGGCCGCATCCTGTTCGCGACCGACGGAAGCCCGCCGGCGCTGCAGGCCATGCGGTTCGGCATCCGGTACGCGTCGGCCGATACGGCGCTGCGGGCCGTCTACGTCGTCGACCGCGCGGTGCGCCTGACGGACTTCGTTCCCATCGATGTTCTCGACAATGCGTTCGTCGAGGAAGGCGAGCGCGCGCTGGCGGCCGCGGCATCGGTCCTTGCGGAAGTGTCGGCGCATGCCGGCACGGCGCTCGTGCACACGCAGCGGACCGGCGATGACGTGGCGCAGACGATCGCGCGCGAAGCAACCGCGTGGCAAGCCGACCTGATCGTGATGGGTTCGCACGGCCGGCGCGGCATCGCCGGCTGGATGCTCGGCAGCGTCGCGTGGCGCATGGCGCGCATCGCGCGCGTGCCGCTGCTGCTCGTGAACGCCCGGGAATCATGACGCACCGCACTTCCTGATTTCCATCAACGATCGGACGCGTGTTCGCGATGTAATCGAATCATCGAAACCCGCAACTTCCATCGAGACGAGCAATGAAACTGACCTTCCTGGGCGCGACCGAAACCGTCACCGGCTCGAAATACCTGGTCGAGCATGGCGGCCGGCGCGTGCTGGTCGACTGCGGCCTGTTCCAGGGCACGAAGAACCTGCGCCTGCGCAACTGGAACCCGCTGCCGTTCCCGCCCGACACGCTGGACGCGGTCATTCTCACGCACGCGCACATCGACCACAGCGGCTACCTGCCGGTGCTGGCGAGCGACGGCTATCACGGGCCGGTGTACTGCACGGCGGCGACCGCCGAACTGTGCGGGATCATGCTGCGCGACAGCGCGCGGCTGCAGGAGGAGGAAGCCGATTTCGCGAACCGCCACGGCTACTCGAGACACCATCCGGCACGGCCGCTCTACACGATGGACGACGCGCTGCGCGCGCTGCGCCTGCTGACGCCGCGCGCGTTCGACGAATGCGTGCCGCTGGGCGGCGGGCTGTCGTTCCGGCTGCTGCCCGCCGGCCACATTCTCGGCGCGGCGAGCGTCGTGATGAACTGGAATCACAAGGTGCTCGCTTTCTCGGGCGACCTCGGCCGCCGCCACGACCCGATCATGCGCGCGCCGACGCCGCCGGCCCATGCGGACTACGTGGTCGTCGAGTCGACCTACGGCGACCGTCTGCATCCCGATTCGGACCCCGAAAGCGAACTGGCCGCGCTGTTCGAGAAGACCTTCGCGCGGGGCGGCGTGGTCGTGATGCCCTGCTTCACCGTCGGCCGCGCGCAGCAGATCCTGCATTACATCGCCCGGCTGAAGGCGAGCGGCCGCATGGCGCACGTCCCGGTGTATCTCGACAGCCCGATGGCGACCGACGTGACCGACGTCTATCGCCATCACCTCCTCGAGCACCGGCTGACCCTGTCCGAGTCGGACGCGCTCGGCCATGCGGCAACCATGGTGCGCACCGTCGATCAGTCGAAGGCCATCGCCGGGCACCAGGGCCCGATGGTGATCATCGCCGGCAGCGGAATGGCGACGGGCGGGCGGGTGCTGCATCACCTGGCCCGCTATGCCCCCGACGCGCGCAACACGGTCGCGCTGGTCGGCTACCAGGCCGCCGGCACGCGCGGCGCGGCGCTCGCCGCGCACGAGCCGACCCTGAAGATCCACGGCGAATACGTGCGCGTGCGCGCGCAGGTCGAGACCATCGCGGCGCTGTCCGCCCATGCCGATTACGACGAGATACTGCAGTGGCTCGGCGCGATGCAGCAGCCCCCGGTCCGCACGTTCGTGACCCACGGTGAACCGGCCGCCGCGGATGCGCTGCGCCGGCGCATCGAGGAGCGGCTGCATTGGCCGTGCGAAGTGCCGACCTATCAGCAGACGGTCGATCTCGACGAGGTCGCGGCGGCCGATACCGACGAGCACGCGGTGCTGTCGCGCTAGGCAGGTCATGCGCGCGCGGCAGGGCGGGCGACGCGGCCCGCCCTGCCGCGCCCTGCCCGAATGGCTCAGCTCACTTCGATGATGACCTTGAGCGCGTGCGTTTGCGCCGCGCGGCCGAACGTGTCGTACGCCTGCCCGACGTCGTCGAGCGAGAAGCGGTGGGTGATCAGCTGCTTCGGATCGAGCCGCCCCGCGCGCACGGTCTTCAGCAGCATCGGCGTGCTGACGGTGTCGACGAGCCGCGTCGTGATCGCGATGTTGCGGTCCCACAGCTTCTCGAGGTGCAGGTCCGCCTTCACGCCGTGCACGCCGACGTTCGCGACCACGCCGCCCGGCGCGACGATCGACGTGCACATCTCGAACGTCGCCGGAATGCCGACCGCCTCGATCGCGCAGTCGACGCCGACGCCGTCGGTCAGCCTCATCACTTCCGCGACCGTGTCGCCGGCGCGTCCGTCGATGCAATCGGTCGCGCCGAAGCGGCGCGCCACGTCGAGCCGGTTGCGATCCGGGTCGATCATGATGATCCTGCCGGGCGTGTAGAACTGCGCGGTCAGCAGCGCCGCGAGCCCGATCGGGCCGGCGCCGACGATCGCGACCGAACAGCCGGGCTGCACCTTGCCGTTCAGCACGCCGCATTCGAACCCGGTCGGCAGGATGTCGGACAGCATCACGAGCGCGTCCTCGTCCACGCCGGGCGGCACCCGGTACAGGCTCGTCTCGGCGTGCGGAATCCGCACGAATTCGGCCTGCGTGCCGTCGATCCGGTGCCCGAGGATCCACCCGCCCGTCGCGCAGTGCGAGTACAGGCCGCGGCGGCAGTTGTCGCAGCGGCCGCACGACGAGATGCACGAGACCAGCACGTGATCGCCCGGCTTCAGCGTGTCGACCGCCGCGCCGACCCGCTCGACGATCCCGACGCCTTCGTGACCGAGGATGCGCCCCGGCTCGCACGACGGCACGTCGCCCTTGAGGATGTGCAGGTCGGTGCCGCAGATCGTCGTGCGCGTCATCCTGACGATCGCATCGGTCGGCGCCTGCAGTTCCGGCATCGGCCGCTCCTCGAGCGCCTTGCGCCCGGGGCCTTGATATACGAGTGCTTTCATTGGGTGTTCTCTCCGTCGATGGGGCATTGCCCCCTGCGCTCAACAATGTAGGAGACGCGCGGGCCGGCCTGCTTGACCCGCATCAAGCGGCAACGCCTGGTCATGTCTCGAGCACGTAAGTGCCCGGCGCCGGCCCCGCTCCGTCGTCCGGCATGCGCGCCGGCACGTCGCCGGTCGATTGCGCGCGCAACCAGTCGCGCCAGCAGGTCCACCACGATCCGTCGACCGCGGCCGCATCGCGCAGGAAATCCTGCCGGCTGCGGAAGGCCGCGCCCGGCTCGCGGGTCGCGCAGCGATAGTGGCGGCCCGGATGGCCCGGTTCGGACACGATCCCGGCGTTGTGGCCGCCCGCCGTCAGCACGAACGTCAGCGCGTTGTGCGTGAGCAGGTGCAGCTTGTAGACCGAACGCCACGGCGACACGTGATCGCGTTCGGTCCCGACGACGAACATCGGCGCGACGAGATCCGACAGCGCGACCGGCCGGCCGTCGACGCAATAGCGGCCGGCCGCCAGGTCGTTGTCGAGAAAGAGCTGCGTCAGGTATTCGGTGTGCATGCGATACGGCATGCGCGTGGTGTCGTCGTTCCACGACATCAGGTCGTTCGGCTTGGTGCGCCGCCCGAGCAGGTACTCGCTCATCATGCGCGACCAGATCAGGTCGCGCGCGTTCAGCAGCTGGAACGCGGCGGACATCTGCGAGCCGTCCAGATAGCCCTGCCGCCACATCAGCGCATCGAGCGCCGCCAGTTCGCTCGCATCGATGAACAGCCCGAGCTCGCCGGGCTCGCCGAAGTCCGTCAGCGCGGCGAGCAGCGTGATCGAGCGCAGCGCGTCGCGCCGCCCGTCGCGGGCCAGCGCCGCCGCGCCGATCGCGAGCAGCGTGCCGCCGAGACAGTAGCCGACCGCGTGCACGGCCTCGCCGCACCGGGCGCGCACCGCGTCGAGCGTCGCGAGCAAGCCGTCTCGCACATAGTCGTCGAGGCCGAGGTCGCGCGCCTGCGCGCCGGGGTTGCGCCACGAGATCGCGAACACGGTATGGCCCGACTGGACCAGGAAGCGGATCAGCGAATTGTGCGGCTGCAGGTCGAGAATGTAGTACTTCATGATCCACGACGGCACGATCAGGATCGGTTCGCGCGCGACGTTCGGCGTCATGGGTTCGTACTGCAGCAGTTCGCACAATTCGTTGCGCCACACGACCCGGCCCGGCGTGATCGCCACGTCGCGCCCCGGCAGATACTCGGGCGCCTTGCGCGCATGCACGCCGCGCATGCGTTCGCCCAGCGCATGCGCGTCTTCGAGCCAGTGCCGCAGCCCGGCCGCGAGGTTCGCGCCGCCGCTGCGGGCGGTCGCTTCGAGCACGACCGGATTGGTCGCGACGAAGTTGCCGGGCGAACACGCGTCGAGCCACTGGCGCGCCGCGAAGCCGACCAGTTCCTCGTGATGCCGCTCGACGCCCGGCACGCCCCGCGTCGCCTCGCGCCACCAGCGCTGGGTCGCGAGAAAGCCGTCGCGATAGAACCGGAACGGCCAGTTCGACCAGGCGGACGCGGCGAAACGGGGGTCGGCTTCCCCCGCGTGCACCGCGTAACCGTCTTCGTCCGTGTCGTCGCGCGCGGCGGGCGCCCCGGCCGGCCACGACACGGCCGCGATCCACGCCTGCGTCGCGAGGTCGAAGCACTTGCCCGGCGACACCGCCAGATGCGCGCCCCAGTCGAGCACGGCCAGCGCCATCGACACCGGCGACAGGCCGAACGTCATCGCGGCGAGGCTTGCGTGCGCCGCGCGGTTCCACTGCTCGGCGGGCATCGCATCGGAACGCTTGCGTGCGTCCGCGCGCGGTTGCGGGCGCGCGTCCGCGGCGGCAGGGGCCACGTCGTGGCTCGCGGGATCTCGTGCGGCGGAGCCGCGCATGGCGACCACTTTCATCGCATGTGCATCCCGCCGTTCACGGCAAAATCGGCGCCGGTCGCGAACGCGCCTTCGTCCGAGCACAGGAACGCGACGAGCGCCGCGATCTCGTCGGGCTGCCCGAGGCGGCCCACCGGAATCTGCGGCAGGATCTTCGCGTCGAGCACCTCCTTCGGCACGGCTTCGACCATCGCCGTCGCCAGATAGCCGGGCGACACGGTATTGACGGTCACGCCGTGCTTCGCGAGCTCGAGCGCCAGCGCTTTCGTGAAACCGTGCACGCCGGCCTTCGCGGCCGCGTAGTTGGTCTGCCCGTACGCGCCCCGCGAGCCGTTCACCGAGCCGACGTTGACGATGCGGCCGAAGCCGCGCTCGATCATCCCGCCGACGAACGGCTTCGTCACGTTGAACAGGCCGTCGAGGTCGGTGCGCAGCACCGCGTCCCACTGCGACTTCGTCATCTTCGCGAACGTCGCGTCGCGGGTGATGCCCGCATTGTTGACGAGCACGTCGACGCGGCCGAATTGATCGATCACGCGCTTGCCGCACTGCTGGCACGAGTCGAAATCGGCGACGTCGACCTCGAACGCGTGAAAGACGCGCCCGGCGTCGCGTTCGCGCGTGAGCCACGTCGCGACGTGATCGTTGCCTTCCGAATGCGAAACCGCGACCGTCAGGCCGGCCGCAAGCAGGCGGCGGCTGATGGCGGCGCCGAGGCCGCCCATCCCGCCCGTGACGAATGCGACCCGATCAGCGCGCATGGGTACGCTCCCCTGCCGCGCCCGCGGCGTCGGTATGCTGCGCGGTCAGCAGCTTTCCGTCGTCCGGCGCGACGACCTCCGTCATCCCGCGCTCGAGCGCTTCCATCCATTCGCGCCACGGCATGCTGGCCTCGTTGATCACGGCGAGGCGGCTCAGGTCGGGCAGCAAGTCCGTCTGGATGCCGGGCAGCCCGCCCACCCCGTATTCGCGCAGCCAGTCGCGCCAGATGCCCCCGCTCTCGAATTGCGCGCGCATGCACAGCTCGCCCGCATCCTCCCAGATCGCGGCGCTCGCGTCCGCGTAGTCGCGCAGCACGCGCACGACGGCTTCGCCGAGCGCCTTGCCGTCCGTCGCGCCCGTCGCGTCCTGCAACTTGCGCACCGCATCGCAGTCCCGCTCGATGCCGCGCCCGAGCAATGCGTGCCACTCGCGCCGCCAGTCGCCGCCAAGCGCCAGCATGCGCAGCGCGGCATCGCAGCCCGCGCGGTAAACGCCCAACGGCGTCGTTACGGATTCCGTCGTCATCGTCTTCCCCCTTTTCGATCCGGCCGCGGATCGGGATGCCGCACCAAGCCGCCCGATACCGGCGCGGCGACCGCTTAACTGTGCGTTGCGGGCGCGCGGCCGCCGTTGATCTGAGTCAAGCGCACAGGCAAGCTGCTTCGTAGACTGGTTTGCACTGACGGATCCACCGTCGATGGAGCGACCGTGATGGGCTACAAGAGCATCCTCGTGCACCTCGACACGAGCGACCGCGCGCACGCGCGCCTCGAGCTTGCGTTGCGGCTTGCGCGGCGCTTTGACGCACACCTGACCGCGCTGTCCGCGATCTACACGCCGGAACCCGTTTCGTTCTACGTGATGGCCGGTTCCGCAGACTATTTCCGGGAACACCGGGAACGGCGCGACGAACGCGTTGCCGCGCTCGAGCGCCTGTTCTACGCGGAGACGACGCGCGCCAAGGTGTCGGCCGACTGGATCGCCGCCGACGCGCGCGCCAATACCGTCGTGCCGCACCATGCGCGTCATGCGGATCTGGTGATCGTCGGCCAGAGCGATCCGAACGATCCCGAGACCTACATCGACGACCAGTTTCCCGAGAACCTCGTGCTGTCGGCCGGCAGGCCCGTGCTGTTCGTCCCGTATGCGGGCGACCATGCGTCGCTCGGCGAGCGCGTGCTCGTCGCGTGGGACGGCAGCCGGGAGGCCGTGCGCGCCGCCCACGACGCCATGCCGTTCATCGAGCATGCGAAGCGCACGACGGTCGTCGCGGTCGGCAACGGCCACGACCCGGACGCCAACGTGCGCATCCCGGGCGCCGACGCGGCGCTGATGCTCGCGCGGCACGCATCGGACGTCAACGTGCTCGACATCGAGTGCGGCCCCGGCGCGTCGATCGGCGACACGCTGCTGTCGCGCGCGTACGAGACCGGCACCGATCTGCTCGTGATGGGCGCTTACGGCCATGCGCGCTGGCGCGAGCTCGTGATGGGCGGCGTGACGCGCACGGTGCTGGCATCGATGACGCTGCCGGTCCTGATGTCGCACTGAGCGGGCCGATGCGGCGTCGATGTGCCGGCCTGCGGGCCGGCATCGGTCATGCATGCGTGTGTGCCGCGCCAGCGAATCCGCGCATCGCCCGGCCGGCTCGGCGGGGACGGCCGCGACGCTTGATCCAGATCAGCGCGACCACGCCGCGTGCGCCGATGATGAATGCATCCACGCCTGTTCAAGGGAACCCGTCATGTACTCGCATATCCTGGTCGCGCTCGACGGCAGCGAAACATCCTCGCATGCACTCGATGCCGCGCTGACCCTCGCGTCGGAGACGGGTGCGCGACTCACCCCCGTCTACGTCATCGACTTCCTGGTGCCGGCCTATGACGCGCTCGGCTACGATCCGTCGATCCTGATCGACGCGTTCCGCGAAGAAGGGCTGCGCGTCACCGACGACGCCGCGCAGCGGATGGCCGCGCGCGGCGTGGCCGGCACGCCGCAGATCGCCAACGTCCAGCCGGCCGGCGAAGACATCGCGGATCGCATCCTGCTCGTCGCGCAAGAAGTGGGCGCCGACCTGATCGTAATGGGCACGCACGGCCGGCGCGGCTTCCGGCGCCTCGTGCTCGGCAGCGTCGCCGAGCGCGTGCTGCGCAGCGCCACGCGCCCCGTCCTGATGATTCCGGCGCGCTGCGCGCCGCAGCCCGCCGCCGCAACCGTCGCGGCATCGACCGAAAAGGAGCCGTCATGAGCTACAAGACCTTGCTCGTCCATCTCGACGACAGCGAGCGCTGCGCCACGCGCGTCAAACTCGCGCTCGAGCTTGCGGAGCGCTGGAACGCGCACCTGATCGGCCTCTACATCGTCTGCCAGGACCTGTTCGAGCCGCTGCTGCGGCCCAGCGAGCCGCTCAAGCTCGCCGTGTACGAGCGGCTGTGCGAGGAGCGCCGCAAGCAGGCGGAGGAACGCTTCCTCGACGCGGCCGAACGCGCGGGGCGCAGCGTCGAATGGCGCGCGCCCGCCGGCCCCGCGACCGAGACCGCGATCCTGCATGCGCGTCACGCGGATCTGCTCGTGCTCGGCCAGCAGGACCCCGATGACCGCATGACGTACATCGCCCGCCATTTCGTCGAGGACGTCGTGATGGCCAGCGGCCGGCCGGCCATCGTCGTGCCTTACGCGGGCCAGGTGCGAACGCTCGGCGAGAACGTGCTGATCGGCTGGGACGGCGGCCGCGAGGCCGCGCGGGCGGTGGCCGATGCGATGCCGCTGCTGATGCGCGCGCGGTTCGTCAACGTCGAAACGGTCACGCGCACGCGTCCCGATCCGGACAAGACGCCGGCCGGCGTCGACGTCGCCGCGTACCTCGAGCGTCACGGCGTGCGCGCGTCGTTCTCGACGACGCCGCGCGAGAACGACATCGGCTCGGGCATGACGCTGCTGAACCGGGCCAGCGACCTGCACGCGGATCTCATCGTGATGGGCGCGTACAGCCACACGCGGATGCACGAGCGCGTGCTCGGCGGCGCGACGCGCACCCTCCTCGAAACGATGACGGTGCCGGTGCTGATGTCGCATTGACCGGCGCACGGGGCGGCCGCATCCGGCCGCCCCGCTTTCCGTTCGCTTTCCGTTTTTTTCCGTTTCCGACCTACAACCCGGCGCCGCCCGCTTCCGGCGCGTCGCGCACCAGCAGAACCGGCCGGTCGGCGCAGCGCACCAGCGATTCCGCGACGCTGCCGAGCAGCGCGCGGCGGATGCCGCGGCGCCCGTGCGTGCCCATCACGATCAGGTCGGCGTCGCATTCGGCGGCGGCGCGGGCAAGCACGCGCGATACGTTCTCGCCGCACGCGTCGACCGTCTGCGCGGTGCCGCGCACCCCGCTCAGCCGGAACGCGGTTTCCGCATCGGCCACGACCGTGCCGGCCGCGCCGGTCTCCAGCCCGCTCCATTCCAGCTGCTCGACGTAGCCGCTGTCGACGTCGGTGAGCCGCAGCGTATCCGAGACGACGCACACCGCCACGACCAGCCCGCCCGACGCGCGGGCGAGCCGGATCGCCTCGTCCAGCGCAAGCCGTGCGCCGCGGCTGCCGTCCAGCGCGGCAAAGATCCGTTCGTACATATCGCCTCCCGATCACGCGTCCCGTTTCCCCAGTCTGGGCCGGGCGCGGCGCCGACGCTTGACACGGGTCAAGCCCGGCCGGCGGCGCCCCGGATTGCGCCCCGATTGGCGAATGTCGGCAAAAACGCGCACAATTCCCGCCATACAAAGCCGTACCTGCCGGTTCCCCCAACCTGTTTCACGCCCGGCCGCCGCCCGTCGGCGCCGGCGACATCGTTCAGGACGATCGCCCATGACCGCGCATGTGCCTTCCTCCAACGCCGCCCCCAAGGCGCGCCGGCGCCGGCCCGTGCCGCGCGCGACCCGGGCCGCGCTGCTGACGCTGGCGATCGGGGCCGTTGCGTCGCTCGCCGCCGCGAGCATCCCGCAGATGCGCGCGCACGACGCGGCGCGTGCGCAATTCGAGCGCGACGCGACGCGCATCACCGCCGGGCTCCAGCACAACCTGCTCGACGCGACCACCGTGCTGCGCGGCGCGCGCGGCTTCGCGGCCGCGACGGCCGCGCAACCGGGCGATGCGTGGCGGCGCTACGTCGCCGGCCTCGATCTCGACAGCCTGCAATCGCCCGTGCGCACCGTCGGCATCATCGGCGCCGCCGGCGTCGCGGACGACGATCAGGCGACGCAGCGCGCGTTGCGGCGCGCGGCCGAAACCGGCAAGGCGGCGCTGGCGGCGCGGCTCGTGCGGGACAGCGCCGACGCGACGGCCAACCGCCCCGACCTCGCGCTCTATCTTCCGATCGGAACAGGCGGCGACGCGCCACCGGCGGGCAACCCGCAGCGGGCCGCGACAGCCGGCTTCGTCTACGCCGGGCTCGACGCGCAGCGGCTCTTCGATCTGTCACCCATTGTTCCGCTCGGCCTGCGGGCCACGACCGACAATCCGCCGACGGTTGTCTATACCGGCGGCCTGAACGCCGGTGATACGCCCGCCGCCGGCGAATCCGCGCGGCGCACCGACACGTTGACGTTCGGCGGCACCACGCTTTCGCTCGCATACAGCGCCCCCCTTCCCGACGCGTCGGGCACCGCGATCGCGGTGCTGCTGGCGGGCCTCGCGCTGTCGCTGGCATTCGCCGCGAGCGTTCATCAGGCCATCGCCCGGGGCCAGCCCCAACCGGGTGCGCCCGGCAGCGGCAGCCCGCTCAGCGAAGCGCGCATGATGGGCATCATCCGGTCGTCGATGGAGGCCATCATCACCATCGATGAAAGTCAGACGATCGTCATCTTCAATCCCGCCGCGGAACAGGTGTTCGGCGTGTCCGCGATGGACGCGATCGGCGCCCCGCTGTCGCGCTTCATCCCGGAACGCTTTCGGGCCTCGCACGCGAAGCACGTCGAGCAGTTCGGCGTGACGGGCGTCTCGGAACGGCAAATGGGGCGGCAGCGCGTGCTGTTCGGGCTGCGCGGCGACGGCACGGAGTTTCCGATCGAGGCGTCGATCTCGCAGATTCGCGACGGCGCCGGCAAGCTGTACACGGTCATGCTGCGCGACGTGACCGAGCGCGTGCGCTCGGAGAATGCGCTCAAGCAGTCGCGCGAGGAGCTGCGCGAGCTGTCGGCGAACCTGCAGAACATCCGCGAGGAAGAAAAGACGCGCATCGCGCGCGAACTGCACGACGATCTCGGCCAGCAGCTCACCGCCCTCAAGATGGATCTGTCCGCCGTCGAACTGGGGCTGGCGAAGCAGCCCGCCCCCGGCGGCGGCGTGCGCGACCAGTTGGGTGGGATGCACCGGCTGATCGATGCGACCGTCGCGTCGGTCCGGCGCATTGCCGCGGACCTGCGGCCCGTGATGCTCGACGATCTCGGGCTCGTCCCCGCGATCGAATGGCTCGCGAACGATTTCACGCATCGCTACGGGATCGAGGTCGAGCGGCACATCGATCCCGCCGACACGAGCTTTACCAGCGCCGGCGCGACCGCGCTGTTCCGCATCGTCCAGGAGGCGCTGACCAACGTCGCGCGGCACGCCGACGCGACGCGCGTCATGCTGACGCTGAAGGTCGACGACGGCTACTGCATGCTGCGCATCGCCGACAACGGCCACGGCGCGCCGGAACGCCCGCAGGCCGTGCGCGACCATCCGTCGTTCGGCCTGATCGGCATCCGCGAGCGCGCGCACATGCTCGACGGCACGGTGACGATCGACAGCGTGCCGGGCCAGGGTTTCACGATCACCGTGGCGCTGCCGCTCCACGCGATCCAGCAGAGGGGCGTGCTGTCATGATCAAGGTACTCATCGCGGACGACCACGCGCTCGTGCGGGAAGGCCTGCGCCACATCCTGCAGAACGCCAGCGGCTTCGAAGTCGCCGGCGAAGCGTGGGACAGCGTATCGACGATCGCGCTGATACGCGGCACGGACGCGAACGTGCTGGTGCTCGACCTGTCGATGCCCGGGCGCAACGGCGTCGAGCTGATCAGGCAGATCCGCGAGGAACGGCCGGCGCTGCATATCCTCGTGCTGACGATGCACGCGGAGCAGCAGTATGCGGTGCGCGCGTTTCGCGCGGGCGCGTCCGGCTACATGACCAAGGAAAGCGCGAGCGCCGAGCTCGTCGCCGCGCTGACCAAGATCGCCGCCGGCGGCGTCTACGTGAGCCTCGCGATGGCCGAGCAGTTCGCGCAAAGCCTCAACGAGCCGGCCGACATCCTGCCGCACCAGCGCCTGTCCGATCGTGAATTCGACGTGTTCCGCCGGGTGGCCGCCGGCCAGTCGATCTCCGAGATCGCGCACGAACTGTGCGTGAGCGTGAAGACCGTCAGCACCTACAAGACCCGCATACTCGACAAGATGCAAATGCCGAACGAAGCGGCGCTCGTGCGCTACGCGATGCGGCACAAGCTGTTCGAAGATCCGGACGACGTGTAACGGACGACGTGTAGCGGACGAACGCCGGGCGGCGGCGGCATTGCGGTCGATCACCGAAAGCGGCGTCGGCTATCGGCGTGCGCTTCACGCGTGGGAATCTCCGCAGCGACGCGCTCGAAACACCCAATGGCTTCCTTGAGGCATGTCAAGCGCGGCGGCTTGCGCCGGCGCACGATGGATTCGACGAGGGCGGCGACGCATCGCTCGAACCAGGAGGCCATTATGGAAATTTCGTTACGCGACCTGCTCACGGTCCTGCACGGCATGGGATTCGGCGCGCTGTTCATGCTGGCGTTTTCCGGTGCGCTCGCGGAGCTGTACCGGATGTCGGCGCCCGGCGCGCCGACCGTCCCCTCTCCCCGCGAGCACCGGCTGCTCATGCTCTACCTGTCGGCGATGGTGATCCTCGCGTGGGCGAGCGTGCTCTCGGGCGCCTACGTCGTCTATCCGTGGTACCGGGCGATTCCGCCGGCGGGGCTGACCGACCTGGCGAACTATCCGCAGCGGCTGCTGCTTGCGAGCCCCAACACGTCGGGCTGGCATAGCCTCGGGATGGAATGGAAGGAACACGTTGCGTGGCTCGCGCCGATTTCGATGACGATGGTCGCCTACGTGTTCGGCAAATACGGTCCGTCGCTCGTGAAGCTGCCGCAGATTCGCCACGCGGTTCTGGTGTTTGCAGTCGTCGCGTTTGCGGCCACTGCCGTCGCGGGTGCATTCGGCGCCTTTCTGAACAAGTACGCCCCGGTCCGTGGCGGCCCGGCCATTCATCTCATGACGGGAGAATGAAATGAACCCGACCGAAACCCGCGAGTCCGCACAACGCACGGCCGACCTGGGACGTCGCCTCGACCCCTCGTCGCGCGGACGTACGCAACCGGCACGCGGCGTTGCGACGGAATCCGTCGATAACGGCCCGGCCGCCGCGGCCATTCTTGCCGCCGGCATCGGTTGCTTCGCCGTCGGACTGTTTGCACTGGCCGGCGATGCGTCGAAGGCCATCGCGCACTTCTTCACGTTCTACAAGCCGACCGGGCCGCTTTCCGGCGTAACGACGAGCGCGATCGTCGTATGGCTGTTGTCGTGGTTCGTGCTGTCGCGCCAATGGGGCAAGACGTCAGTGACGCTCGGCCGCGTCATCTTCGTCTCGTTCGTTCTGCTGGCCCTGGGCGTGCTGCTCACGTTCCCGCCCGTCATGGATCTGCTTCAAGGAAAGTAAGCTCCGCGGCAAGTTCATGCGAAGGGCGCCACCCGGTGTGGCGCCCTTCGTCGTTCGCGCCCCGGGCGCCGGCATCCGGTCCTCGCGCAGGCTTTCATGCAAGCCGGAACCACCCCGCCACGCGTGCGACAAATCGACACGCGCCTGTAGGAATCGCCCTACAAGACTTCCGCAGCACCTACTGAATCTTCAAGCCACGCTGATTTCAATTGGGTGCCCGACCGTCCATACTGCCCACCATCGAAGCCGGACAGCCGTGCGCCTCCCGAAACACCGGCGGCGGCGCCGTCCGGCGGCGGCACGATCGATCGGCCCAGGCCGATGCGATCGACTTTCACGAAGACGGCGGACAATCGACGCCGCACGCAAAACGGCCGACGCGACCCCGCCCGGGTCCCGATCGCCACCGACCCAACGAACTGGAGCCGATCATGCTGAGCCATGCCGATGCTGTGACGACCGCCCCCTCCCGCCCTGTCATCCCGCTGTACGCGGTCGCCCGCGAAGACCAGCCCAAGCGCACCGCGTCCCGCTGTTCGTCCTGCGCGATGCGCAACGTCTGCATGCCGCAGGCGCTGACGCCCGCGGAATTCGCGCGCGTCGATGCGATGATCTGCACGACGCGTCACGTGAAGCGCGGCGAGGCGCTGTATCGCTCGGGCGATGCGTTCCACAGCATCTACGCGGTGCGGACCGGTTCGTTCAAGACCGTCGTGATGCATCGCGACGGCGGCGAGCAGGTGACGGGCTTCCAGATCGTCGGCGAGTCGCTCGGGCTGGACGGCCTGCATGCCGGACATCACAACGGCGACGCGATCGCGCTCGAAGACAGCACCGTCTGCATCATCCCGTTCGGCCAGCTCGAACAGCTGTGCCACGAGGTGCGGACGATGCAGCATCACGTCTACCAGATGATGAGCGGCGAGATCGTCCGCGAATCGGCGCTGATGCTGCTGCTCGGCACGATGACGGCCGAACAGCGCGTCGCCGCGTTCCTGCTGAATCTTTCCACGCGCTTCAAGGCGCGCGGCTACTCGTCCGCGGAATTCGTGCTGCGGATGACGCGCGACGAAATCGGCGGCTATCTCGGCATGAAGCTGGAAACGGTCAGCCGCATGCTGTCGAAATTCCAGCGCAACGGGATGCTCGCCGCGCAGGGCAAGCAGATCCGCATCGTGGACGCGGACGGCCTCGCGCGCGTCTGAGCGCCTGAAGGCGCGGGTTGCGCGACCCGCCGCGCAATTCGCGCCGCCTCCCGAACGCACGCCGCGCCGCACCGCTCAGCCGCGCGTGTCGAGCACCGCGGCGCCCGACACGCGTCCCGCGCGCAGGTCGTCGAGCGCGCGATTCGCGTCCGTCAGCGGATAGCGCACCGCTTCGATCTGCAGCGGCATCGCTTCGGCCAACTTCATGAACGCGACCGCGTCCGCGCGCGTCAGGTTCGCCACCGACGCGATGCGGCGCTCGCCCCACAGCAACGCATACGGGAAGGCCGGGATGTCGCTCATGTGAATGCCGCCGCACACGACGATGCCGCCTTTGTCGACCGCGCGCAGCGCCGCCGGCACGAGCGCGCCGACCGGCGCGAAGATCAGCGCGGCGTCGAGCGTTTCCGGCGGCGGCTCGTCGCTGCCGCCCGCCCATGCCACGCCGAGCCTGCGCGCGAGCTGCAGGGCAGCGGCGTCGCCGGGCCGCGTGAACGCGAATACCTTGCGCCCCTCCAGCCGCGCGACCTGCGCGACGAGATGCGCCGCCGCGCCGAAACCGTAGATGCCGATCCGCCGCGCGTCGCCCGCCATGCGCAGCGTGCGATGGCCGATCAGGCCCGCGCACAGCAGCGGCGCCGCCTGAAGGTCCGAATAGCGTTCGGGCAGGTGCACGCAATAGCGGCTGTCGGCCACGGTGCGCTCCGCGTAGCCGCCGTCGATCGTATAGCCGGTAAAGCCCGGCGCATCGCACAGATTCTCGCGCCCGGCGGCGCAATACGCGCAATGGCCGCAGGTGTGCCCGAGCCATGGCACGCCCACCCGGTCGCCGACCGTGAAACCCGTCACGCCGGCGCCCAGCGCCGCCACCGTGCCGACGATTTCGTGCCCCGGAATCAGCGGCAGCCTCGGGTCGGGCAGATCGCCGTCGACGACGTGCAGATCGGTGCGGCACACGCCGCACGCGCGCACGTCGATCAGCAACTGCCCGGCAGCGGGCGACGGATCCGGCACGCGCGCCTCGCGCAACCGCGGCGTGCCGCCGTCGAAGATCATCGCAAGCATTCCGGCCTCCCTGCTCCAGCGCCATCGCGCGCCCGCCATCAGGCGCGCCTTACACGCTCCAAGACTACTCGCCCGGCACGACCTCCGCACGCCTCGGCTGCCGGCGCTTGACCTGGGTCAACGGGCTCCGGGCGGTTGCTGACACGATTAAAAGGTGTTCCGCCGTTCGGCGGAAACCTGCAATTGGAGAGTGCCCGATGAATTCCCTTAGCTCACTCGCGGCAGGCGTCCATCCCGACGATTCATTGCGGTCGCTGCTGCGCTATGCGGTGCTCGCGCCGTCGAGCCACAACTCCCAGCCGTGGCGGTTCATCGTCGACGGCAACACCATCGCCGTGTGCGCGGACCGGCTGCGCGCGCTGCCGGTCGTCGATCCGTTCGACCGCGAGCTGATCATCAGTTGCGGCGCGGCGCTGCTCAACCTGCGCGTCGCGCTCGTTCATGCGGGCTTCGCGCACATGATCGGCACGTTCCCGTCCGACGTCGATCCCGACGTGCTCGCGCTCGTGCGCGTCTGCGACGACGGCTACGCCGACGCGAGTCTCGGCGCGCTGTTCGACGCGATTCCCGAACGGGTCACGACACGCGCGCCGTTCGCGGCCGACCCCGTTCCCGGCGAACTGCAGCGTGAACTGGTCGAGGCCGGCGCGGCGGAAGGCGTCGACGTGGGCTGCGTGGAGTCGCTCGCCCGGCGGGCCCAGGTCGCCGAGCTGATCGCCGACGCGGACCGCCAGCAATTCGCGGACCCGCGCTTCCGGCGCGAACTGGCGAGCTGGGTCGATCCTCGCCGGCGCGTCGACGGCATGCCGGCGTTCGCGGCCGGCGTACCGGCGCTGCTCGATTACGCGACGCCCATCGTCACGACCGCGGTGCGCACGTTCGATCTCGGCAACGGGCTCGCCGCGCTGCATCACCAGCTCGTCGGCGCGTCGCCGCTGCTGGTCTGCATCGCGACCACGCGCGACGACCGCGATGCGTGGCTCGCCGCGGGGCAGGCGCTGGAGCGGATACTGCTCGTCGCCGCACGCGCCGGCTACACGGCGTCGTACCTGAACCAGCCGATCGAAATGGCCGCGCTGCGCAAGCAGCTCGCGCACCTGTTCGACCTCGGCGGCACGCCGCAGCTGCTGCTGCGCGTCGGGCGCGGCCCGCATGCGCCGCATTCGCCGCGCCGGCCGCTCGACGAGGTGGTGTCGTAATCCGGACCAGCCAGCCCCGCCAAGGAGCAGAACATGAACTTCACGCGCCCTCTCGCCGCCGGCCTGCTCGCCACGGCGGCCGGCATCGCCGCCGCGCAGACGGCGGTGCCGGAGCCCACCGAGCTCGTCGACGCGCAGCACTGCATGTTCTGCCATACGCCCGACATGCCGTTCCTCGCGCCGTCGTTTCACCAGATCGCGGATCGCTATCGCGACAAGCCGCGCGCGGCCGAACAGCTCGAAATCAAGCTTCGGCTCGGCGGACGCGCGCACTGGGGCGACACGCCGATGCCGTCCGCCGCCGAGCGCGGCGGGCCGCTGTCGCGCGACGACGCACACCGGCTCGTGCAGTGGGTGCTGAGCCAGTAGCCGCGCCAGCCTCATGACGGCCGCAGTCAAGCGCACGCGCACCGGCGCCGCCGTCGCGACGAAGGAGGCGCCCGGCAAAGGGGCGCCCAGCAAAGGGGCGCTCGGCAAAGAGGCGCCCGGCAAGAAGGCGCCCGGCGAACGCCGCCGCCCGAGGCGGCTTGCAACCGGCGGCCGGCGCGCGCCTTTGCCGCATTCGCGCCGCGGTCTGAACCTCGCCGCAAGCGCGGATGCAGACACCGCGGTCCTGACACGCCCGGCCATGCGGGGCATCCGGCTGCAGCTCGACTACTGGAAGGCCGAGGAACGCCTGCAGCGCGAGCGCATCGGCCACGCCGTCGTGATCTACGGCAGCACCCGCATCGTCGCGCCGGCCGTGGCGAACGCGCGGCTGGCCGAAGCGAACCGGGCGCTCGCGGAGCGGCCGCATGACGCGCGCCGGCGGCGCGCGTTCGCCGACGCGAGCCGGCTCGTCGAGCACAGCGCGTACTATCGCGTCGCCCGCGCATTCGGCCGCCTCGTCGGCCTCGCCGACCGGCGCGCCCGCTCCACGCGGCTCGCGGTGGTCACCGGCGGCGGCCCGGGCATCATGGAAGCCGCCAACCGTGGCGCCTACGAAAGCGGTGCGCCGAGCATCGGCTTCAACATCGAGCTGCCGCGGGAGCAGGCGCCCAACCGTTACCTCACGCCGGACCTGTGCTTCCGGTTCCACTATTTCGCGATCCGCAAGCTGCACCTGCTCGAACGCGCGAAGGCCGCGGTGTTTTTCCCGGGCGGCTACGGCACCTTCGACGAGCTGTTCGAGGTGCTGACGCTGCTGCAGACCGGGAAGATCCCGCCGCTGCCGGTGATCCTCGTCGGCGAAGCGTACTGGCGCCGCGCGGTGGATTTCGCGTTCCTCGCCGACGACGGGATGATCGATCGCCGCGATCTCGACCTGTTCGCCTATTGCGAATCCGCGCCGGACATCTGGCGCGCGATCGGCGGCTGGTATGCGCGGCAGCGGACGCGCCCGGGCGCACGGCGCGGCGCCGCGCGGCGGGCACGGCGCGTGTAGGAATCCGCTGATCGCGGCCGTGCGATTCCTACCGCAACTTCGGGGCCGCCTGATTGAATCCCCCGGGGGCGCCGACGATACTGGATACACGGCGACAGGCGATGCAGCACGCCGACACGACGCAGGCGACCAGGAGAAGCGCAATGTCACACGCTACGTTTCGTTCCGAATCGGGTTATCGGGCCACGTACCAGACCGACGCAACCGCTTGCGCCGCGCCTGCCGCAGGGGCGCCTGCCGCAGGATCGCCTGCCGCAGGATCGCCCGCGTTGCCCGACACGCTGGCACTCGTCGCGCTCGCGCGCGACGCCGGCATGCTCGTCACGCTCGATGCGACGATCGGCCGCGAGCGCTACGAAAGCGTGACGGGGTCGATCGCGACGCTGGCCCGCTTCGCGCAGGCGCTGCAGCTTGCGATGCGCGAGGCGGCGTGATGCCGGACGCCCGCACGCGCCCGGCCGTCACGGCCGATCCGGTTTCGCGTGCCGTCGGCGCGCTGCCGCCGCCACGCGTCGCAGCGAGACGATGCGCATCGTTCCCATAGCGCCGACGGCAAACGTGGCGCACGGCGCGCCCTTTCCCCCGGCGCACGCGCGATGAACCGGCGCCTTCTCGAACGCGTTGCACCGCATCTCCCGGGGCTCGCGCTGCTGGCGGATTACCGGCGCGCATGGCTCGGGCGCGACCTCTACGCGGGCGTCGCGCTCACCGCGGTGCTCGTGCCGGTCGGCATGAGCTATGCGCAGGCCGCCGGCCTGCCGGCCGTGACGGGACTCTACGCATCGATCGCCGCGCTGCTCGCCTATGCGCTGCTCGGCCCGAGCCGGATTCTGGTGCTGGGGCCGGATTCGGCGCTGGCCGCGCTGATTGCCGGCGCCATCGCGCCGCTCGCCGGCCACGACCCGTCGCGCGCGGTCGCGCTCGCCGCCGCGCTGGCGCTGTCGGCCGGCACGATCTGCGTCCTGATCGGCGTCCTCGGGCTCGGCTTCGTGACCGACCTGCTGTCGCGCCCGATCCAGTACGGCTACCTGAACGGCATCGCGGTCTCGCTCATCATCGGCCGGCTGCCGGAATTGCTCGGCCTGCCTGCCGCGTCCGGCAACATGGCCGCCGCCGTCCGGCAGATCGCACGCGGGCTGCTCGATCATCAGGTCTCGGTGAACGCCTGCGTGCTCGGCGCGGGCGCGCTCGCGGCCATTGCGCTGCTCAAGCGCGCGGCGCCGCGCTGGCCCGCCATGCTGATCGCCGTGCTGGCGGCCACCCTTGCCGCGCAACTGCCGCCGCTGCACGGCGCGGCGGCGGTCGGCGCCCTGCCCGCCGGCGTGCCGATGCCGCACCTGCCGGCCGTCTCGCTCGCGGACGTCGCGGCGCTCGCGTCCGGCGCATTCGCGGTCGCGCTCGTGTCGCTGGCCGACATCAGCATGCTGTCCCGCGCGCTCGCCGCGCGCGCCGGCGACGCGCCGGACCGGAACCAGGAACTCGTCGCGCTGGGCGCCGCCAATCTGCTGGCCGGCCTGATGCAGGGCTGCGCGGTCAGCAGCAGTACGTCGCGCACGCCGGTCGCGATGGCCGCCGGCGCGCAGAGCCAGGTCACGAATCTGGTCGCGGCCGCCTGCATCGTGCTGCTGCTCGCCGTCGCGCCGACGCTGCTGATGCGGGTGCCGCGCGCCGCATTGGCCGCGGTCGTCGTCTATGCGGCGCTCGGCATCGTCGACGTCCGCAGCGTCGTGCGGCTGTACCGGATGCGCCGCGGCGAATGCCTGATCTCGGTGCTGTGCTTCGCGGGGGTGATCGGCTTCGGCGTCGTGCCCGGCGTCCTGCTCGCGAGCGCGCTGTCGCTGCTGTCGTTCGTGTGGCGGGCCTGGCATCCGTACGACGCGGTGCTCGGCCGCCTGACCGGCGTGCGCGGCTATCACGACGTCGCGCGGCACCCGGAAGCCGCGCAGACGCCCGGGCTCGTGCTGTTTCGCTGGGACGCGCCGCTGTTCTACGCGAACGTCGAGATTTTCTGCGAGCACCTGCACGCGGCGCTGGGGCATGCGCCGTCGCCGGCGTCGCGCGTCGTCGTCGCGGCCGAACCCGTCACCGACATCGACGTCAGCGCGGCGGACCGGCTCGTCGCGCTGGCCGGCGAACTTCGGGAGCGCGGGATCACGCTGTGCTTCGCCGAAATGAAAGGGCCGGTCAAGGACCGCCTGCGCGCCTACGGGCTGTTCGACACGTTCGGGCCGGCGAACTTCTTTCCGACGGTGACGGATGCCGTCGCGCACCATGTCCGGCAACGGCGGGCCGACGCGCGGGCCGGCCACGTGTCGCGCACGCGCCGCCGGCAGGTGCGGCGCAAGCTCAGGCGGCCCGCGCGACGCTGACAGCGGACGGCGTCCGCCTCGGGCGGGCCGGTTCGCGTCAGAGGGTGAACGTGTCCGACTTCTTCATTTCGATCCACGTCATCCCGGTTCGCAGCCCTTCCAGCGCCGCTTCGCGCTCGCTGGCGAAAATCCGGCTGTGCGCGAACGCACGTTCGCACGCGCCATCGGGCGCCTTGAGCGCCACACGGATCCGGCACTGGTAGCCGCCCCCGTCGGCGGCGGCCGTCTCGATCGCCACCGACCAGTCCGCTTCGTGAAGCTCGCCTGAAACCGTCATCTTCGCCTCCTCATCCATCCCGCGCCGGTTCCGCACCGCGCCATCCCGAGCCGCCGCCGCTCAATCGACGACGAGATTGTCGACGACCGCGCGCACGCCCCGCGCCGACCAGGCCGCGCCGCGCACCGCCTTGCGTTCCGCGAACGAGTCCACCTTGCCGGACAGCGTCACGGTGCCGTCGCGCACTTCGATCCCGATGTGCTTCGCCTCGCGCTCCGCGTGGCGCAGGATCGCGCGCTTGATGTCGCCGCCGATGTCGGCCGTGCCGGCGGCGGCCATCACGGCGATGTGATTCGTCACCCCGGTCACGCTGCGCATCTGCGAGATCGCGCGTACCGCGAGATGGCTCTGGTACGCCCAGTCGACCTTGCCGGACAGCGTGATCCAGCCGTGTTCGACCTGCACCTTGACCGCGTCGTCGTGCAGGCCGACCGTCCAGCGCAGGACCGAGCGCACCGCATTCGCGACATCCTCGTCGGTCCTCACGTCGTCGTTCGGCAGATGAACGGCGAGGTCGACGACCACAGCCTTGACGCCGGCCACGCGATTCGCCGCGCGCTCCACCGCGAGTTTCTCCGCATAGCTTGCCGGGTGGCCCGACAGCGTGACGATGCGGTTCGCCACTTCGACGCCGATGCGCGTCGCATCGATCGACGGATCGGACTCCAGTTCTTCCTGCACGTCCAGTTTCAACTGCCTGTCGGTTTTCATCGCCTGCTCTCCTGTGAGCCGCGGCGCGCGAATCCGCCGCATCGAAACCAACTTTGCACGCGTGCGGCTGCGTTTCGCTGATTCAGGTCAACGGACGCGTCGCGCCGCAAGCCGCGCCGCGCCGACGCGCCGTTTGACCGAGGTCAAGCGGCCGCCGGGCGCCCGTCCTATCGTGAGAGCGTCGCTGCGCGAGAGGCCGCGCGCCCGCCTGCCTGCTTCGAGGAGACTCCGATGACCGAACAGCCGCTGCTGACCTATTCGCCGGCGCCGCCGGTCCAGCCCGCGTCGCCGCAGGGCGAGTCGCCCGAGCGCATCGACTTGCCGCGTCCGGCGCTCGACGGCGGCGCGCCGTTGATGACGGCGCTCGCGCTGCGGGCGAGCACGCGCGAATTCGCCGCGACGCCGCTCCCGCCCATGACGCTCGGCGCATTGCTGTGGGCCGCGGACGGCATCAACCGCCCGGCGAGCGGCGGGCGCACGGCGCCGTCCGCGCATGCGTTCAACGAAATCGACGTCTACGTCGCGCTGCCCTGCGGCGTCTACCGCTACGATGCGCCGGCGCACCGGCTGGTGCTGAAGCACGCGGTCGACGCGCGCAACCTGACCGGCTATCAGGATTTCGTCGGCCGGGCGCCGGTCGATCTCGTCTACGTGGTGCGCACGTCCGCGATCCTGGCCATGCCGCCGCAGCAGCGCGACGTGTTTGCCGCGATCGCGGCCGGCGCGATCTCGCAGAATGTTTCGTTATACTGCGCGTCGGCCGGACTCGGCACGGTCGTACGCGGCTGGATCAATCACCGCACGCTCGCCGATGCGCTGCGCCTCAACGAGGACGAACTGCCGATCCTCGCGCAGACCGTCGGCTACCGCGCCGACGGCGCCATGCCTGCCGCCTGAGCCGGCGCACGGCCGCCGCTCAAAAAAAAGCGCGCGAAAACACGTCGCGCGCCGGGTCATTCCGGGTGGCCGATGCGCTCACGCATCGGCCGCTGCCCGCTCAGCCGATCGTCAGCTTCTTCTGTCCGACCGGCGCCTTCTTCGGCAGCGTCAGCGACAGGATGCCGTCCTGGTACGCGGCCGTCGCGTTGGCTTCGTCGATCTCGTCAGCGAGCGAGAACGAGCGGCTGATCGCGCCGCTGTAGCGCTCGCGCCGGATCACGCGCTCGCCTTCCTTCTGCTCCTTGCTGCGCTCGACCTTCGCATTGATCGACACGGTCCGGCCGGTGACCTGGACGTCGATGTCCTCCTTCGCGACGCCGGGCAGCTCCGCCTTGACCGAATACGCGCCGTCGCTTTCCGTGACGTCGATCTTCATCGACGCGAGATCGGGCTCGTCCGTCGTCGTCAGGCCCCGCAGCGGCCGGAACAGCCCCTGGAACAGGTCGGAAACGGGCTCCATCGAAAACGGATCGTAACGCGTCATGTTGCTCATGGTGTGCACTCCTCAAAGGTTGGATGGGACCGGCGCTTTCGTCCCGACGGCGCCGGACCGTGATGCACCGTGCGTCGGCGCGACGCGCGGCCGGCTCACGTATAGAACCGGAAGACCCCGCTGTGCAGCAGCACGGGGCGTCCGCCCACTGCTTCCAGCATGTCGCGCGCCGCCTGCTCGATCACGGGACGATGGCGCGAGAACGCGTCCGCCAGATCCTGTTCGCGCGGCGACGCCGCGCCGAAATGGTCCTCGAGCGCTTCGGCCGTGATCGCGCACCGCACGCGACCGCCTTCGACGAGCGCCGGAAAGGCCAGCAGAAGATCCGGCCCGCAATACGCCGGTTGTTCGACAGGAAACGAGATCCGCATGAGAGTCTCCTGATTCGGCGGCGCAGGATCGGCCGCCTCATGCCGAAAGCGTAGATTCACCGTCCCGCGCGCCGTTGACCTGTATCAATCGGCCCGCTCGGCGCGCCGGACGATGCCGCAGCCGTGCTACGCCGCCGCCGCTGCGGCGGCACGCGGCGCGTCGTCGCTGCGCATCAGCAGGACCGGGCATTTCGAGCCGCGCAGGAAGCGCTCCGCGACGCTGCCGATGACCACGCGCCGGATCCCGCGCCGCCCGTGCGTGCCGATCACGGCCAGATCGATGTGATGCTCGTCGACATAGCGCTGCAGGCGTTCCGCGACGTCCTCGCCGATGGCCGCCGTCTCGACGAGCTCCGTGTCGCCGTTCACCGCCGCGTGCGAGATGGTCCGCTCGGCCTCGCGCAGCACCGCGACGCCGTCGCGCCGGGCCTCCTCGAGCAGCACGTCCGGATCGACCCGCCCGGCAAAGGTGAACAGGATCGACGTGTCGACTACGTAGACCGCGAACAGGCGGGCGCCACTGAGCTTCGCCATCTTCAGGGCTTCGTCGAGCGCGTGCTTCGACGACGTGCTGCCGTCCACGGCAACCATGATGTTGGTATACATGCGAACCTCGCTGGGTGAATGGCCGGGCGCTGTCGTCGCGTCCGGCTCTGTCACCATCATCGACGGCCGCACGATTCGAACGTTGATTTCCATCAAGCGTCCCCCGCGCATCGACGCGACGAACGGTCGCGCGTCGCCTGCCGCGAGCGGCCGCACGCCCGCGCTTGATGCAGGTCAAGCGGCGGCGCGGCGAAGTCCGGTCGAATACGGCTGGCCGGCACGCACGACGCCGATGCATGCCGGCCCGACCACGAGCGCTCGCCGTGCGCGAGCATTGCATCGAACCCGACTCCGCGCCATGCCCGATACGCGACGCACTCCCTTCGCGCTGACTGGCGGCAAAGCGCGCCGCGACGCGCGGCGCGTCGATCGCGCGCTGCGCCGCGCGGCCACCTATCCGCATCCCGCCGGCCGGATCCGGCGGATCGAGACGCACCTGTCGGTCGTGTATCTCGCGGGACGCTATGCGTACAAGATCATCAAGCCGGTGAAGCTCGGCTTCGTCGACGTCACGCATCGCGCGCAGCGCCGGCGTTGCGCGCTGGCCGAATGCACGCTCAACCGCGCGCTTGCCGATCCGCTGTATCTGGACGTCCGGCCGCTCGTCGCGCAGGGCCGGCGCGGCGCGTTCTCCGGCACGGTCGGCCGCGCGTTGCGCTCGCGCGGGCGGGAGCGGCGCTCGCGCGACGATCCGCTGGAATACGTGGTGCGGATGCGGCGTTTCGATGCGCGCGCGATGCTGTCCGCGCGCAGCGCGCGGCACGACGACGGCCTCGCGGACGCCGACGCGCTGGCGGCGCGCCTCGCGCACTACCATCTGCATGCGCCCCGCCGTGCGCCGCGCACGCGTTTCGGCAGCGCCGCCACGGTCGCCGCCCAATGCCGGCCGCTGCTCGATGCGCTCGACGCCGCGCTGCCGTCCGAGGCCGCGCTGCGCGCGTGGTGCGAAGCCGAGCTGGCGCGCGTCGCGCCGCGGCTGGCCGAGCGTCACGCGAACGGTTTCGTGCGCGCGTGTCACGGCGATCTGCATCTGGACAATATCGTTCGCTGGCGCGGCCGGCTGCTGATGTTCGATTGCATCGAATTCGACGACGCGCTGCGCTGGATCGACGTCGCCAGCGATCTCGCGTTCGCCGTGATGGACTATGCGGCCCGCGGGCGCGACGACTGCGCGCACCGCCTGCTCGCCGGATGGCTGGCGGCGACCGGAGACTATGCGGCGCTCGACGTGCTGCCGTTCTACGTGGCCTATCGTGCGCTGGTGCGCGCGCTGGCCGCCCGGCTGCGCGGCGACGCCGCCGGGCACGCGCATTATCTGCGCGTCGCGACGAACGTCGCGGCGGGCTCGCGCGACGCACGGCCCTGCCTGCTGCTGTGCCACGGCATGTCGGGCTCAGGCAAATCGCTCGCCAGCCGCGCCCTCGCCGGCCGGCTCGGCGCGATCCGCCTGTCGAGCGATGCCGAGCGCAAGCGCGCAGCGGGCCGGCCCGCCGACGCGCGGCTGCCTGCGTCGGCCTATTCGGCCGCCGCGATCGACGCACTCTACGGCCGGCTGCTCGCGCACGCGCACACCGTGCTCGCGAGCGGCCATACGGCCATCGTCGACGCGACCTTCCTGCGCGAACGGAACCGGGCCGCGTTCATCGCGCTCGCGCGGCACGTCGGCGTGCCGGTCGCGATCCTGGATTTCACGGCAAGTCCCGCGACACTTTATGCGCGCGTCGCGGCGAGAGCGGCCGAGGGCCGCGACGCGTCCGACGCCGATACGGCGGTGCTCGCCGGACAGCTCGCGCGGGCCGAGCCGCTGAGCGCCGCGGAGCGCGCGCTCGCGGTCCGCTTCGATACCGACGTCGAACCGGCGGCCTACGAACGCGAAGCCTTCTGGGCGCCGCTGTTCGCGACGCTCGGCTGCACGGCGGCCAGCGCCGCGTGAGATCCGGCCGGATTGTCGAGATGCGCGGTGCGCGCGGCCTCCGCGCCCGCCCCGCCCGGCGGCGGCACCATCGCGTCGCCGCGCTCGAATTGCCGGAACGCCTCGGCGATGTGCTCGCGCAGCAGCGCCACGTCCCACGGCCGGGTCAGGAACTTCTGCACCGATTCCGCACTGCTCGCGTCGCTGAGCGACTGCGCGTCGGCGTAGCCCGACAGCAGGATGCGCACGACGTCCGGATACAGCGCCTTGACCCGCTGCAACAGGTCGATCCCCGAGCGGGCCGGCGTGCGGAAGTCCGACACGATCACGCCCACGCGATGCTGCGCGAGCAGGCCGAGCGCTTCGTCGGCATCGGTCGCGCCGAGGATCTCGTAGCCGTCGCGGCTCAGCGCCCGCCTGAGCTGCTGCAGGACCGACCGGTCGGCGTCGACCAGCAGCAGCGTCCGGTGCAGCAGCTCGCGCCGCCGGCAATGGTCCGGCAGCTCCGTGCCGGCGGACAGCATGTCGGCGATTTCCGCGCCCGTGACCGGATGGCTGAAGTAGTAGCCCTGCATCGCATGGCAGCGATGCCGGTTCAGGAACGACAGCTGCGCTTCCGTCTCCACGCCCTCGGCCACCGTCTCCATGTTCAGCGACTCCGCCATCGCGATGATCGAGCGCGTCAGCGACGCCCCTTCCGCGCTCGTGGTCACGTCGCTCAGGAACGACTTGTCGATCTTGACGACGTCGATCGGCAGGTCCTTCAGATACGACAGGCTCGAATAGCCGGTGCCGAAGTCGTCCAGCGACAGCACGACGCCCAGCGCCTTCAGCTCGCGCAGCGCATGCGCGATCGCACGGCGGTCCTGCATCAGCACGCTCTCGGTCAGCTCCAGCTCGAGCCACGCCGGCGCGAGGCCGGTTTCGTCGAGCGTCGCGCGCACCATGCGGGCCACGTCCTGCTGCCGGAACTGGCGCGCCGACAGATTGACGGCGACCGGAATCGGCGGATGCCCGGCCTGCTGCCACGCGACGGCCTGCGCGCATGCGGTGCGCAACACCCATTCCCCGATCGGCACGATCAGCCCGGTTTCCTCCGCGATCGGGATGAAGCGGTCGGGCGGAATCACGCCGACGCCCGGACGCCGCCAGCGAATCAGCGCCTCCACGCCGCTGATCTGGCCGGTCTTCAGATCGACCTTCGGCTGGTAGTACAGCGCCAGTTCGTCGTTCTCGACGGCCAGGTGCAGCGCGTTCTCCAGCTCGGCCCGCTCCTCCACCCGGGCGCCGAGCTCGCGCGTGTAGAAGCTGTAGCAATTGCGCCCGCGCTCCTTCGCGCAATACAGCGCGGCATCAGCCGTCCTCAGCAGCGTCTCCGTGTCGGCGCCGTCGATCGGGCAGAGGCTGACGCCGACGCTCGTCGTCACGTGCAGGTCGTGCCCGTCGAACGCGAACGGCGCGGCGAAGGCGCCGAGTATCTTGCGGCCGATCGCATCCGCATCGGCCGGCGTCGACAGGTTGACCAGCATCACGACGAACTCGTCGCCGCCGAGCCGCGCAACCGTGTCGCCGTCGCGCACGACCGCCTTGAGGCGCGCCGCGACGGCCCGCAGCAGGCCGTCGCCGACCGAATGGCCGAAGTTGTCGTTGACGTGCTTGAAGCGGTCCAGGTCGAGCACCATGACCGCGACCAGCTGCCCCGTGCGCCGCGCCTGCGACATCGCCTGCTCCATGCGGTCGCTCAGCAGGTTGCGGTTGGGCAGGCCGGTCAGCGCATCGTGGTTGGCCAGGTATTCGATGCGCCCCTGCTGCGCCTTGCGCTCGGTGATGTCCTGCACGATGCCGCGCAGGAGGATCGCGTGATTCAGGTCGCGGCCCGATTCCGCCTGGTGCAGCACGTGGCGCTCGGTGCCGTCCGCATGTATCAGCCGGTGCTCGAGCGAGAACGCGGCGCCTTCGGTGCGCAGGCTCGTGAACGACTGGCTCAGCAGCGGCTGCTCGTCGGCCGGCACGGCCTGCAGCAGCCGCTCGAAGGTGGGCGGCGTGCGCCCGGCGTCGAGGCCGAGGATTCGATACAGCTCCGGCGACCAGTAGCCGTCCGCGCGGCCGGCCTGGTACGCCCAGTTGCCCACGTGCGCAAGCGCCTGCGCGTGAGTCAGGCTGGTCTCGGCGGTCGCCAGCCGTTCGAGCGTGGCGGCGGCCCTCAGCAGGTAGCGGATCCGGTAGCCGAGCAGCTTCCAGCGCATCGGCTTCGACACGAAATCGGTCGCGCCGGCGTCGAACGCGCTCGCGATCGACGCGTCGTCGTCGTTGCCGGTCAGCATCACGATCGGCACGCGGCGCCCTTCCGGCAGCGCGCGCAGCCGGCGGCAGCAATCGAAGCCGTCGCCGCCCGGCATCTCGACGTCGAGCAGCACGAGGTCGGGGCGATGGCGCAGGAACGCATCGATGCCTTCCTGCGGCGCCGCCGCCTCCTCGACGCGAAAACCGTCCGGCTCGAGCGTCTCCACGACCAGCAGGCGCGTCATCACGTCGTCGTCGATGACCAGGATCACCGGTGCATCGGAATGTCGATCGTTCACGACTGGGTTCCCTCCTGTTCCAGTTGCTTCAGTGGCTCATCCGGCGACCCGCTCCGCGAGCAACGCGGCCTGCGCCCGATCGAATTCGGCGTTCGTGCCGGCGACCAGGTCCGCCGACGCCGCCACTTCGGCGGCGCGCGCGAACTGCTCGATCTCCCGGCAGCGGGCCGACAGCCGATGGGCGCCGACGTTCGCGCTGCTCGATTTCAGCGTATGCGCGGCAATCTTGAGCGCGACGGCGTCGCCCGCCGCGACGGCCGCATGCATGTCGCCGATCAGCCGAGGCGCATCGAGATTGAATTGATCGATGATCCGGGTCAGTACGTCGGGGCGGCCGGGCCGCTGCAGCGCGCGCAATGCGTCGAGCGCGTTGCGGTCGATCACGTTCGCGTCGTCGTCCGGGGCGGCGCTCGCCGGGTCGGTTGCCCTCGCCGTGTCGATGACTGCATCGATTGCCGCGTCGACGGCTGCGTCGCTCGCGGCCGGCGCCGCCGCTTGCGCCGCCGCCGGCGCATCGCCGCGCGCAAAGCGCGCGAGCAGCTTCAGCAGCACGTCGCGACGAAACGGCTTGCTCAGGTAGTCGTCCATGCCGGCCGCGAGGCACCGTTCCCGGTCGCCGCTGATCGCATTGGCCGTCAACGCGATCACGGGCAGCCGAGGCGCGCCGGTTTCCGCCTCGCGCCGCCGCAGCAGCTCCGTCGCTTCGAAGCCGTCCATCAGCGGCATTTGACAGTCCATCAGCACGACGTCGAACCTTTCGTTCGCGAGCCGCTCCAGCGCCTGCCGGCCGTTCTCGGCGACGGCCGCCGCATAGCCCGTGTCTTCCAGCATCGCCAGCGTGATCTGCTGGTTGACCGCGTTGTCCTCGACCAGCAGCACGCGCGCCGCGACCGTGCCGGGTGGTGAAGCGTCGTCCGCTTCGGCTTCGTCGGCGAGCGGCGCCGACGACGGCAGCCGGGGCGGCGTCACGCGCATCGCCGACGCGATGCACGCGTACAGGTCCGAGCCGTGGAGCGGCTTGGTCAGGCGCGCGTCGATGCCGAGCTCCTGCGCAACCTGGATGCTGTCCATCATCTCGAACGCGGTGAGCGTGATGATCCTCAGCCCGCGCAGCGCGGGGTCATTGCGGATGTGCCGCACGAGCGAGATGCCGTCCATGCCCGGCATCCGCACGTCGACGATGGCCAGGTCGAACGGCTGGCCGTCGGCCGCGGCGGCCCGCAGCTGCGCCAGCGCGTCGTCGCCGCCGCTGGCCGTGGCGACGCGCAGCTGCCATTCGATCGCATGCTCGACAAGCACGCGGCGGTCGGTCTCGCTGTCGTCCGCGATCAGCACCTTCAGCCCGGCCAGCGACCGTCGCGCGCCCGCGACCGCGCCGGCCGCGCCGTCCGCCGGCTCGAGCCGCGCCGTCACGGTGAACACCGAGCCCCGGCCGGGCGCGGATTCGACGGTGAGCGCGCCGCCCATCATCTCGGCCAGTTGCCGCGAAATCACGAGCCCGAGCCCGGTCCCGCCATATTTTCGGGCAATCGAGCTGTCGGCCTGCTGGAACGGCTTGAAGAGCTGCGCGGACACGTCCGGCGCGATGCCGATGCCGCTGTCGGCGATCGTGAACACGACGAGACCGTGGTCCGAGTACGCGACGGCCAGCTCGACCTGCCCGCGCTCGGTGAACTTGATCGCATTGCCGACCAGGTTCGTCAGGATCTGCCGCAGCCGGACCGGGTCGCCGCGCACCCATTCCGGCACCGGGTCCTGCTTGCGGAACCGCAGCGCGAGCCCCTTGCGCGTGGCGGTGGGTTCGAGCAGCGACACGACGTCGTCGAGCAGCTGGTACAGGTTGAATTCGATGCGCTCCAGCATCAGCTTGCCGGCCTCGATCTTCGAGAAATCCAGGATGTCGTCGATGATGGTCAGGAGCGTCTGGCCGGACCGGTACACGGTGTCGACGAAGTTGCGCTGCTTCGCGGTGAGCCGCGTGCGCTGCAGCAGCTCGGTCATGCCGAGCACGCCGTTCATCGGCGTGCGGATTTCGTGGCTCATCCGCGCGAGGAATTCCGACTTCGCCGAATTCGCGGCTTCCGCCGCCGCGATCGCGGCCTGCAGTTCGACGTCGCGCCGTTCGATCTCGTCGAGCATCGTGTTGAAGCCGGCGATCAGCGTCGCGACCTCGTCGGTGCCGTGGTGACGCACGCGCAGCGACAGGTCGCTGCCGCCGCGAATGCGCGCCATCGTGCGCGTCAGGTTCGACAGCGGGCTCGAGATCGACGTGCCGATGCGGCGGCTGATCGCGAAGCCGACGACCGCGAGCAACAGCGACACGACGGCGATCATCCCGACCGCGCCCGCCATCGCGCGATACACCTGCGACACGATGCTGCGCTGCTGCAGGTCGACGCGCACGACCTCCTGCTCCGCGTAGGCCGCGAGGCGATTCGCGGTCGTGTCGACTTCCGCGACGATGCGCTGCATGGTCTCGTCGTTGGCCAGCATCCGCGACTTCGCCGCCAGGATGCGGCGTGCGGCTCCGGCCAGCGCCGCTGCCAGCGGAACCATGTCGTGCGCACGGCTCAGTTCGCCCTGCCCGTTGGCGACGAGCGCGTCCCGCAGCGCGTTCGCGGAGGCGGCGAGCTTGCCGATATCCGCCTGTACCTCGTCGTCGACGCGCTTGAGCTGTTCCGTGCTCTCGCCTTGCCCGACCAGGCGGAGGTCGGCCGTCAATTCCTCGATCCCCCCCATGACGACCGACGACAGGTATTTGATCCGGGCCGCTCGCCGCTGGAAAGCGATCGCTTCGTCGAGACGCTGCCGCGCCTTCAGGATCCGCAATGCGAACGGATCGACGATTTCCGCCAGCTTCGTGTCCAGCGCATCGAGCGACTTCGTCACTTGGTCCTCTTTTTCCTGATAGCGCGGCGCGGCGGACGGCTCCGCGAACACCCGCGCGCGCAGCGCGACGAGGCTGTCGTTGCCGACGAGGATGTCGGCCGCCACCCGTTCGAGCGCATTCGACACGTCCCGCGTCGCGGCGGCATCGACGTTCGGCGCCGCGATCGCCAGCGCGTTGCGCGCGCCGTCGAAGGCCGCCTTCATCCGTTCGCGCAGCGGCGCGAGCCGGTATCGGTTCGGCGCATCGTCGACATTGTCGGTAACCGTGATGATGTCCTTGACGTGCCCCCGGACCTGGTCGAGCGCATGAATCGTCCGGTTGAATGCGGTGTTGGCCGCCAGCGCGTCGGTCACGGCGGTTTCCGCCTGGTTGTTCAGCCGTTCGGTTTCCTTGCCGATGGCGGCCAGCAACGTCTCGCTCCGTGCCTGGGCGCGCTCGATCAGCCTGCTGTCGGCGTCGAGCTGCGCGACGTCCCGCAGACGCCGGCCGACGCCTTCGTTCATCGAGCGGAGCATCGCCTGCATGGCGTCGTACGGTTCGTCGATGTCGTGCATGTCGATCGCGCGCACGGCAGCCGTGACGGTCGCAATCCGCTGCAACTGCGTTTCGATCGCCGACGTCGCCCGTTCCTGCTCGGACGCGTCCTGCGCCCGCTCGAGCCGGCTGAAATCCACCGCGAGCTCCGCGTATGCGCGCTGGAGCGCGTTGCTGTTCACCTGCAGCGGCAGCGATTCCGTCGTCAGCGTGCGCACGCCGGAGGCAATGCCGTGCACGGCGAGCAGGCTGGTCGCGGAGATCGCCAGCACGCCGAGCAGCATCAGGCTGGTGCTGGCGACAAGCTTGGCCTTGATGTCCATTCAGCCCTCCGGGATCGGGATGGCCCGCGCGCGGCCATCCTCGCGGTTACTTGGCCGGCGCGTCCAGCGGCGTGACCTGCCCGTGCGCGATTTCGGTGAGGAACACCGCGTTCAGCGCCTGGTGATGGTCCGCGCCCAGATCGGCCGTGAGGCCACCCAGGTCGAGGTGCCGGATCGATTCGAGCGCCTGCATCAGCGCCGCCCGGGTCAGCGACGGGCCGGCGCGTTCGAGCCCGATCAGCATGACTTTCGCGTCGATGCAGCCCTCGATGTTCACGACGCCCACGCGCTCCTCCGGAAAGCGCACCCCGATCAATCGTGCGCAGTCGCGGATCACGCCGTAGTCGCTCTGCGGCAGCGGCACGACCTGCGAGATCAGCGTGCCGTCGCCGTCGGCGCCCACGAGGCGCAGCAGGTCGTCGGTGCCGACGAAGGACACCGCCGCGAGCCGGGCCTTGAGCCCTTCATGGCGCGCCGCGCGCATGAATGCGGCGATCGGCGTATAGGGGCCGACCATGATGACGACGTCGGGCCGGCCCTCCAGCACCGCCGCGAGGCCCGAGTCGACCGCCGTCGTCCCGCGCCGGAAGGTGCCCGTCGCGACCACGTCCAGCCCATGACGCTGCAGCGCCAGCCGCGTGCCCGCCAGCACCGCGAGCCCGAAACCGTCGTCCTGATAGAACACCGCGAAGCGTTTCGCGCCGCCGTGCGCGATGAAATGGTCGACCAGCGCGCGCGTCTCGTCCTCATAGCTGGCACGGATGTTGAAGACCTCGGGGATGACCGGCCGGCGCAGCGCCATCGCGCCGGTGAACGCGCCGACGAGCGGAATGCCCGCATCCCTGATGATCGGCACTACCGCCGTGGTCGTCGGCGTGCCGACATAGCCGAACAGCGCGAACACCTTGCGCTGCTCGATCATCGCCAGCGTGCCGTCGATGGTCCGGTCGGGCTCGTAGCGATCGTCGTCGACGACGAGGTCGATCTTCCGGCCGTGCACGCCGCCGCGCGCGTTCGCGTCGTCGAACACGGCTTGCGCCCCGATGCGCAGCCCGCGTCCGAGGCCCCCCGCCGCGCCCGTCTGCGCATTGACCATGCCGAGGCGGATCGCGTCGTCGGTCACGCCGGGCTCCGCCGCGACGCACAGGCCGGCGAACGGCATCGCGACGACGCATGCGGCCAGCGTCCCGCGCCAGCTTGCGCGAACGAAACGGAACCATGCCGAAAACGCACTCGCGCTCATGCTACGTCCCTTTGCAGCACACGGTGATGAAGGTCTGCCCGGCAATGCGCCCGCCGCCTGCCGGTGCGGCAGGAAAAACGGCTACAAAATATATATAGATTGCATTAAATGCGATCGCAAGTCAGAGGGGCGGATTGAAAGCCGCTCGTCATTTCGATACGGTTACCGATTCGATTTTCTATTTCTTTTTTTAAATCAAATGGTGCATTGCATCGATCGGGCGCGTAAACGTGAATCGCCGGCAATCCGGGTGAATTGCCGGCGATCGGCGCGCAATGCGCGGATGATGCGTTACATCTTCACTTCGTCGAGGAAGGTCTTCTTGCCGCTCTTGTAGCCGTACAGCGAAATCACGCCGTGCTTCAGGTCGCCCTTCGCGTCGAAGTTCGTCGTGCCGATCACGCCCGAGTAATTCGTCGCCGGCATCGCCGCGAGAATCTTCGCCGGATCGGTCGAGTTCGCGCGCTTCATCGCGTCGACGATGATGTACACCGCGTCATACGCGAACGGCGCATCGAACTTGATGACCTGGCCGAAGCGCTTCTCGTACTTCGCCCTGAACGCCGCGCCGCCCGGCATCTTCTCGAGCGCCGCGCCGGCCTGCGAGCAGACCACGTTCGACGCCGCTTCGCCCGCGAGGTCGGACAGCTGCTCGGTGCACACGCCGTCGCCCGAGAAGATCTTCGCGCGCAGGCCGAGCTGCTTCGCCTGCTTCGCGAACGGGCCGCCCGTCGCATCCATGCCGCCGTACATGATCGCGTCCGGGTTTTCGCCCTTGATCTTGGTCAGGATCGCGCGGAAGTCGACCGCCTTGTCGTTCGTCGCGTCGTGCGACGTGACCTTCAGGCCGAGCGCCTTCGCCTTCTTCTCGAACTCGTTCGCGAGACCCTGGCCGTAGGCGGTCGAATCGTCGACCACCGCGACGCTCTTGATGCCCTTCGATTGCGCGTAGGCCGCGAGCGCCGGGCCCTGCTGCGCGTCGGTCGCGACGACGCGGTACGTCGTCTTGAAACCCTGCTGCGTGTACGTCGGGTTGGTCGCCGACGGCGAGATCTGCAGGATGCCCGCGTCGCTGTAGATCTTCGACGCCGGGATCGACGTGCCCGAGTTCAGGTGGCCGATCACCGCGGCGACCTTGTTGTCGACGAGCTTCTGCGCGACCTGCGTGGCCTGGCGCGGATCGGCCGCGTCATCCTGGCCGTCGAGCTGCAGCGTGATCTTCTGGCCGCCGATCGTGAGGCCCTTCGCGTTGATTTCCTCGATGGCCAGACGCGCGCCGTTCTCGTTGTCCTTGCCGAGGTGGGCAATCCCGCCCGTCAGCGGTTCGACGCTGCCGATCCGGACGGTCTGGTCCGCCATCGCGTCGGCGACAGCCACCGACGACAGAATCGCCGCGGCTCCGATCAGCATGTGCTTGCGCGTCTTGAGCGCTTTTTGTTGTCTCATCTGTGTTTCCTGAAATGTGGACGACGCTTTGATCCGCGTCTCGATGGATTGCCGATTGACGCCTGCCATCATTCTCGGAACGGCGCCGGCAATCTCAAAATTGTCGCTCTGCCGGGAAATGTGTCAAGTGAACATAATTGAGCGATGCTCTACTGGCGCGCATCGATTGAGCCGCATCATGAAACGGCAATGAAACAGCGGCCAAATGCGCTCAAATCGCGCATGGAAGGCGGCATCTTCGATACGCTTGCTTTTTGCCCGCCGGCTTCGTCAGCCGACGTCGCGCAACAGCCGGATCAATTGCTCGCGCAACCACTGGTTGGCCTGGTCGCGGTCGGCGCTGCGATGCCAGTAGCAGCAGTATTCGAGGTCGGGCACCTCGAACGGCAGCTCGAGAATGCGCGCCGGATAGCGGCGCAGCAGCCGGACCGGCCCCGTCAGCGCGAGATCGCCGCGCATCGCGATCAGCGGCGCGACCATGTAGTGCTGCACGCGCATCTGGATGTTGCGGCGCCGCCCGAGGCGCGCGAGCTCCGCGTCGACGTGGCCGGCGCCGGTGCGGCGGCTCGACACGTGGATGTGCCCCATCGCCAGGTAATCGTCCAGCGTCAGCGCCTTGCCCTTGAACGGATGATCGTGGCGGATCATGCACGCGTAGCGGTCGCGTTCGACCTGCGCCTGGTGCAGGTACGGATCGTCGATCAGCGGCGCGTCGACCGCGATGTCGACGGAGCCGTTCGCGAGCGCGGTCGCCACCTCGCGGCGATCGGTGTAGTAGCTGTGCACGTGCATGCCGGGCGCCTGCTGCTGCAGCAGCTCGCCGAGCGCCGGCAGCACCAGCGCCTCGGTCAGGTCGCTCATGCTCAGCCGGAACACGCGCGCGGACGACGCGGGATCGAACACGTCGCCCTCGTGCACGCTGGAATCGAGCAACTGCAGCGCCTCGCGCACGCGGCCGATGATGTTCTCGGCCATCGGCGTCGGCTTCATGCCCGCCGGCGTGCTCACGAACAGCGGATCGTTCAGCGACTTGCGCATCCGCGCGAGCGCGTTGCTGACGGCCGGCTGCGTGATGCTCAGTACCTCGGCCGCGCGCGTCAGGTTGCGCTTGTCGTAGATCGCCTCGAATACGACGAACAGGTTCAGGTCCAGCTTCGATAAACGCATCGCGTCGCCTCCTCGCCCGCATCTTAAGACGTGCGCCGCGCTTGCGTCCACGCCGGGACGCTCGATCGCGTCAGGCGGTCTTGCCGACGATCTCGTACTTCTGCTGCGCCGCATCGACGTGGATGAGGGTGTCGAGCACGCGTATTTCAGGCGGATGGCCATAGACCCTTTCGACCATCGCCCGGTATTCGGCGCCATGCCATCGCGCGGCCGCCTCGCGGGTACGCCAGATATACACGCCGCCGCCTTCGCGGGCGGCCTCGTCGTAGAAGTACCATTTATGCAGCAAGTCGGGGTTTTGCGCCCATGTCGCCGCCGTGGTTTCGTAACGCTCCAGGAGCGTGGCGACGTCCACGTCCGGCTCGAGCTTGAAGAAGATGAGTTCAGTGATCATGGCGATGCCTCCGTAGCAAGTGGGACGTCAACCGCTGACCGGATTATCCTCGACCTCGGGGGGAAACGTACGACGTCGCGCCGGCATGACCGATCGCCGTCAGGCATCCCTGCCGACCGCGTGAAACAGCTCGTCCTCTTGCGCGCAATGCAGCCGCACGATCGCCTCCAGCCCGTACAGCACGCGCTGTATCTCCCGGATTCGCACGGCATCGCAACCATCGGGCGGCAGGTCGGCGGCCAGCCGCTTGAGCAACGCGGCCATCCTGAAGATCTCCCGATGCGCACTGCTCATCGCCGCGAGCGGATCGTCGCCGCCGAGGAGCGGCGCGAGGCGCGGATAGACGTTGGCGTCGTCGGCCTGTTCGTGAGGCAGCAACAGTCGATCCAGCGCATCGATCACGCGAGCAAGCGCGCTTGCCATGGCTGCGCCGGACAGATGCGGCAGGCCGTCCGCCAGGTCCCTGACCTGCTGCAGCACCGGCGCCAGCGCCGCATGCCCGGTCTTCAGTTGCTCGACGTCGACGCCGGCAAGAAGGCCCGCCTTCGGCGTCGCGCCGATGCGCGATGCCCGCAGCGCGTTGATGATGACGATCACGTCGATGAGCTCCTGAAGCACCGCGCCGGCAATCGGCGGCAGGAAGCCCAGTGCGGCGACCACCATCGCGGCCATCGACAGCGACATGCCGGCCACCACGCTCTGGAGCGCGATCCGGCGCGACTGCCGGGCGATGCGCAATGCATCCACGAGCCGATCCAGGCGATCCACCAGCAACACCACGTCGGCAGCCTCGGAAGAGGCGGCCGCACCGCGCGCGCCCATCGCGATGCCGACGTCGGCGGCTGCCAGTGCGGGGGCATCGTTCACGCCGTCGCCAACCATGATCACCACGCCCTGCCGGCGCGCGGCCCGAATCGCGGCGAGCTTGTCCGCCGGCGTCTGCTCCGCGAGCACCTCGGTCACGCCCAGCAGCGCGCCGACGGTTTCCGCGACGTCGCGCCGGTCGCCGGTCAGCATGACCAGCCGCCCGACGCCTTCGCGCCTGAGCAGGCGCAATGCGCGCGGCGTCTCCAGCCGGACCTGATCGGTCAGGCAGGCCGCGCCCACCATGCAGCCGTCCACGCCGACGAATACGGCGGCCCCGCCTTCGCCGCCCACCCGCCGAAGGAGCGCGTCGCTCCACGGCGCCATCGTCGAGCGGGCCGCCACGTGCGCGAACGTGCCGATCGCGACCGCCCGGCCGTCGACCTGCCCCGTCACGCCTTCGCCCGGGACTTCCGTGACCGTGGACGGCGCCGAGAGGCGGATGCCGCGTTCGCGCGCCGCGACCGTCAACGCTTCGGAGATGACATGGCCGGACGCCTGCGCCAATGAAGCGGCAAAATGCAGCACCGTGTCGGCCGTCATCGCCGGGCCGCACTCGATCGATGCGAGGCGTGCACGGCCGCCCGTGAGCGTCCCGGTCTTGTCGAAGCACAGCATGGTCGCCTGGGCGAGCCGCTCCAGCGCGCCCCCGCCCTTGACCAGAATGCCCCGCTTCGCACAGCGCGACATGCCGGAGACGATCGCGACCGGAACCGCAAGAATCAGCGGGCACGGCGTGGCGACGACGAGCACGGCGAGCGCGCGCGCGACGCTGCCGGTCGCCAGCCAGCTGACGCCTGCCACGCCCAGCGAAACGAGCACGAAGAACCCGGCATAGCGGTCGGCGAGCCGCGTTGCGGGGCTGCGCTCGCGCTGCGCATCCCGGACCATGCGGACGATGCCGGCGAAGGTGCTGTCGCCGGCACGCGCGGACGCGACCAGCTCGAACGGCGCACCGGCATTGACCACGCCGCTGCGCACGGACTCCCCCGAGCGTCGCCGCTGGATCGCCGATTCGCCCGTCAACATGGATTCGTCCAGTTCGGCGACATCGGCCAGGGTGCCGTCGACCGGCACGAGTTCGCCGCTTCGCACGAGCAGCCGGTCGCCGGGACGAAGGGTTTCAACGGCGACGGCATGCCATTCGCCGTTCTCGAACCGGTTTGCCCGGCGCGGCGCACGGCTGAGCAACGCGGTCATCTCGCGCCGCGCGCGGTGCTGCGCGTATTGCTCGAGCGTGCGGCCGCTCGCCAGCATCAAGGCGATGACAGCGGCCGTGAGCGTCTCGCCGAGCGCCAACGCGAGCCCGATCGCCAGCCACGCGAGGATGTCGACGCCGGCACGGCGCTTCACCACGGCCGTCGCGACGGATACGGTCAGGGCGAGCAGGACCGGCAACGTGCCGGACAGCCAGACGGTTCGCGCAACGGCGTGCAGGCCGAGCGCGCTGCATATGCCGCCGCCCGCCAGCGTGACGGCCGACAGGGCCAGCAACACGAAATCGACGGACCATGGAATACGTGGCATGGCGAAATGGCGGATCTTCGCGCAGGGACGGGGTCGCTTCGTCCCGCGTGAAGCCGCGGATGGTGTTGCGTTGCGTCGAGTCTAAGAAACGTCGCGGTTCGGCGCTTGATGCGTGTCAACGCGACGTGTCGCACGATGCGTCGCCGGCGCGCCTGCCTGCTTGACGTGCATCAAGCCGCTCGGCCCTTTCGTCAGCAAAATGACAGCGTGACCCCGATCGCCTGGAGCCGATCCCGTGCTAACGCTGGCCGCACTCTTCCTGGTGATTCTCGTCCTGAACCTCATGCCGGCGTTCGCGCCGCCTACCTGGATGGCGATATCTTGGGTCGGCTTCAACCTGCCGGAAGGCAATCCCCTGATCTTCGCCGTCGTCGCCGCCGGCGCCGCGACGACGGGCCGCGTGATCCTCGCCACGTTCGCCCGCTCGCTCGTGCGATCGCGCTGGATGCGGGAGTCGGACCGGGACAACATCGACATCGCCGCGCATTGGCTGCAGAAGCACAAAACGATCACCGCGAGTGGATTTTTCCTGTACGCGCTGAGTCCGCTTCCGTCGAATTACCTGTTCATCGCATACGGACTGTCGGGTTTGCCGCTCAAGGTCATCGCCGCCGCGTTCTTCATCGGCCGCACCGTGACTTACGCGATCTGGGCGCATCTCGGCCGCCTGGCTTCCACGCATCTCGACGTGGAATCGCAACTCGAAGGCACCTATCTCGGCGGGTATTTCGTCGTGACGCAACTTGCGTTGCTCGGGCTCGTCTTCGTCCTGATGAAGCTCGACTGGCACGCGCTCATCGGCGAGCATCGATTCACGTTGCGCCGGGTCCGCAAGCGCCCGTAGCGCATCGATGTCCGGGCGTTGCCGCGCCATCTTCGTCATGATCGTCGGGCCGCCCGATGCACCGATACACCGATGTGCGCGCGGCGCTCGACGATCGCGGCCACCAGCCCTCCGGCGGCGGCGTTACGCGCCGCGCGTGACCGGCATGTCGGCCACGCCGGCCAGCCGGTGCAGGTGCTTCGCTAGCTCGAGCTTGGCGATCGCCGCGCGGTGCACTTCGTCCGGACCGTCGGCAAAGCGCAGCGTGCGCTGGTTCGCATACGCGAACGCCAGCGGAAAGTCGTCCGACACACCGGCGCCGCCGTGCGCCTGGATCGCCCAGTCGATGATCTGGCACGCGATGTTCGGCGCCACCACCTTGATCATCGCGATCTCGGCCTTCGCGACCTTGTTGCCGACGGTGTCCATCATGTACGCGGCCTTCAGCGTCAGCAGGCGCGCCTGCTCGATCATGCAGCGCGCTTCGGCGATGCGCTCGTGCCACACGCCGTGCTGCGCGAGCGGCTTGCCGAACGCGACGCGCGCCGTCAGGCGCTTGCACATCAGCTCCAGCGCGCGCTCGGCGATGCCGATGCTGCGCATGCAGTGGTGGATGCGGCCCGGCCCGAGGCGGCCTTGCGCGATCTCGAAGCCGCGGCCTTCGCCCAGCAGGAGGTTCGACACCGGCACCCGCACGTCCTTCAGGTCGATTTCCATGTGGCCGTGCGGCGCGTCGTCGTAGCCGAACACCGGCAGGTGGCGCAGCACCGTGATGCCCGGCGTGTCGGCCGGCACCACGATCATCGACTGCTGCTCGTGGCGGCCCGCATCCGGGTCGGTCTTGCCCATCACGATGTAGACGGCGCAGCGCGGATCGCCGCCGCCCGACGACCACCATTTGCGGCCGTTGATCACGTACTCGTCGCCCTGGCGCTCGATCCGGCATTCGATATTGGTCGCGTCCGACGACGCGACCGCAGGCTCGGTCATCAGGAACGCCGAGCGAATCTCGCCGCGCAGCAGCGGCTCGAGCCAGCGGTCCTTCAGCGCGTCGGACGCATAGCGTTCGAGCGTCTCCATGTTGCCGGTGTCCGGCGCGGAGCAGTTGAACACTTCCGCGGCCCAGGGCACTCGGCCCATGATCTCGCAGAGCGGCGCGTATTCCAGATTCGACAGCCCTTCCGGCGCGCGCGTCGAGCGCGGCAGGAACAGGTTCCACAGGCCCGCTTCGCGCGCCAGCGGCTTCAGCTCCTCGATCACCGTGGTCGGCACCCACGCATTGCCCGCGCGGCGGTTCGCGGCCACCTCCTGTTCGAAGCGATGCTCGTTCGGGTAGATGTGCCGATCGAAGAACGCCAGCAGGCGCGCCTGCATTTCCTTGACTTTGGGCGAGTATTCGAAGTTCATGAGTCTTTTCCTGAAATGAGGGAACCGAAGTTCCCGGCTATCGACTGATCGGAATCCTGATCGCTCCCGCGTTGCCGTTCGCTCAGATCGTCAGCCCGCCGTCGACGACGATGCACTCGCCGTTCGTGTAGCTCGACGCGTCCGACACGAGGTACAGCACCGTGCCGGCCATTTCGCGCGGTTCCGCGTGACGGCGCAGCGGGATCTTCGCTTTCCAGGTTTCGTAGATCGCCTCGTCGGCAAACAGCGCGCCGGCGAACCTGGTCTTCGTGAGGCCCGGCAGCAGCGCGTTCACGCGAATCCCGAGCGGCCCGCATTCCTTCGCGAACGCGCGCGTCATGTTGACGACCGCCGCCTTCGTGATCGAATAGATGCCTTGCCGGTCGCCCGGCTGCAGCGCGTTCACCGACGCGGTGTTGACGATCGCGCCGCCGCCCTGTTCGCGCATCAGCTTGCCGGCCTCGACCGACATGAAGAAATAGCCGCGGATGTTCACCTCGACGGTCTTGTCATAGGCCGCGAGATCGGTATCGAGGATGTGGCCGAAGTACGGATTCGCGGCGGCGTTGTTGACGAGGATGTCGAGACGCCCGTGCTTCGCGCGGATCTGCTCGAACGCGGCGGCGATGTCCTCCATCCGGCCGACGTGGCACGCGAGCGCCTCGGCCTTGCCGCCCGCCGCGACGATCTCGTCGGCGACCGCGCGGCAGTCGTCGATCTTGCGGCTCGACACGATCACGTGCGCGCCCTGCTCCGCGAGCAGCTTTGCGATTTCCTCGCCGATTCCGCGGCTCGCGCCGGTCACGAGCGCGATCTTCCCCGTCAGGTCGAACAGATTCGTTGCCATGTGTTGCTCCTCCATGTATGTATGTGCGTGCGGCAAGCGCCGCATCGGCTTCGGCTTGTTCAGCGATGCGCGTCGATCACGCGCACGGCTTCCTCGGCGAGCCGCCCCGCCATTGCGCCCACCTCGCGCGCTTTCGTGCTCGACGCGTTGCCCTTCAGCGCGCGCGCCTTCACGCCCTGCGCAATCGCGGCGAGCCGGAAGAAGCTGAACGCGAGATAGAAATGCCAGTTCTCGATCGGCGCGATGCCGCGCAGCTCGCAATAGCGCGCGACGATCCGCGCTTCGTGCGGGATGCCGAGCGCGTCGCGATCCTGCCCCGCGAGCCCCGGCACGTCGCCGCCGGACGGCAGCCGCAGGCACATGCAGAAATACGCGAGATCGGCGAGCGGATTGCCGAGCGTCGACAGCTCCCAGTCGAGCACCGCCTTCACGCGGTAGCTGTCGTGCTCGAACATCAGGTTGTCGATCCGGAAGTCGCCGTGCACGAGCGCCGGCCGGCCCGTGTCGGCCGGGCAGGCTTTCGGCAGCCAGTCGATCAGCGTCTCCATTGCGTCGAGCCGCTCCGTTTCGGCCGCGCGATACTGCTTCGTCCACACGCCGATCTGCCGCTCGAAATAATTGCCGGGACGCCCGTAGTCGGACAGGCCCGCCGCATCGACGTCGACTTCATGCAGCGCGACCATCGTCCGCAGCACCGCGTCGTAGCAGGTCGCGCGGTCCGGCTTCGGCAGGTCGGGCAGCGCGGGATTCCAGAAGATCCGCCCGTCCTCGTAGCTCATCACGTAGAACAGGCTGCCGATCACGTCGCGGTCCTCGCACAGGTGATACGGACGCGCGACCGGCACCGCGGTGCCCGACAGCGCGGTCAGGATCCGGAACTCGCGGTCCACCGCGTGCGCGGACTTCAGCAGCTCGCCCGGCGGCTGCCGCCGGAGCACGTAGCGGCCGCTCTTCGCGTTCAGCAGGAAAGTCGGGTTCGACTGGCCGCCGGCGAACTTCTCCGCTTCGACGGGCCCCTCGAAGCCGGGGATGTGTTGTTCCAGATACTGCGTCAGCCTGGCGATATCGAGTTGCTGCGGTGTGTTCGTCATCGTCGCGATCGTTCCGTGAGGTGGGTCAGCCGTAGGTCCGGAAGGCATGCCGTTCTGGGTCCTGCAGATGCGGGATGCCGTTGAACGATGCCAGGTTGAATGCGTCGGCATTGAAGAAATACTGCGAGACGGCGCTGTTGCGGATCTGCAGGTTCAGCGCGATCGCGCTCGACGGCGGCGCCGCGAGCACCTGCTGCACGGTGACGGCGATCGGCCCGCCCGAGCTCACCGCAAGCACGCGCTGCCCGCCGCCTTGCCGGATCGCGGCGCGCGCGTCGGCGACGCGCTGCTGGAACTGCGCCCAGGTTTCGGGAACAGGCCCGCTCAGCTTGTCCTCCGACCATAGCTGCAACAGCTGCCGCAGCGCGCGGAAATGCTCCTTCATCGAGCCGGCCGCGAGCCGCGCGAGCTCCGGATAGTCGCCCGCGGCCGCAGCGAACAGCCCTTCGAAGTCGTATTCGTTCAGGCCCGGGTGGCGGTCGTAGCCGGCGCCCTCGCGGCCCATGCCGCGCAGGATCGCATCGACCGTCTGCGCGTGGCGCGCCAGCGTGCCGCAGATCACGCGGTCGAACACGATGTCCTGCTGCGCGAAGTATTCGCCGAGCCAGACGCTTTGCCGTTCGCCGAGCGCGGAGAGCCGGTCGTAGTTCTCCGTGCCGAACGACGCCTGTCCGTGCCGTACCAGATAGAGTTCAGCCATCGCATGCTCATCCATGAGTAGCGGTCAGATTAGCGGCCGGGCGTGCATTTTTGAAATTTATTTGTTGAATCGACAGGTATTCATCTTGTGAATTTCATGCTGCCCGGTCGGGCGAAGCGTTGGGGTGACGGCTCGCGGCCGATCGGAACGGCGCATGGAACCGTTTTCATTCAATCCGCGCAACCTGCGGCGCACCTTTCGTCGCGCCGCACCCGGTCAAAGCGCGGCCGCCAGCTCCGGCACGAGCGTGAACAGATCGCCGACGATGCCATAGTCCGCGACGCTGAAGATCGGCGCTTCCGGATCCTTGTTGATCGCGACGATCACCTTCGAATCCTTCATGCCGGCCAGATGCTGGATCGCGCCCGAGATGCCGACCGCGATGTACAGCTGCGGCGCGACGATCTTGCCGGTCTGGCCGACCTGGTAGTCGTTCGGCACGTAGCCCGCATCCACTGCGGCGCGCGATGCGCCGAGTGCCGCTTGCAGCTTGTCGGCCAGCGGCTCCAGCACCTTCGTGTAGTTCTCGCCGCTGCCCAGGCCGCGGCCGCCCGACACGATGATCGACGCCGACGTCAATTCCGGACGGTCCAGCTTCGTCACTTCGCGGCTGACGAATTGCGACTTGCCCGCATCCGCTGCCGCGTCGATCTTCTCGATCGCTGCGCTGCCACCTTCAGCCGCCACCGGGTCGAAGCCCGTCGCACGCACCGTGATGACCTTGACCGGATCGCTCGATTGCACGGTCGCGATTGCGTTGCCCGCGTAGATCGGGCGCTCGAACGTGTCGGCCGAATCGACTGCCGTGATGTCCGAGATCTGCGCGACGTCCAGCTTCGCCGCGATGCGCGGCGCGATGTTCTTGCCGTAGGCGGTCGCCGGCGCGAGGATGTGCGAATAATCCTTCGCGATGTTCAGCGCAGTCGCCTCGACGTTTTCCGCAAGACCTTCGGCCAGTTGCGGCGCGTCGGCCAGCAGCACCTTCGAAACGCCTGCAATCTTCGCTGCCGCATCCGCTGCGGCTTGTGCGTTGTGGCCCGCGACCAGCACATGGATCGCCTTGTCGGTGAACGTCGCGACAACCGCTGCCGCCGCCACCGTGTTCAGCGTGGCCACCTTGATCGACGCGTTGTCGTGTTCTGCAATTATCAGAATCGTCATTTCTTTCCGCTCCCCTTACAGCACCTTGGCTTCGGTCTTCAGCTTCTCGACCAGCGTCTTCACGTCCGGCACCTTCACGCCGGCCGCGCGCTTCGGCGGCTCGACCACCTTCAGCGTCTTCAGGCGCGGCGCGACGTCGACACCGAGGTCTTCCGGCTTCACCGTTTCCAGCGGCTTCTTCTTCGCCTTCATGATGTTCGGCAGCGTCACGTAGCGCGGCTCGTTCAGGCGCAGGTCGGTCGTGACCACGGCCGGCAGCGTCAGCGACAGCGTTTCCGCGCCGCCGTCGACTTCACGCGCAACCGTCGCCTTGCCGTCGGCTACAACGACCTTCGACGCGAACGTCGCCTGCGGCAGGCCCGCCAATGCGGCGAGCATCTGGCCGGTCTGGTTCGAATCGTCGTCGATTGCCTGCTTGCCGAGGATCACCAGCTGCAGCTGCTCCTTGTCGACCAGCGCCTTCAGGATCTTCGCGACCGCGAGCGGCTCGACGCCGTCGTTCGATTCGACGAGAATCGCGCGATCCGCGCCGATCGCCAGCGCCGTGCGCAGCGTTTCCTGCGCTTGCGCGACGCCGACCGACACCGCGACGATTTCCGTCGCCACGCCCGCTTCCTTCAGGCGCACCGCCTCTTCGACGGCGATTTCGTCGAACGGATTGATGCTCATCTTGATGTTTGCCAGATCGACGCCCGATCCGTCGGCCTTCACGCGCACCTTCACATTCGCATCCGCGACGCGCTTCACTGCTACCAGCACTTTCATTGCTGCTCCTGATTCAATTTCCTCGATACAGCGGCCGTCCAGTCCCTTCATGTCGTTCACCGATCCGGATTCCTGAACGAATCGACCACATCGATCCGTTGCCCGGTTGCGCGAAGACAGGACGCATGAGGGCTCCCGGCTTCGCGCCGGCCGGGACCCCCGTCGCCGTCGCGCGCTTATTCCCGCGCCCACCCTTCCTGATAGAGCTTCCCGGCCAGCACGCCGAGACGCGACGTGAGGATGTAGTTCTCGCCGTCCTCGATCAGCGCGGAGCGCACGTCGCGGAAGAGCTTTTCGATCGGGAATTCGCGGGTCGTGCCGTTGCCGCCGAACAGCTGGAACGCCTCGTGCGTGATCTTCATCGCTTCCTCGGTCACGCTCACCTTGGCCTGCGCGGTCGCGTACGGGTGACTCTGCGGCGACATCCGCGAATAAGCGAGGCTGCGGCGGGCGATCGCGCGCGCCATCTCCAGCCGGCGCAGCATCTCGCCCACGCGCAACTGCGTCATCTGATGATCGATCAGCAGCGCGCCGCCCTGCTTGCGCTCGTGCGAATACGCCAGCGCGAGCTCGAACGCCGCACGGGCCGCGCCGACGAACACCTGGCACATGTGCGTGCCGGCAAACGACCAGGTCGAGGCCAGGTTGCCGAGGTATTCGTCCTTCAACGCAATCGCGAAGCGCTTCGGCACCTTGACGTTGTCGAAATAGATCTCGCCCTGCGGCAGCGCGCGCTGGCCGATCTTGTCGAGCGGCTTGCCGCGCGAGATGCCCGGCAGGTCGAGCGGAATGATCATGCCGATGCCGTGCGTGAACGCGCCCTGCTCCCCTTCGCCGTAGAAGCCGTCGCCGTAATCCGCCGCCATGTATGCGAGCGCGACCTGCGCGACCGAACCGTTCGAGACCCACGCCGAGCTCTGGCCGTTGATGACGATTTCGTCGGCGCCGACCTTAGCGGTCACGTTGCCCGTCGGCTGCTTGCCGCCCGCGCTGAGTTCCTGCCGATACAGGATCGCGGCATCGGAGCCGCGGTCGGGCTGCGTGTTCATCCAGCAGCCGACCTTGCCGGTACACATGTCGATCAGCTCCTGGTTGCCGACCGACTGGGCCATCATCAACGGCGTGGTCGCGGCGCCAAGCGAAACGGCCAGGCCCGAATCGCCCCAGCCGAGCTCCTCGCCGATCAGCGATTCGATGCGCACCGCGACCTCCGGCGGAAACTGCGCGATCAGTTGCGGATCGAGCCCGAGCTTCGCGCTTTCGACAACGGCCGCCCAGTACGGCGAGCCCGGCGCGATCACCTCCTCCGGCGTCATGCGGTCGAGCTCACGGCCGATCGGGCGCAGCACGTCACGCGCGAAACGGTGGACCGTGTGCTGGATCGCACTTTCTTCCTCGCTCAACGGCGTCTCGAAACCGGTCAGCCCGACCGACGGCAATGCAGCGGATTTATGCAGACGAATCATTTCGGTTCTCCTCCTCTCCTGGAAGCATGCCGACCGGACAGCGGGTGCATCCGGTCATCCCAAATCTAGTAACACATGCCAAACATAGGTCATGATGACAAACACGTAAAAGAAAAAAAAGACAGGGTATTCCCCTGTCTCTTCCGGATGCCGCGGGAGAGTTTCGGCCGTTATTTTCCGGCGGCTCTCGACGGCTCTCCGTACACGAGGTAATGGGCGGTTTCCATGAATCTCGCCTCGAGCGCCGGCGTATGCCGCCCCACGCCGGCTTGAAAGGCCAGCCCGTCGGCCATCGAGATCAGCAGCGTGGCGACGTGCCGGCTGTCGGCCGCGCTGTGCTCCGGATTGGCGGCGCGGACCAGCTGCGCGAGCTCGCGCGTCAGCGTCGCATACCATTCGTCGACCAGCCTGCGGCACTCGTCGTCGATCGCCGCGAACGAGAAGAAGTGCGCCCACAGCGCCTTGTATTGCGCATCCTTCGCGTCGCGCAGCGCCCTTTTCATGAGCGCGTCGAGCATCTCGCGCGGTGGCGCGTCGCTGTCGAGCGCACGCGTCAGGTCTTTCAGATACGTCCCGATGGCGGGCTCGACGACCGCCCGCAATACGGCCAGCCGCGTCGGAAAGTAGTACTGGAGGTTGCTGACGCTGATCCCTGCGGCAGCGGCGACCGCGCGCTGCGAGAAATCGAGGGCGCCGCCTTCGAGCAGGAGCTTTCTTGCGACGCGCACGATCGTGTTGCGCGTGCGCACGCCCTGGGCTCGCAAGCCGTCGGTGCCGTTTCCTGCGGGTGCTGCGCTCGATGTGCGCCGTTTCCTGCCGTTGCGCTGCTCATTGGGCACTGTCATCGCTTTCCGTCGTCGTTTGGGCGCTCTGGCCTCGTGGTAATCATCTCACCGGCGCTTCGCCGGGCGCTGAAGACTATACCCGATGCCTGACGCATTTTCCAACAAGCCGCTTACGCCCGGCCGGCTTGCCCCGGTGCGTGATCGACCTCCGTTTCGACGCATCCGGAGCCGGCCCGCAAGGCGTTCCCGATCGGGTGACTCCGTCCGCGGCAACCGCCGCGACACCCGTTGCTATCTCTATCCGCTTCGCGCCGCCGCGTCGCGCACCTTGCGGTTCACCCGCTCGTCGAGCATGTTCGCCATGCCCAGCACCCCGTTGATCGCGCACCATCGCAACGGCTCGGGCAGCGTCGCAGGCGTCTTGTGGCGCAAGGCCGCCAGCAGCGGATGCTCGGCGCCCCGGATCCGCTCGGCCAGCAGCTCGCCGATCAGCGACTGGGTGCCGACGCCATGCCCGGAACACCCGGCGGTGTAGATGACGTTCCGATGCTCGCCGGTCTCGCCCGCCACGGGCAACGCATCGCCGGCCAGGCTGATATAGCCGCTCCAGCACGCGCGGACCGCGACGTCGCCCAATTCGGGAAAGCGCTCATGCAGCGTCTTCGCGAGCGCGCGATACGCGTCGTTGTCGGGCACGTTCGGCGTCTGCGAGCCATAGACGTAATGGATCCGCTTCGTCGTCACCACGAGCGTGTTGCGCACCGTCAGGCGATGGCTTTCCATCGTCAGATGCGAGGTCACGATGCCTTCGCGCCGCGGCCAGCCCAGCGCCGCCAGTTGCGCCTCGGACAGCGGCTCGGTCTCGATCGCCGAGACCCGCAGCGGCATCACCTTGTCGCCGAGCAGGCCAAGCTGCGGCGTATAGGCATTGGTGGCGAGCACGAGGAACGGCGCGCTCGCGCTGCCGCGTGCGGTGTGCGCCTTGACGACCGGTCCCTCGGTATACGAAAGCAACGCGGTGTTTTCATAGATCTTCACGCCCGCGCGGAGCGCCGCGCGCCGCAGCCCCATCACGTACTTGCCGGGATTCAGCGTGCCGCCGTGCGGCATGTAGCAGCCGAACAGGAACGCCGGCGGGATGCCGCGCGCACGCATCGCGGCATGATCGAGGAACTCCGCCGGAGAACCGAGTTCGACGCCCGTCTCCATGCTCTCGCGCAGCCGCTTCTCCTGCGACGCATGCACTCCGGCGCGGATGATCCCCGTCGCCTGGTAGTCGCAGTCGATCCCGTATTCGCCGAGCTTGCGTTCGACGTAGGCGACGCCTTCGTCGTAGAAGCGGACGATCTGCTTCGCCCGCGCGTGCCCCACGCGCTTGAGGAACAGCTCGTATTCGAGCCCCTGGCCGCCGGCGAGATAGCCCGCGTTCCGGCCGCTCGCACCGAAGCCCGCGAACTCGCGTTCGAGGACGGCCACGCGTGCACCGCGCGCGGCAAGCTCCAGCGCGGTGGACAGGCCCGCGAAGCCGGCGCCCACGACAATCACGTCCGCGCTGATCTCGCCCTCGAGCGGCGGCTGCGGATCGTCCGGCGTTTCCACCCATCCGCCGAGCGGACGGTACGTCTCCAGCACTGCATTCACTCTGATTCCCCCTTCCGACGAACGAGGAACGCGGCCGCGCTCGCGGCCATCTGCGATCCAGTCGCCACTGCACCGGCCGCGCTTCGCGCGCGGCCATCTCCGCCCCGGCGTCCGTCCTTCGGCGAACGCGCGCCGGGGTACCCGGAATTGCCTTCCTCAGTGCCGGCTCAGGATATGGACGGCAAGCGCGGCCTCCTCGACGCCCTGCAATCCGCCGCCGTTCTCCTGGATGGCATGCCGCGCGCCCTGCACCTGCCGCTCGCCCGCCTCGCCGCGCAATTGCGTGACCAGTTCGTAGAGCTGACCGATCCCCGTCGCGCCGAGCGGATGACCCTTGGATTCGAGGCCGCCGGACGTGTTGATCGGAATGCGCCCGCCGAGCGTGAATTCGCCGCGCTCGGCCGCGGCGCCGGCCTCCCCGAGCGGCGCGAGCCCGAGATTCTCGGCCTGGATGATCTCGCCCATCGCCGACGCGTCGTGCACTTCGGCGACGTCGATATCCTCCGGGCCGAGCGATGCCTCCTCATAAGCCTGCAGCGCCGCGAGGCGACCGATGCTCTTCCCCGGCTCGTCGATGCGCCGATGCGTGAAGCTGCGGATCACGCTCGCCGCGATCCGGATGCAGCGGCTGCGATCGGCGCCGATGCGCGCGAGGCCCTCCTCGGTACAGAGGATCGCCGCGGCCGCGCCGTCCGTCACCGGTGCGCACATCGGCAGCGTGATCGGATAGGTGATCGGCGGCGCCGCGAGCACCTCGTCGATCGTGAACGGCTTGCGGAACTGCGAATGCGGGTTGTGCACCGAATGCAGATGGTTCTTCGACGACACGGCGGCGATCTGCCGCTGCGTGGTGCCGTAGGTCTTCATGTGATAGCGGCACATCGCCGCGTAGATCGCCATGAAGCGGCTGTACGGCTTGTCGGATTCCGATCCCGGCGGCGGCACGACGCCTTCGCCCATCTTCGCCAGCGTCGCGAAATTCTCGTCGACGCGGGACACGTCCCACCCCGTCTCGAACAGCGCGAGCGCCTTCGCCTTGTCCTCGACGTTCATCTTTTCCGCGCCGAGCGCCAGCGCGACGTCGCAGGCGCCCGCCCGGAGGTGCTGCACCGCCAGATGCACGGCGGTGCTGCCGGACGCGCATGCGTTCTCGACGTTGAACACCGGCACGCCCTCGACGCCGATCTTGCTGAATACGACCTGGCCGGGAATCGACAGCTGGCCCTGCAGCTGTCCGTTGGTGATGCCGGCGTAGAAGGCCGCGCCGATCGCGTCGGCGCCGCAGCCGGCGTCCTTGAGGGCGCCGCGCAGCGCCTCGCCGGCGAGATCGTCGATGCTGCGCTCGAAATGCCGGCCGAACACGGTCATCGCGATGCCGGCAATATAAATGTTGCTCATGGTGTAGCGTCCGTGGAAGTGGGGCTCAGATCCTGCGTTGCTGACCCTGCCAGTACTGCTCGCGCAGGTCCTTCTTCAACACCTTGCCGACCGTGCTGCGCGGCAGCGCGGCGACGAAATCCACGCTCTTCGGCGCCTTCACCGATCCTAGCTTCTCCTTGCACAGCGCGACGAGCTCCTCGGCGCTCACGTTCTGGCCGGCGTTGAGCTCGACGACAGCCTTCACCGCCTCGCCCCACTTGTCGTCGGGCACGCCGATCACCGCGCAATCCTGCACCGCCGGGTGCGCCCAGATCACCTGCTCGATCTCGCTCGGGTACACGTTGAAGCCGCCGCTGATGATCATGTCCTTCTTGCGGTCGGTGATGTGCAGGTAGCCGTCGGTGTCGAGATGGCCGATGTCGCCCGTGTGAAGCCAGCCGTCGACGATCGTGTCGGCCGTCTTGTCCGGCGCGTTGTAGTAGCCCTTCATCACGAGGTCGCCGCGCACGCAGATCTCGCCGGTCTCGCCCTGCGGCAGCACCTCGCCGCGATCGTTCAGGATCTCGACGCGCACCAGCGGATTCGGGCGGCCGACCGACGACAGCCGTTCGTCGGACGCCAGCTTGCCGTCGACGAAATGCTCGGCCGGCGTCATGTTGGCAATCGATGCCGGCGCTTCGGTCTGCCCGTAGCCGCCGGCCATCACGGGACCGAACACCTCGATCGCGCGCTTGAGCTTTTCGACCGACATCGGCGCGGCGCCGTAGAGGAAATACTTCAGCGACGAATAATCGAGCTTCTCGATGCCGGGGATGTCGAGCAGGCGATAGATGACCGTCGGCGGCAGGAAGAACTCTGTGACGCGATGCTGCGCGATCGCGCCGAGCAGCAGCGCGGGATCGGGCTTCGGCAGCACGACCACCGTGCCGCCGCGCGCCGTGCACGGCAGCGACATCATTCCGGCGGTGTGCGTCATCGGCGCCGCGGCGAGATTCACCGGTCGCTCGGCGCCATAAGCGCATGCCATCATGAACTGCGCGAAGTAGGTCTGGAACGAGCGGTGCGTGTTCATCACGCCCTTCGGTGCGCCGGTGGTGCCGCCCGTCGCCGACAGCGTGACGACGTCGTCCGTGTCGTAATCCACGAACGGCATCGTCGACGGCTGGCCCGCGCTCCACGTCGCGAGCGACGGCGCCCACGGCAGCTCGGCATCGATGCACACCCAGAGCTTCACTTTCGGCAGCCTGGCGCGCAACGCGTCGATCGCCGTCGCGAACGCCTGCTGGAAGAACAGCACTTCGCAGTCGAACGCATCGAGCACGTACTGGTTCTCCGCGGGCGTGCTGCGCCCGTTGACCGGGATATACGCGAGGCCGGCACGCCAGAGCCCGAGCGCGCAACCCCAGGCGGTCACGTCGTTGTCCGCCCAGACGGCCGCTTTGGTTTCCTTCGCGAATCCGGCGGCGAGCAGCCCGTTGGCGATGCGGCAGGACAGCTCGCCGATCTCCTGGAACGAATAGCTGCGCTCGCCCTGGATATACGCAATGCCGTTCGGGGCAATGCGCCACCCGCGGTCGAAGAAATCAATGATTGCCATGTCTCGTTGTCCTTATAGTCCGTGACGACCCGGCGTCGGCGTCACAGTTGCGTCACGGTCGCGCGCGCGAGCCCGCGCTGCTCGAGGAAGCCGAGCAGGTAGCGATGCCCGAACGCCTTCGAGCCGGACGCGAAGCCGACCTTCGCGGTCTCGCCGTCGAGCAGCTTGACCACGCCGGCGGCATGAATCGCGCCCGTCGAGATGTACGGCGTGATCCCGTGGAGGGTCGCGCGCACCGACGCGAGCTGGCCGCGGCCGATCGCGAAATCGACGCTGCGCTGGATCGTCGTGCGCTCGCGCGGCGGCATCGACGGCGTGGTCGAATCGACGACCTGCTTCAGGACTGCGTCCTGCTGCTCGCGCGGCAGGTGCTTGTATTCGGCTTCCCACTTCTGGCCGAACTGATGCACGAGCTGCATCACGTTGTTGTCGTAGAAGCCGACGCACGAAATGCAGCTGCGCACGCGCGGATCGCGCTCGAAGTAGACGGGCAGCGACGTGCCGCCCCACGGCAGGCAGAACACCGGCTGCATGAACTCGGGCGCGGCGACGGTGAACGACGCGTCCGGCGCGTGGGGGGCGAGCTTCTTCTCCCACAGGTAGAAGGATTCGTGGCGGGAGCCGTCGAAGATCGTCGCCGTCGAGCCAACGCTCACGCCCGCTGCGCCGCGCGGGCCGCGCGTCAGCGTCGCGGTCTCCAGCGCATCGACGCCCGGCGTCTCGAGCGCGAGCTCGGCGGCGATTTCCGCGAACGTGTACATGTACGCATTCGACGACGACACCAGCAGGCCGGCCTGCCGATACAGTTCGCCGAACTGGTCGCGCACGTTGCGGATGTAGGACTGCTCGCCCGTCGTGTCGAGATGATGGCAGCCGGCCTTCAGCGCCGCTTCGACGCCGACGAGCCCGAAGTTGGTGAACGGCCCGACGGTGTTGCACACCACCTTCGCGCCGCGGAACGCGTTGACGAGCGCATCGACGTTGTGCTCTGCCTCGATGATTTCGTATTCCGCGGATTCGAGGCGCACGACGCGCTGCGCCATCATTTCCTTCGCCCGCCCCGCATTACGGGCAACGGCCGTGAACGGGATGTTCTGGTCGATCAGCCAGTCCATGATCAACATGCCGGTGTAACCGCTTGCGCCATAGACGACGACGGGGTGCTTTGCCATGGTTTGTCTCCTGAAACTCGAGTGGTGATGAATCGGAACGATCAAACTTTGCCGATGTTGCGGGGACCGGATTCCGGTCGCGCCATTTCTAGAACACACTGCCAATGTTAGGTCATCATGACAAACAAATGGGCGAACAAAAAGACCGGGTATTCCCTGCCCTGGCGATCTGCACCGAACACGTCCGGGCCGTCACGCACGGTTGCCGCAGCAGCGCCGTCGGCCTGCCCGGGCGACACGCTGGCCAGGTAGTGCGCCACCGCCCGGATGTCGTCGCCCGACAGCGTCGCGGCGATGCCGTTCATCGCGCCGGCCGGATCCTTGCGCTCGCCCGTCTTGAACGCGGCGAGCTGGGTCGCAAGGTAGATCTCCCCCTGGCCCGCGAGTCGCGGCGCCTGATCCCTGCCCATCAGCGTCGCGCCGTGGCAGGCCTGGCAACTCCTGGCCTGGATCAAGGCCAAGCCGCGCTTCGCGAGCGCCACGTCGGCCGGAACGTCCTCGTTGCGGGTCGGGGTCTGCCGCGCGAAATAGGCGGCCAACGTCCTGACCTGCCCGTCGTCGAGATCCCTCGCAAGCGGTCCCATGTAAGCGTTGTGGCGCGTATCGTCGGCGAACGCGCGCAGTTGCGCCGCGAGATACGTCTCGGGCTGGCCGGACAGCGCCGGATACCATGCATTGAGTGACTGGCCGCGTGCGCCGTGACAGAAGAAGCAGGTCTCCTGCGGCTGCGGCCACGGACCGCCGTTGGCCTGGTCCGCTTCGCCTGTCCGGCTCATCGCCTTCTCGAAACGCATTCCGTCAAGGATGTCGCGCCCGTAGAGCGCGCCGGTGCCCGCCAATGCAACGATTGCCACGACAGCGCCGATGATCATTACCCGCTTCATTTACACCCTCACGCCGTGTTGTGCCAGCTTGCCGAGCGCCTGCAGCGCCGCGCGGTGCCCCGAGCGCACCGCGCCGTCCATCGAGCCGGCCCAGATGTCGGCCGTCTCCGTGCCCGACCAGATCAGGCGGCCCACCTCGGGCTGCAGGAACTTGCCCCATTTCGTCCAGAAGCCCGGCGGGATCGGATGAATGCACTGCAGCGTCCACGGATCGACCCGCCCCCAGTCGAAGTCGTGGAACTGCGTCGGGCGCAGCGCCTTGTCGCCGAACGCCTTCGCATAGATCGCCGACAGCGCCCGCTCGGCGGCCTTGGGCTCGGCAGGCAGCGCGCCCGGCGCGACGAACGCGCTCAGCACGCCGACCGACGCGTCCGGCGGCGAGTTGTCGTAGGCGAGGAACACCGGGCCGCCGACCTGGAAGATCTGTCCGCAGTAGCCGTCGTCCCGCCAGAACGGCCGCTCGTAGACGTGCACCGTCTTGCGCATCGGCGCGTTCGCGGGCCAGCGCTTCTGCAACTGCGAACGCCCTTCCGGCAGCGGCGGATCGAACACGATCTGGTTGCACAGCGCCGGATTCAGCGCGACGATCACCCGGCGTGCGCGCACGACGCCCTGATCGGTCTGCACCTCGACGACGTCGCGATCCCAGCCGGAGATCCTGCGCACAGGGCACGACAGCCGCACCTTGCCGCCGAGTTCGCGCGCCATTTTGGTGCTGAGAACCTGCGAGCCGCCGACGAAGCGCGTTTCCTGTGCGCCGCCCTTGATCGACTCGAGCTTGGCGTAATCGCAATCGGCGCTGTTGATCACCGACAGGTAGTGCAGCAGACCGAGCTGCGCGGGCGCCCCGCCGAGCGACAGCTTCGCGGCCAGCGCGATGAAGTACCCGTCCTCGTATTTCACGCCCTGCTTCGCCAGCCATTCGCCGTACGTGAGCTTGTCGAGCTCCGGCGCGCGCTGCGCCTTCCACGGTGCGCCGGACGGCACGCCGCGCGCCAGTTCGCCTAGCTTCGCGCCGATCGCGTCGTCGCCGCCCGTGCCGCCGTGCAGATCCTGCGCGACTCGCGCGTCGCCCGCCAGAATGACGGACTTGCCCGCGTAGTACGTCGGAAACGTATCGACCTCGAGCTCGCGGGCGAGGTCGGCGATCGCCGTCTGGCCCGGGCCGATCCACTGGCCGCCGGCCTCGGACACGACGCCATGGCCCAGCTCGTGATTGAGGGTGCGCCCGCCGACCCGGTTGCGCGCCTCCAGCACGACGAACGAATCGCACCCGGCGCGGCTCAGGTCGCGCGCGGCCGTCAGTCCCGCCAGACCGGCGCCGATGATCACGACGTCCAGCACGTCGCGGTTCGTGGAGGGCGCTGCAGCACCCTCCGCCAGCGACACCTCGCCCGCAGCCAAAGACACGGCGCCCACGGCCGCGAGACGAAGGATCTGACGCCGGGTCTGCGTATCGGGCGAGTGCTGCCGATCCCGCTTGTTTACTCCAACGATTTTCATCGCGCCTTTCCTTTCTCAGTTTTTATCAGGACCGCTGACTCATCTGCGCAGACAGGCCGAGCGTGCTCACTGCGACGCAAGCACGCCGTCCTGCGAAAACAGCAGCGGCTTGCCGCCTGCGCCGACCAGCGCCGCGGTCAGCGTCGCGCGGTCCGGGCGCTGCGTGACCGCGAACGATTCGCCGTTCGCGCGCTGCGTCAACACCAGCCCGTCGAGTCCGACCGCGAGCAGCCCGTTTCCGGTCGCGACGACGTCGGTGATCGAGCTTTTCGTGCCGGGGTTCAACGGCGTCCAGGTCGCGCCGCCGTCGCTGCTCTGGAACAGGCTGCCGAGCAGCCCGCCGACCACGATCCGGCCGTCGGGCATCGCCACGCCGGTCCACAGCGAGCCTTTGCCGCCCGTCTGCAGGTAGCGCCAGTTCGCACCGCCGTCGGTCGACTTGAGCACGGTCCCCTGCTCCGACACGATGTAGAGCGCGCCCTGGCGATCGGCAAAGATGTGGTACAGGTTGCGGTCCGCCTTGCCGCCGCCCGGCGGCTTCGGCAACGTCGTCCGGGTCCACGTCTTGCCGCCGTCATGGGTCTGCAGCATCAGCGACCACAGGCCCACCGCGATCCCGTCCCGGGCGCTGGTGAAGATGACGGAGAACAGCGGCTGGTCGACCGACGTGTCGATGCGCTGCTTCTCCCACGTTTCGCCGCCGTCGGCGGTCGCGAGAATCGCGCCCCACTGGCCGACCGCCCAGCCGTGCTGCGCATCGGCGAACGTGACGGCCGACAGGGTCGCCGACACGGGCACGCGCCGCGACTGCCGCCACGTGCGCCCGTCGTCGTCCGACAGCAGGATCACGCCGTGCTCGCCGACGGCGACGACGCGCTTTCCGGCGCGCGTCGCGTCCGTCAGCATCATGCGGGTGGGTGCGGCCCACGCGTGGGCCGGCTTCGCGGTCCAGTCCGCGACCGTTCCATGGGATTGCGCGAACGCCGCCGCGGCGGCACACAACGCGGTACAGGCAACAAGAGTCTTGATCATGGCTGGGCCTCTGTAGGGGGGGTCGCGCGCGTCAGTGGTTGAATAAACCCGCCAGGCCGAACCTTGCATCGCCGACCGCAACGGCCGGCAGCGTAGCCGACACCGGCACGCGCGGCGCCTGCCGCCAGGTTTTGCCGTCGTCGTCCGACACGAGAACGACACCGTTCTCGTCGACGGCGGCGATGCGCGCGCCGGCGCGCGTTGCGTCGGTCGGCGCGGTCCGCGCGTGGGCCGGCTTCGCGGTCCGGTCCGCAACCGATCCATGGAATGGCGCAATTGCCTCCGCGGCGGCGCAAAGCGCGGTACAGGCAACAAGAGTCTTGATCATGGCTGGGCCTCCGTAGTAGTGATCGCGTGCGTCAGTGGCTGAACAAACCGGGCGCGCGCGCCGGCTTGCGGCGCGGGAACCCGCGCTCCAGCACCGAAGCCAGTGCGGGCAGCGCCGTCATCGCCATCAGCAGGTTCACGAGGAACATGAACGCCAGCAGCTTGCCCATGTCCGCCTGGAACTTCAGCGCCGAGAAGCTCCACGTCGCGACGCCGATCGCCAGCGTGATCGCCGTGAAGATCGTCGCCACGCCCACTTCGAGCATCGCGTGCTGGACCGCCTTCACGATCGTCTGGCCGCCCGCGAGGTGCACCTGCAGCCGGTTGTAGATGTAGAACGCGTAATCCACGCCGATGCCCACCGCCAGCACCATCACCGGCAGCGTCGCCACCGTCAGCCCGATCTGCAGTTCCTTCATGAACCAGTAGCCGATGAAGGTCGCGACCGACAGCGGCACGCAGCACGCGAGCATCGCGCGCCAGTCGCGGTACGCGAGGAACACGAGGATCAGGATCGCGGCGTACACGTACAGCATCATCGGCAGCTCGCTCTTCTCGACTTCGTCGTTGGTCGCCGCGAGCACGCCCGCGTTGCCCGCCGCGAGGCGAATGCCGATGCCGGGGAACGGATGCGACGCTCGGTATTGCTTCACGTCGTCGAGAATCCGGTTGATCGTCGTCGCCTTGTGATCGGTCAGGAACAGGTGCACGGCCGTCATGCTGCAGTCGCCGTTCATGAAGCCCTTGATGCGGCCGGCATCGACCGACACCGCCCCGTAGTTCTCGGGGGCGATCGGCACGACGTTCATCTTCGGGTAATCCTCGTTGTAGCCCTGGTTGTAGGTGCGCAGCAGCGCCGAATACGACTGCACCGACACGACGCCCGGCTCGGTGCGCATCGCCGCCGTGAAGTCGTCTTCGTACAATCCGACCGCCGGGTTGTCGCACGCCTTGCCGCTCGACTCGATCGCGACCGTGAGCCAGTCGAGGCCCATGTCGTAGTTGCCCGCGATCGACGTCGCATCGCGGTTGAAGCGCGCGTCCGCGCGCAGCTCCGGCGCGCCCGGCTGCAGCGTGCCGATCACGCGGTCGCGGCTTTGCCAGGCGGCCAGCGCGAACACCACCAGCGTCGCCGCGACGGTCACGCCCGCATACTTCGGCTGCGCGATGCGTGCGAGCCCGCGCAGCCACGCCGAGCGCCGCTCGCCGCGCTTCAGTGCGCTGTCCGCATAGGTCTTCGAGAAGTTGAAGCACGACGCCGCGACCGGCAGCAGGATCAGGTTCGTGACGATCTTGTACGCGACGCCGAGCGACGCGGTGATCGCGAGCTCCCGCACCATCGGAATCGGGATCAGCAGCAGCGTGATGAACGACACGAACGCGGTGATGAGCGCCAGCACGCCGGGAATCAGCAGGCCGCTGAAGCTGCGCCGCGCCGCTTCATACGAGCTGTGCCCGTGCGAGATCTCGCGCACGATGAAGTTGACCTGCTGCACGCCATGCGACACGCCGATCGCGAACACCAGGAACGGCACCAGCACCGCGAGCGGATCGAGACCGAAGCCCAGCAGCTTCAGCGTGCCGAACTGCCAGACGAGCGACGTCAGCGAGCAGGCGATCAGCAGCACGGTGAAGCGAACCGAATGGCAGTACCAGTAGACGGCGAGCGCGGTCAGCAGCAGCGCGATCGCGCAGAAGCCGAGCACGGCGGTCGCGCCGTCGGCGATGTCGCCGATCTGCTTCGCGAAGCCGATGATCTGGATCTCGTAGCCGGCGTCCTCGAACGGCTTGCGGATCTGCTGTTCGAGCAGCCGGTTGAACGCGACGTAGTCGAGCACCTTGCCGGCGCGATCGCGCTCGTTCAGCTCGGCCGTGATCATCGCACTGTCCTCGTCGTGCGACACGAGCGTGCCGACGTAGCCGCCGAGCGTCGTCGCGCGGCGAATGTTCGTGACGATCTCGGGCGTCAACTGGTCGGGCGTGATGGTGCCCGAGATGATCGGCTCCGCGCGAAACCCTTCGTCGGTGATCTCGTTGACGAACGCGTTCGGCGTCCAGAGCGAGCGCACGCCGATCCGATCCACGTTCGGCAGGTAGGTGACCGCCTGCGTCACCTTGTACAGCCGCGTCAACCCTTCCTTCGTCCAGATCGGCCCCTTGCGGGCGCGCACGACGACGGTGATCCGGTTCGCGCCGAGCAGGTCGTTTCGGTATTTCTGAAACGTCCGGATGTATTCATGGCCGATCGGCATCTGCTTCTCGAAGCCGGCGTCCATGCGCAACTGCACCGCGAACACGGCCATCGCGGCGGTGAACAGCCCGATCGCGGCAAGCACGATCGCGCGATGGCCGAAGAAGCCTCTTTCCAGACGGCTGACTAGACGATTGAGCACGACATTACCCCTTCAAGTATTCCGGCGGCGCACGACGTGCGCCGTCTCCCATGGGTTCCCGCGTCAGAAGTTCCGGGTGACGAACAAGCCGACGAAATTGCGATCCGCGTACGGCTGACCGACCGTGTTGTGCCCGCCGAAGAACGCCGCGAAGTTGATGCCCGCCTGCCACTTCGGCGGATTCTGGTTGAACAGCACGTAGACGTTCACCGATTTCGCGCCCTGCATGTAGTTCGCGCTGAACGTCGGCGTATAGCCGTAGAGCCCGGTGGTGAAGGTCACGCCGGGCGTCACCTGCCAGCCGGGGATCAGCGAGCCGTCATACGTCCAGTTGAAGTCGATCGTCGCGCCCACCGAGCTCGACGTGCCCTGCCTCGCGGTGATCGGATAGCCGAGCCCCGAGTTGTTGTTCAGCCACGGGAAATAACCGGTCGCCGGCACCTGCGTGACCGGCTGGCCGTTGATCGTGCGCGTGACGCTCGACCCGAGGCCCGGGTAATAGATCCACGTCAGTTCCCAGGTCAGCGCGGCGGAATCCGCGCCGAGCAGCTTGAGGAACGGATACTCGCTGCTCGTCAGCGCCAGCAGGCCGTTGATGTCGAGCTGGAATTTCTTCTTGTCGACCCACTGCTTGCAGTCGGTCCCCGGCACGCCGTTCGTGTTCAGGTCGAGCGGGCCGCCCGCGCCGAAGCAGCTCGACAACGCGACGGCGTCGCGCGGCCGATACGACACTTCGGTGCCGATCGCCCACGGGCCGAGGCCGAAGTTCGCGCTGGCGCCGAACAGCTGACGGTTGCCGAGGTACGACCACTGCGCGGTGCCGTTCGCCAGCGTCGAGAGCACCGGGGACTTGTCGATGTAGTTGAGGTAGTAGAACGCGAAGTTCGCGTCGAACGAACGCGGCGAGTAGTTGAACTTCACGCCGAACTGCGGCCGGTATTTCGCGGGCAGCTGCGTCGAGACGGGAATGCCGATGTCGTTGAACGGCGGCCCGGCATAGGTGCCGTTCACGAGCCCGTTCTTGATGCCGTCGAGCACGCCGGAGTTGCCTGCCGCGCCGCCCCCGCCGATCGCGTTCGCAATCGTGCCCGCACCGGGGCCCGCCACGTTGAGGTTGTTCGTGTTGATCGTGAACGGCTCGGCGCCGCGGCCGAAGACGTTGGCCAGCGACCAGTACGAGCCGACCGGCGGGTAGCGGTTGCCGTTCCACTGGAACTGGTAGTAAGCCTCGGTGCTGAACCCGTGGGACAGATCCGCGGCCACGCTCAGCATCGGCGCGGGGAGCAGCGCCTGCTTGAGCTGCGTGCCCGGGATCAGCAGCTTCTGGGTGTCGAGCGAGTTGGTCGTATTGATGCCGCTCTGCGCGAACATGCTCTCGCCCCAGTTGATCACCTGGTTGCCGAGCCGCACGTGCGCGTTGCGCCCGCCGATCGTGAAATCCTTCTGCGCCCACAGGTCGAGCAATTGCGCGTTGTAGACCACCTGCGCGGACGCGGTGCTCGACAGCGGCGTTCTGGCCGTGTTCCCGGCCAGGAAGTCGTACATCCCCGTGCCGCGCACCATGAACTTCAGCCCCTCGCTCGGCATCTTCAGCAGCAGTTCGCTGGTCGCGCTGATGTACGTGCTGAACGGCTGCCCTTTCCGGTAGTTCAGGTCGCCGTTGTCGCCGTAGCCCCACTGGTTGGTGTTGGCCGCCGCGCCGCACCCGTACGCATTCGGGTCGCCGGTGAGCGAGCAGCTCGGACTCTTGGTGCGGATTCCCCCGCCCGCCGTGAGATTGGTCACCCACGAACCCTGGACAGCGCCTTCTCCCATCGTGAAATCGTATCCGTACGCACTCGACGTCACCGCACCCAGCACGGCAATCGAAATCGTAGTTTTCCTAACTACCTGATTCGCTTTCATCGCCCCACCTCACCCAAACCGGATGCCGACGGCGCGCTCGCGCACGCCGGCTCTATTATTTATCTATGCAGCACGCTTCAGCGATCGCTGACCGAGCGCAGCGATTCCGCCGTGAAGAAATCGGCCTTGAAGCGCGGATCGTTGACCTGCTGATACCAGCGAAGGTCCTTGCCCTGGCCGATCGTGGACGAATCGACCACATAGCGTCCGTTGATCAGGTCGTACTGTACGAACGGTTCGTTGTCGCAGGTGCCGCCCAGCTCCCACACCGGGATCGGGTAGCTCTCGCGCACCTTCCACAGCTTGCCCTGCGCGTCGTAGTCCTCGCCGACGAGCGCGAGCCAGCTGTCCTCGTCCAGATAGAACACCTTCTTCGACGCGACGTGGCGCGCGCTCGGCTTGACCGCCGCCTCGACCACCCACACGCGATGCATCTCGTAGCGGCGGTGGCCGGCGGCGATGCCGTTCGGCGTCGCGACGTCATGCAGCCTGGCGTTGAAGGTGTACATGCCGAACGCGTTGTACGGCACGATCATGTCCTTCTTGCCCACCAGCTTCCAGTTGAACCGGTCGATGGGGCCGTTGAACATGTTCGCTTCGTCGATCAGATACTGGTTCTCGAAGCCGATCAGCGGCGCATCGTGCGTATAGGCCGGCATGCGCCTCACGCGGCGTTGCCCGGGGAAGTAGTAGTACGTTTCCGAGACCTTGTCGAAGTACTGGCGCTGCACGAACGCCTGCCCGGCCAGCGCCGCCGGCGAGTTGGCCGTGAAGTAGGCGGCCAGGCTGAGCTGGTCGACGTCCTGCGGCGAGCTCTTGCCCAGCTTGCCCGACGGGAAGAAGAAGACCTGCGGGCCGATCCCGTCGATCCATTCGCCGCCGCCCGTGCGAGGCGAAATGGTCGTGACGTCCAGCGGCCATTCGATGCCTTCGCCGCGATAGCGCATTTCGTAGTTCAGGATCGCTTCGGCGCCGCTCTTCGGCTGCGGGAACGGCACGCCGGGCAGAATCGCCGACTGCAACGTTTCGCCGTTCGACGCGAGCTTCGCCGACGTCAGGTTCGCCTTCGAGTTCTGCTCGACGACTTCCGGGAGCTGGCATTCGCGATGCGACGGATAGACGTCCATCCGATAGCCCTTCTGCTGCTTGATCAGCTGGATCTGTCCCGGCGTGAGCTGGCTCGCGTACTTGTCGACGTTCGCGGCGTCGATCGAGTAAAGGGGCTTCTCGCTCCGATGCTTCCAGAATTCGCCGCGAACCTTCCCGTATTCCCAGCCGGAGGGCGTCGCCTGCCGGCCGGCGAAGGCGGGCACGGTGCCGTCCTTGTTCGCGCCGCGTTCGGCGCCGACCGGCGTGAGATCGTCCGCCGCGGCGGTTTCACCGGCCACGAGCAGCAAGGCCGCCGCGATGACCGACATGGCTCCGAGGGTGTGCTTCTTCATCATGAGTCTCCTTCCGATTCCGCATTCATTCGCCGTTCGCGCCACTGACGGACGGTCGGCGTTCGTTCCGATCCGGTTGTTCGGCCAACCGGCCAAGCCAGTTTCCGGCGGCGCCTTGCCTCGCCCCGGTCGATCGTGAAACCGGTAAGCGCGCCGCTCGATCTTCGCCACACAAATCCTCAGGACTGCGACTTTTATCGGTCGCATGATCGAAGTCTGGTAGAAAAGCGCGTCTCACTCCATAGGCACTCCGCTTGATTGCGCCGGCTCCCGACCAGTCCGGCGCAACCCTTCCTCACCGGCCGGAAACGGCGTCCGCGACGCCGCGCCGGCCGGGCGGTTCACGACTCAGGCCGCCCCCGACCCGGCGACCGCCACCGCCCGGATTTCGACGCACAGCCCCGGCAGCGCGAGCTGCGTCACGCCGACCGCGGTCCACGACGGGTAGCGGTCCGGAAAATACTCGTCCTTGACGGCCGCGAAGGCCTCGGTTTCGCCCTGAAGATTGGTATGGAAAGTCGTCAGCTCGACGACGTCGGCGAGGCTCGCGCCCGCCTCCACGAGAATCGCCTTCAGCGACTCGAAGGCGATCCGGGCTTGCGCCTGCACACCCTCGCCCGGCTTCATGTCCGCGCCGATCCCGACCTGGCCCGACACCCAGATCGTGTCGCCCACGCGCGTGGCCGGCGCGAAATGGAAGGCGTCGTACCAGGCCTTGAACCCGGGCGGGATGATCGACTGACGTTTGTTGCTGGTTGCCATGAGTTGAACTCCTTTGTTCAGACGAGTTGGCGGAAACAGGGGGCGCGGAACGGATCGCCTGCTTTCAGCGACGCCAGCTCCTCGACAAACAGCACGCCCGCCGGCGTAAAGCCCGACGCACTGTTTTCGGGCAGTGGGCTGAAAACGGCGTCGTCGCCGAAGAAGCGCAGCACGAGCGTGTGGCGGTCAGGGAAATCGGCGTCCACCACGCCGCCGCCGTGCAGCACGCCGGGATGCAGCAGCAGGACGTCGCCGGGCTTCGTTGCCCACGAGATGACTTCGTAGGCATCCGGATCGGCGCGCCGCGCCGCTTCGATATCCGGCATCCGCGGCCACACGCCGCCGCCGTGCAGCGGCTCGGTCGGATCGTCGGCGTTCCGGAACGTCGTGCCGTCGTGACGCGTGCCACGATGCGAACCGCGGACGATCTCCAGCGCATTGCGCTTCGGGACGGCCTCGAAGCTGATCCACGCGTTGCCGAAGTGCGTTCCTTCCCACGGCAGGTACGACGTGTCCTGGTGCCACAGCGAGCGAGCGCCCTTGCCGCCCTTCTTCAGGAAGAGTTCCTCGGCGAAATACCAGACGTGCTTCGAGCCCCACAGCTCGGCAAACAGCTTGCCGATCGGCAGCTTGCTGACCAGTTCGTCGAGACGTTCCTTCGCGTACGGATTGGCGTTGTCGACGTGCGACTTGAGCTCGGTGCCGTCGAGCATGCTGGAAACCATCGGGCCAGGATTCTCGATGCCCCAGTCAAATGCCGCCCGGCACATCGCCAGCTGTTCGTCGTCGAGCAGGCCTTCGATCAGCACTGCGCCATCCTCTGCGAAAGCCCTGCGCTTGGATTCATCCATCGGTCGTCTCCTGATGAGTCGAATGAGAGCTCGGTCGCGAATGCTTCCGATGTTTCTCTCATAGAACATGTTGCCAATGTTAGGTCATGATGACAAAAACAAAAAAATAAAAAAGACAGGGTATTCCCTGTCCGGTGCAGCGTGTGGGGGGCGCGACGCGACGCGCCGTCAATCAGGCATGCGATCGAACACCGCACGCGCAAAGAAGCCGGCCAGCACCGCGTCGGCCAGCTCGTCGGTGACACGCTGCGGATCGACGGCGTAACAGGACTGCACACCGTCGCACAGCCCCAGCAGCCCGACCGCCAGCAGCTCCGCGGGCAGCGGCAGCGCCGCACCCGTGCGTTCCGCGAGACCCGCGACGTACGCCGTCATCCGGCTCTGCCTGTCCCGCAGAAATGCGTTGAAATGCTCGCGGAATCGCGCATCGCGAACCGCCTGCAGCTTCGCTTCCATCCACATCAGGAACGACTCGTGCCGGCGAAAGTGCTGCCGATAGTGCTCGAGCGCCATCCTTTGCACCTCGTCGCGGGGGCCGCCCGTTTCGAGAATCCGCTGCAATTCCGCATTGATCTCGTCGCAATCGCGCTTGAGCAACTCGAGCAGCAGCTCGGTCTTGTCACTGAAATTCGAGTAGAACGCGCCACGCGTATGGCCGGCCAGTATCGCGATCTCCTCGATGCTCGCCGCGCAGTATCCCTTCTTCAGGAACACCGCGCGCGCGGCAGTCAGCAGGCATTCACGCGTCCGGTCCCGCTTCTGCACCCGGGTCAGGCGTGGCGGATTCACGGGCGCGCCTCCGGCTGCCGCCATCGGCGGCGCATCGCGCTCATGCAAGGCGACGATGCCGGCCCCGCGCCGACGGGATGTCCCCGACGCGATCCGTCCGATTGGCGCGCTCCAGCGCGCAATACGCGTAATAGAGCGAGGCCGTGACGTACGACCACGTCACCAGCGCGAGCACGAAGAAATTGAACACGACGTTGTGCGCGTCGCCGGGTATCGGATAGAAATCGTAGATACAGGCGATCACCTGCGATGCGACCAGGGCCACGGTCGTGGTCACCGCATGAAACAGCTGCCCCGCGCCCAGGAGTCTCCGCACGAAGTAGGCCAGATAGATCGACAGGAGCGCCCACATCGCGACGTAGAAGTAAGGCAGCACCTTGGCGATGAAACCGGCGCCCACCAGCACGGCGGTCCCCGCGAAGGACATCGCGAACAGCGCGACATCCTGGCGCGCCGACGGCTTGTAGCCGTGCGTCACCGCCATCAGGCCCGCGACGGCGACGATCGGCATGCCGAACCCGCGGGAAAACGCATCCAGCACATGCGAGACGAGACCCGAGACCTCGAAGCCGGTTGCAAAATAGATCAGCGCATTGGTCGAGGAAACCGTCACGATCAGCCACTCGATCCCCAGCAGGTAGTTACGCTTCTTGAGGAACTTCCAACCGTAGATGCACGTCGTCGTTGCCAGCAACGCGCTGGCCAGGCAAAGCACGAAAGTTCTCTGATCCATGATTAAACGCCTCCTTCCGATTGCATTGGTTTGGTCATTGTTTCGCCGGCCTGGCGCTCGCCAGGTAGTGAGCGACCGCCTTGCGGTCTTCCGGCGACATGGCCGCGGCGACGCGCTGCATCGTGCCGGTGGATTCGCTGCGCGTGCCGGCGGCAAACGCGTCGAGCTGCTTCAGCACGTAGTCGACGCCTTGCCCCGCGAGGCGCGGAAACGGGCCCTGGCCCATCAGCTGCGCGCCGTGACACGCCGCGCATGCCCCTGCCTTCGCCAGTTGCTCGCCGCGCGCCTTCAACCGGGCATCCGGCTCGAAGAAGCGATTCTCGGCAGCGGTCTGCTTCGCGTAGTAATCGGACAGGCGCTTGATCTCGGCGTCGCTCAGCGTCATCGCGAGCGGGCCCATGATCGGATTGGTCCGCCGTCCATCGGCAAACTTGTGCAGTTGATCGGCGATGTATGCGGGCGGCTGACCCGCCAGGCTCGGATAGCCCTGATTCAGCGAATTGCCGTTGACGCCGTGGCAGCTGAGGCACACGTCGGGCAAGCGCGGCCACGGGCCGCCGTCGGCCTGACTGGCCTGCGCGGACGCCGTGACGTAGCGCTGCAGGCGATAGAGATCGACGAGACCGGGTCCGTAAATCGCAAGCAGGACCACGACGACGGCGGCGACGGCGAACAGGATGCGTTTCTTCATGTCGGCTCTCCTTATGCCCGGCGCAGCGCATTGAGCGCCTGGAGCGCACCCTGGTGGCCCGAACGCACGGCGCCATCCATATAGCCGGCCCAGATGTTCGCCGTTTCGGTGCCCGACCAGATCAGGTTGCCGCACGGCGGCCGCAGTGCGTCACCATGCGTGCTCCAGAAACCCGGCGGAATCGCCGACACGCAGGTGATCGTCCATGGGTCCGCCTGCCCCCAGTCCTGATCGTGGTAAGCCACCGGCGACAGCGCTTCCTTGCCCCACGCCTGCGCATAGATCTCCGTATGCATGCGCTGCGCCGCCTGAAGGTCCGACGGCATCACCGCGTTCTTGACGAACGCATTGATGATCCCGATCTCGCCCCCCGGAGGCGAGTTGTCGTAGGCCCAGATGATCGGCCCGTCGAACTGGAAGATGTGACCGTTCAATCCCTTGTCGCGCCAGAACGGGCGCTTGTAGATCATCGCCGTCTTGCGCGCCGGCGAATGAGCGGGCCATGCGCGTTGCAGCGCGGCCCGCTTTGCCGGCAGCGGCGGATCGAATTGCACCTGGTTGCACAACGCCGGATGGATCGCCATGATGACTTTCCGGGCGCGCACCACGCCGTGGTCCGTATGCAGCGCGACGACGTCGCGATCCCAATCGGCGATCCGGCGCACCGGCGACGACAGGCGCACCTTGTCGCCGAGCTGCCGCGCCATCTTGATGCTGAGGATCTGCGAGCCGCCGACGAACCGGGTTTCCTGCGCGCTGTGCCGGATGGAGTCGAGCTGCGAGTAATCGCAATCGGCCGAGTTGATCATCGACAGGAAGTGCAGCAGCCCCATCTTGGCCGGCATCACGCCGCCGGAAAGCGCGATCGACCCGTTCCATCCGATCCGGTCTTCCGCCGCGATGTTCTGCGTGGCCAGCCAGTCGCCGACCGAAAGCTTGTCGAACTCGGCGAGCTTCGGCGACTTCCACGGCGCGCCCGAAGGCACGTCGCGCGACAGCTTGCCGAGCCTGGCGCCGATGGCCTCGTCGGTGCCGAAGGTGCCGTCCAGGTCCACCTCCGCGCGGCCGTCGCCGCCGAGCACGACCGTCTTTCCCTTGTAGTAGCTCGGGAAGGTGCCGACCTCCAGCTCGCGCGCCAGATCCGCCACGGCGGTCTGGCCGGGCCCGATCCACTGGCCCCCGACTTCGGTGACGTAGCCGCCGCCCGCGTCGTAGTTGAGCGTCCGCCCGCCCACGCGGTCCCGCGCCTCCAGGACCAGGAACGACTCGCAGCCGGCGTAGCGCAGGTCGCGCGCGGCGGTCAGGCCGGCCAGCCCCGCGCCGACGATGACGACATCGAGCACGTCGCCCGGGTTGCCCGCCGCCTGGGCAGCGCCGGCGTTTGCCCGGGCGGCGCCCATTGCGATGCCGGCGGCGGCGACGGAGGTGCCGGCGTACTTGAGCCATTGCCTTCGCTGCGGGTCGGCCGAACGGTTGGATGAAGACTTCTTCGCCATGGTGTCTTTTCTCATGCCAGGAAAGTCATGCGTCAGCAGCCCGTCGAGGCAGCGCGCGCGAGACGGTTGCCCGGAATCGGGATCCGGATCGAATCGAAGGAAATGCGCCGACGGCCCTGCATCCCTTCGGCTTCCGAAATAAAACCCCTTCGGCGCCGGCTGGTTTTCGGGCGTCCCACCTCTCCATTTCTAGTACACATTACAAAACATAGGTCATGATACATAACATGAAGGAGAAAAAAAAAGACAGGGTATTCCCCTGTCTTCAGACTGCTGACGCGCACCGTTCGGCTCTAAACATGGACTGGCACAGCGCCCTCGGCGCGGCGCTTGCTTCCCGCAGGCCGCCGGCGAACATCCCGCTGCCGGCGCCCCCTTCCGAGCCGGGCGCGCGTCTCCCGCACGACGCGCCGGCCCGGCGTCATTGCGCCTTCGCCATCGGCGCGACGTCGGTATCCGTCAGGCCGCCGCCGAGCGCCTTGTAGAGCGCAACGGCATTGCCGAGTTCGCTGCGTCGCAGGTCGAGCAACGCCTGTCGCGCCGCATACAGTTGCCGCTGCGAATCCAGCAACTCCAGCCGCCCTTCGATGCCCGCGCGATAGCGCAGGTTCGACAGGTCGGTGCGGCGTTCGGCGCTGAGGACCACGCGGGTCTGCGCGTCGATCTGCCGGCCGTAGGTTTCGCGGCCGGCGAGGCCGTCCGCGACCTCGCGGAACGCGGTCTGGATCGCCCGCTCGTATTCGGCGACGGCGCTCGACTTGCGCACCTCCGCCAGACGCAGTTCGGAACGCAGCCTGCCGCCCTGGAAGATCGGCACCGTCACTTGCGGGGAGAAGGCCCACGTGCGCTGGCCGCCGTCGAACAGGTGGCCGAAGCTCGGGCTGATGAAGCCCAGCGTCGTCGTCAGCGACAGCCGCGGGAAGAACGCGGCGCGCGCCGCCCCGATATCCGCGTTGGCGGCCACCAGGTTCTGTTCGGCCTGCCGGATGTCCGGCCGCCGGAACAGCAGCTCGGACGGCAACCCCGCCGGCAGCGCGGTGATGACCGGCTGGCGCTCCAGCGGCACCGGTTCGGGCAGATCCTTGGGCAGCTCGGTGCCGACCAGCAGCCGCAGTGCGTTGCGCGCCTGGTCGACGGCGCGCGTGCGCGCCTCGAGGTCCGCGGCCGCGCTCGCGACCTGGCCTTCGGCCTGCGCGACGTCGACGCCGCTGGCCTGATGGGCTTCCCTCAGGCGCAGCGCCAAATCGAGCGACTGCCGCCAGTCGGCGAGCGTGCGTTCGGACAGCGCGCGCTGCTCCTGCGCGAGGCGCTCGGCGAAGTACGCATCCGCCACCGCGCCGACGAGCGAAATCTGCACGGCTCGGCGCCCCTCGTCGCTTGCCAGATAGCGCGCAAACGCGGCATCCGACAGCGACTTCACGCGGCCGAACAGATCGATTTCGAACGCGCTGATCCCGATGTTCACGCCGTACTGATTCTGCGTGGACTCGAGAATCGGCGGGTTCGATTGCGAATCCGCGGGGGTGCGCTGGCGCGTAAAGCCGGCGCCGGCATTGACGGACGGCAACCGGGCCGAGCGCTGGATGCCGTACTGGGCCTGCGCCGCCTCCACGTTCAGCGTGGCCAGGCGCAGGTCGCGATTGTTCTCGAGCGCGAGCTCGATCAGGCGCTGCAGGCGACGGTCGCCGAACATCGTGCGCCAGCCGAGATCGGCCGCGTTCGCACCGGCTTGCGGCGCGGCGCCTTGCGTGTAGGCGGTCGGCACCGGCAGTTCGGGCTTCACCAGCTTGGGTGCCATCGAGCAGGCCGACAGGGCCAGGGCGACGGCGACGGGAAGAACTAGCAATCGCATGACATTAACCTTCCGTTTCTTGGCTCACGGCCACGACATTCTTGCTCTTGCGGGATGCCCGCCATGCCCCGACGCGCTCCTGGAAGCCCATCACGAACACGAAGAACACCGGCACGAAGAAGATCGCCAGCACCGTCGCGGTCACCATCCCGCCGAACACGCCGGTGCCGATCGCGTGCTGGGTTTCGGCGCTTGCGCCCACCGCGATCATCAGCGGCACCACGCCCAGGCCGAATGCCAGCGACGTCATCAGGATCGGGCGCAGGCGCAGCCGCGACGCCTCCACGGCCGCTTCCAGCAGCCCCTTGCCTTCCTCGCGCAACTGCTTCGCGAATTCGACGATCAGGATCGCGTTCTTCGCGGACAGGCCGATCACCGTGATCATCCCGACCTTGAAGTACACGTCGTTGGGCAGTCCGCGGAGCATCACCGCGCCGATCGCGCCGATCAGCCCCAGCGGCACGACCAGCATCACCGACAGCGGGATCGACCAGCTCTCGTAGAGCGCGGCCAGCACCAGGAACACCACGATCATCGACAGCGCCATCAGCATCGGCGCCTCCGACGCGGACTGGCGCTCCTGCAGCGACTGGCCCGTCCACGCGACCGAGAAGCCCGGCGGCAACTGCTTGGCGAGACGCTCCATCTCGTCCATTGCCGCGCCGCTCGAGTAGCCGGGCGCGGCCATGCCCGAGATGCGCGCGGACGGGTAGCCCTGGTAGCGCACCATCTGCAGCGGCGTATCGGCCCAGACCGGCCGGACCACTTCGGACAACGGCACCATGCCGCCGCTCGCGTTGCGCACGTAGAGCTTCATCACGCTGTCGATCTGCATCCGCGCCGGCGCATCGGCCTGGATGATCACCTGCTGCATGCGCCCCGCATTCGGGAAATCGTTGACGTAGGTCGAGCCCATCGCGCCGGACAGCGTGTCGCTGATGCTCGTGAACGACACGCCCAGCGCCTCGGCCTTCTGCCGGTCGATGTCCAGGCGGATGCTCGCGCCGGCCGGCAGGCTGTCCGGATAGACGCCGACCACGACCTTGCTTTGCGCCGCGAGCTCGAGCAGCCTGGCCTCGGCCGCCTTGAGCGCCGCATTGCCCTGGTTCGCGCGGTCCTGCAAGCGCATCGAGAAGCCCGAGCTGGTGCCCAGTTCGTCGATCGCCGGCGGCATCAGGCTCATCACCGAGCCTTCGGTCACGCCCGCCATCGCCTGCTGGGCCCGCATCGCTTCGTCCATGGCCGTCGCGCCGTTGCGCTTGTCCCAGTCCTTCAGCACCGCGTAATTCAATGCCGCGTTTGGACCCAGGCCGGAGAAGCCGTAGCCGACGATCGAAATGCTGGACTCGATCCCGGGGCGCGACGCGATGTGCCGTTCGAGCGTCTTGACCACATCCCGCGTACGCTCGGCCGTCGAGTCGGACGGCAGCAGGAAGCCCGTCATGAAGTAGCCCTGATCCTCCTCGGGCAGGAACGACGACGGCAGCTCGCGGAAGCCGACCACCAGCACGCCGCAGATCGCGACGAACAGCAGCATCACCCGTCCCGCGCGGCCGATCAGCCGGCCGACACGCGTCGCGTACGACTGCGTCATGCGGTCGAAACGGCGGTTGAACCAGCCGAAGAAGCCGCGCTTCTCGTGGTGCCCGTGCGCGATCGGCTTGAGCATCGTCGCGCACAGCGCGGGCGTCAGCGTGAGTGCGAGGAGCGCCGAGAACAGGATCGACACCGCCATCGCCATCGTGAACTGCTGATAGATCACGCCGACCGAGCCGCTGGACATCGCCATCGGCAGGAACACGGCGGTCAGGACCAGCGTGACGCCGATGATCGCGCCGGTGATCTCCTTCATCGCCTTGACCGTCGCGTCCTTCGGCGACAGGCCTTCCTCCGCCATCAGGCGCTCGACGTTCTCCACCACGACGATCGCGTCGTCGACGATGATGCCGATCGCCAGCACCATGCCGAACATGGTCAGCACGTTGATCGAGAAGCCGGAGGCCAGCATGATCGTGAAGGTGCCGAGCATCGCGACCGGCGCGACGATGGCCGGGATCAGCGTGTAGCGCACGTTCTGCAGGAACAGGTACATCACCAGGAACACCAGCACCATCGCCTCGATCAGCGTGTCGAGCACCTTCTCGATCGAGATCTTGACGAACGGCGCGGTGTCGAACGGGATCGAATCGCTCATGCCCGACGGCATCGATTTGCGCAGCTCCGCCAGCCGCGCCCGCACGGCATCCGCGGTCTTTACCGCATTGCCGCCCGGCGAGAGCTGCACGCCGGCGATGACGGCGGGCTTGCCGCTCTCGGTGTTGACGAAGTTGTAGGACTGCGAGCCGAGCTCCACCCGCGCGACGTCGCCCAGCACGACCTTGGAGCCGTTCGCGTTGGCGCGCAGCACGATCGCGGCGAACTCTTCCGGCGTCGTCAGCTGGCCCTGCACGGTCAGCGGCACGGTCACCCGCTGCCCCGACATGGCCGGCAACGCGCCGACGCTGCCCGGCGCGATCTGGACGTTCTGCTGGCTGATGGCGGCCGTCAGGTCGCTCATCGACAGGCCGTAGGTGATCAGCCTGGACGGATCGACCCAGATGCGCATCGCCCGTTCGGACCCGAACATCTGCACGCGGCCCACGCCCTCGACGCGACGCAGCTCCTCGACGATGTTGCGCGCCATGTAGTCGGACAGCTCGCCTTCGTCGAAACGGCCGCTATCGGACTTGAGGGCGACGAACAGCAGGAAGCCGGACGACGCCGACTCGACGATCACGCCGTTCTGCCGCACGACCGCGGGCAAGCGCGGCTCGACGGCCTTCAGCTTGTTCTGCACGTCGACCTGCGCGAGCGCCGGATCCGTGCCGGGCTTGAACGTGACGGTGATCTTCGCCGTGCCGGACGTGTCGGCCGACGACTCGTAGTAGAGCAGATTCTTGACGCCGGACAGCTCCCGTTCGATCAGGCTCAGCACCCCGTCGCTCATGGTTTGCGGCGTGGCGCCCGGGTAGGTCGCGTTGATGGTGACGGTCGGCGGCGCGACCGTCGGATAGCGCGCGATCGGCAGTTGCGGGATCGCGATCACGCCCATCAGGATGATGAAGAGCGCGACGACCCACGCGAAGACCGGGCGCCGGATGAAGAATTGAGACATGGCAGGACGCTCCCCGTGACTCAGCGCGCGGCCGCGGTGGCCGTGGTGGCCGCAGCGGCCGCGGCAACGGGCGACTTCCAGGCGCTCGCGGCGACCGGGGCGCCGTCGGTCAGGCGCTCCATCCCTTCCACCACGACCTTCTGGCCCGCCTGCAGCCCCGACTTGATGCGGTAGCTGCGGCCCGTCTGCTCGCCGAGCTCGACCGGCTTCAGGTGCGCCTGGTTCTTCGCGTCGAGCACCCAGATCTGCGGCTTGCCGTCCGCGCGCACCACCGCCTGTTGCGGCACCGTCAGCGCGCTCGCGTAGTTCGCGCGCGGAATCCGGGCGCGCACGTACATGCCCGGCAGCAGCAGCCGCTTCGCGTTGTCCACCAGCACGCGCACCAGCACGTCGCCGGTGCCGGCATCGACGTTCACGCCGGAGAACAGCATCCGGCCTTTCACGTCGTAAGGCGTGCCGTCGTCGCGCAGCACCTCGACCGGCAGGCCGGTACCGGCATAGCTGTCCTGCGACGCCAGCGTGTCGCGCAGGTGCTGCAGCGACGACGCCGGCTGGCGCACGTCGACGTAGACCTGGTCGATCTGCTGAATGCGCGCCATCGGCGCGGCGTCGGTGCTGCCGACGAGCGCGCCTTCGGTCACGAGCGCCTGGTCGATGCGGCCCGTGATCGGCGCCTCCACCGTGGCGAACTTCAGGTCGAGCTGCCGGCGCGCCAGCGTCGCGCGCGCCTGCGCCACGTCGGCCGCGGCCTGGTCGCGCTGCGACACGGAATCGTCATAGACCTGGCGGCTGATCGCGTCCACTTCGACCAGCGGCTTGAGTCGCGCGGTCTGCACCTTGGCGCGCTCGAGCGCCGCGTCGGCCCGCTGCAGCGCGGCGGCGGCGGTGTCCATGTCGGCCTTGAACGGCGCCGGGTTGATCTGGAACAGCGGCTGGCCCGCGTGCACTTCGGTGCCCTGCTCGAACATCCGGCGCAGCACGATGCCGCTGACCTGCGGACGGATCTCGGCGATCCGCACCGCCGCGATCCGGCCCGGCAGGTCCTCGGTCAGCTTCAGGGGGGCCGGCGTCACGGTCATCGCCGCGACCGGGATCGCAGGCGGGGCGGCCGGCTTGTCGGACTGCCCGCAGCCTGCCAGCAATGCGGTCACCAGCGCGTAGACGCCGCCGTAGCGGCACAGTTTTTCATTCTTCATTTGGACTCCATGGGATGCAGGCAGCCGATTGCCGACCCTGACACGCGGCAGTGTGCGTGCGCCCGATGGCGTTTCTTCTACGGTAGTATGGAGATTCGATGGAGCTGCCGAATGGAAGCAACGTAGTGGTCACGCCCGACACCCCCCAGCCGCCCGGCGCGGCTCAGAATGCCCAAGCCTTGATCCTCATTGCCGAGGACGAGCCCGAAATCGCGGACATCCTCGCCGCCTACTTCGCGCGCAGCGGCTTTCGCACCGTGCACGCCGCCGACGGGCGCCGCGCGCTGGATCTCCACCTGTCCGTCAAGCCCGACCTCGTGCTGCTCGACGTGCAGATGCCGCATGTCGACGGCTGGAAGGTGCTGACCGAGATCCGCCACCGGGGCAGCACCCCGGTCATCCTGCTGACGGCGCTCGATCAGGACCTCGACAAATTGATGGGGCTGCGCATCGGGGCGGACGATTACGTCGTCAAGCCGTTCAATCCCGCGGAAGTCGTCGCGCGCGCGCAGGCGGTGCTGCGCCGGTCGATGGCCGCGTCGCATGACGGCGAGCAGCGCGTGCTGCGCGTGCCGCCGCTGGAAATCGATCTGGACCACTACGAAGCCGTGGTGCAGGTGGAGCAGCAGCGTCATTTCCTCACGCTGACCCTGACCGAGTTCAAGTTGCTCACGCAACTGGCGCGCGCGCCCAAGCGCGTGTTCAGCCGCGCCGAGCTGATGACCGCCTGCCTGCCCGAAGGCGACGCGATGGAGCGGACGGTGGACAGCCACATAAGCAAGCTGCGCAAGAAGCTGGAGGATCTCGGCGTCAAGGGCATTCCGTGCAGCGTGCGCGGCGTCGGCTACAAGCTGTGGAGCGTCGAATGAAGCTGGAGGGGATGAGCCGCCAGATCGCGCTGTCGATGGCGACCATCGCGTTCGGCGTGGCGGCGCTGCTCATAGCGACGTCCTATGTTTTTTACTTTCTGACATTCCGTTACTGGCCCAAGCTGTGCGCGCAAATGGGCTGGGTGCCGACCGGGCCGGAATGGGCGTGGCTGATCGCCACCACGCTGCTCGCCCTCGCGCTGGCCGTTCTGATGGCCGTCAGGCTCGCGCGCCGCATCCTGGTGCCGCTCAACTCGGTGGCGAACGGCATCCGCCGCGTCGCGCAGGGCGATCTCGACGCACGCGCCGTCGCGGGCGACCGCTCGCTGCGCGAAGCGGCGTTGCTGGCCGACGACTTCAACGCGCTCGCGAGCGAGCTGCAACGCGTGACCGCGGAGCGGGCATTCTGGAATGCCGCGATCGCCCACGAGCTGCGCACGCCCGTCACCATCCTGCGCGGGCGGCTGCAGGGCCTGGCCGACGGGGTGTTTCCGTCCGATGAATCGCAGTTCCGCCGGCTGCTGACCCAGGTCGAGGGGCTCGGGCGGCTGATCGAGGACCTGCGCGTGGTCGGCCTCGCGGAAAGCGGCCATCTGAATCTCCAGGTGCACGAGGCCGACCTGGGCGCCGACGTCGAGGCCGTCGTCGCGGTGTTCGACGATGCGCTCAAGGCGGCGGGCCAGCATGCCGTGCTGGACCTGGACGCGCGCCTCATGCGTTGCGACCCGGTGCGGATCCGGCAGGCGCTGCTGGCCTTGCTCGAAAACGCGCGCATGCACGCAGTGCCCGGTTCGATCCGCATCCGCACGCGCGTCGAGCAGGGGCGATGCCATCTGAGCGTCGAGGACGATGGTCCGGGCATCCCCGCCGACTTCGCGCCGCACGTGTTCGATGCGTTCAGGCGGGCCGAAGGTGAGCGTGCGGGCAAGGGCACCGGCCTCGGGCTGGCCGTCGTGGCGGCCATTGCGCATGCGCACGGCGGACAGGCGACGTGCCGTCCGGCGGCCGGCGGCGGCACGGTGTTCGAATTGCAGTGGCCCGACGATCCGGCGCCGGCGCACATGCCGGAGCGGGTTCAGGCCTGAAGCCCGGCGCGCGCCCGGGCGGGTTCGCCCGGGCGCATGAGACCGGTCGCGGCTGCGCACATGCCGCAGCCGCGTACCAAAAACCCGTTACCAACGATAGCCGACGCCCGCGCCCGCACCGAATGAGCCGTGGCCGGAAACCGCCGTCGTCATCGATCCCTTCACCAGCCATTTCGCCGTTGCGACGGAAAGACCCACCGCCATCGCGCTTTGGCCGCCGTACGTACCGCCGCCGAGCGCGACGACCTTCTCGCCGGGCAAAACCGCTTGCGGCAGGTTTGCCATTGCGATGGCGCTCGCGGTACCCGCATTCGCGTCCTTGCGATACTTCGACATTTCGTCGCGAACGGAATTGATTGCGCCGTTCAACTGGCGCACGTTCACGGCATCGGTCGGTGCCGTACCGTCAGCCACGTTGACCAGTTGACGCTCAGCGCCCGGCGCACCAATCGACACCGTGTTGTCGCGATCCGCGATCGAATTCGCACCGAGGGCAACCGAATTGTTTGCGCTCGCGCGGCTGTTCGTGCCGATGGCGGTAGCGTCCTTGCCCGAGACATTCGAACCCGAGCCGATAGCCGTTCCGTTCGTTGCGGTGACTTTCGAATTCGCGCCGACGGCGGTTCCGTTCGGCACGCTGACGACCGAATTTTTGCCGACCGCGGTTCCCGTGTCATCCGCAACCGTGCCGTTTGAGCCGCTCGTCGAAATCTTGCCGACGGTCGTAGAGAGCGCTGCCAGGTTCGTCGACAATGCCGAAACCTGACTTGCGACCGAGAAAAGCTGCGAGCCGTTCACGGCATCGGTGCTGGTTGCGCTGATTTCCCCGGCCGCAACATTCACGATCTGACGCTCCGCGCCGGCGCTGCCAACGCTCACCACGCCGACGGGCGTGCCCGCGAAGCCGCTGTAGCTGACGCCGTTCAGCGTCACGCTGCTGACGGTGGTATAAGCTCGCGTGGTCGCGTTCGAGCCCAATGCTACGGAATTCGCATCGACGGCGTTCGCGCCTTCCCCGATGGCGACCGCATTTACCGCTGATGCTGTCGCACGGGCAATGGCGACGCTCCCGGTAGCAGACGCCGAACTGTCGATGCCGAGCGCTACCGCATCACCCGCGCCAGCGTTTGCCTGAAAACCAAGCGCCGTACCGCCAGCCGCACTGCTGCCCTTGCCCACGGCAGTCGAAAATGTCGCTGTGGCGCTTGCACCTTGCCCAACCGCCGTCGACTGATCCACTGCGAAAGCCCCCTGACCGAATGCCGATGCTGTTGCCCCGTTCGCGATTGCCCCGTCACCCACTGCCGTCGCTTTGGTTCCGATCGCACCTGAAAGCGCACCCACCGCCGTCGCCTGATCCCCGGTAGCCGTGGAATTTCCGCCGACCGCCGTCGCCTGCGTACCGGTCGCCACCGCCACGCGGCCGATCGCTACGGTTTCGCTATAGGCTGTCGCCGAGCCCGAATTCGCCACTGCCGCGGTACCGATCGCAACGTTGTCGCAACCCGTTGCCGCTGCCGGATACGTGCCGCTCCCCGAGATCGCGATGTTGCCGACACAGCTTCCCGACGTTTCGGTCGACGTCCCGTTCTGCACATAATCCGCCCGCGCGGATGTAGACGCCGCCATTGCGACCATCGCCGCACCAACGGCGAAAGCAAGTGCCGCTTTCGATTTCGCCGGCGCGCGTTGTGCCGGATTTCCCAAACCTCGACGTTCCTCGTTCATACGTTTTCCTAAGCTATAGATAAGACGGTCATGTTGCGCACGGGATTGTGATCGGTGTCACCGGCGCCCATGTTTGCCACGGCGGAAGAACATTCTGTTTGGGAGGAAATTCTTTTAGCGGTCTCGCCAACGCGCTTCGTCACGGTTCACATCACGCATCGCCCGGCGTGGATTCGCCCGCAGCCTCGCCGGGCGACCTGATCCTGAAATCCTCCGGATTGCGTCCTTTCAACCAGTGCGGCCGCCGGCCGCGCCCTGTCCAGGTCGCGCCGGTGTCGGGATCCCAGTAGCGCGGCTCGGCATGCCGACGCCGCTGCGTCCAGGCCGATCCGACATTCAACAAACGCGCTTCGATCATTCGCCAGTCGATCTCGTAGTCGCGTATCAACTTGACGATCTGCTCCACGACATCCTTGCGGCGAGCGGCGCGTTGTGTCGTGATCCGGGCATCCAGCTCGGCACGACGGGCCAGCAACTCCTGCAACGATTCGCTCGACATGTGTTCTCCTTTTTATTTGCGCCCCGGAAACGCATATCGCCGTGGCCGCCTCGTCTTCCCGTGCCGACACTCGAGGCCGCGATCGGCCGCGCCCAATATGATTTCTGGTCCCCGTAGCCGGTGAACCTGCGGGGTGACCGCAGGCTTGCCAAAATCCGGCGCGCGCCCGGCAACGCGCGCCGCAACCGCATCCGGTTACGGATGCTCGAAACGCGGCGTCATCAACGCTGCAGCACGATCTCGACACGCCGGTTACCGGCGCGCCCCTCGGCTGTCGCGTTGGACGCAACCGGTTCGGCCTTCCCGCGTCCGGTCACGACGAGCGTGTCGGCCCGAAGTCCACGTTCCCGAAGGTAGCCGGCAACCGCGTCCGCACGTTGCTGCGAGAGCTGGAGGTTCGACGCGTCCGAGCCGATCGCGTCCGTGTGGCCGGTGACTGACACGCGCGTGAAGTGCTGGTCGCCTTGCTGGCTCGTCAGCTTGTCGAGCGTTGCGCGAGCGGCGGGAGTCAGCGTCGCCGATCCGAATGCGAACAGGGCATCCGACGAGAGATTGACGTTTTGTACGGGAGCCGGCGCCGCCGCAACGGGTGCAGGTGCGGACGCCGGTGCTGCAACAGCACCGCATTGGAATACGAGCGTTCCGGGGTCCGCACCATCGCGGAACGGCCTGGTCGAATCGACCGTTCGAACGGGCTGGTCCGCGCACATGCGCTTGGCGACCTTCATGCACGTCGCCTGGCTGGAAAAGATGCCGTGACAGTCGACCTGGTACGTCCGGATGCCATCCCTCAGCTGCAGCTCGTATGCGCTGAACGTCGGGCCGGATGCGCTGGTGCATGCAGAAAGCAACAGCGCGGACAGAATGGGTACGAGATAGAGATTTTTCACTGTAATGCTCCGGAAAATCCGTATGGAGTAGAAGCCGGGCAGGTATGCGAGACGCCCGGCCTCTGCGTTACTTCCACTGATACAACATGCCGGCGCCCACGACGCGCTGGCTTCCGCTGAAGCCGCCGTTCAGCGTGGCCTTGAGGTTCTCCGTGATACGGGCCTGCATGCCGAGCGCCATGGCCTTCTGGCCCGAGAACGTCGCCGTGCCGACCCCCATCGCGAAATTGGAATCCCGGTCCATGTGCGGGATCGACGCGATCGCGGCCGTGGCGGCAATCCCCTGGCGCGCCATCGCGTCCGTCTGCTGGACCTGCTGCTGCACCTGGTTGATCTGGTTGCCCAGATTGTTCACCGACGTCGACAACGCGCCCGACACGGCGTTCAGCTGGTTGACGTTGACCGCGTCGGTCCCTTCCGTGCCCGCCGCGACGTTGACGACCTGCCGCGCCGACGTGGCGGAGCCCACCGAGAGCACGCTCGAGCGCCCGCCGTCGCTGCTGCCGGTGCCGATGGCCGCCGAGTTGTTCCCGGTTGCCGTCGCACCCACGCCGATTGCCGTCGAGCCGTTGCCCGTCGCTTGCGCACTGTTGCCGACCGCCGTGCTGCTCGCCCCGGATGCCACCGCCCCCAACCCACCCGCGGAAGCGTTCGAACCGGTCGGCGCCGGCGCGCCGTTCGGGCTGGCCGGGTTGGACGTAAACGATCCACCCGTCGATCCACCGGTATTGCTCGTCCTCTGACTGATCAGCGTGGTCAATTGATTGGCCACCGCGTCCAGTTGCGACACGTTGACCGCATCGGACCCGATACGGCCCGCGGCCAGCCCGGTGATCTGACGATTTCCGACGTTCACTTCCCCCGCGGACGACTGTGGCGAGCCGAGCCCGTACGCGACGTAGTTGTTTAGCGCGCCGACCGTCGTCAGCGAGCCGGCGCCGAGCGCAACGCTGTTCGCGAATGTCGCGCTCGCGCCGGCGCCCAGTGCGACCGCATCGATCGCCGTGCTGTGCGCCCCCGAACCGAAGGCCATGCCGCCCGCCTTGAGCGCCGATGCATTCGCGCCTTGCGCAAGCGACTGCGCGCCCGCCGCGACCGAACCGCTGCCGAGCGCAATCGCGTCCGCCTGCGCCGAGCTCGCGCTCTGACCGATGGCGATGCCGCCGGGCGCGGTCGAATCGACGATCGCGCCGTTGCCCATGCCGATGCCGTTGTCGCCGTTGACGACGGTCGTCGGGCCGACCGCGACCGACTCCGCCCCCACCGCGAGCGAGTCGGTCTGTGCCGAGTTCGCATGGAAGTACTTCTGGCCAGTCACTGCAAAGGACGCCAGCGCGCCGGCGAGTTGCCGAACCGTGACCGCGTCCTGCGCCTGCGTGCCGTCGGCAACGTTGATCAATTGACGATAGGTGTTGCCGCTCGCATCGCCGAACGACACCGCGCCGAGCAAAGTTCGATCGGACGTGTTGAACGGTATCGAATGGCTGCCGACCGCGATCGACCCGATGCCCGACAGGACGGCCCGGTCCGACACGGAGCCCGAGCCGATCGCGACGCCGCCCGCGACCGACACGTTCGACTGCGTGCCAAGCGCCAGACCGTTGGCTGCGGTCGCCTGCGCACCATTGCCGGCCGCCAGGCTGCTCGTCCCGCTCGCGATGGCCTGCGGGCCGATCGCGACGCTATCGGCGCCGATGGCCTGACTGTCGGCCGCGGTGGAGTTCGCGCGGAAGTACTTGATGCCGCCGCCGTTCTGGATGCTGTTGACGGCATTCGTCACGTTGGTCACGTTCTGGTTCGTCGCGTACAGTTGCGAGCCGTTGACCGCGTCCGTGCTGGTCGGGCTCAATGCGCCGGCCGCGACGTTCGTGATCGTATTCGGACCGCTGCCGCCATGCTTGGCGCTGAACGCGCCGGCGCCGCCGTTCGCCGTCGGGTCCCACAACAGCGCATCGTTCTGCACCTGACTGACCTGCGAACTGACTGCCTGCAGCTGGCTGACGTTCACGGCATCGGTCGGCGCGGCGCCTGCCGCCACGTTCGTGATGCGGCGCTCGGCCCCCGCGGCCCCCACCGACACTTCACCCGCGGGCGTCGCGCCCGCCAGCGGTGCGGTACCCGGGTTGTATGCGGCGAGGCCCAGATTGGCGTTCGTCGTCGAATTCGCGCCGAGCGCGACCGAATTCGCGGAGGTCGCCTGCGCGTTGCCGCCGATCGCGACGCTGTCCGTGCCGGTCGCCTGGCTGTCCGGCGCCGTGGAATTGGCATGGAAATACTTGATCCCGCCGCCGTTGGCCATGTTGTTGATCGCCGTGGTATTCGCGGTGACCTGCTGGTTCGTCGCGTAAAGCTGCGAGCCGTTGACTGCGTCGGTGCTGTTCTGGCCGAGCTGGCCGGCGGCGACGTTCTGGATCTGCCGTTCCGCGCCGGACGCGCCCACGCTCACCGCGCTCGTCGGATTCACGCCCGCGAAGCCGTAGTGGGTGCCGCCGATCGTCGTGCCGGGTGTCGGGGCCGCCGCCGTGGTCGTCGAATTAGCGCCGAGCGCAACATCGCCCGCATTGGTCGCGACCGCATTCGTGCCGATCGCGACACTGTCGGCGCCGAGCGCGCGGCTGTCAGCGCCGGTCGAATTGGCGTGGAAATACCTGATGCCCGCGGTCGTCCCGCCGCCCGTGATCGCGTTCAGCACGTTCTGGACGGAGCTGTACGTGTTGCCCGCATAGCTGAGGCTCGCCGTCACGGCGCCGGTCGCGCTGTCGTAGGTGCTGCCGCCGCCGAGGCTGGACGCGACGCTGTTGCCGAGCGTATTGACACCGGCAACCACCGAGAACAGCTGCGATCCATTGATCGCATCGGTGCTCGCCGCCGAGATCACGCCCGCGGCGACGTTTTGCAGCTGCCGCTCCCGGCCGGCGGCGCCGACCGATACGACGCCGTTGGCCGCGCTCGCGAGGCCGGCCGCGGTCCCGCCGTACAGTGCGGTCGTGCCCGTGTTCGGAGCAGCCGTCGTACTGCCGGCGCCGAGCGCTACGCTGTTGGCGAGCGTGGCGTTCGCACCGGCGCCCAGCGCCAGCGCATTGATCCCGTTGCTATGCGCGCCGGACCCGAGCGCCACCCCGCCCGCGTTCAGCGCAATCGCATTGGCGCCTTGTGCGATCGACTGCGCGCCGGCGGCCGTTGCGCCGCTGCCGAGCGCGATCGCGTCCGCCTGCGCCGAGCTCGCGCTCTGGCCAATGGCGACGCCGCCGGGCGCGGTCGAATCGACGATCGCGCCGTTGCCCATGCCCACGCCGTTGTTGCCGTTGACGACGGTCGTCGGGCCGACCGCGACGGCATCCGTTCCCACCGCGAGCGAGTCCGCCTGGGTCGAATTCGCATGGAAGTACTTCTGCCCCGTCACCGCGAACGACGCCAGCGCGCCGGCGAGCTGGCGCACCGTGACCGCATCCTGCGCCTGCGTGCCGTCGGCGACGTTGGTCAATTGACGATAGGTGCTGCCGCTCGCATCGCCGAACGACACCGCGCCGAGCAAGGTTCGATCGGACGTGTTGAACGGTATCGCGCGACTGCCGATCGTCACCGATCCGGCGCCGGACAGGACGGCCCGATCCGACACCGAGCCCGAGCCGATCGCGACGCCGCCCGCGACCGACACGTTCGACTGCGTGCCGAGCGCCAGACCGTTGGTTGCGGCGGCCTGCGCGCCATTGCCGGCTGCCAGGCTGCTCGTTCCGCTCGCGATAGCCTGCGGGCCGATCGCGACGCTGTCGGCGCCCGTCGCCTGACTGTCCGCTGCCGTGGAGTTCGCGTGGAAGTACTTCAGGCCATGAGAATTGATGTTGTCGATGGCCGAGCCGACGTTGTTGTTGATCGTCGTCGTGCCGTCCGTGTTGTACGTCGTGTACGACGGAGCGGAGAGCGTGCCGGTCGTCGAATTGTAGGTTGCGCCGCCGCCGAGTGCCGTCGCCGTGCTGTTGCCGAGATTGTTGGTCATGCTGATGACCGTGCTCACGCCGGTCGACAGCGAGCTGATGCCGGTCGACGTCGAGGTCGAGAGCGATGCCACCGAGCTGTTGGTCGACGAGAGGCCGGTCGACAGCGAACCGATGCCGGTCGACGTTGACGTGGACAGCGATGCGATCGAACTGACTGCCGACGAGAGACCGGTCGATGCCGAGGTCGACAGCGATGCGACCGAGCTGTTGGTCGACGAGAGGCCGGTCGACAGCGAACCGATGCCGGTCGACGTCGACGTGGATAGCGATGCGATCGAACTGACTGCCGACGAGAGACCGGTCGATGTCGAGGTCGAAAGCGACGCCACCGAGCTGTTGGTCGACGACAGTCCGGTCGACAGCGAACCGATGCCGGTCGACGTTGACGTGGACAGCGATGCGATCGAACTGACTGCCGACGAGAGACCGGTCGATGCCGAGGTCGACAGCGATGCGACCGAGCTGTTGGTCGACGAGAGGCCGGTCGACAGCGAACCGATGCCGGTCGACGTCGACGTGGATAGCGATGCGATCGAACTGACTGCCGACGAGAGACCGGTCGATGCCGAGGTCGACAGCGACGCCACCGAGCTATTGGTCGACGACAGTCCGGTCGACAGCGAGCCGATGCCGGTCGACGTGGACGTCGACAACGAGTCGATCGCCAGATTCGTCGCATTCAATTGCGAGCCGTTGATCGCGTCCGTGCTCACCGAACTGATTCGCCCGGCCGCTACGTTGGTGATCTGCCGCTCGCTGCCGCCGGCGCCCACGCTGACGACACTGGTCGGATTCGTTCCCTGAAAACCGTACGTCTTGCCGCCGATCGTCGCGCTCGCGGTGGGATTCGGCGCAGCCGTCACCGAGCCGGAGCCCAGCGCGACGTCACCCGCATTGTTCGCGACCGCCGACGAACCGAACGCAAGCGCGCCGGCCGCCGCCGCCGTCGACGTATTGCCGAGCGCGACCGAACCTTGCCCCTGCGCATTGTTCGAATTGCCGATGGCGACTGCGCCGTCGCCGTTCGCCGTATTGTTCGAGCCCGCCGTCACGGCGCCGGTGCCGATCGCCGTGCTCGGATCGCCGATGGCCACCGCGCCGTTGCCGCTCACCGTTTGCCCTTCGCCGAGCGCCACCGCGCCGGTGCCGCCGAGCACGCGGGAGTTGTGGCCGCCCGCGATCGAACCGGTGCCGGCAACCGCCGCCACCACGTTGCTGTCGCCGATGGCCACGGACGACGTCGCGAGGGCTTGCGACTTGAAGCCGACCGCCGTCGCATCGCCGTTGCTTGCCACCGCCTGGTTGCCCAATGCGATCGCGCTGCTTCCTGACGCCGTTGCGTTCGTCCCCATGGCGATCGCATTGGTGTTGACGCCCGTCTGCGCCGAGTCGCCTATCGCAATGGACGAGGCGCCGGCCGAGTTGGCGCCGGTGCCGATCGCAATGGCGCGAATGCCCGACGCCGCGGCGCCCGCCGCTGCCGCCGGCGCGGACGAACCGCCTTCCGCGACGGCATCGGCGCCGCCCAACGCTATGGCGTTTGCACCGCTGGCGCTGGAGCCGTTCATCATGCCGAGCGCGTTCACGCCGCTGGCGGCGGCTCCCGCGCCCAACGCCACGGCGTTCTGCGCCGAGGCCTTGGCCACCGTTCCCGCTGCGAGCGAAGAGGGGCCGGACGAAGTCACGTCCGTGCCGATCGCAACCGCCCCCGCCCCTGTTGCGCCGGTGCCCGCAACCGTACGCGCCCCCAGATACACGGCATTGAGGCCGCTGGCGATGGCTTGGAAGCCGAGAGCCGTGGTGTGCTGTGCAGACCCGTTGGACAGATAACCCAGCGCAAGGGCTTCAGGCCCGCCCGCCGCCGCCTGGAAGCCGATCGCGGTGGCGAAGTCGCCGGTAGCGGCAACGTCGGTGCCGATGCCCGTGGCCGATTGTCCGGTCGCGCCGGTGCCAGGAGCCGTGCGCGCGCCCAGGTAAATGGAATTGAGCCCACTGGCAATGGCCTGCATGCCGATCGCGACGGCATTCTGCCCGCTGGTGACGCTCCCCCAGCCAGCCGCCAACGAATACGCTGTCAACGCGCTGGAACTGACGCCGAGCGCGGTGGCGTTCCCCGCCGACGCAACGGCGAAGGTGCCCAACGCGCTGGCGCCGGCCGCGGTAGCCTTGGAACTGACGCCCAGCGCCACCGAATTGATGCCGTTCGAGACCGTGCCCCCGCCCAGCGCCATCGAGCCCTGCCCCGTCGCCGCGGCGCTCTGGCCGAGTGCGACCGTGTATTGCCCGTTTGCATTCGCCTGGTAGCCGATCGCCGTCGCCCCGGCCTGATTGGCTGTCGACTGATAGCCCACACATGTGAGGCTGCCGCTATAAAGGTTAAAGGGCGGCGCCGTGCAGTCCACCTGCGCCTGTGCGTGCACGCTCCATCCGCCCACACCGATCAGCGTCAGCGCGACGAGACGCGTCGGCGATGTACTCCACCCGGTGTTCCCGCCTTTCGATTCGCGCGCCTCTCCGCCTTCCACGGCTGCGCTTCTCGACGACGCAACCCGCTTCCCCCGCGCACGATCCAGCTCGGACGCCGCAACCCATGCGCCCAATGCTTCGTTCCAGATTGTCCTGAATGACTTGTTCATCTAAGTTTCCCCTCGGTTTTCACGTACTTGACGACGCAAAAGCGATCCCTGCAGAGAGCGATGACGCTCCGCTGGCCTTCTTCAATACACTTCGGATTACTGAATTAGATATGGAAGTGCTTATTGCCTTCCTCTTCGCTCACGAAGCCGTACCCAAGGTCGCAAGCCGGCTTCAGCGATATGGGCGTAGTGTGCAAGGATTCAGCGAGACGGACTTTTTTCCGGGCGGAAATATTCTTTTCTGGAGCGGACAACGCGAACATTCATTTCGCGTCGGGCATTCGAAGATTGCAACGCGACACCCAATCAAATCCGGAATAAACATTCACCGGTAATTCACAACAAAAATGCCGCGCTGCAGCACAGGTCGTGCGACCGTGCAGGACCCCAAACCGTCTCTTCCGCCCGCTTATGATTTTTGCAACAATGGCACGCCCGTGGCCCCCGATGCCGTCGGTCCAACAAGATCCGCTCCCCAACTCGTTTCCAACCATGTCATCTTGCTTGTCCGGTTCGATGTCGCTTCGTGCTGCGCCCGATCTTGCCGACGCACATATTCTCGTCGTCGACGATCGCCCGGACGAGCTCCGTTTACTGATCGATATCCTGCGGGTCGCGCGCTGCAGGATCAGTATCGCGTTCGACGGCTTGCAGGCCTATAACCGTGCTCAGGCCATCTCCCCGGACCTGATCCTGATGGACGTGCGCATGCCCCGCATGGACGGCTTCGTCGCTTGCCGGCTGCTGACGTCGGCGCCCTCGACGCAAGCCATCCCGATCATCTTCCTGACTGCCGTCGGCGACCTCGAGGACCGTATCGAAGGGCTCGAAATCGGCGCGGTCGACTACATCGTCAAACCGTTCGAACCGGCCGAAGTCATTGCGCGGATCCGGAATCACCTGAAAAGGGCGCGCGGCATCCGGCCTCTCGAGCATCTGCCGGTGCTTTCCGACAATCCGGATGCATCGCTGGTGCGCGCCGCGAGCGAGATCCTGCTGCGCGACCTGCGCAATCCGCCGGCGCTCGACGATCTCGCCAGGCTGGTCGGCACCCACGAAAAGCGCTTGTCCCGGGCGTTCCGCGACAATCTCGGCCAGACGGTATTCGAATATCTGCGCGACACGCGGCTGCGGATCGCCCATCGCTTTCTCGCCGAAACGTCGATGGGCATCGGGGATATCGCCGTGGAGATCGGTTTTTCCGCGGCAGGCAATTTCGCCACGGCGTTTCGCGAACGCTTCGGCGTCACGCCGTCGGATTGGCGAAAGCAGTGCATGCGGGGTGATATGGCCCACACCGCCGAAGCGTGTCAGGCCGATGCATAGCGCATCGAAGCATGCATCTTCGGATGCGCATGGCGAGGCTGACCTGGCATGCCGTCACGCGATCACCAGTCGTATTTCGCGGTGGCCAGCACGGTTCGCTCATTGCCGAACACGCAGACCTCGTAAGAGTTGCAACCACTGATGTAGCGGCGGTCGAACAGGTTCGCGACGTTCAGCGCGAAGCGCCAGTTGCGGATGTCGTAGTGCAGCGCAGCGTCGTACAGCGTATGGCTCGCGATCTTCAGCGAGTTGTCCGGCGCACCCGCGGTCGCGCTCTGGTAGCGGATGCCGCTCCCGATCCCCAGGCCCGAGAGCGCGCCCATGCGCGATGTCCAGTCGACCCACAGCGATGCCATCTGGCGCGGGAGCGGAACCGCGACCGGCCAATTGTTCAGCGACACATCGTTCGCCTTCACGTTCTTCACGTCCTGGTACGCGTATGACGCGACGACGGACAGCTCTCGAGTCGCGTTGCCTGCCACGCTCAGCTCGATTCCTCGCGAGCGCACCTCGCCGGTCTGCACGGACGACGTGCCGGCCGGATCGACACGCGTCGGCGCCCGCGTCACGACGTTCGTCTGGTCGATCTGGTAGACGGCCGCACTCAGCGCAAGATTCCCGGCCGGCGACTGCCAGCGCAGGCCGGCCTCGGTCTGCCTGCCGCGTGTCGGCTTCGGCAAGCCGCCGCCGACCATCCTCACGCCGATGACCGGATTGAACGACGTCGAATAGCTGACGTACGGCGACAGCCCGTGGCCGCCCTGATACGTGAGTCCGATGCGGCCCGAGAACGCACTGACGTCCGCATCGGCTTGCGTGCCCGCCGCGCGGTCGTCCTTGCGCATGTTCACGCGGTCTTCCCGACCGCCGAGTGTCAGCGTCCAGCGATGCCACTTGATCTGGTCCTGCGCGTATGCGCCGAACGTGTTCATCGCCGTGTACTGGTTGACGTGGCCCAGCGAAGTCGGGCCCGAGAAGATCGCGCTCGTGACCGGCGTGTAGACGGGGTGGTAGAGATTCAACGGCCGCGCCAGCGCGAGCCACACGCTGTCGGTCGTCGTCTGCCGGTTGTACTGGAAGCCGAGCAGCACCACATGCTCGATCGGACCGGTGCCGAAACGCGCCTGCGCGTTGTTGTCCACGTCGAAGCGGGCGTAGTTCAGCTGAAACAGCCCCGCGAAGCGCGTCATGCTGGTCGTGCTGCCGTAGGCAAGGCCGTTGCCGAAGACCGATGCATCGTCGAGCGACAGGTGCATCCAGCGCGCGCTCTGGCGCAGCGTCCATATCGAATTCAGCGTGTGCTCGGCCTGATAGCCGAGCGACCATTGCTTCTTTCGGTAGGCGTTGAATGCCGGATCGCCCGTGTAGACATCCGGCGACAGGCGCCCATTCGGGTTCGGCAGCACGGTGCCCCGCGCAGGCAGGAAATTGAATGAGATGTCGCTCCGGTCCTGCAGATAGGACGCCGAAATCGTCAGCGACGTGTCGGCGTTCGGCCGCCAGCGGAACGACGGCGCAAGCGCCACGCGTCGATCCGCATGCGGGCCGGTCATCGCATTGCCGTCGCGCGCGACGCCGACGAAGCGATACGCAGCCGCATTGCCGGGGTCGAGCTTGTCGCCGACGTCGAACATGAGCTGTTTGCGCGCGTAGTTGCCGATCTGAACGCCCGCTTCACGGATGCGCTCACCGTCGGCCTGCTTCGTCCGTGCGTCGACGATCGCGCCCGGGTCGCCTGCCCCGTACAGCCCCGACGTCGGCCCACGCAGCACCGTGACGCCGTCGATCATCTGGGGATCGACGCGCCAGCTCGCGATGGCTGCCGTGTTCGGCGCCTGCAAACCGTCGACGAACAACGTGGGCGTAAAGCCGCGCAGCGCCGCATACCCGTCGGTGCGGCTGTCGGACCCGAATGTCGAGAAGCCGGGCACATAGCGGAGCGCCTGGTTGAGATCGGTCGCGCCGGTCATCTCGATCTGCTGCGCAGTGACGACGTTGATCGTCTGCGGAACCTCGGCGACCGGCGTGTCGGTCTTCGTGCCGGTTGCGGTGCGCATTTCGACGAGCCCGCTGGACGCCCCCGTCGCCTGTACGGTGATCGCCGGCTGCATCGCCTGCGCGTATGCGTTGCCGGCGAGCGTCGCGCACGATATCGCTCCAGCAGCGAGTGCAAACGTATCTCGCACCGTGCTCGTTGCCCATTCCATCTTCAGTTGCTCCGTCATGCAGGTGGCCTTTCGGGTTGGTCCGCCCGTCCAAGAGCAACATTCGTCCTGTGGCCTCCCCGTTGTTTCCCTGGAACGTCACATGCATGCCTCAGCGTGCTTCGTCCGGCTGCGCCGTGTGCCGGCCTCTCGACGATATCGGCAGAAAGCTGCATCGTCTTTAGTTGCCCGCGACCGTCGGCCCGAAGCTCGAGAACGTGGCCCCGCCTCGATTCCTCGTGGACCGCCGCACCGAATGCGAACGATCGCCGCACCTGTCAGAAAAAGCAGGTGCCTCAACAATCGTTTTTCATGCACAGTTTTCCCCCGCGGGGGGCTGCCCGCTTTCCGCCTCCGGCGCTTCGATGCCCCGCTTCAAGATTCACGCAATCGTATCTGCTTGTGTCGTGACGAACGCGGCAGTCAGGTATTCGACTGCCTCGCCCATGAACGCTTCGCGCATTCGAACCCTCGACGAAACAGGAGGTTTGCCGTGAAATTCCACCGCACCCTGGCGGCTGCCGTACTCGGCACCGCGTTGTGTTCCCGTGCCGCCTTTGCCGTCGATCCGCTGCCCGCGCTGGGCGCCGATCCCGCCCATACGTCCGTCTCCGGGCTGTCGTCCGGCGCGTTCATGGCCGTGCAGTACCAGGTCGCCTACTCCGACTCCGTGGTCGGCTCGGGGATCGTCGCCGGCGGCCCGTACTACTGCGCAACCGGCAAGCTGGCGAACACCGGCAAATGCATGGGGATGCTCCCGGTCCTGCCCAATCCCGCGCAGTTGCTGCGCGCCGCCAAGGACTTCGCCGCGCGCGGCGAGATCGATCCGCTCGCCGGCCTGCAGAACGACCGCATCTACGTGTTCAGCGGCACCAAGGATACGGTGGTGCACCAGCGGGCCGTCGACACGACCGTGTCGTTCTTCAAGGACGCCGGCGTGCCGGCCGACAATCTCACCTACGAGAAGACGATCCCGGCCGGTCATGCGCTGATCACGCCGGATTTCGGCAACAACTGCCCGATCACGGCGACGCCCTACATCAACCATTGCACGGTCAACAAGCAGAGCTACGACCAGCCGGGCAAGTTGCTGTCGTTCATCTACGGCCCGCTGAATCCGCCGGCCGACCAGCCCGCCGGCAAGATCATCGCGTTCAACCAGCGCGAGTTCGCCGGCACCGCGACCGGAATGGCCGAGCAGGCGTATGCGTACGTGCCGCAGGCATGCACGCAGGGCACCGCGTGCCGGGTTCATGTGGCGTTCCACGGCTGCAAGCAATCGGCGAGCGTCGTCGGCGACGACTTCTATCAGAAGACCAGCTACAACCGCTGGGCCGACACCAACAACATCGTGGTCCTGTATCCGCAGGTCGATGCGTCCAAGGTGCCGAACAACCCGAACGGCTGCTGGGACTGGTTCGGCTATACGGGCAAGGACTACGCGGTGAAGGCCGGCGCGCAAATGGTGGCCGTCAACGCGATGATCGGGCGGCTCACGTCGAAGCCCTGACGCGGTGAGGTGAACGCATGCGCCGGGCGGGTGCGGCGCATGCGGGGACGCGCTTACTGCGCGTTCGCCAATTCGGCGTCGATCGCGGCGACGAGCGCGGGATCGTCCGCGCCGACGTTCGGCGCGAAGCGTGCGACCACCTTGCCGTCGCGGCTCACCAGGAACTTCTCGAAGTTCCACAGCACGTCGGGCGCCGGATTCGGCTCGATCCCGTACCCCTTCAGGCGCTCGCGGAACGGGCCGTCGCCCGTGGCCTGCGGCTGCGCCTGCGTGAGCGTGCGATAGAGCGGATGCTGATCGTCGCCCACGACCGAGATCTTCGCGAACAGCGGAAACTTCACGCCGAACGTCGCGCTGCAGAAGGCCTGGATTTCGTCATTGGTGCCCGGCTCCTGGCCCTTGAAGTTGTTCGCGGGGAACGCGAGCACTTCGAGGCCGCGTGCGCGCTTGTCTTCGTAGAGGGCTTCGAGGCCTTCGTATTGCTGCGTCAGCCCGCATTTCGACGCGACGTTGACCACCAGCAGCACTTTGCCTTCGAACGGGCGCAACGTGGTCGGCGTGCCGTCGATGGCGTTCACGGGGATGTCGTAGAGGGGCGAGGTCATGCGCGAGTCCTTGCGGTTGGGGGAGACGATGACGTTCGCGGCAGCGGCGCGTACGGTGTGGTGGGTATCGTAGCAGCACCGGCAAAAACGCGCCGGAGCCGACCGCGCATTGCCTGCCATCCCGACACCCGCGCGCTCACCCGGCCAGCAGTGCCGCCCCGCAATCGTCTCCGGCCGCCGCGCGGCCGTCGCCGCGCCCCTGCGAGATCCCGACCAGCTGTTCGGCCGGCTGCGGCCGTGCCAGCAGGAACCCTTGCACCTGGTGGCAGCCGATCTCCTGCAGGAACGCCAGCTGCTTCTCCGTCTCCACGCCCTCCATGACGACGTCGAGGCCGAGCGCGCGCCCCATCGCGACGATCGCGCGCACGATCGCGTCGTCCGGACTGTCCGAGCCGCAGTCGGCGAGAAACGACCGGTCGATCTTCAGCGTATCGACCGGCAGGTCCTTCAGATACACGAGCGACGAATAGCCGGTGCCGAAATCGTCGATCGCGAGGCTGATCCCCCGGGTCGCCAGCTCCCGCAGCAGAATCCCGATTTCCTCGCGCGTGTTCATCGCCATGCTTTCGAGCAATTCGAGCTGCAGGTATTCCGGCGGCAACGCAGTCTCGCTGAGTATGGTCGTCAGGTCGGTGAGGAAGCTGTCGGCGAAGCACTGCCGCGCCGACACGTTCACCGCGATGCGGCCGAATTCGAAGCCTTCGTCGAGCCACCTGCGCGCCTGCCGGCATGCTTCGCGCAGCACCCACCTGCCGATCGGCACGATCAGCGCGGATCGTTCCGCGAGCCCGATGAACTCGCCCGGCGGCACGAGCCCCTTGTGCGGATGCAGCCAGCGCAGCAGCGCCTCGACGCCGACGATCCTGCCGCTCGACAGGTCGTATTGCGGTTGGTAAAAAAGGCGGAATTCGTTCTGCTCGAGCGCGCGGTGCAGTTCGCCGAGCGTTTCGAGCTGCTCCATCGCCGACGACGTCATCTTGCTCTCGAAGAACTGGAAGACGTTCCTGCCCCGGCTCTTCGCGCCGTACATCGCCTGATCCGCGAGCTGCATCAACTGCTCCGCGTCGGTGCCGTCGTCGGGATAGATGCTGATGCCGATGCTCGGCGTCACGAAGATCTCGCGGCCGCCGATGTCGATCGCCTGCCCCACTTCATCCAGCAGCTTGCGCGCAATCCGCCCGACGTCGCGGACATCGTCGAATTCCTCGAGGACGAGCGCGAATTCGTCGCCGCCCATGCGCGCCACCGTGTCGCTCGCGCGCACGCCCGCGACGATCCGGCCGGCCACCACCTTCAGCACTTCGTCGCCGGCGTTGTGGCCGAGCGTATCGTTGACGAGCTTGAAGCGATCGAGATCGACGTACATCACCGCGACCTTGCGGCTGCGCCGCTTCGCCTGAATGATCGCGTGCGCCAGCCGCTCCTCGAACAGCGTCCGGTTCGCGAGGCCGGTGAGCACGTCGTGCGTGGCGAGGTAGCCCAGCCGCTCCTCCGCCTGACGCCGCTGGGTGATGTCGGAGAAGATCGCCGCATAGTGCGAGATCTTGCCGTCGTTGTCGCGAATGCAGGTGATCGTCAGGTATTCGAGGAACAGCTCGCCGTTTTTCCGGCGGTTCCAGATTTCGCCTTGCCAGTGGCCGTCGGTCGTGAGCGAATGCCAGAGCTTCCGGTAGAAATCCGGCGTCTGGCGGCCGGAACTCAGCAGGCTCGGATCACGCCCGACCACTTCGTCCTCCGTGTACCCGGTCAGGCGCGTGAACGCCTGGTTCACGCGCTCGATCCTGGCGTGCCGGTCGGTCACCATGATGCCTTCGAGCGCCGACTCGAAGACCCGGTCCGCCATGCGCAGGTTGAAGCGGGCGAGGCCGAGCGCTTCGTCGCGCTCGCGCAATGCGCTGCGAAGCTCGTTGACGTATTCGTGCTCGATGCCCTGCAGGACGTCCGCAAAACTGAGCAGCCCGGTGAGCGCGCCGTCGTCGTCGTGAATGCCGACATGGCGCATGTTCTGCTGCATCATGTAGCGGTGGGCCGCATACAGGCTCTGATTCGTGGCCAGCATCTGCAGCGGCCTGCTCGCATGCTCGCCGACGGCCCCCTGCAAGCCGCCGCCCGCAATCAGCCGGACGACGTCGCGCTCGGTCACGATGCCATGCTCGCCATCGTCGTAGGCAACCAGGACGGCATCGAGCTTCTCCGCGCGCATCCGCGCGACGACATCATGCAGCGCGACATGCTCGGGCACCATGACGGGCGAATGGACACGGATCGACTCGATCGGCTTCAGGCGCAGGAAGAACTCGGCCCCCTGGTTCACCACGACGTCGGTCTGGGTCAACACGCCGATCGCAACGCCGTCCCTGACGACCACGAAATGACGGACGCCCGACTGCTTGAACTTCACCGCCGCTTCGCCGAGCGGCGTATCGGCCTCCAGCGTCAGCACCGGGCTGCTCATCACTTCGCCGACCGGACGGTCGAGCGCCTGCGGGCTGTCCCCGGCCGCCAGCGCGTCCTGCTCGGTCCAGATGCCGACGGCCTTGCCGTCCTCCATCACGACGATCGAACTGCAACGCTCGGCGAAGATGCGTCGGGCGACCTCTCGCACCGGCGTGGCTCGCGTGCAGGAAAGTATCGAACGCGCGACGAGGCGCGCAACGGGAACATCGTAGGTGCTCGGATACATGCTCAGACCAAATCCAATGACCGCGCAAACAGGAATTGTGACCGATCGCTCGGCGCGTCGCGGCGGAGAACACGGCACACTGGCCTCGATGGCGCATTTGACGATCCTGTGTCAACCTGGCCCACGCTTTGGGTCGCACAGACCCAGAGGTGGCCATCCCGGGTTAACGACAGGTTCGGCCAAGAGTTGAGGGCCGCGGCGGCCACGGACGCAGCGCGCCGGCAGGTCGACCGGCGACGACGGCTTTCATTTTCCCGACAACAGGCCCGTCGAACGGGTCAATCGTGCCGGTGATTGATAAACGCTGCGCCCGGAAAGCAATAAACACAGCGCATATTCAGCGAATAAACCCGTGCAACAAAGACATCGCACGTCGTTACCTTACAGTTTCTCAATAATTCAATAATATTGAATATTAAAATAAAACATTCCTATTTTATGCACTTTGATGCATCCGGGCGAATCATGCACCGGATTTACGGGAATGACGACGTAGAGTGGGTATTCAGGAGATCCGCGCCGGCGGTTCTTGATTATTCGGGCCCATTCCGATAGCGTGCCGCACACCGTCAAGAAACACATCACTCGGCTGTTTCATTCATCGCGACATACCGGGTTCCGGACAGCGTTGACCTGTTATCGGTTGACGGTGACAGGAAGCTGCTCCGAAGAAAGCTTCGTTTGAACGACCATTTTTTCGACTGCTGAACGATGTGCCGTCAAGTGCCTGCTTACGCTTGCGATCGCACGTCGGTCTAGCCACGTCATATGGAACGCGCATGAGAATTCACCCGATTCCGCCCCTGCAATGCCTGGTCTTCTTTGATGCCGCCGCCCGGCATGGCAATTTCACGCGCGCAGCCGAGGAACTGAACGTGACGCAAGGTGCGGTCAGCAAGCAGGTCGTCAAGCTGGAAAGCTTTCTCGGCATGCAGTTGTTCGTGCGAGACGCAAAGGCGCTTCATCTGACGCGTGCCGGGCAAACCTATGCCGACCGGATTCACGACATGCTGGTTTCCTGCTCGGAAGCCACGGCGCTCGTCATGAAAGAGCCGACGCCCCACAGCATCACGATTGCCTGCGCATCCGGCACGGCCGGCATGTTCCTGACTTCCATGATTGCCGAATTCAGCCGCGAGTATCCGAGCGTGGCGATCCGGATCCTGGTTCGGGAGGGTGTTTTCAATCTGAATCCCGCCGAATTCGACATCGGCGTTTATTACATTCGCGATGCGCCGCCCCCCGGCATGAGCGGCATTCGCATCATCGAGGAAGAGGTGCACGCGTATTGCGCACCGGATTATCTGGGCCGCCGGCGCGTGTTGCCGTTCGAGTTGATGAGCTCGACATTGCTGGTCGCGGAGGAACAGCAGCGTCAATGGATGAGCTGGCGCGACTGGTTTCATCTATGCGACAGCGAGATCACGTACAAGCCGTTGCGCACGATCACCGCCAACAGCTATCCCGTATTGCTGCAGCTTGCGCAGCGAGGCCACGGCGTCATCCTTGGATGGAACCACATGATCACGCCGCTGGTTGAAAGCAATGATCTGGTGCTCGCGTCGGATGCAAGCGCGAGCTTCGGCGGCGCGTACCAGCTGGTTTGGCCCGACGATCGGCGCGATACGGCAGCCGTGGCGCGATTCCGGGAGTGGTTGCTGAAGCGAATGCCGAGGAGGCGATAACCAGGCATTCCAGAAACTCGGCCTTGCCAGAAAAAATTTCAGAGTAAATAGTCAGGAAAAACCCGTACCATTGGCTGCGCCGCTGATTCATGCCAATGGCGCCACAACATCAATATCCGAGGTCACAAGAATATGGAAACCACCGTTGGCTTGCACGGGAGCAGGCAAGACTCCACCGCGCAGGAAAGAACAAAGGCCGTCGTCGCCGTCATCATCGGAAATGGATTCGAGTGGTTCGATTTTATTTCTTATGGCTTCTTTTCCGTCATTATTGCGAAACTATTCTTTCCCACTTCGGATGACAACCTTTCCCTGTTGCTGTCCGTTTCCACGATCGGCGTCGGATTCTTCATGCGGCCGGTGGGCGGCATCATCCTCGGGGGCATGGCGGACAAGATCGGGCGTCGTGCAACGCTGGTCATCACGATAACGTTGATGACCATCGGCACGGCATTGATTGCCTTTGCACCGACCTACAAGGACGCCGGAATCTTTGCGCCGTTGATGATCGTGTGTGCACGCCTGCTGCAAGGTTTTTCCGCCGGCGGCGAAATGGGCGGCGCCACCGGATTCCTGAGAGACCACGTTCCTGCCGAGCGGCTGGGCTATTACACGAGCTGGATTCAGGCGAGCATCGGATTCGCGATCATTCTCGCATCGGTTCTGGCGGTCGTGCTCGTCAAGTATCTGAGCGTGGATCAGGTCGAGTCGTGGGGGTGGCGCATACCGTTCCTGATCGGCTTGTGCCTGGGGCCGCTCGGCATCTACATCCGCAACCAGGCGCATGATTCCACGGAGGACGTGACGCGCGTTCGGGAGCGTACGCCGGTGATCGAGATTGCGCGTCGCTGGAAGAGCAAGACGTTGATCGGGTTCGGCCTGGTGATCTTCTGGACCGTCTGCTCGTATGTGCTGCTCTTCTATATCCCCACGTATGCAACCAAGGTGCTGCACTTGCCGGCATCGACGGGATTTATCGCCGTTCTCGTCGGGGCGTCGATCGTTCTGTTCGTCACGCCGATTTTTGGTCACCTCTCCGATCGATACGGACGGCGTCGCTTTCTCATGGGAGCGCTCGTCATGGCCATCATTGCCGCGCACCCGCTGTTCAAGCTCTTGAATGCGAGCCCCGGGCTGCATTCGCTGCTGCTGTTCCAGATCGTATTCGGACTGGTTATTGCGTGTTATGAAGGGCCGATCCTCGCCGCGTTGAGCGATACGTTTCCGCGGCAAATCGTCTCCACGGGCATTTCGATTTCGTACAACCTTGCCGTCATTACGTTCGGGGGATTTTCCGCGGCCATTCTCACGTGGGCGATTGCAGCAACGCAGAATAATCTTGCTCCGGCCTTTTACGTGATGGGAACCGCGGCCCTCAGCTTCATCGCAACCGCATGTTGGTCCCCGCGCAAGGATTGAGCCGATCAGTCAAGCGGAACATCTCGTCGAATTCGATGATCCGGGATGGAAATTTATATAGGTGAGTAAAAAATGAGCGAACTGAATTCTGAAACCTATCGAGAGCTCCAGGCCAGATTGAAGTCGGTGTCGGAAGCGGCCGAGATTGCACGGCAAAAGGAAGCCGCGGATGCGATCAAGGCGATACGGCAGACCGTCTGCCAGTACGGTATTTCCGCGGAGGACATCTTTGGCCGGGCCAAGCCGAGCGGCGGTCGCGGGAAACGCCGTGGTTCGGTCGCCCCGAAGTACCGCAACCCGGAAACCGGCGCGACGTGGAGCGGTCGAGGCAGGCCGCCGCTGTGGATCGCGGGCCGCAGCCGCGACGCGTTCCTGATCACCCGGCAGCACGAACGCGGCGCGAGATGACGGCTCGCTCGCCAGGGTTCCGACGGGGTTCAGGCGAATGATCGCCGAGATGGTCCGTCGCTTTCCGGCTCGGGCACCTGCCCGGCCCCGAGTGCCTTAGGCGCGGCTGCATGGCCGTGTCCCGTCTTCGCTGGGTGGCCTTGAGTACCAGCAGATGGTTTCAGGCGATTGCTTGACGGCAATCGCCTTTTTTCTTGGCCGGGCCAATGCGATTCGGGGCGGCGCGGTGATCTCCCTGGTTCTAATCGACCAAATGCCGCGCAACCGCGTCGTCGTTCCAGACGATTCCGCTGCCGGGCGTGTCATCGACGATCGCCATCCCGTCGACGACGCGCAGCGGCCGCGCGAGCAGCGGTGTCGCGATGCCCAGTGATTCGAGGTAGTGCGCTCCCGGCGTGACGCGCAACAACTGTGCGCTCACTTCCGGAAACACGTGACTCGACACGCGCACACCAGCTGCATCGCACAGTGCCGCGCCGCGCAGCCAGCCCGTCACGCCGCCCGCCTTCATCAGATCGAGCATCATCAGGTCGCTCGCGCCGTGCGCGAGCGCCTTGCCGACCTCGCGGGGCCCCCAAAGATTCTCGCCAAGTTGCACCGGGGTGCGGATCGCGGCGGCGATCCGCGCGTTGCCCGCATAGTCGTCGTACGCAGTCGGCTCCTCGATCCACTCGATCCGTTCGTCGTCGAGTGCCGCGCAACGCACGAGCGCGTCCGCGACGGACAGATACTGGTTGTAGTCGACCATGACGCGCACCTCGTCACCGACGACGCGCCGTACTGCGCGAATCGCGGCGAGATCCTCGGCGAGCGTCGGATAGCCAATCTTGATCTTGAGCGCGCGATAGCCGCGCTCCATCGCTTCGGCCCCGTCTCGCTCCGCCTGTTCGACGCCGGCCATTCCGTAGCTCGCATACGCTGCCACCGGCCCCGGCCCACCGCCGAGAAGCGTCGCAAGCGGCACGCCGAGCGTGCGCGCAAGCGCATCCCATGCGGCCATGTCCAGCGTCGCGAGCACGATCCCGACGAGCCCCGGGGTGCCGAGCAACTTGAGGCGCTGGCGCAGCGTCGCGTAGAGCGCGGCCGGCGCGACCGGCAGCCCGGTGAGCATCCCCGCAAGATCGTCGAGCAGCCTGCGTATCGCGCCGAGCGCGACCGGCGTGTCGGTGAATGCGTACGTCGTGCCGCTCGCGCCGTGGTCGGTATCCATATCGACGATCACGAGCGCAGCGGTCGATACGAGACCTGCCGCCGTGCGCACGGGCTTTTCGAGCGGCACGCTGACCGTGCGCATCCGCACGCCGGCAATGCGCAAGCTGCCACGCATGTCGCACGTACCTGCAAGATGATCGGCGTCATGCATCGCGCGTCACCAGTCCAAGGTTGTTGAAATCGCGCAGCGTGCCCGGCCATTCACGCAGTCGCGCGCGTTGTGCGAGCATCGATGCCCACACCACCCATCCCTCCCACGACACGCGCTTGTCCCATTGAATGCCCCAATCGCGCAGCAGCGCGAGCCCCCGTCCTGCGTGTTGCTCCGCGTCTTCGAACCGCCCGGACACCAGATCGATCTGTGCAAGCATGAGATGCGGTTCACCCACCCACGGGTTCATTTCAACCGCGCGTGCGAGCATGCCGCGCGCGTGCTCGCGGTCAACGAGCGGCATCTGGAGCGTCGCGACTTGCCAGTAAAGCGCGGCGGCGGCCGCTTCGTCGGCTGAATCGAGGCGCGCGGTGCACTGCGCGAAGATCGGCGGCACGGGTTCGGCTAGCCCGCGCAGATGGCGCGCCAGCCGCGACGCGAGCGACAGCGCGGACGAGCCGGGCCGAAACGGCCCCGGCCACAGCGTGACGGCCCAGTTCGGCTGGGCGTCCAGCCGACCGGTGTGCGGATAGCTCGCCATCGTGTCTTCCTGCCAGCTGTACCACTGCTCGACGAGATCGGCGAGCGTGACGACGAGGAACAGCGCGACCTCGCGCGGACTCAGCTCGAATGTCTCGCCGTTGCGGTCGAGTGTGATGCCTTCGCGGCAGTCGGTTCGCTCATCGAGCAGCGCGAGCACGAATGCGGTACGCGGAATCGTGCAGAAACGATGAATCGTCCGTTCGACGTCGGCACCGATTTCGTTCGCGAGCACGTCGCGTCCCTCGTGCGGGTCGAACAGCGCAAGATCGACGTACTCGTTCGAATAGACGCTATGGAAGAGCCCGCACAGACACGTCTCGCGATCCTGCCGCCACAGCTTCAACATACGGTACACCCCGACCAGGTGGTCGCGGAACGTTGCGTGCTTGTGCCAGCTCTGCCCTGCCCGGCGCTTGTTCAGCAACGCAAGCAAACGCGGGTATTCGGGGTCGACGGCCGCCCAGTCGTCCGCGAGCCACGCGTCGACCTGCCAGCCGTTGTCGTCGATTCGATCCATGATTCTTCTCCGCTTCGATACGGCATCACGCCGCGTGACGTTGCCCGGCGGCTTGCGTGCCGATCAACGCTGTGAGGATCAGCCGCTCGCCTTCGAACTGCCGGCGGCCGTGCCCGCCGAGTACGTTGTCGAGCAGCAGCAGGTCGCCGCGCTGCCAGCGTACGGGCCGCGCGGCAGCGTCTAAAACGTCGGCGACATGCAGTACGTCGTCACGATCGAGCGGCGTGCCATCGCCATGACAAACGTCGTCGAGCCGTTCCGGATGTTCCACGAGCGCGCGCTCGAGCCGCCCGGCGAGCGCATGGCGGCCGTCACGGCGCGCCCAGCGCAGTGCGGCGTGCGGCGAGAAGATGTGCACCTGGTTGAACCACACGAGATCGTGCGTCAGCGGATGCCGGCGCATCGCGGGCAAGACCTCCTGCCACAGCTGCAGCGAGCCGTCCGCGAGCCATTCGGTGCGCCAGCCGCGCTCGGTCGCGGCGCGCTCCGCGAGCCGACGATCGTCGGTCGCGAACACCTCGGTCCATGCCTTCGGCACGCCCGGCCGGTCGTTGACGTACTCGGGCAACGGCAGGTTGCGGCGCAGTTGCAATCCCCTTTCCGCAATGCGCGCACGCACTGCCGGATCGATCCGCCTCGTCACGTCACGCATGTCGGCAACCGTCGTCTCGCCGCCGGTCGCGGCGGGCGTCACGCACAGGAACGCGATGCGCGGTGGAAAGTGCTCCGTGTACGACATTTCCTGATGCAGCGGAATCGAGTAATCGCGCGGCACCTCGGTCGCGGTCATGATGTTGCCGCGCACCGCGCGACGCGGCGACGTGCCGCCGATGTACGGCATCGTCCCATTGCCGAGCGCGCCGGAGACTGCCTCGAACGCTGCCGCGTTCGCGAGCCTTTCGAAACCACGGATCAGTACCGCGCCGTGCCGCAACACCGCCGCGTCTACGCGCACGCGCTCGTGCGCAAGCCATGCGCTGATCTGTTCCGGCGCGGCGGCGCCGCCCGCAACAATCCGCCATACGAGCGGCACACTGCCGCCGTCGTCTGCTGGTTGCTCGTCGAATTCGATCATCATGCCCTCCTCAGGGTTTCGCCCACGCAAGCAGCAAGGACAACGTGAGCACCGACACTGCGGTCGATACGATCGTCATCGACGACGTCTCCTCGACGAGAATCCCGTAGCGTTGCGCAATCACGAAAGAGGTGGACGCCGGCGGCATCGCGGACAACAGCACGACGACCGCCGTCGTCCAGCGGTCGAGGCCGAACGCGCACGAGATTGCGTACGCGATCCCGGGCTGCACGATCAACTTGAACAACGTGAAGGTGGGCGCGGCCGAAAAGCGCGCACCATTCCGATTGCGTTGGCCCGCGAAGAACAGTCCGGTCGAGACGAGCGAACACGGTATCGCAGCCGCGCCGAGCAGGTCCGTGAGACGCGCGAGCGGCGCGGGCGGCGCACCAAACGCGAGCCCGTACGCAATCCCGGCCACGACACCAATCACCAGCGGATTGCGAACGAGCGCCGCCACGATCTTCGCGACGGCCACGCGACGCGCCCCGTTCGTGTGACGCCCTGCTTCGAGCAGCAAGACGGTCAGGCTCACATTGACGATCACGAGCACGGTCGTCGCGAGCACCGCCAGCAGTTGGCCGCGCGGCCCGAATGCGGCGAGCGCCACCGGAATGCCCATCATCGCGGTGTTGCCGCATGTCGCGTTCATCGATCGCACGCCCATCGCGGCGAGTCCGTCGCCGTGCCGCCATGTGCTTATCGCGCACGCGAGCGCGTACCCGGCCAGCATCGACGCGGTCCATGCCACGAGAAACGGCGTGTCGGCGATTTCGGTAGTCGGCGTGTGCGCGAGCACACCGAATAGAAGCACCGGGAACGACACGTAGTAGACAAAGCGGTTCAGCGATTCGGAATGCGCGACCTGCAGCCAGCCGAACCGCTCGGCAGCATAGCCAGCCGCGATCATCGCGAACACCGGAAACATGGTGTACAGCAGTTGAAGCATCACGCCCCCTCACTTGAAACGCGCTATCGTCGCGAGCGCAGTTGCGACCAGATCGCTCCGGTCCCGGCGTCGCGCGAATACGTCCGCGCGGCACACCGCATGGCGGCCGCTCGTGCGCAGTACCTCGCCGACGGCGTACAGCGAGTCGCCCACGGCGGGTGCGATCAGGTTCAGTTTGTATTCGAGCGTCACAACGTCGCCGACAAGCGACGCGGCCGCCCACGCGCAGGCGCTGTCTGCGAGGAAGCCGATCACCGCTCCATGCGCGAACCCGTGGTGCATCGTCAATTCGGCCTTCCACGGCACCGACAGCGCAACGCGCCCCGGCTCGAACGCTTCGATTAGCGCGTCGATCCAGCCCGCAAACGGCGTCCGCGCGACTACCGCCTCGAGTGCATCGCGCGTGAGCCCGGTACCGCCTCCCACTTCAGCCAACGACATCCCGATCCTCCTCTTTGAACGATTGAGCGACACGCAGCGGCCGGTCGATCGCCGCAAGCATGTCGCGACCGTAACGGTCGCGCGTCTCGCCGCGACGTATCTTGCCGCTCGACGTTTTCGGAATCGAACCGGGCTCGACGAACCTTATCTCGTTGAGCGTCATGTCGAATTCGTCGAGCACTGCGCGGCGTATCGCACGCGCGGCCAAATCGTGGTCCAGCGTGCGCCGCACCCCGCGCTCGACCTCCTGCACGAGCACGTAGCGCGGTGTGCCGGTGTCCTCGTCGAGCGCGAACGCAGCGGACGAGTTTGGCTTCATCCCCGGATATGCGCACTCCGCGATCCGCTCGATGTCTTGCGGATACACGTTGCGGCCGCGGACGATCAGGACGTCCTTCAACCTGCCGACGAAGAACAGCTCGCCGTCGCGCATATAACCGAGGTCGCGCGTACGCAGATAGCGACGCAAGGACGCGTCGCCGGCGATGTGCGCGTGAAATGTCTCGCGCGACTGCTCGGGACGGTTCCAATAGCCGTCCGGCACGTGCGGACCCTGCACCCAAATCTCGCCGATGCGGCCCTCCGGCAACTCGTCGCAGGTCGCAGGGTCGACGATCGCGATTCGCTCCGCGTCGAGTGCGCCGCCGCAGCCGATCGACAGGCGCACGGCGTCGGGCAGTTGCGCCGGTCGCGCATCGCCCAACGCGAGCGCGTTCTTGTCGACGGACTCGATCGTCGGCACTCGCGCGACGCGAGACGCGCTGATGAGCAGCGTTGCCTCGGCCATCCCGTAGCACGGACGCAATGCGTGAGCGCGGAAGCCGGCCGGCGCGAACGTGTCGGAGAAGCGGCGGATCGTGTCGGCGCGCACCGGCTCCGCGCTGTTGTACGCGATTGTCCAGTGCGACAGGTCGAGCGGCTCGCGCAGGATACGCTCCGCGCGCGCGACGCACAGGTCGTACGCGAAATTCGGGCCGCCGGAAACGCGTGCGCGATAGCGGTCTATCGCGCGCAGCCACAGCCATGGGGACTGCGCAAACGCGCCTGCCGACATCAGGACCGCTCGGCCTCCAACATATAGCGGTTCCAGCAGATTGCAGATCAATCCCATATCGTGATACAAGGGCGCCCAGCCGACGTATGTCGCACCCGGCGGATTGCCGAACACGCGACGCTGCATTTCGAGATTCGCGAACAAGTTCGCCTGCGACACCGCGACTCCCTTCGGAATCGACGTCGATCCCGACGTGTATTGCAGCAAGGCGAGCGGCGCCGGTAGGTCGATGCCGCGCGCCGGCCCCATCGGGGCGTGCGCCGATACACCGGCGTCGACCGGCACGATTGCCGCACGTGCGAGTCCGGGCAGCGACGCGAACTGGTCGCGCACGGCATCCACGTAATCGGGCACGGTCAGCACGAGCGCCGGCGCACAGTCGATCGCGATCGCGATCGACGCGTCGCGCATTCGCCGGCCGCGCACCGGCACGACCGGTACCGGGACAAGCGACGCGTAATGGCACGCGGCGAACGCGACGACAAACGCGAGACCGGTGGGAAACATCAGCAACGCTCGCGCGCCGGGCTCGGCACGCGCGGCAAGCTCGGCCGCGAGCACCGTCGCGGCGCGATCGAGTTCCGCATAGGTGAGCGCACCGACCTCCACACCCTCGTTGTCGAGCATCACGCACGCGACAGCGTTGCCGCCGATGGCGGCCCAATGCGTCAACAGCCGTGCAAAGGTTCGCGGCCCGTCGTCGGACGGCCCGCCGACCGGGCAGTACGCCAAATCGGCGTGAATCACGTCGTCGTTTTTCATGGACGCTCCTTCGTACCCGTCAAAAGCGATTCGAGATCGACCGCGATATGGCGTTGCAATGCGGCCGTACCGGCTGCGTCGAAGAAGTGCGCGCCGGAAAGTTCGCGCATCCGCACGACACCGATTGTCGCTGCGCGCCACGCGTCGAATTCGTCGCGCGTCAGAATCGGATCGTCCTGGCCGCGAAACCCAAGCAGCGGCACATCGAGCGGCCGCTCGTCGCGCGGTGCGTACAGGTCGCTGACGCGCAGGTCGTCGCGCAGCGTCGGCAGGAACGTCGTTCGCCAATTGTCGTTATGCAACAGCCCGTGCGCAACGCCGCCCATTCGTTCGAGCACGGCGACGAGCGACGTATCGTCGAGCAGCGCGAGCGGCGCGCCAGCCAGTTCACAATGCGGCGCGCGGCGGCCCGACACCGCGAGCGCGACCGGCAACGGTTCGCCGGCGCGACGCAGCGCGCAAACGAGTTCGTAGGCGACGAGCGCGCCGAGGCTGTGGCCATAAAACGCAAAAGGCGCCGAACCGGCGACGTTCGACACGAGCGCTTCGAGCAACGCGTCGATCCAAGTGTCGAGCAACGCACGTGGCGTCGTATCGTGTGCCGCATGACCCGCGGCTTCGTCGAATCGATACGCGCGCGGCAGTTGCGCCGCGTATACGTCGATCCAATCCGGCAGTCCGGCATGCCAAGCCGCGAAGCAAGCCGCACTGCTGCCCGCGTGGTGAAAGCAGACGAGCCGCAACAAGGCGCGTTCGCGCGGCCGGGCGGGCGGCACGATCCAGCGATGCGGCTTCATTACGCCACCCCATCCTTTGCGAATTGGATCGGCAACGCCCCCCGCCCGCGCAAAATCACACTGTGTGTCTGCCAGCGCACGTCCGGCGACGTGCGGCGCCAGTGCGCGTAGCGTTCCAGCGAATATGCGACGCTGCGCGCAGCCTGCATCCGCGCAAGTGCCGCGCCGAGACACGCGTGCATCCCGTAACCGAAGCCGACGTGCGGCGGGCCGCGACGATCAGGCCGGAACGTGTCCGGCGCGTCGAACGCCTCCGGATCGCGATTCGCGGCGCCCAGGCACAGCAGGATCTGTTCGTCCGCACGCACATCGATGCCGTTGATCGACTGCGGCGCGCGGGCGATCCGCTTCGTCATCTGCAGCGGCGTTTCGAAACGAATCGACTCGTCGACGGCCGCATCGATCAGCGAACGGTCGTCGCGCAACGCGGCAAGCGCGTCCGGATGCGCGAGCAGCGTGTCGAACAGATTGCCGACCAGCGACTCCGTCGTTTCCGTACCCGCAACGAACGTCATGATGCACGCGAACGCGATGTCGATCTCGTCGAGTCGGTCGCCATCGTCGCGCGCGATCGTCAATGCGCCGATCACGCCGTCGTCATCGCCAATGGTGCGCAGATGGTCGACAAAGAACGAGGTCAACGTGCGCAGCGACGTGCGCGTGCGCACCAGCCGATCACGGTTGATCAATCCTGGATCGAGCAGATGGCGGACCATGTGGATGTGCTCGGCGATCCATGCACGGCGCGCCTCCGGCACACGCATCCAGGCACATAGAACGTTGACCGGCAGGGGTCTGGCAAAGTCCGCGATGAAGTCGGCCGTGCCGCCGCGAGCATCGATTGCGTCGAGCAGCGCGCTCACCTGCACGTCGACCGTCCGTTCGACTGCCGTCAGCATCGCCGGGCTGTACGCGGCGTTCACGAGCCGGCGCAGCTTGAGATGCGCCGGATTGTCGGTGAACACGATCGATTGTCGGATGAAGCGACTGATCTCGCTGATGTCGCCGACGTCGAGCCTGCGTGCCGCACGCTCGATCGTTTCCGGAATCAATGCAACGCTCAAGTCGCGCGTCTTCAGCGCGGCGACGACATCCGCGTAGCGCGTCAACACGAGCGTGCCAAGCGCGCGCAGATGAGGTGCATCGCGCCGCATCTGCGCATACGTAGGATAAGGATCCGCATGGAAAGCCGGATCGATCGGATTAAAACGGATGCGTGCTGTGCGCACGGGTTCGACTGCTTGCACCGCTCCTCCATTGACTGGCCAACCCGGAAAGACTGCGCCGCGCAAGCTCATGGCGTCGCGCTATGGCGCCAGTTCGTGGTGATCGGCCTGAACGCGATGCGCAGCAGGCCGATCTTCCCCATGTAGAACCCCATCGCGGACTGCGTCAGATAGCGCTCGTAACGTCCGACAACCGCCTCGCCGACGAGCGAGACCGCCTCGTCGCGCCGCTTGCGCAAGTTGCGCGCCCACGCCTCCATCGTCCGCGCGTAGTGCAGCCGGTGGTTGTACGTCTCGACGATCTCGAGCACGCCGTCTGCAGCCTGCGCGATTTCCGCGAACGTCGGCAGATCTGCGGCCGGGAAGATCTCGTTGTTGATGAACTCACTTGCCTCATCGCGGCGCATGCTGCCGTATGCGATGGTTTGCAGGGACAGACGGCCGCCGGGTTCGAGCCAGTCCCGGCAGCGCACGAAGAAGTCGCGATAAACCGCGATCTTGTCGGCAATGCTGTCCTCCGGTTTCGCGAAGTGCTCGAACGCGCCGATCGACACGATTGCGCCGTAGCGTTCGTCCGGCGCATGATCGACCCAGCTTTCGAGCCGCACATGTGCGTTCGGCAATTTCAGGCCGCTCACATAGTCGGCCTGATCGTCCGACAACGTAAGCCCGACCACTCGTTCGACGTCCGGCAACGCGGCCGCACACTGCATGAGTCCGCCCCAACCGCAGCCGATATCGAGCACGCGTCTCGCCCGTGTTGCGCGTGACTGCCCCAGGTGGAACGCGAATTTGCGTCGCTGTGCAGATTCGAGCGGTTCGGCGGACGCCGGATCGTCGTCCGCCCACTGCGCACACGAGTACGCCATCGTCGAATCGAGCCATAGCCCGTAGAATTCGCGGCCAATGTCGTAGTGGTACTGGACCGCCCGCGCGGACCCGCCGTAGTCCACCGTCTCATGCGCACTCATGCGACGCCTCGCTCACATGCGGCGTCGGCCATCCGCTCGGCGATCCTGTGCGCGATGTCGCCGAGCGTCGGTTCCGCGAACACCATTGCGATCGGCACGTCCACACCGAATCGGTTCTCGAGTTCGATCACCATGGACGTCGCGGTCGCAGAATCGAGGCCGAGCACGTCGAGCGAATCTGTCTGCACGATTCGCTCCGGTTCGAGATTCAGAATTTGGCCTATGTACTTCGCACACCATTCGAAAATGGCCTGCGCGTCTTGTTCACGCGTGCTCGAAGACGTGACTGCGTTCATCTATTTTCCCCAATGTGAGTAGGAATACGAACTGCCATGCTCGGAATCTGCATCTCTCGACGGTCATGATTGCGTGATCGACTTACCTCAGGTCCGCATTACTCGCATCTCGACCTGCTCGCGCGCCGGCACCTTGATTTCCTTCGCGAGCCCGAGCAAGCCGAGCACACGGATGAACCAGTAGCCCGGGTCGACACGATACCAGCGGAGGCCAAATGATGCGGAGCCGGGGAACGCGTGATGGTTGTGATGCCACGATTCACCGAAGATGAACGGTGCAAGCCAACCGATGTTGCGGCTCTGGTCGCGCGTGGCGAACGAGCGCTTGCCGACCAGATGGCAGAACGAGTTCAGTGACCAGATCCCTTGCTCGAGCACGAACATCCGCACCATTCCGCCCCAAAGAAAGCCGCTTGCCAAGCCCGTCCACGACCACTCCACGAGCGCGCAAAACACTGCGGGCGTGATGAAGCCCAGCACAACCCACCGATAGTAATGGCGGCTCACATAGCTCATCGCGGAATCGCGAACGAGGTCCGGCGCATAGTGGACGACGTTCGGATACGGATGCGCGATCATCCATGTGAAGTGTGCGTGCAGGAAGCCGCGCAGCTTGCCGCGCCAACCCGGACCATGAAGGTTCGGCGAATGCATGTCTCCTTCCTGGTCGCCGCGCTCGTGATGCCGGCGATGCATCGCGACCCAGGAGATCAGGCCGCCCTGCCCGGCCATCGAGCCTGCGATCGCGAGTGCGATCCGCGTGCCGCGCGTCGCGGTATACGACTTGTGCGCGAACAGCCGGTGATAGCCGGACGAGATTCCGAGCCCCGAGAACGTCCACATCGTGAGGAACGCGACGAGTTCCGGCCAGCCGATTGGCCGCGCGAAAAGCCACGCAAGCGCGGCGAGCGTGCCGAAAAACGGCAACACGTCGAACAGAATGAAGTGCCGACGCTGTAGCCGATGGATGTACGGATCGTCGATGACGCGCCGCTTCGCGGCGATCCCGAGCGTATCGCCCGTGAAAACCGACCGGAACTCACTGTCGAAATCGCCTGTCACCCGTGCCTCCGTTCGATGCAATCGTATTCAACCGTTTCCGCTGCCGCCTCTGCACGTCGTCCGATATGCCGAGGGCCAGGTCCGACGCACGCTCTCTTTCCTTCATGCCAAGTGCGCAATTTCGTTGCTCCTTTGTGGTATTTCCCAAGACGCGCGATCGGAGATGGTCGACGACGCGCCTGTCGCGAGCTGTCCCGCAACGAACACAAACCGAGGTTCGCGATGTTCGAACAGCTGCAGGAAAGCCGCGCTGCATGGCCCCTGGCGTTCCAGGTCGTGCAGGTCGAAGAGGCATAGGTCCGCTTGCATCCCCGGCGCAATGCGGCCGCAGTATTGCGACACGCCCAGCGTGGCAGCCGCCCGAATCGTCGCATCGTCCACACCGGCGTCCGCGTCGACCAACGCAGATTCGATGAACGGACCGGCCGTCGTCAGATCGGTCGCAAACGAACCATCGCCGAGACGCATCTCGGGTTTGCGTTGCGAGAAGGGCTCACGCCGTGCGCCCGAGCACGTGGATGCCGGCAAGCGCTTGCGGCGCCGGTGCATTCTCATCGCATCCTGAAGGCCGACGACGTCGGCGCCCGATCGCCTCAGCGTGTCGAGATCCCTGGGGGTGACTTGCGACAGTCCCGATACCGTCGTACCCGGCTCGATCAGCCGCAAAAATGAAAGCAGTTGTATTTCGCTGCAGAAGAATCGCTCGCGAAATGCTTGGGCTGCTTCCGGGCTCTCCGACAAGACCACGCAGAGACCTTGACCGATGGCCGCCGCGAACTTCTGCGCATAGACGAGTTCAGATGCAGACAAAACCGACGAGCAGTGAATCGCCGGGGCGACGCGCACGCGATTGAGCTTTGCCAGGCTCGCAATCCGACTGAAAATGCGCGCGTCTCGTCCATCCAGAATCTCTTCCCCGTTCCACTCGCGGCCAGGTGAATTCAGAACCAGGCGCAGGACCAACTGAACCTGTGTCTGACTCGCCGTCAGAATGCATTCGCTCGCAGTCCGGCAAGTCGCACCGGCAGTCGTGACGCCTGCTCGCAACAATCGCTCCGACCCTCGCTGGATCGTCGGCAGATCGGTTTGCGCGAGTATCAGACCGGGTGTGCACGCGTAGTCGCGGCCATCGATTGCGTACTCGATCTTCGACGACCCTGGCGCGCCGACGCTCGTGATCCATTGGCCATCGATTTCAATATCGCCGACTTCGAATCGACGCGTTTCGTGGTCAAAGTACGTAATACCCTTGAGTGCCCAGCTTGCAGGGCAATGACCCAGCGTTAGCATGCCCCCTCCCCCGCATCGTTGCGTGCCTTGTGGCGTTCGCGCGACTCGTGCAGCCACCTCGCACGCAGGATTCACACAATTCGATTGAGCTGAAATCCGAGGCCGTCTATCTGGGCCTTCAGGACATTTCCAGGACGCAGAAACGTGCCTCGCTCCGCGCCTGTGCCGGCAGGTGTACCCGTCGCAATGACGTCTCCGGGAAGCAATTCGCACCGCGCCGACAAATATTCGATCTGCCGCGGGATGTCGATGATCATGTCGCTCACCAGCTCGCTCTGCATGAGCTCGCCGTCCACCCAGAGCCGGAGGCGCAGCGCGCCCACATCGGACACACAGCACGCAGGGACGATGACCGGGCCGGCCGGCATGGACGCCGGCATCCCTTTCCCCCGCAACCAGTCGGCGCCGGGGAAATCCTTGCGGTATATCTTGCTTCGATCCGTCAGGTCATTGAGGATCGTATAACCCGCTACGTGCGAAAGCGCCTGATCGCGCTTGACGTTTCTCGTCCTGCGTCCGATGACGACACCAAGCTCCACTTCCCAGTCCATCTGATGCTCGGTATCCGGTACCGCGATATCCGCGTATGGCGCGGCCAACCCCGAGTTAGGCCGGAGAAAGAAATACGGCTCGCCCTGGCGCGATCGTTTTTCAACCATTCGCTCGGCAGTCGGTCGTCGTTCCGATATCGGCAACACGTCTATTTCGGGATCACCGCCGCGCGAGATAATCAATTCGACCAGCTGCTTGCGATAATTCGCGGAAGAGCAGTAAATTTGCGCGCGCGGCAACAACGGCGCATGAAACTGCAAGTCCGACAGATCGATCCAATGCCGCTCATCGATGCCCTTGAAGCCGGATCGATGCGCGTCGAGGACAGTTGCCGACAATGCATCCCAGTCGTCGAAGATACCAGCCGCGCTGCCGGTTTTCCGATACTCCACGTCATGCACGACATCGGCAAGCGCAATCGCCCGGCTTCCCGTCACAATCGCGTCAAACGGCGTTTGTCCTGCCTTTGAAACCACTGCAAATGCGAATCCGTGTTCAAGCTCAATACCGTTCATAGGGATCCTGGAATGATTAGACGGCCGCTACGTACACGCTATCGGGTCTGCGTGACGGGACAGCGGGAAGCGTGGTTCGACGGTTCCCGCCGTTCCCTGCCTCAGGCCCGGTCAAAACAGCGGATAAATGGTCTTTTCATTCTTCTTCTTTCGCCGAAACAGCTTGGCGACCACGGTTTCCCATAGCGATTGACGCTGCACCGCGCCAGTGCGCGCCGGTGCGGCCTGACGAACGGTCGGTTGCTTCTGACTCCGGGTATTCATATAACCTCCTAATGGCCATATTGAAGAAGCGCTCCCGCATGACGCGGTTGCGATTTGGCAACGACAAGCGCATCGATCAGCTCGGCAACGACCGCGCAGCCGTCGTCGGTCAGATGTGCACGATCCACAAACAGCCACTTGCCCTGACATGCATCGCGCTCGATGGCTTCCGTGACGTCGACGAACGGCACCGTCAGTCCGTCGCACATTTCTCGTACGGCGCGCCGGAATCGCGCACCCACCGCCTTGTCGCCGATCTCGGCTGTCGCATTCGATTGCCCTCCTGCCATCTTGTCGAGCAAATCGAAAAGCGTCGCCTCGCTCTCGTGCAGAATCCGATCTGGCCACGTTGCGAATGGTTGAAGGGCATAGAACAGCGATATGCCCTGTGCCTGGCAAATCGCCGCCCAATGCTGGACGTCGCGCTCGATCCCGGCAATGGCGATCTCATGTCGATCCCTGTCTCCACGCGCGTCACTCGCGGTGGCCGGAGGCGCCGTGCCGGCGCCTTCATGCCGCGCCAGTTTCTTCCAGAGGCCCTGCTTCGGCTTGTATCCGTTCTTCACATCCTCCATCGCCCGATAGAAATCCTCGGAGAAGAAGAATTCACCGAATGGGCTGCGCAGACGCGTAGCCGGATCAGCGAGCACCAGGTTGTTGAGTCCGCTCAAAAGCACGACGTTCCGTACCGCAGGCAATTCGTCACGCAGCAGCAAGAATGCGACCAGCTCTTGCGCGGACGTGAAGCCACGCCCGCCGAAATTCAGCCATGGCGCCCCGCCCGATTCCAGAGCGGTCAATCGCGAGCTGATCGTCAGACTGTCTCGCGTGCAGCCGAGACCAAAGGTAACCGAGCCACCGACGAGCAGGTTCACCTCCGAGACGCCACGCAGGTCGCCGAGGGAAATCTCCGCTTCTCCATTGCGTCCGCTGCCGTACCGAAACCCCCATCGATCCGTGCTGACCACCTCGGATAGATAGTTTTCCGGATGAAAGAACATCACGTGCGGGTGCCATCTCAGTCGAGATGGCGCCATGAGGCGATCGTATTCCACCATCTGCGGAACGAGTGCGTACCGATCGTCAGCCCACCGTTTCATCGCGCCGGACATGCCGCTCCTCACTGGCGATCTTCGATCGCCTATAACGCCCTTCTACGAAGCGCGCGAAAAATTTGGACGATAGTTCTTCTTTGCCTGGACGCGGTATGTCGACGCCTTGCGATCCCATTTCATTGCAACCGGGTCATGGAACAGGCGCACGAGCAAAGCGATCGGAGATACGATTGCAAAGAAAACCAGTGCCACCCCGACACGCCACGCCACTTCCTTCAGTTCAGCCATATACGAAGCTCCTTGGTTTCATCAATCGAGCGCGAATTCCTCTTTCCATGCCGTGTCCCGCTCCTGGGCCGGTTGCTGCTCTTTCAGCAATACGCAGTTGCCCAATACCAGGCAGTCCATTTCAGTCCGCATAAAACAGCGGTACGCGTCGGCCGGCGACTCGACGATGGGTTCGCCGCGCACGTTGAACGAGCTGTTGACCACCATCGGGCAACCCGACCGTTCATAGAAGTGCGTCAGCAGCCTGTGGAATCGCGGATTGGTTTGCGCATGCACGGTTTGCACACGCGCCGAGAAGTCGACGTGCGTGATCGCCGGCACGGTGGATCGCGGTACGTTCAGCTTGGCGATCCCGAAAAGCTTCCCGTAATTTTCGTCGACGGGTAATCGATGTGCGTCGAGCACCGGCGCCACGATCAGCATGTACGGGCTGGCGCGGTCTTGCAGGAACCATTCCGACACGTGTTCTGCCAATATCGAAGGCGCGAACGGACGAAACGACTCGCGATACTTGATCTTCAGGTTCATCGTGCTTTGCATTTTGGTGCTGCGCGGATCCCCGATGATCGAGCGGCTTCCAAGCGCGCGAGGACCGAATTCCATGCGCCCCTGGAACCAGCCGATCACTTTCTCCTCGGCCAGCAGTTCGGCAACATACTCGGCAAGATGCGCTTCATCCATCCGGTAGTACGGGGCGCCGACCGAGTCGAGATAAGCGATCACTTCCTCGTCCGTATAGGCGGGCCCGAGATAGGCGCCGAACATGGCGTCGTTGCGTCCGTCGGCATGCCGGGAACTCGTCGTGTCCGCATGGTATGCAACGAGCGCTGCGCCCAGCGCCCCGCCGGCATCGCCCGCCGCGGGCTGGATCCATACATCGTCGAACGGACCCTCGCGCAATAACCGGCCATTGGCAACGCAGTTGAGCGCCACGCCGCCGGCGAGGCAAAGATTCCGCTCTCCGGTTTCACGATGAATCGTTCTGGCGAGACGAAGCACCACCTCTTCCGTGACGGCTTGAACCGAGGCGGCCAGATCCATTTCCCTTTGAGTCAACTCCGTCTCGGGTTCGCGCCTCGCCCCGCCGAAGAGCGCAGCGAATTTCTCGTTGGTCATCGTGAGACCGGTCGCATAGTTGAAATACGACATATCCAGGCGAAACGTACCGTCGTCCTTGAGATCCATCAGCGTGGAAAGGATCACGTCCCGGTATCGCGGTACGCCATAAGGTGCAAGCCCCATCACCTTGTATTCGCCGGAGTCCACCTTGAAGCCGCAAAAATAGGTGAACGCGGAATAGAGCAGCCCCAGAGAGTGCGGGAAATCGATCTGCCACAGCGGCGTGATCGATGTATCTTTCCCTAGCCAGGCGCTCGTCGTCGCCCACTCTCCCACGCCATCAAGGCACAAGACCGCGGCGCTGCGAAAAGGACTCGGGTAAAAAGCCGATGCGGCATGAGAAAGATGATGTTCGGAAAACAGCAGCGGAGGAAGTTCGCTCAACGAGAGTCCGCCGAATTTCGCGAGTTCGGCGTACAAGGACGACTTGACATGAAGTTTGTCGCGCATCCACGACGGCATCGCTTCGGCGAACGACGCAAAACCTTTCGGCGCGAACGCGAGATAGGTCTTCAGGAGCCGGTCGAATTTCGCAAGCGGCTTGTCATAGAAGATGACCGATTCGAGCTGATCGAGGCGCAGGCCGGCTTCCCGCAAACAATATTGAATCGCGTTTTCCGGAAAGCGGCTATCTTGCTTTTTGCGTGTAAAACGCTCCTCCTGAGCTGCGGCGACGATGACTCCATCTTTTATCAGCGCCGCGGCACTGTCGTGGTAGTAGGCGGATATGCCGAGAATCGCGCGACTTTTCATGGTGCTCCCACGTGGTTGTCTGCTTCGGAACTGGACCGGACATACGGGGCGAGCCGGTATTCTCTCGCGGCATGGATCGGCCGTTTTGCGATCCCCGAGATCGATTGCGCGATGACGCTCCCGAGAAGGGAGACCCGGCTCTTCAGGCCCGAAGGCGGTTTCAGCGCCCGATAACCGGTCCAGACGCGCAGCCATTCCCGGTTCACGTCTTCCCGGTTGCCTCTCGCGGCGATTTCATCGAGATGAACCGACACGGCCCGCAACGCCATCGCCGTGTGCCCGGTCGAAACGTTATCGATCGTGTTGTGCAAATCCACGAAGGCGGAGCTGTAGCCATAGTGGCGCAACATGTCGCGGCCCTGGCGGTATGTACCGCCGACTCCCGACAACTCCATTGCAAGGTTGACGCCCAGGAGCTCTGGAAGAAATTCCCTCGGAAAACGGGAAATCGACAGCCAGAACGCCGGAACCTTGAATGACTCGTCATCGAAGCCACTCCAGTACGCAAAAGCCGCCGACCCGAACGGCGGCAAATCGACTTTCATTTGCGCCATGAGTTCGCGATAGACGTTCGGGTGATTCTCTTTCACGCTGCCGTTGCCGAGTTCGTCCGCGTAGACGTGATACAGAAGCGAACCGATATGGCTTCCACTCAGCGCCACCGACGAGAATCGTTGAAGCCATGCGCCGTCGACCAGCACCATCGGACACAGTTGCACCGACTGTTGAATGACATCTTCCTGCGAAGGAACCGGCGCCCCCTCGTCGCCGCTGTATGATTCGACCTGTTCCCGATGTTTGTCGCTCAACCACTGCTCGAGACGCGCGTGCGAATACTCGAGAAAGGGGATTCTCCGATCGTCGCCGGTCAATCCCGCGCGCGACCGCATCAGCCATTCCGATGTGAAGCGATGCGCAGCGCCCAGCACGTCGCCATATTCCTCAATATTGACGAGGCGATGATAAAGCTCGCGCAAGGGCAGACGCTCGGACACGCTCATTCGAGAAGCGAGACGCGCACCTTCGCCGCCTTTCGCTGCGCGCGGTCCGTGTGCCAAGCGCTGGTCGTCATGCACCGGATCGCGAGCGACGGTCGCTTGCACTTCCGTTGCGGCCGCCGCTGGAAGACTGTCGATCCACCGGGCGATATCCTCGAGTTCGGTCGGCGTGAAAATCCGAAACATCGGGCCGCCAAACCGCACGAGATGGGTCAATAGCGGACTGGCCGCCGAATTTCCGGGCCGGACATAGGGGGACTTCGCGAGCGCGTCCAGCAAGCCCTCCGCCTGGGGCGCCTCGGGATCGAGATAGTCGTCGACGGATTTCCCGCGCAGCCTCGAATGATGGTGGTATCCGAACGCATCGATGCTCTTTCGCCGGACCAGGCTCAGCATTCGGCCCCGAGCAGTAAACGCGTCGCCGTCTTTCAGCGCCGTGATCATGTTCAACCAATGCCGACCCAGCAATACCCCGACGTTCACGCCTGTTTTAATGCGTTCCAACGTCGTTTGAGTATCGCTCGAGCTGGCTCGCAGCTCTTCAAGATAGGCATCGATTGCGTCGACCGCGAGCCCTGCCAGCCATTTGCTGCGGGTGTCCGAGCTGTGGAAATCGAAATATCTGCTCGCCGCCTGCTGCTTCGATAATCCCAGATAGGCGTTGGCGACCGACGGGCACAGCCCGTATACGGCCCGATACAGGTTGTAGCCCAGCAGCTCCGGCAAATAGTGCGTCGGGTATTCCGATAACGCCAGCGCAAAAGCAGGTCCCCGCCACGCGTCAGGATCGATATTGGGCGAACTGGCGAACGACCACGTCGAGACGTCCGGGACCGTGATATCGAGCGCGCGCAGCGCGTCGAGAAACTGGCCTCCCAAGTGTCGGCTCTGATTTCCATACCCGACGTACTCCTGATGTGCACGCAGGAGTATCGCGCTCACGTTCGTGTGGGACCTCGCCGGACAAAAGGCGAACTGAATCCAGCTGCCCTCGGTTAGCGCGGCGGGAGCATGCTGCCACAAGATCATCTTGCGTGCCGCGTCGTCGACGCCTTCGAGCAAGCGGCTGACTTTCTCTTCGTCGCGCAAACGCTGCTCGATGATGGCGGCCGGCCACTCAGCCGGCCTGGACATCGTGACGTCCAGATCGATGCTGCCCGTACCGGACATGCGGGCCCTGTCCAATTCCGCACGAACGGTATAGCGTGCCATTTCCCGAGAGTCAGGCGACTCATCCAGCGAGACGAGTGCGTTGAAAACGCATTTTGCGTCATAGTCCGGCGACGACGCCGCTAAACTCTCACCCAGCGGGTGTAAGCGCATTCTCTCAGGTCTCCATGTTTGATAACGCACTTTCATTCGGAACGTCATCTCGGCAGTTTTCCAATCCAAACATCTCTGCCTTGTCATTCTTTGACCACGCAACCATTCACCGTCAAACGGACCTTATCCAGGCCGGTCGCACGTCTGACAGAATCATTCCGATATCGCGCGCTGCTCCACCTCGCGAACGCGATAAATCAGGTCGCCTCCAATATGGAATCAATATCAACCATTACGGCGAAACTTCATTGCCGTCACCTGGAGGGTCGCACCATTTATACCAGCGCCGACATACGCAATACCAATACCAAATTCGTCGGTATCGATACCTTTTTTGAGATTAGACTCGTGTTTTTACGAGGGTGATTGTCGCGACTTTCGTCTTTTTTAGATCAGAATCGAAGCTCGCGAACTCAAGCGGGAAATAAACGATGCCTCTCGAAGGAGTCGCAACGAGCGGCGATTTGGCGAATAGCGACAAGAATGGCGATACGGTTCGATACCGCATCGCGCGGCATGCTCGATGCGCTGCGGATGAATGATGCGTACCTGCTCGGCATATTGATCGAGCGAAACATGTTCATGGCGGCGGCGGCGCGATGCCCGGCGCAGAACGAGCCCGCGAACTGCCCTTGCCGGGCCGGCTCCAATCGGACGCATTCTCGTTTTGCCCCGGTTGTCCTCGATTGGACTTGTTGGCGAGCGCCTGGACGGGCAAGCCGGCGGCAGCGATGCCCTTGTCGGTCACCTGCGCCGGGACCGGTTCCTGGACGAGCGTATCGCATTGCCGGCAACCCGCGTCCCGCGCACGTGATGCCCTGACCGCCCGCTTACTCGCACACTCTTTCGCCAGCCAACTCCGCTTCTTCATCCGGTTGGACAACGGCGAACTGCCCCGATCCAAAATAGCCGGCGATCGCTTGCAGCAACCATTCGGCCGCGCCGGACAATTTCTCTTCCTTGCGAACAACGTAGGCGTCGAGATACCCGCTTTCACCTTCGAGCGGACGGTATTGCACGCCCAGCCTTGGCGAAGCGGCCGCGGATTCGGGAACGAGCGCGATGCCGAGGTTGGCCGCGACCAGCGCGAGCACCGACGCCAGATGCGGAGCCGTCGGGCCGAGCCGCGCCCTGACGTTCCAGCAGTCAAAGAGCGTATGAAGTTGTGCGTTCAACCCGGACGCCGCACCGGCGGCTGAAAGAATGATGTGCTTGTCTTGAAGGCTATCCGGGGAGACGCTCGCCCGCTTGCACAGCGCATCGTTCTCCGGCAACGCAACGACGAGGCGCTCGCTGATCCGGTTTTCGAGCACGATGCCGCGCGCATCCTGCGGCGGCCGGATGCGCGAAACGGCGACATCGATTCGGCCGTTCGCCACCGCTTCGTTTAACGCTTTTGAAGGCAGTTCGACGAAAGTCCATTTGACGCCCGGGAATTCTTCGCCGACTGCTCTGATCGAGGCCGTGAATCGATCTTCCAGACATATGGACGGCGAATAGCCGAACGTGACGGGCACCGGCATGCCCTCGGCAAGTCTTCGCGCAAACTCCGTCGCGCGCAGATGGAATTCAACCACGCTTCGGGCGTACGGAAGGAATTGAAGTCCTGCCGGCGTCAGCATGACTTTTCTGCTGGTACGCGCGAAGAGCTGGAACCCCAGTTCGGTTTCAAGCAAGCTGATTTGCCGGGTCAAAGGTGGCTGTGCGATATGAAGCCGCTCGGCCGCGCGACCGAAATGCAGTTCCTCAGCCACCGTAACGAAGGAACGCAATCGTTTCGGATCAAGCATTTTTTCTGTCCTCTGTCCAATGTCCGTCACCCGCGACGACACGCGAGCGGTTGTCACACTCGAGCGTCGACAAGGCGGCACATTGCGCCCCGCCGTCACGCTCAAGCGCGCACCAGCATGTTATTTTTAAAATCGAGAGACGAAACCCTGCTGTTATGTGGCCGCTGAAAGCACACCAAGGAATCGCCACCAGAAATAATCGAGAGGCAACAGAAAGAGTACGGTAAGAACCGCGAGGGGAATACAGAGCCGAATGCCGTCTTTCAACGAGACCCCACCCATATGCATGGCGATCATCATCGGCGGCGATTGATAGGGAATAAAGACCGTTGAAAAAACAGGAACCTGAAGCATCAATACCGTGTACAAAGGCAAGCCGCTTGCACGAGCGAGCTGGCCGGCAATGGGCGTCAGTACGGCGGGGAGGCCCGGTAGCGTCGTCACCAATCCGATCGATGCGCCGATTCCGAGGATCAGCAATGCATTCGTCACGTAATGACCCGGCTCCATGGGCGCCGCACGCAATAGCAGATTGGCCGCCCACACACCCAGACCGCTTTCCGTCACGACGGCTCCGAGGCCCAGAAATCCCGCAACGTACACGAGCGGCGCAATATGCATCTGCTCGGTAAAGTCTTTCAGGGACATGATTCGCGTCTGGGGCAACAAACAGGCGATGCCCGCGGCAAGGCTGACCCATGCGGGCGATATGCCGTGCCAGAAGTCAGTTGCATAGCAGACCAGCGACAACGCGAGCACGGAGCCCAGGGCGATCTCACGCGCCGTCAGCGGCGTGGCCTCATGGTTGCGCCCGAGTCCCGGATCGATCTCGTCCGGATAGAGACTGCGCACGAGCCAGATCAGTATCACGGACTTCAACGCGCCCAGCACGGGAAAGTGCAGCAAAAAGTAGGGGGCGTAGTGAAGCTTGACGCCGTAGAGCTGCTCTGCCGCGCCAAGCAGGACCGAGTTGGGAATATTTGCCGGAAGGATGGACGTGGGAGGCATATAGCTCGCGGCGGCCACCGCCATCACAAGGCCCGTGCGGCCGCGCCGGCCCGCGCCGAATCCGAGGCGGTCCGCCAGTGTCAATGCGATGGGCGTGAGCAGCATGATTCGCCCGGTCGTCGACGGCATGACGAAAGCGAGTCCCACCGATGCAAGAACGACGGCCGACACATAGAAGCCGTAGGTGCCCATCCGCATCGACAGGAGCAAGTCGCTCAGCCGTTGGGCGAGTCCCGACGTGCGCACGGCAATTCCCGTGATGCCCCCGCCGAACACGAGCCACCACGCCGGCGATGCAAATCCCCCGAAAATCGTCTGCGCCGGCGTCACATCGAACAGCATCGCCAACAGAAAGAACAGCAGCGTCGTCATCGGCTCCTTGAAGAAACCGAGCGCCCAGGAACAGACGGTGAAGCAAACGAGAACGGCCGCACGTGAAGCCGCGGCGGACAGACCCGGCAGAAACGACGTGTGTTGCAACAAGACGAGCGCAATGATCACCGTCAGGAGCAGAAGCCCGGTACCGACGACTTCGCCAGTCCATTGCCGCTCGGGCGCGCCCAATGACTTTGCCGGTTGATTCATTGCGTTGATCCGGAAGATGCGATGGTGTAGATGATATTTAGATTTACAATGGCATCGATCTGCTTACAAGCCAAAAAGTTACGAAATCATGCCACGCCGTTCCTCGTATGATCCGTTCCCGAAGCTCGCTCCAACGCCGACGGAACCGGTGATGGTTCATCTCCGCCGACCGCCGGTCGACAGCGTCATCCGCCGGCATCGGCACAGCTGGGGCCAGCTCAACTGCCCGCGGTTCGGGAGCATCCGCGTCAGCGTGCCCGGCACGATGTGGATTGTTCCGCGCTACCGCGCCGTATGGATACCGCCCGGGATCGAGCACGAGGTGGTGATGCAGGGCGAGGTGGAGTTCCATGCGCTCTATGTGGAGCCGACCGCGTCGCCGCTGCCGCTCGATCGATGCGCCGTCGTGGAAGTGAGCCGGCTCATGCGTGAGCTCGTCAACGCGCTGGCCGATGACGCGATAGTTCAGGAACGCCGCAGGCGGATGGCGATGAGCCTGCTCGTGGAAGAAATTCGGGAGGCCCCGTCGTTGCCGCTCGGTCTGCCGTTGCCGGAGGAACGACGTTTGCGCGCGTTATGCATGGCGATGATGGAAGACCCCGGCTCGGAAAATACGCTGCAGGATTGGGCGCCGATCGTAGGCGCCAGCGCCCGCACGCTCGCGCGTCTCTTCCATACGGAGTTGCAAACGAGCTTTGGAATCTGGCGCCGGCAACTCAGGCTGGCGCGCGCGATCGATCTCATTGGCCGAAACGTACCGCTCGCAGACGTCGCAACGGAAGTGGGTTATGCCAATGCGCCCGCATTCTCGACGATGTTCCGGAGTGCGCTCGGGTTTCCGCCTTCGCATTTATGCAACGTTTCGACGTAAGCGGACGCGCACCGAAGAAACTGCAGTTGCGCACGCGACCCGGCCGGTGCCGGGCCGGACGGACACCAGGCGGCCCAGGCTGCGCCCAACCCCCGCGCATCACGCCGCCTGCCGCCCCAACCCCTCCTTCAAGCACCGCGCCAACGCCCCCACCGCCGCCGCCCGCTGCCCCCGCGCCACATGCAGGTTGATCGCGAACCCCGGCAATTCAGGCAACCCGCTTTCCGGCGGCAGAACATCGAGCCCCTCCGGAACCGTCGACGCCAGCCAGGCCGTCACCGCCAGATCCGAGCGCACCGTCGCCGCCGTCGCATCGATGCTGCCGTTTTCGAATACGGTCCGCCACGCCCGCCCGCGTTCGCGCAGCGCATCGAGCACCACCTGCCGAAACCCGCAGGTCTCGTCCACCATCGACACCGGCAACGGCTGCATCCGATACGCGCTTCCCCCTCGCGCCCCGACCCACACCAGCCGTTCGACGGCAATGCATTCCCCGCTCGACGCGCCGGCCGGCGCCTCGATCAGCGCCACGTCGATTTCCCCGCGCTCGAGTGCAAGCAGCAACGCCGGCGAAGCCGCGCAAGTCAGCGCAAGCTCCACCTGCGGATGCGCCTGCGCATAGCCCTTCAGGATCGGACCCAGGTGCGCGCCGACGAGGTCCTGCGGCGCGCCGAGGCGCACCACGCCGTCCACCGCGCCAGCCGTCAGGTCCGTCCACAACGCGTCGTGAACGTCCAGCAGGCGCCGCGCGTGCCCCAGCATCCGCTCCCCCGCCGCGGTCAGGCGCAGGTCGCGATACTCGCGAACGAACAACGGCCCGGACAGCGCCTCGAGCCGCGCGATCTGCTGGCTGACCGCGCCTTGCGTCAGATGCAGCAGGTGGCCGGCAGCGGTCATGCTGCCACGGTCGGCGACCGTGACGAAGGCGCGGAGCAAAGCGATGTCGAGATTGCGTGGCATCCCGGCATTATGGATGCTAATGGCACGCATCAGGAACATTCGCTGTTTCAATGCGCGGCGCGCGGGTAAAACAGCAAATCGTCATCTTCGATCGCCGGGAGACCATGTGCCGCTCCATGATTACCTGCCGTTGCTCCTGTTCGTCATCGTCTCCACCGTTACGCCGGGCGGCGCGACGACCCTGGCGACCGCATCGGGCGCCCATTTCGGCTTTCGGCGGTCGCTGCCCTACATGGCGGGCATCGCGGCGGGCCTCGCGTCGATGGCCGCCGCCGCGGCCGCGGGGCTCGGCGGCATCCTGCTGGCGATGCCTGCGCTGCAGCTCGGCATGAAAGCGATCGGCTCGTGCTATCTGGTGTGGCTCGCATCGCGCATCGGACGCAGCGGCGCGCCGCATCTCGACGCGCATCTGCGCAAGCCGGCCGGCTTCGCGAGCGGCGTCTGGATGCTGTGGCACAACCCGAAGGGATGGGCGATGACGCTCGGCGCGGCCGCATCGTTCGCGGCGCTCGCGTCCGGGCCGCTTCGGCTGGGCGTGCTGCTCGGCTGCGCGTTCGGCGTTGCCGCGATGGCGTCGCTGTCCGTGTGGTGCGCCGCCGGGCTGCTGTTCGCCCGCCTGCTGCGAACCGATCTGCAATGGCGGCTGCTCAACGGGATGCTGGCGCTGCTGCTGGTGGCCTCGATCGTCCCGATGTGGCTGTCGTAGCGGCCGGGGCGCGGCGGAATGACGGAGCATGAGAGAATCGGCGCGTCGCGTAACTGGCGCCACGAGATAGAACACTATCGGGAAGCGCGACGTGAATCATCTTGCCGCGCGCCTGGGCCTATTTCCCTTTGAACCATTCGACGGTCAGGAATATGCCCGCGCTCTCCCGCCCCGCCCATTGCCGCCCGGTTGCCGAACCATTCTGTTCGGCCACACATGCTCCAGACACCTGCACGCTCATCACGCGGGGAGCATGATGGTCACCTGCCGCTTCGAGGATGCCATCCGCGGCAGCGCTGTTTCGCTGCATGGATTCGTCAAGACAATCTCCGCCAGAACGGCCGATGAACTGCCGCAAGCCATCGCCGACATCGACCACGCACAACAAGAAGGCCGCTGGATTGCCCTCAAGCTCGCCTATTCGCTGGGCGAGTGGCTCGAACCCGCGTTGCGGGCAGACGGCGCGCATTCGGCGGACCACGCTGCGCCTCGCCTGACCGCCCTCGTCTTCGAAAGCGCGTTGAACGAGCCCGCGTGGAAATCGCTGCCGGCCGATCGATCCAGCCGCATTCTCGGTGCTCGCCCGAGAATCCGTTTCGACGAATACCGGGAAAAGATCTCGGCCATCAAGCGCTCGATCGAGAATGGGGATGTCTACCAAATCAACTACACGCTTCCGGTCGACGTCCGCTTCGAAGGTCATCCGGAGTCGCTCTATCGGAACCTGATCAACCTGCACCCGGTGTCGCATGCAGCCTATATCGACGACGGCGAGTCGTATGTGCTGTCTTTCTCGCCCGAGCTGTTCCTGTCCCGCTCAGGAGGAGTCCTGACGAGCCGCCCGATGAAAGGCACCGCGCCCCGGCATGCGGATCCGGAAGCGGACCGGATGTCCGCGCGCATGCTGCAGGCAAGCCAAAAGGACCGGGCCGAGAATGCGATGATCGTCGACCTGCTGCGCAACGACATGGGCAAAATCGCCCGCACCGGCTCCGTCACCGTCGAGAAGCTGTTCGAGCTTGAACGCTACCCGTCCATCTGGACGCTGACGTCGACGATCAACGCGGATGTCGGACACGCGCCCTTCTTCGACGTGCTGCGCGCACTCTTCCCGTGCGGCTCGGTCGTCGGCGCGCCCAAGATCGCCGCGATGCGCAGCATCCAGCAACTCGAGACGGCGGATCGCGGCCTCTATTGCGGCAGCATCGGATGGATGGCGCCCAATGGGGATTTTTCGCTGAACGTCGCGATCCGGACGCTCGTGCTGGAAAGCAACGGCGCCGGCGTATACGGCGTCGGCGGCGGCGTGGTGTTCGATTCCGAAGCGGATCTCGAGTGGCGCGAATGCCAATGGAAATCCCGCGTGCTGGGCGACGTGTTCGGCGACGCGTGGACCTGACGATCCCGGTCACCGGCGCTCCGGGTACGCGCTGACCACTACCCCCGCGCGGCCGGCGTCGACGCCAGCCGCGACACGACGTCCCGCCCCTGAACCGACAGCAGCACGCGCACATGCGCGCTCGCATCGGCGTCGAGCCGCACGAGACCGTGGCCGAGCAGCGCGCGAACCTCCGCCAGCTCGCCGTCCAGCTGGCATGGCGTGCTGGCCAGCACCATCAGCGCGGCGATTTCATGTGGACTGAGCAACATTTCCGCACCTCGTTAGACAGGTCAACCCGCCCGCTCACAACAGCACGATCTGATGCTCGACCGCCGGCTCCGCATCGGCCTGCCTCGGCGCGGCGCGCTCCGACACGATCCGGCCGGGCGTCGCCGGCGCGAGCGTCCCGGTCTTCAGCCAGCCGAGCGGAATCGGCCACAGCGTCGCCTCGAAGCGGCTATGGAAGAACGCGAAATGGCCGATGCTGTCGACGCCGATCGCATCCGGCGGAATCCGCAGATGCACGACGCTGCTGCGCGTGAAATACCGCAGCAGCCGTTCGATCGCGGCAATCGTGCCGAACGGGTCGTCGGTGACGCTCGCGGCGAGCACCTGCGCGCGCATCCCGGCAAAGCGCCGGACGAGCGCGCGGCGCTGCGCGTCGTCGCGCGCGATCGGCGCGCGGCGGTAGGTGTCCTCGAAATCCGGCCGGCTGCGGCTCCACGACAGCGCGACGCCCTTCGGCGTGTCCTCCATCCAGCCGAGGCGCTTGGCCGGAAAATAACCGAACAGCGCGGACAGCACCGGCATCACGACATGCCACTTCCACAGCATCGCGAGCTTGCTGCGCGGCGCGTAGTCGCGCCAGTGCGCGTACTGTGCGCCCATCGTGAACACGCGGCGCACCAGATGGTTCGACGGCGCGAGGCCGGCGACGAAGCCGCCGATGCTGTGCGCGACCACGTCGATCGGCTGGCCCGGAAACTCGGCGAGCGCATACCGCAGCACCGCCTCGAAATCGCGCTCGCCCCAGTCGAGCCATGTCGCGTCGAGCCGCGCGAGCTGCGCGGGCCGCGATTCGCCGATCCCGCGATAGTCGTACACGATCGCGTCGTAGCCGTGCCGGTGCAGGTAGGCGGCAAACCGGAAGTAGTAGCGGCAGCGCACCGACGTCGCCGCGTTCACGATCACGACGGGCCGCGGCTCGCCATCGTCCTGGCCCGTGCGGTGGCGCCAGACGAAGCCCTTGATCGGATAGCCGTCGGCCGCCGTCAGCGCGATCGATTCCGGCTCGGCGATGTTCGTGTCCCTGTCATTCATTCCGCTCATTCGAAACCCTCCACGTCACGGCACCTATTTCACTTGACCGAGCTGTTTCGCTCAATCAATCTTCTTGCATCTCTCGCATGAGGGATACGCATGGCAGTCCCGCTCGTCCGGCTACCTTCGCCCGACCGGGTCCGCGGCTTCGTCGCGATCGGCGACGCGCCCGTTCGGCGGCCCGTCATCCATGCAAACCGCCCCCTGAAACCCTCGCGCGCGCCGCCACCTACCAAAGCTGGTAGTTGTCCGCGTTCGGCATGACGCGGTGAAATCGACGGCGTTCCAACGACCGCATCGCAGCGTCCGCGACGCCCGAGCCGAGCGTCCGCCCGCCGCGCCTCAGGAGGCACACACGATGAAACACCTCAAACCCTGGTTGGCCGCCGCGCTCGCGCTGGCGACGCTCGCCGGCGCGGGCCGCGCCGCCGCCGAAGAGCGCGTGATCCGGATCACCGGCTTCGGCGCGACGTCGGGCGTGCTGCGCCCGTTCGGCGTCAACAGCGAGGCGGCGCTGCGCGCGGCCGCCGACGACATCAATCGCGCGGGCGGCGTGAAGCTCGGCGACGGCGCGCGCGGCCGCATCGAGATCCGCTACCTCGACGACAACTGCAAGCCGACCGACGGCGTGGACATCGTGCGGCGCCTCGCGCAAGCCGACACGCTGGCAGCGGTCGGCACGACCTGTTCGCCGGTCGTGCAGGCGGTGTACGGCTCGCTGCAGAAGAAAGCCGGCGACGCGGCCGATTCCGGCCTGCAGCTGCCCGTCTTCACCGACGTCGCGATGAAGATCGGCCTCGCGAAAATGTCCGACTGGTCGTTCCGCAACATTCCCGACGAGAATGCAATGTACGACGACGTGTTCGCGTGGGTCCGGCGCGAGCACCCGGACGCGCGCACCGTGTACGGCGGCGTCGAGCAGAACTTCGTCCATTCGAACCAGACCTGGTACCAGGTGATGAAGCCGCGCGCGCAGGCGGCCGGCTTCGACGTGCTCGGCGAGACGCGCTGGCTGCTCGACGACACGAACTTCGCCGAGCAGGTGCGCGCGATCAAGGCGGCCAATGCCGACGTCGTCGCGATCTCCGCGCATCCATACTCGGCATGCGGCGTACTGAAGGAGATGCAGCGCCAGGGCGTGCGGCCGAAGGTGCTGGTCGGCCTCACGAGCAGTTCGACGCCCGAGCTGCTGAAGGTGTGCGGGCCGGCGGCCGAGGGGCTCGTGATCCCGACCAGCTTCGCGACGATCAACCCGGACGCGCAGAAGGCTGCGACCGAGACCGCCCGCTACGGCGGCTACGCGGACCTGCACAGCATGGCCGCGTGGGAGATCCTGTACATGATCCGTGCCGCGATCGAGACGCGCGGCGTGCTCGCGAAGCCCGACACCGTGCAGGCCGACCGCGAGAAGATCCGCGAGGGGCTCGCCGCGATGAAGACGGCCGACGGCCTGCTCGGCCCGGTGAAGCGCACGGCGGATCGCGAGTCGATCAAGCCGTTCGTGCTGGTCGAGGCGCGCCGCAACGAGTGGACCGTCATCGAGCGGCCCGCGCCGCGCAGCGAGCTCGCGGGCGCCGCGCCGACGGTTCGCCAGCCGTGACGCAGCCGCTCGTCGCGCTGCGCGGCGTGACGTGCCGCTTCGGCGACGTGTGCGCGGTCGACCGGCTGGACCTCGACGTCGCGGCAGGCGAGACGGTCGGCCTGATCGGGCCGAACGGCTCCGGCAAGAGCACGACGCTCGGCCTCGTCGCGGGCACGCTGCGCCCGACGGCCGGCGCGATCCGCGTCGCGGGCGCCGACGTGACGCGCGTGCCCGCGTGGCGGCGCGTCGCGCTCGGCATCGCGTGGACCGCTCAGCAGCCGCGGGTGTTCGAGCGGCTGTCGGTGCGCGACAACCTCGCGGCGGCCGGGCGCGACGCCGCCGACGCCGCGCTGCACGACGCCGCGCTCGCGCACCGGCGGCACGCGCTCGCGGCGACGCTGACCTTCGCGGAGCGGCGCCGGCTCGAACTGGCGCGCGCGCTGGCGCTGCGCCCGCGCGTGCTGCTGGTCGACGAACCGGCGTCGGGGCTCGACGCGGACGAACTGGCGACACTGCGCGAACGGCTCGCCGCGTTGCGCGCGCGTGGCGTCGCGATCGTGCTGGTCGAGCACCGGGTCGGCTTCGTCGCGCAGCTCGCCGAGCGCATCGTCGTGCTCGAACACGGCCGCGTGCTCGCGGCCGGCACGCCCGCGCGCGTGCTCGCCGACCCGGACGTATGCCGCGCGTATCTCGGCGCGTATCCCGACGCGTATCCCGGCGACGCACCGGCCCCGCAGCCCGGCTGCACGGTGGCCTGACATGGGCGCGCTGCCGTTCGACGCCCTCGCGCTCGGCGCGTCGTATGCGCTGCTCGCATCGGGCTTCACGCTCGTGTTCGGCGTGCTGCGGCGCGTGAATCTCGCATACGGCGCGACCGTGATGTTCGGGCTGTACGCCGCGATCCGGCTGACGGCGCCGCTGCCGCCCGTCGCCGCGCTGGTCGCCGCGCCGCTCGTCGCGGTGGCGGCGACGCTCGTCGCGAACCTGTACGTCGAGCGCCTGTGCTTCGCGCCGCATCGCGGCGGCGCGAAGGTCGGCGCGAACGTCACCGCGATGGCCGCCAGCTTCGCCGTGTGGATGCAGGTCGAGGAAGCGAGCGTGCTGCTGCTGCCCGCGCACGCGAACCCGTTCCCGTCGCCGTTCGCGCGGCTGCCGGCCGCGTGGCAGGCCGGCCCGCTGCGCGCGGACCACGCGATCGCGCTCGGCTGCGCCGCGCTCGCGACGCTCGGCTGCTGGCTGCTGATCCACCGGACCCGGTTCGGCCTCGCGGTGCGCGCGGTCGTCGACGACGCCGCGGCCGCCGCGTTCATGGGCGTCGACGTGCGCCGCGTGTCGGCGCGGGTGTTCGCGCTCGCGGCGGCGCTCGGCGCGCTCGGCGGCTGCCTGATCGCCGGCCTCCACGGCCAGGTCAGCGCGATGTTCGCGATGTGGGCGACGCTCAAGGGGCTCGCCGCCGCGGTGCTCGGCGGCTTCGGCTCGATGCCGGGCGCAATCGCGGGCGGGCTCGCGCTCGGCGCGGTCGAGACTGTGCTGCAGGCCCGCGTCGGCGCCGAATACCGCGATCTCGCATCGAACCTGCTGCTGCTCGCGGTGCTGTGCGTACGGCCCGGCGGGCTCGCGTCGCTCGTGCCCGGCACCCGTGCGCGCGCCGCGCTGCTCGGCCGCGCGGAGGCCGGCCCATGACGCTGCTCGCGAACTTCGGGCTGCTGGCGTTTCTTGCGCTGTCCGCGTACGTGCTCGCGATCGGCGGCGACTGGTCGTTCGGCCAGCAGGCGCCGTTCGCGCTCGGCGCGTATGCGGGCGCGGCGGCGACGGTGCTCCTCGCGTGGCCGCTCGCGGCCGCGCTCGCGCTCGCGGCGGCGGTCGGCGTCGCCGCCGGGCTCGTGCTGCGCGCGCTCACGCTGCGGCTGCACGCGCTCGGCTTCTCGCTCGCGACGCTCGCGGCCGCCGAAACGGTGCGCCAGGCGCTGGCGGTCGTGCGCGTGCAGCGGCCCGGCGCGGACGGCGAGCCGGTCGGCCCGAACGGCGCGGAAGGCTTCGCCGGCATCCGCTACGTCTTCGAGCACGGGATGACGCCCGGCGACGTCGCGCTCGTCGTGTGGAGCGTGCTCGCGCTCGTGTTCGCCGGGCTCGTCGTGCTCGAGCGCACGCGCTTCGGCCGCGCGCTGCGGATGACCGGCGAGGACCCGGCGCTGGCCGGCGCGCTCGGCATCGACGTGCGGCGCACGAAGCTCGGCGCGGCAGCGCTCGCGGGCGGAATCGCGGCGCTCGGCGGCGCGCTGTACGCGCACTGCAACACCTATATCGAGCCGGACAACTTCGACGTGATGCTCGGCATCCACGGGCTGTCGTACGCGCTGATCGGCGGGCTCGGCGCGCCGCTCGGGGCGTTCGCGGGCGTCGCCGTCGATCTCGGCCTGCTCGAGGGCAGCCGGCTGTTTCACGGCTACCGGATGATCGTGTTCGGCGGTCTCGTCGCGGTGATCCTCGTCGTGCGCCCGCGCGGGCTGATCGACGAAACCCTCGTCGCGAAGCTGTGCGGGTGGAATGCGATGCGTATTCGGCGCGTGATGCGTGTCCTTTCCCTCTCGCCGCTGCTGCTGCCGCGCCGCTTGCGCCGCCGCGCGGCGCGGCGCCAACCGGAGCAAACATGACCCTTCCGCATTCCTGCCTCGCCGCCGCCCGGCGGCCGCTGCGCCGTGCACGCGCGCTGGCGACGATCGTCGCGCTGGCGGCCGCCCTCCCCGCCGCACACGCCGCAGCCCCCGACGCGCGGATCGCGTGCAAGCCGGCCGGCGCCGCGTCCGCCTACGACTGCGCGATCGATCTTGCCGATCCGCGCACGCACGCGCCCGTCGACGGCGCGCGCTTCACGGTGACGGCCGACATGCCGTCGATGCCGATGGCGCACAACATCACGCCAGTCGACGCGATGCCCGACGGCCAGCCGGGGCGCTACCGCGCGCGGCTCGCGCTGGAAATGGACGGCGTGTGGCTCGTGAAGCTGACGTTCAGCGCGCCGGTGCGCGACCGCGTGGTGCGCAAGCTGCGCTTCGACGGCAGCAGCGGCGGCAGCGCCGGCTGACCCCGGCTCACCGACTCGCATGCGCGCCGTGCATGCGAAGCCGCCTGAAGAGTCACTTGAGGGAACGGTCCGGCCGGCGCTTTAATAACCGAACGGTCGTCGCCCGCGTGCGACGCACGCATGAAAGTGTCCAACAGAAGAAGGAGACGACGGTGATCGGACCTGAAGAGGCGTGGAAGCGCCGCTGGCTGCTCGTGATCGCGGGCGGCATCGTGATGGGCGCGGCGCTCGGCGTGCGCAACGTGCAGGGGCTGTTCCTGATGCCGGTCACGCTCGACCGCGGCTGGTCGCGCGAAGCGTTCGGCCTCGCGCTCGCGCTGCAGAACCTGCTGTGGGGCGTCGCGCAGCCGTTCACGGGGATGATCGCCGACCGCTTCGGGTCCGCGCGGGTGATCTTCGTCGGCGCGGTGCTGTATGCGCTCGGCCTGCTCGTGATGGCCTACGCGGCGACCACGGGCGTCTACACGCTCGGCACCGGCGTGCTGGTCGGGGTGGCGCTGTCGGGCACCGCGTTCGGCGCGGTGTACGGCGCGCTGTCGCGGCTCTTCGCGGCGGACAAGCGCGGCTGGGCGCTCGGCGTCGCCGGCACGATCGGCGGGCTCGGGCAGTTCTGCATGGTGCCGCTCGCGCAGGGGATGATCGGCGGGCTCGGCTGGGTGTCGGCGATCGTCGTGCTCGCGGTCGTGATGCTCGCGACCGCGCCGCTCGCCGGCTGGCTGCGCGATCGCCCGGTCACCCGCGGCGCCGAAGGCGGCCACGACCAGACGATCCGCGCGGCCATGACCGAAGCGCTGTCGCACCGCGGCTTCTGGCTGCTCAATCTCGGCTTTCTCGCGTGCGGCTTCCAGCTCGCGTTCATCGCCGCGCACATGCCCGCGTACCTGCTCGACAAGGGGATGACCGCGCGCGAGGCGAGCATCGCGCTCGCGACGATCGCGCTCGCCAACACGATCGGCACGTTCCTGTGCGGCTACGCGGGCGGCTTCCTGCGGCGCAAGTACCTGCTGGCGGGCATCTACTTCGTCCGCTCGGCCGCGATGGCGCTGTTCGTGCTCCTGCCGCTCACGCAGGCAAGCCTCTACGTGTTCTCGTTCGTGATGGGGCTCATCTGGCTCGGCACGGTGCCGCTGACGAACGGCGTGGTGTCGCAGGTGTTCGGCGTGCGCTACATCACGACGCTGTTCGGCCTCGTGTTCTTCGGCCATCAGCTCGGCAGCTTCTTCGGCGTGTGGCTCGGCGGCATCGTGTACGACACGACCCGCTCGTACGACCTGCTGTGGTACGGCTCGATCGCGCTCGGCGTGATCGCCGGGCTGCTGCACCTGCCGATCAACGACCAGCGCGTCGCGCGGCTCGCCGTGCCGGCGGCGGCCCAGCCCGCATGAGCACCGCACGCCATCCCGGCCGCGCGGCCCTGCGTATCGTGCACATCGCGCACATCGCGCGCGTCGGGGCCGTGTCGCTCGGCCTGCTCGCGCTCGTCGCATGGAGCTTCGCCGGCTACCTGACGCCGTCCGCGCTCCTGTCGCTGCTCACCGGCTTCTCGCTCTGCGGGTGACGCCCATGACGCTTGCCTCCGCGCTTTCCTCATCGCTTCCGGCCGGGCTCGACGCCGCGGCGCGCGCGCGTTCGGTCGACGTGCGCGCCGCGACGTTTCCCGACGACGAGGAGATCGTGCAGGACCTGCTGCTCGAATACGAAATGGCGCTGCTGCGGCACGGCGTGACGATGCCGCGGCTCGGCGCGGAGCTGACGTCGCTGCCGGGCCCGTATGCGCCGCCGTACGGCGCGGTGTACGTCGCGCGGGTCGACGGGACGCCGCTCGGCTGTGCGGCCGTGGCCGCCGATGGCGGGCCCGCGAGCCCGCGCGAGATCCGCCGGCTGTACGTGCGCGACGGCGCGCACGCCGCCGACGTGCTCGGCGCGCTGCTGGCGCGGATCGCCGCGCTGGCCGAACTGGACGGCTGCGCGGCCGTGCGCTGCGCAGTGTTTCCCGATCTCGACGCGCGCCACGCGACGTTCGCCCGTCACGGATTCACGGTGTGCGGGATGGACGGCCCGCCGCCGGACGGCATGCGCGTGCCGCCGCGGCTGCGGGTCGAGATGCTCGAACGCCCGTGCGCGCCGGTGCGCGCCGCGCAATGGCGCGCGCTGCTGCGGCGCGTGGTGATGCGCGGCGAGCCGGGGCGGACGTAGTCGTATTTAGCGGAGAAGCGCGGTCAGCATCAACCGATGCTGCATCGTTATCGATAACTGCGCGAGTTGCCGCACGTGAATTCGACGCAAGGTCACTCCGAATCGTGACCCGGCCGCAGCCGGGTCACCTTGCTTAACCACCCCAAGAGCACAGAACGCTCAACACTGCGCGGGAATATATCGTTCCGAATTGCATTGAAATTGACGGACGGTGGTTTATGTCGCCGCGTTCGGCAGCGTCACAGCGACTACTGTGAAATGCCTACCACGGTCGTCTGGGCAAATCGAATCAGATTGGCAATCGGCACGGTAGAAGGCCCTCCCTTCGGGTTACCTAAAGCGACCCAGAATATATACGTGCCGGCAGCGATCCATGGAATATTGACCGTATATTGGTTACCAGGATGTTCACAATCCACCATGTGAGCATTGGGTTCGTTACCGGCGCTCACCCAAAGGCATGCATATTCGGCAACCGGATACTTGCGCGATTCATCCCATGTCCAGTGCAACGTTGTCGCGCCCGTCCCATTTTGCGGAACGCTGACTTGTTGAGGAGACGCCGATACGCTGCCTACCGGCGGAGGGCAATTGTAGAGACAAAAAGGCCCGGTGCCTGGATTCCAGTAAGGCGTTGCTCCAAAATAAGGCCCCTGATAGTTTTGCCGGGGATAGGAACCAAGCGCCTGATCGAGCTCGGCTTGTTGCGCGGCATCCAGTTTAAAGCTCCCCTTTTTCCCGCTCTCGCTTGATGCATTGTTCGCAGCAACTTCGGATGTTTGAAATAATTCCGCGGCAATCACCGGCTCGACAGCTACGCCAACACTACACGCAAGCAAAATAACGCCCATACGCACCGATTTCATAAGAATCCCCTTGTTGAATTTTTCACTGCATATGAAGAAGACTTCGACCGCATGATGCGACTGGAAACTCGCAAAGTTGTCAGATAACAAACCCGATCCTGACGAATTCATTATATGATTTAATCGCGAAACCGGAAATAGCGACGATCAACCGCATATTCGTCGCGATACACGAGAGCAGCATTTAAATATCGGGGCTTTATACGTGCCGGGCGCACCAACCTCGATCAGCCATTCACCGGCCTTCACACGTTGTTCTCCGCAAAACCGATGCCGATCGGCACCACCATGCCGGCGAGCGGCAGGTCGTCACGTGCGATCCACGCGGTGAGCGCGGCCGCGACGCACGCCGCGGGCGACGGCCGGAACCGCAGCGCGAACGCCTTCAGGCCGTCGCGCGCCGCGTGCCACGCGTCCGGGGCCGCCGCCTCGGCCACCGGCTGCAGGTGCGCAACGTTCACGCGCACGCCGAAGCGCAGCATCTCCTTGCCGAGACTCTTCAGCGCGGCGTGCCGCGCGCGCACGTCGATCGGCAGCGCGCCGGGTGCGGTGTCCAGGTAATAGCCGACGCTGTCGTCCTGCGTCAGCGCCCAGATCTGCGCGCCGTCGCCGCGCCGCAGCGCGACGGCCGACGCCGCCTGCAGCGTCGCGAGAAACGCGTCGAGCCGCGTTTCGACGCCGTCCGCGAGCGCGTCGAACGGATCGACCTCCGGAGCACCCGTGCCCGCGCGCACGTCGCGCGGCTGGCCGAACACGATCCGGTCGAACGGGCCGTGCGCGTCGTTCCAGCCGTCGAGCGCGGCGGCCGGATCGGCCGCGCGCACAAGCTGCACGCCAGGCGCGTCCGGCAAGTCCGCCTCATCCACGACATGCGCGACGACCCGCAGCCCGGCTTCGGCGAGGCTCGCGCAGAGCGCGCGCTCGACCGGGCCGTGCGCGTCGATCACCAGCACCCGCGCGCTCAAGCCGTGACCTGCGGCAGATGGTCGAGCACGAGGCTCGCGAGGCCGCCGACGCTGTTGCGCGGCCCGTCGATCAATTGCCGGTTCAGCACCGGCAGCTTGACGCGGAAGCGGCGCTCGAGCGCCACCTGCAGATCGAGCACGTCGAGCGAATCGAGCGCGAGCCCGTTGTCGAGCAGCGCGGTCTCCACGCCGATCGATTCCGGCGCCACGCCCGCCGCCGATTCGAGCGCCGGCAGCAGCTCCGTCCTGATCACGTCGATCACCTGATTCTTCGTCCAAGGCTGGCTCATGTGCGTCTCCATTCGGGTTGAAGGCCCGGCGCAAGCCGGGCGGATTGCGTTACTGCGTCAGGTAAATCGTCACGCTCGCGCTCATGCAGCGCACGCCGCCGCGCAGCACGGCCGCGTCGAACGTCGCGATGCCGCCCGCGCGCGGCAGCGCACCGTCAGGCCCCGCGCGCACGTGCGCCTCGATCGCCTGCGCGGGCCGCACCGGCTGCGCGAAGCGCGCGTTGCGCACGCCGACGAGACGGCAGCGCGCCTCGCCGCCCGCGAGATGGCCGACGAGCAGGTTGGCCGTCTGCGCGACGAACTCGATCAGCACGACGCCCGGCACCAGCGGATCGCCGGGAAAATGCCCCGCGAACCACGGCTCGTCGGGCGCGAAGGTCCGATGCCCGACGATCGCGAGCCCGTCCGCCGCGACCTGCGCGCGCTCGACGAACAGGAACGGCGGCCGGTGCGGCAGGCAGCGCAGCACGTCGGCGGCGGCGAGCGTGAAGCCCGCTTCGGTCGCGGCCGTCATGCCGGCGCGCCCGCGCGCTGCGCCGTGTACGGCACGAGGCAGTCGATCAGCGCGGGCGGATGCGGCACCGCGCACCGCGTCGCGCGATCGACGGCGACCATCTCGATCGTGACCTGCGCGATCGGCGCGCCGTCTCGGGCGACGTCGGTCACCCACACCGAGCGCGACACCGACACGCTCGCGATCCGCGCGCGCAGCGTCAGCCGATCCTCGAGCCACGCGCTCGCGTGATACACGGCCTCGACGCGGCGCACGATGAACAGCGCGCCGTCGTCCGCGAGTCGCGCGAACGAGTAGCCGGCCGCGCGCATCAGCCGGTTGCGCGCGCGCTCCGCCATCTCGATGTAGCGCGCGTGATAGACAATGCCGCCCGCGTCGGTGTCTGCGTAGCCCACTTCGTAGTCGATCGTCGTGTCGTGTTCGTCTGTCCGCATGGTGCGTGTCCGTTTCCGGGTTGATCCCGATGAAGACCCGGAGCCCGGGTCACCGATTGAAGCCGCCGTCGACGCGCAGCGTCGTGCCGTGCACGTAGCCGGGCTCGAGCAGGAACTGCACGGCCCGCGCGACCTCGTCCGCGCGCCCGACCCGCTTTGCCGCGCTGCCGCCGACGATGTGCGCGGTCATCGCGGGCGTGAGCGACGCGATCATGTCGGTGTCGATGAAGCCCGGCGCGACCGCGTTCGCCGCGAGCCCGGCGTCGGCATAGCGGCGCGCGAGCCACTGCGTGAAGCCGATCAGCCCGCCCTTGCTCGCCGCGTACGCGACCTGCCCTTCCTTGCCGACGACGCCGCCGAGCGACGCGACGTTGACGACCGCCGGCCGCGCCGACTTCAGCAGATGCGGCAGCGCCGCGCCGGTCGTGCGGATCGCGCCGAGCAGGTTGGCGCGCAGCACGTTCGCGCAGCGCTCGCGCGGCAGCGTGACGAACGGCGCGTCGTCGACGATGCCCGCATTGTTGACGAGCGCATCGAGGCGACCGAAGCGCGCGACGACGTCGGCGACGAGCCGGCGCACCGCGTCCGGCGCGGTCACGTCCGCCTGCAGCACCGCATGCTCGACGCCCGCGCGCGCCAGCGCGTCGGCGAGCCGCGCGCCGGCCGCCGCATCGCCGCGATACGACGCCGCCACGCACCAGCCGGCCGCCGCGAGCCGGCGCACGATCGCGAGCCCGATGCCGCGCGTGCCGCCCGTGACGAGCACGGCGCGCCCGTCGCCCGCACCCGCGCTCATTTGCGCGGCCGCGAGACGCTGCCCGCGATCACGATCTTCTGGATCTCCGACGTGCCTTCGTAGATGCGCAGCGCGCGCACCTGCCGGTACAGCTGCTCGGGCGTCGAGCCGGCGACGAGGCCGGCCGCGCCGAACAGCTGCACGGTGTCGTCGACGACCTGCGCGACGCCGTCGGTCGCGAACAGCTTCGCCATGCTCGCGTGCGCGGCGACGTCGGCTGCGCCCGTGTCGAACTCCCACGCCGCGCGCGCGACGAGCAGCGCGGCGGCGTCGGCGAAGGTCGCCATCCCGGCCAGCTTGTCGACGGTGAACTGCTGCTGGATCAGCTTGCCGCCCGCGACCTCACGCCGGCGCGACCAGTCGAGCGACGCGGCGAGCGCGCGCCGCGCGAAGCCGAGCGCGGTCGCGCCGACCGTCACGCGGTACAGGTTCAGGATCTCCATCGCATAGCGGAAACCCGCGCCGGACGCGCCGATCAGCGCGTCGGCGGGCAGCGCGACGCGGTCGAACGTCAGGCTCGCGAACGCGCGCGGCGCGACCAGCTCGATCTCGCTCGCCGCGAGCCCCGGCGTCGCGGCCGGCGCCGACAGGAAGCTCAGGCCGAGCCCGCCGGGGCCGTCGCCGGTGCGCAGCAGCACCGCGTGGTGTGTCGCGATCGTGCCGTTCGACACCCAGGTCTTGCAGCCGTCGAGCGCATAGCCGTCCGGCGTGCGCTCGGCGGCCACCGTGAGCGCCGCGAGGTTCGAGCCGGCGTCGGGCTCGGACAGCGCGAGCGAGCCGACCGCGGTGCCGTCGCGCAGCGCGCCGAGCCATGCGGCCTGCTGCGCAGCGGAGCCGAACCACGCGATCGGCGCGGCCGCGAGGCCCTGGATCGCGAACGCGAAGTCGACGAGATCGTCGAGATACGACAGCGCCTCGCGGATCAGGCACAGGCTGCGCACGTCGGGCCGCGTGCGGCCCGGCGCCGGATCGACCGCGTAGCGCAGCCAGCCGTGCTCGCCGAGCACACGCGCATAGACGCGGCCGCGCTCGGACGGGCTCAGGTGCGCGTACTCGCGCGGCAGGTACGCGTGCACGTCGACCCACGCTTCGAGGTCGGCGGCCAGCGTGCGGTGCGCGGCGTCGTAGAACGGCAGGTTCAGGATCGACGCATCGAAGATCTTCATGTGGCTCCCGAATGGGCGTTGCAATCGGAGGCACGCGTCACGCGAACGCGGCCGGCGCGGCGATGCCGAGCTCGTCGAACAGGCTGCGCAGCGTCGCGTAGTCGCGGTTCAGCTTCACGCCGCGCGTGCGCGCGTCGAGCCGCGCGAGAATCCGCTCGCGGCCCGGCACGTCGAGGAACGCGAGGATCGACACCCACGCGCTCGCATCGGGCGTCGTGTACACGTCGAGCGCGGCGGCGGTCTCGTCGCGGAACGCCAGCTGCCCGGCGGGGTCGAGCGCGCGGTACACCGACGCGACGATCTCGTGGAACGCGGTGCTGTGCGCGGCCTCGTCGCGGCGGTGCATGTCGGTGTTGATGCGGTTCAGCGGCTGGATCGTCATGTCGCCCGACACCTGCGTCAGGTATGCGTTGATCGACATCTCGGCGATCGACGCATACGCGAGCCGCACGATCGCCGCGCGGCGCGCGTCGTCGCCCACCTGCGCGAGCCGCGCGCGCTGCCCGGCGCCGACCAGCGGCTCGGGCAGCGCGTAGCCGTCGAGCGCATGACGCTCGCGCGCGCAGTGGCAGACGTCGACACACATCAGGATGTGGAACTGCTCGTCGACCTGGATCTGCGCGAGCACCTGCTTGAGCCGCGGGTCGCCGACGCCCGGCAGCCGGCCCTTCAGCAGCAGGCTGCACAGCGGCTGGACGATCTCGTCCTCGAGATACATCGCCTTCTCGTTGTACGCGACCCACGCGGCGCCGAGAAAGCGCCGCTTCCGCGCGTCGGGCAGGCGCGCGAAATCCGCGTCGTCCCAGAACGGCACCATCGACACCGGGAATTCGGGAATCGCGTCGTCGCAGTACTGCGTCAGGTCGAGCCGTTCCTGCCGCACGGCCACGCGGTGGTTCCAGCTCGCCGCGAGGCGTTCGACGACCTTCCGCGTGAAGCTCGCATCGTGATTGAGCGTCGTGTACATGTGTCGGTTTCCGTGAAAGGCGGCGCTCACGCGAGCGCGAGCGGGCCGTATGCGCGGCGGCCTTGCGCGTCGCCGCGCCGCGCGAAGCCCGTCTCGATCGAATCGAAGAACGCCAGGCGCGCGTCGACGAGCGCGTAGCCCGCGCTCAGCATCGCCGGAATCCGCTCCGGGTCGCGCTGCGCGATGTCGACCATGATGTCGCGCATCGTCTCCGCATGGCCGTCGTCGCATTCGACGTGGAGATGGAAGAACATGAGCGCCGGCGCGGCGACGCCGTGCCGCTCGAAGCCCTTGATGATGTCCGCGTAGACGGCCGGCACCAGCGCCTCCGCGCCGAGGCACAGCGCGGCGAGACCGCGCGACGGGTCCGGGTGGCGGCAATGGTCGAACATCGCGTCGATCAGCCGGCGCGTGCCGATCAGCGGCTGCGCGCCGTCGGTCGTCAGCCCGAAGTGCTCGAGCATCCCGCGATAGACGAGGCTGTGCGGCGTCTCGCTGTCGTCGGTGAGGCCCAGTTCCTCGCACAGGTTGCCCGCGAGCTTCAGCACGTCCGCGTTGTCCGGCAGGTTCGCCATCAGCGCGCACAGATAGCGCGTGAAGTAGCTGCCGTAGAGGCCCTGCTGGACGAGGAACAGCTTCAGCTCGTCGAGCGGCACGTCGCCCGAGCGGCAGCGCGCGAGAAACGAATGATTGCGAATCCGGCCGACGAGCTCGGCCTTCGCTTCTTCCAGCACGGTGAGATGCATCTTCATCGTTCGCACTCCTTGTCAGAAAATCATTTGCCCGCGGGCCGGCCGGCGTCGTCCAGGAACGCCGCAACCCGTTCCTGCAGGGTCCGGCTCGTATACACGCCGAAGTGGCCGGCGTCGTCGATCGTCTCGAGCGTCGCGCCGGGCAGCGCGTGCGCGACGCCGCGCGACGTCGCGGCATGAATCACGTCGTCGCGCGCGCCGTGCAGCACCCGCGCGGGCAACGCGACGCGGCCGAGCCGCGCCGCCCAGTCCTCGCGCAGGCACGCGGCCTGCATCCGCGCATAGCGGCAGATCGAATCGTCGTCGCCGAACGGCAATCCGTTCAGCGTTGAAAGCTGGTAGTCGAGCGAGCCGTCGTCGACGCGCCGCGCCTGGCTCAGCAGCACGCGTACGAGCGCCGCGTGCTTCGCGCCCGCTTCCGCGATGCGCGTCCACATCGGCAGCACGGTCTTCTGGTAGAGCGTCTTGTCCGCGACGCCCGCGACTTCGAGCGACGGGCTCACGATCGCGAGACGGTCCGCGGCCAGCACGCGCTCGTCGAGCGCGTACGCGGCGACGTTCGCGCCCGAGCAGTACGCGACGATCGCCGCGACGCGCGCGCTCGGGCCGGCGAGCGCGGCGAGCACGTCGGCCGCGTCCCGCGCATGGCGCGCGAGCGACAGGTCGGACGCATCGCCGCGTGCATCGGGCAGCCCGCGCGATTCCCACGTGATCACGCGGCGGCGATCGGCAAGCCGCGCGACGAGCGGCGCGACGAACGCGGCGGATACGCCGAGCGCGTTGACGACGAGCACCGTCGGCGCATCGCGGTCGCCCGCGTCGAACGCGGCGAGCGGTACGCCGTCGCTCGCGGTCACGGTGTGCGACGTCAGCGCGTCGAGCGGGCGCAGCGCGTCGAACGCGCGCAGCCGCGCATCGAGATACGGCAGCGCCGCGCGCGCTAGCAGGTCGATGAGGTCGGCCATCGCGTCACGCCCTGACTGATTGGTTGTCGACGATCACGCACGTCGCGAGCGTGCCGAGCCCTTTCACGACGAGCGCGTGCAGCCCCGGCCGCCATGCGCCGGCGAGCCCCTCGGCGAGCGCGACCGGCGCGCTTGCCGCAAGCCGGTCGATCGTGCCGGGCGCGCCCGGGCGCACGACGTGCACCGTCGGCGCCGTATCGGCCGGCGCGCCGGGCAGCGCGGCCGCGACGAGCGCCGGGAAGCCGCGCGCGTGCGCCGCGTCGAATGCATCGGCGTCGAACGCCTGCTGCGACCAGCCGACGATCCGGCCGAGGTCGCCCGCGCGCGCGTCACCGGCCGCGAGCCATACGACGCCCGCGCCCGGATGGAGCGCCTGCGCGTCGCGCAGCGGCGCGTCGGCACGCGCGACATAGCGGGCGCTCGGCAAGTCGAAGCCGCCCGCGCACACCGCGTCCGCGTGGCCGGCGGCGAGCTGCCGGCATGCGCCGACGATCGCGTCGAGGCCGGCCTGGTAGCCGAGGAAGGTCAGGTTCGGGCCGCGCCAGTTGAACAGCGACGCGACGATCGCGGCGGTCGCGTTCGGCAGGCCCGCCGCGTACCACGACGGCGTCACCTGCTCGAAGCCTTCCGCGCGCACGGTGCCGATGCATTGCTCGGCGACGTCGATCGCGCCGAACAGCGTGCCGAAGCTCACGCCGATCCGGCCGGCGGGCGTCGCGCGGTCGGCGTCGCCGAGCGCGGCGCGCAGCCGCTCGGCGGCGGCGAGCGTCATCCGCGCCTTCGGCGGCAGCGGACCGACCTTGCGCGAGCGGCGCTCCGCATGCAGATGCGCGTCGGTCAGCACGCCGTCGGCGGCGGGCACGATCGCGGCGGCCGCCGCGATCCGGAACGCGCGGGGTGTCATGGCACTCATGCGCTGGCCTCCTGACGGGCGCGCGCGGCGTCGGCGACGACCATCACGCAGTTGTTGCCGCCGAAGCCGAACGCGTTGACGAGCACGCTGTCGCCCGCCAGCGGCAGGCCGTCGCCGTCGGCGATGCGCACGTCGCCGAGCGCGTCGTCGCGCACGTCGAGGTTCGCGGTCGGCGGCAAACGCCGCCGTGCGAGCGCGAGCGCCGCCGCGACGAGCGAGAACGTGCCGGCCGCCGCCTGCGGATGGCCGAGCGTCGACTTGATCGACGTGACGGGCGGCAGCGCGTCACTGCCGTAGGTGTCGGCAAACGCGCGGCGCAGCGCGGCGATTTCCGCGCCGTCGTTGGTCGGCGTGCCGGTGCCGTGCGCGAACACGCCGCCGAGCGCGTCCGCGCGCACGCCGCTCGCCGCGAGCGCGGCGGCGATCGTGCGCGCGACGCCATCGATGTCCGGCGCGGTCGCGTGCGCCGCGTCGCAGCCCGCCGCATGGCCGGTCACGATGGCCCGGATCGGCGCGCCGCGCGCGAGCGCCGCATCGAGCGGTTCGACGCACACGCAGGCGACGCCCTCGGACAGCACGACGCCCTGCCGGTCCCCGCTGAACGGCCGGCACCGGTCGCGCGTCGCGACGCGCAGCCCGTTGAAGCCGCAGATCGTGTATTCGAGCAGCACGTCGACGCCGCCCGCGATCATCACGTCGGCCTCGCCGGCCGCGAGCGCGTCGATCGCGAGCGCCGGCGCGAGCAGCCCCGACGAGCACGCGGTCGACAGCACCGCGAGCGGGCCGCGCCAGCGGCCGTCGCGGCCCGGCAGCAGCGCGCTCGGGTCGAGATCCGCCGCGCCGGCCGCGCCGCTGCCGGGCGCGTCGACGAGCACGTTCTCCGCGACCTCGACGCCGGCCGTCGTCGTGCCGAGCATGCAGCCGATCCGCAGGCCGCCTGCGCCAGCGCCGGCGAGCCGCGCGTCGGCCAGCGCTTGCCCGATCGCGTGGCGCGCGAGCGCGGCCGCGCGGTTCTCGATGCCGGTCGCGCCTGGCTCGAGCGTGCGCCAGACCGCCTCCGGCACCGCGATCACGTTGTCGGCCGGATAGCCGGCCAGCGGCCGCTTCGGCCACGGCCCGTTCAGCACCGCACGGGTCTCCAGCGCGCGCCACAGCGCGTCCGGCGTCGCGCCGGCCGGCGACAGCACGCCGAAGCCGGTGATGGCGATCGGCGTGCTCATCGCGCGTCCTTTCCCGCGTCGCGGGCGGCCAGGATGCCGTCCGCGAGCGAGCCGAGCGTCAGCCTGACCAGAAGCTCGGGCGGGAACTCGATCGCATGGCGTGCCTGGCAGCTCACGATCAGGTCGATCAGCTCGACCGACGTAAGGCCCGCGTCGGCGAGCGGAAAGTCGGCATCGAGCGTGTCCGGTGCGACGTGCAGCGTCGCCGCGACCGTCGCGCGCAGTTCGTCGATCAGTTGCGCGCGCAACTTCTCTGGCGCGCCGACGGGTTTGAGGATCAACGGTTGGTCGTTCACGAATCGGTCCTTGTGGTTAGTCCGCGTGCGGGAAAATCAGGCCGGCTGCGCTGCCGCGGCCGGCGCGCGCACGGTGGCGAGCCGCAGCGAGCACGCGATCGCGACGAGCGCGAGCGCGCCGATCGCGAACGTCACGTCGGCGATCGCGCGCGCGGACGCCACGTGCGCGCCGGGCGCCGCGACCGCGAGATAGATCGCGCCGAGCGCGGCGACCCCGATCACGATCGACAGCTGCACCGACGTCGTGACGAGCCCGCTCAGCGCGGGCGCGTGCTGCGGCGCGGTGCGCTGCGTCATCTGGTTGACGGTGGTGCCGAACGTAAGGCCGTGGCTCGCGCCCGCGCAGAACAGCAGCGGCACCATCACCGCGGCGACCCAGCCGGCGTGGCGCGCGGTCATGCCGAACGCGAGGTTCGCGGCCGCCATCGCGATCAACGCAACTGCCGGCGTGAAGCGCAGCAGGCGCGCGGGCAGCTTCGACCAGCTCACGTTCGAGATGCCGAAGCCGAATGCGTACGCGGCGAACACGAAGCCCGAGATCATCGGCGAGAAGCCGAGGCCGGTCTGCAGGTAGAGCGCGCACGCGAACAGCCAGCCGCCGTAGCCAATGAAGCCGATCGACACGACCGCGAGCCCGGGCCGGATGCCGGTGGCGAGCACCGCGTCGAGATTGAGCAGCGGGCTGCCGCCGCGCTGCGCGAGCGTGCGCTCGAAACGCAGGAACGTCGCGACGCCGATGACGCCCGCCGCGAGCGACGCCCATACCCATGCGGGCCAGCCGACGTCGTGGCCGAACGTGAGCGGCACGACGATCAGCAGCATCGCGCCCGTCAGCAGCGCGACGCCGACGAGGTCGAGCTTGCGCCGCTCGGGCCCGGCGAGCGCCGGCAGCACCGAGCGCGCGCTCGCGAGCAGCACGATGCCGATCGGCACGTTGATCAGGAACGCGGGCCGCCACGACAGCCCCGCGAAATCGGCGGTGATGATCACGCCGCCGAGCGCCTGGCCGGCGGTCGAGCCGAGGCCGAGAATCATCGAGTAATAGCCGATCGCGCGGGCCCGCGCGGGCCCCTCGAAGCTGCGCTGGATCAGCGACATCACCTGCGGCACCAGCATCGCCGCGCCGACGCCCTGCGCGATGCGCCCGACGATCAGCAGCCACGTGCCCGGCGCGACGCCGCATGCGAGCGACGACACCGTGAAGATCGCGAGCCCGGTCACGAACAGCCGGCGGTAGCCGTAATCGTCGCCGAGCCCTGCGCCCGTGATCAGGAACACCGCATACGCGAGGATGTAGCCCGCGACGACGAGCTGCAGCAGCGCGCCCGAGATGCCCAGGTCCGCGCGCAGCGCGGGTGCGGCGACGTTCACGATCGACGTGTCCATCGCGGCCATCCCCTGCCCGATCAGCAGCAGCGGCAGCATCCGGCGGTGCGGCGCCGCGCGTTCAGGTGTTGCCGGCAAGACGCCGGCCCCGTTGATACCAGCATTCGACATGAAAAATCCTTGTTGCTTACGCGATCGCGTCGCGCTTGAGTTGTTGAAACTTGCCCTCGACATCCTTCCACTGCGCCGCGTCGGGCAGCGCCGGCTTGCGGATCGTGAGGGTCGGCCAGCTTTGCGCGAGCTCGCGGTTCAGGCTCGCGTAATGCACCTGGTCCGCATCGAGCGCGACGTCCTGGCGGATCGCGCCGACCGGGCATTCCGGCTCGCATACGCCGCAGTCGATGCATTCGTCCGGATCGATGACGAGAAAATTCTCGCCCTCGTGGAAACAGTCGACGGGGCACACCTCGACGCAATCGGTGTGCTTGCAGTTGATGCAGTTCTCGGTGACGACGTAGGTCATTGCGGTTCTCCGGTGGGGACGGGATTCGGTAGTCGGTTCGAGTCATCCGTGCGGCGGCGCCCCGGCCGGCCGCGCACATGCAGCGCGCGCCGCGCGGGAAACATCGCGACGGACGCGACCGTGCACTCGCGCCGCACGTCGCCCGTCGGCGCGACCTCGATCGGCGGCTCGCCGAGCAGCGCGAGGCAGGCCGCCGCGTCCGCGTCGTCCGGCAGGCGCGCGAGCCCGGCGCGGCAGGCGTCCAGCCGGCGCAGCGACGACGTGCGCGCGAACGGGTTCAGCGCGTCGCCGGCCGCGAAGGCCGGATGCAGGAAGTGATTCGTATGCGCATGCTCGACGCCTTCGATCACGACGAGGTCGTCGGGCAGGGTCTCGACCGTCACGACGCGCCGCGCGTCGGCGATCGTCAGCGCGCGCGAGCTCGCGCGCGGCAGCCGGCGCAGCGTGTCCACGCATTCGTCGACGCTCGCGCAGGTGTCGAGCAGATGGCGGATCGCCAGGTAGCCGGGAATGCCGGGCCGCCATTCGCCGCCGAGCACGAGGTTCAGGCCGATCGCGACGCCGTGGCCGTTGATCCCCAGGTAGCCGAGCAGCCCGGTGAAGCTGACGAGCGCGACGGGCGCGCCGCCCGCGTCGGGCGCGATCTCCAGCACGCTCAGCTCGCCCGCCATGTCGCCGTTCAGGTCGATGGTCTGCGCGACCACCGCCTGCCCGTTCGCATGCCGCGCGAAGGTCGTGCAGTCGCCGCGCGCGGGCATCCGCCGGAAGCCCGTCAACTCGCGGCGCAGCTGCAGCAGGTACGCATCCTCGAGCGTGATGCCCGCGCCTTCCGCGAGCCCGTGCACCTCTTCCGCGAGATCGGGCAGCGCGCGCTCGATCACGCGCGCATGGCTCGCGACGAGCGGCGCCAGCTCGCGCAGCCGTGCGTGAGTGACGAGCGGCGCGAGCCGCGCGATGCGATCGGTCAGGAACCGGCCGATCGCGTCGCGCAGCACCGCGCCGTGCCGGCGGCCGATCTCGCGGCGGCTGCCCGCGAGCCGCACGCGGCGCGCCGGCTCGACGTCGGCGTCGATCGCGAACGGCGCGTCGTCGTGCGGCGCGCGCACCGCCGGCTCAACGAAAGCGGGTTGCACGGACATCGGGCCACTCCGCCTTGAGGATGCTGTAGTAGATCGCGTCGCGACGGCGGCCGCCCGGCATGAAGTTGAAGCTGCGCATCACGCCTTCCTCGGTCGCGCCGATCGCCTTCAGCCCCGCGCGCGCCCTCGCGTTCAGCACGTCGGTCTTGAACTCGACGCGCTCGCAGCCCAGCTCGCCGAATGCGTAGTCGAGCAGCAGCCCTTTCGTCGCGCGGTTCACGCGGGTGCCGCGATACGGCGCGCCGAGCCACGACCAGCCGATCTCGATGCGGCGGTCGGCCGGCGCGAGGTTGCCGAACGCGGTCGTGCCCGCGAAGCGGCCGCTCGCCTTGTCGATGATCGCGAACACGATCCGCGTGCCCGCGAGCGAATCGGCGATCGCGCGCTCGAGGAACGCGACGAGGCTCGGCTCGTCCTGCACGACCGACACCATGTAGGTCCAGCTGTCCGGGTCGCAGGCGATCCGCGCGAAGCCGGCCTTGTCGTCGACGCCGATGCGGCGCAGCTTCACGACGTCGTTCTCGAGCGTCGCGTTCAGGAGGTTCGGAATGTTCCAGCTCATCAGTGGTCCTTTATGCGTGTACTTTGGCGGCCAGCAGGTTGACGATGTCGCGGCCGGTGCGCAGCTTCGCGAGATCGTCCTCGCCGAATTCCGTGAGCGGCACGCGCGCGGTTTCGCACACGCCGCTCAGCAGCACGATCAGTTCGAGCGACGCGAGGCCGAAGTCGAACGTCAGGTCGTCGTCGAGCGGCAGCGTCGCCGCGTCGGACGCGGGCCGCCCCGCTACTTCGCACAGGTGGCGCCGCACGATGGATTCGATGTCGGTCACGCTTGCCCTCCATAAAGTCGCTCGATTTCGTTCTTGAACGCGCTGAAGATTGCCTTGCGCTTCGGCTTGAACTGCGACGTGACGAAGCGCGTGTCGCCGCCGAACGGCCGCGGCGCGACGAACGCCTTCACGATCCGCTCGTGCGGCGCGAGCGTCGCGTTGAGATCCGCGAGATGCGCGTGGATCGCCGCGTGGTCGGCACGCGCGTGCTGCGGCGAGATCACCGCGACGAGGAACGGCCGGCCCGCGCCGTACAGCACGCATTCCTCGATGCCGACGTGCGCCTTGACCTGCTCCTCCAGCTTGCGGGTATGCACGTTCTTGCCGTTCGCGAGCACGATCAGGTCGTCCGCGCGGCCGAGGATGTACAGGTAGCCGTCGTCGTCGAAGCGCGCGAGATCGCCGGTGCGCACCTCGCCCGTCGGCAGGAAGATCCGTTCGCTCGCGCCGGGCTCGCTGTACAGGTATTGCGTGTTGACCGGCTCGTCCGCGCCGACGATCAGCACGCCGTCGTCGTCGATCCGCGCGCGCTTGCCCGGGATCAGCCGGCCGACGCTGCCCGTGCGCGCCGCGCCCGGATGGTTCTTGGTCACGATGCAGGTCTCGTTCATCCCGTAGCCTTCGAAGATCGGCACGCCCGCTTCGTCGAAGAAGCGCAGCGTCTGCGGGTTCGCCGGCGCGGAGCCCGTCCACAGGTAGCGGATGCGCGGGCCGAGCAGCGCGTCGATCCGCCGCCTGCGCGCGTCGAGGCCGTCGTCGTCCGGCGGCGTGGTCCGTTCGATGCGCTTCTTTATGCCGTCGTAGAAGCCCGGCACGCCCATCACGACCGTCGGCGGCTGCTCGCGCGTCGCCTCGAGCGCGAACTCGAACGGCGCGACGGTCGCGTCGTGCCCGTAGGTCAGCGCCGAATAGACCCAGTAGCGCTGCTGCAGCAGCGACAGCGGCAGGAACACCAGCACGTCGTCGCCGTCGCCGTGCGCGTAGAGCTGCTGGACCGCCGCGAGCGACGCGTCGATGCTGCCCGCGCGCGCCGCGAGCCCCTTCGGCTCGCCGGAGCTGCCGGACGTGAACTTGATCGTCGTGACGTCGTCGCGCGCATACGTCGCGGATTCGAACGGCGGCGCGACCGGATCGACGTCGCGCCCGTTACGTCCATCGCGGCAGGCGCGCACCTGCGCATCGACGAGCGCGCGCAGGTCGCGCGCCGGATCGAACGACGTGGCGCCGTCCGCATAGACGGCGTCGAGCGCGTACTGGTCGACGAGCGCCTGATCGGGCCGGAACTTGCCGAACTCGAAGCCGGCCGTCACGATCCCCGCCTTCAGCGCGGCGAGATCGAGCAGCACCCACGCGAGCCCGTTGCGCGCGACGATCCCGATGCGCGCGCCGGGCGCGAGGCCCCCCGCGCGCAACGCGTGCGCGAGCCGCGCCGCCTGCGCGTCGAGCTGCGCGTGCGTGAGCACGATTCGCCCGCCCTGCTGGAAGAACGTGACGCGATGCGTCGCGCGCTTGCCGCCGTTCGCGGCGACGGTATTGACGACGCTTGCCCTGGACGCCGTCACAGTGCGCCCTCCGTGGCCGTCGCGCGCAGCGCATCGGCCGCGTTCGGCAGCACGTCGCCCGCGAGGTCGAGATAGGTGCCCGCGTCGAATCCGTCGACCGTGAGCCGGCGCGCATCCGGCGTCATCAGGTAGTTGACCAGCGCGGTGTACAGCGCTTCGAGCCACAGCGTGCGGCGGCGCACGCGCAGCATGTCCTCGGTCGAGTATTCGTCGCCTTCCGCGCGCACGACGCGCACGTCGTAGAAGCCGCGATAGCGCCGGCCCGCGATGTTCAGCGGCGGGCGCGACATGTCCGGGCCCGGCACGCGGATCGAGAACTTGACGCGCGCGCGGTTGTGCGCGGCGCGGTGCATGTCCGAATGCGACGAGATGTCGGGCACGAGCGGCGGGTAGTACCAGTGGCGCGATGCGCGGATCAGCGGCCGGTCGAAGTTGCCCGGGATGAAGTGCCAGCGGTTGAACTGCATGCGCTTTTGCACCGAGGTCGCGATCATCGTGCTCTCCGGCTCGCCGAAGCGCGCGATCGTCCGGTGCGACACGTAGGCGGTGAAGAAGCTTGCCGGCGTGAGCGCGTGGATCGTGTCGAGCAGCGTCGTCTCGTCGTACGCGACGAGCTGGCCGATGTCGCGCAGCGAGCTCGACATTCCGTAGTCCGAGCCGGTCGCGAGCACCGCCGATGCGACGGTCTTCTCGATCAGGTATTCGATCCAGCTCGTGACGGCCGTGCTGCCCGCGTCGCAGCGCACGCCCGCGACGTCGCGCGCGATCGCGGCGTTCGCGAGCAGCGCCAACGCGACGTATTCGGGCGGCGAGAATTCGCCGCGCGGCGACACGAACTGGCGGAAGTCGTCGCCGAACTCGCGATACCACTGGTCGTGCGCCTCGGTCGACGCGCTCGAACGCAGGATCCGTTCGGTCTTCTGGAAATTGAGCCCGTAGATCCACCGGTAGCGCAGCCACGGCTTGCCGATCGCGCACAGCGTCTGCTCGCGGATCTTCCGCGCGCGCTCGAACAGGTCGAGCGCTTGCGGCACCGCGACCTCGCACCCGGCGTCCGTATAGGCGGCCGCGAGCCGGTCGAGCCGGCCGACGAGGTCCTGCGCGCACAGCAGCGCGCCGTTGAATTCCTCGAAGCGCACCGAGCGGCCCGACAGGAACAGCGCGTGCAGCGCCGCGACGATCAGCACGTCGTCGTCGCTCCAGGCCGGGTACGGCCGGTCGCGCAACCCGGGCAGATGGCCCTTGCCGCCCTTGCTGTCGATCAGGTTCGTGTAGCGGTCGATCAGCGCGAAGAAGCGGTCGCCGACGTAGAAGCACACCGATTCGACGTGCTCGACGTGATCGATGACTTCCTCCAGCACGCGCGGCAGCTGACCTTCCGCATGCACGCGATCCATCGCGGCGCGCACCTCGGCGAAGCTGCGGCGCTCGATCGCGCGCCACGCGGCGACGCCCGCGTCGATCTCGGCGAGCACGTCGGCGCCGACGGTCACGGTGCCGAGATCGACCCAGCTGTCGTGCGCGTCGTAGGCGACCTTCGGCGCCGCTGCCGGACGGATGTGCAGGCGCCCGAGCGAATTCACGTAGAGCGCGAGCGTCGCGGCGCTGCAGGCGGCAGCCGGCGTATCCGCGTCGATGAGCAGTTCGCGACGGCGCTGCAGCACGTCGAGCGCGGCGCGTTCGTAGGCGCCGAGTGCAAGGCGCGCCTGCTCGACCGGATAGATGCCGCCGTGCGTGAGCGCGTGCCGCGCGACGTCGCCGGCCGGGCGGCCCGCATGCGAGCCGCCGCGCAGGTACTCGGTCATGTCGAACCCGTACAGGCTGTGCGACTCGCGGTCCTGCGTCGGCATGTGTGCTCTGGGGTCCATCGTCAACCTCTCTTCAGGCAAGGAAACTCGATCAAATGACGCGCTCGCCGGATCAGCCGGACAGCACGCCTGCCGGGGGTGTCGTTTCGACGGGATGAAGCGAGGCGAACGACCGATTCGTGCGGACCTTGCGGCAATCGCACCGGACCATTCGCTGGAGTGAGATTTCAGCGCGCGACGTGCGGCGCGACAACTACCAGAGTTAGGAGCTACAACTGTTTGCGCATCGCATGCGACGCTCGTCAAGCGCGCATGCGATGCGGCGGCGCGTGCACAGCGTCGCGGCACGTGCGGCTTCGGCACGATCAGCGGGGAACGCGCGCGCGAAGACTCAGCTCAGCAGCCCGAGCATCGTCGCGCGCACCACGGCGGAGGTCTTGTTCGCGGTCTTGAGCTTCGACACCGCGTTCTTGAAGTGGAAGTTGACGGTATCGACGGAGATCACCAGGATCGTCGAGATTTCGCCCGACGTCTTGCCGTCGGCCGCCCATTTGAGGACTTCGACCTCGCGATCGGTGAGGCCGCGCTCGGTGTCGGGCGCGAGCTTCGGCAGCAGCTTGCCGGTCATCGCGAGATGCGCGGTGCTGACGAGCCAGCGCATCTTGAACTCGTTCTGCTCGAGTTCCGCCGGCGTGATCGGCCCGTTGGAACGCGCGAGCGTCAGCATGCCGGATACGCCGCACCTGTCGAACGCCGATTGCGTCCAGCCGTGCCGCAACCCGTGCGCCTGCGCCTCGCTCCAGAGCTGCGGCGTGGCGGCGAAGCAGGCGTCGCTCCAGACGATCGGCGCCTGGGAGCGGCGCGCGTGCTTCACGGTGGGATCGATGTCGACGTAGCGCGCCTCCCGATAGCGCTTCTGCCACGCCTCCGGATAGTTGTCGAGCATATGGATCCTCGGCCGCGACACCGGCCACGGCATGCGCAGGCCGTATGCGCAGTACTCGTAGCCGAGGCCGCGCGCCGCGTGCTCGATCCAGCCGTAGACCTCCCGTTCGGAACCGGCCTGCTCCAGTCCGGCCAACAGTGCTTCAACCCAGTTTGTCATCTTGGCTCCTGATCGCGTCTCCGGTTGTGCCGGCGCGTCATGCGCGGAGCCGGCGCGTCGCACGGGCACTGCAGCCCGGCCGACGCACGCGCTCCCGGACGGGGTCGCCGTCCGGCCACCATCGAGAAAGGCACACCGGGGACTTTGGTTCGATGGTGGGACTGCTCGATGTACAACGACGACAAGTTTTCGCTTCGACGCGGCGGAATCGGAACAGCCGTCATCCCGTGACCAGCGATCACATGATGTTCCGTCTCGTTTTACGAATTATTTTAAAAGAACGACGAAGACTGTTTTGATTTCCGCCCTCAAAAATAGGGCTTTTGTATTGGAAGTGAATACCCAATGCGACTCAAATTACATTTTTGCATCATTCGCATGCTTCTGAAGCATACCAGAAGCCAAAGCATGGTCTGGAAACGGGATTTTCCGCCGATTCCCAAGAATAATCCGCAAAATAGTTTCGATAACCAAAAAAGTACCTGAGCAATTACGGATTGACCGAATTCTGTCAAGACACGGCCACCGATAACCCGTTTCAAACAGGGTTATTCAGTTAAGCGAGCCTAATTAGTGCTTCGATCAAAATATCGGAGTAAATCATCCGATCAGACCCGAATCGATAATCGGCCGTATTCGGGTTCAATCCGCACCCGTCGCGCACCGCGCCCGCCCGGGCCTCGACGAAAACCGTACAACGCCGTCCGTCACGCAGATAAGCATGTGACACGATGTTCTTGGACACCCCCGACGCCGCTCAATAACATACCGCTCGTACTGTTTCCTTGTTCTTTCCCTGTTCAGCGCAATTCGACGGGGCGCGGCGTGAGCCGGCGCGCCGCACGCCAGACCATGACGAATGCCGTATCGACCACGCCGCCGCGCGCGCGCCGCTCGCAGCACGAGCGCAGCGCGTCCGCCCGCTTCGCGCTGATCAGCGCCACGCTCGATTGCCTGATGGAAATCGGCATCGCGCAGACGTCCATCACCGAGATCTGCAAGCGCGCCGGCCTGTCGCGCGGCGCGCTGCTGCACCACTTTCCGCACAAGAACGAGCTGCTGGTCGCGTCGTACATGGTGTGGCTCGAGGGCAAGCTCGCGACGCTCGAGGCGCGTCTCCAGCCGGCGGCCGGCGTGCGTGACGAAGTGGCGGCGTGGCGTGCGCAGATGAAGGAGACGTTTTCGATGACCCAGGAGTTCTACTGGGCGCTGCGCAATGACCGCGACCTGCGCGAGCGCTTCAACGCCGCGCTGCTCACGCATCCGGTGGGCGACGATGCGAGCAACCACCTGCCGCGCACCCGCATCGACGCGTCGCGCTCGCCCGAGCTCACGCGCTACGTGATCGCGTGCTTCATCCGCGGGCTGTGTTTCCAGGAGCTGTTCGTGCGCGACCAGGCGATTCCCGATCGCGCGTTCGAGCATTTCGTCGACATGCTGCGCGCGTTCCTCGGCCAGCCGGGCGCCGATCCCGCATGAGTTTCCTCCACGGCTGATTTCGATTCGTTCCCGGCCAGCCGGATTCCACCTGAAATATCGCACTCCTATCGATGAAGACAAGAGCATTTCGCATGCGCATGCTTTCCGCCCTGCTGCTGGGCACGGGAACGCTTGCCCTGTCCGTCGCGCACGCCGCCGACGACGCCCCGACCGCGACGCCCGCCGCGCCGAAACCGCCCGCGCAGGACCGCGAGCCCGCCGACGGCAAGGTCCACAGCCTCGCGACCGTGACCGTCAACGGCAAGCGCCGGCATGCGCCGCAGGTGTCGAGCGGCGCGCTCGGCACGCGCTCCGACCTCGAAACGCCGTTTTCCACGCGCGTCGTGAAGCAGCAGGAACTGGAGGACCGCCAGGTCAAGGCGCTCGGCAAGGTCTTCGCGGAAGACGCGGCCGTCCTGTCGCTGGGCGACACCTATTCGTTCAACGCGTATTCGATCAACGTGCGCGGCATCGCGCTCGACGACTACAACGGCTACAAGATCAACGGCCTGCCGTTCTACATGACGACGGTGGAGCTGCCGGTCGAGTCGTTCGAGTCGATCCAGCTCCTCAAGGGCGCGTCCGGCTTCATGTACGGCTTCGGCGCGCCGGGCGGCATCATCAACTTCGTCACGAAGAAGCCGACCGACACCTTCACGTTCAGCGCCGATGCCGGCTACAGCTCGGACGGCGTGTTCAGCGAGCACATCGACACCGGCGGGCGCTTCGGCCCCGACCGCCGGCTCGGCTACCGCTTCAACATCACGCACGAGCAGGGCGGCACCTACAGCGGCTCGTCGGTGCTGCGCAACTCCGAATCGCTGTCGCTCGACGCGCGGCTCACGAACGCGCTCACCTGGACCTTCGACGGCATCTACCAGTCGCGCAAGGTCGCGGGCGGCATCCAGGATCTCACGCTCGATGCGTACAAGGGCGCGAGCCTGCCGCGCGCGCCGAGCGGCCGCACCAACCTGTCGGCCTACGACGACACGTGGTTCAACTCGAACGTCTATTTCCTCGGCACCGGCCTGCACTGGCAGATCGATCCGGTCTGGAAGGCCAGCGTCGACTACAGCCACAGCAAGGACGAACGCAGCTACTCGGGCCAGTGGCTCGGCCTGCTCGACCCGCAGGGCGACTTCGATACGTTCCTCAACCGTGCGCGCGGCTCGTCGATCTACGACCAGGTGCAGGCGACGGTCGAAGGCAGGTTCTCGACCGGCCCGATCGCCCATCAGGTCGTGGCGGGCGTCGCCGAGCAATGGCTCAGCAAGAAGACCGTGCCGAAGTCGCTGTATACGGACATCGGCTCGAACAATCTGTATGGGCCGATCACGACGCATACGTGGAACGGCACCTACGACTACGGCCTGCAGTACGACAACTTCAGTTCGCAGCAGAAATCGGTGTTCGCGAGCGATACGCTCAGCTTCCTCGAGTACTGGTCGTTCCTCGCCGGCATCCGCTACACGAACTACCACCAGTCGTCGCGAACCAGGCCGGGCGCCGCGAGCGCGACCTACACGTACACGCCGATCACGCCCACGCTCGCGCTGATGTTCCGTCCGCGCAGCGACCTGCTGTTCTACGCGAGCTACGTGGAAGCGCTCGAAGACGGCGGCACCGTCGGCCAGACCTACGTGAACGCGAACGAAGTGCTCAAGCCGATGAAGAGCAAGCAGTACGAAGTCGGCGTGAAATTCGACGGCGCGAAGGTCGGCGCATCGGCCGCGCTGTTCCGGATCGAACGCGGCGCCGAATACGGCAACGCGCAGAACGTCTTCGTGTCGAACGGCTCCGAGCGCATCCAGGGGCTCGAGCTGAATACGCGCGTGGACCTGCCGGCCGGCTTGCGGGTCACGGCGGGCGCGTCGTGGATCGCGGGCACCTATACCGAGACCGAAGCCGATCTCGTCGGCAAGCGCATCGAAGGCATTCCGCGCTGGCAGGGCGTGCTGCAGGTCAGCGACCGGATTCCGGGCCTGCCCGGCGTGACGGCCTCCGCCGAGGCGCACTACTTCGGCGCGATGATGGCCGACAGCTTCAACCAGTACACGTTGCCGAGCTACACGCTGTTCAACGCGGGCGTCAGCTACCGGACGACGGTCGGCGGTCACGGCGTCACGTTGCGCGCCGAGGTCGACAATCTGTTCAATCGCCGCTACTGGGGCTTCCTGCAGTCCGGCTACCTCTTCGTCGGCGCGCCGCGCACGGTCACGCTGAACGCGAGGTTCGATCTGTGAGCGCGCTGCGTCGTGCCGCGGCGGTCGCAGCGCTGTATGCCGCGATCGCGACCACGGGCGCGCCTGTCGCGCGTGCGGCCGCCGGTGCGCCCGCCGCCGCCGCGCCGCACTGGCAAACCGTGCTGTCCGCCTTCGACGACGTGCCGCCCGGCCCGGCGTTCGTGCGCTTGCCGTGGGCCGACGCCGAGCCGCCGCGCGACGGCACGCTCACGCTCGCGAACTATGACGCGTTCTCCACCTACGATTCGCTCAATCCGTTCCTGCTGCGCGGCAACCCGGCGCCCGACCTGCTGAACCTGATGTTCGAAACGCTGATGCAGCGCAGCCTCGACGACGTCGACACGCAATACCCGCTGCTCGCCGATCGCGTCGCGCTCGCGCCGGACGGGCGCTCCGCCACCTTCCACCTGAACCCGGCCGCGCGCTTCTCCGACGGCTCGCCCGTCACCGCCGACGACGTGCGCGATTCGTTCGAACGTCTCACGAGCCCGGCCGCGTCGCCTGTCTACAGCAGCCGCTATGCGTCGATCCGCGCGGCGGTCGTCGTCGATGCGCGGACGGTGCGTTTCGAATTCCGCACACCCGGCCGGCGCGCCGCCCTCGCCGCCGGCGATCTCTACGTGTTCTCGCGCAACTGGGCGCGCGCACCCGGCGGCGCGACGCTGACCTTCGATCAGCTCGCGACGGTGCCGCCGGTCGCGAGCGGCCCGTACCGGATCGCGTCGCGCGCGAGCAACCGCGACATCGTCTACCGGCGCGATCCGCGCTACTGGGGCGCGGACCTGCCGGTGCGGCGCGGCATGTTCAACTTCTCGACGGTGCGCTTCCGGCTCTACAGCGATCCGTATGCGCCGTTGCAGGCGTTTCGCGCGGGCGAGATCGACGCGATGTTCGAAGGCAGCGCCGGGCAATGGACGCGCAGCTATGCCGGCCCCGCGTTCGCGAACCGCACGCTCTCCAAGCGCGAATTCCCCGAGCACGGCATCGGCGACATGCAGGGCCTCGTCTTCAACCTGCGCCGCGCGAAGTTCCGCGACCGGCGCGTGCGCGAGGCGATCGGCCTGGCGCTCGACTACGCGTGGATCAACCGCAACATGTTCTACGGCCAGTACACGCGCACCCGCAGCTATTTCGACGACAGCGAATTCGCGGCGAGCGGCGCACCCGGCGCGGACGAGCGCGCGCTGCTCGAACCGTTGCGCGGCACGGTGCCGGCCCGCGTGTTCGGCCCGCTGCCGCCGCCGCCCGATACGTCGGGCCCGGACGGCCTGCGCCGCAACCTCGCGGCCGCCGAGGCGCTGCTCGCCGACGCCGGCTGGCGGTATCGCGACGGCGTGCTGCGCGACGCCGGCGGCGCGCCGTTCACGCTCGAATTGCTCGACGACGGCTCCGGCATGGAACGCATCCTGCTGATCGTCGTGCGCAACCTGCGCCTGCTGGGCATCGACGCGCGGCTGCGCCTCATGGACCAGACCGTCGTCAACGAACGGCTCAAGCGTTTCGACTTCGACATGACCACGGTCGGCTACCGCGCGGCCAGCGTGCCGGGCGCGGAGCTCGAACGGCGCTTCGGCAGCCGCGCGGCGCGCACGCCCGGGTCGGAGAACTACGCGGGCATCGCGTCGCCGGCCGTGGACGCGCTGATCGCGGCCGTCCAGCACGCGCGCGGCAAACGCGAACTGACCGCTGCCGCGCGCGCACTGGACCGCGTGCTGCTGGGCGAGCACGTGATGGTGCCCGAGTGGCACATCACGCATGCGCGGATCGCGTGGAACCGGCGTATCGCGCCGCCCGCGCGCACGCCCCGCCAATACCGCTGGGCCGACTGGGTGATCGGCTGGTGGCATGCCAGCCCCGATGCGGCCGGCGCTGCCGCGCACAAGGAGTGATGCATGATGATCGCGTATATCGGCCGCCGGCTGTTCCTGATGATCCCCACGCTGCTCGGCGTGCTGACCGTCACCTTCGTCGTCATGCAGTTCGTGCCCGGCGGCCCCGTCGAGCAGGTGATGGCGCGGCTGCAACACGCGTCGCCGCATGGCGAGGGCGGCGGTGCAAGCACCGGCGACGGCGGCTATCACGGCAACGAAGGCGTCGATCCGGCGCAGATCGCCGCGATCCGCCACGAGTTCGGCTTCGACGCGCCGCCGCTCACGCGCTACGTGCGGATGCTGTCGCGCTACGCACGGCTCGACCTCGGCCAGTCGTTCTTCCAGCACCGTTCCGTGTGGGCGCTCATCTGCAGCAAGCTGCCCGTCACGATCGCGCTCGGCGGCGCGACGCTCGCGCTCACGTACCTGATCTCGGTGCCGCTCGGCATCGCCAAGGCGCTGCGCCGCGGCTCGGCGTTCGATCTCGCGACGAGCGCCGCGCTGCTCGCGGGCTATGCGATTCCCGGCTTCGTGCTCGGCGTGCTGCTGCTGATGCTGCTCAGCGGCGACCGGTTCCTGCACCTGTTTCCGCTCGGCGGCCTCGCGTCGGACGGCTACGACCAGTTGCCGTTCGCCGAGCGCGCGCTCGACCGCCTGTGGCACCTCGTGCTGCCGGTGACGGCATCGGTCGCGAGCAGCCTTGCGGTGGTCGTCATGCTGACGCGCAACGCGTTTCTCGACGAGCTTGCGCGACAGTACGTGCTGACCGCCCGCGCGAAGGGCGCATCCCGCCGCCGCGTGGTGTGGCGGCACGTGCTGCGCAACGCGCTGATTCCGATCGCCACCGGTTTTCCCGCTGCGTTCGTCGCAGCCTTCGTCGGCGGCAGCGTGCTGATCGAAACGCTCTTCTCGCTCGACGGCGTCGGGCGGCTCTCGTACGACGCGATCGTCGGCCGGGATTACCCGGTCGTGCTCGGCTCGCTGTTCGTCTTCACCGCCGTAAGCCTGCTCGCAAAACTGGCCGGCGATCTCATGTATGCGCTGATCGATCCGCGCATTCACTTTGGCGGCGATGCGCGATGAAACCGTCCACTTCGATGACCGCCGCTTCCCCTGCTCACCCGGACGTTGCCCGCGCGATCGCGCTCCCACAGGCGAACGCGCCCGCCCGCGCCGCCGGCATCCTGCAGCGCTTTCGCCGTCACAAGGTCGGGTTCGCGAGCCTCGTCGTCTTCGCGATCCTGTTCGCCGCGAGTCTTCTTGCCGGCTGCCTCGCCAACGACCGGCCGCTCGTCGCGCGTTACGACGGGCGCTGGCTCTTCCCGGCGCTGCACGCGTATGCCGACCGGCAATTCGGCGGCGCGCTGCCGACCGAGGCCGACTACCTCGACCCGTTCATCCGCGACCAGTTCGCGCGGCCCGGCAACTTCGCGCTCTATGCGCCGGACCACTATCGCTTCGACACCGTCGCCTATCATGCGGCGCGGCCGTTTCCGGCGCCGCCTTCCGCCGAGAACTGGCTCGGCACCGACGCCTTCGGCCGCGACGTGTTCGCCCGCGCGCTGTACGGCTTTCGCAGCTCGATCCTGTTCGCCGCCGCGCTCACGCTGTCGGGCGCGCTCGTCGGCGTGCTCGCGGGCGCGGTGCTCGGCTATCACGCGGGGCGCGTCGACCTGGTCGGGCAACGCCTGATCGAGATCTGGAATGCGCTGCCCGACCTCTATCTGCTGATCATCCTGTCGTCGATCTTCGAGCCGAGCCTGCCGCTGCTGTTCGCGCTGCTCGCCGCGTTCGGCTGGATCACGCTGTCCGACTACGTGCGCGGCGAGTTCCTGCGGCAACGCTCGCTCGACTACGTGCGCGCCGCGCGCACGCTCGGGCTGTCCGACTGGCAGATCATGCGGCGGCACATCCTGCCGAACAGTCTCACGCCCGTGATTACCTATCTGCCGTTCCGGATGAGCGCCGCGATCGTCGCGCTCACGAGCCTGGATTTTCTCGGGATGGGCGTGCCGCCGCCCGCGCCGAGCCTCGGCGAACTGCTCGCCGAAGGGAAGGCGCATCTGGATGCGTGGTGGATTTCGGCGACGGCGATCGGCGTGCTGGTGGTGACGTTGCTGTTGCTGACCTTCATCGGCGACGCGTTGCGCGAGGTGTTCGTGCAGCGCGAGCGGGCGAACGTTGGGGCCGGTGATTTATGATGCTATGCCCCACCCGGAATGTTGCCCTCGATGACCTACACATACACACTGACGGATCACGCGGACGAAGACATTCGCAAGCAGATCGTCGAGCCGCTGGTTCGGTTCAACGAAGCCCAGGCCGGCCCCAGCCACTATCGCCCGCTGGTCGTCATGCTGAGCGATGCGGAAGACAAGGTTGTCGGCGGAATGTGGGGAGCCACGGGTTATGGCTGGCTGTTCACCCAGTTGCTCGTCGTGCCGGACAGCGCGCGCGGCCGGGGCGTGGGCACACGTCTCATGCAGTTGGCCGAACAGGAGGCAATTGCGCGCGGGTGCCACAGCGCATGGCTCGATACGCACGAATTTCAGGCGCGGCCGTTTTATGAAAGGCTCGGGTATGTTTGCTTCGGCGAATTGCCGGATTATCCTGTTGGGCATTCGCGGATTTTTCTGAGGAAGAAGCTGGGTGGATGACTGCTGTATGGATGTTTCCCTCCGACGCGACCAGCCTGTCACCGGTCCCCTGAAGTACGGTGATCGACATACCAACATGAGAGTCGAATGACAACGTACGCCTTCCGCCTGCTGAATGTATTTGCCGAGTCTACGTTCGGCGGCAATCCCCTATGTGTGTTCGAAGATGCGCGCGGCCTTGACGAAGCGACAATGCAGGCGCTGGCCGTGCAGTTCAACCTGTCCGAAACGACATTTGTCTTGCCGTCGGACCGTGCACATGCGCGGGTACGCATCTTCACGCCCGGCCATGAAATGCCCTTTGCAGGCCATCCCACGCTCGGGACGGCGCATGTCGTGCGAGACATGCTTGATGCGGGCGACGATCTCGAACTCGAATTCAAAGCCGGGGTTGTATCCGTCCGTGCAGATGACGACGTATGGACATTCGCCGCGCCGCACGCGGGCATGCCGAAAACGGCCGCTTGCGAGCTTCCCGATGCAAAAGCCGCAGCGCTGCTGGGACTGACGGAGGGCGATTTGCTCGCGTCGCCCATATGGGTCGACACCGGTTCGGATCAACTGCTGGTCGCAGTCAAGGACACCGACGCCGTGCGCCGCGCCCGGCCCGATAGCGCATGCCTCGATATCTGGCCGAAAAGCAGTCTCGGTCGCAAGACGGCCTATGTGTTCGCTTTTGACTCGGACCGCCCCGGGAAGGTGGTCTCCCGCTATTTCTTTGCGAAGGAGGGAGGCGGCATCTCGGAGGACCCGGGTACCGGCTCAGCCTGTGCGAATCTCGGCGGTTGGCTGCTTGCCACCAACCGGCATTTGCCCGCCGTCTTTGAGGTCGAGCAAGGTGAAGCCGTTGGCCGGCCTTGTCTGCTGCGGCTGTCGGTTAGCGCGAATGGCGAGATCGGCGTTGGCGGTCGGGTGATAGAACTCGGACGGGGTGTGATCGACGTTTAGATGCAGACATCCGCCGACAGGCGTTGCATGACAGCAGGCGTCTTTGGGCGCCTGGATGACCGTTTCGCTCCGCTTATCCAGCCATGACTATCGCATTCGAATCCCCCGATCAACCTGACGTGATCGCCGCCGGGGACCGGTTGGCGATTACACGAATGACCCGCTGAGTGTATTCATGCAGAAACGCATCGCAGCCTGAGGCCCGGCTTCGTGCGGACACTGTTCCATTAGCTGGATCGCCTGTGACGAGGCGGAGGCTACATCGCCTCATCAACGCACGATTGGCATGTCCGCGCGAAGAAGCAGCGATACAAGTTCCGCCTGCCGGTGCGTGTCCGTCTTCGCCAGGATCTGCTTCAGATAACCGCGCGCGGTTCCCAGGCCTATGCCCAATTGCGACGCCGCCTCGGCGAGGTCCAGGCCGCGTACGAGCAGCGCCGCAAGCATCGCCTCGCGTCGCGTGAGGTTAAAAGTCGCGACGAGGAAGCTCGGATCAATCTCCGGCGGCTTGGCCGGTTCCATCACGAACAGAATGACCCGTGTGGCCGTACTTATTCCGTTCGGTATTTCCGATGCAGAGACCGGCACTACACGAATGACCAGTGGAAGATGGGGCGAACGGCGCGACACATAGCATTTCAGCGGCGCCCAAGGTCGCGCGACGGCTTCGCTGGCGTCTCGGCCGCCGGCGTTCAAGCGGACCGCCGTTGCAATGGCGTCGTGCAGGCTCTGTGCGTCGGCGGGCGACGCCGCAGTCACTTCGCTGCGTTTGAGCAGAAGCCCGTCGCCGCAGTGCGCCAATGCTTCGGCGCGGCCATTGGCGAAAATCGGGCGCATTCTCGCGTCGAGGAGAATCACGCCAAACTCCAGGCGCGAAATAACTTCGTATGCCTCTTTTGCCCTGAGATCCGCCGCGGCGAGACGATTCTGTACCTGCAGCGCCGTCGTCAGATGCGGCACGATCAATCGGGCGGCTTCGACATCGTCGTCGCTGAAATCGGCCATCCCGAGATCTCGGCCCACTACAAAATAAATGCATCGATCGGGAACAAGCGGCGCGAGCATTCCATAAAATCCACCAGTCGGTCGCACTGCGTCGCAATAGAATTCCGATCGCCGGAACGCCCCATCCGAGACGAACGAAGTCTGGCGCAGCGGCATACCGACCGGAATCGCCTTCACCCAGTTCGGTGGTTGCGTTTCGAATTTCCGTTGCATGCGCCGCGCGTACTCGGCATCAAAGCCGGTCGTGATTGCCGACCAAGGTACCGTCGCTGCCGAAATCCCCAGGAATATTGCCTTGTGCGCCCCGGTCGCCTCGGTGACGGAGATACCTGCGTGTGACCAGCCGTCGGGTGCAAGCGCCGCTTCATAGACATGCCGGATCGCTTGATGAATTGTTTCGACGCGCGTCATGTTTACCGCCCGTCTGAGGACGATTTCCCTCCCAAATGGGAGTGCCGGACGTATTCAATCTGAACGAAAGTATAGGCAAGGGCGTTTCAGGTGCGAAACGCAAAACCCTATACGTTATTGAACAGGACGGGGGAAAAAAAATGGTCAAGTTGGCTGCGTCGAATCAATTCGGCATTTCAGATCAGACCGACGTATTTCTCGTCGATAGCGAGGGCACCCTGCAGGTCGCCTGGGTAAACGGTGCCGGAAGGTGGAACGGGCCAGTTCCGATCAGTCCACCGGATCTTTTCCCTCCCGGCGCCGCCGTCGCAGCGTCGAATCAGTTCGGACTCTCGAATCAGACCGACGTGTTCGGCGTGGGCAGCAATGGGGCCTTGCATGTTGCGTGGGTCAATGGCGCCGGCGGATGGAACGGGCCGGCTCCGATCAGTCCGCCGGGCCTATTCCCTCCCGGCGCGGTCGTCGCAGCGTCGAACCAGTTCGGGCTCTCGAATCAGACCGACGTGTTTGGCGTGGGCAGCAATGGGGCGTTGCACGTTGCCTGGGTCAACGACGCCGGCGGATGGAACGGGCCGGCTCCGATCAGTCCGCCGGGCCTTTTCCCTCCCGGCGCCGCCATCGCAGCGTCGAACCAGTTCGGGATTTCGAATCAGACCGACGTGTTTGGCGTGGGCAGCAATGGGGCCTTGCACGTTGCCTGGGTCAACGGCGCCGGCAGATGGAATGGCCCGGCTCCGATCAGTCCGCCGGGCCTATTCCCTCCCGGCGCGGCCGTTGCAGCATCGAACCAGTTCGGGATTTCGGATCAGACGGACGTGTTTGCCGTTGATGGCAACGGGATCCTGCATGTTGCCTGGGTAAATGGTGCCGGTGGATGGAACGGACCGGTCCCGATTGTCCCACGATAGCCGATGAAGGACGATTCATGGAGGTTACCGGCAACGGGTTCACTTCTGGCGGGACCGTCCGACTCAGCTACGACATCCTTAGCGGAAGCGGACCCACGACGCACAAAACCGGACAGAAAACGCTTACGAGCAACGGAACGGGAAACTTCCTCGGGCGCAACAGCGGACGGATCGATTTGACTCCGCTGCGATGGAAGAAACGTCCAACCCATTAGCGACATACTTCAAGCTACGCGCTGCATCGACGACGTCCGTAAAAATCTGCCGACCGGCGGCAGTGGGTCGATAGTGGGCTGCCCCGGTCACAGAAAGCGGTCGTTCTCAGCGACGATCGAGACGGTTGCGCCGAACATTCGCCCCGGTCAGTCTTCGGTCCGCGACCGAATGGAAGATGTCTGCAACAGCCACCGAAATTACCCGCCGACGTCACCATCAGCACGTTGAACTCCCCAATCGAAGCGCCGAGGACGTCGGCGCCAGTACAACTCGGTCATTCGCGGCCGCGCGCGCAAGCCCGCCAACAACTACTCGGCTTGCCCGCTTGCTACCAGCAATGCCCATTCAATAAAATCGAGCCCTTCGACCTTGCTCCCCCGAGCAAGCAAGCCCGGAACAAGCGGCTTCGAGCCCATGGCCGAAATCCTCGAATCCGCCCGGCTCCACCCCAGCACAAGAACAATGCCGAAAACCATGTTGCTGCACCGAAACCTGATCGCCTCGCTGACGGCGAGCCTGCTTTGCATCTCCCATGCCCACGCCAGCTCGGACGATAGTTGCTATTCGCCCGTCACGCTCCGGCAGAACACCTATTCCTGCGGCGGCATGCCGATCCTGACCCCTGCCAACGACACGCGCATCAACGCGATGCTGCTGATGGTCGACAGCGGCAAGGTCGCGCAACTGTTCCCGGACCCGAAGACCATCCCGCCGGCAGACCGGGTAAACCGGATCATCGTACCGTTCTCGTACGACTTCTCCGGATGGATCGACATCGGCCAGAAGCAGCCCGACACGGCTGGCAACGCATCGGACGCCGCCGCTCCATCGAATCGATACGCCGATGGCGAAGGCAGCATTTGCCGCAGCATGAATGCCGGCGTCGACGCGTTCGGCGACGCACTGAACACCGCCAAGGATCTCCCCGCTGACGAAGCCGCGCGCCTGCGCGCCGCGCGCGTCGAAATCGCCCAAAAGACCTGCTCCACTGGCGGCGCCAGTGCCGCGTGGACGAAGCCCGCGGTCAAATCGCCGATCGGGCAGCAGTTCGCGGCCTACCTCGACGGCACGAACGCGTTCTACCGCTTCGACTTCCTCGCCGCGACCAGGGCGTTCGCCGGCGCATCGCGCGGCGCCAACCCGTGGCTGAAGGAAACCGGGCTCTATATGGCCGGGCGCGCGCAGTTGAACGCCGCGCAGGCCAATGCGTTCGACCACGACAGCCCCACGCCGTCACGCGACAGCGTATCGAAGGTCTCGCTCGACGCCGCGAATACGGTCTTTCGCACGTACTTGCGGATTTATCCGCAAGGGCGCTATGCGGCCTCCGCGTCGGGTCTGTTGCGGCGCGTCGCATGGCTCGGCGGAAACGTCGCACAGCAAGCCGATCTCTATGACAACGCGTTCGCGCACTGGTCGCCCACGGCGTCGAACGTGCCGCTCATCCAACTGGCGAATGAACTCGACAACAAGCTGCTGTTCGCATCGGAATTCGACGCGCGCAAGGTCCAGTCGCCCGCCATGCTGGCGACCGTCGACCTGATGCGCATGCGCACGTCGAGCAGCGGCGACGCGAGCCGCGACAAGCCGCTGGCACTGGGCGAATTGCAGGCACAGAAGCCGAGATTCGCCGCTATGCCCGCGCTCTACGATTTCCTGCTTGCCACCTGGTACGTCCATGTCGGGCATAAGCCGGACGCGGCGCTCGGCTTGTTGCCGCAGACGCCCGGCGCGTCGCTCGACTACTTCGGCCTGAGCCAGCAGACGCTGCGCGCCTTCGCGCTGGAGGACAGCGGCCAGTCCGACAAGGCGCGGCAGCTCTGGCGCGATCTGATCCCGCTCGCGAAACTCCGCTTCCAGCGCGAGGCGCTGGAGCTCGCGCTCGCGATCAACCTCGAGCAGGCCGGCCTCGTCGACGACGCATTCGCCGACGATTCACCCGTCCGGAACGCCGCCATCCGTGCAATCCTGCTGCAACGCGCGGCCAATGCGGACCTGCTGCGCGCGCAGGCACAGAACAAGTCGACCACCGGCGCGCTGCGCGACATCGCGCTTTATACGCTGCTGTACAAGGAGTTCACGCGCGGGCATTACGCCGACTTCGTCGCGGACGTCGCGCTGGTGCCCGACACGCCTGCCGATGCGTTGAAGCCGTTCACCCTGCCCGGCGCCAGGAACGAGGACGGCTACGCGTGCCCGTCCGCGCGCGACGTCGCGGCGGCGCTGCAGCAGAATCCCGCCGATGCGAAAAGCCTGAACTGCCTCGCCGATTTCGTGCGCCGCCATCCGCCCGCTCCGGGTCTCGAAGAATATTCGACGCCGTCGTGGGCTGCCGGCGCCGCGCCTGCCAGCGGCGCGCGCGTGCCGCCGACGCTCGGGAGTGCGCCGTCACTGTTCAAGGGCAAGCGGTACGAGCGGATGCCGAGCTACGTGACGGTGATGGACGATGCGCAGGCGAACCCCAACGACCGGGCCTACGCGCTCTATCGGGCGATCAAATGCTATGCGCCGTCGGGCTCCAACGACTGCGGCGGGAAAGACGTTCCGAAGACCACCCGCAAGCGCTGGTTCAATACGCTGAAGTCCGCCTATCCGGGCAGCCCGTGGGCGCAGACGCTCAAGTACTACTGGTGAGCCCGGCTTGATGCGCATCCTGTGCACCGCGTTGCTGCTCTGCGCGCGCATCGCGCTGGCCGGCACGGCCGATCCCGCGCAGTACGACGCGTTCTGGCTATGGGCGGGCGTGAAGCCGCAAGCGGTCGTGCGCGATGCGCGCACCGTCTACGTGCTGCAAGGCCAGATCGAGGCGTCGCCCCGGGACGATGCGCAAGTGCGCTTCATCGCCCAGGGCGTCGCGCTGCCGCCCGCGCCGAATGCGCGCATCTGGCTCGTCTATCGTGCGCATACGCTGCGCTGGACGCCGCGGGTCACGCAGATCATGCTGGCCCAGCTCGCGCGCTGGCGTGCGTCGGGCCGCACGATCGCGGGCATCCAGATCGACTTCGATGCGCGCACGCGCCATCTTCAGGACTACCTTGCGTTTCTGCGGACCCTGCGCGAGACCTTGCCCGCCGATTGCCGGTTGAGCATCACGGGGCTCCTCGACTGGAGCAGCCGCATCGATACCGACCAGGTCAACCAGCTCAGGGGGATCGTCGACGAAGTGGTCGTGCAGACCTATCAGGGGCGCAGCACGATCCCCACCTACGCCGCCTATCTCCCCCGCGTCGCGCGGCTGCAGCTGCCGTTCCGCATCGGCGTGATCGAAGGCGGCGAGTGGGATGCGCCGCCCTACCTCGCGGCGAATCCATGGTTTCGCGGCTACGTCGTATTCCTGCGGAATGCATCCTAGGGCGTGTTCACGCCCTAGGCGAGCAACTGCAACGCATCCGCGAGCGACAGCACCGTCGTGCGCGAATCGAATGCGGTGGAGAACAGATGGTCATGGACGACCTGATCCGGGTCGTAGCAGCAATCCTTGACCGTATACAGGCGGAAATCCGCGTCGCTCGCGTACGCGACCGACGACAGCACGACACCGGTCGACGCAATGCCGACCATGATCAGCGAATCGACGCCTCGTGCGGAGAGTCGTACTTCAAGATCGGTGCCGAAGAACACGCTGGCGCGATGCGCGGTGATGAGCGGTTCACTCGCCTGCTGGCCCAACTCCGGCGCGGTCCGGTCGTCGATGAAGAGACCCAGCTGCTTGATCCCCTGCCCGTTCCTGTTCAACGGACTGACTTCCGGATAGCCCGGACTGAACCGCAGGTTCGCGAAATAGACGCCGACGCCCTTGGCCCGCGCCGCGTCGCACAGCTTGCGCGTATTGGCGAGCAACGCCGGCGCGACCGATGGAAAGAGCGCGAGAATGTCGGTCTGGTAATGCATGACGACGAGCGCGGTTTGCGCCGGCGCGATAGCTGGAATCCGTGAACTCATGCTGGTGCCCTTGTCCTTTCCGTCGACGGCAATTAGCGAACCGCGCCCCGCCTGTCGATATGCTCGGCCAGAATCGCCTCGGCCCGTGCACGTGCACGCACGTTCGCCCTGGCATCCAGCCCCGCAATGGCAATCGCGACCGCGAAAATCACCAGGCTGAATGTCACGACAATCCCGGCCAACCACGGCACCGGCAGATTGCGCAACATGGAAACGGGGTAGCTGCCTGCTTCAAAATGCGCGGCGGCCATGCCGCAGTAATGCATCCCGCACACCGCAAAGCCCATCACGATCGCCGAGCCCACCCGGCGAATCCGCCGGTGCGTGCTGTGGCGGCGCATATCGAATGCAAGCCATAAAGCCGCCCCGCTTGCCAAGATGGCGATCACCACCGACAGTACGACCAGCCACGGCTGGTAGCGAATTCCGGAACAGATGTCCATCGCCTGCATGCCGAGGTAGTGCATGCCGGCGACGCCCAGTCCCATCGCGATTGCGCCCGTGATCAGATGCGGCCAGCTCGGATCGTAGCGGCACAGCGGCATGAATCCGATTGCCGACGCGCCGATCGCGACGAGCAGCGATGCAATCGTGACAGGGATGTCGTAGCCGACGGCGATCGGCAGCTTGAAGGCCAGCATGGCGATGAAATGCATCGACCAGATGCCGAGCCCCATGATGCAGCCGCCGAAAACGATCCACGGGCCGAGTGGTCGATTGCCGATCACGTCCAGGCGATCGGAAATATTCAGCGCCGTATACGATGCAAAGATTGCAATAAGACAAGAAAGCCCGACAAGCGCGAGATCGTAAGTGCCAGTCATTATCGTTCTACTCGTTTGAACTGCATTTGGCCAATGCTTGCCAGCGCGCGGTTATTGCCCCCGATGCGCCCTGATTCTTGAGGGATCGAGTATATACATAGACTCGGTGAAACGCGTCATGCCGGGTCTGCCGAACGCATATGCCAACGTCGTGGAACGCATGTCGAAAGCGCCAGCAGCCCCAGCACCAGAACCGACGCGGCGAGCACCTTGCCACTCGTGCCGAACAGCGCGCTCACGCTCGTCGCGACCAGCGCCGCGCTGCCGATCTGACAAAAGCCGACGAGGCCCGACGCCGTGGCCGAATGGCCGTGCTCACTCGCGACCGCGCCCGAAACGGCCAGCGACAGCGACGAACCGTTGGCCAGGCTGACCACGCACATCGGCAGCACCACCGCTGCGACGCCCTGAAGCCGAAACGCGGCCGCTGCGGCAAAGGCCATGCCGCCGAGCACGAAGCAGGCGATGCCGGCCGCGACGATGCGATCGTACGGCCAACGGTCGAGCAAACGCTTGGCCAGCAGGTTGGCCGAGATGATGCCGGCCGTCAGCGGCAGGTACAGCCAGCCGCTTTGTTCCTCGCTCAGCCCTTGCCGCGCGAACAGGAACGGCGACTGCGTCAGGTAGACGAACCACGCGCAATAGATCGTGCAGACCACCAGCGTGTAGCGGCGGAACGCGGAGTCACGCAATACATCGCGAAATCCGGCGAACGGCGACGTCCGGGTTCGAACGCCTTCAGGATGCGTCTCGGGCAGCAACGCGAGCACCATCAGCAGCGCTGCCGCGCCGAATGCCGCGACGAGCAGGAAGTCGGCACGCCAGCCGACCGCCGCGGCAAGATGGCCGCCGATGGCCGGTGCAAGAGCCGGCGAAAGCGAAACGAGCGGATAAACCACCGCATAGACCTTGGCGGACGTGCGCTTGTCGCAGGTGTCGGCGATGACGGCCCGGCCGATGACGAGGCCCGACGCGGCCCCCAGCGCTTCCACCATGCGCCAGATCAGAAAGGCCGCGAAGCTGCCGGCCGCTGCACAACCCAGCGAGCCGACGATGTAGAGCGCGATGCCCGCCAGCAGGACGGGCTTGCGGCCGTGACGGTCGGACAGCGGGCCGTAGGCCAGTTGCGCGGTCGCCAGCACCAGCAGATAGGCGGAAACGGATTGCGGCATCTGCCAGTCCGCGATACCGAACGCGACGGACATGTCCGGCATGGCGGGCAGATAGACATCCGACGCGATGAGGCCGAACGCGCTCAGCATCGCGACGGTGAGGATCAACGATAGTCGTGGCATGACGAAACTCCGGGCACGCCGGCGACGCCGGCATGCTTGGTTGGGATAGGAGCGGGCCATGTTACGGAGCCGTCGAACAGGTGAAAATGCATGAATTCGCAGATATGATCTGCAAATTTGCAGCCTCGACCGTGACTATGAACTGGGACGACGTCCGAATCTTTCTCGCCGTGCATCGCGCCGGCACGCTGCGCGGCGCGGCGGAACAGCTCGGCGTCGATCAGACGACGGTGGGGCGGCGGCTGGGCAGCCTCGAGCGCGACCTGGGCAGCCGCCTGTTTTTGCGCACGACCGGCGGCCTCGCGCTGACGGACAGCGGCCAGCAGGTATTGGGAACGGCCGAGGCGATGGAATGCATGGCCATCTCGTTCGAGCGGCGCAGCGAAGGCGCTGACGCGCTGGCGGCCGGCGAGGTGCGCGTGACCACGACCGATGCGCTGGCGGTGGATTTCGTGGTGCCGGCGATCGAGCGCTTGCAGTCCCGTCACCCGGCGGTGCGCGTAATCATGAGCACCACGCCGCGCGTGCTCAATCTCGCGCGGCGCGAAGCGGATATCGCCGTGCGCACGTCGCGCCCTGACCAGCCCGAGCTGATCGTGCGCCTGCTCGGGCGCTGGGAGGTCGGGCTCTATGCGACACGGCGCTATCTCGACCGCTTCGGCGAACCGCAGCCCGGCAGCGGATTCGCCGGCCACGATATTGCCCGGTACCAGTCGGGCGTCACACAACGGCAAGACGACACGCTGGTCGGCGAACCCATGACCGACGGGCGCGTCGTCGCCGAACTGGACTCCAGTCTCATGCTGGCGACGTTCGTGCGCGCGGGCCTCGCGCTCGGCGAGCTACCTGCCTACCTCGCGCTGCGTGACCCCGAGCTGGTGCGAATCTGGCCCGAGCGGCAGCGCGCCACGCCGTACGAAGCCTGGCTGGTATTGCATCAGGACCTGGCGCATACGGCGCGGGTGCGGGTCGTGGTCGACGCGCTTGCCGACGCGTTTGCGCGTTGAGACGCGCTGCCCGACCGGCAGCGCCCCCCTTCCTTCACAGCGTCAATTCAAACGCGCGCACGAGCGCGCCCGGCACCTGCGCGCCGCCCGTCGCGCGCTCGCCCCAGCCGGCATCGTTTAACTGCAGCGCAGGCGTCGCGCCGAGCTGCTCCAGCTCGGCGCCGAACAGCCGATAGAAGCTGTCGTCGAAGCGCATCGCGTCGACCGGCGCGACGATCCTGCCGCCCTCGACCCAGAACGTCGCGAAACGCGTCATCCCGGTCATCCGGCAATTCATCCGGTCCGAAAAATTCAGGTACCAGAGATTGCCGACGTACAGCCCGGTATCGAGCGCCGCGAGCACGTCGTCGTCCGCCAGCGTGCCGCCCGCGATCGACAGCGACTGCGGCGTCTCGTCGGCGTCCGCGCCGTTCGGCGTCAGACCGTACTCGCGGGCGCTGCGCGCGCCGACGAGCCGCGCGGCACTCTGCCCCGCGACGACGAGCGGCACGCTCTCGCGGCGGTATCCGTCCGCATTGAACGCGGGCACGAGGTCGAGCGCCAGATCCTCGGCGATCGACACGCGCGGATCGAGCGCGACGTCGCCCGCGTGCAGCTTGTGCAGCGCGCTGCGCGCGCTCTGGTGCGCGCGCGCCGAAAAGCCGTCCGAGCCGATCAGGCTGGTCATCTCGTAGATCGCGGCCGGCGCGAAATACGCGCGATAGCGGCCGGGCGCGAGCGCCTGCGGCGCGCGGCCGAGCACCGGCAGCCGCGCGGCGGCCGTTTCGACCTTGTGCGCGAACACCGCGTCGTCCCAGTCGTCGCCGACGTAGGCCGTCTTGATCGCGCGGCCGCCCGGCTCGTACAGCGACCAGTTGAAATCGAAGTTCTCGACTTCGTGCCAGCCGCGGCTGCCCGTCGACGACGCGAAGCCGCGCGCCAGCGAGCCGCCCGAGTAAAAGCCGACGAAGTCGAGCCCGCGCGCGCATTCGGCGACGATCCGCGCGAGTGAATCCGCGTCCGGCAGACGGCCGGCGCGGCGCGTGTCCTGCGTCCACGTCGACGTGTCGTACAGCAGGTGCGGATCGTCGGCCGCGTCGCGCAGCCCGTCGCGCAGCGCGCGAAGCGTCGCCGCGAGGTCCGGCAGGTCGGCGGCCGTGTCGCCGGCCAGCGTCGACGTGGCGCTCGCCTGCCGCGCGCCGTCGATCAGCCGCACCGACAGCTTGCCCTGCACCACGCGCCCGGTCTGGCGAATCCGGCCCTGGTTGAAGCGGACGAAATCGGTCGTCTCGCCGGCGAACCACAGCAGCACCGTCTCGCCGGGCGCCTTGAGCCGCCCGGCTTCGTCGGCGAGCCGCGCGAAGTGCGTGCGCCAGTCGAGCGCCGCGGCGGCCGTGGTCGTATCGAATCCCGTCATCACGCGCCTCCGAAAACGTCGACGTCGGCGAACACGCACGCGGGCGACGCGTGGCCGACCCGGATCACCTGCATCGGTTCGCCCTTGCCGCAGAACGGCGTGCCGTAGACGCCGAAGGTGCTCGCGTCGCCGACCGCGCGCAGGCTGCGCCAGAAGCTCGCGGAAATGCCGCGGTAGTTCGGCTGCTTGACGACCTGCGTCAGCTTGCCGCCCTCGATCAGTTGTCCGAACTCGCAGCCGAACTGGAACTTGTTGCGGCGATCGTCGATCGACCACGACGTGTTGGTGCGCATCAGGATGCCGTGCTCGATGCCCGCGATCAGCGCATCGAGCGGCTGGTCGCCGGGCTCGACGTTGAGGTTCGCCATCCGGTCGATCGGCGGGCGGTTCCAGTTCGACGCGCGCGAGTTCGCGACGCCGGCCAGGCCCGCGCGCTGCTGCGACAGCGCGCCGCCGAGCGGCCGCTCGAGCACGCCGTTGCGGATCAGGTACTGCTTGCGCGCGGCGCTGCCGTCGTCGTCGAACGCATACGACGCGGCCTCGGACGGCAGGCCCGGATCGAACGTGACGTTCAGAAGCGGCGAGCCGTACTGGTAGGCGCCGAACATCCCGGGCGTCACGAAGCTCCAGCCCGCGAAGTTGCGCTCGTCGCCGAGAATCCGGTCGAGCTCGAGCGGATGGCCGATCGATTCGTGGATCTGCAGCATCATCTGGTCCGGCATCAGCAGCAGGTCGCGCCGCCCCGACGGGCAATTCGGCGCGGCGAGCAGCTGCAGCGCCTCGTCGGCGACCCGCGCGCCCGCGCCGTCGAAGCCGTAGCGCGCGAGCACGTCGAGGCCGCCCTGCGCAAGCGTGCCCGACTGGCCGAGCGAGCGTACCTGCGTATCGCCGTCAGCGTGCGCGACGACGCTCAGCTCCGGCATCAGGTAGCGGAAGCGCTGGTCGATCCGCACGCCGTCGCTCGTCACGACCAGCTGGTCGGTGTGCGTGACCGACACGCTCGCCGTGCGCTCGACGATCCGCGCGTCGACGCGCGCCGCCGCGCATTCGTGCGCGAGGCGCTCGATCCACTCGGCGCGCGACGGCAGCGGCGCATCGAGGCCCGGCGACGCATAGGCGCCGCTCTCGTGCGGACGCGCGGCCTGCCGGTGATCGATCAGCGACCACGCGGCGCTCGCCTTCGCGCGCGCGGTGGCCACGTCGAGCGCCGCCTGGAGTCCGGCCGCCGACAGGTTCGCGGTCGCCGCGTAGCCCGCGCCGGCGCCCGCCCACGCGACCAGCATCGCGCCGCGGTCGCGCACGCGTGAAAAAGGCAGCGCGACGTCGTTGCGCACCCGGTGGTCCTCGGTCGTCTCGTCGACGACGCGCAGCGACCAGAAATCGGCGTCGCTGCGCAATCCGCGGGCGGCATGCGCCCAGCTCTCGTCAATCATGTGCCCTCTCGACTGTTTCCCGCATCGGCGTCAGCATCGACGACGCCATCAGCGCGCGGGTATACGGATGAGACGGCGCATGCAGCACCTGCAGCGTCTCGCCTTCCTCGACCACGCGCCCCGCCTGCATCACGATCACCCGATGCGCCATCGCGCGCATCACGGCCAGATCGTGCGTGATGAACAGGTAGCTGAGCCGGTAGCGCGCCTGCAGGTTCGTCAGCAGCGTCAGCACCTGTTTCTGGATCGACACGTCGAGCGCGCTGGTCGGCTCGTCGAGCACCAGCAGCTCGGGCTCCACGGCCAGCGCGCGCGCGATCGCGATCCGCTGCCGCTGCCCGCCGGAGAACTCGTGCGGGTAGCGCGGCAGCGCGTCGGCCGGCAGCCCGACTTCCTCCAGCAGCGCCGCGACCCGCGCGCGGCGCGCGGCGCCCGCCAGCTCGGGCCGATGCAGCGCGAGCCCTTCGCCGACGATCTGCTCGATCGTCATGCGCGGCGACAGCGAGCCGAACGGGTCCTGGAACACCACCTGCATCCGCCCGTACAGCGCGCGCCGCCCCGCGTTCGCGCGCAGCGCCGCGAGCGGCAGCCCGTCGATCTCGATCGCGCCGGCCGCCGGCTGCTGCAGGCCGAGCACGGCGGACGCGAGCGTCGACTTGCCCGATCCCGATTCGCCGACGATACCGACGGTCTCGCCGCGACGCAAGCACAACTGCACGTCGTGCACCGCGCGAAACGCGCTCTGGCCGAACACCGCGCGCCAGCCCCTGGCGGCGGTCCGGTAGTCGACCGCGAGCGCGCGCACGTCGAGGATCGTCCGCGCGTCGGCCGCGACCGGCTCGATCGCGCGGCGCGGCGCGCTGTCGAGCAGGCGGCGCGTATACGGATGCTGCGGCGCATCGAACAGCGCGCCGGTCTCGTTCGTCTCGACGAGCACGCCGCGCTCCATCACGGCGACACGCTGCGCGAAGCGGCGCACGAGGTTCAGGTCGTGCGTGATCAGCAGCACGGCCATCCCGCGCGCGGCCGCCTCCTGCGCCTGCAGTTCGAGCAGCAGGTCGACGATCTGCTGGCGCACGGTCACGTCGAGCGCGGTGGTCGGCTCGTCGGCGAGCAGCAGGCGCGGCCGGCACGCGAGCGCCATCGCGATCATCGCGCGCTGCCGCTGGCCGCCCGACAGCTGGTGCGGATAGCTGTCGATGCGCCGCTCCGGCTCCGGAATCCCGGTGCGGCGCAGCAGCTCGATGCCCCGCGCGCGCGCCGCGCCGGGCCGCAGCCCTTCGTGCAGCCGCAGGCTCTCCGCGATCTGCCGGCCGATCGTATACAGCGGATTGAGCGCCGTCATCGGCTCCTGGAACACCATCGCGATGTCCGCGCCGCGAATCCCGCGCATCTGCTGCTCGGTCTTCGTCAGCAGGTCCTCGCCGTCGAACAGCATGCGTCCCGACAATTGCGCGTGCCGCACGAGGCGCAGGATCGACAGCGCGGTCACGCTCTTGCCCGAGCCCGATTCGCCGACGAGCGCCACGCGCTCGCCGCGCGCGACCGACAGGCTCAGCTCGCGCACGACGGTCCGGTCGCCGAACTGCGCGGTAAAGCGGTCGATTTCCAGCAACGGTTTCGTCATCATCGGCCTCCACCGAATGCGGACCCGCGCGTGCGCGCGTCGAGCGCGTTGCGCAGCGCGTCGCCCATGAACGTCAGCAGCAGCAGCGTGACGACCAGCGCGGCGAACGCCGACGCCGAAATCCACCACGCATCGAGATTGTTCTTGCCCTGCTTCAGCAGCTCGCCGAGGCTCGGCGTCGGCGGCTGCACGCCGAGCCCGAGGAAGTCGAGGCTCGTCAGCGACAGGATCGCCGCGCTCATCCGGAACGGCAGGAACGTGATCACCGGCGTCAGGCTGTTCGGCAGCACGTGCCGCCACATGATCTGGCGGTTCGTCAGCCCCATCGTGCGCGCGGCCTTCACGTAGTCGAGCCCGCGGTTGCGCAGGAACTCGGCGCGCACGTAGTCGGACAGCATGAGCCAGCCGAACATCGACAGCAGCACGAACAGCAGCCACAGCGACGGCTCGAAGATCGACGCGAAGATGATCAGCAGGTACAGGTCCGGCAGCGCGCTCCAGATCTCGATCAGCCGCTGCCCGATCAGGTCGGTGCGGCCGCCGTAGAAGCCTTGCAGCGCGCCCGCGAGCACGCCGATCAGCGTGCCCGACGCGGTCAGCGCGAGCGCCATCAGCACCGACAGCCGGAAGCCGTACAGCAGCCGCGCGAGCACGTCGCGGCCGAACTGGTCGGTGCCGAGCCAGTTGCTCGCCGACGGCGGCGCCGGGTACGGCCGGGACGCGAAGTAGTCGATCGTGTCGTAGCGAAAACGGTTCGGCGGATAGATCGACAGGTTGCCGCGCGCGTCGAGCTTCGCGCGGATATCAGGATCGAGATAGTTCGTCTTCGCCGGGAAATCGCCGCCGAACTGGGTTTCCGGATAGTCCTTCAGGATCGGAAAGTAATAGTGACCGTCGTAGCGCAGCACGAGCGGCCGGTCGTTCGACAGCACGTCGGCGCCCAGGCTGAGCGCGAACAGCGCGACGAAGATCACGAAGCTCCAGTAGCCGAGCGGCTGCGCGCGAAAGCGCCGCCACGTGCGCCGCCATGGCGACGCGGACTGGCCGGCGCGCGCCTGCTCAGCGGTCCAGGCGGTTGAATTGGATGCGGGGGTCGACGAGGACATAGCAGACGTCAGCGATGAGTTTGGTCAGCAGACCGATGAGCGTGAACAGGAACAGCGAGCCGAGCACGACCGGATAGTCGCGGCGGATCACCGAGTCGTACGAAAGCTGGCCCATGCCGTCGAGCGAGAACAGCGTCTCGATCAGCAGGTTGCCGTTCAGGAATGCGCCGACGAACGCGGCGGGCAGCCCGGTCAGCAGCGGAATCGCCGCGTTGCGCAGCACGTGCTTCCATAGCACGTCGCGTTCGGGCGCGCCCTTCGCGCGGGCGGTCAGCACGTACTGCCGGCCGATTTCGTCGAGGAACGTGTTCTTCGTCAGGATCGTGACGATCGCGAAATTGCCGACCACCGAGGCCGTGACGGGCAGCACGATGTGCCACAGGTAGTCGAGCGCCTGGCCGGCCAGCGTCAGCTCGTCGAAGTCGTCGGACGTGAGGCCGCGCATCGGGAACAGCTGCCAGAACGTGCCGCCGCCGAACAGCATCAGCAGCAGCACGCCGAGCACGAAGCCGGGAACCGCGTAGCCGGCGAGCACGAGCACGCTCGTCGCCGTATCGAAGCGCGAGCCGTTGCGCACCGCCTTCGCGATGCCGAGCGGCACGGAAATCAGGTAGGTGAGGAACACCGTCCACAGGCCGAGCGTGATCGACACCGGCAGCTTCGAGCGGATCACGTCCCACACGCGTGCGTGCACGAAGTACGACTGGCCGAGGTCGAAGCGCGCGTAGGCCTTCAGCATCATCCCGTAGCGCTCGAGCGGCGGCTTGTCGAAACCGAACTGCCGGCGGATCTGCTCGATCTGCTGCGGGTCGATCCCCTGGCTGCCGTGATAGCCGCCCCCGCCGCCGCCCGCTTCGCCGCCATGCGCGTTGCCGTGGCGCAACTGGGTCAGCACCTGCTCGACCGGGCCGCCCGGCACGAACTGCGTGACGATGAACGTGATCGTCACGACGCCGATCAGCGTCGGGACCATCAGCAGCAGCCGTCTGAGTATGTAGGCAAGCATCGTCGCGCCCTCCGTCAGGTGCCGGCAACCGGCGCGGCGCCCGCGGGCCGCTTCCGGTACCAGTAGTCGATGATCCAGTCCTCGTATTGGTAGGAGCCTGGAATGACGGCCGGATGCCCGAAGGTGGTCTTGTAGGCGATCCGCGCATTCGGCAGGTAGTACTGCGGCACGAGGAGGTAAAGGTTGATCAGCACGCGGTCGAGCGCGCGCGTCGCCGTCTCGAGGTCGTCCAGCGTGTCGGCGGCGAGCGCCGCGCGGATCAGCGCGTCGACCGCCTTCGAGCGCACGCCCGGATAGTTCTCCGAACCGACCTCGGAGGCCGCCGCGCTGCCGAAGCGGCGCGCGAGCTCCGCGCCCGGGATCGTGACCGGCGGGTAGATGAAGGTCGTCATGTCGTACTGGAAGTTGTCCATGCGCCGCTGGTACAGCGCGCTGTCGAGCTCGTGCAGCGACGCGCGGATGCCGAGCGTGCCGAGCGCCTGGATGTACGGCAGGATCAGCCGGTCCATCCCCGGCTGGTCGTCGATGATCTCGATCGTCATCGGCGTGCCGTTCGCATCGCGCAGCGCGCCGTCCCGGTAGCGCCAGCCGGCCTGCGCGAGCAGGTCGCGCGCCTCCTTCAGGTTGTCGCGCAGCGAGCCGGGCGGCAGCGTCGACGGCTGCCGGACCATCGGGCCGAACACCTCGGGCGGCAGCTCGGCGCGATACGGCGCGAGCAGCGCGCGCTCCTTCTCGCCCGGCATGCCTTGCGCGCCGAACGGGCTCGCTTCCCAGAAGCTGTTCGTGCGGCGGTACTGCCCGTAGAACATCATCCGGTTCATCCAGTCGTAGTCGAACGCGAGCGCCAGCGCATGACGCACGCGCACGTCGCTGAACTGCGGCTTGCGCAGGTTGATCAGGAAGCCCTGCATCTGCGCGGGGCCGTCGGGGAAGGTCGCGCGCGTCAGCAAGCCGCTGCGGAAGTTCTTGCCGACGTACCGGCGCGCCCATTGCGTCGCGCTGTATTCCGCCCGCGCGTCGATGTCGCCCGCCTTGAACGCCTCGAGCATCGTGTACTGGTCGAGATACAGCTTGAACGACACGCGCGCGAAGCGGTACATGCCGCGCCGCGACGGCAGGTGCGCCGCCCAGTAGCGCGGGTTGCGCGTGTAGACGATCTGCTTGTCGTTCTTGCGCTGCTCGATCAGGTACGGGCCGCTCGCGATCGGCGGCACGGTCGCGATCTGGTCGAACGGCGGCCGCGTGCCGTCGGGCCGCAGCCCCCACTTCGGCGAGAACACCGGCAGGTCCCCCGCGATCAGCGGCGCCGCGCGCTCCGCGCGATTGAAGTCGAAGCGGACCGTCTGCCGGTCGACGACCACCGCGCGCCGGATCACCGCGAACTGCGCGTTGAAGAGCGGCGACGCCTGCGGGCTCGACAGCGTGTCGAACGAATACTTGACGTCCGCCGCCGTGATCGGGTCGCCGTTCGAGAAACGCGCGGCCGGATCGACATGGAACGTCGCCGACATGCCGTCCGGCGCGACCTGCACGTCGTCGGCGATCAACGCGTACTCGGACGCAAGCTCGTCCCAGCTCCGCTGCATCAGCGTATCGAACATCAGATGCTGGATATCCGGGGCGGCCGAGCCGCGCACGAGGAACGGGTTCAGCGAGTCGTAGCTCTGCGCCTCGTTGTAGTTCTGGAAGCTGAGCGTGCCGTCGTCCGGCGCGTCCGGGTCCGCGTAGTCGAAATGCGTGAACCCGGCGGGATATTTCGGCTCGCCGAACTGCGCGATCGCCGGCGCCGCCGCCGCGCCCGCCGTCGCGACGCCGTACGCGAGCACGGCCGCGCTCATGGCGCGGGCGACGCGCGTCGCGAGCGAGCGCGCATGCAACATCAACACTGTCATCGTGGATTTTCGTGTGGCCGCATCGGCGCGCGGCCGATGCGAGGTCGATTCGAAATGCCGGCGCGCAAGCGCCGGCCTCACGCGGTCAGAACCGGTACGTCGCGCCGGCCTGCGCGAAGCGGCCGACGTACGTGTACAGCGACGTGTCGTAGCCGGTCTGGTAGGCCGCGTTCATGTACACCGGATCGAACGGCGGCTTGCGGTTGAAGATGTTGTTGATGCCCGCGTACAGCGTCCAGTGCTTGAACCCCGTGTAGCTGACGTTCAGGTTGAACTGGCTGTACGACGCGACGCTGTCCTGCTGGCCCGGATAGTTCCCCGCCGGCAGGATCGCCTGGGTGTACGGGCCCACGTAGATCCACGTCAGCGTCGTGTTCCACTTCCGGTAGTTCCAGTTCAGGTCCGTGTTGCCCTTCCAGCGCGGGAAGCTGCCGCCGAACGGCTGGTTCACCGAGCCGTTGTTGCCCGCGAAGTCCGTCTCGACGCCGCCCACCGGCATCTTGAAGTGCCACACGTACGCCCAGTCGCCCGACAGCGTGAACGTGCCGATCGCCGTCTTCACCGACTGGCGGAACGTCGTCTCGAAGCCGTCCGTGTCGAGGTGCGACAGGTTCTTGTACGGCAGCAGCACGTACGCGATCGAGCCGTTCGGGTTGCGGACCACGCGCGACGGGTCGTTCGCGTCGACCACCGACTGCACGTCGTCGGTGCCGATCACGTTGTCGACGTGGATCTTGTACCAGTCGAAGCCGATGTCGGTCGTGCGCGTCGGCGACAGCTGGAAGCCGATGTTGTAGTTCTTCGTGCGCTCGGGCTGCAGGTTCTGGTTGCCCGCCTGGATCTCCTCGGTCAGGTTGTACGCGCCCGGGTTGTTCGGATCGTGCGAATCGATCACGCCCTGCGTGCCGAAAGTGCGGGACGACGTGTTCTCGATCAGAGTCGGCGCACGGAAGCCGCGCGTGTACGACGCATACGTCGTGAACTCGCGCACCGGCTGGAAGCGCAGCGCGAAGCGCGGCGAGAACGCGCCGCCGAAATCGCTGTAGTGATCGTAGCGGCCCGACTGGCTGAAGGTGAGGTTTTTCAGGATCGGCACGTCGATCTGGTAGTAGACCGCCGCGACGTTGCGCTGGCCGTTCACCGATTGCATCGCCGGCGCGATGAACGTGCCGTCCGCCCAGCCGAGGCCGGTGCCGATGTACTGGGATTCATGCCGGAACTGCGCGCCGAGGCCGAGGCCGACGTTGCCGGTCGGCAGCGTGAACAGGTTCGGCGTCGCGAGCGTCGCGTCGACCGTGTCGAGCTTCGTGATCGCCTGCGTTTCCGCGTTGCCGTACAGCCCGTTCAGGCCGTTGGGCGTGGCGGACGGGTTCGCGAAGTCGAATCCGCCGTTCTGGATGAGGTTCTCCAGCACGGACGCGCGGATCCGGTTCGAGAAGTTGTTCGACACGACGCTCTGCGAGTGCGAGTACGCGACCGACCAGTCCCAGTCGCCGGCCTTCGGCGTCTCGAACGTGCCCTTCACGCCCGTCGCCGCGCGCCAGAAGTTCGCGCTGGTGCGCACCGACTGCGTTTGCCCGAACGCATAGCGCAACTGGGTCGGCACGCCGAACGGGTTGTACGGATTGCTGCCGGGCACGACGTTCGACACCAGCTTGACGCCGCCCGTCGCCGGATCGAACGTCTGCGTGCTGGAGCCCAGGCGGCCGACGCCGGAGTTCGTGACCGTCGTATTGTTGCTTTCCCACAGGTCGGCGAACGCCTGCATCGCGTCGCTGATCTTGAAGTCCGCATGCACCTTCGCGCTCAGGCGCTCGGTCCACGGCGAGATCGACGACGCATAGGCGGTGTTGTTGCCGCACACGCTGCCGCTCGAGCCGAACGCCTGCGCGGTCGAACCGGACGGAAGCTGCCGGCCGCCGTTCGGGCACGGGCCGAGCGGAATGTTGGTGCCGTTGCGCCGCCAGTACGACAGCGATTCGTTGTTCAGGCCGCCGGGAAAGTTCGAGAAATCCTGGTTCTGCGTCATGTCGCGGTCGGACGCCAGAATCCCGTTCGACTTGTAGTAGCTGAGTGCGGCCGTGACGTTGAAGCGGTCGGCATTCAGGTCGCCGATGCCGCCCAGGATGCTGAACTGGGTCGTGCCCGCGCCGCCGCCGTCCTGCGTCGCGCCGCCGTAGCTGCCGCCGAGCTCGAGGCCCTGGAAGTTTTTCTTCGTGATGATGTTCACGACGCCCGCGATCGCGTCGGAACCATACTGCGACACGGCGCCCGTCTTGACGATCTCGATCCGGTCGATGATGTTGATCGGCAGCGTGTTCAGGTCGAAGAACTGGTCGGTGCCGTTCACCGCGAACGCATACGGCGCGACGCGCTGCCCGTCCACCAGCACCAGCGTGTATTTCTCGCTCAGCCCGCGCAACGCGATGCCCGCGCCGCCGGGCGCGAAGCTGCCCTGCGCGCCCGAGCCCTCGCCCCAGCTGCTCGACGAGTTGGCCGATACGCCGCGCAGGAAATCCGACACGGTCGTATAGCCGCTCTGTTCGATGTCCTTGGCCGTGACGGTCTGGACCTGATTGAAGCCGACCTTGTCAGCGCTGCGGATCAGCGAGCCCGTGACTTCGAAGCGCTTGATCTGCGCGACCTTGTTCTTGCCCTGCGCCGCGGCCTCCGCACCGGTGGATGCGGGCGCATCGTTCGCAACCGCCTCCGCGACCGCCGCCCCCCCGGGCGACGGCTGGCTCTGCGCGAACGCCGGCGCCGCCAGCGTGGCCGTCAGCGCCACTTCCGCCCAGATCATTCTCTTGATAGCCAACGCCAAAGCTCTCTGCTTCATCTTCCCCACTCGCTCATCAATAAGAATCCGCCGGTTTTGCAGCGGGATCTCGTCGATCCCCGCCCGATGCCGGGCGTCTGCATACCGGTCCCCGTTATTGCCGACCTGCCACTTGCACTGCTTCGAACCCGTCCTTCCGCGTTGCGAACCGGACGACTTTCATCATTCAGTCGTCCTTATGTAATTCTTCGACCGGACACGCGATGCCCTTTTCATCGATCAGCCCTGTCTTGGTGCACCGACCCAGACGATCACCGCTTCCTCGTCGGCGGCGTTGCTCCACGCATGCGCCACCATCGATTCGTAATGCGCGGTCTCGCCCGCCTTCAGCATGACGGTTCGTCCGTCCAGCGTCAGCTCGATCTCGCCGTTCATCACGTAGAGGAATTCCTCCCCCGCGTACGACGCGACTTCCCGCGCCGCCTGCCCGGCTGGTATCCGGAACAGCATCGCGTCCAGCTTCGTCCCGCTCGCCAGGTGGGAGACCTGAGCCAACGCGTGCGCGATCGCGTCGACGCCGGACTGCGGCAGCGCCGCGCACCGGCACGCCGTCGGCGCGTCGCCCGGCGCGCCGACGAAGTGGTCGATCGTCACGCCCAGCGCCCTCGCGATCCCGACGAGCGACGCGATCGACGGCATCGCGCGCCCGCGTTCGATCTGTGACAGGAACGGCTTGGAAATGCCGGCCGACGCGGCGGTCACGTCCAGCGTCAGCTTGAGCTGCCGCCGCAGCATGCGAATCCGGTTTCCCATCGAGGCGGCGACAAGCATCGATTCATCGGAAGGCGAAGCCATAGTGAGACACGAACCCGTAGTCGAAACTGTTTGATGAATACGCGCCCGGCCGACCCGATCGCAGCACGCCTCCAGCGCGGCTGCGTACCGGCAGGAGCCGTGGTCACGCGACCTGGATTCGATGTTACGGTTTTCCCGCTATTCGCATCGCCTCGTGTCAGTTTGCACTGCAAACCAATGTGGATATCTCGCCTTTTCCCCGGTTTCCGCCGTTACCGCTGCCTGCCGTTACCGGATCACCGGCACGCCCGCCCGCTTCACGGCATGTACTGCTCGTTGCCGATGAGGCCGATCCTGGTTGCGCCGACGCGCTGCGCGCTGGCCAGCACGCCGGCCACGGCCTTGTACGGCGCGAGCCGGTCCGGCCGCAGGCGGATCTCGGCCTGCACGGGCTGTGCGGCCACTTGCGCGAGCTTCTGCTCGAGCGCCGCGCGATCCGGCACCCGCGCGCCGTTCCAGTTCGTCGCGCCGTCGGCGCCGATGTCGATCTGCACGGCCTCCGGCGGCTTCGCCGGCGGCGGCGGATTGCCGACCGGCAGGTCCATCCTGACCGAGTGCATCTGGATCGGAATGGTGATGATCAGCATGATCAGCAACACCAGCATCACGTCGATCAGCGGCGTGGTGTTGATGTCGACCATCACGTCCGGCTCGCCGCCGCTACCCGAAGATACGTTCATGCCCATCGTCGACTCCTACCCGCCGCGCGCCGGCGGCTCGGTGATGAATGAAACCTTGGCGATGCCCGAGCGCTCGCACGCGGTGATCACGCGGCCGATGAACTCGTAGCGCGTGTTCTCGTCGCCGCGCACGTGCACGTCGGGCTGCGGCGACATCTGCGAGATGCCCTTCAGCTTCGCGAGCAGCGTCGCGCCGTCCACGTGCGTTTCGCCCCAGAAGAATTGCCCGTCGCGATTCACCGCGATCTCGACGCTTTTCGGCGTCGTCTGCAGCGGCTGCACCGTTTCCTTCGGCAGCGCCAGCGGAATCGTGTGCGTCACGACCGGGATCGTGATCAGGAAGATGATCAGCAGCACCAGCATCACGTCGACGAGCGGCGTCGTGTTGATGTTGGCGATCACCTCGTCGCTGTCGTCCTGCCCGACGTTCATGGCCATCGCGCACCCCGCCCGCGTCAGTGGACGAGCGACGCGGCCCGCGCGCCGGCGGCCGCCCGCACCGGACGCTTGCTGCCCGCGAGCAGCACCGTGTGGAGCTGTGCGCCGAAGTTGCGCACGCGCTCCATCACCGACTTGTTGCGGCGAACCAGGAAGTTGTAGCCGAGCACCGCGGGCACGGCGACCGCCAGCCCGATCGCGGTCATGATCAGCGCCTCGCCGACCGGGCCCGCGACCTTGTCGATCGACGCCTGCCCCGCGATGCCGATCGCGGTCAGCGCGTGGTAGATGCCCCATACGGTGCCGAACAGGCCGACGAACGGCGCGGTCGAGCCGACCGTCGCGAGAAAGGCGAGGCCGTCCTGCAGACGGTTCGACACATTGGTGATCGCGCGCTCGACCGACACGTCGATCCACGTATTGCGGTCGACCGCCTCGAGCAGCGCCTCGTCATGATGCTCGCCGGCCTCGATCGCGGTCTCGGCGATGAAGCGGAACGGCGACGCGTCGTCCAGCAGCTTCGCGCCGTCCGACAGCGTCGGAGCCGACCAGAGCTGCTCGTCCGCGAGCTTCGCGCGCCGGTTCGCACGGAACTGCTCGAGGAACTTGGCGATCATGATGTACCAGCTGCCCATCGACATGATCACGAGCAGGATCAGCACGAACCGCGCGACGAAATCGCCGTTCTTCCACAACGCGCCGAGACCGTACGGATTCTCGACGGCTTTCGTCGCCGCCGGCGCGGGCGGCGGCGAAGGCGCGTCCGCGGCGGCCTGCGGCTCGGCCGCCGTCGTGGCCGCCGTCGTGACCGATGCCGGTGCGGCGGCCGCCCCGCTCGCCTGCGCGAACGCCGCCTGCGGCGCCACGACCGCCTCGACCGCTGCTGCGGAGATCAACATGCAGGCCGCCAGCGCGGCCATTGAACGCTTTTCCATACCTGCTCCGATTCTTTCGTTAAACTTACTAATTGACATGCCAGATCCTGCCGTTCCGGCGCCGCTCGCGCCTGCTCAGTTCAGGTTGAACGAGAACGGAACCTGCACGCGCACCGACTGCCCCTGCGCCACGCACTTGAATCGCTTGACCGTGTTGTATGCCGCGCGGTCCAGGATCGGGTCCGCCGATTGCGCGACACGCTCGTTGGTGATGTTGCCGTCGGCGTCGACGACGAATTCGATCGTGACGTCGCCGGTGATGTTGTTTTCCTGCGCTTCCTTCGGATACTGCATCGATGCGCGCATCTGATCGGAATTCGGGCAGACGACGCCGACCTCGTGGCTCACCGGCTTCGCGACGGGCGCGGGCGGTGCGACGACGGGCGCCTGCACGGCCGGCGCGGACGGCACGGGTGCGGCCTGGTGGGTGATCGTCGCCTGCGGCGGCGCCTGCACCGGCACTTCCGGGGGCGGGACGAACGGCGGCGGCGGCAGCGCCACTTTCGGCGGCGGCAGCTTGACCACCGGCATCGGCGGCGGAGGCGGCGGCGGCTTGACCGGTTCGATGATGCGGGTTTCGATCGGATGCTGGACGACCTGGACGACCTTGGTCGCGAGGCCATTGAGGAGCGCGTAGACCAGAACGACGTGCAACAGCAGCACGATCGCGATACCGCCGAACCGGCGCACCGGGTTTTGCGGCTTCCCGCCGAATTGCCGCGGCCGCCCGAGCTGAGCCAGCCCGCTGCTGGACGCGAGCACGCCTTCGTCGACTTTGATACCCACCTTCAATCCCCCAACGCGAAATTCACCGGTCTTTTCAGACCACGGCCCGGATTACGACGTGCTCGAATTCAATTTCCCTTAATCCTGAATTGCTTATTTATGGATATGCAATTCAGGTTAGCCGCGGCTCGCGCACGGGCAAAGCGGCTCACACATCGAGCCCAATTCGATTCCGGGAAATGTAGCGAATATTCGTCCGCTCGAACGGCGGCCGGCAGCGCGCGGCCAAGCCGAAATCAGGCGGGCCGCTCCGAGAAATAACCCCGAGCTGATTGAATATTCATAAACAAACCGTCGCTTCGTGATTGAGGAAGATATCAAGGAAAAAAAATGAGCGTCAAACTTTTTTTGATGAAACACTCAAAGTTTGATCACATCAAACTTGACGAATTAATTACGAAAAATACCGGACGTTTGATTGAATCAAACATCTTTTATATCCACGATTCAGAATAATCGATAAAAGTTTGACCACATCAAACTTTTATCCGGATATGACCACTTGAAACCGCCTCTCGCGAAGCCGAAATAACCTTCATTTCATTTCGTCATCCGATCATTAAGCATCGGAAATTAACAGGCGATCGGCACGGCAACGCGCCGCCGACGCACGCCGTCAAACCGGCGCCGGATTGATCAGCGCGGTCAGGACATGGTCCGCCCACGCGCCGTTGATGCGCAGATACGCGCGCGCATAGCCTTCCCGCTCGAATCCGAGCCGTTCGAGGAGCCGCGCGCTGCGCCGGTTTTCGGGACGATGATTGGCCATCACGCGATGCAGCGCGAGCTCGTCGAACACGTAGCGAATCGCGGTCTCGAGGCACTCGTGCATCAATCCCCGACCTTCGCAATCGCGTGCGATCGAAAAGCCGAGATAGCACGCGCGGAACGGCTCCGGAACGATCTGCGTGAAATTGCAATCGCCGATCAATCGATCGTCGTCCTTATCGAACATCAGAAGGTGCACGGCGCGGCCGGCGGCGATGTTTTCCTCCATCGACTGCAGCCGCATCTCGATCGCATGCCGGGTGTAAAACGAATCGGGCCGCGACGGCTCCCACGGCATCAGATGCGTGCGGTTTTCGACGTAGTACGCGAGCATATCCGGCGCGTATGCGCGATCGGCCGGGCGGAGCAGCAGGCGGTCGGTGATGAGCGGGTTCGGCAGGATCGGGGGCGCGAATTTCATCGGCGGATCGAACAGGAGCGGAGGTCGAAGGCAGGAAGATAGCGCAGCCTGCCGTCGTCGGCACGAGCGCCCACGCGGGCCTGATCGGATCAAAAAGTGAAAACGTTGCAGATCCTTGCGACGGCCCCGGATCGCGGACAAAAAAATGCCCGCGGTACGCGGGCGAGCTTCGCTCTGAGAAACCTCAAAAACAAACTGGACGACTGATCGTACTCCTCGAAAATCCCGCGTTCGACACAGGTAAACCCGTTCGCGGTTTACCCGCTCGGCGACGCGCGATACCGGGCGAATCGCTCAGTGCAATTGCTGCTTCAGATCCGAGAGCTCCGAATGCATCGAGCTCACCGCGTTCATGATGCCGGCATCGACACCGCCGGCCTTCATGCAGGCGCGCTCGGCGCGATCACCGATCCGTTCGAGATCGTCGACCCATTGGCGGATGCGATCGTCGTCGCCGGACGCCGCGATCTTCTTCGCCGACTTGCATTCCTTGTCCAGCTCGTCCACCCAGTTCAGCAAGTCCTTGGGCGCTGTCTTGTCCGAGTGGCAGGTCCGTGATGCCTCGCTGATTGTCTGCTGCAGGTGGCTGAAGCGCTGTTGCATCTCGCTGGCTTGCAACATGATGACCTCCTACATGAATGTCGGCGCCCGGCGAATCCGGGCAGCCGATCACGCCGTACTTCCCCTCCACCGCCATCCACAACGGCGAGCCGGGGGTCGAAGCGATGCAGGTTGGTTGTGCCGGAACGGCCACCGGCCCACGAGGAGCAGGCTTCTAGTGTAGGTCATCGGCGACGGCCCGTTCGTCGGCGCACGCGTGGCGCAGCCGCGCGCCGCCGGTCGAACGGCAGGCTCGCGATCGGATGAATGAACGGATCGGACCCCGAGCGCGGGCTTGCACGGCCCCGCGCGGCCGTCGCGCGGCGCAACGCGGCGTACTTGGCGCACGCGTCGCCGTTCGATTCAGGGGGCGCAAGCATGTCACTTCGCTGACTCGCTACCGTCACATTCGGAAACGTCAGCGGAAAATGACCGCGCGAAATGACGGCGGAAAGGGATCGCGCCGGCCGAGCGGCCGGGATCAGGCGGGCCGTATCGGCAACGCCCGGCCGGATTGCATCAATCCTCGCCCGGCCACCAGGGCTTGGCCTCGGGTCGGATCAGATAGTCGTCCGGATTCTTGTCGGCCAGCCATTTCGGGCGGGCGCCGCGACCCGTCCAGGAATTACCCGACGACGGATCGTAGTACTTGGCGGGATGCTTCTTCGGCCGGTCCTTCACGAAGCCGGCCGCACGGAGCAGTTCCACCTCCGTGATGCCGTATTCCTTGACCTGTTCCCGGATCCTGGCCAATGCTTCCGCCTTCTCTTTCGTCCGGGCTTCTTCGACGAGCAGGTTGAGGTGGCCGAGCTGCTGCTGCAGCGTTTGAATTTTGCTGGATGTCACGTGGCGTTTTCTTCGTCGATGCGGTGCCCGGCATCGACCGGGGCACGCGGATTCCCTTCACTCGTTCACAGTCTGCCTGACCGTTGCCGAATGAGGCGGTGTCGGGGTTTTGACCGCCCGGCTTTCTGCGCAAGTCGACCATGCCGCTCGCGAGCCGTTCAGAGTCCGTAACGTCAAGCACACTGAATGAAACAAGTCGCGATTGTAGCAGTCCGCGCGGGCATCGCCGCTTTCGATCGACGTTCGCGGCGATCGACCAACGAACGGGACCGTAAACGAACCGGGGCGGGCCCTTGCAGCCCGCCCCGGTCCTGCCCCTCGCTCGACGCCGTCGCGAATCCGGACGCCGGACCCGCGTCGCCGGATCAGGACAGGCGTTCGATCGCGATCGCCGTCGCCTCGCCGCCGCCGATGCAGAGCGACGCCACGCCGCGCCGCAATCCATGCGTCTCGAGCGCCGCGAGCAGCGTGACCATCACGCGCGCGCCGGACGCGCCGATCGGGTGGCCGAGCGCGCACGCGCCGCCGTGCACGTTGACTTTGTCATGCGGCAGGTCGAGATCGCGCATCGCGGCCATCGCGACCACCGCGAACGCTTCGTTGATCTCGAACAGGTCGACGTCCCGCAGCGCCCAGCCGGTCTTCTCCGACAGCTTGCGCAGCGCGCCGACCGGCGCCGTCGGGAACAGCGCGGGCTTGTCCGCATAAGTCGAATGGCCGACGATCACCGCCTTCGGCGTCAGGCCGCGCCGCGCCGCTTCCGACCGGCGCATCAGCACCAGCGCCGCGGCGCCGTCCGAGATCGACGACGAATTCGCGGCCGTCACCGTGCCGCCTTCGCGGAACGCCGGCTTGAGCGTCGGGATCTTGTCGAGCTTCGCCTTGCCCGGCTGCTCGTCGATGCTCACCACCGTGTCGGTCTTGCCCGCGCGCACCTGCACCGGCGCGACTTCGGCCGCGAACCGGCCGCTCGCGATCGCCTGCTGCGCGCGCGTGAGCGACGTGATCGCGAACGCGTCCTGCGCGTCGCGCGTGAAGCCGTAGGCCGCCGCGCAGTCCTCGGCGAACGTGCCCATCAGGCGGCCCTTGTCATATGCGTCCTCGAGGCCGTCGAGGAACATGTGGTCGAGCACCTGCCCGTGTCCCATCCGGTAGCCGCCGCGCGCCTTCGGCAGCAGGTACGGTGCGTTGCTCATGCTCTCCATGCCCCCCGCCACCAGCACGTCCGCCGAGCCCGCGACGAGCAGGTCGTGCGCGAACATCGCGGCCTTCATGCCGGACCCGCACATCTTGTTGACCGTGGTCGCGCCCGCCGCCAGCGGCAGCCCCGCCTTCAGCGCCGCCTGCCGGGCCGGCGCCTGTCCCTGCCCCGCGGGCAGCACGCAGCCGAAGACGATCTCGTCCACCTGGTCGGCCGGCACGCCGGCGCGTTCGAGCGCCGCGCGAATCGCCACCGCGCCCAGCTCGCTCGCCGTCGCGGCGGCCAGGTCGCCCTGGAAACCGCCCATCGGGGTGCGGGCCGCACCGACGATGACAATCGGATCGTGTTGTGTCGTCATGGTTAATGCTCCTTGAGAGTCAGCGCGGCGCCATCCGCAACGCGCCGTCGAGTCGAATGACTTCGCCGTTCAGCATCGTGTTCCCGGCGATGTGCCGCACCAGCGCGGCGAACTCCTCCGGGCGGCCGAGACGCGACGGAAACGGCACGCTCCGGCCCAGCGAGTCCTGCACGTCCTGCGGCATCCCGGTCATCATCGGCGTCGCGAAGATCCCCGGCGCGATCGTCACGACGCGGATGCCGAAGCGCGCAAGCTCCCGCGCGATCGGCAGCGTCATCCCGACCACGCCGCCCTTCGACGCCGCATAGGCCGCCTGGCCGATCTGCCCGTCGAACGCGGCGATCGACGCGGTGTTGACGATCACGCCGCGCTCGCCGTTCGCGTCGGCGTCCTGCTTCGACATCGCGTCGGCCGCCAGCCGGATCATGTTGAAGGTCCCGACCAGGTTGATCGAGACCGCGCGCGCGAAGCTCGCGAGCCGGTGCGGCCCGTCGCGCCCGACGACCTTCTCGCCGGGCGCCACGCCCGCGCAGTTGACGAGCCCGTCGATTCGGCCGAACGCGTCGAGCGTGGCGGCGAGCGCGGCCTGCCCGTCGGCTTCGCTGGTCACGTCGGCCGCGTGGCTGCGCGCCGCCGCGCCGAGTTCGCGCGCCACGGCCGCCGCGGCATCGCCGTTGACGTCGACCAGCATCGCCCGGCCGCCGTGCTCGACGACCATGCGCGCCACGGCCGCGCCCAGGCCGGAGCCGGCGCCCGTGACCAGAAACACGCGGTTATCGATGTTCATTCGTTGTTCCTCCGTTCAGTTCTTCGCGTTTTGTTCGACCGCCATCTTGCGCAGCACGAAGCGCTGGATCTTGCCGCTCGGCGTCTTCGGCAGCGCGTCGACGAATTCGACCGCGCGCGGATACGCATGCGCGGACAGGCGCTTCTTCACGTGCAGGCTCAGTTCGTCGGCCAGCGCCGGCGAGCCCGCGTGGCCGTCCGACAGCACGACGTACGCCTTGACGATCTCGGTGCGCTCCGGATCGGGCACGCCGATCACGGCCGCCTCCATCACGGCCGGATGCTCGATCAGCGCGCTTTCGACGTCGAACGGCCCGATCCGGTAGCCGGCGGACGTGATCACGTCGTCCGCGCGGCCGATGAAGCTGATGCTGCCGTCCGGCTCCAGCTCCACGTTGTCGCCGGTGCGGTAATAGCCGCCGGCGATGGCCGGCGTCTGCCAGCGCCAGTAGCCGGTGAACCACAGCAGCGGCGAGCGCGCGATGTCGACCGCCAGCACGCCGGGCTGGTTCGGCCCGAGTTCGCGGCCCGCGTCGTCGAGCACCGCGACCCGGTAGCCGGGCATCGCGACGCCGGCCGAGCCGGGATGCACCGGATGCGCGAGGCCGTGATGGTTGTTCACCACCATGCCGAGCTCGGTCTGCCCGTAGTGATCGCGAATCGGCGCGGCAAGCTCGGCGTCGAACCAGCGGATGACTTCCGGATTCAGCGGTTCGCCCGCGCTGCTCACGACGCGCAGGCGGCCCCGGATGCGCGCGGCCGGCCCGGCGCCGGCCGCCATCAGCAGCCGGTACGCGGTCGGCGAGCCGGCGAGGCTGGTGATGCCGAGCCGCTCGATCACGTCATAGGTCGCGTCGACCGAGAAGCCGCCTTCGACCAGCGTCGTCGCATGGCCGAGCAGCAGCGGCCCGGTGATCGCGTAATAGAGCCCGTAGGCCCAGCCCGGGTCCGCGATGTTCCAGAACCGGTCGTCCGGACGCAGGTCCACCGCGTCGCGCATGTACGCGCCGAACGCGAGCAACGCGTGCAGCGGCACCGGCACGCCCTTCGGCAGCCCGGTCGTGCCCGACGTCGACATCATCAGGAACAGGTCCGTGCCGGTGCGCGGCACGGGCTCGAATGCATCGGGCTGCGCATCGAGCGCGGCGAGGAAATCGATGTCGCCGCCGCGCAGCGGCTCGTCTTCCTCATGCAGCGGCTCGTCCTCTCCATGCAGCGGCTCGTCCGGCCGGCGCACGGTCGCCACCGGCGGGCACGCCGCGATTTCATCGAGCTTCGCGCGGTTCGCGACGTTGGTCACGACCAGCTTCGCGTCGCTCATGCGCAGCCGGTGCTCGATCGCCTTCGGCCCGAACGCCGTGAACAGCGGCTGGTACACCGCGCCCGCGCGCCACACGCCGAGGATCGTCGCGACCAGTTCGGGCGTGCGCGGCAGCAGGCCGGCCACGGCGTCGCCGGGCTGAACGCCCTGCGCGACGAGGAGATGGGCGACGCGCGCCGACAGCGCCTGCATCTGCGCAAAGCTGAAGCTGTGATGCCGGCCGCCGGCATCGATCCAGTCGAGCGCGGTCCCGCCGGCCGCCACGTGCCGGTCGCAGCATTCGACGCAGGCGTTCAGCCCGCGCGCGAGGTCGCCGTCGAGGCGCGCCGCGGCGGCATCGAGGCTGAAGCGGGCCACCGCATCGGCGTAGGCGGGGATGGCGTCGGCGATCTGATCTGGCATGGGTGTCTCCTCCCGTTGACTCGCTGCCGGCAGAGCGGCCGGCGCGGCAGATTCGTTCCCGATGGTAGTCATCGCCGACATTGCAAACAATGACAAATCGAGTCTACGATTCTGATCGGAAATACCATATTCGGAGGGTCCGTGGTGGAACGGCACATGATCGCGCCGGGCTTCGTCGAGGACGCGCTCGCATGCCTACGCCAGCAAGGCGTCGACGTGCAGCCGCTGCTGCGCGCGGCCGGGCTGCCGGCCGAGGTGGACAGCCCGGTCACGATCCAGCAGTACGGGCGGCTGTGGCTGGCGATGGCCGACGCGCTCGACGACGAGTTCTTCGGCCTCGCCGCGCGGCCGATGCGCGTGGGCAGCTTCGCGCTGCTGTGTCACGCGGTCCTGCATGCGGCCACGCTCGAGCAGGCGCTGCGGCGCGCGCTGCGGTTTCTGCGGGTGGTGCTCGACCACCCGCACGGCCGGCTGCAGGTGGCCGGCGGCGAGGCGCGCATCGTGCTCGCCGACGCGGGCGGGCCGCGCCCTGCGTTCGCGTATCGCACGTTCTGGCTGATCCTGCTCGGGCTCGCGTGCTGGCTGATCGGGCGGCGCATTCCGCTGCGGCGCATCGATTTCTCGTGCGCGAGCCCCGCCCATCGCGCCGACTACAGCCAGTTCTTCGGCGCGCCGGTGCATTTCGACCGGCCCGATTGCCGGCTCACGTTCGACGCGGCCTATCTGCGCCTGCCCACGATCCGCTCCGAGCAGGCGCTGAAGACCTTCCTGCGCGGCGCGCCCGCCAACATCCTGGTGCGCTACCGTCACGACTCGGGGTGGGTCGCGAAGATCCGCGCGCACCTGAAGGCCATTCCGGCGGCGGATTGGCCGAACTTCGACGCGCTGGCCGCGCGGCTCGACCTGCCGCCGGCGACGCTGCGGCGGCGCTTGCGCAGCGAAGGGCAGAGCTTCGCGGCGATCAAGGACGAGATGCGCAGCGTGATCGCGCAGTCGCTGCTGCGCGACGGCACGCGCAGCGTGGCCGACATCGCGGGCGAGCTGGGCTTCTCCGAGCCGAGCGCGTTTCATCGCGCGTTCCGCAAATGGACCGGGCAGTCGCCCGGCGGGTTTCGGTCGGATCATGCGGGCTTGCGTCGCTCATCCGGTTCGTCGCGCGAACGGATGGCAGACGATTGAGGTACCTTGCGTGCGTGCCCGCCCAAGCCGCAAGCGCTTGCTTACGCGTCGCGCATCGATCCATCACGACAACAACGGCCATGTCCTATACCAACGCATTCGTTCATCCGTCCGCCGGCATCGTCGGCCGGCTCGCCAACCGGGTCGTCGCGAGCCGTCCGCTGCTGCGCACCCGCCGCGCGCTGCTGTCGCGGCTGCCGTTCCTGCAACTCGCCAGCGACGTGCAGGACGTCGTGTATTGCACGTGGCTCGTCGATCTCGCTGACGTCGCGCATCTGGTGCCGCCCGGCGTCGGGCTCGCCGCGCGCGACGGCAAGACGCCGTTCACCATCCTGACCTACGCGCACCGCCACTTCGGCCCGCGCGCCGCCGGCCCGCTGCGCCGCCTCTTTCCGTCGCCGCTGCAAAGCAACTGGCGGCTTTACGTCGATACGCTTGCGGGACGGAAGCCGGCCGAATCGACGGTCCTGTTCGTGAAGAACGTCTTCGACCATCCGCTTTATGCGCTCGGCAGCCGGCTGTTCAGCGACGCGTTGCCGTCGCATCTCGCGCAGCGCTTCGAGCATGCGGCGCGTGACGGACGATTCAGTACGCTGCTCGCGGGCGGCGACGGCAGCGCGCCGGATTTTCGCTGCGTCGCCGAGACGATTTCCGAACGCACGCTGCCCGACGAACTCGCGCCGTTCTTCGATTCATGGCGCAGTGCGGTGACGTTCCTGTGCCTGCAGCATGGTGCGGTTGCGCATGTCGAGGATTGCAATGGCCTCGCGCATGCGCGCATCGACCTGCCGATCGACGTCGAGGCTGTCGAGCCGCTCAGGACGGTGGAGCCGGTTGGCCATGGCGAGTTCCTGCAGCGGATCGGCGCGGTTGGCGCGCCGTTCTGTTTTGTCGTTCCGGGCGTTGCGTTTCGTGTGTTGTCGGAGCGGGTGCTCTGATGCCTGGTCGCGCGTCAAAGCGCGCAGCATTCACCTCCGCCGCTCGATACCCCCTCGAGCGCGGACATCCGGACAACGGGCCGGAAACGTGTGCCGCGGATCCCGAAGTAGTATTCCCGCGCCTTTCCTGCAAGCCCAAACCGCAACGCTTCTCGACGCTCTGAACGGAATGGGCCTACGCGTGAGAATGAGACCCTAGAAGTTGCGCGCCAGGCCGACCATGAACATGTCCTGATCCTTGTTGTTGCCGGTTGCGACACGATTGAAGCGCAAGCTCGCCGCCCAATCGTTCGTGACCTGATAGGTCACCTGCGCGCTGAGCAAGGCATTGAGTCTCGTTTTGCTCGAGACCTCGTCACGATCATGCGAGAGATACGGACCTACACCTGCCGAAAGCGTCCATTTGATCTTGATCGGCGCGACGTACCAGAATTGCGCCGCCACACCTCTTCGGCCGGCGACGCCGTTGTTGCCTTCGTAGACGAAGCTCGCCGAATAGGCCCACGCATTGCCGAGCGGCCGCTTGACTTCGACCATATACCCCTTTTCGATCGGCACTTGGGGACGGTTCGTCTGCGACGTCCCGGCCCAAACGCTAACCTGCGTCTTGCCGTCCGAAAACGCCGGGCCAGGATCGCCGCCGAAATCCGAGCCGATGCCGAAGAGCACCGCGTCGGAATTGAATCCGTCGATCATCTGGATGTGGTTGTACTGCACCTTGAGGAAGAAGCGGTTGGGAACGAGGTAATACCGCACTGCCGCTGAGGCACGCACGCCCCATCGCTTTTCGTTACGCGGCTGGTTGTCGACATGCGTCGTGTCCATGCTGAAATACGGCCCAGCCGACAATTCGAGCGCCAGGCGATCGCCGACCGGCCAACGAAACGAACCCAGGGCGGCGAAGCCGTCACGGTGGTGATCGCTGGGATGCCCCTCGTTCACATACGCGAGGTAGACCGAAAGGTAGTCATTCAGGACGTCGCCGAAGCCGACTTCGTAGGCACGCCAACGCATATCGCCACCCTCGGTCGCGCGTCCGTTGCCGTACACCGCATAGACGTCGATCGTTCTTTCCGATGGCTTGAACCCGGTCGGCGAGCTCGAAGGACTGTCCTCGGCGTGCGCGAGGCCTGCCAGACTTGCCAGACCGACGATCGAGCTTGCGAGGACGAAGCGCGAATAGATGCGACGGCACTGTCCCATTTGGACACCCCCTCACCTTGGTAACCGCGACATCTTGGACAAGTTGATGGCGATTATAGGTGGCCTCGGGTTATAGGGGCAATCCACACTGACCCGCCTGATTTCTTAGGGTCATTTCAATTTTGGGGAACGGCCGCGCGCGGCAGCAATGCCCACCCGTGACACCCATCACATCTGAAGATTGCATTTTCACATTTTGTGTGATTTTATTATCACACATGCGCGGACCGCCCTTTCCCCCGCATCCGCCCCAAATCATTCCAAGGAAAACAACACATGGAGACAATCGCGGTCATCGGCAGCAACATGGTCGACCTGGTGACCTACGTCACCCGCATGCCCGTGCGCGGCGAAACGCTCGAAGCGCCCGGCTTCGAGCTCGGCTGCGGCGGCAAGGGCGCGAACCAGGCCGTCGCGGCCGCGCGCCTCGGCGCTCGGGTCGTGATGGTGACGAAAGTCGGCGACGACGTGTTCGCCGACAACACGATCCGCAACTTCGCGCACGCCGGCATCGACACCGAGCACGTGCGCAAGGTGCCCGGCGTGCCGAGCGGCGTCGCGCCGATCTTCGTCGAGCCCGATTCGAGCAACAGCATCCTGATCATCAAGGGCGCGAACCGCCACCTGAAGCCCGCCGACATCGACGCAGCCGCGCCGAAGCTGCGCGAATGCGCGCTGATCGTGCTGCAGCTCGAGATCGAGCTCGACACCGTCTATCACGCGATCGCGTTCGGTGCGCGGCACGGCATACCGGTGCTGCTGAATCCCGCGCCGGCCGTGCCCGACCTCGATTTCGAGCGAATCCGCCCGGTCGAATTCTTCGTCCCGAACGAAACCGAGCTCGCGATCGTGTCCGGCATGCCCGTCGATTCGCCCGAAACCGCCGCGCGCGCCGCCGCTTCGCTCGTCGAGCGCGGGCTCAGGCAGGTGATCGTCACGCTCGGCGACAAAGGCTCGCTGCTCGTGTCGCGCGACGGCGTGCGCCACGTGCCGGGCGTCAGCGTCGACGCGCGCGACACCACCGGCGCGGGCGACGCGTACATCGGCTGCTTCGCGCGCTACTACGTCGAATCGCGCGACGCCGCCGCCGCGATGCGCTACGCGTGCGCGTATGCCGCGCACTCGGTGACCGGCCTCGGCACGCAGAAGTCGTATGCCGACGCCGCCACCTTCGAGCGTTTCATGCGCGACGCCGGACTCTGACGGCCGCGACGCGACGTCCAAAGACGAGACAACCCGGGAAGGAGACACCCATGAGCCGAGCCAGAATCGAACCCACACCCGACGGCTATTACCTGAACCGCACGCCCCTCTTCGCGTTCACGCTGCTGTGCTGCCTGTTCGCGCTGTGGGGCACCGCGGCGAACCTGAACGACGTGCTGATCGCGCAGTTCAGGAAATCGTTCTTCCTGTCCGATTTCGAATCGGCGTTCGTGCAATCCGCGTTCTATCTCGGTTATTTCTTCGTCGCGATTCCCGCCGCGACCGTCGTGAAGAAGTTCAGCTACAAGACGACGATCCTCGTCGGCCTGCTGCTGTACACGATCGGCTGCCTGCTGTTCTTCCCGGCCGCGTCGATGGCGAAGTACGGGATGTTCCTCGTCGCGCTGTTCGTGATCGCCGCGGGCCTGTCGTTCCTGGAGACGGCGTCGAACTCGTACTCGACGCTGATGGGGCCGCGCGCAACCAGCACACGGCGGCTCAACATCTCGCAGACGTTCTATCCGTTCGGTGCGATGGCCGGCGTGGTCATGGGCAGCCTCCTGATCTTCAAGGAAGGCGACGCGTCGCATGCGCAGCTCGCGGCGATGTCGGCCGCCGACGCGCACCTGCACCAGCTCGCGATGATCCGGGCCACGCTCGAGCCGTACCGGTGGCTGATCGCCGTGCTCGCCGCGGTGTTCGTGGTGTTCGCGCTGACGCCGTACCCGGCCTGCAAGGGTAACGGCTCGGACGCCGCGACGCACCGCGTCGACGCGCGCGGCACGCTCGCGCGCCTCGCCGGCAACCGCCGCTTCGTCGCGGGCGTCGTCGCGCAGTTCCTGTACGTCGGCGCGCAGGTCGGCGTGTGGAGCTTCACGATCCGGCTCGCAATGCAGATCGGCGGGCTCACCGAGCGCGGCGCATCGCGCTACCTGCTCGCGACGTTCTTCGCGTTCTTCGTCGGCAAGCTGATCGCGACGCTCGTGATGAAGCGCGTCGGCCCGGCCAAGGTGCTGATCGTCTACGGCATCCTGTGCATCGCGCTGCTCGCGTACACGATCAGCGTGCACGACATCACCGCGGTGTACGCGGCGGTCGGCGTCAGCATCTTCCTCGGCCCGTGCTGGCCGACCATCTACGGCCTCACGATCGACGGCCTCGGCAAGGACACCGAGTACGGCGGCTCGATCCTCGTGATGAGCATCGTCGGCGGCGCCGTCGTGCCGCTGATCCAGGGGCTGATCTCCGACCACACCGGCGGCAACATGCAGCTCGCGTTCGTCGTGCCGCTCGCGTGCTTCGTCGTGATCGTCTACTACGGCTTCCACTGCCTGCGGCACCTGCCCGCCGCCACGCCGGACGTGGCCCCGGCCGAGCATGCGAACGCGCGCTACGCCGACGCGCGCAATCCGTCGGAGGCCTGAATATGCAAGGCGAAATCGAACTGCGGCGCGACGACTTCCGCGAAGCGCCGCATGCGTGACGTCGCAAGCCGTGCGTCAGGTCACGAGCGCGATGCCGTGCTCGCGGATCGCCGTCTCGTAGCGGCGGCTCAACTGCCCGTCGGAGATCACGTAGTTGAAGTCGGTCAGCTCGGCGAAGTACGCGGCGCGCACTTCGTCGAACTTCGTGTGATCGACGAGCAGGAAGCGGTTCTGCGCGTGCTGCATCACCTTCTTTTTCGCATCGACTTCGTGGAAGTTGAAGCAGGTGACGCCGCAGCGGTCGCTGACGCCCGCCGCCGAGATGAAGGCCTTCGACACGCGGATCGTGTCGAGAATGCCGGATTCGGCGACCGACTCGAACACCATGTTCTTGCGGTGATACGTGCCGCCGCACAGGATCACGCTGCAGTGCGGCTTCTGCTGCAGTTTCGCGAACACGTTCAGCGAATTGCAGACGGCGGTGAATTCGAGGTCGTCCGGAATGAAGTCGACGACGAACGGCGTGGTCGAGCCGCAATCGACGAAGATCGTGTCGCCGGTCTTCACGAACTGCGCGGCGAGCTTGCCGATCCGGCGCTTCTCCTCGGTCTGCCGGTTGTTCTCGGCGCTGATCAGGTATTCGCCGATGTCGCTGCGCTGCGCGGCGAAATGGCGTGTCACGTAGCCGCCGATCAGGCTGACGCCGTGCGGATTGTCGGCGAGATCGCGGCGGATCGTCATTTCGGACACGCCGAACAGCTCGGCGACTTCGCGCAGATGGATCGCGTTCTGCCCCTGCAGCACGTTCATCAGCGTCTTGATCCGTTCGCCCTTCTTCGTTTCCATGCTCGTGCCCTGCTTGCCAGCCGCTCGTCGGGCCGGACGCCAGCGCCCGGCCGAAATGTCGTATTTGTAACAAACCGATGTGAAAACATCAACTTTTCGTGCGGCGGGACCGCCGCACCGCTCAGTGGAGTCTGAAACATGCCGCTTTCCAACGCCCAACTCGCCCAAACCATCGATCACACGCTGCTCGCGGCCGACGCCGGCGACGCGCAGATTCGCGAACTGTGCCGCCAGGCGGCCGAGCACCGCTTCTACTCGGTCTGCGTCAATTCGGCGAACGTGCCGCTCGCGGCCCGCGAGCTTGCCGGCACGGGCGTCAACGTGTGCGCGGTCGTCGGCTTCCCGCTCGGCGCGGGCCTCTCTGCCGCGAAAGCGTTCGAAGCGTCGGCCGCGATCGAGGCCGGCGCCGGCGAAATCGACATGGTGATCAATCTCGGCGCGCTGAAGAGCGGCCGCGTCGCCGACGTGACGGCGGACATCGCCGCCGTGCAGGCCGCGTGCGGCCCGGTGCCGCTCAAGGTGATCCTCGAGACCGGGCTGCTGACCGACGACGAGAAGGTGCGCGTCTGCGGGATCTGCCGCGAGCTGCGAGTCGCGTTCGTGAAGACGTCGACCGGTTTCGGCCACGGCGGCGCGACGCTCGCGGACGTCGCACTGATGCGCCGCACGGTCGGGCCGGAGATCGGCGTGAAGGCGTCGGGCGGCGTGCGCGACCGCGCGGCCGCCGTCGCGATGATCGACGCCGGCGCGACGCGGCTGGGCACGAGTTCGGGCGTCGCGATCGTGACCGACGCAAGCGCGAGCGACGGGGCTTATTGATTCGATCCGCCGGGCGCGGAGGCCCGGGAATGGCGATGCGCTCGCTGCGCGCTTGATGAAGCGTGCGGCGGTAAGCTCACTGCCAAAGTACGGTTACTATGATGCTCCGGTGAAACGGAGGACATGAAATATGCAAGCGTTCGATCGGGATGAAACCTATCGGCTCATGAGTGATCTTTTAAAAGGAATCCAGATCGGAATAGCAGATGAACTGATTAAATTCGGGGTGACTCGTGATATTTTCGAGGAAATTGAAGATGAGTTGCGGCGATCCGGAGTTGCTGCCGAGGACCTGAATTTGCCGCCGCATGATTTAGCATTTGTCCCGGACAATACGGGCAGAATTCCATTCGATATATTCGAAACCGATGCCGACTCAAGATCGCGGCGCATCGCATGCCAATTGTGGGCTGAGGGCAGAAAGGCCGAACTTACTTTGATGGCCGATTGGTCAGTGATGCAGGGGAAAGCGTCTCTTGTTTTTAGATTGCTGGAAATGCAGTAAAGCTTACCTCCTCGCTATGCTTGATTCAGTTGGCGCTGGCCCCCCGCCTCGGCCACATCGAACCGCCCCGCATGATCGAGCACGAACTGCGCCGCGATCCGGCCCGACCGCGCGCCGCGTTCGAGCGCCCACTGCAACGCGGGCTCGCGCGCCGCGCGAATCTGCTCTGCATCGAAGCCGGCGGCGGCCAGGCGGCTTTCGACGACGGCCAGGTATTGTTCCTGCGTGAAGCCATAGAACGTCACCCGGATGCCGAAGCGCTCGGACAGCGAGATCCGCTCCTCGACCGCATCGCCGGGATGCAGTTCGCCGTTCTCCGCGCGCGACACGTCCGCGTTGTCGCTCGCGTGCTCGGGCAGCAGATGCCGGCGGTTCGACGTCGCGTACACGAGCACGTTCGACAGATCGGTCGCCACCGATCCGTCGAGCACGGTCTTCAGTTCCTTGTATCCGGTCTCGCCGGCCTCGAACGACAGGTCGTCGCAAGACACGACGTAACGCTCGGGTCGCGCACGAACCAGCTCGACGATGGCCGGCAGATCCTTCAGCCCGTCCTTGCCGACCTCGATCAGGCGCAGCCCGTCCTTCGCGAACGCGTGCAGGCATGCCTTAACGATCGACGATTTGCCGGTGCCGCGCGCGCCCGTCAGCAGCACGTGATTCGCCGTGCGGCCCTGCACGAACTGCCGGGTGTTTCGTTCGACGACGGCCGCCTGCCGCTCGACGTTGCGCAGCGCATCGAACGCGATCAGCGCCGGCGACGGGATCGGTTCAAGCGGCGCGGCGCGCTGCGGATTGTCGAAGCCGCGCCAGCGGAACGCGACGGCCGCGTCGAAATCGACGTCGGTCGAACGCGCGGTGCGGGTCATCGCTTCGAGCGCGGCCGCGATCCGGTCGAGCTTGTGCGCGAGGCCGAACATGAAGCCTTCAGGCGACGGAATCGGTTCCTGCATCCGCGGATCGGCGCTCATTGCCGTGCTCCTCGCGATTGACGCAACTGCGCCGGGAAACGTTGCGCGATTGCGCGGTGACGAAACAGCGTGATCTTGTTCATAACGTGCGACGGATTAATATCGTTGTATTCAGCTGACGTGAATCGAAGCGTCATCGTGCCTGCCCGCCAACTGCCTGTCTCACGCCAACATGTCACGACCTGTCGCCAATCGGCCAACCCAGCCCGTGCACGAGGATGCGCACCTGCCATACGAGTCGACGCCGATGCCCGTGTCCGCGATGGCGGCGTCGTATCCTCACGGCACCTGGATCGCACCGCATCGCCATCGGCGCGCGCAGCTGCTCTATGCGATCGAGGGCGTGATGCACGTGCAGTCCGACGGCGCGTCGTGGATCGTGCCGCCGACGCGCGGCGTCTGGCTCGAAGCGGGCCTCGACCATACGGTGCAGATGAGCGGCAACGTCGAGATGCGGACCGTGTTCGTCGAGCCCGGGGCGGTCGAGCATCTGCCCGGACGCAGTTGCGTCGTCGAAGTGCATCCGCTCCTGCGCGAACTGATCCTCGCGGCGGTCGACGTCCCGCTCGACTATGCGCCCGGCTCGCGCCACGACCACCTGATGCGCCTGTTGCTCGCCGAGGTGACGGCCGCACCGCTGTTGCCGCTCTACCTGCCGTGGCCGCACGACACGCGGCTGCGGACGATCTGCGATGCGCTCGTCGCCGCCCCAGACGACCTGCGCACGGTCGCCGAATGGGCCGGCATCGCCGGCATTTCAGTCAGGACGCTGCATCGCGGCTTCCAGCGCGAGACGGGGCTCGGCTTCCGCCGCTGGCGCGAGCAGGCGCGGCTGCTGCTCGCGCTCAAGCGGCTCGCGCATGGCGAGAAGGTGCTCACGGTCGCGATGGACCACGGCTACAGCAGCCAGAGCGCGTTCTCGGCGATGTTCAAGCGCCATTTCGGCGTGCCGCCGTCGGCGTTCTACGCATAGGCCGTGCGATACGGTCACGCGGCGGCGCTATCTCGCCGCGAGCGCGGCGATGAACAAGCCGCACGCCGCCGCGGATGCCGCCGTGCGCGCATGATTCCAGACCGTCCAGTCGCGCAGGTAGCGCGCCCAGAACGCGGCCCCTTCCGTGCCGGACGCATCGATCGCGGCGAGCGCGTCGTTGAGCGGCACGTTGAAGACCATCGTGACGACGAACATGCCGAGCACGTAGATCGCGCCGCCCGCGACGATCCATAGCGCGCCGGGGTCGCCCCGGTTAAGCAGCGCGAGGATCGCCAGCGCCAGCGACGCCAGCGTCGTGCCGAGAAAGACCGGCATGAACAGCGACCTGACGATGTCGACGTTGATCGCGTTCATCGCGGCAACGCCGGCCGCCGGCGCGAGGCGGCCGAGCGACGTCATCACGAATGTCGAAAACGCGAAATAAACCCCGGCCATCAAGCCGCAGCCGATCGCGGCAAACCACAGCAGGACCAGCGTGACGAGCGCGCGCATGGGTCAGGCGCTCCACGTGTCGGGATGCGCCCGGTCGAACGCGGTGCCGAGCAGCTTGCGCAGGCGTGCATCGACACGCGCGCCCGTTTTGCCGGAACTGCCGACGATGATGACGGAAAGCGTTGCCATGAGCATCTCCTTTGTAAAAGCGAGAATATCTCGCGTTTTTAAAACACGATAGACTCTCGCATTTGAAAGATCAAGTTTTTTCCGGAGGCGGCATGGCGACGCGAAAATCGGAGCAGACCGGCAGCGACGACGTCGCGAGCGTTCCCGGCCGCGCGCGGCTCGTTCCGACCCAGCAGCGCAGCCGCGAGCGCTTCGAGCGCATTCTCGCGTGCGCGGCCGAGGTGATGGTCGAGAAGGGCTGCGATGCGTTCCGGATGAGCGACATCGTCGAGCGGACCGGCATCGCGTTCGGCTCGCTCTACCAGTACTTTCCGGACAAGACGGCCGTGATCGGCACGCTGGCGGAACGCTACAACGCGCTCGGGCACGAATGCGTGCGGCGCGACCTGTCCAGGATGAAGCGGATCGACGACCTGCACGACACACTGTGCCGCATCACGGACAGCTATTACCGGATGTTCGTCGACGAACCGCTGATGCGGGACATCTGGCGCGCGACGCAGGCCGACCGGGCGCTGCAGGCGCTCGACGAGGCGGACGGTGCGTTTCTGGCGGGGTTGCTGACGGAGCGGCTGCGCGAAATCGCGCCCGACGCGCGCGGTGCGCAATTGTCCGCGTTCTCGGAACTGACGATGGTGCTGATCGCGGCGGCGGTTCGCTACGCGATCGGGTTGCCGCCGAAAGCGGCAAGGCAAAGGCTGGCGATGTTCAAGCGGACGTTGCCGGTGGATCTGGCGGTGCTTGAAGCGTAGCGGTTATTTGCGCCGATAACGGCAATGCCGGAAAGCATGCATCGCCGCGACGACCGGTCCCCCGGCCCGTCGCGACGATGCGGCAGCATCACGCGCTGTAGTCGTACACCCCGCGCCCCGTCTTCCGCCCGAGGCGCCCGGCCGTCACCATCTCGCGCAGCAGCGGGCACGCACGATACTTCGGATCCCCGAAGTCCTTCAGGAACACGTCCATCACCGCGAGGCACACGTCGAGCCCGACCAGATCCGCGAGCGCGAGCGGCCCGATCGGATGGTTCGCGCCCAGCTTCATCCCCTGGTCGATCTCCTCGGCCGACGCGATCCCTTCGGCGAGCACGAAGAACGCCTCGTTGATCATCGGCACCAGGATGCGGTTGACGACGAACCCGGGCGAGTTGCGCACGCCGATCGGCGACTTGTCGAAGCGCTCCGTCAGCGCGCGCACCGCGGCCGCGGTCGCGTCGCTCGTCTGCAGCCCGCGGATGATCTCGACGAGCGGCATCAGCGGCACCGGATTGAAGAAGTGCATGCCGACGAAGCGCGACGGGTCGGCCAGCGGCGCGGCGAGCGCGGTGATCGAGATCGACGACGTGTTGGTCGCAACGATCGCGTCCGCACGCACCACCGCTTCGATCTGCTTCAGGATGCGGGCCTTCAGCTCGACGTTCTCGGTGGCCGCCTCGATCACGATGTCGGCCGCGGCCAGCCGCTGGTAGTCGGTCGACGTCTCGATGCGCGCGAGCGCGGCGTCGCGCGTCGCGGCGTCGAGCTTGTCCTTCGACACGAGCCGGTCGAGGCTGCCCTTCAGCGTGGCGACGCCCTTCGCGAGCGCCGCGTCGTTGACGTCGATCATCACGACGTTGAGTCCCGCAACGGCCGCGGTTTGCGCGATGCCGTTGCCCATGGTGCCGGCGCCGATGACGCCTACGGTTTCGATTGCCATGACGATTCCTGTGGTCGGGTGCTGAGCGCTCGATTATTGAAGGTTTTCGAAGATCGCCGCAATCCCCTGCCCGCCGCCGATGCACATCGTCACGAGCGCGTAGCGGCCGCCGATGCGCTTCAGCTCATAGAGCGCCTTGACCGTGATCAATGCGCCGGTCGCGCCGATCGGATGGCCGAGCGAGATGCCCGAGCCGTTCGGGTTGACCTTCGCCGGATCGAGACCCAGCTCCTTCGTCACCGCGCACGCCTGTGCGGCGAACGCTTCGTTCGCCTCGATCACGTCGAGATCGGCGATCGTCAGCCCCGCGCGCTCGAGCGCCTTCTGCGTCGCCGGCACGGGGCCGATGCCCATGTAGGCCGGATCGACGCCCGCATGCGCATACGACACGAGCCGCGCGAGCGGCTTCACGCCCTGCGCGCGCGCCGCATCCGCGCTCATCATCAGCACGGCCGCCGCCGCATCGTTGATGCCCGATGCGTTGCCGGCCGTCACCGTGCCGTTCTCCTTCTGGAACACCGGCTTGAGCTTCGTGAAATCGTCGGCGCTCGCGTCGTTGCGCACGTGCTCGTCGGTATCGAACTGCACTTCGCCCTTGCGCGTGCGAATCGCGATCGGCAGGATCTGGTCCTTGAAGCGCCCTTCCGCGATGGCGCGCGCCGCGCGACGATGCGATTCGAGCGCGAGCGCATCCTGGTCGTCGCGCGTGATGCCGTACTTGCGCGCGACGTTTTCCGCCGTCACGCCCATGTGGATCGTCTGGAACGGGTCGTGCAGCGCGCCGAGCATCATGTCGACGAGCTTGCCGTCGCCCATCCGCTGCCCGAAGCGCGCAGCCGGCACGGTATACGGCGCGCGGCTCATGCTCTCCGCGCCGCCGCCGATCGCGACGTCGGCATCGCCGAGCAGGATCGTCTGCGCGGCCGACACGATCGCCTGCAGGCCCGAGCCGCACAGCCGGTTCACGTTCATCGCGGGCGTGTGCTGCGCAACGCCGCCGTCGATCGCCGCAACGCGCGACAGATACATGTCCTTCGGTTCCGTATTCACGACGTGGCCGAACACGACATGGCCGACCGCGTCGCCGGGCACGTTCGCGCGCGACAGCACCTCGCGCACGACCTTCGCGCCGAGCTCCGTCGGCGCGAAGTCCTTCAGGCTGCCGCCGAAATCGCCGATCGCGGTGCGAACGCCGCTCACCACCACCACTTCCTTTGCTGCTTGACTCATCATCTCTCTCCAGTTCGGTCGCGCACGCATGCGCGGTCACGCATTACATGTTCGGGTAGTTCGGTCCGCCGCCGCCTTCCGGCGTGACCCAGACGATGTTCTGCGTCGGGTCCTTGATGTCGCAGGTCTTGCAGTGCACGCAGTTCTGCGCGTTGATCACCAGCCGATCGCTGCCGTCGTCGTTCTTCACGAACTCGTACACGGCCGCCGGGCAGAACCGGCTTTCCGGCCCCGCGTAGGTGCGCAGGTTCACGTTTACCGGCACGTTCGCATCCTTCAGCGTCAGGTGCGCCGGCTGGTTTTCCTCGTGGTTCGTGTTCGAGATGAACACCGACGACAGCCGGTCGAACGTCAGCTTGCCGTCCGGCTTCGGATACTCGATCGGCTCGCACTGCGACGCAGGCTTCAGCGTCTCGTGATCCGCGTGCTTGTGGTGCAGCGTCCACGGCACGTTGCCGCCCATCACCTTCTGTTCGAGGCCGACCATCAGCGTGCCGAGATACAGCCCCTTCGCCATCCACTGCTTGAAGTTGCGCGCGCGATACAGCTCGGTGTACAGCCACGACTGCTTGAACGCGTCCGGATAGGCATTCAGTTCGTCGCTCTGACGCCCGGCCTGCACCGCGTCGAACGCGGCGTCGGCCGCCAGCATGCCGGTCTTGATCGCCGCGTGGCTGCCCTTGATCCGCGACGCGTTCAGGAAGCCCGCGTCGTCGCCGATCAGCGCGCCGCCCGGGAACACCGTCTTCGGCAGCGACAGCAGCCCGCCCGCGGTGATCGCGCGTGCGCCGTACGACACGCGCTTGCCGCCTTCGAGGAACGCGCGGATCGACGGATGCGTCTTGTAGCGCTGGAATTCCTCGAACGGCGACAGG
>NZ_CADFEB010000004.1 GCF_902833085.1 Burkholderia ubonensis
ACGCCGCCGCCGAGCGAGACGCCGCCGCCGAGCGAGACGCCGCCGCCGAGCGAAACGCCGCCGCCGAGCGAAACGCCGCCGCCGAGCGAAACGCCGCCGCCGTCGGAGTTTTCGGTTCGATGGCCCTAAGTCGTGCGCTGCCGCGCCCTGTACGGGCGCGGCAGCAATGAAGTCATTGGTTCTACTGGGGGAAAATTCACCATGAGCAATTCGGCTGCCAGAGTCGGCGACGCGATCGGCCATGGCGGAGCGATCGTGACCGGTTCGAGTGACGTCTTCACCAACGGGATATCGGCCGTCTACGTCGGCTGCGTCGCGGTATGCGGCGTTCACTGCTCGGCCCAAGCGGTCGTCGTCGGTTCGGGATCCGTATTCATCAACGGTTCGGCGGCGGCTTTCGTCGCATGCTGCACGTCTTGCGGCGCCCCGATTGCGTCGGGATCGGACGACGTGTTCATCGGCGGGTAACGGGAGTTGGAATGAGTGGAATTGGAGGATTGGGCGGCGTGCTTGCCGGGTTGCAGGGCACGGTACTGGAATCGCTCGACGCCCCGCCTCGCATCGATCGCCATTGGCAGCAGCCGGGCGATCTGGCCGGCCGCTACGGGGTCGTGCGGGCGTTGTCGGGCCTGCTGTGCGAGTCGGTCGACATGGTCTCGGGCAGCAAGGTCTGCCTGCCACGAAACGAGGTGGATTTCATGTTGCCCGGCCGCTTGCCGATCGGCTGGGCGAGGTTTTATTCGAGTGCGCTGTCTGTCGAGGGCATACTCGGGATCGGTTGGCGGACCAGCTGGGAGGCGACGTTGCTGCGCCGGGACGACGGCCGGCTCGATTACGTCGACGGGCAGGGCCGGATCGTGTCGCTGCCGATGCCTGAACGCGGCAGCCAGTACGTCGTCTCGTCGGAGCAGCTTCACGTGGCCCGGTTGGCGGACGACCGGATCGTGATCGCCGATCTCGTTCCGCATTACAGCGTGTTCGGGGAATTCGACGAAGATGGCGTCGCACGCCTCAAGTATGTCGAGGATCTGGGGCGCCGCCGGGTCGGCTGCATCTGGGACGACGCGGGTCGCCTGCAGCGCATGAGGGGAACCTGCGGCCATGAATTGCGGATGCACTACGATCGCGACGGGGCGCGCCTGACCGGCATCGAATGCGTTGATGGTGGACCGACGGGCTTTCTCGTGCGCTACGCCTACGACGAGCGCGGCCGGCTTGCCGAGGTGCGCAACCGGCTCGGCGACCTGGTGCGAGGCTTTGCGTACGACGACAACGGTCGCATGGTCGAGGAGACCGGGCCGCTTCGGCAGACCGTGCGCTACACGTGGCAGACGATCGGCGGCATGTCGCGCGTGATCGAACGCACGACATGCCGCGGAGCGCGCGAGCGCTGCACGTACGAACTGGCCGAACGAAGCGCGCAGGCGACCGACGTGTTCGGTCATACGGCGCACTGGCAGTACGACGCGCGCGGCAACGTGCTCGCATATGTCGATTTCGACGGACGGCGGTATGCGTTCCAGTACGACGGTGCGGGATGGCCGACCGAGCTGACGTTGCCGGGTGAGCGCCAGGTGCGTGCCGTCAACGACGAACTGGGGCGGCCGACTCACGAGGAGGCGCCGTTGGGCGGCGAGCGATCGACGACCTACGCGTTCGCGACACGTGAGCCGATGAGCATTCGCCTGAAAGACGGCCGGTCGTGGCTGTGGCGTCGGGACGATGAGTTGCGGCCGACCCAGGTTCAGTCGCCGTCCGACGGCATCACGCAGATTACGTATGCGGAACAGGACGGCATACAGGTCCGCACCGACACGCACGAGCAGCGTGGCGCCGTCACGCTTGAATGCGACGGGCGCGGGCTTGTGTCGAAACGGACCGATGCCGCCGGTCGCACGGTGACGTGTCGTCGTGATTCCAACGGGCACGTCGTGGAAATCACCGATCCGCTCGGGGCCGTGACGCGTATCGAGCCGGACTTGCTCGGGCAGCCGTTGATCGTCACCCTGCCGGACGGCAGGCAGGAGCGGCGAATCTGGAACGCCGCGGGCCAGTTGACCACGTCGATCGGCTGCGACGGGCAGGCGCGGCACTGGCATCGCGACCAGTACGGATGCGTGGTGCGCGCGGTGGACGAGGAAGGAAACGCCACCGTGAACGAATTCGATGCACACGGCCGGAGGATTCGCACCGTCGCCGGCAACGGCGGGATTCAACGCCTGACCTGGGATCCGGTCGCGCGGTTGACGTCGATCGTCGATGCGGACGGTGTGACGCGCTCGTTCGGCTATGCCGCATCGGGCGATTTGGTGCAGATCACGTCGACGTCGGGCGAGCAGACACGCATCGAAACCTTCACCAGCGATGCGCTTGGACGCATCGTCGGCCGCGACACCGAGCATATGCGCTATCGCTACGCGTATGTGCGAGACGGCCTGCTGGGGATGATCAACTGCCTGCCGACGGAAGCAGGGGCGGCGATCGGCGTGGAGCCCGACACCATCCGCTTCGAATACGACTCAGCCGGGCATTTGACGGCGGAGCACGGCATGCACGGGGCCATGCACTACGCGTACGATGCGGCAGGGCGGCTCGTCGCCGTGACGCTGCCGGACGGACACGTCGTGAAGACGGAGCGTGACGATGCCGGCGCAGTCGTGCTCACGGGGCTGAGCAGCGGCGACGATATTCGCGGTGTCGCCGCCTTCCGTTACGATGCCACGACGCGTCAACTATTGCGCTCCCAGGGGGACCTTTACCTGCGTTCCGTTTATGCGGACGCCTGGCTCGAGCGCTGGTTTGCAATGACGGTGATCCGGACGCCCGACAATGAGATGCTGCCAGGCGAAATTGAATTCTGGCGGGAGTTTCGCTACAGCCCGGCCGACAATCTCGTGCAGGTCGACGATCGCTATGGCGGTCGCACCCATTACGATTACGACCGTCGCGGCTGCCTGCTGCGGGCCGTATCGGACGAGCTCGGCATCGAGTACTTCACGTGGGATGCCGCAGGCAACCTGCTCGATACGCCGCAGGTCGGATGGCAGCTCGCCACCTATCCCGACCATCGGCTGCGCGAATATCGAGGATATCGCTACGAATACGATGCCTGGGGGCAGGTCGTCGCCAAGCGCAGCGCGGCGGACGAACAGACGTTCACGTGGGACGCGGACGGCCGGCTGATGAGCGTGCAGGGGCGGCGTTGTGTGGTGCGTTACCGCTACGATGCGCTGGGACGCCGTGTCGGTAAATCGGTTGGGCAGCCGCAAGCGGGAGGGGCACAGTGGCCGGATGGTAACGCCGAGGTCACGCGATTCGTCTGGCAAGGCGAGCGTCTCGTGCAGGAAACGACGAACGAGAGCGTTCGGACTTATCTGTATCAGCCGGCACGGGACGGTGTCGTCGGTTACGCGCCGCTCGCGTGCATCGATCAGCAACGCAAGGAAGACGGCACGTTTCACGCGATGCATGTGTACCACTTCCAGACCGATCTCGCCGGCACGGCAGTCGCGTTGACCAACGAGTCGGGCAAGCTCGTCTGGAGCGGGCGCTACAAGGTGTTGGGGCACGTGATGCCGTGGACTCAGCTGGCGACGCAGGTACGGCAGCCGTTGCGGTTTGCGGGGCAGTATCTGGACGACGAGACCGGGCTTCATCTGAATGGCCGCCGCTACTATGATCCCGACACGGGCCGCTATCTCAGCCCGGACCGTTCCGCACCCGCGGGCGTGAGCCCGTATCGCTACGTGTCGAATCCATTGAGCGTCGCGAATCCGACCGGTCGTGCCGTTTCGCTGAGGCGGCCGAAGGCGGACGTTGACGGCGCGTCATGCGAAGACGGCACGATTGATCCGTGGAGGAGGTTGACGGGCGATGTCGATGAACTCGACGTCGTGTCTTGCGGCGGATGGCTCGCATGGCTGGACCGATAGACGGGACGAAGTATTGAAGGGGGGCGGGTCGCCCCCCGGAATTTCGCGCCGGCGCTAGATCGATCGGTCGAATTCGCGCAGCAGTGTTCCGTCACGGTCGAACAATTCGATCTTGTAACGGGTGGGAACTCGTTCGAATTCGGATGCGAAGTACAGGTGCGTGTCGAACCACTCGCTCTTGATGTTCTTTTGAAACTGGGCGGCATCGAGCGTTTTGCAGTACACCATTGCCCCGTCCTGCGCTTGTGCGCTCATTCGAAAATGATCGAGTTGCGGCAGGATATCCGTGAACCGGCTTTGATGTGCCCAGACGCGAAAGTCATGTGCCCGCAGCAGCATCGCTTTGCATTCTTCCGCGGATTCCCAGGCGTGCGCATCAGGCATCGGCGGCTGGCCGTCGAGCGTTTCCCGGCGTACGCCGCGGTGGGCGAAGCTGATGCCGGCGTAGGCTTCGTACTGTGCGAGCGTGCGCTCGGTTCCAAGGCCGTAGGGGCCGAAATCGACACCCTCGCATGATGTGCCGTCCACCCCGAGAAGCGCCCGGTTCCGTTCATACGAACGGGCGTTGCGCTCCTGCCAATTCTTGGTGACGAGCCCGCTTGCCTGCGCTTCGGGCGTGTGGTCGTTCCATATCTTGGCGCGACTGGCGCGCGTGTATTCGTGCCAGGCGAGCACGCGATGCGGGAAGTACAGATCGTAGCCGTGCGTGAACGCGCGAACGGCGATCGAGATTTCCTCACCCAGAAAGAAGTAGTCCGGATCGTGCCGGACGTCCACGGCGAAATGCCCGTCGGCAAAAGCGAAGTGGGCGCTGTAGAACGCGCTCGGGACAGGCTCCTCCAACGCTTGCCAGTCGTGGAGCAGCCCCGAACGAATCGTTACCACGCCTTCCGGCATAAAGCGCTGGAAATACAGGCCGGTCGGGACATGCTCGAGCGTTTCGCGTCCCCTGCCGGGCTGGAATGCGGGCAGGTAGGTGGTGAGGAGCGGCTTCGCGCTGCGCGAGCGCAGCGATTCGAGCATCGAGATGGCCTGTTCGTCCCATGCGTCGACGAAGCAGTGGTGAGAGTCGAGTTGCAGCGTGTAGCGCTCGTTCCGGTACTGCTGCTGGATCAGGTTGCGCGCCCAGCAGGCGCCTTGGGACTGCTGGTGAGGCACGTCGATCAGCTCGATCGTTGCGTCTCGATAGGAGAGCGTATGCGTCGCGAACTCGCCATCGTAGCGCGCGTGCCAACGCGAGAAACCGTGGGCGAAGAAGGTGCCGATGGCCTCGTCCAGCGCATGCTGCCAGCACACGACGATCCGCAGCCGGTCGGGGTGGACGGCCCGCTCGATCAGGTCGAGCAGCGTCGGGATCAGCTGCGGATCGCGATAGCTGGCGATCTGGACGAAAATGGTGCGTTCCATGGTGTCGATATTTCGGGTGTCGCGGAGGCGTTAGAGGATGCTGAGCGTGATGACCGAGGTCGCATCGATCTTGCCCGTGGTGGGCGGCTGATTGCCGACCCGCAGCACGGTGGCTTCGAGATCGAAGCCGGATTCCATCGCGCCGTTCGGCTTCTGCACGAGCGCGCTGCTCGCGTCGCCGGGCTTCAGCAGCGCGCCGGTCGTTTTATCCTGCAGGCGGATCGCGAGGTGCCGGGCGCCCGTGTTCTGGATCAGTGCGGGATCGTCCGTGTCCCGAGGTGCGCTCAGCGTGGCGGTGATCGACGCGGGGGGCGTCGGACCCGAGCAGAGCACCCGGAAGTTCACGGCTCGTGTCGGGCCTGTTGTCTGCGAAACGTCATAGGGGCCGAACTGGCCGAAGTCGATGTTCAGCGTACTGCTGTCTACGCGGCAACTCGGCAACACTCGGAGCGACACGTTGCCGGAGTAGATGTTGGCGACCGCCACACCGGGATTGCCATCGCCGTAGGTTCGCGCGAGATGGCCGAAGGTGGCCGTCGAGAAGCTCGGGATGTCGTTGCTGGTCTTGAACAGATCGACGCGGTATTTCGCGCCCTCGCCATAGTTGACCGGCTGAGTGCCGGGGTAGGACGGTTGTTCCTTCCAGTTGTTCGTATAAGGCACGGCGCTTGTGCTGCCGCTGGCGCGCACGTAATTGAGCTGGAACCCGACGCCCGGCACGTTGGTCGCGTAAATCTTGTTGCCGAGTGGCGAAAGGGTGGGAGGGGTCAGGAAGTCGACGATGATCGCCCCGGTCGGTGGATCGCAGGCGATGAATATCAAAGCAGGCGTGGTAGCCGATTCGCCGGTGACGATCTTGCTGCCGATCGGCAGATCGGGGTCGACGTCGACTGTACCGGCGGGAAAGCTGACGTTGAACGTCGTCAGCTGCTGGCTCGGTATGTCTTTATCCATCCAAGTGATCAATTCTTCATCTGTGATGGGCCGACACGACGCCAGCACGGCCGGCGACGCGGCAAGCAGGCAGGCAGCGGTTAGGAAAGCGCGGTTTTTTTTCATCATGTGACCCTGTGATGGAGACAATGAAACGTGGTCGGGCGGATCGGCGGCGCTCAGATGTCGATGGCGTCCCACTGCGCGAGAAGCTCGGCGGGGATCACGCCCGCAAGCTCCGAGAAGCGCTTGCCGACCATGCGTTCGGATTGCCGGAGCAGCACGATGACGGGGCTGCTCGGCTCGTGTTGCTCGAACCACCGGCGCGTCTCCTGAATCGTCGCGAGCGCGCTCCAGCGATCCGTCGGCCGAGTGTCGGGCGCCGTCCGGGCCGGGGCGCCGGCCTCGCGCATCGCCGTTTCGGCGGGCGCGCCTTCGGTTGCATCCGGCGCCGATGCCGGTTCCGCCGGCGCATCGGACGAACTGGAGGCGGCCGGTGTGCGACCCGCGTCGAGGGCCGTTTGCGCGAAAGGCTGCAGCAGTTTCACGATGCCGTCGAGATCCGGCGCATCGGCCTGCAACGCGTCGCGCATCCGCGTGGCGATCTCGGCGACGGCGCGTTGCGCGTCGGCCAGCGCGACGATCGTCGGGTCGCGCCGGTTCCACAATTCGCTCAGCAGCCGGCTCGCCGACTCCGGCGCGAGCGCATCTTTGGCGCGCGGGACCGCGAACGCTTTCTCGATGTCGCGCAACTGCAGCTGCAGGCCGGCGGTTTTCGGCAGCGGGATATCGCGGGCGTCCGCCAGCGCCGCGTCGGTATCCGCCAGCGCGGCGATCGCGTTCGAGTAGACGATCGGATCGCGCTCGCCGTCGAACACCGGCATCGGATGCAAGGTCTCGCCGTAGCGCTCGAGCATCTGCTGCAACAGCGCGATGCCGTCGCGCAAACCTTCGGCGCCGCTTTGACGGATGCGGCAGCGGATCAGGATCGTGAGCAGCCGGATGTCCTTCGTGCGCAGCAGCAGCGCGCGGCAGTCGCGCTCGGCCTCGGCCCAGTTCGCCTGTTGCGGGGCGTCGACGAAATCGCCGTATTGCGCGTCCGTCCTCGGAATGACAGCTGCTTGCAGCATCACGAAGGCCGGATCGTATTCGAGATCGGGACCGCACGGCGCTTCGGCCGAAACGGGCTCGAGGAGATCGGCGTAGCGCAGCACCGCGCCGGGTGTATTGGCGTTCATGCGGAATGCTCCAGTTGATCGCAGTATTGCTCGGGCTCGAACACCATTCCGACGACGGGTTCGTCGTCCATGGATTCGCCGAGCCAGGTCGAGTAGCCGAGCCGATGCGAGCTGTCGGCGCGCGCGGGTGGGGCCGCGCGCGGCTTGACCAGCAGCTTGATCTCCCACGCATATTCCAGGCCGACGAACGCGCGGACCCAGTCGACCAGCGTGGGCAGGTCGTCGCCGTGGGGCGTCAGGCGCAGGTACTGGTCGAGATCGAGCGGCCCGATCACGAGACGGAACTTGTGCTGGCAATCGGGAATCATGTCGCCCAGCAGCGCGCCCTCGCCCATGATGGTCGACGGCGCGGGCGCGCCGAGCAGGCAGCGTTCCGGGCCGGCGATCTGAATCCAGTGCGGCACGTATTCGTCGACCGCCACCGGCACGCCGAAGTAATGAGACAGCGTCGACGCGAGGCCATCCGGATTGCGCGCTTCGCGCACCAGGTGTGCCGATGCCGCATAGCGTGCATGCGGAGGCGGGTGCGTGCGTGCCGCTTCGGCGGGATCGGTGCCCATCAGGCTGCCGACATAGAACGAGAAGGTCTCGTGCTCAGGCCGGTCGAGCGAGACGGTCGCCTGCGCCGATGCCCACGCCCGGTAGAACAGCGTGAGCGCACGGTGATGAAACAGGTTGGCGAACGCGATGAGCGTCTGGTCCTGCTGGCTTTCCGCACGGCTGTACGCCAGTTCCGTCATGTGCAGCGGCAGCGGACCCTGCGGCCCCCAGAGCCCGAGCCCGAAGAGCCGGACGTCGAGCCGGCCGCCCCGCACGTCGAGTGCCGCGACCTCGCGCGGCGCGAACGCCATCGACGGCTGCTGGCCGACGCGGAACGGCTCTTCCCTGGGCAGGCGGGCCTTGCCGGGAAGCGGCATGGTCGTGTCGCGTGCGCTGATCGTGCGCAGCAGGCTGAGGAAGCCCGCCTGCCACGGCGTGCGCTCGTCGAACCACATGTGCAGCGAATCGGGGTGCAGCGGCGAGCCGTCCTTGATCGGCGCGGGATCGAACATGTCCATTGGCTACACAGCTCCCCGTCCGCCCATGCGCGGCTTCCATCGCGTCACGAGCCCACGCTGCATCGAGCGAAGCTCCGTTTCGGTAAAGACGTTGATCGACACGTGCCGCGACAGGTATTGCTCGAGCACGAGACCGAACAGATAGGGGCTCACGCCCGAGAAGCCGGTCTCGTCGACCGTCAGTTCGCAGCGGACGCCTCGCCCATATACGAGCAGGCCGTGTCCGGGCAGGCGCCGCACGACGGGTTCGGTGCGCGCGCCGACCAGGCTCTCGATCTGCGTGCACTGCTCGCGCTCGCTCGTGCCGACGAAGAGCCGCAGCATGTTGCGCAGTGCCTGGCCGCCGTCGCGATGGTCGAGTTCCGCAAGCGGCATGTAGTTGAAACTCAGCTGACGAATCAGCCGCCACGCGGTTTCGCCCGTCGCATACGGCTCGCGGGGCGTGCTCGGCGGATGCACGAGGCTCACGCCCTCGATCGGCACCGAATCCTGCATCGTGAGGTCGTTGAATCCGTTACGGGGAATCAGGCGCGGCAGGTCGCGATTGGTCAGCCACGCGTCGACGGACAGATAGCGGATCGAGTCCGCGTACGGCGCTTCGGCCTGGTCGACGAGCGAGACGAACACCTCGGTGCCGACGTATTGGCTGCGCGTACCGTATTTGCGCGCATTGGCCGACGTCGTGCGGGGTTCGCGCAGAATGGAGAAGTAGCGGCCGTAATTGCCGATGTCGCTGTGCAATGTCTGATACAGCGGGTTGAATGCGATTTCGTTCGACGACTCCGCCTTCTGGCCGAACACGCGCGATACCGAGAATACCTCGTAGTCGAGCGGCCGGCTGCGATCCGGGATGAGGTGGAACGCGGTCAGCGCACGGTTGATCTCGATCCGGTCGGTGCGCCTGGGAAACAGGTTGATGATCGGCGTGCAGAACAACTGGAAGCTCGACGCATCGACGTGCGTCACCAGTTCGTCGGGCAGCCGGTCCAGCAGCAGCACGATTTCCGCTTCCTTGCCGTCGATCGCCGACAGGCCGGCCTGCAACTGCGTCAGCGCGAAGAAATAGAAGCGCTGCCTGCAGGTGAAGTATTCGTGCAGCAGGTTGTGTCCGTGGAACGTATTCCACATCAGCGGCAGCAGGCTCTGATCCGGACGGAGACCCTCGAAGTCGACCGGGTTCTTCGCAACGACCGCGCAGTCGCTGCGCGCGGCGCCATACGCGCGCACGACCGATGCGACGCCGCCGGCATGGATCAATTCGAACAGATGCGACGCGATCCGTTCGTCGCCGCCGATATAGAGCGGCAGCCGGTCGAGCCCGGTGATCTGCGAGAACTTGACCTCGCCGACCGTGCGCAGCCGCAACCGCAGCGCGCCGCGCAGCCGCATGTGCGGCAGCAGGCTGCGCTCGAGGTCGGGAAGATCGGGCGGCACGGCGGTCAGCTTCGCGTCGACGATCTCGATCGGCCACAGCGTGATTTCATGACCGCTGCGGAACTCGCAGGCCGTCTGCTCTCCCGGCGGGATCGCCGAACGCAGCACGCTGTGGCGCGGCACCGTGAAGCCTTTGCTGAAATTGCCTTCGCGCAGGCTCGGGCGCAGCCGTGCCACCGCCATCGACGGCGTCGGCGCGACGTAGTTCGGGTACACGACCTCGAGCAGGCGTTGCGTGAAACGTGGGAATTCCGCGTCGAGCTTGAGCTGGGTACGAGCCGACATGAAGCAGAACGCCTCGATCATCCGTTCCACGTAGGGGTCGGCAATTTCGATGCCTTGCATGCCGAGCCGGCGGGCGATCTTCGGGTGCTGCGCGGCGAATTCCGCGGACAGCTCCCGCATGTAGGTCAGTTCGCGGTTGTAGTGGTCGAGAAATCTTGGATCCATGTCAGTGTCCGATGCGAGCGCCCGGATCGAGCGTTACCTTGTTCGTTTCGATGTCGAAGGTGCTCTGGATCAGGAATTCGAGTGGGTACGGCGACCATTGCATCAGCCCGCGAATCTCGAACATCAGCTTGTTGTAACTGGCGGCTTCGCGTCCGACGACGGGCCGGATCGCGAGCGACTCCGGCAGCAGGCGCGGCTCGAAACGGACGATGGCGGTTTTGACGAGCTTCTCGATCGTTTCCCAGTTCCGGTCGCTCAGGTAGCTCCCCGACAACGGCGGCACGCCGTAGTTGACGACGGACGCGGCAGCCTGCGGGTAGCGGGCGGCGTCCAGCTCGCCGTCGAGGTTGGTGGAGTTGAGCAGCAGCGCGAGATCGCGCTGAATGATGCGGCGCATGCCTTCGCCGTTCGGCGCATACGCGCTGGGCGTTTCGTGGCGCGCGTGCGGCGCGTCGTCCTGCAGCCGGTCGAGCAGGGACGGCAGGTAGGCGGGCCGGTGCAGGTCGTCAGGATGCCGTGCCATCTTCGCCTTCGTCCGTGAAGCGGCAGCTGCCGACGTCCAGCAGGCCCCAGTCGCCGCGGTCGGTCGTCCAGGTTTTTTGTCCGAGCGCGATCACGTTGGTTTCGCCGACGTCCTGCCAGCGGGTTTCGCGCGCGAGCCGGATCTCGGCGGGGCCGTGTTCCGAGCCCGGATAGCGGGTCGGCACGTAGCCTCTGAGCACCGTGGCGTCGCGCAGGATGAGCGTGGCAGGCCGCCAGACGAGATCGGTCAGCGTGCCGATCGGGGTAAGCGTCAGCGATTTGATCCGGGCGAACGGAATCCATCGGTAGCCGCCCGCCACGGTCATTTCGCAGACCGGCCCGAGCCGCGTGTCGCTGTCGGTCAGCCAGTCGAAGCCGTCCATTTCGGGGCTTTCGCCGCGGCTTGCCGGCGCCTCGTCGAGCGCCGCCCGGCGCAGCGCGTCGGCGCCTGCCACGTCTCCGGCGCCGAGGCGCGCGTTCGCCTGCAGCAACAGGTCGATCCATGCGGGCGCGGCGCCGTCGATGAAGCCGGGCGTGCGTGTACCGGCGAATACTTCGGCGCGGAATATCTCGCTCTCGATCAGCTCGCGATGCAGCTGAGCGCGCGCCGCGCCTTCGGGCTCGAGGGTCGCCCACGTCTGCAACTGCTTGAGCGCGCGTTCCCAGTCGCCGTCGACGCACAGCAACTGGAACAGCAGCCAGCGCTCCGACGCGTCGGAGGGGCGCCGGCGGACCGTTTCGATGGTCCGTTCCTTCAGCGCTTCAAATGACCCGGTATGCACCAGGTTCTGCTGCGTCGGTCGGTCGATGGCCTGCGTGGCCGGATCAGGGGCGTTCGTCGTCATGTCGTTCGGTCGTTGAAGTGTCGGTGATGGTGTTCAGCATCGGGAAGTGGCTATCGACACTGATCAGGTGATGCTCATGGCGCGCGAGCAGCGCCGCGGACGCGAAGTGCGGCCGCTGCCGATGCGCCGGAGCGAGCAGGAGGAGGACGTCGTGCCGCGTGTCGTCGACGAAAAGCTGCTCGGCGAGGAACGGATTCATTCCGTCGAGCACGAAATCGATCTGCTGGCGCTTGTCCAGCAGATCGTTCAACAGAGAGCCCGTCCGATAGCGGCCGGGGGCGTCGAGGAACGGATCGTCGGGCAGGGGCGCGGCGATCTGCGGCTGCTCGATCTCCTTCAGTTCGTGCGCATAGTCACGCTCGCGATGGATCAACGCCCGTCGGTATTCGGCGAGCAGTTTCTCGAGCGGATCGCCGTCGTCGGCGTTGGGCGATACCGGCGCGACGAGGCCGAGAGGTTCGTCGTCGAACACGGCGAGCGCCGCGCCGGCATCCGATTCCGCGCATGCCAGCGCGGCAAGGTCGGTGAACCCGGCCGGCTCGCTGCGGGGTAGCGCGTTGCCCAGCGCGGTCAGGTCGATGGACGGCGGGGTGTCGTCCAGCGCAACGGCGGCGGACGGCAAGCCGACGGTCAGTTCGTCGACGCCGACCGTGATCGTCGCGCCGAATGGGACTGCGCACGTGCCGTGTCGCGGCACCATAGTGCTGCCGACGCGGCAGGCGAGCGCCTCGCCGTGATTTTCCAGCCGGATGTCGCCATCGACGTCGACGGTGAAGACGACATGGCCGGCGAGCGCGTTCGCGTCGTCAGGCAGCGGAGCGAAATCGCCGGACGACGGCGAATACGCGCACCGCGCCGGGCCGATCGCGTGTTGCATCGGGGTGCGCGGCGAGCGGCCGCCCCGCCGGACGAGCTTCGCGAACGGAACCGGTGAGGTGTCGGCATGCACGCTATCGAACGGTGCGCAGTCGGGAGCACGAGACGCGTTCTCGCTTGTTTTCGACATAACGGTTGACCAGTAAAAGACGGAAGGGCTTTGGCGCGGCAGCATGCGTCGAGCTAATTCGAGATAAGAGACAGCTATCGATAAATCGATTATCTCGATAAATTTAAAATCCTGACCGGCAGGTTAATGGACATCTTATCGCGTGCTAATTTTGAGATATATGGGAATTGTTCTAAATATGCGAGGCAGATGGCGGTGGAGTGCCGTGGGAAGTTGGTCGGGCTGACGATGTCTAATAATCAACCTATCTCTTTGGCGAAAAAATAATACTTGTCCGATTGAGTTGTAGGTTATGCCGGGATTAATGTCATCGCTTTTGTCGTTTGCATTTGTGACGACGGACGGGAGCAAGAACGTATCCGCGTCGTCTTCGCATGCGACGTCACCTATTTCCGGATCGAGGTCATGACAATTTCGAGGCAAGCCCTGTTCGGCAAACTCGGCCATTCGCTGTTCCGAAGCGTCGAGTCCGCCACGACTTTCTGCAAGTTGCGCGGCAACCCGTACGTCGAGCTGGCGCATTGGCTGCATCAATTGCTGCAGGCCCCGGACGGCGATCTGCAACGGATCGTCCGGCACTGCGACATCGACGCCGAGACGCTCGATCAGGACGTGCTGCGTGCGTTGGCCGCGCTGCCGGCCGGCGCGAGCTCGATCAGCGACTTCTCGCACCATATCGAGACGGCCATCGAGCGGGCATGGGTGCTGGCCTCGCTGGATTTCGGCGATCGGCGGGTCCGCGGCGCATGGCTCGTCGCGGCGCTCGTTACGACGCCCGAGTTGCGCCGTGTGCTGCTGTCGATCTCTCCCGCGTTCGGCAAGATCCCGCTCGATTGCCTGGGCGAGATGCTGCCCGCGTGGATCGCCGGATCGCCGGAGGCTGCGGATGTGCCGTACGACGGCACCGACTTCGGTGGCGCAGTGCCCGGCGAGTCGGCAGGCGCACTCGCGCCGGCGGCGGCCGGCGGCTCGCCGCTCGAGCAGTATTGCAGCGATCTCACCGCGCGCGCGCGGGCAGGCGAGATCGATCCGGTCGTCGGCCGCGAGCTCGAGATACGCACGATGATCGACGTGCTGTTGCGCCGGCGTCAGAACAATCCGCTGCTGACGGGCGAGGCGGGCGTCGGCAAGACGGCCGTGGTCGAGGGCCTCGCGCGCGCGATCGTCGACGGCGAGGTGCCGCCGAAACTCGCCGACGTGCGCCTGCTGAGTCTCGACGTCGGCGCGCTGCTCGCCGGCGCGAGCATGAAAGGCGAATTCGAGGCACGTCTGAAGGGCGTGCTCGAGGCGGCGATGAAATCGACCGTGCCCGTCATCCTCTTCGTCGACGAGGTCCACACGCTGATCGGCGCGGGTGGCCAGGCCGGCACGGGCGATGCAGCGAACCTGCTGAAGCCGGCGCTGGCGCGCGGTACGCTGCGCACGATCGGCGCGACGACCTGGGCCGAATACAAGCGGCACATCGAAAAGGATCCGGCGCTGACGCGGCGCTTCCAGGTGCTGCAGGTCCCGGAGCCGCAGGAAGCGGCCGCGATCGACATGGTGCGCGGGCTCACGCGGACCTTCTCGCGGCACCACGGCGTCGTCGTGCTCGACGAGGCGATTCGCGCGGCGGTCGCGCTGTCGCATCGCTATATTCCGTCGCGGCAACTGCCGGACAAGGCGATCAGCCTGCTCGACACCGCCTGCGCGCGCGTGGCGCTGTCGCAGCACGCGCCGCCGCGCGAACTGCAGGACGTGCGTCAGCGCTTGCAGGCCGTGCGCGTCGAATGCGACCTGCTCGAGCATGAACGGCGCATCGGTCTCGGCGACGCGGATGCACTGGCCCGCGCGCAGGCGCGCATCGTCGAGCTGGAACGGGAGGCCGAGGGTGTGGAGGCGCGCTGGCGGGCGCAGGCCGACGCCGCGCAGGCGTTGCTGAGCGCGCGTGAAGCGGCGGGGGAGGCCGCCGGTGACGGCTTGCCGGACGACCGGCTGCAAACGCTCGAGCGCGCGCTCGAGGAACTGCAGGGCGACACGGCGCTCGTCTTCCCGGAAGTGAACGAGGCGATCGTTGCGGAAATCGTGTCGGACTGGACGGGCATTCCCGTGCGCCGGATGGTCACCGACGAGGTCGCGGCGGTGCGCACGCTGCCCGACACGCTCTCTGCCCGCGTGATCGGGCAGAGGGATGCGCTCCTGCGGATCGGCGAGCGCGTGCAGACCGCGCGCGCAGGACTGACGGATCCGAGGAAGCCGCTGGGCGTGTTCCTGCTGGCCGGCCCGTCGGGCGTCGGCAAGACCGAGACGGCGCTGGCGCTCGCCGAGGCGCTGTACGGCGGCGAGCAGAACCTGATCACGATCAACATGAGCGAGTATCAGGAGGCCCACACGGTGTCCGGGCTGAAGGGCGCGCCGCCCGGCTACGTCGGTTACGGCGAGGGCGGCGTACTGACCGAGGCGGTGCGGCGCCGACCGTATTCGGTTGTCCTGCTCGACGAGATCGAGAAGGCCCACGGCGACGTGCACGAGATGTTCTTCCAGGTGTTCGACAAGGGTTACATGGAGGACGGCGACGGGCGCTACATCGACTTCCGCCACACGACGATCCTGCTGACGAGCAACGCCGGTTCCGACCTGATCGCGAGCCTGTGCTCGGACGAGACGCTCGCGCCCGACGCTGACGCGCTGTGCACGGCGCTCGGGCCGGCACTGCTGAAGACGTTCCCGGCTGCGTTCCTCGGACGCGTGAGCGTGGTGCCGTACCGGCCGCTCGCGCAGGCGACGCTGTCGCAAATCGTGCGTCTGCATCTGGACCGCGTGACCGCCCGCATGGCCGACGGGCACGGCGTGGCGTTCAGCTATGCGCCGGCCGTGCTCGACTACATCGTCGAACGCTGCCTCGTGCAGGAAACGGGGGCGCGTCTGCTGATCGGCTTCATCGAGCAGCACGTGCTGCCGCGGCTCGCTGCGCAGTGGCTCGACGCGCTTGCGTCGAAGCGCACGCTGGCGCGCATCGAGCTCGATCTGGTCGACGCCGGCGCGGCGCCCGCGGAAGCATTCGCGTTCCGGGCGTCTTACGCGCAAGAGGGCGACTGACGGGGCGAGGCCGCGGATCGTCCGCTCGCGGCCTTGTCGTCTACTGCAGGATCAGACGCAGTTGGGCATCCGCGTGTTCGGCCGGCATTTTCGCGAAGCCGCTGTTTGCGTAGCGGTGCCAGCGGCCGAGCACGTAGCTGACGACGAGGCTGGCGCGCACCGATGGGTCGTAATCGGCGGGCAGTGGCACCGTGCGCGCGGCGGGGTGGGCGTCGCGCGCGTTCGCGTTGAGGAGCGCGAGCCGCAGGCATTGCCTGATCGACGCTTCAAGCCGCTCGAGTAATTTGTCGACGCGCTCGGTCAGCCGCCCGTCCTCGCCGACGAGCGCCTCGCCCGTCAGCACGCGCGTCATGCCGGGATTCTTCGCGGCGAAATTGAGCATCGTCAGCGCGATCGTGCGGGCCTGCAGCACGCCGTTCGGCTCCTTCTCGACGATCTGGTTGACTAGGCCGAACAGTGACTGTTCGATGAACTCGATCAGTCCCTCGTACATCTTCGCCTTGCTCGGGAAATGGCGGTACAGCGCGGCCTCCGACACGTCGAGCCGCGCCGCCAGCGCAGCCGTCGTGACTTTCTCGCGCTTCGGTGCCTCGAGCATCGTCGCGAGCGTCTGAAGGATGTGCATGCGGCGCTCGCCCGGCTTCGGGCGCGCGCGGGTGCGGGTGGGTGGAGCCTGGTCGTCCGTTACCGCTTGGTCCTGCGGGTGAGTCGGCTGCATTTCTGTCGCCCCGATCGAGTGCCCAGTCGGAGCGATTTTAACGAACGAATCCGCTGGTCGACATAATGCGGGCGGCCGGTGCCCGGCAGGTGGCCCGGCAGATGGCCGGTGATCCATACGGTGCCGATGCCGAGGCGCTTGTAGCGCTTCAGGTGGCTGCGCGTGTCCTCGACGAGGATCGCGTCCGCCGGGCGCGCGTGCGCGGCGCGCAGCGTCCGGCGCAGCATCGTGTAATCGGGCTTCGCGCGCCACGCGCGGCGGTCGCGCATGTGCTCGATCGCGATCACGCGCTCGAACAGCCGCTCGATGCGCAGCTCGCGCAGCACCGCGCGCGCGTAGTTCTCCGGCGCATTGGTCAGCACGAACTTGCGGCCGGGCAGCGCGGCGACGATCCGTGCGAGGCCGCGCTCCGCGCGCAGCATCGCGGGCAGGTCCGCGAACGTGTGGACGACGCGCAGGAAGTCGTGCGGATCGATCCGGTGGTGGCGGGTGAGGCCGAGGAGCGCCGCGCCGTAGCGCACGGTGTAGTCGTTGCGCAGGCGGTCGGCTTCGGCGCGCCCGACCTGGAGCGCGTCGATGATGTATTGCGTCATCGCGCGGTTGATCTCGGGGAAGATCGCGTGCGATGCGTGGTGAAGGGTGTTGTCGAGATCGAACAGCCACACCGGCGCGCCGGCGCGGGGCCGGCTGCGCGAGATGCGCCGGCGCCGCAGGGCGGCCGGCAGGTCGGGGGAAGGTGGCTGGCGGCGGGCGCTCAATGCGAGCGGATCATCGTGCCGAACGGCTGCTCGGTAAGGATTTCCAGCAGCACCGAGTGCTCGATCCGGCCGTCGACGATGTGCACCGACTTCACGCCGCTCTTCGCGGCATCGAGCGCCGACGAGATCTTCGGCAGCATGCCGCCCGAGATCGTGCCGTCCTCGAACAGCGCGTCGATCTCGCGCGCCGACAGGTCGGTCAGCAGGTTGCCGTCCTTGTCCATCACGCCCGGGATGTTGGTCATCATCAGCAGCTTCTCGGCGTTGAGCACCGTCGCGAGCTTGCCGGCGACCAGGTCGGCGTTGATGTTGTACGAGAGGCCATCCTCGCCGAAGCCGATCGGCGAGATCACCGGAATGAACGCGTCGTCCTGCAGTGCCTTCACGACCGCCGGGTTGATCGCCTCGACTTCACCGACCTGGCCGATGTCGATGTACTGGCCCGGATTGTCGCGGTCCGGCATCAGCAGCTTGCGCGCGTGGATCAGGCCGCCGTCCTTGCCCGTCAGGCCGACCGCGTGGCCGCCGAAGTGGTTGATCAGCATCACGATGTCCTGCTGCACTTCGCCGCCCAGCACCCACTCGACGACTTCCATCGTCTCCTCGTCGGTGACGCGCATGCCCTGGATGAAGGTGCCCTGCTTGCCGATCTTCTTCAGCGCCTGGTCGATCTGCGGGCCGCCGCCGTGGACGATCACCGGGTTGATGCCGACCAGTTTCAGCAGGATCACGTCGCGCGCGAAGCCTTGCTTGAGCCGTTCTTCCGTCATCGCGTTGCCGCCGTATTTGATGACCACGGTCTTGCCGTGGTAGCGGCGGATGTACGGCAGCGCCTCCGCGAGGATTTCGGCTTTCAGCGTGGGGGCGATCTGCGAGAGGTCGATGGGCTCGGACATGGCGGCGGCTCTGGCTGGGAACGGTTGAAACAGGGCGAATTGTACAGGAGTGGCGCAGCGCAGCATCGGGGATTTTGGGCGGGCGGGGACGCGTGGCGGCAGGGGGCGGCGCAACGGGCGATCGGGCTGCGCGGCCCGGCCGGCGCGGGAAAGCCGGGGGTGGACGCGGCGCCGGGGAGGGCGCGATGCGCGCCGTTCGCACGCCCTTCCCGCGCTTGCGGCCCTCGACGTTAGCCGTTCGGCCGACCCGCAAAATCCGGCCGCCGCGTTATGCTTGTTTCGTTGGGTGCCGCCACGCCCGTTCTCAGCCGCCCCGTCATGACCGACACCACCGCCGATCGCCGCCGCGCCCCGCGAAGCGCGCGCTGCCCGCGTTGCAGCCGCAGCTTCGACTGCGGCGCGCGCACGCAGCCGTTCGACTGCTGGTGCATGTCTATGCCCGGGCTGCCCGACGGCGCGCAGCCGGCCAGCGGCGCGCGTTGCCTGTGCCCGGAATGTCTTGCCGACGAGATCGCTCGGCGCGTGGCGGGAAAGCCGGCGTAGCGGAGATGGCCGGGGACGCGCGATGTCCGGGGCTCGCGTTCTGGCCCCTTCCTAGGGGCGCCCCCGGTTAAACGGGTAAACTGGGCGAATGCAACGAATCACCACTACCGGCCGCGTCAACCTCAGCCATCTGTTCTGGTTGCGAAACCTCGCGATCATCGGCCAACTCGCGACGATCGGCGTCGTCCAGACCTATTTCGGCGTGCATCTGCCGCTGCCGGCGATGCTGATGGTCATCGCGCTCGAAATCGTCTTCAACGCGCTGACCTGGGTGCGGGTGCTGCGCGCGCGGCCCGAGACCAATTTCGAGCTGCTCGGCCAGCTGTGGGTGGATCTCGGCGCGCTGTCGGCGCTGTTGTTCCTGTCCGGCGGCACGACCAACCCGTTCGTGTCGCTGTACCTGCCGTCGCTTGCGATCGCGGCGGCCGTGCTGCCGTGGCACCTGATGATCTGGCTCGCGGCGTTCGCGGTCGCCTGCTATGCGGCGCTCGGCTTCGATTCGGTGCCGCTCAACATGGACAATCCGGCGAACCTGTTCGACTACTACCGAACCGGGATGTGGGTGAACTTCATGGTCAGCGTGGGACTGATCGCGTGGTTCGTCGCGCGCATGTCGAACGCGCTGCGCCAGCGCGACGCGGCGCTCGGCGAGGCGCAGCAGCGGCTCTTGCGCGACGAGCGGGCGGTCGCGCTCGGCGTGCAGGCGGCGACGGTCGCGCACGAGATGGGCACGCCGCTGTCGACGATCGCGATGCTGACCGAGGAACTGCGCGACGCCGCGCGCACCGATGCCGGCCTTGCGCGCTACGACGCCGACCTGAAGGTGCTCGACGAGCAGATGACGCTCTGCACGTCCGCGCTCGCGCGCCTGCGCAGCCGCGCGAGCGCGCCGGCGAGCCGCCAGCCCGTCGACGACTGGCTCGACACGTTCGTCGAGCACTGGCGGCTGCGGCATCCGCACGTGCAGTTCGAGCTGCTCGGCGCGCGGCCGGCGGGCGTCGCGCTCGACGACCCCGTCGCGGCCGGCCAGATCCTGACGATCCTGCTCGACAATGCAGCACGCGCGAGCCCGCAGCACGTGACGCTCGCGGCGAAGGTCGCGCACGACGGCAAGTCGGATGAGATCGAATTCGAAGTACGCGACGATGGTCCGGGCATTCCGGCCCCGCTGCGCGAGTCGCTCGGCGCGATGCCGGTCGACAGCACGCAGGGCGGGCACGGGGTCGGCCTGTACCTTGCGTTCAGCGCGGCGGCGCGGCTCGGCGGCCACATCGAGCTGTCGGACGCGAAGCCGCGCGCGGCGGCGGCCGTAGCGGGCCTGCCGGTCGGCGCATCCGACGGTCACGCGCCGGAAGCGGCCAACGGAGCCGGGCGCTCCGGCGGCCGCTCGGCCGGAGCCTCCCCGGGCCGCGGCACGCGGGCCGTGCTGCGCCTGCCGGTGACGCGCCACGCGGCGTAGTTCGCCCCCAACCACATATAGACGGAGAAACCACATGAGCGACAACAACTTCCTGGTGATCGACGACAACGAGGTGTTTGCGGGCACGCTTGCGCGCGGCCTCGAGCGCCGCGGCTATGCGGTCCAGCAGGCGCACGACAAGGAGACGGCGCTCAAGCTCGCCGCGGCGGGCAAGTTCCAGTTCATCACCGTCGACCTGCATCTCGGCGACGACTCGGGGCTGAGCCTGATCGCGCCGCTGTGCGACCTGCAGCCGGACGCGCGGATTCTCGTGCTGACGGGCTACGCGAGCATCGCGACGGCGGTGCAGGCCGTGAAGGAAGGCGCCGACAACTATCTCGCGAAGCCGGCGAACATCGAGTCGATCCTGGCCGCGCTGCAGACCAACGCGAGCGAAGTGCAGGCGGACGAAGCACTCGAGCACCCGGTCGTGCTGTCGGTCGACCGGCTCGAATGGGAGCACATCCAGCGCGTGCTCGCGGAGAACAACAACAACATCTCGGCGACGGCCCGTGCGCTGAACATGCACCGTCGCACGCTGCAGCGCAAGCTCGCGAAGAAGCCGGTACGGCAGTGAGGTGAGCGGGACTTCGCGCGAAGCTTGCGTGAGTCTGGTGTTGACGGGGCCTGGTCCGCGCCGGTCGGTTGCGCCGACCAGCGATGCGAATCAGGCGGTGTGCAGGTTAGGTGGTGTGCTGGTGAGGGGCGCTGGCCAATCAGTCCGGCCGGCGTCTTTCCACACGAACCGGCGATGGAACGGGAGACGTCACATCGTCCGCGCGGGGCCTCCGACTCGTCTGGCTTCATTTCTTGGGAGCAAATGCCACAGATGAAAGGCACTTCGGGTTGCGCTCCTTGAAGCTGAAAGACAGTTCGCCCCACTGGAGGGCGGTTGTATGCGAAGTGACTTCGTCGAGTGAATGCCCGCGAGGGGTATCCGTGATTTTGACATTGCCATAGTGCTCACGCACCTTATCGAGGCCGATGCACGATCCGCTTAGCCATAACACCATGAACCCAGGATGCGCCCCATGTCGCTTGATACGCAGATCCACGGTTTCGATGACGACTCCGTCCGATAAAGGGATGGGGGCGCTCTTATAATATTGGGTTATTCCGGCTGGACCGTTTCCATCCTCGAAGAGTTGGGTCGAAAGCAGGTTTTCGATATTGGCTTTCGTGAACGGGATCTGCTGCGCAAGGGTGTCGATGGCTTGCCACAGCGTCAAATCCGGTTGCGTCATGTGCGAATCCTGTCTGTATTGTTTGGCGGCTGGACCACATCCGGCAAGCCAGATTGCCAAACCGAAGGTGGCGAGGGTCATGCGCAAACTACTTTGCGCTGGGACAATTCGCGTCATACCAGTTCCCATAATATTCCGCATAGGGTTGGCGCGTGTTTGAGGTCAATTCGCCTTCACCAAATTGCTCCCCGATCGCCCGTCGAGCAGCGTCGGCGTCACCATCGAGCAGAAATTGGTCGTACGCCTTGTTGTAGGAGGCATGGTTGGCGCTGTTGCCGGAGATGCCGATGTCTTGCCCGCCGTTGGCGAGAATTTCGCGCCGGGCCTTGATGTTGTTGATGGTCGCCGCGCCTTCATCGTCCAGTGTGCTATTTACATACGCGGCTTTCGACGAACAATCCTCCCTGAGTGGATAGGTTGCGTGTCCGACCTCGTGTGCCAGCGTTTGTGTGGCAGATACAGGATGATCCTTGAGATCGCCGTCGATTGTGATGATTTTCCTCCTGCGATCCGCGAAGGAGCCTCCGCCAGACGGGCCGAAATTGATTTCCCAGTCTTCCTCGTCGAGTTTCCGCAGATCGCTTTGCAAACTCGGAGACTTGGCGGCCAACTGGTCGACGTCACTTCCCAAGCCAGTCTTTACCGTGTCGACCGGTTTGGCGACCGCTGCTGCACCTGTGACTGACTTCGCCGGGTCGAGAGGTGCAGTGGCTCGCGACGAGCCCGCGCCGAACGGTTGCTTGATCGCTGGTGGCACCGGCTCCGGCGCGACGTGTCGAAGTCGAGAAAGCCGATCCGACGCAACGAGCCTGCGCGCTCGGTACGCGTCGCTCAGCCGCCAGTGCAAACTGGATGCACTTCGCTCAACCCACCCGGCGGGGTTGACCATCCAGTAGCCGCCGTCAGGCCAGGCTCGATCGTCGATCCACGTCACCATCGAAGCGAACCGCATTGGATCGAGCACGAACCATCTGCCGCGATCAATTGCCTCCTGCAAATCGGCCGCCCAGTATCGACTGACCCCAAGCGGAGCGGTATATCGCCAGTCGCGCTGCTCCAGTACGCTGTCGATGAATTGGATCAACTGATTGGGATTCGTTTCCAGCGTCGCGTCGTGCAAACTGGCGCCGCGCAGGGACGCGTGAACCATATTGCCGATCAGGCGCCACCCGCGATCGGGAGCCGCGACCCACGGGGCGTCCTCGGGTTCCAGGTCGGAACAATTGATAAGCTGTACAGATTGTCCTTTCAGGTAGAAGCGCGCCTTGTCCCTCGGTTCGGTCATCCAGTCTCTCAATATGGTTGTTGTGTCTGCTTCGACAAGCAATAGCCGAAACGATGCAGGCCGAAGAGGAGACGGTCAATTGGACCTGTACGAAAGATCGGGGGCGGCTTTTTTGAATCAAGAATCCGCAGCTTCGAGCGGGTGCGCATCGCACGCACCCGTAAAAAGAAACGGGCGGCCCCGCCGGAGCCGCCCGTTTCCCGTTCGATGCCGCGTGGCGCTTACAGCACGTAGCGCGACAGGTCCTCGTCCTGCGACACCTCGCCGAGCGCGCGCTCGACATATTTCGCGTCGATCGTCACGCATTCGCCGGCGTGATTGCCGGCCGCGAACGACACTTCCTCGAGCAGCTTCTCGATCACCGTGTACAGGCGCCGCGCGCCGATGTTCTCGGTCTTCTCGTTGACCGCGTACGCGATCTCCGCGAGGCGGCGGATGCCGTCTTCGGCGAATTCGAGCTGCACGTCCTCGGTCGCGAGCAGCGCCTGGTACTGCTTGACGAGGCTCGCGTCGGTCGCGACGAGGATCGCCTCGAAGTCCTTCACCGACAGCGATTCCAGTTCGACGCGGATCGGGAAGCGGCCCTGCAGCTCCGGAATCAGGTCGCTCGGCTTCGCGAGATGGAACGCGCCGCTCGCGATGAACAGGATGTGATCGGTCTTCACCATCCCGTACTTCGTGTTGATCGTCGTGCCTTCGACGAGCGGCAGCAGGTCGCGCTGCACGCCCTGGCGCGACACTTCGCCGCCGCTGCCTTCGTTGTTGCGCGACGTGATCTTGTCGATCTCGTCGAGGAACACGATGCCGTTCTGCTCGACGTTCTGCACGGCCTTCGTCTTCACTTCCTCTTCGTTCAGCATCTTCGCCGCTTCCTCGTCGGTCAGCAGCTTCAGCGCCTCGCTGATCTTCACCTTGCGGCGCGTCTTCTTGCCGGAACCGAGGTTCGAGAACATCGAGCGGATCTGCTCGGTCATCTCTTCCATCCCGGGCGGCGCCATGATGTCCATGCCGATCGTCGGCTGCTCGAGGTCGAGCTCGATTTCCTTGTCGTCGAGCTGGCCTTCACGCAGGCGCTTGCGGAACGTCTGACGCGTCGCGTTGTTGTCGTCGTTCGCGTGCTCGGCGCTCGCGCCGAACCCGACCGCGCGCGGCTGCGGCAGCAGGATGTCGAGGATGCGGTCCTCGGCCTGGTCGGTCGCCTTGCTGCGCACCTTGCGCATCTCGGCTTCGCGCGTCTGCTTGACCGAGATATCGATCAGGTCGCGCACGATGCTGTCGACGTCGCGGCCGACGTAGCCGACTTCGGTGAACTTGGTCGCTTCGATCTTGATGAACGGCGCGTCGGCGAGCTTGGCCAGGCGCCGCGCGATTTCGGTCTTGCCGACGCCCGTCGGCCCGATCATCAGGATGTTCTTCGGCGTGATTTCCGTGCGCAGCGGATCGGCGACCTGCTGGCGGCGCCAGCGGTTGCGCAGCGCGACGGCCACCGCCTTCTTCGCCTTGTCCTGGCCGATGATGTGCTTGTCGAGTTCCGAGACGATCTCGGCAGGGGTCATGGTGCTCATGTTTCGTTCCTTACTCGATCGTTTCGATGACGCGGTTGTGGTTCGTGTAGATGCACATGTCGCCGGCGATCTCGAGCGATTTCTCCACGATCTCGCGCGGCGACAGCTCGGTGTTCTCGACGAGCGCGCGGGCCGCGGCCTGCGCGTACGCGCCGCCCGAGCCGATCGCGCAGATGCCGCCTTCCGGATCGAGCACGTCGCCGTTGCCCGTGATGACGAGCGTGGTGCTCGCGTCGGCCGCGATCAGCATCGCCTCGAGGCGGCGCAGCATCCGGTCGGTGCGCCAGTCCTTCGCGAGCTCGACGGCCGCGCGGGTCAGGTTGCCCTGGTGCTTCTCGAGCTTCGCCTCGAAGCGGTCGAGCAGCGAGAACGCATCGGCGGTGCCGCCCGCAAAGCCGACCAGCACCTGGTTGTTGTAGATCCGCCGCACTTTCCGCGCGCCACCCTTCATGACGATGTTGCCGAGCGTCACCTGGCCGTCGCCGCCGAGTGCGACCTGGTTGCCGCGCCGGACCGAAACGATGGTCGTGCCGTGAAATTGCTCCATCTGCGTTCCTTGAGAAAAACGGGGAAGAGGCGGCGGCGCGTCGCGCCGCCGCGTGAATCGCGGTGCGCCGGGGAGCGGCCCGGCACGCATGCGTTTCATTTTAGGGCGCGCGCGGGGATATCAAGAGCGGGGGGAGGGAATTCGCCCGGCCGGAAAAACAAAAAGCGCGCGGGAGGCCGCGCGCTTTCGGGAAGCAGCGTGTCTGGGCGGAACGCCGGCTGCTCAGTCGCCGAACAGCTTCTGGCGCAGCTCGCGGCGCTCCTGCGCCTCGAGCGACAGCGTCGCGGTCGGCCGCGCGAGCAGGCGCGGAATGCCGATCGGTTCGCCGGTTTCCTCACACCAGCCGTAATCGCCGGAGTCGATGCGGGCGAGTGATTGCTGAACCTTCTTGAGGAGCTTGCGCTCGCGGTCGCGCGTGCGCAGTTCGAGCGCGTGCTCTTCCTCGATCGTCGCGCGATCGGCAGGATCGGGCACGATCACCGTCTCGCGGAGGTTCTCGGTCGTCTGGCCCGCATTGTGGAGGATTTCCGCCTGCAATTGTTCGAGCCGAGCTTTGAAGAAGGCGAGCTGATCCTCATTCATGTAATCCTTGTCGCTCATCTTCAGGATTTCGGCTTCGGTCAAGAGTTTCTTCGTCATCTGCTTGCTTCTTCAATGTGCGGCAAACGAAACATATTGCCTGCACTTTGGGATTACCCGCAACTGCGCTTGCAATCATTTGCGTTTGGCGACTGCGGGGCCGAAAGCCTCTGGAAAAACCGGTTCTCAAATACCAGGACGGGCCTGGTGCCGACTTGCGCGCGCGGCGAACCGGTTTGCTGCGCGGCTGATCGCATCGGACGCGGCCTGGCCGGATGCGGAACTGTTGCGATGCCCGGCAATGCTCTTCTGCAAGAACCGGGCCTGTCTTTTACCGTACTCCAGCGGGCACGTATTGTAACTGAATCGCAAGTCTGCGCCGTATCGGGTCGATCCCCGTCGGCTGCGCCGATATCTCTAAAATATAACCTGCAAATCGCGAAAAAGCGATGACGGCAAAACCCTTGCAGGAAGCGGCTCCCGGGCCGCCGCCGGCAGCGGTCGGCGGCCGGCGGCGGAGCGGATGCGTGCTCAGGCGAGGCAGGCGTCGAGGCCGTCGGTGATCAGGTCCTGCGGCAGATCGACGCCGATGAACACCATCTTGTTGGTTTTCTTCTCGATCGGCAGCCATTTCGCGGCGAGGTCGCTGCCCATCATCTGGTGCACGCCTTGGAACACGACCTTGCGGTCGACGCCCTTCATGTACAGCACGCCCTTGTAGCGCAGCATCCGCTCGCCGTAGATCTGCAGGATGCCGCCGAGGAAGTCCTCGAGCTTGTTCGGATCGAACGGGCGGTCGTTGCGGTACACGAACGACTTGATCTTGTCGTCGTGGTGCGCGTGGTGATGATGGCCGTGCGCGTGGTCGTGGTCGCAATGGCCGTGATCGTGGTCGCAATGCGCGTGGTCGTGATCGTGGTCATGGCCGTGGTGCGCGTGCGCGTCCTCCGCGAGGAAGTCCGGATCGATCTCGAGCTTCGCGTTCAGGTTGAAGCCGCGCAGGTCGAAGATTTCCTTGATGTCCGCGTCGCCGAAGTTCACGACCTTGATCGCCGCCCGCGGGTTCATGTGCACGAGTCGGTGCTTGAGCTCGGCGAACGTCTCGTCGTCGACGAGGTCCGACTTCGTGATGAACAGGCGGTCGGCGAAGCCGACCTGGCGCTGCACGACCTCGTGCTCGTCGAGCTGCGCGTCGGCATGCTTCGCGTCGACGAGCGTGATGATCGCGTCGAGCAGGAAATCGTCGGCGATCTCGCTGTCGATGAAGAACGTCTGCGCGACCGGGCCCGGGTTCGCGAGGCCGGTCGTTTCGATCACGATGCGGTCGAAGTCGAGCTTGCCGTCGCGCTTCTTCGCGGCCAGATCGCCGAGCGCGCGCGCGAGGTCGCCGCGGATCGTGCAGCAGATGCAGCCGTTGCTCATCTGGATGATCTGCTCGTTCGTATCCTGCACGAGGATTTCGTTGTCGATGTTCTCTTCGCCGAACTCGTTCTCGATCACGGCGATCTTCATGCCGTGCTGTTCGTTCAGGATGCGCTTAAGCAGCGTCGTCTTGCCGCTGCCGAGGAAGCCGGTGAGGATGGTGACGGGAGTGGCCATGTCGGTCGCCTGTGGTTCGTGAATCGGGGTCAAAACCAGGATGTGCGTCGCGCCCGGCAACCCGGGCGCACAACCATTCATTGAAACATATCTGTCAAGCCCCCGCCCTTCGGCCAATCGGCCGGGCCGGCGGGAGCGGCTGCGCGGGAAGATCGGGGCGATCAGACGATTTGCAACAGCAGGCCCTTCAGATATTCGCCTTCCGGGAACGCGGCGAGCAGCGGGTGATCGACGCCCGCGCCGAGGCGCTTCAGGATGCGCGCGTCGACTTTCGCGTCGGCGGCCGCGCCGGCGACGATCTTCTGGAACAGGTCCATGTCGATCGCGCCGGAGCACGAGTAGGTGAACAGCAGGCCGCCCGGACGCAGCAGCTTGAAGCCGCTCAGGTTGATGTCCTTGTACGCGCGGGCCGCACGGTCGACGCTGTCGCGGGTCGGCGCGAACTTCGGCGGATCGAGCACGATCAGGTCGAAACGGTCGCCTTCGTCGACGAGGCGGCGCAGCGTCTTGAACGCGTCGGCGTCGAGCCAGCTCGCGCGCGCCGGATCGAAACCATTCGCGACGACGTTCTGCTGCGCGAGCGCGAGCGCGTCGCCCGACGAATCGATCGACACCACGCGCGCAGCTCCGCCCTTCAGCGCGGCGAGCGAGAAGCCGCCCGTGTAGCAGAAGCAGTTCAGCACGTCGCGCCCGTTCGCATACTGCGTGACCAGCGCGCGGTTGTCGCGCTGGTCGACGTAGAAGCCGGTCTTGTGGCCGTTCGGCACGTCGACGTGATAGCGCACGCCGTTTTCGTTCGTGATCAGCGTCGCGGGCGGCGGGTCGCCGGCGAGCACGCCGGTGGTCTGCTCGAGGCCTTCCTTCTCGCGGATCGACACGTCCGAGCGCTCGTACACGTTCGGGCAGCCGGTCGCGCCGACGAGCGCCGCGACGATCGCATCCTTCCAGGCTTCGACGCCGGCCGCCATGAACTGGCAGACGAGCTGGCCGCGCGGCGACGCGGCGCCCGAATCTTCGACGTAGTGATCGACGATCAGCCCCGGCAGCCCGTCGGCCTCGCCGAACACGAGCCGCACCGCGCCGGTGCCCGAGACCATCGTGTTGCGATGCGCGACTGCGCGCTGCACGCGCCGCTTGAAGAACGCGTGGTCGATCGGCTCGTTCTCGTCGAAGCTCCACACGCGCACGCGGATCTGCGAATGCGGACTGTACGCGCCGCGCGCGAGAAAGCGGCCGTCGTGCGCGCGCACGATGACGGTCGCGCCGGGTGCGGGCTTGCCGTCGACGCGGTCGATCGCGTTGGCGTAGATCCACGGATGGCGGCGCAGCAGCGATTTGTCCTTGGACGGCTTGAGTGTGACGGTTAGCATGGCTTGATCGAATTGGGCCGCGCCCCGCGGGGACTTCGTCCGGTCGTCGGGCGCGGCGGGTAAAAACGGAAAGCGTGGGTCAGTCGCGCTTCTTCGCGCGCGGATGCGCGCTGTCGTAAATCTTCGCGAGGTGCTGGAAGTCGAGCGACGTATAGACCTGCGTGGCGGCGACGCTCGCGTGCCCGAGCAGCTCCTGCACCGCGCGCAGGTCGCCGCTCGACTGCAGCACGTGCGTTGCGAACGAGTGGCGCAGCACGTGCGGATGGACGTTCGCCGGAATGCCCGCCGCGAGCGCCGCGCGCTTCACGCGCTCGCGCACGACGCCGGGCGACATCCGGTTGCCGCGCACCGACAGGAACAGCGGATGCGGATCGTGCTTCACGAACTCGCCGCGCACCGCGAGCCACGCGTTCAGTGCGTCGATCGCCTTGCGGCCGACCGGCACCTTGCGCTCCTTGTTGCCCTTGCCGCGCACGGTCACCTCGGCCTCGGCGAGATCGAGCCAGCCGGCCGAGCGGTAGCCGTCCGCCTGTGCGTACCTGACGTCGAGCCCGATCAGCTCGGCCAGGCGAAGGCCGGACGAGTAGAACAGCTCGAGGATCGCGTGGTCGCGCAGGCCTTCGGTCGTGCCGGGCAGCGGCGCGTTCATCAGCGCCGTCGCGTCGTCGACCGACAGCGCCTTCGGCAGCGTTTTCGCGCGCTTCGGCGCGCGCACCGCGGCGACCGGGTTCGCGGGCATCTCGATGCGCTGCGCGAGCCAGCGGTAGAACGCGCGCCACGCGGACAGCCGGTGCGAGATCGAGCGCGCGGACAGCCCGGCCGCGTGCGCGCGGGCGACCGCGCCGCGCATGTCGACGGCGCTCAGCGCTTCGAGCGGCCGGCCGGCGGCGAGCTTCTTCAGCTCGCCGAGCTCGTGCGTGTACGCGCGCAGCGTGTGATCCGACAGCTGCCTGACGTGCTTCAGGTTCGACAGGTAGGCGGCGATCGGATCGTCGGACATCGCGGGAATCAGTGCGGCAGCAGGCGCGTCAGCGCGGCGCTCGCGAGCGTCGCGATCTGCGCGAGGAAGTCGGTGGCCATGCCGTCGTGGAAGCGGCGCGGGTCCGGCGAGCCGAGCACCAGCAGCCCGAACGCGGGCGCATCGGCGCCGGCCTGCGGTGCGCGCAGCGCGAGCAGCGCGACCGACGCGGCCGCGCCGTCGCCGGCCGGGGCCGTGTCGCCGCCGTCCGTCGCGTTCGCCGGCGCGGCGAGCGCGGGCGCGAGCCACTGTGCGGCCTCGAAGCCCGTGTTCGCGCCGCAATACGGCGTCGCGAGCCCGTTCGTGAAGAGACGCACCTCCTCGCCGACCTGGCGCGCGAAGTCGGCCTGCGCGTAGGTGTCGGCGACGTCCCACACGCGCAGCGCGGTCTGCGGCACGTCGAACACGTCGGCGAGGCCGTCGGCGATCGTGCGCGGCAGCGCGTACGGATCGCGCTCGGCGATCACGCGCGCGGTCCAGCGGCTGAACTTCGCAGACAGGCTGTCGTTTTCGTGGCCGTAGCGCACGAGCTCCGCGAGCCGGCGCTCGAGATGCTTGTTCTTGTCGCGCAGCATTTCCATCTGCCGCTCCTGCAGCGAGATCGCCGCCTTGCCGTGCGGGTTCGCAAGGCGGATCGTGGCGAGCAGTTCGGCGTGCTGCGCGAAGAATTCGGGGTTGGCGAGCAGGTAGTCGGCGACTTCGCGATCGTTCATGTGACGGGAGCGTTCAATCAGGACAGTGAATGGGTCAGGCAGCCAGGTCGATCTCGCCTTCGAAGACAGTCGCCGCGGGGCCCGCCATCATCAGCGGCGCGGCTTCGTCGCGCGCGCCGTCCCAGCTGATCGTCAGCGTGCCGCCGTGGGTGTGCACGCTGACAGGCGAATCGAGCAGGCCGCGCCGGATGCCGGCCGCGACCGCCGCGCATGCGCCGGTGCCGCACGCGAGCGTCTCGCCCGCGCCGCGCTCGTAGACGCGCAGCTTCACTTCCGAGCGCGACACGATCTGCATGAAGCCGGCGTTGACCCGCTGCGCAAAGCGCGCGTGGCGCTCGATCAGCGGGCCTTCGACGAGCACCGGATAGCGTTCGGCGTCGTCGACGACCTGCACCGCGTGCGGGTTGCCCATCGACACGGTCGAGATCCAGCGCGTGGCGCCGTCCACGTCGAGCGGCCAGAGCGTGTCGCGGCCTTCCGTGCGACCCGCAAGGCCGGACGCTTCGAAGGGCACCTGCGCCGGCTCGAACACGGGCGCGCCCATGTCGACGACGACCTCGCCGTTCTCCTGCATCGTCAACGTGATCAGGCCCTTCATCACTTCGACGCGCACGCTGCGCTTGTCGGTCAGGCGCCTGTCGAGGACGAACTTGACGAAGCAGCGCGCGCCGTTGCCGCAGTGTTCGACCTCGCCGCCGTCGCAGTTGAAGATCCGGTACTTGAAGTCCGCGCCGTCGACGGTCGGCTTCTCGACCAGCAGCAGCTGATCGGCGCCGACGCCGAAATGGCGGTTGGCGAGCGCGCGCACTTGCGCTTCGGTGAGCGGCGGCAGCGCGCGGGAGTAGCCGTCGAGCACGACGAAGTCGTTGCCGGCGCCATGCATCTTGGTGAATGAGAGCTTCACGGTTCCCGGGATTCCATTGCAAACAGGGGGCTCAGCGCGGCAGGCTCGTCGCGGCGCGGTGCCGGAAGGCCGTTTGCGTCACGCTGATCTCAAGCGCGAATGATACATGCAGCCGTCATGGCCGTCCCGTGCGGTCGGGGTGCGGCGCGGCTGGCGCGGGCGCAGCCGGAGGGCGTTGCGATGGCCGATCGGCTGTCTTGTCCGGGGAGGGACACCGGTTTTAGGCTGGCTGGGCGTGGCGTGCTGGTGCGTGCGGGAAGTGATTCAACGATCCCCGCGCGTTTGACATGTCGGGCAGACGGTGCGTATAGTGAGGCTATACGCTATACAGGCGAGGCCGGTGGCCATCGCGACTCGAGTGTAGGAGGTCCATGATCAAGTCATGGCAACACAAGGGGCTGGAAGCGTTTTTCCTCAGCGGGAGCAAGGCGGGCATCCGGCCCGATCATGCGCCCAGGCTGGGGCGGCAGCTTGCCCGGCTCGACCTGGCGAGCGCGCCGCTGGACATGAATTTGCCGGGATGGCGGTTCCACCGGCTCGAGGGTTCGCTCGTCGGCCACTACGCGATCAGCGTCAACGGCAACTGGCGATTGACCTTCAGGTTCGACGGGCCGGACGCCGTCCTGGTCGATTACCAGGACTACCACTGAGGTCGCTCAAAGGCATGACACGCATTTTCAATCCGCCGCATCCGGGCGAAGCGCTGCGGGAGGATGTACTCCCGGCGCTCGGCCTGACCGTTACCGAGGCCGCGGCCCAGCTCGGCGTGACGCGCGCGGCGCTGTCCCGCGTGCTGAACGGTCACGCGGGCATTTCGCCGGAAATGGCGCTGCGCATCGAAGGGTGGCTCGGCGTGGAAAACGGCGGGCGCGCGGATCTCTGGCTGGCCCAGCAGGCCGCTTACGACCTCTGGCAGGCGCGCGCGAAAGGCATGCCGAAGGTGGTGCGGGCGCACGCGCGGACGTGACGGCCGGGCGTGCGCGCCGGATCAGTACAGGCCCGGCTCGCCGGGCGGGCGGGTCTTGAAGCGCTTGTGGACCCAGTAGTACTGCTCGGGCATCAGCGGAATCTGCTCTTCGAGGAATTCGTTCATCCGGCGCGCGTCGAGATCGTCGTCGCCGGTCGGATAGTGGTCCCACGGCTTGAACACCTTCAGCCGGTAGCCCTGGTAGTTCGGCAGCACCTCGCCGATGAACGGCACCAACTGCGCGCGGCCCGTCTTCGCGAGCCGGCCGACCGCCGTCAGCGTGCACGCGGGCACGCCGAAGAACGGCACGAAGGTCGAATTGCGCAGCCCGTAATCCATGTCGGCGCCGAGCATCACCGGCTTGCGGTCGCGCAGCCAGCGCAGCACCACGCGCGCGCTGTCCGCGCGGCCGACCATCTCGGCATCGAAGCGGCCGCGCGCCGCTTTCGCCGCTTCCTCGAGCACCGGGTTCGTGAACGGCTGGTACAGCGACCCGCAGCGGCGCTGCAGCGAACGGTTGAGCCAGATCGAGCCGGCCTCGATGCCGACGAAGTGCAGGCCGAGGAACAGCGTCGGCGGCAGGTCCGGATCGGTGAGGTCGATCGCGCTGTCGACCTGGATCAGCTTCTCGAGCTTCTTCGCGGAGCCGAACCACTGGACGCTGCGCTCAACGTAGCTGCGGATCGCGTGGCGGAAGTGCTGCCCGGCGACTTCCTCGCGGCGCGCGTCGCTCCATTCAGGAAAGCAGAGGGTCAGATTTGTATGCACGATGCGCTTTCGCCGGCTGGGAATCTGGTAGAGCAGCCAGCCGAGGCCGTCGCCGAGCCGCGCGGTCAAGCCGTACGGCAGCAGCGCGAGCAGCTTCAGGAAGCCGATGGCGAGATGCGTGCCGAGGCGGCCTAGCATGCGAAACCTCCGTGATCCCGGCGAACCGGCACATTGAGAACAGGGTTGAAAGACAGCGGGACATGCGGCACGGGCAACGCTCTGTGACAATTCTGGAAAGCCGCTATAATACGGGCTTCGCCGAGTTAACTGACAACTTGCGGGGCGAAGCCGGCTGGCGCGAAGCGCGCTGCCCGGTACTGGTAATCCGCTAAAGCGTCGCCACTTCGGGCTGCTAGAAGATGGCTACGTGAAGCCAACCGTAACCACACAAGGAGCCTCAAAAAGTGGCAAACGATTATCTCTTTACTTCCGAATCCGTCTCCGAAGGCCATCCGGACAAGGTCGCGGACCAAATCTCGGACGCGATTCTCGACGCCATCCTCGCTCAAGACAAATACTCGCGCGTTGCGGCTGAAACGCTGTGCAACACGGGTCTTGTCGTCCTGGCCGGTGAAATCACCACGACGGCCAACATCGATTACATCCAGATCGCGCGCGACACGATCAAGCGCATCGGCTACGACAACACCGACTACGGCATCGACTACAAGGGCTGCGCGGTGCTCGTCGCGTACGACAAGCAGTCGCCGGACATCGCACAGGGCGTCGACCGCGCGCATGACGACAACCTCGACCAGGGCGCGGGCGACCAGGGCCTGATGTTCGGTTACGCGTGCGACGAAACGCCGGAACTGATGCCGCTGCCGATCTACCTGTCGCACCGCCTCGTCGAGCGCCAGGCGAGCCTGCGCCGTGACGGCCGCCTGCCGTGGCTGCGCCCGGACGCGAAGTCGCAGGTGACGGTTCGCTACGTCGACGGCAAGCCGGATTCGATCGATACCGTCGTGCTGTCGACCCAGCACGCGCCGGATATCGAGCTGCCCGCGCTGCGCGAGGCCGTGATCGAGGAAATCATCAAGCCGACGCTGCCGGCCGACCTGATCAAGGGCGACATCAAGTTCCTGGTGAACCCGACCGGCCGGTTCGTGATCGGCGGCCCGCAGGGCGACTGCGGCCTGACCGGCCGCAAGATCATCGTCGACACGTACGGCGGTGCCGCGCCGCACGGCGGCGGTGCGTTCTCGGGCAAGGATCCGTCGAAGGTCGACCGCTCGGCTGCCTACGCCGGCCGCTACGTCGCGAAGAACATCGTCGCGGCCGGCCTCGCGTCGCGCGCGCTGATCCAGGTGTCGTACGCGATCGGCGTCGCCGAGCCGACCTCGGTGATGGTCAACACGTTCGGCACGGGCCGCGTGTCGGATGCGACGATCACGAAGCTCGTGCGCGAGCACTTCGACCTGCGTCCGAAGGGCATCATCAAGATGCTCGACCTGCTGCGCCCGATCTACGAGAAGACCGCCGCCTACGGCCACTTCGGCCGCGAAGAGCCGGAATTCTCGTGGGAAGCGACCGACAAGGCGCTCGCGCTCGCGGAAGCGGCCGGCGTCGAGCCGGCGGTGCGCGTCGCGTAAGCGTCAGTCACCCCAAACGAAAAACCCCGGCTATGCCGGGGTTTTTTATTGCTGCCGTCGCGGCGCGCGGGCGCGGCGACGTTTGCGTGCGGCGGTTTGCTGCGCTGCGATCAGCGTGCCGCGAACGCGAACCAGCCGGTGCTGGCGGCCAGGCGGCGCGGACGGTTGACCCGGCGCTGCGGGCCGCCGGCGCGGCGCAGCGCGAGCGCGCGCAGCGACGACGGCTTCTGCAGCAGCGAGCGCAGCCCGGTGCGGCGCGCGAGCGCCTGCGCACTCATCAGCGAGAAGAACGCGTGGAACCACGCGCGGATGCCGTCGAGCCGCGCGGGCTGTTGCGTGCGCACGGCGAGCGCCTGCGCACGCGCGCGGTGATGGCGCAGCGGGCGAAGGGGAACGGAGGGCACGACGCGCTTCGCAGCGCGGCTGAGACGGGAAGTCAGACGGAATGGCATGTAGATTGTGATGCTTTGCTCGAATGGATGGCGCCCTTGACGAACGCACTGGTATGTAACGGCCTCGGATGGCGCAGCGCATCGTATCCGAAGCGGCTGCGCGCCGCGCCCGCCAGAACTGACAGGCCGGGTCAGGCTACAGGGGATTCATGACGGGCAAAAGTCGCGGATAACCCTTGTGCCGCAAGGCCTGCATTACATACCGCCTGACGGTGAGGCCGTTGCGGACGCGCACAGTTCCCTTGCTCTGGATCAAATTGCCGAACGGCAATTCCCTGCGCACGACAATGGTGCTGCACACGTCATCCGGCGCCGTTTTACAATCGAAACATTCACAAGAAATATTTCGAGCGTCCCATGTCTTCTTTGCAGTCGGATTCGATTCGCGCGCAGGTGGCGGAACTGCGCGAGCAAGGCTTCGTCGTCGCCCGCGGGCTCGTGAGCGCCGAGCAGTGCGCGGCGCTGAAGCGCGTCGCCGAGCGACAGTTGCAGGAAGCCGCGCAGCCGATCGAGTTCGAGGCCGACCTGCGCTATCCGGGCGCGCCCGAGTCGAAGCATGCGCCGGGCGGCCACACGGTGCGGCGGCTGCTCGATGCGTACGGGCGCGATCCGGCGTTCGCCGAGCGCGCGATCGCGCCGGAAATCGGCGCGTGGATGCGGGAGTATTTCGGCGAGCAGCCCGTGCTGTCGCGCGCGCATCACAACTGCATGATGACGAAGCATCCCGCGTACGGCAGCCTCACCGGCTGGCACCGCGATTTCCGCTACTGGTCGTTCGAACGCGCGGACATGGTGTCGGTGTGGCTGGCGCTGGGGGCGGAAACGAACGAGAACGGCGCGCTGTGGCTGGTGCCGGGCTCGCATACCGCCGAGTTCGGCGGGCAGGCGTTCGACGACGCGAAGTTCTTCCGCAGCGACCTGCCGGAGAACCGGAAGCTGATCGACGCGGCCGTGTGTCCGCCGCTCAACGCCGGCGACGTCGTGTTCTTCCACTGCAACACGCTGCATTCGGCGGGGCAGAATCGCTCGGACCAGGTCAAGTTCTCGCTCGTGTTCACCTATCACGGCGAGAGCAACCGGCCGATTCCGGGCACGCGTTCGGCGGCGAAGCCGGAAGTGCGGTTCTAGGCGCACCAGCGGCCGTGCGGCCGCTGCATCGGATGGTTCGTCGCCGCGCAGCGCGCGTCAGCGCTTGCCGCCGGGCATCGCGAGGCCGATCAGGCCGATCAGCGACGCGACGGCGCCGCCCGCGATCAGCAGGATCGTCTTCGTCGCCGGCGAACCGGTGAAGAAGCGCGATACGTCGTCGTTAATCGAGTGGAACGACTGTCCGCCGAAATACAGCAGCACGACGCCGCCGACGAGCAGCGCAACCGAGATGACCCGGGTCATACAAACCTCGCTGAAACGGTGATTCGAGACGCCGCAGTGTAGGCGAGCGTCGCGGCCGCGTCCATTGCCGTGCGCGCATCGGCCGCGTTCGCTACCATATCCGTCCTGCGTTTCCTTCGCCGCCGGCGCGCCTCGCGCGGTGCCGGCGCGCGTCCGCCCTCCGACGTCCTGACGGGATTACCCATGGCCTACGAAGCTGCTTCCGAACGTTATGCCGACATGCAATACCGCACGTGCGGCCGATCCGGGCTCAAACTGCCCGCCCTGTCGCTTGGCCTGTGGCACAACTTCGGCGATGCGACGCCGATCGCGACGCAACGCGAGATTCTGCGCACCGCGTTCGATCTCGGCATCAACCACTTCGATCTCGCGAACAACTACGGGCCGCCGTACGGCAGCGCCGAAACCAACTTCGGGCGGCTCCTGAAGGAGGATTTCCGGCCGTATCGCGACGAGCTGCTGATCTCGACGAAGGCCGGCTGGGACATGTGGCCGGGGCCGTACGGCAGCGGCGGCGGCTCGCGCAAGTACGTGCTCGCGAGCCTCGACCAGAGCCTCGCGCGGATGGGGCTCGACTACGTCGACATCTTCTATTCGCACCGCTTCGACGCGCATACGCCGCTCGAGGAAACGGCCGGCGCGCTCGCGACCGCGGTGCAGCAGGGCAAGGCGCTGTACATCGGCATTTCGTCGTATTCGGCGGCGAAGACGCGTGAGATGGCCGCGCTGCTCGCGCAGTACAAGGTGCCGCTGCTGATCCATCAGCCGTCCTACAACCTGCTGAACCGCTGGGTCGAGCACGAACTGCTCGACACGCTCGACGAGGTCGGCACGGGCAGCATCGCGTTTACGCCGCTCGCGCAGGGGCTGCTGACGTCGAAATACCTGAACGGCGTGCCGGCCGACGCGCGCGTCAACCGGCCGGGCGGCGGCTCGCTGAAGGAGGACCACCTGAGCGCGGACAACCTCGAGCACGTGCGCAGGCTGAATGCGATCGCCGAACGGCGCGGGCAAAGCCTCGCGCAGATGGCGCTCGCGTGGGTGCTGCGCAACGGGCGCGTGACGTCCGCGCTGATCGGCGCAAGCCGCGCGGAGCAGGTGCGGGAAAACGTCGGAGCACTGAAGAACCTCGCGTTTTCGGCAGACGAACTCGCGGAGATCGATCGCTACGCGACGGAAGGCGGCATCAATCTGTGGGAAAAGCCGTCCACCGATCAGGCGATCTGACCGGCATGCGATGCGGCGCGCGACGCAGCCGCCGCATCGTATCGACAGTCCGTTGCGCCGGCGCGGCGCAACGGCACATACGCAGCGCCGCTAGATCAGCGCAGGCAGCCCTTCGACCAGCAGCACCGCGACGCCGACGCCGAGCATCGCGCCCAGCACGCGCAGCAGGTTGTGACGGAAGTTGGTTGCGCACGGCACCGCGCCGAGGAAAAGCGCGCCGGCGAGCGCCATCGGGATCAGCAGGATGAAGTCACCAATCGTGAAGTAGGTGGTCATATGCGTGTCTCCTTGTCGACCGGAGCCGCACGTGCTCCGGACCCATACTTGGGCAGTCTCGTTTTGCTCCGACCCGATTGCGAGAAGGGTGGTCAGTACGAGTATAGGAAACGCCGCACGCTTTTCGCTATCCGAACCATTAAAAAAGCAGCAGAAATCTCAAGAAAACACCGGTTCGAACGCGAATCAGACAGCCGTCTTGCGCGTTTCTTTCCGTTTCCTTTCGGCTTTTGCGGGACTGCCCGCCGTCGCCGGCGGGCGGCCCGTCAGGTCACGCGCGACGCGCAGGCGAACGGAACACGAGCACGAGCCCCGCAATGATCGCGCCCATTCCGGCCAGCGCGAGGGGCTCGGGGCGATTGCCGAGCCAGACCGCATCCATCAGCGCGGTGACGACCGGCACGAGATAGAACAGGCTCGTCACGTTGACGAGATCGCCGCGCTGCATCAGCCGATAGAACAGCAGCTGCGCGACCACCGAGATCACGATGCCGAGCCACGCGAGCGGCACGACGAACGCCCAGGTCGCGTCGAATGCGATCGGCCGGAACGGCACGATTGCCGCGCACAGCGCGAGCCCGATCGCGTTCTGCAGCGGCAGCACGTCGACGGGCGCCGAGCGCACGCGCTTCTGCAGCAGCGCGCCGACGGTCAGCGCGACGAGCGCGGTGAGCGCGCAGGCGATCCCCGCGACCGGCACGCCGGCGCCGCCGACGCCGCGACAGACCACGAGCGCAAGCCCGGCCAGCGCAAGCGCGAGCCCTGCGATGCGGGTGGCCTGCCAGCGCCGTTCGACCCACGCGAGCGTGAGGATCGGCTGCACGCCGAGGATCGTCGCGAGCACGCCGGGCGCGATCCCGCGTTCGAGCGCGAGCAGATAGAAGATCGAGTAGCCGCCCATCAGCAGCACTCCGGTGACGACCGCGATGCGGCGCTCGCCCGGCGCGGGAAGCCAGCGTCCGCGCGCGGCGGACAACGCGAGCAGCACGAGCGACGCGAGCGCGAAGCGCGCGGTGAGGAAGACGAATGCGGACGCGTGCCGCAGACCGAGTTCGGCGAAGATCGCGCCGCTGCTCCAGAGCAGGACGAAGAGCGACGTCGCCCCATGCGCGGCGAGCGCGCGTTTGAACGAAACCATGTGAATCCACCTGTCGAACGAATGAGAACGTTCCATGCGCACGCGCGCCGCGCCGCGCGTCACGACGCACGAACGGCAGGCAGGCGAATGGAGGACGGAACGGCGCTGGCGGTCAGCCGGCGAACGCCGCCGGGGGCGGCGGCGCCGCGCCGACGAGCGGCGGTGCGACAGGGGGAGGAGGCGCGGCCGGATGCGCGCACGCCCGCGGCCGCGCGTGGAGCGGCGGCCGTGAAATCGGAAGGGCGGACGGTTGCGAAGGCATCGTGGGCGAAATGCGCTGGACAGCGGATGAACGTCAAAGGTACCGCAACAGCGACCTGAGTGGCAATCGGAGCGCGGGCGTTACGCGCTGCCCGGCCCGTCATGCGCGCCCCGGAAGCGGCGGCAGGCGCGCCGGCGGCAGGATCGCCGGACGGTCACACCCGACAGGGTATGATGGGGGTGTCGCCCGTGCAAGCGCGCGGGCGGCGCAGTGGTTGATTGGAGACATGCGACGAAATCGCGGCGCTTTGCCCGCCACTTCCGCTTTTCGCGCTTCGATAAACCGTGAACAATGGGATACGCGCGGCCGCCATCGCAGCGGCGGCGCATGTCGTGCATTGGCCGGCCGCACTGGTTGGCCGGATATCAAGATTCAAGAACGAGTGGGGAAACATCATGCATGTCGGGTCGATTGTCTGCACTACCCATATCGCGGTGCCGAAGGGCGCCCGCGGCATCGTCCAGCGCATCCTGGGCGACATGGCGATGGTGACCTGGTACGCGGGCGTGCCGGGAGAGTCGAAGGAACTCAACACCGAGCCGTTCTTTCTCGAGGACCTGATCGACACCGGCGAATCCGTGCTGCCGGCCGGCGCGGCCGTCCATTGAGCGGGCACGCCGCACCGAACGCTCGTCTTTCGGCCCGGCTGGCGGCACAATGCGGGGCATGAACGAAGTCACTCCCGCTCCTTCCGCCCCGGCCGGGCCGCCGTTTGCCGGCCTCACGCCCGAGTGCGTGCTCGACGCGCTCGACAGCGTGCTGATGCCGGCCGGCCTGCGCACCGACGGGCGCCTGCTCGCCCTCAACAGTTACGAAAACCGCGTCTACCAGGTCGGCATCGAAGACGGTCCGCCGGTCGTCGCGAAGTTCTATCGCCCGGCGCGCTGGTCGGACGACGCGATCCTCGAGGAACACGCATTCGTCGCCGAGCTTGCCGCGCGCGAGATTCCGGCGGTGCCGGCGCGCGCGTTCGACGGCCGCACGCTGCATGCGTTCGACGGCTTCCGCTTCTCGATCTTCGAGCGGCGCGGCGGCCGCGCGCCCGATCTCGACCGCGCCGACACGCTCGAATGGCTCGGCCGCTTCATCGGCCGCATCCACGCGGTCGGCGCGACCCAACCGTACGTCGCGCGCCCCACGCTCGACATCCAAACGTTCGGCTACGAGCCACGCGACTATCTGCTCGCGCACGATTTCATTCCGGATGACGTGCGGCCGGCCTACGAGACGGCGGTCACGCTCGCGCTCGAAGGCGTCGAGGCGGCATTCGAGCGCGCGGGCGAGCTCCGCCTGCTGCGCACGCACGGCGACTGCCATCCGAGCAACGTGCTGTGGACCGACGCGGGGCCGCACTTCGTCGACTTCGACGACAGCCGGATGGCGCCCGCGATCCAGGATCTGTGGCTGCTGCTGCCCGGCGACCGCGCGGGCGCGTCGCGCGCGCTGGCCGACCTGCTCGCCGGCTACGAGGACTTCTGCGAATTCGAGCCGCGCGAACTGCATCTGGTCGAGGCGCTGCGCACGCTGCGCCTGATCCACTACGCCGCGTGGCTCGCGCGGCGCTGGGACGATCCGGCGTTTCCGGCCGCATTCCCGTGGTTCAACACGCATCGTTACTGGGAAGCACGCGTGCTCGAACTGCGCGAGCAGATCGGCGCGATGCAGGAAGGGCCGCTCTGGCCCGTGTGACGGACGCGGGCCGGCACGCGGCCCGCATCGCTCAGAACCTCAGCATCAGCTTGATCAGCGCGGCGAAGCGCGTGCCGTAGGGCGGCGCGAGCAGGTTGCGCGCGTTCAGGCGCGCCTGCGTCAGCACCGGCTTCATCTTCGAGAACGTCACGAAGCCGTCGTAGCCGTGATACGCACCCATCCCGCTTGCACCGACGCCGCCGAACGGCAGGCTGCCGCACGCGATGTGCATCAGCGTTTCGTTGACCGAGACGCCGCCCGAGATCGTTTCGCGCATCACGCGCTCGACCGTGCCGGCGTCGTCGTCGAACAGGTACAGCGCGAGCGGCCGAGGCCGCGCGTTCACGTAGGCGATCGCCTCGTCGAGCCGTTCGTACGGCACGAGCGGCAGCAGCGGGCCGAAGATCTCCTCCTGCATCAGCTGCGACGCGCCCGGCACGTGCGTGAGCGCGCACGGCACGAAGCGGCGCGATGCCGGATCGGACGACGCGTCCGCGAGCGGGTGCAGTTGCGCGCCGGCCGCCTGCGCGTCGCTCGCGAGCTGCTGCAGCCGCGCGAAATGGCGGTCCGACACGATCGTCGTGTAATCGGCGTTGCGGGAGAAATCCGGATACATCTTCGCGAGCCGCGTGCGCGCGCGCTCGATGAATGCGGCTTCCATCCCGCGCGGCAGCAGCACGTAGTCGGGCGCGATGCAGGTCTGGCCGGCGTTCAGCGTCTTGCCCGCGACGATCGCGTCGACGGCTGCGTCGAAGCGCGCGTTCGGCCCGACGATCGCCGGCGACTTGCCGCCGAGTTCGAGCGTGACGGGCGTGAGGTTCTCGGCCGCCGCGCGCATCACGTGCCGGCCGACCTGCGTCGAGCCGGTGAACAGCAGGTGGTCGAACGGCAGCGCGCTGAACGCGGCGCCGATTTCCGCATCGCCGTTCACGACCGCGACGTGGTCGCGCGAGAAAGCCTTCGCGATCAGCTGCTCGAACAGCGCCGAGGTGCGCGGCGTCAGTTCGGACATCTTGACGATCGCGCGGTTGCCGGCCGCGAGCGCGCAGATCAGCGGGCCCGCCGCGAGCAGCACCGGGTAGTTCCACGGCACGACGATGCCGACCACGCCGAGCGGCTGCGGAATCACCTTCGCGCGCGCGGGCCGCAGCCATTTGTTCATCGGCTTGCGGATCGGCTTCATCCAGCGCTTGCCGTGCTTCAGCGCCTCGTCGATCTCTTCCTTCGCCATCCAGATTTCCGACAGCAGCACCTCCTGCTTCGCGCGATGGCCGAAGTCCGCACTGATCGCGTCGGCGAGCGCGTCGGCATGGTCGATCAGCAGCGTGCGCAGCGTGCGCAGATGCTTCGCGCGGGTGTCCCAGTCGGGATACGGCGTGCGCAGGTAGGCGGCGCGCTGGTCGTGCAGCAGCGACGTCAGTGCGGCGAATTCGGGCAGGTCGTTCTTCATGTCGTCTCCTCCGGTGGGGCGTGGCGCGTCGGCCGGCAGTCGGGCCGCTGGCGCCCGCTCGAAGAGCGCGGCGTGGCGGATCGGGGTGGGGGTATTGCTGCGAGCGTCGCATCCGCGCGACGGCCGGTGCGCATCGACATGCTGCTGCCGGCGACGCGCGCTGCCTGTTTGCGCTGCGTTGCAGCGTGCGAAACCGGCGCGCGAACGGCCGCGTGCGGCGTTGCCGCATACGTCGGCGCGATGCATCGCGAGACCGTCGCCGCCGGCTTCGGCAGCCTGTCGGACGGTGCCGACGATCCGCGTTCCAAACGGGCCGGCGACAGCCACGTCGTTCGAACCTCGCGCGTCGTCCACATCGCGGCGCATGCGCGCGCACCGGGTGTCGTTTGAAACGAAATGCCGGGCAGGGGCGGTGCGGCCGGACCACCTGGTCGGCACACGGCCTGCAGAACGTGTCGCTGCATGACGGTCACTCCCATTTCGCGACAGATCGGCTGCTGGCGGCCGGGGGCGTCGCGCCAAGCGAATCCACGCATCTTAAATTTAGTTCACGCGCGCGTTTAGAGGAATCGCTCTTGAATCCGCGCGCCGCGTGCGCGGCGGCGATTCCTACAATGCCCGAACTACAAGACCCGGGACGCGCGGCCGCGCCGGGCGCCATTCGTGACACGAAGGAGACGTGCATGCAATACGACTACCTCATCGTCGGGGCGGGTTCCGGCGGCGCGAGCCTCGCGGGCCGGCTTGCCGACGCATGCCCCGACGCGACGATCGCGCTGATCGAAGCGGGTGCGCACACCGAGCGCAACCTGCTCGTGAACATGCCGGTCGGCATCGCGGCGCTCGTGCCGTTCAAGCTCGGCACCAACTACGGCTACGAGACCGTGCCGCAGCCGGGCCTCGGCGGGCGTCGCGGCTACCAGCCGCGCGGGCGCGGGATGGGCGGCTCGAGCGCGATCAACGCGATGATCTACACGCGCGGCCATCCGCTCGACTACGACGAATGGGCGCAGCTCGGCGCGACGGGCTGGGGCTGGCAGGACGTGCTGCCGTATTTCCGGCGCGCGGAAGGCAACCGGCGCGGCGCGAACGCATGGCACGGCGCGGACGGCCCGCTCACGGTGTCCGATCTGCGCTTTCGCAATCCGTTCGCCGAACGATTCATCCAGGCCGCGCACGCGGCCGGCTATCCGCTCAACGACGATTTCAACGGGGCCACGCAGGAAGGCGTCGGCTTCTACCAGGTCACGCATCGCGACGGCTCGCGTTGCAGCGTCGCGCGTGCGTACGTCTACGGCCGCAACCGTCCGAACCTGCATGTGATCACCGATGCGACGGTGCTGCGCGTCGGCTTCGACGGCAAGCGCGCGGTCGGCGTCACGATCGCGCGCAACGGGCGCGTGGAGACGCTCGGCGCGCGCGCGGAAGTGATCCTGTCGGCCGGTGCGTTCAACTCGCCGCAACTGCTGATGTGCTCGGGCATCGGCCCGGCCGACCAGCTGCGCCGGCACGGCATCGCGGTCGTGCAGGATGCGCCGGACGTCGGCGCGAACCTGATCGATCACATCGACTTCATCATCAATACGCGCGTGAATTCGTCGGAACTGGTCGGCGTGTGCGTGCGCGGGCTCGCGAAGATGACGCCCGCGCTCGCGCGCTACTTCTCGAGCCGCACCGGGATGATGACGAGCAACGTCGCGGAGGCGGGCGGCTTCATCAAGAGCGATCCGTCGCTCGAGCGGCCCGACCTGCAACTGCATTTCTGCACGGCGCTCGTCGACGATCACAACCGCAAGATGCACTGGGGCTTCGGCTATTCGCTGCACGTGTGCGCGCTGCGGCCGTTCAGTCGCGGCACGGTGGCGCTCGCGAGCGGCGACGCGCGCGATGCGCCGCTGATCGATCCGCGCTTCTTCAGCGATGCGCGCGATCTCGACCTGCTGGTGCGCGGCGCGCAGGCGATGCGCCGGATCCTGTCGCAGGCGCCGCTCGCGTCGCAGGGCGGGCGCGAGCTGTACACGCGGCCGGACCAGACGGAAGCGGAACTGCGCGCGACGATCGTTCAGCATGCCGACACGATCTATCACCCGGTCGGCACCTGCCGGATGGGCACGGACGCGCGCGCGGTCGTCGATCCGGAGTTGCGCGTGCGCGGCGTCGAGGGGCTGCGGGTGGTGGATGCGTCGGTGATGCCGACGCTGATCGGCGGGAATACGAATGCGCCGTCGGTGATGATCGGCGAGCGCGCGGCGGACTTCATCGTCGCCGCGCGCCGGGCGGGCGCGCCGCGCGCGGCTGCGGCGGCGCTGCACGGCCGCTGAGCGGCGCGCGCGGATGCTCAGGCAAACGTATCGACGAGGCCGGCGCGGCTTGCGGTCGCGACCGTCGCCGCGGGTTGCGCGGCGTCGAGCGTCGCATCGTCGCCTGACGGTGCGCCGCCGCCGCGCCGCGCCGCTTGCCCGCCGGCGAACGACTGCTGCGGGTTCTGCTGCTGCGAGGCGAAGCCGCCGTCGCTGACGGTCGCGCTGCCCAGGCCGAGGCCGCCGGCTTCCATCGCGTCACGCAGCTTCGGCAGCGCGGCTTCGACCGCTTCGCGCACCTGCGGGTGCTGCGACACGAACAGCGCGTGCGCGTGATTGTCCGCGACCCGCAGCACGACCTGCAGCGGCCCGAGATCCGGCGGATTGAGCGTCAGCTCGGCGCTCTGCTGGTGCGCGTTCGACAGGAACACGACCTTCTGGCTCAACGCATCCGTCCAGTCGGCAGTGCCGACGTGCGGCGCGAGCACGTGCGCATTCGCGGCGGCGATGCCGTTCGCGGCCGCTGCCACCGGCGCGTTCGCTTGCGCGGCGGCCGTCGCGGCGGCCAGCGCCGCACCGGCCGGAGCGGCGGCGTCCTGCGTCGCCGCGAGCGCATGGGCCGCATCGGGCTTGGCCGCATCGGCCTGGACCGACTGCGTGGGCGACGGCTGCGCCTGCTGCGCGGTGAGCGCGCCCTTCGCGTCGGTCAGCGTCTTGTCGAACGTCGGGACTTTCGGCGTCGAGGGCACGGCGGCCGCGGTCGACATGGCCGGCTGCGCGGCCGCGCCCGCGGCCGGCGTCGCGGCGGCGTTCGCGTCGCCGGTGAGCTTCGCGAGCGCGGCATGCAGCACGTCGCGGCCCGTCGCCGGATCGTCGGTCGCGGCTGCCGGCTGCGCGTCGCCCTTCGTCGCGTTCGCGGCTGCCGCGAGGGCGGCCGATGCCGCGTCGCCGGCGCGCGACAGCGGGTCGCCGGACGGCGCGTCGGCCGCGGCAGGCGTGCCGTCGGGACGCGCCTGCAATTGCGCCTGCACGGCGGCCGCGGCGGCGAGTGCGGCCGCATCGGGGTTGACGGCCGCGGTGGCGTCGTCGCGGGTCTTGTCGTCGGACGAGCCGGACGGCTTCGCGTTGCCGGCGACGGTCGACGGCGCGCTCGATGACGTCGAAGGCGCCGTCGGCGACGACGCATCGGCCGGTGCCGACGACGTGCGCTGCGACGCGACGCTTTGCTGCAGCGTCTGCGCGAACGGCAGCGGCGAACTGGCGGCGTCGGCCGCATTGCCGGGCGCGGACGCGTCCGCGGCGGCCGCCTTGCGGCCGGCCTTGAGGGCGGAGCCGGCCGTATCGATCAGTGCGCCGAGCAGGGACAGGGAGGGCATGGCGTATCTCTCGTTCGATTGCGTTGGACGGTTACGTCGACTTTGCCGCGTCGGCCCGCATTCGCAGGATCTTCGCGGCATGCTCGTCGGCCTCGCGCTGTTCGCGCTTCGCGGTGCGGACCGCTTCCTGCGCGACGCCGCGCGCCTGCAGGATTTCATACGAGCCGACGGTGCGTTTCTTCAACTGCCAGTGGGGGCGGGCTTCGTCGATGCGCGCGTCGGCGGCGGCCAGCACGTTGCGCTGCTGGGCGATCGCCGCGTCGAGCGTGTCGAGGAAGGCCTGGAAATTCCGCCAGTTGCCGGCGGGCATCCCGTGTTGCGCGGATTGCGCGAAGCGCGCGTGATATTCGTCGCGGTAGCGCAGCAGCGAGTCGAGCTGGTTGGCCGCGTCGGTGCGTTCGCGCTGCGCGACGCCGAGCTGCCGGGTCGCCGTGTCGAGATCCTCGTTGGCGCGGTCGAGCAGGATCTGCAGGGGAAAGCCTTGTGCCATTTAGCGTCAGCCTCCGTGGGTGAACAGCGCATCGAGACCGGCCAGGCTCGCGTCGTACGGCGCGCATTCGCGAAAGCCCTGCTGCAGGAACGCTTCGATGTGCGGGTAAAGCGCGATCGCGCGGTCGAGCTGCGCGTCGCGGCCGGGCGCATAGGCGCCCACCGCGATCAGGTCGCGGTTGCGCTGGTAGCGCGACAGCATCTGCTTGAACTGGCGCACGTGGTCGAGGTGCGTCTCGTCGATCAGCGCGGTCATCGCGCGGCTGATCGACGCCTCGATGTCGATCGCCGGATAGTGGCCGGCCTCGGCGAGCGCGCGCGACAGCACGATGTGGCCGTCGAGGATCGCGCGCGCCGAATCGGCGATCGGGTCCTGCTGGTCGTCGCCTTCCGTCAGCACCGTGTAGAACGCGGTGATCGAGCCGCCGCCTTCCGGCCCGTTGCCGGTGCGCTCGACGAGCGCGGGCAGCTTCGCGAACACCGACGGCGGATAGCCCTTGGTCGCGGGCGGCTCGCCGATCGCGAGCGCGATCTCGCGCTGCGCCATCGCGTAGCGGGTCAGCGAATCCATCAGCAGCAGCACGTGCTTGCCCTGGTCGCGGAACCATTCGGCGAGCGACGTCGCGTACGCGGCGCCCTGCATCCGCAGCAGCGGCGACACGTCGGCGGGCGCCGCGACCACGACCGAGCGCGCGAGGCCGTCCTCGCCGAGGATCTGCTCGATGAATTCCTTCACTTCGCGGCCCCGTTCACCGATCAGGCCGATCACGATCACCTCGGCGCTCGTGTAGCGCGCCATCGTGCCGAGCAGCACCGACTTGCCGACGCCGGAACCCGCGAACAGGCCCATCCGCTGGCCGCGCCCGACGGTGAGCAGCGCGTTGATCGCGCGCACGCCGACGTCGAGCACATGGTGGATCGGCTCGCGATCGAGCGGGTTGATCGACGCCGCGGAGAGCGGCGCGTCGACCTTCGACGTGAGCGGGCCGAGGTTGTCGAGCGGGCGGCCCGATGCGTCGACGACGCGCCCGAGCATGTCCCAGCCGACCGGCAGGCGCTTGGCGCCCGCGAGCGGATCGGCGACCGGCGCGCGTTCCAGCGGCCATACGCGCGCGCCGGGCAGCACGCCCGCGACGTCGGTGGTCGGCATCAGGAACAGGCGCTCGCCGGCGAAGCCGACGACTTCCGCCTCCGCCACCGGCAGCGTGCTGCCGGGCGGCAATTCGATCGTGCATTCGGCGCCGACCGACAGGCGCAGCCCGATCGCTTCGAGCACGAGGCCCGCCGCGCGGGTGAGGCGGCCGCACGGACGCAGCGGCAGCGCGCGGTGGCTGCGCGCCGCGAGGCCGTTCAGGTGCGTGCGCCAGTGCGCGAGGTGCGGGTTGTGCGGCGCGCGCGGCGCGGTGTCGGCCGCCGCGGGGGCCGGCGCGGCCTCGTGCGGGGCGTCCGGGCCGAACGACGCGAGCGCGAGTTCGCGCTCGAGCGGCGTCATGCCGTCATGCGCGAACGATTCGGGCGTGGGCGTCACCATGCGCTCACCTTGCCGATCGCGGCGGCGACGCGCTGCCAGCGGGTCGGCAGCGTCGCGTCGACTTCGCCCGTCGCGGCGTGCGCGCGACAGCCGCCGCGCTCGATCGTCGCATCGGTGCGCACGCTCCAGCCGAGCGCGTCGAGTTCTTCCTGCAGGTACGCCTCGACGACCGGCAGGTCGGCGGGATGCACCGCGAGATGCGGCGCGCCCGACAGCGCCGGCTCGGCCGCGAGCACGTCGCGCACCGCGGCGACGAGGGCGGCCGGGTCATGCTTCACGTGCTGGCGCACGACCTGCTGCGCGATGTCCAGCGCGAGCTGCGCGACGTCGGCGGCGAGATCGTGCTCGGCGGCGGCCAGCGCCTCCCGGAACGACGCGGCGAGCGCCGCAAGCTGCGCGGCCTGCTCGCGCACCTCGGCCTGGCCGGCCTCGAAACCCTGCTGGTGGCCCTGCTCGTAGCCGGCCTGGTAGCCGAGCGCCTGGCCCTCGACGTGGCCGGACGACAGCCCTTCCGCATGCGCGGCGTCGCGCACGCGCTGCAATTCCTCGGCGAGCGCGGCAGCCGCCGCTGCCGCGGTGTCGGGCGGCGGCGGGGGCGGCGGCGGGTCGAACGACGCCATTTCCCACCGCTGGTAAGCGGTGAGGTTGCCCACGCGGTCGCTCGCCGGATCAGACATACGCGTCTTCCGCCTTGCCGCCGATCACGATCTGGCCGCCCTCGGCGAGGTTGCGCACGATCTGCAGGATGCGGCGCTGCTGCGTCTCGACTTCGGACACGCGCACCGGGCCGCGCGCGTCGAGATCCTCGGCGAGCAGTTCGGCCGCGCGCTGCGACATGTTCGCGAGGAACTTCTGGCGCAGCGCGGGCGGCGCGCCCTTCAGCGCGATGATCAGCGTCTCCGATTCGACTTCCTTCAGCACCAGCTGGATCGCGCGGTCCTCGAGGTCGAGCAGGTTCTCGAACACGAACATCTGGTCGATGATCTTCTGCGCGAGGTCCGGATCGTACTGGCGGACGTTCTCGAGCACGCCTTCCTCGTGCACCGACGTCATGAAGTTCAGGATCTCGGCCGCGGTGCCGATGCCGCCCATCGGGCTGCGCTTCAGGTTGTCGCTGCCGGACAGGAGGCCCGACAGCACGTCGTCGAGCTCGCGCAGCGCGGCCGGCTGGATGCCGTCGAGCGTCGCGATCCGCAGCAGCACGTCGTTGCGCAGCCGCTCGGTGAAGCACGACGCGATCTCGGACGCCTGGTCGCGGTCGAGATGCACGAGGATCGTCGCGATGATCTGCGGATGCTCGTTCTTGATCAGCTCGGCCACCGCGCTCGAATCCATCCACTTCAGGCCTTCGATACCGCTCGTGTCGCTGCCCTGCAGGATGCGGTCGATCAGCACGCCGGCCTTGTCCTCGCCGAGCGCCTTCGTCAGCACCGAGCGGATGTAGTCGTTCGAATCGAGCGACAGCGCGGTGTGCTGCTCGGCTTCCTTCGCGAACTCGTTCAGCACGCGCTCGACCTCTTCGCGCGTGACGTTGCGCAGCGCGGCCATCGCGGCGCCGATCTTCTGCACCTCGCGCGGCGCGAGGAATTTGAATACCTGCGCGGCCTCTTCCTCGCCGATCGACATCAGCAGGAGCGCGCTCTTGGTCAAGCCTTCAGCGTTCATCGTTCACCCAGCTCTTCACGACGGTTGCGACGATCTTCGGATCCTGGCGGGCGATCGTGCGTGCGTAGTCGAGGTTGCGCTCGTAGCGGTGCTTCTCGTTTTCGAAGCCGAGCAGCAGCGCGTCGGCGTCTTCGTTCGCGGCGGCCTTCTCCGGCGCGGGCAGGCCGTCCAGCGCGACCGCGTCTTCCGGCGCCGGCAGCGCGGGCGCGGCCGGCTCGGGCGGCGGGAACGCGCGGCGCATCGCCGGGCGCACCACCGCGAAGTACAGCGCCGCCGCGACCGCCGCGATGCCGAGCCACTTCGCGGCTTCCTTCGCCATGTCGATGATGTCCGGCTGGCGGTACCACGGCAGGTCGGCGTACGGGTCGCCGGCGGCCGTGAACGTGCTGTTGACGACGTTCACCGAGTCACCGCGCTTCGCGTCGTAGCCCATCGCGTCCTTCACGAGCTGCTCGACCTGCGCGAGCTTCGCGGGCGGCAGCGGCTGCATCGTCACGTGGCCCTTCGAATCGGCGACCGGCTGGTAGTTGACGACGACCGCGACCGACAGGCGCTTCACGCTGCCCATCGGCTGCTCGACGTGGCGGATCGTCTTGTCGAGCTCGTAGTTGGTCGTCGAATCCTTGCGGTCGCTGACCGGCGTCGTCTGCGGCCCGTTCTGGCCGTTGCCCGCGACGATCGGCGCGGAGGCCGGCTGCGGCGGCGTGTTCGACAGCGCGCCCGGCACGCCCGATGCGCCGCCCTGGGCGAGCTCGGTCGCGGTGCTGGTCTGCTGGCTGCGGATCGCGGTCTGCTGCGGCGTGCCGTTCGGGCCGTAGCTTTCCGAGGTCTGCTCGAGCCGCGAGAAATCGATGTCGGCGCTCACCTGAGAACGCGCGTTGCCGGTGCCGAAGATCGGCGCGAGGATCGCGTCGATGCGCTTCTGCGTGTTGCGCTCGACCTGCTGCACGTACTTGAGCTGGCTCGCGTCGAGGCCGGTTGCCGACGCCGGCTGCGTCAGCAGGTTGCCGTCCTGGTCGACGATCGTGACGTTCTTCGCGGGCATGTCGGGCACGCCCGACGACACCATCCGCGTGATCGCCAGCACCTGGCCTTCGTCGAGCACGCGGCCCGGGTAGAGATCGACGAACACGGACGCCGACGGCGCCTCGCGGTCGCGCACGAACACCGACGGCTTCGGGATCGCGAGATGCACGCGCGCCGTTTTCACGGCGTTGATCGATTCGATCGTGCGCTGCAGCTCGCCTTCGAGCGCGCGCTGGTAGTTGATCTGCTCGGCGAACTGGCTGATGCCGAATTTCTGGTTGTCCATCAGCTCGAAGCCGACCGAGCCGCCCTTCGGCAGCCCGAGCGCCGCGAGCTTCAGGCGCGTTTCGTGGACCTGGTTCGCCGGCACGAGGATCGCGCCGCCGGCGTCGGCGAACTTGTATGGAACGTTTGCCTGCTGGAGCGCGGCGATGATCGCACCGCCGTCGCGGTCCGACAGGTTGCTGTACAGCACGCGGTAGTCGGGCGCGCGGGTCCACAGCACGAGGGCGACGATCACGGCGACCGCGAAGGCGGCGGCGATGATGAACGGCAGCTTCGGGTTGCCGCGCATCCGCGCGATGCCCGGAATCCGTTCCGCGAAGCCGCCGAGCCCGAAGTCCACACCCGCGCCGCCAGCCCCCGGCAGCGCCGCGGCCGCGGCGGCGCCGGGCGCCGGGCTGGCGAGGCCAGTGCGGGCGTCGGGATTGATCAGCGAATTGGCCTGCGAATCCATGCGTCGAGGTTCTCCGGAGCGGGACGACTGAGCCGCTCGGGCGAGCGGGCGGACAATGACACGATGCGATTATCGTGACGCCGCCCCCGATCCGATCGCCCGAAAAGAGCCGGGTTTCCCCCGTACTTTCGCGGCTTTGCCGGGCGGTGCGCTGCTATGCTTTTTCGCGATCCGGTATGGCGGGCGTGCAATACGCGCCGACGGCCCGCCCGGTCCGGCCCGAACGGGCCCTCTTTTCTGGATGGGGAAACAGCATGACGGCGAACGTCGGCGGAATCGGTTCGGTATTGCAACAGATGCAGGCGATGGCGGCGCAGGCGGCAAGCGGCGCGGCCAGCCCGAGCGCGGCGGTCGCCGGTTCCGGCGCCGCGACCGCCGGCACCTTCGCGAGCGCGATGAAGGCGTCGCTCGACAAGATCAGCGGCGACCAGCAGCGCGCGCTCGGCGAGGCGCACGCGTTCGAGGTCGGCGCGCCGAACATCTCGCTGAACGACGTGATGGTCGACATGCAGAAAGCGAACATCGGCTTCCAGTTCGGGCTGCAGGTCCGCAACAAGCTCGTGACCGCGTACAACGAAGTCATGCAGATGCCGGTCTGACAAGGTCCTCGGTTCCGCTAAAGCTTTTAACTTCCTTTCCGATAACTCCGGGAGTCAGCCGCGTCGCGGGCGCAGGCTATCCAGATCCAACGCATCAACAAGGAGAAGCGCATGTTTTCCCCAGGACACGCTGGAGCCAATGCGTATGCGCGCGTCGGCGTCGAGACGGGGGTGATGGGCGCGTCCCCGCATCGCCTGATCGCGATGCTCTACCAGGGCGCGCGGAAGGCCGTCGCGCTCGCGCGCATGCACCTGCAGCAGGGCAACATCCCGGCGCGCGGCGAGGCGATCGGCAAGGCGATCAGCATCGTCGAGAGCGGCCTGCAGACGTCGCTGAACCGCGAGGCGGGCGGCGACATCGCGGTGCGCCTCGACGCACTGTACAGCTACATCGGCAAGCGCCTGCTGCAGGCGAACGCGCAGAGCAGCGATGCCATGCTGGTCGAGGTCGACGGGCTGCTCGCGACGCTCGAGGAAGCGTGGACGGGCATCGGCCCGGAAGTTGCTCGGATGACTGCTCAGCAGGCTGCGGACCAGCAAAGATGAACCGGAAGGACGAGTACTTCGCGCGCTACGAGGCGATCGCGGCCGTGTCCGGCCGGATGCTGCACGCCGCGCGCGGCGCCGACTGGAACGCGCTGTCGGGGCTGCAGGAGGAATACCTGCAGCTCGTCGACGGGCTGAAGGAGGCCGGGCAGGGCATCGCGCTCGACGAGGTCGAACTCGCCCGCAAGCTCGACCTGATTCGCCGCATTCTGGCCGACGACGCCGCGATTCGCGATCTCGCGAGCCCGGAGATCGCGCGGCTGTCCGCGCTGTTCGAGACCCAGCGCTCGACCAAGGTGCTGACCGACCTGTACCGCGCACGCGCGCGCGGCTGACGGCGCGGGTTGCGCGCGCCCGGCGCCGCCGGTTTCCGAATTCGCATCGATGTTGCATAGGTGAGCAGGTTCCGATCATGACCGGTATCGACACCGTAGCCGCCGCGTTGCTGGCCAGCCGCCTCGACAGCCTGCTGACCGGCGTCGTGTCGCCGCCGTCCGGCGGCGGCGCGGCGGCGCAGGTCGGCGCGCAGGCCACCGGCGCCTCCGCGGCGCCGGCGACGCCTGTGCCGCCCGCCGCGTCGATCCCGCAACCGTCCGCGCAGACGGCGCTGTCCAACGTCGGGCTCGTGCTCGACGCGATCTCCCGTTTCGGCGGCGACGCGACGCCGGCGGTCGTCGGCCGGACGCCGCTGCTCGCCGATCCGACCGTGCTGCTGGCCGATCCGGCGGCGCAGGCGCCGGGCGGCGCGCGCGCGGCCGTGCCGCCGGACGCGGCGCGCCAGGCGGCGCTCACGTCCGGCCAGGCCGCATCGTCCGCGCAGGCGGTGCGCGATGCGTCGGCCGCGCCGCCGATCGTGGCGCTGCGCGCCGCGCTCGCGCAGGCCGTGAGCGAAAGCGGCCTGTTCTACGAATCCCATCTCGCGCAATGGCTGGCCGGACAGCGGCCGCTCGCGGCGCTCGCGCGCGAGCCGCAGGCGCGCCTGCTCGCGCCCGCCGACGCGCATCCGCCGGCGGCCGACAGCGTGCTCGACGACCTGCTCGACGCCCGCTTGCCGCTGCCGTCGCCCGCGCCTCGCGCGGCGGCCCAGCAGACGCCGGGGCAGGGCACGCCGGCCGGCGCGCCGCCGCGCCCGCCCGCGCACGACTTTCTCGGGCCCGACGCGGTGCCGGCGCGCGGCGGCGCCGACGCGCGCCCCGAAACCACCGATTCCCGCTGGACCCCCGCGCGCGCCGCGCTGGCCGACGCAGCGTCATCCGACGCGCAGGGCGCGGCGCCGGTGACCGTGCATCCGGCCGCCGTGCCGCTTGTGCGCCAGCAGCTCGACGTGCTCGCGACCGACCAGTTCCGCTGGATCGGCGAAGCGTGGCCGGGCGCGCGGCTCGACTGGACGATCGAACCCGACGACTCGGGCGGGCACGCGGCGCGCGGCGACGACGCCGGCGACGGCATCGCGTGGCGCACGCGGCTCACGCTCATGCTGCCGTCGCTCGGCACGGTCGATGCGGAGCTGGTGCTGAACGGCGAGCAGCTCGTCGCGCGGCTGCGCGCGAACGAGATTGGCGCCGGCCGGCTCGCCCGGCACGAAGGCGCGCTGCGGCAGCGGCTGGAGGCGTCGGGGCTGCAGCTCGGCGGACTGTCGATCCGCGCGGTCGACGGCGCGCCGGACGGCTTCGACGCGATCGCCGCGAAGGCGGCCGCGGCTGCCTATGCGCGCGGCGGCGGCGCCGACGACGGAGACGCGCGATGAGCGGCTCGTCCCGCAAGCGCGCGGCCGCGCTCGTCTACGACGCGAAGGGCGGCGACGCCGCGCCGCGCGTGATCGCGAAGGGCTACGGGGCGGTCGCCGAGATGATCGTCGCCCGCGCCCGCGATGCGGGGCTCTACGTGCACACCGCGCCGGAGATGGTGTCGCTGCTGATGCAGGTCGATCTCGACGACCGGATTCCGCCGCAGCTGTACCAGGCGGTCGCGGACCTGCTCGCATGGCTGTACGCGCTCGAGCGCGCCGACGCCGGAGCGGGCGGCGCGCCGCCGGACTTTCCGCTGCCGCCGCTGCGCTGACGCGGCCGGCGCAAGCCCGTGATTGGCGTGAAGAAGCCCTGGCCTGCGCGGGCTCGCCGATTGAGCCCGGTCGCAATTTGTGTAATGATATCCATTCTCATTTTCATGCCTCGCGGGCGGCGCGCTTTACCGGCGCGCCGCCCGTCGTTTTGAACGAATGGAATTCCCTGCGTGAACGCGCCCGAAACGATCGATACGCCCCAGGCGGGTACGCCCCGTGCCGGCGTCACCGTGCTGCCCCACCCGGCGGCGGCCCGCCGGCTGACCGGCGACGAGCTTGCCGCGCGCCGCCGGCGTTCGCGCCGCGCGACCTTCATCAAGTGGCTGCGCAAGGTGCACGGCTGGGTCGGCCTGTGGGGCGCGGTGCTGGGGCTGCTGTTCGGCGTGACGGGCATCGTGCTCAATCACCGCGCGCCGCCGCTCAAGATCCCGACCGGCGAGCCGCAGGTCGAGGAGCTGCAGCTCGCGCTGCCGAACCCGGCGCCCGCGACGCCCGTCGCGATGACGAAGTGGCTGGCGCGCGAGCTGCGCTTCGACGGCCGCCCGGGCCGGGTGCGCAAGGACCCTGCGCAGCCCGTCGCATGGGGCGACCGGCGCGTGATGCAGCCCGAGCACTGGCAGTTCGGCCTGTTCGGGCCGCACCAGAACCTGCAGGCCGAATACTGGGTCGGCAACGGCTACGTATCGGTGAAGCGTACGGGCAACTCGTTCCTGACGACGCTGAACAACCTGCATCGCGGCGTCGGGATGAACCTCGGCTGGGTGCTGCTGATGGACACGATCGCCGGCTCGCTGATCCTGCTGTCGCTGACGGGCGTGCTGCTGTGGACCGAACTGAACAAGCGCCGCACGGTCGGCGTCGTGCTGGTGGCCGGCTCGGTCGCCGCGGCGCTCGTCGCGGGGCTCGTCTAGGGGCTCGTTCGACGCCGCAGGAGCCCCGGCTCAGATGCCGCAGGCCTCGCCGCCGCGCGCCGCGATCTCGCGCGCGGCCTTCGCGCCTTCGACCTGCAGGATCGTCGGCAGCGACACGTGGTTCTTCGCGGCCGTGACCTCGGCGAGGATCGAGATCGCGATTTCCGGCGGCGTCCGGCTGCCGATGTAGATGCCGGCCGGCCCGTGCAGCCGCGCCAGTTCCGTGTCGCTCAAATCGAATTCGCGCAGCCGCTCGCGGCGCGCCGCGTTGTTGCGCCGCGAGCCGAGCGCGCCGACGTAGAACGCGGGCGTCTTCAGCGCTTCCATCAGCGCGAGATCGTCGAGCTTCGGATCGTGCGTGAGCGCGATCACCGCCGAGCGTGCGTCGAGCTGCATGTCGAGCACCGTGTCGTCGGGCATCGTGTGCACGACGCGCGTGCCCGGCACGTCCCAGGCATCCGTGTATTCGTCGCGCGGATCGCACACCGTCACCTGGTAGTCGAGCCCGACCGCGATCTGGCACAGGTAGCGCGACAGCTGCCCCGCGCCGATCACGAGCATCCGGTAGCGCGGGCCGTGGATCGTCACGAGCCGTTCGCCGTCGAACGCGACGCCGTCGGTCGCCTGCGCGGGCGACAGCGATGCGCGGCCCGTCGCGAGCGTCATCGTGCGGGTGACGAGGCGGCCCGCCTCGACCTGCGCGCACAGCGCGGCAATGCCGCTGTCGCGCGTCAGCGGCTCCAGCACGAGCTGGATCGTGCCGCCGCACGGCAGCCCGAAGCGGTGCGCCTCCTCGGCCGTCACGCCGTACTTCACCGCTTCCGGCCGCGCGTCGGGCGCGATGCCGCTCGCATGCACGTGGGCGATCAGGTCGTCCTCGATGCAGCCGCCCGACACCGAGCCGACGACGAGCCCGTCGTCGCGCACCGCGAGCATCGCGCCTTCGGGGCGCGGCGACGAGCCCCACGTCTTCACGACCGTCACGAGCAGCACGCGGCGGCCTTCTTCGATCCAGCGCGCGCTGGTTTTCAGTACATCGAGATCGACGCTTTCCATCATCCGTTTCCTGTTGCTGGACGGTCCCGCCGGTGCGGGCCGCCGTTCGATGGCGGGATTATGAACCGCGCCGCGTGAGCGTGCAGATGGCCATGCCGCTCGACTGGGCGAATCCGGAGGAATGGGCAAGACATCGCGACGATCGGACAGGAATCGATCGCGGGAACGACACGGCGGGAGGGAGATCCGCTACGGGGCGCGCATGGGCGCGGCAGCGGATTGCGGCGGGGAAGGGGAGCAGCGTACAGGGCCGGCATCCGGCCCTGCGGGGCGTCGCACCGATGCGCGCGCCGGGCGCGCGCATCGGCGGCGTTCAGTGCGCGTCGTGACCGTGCGCGAGCTTCGAATGACGGCGCGAGTACACGAAGTAGATCGCGAGGCCGATCACGAGCCACACGCCGAACGCGGCCCACGTGACGGGCGCGAGGTTCAGCATCAGGAACAGGCACGACGCGACCGCGAGGATCGGCACGACCGGCACGCCGGGGCAGCGGAACGCGCGCGGCAGGTCCGGATGGGTGCGGCGCAGCACCAGCACCGCGATCGACACCATCGAGAACGCGGCGAGCGTGCCGATGTTGATCAGCTCGGCGAGCACGTTGAGCGGCACCAGCGCGGCGATCAGCCCGAAGAACAGGCCGACGAGCCAGGTCGTCAGGAACGGCGTCGCGAAGCGCGGATGCACGCGCGACAGCGTCGCCGGCAGCAGGCCGTCGCGCGACATCGCGAAGATGATGCGGGTCTGGCCGTAGCTCATCACGAGGATCACGGTCAGCATGCCGAGCACGGCGCCGAGGTCGATGAAGCCCGCGACCCATCTCTCGCCGGCGATCTGCAGCGCGTACGAGATCGGGTGCGAGATGCTCGCGTACTGCGCGGACGGCACGATGCCCGTCGCGACCGCCGCGACCGCGACGTACAGGAACGCGCAGACGGCGAGCGATGCGATGATGCCGATCGGCAGGTCGCGCTTCGGGTTCTTCACTTCCTCGGCCGCCGACGACACCGCGTCGAAGCCGATGAACGCGAAGAACATCACGGCCGCGGCGCCGAACACGCCGTTCCAGCCGTGCGGCATGAACGGCTGCCAGTTCGCCGGGGTCACGTGGAAGATGCCGACCGCGATCACGAGCAGCACCACCGACACCTTGATGAACACCATCACGTTGTTGATGCGGGTCGATTCGCGGATGCCGATCGACAGCAGCGTCGTGATCACGATCATCACGAGGAACGCCGGCAGGTTGAACCACGTGACCACGCCCGGCACCGCGCCGGGCGCGGCGCTCAGCACGGTCGGCAGCGTGAGGCCGAAGCCCTGCAGCAGCGACTGCAGGTAGCCGGACCAGCCGACCGACACGGCGGACGCGGCGAGCCCGTATTCGAGCATCAGGTCCCAGCCGATGATCCATGCGACGAGCTCGCCGAGCGTCGCATACGAATACGTGTAGATCGAGCCGGCGACCGGAATCGTCGACGCGAACTCGGCGTACGACAGCGCGGCGAGCCCGCACGCGATCGCGGCGATCACGAACGACAGCATCAGCGCGGGGCCGGCCTGCACGGCGCCGGTGCCGGTCAGCACGAAGATGCCGGTGCCGATGATCGCGCCGATGCCGAGGAAGGTGAGGTCGATCGCGCCGAGCGCTTTCTTGAGCCCGGCGGCGTGCGCGCCGGCGATCATGCGATCGACGTTTTTCTTGCGGAAGAGAGACATTGCGGATGAGGTCGCCGGCCCGCACGAACGCGGGGGCGCTGAGTGAGTGAAAAACCCGATATTTTAGCCGATTTGGCCGGGGCGACCCGCCGCGGCGCACCATCGCGCGGCGGAATCGCCCGCTAAAACAAGCGCTTGCACGAGGAGGGCGCGCGGCCGTCAGGCGCCGGACGCGGGCGCCATGTCGACGAGCCGGTTGCTCATCACGTAGAAGGTCAGTTCCGCGTTGTTCGACAGCCGCATCTTCTCGAGCAGCCGCGTGCGGTAGACGCTCACCGTCTTCACCGACAGCGACAGCGTGTGGGCGATGTCGGTGAGCCGCTTGCCGGACGCGAGCATGCACAGCGTCTGGTATTCGCGGTCCGACAGCTTCTCGTGCGGCAGCGGCTCGTTCTCGAACGACACGTATTCGGCGAGCGCCTCGGCCATCGCCGGGCTCACATACTTGCGGCCCGCGGCAACCTGCTGGATCGCGGAGATCATCTGCGCGGCGTTGACCGTCTTCGACAGGTAGCCGGCCGCGCCGGCCTTCAGCGCGCGCACCGCGTACTGGTCTTCGCGATACATCGAGAACATCAGCACCGGCGTGCGCGACAGCTTGCGCTTCAGGCGCTTGAGCACCTCGATGCCGTTCATGTCGGTCAGCGAGATGTCGAGCAGGATCACGTCGAATTCGCGCTTGTCGACGGCCGCCATCGCTTCGCCGCCGGTTTCCGCCTCGGTGACTTCGCGGGCCACGCCGCGGTCGATCAGCAGGTGCCGGATGCCTTGCCGGACGATCGCGTGGTCGTCGACGAGCAGGATGTTCAGACTCATGGCGCCCTCACGAAATCGGGAAGGCGCGGCGCGCCGTTGCCGGCGCCGCGAACAGCGCGTCCCATGCGAACCGCGCGGCGAGCCGGGCGCCGCGGCCCGCGGCCGGCGAGGCCAGTTCGAAGCCGCCGCCGAATGCCTCGCAGCGGGCGCGCATGCCGGCGAGGCCGTAGCCGTGACGGTGGGCGCGCGCGAAACCGATTCCGTCGTCGGCAACGATCAGCGACAGGTGCGTGCCGTCCGCTTCGATCCGCACGTCGACCGACGTCGCGCGCGCATGCTTCGCGACGTTCGACAGCGCTTCCTGCGCGACGCGGAAGATCGCGAGCGCGCCCGGGCCGGCGAGCTGCGGCAGGCGCGCGTCGGCGGCGCACACGAAGCTCGTGCGCAGGCCGGTGTGTTCCGCATGGCCGTCGATCCAGGCCGACAGCGCGCGCACGAGCCCGCCGTCGAGCGCCGGCGTGTCCTGCTCGGCGATCAGCCGGCGGTTCGCGTCGGTCGCGGCGTCGAGCGCGCGCTGCGCGAGATCGAGCGCGCGACGGCAGCCTTCGGGCGCGTCGGCGGGCAGCCAGGTGTCGATGTTCGCGAGCGCGAAGCGCGCGGCGGTGAGTTCGGCGCCGAGCCCGTCGTGCAGCTCGCCGGCCAGATGGCGGCGCGCCGCTTCGTCGGCGGCGAACAGTGCGGCGGACAGCTCGGTGATCCGCGCGGCGAGCGCATCGCGGCCGGCGGCAGTCGTGCAGGGCAACGGGGCGGGGGCGCAGGCCGGCGACGGCTGCTGCGACGGGAACGGGGCGTGGGCGCTCTCGGGCGCATTAAGCGACGTATCCATGACTCTCCCTGCTCTCAGAAAGCGATTCAGACACCGGTCGGCGGCGTGTGCCGGAAGCCCGAAAGTGCGGCTCCCTGACGGAATTTGTCACCCGTCAGGGTAACAAAATTTACATCTTGTAACACATAGATCCGACCCTTCAATGCGCATCCGAATTGCAACCGCGCGCCGCGCATAATATCTCAAAAATTCTTGAAAAGTCATGACGGGCGGGACATATAAGGGTTTTTGTGAACAATCCGGACGAACCTGTTGTAGGAAAAACACTGACACGCGAGCCGCCACAAGTGCCGGATCCAAATGTAACTATTTGAGATAGATGGTCGTCGATTGTTACGAATTCGCCAAGCGCGGGCGAAAAAAAACCGGAGCGAAAGCTCCGGTCTTTGATGGTGCGCAAGTTTCAGGGGCAGATCAGTCGACGAATGCGCGCTCGATCACGTAGTGGCCCGGCGCGCTGTTCTTGCCTTCGACGAGGCCGGCCTGCTTCAGCAGGTCGGTCGTGTCCTTCAGCATCGCGGTGCTGCCGCACAGCATCACGCGGTCGTGTTCCGGCGAGAACGGCGGGACGTCGAGGTCGGTGAACAGCTTGCCGGTCGAGATCAGGTCGGTGATCCGGCCTTCGTTCTCGAATTCCTCGCGGGTAACCGTCGGGTAGTAGACGAGCTTTTCCTTGATGATGTCGCCCAGGTACTCGTGGCCCGGCAGGTCGTGCTTGATGTAGTCCATGTACGCGAGCTCGCCCTTCAGGCGGCAGGTGTGCGTCAGGATGACCTTGTCGAAGCGTTCGTAGATGTCCGGATCGCGGATGATCGACATGAACGGCGCGAGGCCCGTGCCGGTCGACAGCATCCACAGCGTCTTGCCGGGCAGCAGGTTGTCGGCGACGAGCGTGCCGGTCGGCTTCTTGCCGATCAGCACCGTGTCGCCCACCTTCAGGTGTTGCAGGCGCGACGTCAGCGGGCCGTTCTGGACCTTGATGCTGAAGAACTCGAGGTGCTCCTCGTAGTTCGGGCTGACGATGCTGTAGGCGCGCGCGAGCGGCTTGCCGTCGACCTCGAGGCCGACCATCGTGAATTCGCCGTTGTTGAAGCGCAGGCTCGGCTCACGGGTGCAGGTGAAGCTGAAAAGCGTATCGGTCCAGTGGTGGACGGATTGGACGGTGGCGGTGTCGTATTTGCTCATGACTGTGAAAACGGACGCGCGTAGCAGACGCGTGCAATGGGCGAAAAACGAGGGCGTCGACCCGATCCGGGGATCGGCCGGCCGGCGCGCCGGACACGCGCCTTCTCGATGACAGACGTTTGAAGAACTGCTTATTTTACCTTGACTGCGCCAATCGCGCGCTTGCCCCCGGCGGATGCGCGGATTTGGCGCAACGTTGTCTTTCGATTCGCTTTCATCGATCGGCGGCGAGCTTCGCGCCGAGGCCGACCAGCGCGGCGCCGCACAGCGCGTCGAGCGGGCGGCGCACGCGCCGGTAGCCGCGCTGCGCGCGGGGGCTCGCGAACAGGTACGCGACGCTGCAGTACCAGCCGACCGACATCGCGCCGATCGTCAGCAGCGCCGTGCCGTTGAACCACAGCGGCACGTGCGCGGGCAGCATCGCCGCGAACACGCTGGTCCAGAACGCGCACGACTTCGGGTTCGTCAGGCACGTGACGAGTCCGCTGCGATAGGCGCGCAGGTGGGCGCGCGCGTCCGGCGGCGGCAGCGACGCGGGGGCGGCGGACGCGGTGTCCGGGGCCGGATCGCGCCGCGCGCTCGCGCGCAGCAGCTTGAAGCCGAAATAGACGAGGTACGCGGCACCGCCGATCCGGATCGTGTCGTACAGCCATTCGACCTGATGCAGCACGGCGGCGAGGCCGAGCATCGCGAGCGTCGCCCAGGTGATCGACGCGGTGCCGACGCCGAGCGCCGACACGGCGCCGAGGCTGCGCCGGCCCGACATCGACAGCTGCGAGATCATGAAGATGTTCGGGCCCGGCGTGACGAGCGCGACGAAGTAGACGGCGGCGATTTGCAGCAGGATCGGCAGGTAGCTCATGGCGGCGCAGGCTCGGGCACGGATACGAGCCGCTACTGTATCGCGGGCGCCGCCGCGCCGCTCAGGTTGGCGGCGGATCGAGGCGCAGGCGGGCAATGTACGGCAGGTGGTCGGACAGCCATGCGGTCTCGCCGGACGGCGCGTTCCATTCGAGCGGCGTCATCCCGCGCACGAACATCTTGTCGAGCGCGAGCGCCGGCGAAAACGCGGGGAACGTGCGCCCCGACTCGCCGAGCAGCGTCGCGACCTCGGTCAGGCCGATCTCGCCGAACAGCGGAATCGAATCGTTGCGCCAGTCGTTGAAGTCGCCCGCGAGCACGAGCGGGCCGTCCTTCGCGTGGCGCATGATCCAGTGCGCGATCCAGTGCATCTGGCGCAGCCGCGCGGCGCGCGTGAGCGCGAGATGCGCGCACAGCAGCGTGACGGGGCGCGCGCCGGCGAGGGTCGCGCGCGCGACCAGCAGGCCGCGCCGCTCGAAGCGGTGCGCGGAGATGTCCCAGCGCCCGCCGAGGTCGAGCGGATGCGGCGACAGGATCGCGTTGCCGTGCCGCCACGACGGCTTGAACACGTTCGGGCCGAGCGCGATCTGCCAGTCGAGCGCATGCGCGATCTCGGTGGCCTGGCAATGCCAGACGTCGTCGTACGCATCGTTCATCGGCGCGCCGAAGCCGGGCGCGAGCACGGGCCGCGGCAACCGCCGCGCCATCGCTTCCTGCAGGAAATACACGTCGGCGTGCGTCGACTGCATCCAGTCGCGCATCGCGTTCCACGCGGTGAAGCCGAGCGGCGTGCGTCCCTTGTGCAGGTTCCAGCTCACCGCGGTGAGTTCGTCGGGCGCGGCGTGCGGCTCGGCGAACGGGACGGACAGGGCATCTGACGCTTGCATGTCGGCTCAGTCCTTGCTGACGTGCGCGCGCAGGCGGTACACGAGGTGCGGATGCTGCTCGACGAGCGTCCAGTCGGTCCAGTTGTCGCCGCCGACCGACAGCCCCGGATGGCTCGCGACGATTTGCCGCGGCGAGTTCGGCAGGCACGGATCGCTCGGCTTCGCGCCCGGGTCGTCGAGCGTTTCCTGCACGTCGAGCGCGAGCGAGATCGCGTTCGCGTCGACCGCGAGCGGCGCGACGGTGACGGAGCGCGAGCGCTCGGTCGGCACGACGCGCGCCTGATCGCCGCAGCCGACGGGCACGGCGGACGGATAACGATGGGTGTCGGTGCGGGTCTGACCCACGGTGGTTTTCTGCTGGAACGTGTCGATCGTTTGACCGTCGCGCACCACCTGGATCTCCCATGCGACGACGGCGGGCGCGGGGCTCTGCGCATGGGCGGCGAGCGCGGCGCTCGCCAGCAGGACGGCCAGGCCGTGTTTCAGCATGAAGCCTCTCCGGAATCGCGGTGTAGCGGGAAACGGACGCACATCTTACGCCCGATCGGCATCGACCGCGATGCGACCGAAGGTGGCGCGGCGCGTGTGTCGCGCGATGTGGTCCTGCTTGAAAGGTAAGTGCGCGTTGCGCGTTTTCAAGCAAAAAAACGCGTGAACCTGCCGAGTGCGCCGGCTGTCAGCAGCACACGCGCGCGGCTGCTTGCTTGCACCGGAATTCTGGGCCGCTACACTGAAATCGAAGGGGTCTGATGGTACGCAGGCAAGCGGGTGCGAGGTTGGTATGACGACGGCGATGGTGAAGCAGGAACTGGCGGTGGCGTCCTTCAGCACGGTGTATGACCTCGAGCAGGTCGAGACGGCGCTGAGCGACCTGAACGACGGCGCGAGCGACGCGCTGCGCGCCACCTACGAGAGGATGCTCAAGACCGGCAATCTGCGCTTTTGCGTGAAGCCGAACCGGATGCCGTCGTTCGACGCGCTCGGCGAGGCGCTGCCCAATTTCACGGAGCCGCTCGGCGACGTGCGCAAGCAGGTCGCGCTGTGCCTCGAAACCGACGACCGGCTCGAACTGATGCCGATCCTGCTGCTCGGCCCGCCGGGCATCGGCAAGACGTATTTCGCGAAGGCGCTCGCGCAGCTGCTCGGCACGTCGTATCACTACGTGCCGATGAGTTCGCTGACGGCGGGCTGGATCCTGTCGGGCGCATCGTCGCAGTGGAAGAACGCGAAGCCGGGCAAGGTATTCGATGCGCTCGTCAACGGCAGCTACGCGAACCCGGTGATCGCGGTCGACGAGATCGACAAGGCGGGCAGCGACGCGCAATACGATCCGCTCGGCGCGCTTTATGCGTTGCTCGAGCATGACACCGCGCGCGCGTTCGTCGACGAATTCGCCGAGGTGCCGATCGATGCGGGCAACGTGATCTGGGTCGCGACCGCGAACGATGCGCAGGCGATTCCGGAGCCGCTGCTCAACCGGATGAACGTGTACGAGATCGAGCCCCCCGACGCGGCCGGCGCGCGCCGCATCGCGCAGACGATTTACGACGAGATCCGCACGTCGCACGCATGGGGCCGGCGCTTTCCGGACGCGCTCGGCGACGACGCGCTCGACGTGCTCGCCGCGACGCCGCCGCGCACGATGCGGCGTGCGCTGCTGCACGCGTTCGGCGCCGCGCGCCTCGACGGGCGCGACGCGATCGAGGCGCGCGACATCCGCGCGGACGAAGGCGCGACGAAGCGCCGCCCGATCGGGTTCTGACAATCAATCGGAGTCACTCGGAATAACAGGGAGAGGCGCTGTCGGCGACGCGGGATCGGCGAGATACATCCGGCTACACATGTGTCCTGCATGCGTGTGGGCCGGGACGTACAATCGTCTTCTCTCCCTCGACGCGATAACGACGCGAAAAGCCATGGAGCAGACGGACTGTGTGGTGATCGGCGCGGGCGTCGTCGGGCTCGCGATCGCCCGCGAGCTTGCCGCGCGCGGCCGCGAGACGCTGGTGGTCGAGGCGGCCGACGCGATCGGCACCGGCGCGAGCGCGCGCAGCAGCGAGGTGATTCACGCAGGTCTCTACTATCCGCGCGGCTCGCTGAAGGCGATGTCGTGCGTGCACGGCCGCGACCTGCTGTACGAATTCTGCGAAACGCATCACGTCCCGCATCGCCGCGTCGGCAAGCTGCTCGTCGCGACCTCCGCCGCGCAGGTGAAACAGCTGAAGGCGATCGCCGCGCGCGCCGAGGAGAACGGCGTGCTCGACCTGATGCCGCTCACGCGCGGCGAGGCGCAGACGCTCGAGCCTGCGCTCGAATGCGTCGAGGCGCTGTTCTCGCCGAGCACGGGCATCGTCGACAGCCATCAGCTGATGCTCGCGCTGCTCGGCGACGCCGAACGCAACGGCGCCGTGTGCGCGCTGAAGTCCCCGGTCGAATCGATCGACGTGCTGCGCGGCGAGCGCTTCGTCGTGCGCACCGGCGGCGACACGCCGGCCGAGATCGAGGCGGCGTGCGTGATCAACAGCGCGGGGCTCGGCGCGCAGGCGCTCGCGCGCCGCACGCGCGGCCTCGATCCGCGCTGGGTGCCGCCGCTCTATCTCGCGCGCGGCAACTACTTCAGCCTGTCCGGGCGCGCGCCGTTCTCGCACCTGGTCTACCCGATGCCCGACCGCGCGGGGCTCGGCATCCACCTGACGCTGGACCTCGCCGGGCAGGCGCGCTTCGGGCCGGACGTCGAGTGGATCGACACGCCGCGCTACGACGTCGATCCGGCGCGCGCGGAGGCGTTCTACGCACCGATTCGCGCGTACTGGCCGGCGCTGCCCGACGATGCGCTGCAGCCGGCCTATGCGGGCGTGCGCCCGAAGCTCGCGGGGCCGGGCGAAGCGCCCGCCGACTTCATCGTGCAGGGCGTGGCGCAGCATGGCGTGCGCGGCCTCGTGAACCTGTTCGGCATCGAGTCGCCGGGGTTGACCGCGGCGCTCGCGCTCGCGCAGCGGGTCGGCGATATGACGGCGCGCGGGTGATTGCGCGCGGCTGATGGCGGCGGTGTCGCGGCAGTGTGGCGGCCGCGTGGCGCGACTTTGCGAAATTTCTTATCTCCGGCATTTCGGGCCGCACATTCATGTGCGTGAGCGTTATGCTGTTGAACGGCTGTCGCTAGGGTCTGTTTACATACGGAACGCACATGCGAATGCCCGAAATCGCTCGTAGGGCAAGAAGTGAGGAGCGCCGTTTGGCCGTGCCAAACAAGCGACGAGCGACGCCGCCATACGGGCGATTTCGGGCATTCCTCTGGAATGGTCTTTTCAATTTGGGGTTGCCACGAGAACGGCCGCTCGCCGTGTTGCGCTCCTTGGCGATAGTCCAGTATTCGCGGCGTCGCGCGCCTCGCGAGCGGCCGTTCTCGTGGCAACGCATGTGCGTTCCGTATGTAAACAGACCCTAGAGCAGCTTTCATATCGATAACATTGGAGCGAGTCCCCCATGAAAACTTCCCGTCGGAGTTTCCTGATCACGAGCGTCGGCGTCGTCTCGGCCATGGCGCTGTCGCGCGAAGCGCTGGCCGCCGATCTGCCGATGCTGTCCGAGAGCGACCCGACCGCGCAGGCGCTCGGCTACAAGATGGACGCCACGAAGGTCGACAAGGCGAAATTCCCGAAATACGCGGCGGGCCAGGACTGCGCGGCCTGCATGCTGTACCAGGGCAAGAAGGGCTCGGCATCCGGCCCGTGCGGCGCGTTCCCCGGCAAGCAGGTATCGGCCAAGGGCTGGTGCAACGCGTTCACGAAGATGGCATAACGCCCGAACTGCCCGCACTGCCCGCGCCGCATCGTGCGGTGCCGCAATTCAGCGCGAACCGCGACACGCCCGCCATCGTTCGACGGCGGGCGTTTTTTATTGCTTGAAATCGGTTCCGCGCCTTTCTACACTCGCTGCAAACCGGCGCGTCGCAGCGGCACCCCGCGTCGCACATCCGCACCGAACCATTTCACGAGGGCGAGACACGCATGGCGACGATTGCGGGTTCAACGAAAACGGTCGGGCCCGAGCGCGCGCTGAACCGGCGCGCGGTGGCGGCGGCGGTCATCGGCAATGCGCTCGAGTGGTACGACTTCACGGTGTTCAGCTTCATGGTGGTCGTGATCGCCGAGCTGTTCTTTCCGACGAGCAGCGAATATTCGTCGCTGCTGCTGGCCACCGCGACGTTCGGCGTCGCGTTCTTCATGCGGCCGATCGGCGGCGTCGTGCTCGGGCTGTACGCGGACCGCGCCGGCCGCAAGGCCGCGCTGTCGCTCGTGATCCTGCTGATGACGGCCGGCATCTTCCTGCTCGCGGTCGCGCCGCCCTACGCGGCGATCGGCATCGGCGGCCCGCTGCTGATCGTGCTCGGCCGCCTGCTGCAGGGCTTTTCCGCGGGCGGCGAGTTCGGCAGCGCGACCGCGCTGCTGATCGAGGCCGCGCCGTTCTCGAAGCGCGGCTTCTACGGCAGCTGGCAAATGTCGAGCCAGGCGGCGGCGCTCCTGATCGGCGCGCTCGTCGGCGCGGCCGTCACGCGCGGCCTGACGCCGGACGCGCTGCGCGCGTGGGGCTGGCGCGTGCCGTTCATCATCGGGCTCGTGATCGGGCCGATCGGCTTCTACATCCGCCGCCATCTCGCCGATTCGGAAGCCTTCCTGCATGCGCAGCAGAGCGCGCGGCGCGCGACGCTCGGCGAGGTGTTCGCGCGCCATTCGCGCGAAGTGCTGTGCGGGCTCGGCGCGGTGATCGCGCTGACGGTGACGATCTACGTGCTGATCATCTATCTGCCGACCTTCGCGGTGAAGCAGCTGAAGCTGCCGTATGCGCAATCGTTCTACGCGGTGATCGTCGGCAACCTGCTGCTCACCGTGCTGTCGCCGCTCGCGGGCGCGTGGTCGGACCGCATCGGCCGCAAGGGGCTGTCGCTGTGGTCGCTCGTGATCACGTTCGCGCTGATGTACCCGCTGTTCGTGTGGCTCGACGCCGCGCCGAGCATCGCGCGGCTGATCGCCGTGCAGGCCGTGCTGTCGGTGACGCTCGCGGGCTACTACGGCCCGTTCGGCGCGATGATCGCCGAGCTGTTTCCGGCCAACGTGCGCTCGACCGGGCTGTCGATCGCGTACAACGTCGCGGTGATGCTGTTCGGCGGCTTCGGGCAGTTCATCGTCACGTGGCTCATCAAGGCCACCGGCTCGCCGCTCGCGCCGACCTTGTACGTGATGGCGGGGCTCGCGCTGTCGATCGTCGCGGTCGCGTTCGTGCCGGCGCGCAGCGCGGATCTCGACGCGCGCCGCTGAGCCGCCGGGCATCGCGCCGTCCGCCGCAGCGCAGAACGTGTTTAGTTGGCGAAGGAAACACGCGCCGCATCAACGGAACCGCCGCTTGCGCGCCCCCGGGCCGCCGTCATGCGCCTGCAACATCCGCACATCTTCGCGCCGGCGCACCAGGACGAGTTTTTTCTCCAGCTTGTTGCGCAATCGCTAGCTCAAGTAATATCCGCGTACGCCGGCCCCTACTGAAGGGTCGGTTCCGATCTGGAGACCTGGAGGAAACATGGAATACAACCGTCTGTTGCACACCCTGCGTGTTACCGCCATGGCAGGCGTGGCAGCGGCATCGTTCGGCATCGCGGGCTCTGCATTCGCACAGATCCCGAATAAAACGCTCGTCTACTGCTCAGAAGGCAGCCCGGCGGGCTTCGATTCCGCGCAATACACGACCGGCGTCGATTTCACGGCGTCCACGTTCACCGTCTACAACCGCCTCGTCGAATTCGAGCGCGGCGGCACCAGGGTCGAGCCCGGCCTCGCCGAGAAGTGGGACGTGTCGCCCGACGGCAAGGTCTACACGTTCCACCTGCGCCACGGCGTCAAGTTCCACACGACCGACTTCTTCAAGCCGACGCGCGAATTCAACGCGGACGACGTCGTGTTCTCGTTCCAGCGCATGCTCGACGCGAACCAGCCGTTCCGCAAGGCCTACCCGGTATCGTTCCCGTACTTCACCGACATGGGCCTCGACAAGCTGATCACGAAGGTCGAGAAGGTCGATCCGTACACGGTGAAATTCACGCTGTCGGAACCGAACGCGCCGTTCATCCAGAACATGGCGATGGAATTCGCGTCGATCCTGTCGGCCGAATACGCGGACCAGCTGATGAAGGCCGGCAAGGCTGCCGACATCAACCAGAAGCCGATCGGCACGGGCCCGTTCATCTTCCGCAGCTATACGAAGGACGCGACGATCCGCTTCGACGGCAATCCCGACTACTGGAAGAAGGGCGAAGTGAAGATCGCGAAGCTGATCTTCTCGATCACGCCCGACCCGGGCGTGCGCGTGCAGAAGATCAAGCGCAACGAGTGCCAGGTGATGACCTATCCGCGTCCGGCCGACATCGCGACGCTGAAGGCGGACTCGGGCGTCGACATGCCGTCGCAGGCGGGCTTCAACCTCGGCTACCTCGCGTACAACGTCGAGCACAAGCCGATGGACAAGCTCGAGGTGCGCCAGGCGCTCGACATGGCGATCAACAAGAAGGCGATTCTCGAATCGGTGTACCAGGGCGCGGGCCAGGCCGCGAGCGCGCCGGTGCCGCCGACGCAATGGTCGTATGACAAGAACCTGAAGATGCCCACGTACGACACCGCGAAGGCGAAGGCGCTGCTGTCGAAGGCGGGCTTCCCGAACGGCTTCGAGATCACGCTGTGGGCGATGCCGGTGCAGCGCGCGTACAACCCGAACGCGCGCCTGATGGCCGAGATGATCCAGGCCGACTGGGCGAAGATCGGCGTGAAGGCGAAGATCGTCACGTACGAGTGGGGCGAGTACATCAAGCGCGCGCACGGCGGCGAGCAGGACACGATGCTGATCGGCTGGACCGGCGACAACGGCGATCCGGACAACTGGCTCGGCACGCTGCTCGGCTGCGAGGCGATCAAGGGCAACAACTTCTCGCGCTGGTGCTACAAGCCGTTCGACGAACTGGTCCAGAAGGGCCGCACGACGAACGGGCAGGATGCGCGCACGAAGATCTACACGCAGGCGCAGCAGGTCTTCGCGCAGCAGGTGCCGTTCTCGCCGATCGCGAACTCGACCGTCTACCAGCCGGTGCGCAAGAACATCGTCGACATGCGCATCGAGCCGCTCGGCTATGCACGCTTCGACGGCGTGAGCGTGAAGTGACGCGACGAGCGTAAGCTGTCACGAAAACCGGCTTGAAAACACCCGGCGGCGTGGGGCCACGAGCTCCTCGTCGCCGGTCGCACATTTCCCACAAGAAAATACGAGACGCATCATGCTCCGATTCGTATTGCGCCGCGTGGGCATGGTGATCCCGACCTTCATCGGCATCACCATCCTCGCGTTCGCGCTGATTCACCTGATACCGGGCGACCCCATCGAAGTGATGATGGGCGAGCGCGGCGTCGATCCCGTCATGCACGCGGAGGCGATGAAGCGCCTCGGGCTCGACCAGCCGCTGCCCGTGCAGTACGTCCACTACATCGGCCAGGCGCTGTCGGGCGACCTCGGCACGTCGATCATCACCAACACGAGCGTCGCGGGCGAGTTCTTCGCGCGCTTCCCGGCGACCGTCGAGCTGTCGCTGTGCGCGCTCGTGTTCGCGCTCGCGGTCGGGCTGCCGGCCGGCGTCATCGCGGCGCTGCGGCGCGGCTCGATCGTCGACCACGGCGTGATGGGCACCGCGCTCACCGGCTATTCGATGCCGATCTTCTGGTGGGGGCTGATCCTCATCATGGTGTTTTCGTCGTACCTGGGCTGGACGCCCGTGTCCGGCCGCATCGCGGTCGAATACGAAATTCCGCACGTGACGGGCTTCATGCTGATCGACGCGCTGCTCGCGCCGGACGAAGGCGTGTTCCGCTCGGCGGTCAGCCACCTGATCCTGCCGTCGATCGTGCTCGGCACGATTCCGCTCGCGGTGATCGCACGGATGACCCGTTCGTCGATGCTCGAAGTGCTGCGCGAGGACTACATCCGCACCGCGCGCGCGAAGGGGCTGTCGCCCGTGCGCGTCGTCGTCGTGCATGCGCTGCGCAATGCGCTGATCCCGGTCGTGACCGTGATCGGCCTGCAGATCGGCACGCTGCTCGCCGGCGCGGTGCTGACCGAGACGCTGTTTTCGTGGCCCGGCGTGGGCAAGTGGCTGATCGACGCGATCGGCCGCCGCGACTATCCGGTCGTGCAGGGCGGCATCCTGCTGATCGCGACCCTCGTGATCGTCGTGAACCTGGTCGTCGACCTGCTGTACGGCGTGCTGAACCCGCGCATCCGCCACACGAGGTAAATCATGAGCAACCTGCAAAACACCCTGCCGAGCGAATCCGTGCCGGTCGGCGGCCGCACGCTCGCGCTGCGCGAATTCTGGGCCAACTTCTCGCGCAACCGCGGCGCGGTCGGCGCGGGCATCATCGTGCTCGCGCTGATCGTCATCGCGCTGTTCGCGCCGCTCATCGCGCCGCACAGCCCGGTCGAGCAATACCGCGACTACGTGAAGATCCCGCCCGCGTGGCTCGACGGCGGCAACTGGAAGTTCGTTCTCGGCACCGACGAAGCCGGCCGCGACATCCTGTCCCGGCTGATGTACGGCGCGCGGATGTCGTTCTGGATCGGCTTCGTGTCGGTCGTGCTCGCGCTGATCCCGGGCATCGTGCTCGGGCTCGTCGCCGCGTTCTTCCAGAAGTGGGCGGACACGGCCGTGATGCGCGTGATGGACGTGCTGCTCGCGCTGCCGTCGCTGCTGCTCGCGGTCGCGGTCGTCGCGATCATCGGCCCCGGCCTCACCAACACGATGTTCGCGATCGCGATCGTCGCGCTGCCCGCGTACGTGCGCCTGACGCGCGCATCGGCGCTCGGCGAGCTGCAGAAGGAGTACGTGACGGCGTCGCGCGTGGCGGGTGCCGGCACGCTGCGCCTGATGTTCTCGCAGGTGCTGCCGAACTGCACGGCGCCGCTGATCGTGCAGGCGACGCTCGGCTTCTCGTCGGCGATCCTCGACGCGGCCGCGCTCGGCTTCCTCGGCCTCGGCGTGCAGCCGCCGACCGCCGAATGGGGCGCGATGCTGGCCTCCGCGCGCGACTACATCGACAACGCATGGTGGATCGTGACGATGCCGGGCCTGTCGATCCTGATCTCGGTGCTCGCGATCAACCTGCTCGGCGACGGGCTGCGCGACGCGCTCGATCCCAAACTGAAACGGATGGCCTGAACATGAGCAATCTACTGACCATCCGCAATCTCGCGGTGAATTTCAACGGCCTGCCCGCCGTCGACCGGATCAACCTGTCGATCGCGCCGGGCGAGGTGGTGGGCGTCGTCGGCGAATCGGGCTCGGGCAAGAGCGTGACGATGATGGCGCTGATGGGCCTGATCGACGCGCCGGGCAAGGTGACGGCCGACGAAGTGACGTTCAACGGCGTGGACCTGCTGAAGGCGTCGCCGAAGGCGCGGCGCAGGATCATCGGCAAGGACATCGCGATGGTGTTCCAGGACGCGCTGACGAGCCTGAACCCGAGCTACACGGTCGGCTACCAGATCAAGGAAGTGCTGAAGCTGCACGAAGGGCTGCGCGGCGACGCGCTCCACCGCCGCGCGCTCGAGCTGCTCGACCAGGTCGGCATCCCCGACCCGAAGGGCCGCATCGATTCGTTCCCGCACCAGATGTCGGGCGGGATGAACCAGCGCGTGATGATCGCGATGGCCGTCGCGTGCAACCCGAAGCTCTTGATCGCCGACGAGCCGACCACCGCGCTCGACGTGACGATCCAGGCGCAGATCATGGATCTGCTCGTGAAGCTGCAGAAGGAGCGCGGGATGGCGCTCGTGCTGATCTCGCACGATCTCGCCGTGGTGTCGGAGGTCGCGCAGCGCGTCGCGGTGATGTACGCGGGCGAGATCATCGAGACCAACCGCGTGCCGGACATCTTCGCGCAGCCGCATCATCCGTATACCGAAGCATTGCTCGCGGCGATTCCCGAGCACAACAAGGGGGCGCGGCGGCTTGCCGCATTGCCGGGGATGGTGCCGGGCCGCGATGATCGCCCGTCCGGGTGCCTGTTCGCGCCGCGCTGCAAGTACGTCGTCGACGATTGCCGCAAGGCGCGTCCGTCGCTCGACACGCTGGCGGCGGGCAACGATGCGATGCGCGCGCGCTGCATCAAGCCGCTCAATCTGACGAACCTCGACCTGACGGGAGGCGCACGATGAATGCTGTCAACGAAACGCGCCGCACGGCGCACGACGAGGATGCGGTGCTGGTCGCCGACCAGCTCGCGAAGCACTACCAGGTGAAGCGCGGCATGTTCGGCCAGGGCACCGTGAAGGCGCTCAACGGCGTGTCGTTCACGCTGAAGCGCGGCCGCACGCTCGCGGTCGTCGGCGAATCCGGCTGCGGCAAGTCGACCCTCGCGCGCCAGCTGACGATGATCGAGACGCCGACCTCCGGACACCTGACGATCGACGGCAAGGACGTCGCCGGTGCGGACCGCCAGACGGTCGCCGAGCTGCGCCGCCGCGTGCAGATGGTGTTCCAGAACCCGTTCGCGTCGCTGAACCCGCGCAAGACCGTCGAGCAGACGCTCGCCGAGCCGCTCGAGATCAACACGAACCTGACGGCCGCCGAGCGCGCGCAGCGCGTCGCGCAGATCATGCGCACGGTCGGCCTGCGGCCGGAGCATGCGAAGCGCTATCCGCACATGTTCTCGGGCGGCCAGCGGCAGCGCGTCGCGATCGCGCGCGCGATGATCCTCGATCCGCGCATCGTCGTCGCCGACGAGCCGGTGTCCGCGCTCGACGTGTCGATCCAGGCGCAGATCCTCAACCTGTTCATGGACCTGCAGGAGCAGTTCAAGACCAGCTACGTGTTCATCTCGCACAACCTCGCGGTGGTCGAGCACGTTGCCGACGACGTGATGGTGATGTACTTCGGCAGCGTCGCCGAGCTCGGCGACAAGGCGACGATCTACGCGCGGCCGCGCCATCCGTACACGCGCGCGCTGATGTCGGCGACGCCGGCGATCTTCGAGGAAGACCGCCGCGTGCAGATCAAGCTGCAGGGCGAGCTGCCGTCGCCGCTCAATCCGCCGTCGGGCTGCGCGTTCCATCAGCGCTGCCCGTATGCGGTTGCGCGTTGCCGGACCGAGGAGCCGCAGCTGCGCGACGTCGATGGCCGGCGCGTCGCCTGCCATCGCGCCGAGGAGGTGGGGGAGGAGGATGCCTGAAGGCCTGGCGGCGCGCGCTTCGACCGCGCGCCGTGAGCGCATCGGCGGTACGCGCGTGCGTCGCGCGTACCGCAACGCACGCCGCTGGAGCGTGCGCACCGTGACCGGCGCGGCGCTGGCCGGTGCGTGCGCGGTGGCCGGCCTCGCCGTACCCGTCGAACTCGCGCGGGCCGAGGCTCGCGCGTCGGCGACGGCGCCGCTCCATCCTTCGCAGGTGCCGCCGCCCGGCATGACCCTGCCGGGCTTTCACCCGCCGCCGTCGGCGTCGAACGGCACGGTCGCGAGCGGCGCGGTGCGTGCGCAGCCGGCACGGATGCCGTTTTACGTCGCGACCAAGGGCAAGGTCACGATCTACGTGCTCGGCACGCTGCACGTCGGCGATCCGTCCGACTATCCGGGCGCGCAGCCGTTCCGGCCGCGCATCCTCGCGGCGCTCGCCGCCGCGCCGACGCTCGCGCTCGAGCTGTCGCCGGACGACCTGCTCGAATCGCAGGACGACGTGTCGAAGTACGGCGTCTGCAATTACGCGTGCCTGCCGCGCCTGCTGCCCGAGCCGCTGTGGCAGCAGCTCGCGGGCCGGCTGCGCGGCAATTCGGCCGCGCTCGCCGGGATCCGCAAGATGCGGCCGTGGCTCGCCGCGCTCGTCGTCGAGACCTACGATTCGCTGTCGGCCGGCCTGCAGACCGAGTACGGCACCGAGGCGCAATTGCAGAACGTGTACCTGAAGAAGAAGGGCGGCCGGGTGGTCGGGCTCGAGACGCTCGCCGAGCAGATGCGCGCGTTCACCGGCCTCACGCTCGCCGAGCAGCGCGAGATGCTCGCGCAGGACATGGTGCAGACGCCCGCGCAGAACGCCGCCGACGTGAAGGCGCTGCACCGGCTGTGGCGGATCGGCGACGCCGATGCGCTCGCCGCGTGGGCGGTCGCGAAGAGCGAGCGCCTGTCGCGTTCGAAGGCGCTGTCCGCGTCGTTGGACAACAAGATCCTGTACGAGCGCAACCGGCGCTTCGTTGCACGGATGACGGCAATCGCCGCGCCGAACCGGCCGCTGTTCGTCGCGATCGGTGCGCTGCATCTGGGCGGCCCGCGCGGCGTGCTCGAATTGTTGCGCCAGCAAGGCTACCGGGTCGACGCGAACTGATCGCGCCGCTGCGGCGTGCCGATCCCTCCCTCGTTTGATCGACGATTTGCGTGCCGCATGTCGTCTAAGGAAAACCCTCGATTCGTCGGAAAATAGCGTTTCAAACGATTGACATCTCGTTCGGGCAATCTCTATTCTTCATCCCACAAGTTGAAAAATTGAAAAGAACAGATAAGTTCTACGGGGTAGCAAAAAAAAGCGCGGGGTGAGCGTCGCCGGCACGTGTATCGCGTGCCGGCCGCGGAGTGTCTGCATGCACGGCGGGGCCAACCATCGTCCGATCTCAATCGCATGCGGGCCGACTTGCGGATAAGCAACGTTTCGTCGTCCAACCGGGGGATGCAACAACGGGCGGCGGCGGACGTATTTTGATCCGGAGCAGGTCTTTCCGGTCGCCGTCGACAGACGGCTTCAGTTGGCGAACCGGCATCCGGCGATGCGGTTCGGCCAATAGAAAAGCGCCTCCTGGGCGCTTTTTTCTTTTCGGTCCCGCTACGGTGCCGTGTTCTTCGGCCATGCCACCGCGCACGTCACGTCACGTCACGCGTCACGCGCCTTCGTCCGCGTGCAGCGCGCCCGGGGCCACGACGTCGATTCCCGCCTTTTCGAGCGCCGCGCGTATCCGTCGCGCAAACGCCAGCGCATGCGGCCCGTCGCCATGCAGGCAAACCGTCTGCGCATTGAGCGGCACCCATTCGCCGCTGACCGCGCGCACCCGCCGGTCGCGCACCATGTCGAGCGTGCGGGCGATCACCTCGTCCTCGTCGTCGACGAGCGCGCCCGGCTCGCTGCGCGGCACGAGCGCACCGTCCGCGCGATAGCCGCGATCGGCGAACACCTCCTCGATCGCCGCCAGCCCCGCGTGCCGCGCGGCCGCGACGAACACGCTGTTCGCGAGGCCGAACACCGCGAGCGACGGATCGAAATCGTGAATCGCGGACACCACCGCGTCGGCGATCAGCGGATCGCGCGCGGCCTGGTTGTACAGCGCGCCGTGCGGCTTCACGTGCGCGATGCGGCCGCCTTCGGCCTGTGCGATCGCAGATAGCGCGCCAAGCTGATAAAGGACGCCCGCGTAGATGTCGGTCGCCGGCAGCTGCATCTCCTTGCGGCCGAAATTCTCGGGATCGAGAAAGCTCGGGTGCGCGCCGATCGACACGCCCTTCTGCACGGCCCAGCGCACGCAGTCGCGCATCGCGTTCGCGCCGCCCGCGTGCCAGCCGCACGCGATGTTTGCCGACGTAACGAGGTCGAGCAGCGCCTCGTCCGATCCGTATCCTTCGCCCAGGTCGGCGTTCAGATCGATTTCCATGATGTTCCTCGTCCACCCAATGCGTGGCGCGGCGCCTGGATGTGCCGCCTGTTGCTGCATCATCGTCACGCCGCGCGCGATTGCGCACGCTGGCGCGCTTCCTCGCGCATCGCGATCGCGACGTCGATCTGCCGCAGGTAGGCCCGCTCCGCGGCCAGTGCATCGCGCGCCGCGTCGGGCGTCGTGCGCACGAAGCGGATCGGCAGGTTCAGCCGCGCCTGCGCAAGCTTCCACAGGTCCGCGCGAATCACCGTTCCGATCTTAGGATACCCCCCGGTCGTCTGCGCGTCGTGCATCAGCACGATCGGCTGGCCGTTCGGCGGCACCTGGATCGTGCCGGGGAGCACCGCGTGCGACAGCAGTTCCACCGGCCGTTCGCGGGTCAGCTCGACGCCGGCGAGGCGGTAGCCCATCCGGTTGCTGTTGGCCGTGACGAGCCATTCGTCATCCCAGAACGCCTGCTGCGACTCCGCGCCGAACGACGCGTAGTCGGGGCCGGGCAGCACACGCACCGGCATCGCCCACGGCGCGTGCGCGTGGGCGGGCCGGTGGCGGCGCGGCGGCTCGTCGACGCGCGCGAAACCGCACCACGCCGGCGCCTTGACGCCGAACTCGGGCGCATCCGCCGCGAGGCAGCCGAGGGTCGCCGGCGGCACGCCGACCGGCAGCCGGTCGCCGTCGCGCAGCGCGCGGCCGCCGAGGCCGCCGAAGCGCGACGCGAGATCGGTGCTGCGCGAGCCGAGCATCGGCAGCACGTCGATGCCGCCCGCGATGCACAGATAGCCGCGCATCCCGCGCTTCGCGGCCGGCATCGTCAGCGTCTGGCCGGCCTCGACGGGCAGGCTCCACCACGAATGGACGGGCTTGCCGTCGAGCATCGCGCCGAATTCGGTGCCGGTGACCGCGATGCGCGTCGCGCGCGGGAAGCGGAACGCGGCCGGGCCGATCGTGATCTCGACGGCGGCCGCGTCCGGGCGGTTGCCGACGAGCCGGTTGCCGACCTCGAGCGCGAGGCTGTCGAGCGCGCCGCCCTGCGCGACGCCGAGATGGCGCGCGCCCTGGCGGCCGAGATCCTGCACGGTCGACAGCGGGCCGGCCCGCAACACCTCGATGCTGCCCGGCGCTTTGCTCTGGGTCATGTCGCGTGGACTCCCGCAATGGTGAAGCGCACCCGGTCGCCGGGCAGGAGCAGCGTCGGCGGCTGCCGGGACGGATCGAACAGCACGTGCGCCGTGCGGCCGATCAGCTGCCAGCCGCCGGGCGACGTGGCCGGGTAGATGCCGGTCTGCGCGCCGCCGATGCCGACCGACCCGGCCGGCACCTCGAGGCGCGGCGCCGCGCGGCGCGGCATGTGCAGTGCGGCGTCGAGGCCGCCGAGATAGGCGAAGCCCGGCTGGAAGCCGAGGAAGAACACCACGTATTCGGCGCCCGCATGGCGCGCGACCACCTCGTCGGCCGACAGGCCCGTATGCGCGGCGACCGCCTGCAGGTCGGGGCCGGCCGCGCCGCCGTATTCGACCGGAATCTCGATTTCGCGGCCGGGCGCATGCTCGACGTCGGCGGTTTCCCACGCGTCGAGCAGCGTGTTCGACAGCGTGTCGGCGGACGCGGCAAGCACGTCGAACACGATCGTCAGGTTGTTCATGCCCGGCACGACGTCGATCACGTGCGGCCACGCGCGCGCGGCCTCGGCAACGGCCCAGACGCGCCGCTGGCAATCGAGCGTGGCGGGAGGCGGCACCTCGCAGACGAGCGCGGCGTCGCCGAGCGGATAGATGCGTGGATGCGTCATCGGTCAGGCCCGGTTCGGGCGGCAATATTAACGTACATTGTCAAGAAGATATCGATAACTTGCAGTGCGCGTTTTTGCCTAGCAGGTGCGCGCAGGCTTCTGACGTACACTCGGCACACCCTGACATCCTGCGTGCGCCGACTGCCCCATGAAGCGTCATCCGACCAAGATCGTCTCTTCCGAACACCTGGTTTCCGATTCGAGCGCGGAGCTGTCCGAGCTCGAATACGGGCTCATCATGGCAGGCAACGCGTTCAACCGCTGGATGGTGCGGTGCATGTCGGCCGCGGGCGCGAAGGACATGACGGCGGTCGAGGTGTCGCTGCTGCATCACGTCAGCCATCGCGAGCGCCAGAAGAAGCTCGCCGACATCTGCTTCGTGCTCAATATCGAGGATACGCACGTCGCGACCTACGCGCTGAAAAAACTGATCGCCCGAGGCTACGTCAAGAGCGAGAAAAGCGGCAAGGAAGTTTTCTTCTTCGCGACCGAGGCCGGGCGCGACCTGTGCCTCAAGTATCGCGAGGTGCGCGAACACTGCCTGATCGAGACGCTCAAGGACAGCGGCCTCACCAACGAGCAGATCGGCGACGCGGCGCAACTGCTGCGCCACGCGTCCGGGCTGTACGACACGGCCGCGCGGGCGGCGGCGTCGCTGTAGCCGGGCGCGCGGCCGCCCGCGGTGACCCGGCAGTGTAGGCTGCCGATTGCGACGGTTTATTGACGTCCTGAGGGATATTTCGGCGCGCTTACGCGTCGGCCACGTAGGTTTCCTCGTCCGTCACGACCCAGCGCATCGCGAGATCGTGATCCTCGGCCGGCAGCGCGTCGACCTTGCACGCCTCGTACGCGATGCCGACCGTCACCGGCAGCGACCCGCCCGGCCACGCGGCGAGCGTGCGGTCGTAATACCCGCCGCCATACCCGAGCCGGTACAGCCACGTGTCGAATCCGACGCACGGAATCAGCAGCAGGTCGGGCACCACGACCACGCCGGACGCCGGCTCCGGAATCCGGTGGTGCCCTTCGCGCATCGGCGTCGCGTCGTCCCACGCATGAAACTCGAGCGGCGCGCGCTGCTCTCGGATCACCGGCAGCGCCACCTGCCGGCCGGCCTGCGCCGCGCGCCACGCGAGCACCGCCGCGCGCGCGTCGAATTCCCCCGGCAGCGGCCAGTAGAACCCGACCGTGCGCGGCGCGAGCCGATCGAGCAACGCACGCAGCCGCGCATCGAGCGCGTCGTTCACCGCGGGGCGCGACGCGGCGTCGCGGCGGGCCTCGGACAGCGCCCGGCGCAGCGCCTGCTTCCGTTCGGCCAGATGGTTGCGTGCTATGCTTTCGCTCACTCCGTGCTCCATTCAAAACGATGTCGAACAGCCTTTTTCGAGTATATCGCGCGGTCGCGCTGACGCTTTCGGCCGCCGCGGTCGTCGCGGGCACGGCCGCGTGCGCCGCACCGTCCGGCGACACGCTCGCCGGGGACGACCAGACCTTCATCCAGCTTCGCGAAGCCGCGCGCCGCAACGACGCCGCGAAGGCCGCGCAGCTCGCCGCGATGATCCCGAACTATCCGGCGCCGTCGTACCTCGAGTATTTCCAGATCAAGCCGCAGTTGTTCGATGCCACGGGCCGCGCGCGTGTCGACGCGCCGGACGCGCCCGTGCTGTCGTTCCTGCAGCGCTACGACGGCCAGGCGATCGCCGACCGCATGCGCAACGATTACCTGCTCGTGCTCGGCGCACGCCACGACTGGCGCAATTTCGATGAGCAGTACAAGCGCTTCGTGCTCGACGACGACACGCAGGTCAAGTGCTACGCGCTCGAATCGCGGGCCGCGCGCGGCGAGAACGTCGCCGACGCGGCGCGCGCGCTGCTCGTCGAGCCGAAGAACTACGGCGACGCGTGCGTCGACCTGATCACCGCGCTCACCGTCAACCAGCAGTTCTCGAGCGACGACGTGTGGCAGCAGGTGCGCCTCGCGTTCGAGCAGAACTACACGACGCTCGGCGGCAAGATCGTCGATGCGCTCGGCCCGCGCCCGGTCGCGTTCGACCAGGCGACGAGCGCGCCGCCGCTGTTCCTCGCGCGCGGCGTCGGCCCCGACGCGGTGTCGCACCAGCTCGCGCTGATCGCGATCGGCCGCGTGGCGCGCAACGATCCGGACCAGGCGGCCGGCTTGCTCACGTCGCTTGCGTCGTCGCTGACGAAGCAGGAACAGGCGATCGCGTGGGGCGCGGTCGGCTACCAGGGCGCGGTAAAGCGCTCGGCGCTCGCGTCGGTCTGGTATGCGAAATCGGCGAACGCGCCGCTGTCGAACGCCGCGTACGAATGGCGCACGCGCAGCGCGCTGCTCGTCGGCAACTGGCCGATGGTGCGCTGGTCGATCGAACAGATGCCGCCGTCGCTGCGCAACGATCCGGCGTGGGTCTACTGGCATGCGCGCGCGCTCAAGCAGAGCGGCGACACGCTGCAGGCGAACCAGGAGTTCGAGCAGATCGCCGCGCAGTTCAACTTCTACGGGCAGCTCGCCGGCGAGGAGCTCGGCCAGCGCACGAAGATCCCGCCGCGCACGACGGTTTCCGACGCCGAGATCGGCGAGATGGCCAAGGTGCCGGGCTTCGCGCTCGCGCAGCGCTTCTATGCGCTGAACCTGCGCCTCGAAGGCAACCGCGAATGGAACTGGCCGCTGCGCGGGATGACCGACCGGCAGCTGCTCGCGGCCGCCGAGTACGGCAAGCGCGTCGACCTGCTCGACCGCACGGTGAACACGGCCGACCGCACGAAGGCCGAGCACGATTTCACGCTGCGCTACCCGTCGCCGTACCGCAGCATCGTCGAGCGCTACGCACAGTCGACCGGGCTCGACGTCGAATGGGCGTACGGGCTGATCCGCCAGGAATCGCGCTTCATCACGAGCGCGCGTTCGTCGGTCGGCGCGGGCGGGCTGATGCAGCTGATGCCGGCGACCGCGCAGCTCGTCGCGAAGAAGCTCGGGCTCGGCACGATCTCGCGCGCGCAGATGCACGACATCGACACGAACATCCAGCTCGGCACCTGGTATCTGGCGGACATCTACAACAACTTCGACAGCTCGCCGGTGCTCGCCACCGCCGGCTACAACGCGGGCCCGGGCCGGCCGCGCCAGTGGCGGCAGGTGTTGACGCAGCCGGTCGAAGGCGCGATCTTTGCGGAGACGATCCCGTTCAACGAGACGCGCGACTACGTGAAGAACGTGCTGTCGAACACGACGTATTACGCGGCGCTCTTCGAAGGGAAGCCGCAGTCGCTGAAGAAGCGGCTAGGCACGATCTCGCCCTGATCTGCAACCTGCACACTGCCGCGCGAGACGCGGCAGTGTGCTTTTGGGGCCCGCCACCCGCGCGAGCGCGGGCGGGCCTGATGGAGGGTCGAACATGGATCAGACCATCGCGCTGCTGGGAGGGACCGGCTTCATCGGCAGCCGGCTCGTGAGTGCGCTGATCGATGCCGGCAAGCACGTGCGGCTCGGCACCCGCCGCCGCGAGCATGCGCGCCACCTGATGATGCTGCCGGTCGAGATCGTCGAGCTCGAAAGCCTCGACGAGCGCAGCCTGGCCCGCTTCGTCGCCGGCGCGCACGCGGCCGTGAATCTCGTCGGCGTGCTGCACGGCGGGCACGGCACGCCGTACGGCGCCGGCTTCGAGCGCGCGCACGTCGCGCTGCCGGCCGCGCTCGCGAGCGCGTGCATCGAGGCCGGCGTGCGGCGCCTGCTGCACATGAGCGCGCTCGGCGCGAATTCGCACGGCGCGAGCATGTACCAGCGCTCGAAGGGCGACGGCGAGGCCGCGCTGCACGCGGTCGCGGCCACCGATTCGCTCGCGCTGACGATCTTCCGGCCGTCGGTCGTGTTCGGGCCGGGCGACGCGTTCCTCAACACGTTCGCGCGGCTGCACCGCACGCTGCCGGCGATTCCGCTCGCGATGCCCGACGCGCAGTTCCAGCCGGTGTTCGTGGGCGACGTCGCGCGCGCGTTCGTCAACACGCTCGACCTCGCGGCCGCGCGCGGCAAGACCTACGAGCTCGGCGGCCCGAAGGTCTATACGCTCGAGGCGCTGGTCCGCTATTGCGGCACGCTGGCCGGCCGCGAGGCGCCGATCGTGCGGCTGCCCGACGCGATCGCGCGGCTGCAGGCGGCGTTCTTCGAATGCCTGCCGGGCGAGCCGGTGATCACGCGCGACAACCTCGCGTCGATGTCGGTGCCGAACGTGCTGTCCGGCCCGCTCGCGCCGGAGCTCGGCATCCAGCCCGTGAGCCTCGAAAGCATCGTGCCCGCGTATCTCGGCGACGCGGCGCTGCGGTCCCGCTTCGACTGGTTCCGCTCGCGCCGCTAGTTCGCCTTTTTCTCTGCGTTTTCCTGGAATTCCGTCATGAGACTGGTCATTGGAGACAAGAATTACTCGTCATGGTCGATGCGGCCCTGGGTGCTGCTCACGCATTTCGGCATCCCGTTCGACGAAATCGTCATCGAGCTGCGCCGCGACGACACGAAGGCGCGCATCCTCGAACACTCGCCGTCCGGCAAGGTGCCGTGCCTGATCGACGACCACGGCGTCGCGATCTGGGATTCGCTCGCGATCGCCGAGACGCTCGCCGAGCGCTATCCGCAGCACCCGATGTGGCCGGCCGATCCGCTCGAGCGCGTGCATGCGCGCTGCGTGTCGGCGGAGATGCATGCGGGCTTCGCGGCGCTGCGCGAGCAGATGGGGATGAACGTGCGCGCGTCGATGCCGGGCCGCGGCGCGACACCCGACGCGCTCGCCGACGTCGCGCGCATCGACGCGCTGTGGAGCGAATGCCTCGAAGCGTCGGGCGGGCCGTTCCTGTTCGGCGAATTCGGCATCGCCGACGCGATGTACGCGCCGGTCGTGATGCGCTTCAACACGTATGCGCCGGGCCTGTCGCCGGAAGCGTCCGGCTACGTCGAGCGCGTGAGCTCGCTGCCGGCGGTGCAGCGGTGGATCGACGGTGCGCGCCGCGAGACGCACGTGATCGCCGACTACGAGCCGACGCCGTGAGGGTCCGCGCATGAGGATCTACGCAGTAGGCGGCGCGATCCGCGACGAGCTGCTCGGCGTGCCGGTGCAGGACCGCGACTACGTGGTGGTCGGCGCGACGCCGGAGCAGATGGTCGCGCAGGGCTTCAAGCCGGTCGGCAAGGATTTTCCGGTGTTCCTGCATCCGCAGACGCACGAGGAATACGCGCTCGCGCGCACCGAGCGCAAGACGGCGGCCGGCTACCACGGCTTTCAGTTCTACTATGCGCCGGACGTGACGCTCGACGAGGATCTCGCGCGGCGCGACCTGACGATCAACGCGATGGCGCGCGAGGTGAGCCCGGACGGCTCGCTGGCCGGGCCCGTGATCGATCCGTTCGACGGGCAGGCGGACCTGCGCGCGCGCGTGTTCCGGCACGTGAGCGACGCGTTCGTCGAGGACCCGGTGCGGATCCTGCGCATCGCGCGCTTCGCCGCGCGCTTCACCGGCTTCACCGTCGCCGACGACACGCTCGCGCTGATGCGGCGGATGGTCGACGCGGGCGAAGTCGACGCGCTCGTCGCGGAGCGCGTGTGGCAGGAGCTCGCGCGCGGGCTGATGGAGGCGCGGCCGTCGCGGATGTTCGAGGCGCTGCGCGAATGCGGCGCGCTCGCGCGCATCCTGCCCGAGGTCGATGCGCTGTGGGGCGTGCCGCAGCGCGCCGACTACCACCCGGAAGTCGATACGGGCGTGCACGTGATGATGGTGGTCGACCACGCGGCGAAGCAGGGCTATTCGCTCGCGGTGCGCTTCGCGGCGCTGACCCACGATCTCGGCAAGGCGACGACGCCCGAGGACGTGCTGCCGCGCCACATCGGCCACGAAGGCCGCAGCGTCGACCTGCTGAAGCCGCTGTGCGACCGGCTGCGGGTGCCGAACGAGTGCCGCGACCTCGCGCTCGTCGTCGCGCGCGAGCACGGCAACATGCATCGCGTGATGGAGATGGGCGCGGCGGCGCTGGTGCGGCTGTTCGAGCGCACCGACGCGCTGCGCAAGCCGGCGCGCTTCGCGGAGATGGTGCAGGCGTGCGAAGCCGACGCGCGCGGCCGGCTCGGGCTCGAGACGCAGCCGTATCCGCAGGCCGAGCGGCTGCGCGTGGCGCTGGTGGCGGCGCGCGGCGTCGATGCGGGCGCGATCGCGCGCGGCGTCGGCGCCGACACCGCGAAGATCAAGGACGCCGTGCATCGCGCGCGGATCCAGGCGGTCGCGCGCGCGCTCGACATCGGCGAGTGACGTTGGCGGACGCGGGTGGACGCGGCGGCGGCGCGGGCGGTGTCCGCCGTGCGCGTTACGCGGCCGCCTCGATGCGCGGCTCCGGCGCGCGTGCGGCCGGCATCCCCATCGCCGCATAGCGTGCGAACGCGTCCGGCGTCAGGTTCGAGCCGCATACGATGAGTGCCACGCGCTTGCCCGCGAGCCGTTCGCGCAGCGGTCCGAACAACGCGGCGGTCGCGGCCGCGGCCGCCGGCTCCAGCGCGAGCTTCATGTCGCGGAACAGCCAGTAGACCGCCTGGGCCAGTTGCGCGTCGTCGATCTGCACGACATCGTCGAGATAGCGCCGGCAGAGCGCATACGTATAGGCGGACGCGTGCGGTGCGCCGAGGCTGTCGGCGATCGACGTCATCGCGAGCAGGCGCTCGGGGCGGCCCGACGCGAAGCTGCGGTGCATCGTGTCGGCGCCCGTCGGCTCCGCGCCGTACACCGCGCAGTGCGGCGCCAGCTGCTTGACGGCCGCGGCGATGCCGCCGCTCAGGCCGCCGCCGCCGACGGGCACGATCACCGCGTCGAGCCCGTCGATCTGCCGCAGCAATTCGAGCCCGATCGTGCCGGTGCCTTCCGCGATGCGCGGGCCGTCGAACGCGGGCACCATCGCCCGAGCGTCGCGCAGCTCGATTTCGCGGGCTTGCGAGAAGGCTTCGTGAATGTCCTCGGTGAGGATCACGTGCGCGCCGAAGCTCCGGCACGCGTCGATGCGGGCCGGGCTTGCATGGCGCGACATCAGCAGCGTCGCCTGCGTGCCCGACACGCGCGCCGCATAGGCGACTGCGACCGCATGATTGCCCGCGCTCGCGGCGACCACGCCCCGCGCGCGCTCGGCGGCGCTCAGCGCCTCGATGCAGTTGAGCGCGCCGCGCAGCTTGAACGTGCCGGTGATCTGGAACAGCTCGAGCTTGAGCCAGACTTCGGTGGCCGGCGCGAGCGACGCGACGGCGGGCCCGGTGCGCCACTGCCAGACCGGCGTTTCCAGCACCTTGCCGCGCAGCCGCGCGGCGGCCTGGCGAATATCCCCGAGCGTTGGCCATGCGCAAGGGAGGGCGGCTGCGTTTCGACTCGACATACGACCTTGCCTCTCATTAAGGTTCCGTCTTCCTTCGCCCGCGCATTGCGCGCGGCGAAGGACGCCCGCTGCGCCGTGTTGGGCCGGCGTCGGTCCGGGTCTGTCCGTCCGGAACGGGTTTAAGTATGACTAAAATTAAGTGGCACTTAAATTTTAGTCAAGGAAAATTTTTGAGATGGCGAGGTGAAGAGAAGGGGAAGCGGAGCGGGGTGCGTGGGCCGGCTGGATCAGCCGGCCTGCGGGCTTACTTCTTCGTGCGTGCGGCGCGCTTGCGGGCCGGGACAGCGGTGTCCGCCGGGCGCTTGCCGGCGGGCGCGCGAGGTTTCGCGGCGGCTGCCTTGTCCGCGGTCCTGGCTTCCCTGGCTTTCTTCGCGGCGGGCCGCGCCGAGCCTGACGGCGCCGGGGGCGCGGCACGACCGCGCTTTGGCGCGGGCGCGCGGCGGCTCACGCGCGGTTCGCCCGCAGGCGGTTTGGCATCGCTGTCGGGCGGCGTGAATTCGGCCGACGCGGACACGAATTCGGAATGGCTGTCGTCGAACAGCGGCAGCGTGCCGACCACGATCAGTTCCGCGGGTCCGCCGCCCACGTTCTCGACGCGGTGCTGCTTGTGCGCGTCGAAGTGGATCGAATCGCCGGGCGACAGCAGGTAGTCCTTCCTGCCGACGGTATAGCGGATCTGCCCGGACAGGATGTAGACGAATTCGTCGCCGCCGTGCGCGACCCATTCCGAGCAGTAGCCTTCCGTCATCTGGACCTTGAGGGCGTTGATGAGGCTGCCGTCGAAGGTGGTGGAGAGCCGCTCGTAGCGCTGCGACGTCTCGCCGACCGAATACGACTCCCGGCTGCCCTGGTGCGAATCGGGCTGCTCCTGGCGCGGCTGGTCGAGCAGCACGCCGAGCGGCACGTTCAGCGCCTTGGCGACGTTGACGAGCGACGAAATGGAGATGCCCGTGAGATTGCGCTCGACCTGGGACAGAAAGCCGATCGACAGCTTGGCTTCGGTGGCGACTTCCAGCAGTGTTTTCTTCGATTCCCGGCGCAGGCGACGAATGCGCAGGCCGATATGCATGATGTCTGAATCCATGAATTTCCTTCGTGGCAACGAGTGGAAGGCGAGCGGAGGAGGCGGTGCAGTCGCCTGGACGTTCCTTTCCGCGAATCGCACGAAGCACGACCGTTCGCAAGACGAGGTCGGCGCATTGTACCGCGCAGCGTCCCCGGGGCGGTTCCAGTGCCGCGCACACGTTTTACATTGGACATAAATTTCAGTCCGATAAAAATTTTAGCTTGACCTCAATTTGAGCCTGATCTAGATTCTCTCACGCGGCATCAAAAATTTAAGCTGGACAATAATTTCCGAGGCCCTACCGCATGAACACACACGCTGGATACACGCGCATCGCGGCGAACCGCTATCGCGAGGACAAGGGGTTCCATTACGACGACTTCGTCGTCGGCGAGACGATCGAGCACCGCCCCGGGCGCACGATCACGGCAACCGATAACGTCTGGCAATCGCTGATCGCGATGAACCAGCATCCGCTGCACATCGAGAGCGAATTCGCGAACCGCACCGAATTCGGCGAGCTGCTGGTGTCGAGCCTCGTCACGTTCAACATCGTCAACGGCATGACGGTGCACACGATCAGCCAGAAAGGCATCGCCAATCTCGGCTGGGACGAGGTGCGGCTGCTCGCGCCCGTGTTCGTCGGCGACACGCTGTACGCCGAGACGGAAATCCTCGACAAGCGGCTGTCCCGGTCGAGGGCCGGGCAAGGCATCGTGACGGTCCGCACGACCGGCACCAAGCAGGACGGCGCGGCCGTCATCACGTTCAAACGTACTATCCTGATTCCGCAGCGCGCCGCATTGACGTAGCGCAGCGCGCCGCGAACCTCGGGCGGAAGCACGCATTTCTTATCTCAAAAAATAGAAGGGAAACGAGACATGGCAATCGGCATCGGCGGATCGAACGCCGCAGCGGAACTGGCGAAACTCAAGGACATGACGGGCGGCGTCGAGCCGATCCAGCCCGCCGAATACGCGGCGCGGGTCGCGCGCGCGCAGGCGCTGATGAAGCAGCACGGGCTGGACGCGATCTATATCGAATCGGGCACGAACCTGCTGTATTTCACGGGCGTCGCGTGGCGCCGCAGCGAGCGGCTGGCGGGTGCGCTGATTCCGGCGTCGGGGCCGCTGCACTACATCGTGCCCGCGTTCGAGCGCGGCACGTTCACCGGCATGCTGCAGATTCCCGGCGACATGCATTGCTGGGACGAGGATGCCGATCCGTACCGGCTGCTGGCGAGCGTCATCGAGCAGGCCGGCTGCGCGAACGGCACGCTCGGCTTCGACGAGTCGGCGCCGTACTTCATGTACGAAGGCATCCGCGAGCGCGCCGCGGGCATCCGGATCAAGAGCGCCGCGCCCGTCACGAGCGGCTGCCGGCTGCGCAAGTCGGCGGCGGAGCTGGCGCTGATGCAGCGCGCGAACGACATGACGCTGCGCGTGCACCAGGCGGCCGCCGCGATCCTGCGCGACGGCATCGGCACCGACGAGGTGCTCGACTTCATCGACGCCGCGCATCGCGCGGTCGGCGCGCGGCGCGGGTCGACGTTCTGCATCGTGCTGTTCGGCCCGGACACCGCGTTCCCGCACGGCGTCAAGTCGCCGAAGCGGCTCGAGCGCAACGACATGGTGCTGATCGACACCGGCTGCCAGCTTCACGACTATCACTCCGACATCACGCGCACCTACGTGTTCGGCGAAGCGAGCGCGCGGCAGCGCGACGTCTGGGCGCACGAGAAGCGCGCGCAGGCGGTGGCGTTCGAACGCGTCAGGGCGGGCATCGAGGCGCAAGAGGGCGATCGCGCGGTGCGCGACTACCTGGCGACGGCCGGCTACGGGCCCGGCTATGCGCTGCCGGGCGTGCCGCACCGCACCGGCCACGGCATCGGCCTCGACATCCACGAAGGGCCGTACCTCGTCGGCGGCGACCGCACGGTGCTCGACGAAGGGATGTGCTTCAGCATCGAGCCGATGCTGTGCGTGCCGAACGAATTCGGCATTCGCCACGAGGATCACGCGTACATCACGGCGGACGGCCCGCGCTGGTTCACGCAGCCGGCGAAGAGCATCGACGACCCGTTCGCGCTCGGTTGAGCCGCGCGCGCCGCCGCCCCGACGGGCGGCGGCCGGTATCAGGATGGACCCGATTTCTTTGCGAGGAAAGCATGAAGGACATTCCGTTGATCGACCTGAGCGCGAGCGCGACGGGGCCCGCCGGTGAGCGCGACGTCGCGATGCAGATCGATCGCGCGTGCCGCGACGTCGGTTTCTTCACGGTGTGCGGGCATGGCATCGACCGCGCCGTGTTCGACGACGCCTATCGCGCGTCGCAGCGCTTCTTCGCGCTGCCCGACGCGGCGAAGCGCTCGAGCCGCCTGCCGACCGGCATCACGTCGGGGCTCGACGACTACACGCCGTACGGCTACAGCGGCCTGCTCGAGGAAAACGCGTTCGCGTACATGGGGCAGGACGGCAAGCCGGCCGACTATGTCGAGAAATTCAGCACGGGGCGGCTGATTCTCGACGACGCGGCGCCGCTGCCGTTTCCCGAGGGCGACGAAGGGGCGGATCTGCGCCGTGCGCTCAAGCGCTATTTCGCCGCGTGCGAGCAGGTGGCGCAGCGCCTGACCGCGCTCCTCACGATCGCGCTCGACCTGCCGCGCGACTTCTTTCTCGTGCGCACCGACCGGTCGAACGATTCGCTGCGCTCGCAGCGCTATCCGCGGGCGGACGCCGCGTTCGCCAACGACCAAGGGATGGGCGAGCACACCGACGGCACGCTCGTCACGCTGCTCACGCATACGGTGCCGGGCATCGAGGTGCGCACCCGCGCGGGCGAATGGCTGATTCCCTCGATGCGCGGCCTTGATCATTTCATCGTCAACATCGGCGACCTGATGGCGCGCTGGTCGAACGACGTGTACGTGTCGACGCCGCATCGCGTTGCGCTGCGGGCGGCCGCCCGCCAGTCGATCGTGTTCTTCAAGCTCGCGAACGACGACGCGCTGATCGAATGCTTCCCGAAGTTCTGCCGGACGGAGGCGGCGCGCTATGCGCCGGTGGTCTACAAGCAGTTCTCGCTGGACAAGATGAACGCGCTGTTCGGCCGCGGCGCGGAACCGCAACCGCAGTAACGCTTTCGCGATCCCGGACGCCGGGGTCGATTTCACGACGAGGTTCGACATGGACATCAGCTTTCTGTACACGCCCGCACTGCGCATCGACGACCTGCGCAAGAAAGCGGGGTTCGTTGCGCCCAGCCGGGTCATCATCGACCTGGAGGATTCCGTGCACGCGCATTCGAAGGACAAGGCGCGGCGGCACCTGGCCGAGCAGGACGTCGGCGACCTGACGGCGGCGGGCCTCAGGTTCGGCATGCGCGTGAACGTGCTGACGAGCTACGACGGGATTGCCGACATCCAGTTCATCAAGGCGCTGTACGAGAGCGGCAAGACCTACGTCGAGTACGTGCTGGTGACGAAGATCACGCACCCGAAGGAGGTCGAGGTGTACCGGTCGCTGTTCGCGACGCTGCCGAAGCCGCCGAAGATCTATGCGTTCATCGAAACGGTCGAGGCGGTGGATCGCGCGGACGCGATCGCGGCGGCCAGCGACGGCCTGTGTTTCGGGCAGGCCGATCTCGCGGCCGAGATGTACCACGCGAATGCCGCGTTCATCGACTACGCGCGCGCCCGGATGTGCATCGCGGCGTCGCGCCGCCGGATTCCGGCGATCGACACCAACTCGTTCGACGTCGTCGACATGGACGCCTTCCAGAAGGAGTGCGAAGCCGCGAAGGCCTACGGCTTTACCGGCAAGGCGGCCATCCACCCGCGCCAGGTCGATCCGATCAACCGCGTGTTCTCGGTGCGCGACGAGCTGATCGACCGGTACCAGGCATCGATCGCCGCGTATGAAGCCGCCGAAACGGGCTTCGCGATTCGCGACGGCGAAGTGATCGCCCCGCCATTCATCACCAAGGCGCGCCGCATGCTGGCGTTCTACGCGAGCCAGGCCGCGCGCTAGGTCGCGCCCTGGCCCGGCATCGGGCAGGCGCTAATCAATCAGTACTACGAACCGGATCGCATGGGCGAGCCGGGGGGGAAGCTCGTTCCTTGCATTCGACTCAACCGAACCAGGTACCTGAACATGAAGCCACACGAAACGACTGATGTGACCCGCGCCTTCATCGACATCGGCGCTTATCCGACCCGCCTCGCCGACGGCGTGCTGACGCCTGCCGACGGGCGGCTCGTCGAGCGCATCGTCGAGCTGGTCGACCGCGGCGCCGGCTTCGCCGTCTGCTACGGCGCGCAGGCGATGCTGGCGCAGCACGGCCTGAGCGTGCACGACGCGGCGGCCGCCGAAATGGCGCGGCGCTATTACGAAGCGCTGTTTCGCGCCGCGTCGGCGTCGTTCGATGCCGCGCGGCCCGACATGCCGTCGATCGACTACGACCGCATCGCCGCGATGGACGCCGACGGCTACAACGTGAACCGCAGCTTCACGCCGAACGGCGACCATACTGAAGCGCGCGAATTCGTCACGACCAAGTGCGTGCACTTCGACGCGGCAACGCCGTTCATCGCGAATCTCTACGGTCCGTACGAGAACATCAGCGGCGGCTATCCGGTGATCTGCGACACCCGCGCGTTCTGCCGCGACCGCGGCATCGCGCCCGCGCAGCTCGTCGAGAACATCCCGAACAACTACAACGTCGCGGTCAAGGCGGAATTCGTCGACCCGATCCTCGACAACTACTCGATCGTCGTGCGCCAGGACCTGCAGCACGACATCGTGATGCTCGTGCTGTTCAACGAAGTCAACGGCGGCGTCGCGCACGCGGCCACGACGCCGAGCCCGACCGATGCGCGGCGTCCGGCCAAGCGTCCGATCCGCCACATCGAATACCAGTTCGCCGACACGTCGAGCCTCGCGCGCTGGTACGACTTCTACCAGCTGCAGAGCGTCACGGCCACGCCCGCGGTGGCGTCGAACGTGGCGCGCTATCACCGCGGCGAGACCGTGCCGGCCGGCCGGATCGTCGACCTGGCTCACTGACACGCGAGGAGACCAAGATGAGCACCGACAAGATCGTCATTTTCGACACGACGCTGCGCGACGGGGAGCAGAGCCCGGGCATCAACCTCAATACGGCGCAGAAGGTCGAGATCGCGCTGATGCTCGAAACGCTGCGGGTCGACGTGATCGAGGCCGGCTTCGCGGCGTCGAGCGCGGGCGACTTCGAGGCGATCCGCACCATCGCCGCGCAGGTGCGCGACAGCACGATCTGCAGCCTGAGCCGCGCGGTGGAGCGCGACATCGACCTGACCGCGCAGGCGGTGAGCGGCGCGGCGTCGTCGCGGATCCACATCGTGCTGGCGACGTCGCCGATCCACATGAAATACAAGCTGCAGATGAGCCCGGAGAACGTGCTCGAGCATGCGACGCGCGCGGTGCGCCATGCGCGGCGCTACGCGGCCGACGTCGAGTTCTCGTGCGAGGACGCGAGCCGCTCGGAGCCCGAGTTCCTCGCGCGCATCGCGCAAGGCGTGATCGACGCGGGCGCGACCACCGTGAGCTTTCCCGACACGGTCGGCTATGCGACGCCGCATGAGTACGGGCAGATCATCGCGCGGCTGCTGAACACCGTGCCCAACGCGGACAAGGCCGTGTTCTCCGCGCACTGCCACGACGATCTCGGCATGGCGGTCGCCAATTCGGTGGAGGCCGCGCGGCAGGGCGCACGGCAGATCGAATGCACGATAAACGGCATCGGCGAGCGCGCGGGCAATGCTTCGCTCGAGGAAATCGTGATGGCGTTGCGCACCCGCGCCGATTTCTACCACGTCCATTCGCGCATCGACACGCGCCATCTGACGGCCGCGTCGCGCCTCGTGTCGGAGATCACCGGCTTCGTCGTGCAGCCGAACAAGGCGATCGTCGGCAAGAACGCGTTCTCGCACGAGTCCGGCATCCATCAGGACGGCATGCTGAAGCACCCGCAGACCTACCAGATCATGACCGCGGCCGACGTCGGCGCGGACGATTTCCGGCTGGTGCTCGGCAAGCACTCGGGCCGCAACGGCTTCCGGATGGTGATGCACTCGCTCGGCGTCGAGTTCGCGAGCGACCTCGAGCTCGAGACGGCGTTCTCGCGCTTCAAGGACATCGCCGACCGCAAGCAGACGCTCGCCGACGAAGACCTGCTCGCCACCGTGCGAGGCCATTGAGCGGCCTCGCGCCGAGCCATTCCGAGTTCATTTCTACGAGGGCCTGCATCATGTTTACACCCGCATCGTTCGTCGACCCGCGCGAAGTCGACGCCGTCCTGGACGACCTGCTGAGCGTGCCGTGGCCGCCGGGCGTCGAAGCCGCGCGCGTGCATTACGACGACCTCGGGCCGCCGATCGCGGACGACATCCGCATCGAGCCGATCGCGTCGGCGGGCGTGGCCGGCCAGTTCCTGACGCCGCCGCTCGCCGATCCGGCGCGCGCGGTGATCTTCATGCACGGCGGCGGCTACGTGTTCGGCTCGCTGAGGAGCCATGGCGGGCTTGCGGCGGAAGTCGCGCGCGCCGCGCGCTGCCGCACGCTGCAGCTCGACTACCGGCGGGCGCCCGAGCATCCGCATCCGGCCGCGGTGGAGGACGCGTGCGCGGCCTACCGGCTGCTGCTCGCCGACGGCATCGCACCCGGCCGGATCGCATTCGTCGGCGATTCCGCCGGCGGCGGGCTGGTGGTCGCCGCGCTCGTCGCGCTGCGCGACGCGGGCCTGGCGCTGCCGGGCGCGACCGTGTGCCTGTCGCCGTGGGTCGATCTCGAGGCGACGGGCGAGAGCTACGAAACCCGCAAGCACATCGATCCGATGGTCGAGCGCGAGACGGTCGACCTGGTGCGCAAGCTCTACCTGAACGGCATCGACCCGCGCACGCCGACCGCGTCGCCGCTCTTCGCCGACCTGACCGGCTTCCCGCCGTTCCTGATCCAGGTGGGCGAGCGCGAGATCCTGTTCAGCGACGCCGAGCGGCTCGCGGCGAAGGCGCGCGCGAGCGGCCTCGACGTCACGTTCGAGGAATGGCCCGCGCTCTACCATGTCTGGCACCTGCAGTTTCCGGTGCTGAGCGCGGCACGCGTCGCGATCGCCCGTATTGGCGAATTCATCCGTCAGCACACCGAATCGCAAGGAGGTGCGCAATGAGCGACGTCGTTCACGACGGCATCGTCGGCCCGCACGTGTGGCGGAACAACCAGAAGATGGTGCCCGCCGCCGAGAGCGCGTGGGACGTCGCGCGCCGCAACAACATGCTCGGCATCCGCGTGGCCGCGCGCGGCACGCAGAACCGGCTCGTCGATCTCGACACGCAGCGCGAGTTCGTCAACCTGAGTTCGTGCTCGTATCTCGGGCTCAACAGTCACCCCGACGTGATCCAGGGCGGCATCGACGCGCTGCGCGACGAAGGCATCACGGGGCTGTCGATGGCCGAATTCCGGATCCGGCTGGGCCTGATGGAGGAGCTCGAACACGGGCTCGCGCAGCAGTTCGGCGGCCCGGTCGTGCCCGCCGTGACGTGCAGCGCGCTCACCGCCGCGATCCTGCCGCTCCTCGCGTCCGGCCACCTGACGGACGGCGAGCCGATGGTGATGGTGTTCGACCGCTTCGCGCACTTCTCGATGGCGTTCATGAAGCCCGTGGTGGCGGACGAGTCGCTCGTGCTGACCTGCGGGCACAACGACATGGACGAGCTCGAAGCGATCTGCAAGCGCTACCCGCGGGTCGCCTACGTGTGCGACGGCGTCTATTCGGTCGGCGGCGTCGCGCGGCTCGACCGGCTGCTCGACCTGCAGGCGCGCTACGGGCTGTTCCTCTACGTCGACGATTCGCATTCGCTGTCGGTGGAAGGCGGGCGCGGCGAGGGCTACATCCGCTCGCGCCTGCCGGAGCTGAACGACCGCACGATCATCGTCGCGTCGATCGCGAAGGCGTTCGGCAGCACCGGCGGCATCGCGATGCTGCCGTCGCCGCGGCACTTCGACTTCCTGTACCGGTCCGGGCCGCTCGGCTGGTCGCAGAGCCTGCGCACCGCGGCGATCGGCACGAGCCTCGGCAGCCTGAAGGTGCACCGCAGCGACGAGCTCGCGCGGCGCCAGCGGCAGCTGCGCGAGAACATCGCGCTGTTCGACCGGCACATCGACACGCCGCAGCGCGGCAACGGACTGAACATCAAGGTCGTCGAAGTGGGGACCCAGGAGCGCGCGGTGTTCCTGTCGAACGAGCTGTACCGGCGCGGCTTCTATTGCTCCGCGGTGTTCTTCCCGATCGTCGCGCGCGACCGGGCCGGCATCCGGGTGATGCTGCGCGGCGACCTGCCGACCGAAACGATGCAGCGCTTCATCGACGTGCTCACGGCGCTGCTGGACGACCTGAACGAGGCCCCGTCGCACTACTGACCGGGCCACTGCAATCACGACGAGGAAAAACATGGGACAGATCGAGGAACTGCGCGCGCCGCGCAACCGCTACCGCAACAACGACAAGGCGATCGGCATCGGCAACGCGTTCTGGGAAGCGACGCGCGACGCCGGACTCGCGGGCATCGTCGCGAATCTCGACGGCGACGGCTATCTGAAGACGGACGACGGCCATCGTTTCCTGAACCTGAGCTGCTGCTCGTACCTGGATCTCGATTCGCATCCGTTGGTCGCCGAGGGCGCGGCGGCGGCACTGCAGCGCTACGGCGTGCTGGATCACTGCATCTCGCGGATCCGGATCCAGCTGCCGGCGCTGCTCGAGCTGGAGGCGCGGCTGTCCGCGCTGTTCCGCGCGAAAGTGGTGACGGCGATCTCGGCGAGCGCGGCCACCGCGGGCGTGCTGCCGCTGGTCGCGTCCGGGCACCTGAGCGGCGGCCCGAAGCCGGTGATGGTGTTCGACAAGCAGTGCCATTTCTCGATGAACCTGTACAAGCCGGTGTGCGGCGACGAGACGCTCGTGCTGACCTCGCCGCACAACGACATGAACTGGCTCGAGGACGTGTGCCGCAAGTATCCGAACGTGGCCTACGTGTGCGACGGCACGTACAGCATGGGCGGCCACGCGCCCGTGCACGACCTGCTCGAACTGCAGCGCAGGTACGGGCTGTTCCTGTACTTCGACGATTCGCATTCGCTGTCGATCATGGGCGACAAGGGCGAGGGCTACATCCGCTCGAATCTCGGCGAGCTCGACGAACGGACCATCATCGTGGCAACGCTGAACAAGGCGTTCGGCACGAGCGGCGCGGCGATCATGTTCGGCCCGAAGGGGCCGGACACGGCGCTGCTGCTCGAACGCTTCGGCGGCCCGCTCGCGTGGTCGCAGCCGATGAACACCGCCGCGATCGGCGCGTCGCTCGTGGTGGCCGAACTGCACGACAGCCCCGAACTCGGCGTGCGCCAGCGCCGGCTGCAGGCGCACATCGCGCAATTCGACCGCCGCGTCGCCACCGAGCAGAGCGGCAACGGCTTTCCGATCAAGCTCGTCGCCGGCCACGGCGACAAGGTGATCGCGGCCGGCCAGCAGCTCTACCGGCAGGGCTTCTATGTGTCGCCGGTGTTCTTCCCGATCGTGCCGCGCGACCAGGCCGGCTTGCGCGTGATGGTGCGCGCCGGCATCGACGACGCGGAAATGACGCGCCTGTGCGAGGCCGTCGCCTCGCTGGACCTCCACTGAGCCGCGCCGCGGCCGCTACCGACAAAGGATATCGACATGACCCGCCTGCAATCCGACAAGCTTCGCCAATCCCTCATCGACGTCAGCAACGGCGACGTCACGTTCGAAGACGGCCGCTTCGTGCCGTCGCCCGGCCTGACCGAGGCCGCCGCGCGCCTGATGGAGCGCGACAACGGCTTCGTCGTCGTGTACGGCGCGGGCGCGCTGCTCGCGAGCCGCCGGCTCGATCTTGCCGAACATCGCGATCTCGTCTACGCGCTGTACGAGGACATCTTCCGCAAGGCGATGCAGCACGTCGAATTCGCGCGCTACAACGTGACCAAGCGCGATTTCACGCTCGCGTACATGGACGTCGACGGCTACCAGAACAACAGGAACTTCTCGCACGACGGCAAGGTGGACGGCCGCGAATACTCGACGACCAAGTGCATCCATTTCGATACGGCAACGCCGTTCGTCGCGAACGTCTACGGGCCGAACCGCAACATCGAGGGCGGCTACCCGGTGATCGCGGACGTGCCCGCCTACTGCCGCGACCACGGCGTCGCGCCGCGCGACATGGTGACCAACATTCCGGCCAACTACAACGTCGCGATTCGCGAGGAGCACTACCAGGCGCTGCTCGACGACTATTCGTTCTGCGTGAAGGTGAACCTCGACACCGACATGGTGATGGTGATGCTGTCGAACGAGGTGGAGTTCGGCGTCGCGCACGGCGCGACGGACCCGCGGCGCATCGTGCCCGGCGAGGCGTCGGCGCGCCCGATCCGCCATTACGAGTACCAGTACCACGCGGAAGAGCACTACGCCGAATGGCTCGACTACTACGGCATCGCGCAATCGGAGATCCGCGACCACGACGGCACGGTGAACCTGTCGCTCGACTATTACAAGAAGGGCAACCGGATCCACCACGTGATCGAGGTGGGCAACTGATGCCGGCATATCGCAAGCACCGGTTTGCCGCGTCGATCCGCGAACAGGTCCGGCCGCTTTACCAGTCGAACAACTGGCGCGGCGGTGTCGCGGTGCTCGGGGATTACGCGGTGATCGCGCTTGCGGCGGCGGGCGGCGCGCGCTGGCCGTGGCTCGCGCCCGCCGCGATTTTCGTGATCGGCTCGCGCCAGCGGGCGCTCGTCACGCTGCTGCATGACGGCGTCCACCTGTCGCTCGCGCGTGCGCGCTGGCTGAACCGGTTCCTGACGCGCTGGCCGGCGGGCTTCGCGGTGTTCCAGAGCGACGAGTACTACCGGGCGATCCACGTGCCCGCGCATCACGGTCATCTCGGCGACCCGCAGCGCGACCCCGACTACGTCGGCTTCCGCGAGAGCGGCCTGCTGGCGGTGACGAGCAGCCGCGCGTTCCTGAGCGGCTTCTTTTTCAAGACGCTGCTGCTCGGCAACGCGCTCGGCAACGTGCGCGAGCTGGTGGCGGGCCGCATCGCGTACATGGCCGGCAAGCGTGGCGACCTTGCGCGGCTCGCGGCGGCGCAGGCGGTCGTCGCGGCCGCGCTGTCGTGGCTCGCGGGCCCGCTCGGCTATCTGTGGTTCTGGCTGGTGCCGTTTCTCACCGTGTCGCACGTGCTCGCGTGGTTTCTCGAGATCACCGAGCACTACCGGCTGTTCGGCGAGGACCGCTCCGAGCTGGAGATCACCCGCAACCGCTTTCCGTGCTGGTGGGAGCGCTGCTTCTTCGGCATGCACGGCGAGACCTGGCATTTGACCCACCACCTGTTTCCCGGCGTGCCGTTCTGGAACCTGCGCCGGGTGCACGAGATCCTGCTGCAGGACGACGCGTACCGGGCGGCCAACGCCGCGCGGGGCGGGCTGCTGTCCGCCCCGGCCGGGCGCGTGAGCATCCTGCGCGAGATTCTCGACGATATCGACCGAACCCATTGGAGACCACTATGAGCGCGATTCCCGTGATCGACCTGACGCCGTCGCTCGACGGCGACCCGGCCGGCGAGCGCGACGTCGCCCGGCAGATCGACGACGCCTGCCGCAGCGTCGGCTTCTTCACCGTCTGCGGGCACGGCGTGCCGCGCGACGTGATCGTCGGCGCGCAGGCCGCGTCGAAGCGCTTCTTCGAGCTGCCGCTCGCCGAGAAACTGCGCTGCAGGCTGCCGACCGGCTTCACGTTCGGCAGCGACGAATACACCCCTTACGGCTACAGCGGCCTGCTCGAGGAGAACGCGTTCGCGTTCATGGGCGTGAAGGGCAAGCCGGCCGACTACGTGGAGAAGTACAGCGCGGGCAAGCTCGTGCTCGACGACGGGGAGGCGTTGCCGTTCCCCGACGGCGCGCTCGGGAATGAACTGCGCGGCGCGCTCAAGGCGTACTATCGTGCCTGCGAAGCGCTGTCGGACCGGCTGATGCGCCTCTTCACGATTTCGCTCGGCCTGCCGCGCGATTTCTTCACGATCCGCACCGACCAGTCCGCCGATTCGTTGCGCTCGCATCTTTACCCGGCCTTCACCGGCCCGATCGAGCACGATCAGGGCATGGGCGCACATACCGACAGCAGCCTGATTTCGCTGCTGACCCAGACGTCACAGGGCATCGAGGTGCGCATCGGCGGCCGGGAATGGGTTTCACCCGGGCTGGGCGACGTCGATCATTTCCTCGTCAACATCGGCGACCTGCTGTCGCACTGGTCGAACGGCGAGTATCTGTCGACCGAGCACCGCGTGGTCCTGCTCGACCAGCCCAGGCAGTCGATTGTTTTCTTCAAGTTAACGAACGACGACATGCTCGTCGAATTCGGCAACAAACAGATGGATGCATTGTTCGGCCGCGATACGGTCTGATTGCGGCCTGATCCTGCGGCGGCGCTTGCGGCGCCGCCCCCTTCCGACGGAGACATGCTTGAAGCCGCCTTATTCCTACGATGCGCTGTACGCGGCCGCGAAGCTCGGCGACCTGATCGACGAACTGGACGAACTGGTGCGCGGCGGCGGGCACCGGCACATCACGGTGCCGCCGCGCGAGATCGTGCCGGCGGGCGACGCGGGCCTGTGCCTGTCGATGCCGGCAGTGAGCGCGCGGCACGGGCTCTACATCAACAAGGTCGCGACGATCTTCGAACGCGCGCCGGACGACGTGCTGCCGCGCATCCACGCGCTCGTCGCGGCGTTTTCCTCGACCACCGGCGAGCTGCTCGGGCTGTTCGACGGCGCGGCCGTCACCAACCTGAAGTGCGCGGCGGTCTCGGCGCTCGTCACGCGCTACTGCGCGGCCGAGCGGGCCGAGGTGCTCGCCGTGATCGGCGCGGGCGTGCAGGCGCGCCAGCAGGTCGCGGCCGTCTGCGCGGTGCGCCCGATCCGCGAAATCCGGCTGTACGCGCGCGATCCGGCGCGGCTCGCCGCGTTCGCGGGCGACGTGGCGGCGCAGTGCGGCCCGCGCGTTGCGATCGTGCGCGCGCGCTCGGTCGACGACGCGATCGACGGCGCGGACGTGATCGGCACGGCCACCGCGTCGGACCGGCCGCTCGGCCGCTTCGCGAACCTGCGGCCGGGCGTGCACATCAACTGCATGGGCGGGCATACGACCGAGTCGCGCGAGCTGCCGAACACGCTGCTGCGCGACGCGGTGCTGATCGTCGAGGACGTGCCGACCGCGATCGAGGAAGCGGGCGAGCTGCATCGCGACGCGCTCGATCTCGGCCGTCTCGCGGCGCAGCCGGTGGCCGACCTGCGGCGGCGCACCACCGTGTTCAGCTCGACGGGCCACGCGTTTCTCGATCTGGCGACGGTCGCCTACCTGCTGAAAGCGGTGGGCTGACATGGCCGATCTCGAACTCGATGCGGCGCCCGGCGCCGCGCCGCGAAATGCGGCGCTCGCGCGGCAAGGCTGGCTGGCGGTGCTGGGGGGGATCGTCGCGGTCCTGATGAGCGTGATGGACCTTCAGATGATGAACGCCGCGATGGCGCAGATCCAGGCGGGCGTGCACGCACCGCTCGGCGCGGGCGCGTGGCTGTCGTCCGCCTACCTGCTCGGCGAGGCGGCGATGCTGCCGGTGTCGGGCATGCTGCTGGCCCGGCTCGGCAGCGCACGGTATGCGCGCTTGTTCATCCTGCTGTTCGTCGCCGTATCGATCCTCTGCACGTTCGCCACCGGCATGACCGGGCTCGCGGTGCTGCGCGCCGCGCAAGGGCTCGCGAGCGGCGCGCTGATTCCGTTCGCCTACGTGCTCATCATCCAGCGCCTGCCGCGCGACGAGCATGCGCGCGCGTTCGCGGTGTTCGGCGCGACGATGGCGCTCGCGCCGACGCTCGGGCCGGCCGTGGGCGGCGCGCTGGCCGCGCTGTTCGACTGGCGGGTGCTGTTCTACATCAACGTGCCGATCGGCGCGCTCGCGCTCGTGCTGACGCATGCCGGCCTGCGCCGGCTGCCGGCCGCCGACGCGAGCGCGCAGTCGGTCGACTGGCGCAGCGTGGCGACGCTCGCCGTCGCGCTCGGCGCGCTGCAGTTCGTGCTGCAGGAAGGGCGCGGCCTCGGCTGGCTCGATTCGCCGCTCATCGTCGCGCTGCTCGCGCTCGCCGGGCTGATGCTGGTCGGCTTCGTCGGCAGCGAGCTGCACAGCACGCGCGCGCTCGTCGATCGCGGCCTGCTGCGCAACCAGCAGTTCGTGATGGCGTGCGCCGCGAACGCGCTGGCCTGCGGCGCGACCTTCGCCAGCTACTTCGCGATTCCGTATTTCCTGATCTCGGTACGCGGCGCGCAGCCGCAGCAGATCGGGCAGGTCATCATGCTGACCGGCGCAACGCAGTTCGTCGTGCTGTGGTTCACGCCGGCGATCGGCAGGCGGCTGCCGCTGTTCGTCACGATCGCGCTCGGCGCGGGCCTGTTCGCGGCGGGCACGTTCGGCTGGAGCGCGCTCGTCGCGCACTACACCGGCGCGGGCGTGGCGGCGGCGCAGATCGCGCGCGGCATCGGGCTGTCGCTGCTGCTCGCGCCGCTGTGCGTGGCGGCGACGACGGTGGCCCAGCCCGCGCAGGCGGCGAGCGCGTCGATCCTGTACAACATGTCGCGCAGCCTCGGCGGCTCGCTCGGCGTCACGCTCGCGGCGGCCGGGATCGACGCGGCACGGGCGGCGCGCACGCTGGCGCCGGGCAGCGGCGCGACGGTGTTCGCGCACGCGTTCGGCTGGATGGGCGCGGTGGTGGCGGCGATCGGCGCCGCCTTTTGCATCGCATGGTTCGCGCGGCGCGCGAACGTGCATTCCGGAGAGGGTTGAGCATGGCTTGGCGCAGTGTGATCGGCAGCATCGTCGCGGTCCTGATGACCATCATGGACATCCAGATCACCAACGCGGCCATCGGCCCCATCCAGGCGGCGCTGCACGCGCCGCTCGCCGATGCGTCGTGGATTTCGTCGGCCTACCTGATCGCCGAGATCGTCACGCTGCCGCTGACCGGGCTGCTGTCGCGGCGGCTCGGCTACCGGCGCTATGCGCAGGTGTTCAGCGTGATGTTCATGGCGGCGTCGGTGCTGTGCGCGCAATCGACGAGCTTCGAGATGCTGGTCGGCTGCCGGCTGCTGCAGGGCGTCGCGGGCGGCGCGCTGATGCCGCTCGCGTACAGCCTGATCATGACGCGCCTGCCCGACGGCGAGCACGGCCGCGCGATGTCGCTGTTCGGCGCGATGGTGACGCTCGCGCCGATGCTCGGGCCGGTGATGGGCGGCTTCCTGACCGCGCACTTCGGCTGGGCGTCGATCTTCTACCTCAACCTGCCGATCGGGCTCGTCGGGCTCGCGCTGATGATGAGCGGGCTGCGCGACGAGCCCGCCGCCGGCCGCGAGCGGACCCGGGTCGACTGGCCGGGCCTCGTGCTGATCGTGATCGGGCTCGGCAGCCTGCAATACGTGCTCGAGGAGGGCAACCGCTACGGCTGGTTCGCGTCGCGCGACATCGCGGTGCTGACGGGCGTGGCGCTCGTCGCGCTGGCGGCATTCGTGGTGCGCGAGCGGGCGAGCGCGCACCCGCTCGTGGCGCTCGGCCTGCTCGCGAACCGGCAGCTGCGGATCGCGTGCGCGGCGAACGTGACGACGGGCGCGGCGGTCTTCGGCACCTACTTTCTCGTGCCGTATTTCCTGATCGAGCTGCAGCGCTACACGCCCGCGCAGATCAGCCTCGTGATCCTGTACGGCGGCGCGGTGCAGTTGTCGATCCTCGGCTTCATTCCGCGCATCCTGAAACGCGTGCACGTGCATGTGCTGGTCGTCGTGGGCGCGCTGCTGTCCTGCATCAGCGCGTGGATGTGGAGCCTGGCCGCGGCGGATTTCAGCTATGCGTCGGTGGTCGTCGCGCAGTTGCTGCGCGGGCTCGGCTTCACGCTGATGCTGACGCCGCTCGGCGTGCTCGCGACGACCGCGACGGTCAAGCACGATGCGCCGTCCGCGTCGATCCTGTTCAACATCTCCCGCAGCCTCGGCGGCGCGATCGGCGTGGCGCTGCTGACGGCGCTCGTCGGGATTCGCCATGCCGCCTATCTCGACGGATCGGGCGGCGCGCACGGCGCGGCGGACGACCGCGCGGGTTTCGTGCTGGCGTTCGGCCAGACCTTCGCGGTGATGGCGGGCTTTCTCGCGGCGATGGCGCTGGCGTTCGCCGCGCTGCACGTCCGGCAGGCCGCCCGCGCGCGGCAGGCCGCACGCGGCGCATAGGGCCCGTCACGCTCGTAACGGGCTTGCGAACGTGCCCGGCCGCGCTACAGCTGTCGAATCCGATCGATGAAGTGCCGGCGCGCCGGCGCGTCGAGCACGAGGCCCCACGCCATCTTGCCCGCGCCGCTCGACAGGTTGACCACGCGCGACGACGCGCTGCCGCGCACGAAGAAGCCGCAGGTATGGCCGTCGTGCACGTACAGGCCGAGCACGAGATGGTGCGGCGCGACGGCTTCGCTGTCGTCGTAGGGCATGGTGAGCGTCTCTGCCTCGACGAAGCGCTGCGCGATCCAGTTCTCGATCCCCTTCTCGCGAATCGCGCGCTCCAGTTCGTCCGCCGGCGTCGACGCGCCGATCAGCACGCCGTCGCCGCCGTACGAGTGGTTGAACTTGAAGACCCATTGCGCGCGCTCGGCGAGCAGCGCGCCGAGGTTGTCCTCGGTCAGCTCGCGGGTCGGCGGCACGTAGCGCCTGACGGCCTCCCGCTCCGCGTCGTCGAGCAGCGCGCCGTACCGGTCGTCCCACAGCAATGCAAGCCATAGCTTGCTCATCCGCATTTCCGCCTCGAACGTGTTCGTGATCACGGCGCCGCTGTCGGCAAGCCGCGCGAGGAACGCGCAGCCGTCGGTGATTTCGTCATGGGTGAACATCCGGTGCACGAGCGTGCGCTCGCCCAGCTCGGGGGCAAGCCATGCCTCGGGATAGGTGTCTTCGCGGTGATTCGCGACTTCGCAGCCGGGGTTCATCTGCCGCAGCAGCGCGGCGAGATCGTCGTGACGCGGATAGCCGAGCGACGCATGGTGCACGGAGTCGAGGATCACGATCCGCTCGATGCCGCGCGCCTGCGCGATGCGGGTGTACATCTGCGCGAGATGGTAGTCGGGCGAGCGCGCTTGCGGGTCGGCGGGCAGGCCGAGCGCGCGGCAAAAGCGCAGATAGCAGCCGTGGCTCTCCGCGCCGCCGACGGCCGAATGCACGTTGAATTCGCAGAACTGGTAGCCGTCGGCCGTCGGCACGATGTCCATGCGCGCGACGGTCATCGCGCCCGTCTGGAACTTGTCCCAGTCGACGAAGCGCGCCATGTGCCCGGGCACCCGGAAGCGCCGCAGCAGCGCTTCGCGCGACTGGGTGCTCACCAGGTGCCGGGCGATTTTCAGTTGCGCGGACAACAGTGCGCGGGCCGCCGCGTCGAGCCGCTCGTAATCGGTGCGGTCGATCAGCACGGGCTGGGGGAGGGCGACGTACAGGCGTGCTTCGAGCGCATCGAGCCAGTCTTGCGCGTGGCGGCGCGCGCCGCGCGCAACGATCGTGCGGCGCTTCGCCGTGATGGCTTCCATGAATGCTTCGTTGGTGTGCGAAAGCATGAGTGCTCCGGAGAATGGGCGGGGTGGGCTGCCGTCTGAAATTTAAGCTCCACTAAAATCAAAGTCAAGCGGATGTGCGCCCGGCGCGCCGTTCGGTCCGTCTTCGCGGCACCGGATTTCGACGGCATGGAATGCGAAATACCCCTTTTTTAAAGGGCTATTGTTCGATTCATCCCCGAGCCGGGCGTGCGCGAAACCCTGCGAATCCGCGTCAAAATTTTAGCTTGACTAAAATTTTAGTCCGGTAAAAACTTGGCCCGCAGATCGCCCGCGGGCATGCGTCCGACGCCGTTCAGGCAAGGCCCGTTGGCGGGTTTGCGGGCGGCGCGACGCCTGTCACGCGCGCCGCTCGAACACCCTGGCAGAGGCACCGGAGCGCGCACGCGGGGCAAGTGCATGTCGCTGCTGGCGAGCCGTTCCGGAATTCGCAAGACACAACGCAAGGACGGCTTGGAGATGAGCATGAATGTGTTGAAAGCAGCGGTAGCGACAGCGGTGGCGGCATGGGCGTGTCACGCGCCGGCGGCGCGGGCCCAGAGCTCGGTCACGCTCTACGGCGAGATCGATTCCGGTTTGACCTACGTGACGAACGAAGGCGGTTCGCACAACTTGAAGATGGACGACGGCGTGATGTTCGGCAACCGTTGGGGGTTGAAGGGCAGCGAAGACCTGGGCGGCGGCGTGAAGGCGATCTTCACGCTGGAGGGCGGCTACCGGCTCGGCACGGGGCAACTCGGGCAGGGCGGGCTGGCCTTCGGCCGGCAGGCCTTCGTCGGCTTGTCGAGCGATTACGGCACGATCACCTTCGGCCGTCAATACGATTCGATCTGCGACTTCCTCACGCAGTTCGCGGTCGGCCTGAACGGCACCGGCTACGGCACGCATCAGGGCGATTACGACCGCCTGGCGGGCGAGCGCCTCGACAACGCCGTGAAGTTCATGAGCGTCGACTATTCGGGGTTCAGCTTCGGTGGCCTCTACTCGTTCAGCAACCGCCCGGGCAACGTCCACGACGGCAGCGCGTACACGTTCGGCGCGCAGTACGCGCGCGGCGCGTTCAGGATCGGCGTCGCCTACGCGGCGCTGTTCAAGCCGACGCTCGACCCGTATGCGGCGACCGGGCTGTCGAGCTTCCTCGGGCAGACCACCGCCACCGTCGATCCCGCCACCGGCATGCGCACCGACGTCGCGCCGTCGCTCGTCGTCGAGTCGAGCAAGGTCGCGGGCATCGGCGCGAGCTATGCGGCGACGAAGTCGCTGACGCTCTATGCGGACGTCACGCACAACGCGATCGCGGGCTTCGGCCGGCGATCGTCCTTCAACGTCTACGAGGGCGGGCTGCGGTACGAGATCGCGCCCGCCTGGACGTTCTACGGCAGCTACCAGCGCGACACGTTCGAACAGCACGCGTGGAATCAGTTCACGGCCGGGCTGTGGTACGCGCTGTCGAAGCAGACCAGCCTTTATCTGGGCGGGGAATACCTGAGGGCGTCGGCGGGCGTCGATCCGGTCGTGGGCTACAGCTTTGCGCCGTCCACGTCGAATCAGCAGACCGTCGTGCGGCTCGGCATGTTCCATTTCTTCTAACCGGGTGCCGCGTACGGCGCCCGCGTGCGCGCATCACAGCACACAGGACGGCCATGAGTACGGCAAACGATTGGTTCAAACACGTGGAAGACGCTTTTCAACGGACGGTCGGACACCGACTGTTCACCGCGATGCGCATCGTCGCCTCGGGCGGCGAAGCGGAACGCATCTACAGCAACGACGAGCGTGCTTATCCGCTTACCGGGCGCAAGCCGATGCTGCGCGACGCGTGGTACACGCGCGTGGTGGTCGAGCAGCGGAGTTTTCTCGCCCGGCAGCCGGACGAGTTTCGCGCGTTCTACGCGGATCACGAAAAGATCGTGGCGATGGGCCTCGGCAGCGCGATCAACGTGCCCGTCATACACAACGGACACGTGCTCGGGACGATCAACCTGCTCGACCGGTGCCATGCCTATGCCGAATCGGTGCTGCCGACCTGCGAGCGGTTGGCGCACGGCGCCGTTCAAGCATTTCTCTCGGCCGCCGGCGGCGCGGAGAAATGACGCGACACCACACACATTCGAGAATTCAAATCATGAGACACATTCTGACTTTCCTGATCGGCCTTGCGCTGCTCGTGCAGGGAGCCATGGCCGCGACACCGAAGGACATGCTCGTCGTCGTCAAGAACATCGAGGACATCGTGAGCCTCGACCCCGCCGAAAGCTACGAGCTGACGAGCATGGAGCTCGGCGCCAACCTGTACCAGAACCTCGTGCAGTACGATCCGGTCGACCCGAACAACGTGCGGCCCGGGCTGGCCGCGAGCTGGAGCGTCGGGCGCGACGGCCGTTCGATCGACTTCGTGCTGAAGCCGGGCGCGAAGTTCGCGTCCGGCAATCCGGTGCGGCCCGAGGACGTCGTGTACTCGTTCAGGCGCGTCGTGCAGCTGAACAAGGCTCCGGCGTTCATCCTCACGCAGCTCGGCTGGACGAGCGCGAACCTCGCGCAGATGGTGCGCAGGACGGGCGCACAGACGCTCAGCGTCGCGTGGCAGGGCGAGTTCGGCGCGGCGTTCGTGCTGAACCTGCTGGCGTCGCGGCCCGCGTCGATCGTCGATCAGGCGACGGTGGCCGCGCACGACAGCCGGGGCGATCTCGGCAATGCGTGGCTGCAGGCGCATTCGGCGGGCAGCGGCAGCTATGTGCTGAAGCTGTACAAGCCGAAGGAGGCCGTGATCCTCGACGCGAATCCGCTGTCGCCGGCGGGCTCGCCGGCGATCCGCACGGTGCTGATGAAGAACATGGCCGAAGCGGCGACGCAACGGCTTGCGCTCGAATCGGGCGATGCGGACGTCGCGCGCGATCTCGGCCCCGACCAGATCGCCGCGCTGCAGGGCAAGCCGGGCGTGCGGGTGCAGACCTCGCCGCAAGCGATCGTGCATTTCGTGAGCCTCAACCTGAAGCACGCGAAGCTGCGCAATCCCGCGATCTGGCAGGCGCTGCGTTACCTGGTCGACTACGACGGCATTGCCGGCCACCTGCAGAAGGGGCAGCTGACGGTGCATCAGGCGTTTCTGCCGACCGGCTTCGCGGGCGCGCTGAACGACAACCCGTACCGCTTCGATCCGCAGAAGGCGCGCACGATCCTCGAGCGCGCCGGCGTGAGGAACCTGAGCATCGATCTCGACGTGATCAACACGCCGCGCTTTCTCGACATCGCGCAATCGATGCAGGCCAGCTTCGCGAAAGGCGGGATCAGGCTGAACCTGCTGCCCGGCACGGGCGCACAGGTCATCACGCGCTATCGCGCGCGTGCCCACGAGGCGATGCTGCTGTACTGGGGCGCCGACTACTTCGACCCGCATGCGAATGCGAAGTCGTTCGCGTACAACGTCGACAACGGCGATGCGAATCCGCAGAGCACGACCGCGTGGCGCAACGCGTGGCTCGTGCCCGAGCTGAGCCAGCGCACCACGGCCGCGCTGCAGACGCGCGATCCGGTGCGCCGGGCGGCGGACTACCTGGCGATCCAGCGCGAGGTCCAGCGCAACGCGCCGATCGTCGTGACGTTCCAGGAACTGAGCCAGGTGGCGGTGCGCGGCAACGTCAAGGGGTTCTCGGTCGGCCTGACGCCCGACCTGATCCAGTATGCGGGGGTGTCGAAATGACGCGCGCGCCGGCTTCCACCCTGGCCGGCGCGTCGCCGGGCGGCGGATCGCTCCGATCCGCCGCCCGGCGGTTTGCGACCGGCCTCGGCCGTGCGCTGGGCGCACTCGCGCTCACGTCGCTCGGCCTGCTGCTCGTCACGTTCCTGATCGGCCGCGCATCGCCGATCGACCCGGTGCTGAAGGTGGTGGGCGATCACGCGTCGCCCGAGACGTACCGGGCCGCCCGTCATGCGATGGGGCTCGACCGGCCGCTGGCCGTGCAGTTCGTCCGCTACGTGCGCGACGCGCTGCACGGCGATCTCGGGCAGTCGACGAGCACCGGCCGCCCGGTGCTCGTCGACCTGCTGACCTACTTCCCCGCGACGCTCGAACTCGCCACGCTGTCGATCCTGTTCGGCGTGCTGCTCGGCGTGCCCGCGGGCGTGTGGGCCGCGCAGCGCCACAACCGGGCCGCCGATCACGCGATCCGGATCGTGGCACTCGTCGGCTACTCGGTGCCGGTGTTCTGGCTCGGGCTGATGGGGCTGCTCGTCTTCTATTCGAAGCTCGGATGGGTGGCGGGGCCCGGGCGGCTCGACGACGTGTACCTGTACACGGTGCCCGCGTGGAGCAACGCGATGCTGATCGACACGCTGCGCGCGGGGAACGCGCAGGCGTTCGGCAATGCGGTGCGGCACCTCGTGCTGCCGGTGGCGCTGCTGGCGTTCTTCTCGATCGCGTACATCGCGCGCATCACGCGCGCGCTGACGCTCGAGGAGATCGGCAAGGAATACGTGCTCACCGCGCGCGCGAAGGGCGCGCCCACCGCGCACCTGCTGTGGCGGCACGTGATGCCCAACATCGCCGCGCCGCTCGTGACGGTGATCGCGCTGTCGTACGCGATGCTGCTCGAAGGCGCGGTGCTCACCGAGACCGTGTTCTCGTGGCAGGGCATCGGGCTCTACATGACGAACGCGCTGTTCGCGGCGGACATGCCCGCGGTGCTGGGCGGCACGCTGCTGATCGGCCTGGCGTTCGTCACGCTGAACGCGTGCGCCGATTTCATTTCCCATCTGATCGAGCCGAGGTCCGAATGAACCTGATGACATGGCTGGCGGACGATGCGCCGGCAAGCACCTGGCAGGCCCGCTGCGGCGCGGCCTATCGCGCGTGGTGTCGTGCGCGCCGCAATCCCGCGATCCTGTTCGGCGGCGCGGTGGTGCTGGCGCTGCTCGCCTGCGCGGCGTTCGCGCCCGCGCTCGCGGGCTGCGATCCGAATGCGCAGGACATCGCGCAGCGGCTCGCGCCGCCCGGCGCCGCGCACTGGCTGGGCACCGACCAGCTCGGGCGCGACCTGTGGGCGCGCACGGTCCACGGGGCGCGCCCGACGCTGGCGATCGTCGCGCTCGTATCGCTGCTGTCGGCGCCGTTCGGGATGGCCGCGGGCATCTGCGCCGGCTACTTCGGCGGCTGGGTGAACGCGGTGCTGATGCGCGTGACGGACGTGTTCATGGCGTTTCCGCGCCTCGTGCTTGCGCTGGCCTTCGTCGCGCTGCTCGGGCCGGGCATCGAGAACGCGGTGCTCGCGATCGCGATGACCGCGTGGCCCGCGTACGCGCGCATCGCGCGCACCGAAACGCGCGTCGTGCGGCGCAGCGAATACGTGCTCGCCGCGCGCGCGCTCGGCCTGCCGACCTGGCGGGTACTGCTCGGCCAGGTGCTGCCGATGTGCGTGCCGTCGTCGATCATCCGCGTGACGCTCGACATGGCCGGCATCATCCTGACCGCCGCGGGGCTCGGCTTTCTCGGCCTCGGCGCGCAGCCGCCGATGTCCGAGTGGGGCGCGATGGTCGCGAACGGCCGGCAGACGATCTTCGACCAGTGGTGGGTGGCGGCCGCGCCGGGCGCGGCGATCCTGCTCACGAGTCTTGCCTTCAACCTGCTGGGCGACGGCCTGCGCGACCTGCTGGATGCCAAACATGCGTGAACTCATCGTGGAAGACCTGTCGGTCACCTATCCGACCCTGCACGGCGACGTCGACGTCGTGCAGCACCTGTCGATGCGGATCGGCTGCGAACGGGTCGGCATCGTCGGCGAATCCGGCTCGGGCAAGTCGATGACGGCCCGCGCGCTGATGGGGCTGGTGCGCGCGCCGGGGCGAGTGCGTGCCGCGCGGCTCGAATTCGGCGGGCAGGATCTGCTCGGGCTGTCCGAGCGCGGCTGGCGGCGCTTGCGCGGCAGCGGCATCGGGCTGGTGCTGCAGGACCCGAAGTATTCGCTGAATCCGGTGCGCCGGATCGGTGATCAGGTCGCCGAGGCGGGCCTGCTGCATCGCGCGTTCGGCAAGGGCGATGCCCGCGCGAAAGTGCTGGCGCTGCTCGCCGAGGTCGGCATCGCCGATCCGGAGCGCGTGGCCGGCGCGTATCCGCACCAGCTGTCGGGCGGCATCGGCCAGCGCGTGATGATCGCCGCGATGCTGGCGGCATCGCCGCAGCTGCTGATCGCCGACGAGCCGACCTCCGCGCTCGACGTGCAGGTGCGCGACCAGGTGCTCGCGCTGCTGAGCCGCGAGATCGACACGCGCCGCATGGGGCTGCTGCTGATCAGCCACGACCTGCGGATGGTCGCGCGCTTCTGCGACCGGGTGCTGATCATGTATCGCGGCCGCATCGTCGAGGAATGCCGCGGCGACCGGCTGTTCGACGCGCGCCATCCGTACACGCGCGGGCTGCTCGACTGCCTGCCGTCCGCGGCGACGCGCGGCACGACGCTGCCGGTGCTGGATCGCGCGCGGCTCGACGGCGCGCGCGACGTTCTTACCGCCAACGGGAGCTGACCTCATGACCATGCTGCTCAGATGCACCGGACTTTCGGTGCGGTATCACACGCGGCGCGGCGCGTTCGACGCCGTCGCGGACGTGTCGTTCGACGTCGCGCGCGGCGAGACCTTCGGCCTGATCGGCGGCTCCGGCTGCGGCAAGTCGACCATCCTGCGGGTGCTCGCCGGGCTCGAGGACGCGTGGCGCGGCGAGCTCGACGTCGACGGCGCGGTGCGCCGGGACGGCGAGCCGCCGGGCCGCGGCCATGCGCGCGCCGTGCAGATGGTGTTCCAGGATCCGTACGGCTCGCTGCATCCGAAACACACGATCGACCGGACGCTGGCCGAGCCGTTGCGGCATCACGGCTTCGACCGCATCAACGAACGGGTGGGCCGGGTGCTCGAGCTGGTGGGGCTGGGCGCGCGCTTTCGCTACCGTTATCCACACCAGTTGTCGGGCGGGCAGCGGCAGCGGGTCGCGATCGCCCGCGCACTGGTGCTGGAGCCGCGGCTCGTGCTGCTCGACGAGCCGACGTCCGCGCTCGACGCTTCCGTGCAGGCCGAGATCCTCAACCTGCTGGCGGCGCTCAAGCGCGAGTTCGACATCGGCTATCTGTTCGTCAGCCACGACATCGGCGTGGTCAGCCACCTGTGCGACCGGGTGGCGGTGATGGAACGCGGCCGCATCGTCGAGCAGCTCGACCGCGCGGGGCTGTCGGCGGGCGGCAGCCATCCGGCGGCGCGCGCGCTGTTCGGCGCGCCGCAAGCGCGGCAGGGCGGGGCGCCGCGGCCCGCCCTGCCGCCGGAAAAGCCGCCCGAACGGCCGTTCGCGTCGATTTAAGTAAGGCATAAATTTAAGCTTGACGTAACTTTGGTCGAGCGGTAATTTGGGGCGCGCTGGCCGCGGGTTCGCGCGCCGCGCGCGCTCCCTCCGACAACAACGAACAATGTGGGCATCCGATGATCGATCAACTGAAATACAGTTTCTCCGGCCTTCCCCCCTACGATGCATCCGTTGACGAGACACACGCAGGCCTGTCGCGCCTGCTCGACGCCGCGCAGCTCGACGCTGTGGTGATCACGTCGCAGGACGAATTCATCACCGAGTACCTGCCGCGTCGCAATAACCAGCGCTACGCGCTGTCGGGCTTCGACGGCTCGGCAGGCTCCGGCATCTTCCTCAGTACGGCGGCGGCGCAGGCGCTCGGCGTGCCGCAGTTCCTGCTGTTCGTCGACGGCCGCTATCACCTGCAGGCCGAAAAGCAGTGCAATCCGGCGCGCGTGCACGTCGAGAAGCTCGGGCTGAACGTGTCGATGTGGCCGGCGATGGCCGACTGGCTCGTCGCCCATGCGGGCCGGCTCAAGCGGGTCGGCTATGACGGGCTGCGGATCAGCGTCGCGCAGCGCGACCGGCTGCTCGACAGCACGCAGGCGGCGCAATTCGACTGGACGAGCCTCGTCGGCCGCGAAATCGACCGGGCGATCGCGCTGCCGGGCTGGGTGGTCGAGCGGCCGATCTTCGAGCTGCCGGAATCGATGACCGGCGTGAGCGTCGCGCAGAACCTCGCGACGCTGAGCGAGCGGCTCGCCGCGCACACCGGTGCGGCAAAAGGCAGGACGGCGTTCGTCACCTGCCTGGCGGACGACCTCGGCTATCTGCTGAACAGCCGCGGCTATCACATCCCGAATGCGTCGTCGCACCTGGGCTTCCTGTTCGTGATCGGCGCGCAGGTCGTGCTGTTCCTGCCGGAAGGCTGCGACCGTTGCCCGGTCGACCTCGAATCGTATCCGGCGCTGCAGGTGATCCGGCGCGACTTCGACGAGCTCGAACGCTTCCTCGCGCAGTTCGTGGCCGAACACGTGTGCTACGGGTTCGAATCGGTCAACTGCGCGCTCGTCGACACGGTGAGCCGCGTGTGGCCGCACGCGCCGCATGCCGATTTCAGCCCGGTCGAGGCGATGCGGGTCGCGAAGACGCCGGAAGTGCTCGGCCAGTTCCGCGACGCGTTCGCGCGCAGCTCCGCGGCGATTGCCGACGCGATGCGCTGGGCGAAGACGGGCGAGCCGGGGCAGCGGCATTCCGAATACGACCTGGCCCGCGTGATCAACGACGCATACGGCGCGCGCTCGGCGGTGGCGCTGACGTTCACGACGATCGCGGCGAACGGCGCCAACAGCGCGTCCGCGCACTACACGGCGGCGAGCCCGGAGGTCGAGCTGACGGAGGGCGAGCTGGTGCTGCTCGACAGCGGCGCGTACTACGAAGGCGGCTTCGCGACGGACTGCACGCGCGTCGTATTGCGCCGGACCCGCCCGGACACGGTCGCGCAGCCGTGGCAGCGGGAGATCTACACGGTCGCGCTGAAGGCGTGCATCAAGGGGCTCGTCACATCGTTCCCGAAAGACGCGTCGGGCGGCGACGTCGATGCGGCCGTGCGGCAGGTGTGCCGCGATCACGGCCATGATTTCGGCCACGGCACCGGGCACGGCGTCGGGATCCACGTGCACGAAGGCGGGGTGCGGTTCGCGCCGGGTTCGAAGTACGGCCTGGTGCCGAATGCGGTGATCTCGGTCGAGCCGGGCATCTACGTGCCGGGCAAGGGCGGGGTGCGGATCGAGAACATCGTGATCATCCATCCGAGCGAGCAGGAGCCGGACAAGATGACGTTCGAGAATCTCGTCGCGGTCGGCTACGACTGGGACCTGATCGATCTCGACCTGCTGACCGGCGACGAGCGCGATTACCTGCGCGACTACGAGCGGCTGTGCGCCGAGCGCGGCACGCAGGTGACGGCGTGCCCGCTGCTGTAAGCGACGCCGGCGATGCCGCCGCGGGCCCGGCCCGGCGGCGGCGACGCCGATGAAGGCGGCGGGACGCGCGCGGCTTGGCGCCACGCGCGGCCCGCCGCCCGCGTCGATCAGTTCAGCAAGCGTGCGCGCACGAACGGCGCGACCTGCTCGGCGAGCCACGCGTGCGTGCGCGTGGTCGGGTGCAGCGTGTCCCAGAACACGAAGCGCGCCGGGTCGCGGCAGTCCGCGCGCGGCGTCTGCGCGGCCATGTAGGTGAACGACGACGGCTTCGGAATGTCGAGGCACGAGCGCTTCGCGTCGTCGAAGCCGTATTTGGCCGGGTGGCTCAGCAGGTCGTCGAACAGCGCGTACGCGTCGAACACCTCGAGCCGCAGCGTCGCGCCGTAGCGGGCGCGCAGCGCGGCGGCCGCGTCGGCGAGGCGCTGGTTGTAGTCCTTCACCTGCGCGGCGACGCTCGCGGCGTCGGTGCGGGTCGCGAACACCGGCGCGCGCGACACGTCCGGCAGCGTGACGAGCATGATCCGCGTCGCGCCGGCCGCGACGAGCCGGTCGAGGCTGTCGCGCACCGCATTGGCCGCCTGCTCGGGCGAGCGCCCGTAGTTCACCAGATCGTTGCCGCCCGCGAACACCGCGAACAGCGTGTTGCCGGGCCGGTAGTCCGGCGCGCGCTCCATGTATTCGCGCCACGAGTCGATCTGCTGCACGAGGCCCGGCACGACGAGGTGCTGGTCGGTCGCCGCGCCGCCGATCGCCCAGTTGTAGAACGGCAGCCGCAGCGCGTTCGCGAGGTATTCGGCCCACACCGGGCCGTTGCTGAAGCGCCCCGCATGCCAGCTCGTGCCGTTCGGCAGCTTCCACTGGCTCGCGTTGTACATGTTCTGGGTGTCCGACAGGCTGTCGCCGAACACGATCAGCTTGTTGACGCGCGCGTCCTGCTGCGCGGAATCGATGGTCCACACCGTGTAGTTGAACGACAGCGCGTTGTTGGCCGCGACCGCCTGCGTGAGCGCCGACTTGATGCCCTTCGCGGCGAGCGTCTTGCGGCACACGTCGGCGAGCGTGTCCTGCGTGGCCGTGCTGTAGAACATGTTCTTCCACTGCGTGATGCCGTCCGCCCACCAGTAGCCGGACACGCGATACCAGTCGCCGCCGGCGGGGTCGCGCGCCCATTCGTAGGTCGCGGCCGGCTTCAGCGGGTCCGCGTCGATGCGGTACCAGCAGCGCAGGTAGGTGTAGGTGTCCGAGCCGCGGCGCGCGGTGCGCGGCGTCATGCCCGGCGCGGTCGAGGCGGCCGGCGGCGCGACGTCGGGGCCGGCCGGCGACAGCGACATGTCGCCGGTCGGCGTGGGCAGCGGCGCGGGGCCGGCGGCGTGCGCGGGGGCGAGCGTCAGCGCGGCGCCCAGCGCCGCGGCGGCGGCGATGCGGTGCGACAGGGGAATGCGGAAATGTTGCATGAGGCCCTCTTCTGATTGTTGTGATTGGACGGCCGCGCGGCTGCGCTGCCGTGTATTGGAGGGGACCGTGGGCGCCGGGTTCGAGCCCGGTCTGGTAAAGCGGTGAACTGCGTGGAGATACGGTGAAACCCGGCGGCGCGGGGGCCGCCGGCCGGTCAGCGCACCAGCGCCGACACGCGGCCGTCGGGGCCGTAGAAGCCGACCCGCGCGGGTGCGTCGCGCAGCACCGCGAGTGCGCGTTCGTTGTAGTCCATCCGGATGCGGATCAGCATGCCGTTGTTCGCGTTCGCGCGGCGCGCGCGATCGGCGGCCTGCTGCAGCAATTGCCAGCTGCCGGACAGGCGCGTGTCGTGCTCGGCGGCCTGGTCCATCCCTTTCTTGCCGCCGGGAAAGCCGAGTGCGGACAGCTGCGTGTCGCGGGTGCGCTCGAGCTGCGCGAGCCGGTCGATCAGCTCGGTTTTCTTCTCGATGATGCCGGGCAGCGCCTCGAGCGGCTCGGGCGTCGTCAGCGCCTTTTCCTCATAGGCGAGCAGCGACGCGAACGCTTCGACCGTCGCGTGTTCGTCGTTGACCGTGGCCAGCAGCTCGTCTCTCATCGCCATTCGCTCTTCAGGCCGGCGCGCGGACGGGCCGCGCGCCGGCAAACCGGTTGGACCGGCCTTGCGGGCCGGATCAGGCGCCCTGCGGACGCTGCTGCTTCAGCAGCTCGCGGGCGGTATTCAGTACGCCGTCGGCAATCTTGCTCGCGTCGATCGTCAGCGTGCCGTTGCTCAGCGCGTCCTTGATCGACTGGACGAGGCCCGTGTCGATGTCCGCGTTGCCGGACGCCGACAGCGTGCGCAACTGCCCGGACAGGCCCGACAGGTTGACGGTCGCATCGCCGCCGGCCGTGCCTGCGGCGCCCGCTTGCGGGCCGGCCGCGGCGGGCGCGTCGTCCTGCGTGCGGGCTGCGCCGTTGCCGGAAGCGGCAGGCGCGCGGGTATTCGGGGTAGGCGTCGAATCGATTTTCACGATGGCATTCCTGTGCGGTTTGACCCAGATAACGGCATGGCCGGGCCAAACTTTAGCACCTCGCGGGCGACGCAATCCTCCGAAGAATCAGAATCTTGTTCCGTCAGAGCGGAATCTCCACCGTGCCGGCGTCCTTGACGATCGCCGTGACGATCTGCCCGGCCGCCATCCGCACCCGTACCGACTGGCCGGGCGCCGCGTTGGCGAGCGCGCTGCCTTCGGTCGAGATCGTGAAGCCCGGCCCGGCCGCGACGACCCGCACGGTCTGGCCGGCCGATACCGACGCCGCGCTCTTCAGCATGTCCTGCCGCAGCGGCAGCCCCGCGGCGACGCGCGCGAGCGCGGTCGAGCCGACCGCCTGCGACGGGTCGGTGATGACCGCGAGCGGCAGCAGGGTCAGGTCGCCGTCGCGCGCGACGAGGTCGGCCGCGGTGAGCACCTCGCCCGGCGCGATCTGCCGCGCGGCCGCGTAATAGGTGGCCTGCACGGTGACCTTCGCCTGCAGGTAGACGGTCCACGGCCGCTCGCCCGCGCAGCGCACGCCGACCGTCGTGCGGCCCCACAGGCGCGCGCCGGTCGGCAGGAACGGCTCGAGCGTCGTGCACGCGGCGAGCCCGCGCGGAAAGGAGGGCGCGACGCTCGCCGCCGGCTTGCCGGGCAGGCCGGCGATCTGCTGCTGGAGGAATGCGAGCGCCGTGCGCCGGATCGTGTCGGGGTCCTGCTGGCCGGGCGGCGTGGCGATGGCGGCCGCGGCGGATGCGCCGGCGGCGGGGAAGGGGCGTGCGGCCGGCGCGGCGGCGGCCGTGTTGGCGCGCCAGGCCGGTTGGCGCGGCGCGAGCGCGGGGCGCATCGCGGCGGCGGGCTCGCCCGCGACGACCGTGGCGATCCGGCCCTGATCGGCGGCTGCGGCGGCGGCCGACGGAGCCGGACGCGCTGCGCCGTAAGCGGCGTTGGGGTTGCCGGCCGGCATCGGCGCGGCGAGGCGGGCGGGGGCGGGCGCCGGGAGCGGCGCCTGCGGGCGTGCGGCCGGCGCCGCCGGAACGGTGGCCGGGGGCAGGGCCGCCGCGGCGCGCGGCGCGTACGCCGGCGTGCCGGCGGGCATGCCGCCCGCGATTGCCGGCGGGTTCGCTGCAGGATTCATCGCCGGGTTCGCCGCCGGGTTCGCTGCAGGATTCGCCGCCGGGTTCATCGCCGGGTTCGCGCCGGCCGCTTCCGCGGCGTTCGTCGCCGGCATCCCGCCCGGGTTCGGGTTCCCGGCCGGGCGCCCGGCGCCGGCCGCATTCGCGTTCGCGAGCGCGGTCTCGGCCGACTCGCCGCGACCGGGGATCACGATCATCCCGTCGTCCGCGGCCAGCGCGGTCGCGGCGCACGCCCACAGCGCGGCGGCGAGCGCGAACGCCAGCCGCGCGTGCGGCCGTCGCCCGTTGTCGCTGCGAAGTGCGCTGCCGGTCATCGTCGTGTCCTCGATCCGTTGATCCGATTGGCATTCTAGGGAGCGGAGCCGCCGCGCAAACGATGAATAGAGGGGGGCTTTGCCGCGTTATTCGCCCGATTGCCGGTTGCGGGCGCCGCCTACCATGCGTGTCATGGAAAAAAGCCTCTTTGGCCGCCGTGCGGCGAAAGAGCGGTGCAGCGCTTCAAACGGAGAGACGCACACATGCTGGACAGACTCGATGCCGAATTCGCATTCGGCCGCCAGGCGCTCGACGTGCGCGCCTATCGGCAGGAACTGCTGTCGTCGAACATCGCGAACGCGGACACGCCGGGCTACCAGGCGCGCGACGTCGATTTCTCGTCGACGCTCGCCCGCTCGCTGAAACAGGTGAACGGCGGCGTCGCGCCGAGCAACGCGGCGCAATTGCCGCTCGCGCAGCCGGCCGGCGTGACGAGCGGGATGACGATGGCGTCGACGGCGTCCGGCCACATGGCCGGCAACGCGAAGCTGATCCCGACCGGCGGGCCGACCGACGACTACGGCCGCCCGCAGTACCGCCAGCCGACGCAGCCGGCGCTCGACGGCAACACGGTCGAGCTCGACGTCGAGCGCGTGCAGTTCGCGAACAACGCACTGCACTACGAAAGCGGGATGACCGTGATGACCCAGCAGATCAAGGCGATGATCGCCGCGATCACGTCGAACTCGTGATCGCAATCCGCATCGAGCATAAGGAGCCTCCATGCCCTCGTTGATGAACATCTTCGGCGTTGCCGGCTCGGCGCTGTCCGCGCAGTCGCAGCGCCTGAACGTCACCGCGTCGAACATCGCGAACGCCGACAGCGCGACCGGCCCCGACGGCAAGCCGTACAAGGCGAAGCAGGTCGTGTTCGCGGCCGATCCGCAGGGCCGCGCGCGCACCGCGTCCGGCCAGGGCGTCGGCGGCGTGCGCGTGGCGAAGGTGATCGACGATCCGTCGCCGATGAAGTCGACCTACGACCCGGCGAACCCGGCCGCCGACGCGAACGGCTACGTGCAGATGCCGAACGTCGATCCGGTGCAGGAAATGGTGAACATGATCTCGGCGTCGCGCTCGTACCAGGCCAACGTCGAGACGCTGAACACGGCGAAGCAGCTGATGCTGAAGACGCTGACGATCGGCACCTGAGCACGCGACTCCCCTCTCACCCGACAGAAGGCACGACCGAATGGCATCCTCCTCCACCCCGATCGGCGACAACGGCACGAGCACGTCGACGCTGCCGACCGACACGATGAACACGAACAAGGTGTCGAACACCGGCACCTTGTCGACCACGTCGGCGAGCGACCTGCAGACGACGTTCCTGAAGCTGCTCGTCACGCAGCTGAAGAACCAGGATCCGACCAGCCCGGTCGACAGCTCGCAGATGACCTCGCAGCTCGCGCAGATCAACACGGTGAGCGGCATCGCGCAGCTCAACACGTCGCTGACGTCGCTGTCGACGCAGCTCACGGCCGGCCAGCAGACGCAGGCGGCGATGCTGATCGGCTCGAACGTGCTCGCACCGGGCAACGGCGTCGCGGTGAAGGGCGGCGCGGCGTCGCCGTTCGGCGTGCAGCTGTCGAACGACGTGTCGAACCTGACCATCACGGTGAAGAACGACGCGGGCGTGGTCGTCAACTCGATCAACGCGGGCAAGCAGTCGGCCGGCACCGTGCCGTTCAACTGGAAGCCGACCGACGCGGCGGGCAACACGCTGCCGGACGGCAAGTACACGGTCACCGCGCAGTACGTCGGCAGCGACGGCAAGACGTATACGGCGACCTCGCTGACGGCCGCGCAGGTCCAGAGCGTGATCAAGCAGGCGGACGGCACGGCGGGGCTCGTGCTGTCGAACGGCACGACGGTGGGGCTCACCCAGGTCGCGTCGATTTTCCCGAACGCGTCGTCGAACGGCGGCAACACCACCAACTGATTCAGCTTCCACGAAACGGAGACCGAAATGGGTTATCAACAGGGTTTGAGCGGCCTCTCGGGTGCGTCGAACGCGCTCGACGTGATCGGCAACAACATCGCGAACGCGAACACGGTCGGCTTCAAGTCGAGCACCGCGCAGTTCGCGGACATGTACGCGAACTCGGTCGCGACGTCGGTCAACACCCAGATCGGCATCGGCACGCGGATTGCGTCGGTGCAGCAGAGCTTCGGCCAGGGCACGATCAACACGACGAGCAACGCGCTCGACGTCGCGATCAACGGCAACGGCTTCTTCCAGATGTCGAACAACGGCGTGGTCACGTATTCGCGCGACGGCACGTTCCAGCGTGACAAGAACGGCTTCATCGTCGACTCGCAGGGCCGCAACCTGATGGGCTACAACGCGACCGCGGGCGGCGTGATCAACACCGCGGCGACCGTGCCGCTGCAGGCGCCGACCGCCAACCTCGCGCCGACCGCGACGACCAAGATCACCGGCCAGTTCAACCTGAACTCGCAGGACACGGTGCCGACCACGACGCCGTTCTCCGCGACGGTCAACACGTCGTACAACTACTCGACGTCGATCCAGGTGTACGACACGCTCGGCGGCGCGCAGCAGGTCGACATGTATTTCGTGAAGAGCGCGACGGCCGGCCAGTGGGAAGTCTACTCGGGCGTCAAGGGACAGACGCCGACCGACCTCGGCACGGTGGCGTTCAACACGTCGGGCCAGATCGCGAGCACGACGCCGGTCGCGCCCGTCACCGGCACGACCGGCCAGTTCCAGTTCACGATCCCGGCCACCGGCGGCTCCGCGACGCCGCAGCCGCTGACGCTCGACCTGACCGGCACGACCCAGTACGGCGGCAAGGACGGCGTGAACAACCTCGCGCAGGACGGCTTCGCGAGCGGCACGCTGACGACCTTCACGATCGGCGCGGACGGCAAGCTGACCGGCAACTACTCGAACGGCCAGACGCAGACGCTCGGCCTGATCGCGCTCGCGAACTTCAACAACCCGAACGGCCTCACGAACCTCGGCGGCAACCAGTACGCCGAGAGCTCCGCGTCGGGCGTGCCGCAGATTTCCGCGCCGGGCAGCACGAACCACGGCGTGCTGCAGGGCAGCGCGCTGGAAAACTCGAACGTCGACCTGACGGCCCAGCTCGTCAACCTGATCACCGCGCAGCGCAACTACCAGGCGAACGCGCAGACGATCAAGACGCAGCAGGCCGTCGACCAGGCGGTCATCAACCTCTGACGCGCGGATAACCGGCAGCCATGGACCGACTGATATACACGGCGATGACGGGCGCGTCGCAGGCGCTCGACCAGCAGGCGATCGTCGCGAACAATCTGGCGAACGCGTCGACGACCGGCTTTCGCGCGCAGCTCGCGACCTTTCGCGCGGTGCCGATGAATTTCGGCGACGGCAGCACGATCGACCCGACGACGACGCGCACCTACGTGCTGTCGTCGACGCCCGGCTCGGACTTCGCGCCGGGGCCGATCTCGCGCACCGGCAATCCGCTCGACGTCGCGGTGCAGGGCGCCGGCTGGCTGTCCGTGCAGCTGGCCGACGGCAGCGAGGCGTACACGCGCGACGGCAACCTGCACGTCAACCAGGACGGTCAGATCGTCAACGCGAGCAACCTGCCGGTGGTCGGCAACGGCGGCCCGATCTCGGTGCCGCCGAATGCCGAGGTGACGATCGGCAAGGACGGCACGGTGTCCGCGCTGATGCCGGGCGACCCGCCGACCGCGGTCGCGATGATCGACCGGATGAAGCTCGTCAATCCCGATCCGGCGACGATCACGCGCGGCAACGACGGCCTGTTCCGCACCGCCGACGGCAACCCGGCGGACGCCGACCCGGACGTCGTCGTCGTGCCGAATTCGCTCGAAGGCAGCAACGTCAACCCGGTGAACGCGATGGTCGCGATGATCGACAACGCGCGCGCGTTCCAGCTGCAGTCGAAGATGATCCAGACCGCCGACCAGAACGAGCAGTCGGCGAACCAGCTGCTCAATTTCAGCTGACGCCAGCCAACGAAGGAGTCAATTCAAAGTGAACCGTTCGCTCTACATCGCCGCTACCGGCATGAACGCGCAGCAAGCGCAGATGGACGTGATCTCGAACAACCTCGCGAACGTCAGCACCAACGGCTACAAGGGTTCGCGCGCGGTGTTCGAGGACCTGCTGTACCAGACGATCCGCCAGCCCGGCGCGAACTCGACGCAGCAGACCGAGCTGCCGTCGGGCCTGCAGCTCGGCACCGGCGTGCAGCAGGTCGCGACCGAGCGCCTGTACACGCAGGGCAGCCTGCAGCAGACCGGCAACTCGAAGGATCTCGCGATCGATGGCGCGGGCTTCTTCCAGGTGCTGATGCCGGACGGCACGAACGCGTACACGCGCGACGGCTCGTTCCAGACCAACGCGCAGGGCCAGCTCGTCACGGCGAGCGGCTACCAGGTCCTGCCGGCGATCACCGTGCCGCAGAACGCGACCGCGCTGACGATCGGCAAGGACGGCGTGGTGTCGGTCAAGCAGGCGGGCTCGAACAACGCGGTGCAGATCGGCTCGATCCAGATCGCGACCTTCATCAACCCGGCCGGCCTCGAGGCGAAGGGCGAGAACCTGTTCGCCGAGACCACGTCGTCGGGCGCGCCGAACGTGTCGCAGCCGGGCCTGAACGGCGCGGGCTCGCTCAACCAGGGCTATGTCGAAGCGTCGAACGTGAACGTCGTGCAGGAGCTCGTCAACATGATCCAGACGCAGCGCGCGTACGAGATCAACAGCAAGGCCGTGACGACTTCCGACCAGATGCTGCAGAACGTCACGCAAATGAAGAGCTAACCGGAATCACTCGTCGCCGCAATGAAGCAGGTTCGTCACTTCCCGTTCGTCACCGCCCGCGCCGCCTGCGTGCTCGCGGCGGCGGCGCTCGCGGGCTGCGCGCAGATTCCCCGCGAGCCGATCATCCAGCAGCCGATGTCGGCGCAGCCGCCGATTCCGCCGTCGATGCAGGCGCCCGGCTCGATCTACAACCCGGGCTATGCGGGCCGGCCGCTGTTCGAGGATCAGCGTCCGCGCAACGTCGGCGACATCCTGACGATCGTGATCGCCGAGAACATCAACGCGACGAAGTCGTCCGGCGCGAACACCAACCGCGCGGGCACCACCAACTTCGACGTGCCGACCGCCGGCTTCCTCGGCGGGCTGTTCGCAAAGGCGAACCTGTCGGCGGCGGGCGGCAACAAGTTCAACGCGACCGGCGGCGCGAGCGCGGCGAACACGTTCAACGGCACGATCACGGTGACCGTGACCAACGTGCTGCCGAACGGCAACCTGATCGTTAGCGGCGAGAAGCAGATGCTGATCAACCAGGGCAACGAGTTCGTGCGCTTCTCGGGCGTCGTGAACCCGAACACGATCTCCGGTGCGAACTCGGTCCTCTCGACGCAGGTCGCCGACGCGAAGATCGAATACTCGGCGAAGGGCTACATCAACGAAGCCGAGACGATGGGCTGGCTGCAGCGCTTCTTCCTCAACATTTCGCCGTGGTGATGACGATGCGTACCTTGCTCGCGCGCATGATGCGCCATCTCGCCCGCTCGAACCGGCTGGCCGCCGCGCGCTGCGCGCTCGCCGCCTGCTGCGTGCTGGCGCTCGTGCCGGCGGCCGCGCACGCCGAGCGCCTGAAGGATCTCGCGCAGATCCAGGGCGTGCGCGACAACCCGCTGATCGGCTACGGCCTCGTCGTCGGCCTCGACGGCACCGGCGACCAGACGATGCAGACGCCGTTCACGACGCAGACGCTCGCGAACATGCTCGCGAACCTCGGCATCTCGATCAACAACGGCTCGGCCAACGGCGGCGGCTCGTCGCTGTCGAACATGCAGCTGAAGAACGTCGCGGCGGTGATGGTCACCGCGACGCTGCCGCCGTTCGCGCGGCCGGGCGAGGCGGTCGACGTCACCGTGTCGTCGCTCGGCAACGCGAAGAGCCTGCGCGGCGGCACGCTGCTGCTCACGCCGCTCAAGGGCGCGGACGGGCAGGTGTACGCGCTCGCGCAGGGCAACATGGCGGTGGGCGGCGCGGGCGCGAGCGCGAACGGCAGCCGCGTGCAGGTGAACCAGCTCGCGTCGGGCCGCATCGCCGGCGGCGCGATCGTCGAGCGCTCGGTGCCGAACGCGGTCGCGCAGATGAACGGGATGCTGCAGCTGCAGCTCAACGACATGGATTACGGCACCGCGCAGCGCATCGTGTCGGCGATCAACGGCAGCTTCGGGCCGAACACCGCGACCGCGCTCGACGGCCGCACGATCCAGCTCGCGGCGCCGGCCGATTCGGCGCAGCAGGTCGCGTTCATGGCGCGCCTGCAGAACCTCGACGTGAGCCCGGACAAGGCCGCCGCGAAGGTGATCCTCAACGCGCGCACGGGCTCGATCGTGATGAACCAGATGGTCACGCTGCAAAGCTGCGCGGTCGCGCACGGCAACCTGTCGGTGGTCGTCAACACGCAGCCGGTCGTGTCGCAGCCGGGGCCGTTCTCGAACGGGCAGACGGTCGCCGCGCAGCAGTCGCAGATCCAGCTGAAGCAGGACAACGGCTCGCTGAAGATGGTGACGGCGGGCGCGAACCTCGCCGACGTCGTGAAGGCGCTCAACTCGCTGGGCGCCACGCCCGCGGACCTGATGTCGATCCTGCAGGCGATGAAGGCGGCCGGCTCGCTGCGCGCAGACCTGGAGATCATCTAAATGGCGAATTCCGCGAACTTCTCCAACGCGAACGAACTGTCGCAGCGCTTCGCGCTCGACGTGCAGGGCTTCGACGCGCTGCGCGCGCAGGTCAAGCAGTCGCCGCAGGCCGGCGCGAAGCTCGTCGCGGGCCAGTTCGACGCGATGTTCACGCAGATGATGCTGAAGAGCATGCGCGACGCGACGCCCGACGGCGGGCTGTTCGACTCGAGCACGTCGAAGATGTACACGTCGATGCTCGACCAGCAGCTCGCGCAGCACATGTCGTCGCGCGGGATCGGCGTGGCCGACGCGCTGATGAAGCAGCTGATGCGCAACGCGAACCTCGGCGCGGGCGCGGCCGGCTCGACCGACGCCGGCGCGGCCGGGCTCGGGATGGCCGGCGCGGGCATCTCCGGCAACGAAGGCGGCATGGCCGCGATGAACGCGATGGCGCGCGCCTACGCGAGCACGGCCGGCAGCAACGGCACGCTGGCGAGCGGGCGCGGCTATTCCGCGGGCAGCGCGCTGACGCCGCCGGTGAAGGGCGCGGGCGGCTCGCCCGACGCCGACGCATTCGTCGACCGGCTCGCCGGCCCGGCGCAGGCGGCGAGCGCGACGACCGGCGTGCCGGCGCGCTTCATCGTCGGCCAGGCCGCGCTCGAATCGGGCTGGGGCAAGCGCGAGATCCGCGCGGCCGACGGCTCGACGAGCTACAACGTGTTCGGCATCAAGGCGACCAAGGGCTGGACCGGCCGCACGGTGTCGGCGCTGACGACCGAATACGTGAACGGCGAGCCGCGCCGCGTCGTCGCGAAGTTCCGCGCGTACGACTCCTACGAGCACGCGATGACCGACTACGCGAACCTGCTGAAGAACAATCCGCGCTACGCGGGCGTGCTGAGCGCGAGCCGCAGCGTCGAGGGCTTCGCGCACGGGATGCAGAAGGCCGGCTACGCGACCGACCCGAACTACGCGAAGAAGCTCATCTCGATCATGCAGCAGATCGGCTGACCGGGCCGCCGGCGCCGCCGTCGTCCCCCCCTTGTCGCCCGCTCCTTTCGGACCGCGCCCGGCCCCGCCGCGCGCGGTTTTGAACGTTTGCGCGAAAAAAATCGGAAAATCGATCTAAACTTTCGGGCAGCACTGCCGCTAAGTGTGAGAGACCTGCGACCGGGCCAACGATCTGGCCCGGTTTTTTGCGCACCGGTTCCCGGGCGCTCATGACAAGAAAGACCGGCAAGCCATGAATATCGAACTGTCGATGGACCCGAGCCAGGACGCGGGGCACTCCGGGCCCGACTACGCCCGCCGCAATCCGCTGGAAATCGGCGTGCAGCTGCGCAACCTCGTGAACCGCGGCGATTTCCTGACCGTCGAGTACCCGGGCGGCCAGCTCGTCACCCGGCTGCTCGAGGTCGACGTCGGTGCGCGCACCTTCACGTTCGACTGGGGCGCGCTCGCCGAGCAGAACAGCGGCATCCTCGCCGCGGCGCACTGCAAGTTCTCGGCCTCGCCGGAAGGCGTGCGCGTCGAGTTCGGCACCGGCGCGCCGCGCGAGACCCGCTACGAGGGGCTGCCCGCGTTCGAGGCCGACTTTCCGGACGTGCTGTACTGCATCCAGCGGCGCGAGTATTTCCGGGTCGACGCGCCGATCATCGATCCGTACGTGTGCCGCGGCAAGCTGCCGGACGGCGAGAGCTTCCTGTTCGAGGTGCACAACCTGTCGCTCGGCGGGGTCGGGCTGCGCACGGCCGACGAGCGCGTCGCGGCGCTCGAGCTCGGCACGGTGCTGCCCGACGTCGAGCTCGAGCTGAACGGGCACGGCAAGCTGTCGCTCGACCTGCAGCTCGTGTCGCAGCGCTCGACCGAGGTGCCGAACGGCACGCGGCGCTACCAGCTCGGCTTTCGCTTCATGTCGCTGCCGGGCAGCGCCGAGAACACGCTGCAGCGCCTGATCACCCAGCTCGAGATGAAGCGCCGCCAGCTCGCGCGCGCCTGACGTCGTTCGTCGCGCCCGCCGGTCGGCGGGGCGCACCCCGGCCGCCGCTGCGATTGCGCACGGCGGCCCGCATTTTCCCCTCAATTTTTTCGATCCGCGGCCGTTATACCGGGAGTCACGCAACCCGGCGGCCGCAGCGCGGCCGACCCTTCAGGATCGCGCATGTCCAACACACTGATGAACCTCGGTATCAGCGGCCTCAACTCCGCCATCTGGGGCCTGACGACGACCAGCAACAACCTCGCCAACGCGGCGACGCCCGGCTACACGATCGAGCGTCCGGTCTACGCGGAGGCGAGCGGCCAGTACACCGGCAGCGGCTACCTGCCGCAGGGCGTGAACACCGTCACCGTCCAGCGCCAGTACAGCCAGTACCTGAGCGACCAGCTGAACAATGCGCAGACCCAGGGCGGCGCGCTGTCGACCTGGAATACGCTCGTCGCGCAGCTGAACAACTACGTCGGCAGCCCGACGGCCGGGATCTCGACCGCGATCACCAACTACTTCACCGGGCTGCAGAACGTCGCGAACAAGGCGGCCGACACGTCGGTGCGGCAGACCGCGATGAGCAACGCGCAGGTGCTGGCCGACCAGCTGAAGGCGGCCGGCGCGCAATACGACGCGCTGCGCCAGAGCGTGAACACGCAGCTGTCCGCCACCGTCGCGCAGATCAATACGTATACGACGCAGATCGCGCAGCTTAACCAGCAGATCGCGACGGCGGGCAGCCAGGGGCAGCCGCCGAACCAGCTGCTGGACCAGCGCGACCAGGCGGTGTCGAACCTGTCGAGCCTCGCGGGCATCCAGGTCGTGCGCAACGACCAGGGCTACAGCGTGTTCATGGCCGGCGGCCAGCCGCTCGTCGTCGCCGACAAGAGCTATACGCTCGCGGCCGTCACGTCGTCGTCGGACCCGAGCGAGCTGTCCGTCGTGTCGCAGGGCCTCGCCGGCGCGAACCCGCCGGGACCGAACCAGGCGCTGCCGGATTCGTCGCTGTCGGGCGGCACGCTCGGCGGCCTGCTCGCGTTCCGCCGCCAGACGCTCGACCCCGCGCAGGCGCAGCTCGGCGCGGTCGCGACCAGCTTCGCCGCGCAGGTCAATGCGCAGAACGCGCTCGGCGTCGACCTGTCGGGCAATCCCGGCGGCAACCTGTTCTCGACCGGCAGCCCGACCGTGTTCGCGGACCAGGCGAACACGGGCAACGCGACGCTCAACGTGTCGTTCGCGAACCCCTCGCAGCCGACGACGAGCGACTACTCGCTGTCGTACGACGGTGCCAAGTACACGCTGACGGACCGCGCGAACGGCTCGGTGGTCGGCACGTCGACGTCGATGCCGGGCTCGATCGGCGGGCTGAACTTCTCGTTCTCGTCCGGCACGATGAACGCCGGCGATTCGTTCACGGTGCTGCCGACGCGCGGCGCGCTCGGCGGGTTCTCGCTCGCGACCTCGAACGGCTCGGCGATCGCGGCGTCGTCGCCGGTCGCCGTGTCGGCGACGGGGACCAACACGGGCACCGGCAAGATCACGCAAGGCCCGGTGACCGCCGGCTATCAGATTCCGGCCGGCGGCACGACGCTGACTTACGACGCGACGACCAACACGCTGTCCGGCTTCCCTGCCGGCACGACGGTGACGATCGCGGGCACGCCGCCGACCACGGTGCCGATCGCCGGCCCGACGACGACGGTGCCGTACAACCCGGCGACGGGCGCGACGATGACGATGTCGGGCGCCGCGCCTGGCGCGATCAACGGCGTGACGATTACGCTGTCGGGCACGCCGAGCACCGGCGACACCTTCAAGATCGGTCCGTACTCGGGCGGCACCAGCGACGGCAGCAACGCGCTCGCGCTCGCGCAGCTCGTGACCGCGAAGACGCTCGGCGGCGGCACGACGACGCTGACCGGCGCGTATGCGAACTACGTGAACGGGATCGGCAACACCGCGAGCCAGCTGAAGTCGTCGAGCGCCGCGCAGACCGCGCTCGTCGGCCAGATCACGAAGGCGCAGCAGGAGGTGTCGGGCGTGAACCAGAACGAGGAAGCGGCCAACCTGATGCAGTACCAGCAGCTCTACCAGGCGAACGCGAAGGTGATCCAGACGGCGTCGACGCTGTTCCAGACCGTGCTTGGCCTGTTCAACTGACCGGATTTCGAGGATTGAAGCGATGCGAATTTCCAGCGCCCAGTTTTTCCAGCTGAACGTCGCCACGATGAACGACCAGCAGGCGCAGCTCGCGCAGCTGTACCAGCAGCTGTCGAGCGGCGTGAGCCTCACGACGCCCGCGGACAACCCGGTCGGCGCCGCGCAGGCGGTGCAGCTGTCGATGACGTCGGCAACGCTGTCGCAGTACACGAGCAACCAGAACGCGGCACTGGCGTCGCTGCAGGCCGAGGACCACGCGCTGGGGAGCGTCAACGATGTGTTGACCAACATCCAGACGACGCTGGTGCGCGCGGGCGACGGCTCGCTGTCCGACAGCGACCGCTCGGCGCTCGCGACGCAGATCCAGAGCGCGCGCGATCAGCTGATGACGATCGCGAACTCGGACGACGGCGCGGGCAACTACCTGTTCGCCGGGTTCAAGAACGGCAGCCAGCCGTTCACGAACAAGGCGGGCGGCGGCGTGAATTACGTCGGGGACATGGGCACGCGCAACGTGCAGATCGCCGATTCCCGCAGCCTGTCGCAGGGCGACAACGGCGCGTCCGTGTTCATGTCGGTGCCGACGTTCGGCAGCCAGCCGGTGCCGGCCGGGAGCGCGTCGAACACCGGCACGGGCACGATCAGCCCCGTCACCGTGACGAGCCCGTCGGCCGCCACCAACAACCACCAGTTCGCGATCGCGTTCAGCGGCCCCGCCGGCGCGCTGACCTACACCGTGACCGACAACACGGTTGTGCCGCCGACGACGACGGCCGCGCAGCCTTATACGGCCGGCGCGGCGATCTCGCTCGGCGGCGGCATGACGGTCGCGGTGTCCGGCACGCCCGCGAACAACGATTCATTCACGGTATCGCCCGCGCCGCAGGCCCCCGGCGGCGCCGACGTGTTCTCGACGCTCGATTCGATAGTCGCCGCGCTGAAGACGCCATCCGTCAACAACCCGGTCGCCATGGCGACGCTCAAGAACGCGATGACGGCCGGCGCGACGAAGCTCAGCAACACGATGCGCAACGTCACGACGATCCAGGCGGACGTCGGCGGCCGCGAGCAGGAAATCAAGGCGATGCAGGCGGTCACGCAGACCAACTCGCTGCAGGTTTCCAGCAATCTCGCGGACCTGACGAGCACCAACATCGTGTCGACGATCAGCCAGTTCACGCAGCTGCAGAACGCGCTGACCGGCGCGCAGAAGGCTTTCGTGCAAATGCAGAACCTGTCGCTGTTCCAGTACATCAATCCGTAATGCACCCGCGCCGGACGCGATGCGAGCGCACGCTCGCGTCGCGCGGCGCGGCGTCCCGCGTCAGCTGGACAGGAAAGGGCGTGCCTGCGTGAGTTCGGTAACGCCAAAACCGTTCCTGGAACGGGAGGCCGGGTTCATTCGGCCATGAAAGCGGTGGTCGTTGGAATCGTCTGGTTGGTCGCACCACCAGTCCATTCCTTCGGGCACCGCTTTTCTTTTGGGCGCCGCCTTCACGCTCATCTGTAAAGACCCAAAAAAAGGCCGTTCGGGCGGGGAGCGCGAACGGCCAACGGAGAAGTGCAGGACACTGCCGCGCCTGGTGCACGGCAGTGCTGCTACTTTAGGGAACCTGGCCGCCGCCGTGAATGGGACGAGTCAGATTCTGCAGTGGCGAATGGGGGGGGCGAGCCCTGTCGTCCGGCCGCTTGCCAGCACCACCCCCGCTCCGTACACTTCGCGCCAGATTCCAGACCGGCGCATCCCCCGCAGCCGGCGACCGACAAGACAGGAGCGTGTCCCGATGTCCGATTCCTATTTCCCGCGCTGGCGGGTGCAACCGCCCGGCGCGGCCGCGCGCGTCGTCGGCCTCGACGAACGCCTGTCGTGGCCGCAGATGATCGCGATGGGCGTGCAGCACGTCGTCGCGATGTTCGGCTCGACCGTGCTCGCGCCGCTCCTGATGGGCTTCGACCCTAACCTGTGCATCTTCATGTCCGGCGTCGGCACGCTGCTGTTCTTCGCGCTGGTCGGCGGCCGGGTGCCGAGCTACCTCGGCTCGAGCTTCGCGTTCATCGGCCTCGTGATCGCGGTGACGGGCTACGGCGGCAGCGGCCCGAACCCGAACATCCCGGTCGCGCTCGGCGGCATCATCGCGTGCGGCGTCGTGTACGTCGCGCTCGGCGCGATCGTGTCCGCGGTCGGCACGCGCTGGATCGAGGCGCTGATGCCGCCCGTCGTCACGGGCGCGATCGTCGCGGTGATCGGCCTGAATCTCGCGCCGATCGCGGTGAAGGGCGTGTCAGCGTCGACCTTCGATTCGGCGATGGCGCTCGTCACCGTGCTGTCGGTCGGCGGCGTCGCGGTGTTCGCGCGCGGGATGCTGCAGCGCCTCTTGATCCTCGTCGGGCTCGTGATCGCCTATGCGATCTACGCGGTCGCGACCAACGGGATGGGCCTCGGCAAGCCGATCGACTTCTCGATCGTCGCGCATGCCGCGTGGTTCGGCATCCCGACCTTCCATGCACCGGTGTTCGATCCGCACGCGATGCTGATGCTCGCGCCGATCGCGGTGATCCTCGTCGCGGAGAACCTCGGCCACATCAAGGCCGTGAGCGCGATGACGGGCCAGAACCTCGACCGCTACGTCGGCCGCGCGTTCATCGGCGACGGGCTCGCGACGATCGTGTCGGGCAGCGTCGGCGGCACGGGCGTGACCACCTACGCGGAGAACATCGGCGTGATGGCCGTCACGCGCATCTACTCGACGCTCGTGTTCGTCGTGGCCGCGCTGATCGCGATCGGGCTCGGCTTCTCGCCGAAGTTCGGCGCGGTGATCCAGACGATTCCGGGCCCGGTGCTCGGCGGCGTGTCGATCGTCGTGTTCGGGCTGATCGCGGTGACGGGCGCGCGCATCTGGGTCGTCAACAAGGTCGATTTCTCCGACAACCGCAACCTGATCGTCGCGGCCGTCACGCTGGTGCTCGGCGCGGGCGACTTCTCGCTGAAGTTCGGCGGCTTCGCGCTCGGCGGGATCGGCACCGCGACGTTCGGCGCGATCCTCCTCTACGCGATCCTGCGCAAGGAAAAGGAGCCGGGGCCGGTGCTGTGAGCCGCCGGCCCCGGCGATCGCCGGACGTCACGGGTTGGGCTGCACCGAAAACGTCACCGGCCATGCGAAGGTTCCGTTCTTCGCCTTCGGCGCGAACACGAAGCGATAGGTCACCGTAAAGGTCGTGTTGAGCGCCGTATACGGCACGGCGATCTTGCCGCCCGTCGCCGGCAGCACGACCTTGCTGCCGATTCCGCTGATCTCGATCGAGCTGAACTGCGACTGGCTGGCGGCAGCCACCTGCACCAGCACGGTGTAGCCGGCGCGGTCGTTGGTCTGGACCGCAAGCGTCGTCCCGGCGGGGTTGTTGGCGTTCGGCACGCTCAGGTAGCCGATGCTCGTGTCCTTGTTCGCGATCACGAGCTGGGCCGGACTGGTCGCCTTGAGCCGCGCGTACGGCTGGACCGTCGCGCCGACCTGCACCGACCGGGTGGCCTGCTTCGCATCGGCCGGGCCCGGCGCGGCGGCCAGCAGGGCGATCGATAGCGCGGCCGTCGCGGCAAGCAGCGTTCGCGCGCGGCGAGCGGCCCGCGGCGATGCGACAGACGCCGCGCGGGTCCGGCCGCATGGGCTGCGCCGCGATGCGGCGGCGCTCGCTGTCTCGGTTCGGTTCATGGTGTGCCCCGTTGTCTGAGTCCGTGGTGCTAGTAATTGACGGTGATCGTGAGGTGCGGGTCCGCGTATCCGCCCGGCACGACGTTCTGGCCGCCGCGGATCAGCCCGTACACGGTCGCGTTGACGGTCCCGGAGCCGTTGATCTTGCCCCACGAAATCACCGACGTGCCGCTCGTGCCGTCGCCCCAGATCGACGTGTGCGCGCTGTCGAGATACAGGTTGTAGCCCAGCGTCTGCGTGCCGCCGGTTCTCGTCATCAGGCGATTCGCGAAGGTGCCGCCGCCCGCGCTCGCCGTCACCGTCGGCGTGGGGTTGCCGTTGCCGCTGCAGCTGACCGAGACCGTGATCGCGGAGGTGGCGGCATTGATCGTGTCGTACGTGCCGAACACCATCGACGACGGCGCATTCAGCGTGCAGGTCGTCCCCGCGAGCACGGGCAGCGCGGCCAGCACGGCCGCGCCGGCCGCGAGCGCCGCCGCGGCGGCGCGCAGGCGCGTCAGCCGGCCACGCCGCCCGGCATGCTTGCGATGTCTCATGGTGTGACTCCCTTGCAAAGATGGGTGCCCAGGTCCGGCAGCGGATCGTCGCCGGCGGGAAAGCGGACGGTCAGGTCGCACTGCTGGCCGCGCCACGTCGCGCGCAGGCGGTTCTGCTCCGACAGTCCGGTGAGATAGACGACGCCGTCGTGGCCGACCGGGAAGACTTCCTTCTGCCCGTCGACCGTGACGACCGCGCCCGCCGGCAAGTGCGCGCCGTTCTCGAGATCGAGCGTGAGCACCGCGCCGCGCGAACGCGAGACCGGAAACTCGAGCGCCATGCCGCTGCGGAAGTAGGGCACCGCGTCGAGCTTCAGCGTGCCGATCTTCGCGTCGAACGGCAGGTCGGCCTGCTCGATCGAGATCGGATTGCTTTCGTACGCGCGCAGCCGCGGCAGCAGCGCGACGCCGTTGGCGTCGGTATGCGCGACGAGCTGGTTGTCCGCGAGGATGCCGACGTTGGCGAAGCCCGGCACCTTGACGAGCGCGAAGCTGTCCGTGATCTGGCGCGACAGGCGCGCGGTGCCGTCGACGAACGCGATGCCGCCCGCCGCGTTCGCCCGCACGCCGGCCCGGCCGCGATAGGACGCGGCCTCGACGCTGTAGGTGCCGGTGCGCGTCTGCAGCGTCGCGCTCGCATCCTGCGCGTTGTTGCCCGCCTGAACCGAGTAGCCGAATCCTTCGCCGACCGGCAGGCTGCGCTGCACTTGCGCCAGCATGTCGGTGGCGCCCTGCTGGTGCGTCATCGTGAAGGACGCGCTCGTGCGGTTGTCGATCGGGATCGTCCACGCGACGCCGACGGTCGTCGCGCCCGATCCGCCCAGCGGCTTGCTGACGCTGACGTTCGCGAAGCCGAAGCGCCCGAGCTGGACGCTGTAGCTGAGCGACAGCAGCTGAACCTTGTTGCCGCCGCGATCGTCGACGAACACGTGCGCGAGCCCGAGCGAGCCGAAGCGGCCCATTCCGACGCCGATGTTGAAGCTCGTCAGCAGCTTCGGCGCGGGCGTGCCCGGATCGAGCCCGATCTGCGCGAAATGCGGCGTGGCCCATTGCGCGTGCGCGCCGACGTCGACGAGGCCCGACTGGCTCTCGACGCCGAGCGCCGCGAGGGCGCCGGACCCGTCGGCGCTGCGGCTCGCCGCCGCGGACGCGTTGACGACGCCGAGCGGCCCGGCCAGCACCACGCCGCCGACGCCGAGGTTCTGCCGGGATGCTTCGGCTTCGGCGTGGATCTCGCCGGTGAACCGGTCGGTCACGCCGATCCGGTGCGTCGCGCTGGCGAACCAGCGTCCGTAGTCGTTGCTTGCCAGGCCGAAATCCCGCCGCTCCTTGCCGACCTCGTACGAGAAGTCCTGCATGCCTTGCTTGAGGAGATTCGCGCTCGCGTAGAACGACTGGGTGATCACCTGCTCGCGGCCCATCACGTCGCGCACCACGACCCGCACGTCGCCCTGGCCGGTCACCACGGGCACGTTGTTGATCGCGAACGGGCCGGGCGCGACGTCGCGCGTCGACGTGAGCGCGTTGTTGACGTAGACGTCGACGGTCGACGGCAGCACGGCCTGCCCGCTCACGCCCTGCAGCGGAATCGTGACGAGCCCGGGCTGCGTCGCGAAATTGGTCGCGTACTGAATGCCGCCGAAGCGGATCGCGCGGCCCCACATGCCGGGGCGGCTGATCGCGTCGCCGATGCGCAGGCTGGCGAGCTTGCCGGGCCGATCGGTCGTCCACGTGGTTTCGAGGCGCGTCAGCCGCCGGGTCGGGCCCGACTCGTCCGCGAGGAACGTGCCGACGCCGACGCCGAAGCGGTTGAAGAAGCCGAGCTCGAACAGGCCCGCGCCATGCGTCCGGCCTGCGGCCTGCTCCGCGAGCAGGTCGTAATTGAAGAAGCCGCCGATGCCCGGCTCGACCGCGGGCGGGCGGTTCCGCTCGGTCTCGTCGAACGACGCGCCGACGAACGCGTCGGCAGGCACGCTGATCGACATCGTCAGGTTCTGCTCGTCGACCGTGCAGGCGAGCCCCGCGATCGATTTCAGCGGGTAGAACGGCGCGTCGGCGCCGGCCAGCGGCCGGACGTCCGGCAACTTGAGCCGCCAGCGCTTCAGGTCGTCGGCCGACACGTAGAATTCGCCGTCGCTCGCCTTGATCAGCAGCGCGGTTTCGTCGAGCCCCTGCCGGTTGATGTCGACCTGATACAGCAGCTCGGCCGCGCCGCCCGCCGCTGGTGCCGCTGGTGTCGCGACAGGGCGTTCGTCCGCGAAGGTCATCCGTGCGCTCATGATGATCGCGATCAGGATCGCCGCCTTAGCGGTCGCTCGGCGCGATCGTGGAGTCGATGTTGCCCGCATCGGAGTACCCGACCAGACGTAATCCGGAAGCAACGGCCGGTGCGGCGCCGGAGCCGGATCTGAACACCAGCTGCCGCGACTGGCCCGGCAGAATGTAGGCGAATTCCGCATGCGTGGCGACCGGCCGGTCGCTGCCCGGCGTGAGCAGTTCGAGGTTCGCCACCTGCGCATGCGCCGTGCCTTCGTTGGTCACGCGCAGCGCGAGCATGCCGGCGCCGTTCGGACGCGGGTCCGCTGCCCAGCGCAGGCGGGGGGCGGTGTCGTTCTTCGGCCTCACGAAGATCGGCAGGCTCATTTCGAGCGCGATCTGCACGCCGGCGAACCCCGGCTTCGGCGTGGGCGGCACTTCGCGCAGATAGAGCCGGTAGCCGGTCTCCTGGTCCGCGTTGGGCGCGTGTCGCAGGCCGACCCGCACGACCTGCGAACCGCCGGGCGGGATCGTGAAAATGGGCGGGGCGGCAATCAGGTCGCCGGTGGACGCATAGACGTCGTCGCCCGCGTTCTGCGACCACGCGGCGGTACGCAACTGGACGATCACGGGTTCGTCGGCCGACTCGTTCCTGACCGTGAGCGCGACGCTCGTGTGCGCCGCGGACAGCTCGACGCGAACGGGAGACACCGTGAAGTTCGTCGCATGACTGTCGACGCATGCCGCGGCAAGCGCGGCGGCCGCGATCCACTTCGCGAGTTGGCACATGTTCGGTTTCATCGCAGATCCATCCGTATGAGATTCGCTTCGCCATGCGCAGCGCTGCGTGCAACGGGCGCGGCGGCGGCCGTTGGGGAGGGCGCGCGCATGCGGGATGCCGCGGGCCCTCCCGCGCGGCACTAAAACGTCACGGTGACCGTCACCGTGTCGGCGTAGCTGCCCGGCACGGCGTTGGGCTGGTCCGGCACCTTGCCGTAGACGGTCTTGGTGATCGCCTGGGCCATCGCCATGCCTGCGCCCGTGCCGTTGACGGTGTCGGTCGGCGGCGTGTTGCCCCAGACGACCGAGCGGCTCGAATCCTGGTACAGCGTGTAATTGAGCTGATTCGAGCCGCTCGTCATGATGCGGTTCGCCACCGTGGCGCCCGACGTGGTGCCCGCATTCAGGCCGATGTTGAAATTCGTGCCGTTCGTGCAGCGGACCGTGATCGCCGACTGCGCCGTCTGGTCGCCGGTGCCCGGCGTGAAGGCGGGGAAGGTCAGCGCGCTCGCCGAGTCGATCAGGCAGGTTGCGTTGACGGTGGCGGACACGCCGAACGTCGAGCTGGCCTGTCCGGCCGATGCGGCGGCGGCCGCGCAAGCGAGCGATGCGGCGAGTGCCGCCTTGGTCAGTACGGATTGCTTCATGATGGGTTTCTCCCTTGAAAGCTTGAAAGTGCGGCCGGTGCGACGAGAGGTCATTCGGGACGGGATCTCGATCGTCCGGATGCGCGATGGGTCTTCTGGTTGTGTCGGGATCGGGTCGTTTGCTGGGTGGGCGCCTCCTTCGTGTCGGTATGCGCCGGCCGGGCCGGCGCGGTGCTTGGGGCTCGGGAGGCCTGGCTCGGCGCGGCTCGGCGTACGACATCTCGCAGCCGTCGCCGCCCGCGCGCGCGTCTGCGCGCGGAGCGGCCGCCGGCGGCCATGCCCGCGCGAACGGCGCGGATCGTCGTCGTGGCGCGCATGCGCCCGGCAAGGGCTTCCCGGGATTCGCCTATCGAATCGAGGCGTCGTGACGTCGGGTGACGGTGCGGACCGTGTCGGCGCATCGGACGTCGACGGTGCGAAGTCGCGCCGTCGGCGTCAGGCGATGCGTAGCAGGAGCAGTGATGCGAGACAGCAGCCGTGTGACGGCCGAAATGATCTTCGACATGATTTCCCCGACTTGCTTGATGTTCGTTTGTCGCCTGCATCGAGCCGCTCGGCCGTGCAGTCGTCGTTGTCTGCACGGCAGCATGAGCAAGCAGCGGGCCAGCGCGCGGATAGCCGCGCGGGGCGGGGCCAGGCGGTCGCGGTGTTCAGCAGTGCAACGTTTCGGACGCGGCGATGTTTCAGGCGTGAAACGTGCGGCGGCGGGGCCGGCGGGCGGCGCGCCAGGCGTGGTGCGGAACGGCAGGAATGGCGGGGGGAGCGTGTCTGAGGTGCGACCGCGAATTCGCTCGGCAAGCGCACGCGCCGCGCGCGGAATGGTTTCAGTCTTGCAACGCGTGCGGGGCCGTGCGGCAGCGCAGCACTTGCGTTTCGATCAGGCGTCGGGTGCGCGACGCGTCATGCGTTGGCGTTCGCCTGCGCTTCCAGCCACGCGCAGAACTGCGCGACGATCGGCTCGCCGGCATGCTCGCGCGGCGTGATCCACCAGTAGCTGCGTGTGGCGATGCGCGGGCCGGGGAGCGGCATCACGAGCCGGCCGCTCGCGAGCTCGTCGTCGATCAGCGGCAGCGGGCCGAGCGCGACGCCGAGCCCGTCGACCGCCGCCTGCAGCGCCAGGTAGAAGTGGTCGAACGACTGCCGCTTGCGGCCCTTCATCGTTGTGCCGGCGGCCGCGAACCAGTCGCGCCAGCCTTCCGGGCGCGTATCCGAATGCAGCAGCACGTGCCGCGCCAGGTCGTCGGCGCGCGCGATCGGCAGGCGCTTCGCCAGCGCGGGGCTGCAGACCGGGATCACGCTTTCGTCGAGAAAGCGGCCGCTCGCGCAGTTCGGCCAGTGGCCCGGGCCGCGGCGGATCGCGACATCGAAGCCGTCGAGCGTGTCGAGCGGCGCGTTCGACGTCGACAGCTTCAGCTCCACGTTCGGCACGTCGCGCTGGAAGCGCGACAGGCGCGGCAGCAGCCATTTCATCGCGAAGGTCGGCAGCGCGTTGATGCGCAGCACGCGCGCGGCGCCGGTGAGCCGCAGCCGCTCGGTCGCGAGCGCGATGCTGTCGAACGCGGCGCGCACGGTGTCCAGGTACTGGCGGCCTTCGTCGGTGAGCTTCACGCGCTTGCCGATGCGATGGAACACCGGCCGGCCGAGCCACGCCTCGAACCCGGCGATCTGCCGGCTGATGGCACCGTGAGTCACATGCAGCTCGTCGCCGGCGGCGCTGAAGCTTTCGTGTCGCGCCGCGGCTTCAAAGGCCCGAAGCGCGGAAAAGGGCGGGAGATCGCGTGCCATGCTTGTGATTCTAGATCACAAGCAAGCGCCGATAAAATCGTTTTGCGCGCGCGCCGCGCGGCGGTAATCTCGACCTGTCGTTTATCGAGGACTCCCATGCAATCCGTTTCCCCGCCGCCCGCCGGCACGCCGCGCGACGTCGGCGTCGCCGAGCTGTTCACCGGCTTCCTGTCCCTCGGCCTCATGTCGTTCGGCGGCGCGCTGCCGTTCGCGCGCCGCACGATCGTCGAGGAGCGCAAGTGGCTCTCCGCCGACGAGTTCACCGATCTGCTCGGCCTGTGCCAGTTCCTGCCGGGCGGCAACGTGATCAACCTGTCGGTCGCGGTCGGGATGCGCTTTCGCGGCGTGCCGGGCGCGTTCGCCGGCATACTCGGGCTGATCGCGGGGCCGACGCTCGTCGTCGTCGCGCTCGGCGTGCTGTATGCGAAAACCGCGAACGAGCCGGCCGTCCGGCACCTGTTCGCCGGGTTGTCGGCCGCCGCGGCCGGCCTGCTCGCGGCGATGGCGGTGAAGGTCGCGAAGCCGCTGCGGCACGCGCGCGCGGCGGCGGGCATCGCGGCGCTGGCGTTCGTCGCGATCGCGGTGCTGCGCATTCCGCTGCTGACGACGATGCTGGTGCTGACGCCGCTCAGCGTGTGGCTCGCCGCACGGCGCGGCGGCGCACCGGCCACGGCGCCGGGGGCCGCCGACGCCGGCGCGCCGCACGACGCGCAGCGGCGCGGCCCGCATGACGGAGGCGCGCGATGAACGACACGCTGCTCGCGCTCGCGACCATCTTCTCGCAACTGTCGCTGCTCGCGTTCGGCGGCGGCAATACGATCCTGCCGGAGATGCAGCGGCAGGTCGTCGACGTGCATCACTGGATGAGCGCGCCCGAGTTCACCGCGCTGTTCGCGCTCGCACAGGCGGCGCCGGGGCCGAACATGATGATCGTGTCGCTCGTCGGCTGGCACGTGGCCGGCTGGCCGGGGCTGCTCGTCGCGACGCTCGCGAAGTTCGGGCCGTCGTCGGTGGTCACGGTGCTCGCGCTGCACGCGTGGGAGCGCTTCCGCAACCGGCCGTGGCGGCGCTACGTGCAGCAGGGGATGGTGCCCGTCACGGCGGGGCTCGTCGTCGCGAGCGCGGTGCTGATCGCCGACGCGTCGAACCACACGGCCGTGCAGTGGGGCATCACCGCCGCATGCGCGGTGCTCGCTTACCGCACGCGCATCCATCCGCTGTGGCTGCTCGCGGCCGGCGCGCTGATCGGGCTGACGGGCTTCGGGCAGTGAGCGTCGCGGGCGCAGCCGCCACGCACGGGCGGCCGGCCTGCGGGCGCGATTCGGTTGCGCTTCGAGATACGGCAGGGCGGGGCCGTGCAACGGGCCGCAACGGGCCGGTATACTGCCGGCTTTCAATCAGCAGGACCCAGCATCATGTCGACGATTCCCGCCTGTCCGCAATGCGCGATGGAAAACACCTACCCCGACGGCGAACTCTTCATTTGCCCCGACTGCGGCCACGAGTGGTCGAGCGCCGCACCGGCGGCGGCCGATGACGACGCGGCGCGCGTCGTTCGCGACGCGAACGGAAACGTGCTGGCCGACGGCGATTCGGTCGTGCTGATCAAGGACCTGAAGCTGAAGGGCTCGTCGGTCACGCTGAAGATGGGCACGAAGGTGAAGAGCATCCGCCTCGTCGACGGCGATCACGAGGTCGACTGCAAGGTCGACGGGATGAGCGTGATGCTCAAGGCCTGCTATCTGAAGAAGAATTGAGCATTCCTGCGCGCGACGACACCGGGGGATCGATGGATCTCGACGGCGCCAGCCGCAATCTGACGGTCGCCGCGCTGCTGACGCTGTCCGGCGGCTATCTCGACGCGTACACGTACGTCGGCCACGGCCACGTGTTCGCGAACACGATGACGGGCAACGTCGCGCTGCTCGGCATCAACCTGTCGGCCGGCGAGTGGGCCGCGGCGCTGCACCACGTGCCGCCGCTCGTCGGCTTCGTGATCGCGGTGTTCGTCGCGCACCTGCTCGGGCTCGCCGCGCAGCGCGGCTGGATGCGGCATACCGCGTTCGCGAGCCTGGTCGTCGAGATCGCGTTTCTCGGCATCGCCGCGAGCGGGCTCGTCGGCGCGTCGAGCGCGTGGCTGATTCCCGGCATCTCGTTCGTCGCGACGCTGCAGACGCTGTCGTTCACGCACCTCGAGGAGCTGTCGTACACGTCCGTGATGACGACCGGCAACCTGCGGCGCGCCGCGCAGAAGCTGTTCGTCGGGCTGATTCCGCGCTACGACGCCGGCGCGCTGCACGATTCGGCGCTGCTCGCGACGATCAGCTTCTGCTTTCTCGCGGGCGCCGTGGCCGGCGGCCTCGTCACGCGGCTCGCGCCGGACGTCGCGCTGTGGGGCGCGGTGCTGCTGCTCGCGGGCGCATTCGCCGAAATCGTGCGGCGCGCGTGGCGGCGCGCCGACGCGGGCGCAGGCGCGGCCGGCTGACGGCGCAGCGCGGGCGGGCCGTGCTGCGGCGCGGCATCCGGCGCCGTGTGGAACCGGTCCGCGCCGGTCGCGTCGCCGCTTCATTGGCTTGCCGTCTCCTTCACCGTCTCGCGGCCTGTCTGCTGCGTCGCATCAATCGCGTCCCCGCTCGCTCTCATCGATCTCCCCGCCGCCTGCCCGAATCGTGACGGATTCCTGCGGAATGGCCTGCCCGTCGCGCAAGCCCCGCGCGCCGGGCGTTGTGTGCTGACGACAATCGAACCGTTACCACGCATTTCAATTTCTTTCGCGATTCGGACTCATCTTATGATTCTCGCCACGTCGCGCGCGCCAAGAGCGCGCGCGATCGTCACCCGGCGGCGAACGCGGCCGGCAATGTACGGAGACACCAACAAATAAGGGATCGCTCATGAAGCAGACCACCAGACTCGCAGCACTCGCAGGGGGCGCCGCGCTGGCCTTCGCCAGCCAATACGCGGCAGCACAAAGCTCGGTCACGCTGTGGGGCGTCGCCGACGTCAGCGTCCGCTACCTGACCAACGCGAACGCCAAGAACGACGGCCTGCTGTCGATGACGAACGGCGCGATCACGAACAGCCGCTTCGGCATCTACGGCACGGAAGACCTCGGCGGCGGGATGAAGGCGCTGTTCAAGCTCGAGAGCGGTGTGAACCTGCAGAACGGCGGGTTTTCGGATGTCAATGAAAAAGGCCAGGTCCGGCGCATGTTCAACCGCGCCGCGTATGTCGGCTTGGCGACCCCGTACGGCACCGTGACCCTCGGCCGCCAGAAGACGCCGCTGTTCGACCTGCTGTCCGACACCTACGATCCGCTGACGGTCGGCAACTACTTCGAGAACGCGTGGCTGCCGGTTGCGCTCGGCGGCGGGCTGTACGCCGACAACCAGATCAAGTACACGGGCACGTTCAGCGGCCTGACCGCGACCGCGATGTACTCGACCGGCATCAACTATACGGACAACTCGGCGACCGGCTTCTCCGGCCAGATCCCCGGCTCGCTCGGCAAGGGCAATGCGTGGGGCTTCTCGCTGTCGTACGTGATGGGTCCGCTCAGCATCGCGGCCGGCGCGCAGCAGAACAGCAACAACTCGGCGCGCAAGCAGACGATCTATCACGCGAACGTCGTCTACGCGTTCAGCAAGGTGAAGGTCTACGCGGGCTACCTGCGCTCGAAGGACGACACGGGCTTCGTCGACGGCTTGCTCGCGCAGCAGAATATTACGGTCGCGCAAGGCACCGGCCGGATCGACGACGGTCCGTTCGCGGGCGTGAGCTGGCAGGTCACCGCGCCGCTGACGCTGACGGGCGCGTTCTACTACGACCACATGCGCAACGCGATGACCGCGAACGGCACGCTCGCGAGCGGCAACCGCTACGCGATCGTCGGCATTGCCGAGTACGCGCTGAGCAAGCGCACGGAAATCTACGGCACGATCGACTTCAACAAGACGAACGGCGCGGCCAACGTCGAGCTGCCGGGCCGCAGCAACCAGACCGGCATCGCGATCGGCCTGCGCAATATCTTCTGATCAATCGCCTGCGCCGGATCAACGTCCGGCTCGCGACGAAGAGATCCCTGCGGGGGTCTCTTTTTTTTGTGTGCGCCCGGCATGGGCGCACTCCTGCGGGAGGAGGTCCCGCTATGAGCTGGTCACAGCGAGTGAAGCGAAGTGCAACACAGGCGCCGCCAGTCCTTTCCCGACTTCGCCAGTTCGATCCTGTGTGGCCGCGCCAATCTGATACGTCACTGGGCACCTATGCGTCATCGTTCTTGCCGCTCCAGTGCGAAATTGCCGACGCTAGCTGGGCTCGGTTCCCTCTCAGACGAAATTGCTTCGAGCGGACGGTTATGTCTGTGACAACCGCCCACATAAACTGTCGAGCTCGCGGGTTACTGGGGTCCGACAGCACATCGCGCGCAACCCGAAGGAATCGTTCGCTTTGTGCCCGGCCGAACTTTCGGAAAGGTAACTGCTGGCGAAGTTCAAGTGTTCTGCGCTCACCGGCCAACCTGCCCCTGTCTGCTTGTTTCGATGAAATGAAGTCTGAAAGGGTGGCGTACCGATGCCGGTTTAATGCAGCCCCGTCTCATCGTCATGATGACTTGACCGCAAGCAACGCAGCTTCTACTTACGCATCAACATTTCCTTGAGTCTCCTAATCTCAGCAACCAGCAGTGGTATATCTTGTCTAGCATGCGCAATAAAATCTTGATCCGCGATGGTGGCGCCACTTAGTTCGATATCGTCACTGCGATCCCCTTCCGGACCAGTCATGATGAAATTTGAACCGCTTTCATGGTCTCTTCCTTCAACATAAGATACCCACGGTCCTGGTGTAGCCGCCTTACAGCGAGCCTCGATTTCATTCAGTTTTTCATCGTTCATATTCCACCTACTTTCTTGCATTTGGATTGCGGACAGTCGGCGTCATGAGTGCCTCTGCGCGTTCCGCTGTTATTCCCGATAAGGTTGCATGATTCGGATTGTTTCTAGTTGGCGATGCAACCACATCGCCGCCTGCCGCCCTAACATTTCCGACCGTTGTAACACCGACCTTCCCATGCGGGATACCATCAGTCAGTTCGTCTAGTGACCTTCCCGTAGCACTGTTTACCGAAACTCCATCTAGTTTTCCGTCTGCACCGACAGTGACACCAGATCCCTGACGAAACTTCTCGGCAGTACAACTACCGCCTCTACATACAATTGCCTCGTTAGGAAGACGGTCAGGGCAAGGGCATTTTTTCTTCGTCAATCCAAGTGGATCAATCCAGCTTATCGGATTCGAAGCGTATTGATAGACATTGATCCCGCCGGCCAATCCGATCGGATCTTTCGACACGAAGCGTCCTGATTGCGGATCATAGTACCGATGCCGGTTGTAATGCAGCCCCGTCTCGTCATCATGGTACTGGCCCTGGAACCGGATCGGGTTCCCCGCTTCATGGCGTTCCGGCTGTGCCTGCCAGACGGTCTTCTCTGCGCCCCACGCCCGATGCCGACCCGACCACACCACTTTCCCCGACTCGTCCAGCAGTTCCTGCGGCGTCCCCAGATGATCGTTCTGGTAAAACAGCGTCGCGTGCCGCGTCTTCGCCGGCACCTGCACGAACCGGCCATCCGTCCCCGTCGCTATGAACGCCGCTTCCACCAGCGTCTCGTCCAGCCGCGCCAGCGGCACGAACGTGCCGGGTTCATGCAGATAGAGCGACGCTCCTTGCCACTGATGCCGCTCGCTTAGCGTATGCATCCGCTGCGCCACCGGCAGCGCGTACGGGTCGTCCGGATCCTCGCGTACGATCTGCACGGGGCGGAAGGTCAGCGGCTCACGTTCGCCCGGCTGCCGCGGCGGCAGGTGGAAGCGCTCTTCCATCAGCAGCACGTCGCCGTCCCACGTGAACACCGTCCGGTCGATGCTGCCGTCCGGCCGGCCCGCCTCCTTCAGCGTGCGCCGCCCGAACGCGTCGTATTCGAAGCTCACCTGCAAGACCGGCCGCACCGTGCCCGGGATGAACGCGGTGCCGTCCGGCGTCCGCTCGAGCCGGTCGATCTCGTTCGCCGCCGGCGGTTTCGCGTAGCGATCGGCCCGCTTCAGCCGGTTCGCCGCATCGTATGCGTACAGCCACGTCACGCCGCCCGGCTCGGTTTTGCGGATCAGGTTGCCGTGCGCGTCATGGTCGTAGCGCGTGCGGTTCAGCGCCTTCAGCACGTTGCCCACGCACTTCGGCAACGCGCGTTCCCACTCAATCAGCCTCCAGTATTCCGCCGCCTCCTGTTGGCGTCGCTCGAAGTGGGCCCGCGGTTCTTCCTGGCCCGGATGCGCGTGCCGCCATTCCGCATCTCGCGCGGCAGCCCGGCCATGCCGCGCCGTCATCTCGTCCAGCGTTTCCTCGGTCGGGCGCGGCGGAAGCTGCTCCGGATCAATCGGATTACCGGCCGGATCGAACGCAAAGACTTCCTTCAGGTCCGGCGTCACCGCCTTCAGCAGCCGTCCGACCGGATCGTACGTGTAGTCCGTCGCCCCCCGCGTGCGATCCTCGATGCGCGTCAGCTGGCCCGCCGCGTCGTACCGGTACTGCCGCGCGGCGATCCAGTCCGTCGGCAGCGCGTGCGCATCGCGGCGCACGATCATCCGCTGCAGCCGCCCGGCCGGGTCGTATTCGCGCCGCTGCTCGAAGCTGCGGTGACGGCGGGCGATCTCGCGATGCAACTTGTCGCGCTCGAAATCGACCAGCTGCTGGCCGTCCAGCAGCACCCCATGTACATGGCCCGAGCCGTAGCGCAGCCAGTCGATCGTGCGCGTATTCGGCAACTGCGTCCGAATCCGGTGGCCGAGCGCGTCGTATTCGTGCCGCGTCACCGCCGTGTAGGCGACGCCCGTGTCCGGGCTGTGGGTCTGCTCCTCGGCGATCAGGTTGTCGGCATCGTCGTAATGGAGCCGGACCTTGCTGCCATGGCCCTGCGCGGTCGTCAGCCGGCCCCGCGCGTCGTAATAGAAGTGCTCGGCAACCCGGCCGCGGCCATCCGGCCCGTCGATCTCGCGCCGCGTGAGCCGCCCGAGCGGGTCGCGCGTGTAGGTCGTGTTGACGTCGCCTTCGGTCGAACCGGCCAGCCGGCCCGCCTCGTCCCACCGGTAGCGGGTCGTGCTGCCGTCGAAGTCCGTCTGTTCGATCAGCTGCCCCAGCGGGTCGTAGCGGAACCGGGTCTGCTCCCGGTTCTCGTTGGTCAGCGCGGTCAGCCGCCACTGCAGGTCGTACGCATACGTCAGTTGCCGGCCCGCCGCATCCTTGCGCCAGGTCGGCTGCCGACGGGCGTTGAACGCGTATTCCGTCACCTGACCCGCGCCGTCCCGGTAGGTGCGCAGGTTGCCTTCGCCGTCCCACGTGAAGTGCTCCTCGACGCCGTCCGGATGCGTGACGCCGATGACTTGCCCCCGCGCGTCGCAGCGGTAGCGCGTCGCGTGGCCCTCGGCATCGGTGACGCGCGACAGGTGGCCGCGCTCGTCATAGCCGTAGCGCGTCGCGTGGCCGGAACAGTCGATCGACTCGACGAGCCGCCCCGCGTTGTCGTGGCGGAAGCGCTTCACGCCGCCTTTCGGGTCGGTCAGCGACAGCAGGCGGCCGTTGCCGTCCCATGCGTAGCGCGTGGTCCGGCCCGTAGCGTCCGTCGCCGTGACCGGCCGGCCGAGCGAATCGTAGTCGGTCTGCGTGACACGGCCATCCGGCGCCGTGACCTGGATCGGCAAGCCGTCCGCGTTGTATTCGGTGCGTGTCGTGTTGCCGAGCGCGTCCGTCTCGGTGGTGAGGCGCCCCTGCGCGTCGTAGTCGAAGCGCTGCGTGTGGCCCAGTGCGTTTTGGGTGCCGACGAGACGGTGGTGTGCGTCCCATTCGAATGCGTCCGTCGAACCATCCGCGTATTCGACCAGCACGATCCGGTTGTGATAGTCGTAGCGGTGAATCGTCGCGTGGCCGTCGGCATCGGTGACCTTCGTGTACCAGTGCTCGCGGTGGTACTCGAAATGCGTCTCGTCCTGGAGGTGCGGTCCGTCGTCGCCGAGCCAGGTGCGCACGCACTGCGCGTCGGCCGGCGCGGGCGCGCCTGCGCGCTGGCCCGGCCAGTCCCATTCCAGATTCGCGGCGTTGCCGTTGAAGTCCGTGTAGCGCGTGAGCAGGTGTTGCTGGTACGCGTACGTGCGCCGGAATCCCAGCATGTCGACGTGACCGGTCAGGTCGCCCGCCGCGTCGTAGGTGTAGCGGGCGAGCGCTTCCCGGGCGAGGCCCGGCACGCTGGTGCGATAAATTGCCACGACGCGTCCGTCGACGTATTCGAGGCGGATCGCGTTCTCCGCACCGTCGCTGAGCGTGGCGAGTTCGCCGGCTTCGTTGTACGAGAAGGTCAGGCCAAGACCATCTCGTCCCTGGCGTGACATGAGGCGATAGCGCGTGCCATGCCGTTCGTAATCCTCTCGACTGCCGTCGGGATAGGCCAGTTGAATGTGCCGATTATCCGGACGCGTGACGGTGAATTGCTCGGTCGGCACCTCGACCGATTCGCCCACGCCCACCGGCGGCAGCGGCACCGCCCGGTTGTCGGGATCGAAGAACGTCAGCACGCCGTCCCGTTCTTCCAGCGACAAGTGATACGGGCTGCTCCAGCGTGCACCGAGCGGACTCGCGTCGTACGCCGCGAGGCTCGACCGGTAGCGCCGTGTCCACACGATCGGCACGATCCCGTCGAGCACGAAGTCCGTCTGCTCGAGGTTCTCGTCGCCCATCGCGTAATTGACCGGCTTCGCGCTCGCGGTGGGCGGGCACCCGCAGCCGTCCTTCGCCGGCAGCGGGCTCGGCTGCGCACCCTTCTGCGTCGAATCGCGATGCGCGCCGCGCTTCTGGTGTGGCGCCCGCATCGTGCCCGGTGCGACTTGCGCGACATGCGACGGCACCTTGCGCGCGCGCCGCGCCTTGATCTCCGCGGTGATCTGCGCGGCCATGAACAGCAGGCTGCCGGCCTGCGCCACATCGCCGAACGCCGCGTCGAGCATCGGCCCCGTGTTGCGGTCGAATTCGTCGAGCCACGCGACGATCGCGTCGCGCTGACCGGACAGCTTGAGCAGCTGATCGATCCCGTGCAGCGCGACTTCCTCGGTCGACGGCACCCAGGACAGGAATCCGCTGTTCTTTTGGATGCGGCCCATCTGCTCCGCAGCCGAGACCGGATTGATCACGAAGCGCCGCACCGTCTGCGACGCGTCGCGCACGCCCTTGACGATGTCGTTCTTCCATCGCTTCAGGTGCGTATCCAGATCGGCCATGAACGCGATCACGTCGCCGCCGGCCGTGGCCCAGAACAGCTCGACCAGCGCCGCCGTGCCCGCGCCCTTCGCGAACGCGAGCAACACCTCCTTGACGACCGCGCGGGCCGGCCGGGTCGCATTGCCCGCCGCGGGCACGACGCCGATCACGTCGATCGCGAGGATGCTCCAGCTGAGGACCTTCTTCGCGCCGCCCGGCTCGCTGCAGATCCGATAGATGTCGACGCCGACGTCGTAGAGCGACATCGCGTTGCCGACGACCGGCAGCATGTACAGGCACTGGATGAAGATCTCGAGGCTATGGTGCTTGACCGATTCGGCGCGGGCGGCGGCCACTTTCGGCGAGGTCGCGGGCGCGGGAACCGGGCTGACGATCACGCGCCGGGCTTCGGCGTTCTGCTGGAGGGCTTTGGGAATCTGGCGCTGCGGGGTGCGAAGGGTTTCGGGGCCGGCCATGGGTTGTCCTGTTCTCTCAGCATTCGATTTTTTTGCGGAAGCTGAATGGATAACGGATGGCCGAACGCACGTCCAGCAAACGGCAACGGTCCGCAACAATGTTCACGGACGAACGCGAGTGACGCATCGAAAACCTGCGGTGTTGGTATCGTACAAGCGCATTTTTTAATTCGCGTACTGAAGCGGACCCATATGTAGGGTCGCAATGGAATGGCCGCTCCTATCCCGATTCTGTGCGAGACGCCCGACGCACGATCCGTAAGCCGTTCGTCGGCATTCCGGAACAGTCTTTTACAGTGCGCGCACAGGCGTTCCGCTAAGCTGCATGCATCGCTCGCCGCTTGCCGGCGCGCGCGGTAAATTGTGTATCCGGTGATGACAAACGCTGTCGGCCGGTTTTTCTTCGTGGGACGATGCGTCTCTCGATTGACCTTGAAAGGGGATGATGATGGGTATCCTGAACACCGTTGGCGAAATCGCGGGCGCCGTGGCGGCCGTCGAGGCGGCAGAGAAAGTCGATCCGGATGCGGGTCTCCTGACCAAGGCGGCGGCGGCCGTCGCGGGCTTCAAGGGCGCGGAAGCGCTCGAAGGCATGCTCGAGAAGAAGGAAGAGAAGCCCGAGCAGGCGGCAGACGACACGCAGGCGACCGACGGCGGCGACACGTCGCAGGCATGAGCATGGCGGCCGGCTCGGCCGCGCCGGCGCAAGCCGCGCGGACGGGCGAGCCGGCGTCGCGCAGCCGGCGGGTCGGGCATGCGGTCGATCGGTGACGCATGGCGAACCCGGCAGCCGGATTGATCGGCGAGAGGCAAGGTCTCTCGCCGTTTTTTTATGCGCGGGCGCCGCGCGCCGCAGGAAAACCGGAATCTTGCTATCGTGCCGTCATCCGAACTCGATGAGGGCATGCGATGGAATTCGACTACGACCTGTTCGTGATCGGCGCCGGCTCGGGCGGCGTCAGGCTGGCGCGGATGTCGGCGCAATACGGCGCGCGCGTGGGCATTGCGGAAGAAGAGCAGATCGGCGGCACCTGCGTGCTGCGCGGCTGCATTCCGAAGAAGCTGCTCGTCTACGCGTCGCATTACCCGCATGAAGTCGAGGACGCGCAGGGCTTCGGCTGGACCTTCGGCGCCGGCACGCTCGACTGGCCCGCGCTGATCGCCGCGAAGGATCGCGAGATCAACCGGCTGAGCGGCATCTACGTGAACCTGCTGCGGCAGTCCGGCGTCGAGATGCACGCGGCGCGCGCGACGCTCGTCGATGCGCACACGGTCGCGCTCGGCGAGCGCCGCGTCACCGCGCGCCACATCGCGATCGCGACGGGTTCGCGCCCGTCGCTGCCGCCGCTGCCCGGCATCGAGCATGCGATCACGTCGCGCGAGGCGCTGTCGCTCGCGACGCTGCCGGCGCGCGTCGCGGTGGTCGGCGGCGGCTATATCGCGGTCGAGTTCGCAGGCATCTTCAACGGGCTCGGCAGCCGCGCCGACCTGTTCTATCGCGGCGCGCAGATCCTGCGCGGCTTCGACGACGACGTCCGGCAGTTCCTCGCCGACGAAATGACGAAGCAGGGCGTGACGATCCACACCGGCGCGCAGGTGGACGCAATCGAGCGCGCGGACGACGGCACGCTCGCGGTGCGCGTCGGCGGCACGCACCACGGGCCGTACGACGCGGTGCTCTATGCGACCGGCCGCGTGCCGAACGTCGAGCGCCTCGGGCTCGAGCAGGCGGGCGTCGCGCTCGATGCACGCGGCGCGATCGCGGTCGATGCGTATTCCGCGACGTCGGTCGCATCGATCCACGCGATCGGCGACGTGACGTCGCGGCCGCAGCTCACGCCGGTCGCGACGCGCGACGGCGGCCTGCTCGCGCTGACGCTGTTCGGCGGGCGGCGCGTCGCGGCCGATCACGAATGGGTGCCGTCGGCGGTGTTCAGCCAGCCCGAGGTCGCGACGGTCGGCCTCACCGAGGCGCGCGCGCGGGACGTGCACGGCGACGTCGACGTCTACCGCACGTCGTTCAAGGCGCTGCGCCACACGCTGTCCGGGCGCGACGAGCGCACCTTGATGAAGCTCGTCGTCGCGCGCGACAGCCAGCGCGTGGTCGGCGCGCACATGGTCGGCCGCGACGCGGGCGAGATCATCCAGGGCATCGCGATCGCGATCCGCGCGGGCGCGACGAAGGCGCAGTTCGACGACACGATCGGCATCCACCCGACCGCGGCCGAGGAATTCGTCACGATGCGGCAGAAGGCGGCGGACTGACCGGTGGTGCGTGCCGGCGTGCAGCCGCCGGATGCGCGCCGGTGATCGATCCATGCGGATCCGTGCGGGCCGCGACCGCACGGCCCCTGCAGAATGCGACCCGATTGCCGATATAACGAACGGCAAGGTTCCGAATGCGCGAAATCTTCGGCGCGGATGCCGCGCTGTATTCGAAGGTCTCGAAGTACGGCTCGGTGTACCAGATCATCGACAGCACGACGGTGGTGACCGCGTCGGCCAAGCTCGTCGACCTGAAAACGGGCGACGTGCTGTGGCAGGGTAAAGGCAGCGCGAGCGGCAAGGATCTCGGCAACAACGTGAACGTCGGCGGGTTCGGGATCGTCGGCGTGCTCGTGCAGGCCGCCGTCAAGCAGATCGCGCATTCGTTGACCGACGAGGCCCACGACGTGGCCGCGCTGACCAGCAATCGCCTGTTGTCGGCCGGCCCGCCGACCGGCCTGCTGTACGGCCCGCGTTCGCGCAAGTACGGCACCGACTGACCGGCTGCCATCCGCGAAAGCCACGGCGCGCGCCATGCGCGCCGTGTGCGCTTCGGCGTCGGGACACGTCTAGTGCACGCCGAGCGCATCCAGCAGCCGATACCAGCTCATCGCGAGCACCAGCGCCGGCGTGCGCAATAGCGCGCCGCCCGGGAAATCGCGATGCGCGACCTTGCCGAACAGGTCGAAGCGGCTCGCCTGCCCGTCGATCGCCTCGGCGATCAGCTTGCCCGCCAGCGCGGTCGTGTTCACGCCGTGCCCCGAGAATCCCTGAGCGAAATACAGCGTCGGCGCGACCCGCCCGAAGTGCGGCGCGCGGTTCATCGTGATGTCGACGAAGCCGCCCCACGCGTATTCCACCTTCACGTCCGCGAGCTGCGGGAACGTCTTCAGCATGTCGCTGCGCATCGCTTGCGCGAGATGGCGCGGCTGCCGCGTCGAGTAGCTGACCTTGCCGCCCCACACGAGCCGCGTGTCCGGCGCTGGCCGGAAATAGTCGAGCACGAAACGGCTGTCGCAGACCGCCGCGCGCGCCGGCATCAGCGCGGCGGCGCGCGATTCGCCGAGCGGCTCTGTCGCGATCACGTAGGTGCCGACCGGCATGATCTTCCTCGCGAGCGCCGGCGCGAGCGCGCCCAGATACGCGTTGCACGCGAGCACGACGAAGCGCGCGCGCACGTGGCCCTGCGCCGTCTCGACGAGATGGCCGGCCGGGATGTCGCGCACGCGCGTCACGCAGCTCTGCTCGTGGATGCGCACGCCGGCCCCGGTCGCCGCGCGCGCGAGGCCGAGCGTGTAGTTCAGCGGGTGCAGGTGGCCGCTGTCGGGGTCGTACAGGCCGCCGCGGTAGCGTGACGTCTGCACGTAGCCGCCGAGCTCGTCCGCTTCGACGAACTGCAGGCGGTCGTAGCCGAAGCGCGTTGCGGCTTCGTCGCGCCAGCGCTTGAGCGCATCGGCGTCGCGCGCGGTGTTCGCGGCGGTCAGGTAGCCGGGCACCAGCGCGCACTCGATGTCGTGCTGCGCGATGCGCGACTTCACGAGCGACAGCGTTTCGAGCCCCATCTCCCAGATGCGCTTCACGTCCGCGTCCGGCAGGTAGCGCGCGAACGTGTCGATGTCGCACGCGTAGCCGCCGATCAGCTGCCCGCCGTTGCGGCCGCTCGCGGCCCAGCCGACCCGCGACGCCTCGAGCACGACGACCGAATGGCCGCGCTCGGCGAGATTGAGCGCGGCCGACAGGCCGGTCAGGCCCGCGCCGATCACGCACACGTCGGCGTCGACGGCGCCGGCGAGCGGCGGATGATGCGTCGCATCGTTGGCGGTGGCCGCGTAGTACGACGCGGCATGCGGTTGGTTCGCGAAATTCTGCATGGTCAGGAACACGAATGAATGGCTCAGAACAATTCCCGGACGCGGTGATACAGCATTCCGAGTTCGAGCGCGGGCTGCCGCCACGCGTCGCCGCCCGGGAAGCGGCGATGGCGCAGGCGCGCGAACAGGTCGAACGCGCGCGCGTCGCCCGCGATCGCGCCGGCGACCGCGCGCCCGGCGATGCCGGTGAGCGCGACGCCATGCCCGCTGAAGCCCTGCACGTAGAAGAAGTTCGGGTCGATCGCGCCGAAGTCCGGCGCGCGGTTGCGCGTGACGTCGACGAAGCCGCCCCATGCGTAGTCGACGCGCACGTCGGCAAGCTGCGGGAACACGCAGGCCATGCGCCGCCGGATCGCACCCGCGAGCGCGGCGGGCGACGCGCCCGCGGAGCTCGCACGGCCGCCGAACAGCATCCGGTGGTCGGCGGACAGCCGGAAGTAGTCGAGCAAGAAGTTGTTGTCGCACACCGCTTCGCGCCGCGCGATCAGCGCGTCGGCGCGTGTCTTGCCGAGCGGCTCGGTCGCGATGATGTACGACGCGATCGGCGCGATGCGCGCGGCCGTCGCAGCAGGCAGCACGCCGCCCGGCCCCGCGTTGCAGCACGACACGACGAAGCGGCAGCGGATCTCGCCGGACGGCGTGCGTACGACGGGCCGCGCGCCGCGCACGACGTCGAGCGCCGGCGTGTGCGCGAACAGCACGACGCCTTCGCGGCGCGCGGCGTCGGCGAGGCCGAGGCAGTACTTGAGCGGATGCAGGTGGCCGGACAGCGGATCGTGGACGCCTGCGAGATAGCGCGTCGATGCGATGCGCGCGCGGATCGCGTCGGTGTCGAGCCAGGTGAGCGACGGATGGCCCCAGCGCGACGTTGCCGAGTCCATCCACGCGCGCAGGCCGCCGATGCGGCGCGGCCGGGTCGCGACGGTCAGGTAGCCGCGCGTGAAGTCGCAGTCGATCCCGTAGCGCGCGATCCGCTCGGCGATCAGCGCGACGCCGTCGAGCGACAGCGCCCACGCCGCGCGCGCGCCGTCGGCGCCGAGCTGATGCTCGATCGCCTCGTCCTTCGCGAAGCCGGCGATCGCCTGCCCGCCGTTGCGGCCCGACGCGCCCCAGCCTGGCCGGTGCGCGTCGATCACGGCGACGGACAAGCCGCGCGCGCGGCAGTCGAGTGCCGTCGACAGGCCCGCGAAGCCGGCGCCGATCACGCACACGTCGACGTCGAGCGTGCCGTCGAGCGACGGAGCGCCGCCCGACGGGTCGTCGCCCTCGGGGCGCGCGGCGCTCGCTTCGTAGTACGAGTCGTGCGCGAGCGCGTCGGCGCGGCGGGTGAAAGACTGGCTCATGAAACCGACTCCCTCCATGCGGCGCGCAATGCGCCGGAATCCTGCGTGAAGTGTTGCGCGGCACGCCGTGCGCGCTGCACGGCGCGCCGCGCGGCCGGCATCAGAACGAGTAGATGAACTGCGTCGCGAGCAGGTCGTTGGACTTGCCGTACGACCCGTCGTGGCGCAGGAACACCTTGTTGTTCGCCCAGTCGTGCCGGTATTCGACCTTCACGGTGATCTGCTGGGTCGGATAGAACAGCAGGTCGAGCGCGACGTCCTGGCGGATCGCGCCCTTGCACTCGAAGCCGAGGCCGCCGCCGGCCTTCGACGTCGCGAGACAGTCCGAATCGACGCCGAAGCCGTTGCTCGTATCCATGCCGTTGCCGTTCAGTGCAATGCCGCCACCGCCGCCGCCGTTCTTGCTGTTCACGAGGGCATCGTAGCGCAGCGTCACGCCCATGCGGCCGACCACCGGCGCGTTGAACTTGCGGTGCGCGAGCAGCGACAGGCCGTACCACTGCGCGAGGCCGCCGTTGAACGCCGCATGCTGCTGCCGGCCGTAGTCGACTTCCGCGTTGTATTGCACGTCGGCGAGCGTATAGGTGGCGTCGACCTCGCCGAAGAAGAACGTGCCGTACGCGCTCGGCGCGGCACCGCCGGGGCCGTAGTGGACGTTGCCGTTCGAATCGATCGCGCTACCCAGCGTCTGGCGGCCGATGTTGAACGAACCGCCGAGGTCGAGCGCGCTCGACCACGTGTAGTCCGCGCGCGCGGTGAAGGTCGGCACCTTGTTGCTGGTCGTGATCGGATCGCCGAGCGCGTTGGTGCCGGTCTGCGTGACCGAACCGGCGGTGCGGTACTGCTCGTTGCCGACGAAGAACTTCCACGCCCAGCTGCCCTTCGTGTAGTTCGCGCCCGCGCCGATGTAGCTGCCCGGGTCGGAGAAGTCGTACAGCAGGTTGTGCGTGAGCGTGAGCATCTGGTTCGACTGCTGCACCTCGTAGCCGCCGAAGCTCGGGATCAGGCCGGCGACGAGCGTCGTCGACGCGCTGATCGGCACGTTGACCACCGCCGTGTTCAGGATGTTGTTGCCGATGTTGCCGCGCGAGTTCGAGAGCAGCGTGATGCCGTTGCCGCGGTTCGGCATCAGCGTGATCTCGGCCGACGGCGCCATCGGGCCGACGCCGAAGGTCTTCTTGATGTCGAGGTACAGGTCGCCGAACGTGCTGTTGAAGTAGTTGTACACGCTCTCGTGGTTCGCGAACAGGAACGACGACGTGCCCGGCGCGCGGTTGTAGACGTAGGTCGGATCGATGTAGCCGGTGATCGACAGGCCGGCGATCGGCCCGGTGTTCGCCGCGTCCGTCAGCGAGTCGACCTTCAACTGCTGGTTCGCGATCTGCTGCTTCATCTCGGTCACGTCGTCGTTGCTCAGCATGGCCTGCGCACGGCCGTAGTCGGGCGACGCCGGATCGGCGGCCGCGACGGCGACCGGCTTGCCGCCGGACGTCGCGCCGGCCTGAGCGGTCGCGCTCGCGGCGCCGCCCGGCTTCACGGCAAGCTGCGCCTGCATCGCCTTCATCTGCTTCTGCAGCGCGGCAACCTGCGCCTGCAGCGCCTTGATCTGGGCGGACGTCGAGTCAGCCAGCGCGATGCCCGGCAGCGCGCCGGCCACCAGCAGGCAGATCAGTTTCTTCTTCATCACGGATTCTCCTAGCGGTCGTATGTCGGCAAAAGTGCGATGAGCGCAGCGCGGCGCCCGTGCGGCGCATCTCTCGGAACGCACGGGGCCGCGTCATTGTTTTGATGGATGAGCGGTGAGCGGGGCGGTCAGGAAAACGCGAGCCGCAGGTCGGCCGCGCGCCGTCGTTCGCGCGCGATCATCATCTGGTTCACGGCGATCACGCCGATCGTGACGGCCGTGATGAACAGCGTCGCGAGCGCGTTCATCTCCGGATTCAGGCCGAGCCGCACGCGCGAGAACACGACGAGCGGCAGCGTCGTCGAGCCGGGGCCCGACAGGAACGCCGACAGCACGAGGTCGTCGATCGACAGCGTGAACGACAAGAGCCACCCCGACAGCAGCGCCTGCGAGATCAGCGGCAGCGTGACCACGAAGAACACCTTCAGCGGCGTCGCGCCGAGATCGAGCGCGGCCTCTTCCAGCGACCTGTTCAGCTCCTTCACGCGCGACTGCACGATGATCGCGACGTACGACACGCACAGCATCACGTGGCCGATCCAGATCGTGACCATCCCGCGCCCCTTCGGCCAGCCGAACATCTGCTCCAGCGCGACGAACAGCAGCAGCAGCGAGATGCCCTGGATCACCTCGGGAATCACGAGCGGCGCGTTGATCATCCCCGTGTACAGCGTGAAGCCGCGAAAGCGCCCGAAGCGCGCGAGCACGAAGCCCGCCCACGTGCCGATCACGACCGACGCGGTGGCGGTCAGCAGGCCGATCTTCAGCGACAGCCACGCGGCCGTCAGCAGCTCGTCGTCCTGCCACAGCGATGCGTACCACTTCAGCGAGAAGCCCGACCACACGGTGACGAGCTTCGATTCGTTGCACGAATACACGACGAGGCTGATGATCGGGATGTACAGGAACAGGAATCCGAATGCGAGGACGCCCGTCGACAGCGGTTTGCTCGGCTTGGTCATTTCGCGTCCTCCAGTTCCTTGACCTGGTAGTACTGGAACAGCGCCATCGGCACGAGCAGCAGCAGCACCATCGCCACCGTCACCGCGGACGCCATCGGCCAGTCCATGTTGTTGAAGAACTCGTCCCACATCACGCGGCCGATCATCAGCGTGTCCGCGCCGCCGAGCAGCTCCGGGATCACGTATTCGCCGACCGCCGGGATGAACACCAGCAGGCTGCCGGCGATGATCCCGTTCTTCGACAGCGGCAGCGTGATCCGCGTGAACGCGACCCATGGCTTCGCGCCGAGGTCGTACGCGGCTTCGAGCAGCGTGAGGTCCATCTTCACGAGGTGCGCGTAGAGCGGCATCACCATGAACGGCAGGTACGAATAGACCATTCCGATGTAGACGCCCGCGTCGCTGTGATAGAGCCGCAGCGGCGTGTGGATGATGCCGAGCGCGATCAGCGCGTGGTTCAGCAGGCCGTCGTCCTTCAGGATGCCGATCCATGCGTACACGCGGATCAGGAACGACGTCCAGAACGGCAGCATCACGGCCATCATCAGCACGTTGCGCGTGCCGGGCTCCGAGCGCGCGATGTAGTACGCCATCGGATAGCCGATCAGCAGGCAGAACAGCGTCGACACGCCGGCCATCTTCAGCGAGCTGAGGTAGGTCGCGACGTACAGGTCGTCCTTCAGCAGGAACGCGTAGTGGCCGAGCTGGATCGCGAAGTGCACGACGCCGTCCTGGATCTGCATCAGCGCCGTATACGGCGGGATGCCCATCACCTGGTCGGCGAAGCTGATCTTGAGCACCAGCACGAACGGCAGCGCGAAGAACAGCGCGAGCCACACGAACGGCACGCCGATCGTGACGCCGCGGCCGGACGGCAGGACGCGCGACAGCGCGGCGAAGCGGCGCTTGCGCGCGGGGGCCGCTGCCGCGGCCACGGCGCCGGACGACACCGGCGCGGAGGAGGAGGGGGCGGAGGTTCTCATTGCGTCAGCACCACGCCGCTGGCGGGCGACCAGGAGACGAACACGTCGTCGTTGTAGGCGGGCGCACCGTCTTGCATCAGGTGCGAGCTGGACAGGTTCGACACGACGGTCTTGCCGCTCGGCAGGCGCACGTGGTACAGCGAGTAGCTGCCCATGTACGCGATGTCGGTGACGACGCCGCGCGCCCAGTTGTGCGGCGAGCGCGGCTTCTCGCGCGACACGTGGATGCGCTCCGGCCGAACCGAGATGCCGACCGGCATCCCGAGCGGGCCCGTCACGCCGTGGCTCACGTACATGCGCGCTTCGAGGTCGTCGCTCTCGACGAAGATGTGGTCGGGCTCGTCCTCGACCACGCGGCCCTCGAACAGGTTGGTCGAGCCGATGAACTCGGCCGAGAAGCGGCTGTTCGGGTATTCGTACACTTCGCCGGGCGAGCCGATCTGCACGATCTTGCCTTCGCTCATCACCGCGAGGCGGCTCGCCATCGTCATCGCCTCTTCCTGGTCGTGCGTGACCATCACGCAGGTCACGTCGACCTTCTCGATGATGTTCACGAGCTCGAGCTGGGTCTTCTGGCGGATCTTCTTGTCGAGCGCGGACATCGGCTCGTCGAGCAGCAGCAGCTTCGGGCGCTTGACGAGCGAGCGCGCGAGCGCGACGCGCTGCTGCTGGCCGCCGGAAAGCTGGTGCGGCTTGCGCTTCGCGTACTTGCTCATCTGCACCAGCGCGAGCGCGTCAGCGACGCGTTCCCTGATCTCGTGCTTCGGCGTGCCTTCCTGCTTCAGGCCGAACGCGACGTTCGACTCGACCGTCATGTGCGGGAACAGCGCATACGACTGGAACATCATGTTCACCGGGCGGCGGTACGGCGGCAGCGACGCGAGATCCTCGCCGTCGACGTAGATCTTGCCGGCGGTCGCGGTTTCGAGCCCGGCGAGCATGCGCAGCAACGTCGACTTGCCGCAGCCCGAGCTGCCGAGCAGCGCGAACAGCTCGTTTTTCGCGATCGTCAGGTTCACGTTGTCGACGGCCGTGCTGTCGCCGAACTTCTTCACGACGTTTTCGATGCGCACGAACGCGTCGTGCGTCGTGCGGGCCGCGGTGGCCGGCTGCGCATGGCGCGCAGCCGCGGAAGAGGGGATCGATTGCATGGGGTTCACCATTCGTTCGTCACGGATTGCAGGCGTGAGCGTCCCCGCGCGAGGCGCAGGACGCGACTCGCGGAAAACGGCTCGTGCCGGGTGGAGCGGGGCGCGCGGGCGGACGGTCAGTACGCGGCGCGCGAGGCGATCAGTGGCCGGTCTTCAATTGCGCCCACAGCCGGTTCTCGAGACGCAGGATGTCGGCCGGCATCGGCTTCATCAGCGTCATCTTCTTCAGCACGTCCTCGGCCGGATACACGGTCGGGTCCTGCGCGACGGCCGGCGTCACGAACTGGTGCGCGGCCTTGTTCGCGGTCGGGTAGAACACCGTGTTGGTGATCGCCGCGTTGACCTTCGGATCGGACACGTAGTTGATCCACTTAAGAGCGGCTTCCGGATGCGGCGCGTCCTTCGGGATCACCATCACGTCGAACCACAGCAGCCCGCCTTCCTTCGGGTTCGCGAACCTGATGTCGTACGAACGCTTCGCTTCCGACGAGCGGCGGTGCGCGATGCCGACGTCGCCCGACCAGCCGAGCGCGACGCAGATGTCGTTGTTCGCGAGGTCGTTGATGTAGCCGGACGAGTTGAACTGGGTGATGTACGGGCGGACTTTCTTCAGGACCTCGAACGCCGCCTGGTAGTCGGCGGGGTTCGTGCTGTTCGGGTTCCTGCCCATGTACTGCAGCGTCGCGGCGAACACGTCGACCGCCTGGTCGAGGAACGACACGCCGCAGCTCTTGAGCTTCGACATGTTCGCCGGGTCGAACACCAGCGCCCAGCTGTCGACCGGCGCGTTCTCGCCGAGCGCCTTCTTCACCGCCTGCACGTTGTAGCCGAGGCCGTCCGTGCCGTACGCCCACGGCACGCCGTACTGGTTGCCGGGGTCGGCGTCCGCGATCATCTTCATCAGCAGCGGATCGAGGTTCGCGAGGTTCGGCAGCTTCGACTTGTCGAGCTTCTGGTAGACGCCGGCCTGGATCTGCTTGGCCATGTAGTTCGACGTCGGCACGACGATGTCGTAGCCCGAGCTGCCGGCGAGCAGCTTCGCCTGCAGCGTGTCGTCGCTGTCGTAGTTGTCGTACTTGACGTGGATGCCGGTCTGCTTCTGGAAGTTCGGGATCGTGTCGGGCGCGATGTAGTCGGACCAGTTGTAGACGTTCAGTTCGTCGGCGGCTTGCGCCGGCGGGCTGGCGACCGACGTGAACGCGGCCGCGGCGGCGAGGGCGGCGGCGGAACAGGCTTGGCGAAGAGTGCGAGCACGCATGGTGGAGTTCCCCTGGTAAGGTGAGCCGCGGCGCGCACGCCGCGGCCCGTAGGCAAAGCCGTTACGAAAGGCCCAGCTGCTGGGCGGTCGCATCGACGGCCTTCTTCGCCTTCGACACGAGTTCATCGATTTCCTGGCGCGAGATCACGAGCGGCGGCGACAGCAGCATCCGGTCGCCGGTCGCGCGCATGATCAGGTTGCCGTTGAAGCAGAAGTCGCGGCAGATCGTGCCGACGTCGCCGCCGTTCGCGAAGCGCTCGCGCTTGCCCGGATCGCGCGCGAGCTGCAGGCTCGCGACGAGGCCGGCGCCGTGCACTTCGCCGACGATCGGATGGCGCGCGAAGGTCTCGCGCATCAGCGCCTGGAAGTACGGGCCCGTGTCGGTCTTCACGCGCGCGACGATGCCTTCGTCGCGCAGCAGCTTCAGGTTCGCGACCGCGACCGCCGCCGCGACCGGATGGCCCGAGTAGGTGAGGCCGTGGTTGAATTCGCCGTTGTCGATGATCGGCCGCGCGACGCGCTCGTGGATGCCCACCGCGCCCATCGGCACGTAGCCGCTCGTCAGCCCCTTCGCCATCGTGATCAGGTCCGGCTCGAAGCCGAAGTGCTGGTGCGCGAACCATTCGCCGGTGCGCCCGAAGCCGCCGATCACCTCGTCGGCGACGAGCAGGATGTCGTACTTGCGGCAGATCCGCTGGATCTCCGGCCAGTACGTCGACGGCGGGAAGATCACGCCGCCCGCGCCCTGGAACGGCTCGCCGATGAACGCGGCGACGTTCTCCGCGCCGAGCTCGAGGATCTTCGCTTCGAGCTGCTGCGCACGCGCGAGGCCGAACGCTTCGGGCGTCTCGCCGGCCTGTGCCTCGCCGAAGAAGTACGGCTGATCGATGTGCACGATGTGCTCGACCTTCGACGGCATCTGCTCGTGCATGTAGCCCATCCCGCCGAGCGTGCCGCCCGCGATCGTCGAGCCGTGGTAGCCGTTCCTGCGCGAGATCACGTACTTCTTGTGCGGCTGGCCCTGCACGCGCCAGTATTGATGGACGAGACGCAGCACGGTGTCGTTGCCTTCCGAGCCGCTGTTGCAGTAGAAGAAGTGGTTGAAGCCCGGCGGCGTGACTTCGGCGAGCATGGCCGACAGTTCGATCACCGGCGGATGCGTGGTCTTGAAGAACGTGTTGTAGAACGGCAGTTCCCGCATCTGGTGATACGCGGCGTCGGCGAGCTCCTTGCGACCGTAGCCGACGTTCACGCACCACAGGCCGGCCATCCCGTCGATGATCTTGTTGCCGTCCGAATCCCACAGGTAGACGCCGTCCGCCTTCACGATCACGCGGCTGCCCGCGCGGTTGAGCGCGCCCATGTCGGAGAACGGGTGGATGTGGTGCGCGGCGTCGAGCGCGCGGTATTCGGCGGTGGTGCGGGCCTGCGTGGTATGGGCCTGCGGGGTGCGGGCCGCGGGTGCGGCCGGCTGGATCCAGGCCGATTCGTTGCGATAGGTCATGTTTCCTCCGGAGTGCGGTGGTGCACGCTCACACGTGCAGCAGCAGATGCTTGCGTTCCCACGAGCTGATCACGCGGAAGAACGCTTCGTATTCGGTTTCCTTCAGCGCGAAGTACGCCTTCAGGAACTTGTGGCCGAGGATCTCGCCGATCGGCTCGCACGCGGCCATCAGCGTCAGCCCTTCCTCGAGGTTGCGCGGCAGCTGGTACGGCAGGTCGTAGCCGTCGCTGACGAGCGGCTCGGTCGGTTCGAGCCGCTGCGTCATCCCGAGATAGCCGGCGGCGAGCGTCGCGGCGAGCGCGAGGTACGGGTTGCAGTCGACGCCCGGGATGCGGTTCTCGATGCGGCGCGCGGCCGGGCCCGAGTGCGGAATGCGGAAGCCGACCGTGCGGTTGTCGTAGCCCCACTGCACGTTGATCGGCGCGGCCATGAAGCGCGACAGCCGGCGGTACGAGTTGATGTACGGCGCGAAGATCGGCATCAGCGCCGGCGTGTACTTCTGCAGGCCCGCGAGGAAGTTGTAGAACATCGACGTCGCGCCGCCGGTCTCCTTCGACGTGAACAGGTTGTGGCCCGTTTCCTCGTCGACGATGCTCTGGTGCACGTGCATCGCCGAACCGGGCTCGTCTTCCATCGGCTTGGCCATGAAGGTCGCGTACATGTTGTGGCGCAGCGCGGCCTCGCGCACCGTGCGCTTGAACAGGAACACCTGGTCCGCGAGCGACAGCGCGTCGCCGTGCATGAAGTTGATCTCCATCTGCGCGGCGCCGACTTCGTGGATCAGCGTGTCGATGTCGAGGTTCTGCGCTTCGCAGTACTCGTAGATGTCCTCGAACAGCGGGTCGAACTCGTTGACCGCCTCGATCGAGTACGACTGGCGGCCCGTCTCCGGGCGACCCGTGCGGCCGACCGGCGGGCGCAGCGGCAGGTCCGGGTCCTTGTTCATGTCGACCAGGTAGAACTCGAGCTCGGGCGCGACCACCGGTTTCCAGCCCTTTGCCTTGTACAGGTCGAGCACGCGGCGCAGCACGTAGCGCGGCGAGATCTCGACCGGCGAGCCGTCGAAGTGCACGCAGTCGTGGATCACCTGCGCGGTCGGGTCGACCGCCCACGGGATCAGGCGGATCGTCGACGTGTCGGGCACGCACACCATGTCGGGGTCGGTCACGCCGGTCAGCGAGCCGTCTTCCGGATATTCGCCGGTGACGGTCTGCACCATCACGGCCTGCGGCAGGCGCATCGATTCGCCGGACGTGAACTTGTTGCGCGGCGTGATCTTGCCGCGCGCGATGCCGGCCATGTCGGGGATGATCGCCTCGATCTCGGTGATCCGGTGTTTCTTCAGGAATTCGTCGATGTCTTGCATGATTGTTCTCGTTGGTTGGTCGGCGCGCTCACGCGAGCGCGGCGGCGGCCATGGTGCGTATGCGGGCGTCCCGGCGGGCGCGGCACGCGTCGCCGAACGCGCGAAAGATCGCGCTCGACAGCGGGTCGTGCGCATGCCGCCATTCCGGATGCCATTGCACGGCGAGCGCGAACGCGGCAGCTCCTGCGACGCTCACGGCCTCGACCAGGCCGTCCGGCGCGACCGCCTCGATCGCGAGGCCGGCGCCGAGCTGCGCGATGCCCTGCTTGTGCAGCGAATTCACGCGCACTTCGTCGCGGCCGTCCGCGAGTGCGTGCAGCACGCCGCCCGGCGTCAGGCGCACCGCGTGCGCGGGGCCGTATTGCGTGTCGAGCGGCGCGTCGTCGTCCTCGCGGTGATCGGCGAGGCCCGGCACTTCGTGCACGCGCTGATGCAGCGTGCCGCCGAACACGACGTTCAGCTCCTGGAAGCCGCGGCACAACGCGAGCACGGGCACGCCGGCCGCGATCGCCGCGCGCAGCAGCGGCAGCGTCGTCGCGTCGCGCGCGGCGTCGTGCTTCGTGCCGGGCGCGCTCGGTTCGCCGCCGTAGCGATGCGGCTCGACGTTCGAATAGCTGCCGGTGAACAGCAGCCCGTCGACCGCATCGAGGATGTCGTCGGCCGACTGGCGCTCGCCGAGCGCGGGCAGCACCATCGCGAGCGCTTGGGCGCCGTCGACGACGGCGGCGACATACTTGTCGCCGACCGTATGCGACGGATGCGAGCCGATTTGCGTCATGTCGGCGGTGATGCCGACGAGGGGTTTCCTTTCCATGGCGTCGATCAGGTTACCTAAGCAGGCCGTGACGCGAGGCGATCGGCGCGGCAAGCATGGCTTGCGCAAATCGCAGGCGCGGCACGGCCCCGCAGCCGTGCGCGGGGCGCATGGCCGCTGACGAAGGAGCGCAGCGTGAGGCGGGTGCTGCGCGCGACGATCAGGCCGACGTTCGTTTCGTTGTGCGGCGCGCTGCGCGGCAATGCCTGCGCGAGCGCCATCCGTCACCGGTCATGCGACACGGCGGACGGGATGCGGGCGAAACGAACGACGTGAAAGGGAGAGAGGCGCTATGGCAGCAGCGACGCCACTTCGTCGGTATCGACGGCGACGAATGCGCGTGCTGAGACGGCGTTGTGACGCCGGACGGAACGACGGGACAGGATGGTATAGATGGACAGATGCAGCAGGCGAGGACTATGCCAGCCGCAACTGCCGTCGGCGATGGTGGATGCCGCGCTGCGCTTACTTCGCGCATCGCCACGATCCCACCTCACCAGAGGGCCACGGACTCTCACGATTACACTCGACTGGTTCGTTGAAAGTATTGAACACCTGATTGCCAGAACGCGCGAGGCGTTTAAATAATCGAGGCGCCGGCCTGGCGTCGTGAGCATCGGCGAGCATCGATTTTTTGCGTTGCAATAACGCTTTTTGATGCGCGTGACGGTTCAATGACGCTGACCTGAGAGCCAGCATATACGAGCCAAAAACGGCGTCAAATGTTTTTTTATGGTCCCGGATCAGGGCTTACCCGAAGCACTGCGAATAAAATATGCGTAAATGGAATGGCGGATAAGTGTTGATTATTTCGGACGGCTTTCAGGGTTTTCCCCGCCAATACGCGACATAAAGTGATTAGAATATTCAACGGCCGTTCCACGCGTCGCGTCCTTCTTTCCTCGCACTTATCGTGTCCGAAACCGAATCGATGTCCACCGAAGTCGCCGAGCGCCTGCGTTTCGTGCGCAACAAGCATGGCCTGTCGCAGCGTGAACTCGCGAAGCGGGCCGGCGTGACCAACGGCACGATCTCGCTGATCGAGCAGGGCCGCGTGAGCCCGTCGGTCGGCTCGCTGAAGAAGCTGCTCGAATGCATCCCGATGAGCCTCGCCGAGTTCTTCACGTTCGAGCTCGTCGAATCGCGCACCGTGGTGTCGCGCCGCGACGAGATGCCGAACCTCGGCAACGATGCGCTCGCGTTTCATCTGGTCGGCGCCGGCGTGAAGGACCGCAACATGTGCATCATGCGCGAGGTCTACCAGCCGCACGCCGACACCGGGCCCGAGATGCTCGCGCATGCCGGGCACGAAGGCGGCGTCGTCGTGTCGGGCCGGCTCGAGCTCACCGTCGACGGCGCGACCTGGCTGCTCGATCCCGGAGACGGCTACTACTTCGAAAGCCGTTTGCCGCACCGTTTTCGCAATCCCAGCGCGGAGCAAGTCTGCGAGGTCGTCTCGGCCAACTCGCCGCCGACCTTCTGACCCGCCTTCCGGCCGCGCTTCACCGCCGCATTCGCCGTATTCACCGCCGGCCGCGCGACGTGCGCTGCCGCGCGGGCGCGGCGAATGTCACAACCATTGAGGCATCCTGATGAACAAGTTGACTTTGAAGGATTGGCAGGACAAGGCAGCGTCGCTCGCGATCGAAGGGCGCGCGTTCATCGACGGCGCGTCGCGCGATGCGCAGTCCGGCGCGACCTTCGACTGCGTGAGCCCGATCGACGGCCGCGTGCTCGCGAAGGTCGCCGATTGCGGCGAGGCGGACGTGAACGCGGCCGTCGCGGCCGCGCGCCGCGCGTTCGACGCGCAGGTGTGGGCGGGGCTGAACCCGCGGGCGCGCAAGGCGGTGCTGCTGCGTTGGGCCGCGCTGATGCGCGCGCATCTCGACGAGCTCGCGCTGCTCGAAACGCTCGACGCCGGCAAGCCGATCGGCGACACGACGACGGTCGACGTGCCGGGCGCCGCGTATTGCGTCGAATGGTTCGCCGAAGCGATCGACAAGGTCGGCGGCGAAGTCGTGCCGGCCGATCATCATCTGGTCGGGCTCGTCACGCGCGAGCCGGTCGGCGTCGTCGCGGCGGTCGTGCCGTGGAATTTCCCGATCCTGATGGCCGCGTGGAAGTTCGGCCCCGCGCTCGCCGCCGGCAACAGCGTCGTGCTGAAGCCGTCGGAGAAGTCGCCGCTCACGGCGATCAAGGTCGCACAGCTCGCGCACGAGGCCGGCATTCCGGCCGGCGTGTTCAACGTCGTGCCTGGCGCGGGCGAGCCGGGCAAGCTGCTCGCGCTGCATCGCGACGTCGATTGCATCGCGTTCACCGGCTCGACCGCGGTCGGCAAGCTGATCATGCAATACGCGGCGCAATCGAACCTGAAGCGCGTGTGGCTGGAGCTCGGCGGCAAGTCGCCGAACATCGTGCTGCCGGACTGCCCGGACCTCGATCGCGCGGCGCAGGCCGCGGCCGGCGCGATCTTCTACAACATGGGCGAGATGTGCACCGCGGGCTCGCGCCTGCTCGTGCATCGCGACATCAAGGACGTGTTCGTCGAGAAGCTCGTCGCGGCCGCGCGCGCGTACGTGCCCGGCAATCCGCTCGACCCGTCGGTGTCGATGGGCGCGATCGTCGACGGCATCCAGCTCGAGCGCGTGCTCGGCTACATCGACGCGGGGCGCCACGAAGGCCGCCTCGTGACGGGCGGTGTGCGCGTGATGCAGGAGACGGGCGGCTTCTACGTCGAGCCCACGGTGTTCGAGGTGAAGCCCGACGCGAAGATCGCGCGCGAGGAAATCTTCGGGCCGGTGCTGTCGGTGATCGCGTTCGACGACGTCGACGAAGCGGTGCGCATCGCCAACGATTCCGAGTATGGCCTCGCCGCGGCGCTGTGGACGTCGAACCTGACGACCGCGCACGAGGTGTCGCGACGCCTGCGCGCGGGCACCGTGTGGGTGAACTGCTACGACGAGGGCGGAGACATGAACTTCCCGTTCGGCGGCTACCGGCAGTCGGGCAACGGCCGCGACAAGTCGCTGCACGCGCTCGAGAAGTACACGGAGCTGAAGTCGACGCTCGTGCGCTTGCGGTGACGCCGGCCGCCGGCTCCGCTGCGCTGCGGGAGCCGGCAGTGCGCGTTACGCGGCGCGCAGCGCGGGATGGAAGCCCGCGGCTTCGATGATCGACTGCACGCGCTCGGCGGGCTGCGTCGACTGCACGGTCACGCGCTTCGCGGCGACGTCGATGTCGAGCTTCGCGCCGGGATCGGCCGCGGTCACCGCGCGGCTGATCGCGTTTGCGCAGCCGCCGCAGGTCATGTCCTGAACTTCGAATTCCATGGTTCTCTCCAGAGTTGACGAACCCACACAGCATGAAGCTTGCCACCGTGGGAAGGTCAAGCGCGCGTGATGCGACAGCCATTCGTCAGCGTGTAATCAGACAAATTGCAATTTCGTCCGGATCGTCAGTCGGTGTTTAGCCCGATTGACCGCTCGGAGGCGGCTGCGTCGATCTCAAAATTCTTTTTAATACAAAGGTTTGTGGAACGATATGAAGCGCGATCACCATTCCGCGAGCAAGGGTAATCGATGCGGAAATGCGAATCGATCTTAATATCGATTCTCTTTCTGAATTTCTTTCTACTCCTGATCATGAATCGTTTCGCTTTCGGCTTTGCGCTGGCCCTGCTGGGTGCGTCGGCCACTTCCGCCTTCGCGGCCGACGACGTCGTCAACCTGACCCTGAAGGACCACAAGTTCTCGCCCGAAGGCGTGACGATTCCCGCCGGCAAGAAGGTGAAGTTCGTCGTGAAGAACCTCGACGCGACGCCCGCCGAATTCGAAAGCGACGACTTCAAGGCGGAGAAGGTCGTTCCCGCCGGCAAGTCGGTCGAGATCCTGGTCGGGCCGCTGAAGGCCGGCACCTACGAGTTCCACGACGAGTACCACGAAGCTCAGTCGAAGACGAAGCTCACCGTCAAGTAAGCGCATACCGCCATGTTGTCTACCGCCCTGATTGTCTTTCGTGAAGTGCTCGAGGCCGCGCTGGTGGTCTCGATCGTGATGGCCGCCACGAAGGGCGTGCCGCGGCGCGGCTGGTGGGTCGGCAGCGGGCTGGTCGGCGGCGTGGTCGGCGCGGGCCTGATCGCCGCGTTCGCCGACGTGATCTCGCAGTGGGCGTCCGGGATGGGCCAGGAGGTGTTCAACGCGGGCGTGATGTTCGTCGCGACGCTGATGCTCGCGTGGCACAGCATCTGGATGAGCAAGCATGGCCGCGAGATGGCGCTGCACATGACCGCGGTCGGCCGGGCCGTCGCGGACGGCAGCAGGCCGCTGACCGGGCTCGCGATCGTCGTCGGCGTCGCGGTGCTGCGCGAAGGCTCCGAAGCCGTGCTGTTCCTGTACGGCATCGCGGCGGGCGATCCGGGGCAGACGCCGCAGATGATCGCCGGCGGGCTGCTCGGCGTGCTCGGCGGCGCGGGGCTCGGCTATGCGATGTATGCGGGCCTGCTGCGGATTCCGCTGAAGCGCCTGTTCTCCGTCACCAACGGGCTGATCGTGCTGCTTGCGGCCGGGATGGCGAGCCAGTGCGTCGGCTTCCTGCTGGCGGCCGGCCTCGTGCCGTCGTGGGGCGACGCGGTGTGGGATACGTCGTGGCTGCTGAAGGATTCGAGCCTCGTCGGCAAGGCGCTGCATACGCTGGTCGGCTATACCGCGCGTCCGGCGGGCATCCAGATCGTCGTGTACCTCGCGACGCTGGCGACGATCGTCGTGCTTGCGCGGTTCGTCGGCCGGCCGCACGGTGCGATGCGGCCGCCGCGACCGGTTGCCTGAACGATCGATCCGGGTTCGAATGCACGAAGGGGCGTCATGGACGCCCCTTCGTTCGTTTACCGGCTGCGCTCAGCGGTGGTTGTCGATCCACGCGCGGGCCCATTCGAGCCCCGCGACGCGCGCCTCGTCCTCGGTATCGAACACGCCGAGCACGCCCGATGCCTCGACGAGCTTGTTGTTCTGCGTGATCGTGCCGCTTGCCGCGAAGCGATCGGGCTGCATGATCTCGTCCTGCTGCAGGATCGCGTGGCCCCAGATCTGGTAGCCGTGGTAGGTTTCCGCTTCCATTATCGTGTCACCTTGGCGGGGCCGTTGCGGGTGCCGACGCGCAGCACGTTGCCGTCCGGCGTGTATTGCCGCGGGATGTCGGTGAAGGCGAGCCCATGCGGCGAATTCTGCGCGTCCGGCTGCATCACCGTGAGCCGGCCCGGCTCGGGCTGGGCGACGGGGTGCGCGGCAGGCGCGGTGGGTGTGGCGGGCGCCGGCATGCGATGCGCGCCCGTCTTCAGCGTCTGCGTGGCGGGCGCGACGTGGCGCTTGTGCGCCTTCGCTACCGCCTTCTGCTGGGCGGCGGCATGCTTCGCGGGGGCGGCCGCGTGCGCATCGGGCGTGTGCGCCGCCGGCGGACGCGGCGCAGCCGTGCGCGCCTCGGGCGGATTCCACACCTCGACGTAATGGTCGGCGGCCATGCCGGGCGTCGCACACGCCAGCGCCAGCAAGCCGCATCCGATCAGTCTCACCATGCTTTCTCCGTTTGGTTCTTTCGTGTCGCCATCGCAATGCGCGTCGTGGCGAAAAGCGGTCAACCGCCCCGGCGTTACGCGGACGCGGCGGGATTCGGTCAGGAGAACACCTCGAGTCCGTGCTTTTCGACGATCTGCAGCATTCGGGCGGCGATACCGCTCGGTTTCTTGTCGCCCTGTTCCCACTGACGGATCGTCGACGTCGTCGTATTCAGATAGAGCGCGAACACACTCTGGCTGACGTTGACCGATTTGCGGATGCGGGCAATGGCGTCCGGGGCGAAGTGTGGGGCGGCCTCGACGCACAGCGTGTCGTATTCGCGCATCGTCTTCTTGTCGATCAGCTTGGCGCGATACAGACCCGACGCGGCGCTGTGGATCGCCTCCGACGCGTCGCTCTTGAATCGACTTTTAGCCACTGCAAATCTCCACGAGCTCGTTCAGTTCGAGCAGTTTCGCGATCTCGGCATCCGTCCGGCCGCCGAAGTCCGCGGCGAGCCTTCTGAAGCCGCGCAACTCGCGCTCGTCGATGTTGTCCCGATCACGCTTCGCAAACAGGAACACGAAAATCCACGACCGGCCAACCTTGTTCAGCACGATGCCGCGCTGACGATTCTTGTCCAGCCGTTTCTTCCAGACGTTGCCGCCCAGATCGACGCCCTGACCGCGTGTCAGCTGCCTCGCTGCGTCGCAAAGTTCGGCATCGGTGATACTCGCAGCCTTCGCTGCTTTGTGAAACCACTTCGTCTTGAAGACACGTCGTACGGAAGCGGGCATGTCGGATCGGTCGAGTCAGCACAGGATTATATACCACTAAGTGGTATATATATCGACCTGGCCGAACGGCCGCTCCGGCCGACGCCCGGAATTACTCCACCGTCACTGACTTCGCGAGATTGCGCGGCTTGTCGACGTCGGTGCCGCGCGCGCAGGCCGTGTGATACGCGAGCAGCTGCAGCGGCACGACGTGCAGGATCGGCGACAACTGGCCGTAGTGCTCCGGCATCCGGATCACGTGCAGGCCGTCGTCGTTGACGATCTGCGTGTCCGCGTCCGCGAACACGTACAGCTCGCCGCCGCGCGCGCGCACTTCCTGCATGTTCGACTTCAGCTTCTCGAGCAGCGTGTCGTTCGGCGCGACCGTGACGACCGGCATCGCTTCCGTGACGAGCGCGAGCGGCCCGTGCTTCAGTTCGCCCGCCGGATACGCCTCGGCGTGGATGTACGAGATTTCCTTCAGCTTAAGCGCCCCCTCGAGCGCGATCGGGTAGTGCAGCCCGCGGCCGAGGAACAGCGCGTTTTCCTTGCGGGCGAATTCTTCCGACCACGCGATGATCTGCGGCTCGAGCGCGAGCACGCTGTTCAGCGCGGCCGGCAGGTGGCGCAGCTGCTTCAGGTATTCGGCTTCCTGGGCGGCGTCCACATGCCCGCGCAGCTTGCCGAGCGTCGCGGCCAGCACGAACAGCCCGACGAGCTGGGTCGTGAACGCCTTCGTCGACGCGACGCCGATCTCGGTGCCCGCATGCGTGAGGAACTGCAGCTCGGTGAGGCGCACCATCGCGCTCGTCGCGACGTTGCACACCGCGAGCGTGTGCGCATGGCCGAGCGACTGCGCATGCTTGAGCGCCGCGAGCGTATCGGCCGTCTCGCCCGACTGCGAGATCACGACGATGAGCTGGCGCGGGTTCGGCACCGATTCGCGGTAGCGGTATTCGCTCGCGATCTCGACCTGGGTCGGGATGTTCGCGATCGATTCGAGCCAGTACTTCGCGGTCAGGCCCGAGTAGTAGCTGGTGCCGCACGCGAGGATCAGCAGGCTGTCGATCTCGCCGAACGCGGCGGCCGCGGCATCGCCGAACAGCGACGCGTCGAATGCATCGGCCTGCGGGATCGTGTCGCTGATCGCGCGCGGCTGCTCGAAGATTTCCTTCTGCATGAAGTGCCGGTACGGCCCGAGCTCGACCGCGCCGCCGTACGCGCTGACGACGCGCACTTCGCGCTGCGCCGCCGCGCCGTGGCGGTCGACGATCTTCACGCCGTCGAGCGACAGCTCGCACACGTCGCCTTCCTCGAGGAACGTGAAGTGGTCGGTGCTGCCCGCCAGCGCGAGCGCGTCGGACGCGAGGAAGTTCTCGCCGTCGCCGTAGCCGACGACGAGCGGCGAACCCTGGCGCGCGCCGACGACCGTGTGCGGCTGGTCCTTGTGGATCACCGCGATCGCATACGCGCCGTGCAGCTGCTGCACGGCCTCGCGCACCGCGGCGAACAGGTCGCCGCGATACAGGCTGTGCACGAGGTGCGCGATCACCTCGGTGTCGGTCTGCGACACGAATTCGTAGCCTTTTGCGCGCAGCGCGTCGCGCAGCGGCTCGAAGTTCTCGATGATGCCGTTGTGGACGAGCGCGAGCGCGTTCGACGAGAAGATCGGGTGCGCGTTGTGCGTGACCGGCGCGCCGTGCGTGGCCCAGCGCGTGTGCGCGATGCCCGTGACGCCTTCGAGGTGCGACTCGCGCACCTGGGCGTCGAGGTCGGCGACGCGCGTGACGCTGCGCGCGCGCGTCGGTGCGTCCGGTTCGAGCACGGCGACGCCGCACGAATCGTAGCCACGGTATTCGAGGCGCCGCAGACCTTCGGTCAGCACCGGAACGATATTACGCTTTGCAACTGCGCCGACAATGCCGCACATGGAAACAGTCCTGTAAGTCGAAGCGGGCGCAACGACGGCGCCCGCGGGGTGTTCAGCCTTTCTTCTTGACCGGGCGCACGTAGCCGCTCTTCGCGGTCTGCGTCTTCTCGTTCAACGCGAGCATGCCTTCGGCCACGTCCTTCCAGATCGTCGTGCCCGCGGCGATCGTCACGCCGCGCCCGACGCGCACCGGCGCGACCAGCTGCGTGTCCGAGCCGACGAACACGTCGTCCTCGATCACGGTGCGGAACTTGTTCGCGCCGTCGTAGTTGCAGGTGATCGTGCCCGCGCCGATGTTCACGCGCGCGCCGATGTCGGCGTCGCCGATGTACGTGAGGTGGTTCGCCTTCGAGCCGTGGCCGATCACCGCGTTCTTCACCTCGACGAAGTTGCCGACGTGCGCCTCGTCGGCGAGCTGCGCGCCCGGGCGCAGCCGCGCGTACGGGCCGATCACCGTGTGCGCGCCGAGCTCGGCGCCGTCGATGTGCGTGAACGCGTCGATGCGCGTGCCCGCGCCGATCGACGCGTTGCGGATCACGCAGTTCGCGCCGATCGTCACGTCGTCGGCGAGCGTCACGTTGCCTTCGAACACGCAGTTGACGTCGATCGACACGTCGCGGCCGCAGCGCAGCGTGCCGCGCACGTCGAGCCGCGCCGGGTCGGCGAGCGTCACGCCGTCGACGAGCAGCGCGTCGGCGAGGTTGCGCTGGTGCACGCGCTCGAGCTCCGCGAGCTGCGCCTTGCTGTTCACGCCGAGCGTTTCCCATTCGGCGTCCGGCTGCGCGGTGACGACCTCGAAGCCGGCGTCGATCGCCAGCTCGACGACGTCGGTCAGGTAGTACTCGCCCTGCGCGTTGTCGTTGTTCAGCGCGCCGAGCCACATCGCGAGCTGCGCGGTCGGCGTGACGACGATGCCGGTGTTGATCTCGGCGATCTTCTGCTCGTCCGGCGACGCATCCTTCTGCTCGACGATGCGCGTGACGAAGCCGGCCGGGTCGCGCACGATGCGGCCGTAGCCGGTCGGATCGTCGAGCGTGACGGTCAGGATGCCGTAGCGGCCTTCGCGCGCGGCGGCGACGAGGCGCTCGAGCGTGGACACGCGGGTGAGCGGCACGTCGCCGTACAGCACGAGGGTCGGCTGCGCGGGATCGAGCAGCGGCAGCGCCTGGCGCACCGCGTGGCCGGTGCCGAGCTGCTCGGCCTGCACCGCGAACTGCACGTCGGGCGCGGCGACGGCTGCCTGCACCTGCTCCGCGCCGTGGCCGACGACGACCACGAGCCGGGACGGCTGCAGCGCGCGCGCGGTGGCGATGACGTGGGAGAGGAGGGGCCTGCCGGCCAGAGGATGAAGCACTTTCGGCAGCGCGGAACGCATGCGCTTGCCGGTGCCTGCCGCCAAAATCACGATATTCATGGCGCCAGCTTGTCTGAAGAGTTCGAAGCTGGATATTTTAGCATGGGCCCCCACCTGCCGAGCGGGGCTGGCGGGCCCGCCCGGCGGGCGTCGCCGGGCCTTGCGCGGCGCTTACAGATCGTCGAACTGGACGATCGAGATCGGTCGGGCCGCGTAAGGCTGGGCCGCGCCCGGCGCAGCCGCGTCGTCGCCCGTCGAGCACGGTTCCTCGTCGAACGCGATGTCGCCCTGCGGATCGGCCTCGCCGGTCGCGCGCAGCGACGTGAACGGGAACAGCGTGGTGTCCATCAAGTGCGACGGCACGACCTTCGCGAGCGCGTTGAACATGTTGTCGACGCGGCCCGGGAAGCGCTTGTCCCACTCGCGGATCAGCGCCTTCATTTCCGCGCGCTTCAGGTTCGGCTGGCTGCCGCACAGGTTGCACGGGATGATCGGGAATTCGCGCAGCTCCGCGTACTTCTCGAGGTCGGTTTCCTTCACGTACGCGAGCGGGCGGATCACGACGTTCCTGCCGTCGTCCGACTGCAGCTTCGGCGGCATCCCCTTCAGCTTGCCGCCGTAGAACATGTTCAGGAGCAGCGTCTGCACGATGTCGTCGCGGTGATGGCCGAGCGCGATCTTGGTCGCGCCGAGCTCGCCCGCGACGCGGTACAGGATCCCGCGGCGCAGCCGCGAGCACAGCGAGCAGGTGGTCTTGCCCTCGGGCACGAGGCGCTTGACGATGCTGTAGGTGTCCTGGTTCTCGATGTGGAACGGCACGCCGATCCGCGTCAGGTACTCGGGCAGCACGTGCTCCGGGAAGCCCGGCTGCTTCTGGTCGAGGTTGACGGCGACGATGTCGAAGTCGATCGGCGCACGCTCGCGCAGGCGCAGCAGCACGTCGAGCATCGCGTAGCTGTCCTTGCCGCCCGACAGGCAGACCATCACCTTGTCGCCGTGCTCGATCATGTTGTAGTCGCCGATCGCCTGGCCGACCTGGCGCACGATGCGCTTGAACAGCTTGTTGTTCTCGTACGCTTCCTTCTGCTCGCGGCGCGTCAGCGCCGGGCGGCCGGCGTCGGCCGCGCCGCTTTCGACGGTGGCGGCATCGGCCGCCGCTTCATTCAAATGGGGGGTATGGGGGGCGTTCATGCGCGCTCCTCGTCCTTGATGCGAAAGACTTCGACGCCGACGGCGTCGCAGTCCGGATAGGCGTCCGGTTTCTCGGTACGGACGCGTACCGCGCGCACGGCGTCGTGCGCCAGCAGGTGCGCGGCGATCGCGTCGCACAGCGTTTCCTGCAGGTGGATGTGGCCGCGCGCCACGCACTGCGCAACGCTCTGCTTCATCAGGTCGTAGTCGACGACTTCATGCAGCCGGTCGTCGACGGGGGTGGACAGCGCAAGCGGCACGAACAGGTCGACATTGATGACGACGCGCTGCTCGCCGCGCTTCTCGTGCTCGAATGCCCCGATGTTGATGTGCACCTCGTAGTCGCGCAGGTAAAGCCTGCGGCAATCCGCGAGGCGGGGGTGCAGGAGGGCGGAATGCATGGTCGTTCCAGTCAAATTGGCGTGCGCGCACGCAAAGCGGCGCGGGCGGCGGCCGTCATGGCGCGCGCCCGTGCGGTTCATTCGGGCCGGCGGCCGGCGGCACCAGGTGCTCGCCGCCGTCGACGGTCAGCGTCGCGCCGGTGATGCCGGGCGCGTCCGCCAGGTAGCAGGCCGCCGCCGCGATGTCGTCGGCATGCGGCGCGCGCCCGCGCACCAGCGCCGCGATGCGCACCTTCGGCGCGAGCGTCAGCGCCAGCGCGGCGGTCGCGCGGCTCAGCGCGGCCTGCATCAGCGCGTGCGACAGCTGTTGGGGCGCCGGGTGGAACAGCGCCTGGTCCAGCACGTGGATCGCGCATGCGCGCAGCGCTTCGTCGGCGCGCGCGGCGTCGGGCGTCGCGGCTTCGAGCGCGCGGGCCAGCGCGAGCGGCGCGGCGACGTTGCGGGCCAGCGCGGCGGCGAGCGACGCATGGCGCACCGAGTGCGCGTCGTCGGCGCCGGTCGGCGCGCTGTGGAACACGACGCACGCCGGCCGGCCGAGCGCCGCGCCGCAGGCCGCGACGAGCCCGGCCGCCTCGGCTTCGAGGGCCAGATCGGCATCGAGCACGGCCGCGCGGCGCCCGAGCGCCCCGACCTCGGCGACGAGCGCGTCGGCCACGGCGGGCGGCGCGTCGCGGCCGCGCTGCAGTGCGACGTCCCAGCCGCGCCGGGCGAACCCCGTGGCGAGCGCGCGGCCGATCGACGCGGCGTCGGCCGCGCTGTCCAGGGCGCCCGCGACGAGCACCACGCGCGCGGTCGACGTATCGGCTGAAACGGTCATTTACAATGCCGGGATGAACCCGAAAGCTCACGAACCCGCTAGTTTACCTGCTCCCGGCCCCGACGCGCTCGCGCAGTCCGAAACCCTCGCCGCGCAACTGCGCGACGAGATCGCGGCGGCCGGCGGCTGGCTGCCGTTCGACCGCTTCATGGAGCGCGCGCTGTACGCGCCCGGTCTCGGCTATTACAGCGGCGGCGCCCGCAAGTTCGGCCGCCGCGCCGACGACGGCAGCGACTTCGTCACCGCGCCCGAGCTGTCGCCGCTGTTCGCGCAGACGCTCGCGCGGCCCGTCGCGCACGCGCTCGCGGCGAGCGGCACGCGCCGCGTGATGGAGTTCGGCGCGGGCACCGGCAAGCTCGCGGCGGGGCTGCTCGCGGCGCTCGACGCGCTGGCGGCCGAGCTCGACGAATACCTGATTGTCGACCTGTCCGGCGAGTTGCGCGAGCGGCAACGCGACACGATCGCCGCGGCTGCCCCCGGCCTCGCGTCGAAGGTGCGCTGGCTCGATGCGCTGCCCGAGCGCTTCGAGGGCGTCGTGGTCGGCAACGAGGTGCTCGACGCGATGCCGGTGCGGCTGTTCGCGAAGGCGGACGGCGCGTGGCGCGAGCGCGGCGTCGCGCTCGACGCGCGGCAGGCGTTCGTGTTCGAGGACCGGCCGGTAGCGCCGGCCGACGTGCCGCCGGCGCTCGCCGCGCTCGATGCCGACGCCGGCGACGGCTACGTGACCGAGACGCACGAGGCGGCGCTCGCGTTCACCCGCACCGTCTGCACGATGCTCGCGCGCGGTGCGGTGCTGCTGATCGACTACGGTTTCCCCGCGCACGAGTACTACCATCCTCAGCGCGACCGGGGCACGCTGATGTGCCACTACCGGCACCGCGCGCACGATGATCCGTTCCTCTATCCGGGCCTGCAGGACATCACCGCGCACGTCGAATTCTCGGGGATCTACGAGGCCGGCGTCGCGACCGGCGCGGACCTGCTCGGCTACACGTCGCAGGCGCGCTTCCTGCTCAATGCGGGCATCACCGATGTGCTCGCCGCGATCGATCCGTCCGACGTCCATGCGTTCCTGCCCGCCGCGAACGCGGTGCAGAAGCTGATCTCGGAAGCGGAGATGGGCGAGCTGTTCAAGGTGATCGCGTTCTCGCGCGGCCTCGACGGCACGCTCGACGCGTTCGCGCGCGGCGACCGCTCGCACGCGCTCTGACGGGAACGGCCGATGTTGCGCTGGCTGATGGCGTCATTCGTCGCGGTGATGATCCTCACGCGCTGCTGGCCGTGGCTCGGCAAGCTGGGCGTCGGGCGGCTGCCCGGCGACGTGACGCTGACGCTCGGCGGGCGGCGCTACCCGTTTCCGTTCATGTCGACGCTGGTGATCACGATGCTGGTGTCGATGGCGGCGCGGCTCGTCTGACGCGCGGCGCGCGTCACAGCTCGATCTCGCCGAGGATGCGATGGGCGAGCGCCTTCGCTTCGTTGAACGCCTCTTCCTCGTTCGGGCTCGTGCTGCCGACGTCGTACACCGTGTTGTCGGGGGCTTCCCCTTCGTCCCGGCTGAGGATCACGTAGCCCTGGAACTGGCCGTGGCCGGCGTGCCGGGTATGCGCCTTGGCCGTGTAGATGCCCTTCGTGAACGTGTTGGTGTCCATGATGCCTCTCCCGCAAAAGGACACTTCATCGTAGCACCGCGCCGCAACATGTACAGCGGTTCGTGCGGCTGGCCGTGTATGACGCTGCGTGGCCCACGCGACGGCATTCGGGATGCCTGGCCAATGATCTCCCGATCGTCACTTCTCGGCACGCGGTGACGCTTCCAGTTCGCGCAGACGTTTCTTCAGCCTACCGTTTTCCGCCAGCAGCGCGGCAAACGCGATCGCCGTCGCCAGTGGGAAGTACCACTGGCCTGCGTAGTGCAGCATGGCCCACGCGACGCCGGATGCAAAAACCGCTGCTGCGATTAACTCAAGCCGATCGCGGAGCCGGCTCATGCTGCGGCTCGTCCTGATACGCGGGCCCGACCTGCGCAAGCGCGCGAATTGATCGAGGGATTCATAATTTCGGGATGGCGCGCAATCAAATAATATATTTCGGTCGGAACTGGTAGCCCATTGCGCCCCGCCCAAAGTTGTATTTTCGAGATTGTGGACACGGTTTTGTTCGCGCAAGCCAATGATTCGTCGGTGGCAACGATCATGCTGCCAATCAGGGCCCCAATATAATAAGAGGCGCCAATCGAAGACAGCACCAGCAGTTTTTCCAAGCCAGTTGTGGCAACAATCAATTCGCCCACCGTGGCGCCGGCGCCAAGCGACTTGAAGGTGCTCAGAAGCGTTGTCAGCGTTCCGATCGCCATTTGCTGCGATTCAAACAGGCTCGATGGTACCGGCAGGCCCAACGATGCCATGTTTTCTTTCAAGGCCGGATAAAATTCCTTGCATGCTTTCATCTCAATATATTCGGATGTTTGCGAATAACGCCGAATATATCCTTTCATTGGCCGATTGCTCGTCGTCGGCGGCAAAGTGTCGCATAAGCACGCGCGCGCTATTTTTTGACGACGCCTGAAAACCCGAATCGCGCCATATACCGCTTTCTGCGTCAGCCCTCCAGCAACGCAACCACCTCGTCGAGCGTCGGCGCGTGCGCGCCGGTGTGGCGGCACGCGGCGGCGCCCGCGGCGAGCGCGAACGCGAGGTGCTCCGGCCACGCGCGCTGCGGTGCCGCCATCAGGCTGAACAGCATCCCGCCGATCGACGCGTCGCCCGCGCCGACCGTGTCGGCCACCTCGACGCGCGGCGGGCGCGCTTCGTGCACGTCGCCGTCCGCGTACAGCGTCGAGGCGTCCGCGCCGCGCGTCACCAGCAGCGCCGCGCGCGGATTCAGCGTGCGCAGCGCTGCGATCGCAGCGGCCTCGCTGCCGCCGAACAGGTGCCGCAGGTCTTCGTCGGACACCTTGATCAGGTCCGCGAGGCCCGCCATCTTCTCGAGCGTCGGCCGGTACGCGGCCGTCATCAGGTTCCGGTAATTCGGATCGAAGCTGATCTTCACGCCGCGTGCGTGCAACTCGGCGGCGAGCGCGATCAGCGTGCCGGCGAGCGGCTCGCGCACGAGGCTGATGCAGCCGAAGTGCGCCCATTTCACGTGATCGGCCCAGCCGGCCGGCAGCCGCGCCGGGTCGAACGCGAGATCGGCGCTCGCTTCGCCGATGAAGAAATAGGCGGGCGGCCGCGTCTCGTGGACGATCGCGAGCAGCGGCGCTCGCGCGACGCGCTGCAGGAACCGCAGGTCGAGCCCGGCCGCGTCGCTCGCGCGCCACAGCGTGTCGGAGAAGCAGTCCTCGCCGATCGCGCCGGCGAGCGCGCTCGGCACGCCGAGCCGCGCGACCGCGCGCGCGACGTTCCAGCCGGCGCCGCCCGGCACCGAGGTCCAGCGCGCGTCGCCCGCGCGCACCATGTCGGTCAGGATGTCGCCGGCGGACACGAACGCCGGAAAGCCGCCGCCGCTCATTGCGTCGGTTCGCTGCGCGTCGCGCGCGCGAGCGTCGCGAGCACGTCGTAGCACGCGCCCATCGTGTGATAGTCGGTCTTGCCGGCGGGGCTCTTCTCGTCGCTGTACTTGCGGTTGTCGCAGGTCAGGATCCGGTACCACGCGCCGTAGCGATGATCGACGAAATGCGCCCAGCTATAGCGCCAGATCTCGTCGTACCAGTCCCAGTAGCGTTCGGCGCCGGTGCGCGCGCCGAGCATCGCGGCCGCCGCGAACGATTCCGCCTGCACCCAGAAATACTTGTTGTGATCGCAGATCGTGAAGTCGGGGCCGAAGCCGTAGCAGAGCCCGCCGTGATCGGCGTCCCACGCGTGCGTGAGCGCCGCGTCGAACAGCTCGGCCGCGCGCGGCGCCAGCCAGTCGAGCGGGCGGTGCCGCTCGAGGAGCAGCAGGAGCTTCGCCCACTCGGTCTGGTGCCCCGGCTGGAAGCCCCACGGCCGGAAGATGTTCGAGCTGTCTTCCTTGTTGTAGTCCCAGTCGACCGACCAGTCCGCGTGATAGTGCTCCCACACGAGCCCGCCCGACAGCGCCGCCTGGCGCCGCGTGACGTGCGTCGCGAGCTTTTCCGCGCGGTCGAGGTAGGTGAGGTGGCCGGTCGCCTCGTACGCGGCGAGCAGCGCCTCGGTCATGTGCATGTTCGCGTTCTGGCCGCGGTAGCTCGACACGATCCAGTTCGACGACGCATCGTCCGCGTAGAGGCCCGCGGCGGCGTCCCAGAAGCGATGCTCGGCGAGCTCGTAGGTCGCGGCGATCAGCGGCCGCGCCTCGTCGACGCCCGCCATCGTCGCGTGCGCGGCGGCGAGCAGCACGAATGCGAGGCCGTAGCAGTGGCGCGTGCCGTCGAGCGTCGCGCGCTTCGCGCCGTCGCGCCAGTCGAGCTCCCAGTCGTAGCCTTGCAGCGCGTCGTCCCAGTGCGCGTCGCGCAGGAAGCGCAGCGCGTGGCGCGTGTAGTCGAGATGGCGCGGATCGCCGAAATGCCGGTACGCCATCGCGTAGTTGAAGACGAACCGGCAACTGCTGACGAGGTGCCGCGACGTGCGGTTGTACACGCTGCCGTCGTCGCGGAAGTAGTGGTAGAAGCCGCCCGTCGGGTCGAGTGCGTTCGGTGCATAGAAGCGCAGCGTGTCCTCGACGTGCGACAGCAGGAACGACGGATCGCGGAAGCTCGCGACGAACGGGGCCGGATGGGCATGCGCGGCCGGCGTCGCCGGGGCGGGTTGGACCGGGGGCGTAGTCATGGTTCGGTGCTCGTGGCGGTGACGGGCGCCCGCGTCGCGGCGGGCCGGCTGCTGGCCCGCACGATCAGCTCGACGGGCAGGCAGATCTCGGTGTGCTCGGGCGCTTCGGCCAGCAGCAGCTCGACGCCGCGGCGGCCGAGCGCTTCCTTGTCGACGGCGAGCGTCGTGAGCGGCGGGCTCGCGTGCGCGGCGGCGGGGATGTCGTCGAAGCCGACGATCGCGATGTCGTCCGGCACCCGCAGCCCGCGCGCGATGCATACGCGCTGCGCGGCGAGCGCGGCCGCGTCGTTGTACGCGAACACCGCGTCCGGGCGCGGGCCCGGCGCGTCGAGCAGCTGCTGCATCGCGCGCGCGGCGCCGGTGTCCGGGTCGAGTCCGGCGTCGATCGTCACTTCGTAGGCCGGGTCGAACAGCCGCCCGGCCTCGAAGAACGCGCGCCGGTAGCCGATCGCGCGCTGCGTGATGCTGTAGTGCGCGGGCGAGCCGCCGATGAACGCGATGCGCGTGCGGCCGGTGGCCAGCAGGTGACGCATCGCGAGCGCCGCGCCGGTCGCGTTGTCGATGTTGACCGAGCGCAGCCCGGGCGCCCACAGGTCGATCAGCACGAGCGGGCGGCCGATCGCGGCGAGCGCCTCGATCGTCTCCGGCTCCATGAAGCCGGCCACCGCGATCGCGTCCGGCGCGTGCGGGCGCATCTGGCGCAGCACGTCGTCGTTCGGGCCGACGGTCAAGAGCGTCGGCACGATGCCGCGCTCGCGGCACGCGTCCTCGACGCCGTGCAGCACGTGCGAGAAGAACGGGCTGGCGGGAAAGCGGTTGTGCTGGCGGTGCAGCAGGAACGTCAGCCGGCGGATGCGCGGCCGCAGTTGCGCGGGATCGTAGCCGAGGCGCTGCGCGATCTCGACGATGCGCGCGCGCGTGGCTTCGGACAGGCCGGGCTGGTTCTTCAGCGCGCGGGACACGGTGCCGATCGAGACCTCTGCCGCCCGCGCCACGTCGCGAATGGTGGTGCCCATCGTTCGGAAATCCGGTTTGTTTAGGGTGACGGCGATTGTATAGTAAAACACATCGCTAAAATCGCGCCATATCCCCGGGGAATACCCGTAAATACACGAATTTAAAGCACTAATCTGCGCCGACGCATTTACTAAAAATACTAAACAGGCGCGGCAAAAGGCAAGGTGTCCGCGCGTGGCGCTCAGCGCGGCGTCGCGGGCGGTTCGCCGCGCGCGAGCAGCGCCGCGCGGCCTGCGTCGAGATCGACGACCGCGAGCCCGTCGGGCTGCTGCTTCGCGCGCCGTTTCGCGAGCGCCGCGACCGACGCGATCTCGTCGCTGCCGTAGCGCATCGCGCGGTGCGCGCCCGCCGGCACGCCGACCGCGCCGATCGCCATCGTCACGAAACCGAAGAACGCCGGGTTGCCGTGGCGGTCCTCCCCGTGCAGGCCGCCCGCGCGCTGGTCGACCAGCGTGTAGAAGCGCTGCGCGCCGTCGTTGAAGCGGCCGATCGCGGCGGTCGCGCGCGCGTGCCAGTCGTCGCTCTGGAACAGCACCAGGAAATCGTCGCCGCCGACGTGGCCGAGGAAGTCCCGCTGCGGATCGCAGATGCCGGCCAGCACGGTCGCGGCGTACTTCAGCACCTCGTCGCCCTGCCAGTAGCCGTACTGGTCGTTGAACGGCTTGAACTGGTTCAGGTCGACGTAGCACGCGTGGAACCCGGCGTCGCGCGCGAGCAGCCGGTCGATGTGCGCGCTGATCGGGATGTTGCCGGGCAGGAACGTCAGCGGGTTCGCGTAGCGCGCGGCCTCGATGCGCATCTCGGTCACCGCGCGCACGAGGCTCTCGCCGGTGCCGAGGCCGACATAGCGGCCGTGCTCGGTGATCACGAAGCCGTCCGCGAGATAGCGCTGGTCGTTGTTGGCGAGCAGCAGCGCGAGCTGTTCCACCGTCGTCGCGTTCTCGATCATCAGCGGCGCGTCGTTCGCGAACTGCAGGCACGGCTTCTTGCCGAACACTTCGCGGTGGTACGGCAGCGCGAAGCGGTCCATGAAGCTGCGGCGGTTCACCAGCGCGACGGGCCGCTCGTGCTCGACGAGCGCGACCGCGTGCAGCTCGGGCATCCGGTTGAACAGCGCGAGCACGTCGTTGCTGGTCACGTCGCGCGGCAGCGCGGGCGCGGCGACGAGCATCTTCGCGGCGACCGTGCCGCTCGGGCGGGCCGCGCGCGACGCGTCCGGAAACACCGCGATGTGCGGCGCGCGGATCGCGTCGCGCGCGGCGGGCGCGACGACGCGCTCCGGCTGCGCATGCGGGCGGCCGAGCAGGAAGCCCTGCACGCAGCAGATTCCCATGTCGCGCACGACGATCAGGTCGCGCTCGTGCTCGATGCCTTCGGCGATCAGCTTCGCGCCGCTCGCGTGCGCGAAATGCTGCATTGCCCTGACCGCCTCGAACTTCAGCGGATCGAGGGCGATGTCGTGAATGAAGAAGCGGTCGATCTTCACGACGTCGGGATGCAGGCGCAGCCACAGGTTCATGCTCGCGTTCGCGGTGCCGTAGTCGTCGAGCGCGAACTGGATGCCCGCGTCGCGCAGCAACGCGACGGCCGGCGCGACCTGCGCGAGATCGGCCGTCGCGTTCTGCTCGGTCAGCTCGATCACGATGCGCTCGGCGGCGATCTGCGCGCGCTCGAGCAGCGTGCACACGTGCTCGCGTTCGCGCGCGAGCGCCAGGATCGCGCCCGCGCTGAAGTTGAGGAACAGCTTGCCGTCGCAGCCGAGCGCCGCGAACGCGTCGAGGCAGGTGATGGCGGCCGCGTGTTCGAGCGCGATGGTCGCGCCTTCGCGCGCCGCCTGCGCGAACAGCGCGGCGGGCGTTTCCAGGTCGGTGCCGTGCGGGCCGCGGATCAGGCCCTCATAGGCGATGACCGTGCCGGAGCCGAGGTCGACGATCGGCTGGAACACGGCGGCGAGCGCGCGGTCCGCGATCAATCGCGCGGTGCGGGCGGCATCGGGAGCGGCGGGGATGGCGAACATGGCAGGACGGCCGAAACGTCGGGACGACCGGCATAACGGCGCCGCGCAGGAAGAATTGAATGAATTTTTCGTGACGCGATGCGCCGTCGTGGTGCATCGCCGCGGGTGATGGCCGCCGCATTGCGCGGCGCGGGCCGGGGGGAGCGACGCGAAGGCGGCCGGCGCGTCAGCGCTTGCCGGCGTTCAGTGCACCCGGCGCGCCCGGCGCGGACGCGACCCGGCCCTGCGCGGCGCCCTCGTCGCCCGGTTCGCCCAGCCTGCGTGCGCCCCAGCGCTGCGCGAGCGCCGCGCAGGCCATCAGCTGGATCTGGTGGAACAGCATCAGCGGCAGCACGATCGCGCCGACCGCGTGCGCGGAGAAGATCACCTTCGCCATCGGCACGCCGGCGGCGAGGCTTTTCTTCGAGCCGCAGAAGATGATCGTGATCTGGTCGGCGCGGTTGAAGCCGAGCCGCTTGCTGACGAACGCGGTCAGCAGCAGCGCGATCGCGAGCAGCACCAGGTTGACGGCCAGCAGCCCGGCGAGCGCGCGCGGCGGAATCTGGTGCCAGAGGCCCTGGTCGACGGCCTCGCTGAACGCGACGTAGACGACGAGCAGGATCGAGCCCTGGTCGACGAAGCGCAGCACCGCGCGGTTGCGCTCGATCCAGCGGCCGATCACGGGCCGCAGCAGCTGGCCGGCGACGAACGGCACGAGCAGTTGCATCACGATGCTGCCGACCGTGCTCCATGGCGACGCGCTCGCCGCCGACTGCGTCGTGATCATCAGCCCGACGAGCGCCGGCGTGACGAAGATGCCGAGCAGGCTCGACGCGGACGCCGCGCAGACCGCGGCCGGCACGTTGCCTTTCGCGATCGACGTGAACGCGATCGACGACTGGACCGTCGACGGCAGCGTGCAGAGGAACAGCACACCCGCATACAGCGCGGGCGTGACGAGCGGCTGCAGCACCGGCTTCAGCGCGAGGCCGAGCAGCGGGAACAGCGCGAAGGTGCTGAGCAGCACGACCGCGTGCAGCCGCCAGTGCGTCGCGCCCGCGACGATCGCCTCGCGCGACAGCTTCGCGCCGTGCAGGAAGAACAGCAGGCCGACCGCGATGTTGGTCGCCCAGTTGAACGCATGCGCGGCCGGGCCGCGGCACGGCAGCAGGCTCGCGAGAATGACGGTGCCGACGAGGGCGAGCGTGAAGTTGTCGGGGAGGTAACGGGGGCGGGCCATCGGAATCTCGATCGGGACGATAGGAAGGCGTGCCGCGCACGCGCGGACGCCGCACGCGCGGACGCCGGTATTTTCCCGGTTGTCGATTCAAACCACAAATTCATTGTATGAATCGATTGATGAATCGGGTGAATGCCGCGCGGCCGATCCCGCCTGTCGCGCAAGGTGACGAAAACAGCAGAAGAATGTGCCGCTGCGATCCGTCCCTGACGTGAAAAACCCAGCAGTAACATGGTGTTACACCGATGCCCCGGACCTAACACTTTTTGGCTCGACACGATTTCGCCTCGCTCATAAATTACTGCTGAAAGGCTTGCGCCCGCCCTTGGACAGGCACTCGCGGCAAGCAAAACCAGGCTCTGAACAATGACGGATCGGGTGAAACGGAAGATCGGACGATGGGCGGCAGGCGTGCTCGGCGCGCTGCTGGTGCCGCTTGCGCTCGCGCAGCCCCCGCACGGCGGACACGGGTTCGGCGGCGGCGATCGCGGCCTGCGCGCGTCCGGTGGCCCGCCCGTGTGGCGCCATGCCCCGCAGTGGGGCGGCAACCCCGGGGCGCGGATGGGCGCAGGCGTCAACGGCTCCGGCCCCCGCTGGGGCCTGCGACCGACGCCGTCGTACGGCCACTACGCCGCGCAGAGCCCGTACCGACCGATCAGCGCCGACGCACGCCAGGTGCCGCGCCCGCCGGGCGGCGGCAACATGCCGCTGCGCGCCGGGTCGATCCGCGCCGACGTCGCCCGCTACAACGAGGAGCGCGGCGGCCGCCCGCTGCCGCCGCCGCGCGCGCAGGAAGAGCCCGCGCATTCGCCGTATTTCTCGCCGTTTTATCGAAACTGAGCGAAACCGAACGCGCTCGCGTTCCGTCCCTCCGCCGACTGATGCGAATTCGCCACAGTCGCGCATCGATTTCCGCTGATTTTCCCGCCGCATTGCGCTATCTTTCGCGCCCGGTTCGCGCGTGACGCGCCGCCGTGCCGCCGCGTGACGAGCTCGCGCGTTGCCGCCGCGCCCCGTTCGCGCCCGAACCGCCGCCGCGAAGTTAATGCCGCCGCTATACCCGCAATAAGCACACGCATTTTTGACCGGAAAAATGATCCGCAAAGATGGCTGCGCCCCAGCACGACGCAAGCGGCCGCCCCTATAACAACGCTCGCGCCGCCCGGTTTCTTTTCGACAATACCTGGAGATCTCATGAAAGCATTTGCCCGCCGTGCGTCGAGCACGTCCGCCGCGCTGGTCGCGGCCGCCGCCTGCGTTGCCGCCGCGCCCGTCCACGCGCAATCGAGCGTCTCGCTGTACGGCCAGGTCGACGAGTGGGTCGGTGCGACCAAATTCCCGGGCAGCGATCGCGCATGGAACGTGTCGGGCGGCGGGATGTCGACGTCGTACTGGGGCATGCACGGCACCGAGGATCTCGGCGGCGGCTACAAGGCGATCTTCACGCTGGAAAGCTTCTTCCGCGCGCAGAACGGCAATTTCGGCCGCTTCGACGGCGACACCTTCTTCGCGCGCAACGCGTACGTCGGCATCAGCTCGCCGTACGGCACGGTGACCGCCGGCCGCCTGACCACGCACCTGTTCCTGTCGACGATCCTGTTCAACCCGTTCTTCGACTCGTACGTGTTCTCGCCGATGGTCTATCACACGTTCCTCGGCCTCGGCACGTTCCCGACCTATCCGAGCGACCAGGGCGCGGTCGGCGATTCGGGCTGGAACAACGCGGTGTCGTATACGTCGCCGGCATTCGGCGGCGCGAACTTCGGCGTGATGTACGCGCTCGGCAACCAGGCGGGCGACAACGGCGCGAAGAAATGGAGTGCTCAGTTCAACTACGCGAACGGGCCGTTCGCGGCGACCGCGGTGTACCAGTACGTGAACTTCAACAACGCCCCGCGCGACCTGGGCACGCTTTCCGGCGTCGCAGGCATGAAGAGCCAGGGCATCGCGCAGGTCGGCGCGACCTACGACCTGAAGTACGTGAAGCTGTTCGGCCAGTACATGTATACGAAGAACGACCAGGTCGCGGGCAGCTGGCACGTGAACACCGGGCAGGGCGGCGTGACGGTGCCGCTCGGCACCGGCACCGCGATGGCGTCCTACGCCTACTCGCGCGACGCGGGCGGCCAGAACCAGACGCGCCAGACGTGGGCCGTCGGCTATGACTATCCGCTGTCGAAGCGCACCGACGTCTACGCGGCGTACATGAACGACCACATCAGCAGCCTGTCGAACGGCAACACGTTCGGCGCCGGCATTCGCGCGAAGTTCTGACCCCGCGGGCACGCCGCCGCGCAAGCCGCGCCGGATTCGTGCCCTGTTTCGTTTTGTTGAACGGCGCCGCCAATTGCGGCGCCGTTTTGCTTTTGTTGACCTTTCTGTTTCCTCACTTTTGCTACTCTATCTCGTAATTTGTCGATTCTCTGGGATTGCGAGCTAGTTCGATGGATACCCTCGTCAGCATGAATGTGTTTCGCTACGTCGTCGAAGTGGGCAGCTTCGTCGGCGCGGCGGAGCGCATGCAGATGTCGGCGGCGATGGCGAGCAAGCACGTGATGCATCTCGAGCAGCAGCTCGGCGCGCGGCTGCTGCATCGCACGACCCGACGCGTTGCGCCCACCGAAGCGGGGCGCGAATACTACGAGCGCCTCGTGCAGGCGCTGTCCGAACTCGACGAAGCCGGGCAGGCGGTCGGCGCCGCGAGCGTCGTGCCGCAGGGCCGGCTGCGCGTAACGTCGCTGTCCGCGTTCGGGCTGCGCCACGTGATGCAGGCGGTGACCGACTACGCGGACCGCTACACCGACGTGACGGTCGAGATCACGCTGTCCGACCGCGTCGTCGAGCTGATCGACGAAGGCTACGATGTCGCGGTGCGCGCGGCGCCGAGCGGGCTGAAGTCGTCGTCGCTGGTCGCGCGGCAGATCGCGACCGCGCACATCATGCTTGTCGCGTCGCCCGACTATCTGGAGAAGCGCGGCACGCCGCAGACGATCGCCGATCTCGCGCACCACAACTACCTGCGGCGCGACACGAACGCGACGGTGCTCGATGCGATGGTGACCGACGCGGCCGCCGCGTCGCGCGTGAATCTCAACGGCAACCTGATCGTCAACCACCTCGAAGGGTTGCGCGCGGCTGTGCTCGGCGGCGCGGGCATCGCGCTGCTCGGCACCGAAGTGGTCGGCGACGACCTCGAGGCCGGGCGTCTCGTGCCGGTGCTGCTCGATGCGGTGCCGCCGCGCGAGCTGCCGATCTATGCGGTGTACGCGAGCCGCCGCCATGTGTCGGCGAAGGTGCGCTCGTTCGTCGATTTCCTCGCCGCGCGGTTCGAGAACGAATCGCTGTGCCCGTCGATCGAGGCGCGCCTGCGCGTGCTGCCGATCACGCGGATCAAGCGCGCGGGCTAAGCGATGTGAGCGACGCGCTTTCGTCGAAGGAAACCCGCAGCAAGCAAAAAGCGCGAACGCCGTGAGGCGTTCGCGCTTTCGTTTTGTGCGACGGATTCGACGTGACGCGCCGCGTCAGCGCGCAATGCCGAGCCGCGCCTTCGTGTCGTCGTATTCGCGCTTCAGGCGCTCGACGAGCGTCGCGACGCTCGGCAGGTCGTCCATCAGGCCGACGCCCTGGCCCGCGCCCCAGATGTCCTTCCACGCCTTCGCCTTGTCGCCGCCGAAGTTCATCTTCGTCTTGTCGGATTCGGGCAGCGCGTCCGGGTCGAGCCCCGCTTTCTCGATGCTCTCGCGGATGTAGTTGCCGTGCACGCCGGTGAAGAGGTTCGTATAGATGATGTCGGCGGATTTCGCGTTGAGGATCGCGTGCTTGTAGTCCTCGACCGCGTGCGCTTCCTGCGTCGCGATGAAGCGCGTGCCCATGTACGCGAGGTCGGCGCCCATCGCCTGCGCGGCGAGGATCGAGCCGCCGTTGGCGATCGCGCCGGACAGCACGATCGGGCCGTCGAACATCCTGCGCACCTCGCCGACGAGCGCGAACGGCGACGTCGTGCCCGCGTGGCCGCCCGCGCCGGCCGCGACGAGGATCAGCCCGTCGACGCCCGCTTCGAGCGCCTTCTGCGCGTGCCGCAGGTTGATCACGTCGTGCAGCACGATGCCGCCGTAGCTGTGCACCGCGTCGACGATCTCGCGCGCGGGTGCGCGCAGGCTCGTGATGAAGATCGGCACCTTGTGGTCGACGCACACGCGGATGTCGTGCTCGAGCCGCTCGTTCGACTGGTGGACGATCTGGTTGACCGCGATCGGGCCGATCACCGCATCCGGATGCTTCGCCTTGTGGTCGGCGAGCTCGGCCTGGATCTTCGTGAGCCATTCGTCGAGCAGTTCGGCCGGGCGCGCGTTGAGCGCCGGGAACGAGCCGACGATGCCGGCCTTGCATTGCGCGAGGACGAGTTCGGGGTAGCTGACGATGAACATCGGCGACGCGATGACGGGCAGCGTCAGATGCTGAAGAACGGCGGGCAGTGCCATGTGGAGTCTCCTGATCCTGATCGTGGCTGTACGTGACAGTGACAGCGCGAACGGCGCTTCGAGTGTAGCCGGTGCGGCCGCCGCGCAGGTCTGCTGCACATATTAATACGAACGATCGTGCGTTTGCGTGCGAGCTTAACAAAGGGCGCCGTGTGCGGGCAATCGAGTGAGTGCTCTCGTTCTACGGATTCGGGTATCCACGCCGCTGTGCGGCTTCGAACGCGCTCCTACAATAGCCGCCATAACAAACCAACGAGAAACAAACCATGTCGTTCGAGACATTCGCTCCGTTTCGCGTAACGGTGCAGGACACCGACATCTTCGGTGTCAAAGGAGGCGCGGGGCCGCCGCTTCTGCTGCTGCACGGCCATCCGCAGACCCACATGATCTGGCATCGCGTCGCCGCGACGCTCGCGAATCATTTCACGGTGATCGCGACCGATCTGCGCGGCTACGGCGCGTCCGGCAAACCCGCGAGCGACGCGCAGCACACGCCGTATTCGAAGCGCGCGATGGCGGCCGACCAGGTCGCGGTGATGCGGCAGTTCGGCTTCGAGCGCTTCTACGTGTGCGCGCACGATCGCGGCGCGCGCGTCGCGCACCGGCTCGCGCTCGATCATGCCGATGCGGTCGAGCGGATGATGCTGCTCGACATCGCGCCGACGCTCGCGATGTACGAGAAGACCGATCGCGCATTCGCGACCGCGTACTTCCACTGGTTCTTCCTGATCCAGCCCGAGCCGTTGCCGGAGACGCTGATCGGCGCAAACACCGACGCGTACATCGAGCGCGTGATGGGCAACCGCTCGGCGGGCCTCGCGCCGTTCGCGCCCGACGCGCTTGCCGCGTATCGCGCGGCGCTCGCGCAGCCGGGCGCGGTGCACGCGATGTGCGAGGACTACCGCGCGTCGGCGACGATCGACCTCGAGCACGACCGTGCGGATCTCGAGCGCGGCACCAAGGTCGCGTGCCCGCTGCGCGTGCTGTGGGGCGAGAACGGGATCGTCGAACGCTGCTTCGATCCGCTCGACGAATGGCGGCACGTCGCGCGCGACGTCAGCGGCCGCGCGCTCCCGTGCGGGCACTACGTTCCGGAAGAGGCGCCGGTCGACCTGATCGACGAGATGCTCGCGTTCTTCGAGGCGCGCGACCCGGCGGCCTGATGAAGATGGCGGCGCGGGCGGCGGCGCGAGCGCGTCACCGCCGCGCCGCGTCGTCGTCCGCAAGCGGCGGCAGCCGGCGCGGCACCGGCGTCGACTTGACGATCGCGGTGCTCGTCTCCGCGCGCTCGGTCACCTTCGCGAGGATGCCGTCGAGCTGCTCGATCGAGCGCAGGTAGAGCCGGCAGATGAAGCAGTCGTCGCCGGTCACCTTGTCGCATTCGACGAATTCGGGGATGCGCCGCAGCAGCTCCTCGACGAGATGCAGCTGGCCGGGCAGCGGCTTCACGCGGACGATCGCCTGCAGCGTATAGCCGAGCGCGCGCGGGTCGAGCTCGACGGTGAAGCCGGCGATCACGCCCTGCGCCTCGAGGCGCCGCACGCGGTCCGCGGTCGCGGGCGCCGACAGCCCGATCTGCCGCGCCAGCTCGCTGGTCGCGATGCGCGCGTCGTCGGCGAGCGCGGCGAGGATCGCGCGGTCGGTCGCGTCGAGCGCGGCGACCGATGGAGGGGAAAGGCGTTTCGTCATGATCGCTTTGCTTTCGAAGGTGAATCGGATGATTCACTTCAGTTTAGCCGTGGAGATCGCGAAAGCAAGTTTCTAGAATCGAAGTCATCCGATCCTTCAACGGAACCATCATGGCTTCGAACGAAATTCGCCGCGGCGCCGCCGAAATGGTCGTCGCGATGCTGATGTCCGGCACGATCGGCTGGCTCGTGATGTCGTCGCGGCAGCCGCTCGCCAACGTCGTGTTCTTCCGCTGCGTGTTCGGCGGCGCGACGCTCGCGCTCGTCTGCGCGGCGCTCGGGCTCCTGCGCCGCTCGCTGTTCTCGTGGCGCATGCTCGGTCTCGCCGCGCTCGGCAGCGTCGCGATCGTCGCGAACTGGCTGCTGCTGTTCGCCGCGTATTCGCGCGCGTCGATCTCGATGGCGACCGCCGTCTACAACACGCAGCCGTTCATGCTCGTCGCGCTCGGCGCGCTCGTGTTCCGCGAACGGATCACCACGTCGACGCTCGTGTGGCTGCTGCTCGCGTTCGTCGGCCTCGTGTGCGTGGTGCGCGTCGAGCCGGCCGTGCTCGCGTTGCCGGGCGAGTATCTCGAAGGCGTCGCGCTCGCGCTCGGCGCTGCGTTCCTGTATGCGGTGTCGTCGATCATCGCCAAGCACCTGAAGGGCACGCCGCCGCACCTGATCGCGCTGCTGCAGGTCGGGCTCGGCGTCGTGATGCTCGCGCCGTTCACCCGCTTCGACACGCTGCCCGCGACGCCGTCGCAATGGTTCGACCTCGTCGTGCTCGGCATCGTGCACACGGGGGTGATGTACGTGCTGCTGTACGGCGCGATCCAGAAGCTGCCGACCGCGATGACGGGCGCGCTGTCGTTCGTCTACCCGGTCGTCGCGATCGCGGTCGATCGCGTCGCGTTCGGGCAGACGCTCGCGTGGACGCAGGTGCTCGGCGCGCTGTTGATCCTGCTCGCGGCGGCCGGCGTCAATCTCGGCTGGCGCATCGTGCCGGCGCGCCGCGCGGTGGCGGGGCGCTGAAACGGTCGCGCGATTTGGCTTGCCACTATGGCTTGCCGCAGCGGCGCGAAAAACGTGCCCCGCGCGCACATGAAACGGGCTGTAAGAAGTTGTAGGGAAACACCCGATGCGATGCCGCGGGCGTCGCTCGTATGATGCGTGCTGTGACGTTGATCACGTTCACAGGATTCCGATTCGAGGTGCCGTTCGCCCGTCAGGCTGAACGGCATTTTTTTATGCGTCGCTTGCCGCGAGCGCGCGCCGCGCGTCGAGCCGCGCGAGCACCGCGCGCTTCGCGTCGTCGTCCGACGCGCGCCATCCCTTGATCTCGTCGCGGGTGCGCAGGCAGCCCGCGCACCACTCGGTGCGCGGATCGATCTTGCACACGCCGGTGCACGGCGATGCGACGGCGCTTTGCGGCACGTCGCTCATGCGGTCTCCCGCAGCGCGACGTCGGCAACCGGCGCGCCGGTCAGCGTGACGAGCTCCTGCGGCGACAGGTTGAACACCGCATGCGGATGGCCGGCCGCGGCCCACAGGCTGTCGAGCGCGAGCAGGTCGGCGTCGATCAGCGTGACGGGCTCGACCAGATGGCCGATCGGGCACACGCCGCCGATCGCATAGCCGGTGTTGTCGCGCACGAACTTCGCGTCCGCGCGGCCGACCTCGCCGACCTGCGCGGCGACCTTCTGCTCGTCGACGCGGTTCGCGCCGCTCGCGACTACCAGCACCGGCGCGCCGTCCGACTGGCGGCGGAACAGGATCGACTTCGCGATCTGCGCGACCGAGCAGCCGAGCCCGGCCGCCGCCTCCGCGGACGTCTTGCCGGTTTCGGACAGCATCACGATGCCTTTCGCATGGCCGCGCTCGCGCAGCAGCGTCGCGACGCGTCGCGCGGAATCGGGGAGGGAGTCGAATGAAGTGGGGGTCGTCATGTGGTCGAATCCGTTGAATGCATGAAGCTTGGAGTCAGGCGCAGCTCGGCGCGTCGGCTGCGCTTTGCGCCTTCGCGAGCAGCGCGCGGCCGGCGCGCGACACGTTCGCGCGGCCGATCGCGTTCGAGATGAATTCGCCGGCGGCGACGACCTGCGCGAGATCGACGCCGGTGTCGATGCCGAGGCCCTGCATCAGGTACAGCACGTCCTCGGTCGCGACGTTGCCGGTCGCGCCCTTCGCGTACGGGCAGCCGCCGAGGCCCGCGACCGACGCGTGGAAGATCTCGATCCCTTCGAACAGCGCCGCGTAGATGTTCGCGAGCGCCTGCCCGTAGGTGTCGTGGAAGTGGCCCGACAGGCGCTCGCGCGGAAACACGCGCGTGACCGCCGCGAGCACCTCGCGCGTGCGGTTCGGCGTGCCGACGCCGATCGTGTCGGCGAGGTCGATCTCGTCGCAGCCGAGCGCCGCGAAGCGCTCGACGACGTCGACGACCGACGCGACCGGCACGTCGCCCTGGTACGGGCAGCCGAGCGCGCACGACACGCTGCCGCGCAGCCGCAGGCCCGCATCCTTCGCGGCCTTCGCGACCGGCTCGAAGCGCGCGATGCTCTCGGCGATGCTGCAGTTGATGTTGCGCTGCGAGAACGCCTCGCTCGCCGCGCCGAAGATCACGACCTCGTCCGCGCGCGCGGCGAGCGCGCCCTCGAAGCCCTTCAGGTTCGGCGTGAGCACCGAGTAGACGGTGCCGGCGCGCCGTTCGATGCCGGCCATCACGTCGGCGCCGTCGGCCATCTGCGGCACCCATTTCGGCGACACGAACGACGCGGCCTCGATGTTGCGGAAGCCGGCGCGCGACAGGCGGTCGACCAGCGCGATCTTCACGTCGGTGGGCACGAAGGTCTTTTCGTTCTGCAGCCCGTCACGCGGGCCGACTTCGACGATCTTCACGGCGGTGGGGAAGGTCATGACTGTCTCCTTGTCTTTGGAATGCGCGATTCGATTCAGTAGCCGCGCGCGTAGTCGACGATCCCGCTGACGGGCTCGCCGCGCTCGAACGCGCGGATCTTGCCGGCGATCTGCTCGACCGCTTCCGCGCGCAGCGTTTCGGCGGAGCTGTGCGGCGTGATCGTGATGCGCGGCGCGCGCCAGAACGGATGGTCGTCCGGCAGCGGCTCGTGCTGGAACACGTCGAGCGTCGCGGCGGCGACGCGGCCGCCCGCGAGCGCGTCGAGCAGGTCGGCTTCGGCCAGATGCGCGCCGCGCGCGACGTTGATCACGTATGCGCCGGGTGCGAGACGCGCGAACGTGCGCGCGTCGAGGATGCCGTCGGTGTCCGGCGTGCTCGGCAGCAGGTTGACGAGCACCTTCGCGCCGTCGACGCACGCGTCGAAGGCGCCGTCGCCCGCGAAGGTTTCGATGCCGTCGAGCTGCTTCGGGCTGCGGCTGTAGCCGCGCACCGGCAGGCCGAGCGCGGCGAGCGCTCGCGCGACCTGCGCGCCGAGCACGCCGAGGCCGAGCACGGCGACCGTGAAGGTCGCGCGCGGATGCGGTTCGAGCGCGTGCCAGCGGCGCTCGCGCTGCAGTGCGTCGTATTCGTCGAAGCGGCGCAGGTAGCGCAGCACCGCGTGCGTCACGTACTCGATCATCTGCTGCGCCATGCCCGAATCCTCGAGCCGCACGAGCGGCACGTGCCGCGGCAGCGTGCCCGGATGCGCGCGTTCGAACGCGAGCAGCGCGTCGACGCCCGCGCCCAGGTTGAAGACCGCGCGCAGGCCGTCGCGCGGCGCGAACAGCTCGCGCGGCGCGCGCCATACGAGCGCGTAGTCGGCGGCGGCCGTGTCGCCCGGCTGCCACGCGCGCAGCTCGGCTTCCGGCAGCGCCTGCGCGAGCTCGTCGCGCCATGCGCCGGCTTCCTGGTGCGGCGAATAGAACAGGATCTTCATGCGGTTACTTCGCGAACAGCTGGCCGATGTCGGCGAACGCCTTGAATTCGAGCGCGTTGCCGCACGGATCGAGGAAGAACATCGTCGCCTGCTCGCCGACCTCGCCCTTGAAGCGGATGTGCGGCTCGATCACGAAGCGGGTGTGCGCGGACTTCAGCTTGTCCGCGAGCGCGTGCCATTCGTCCATCGCCAGCACGACGCCGAAGTGGCGCACCGGCACGTCGTCGCCGTCGACCGGATTGACCGCGCTCGCGCCGGTTTCGTGCGGCGCGAGATGCGCGACGAGCTGGTGGCCGAAGAAGTCGAAATCGACCCAATGATCCGAGCTGCGGCCTTCCGGGCAGCCGAGCAGGCCGCCGTAGAACGCGCGGGCGTCGGCGAGGCTCGACACGGGAAAGGCAAGATGGAACGGGCGCAGCGCGCCGGCGGGCGTAGCGGGCATCGGGTGTCTCCTTTCTGGAACCTCACATTCTACGGTTTCGCGGCGGGTTGCGTCGGCGCGCGGGGGCGCGATCCCGCCCGCCGAAAAGCAAAGCACAAAATATTGGTTCGGCCGCCGCGCGCGGCGCGCCACAATCGGGCCTCGTGTTCAAGCCAGCGAGGGCAATCATGGGCGCATGCAGCAAATCGGTCTGGCCGCCGCGGCTCGTCACCGTTCCCGGCCTGCACGGCAGCGAAGGCGCTCACTGGCAGACCTGGCTCGAACGGCAGTTCCCGCGTTCGCTGCGCGTCGAGCAGGCGGACTGGGACGCGCCGGATCTCGCGGGCTGGGCGCATTCCGTGCGCACGCTGCTCGAACGCGAGCGCGGCCCGTTCGTGCTCGCCGCGCACAGCTTCGGCTGCCTCGCGGCCGCGCACGCGCTCGCGCAGTGGCCGCATGCCGGCGAAGTCGCGGGCGTGCTGCTGGTCGCGCCGGCCAGCCCGCGCAAGTTCACGTTCGCCGGCGCGTTCGACGCGCGGCGCCTCGCGGTGCCGTCGATCGTGATCGGCAGCGAGACCGATCCGTGGATGTCGCTCGGCGATGCCCGCACCCTCGCGCAGCGGCTCGGCAGCGCGTTCGTCAACCTCGGCGACGCGGGCCACATCAACACCGCGGCCGGCTTCGGGCCGTGGCCGCGCGCGAAGTACTTCATCGATACGCTCGTGCATTGCGCGGCGCCGCTGCGGTTTCGTGAGCAGCTGGGGGAGTTCGATGCCGCCTTCGCCGGCAGGGTGATCGCGCACGCGGTCTGACGCAGTGCGCATCCGCGACGCCGCGCGCCACCATGAAAAACGCCCTGCGGTGCGGGCCGAGGCCCGCCCGGCAGGGCGTCGTCGTTCTACGCGCGGCGCGAGCGCGCGTTACGCGGTGACGGGCTTCACCGCCGCCGGATCCGAATAGCTCGGCCGCCCGTTCTCGACGTGGCCCGCGAAGCGGCGCGAAAACGTGCCGTTGGCGCCGTCGCTCACCGTCACGTCGTACCACTGGTGGCTCGACGCGAGCAGCCATTGCTCGACGCGCTCGTCGCCCGCGTGCAGCGTCACCTGCCGCGCCGGCGCGCCGTACGCGTTGTCGGTCAGCGTCAGCGTGACGTGGCCCGTTCCGTGATTGCGCAGCTTCAGGTACAGGTTGCCGTTCGCGACGTCGTAGCCGGCCTTGACCTCCGGCTGCGCGTGATTGCGGCGATGCGCGGCCGCGGCCGACGCGTTGCCCGAGAAGATCCGCACGAAGCCGTTCGGCCCGTACACCGAGAACGCATACGCGCCGTTCGTCGCCGTCAGGTCGAAGTCCGCGTGCAGCGTGCGGTGCACGCCGACCGTGTAGCGCCACGGCCCGTCGCTGCGGTTCGTCGCATACACGTTGAAGTGCGCGCCCTGCTCGCCGCGGTTCGCGAATTCGATGCGCAGCCGGTTCGCGCCGTCGACGCGCGCGTTCACATGCAGTTCGTACGGCAGCGCGCGCGCCGGCCGCACGCCCGGTTCCTGCGGATCGATCGGGACCGGTTGCGCCGGCGGGGTCGGCGCGGGCTGCGACGTGCACTGCTGGTCGGCGATCGAGCGGTACTGGCTCGTGTCGGGCAGCGGCGGGAACGTCGCGTCCTGCGAGCGGAAATCGAACGCGGCGCGCAGGTCGCCGCACACGGTGCGGCGCCACGGCGTGATGTTCGGCTCGTCGACGCCGAAGCGCTCGCCGATGAAGCGGATCACCGACGTATGGTCGAACACCTGCGAGCACACGAAGCCGCCCTTGGTCCACGGCGATACGACCGTCATCGGCACGCGCGGGCCGAGGCCGTATGGCAGGCCGTCGGCCGTATAGCTGCCGCCGCGCCCCGGGTTCACGACGGTATGCAGCTCGCCGTCGGTCGTGACGGTCGACGCGCCCTGCGCGGCCGACGTCGGCGGCTGCGGCGGCACGATGTGGTCGAAGAAGCCGTCGTTCTCGTCGTACATGATGAACAGCACGGTCTTGCTCCACACGTCCGGGTTCGCGGTGAGCGCGTCGAGGATCTGCGACGTGTAGTTCGCGCCGTAGGCAGGCGTGTATTTCGGATGCTCGGAGAACACCGCGGGCGGCAGCAGCCACGACACCTGCGGCAGGCGGTCGTTGATCACGTCGGACTTCAGGTCGTCGAGCGTGCGCACCGTCTGCGCGCGCTGGTACAGCGACGAGCCCGGCTGCGCGTGGATGAAGTTCGCGAAGTTCTGCAGGATGTTCGTGCCGTAGTTGCCGTTGACCGGATCGGCCCACGTGAGCCCCTGCTGGTAGACCTGCCACGACACGCCGCGCGCCTCGAGCCGCTCGGGGAAGGTCTGCCACGTGAGCAGCTGGTACGCGGGCGGCAGGTCGCCGTCGACGTAGTCGGCGTTGTCGAGCAGCGGGCCGCCGAACTTGCCGGTCGGGTCGATCGTGCCCGTCATCAGGTACGCGCGGTTCGGGTGCGTCGGGCCGGGCAGCGAGCAGAAATAGTGGTCGCAGACGGTGAACGCATCGGCGAGCGCGTAGTGGAACGGGATGTCCTCGCGCACGTGGTAGCCCATCGTCATGTCGGTCTTGTTCGCGGGCCACTGGTCGTAGCGGCCGCCGTCGATCGCCGCGTGGGTCTTCGCCCACGAGTGGTCGAGCGCGCCGAGGCACTGCGCGCTGGTCGTCTTCGTGTCGAGCCGGAACGGCAGCACGGGCTTCGCCGGGTCCTCCTTCGACGGCTGGTACCACACGGGCTTGCCGTTCGGCAGCGGGATCGGGAACCGGTCGTTGTAGCCGCGCACGCCGCGCAGGTGTCCGAAGTAATGGTCGAACGAGCGGTTCTCCTGCATGAACACGACGACGTGCTCGACATCGCGGATCGTGCCGGTGCCGCGCGCGGCGGGAAGCGCGAGCGCGCGGCGGATCGACTCGGGGAACGCGTTGAGCGCAACGGCGGCGCCCGCGGACTGCGCGACGGTATGCAGGAAACGGCGGCGGCTGGATGACGTCATGTTTTTCACCTCGGCTCTGCGAACGGGGACGGAAACGGCGGATCAGCCTGGTGTCGATGCGGGGGCGGCCGATGCCGGGGCGGCCGGCTTCGCGCCGTCGTCGTCGTCCGGCGGATAGTGGACGACGGGCGGCGCGAGCGGCGCGGCACCCGATGCGGCGCTGCCGGCGGGCGTGGCGCTGTTGAATGCGCTGGCCGTGCCGGCGGACCCGCCGGCCTGCTGCGTGCCGTCGGCCGGGTGTGCGCCGTGCGATGCGTCGTCGCTGCATGCGGCGGCGGACAGTGCGGCACAAAGGGCGAGGACGGTGGCAAAGCGGCGCATCACATGGCTCCTGCGGGGCTGATCTCGAACGTCGGCGAGTATGACGAATCGATGAGGCGTTTCGATGAATCGTTTGCGACCGGCGCGTTATTTCGGAACGCTTTCGATGTTGAAACGAAATGCTTTCGGTCGTGTGTCAGTGGCGCGGCGTGCGGCGGCGCACTTCGCTGCGCAGCCAGTCGAGCCAGGTGCGGATCGCCGCCTCCTTCGGATGGTCGGGACGCCACACGACATAGTGCGCGTAGACGTCGGTGATGCGCACCGCCGACACGCGCACGAGCGTACCCGCCGCCAGCTCGGGCTCGATCAGCGAACGGCGCGCGAGCGCGACGCCGCGCCCCTTCAGCACCGCGTCGATCAGCGCGTTCGCGTCGGTGAAGCGGGGTGCGCGCGCGGATTCGGTGAGGTCGAGCCGCGCGGCCTGGAACCACGGCTCCCACGGCTGCGCGGGATGCCGCAGCAGCGTCGCGCGCACGAGGTCGGCCGGCGCGCGCGGCGCGATGCCGTCGCGGTTGCGGTACGCGGGGCTCGCGACCGGAAACACGGTCTCGTTCATCAGCTTCTCTGCGACGACGCCCGGCCACGTGCCGGGCCCGTAGCGTAGCGCGACGTCGATGCGGTCGCGCTTGCGCAGCGGCGCGAGCGCGGCGTCCGGATGCAGTGCGATGCCGATGTGCGGGTGCGCGGCCGCGAAGCGCGGCAGGCGCGGCGCGAGCCAGCGTTCCGCGACGCTCGGCAGCACGCTGACCTCGAGCGTGACGGCGCGCGTGCGCGGCCGGCTGCGCGTCGCGAGCGCCGGCTCGAACGCGCGCTCGAGCACGCTCAGGCCCTGGCGCACCTGCAGCGCGAGCGCATGCGCGGCCTGCGTCGGCGTCGCGCCGTTGCGTTCGCGCGTGAAGAGCGGATAGCCGAGCTGCGCCTCGAGCGCGCGAATGTGCTGGCTCACGGCGCCCTGCGTGAGCGCGAGCGCGTCGGCGGCGCGCGTGAAGCTCTGCAGCCGCACGGCGGCCTCGAACGCGCGCAGCGTCTGCAGCGGTGGAAGATGGATCGGTCGCATGGCGGGTATTAGTAGCACTAATGCCCGAGCACGACAATTCATCGTTTGCGGGTGCCGCCGCCGCGTTCCTACACTCGGCGCCATCTTCCACACGGCCTGCATGGCACCGTCAACATGAATGCATATCGTCTCTACTATTCGCCGGGCGCCTGTTCGCTCGCCTCGCACATCGCGCTCGCGGAAACCGGCGCGCCGTTCGACACGGAAGTCATCTCCGTGCGCGAGCGCGACAACTACAGCGACCGCTATCTCGCGATCAATCCGAAGGCGCGCGTGCCCGCGCTCGCGATTCCGGGCGAGCCGCGCGTGCTCACCGAAACGCCCGCGATCCTCGCGTATCTCGCGCGCCGTCATCCCGACGCGCACCTGTTGCCGCTCGACGATCCGCTGCGTGAGGCGCGCTGCCACGAATGGCTCGCGTGGCTCGTCGGCTGGGTGCATGGCGTCGGCTACGGCGCGCTGTGGCGGCCGGGCCGCTTCGTCGACGACCCTGCGGTGCACGGCGCGATCAGCGCGCATGGGCGCGGCGTGATCGACGCGGCGAACGCGACGATCGAGGCGAGCCTGGCCGACGGGCGCGAGTGGGCGGAGCCGGGCGGCCATTCGATCGTCGATCCGTTCCTGCTCGTGCTGTATCACTGGGGTGCGGCGATCGGGCTCGACATGACCCGGCACGCGGCGTGGAGCGCCCATGCGCAGCGTGTCGCCGCGCGGCCCGCGGCGCAGCGCGCGCTGTCGGCCGAGGGGCTCCGGTCAGCGTGAGCGGACCCGGGCGGCGGGCCGCGGAAACAGCGGCCAAGTCGCCAACGCGCACGCGGCCGTCGCGAGCCAGACGACGCTCCACGACGCGTGCGCGAGCAGCGGCGGGATCGCGAGCGGCGTCGCGAACAGGCCCAGGTACACGCAGGTGTTCGCCATCCCGAGCGCGGTGCCGGCCTGATTCGCGCCGGCGAGCGTCGCGAGCTCGGTATACGCGACGCCGTGCCACGCGGACACGCAGACGCCCGCGAACACCAGCAGCGCGACGATCGCGGCGGGCGGCAGGTGTGCGGATGCGGCGGTCGCGGCCGCGAGCAGCGCGAACGACGCCACCGCGACGAGCACCGAACCGCGCAGATACGCGCGCCGGTTGCCGTGCCGGTCCGTATGGCGTCCGCTCCACACGCGCATCGCCATCGCGCCGGCCTGCAGCGTGACCATCGCCGTGCTGATGCCGGCGAGCCCGAGCCGGATGACATCGTGCAGGAACACGGTCGCGAACGTGAGCACCGCGAACTGCGGCGCGCACAGCAGGCCGATGCCGAGCACGATCCGCCACACCGGGCCGCTCGCGAGCGGGCTGCGTGCGTGCGGCGCGGGCTGCGCGCCGGCGTGTGCAGCGCCGGTCGTGATGCGCTCCGGCGGTTCGTGCAGCCAGCGCCACGTGAGCACGGCCGACACCGCGCACAGCAGCGCGAGCGCACCGTACACGGCGGCGAAGCCGACGTGCGACGCGAGCGACGGCAGCAGCGCCGCGCCGACGCCGCCGCCGAGCGGCACCGCGGTCTGGCGGATGCTCATCGCGAGCCCGCGCTCGCGTTCGCCGAACCAGCGCATCACCGCGCGGCCGCTCGAGCCGTTGACGCTGCCGCCGAGCAGCCCGACGGCGAACATCGCGGCGGCGACGCGCATCAGCGGCGGCACCGCCTGCGCGGACGGCGCGATCGCGAACGCCATCAGCGCGAGCATCGCGGCGGTCGCGACCAGCCCGGACAGCAGCATGCGCCGGTCGCCGAAGCGGTCGGCGGCGATGCCCCACGGCAGCTCGGACAGCGCGACGCCGAGGCCGAGCGCGCCGAGCACGACGCCGAGCGCGCCGTTGTCGAGCCGGTAGTCGGCGCGCATCCAGACGGCGGTGGTCGGGATGCCGGCCGCGGCGGCGGAAAAGCTCATGTTGGCGGCGACGCCGGCCGCGAGCACGCGCCAGCGATGGGCCGGGCCGTGCGCGTGGCGTGCCGGCGACGAGGAGGCGAGGGTGGCGCAAGTATCCATGACGGAGAACGGGGAAGTGGCTGTTGACGCACACAGTCTCGCGCCGTACATTCATCCTGAAAATCGGAAAGTTTTTGATGAATCGTTCGATAAAACGGGATGATTGGCATGTCTGAAAGCGATGCGTCGCGATCCGCCGCGACCCAACCCAACTTCGACATCGCGGCGCTGCGCAGTCTCGTCGCCGGGATGGATCTCGGCAGCTTCGCGAAGGCGGCCGACCGGGTCGCGCGCTCGTCGTCGGCGGTGAGCGCGCAGATCCGCAAGCTCGAGGAGCAGGCGGGCACGCCGCTGTTCGTCAAATCGGGGCGCGGGCTTGCGCTGACCGATGCCGGCGACGCGATGCTGCGCTACGCGCGGCGCATGATCGAGCTGAACGACGAGGCTGCCGCCGCGGTGCGCGGCGTGAGTCTCGACGGCTGGGTGCGGATCGGCCTGCAGGAGGATTTCGGCGAAGCGATCCTGCCCGGCGTGCTGGGCCGTTTCGCGCGCGCGCATCCGAAGGTGCGGATCGAGGCGCGCGTCGCGCATAACGCGGAGTTGCTCGAACGGCTCGACGCGAACCAGCTCGATCTCGCGCTGGTGTGGGGCGATCCTGCGTCGGCGGCGTTCGTCGCGCGCACGGGCATCGACAGCGAGGAGATCGCGCGCGTGCCGATGCGGTGGATCGGCGCGGCCGGCTCAGGCGCGGCCGGCTCAGGTGCGGCCGGCTCAGGCGCGGCGGGAGACGGTGACGCGGGCGAGCCGTCCGTTCGCGTGGTGGACGAACCGCTGCCGCTCGTCGTGTTCGACCGGCCATGCCGATTCTTCGGCGCGGCGACGGCCGCGCTCGATCGTGCGGGCGTGCCGTGGCGCGTCGCGTTCACGACGCCGAGTCTCGCGGGCCTGTGGGCCGCCGCTTCGGCGGGCCTCGGGCTGACGGTGCGCTCGCATTACGGGCTGCCGGCGTCGGTGCGGCTGATCGACGCCGCGCCGCTCGGCCTGCCCGAATTGCCGAGCGTGCCGCTGATGTTGCTGCGGCGCGCGTCGTCAGCGACGCCGACCGTCGATCGGCTCGCGCGGATCATGACGCAGGCGGTGAGCGGGGCGACGGAAACGCCGGTTGCGGGGTTCGCGGTCTGATCCTGGTCAGCAAGCATGCCTTCGGTTGCCCGTTCGGCCGACTGGAGCGACTTGTCGAATCCCGCGACAATGGTGGTCACTCAATGGAGCCCATCATGCAGAACGCAAACCTCCACGACGCCGCGCTCGATCTGTCGCGGCTCGTCGATGCCGCGATCGCCGGCGAGGACGTCGTGATCTCGCAGGACGGCAAGCCCTCGGTTCGGCTCGTGCCTCTCAAGCCCATCCACCAGTACGGCCTCCTCAAGGGGCAGATATGGATCGCCGACGACTTTGATGCGCCGCTTCCCGACGACCTGCTTGATGCGTTCGAAGGGAAGTAATGCGATTGCTGTTCGATACGCACATCTTTCTCTGGATGTTGGCCGATGATCCGAAACTGAGCATTCGCGCGCGCAGGCTGATCTCCGTCGCCGATGAAGTGTTCATCAGCAGCGCGAGCATCTGGGAAGTGGCGATCAAGGCTGGAAAGGGAAAGCTGGACGTCGACGTGGAAGGGCTGGTCGATGCGATCAAGACGAGCAAGTACCAAGAACTACCGGTTCGGGCCGCGCACGGCGCGGCCGTGCGCAACCTGCCCCATTATCATCGCGACCCGTTCGACCGGCTGCTCGTCGCGCAGGCGTGGTGCGAACCGCTGCTGCTCGTCACCGCCGACGGCGACCTCGCGCAGTACGGCTCGCCCCCAATCCTGACGGTTTGAAACAATTTCGGGAGCGAAATCCTACGCTGCCGCAACAGCCGGCGTGGAGGCTTCCAGCGCCGCATGCAGTTCGACCAGCCGCGCCCGCAGCGCGTCGCTCGCCGGCACGAACGGCAGCCTCAACCCATCCTCGCACCAGCCCTGCGCGGCCAGCAGCGCCTTCACGGGCGCCGGATTCGGCTCCGCGAACAGCGCCGCGACGAGCGGCTGCAGCGCGACCGCGAGGCGCCGCGCGTCGGCGAGCCGTCCGTCGCGCAGCAGCCCGAAGATGCGCACGTGCCACTCGGTCAGCACGTGCGCGCTGCTCGCGATCGTGCCGTGCGCGCCCGCGCACAGCGCCGCGAAGTTCTGGCTGTCGTCGCCGGACAGGATCGCGAGCGGCGTCTCGTGCACGAGACGCGTCATCCGCTCGATGGTGCCGCCGCACTCCTTGACGCCCGCGACGCGGGTGTCGCGCGCGAGCGCCTGCAGCGTCTCCAGCTCGACGTTCACGCCGGTGCGGTACGGAATGTTGTAGACGAGCACCGGCCGGTCGGCGGCTTCGACGACCGCTTCGAAGTGCCGCCGGATGCCGTCCTGCGTCGGCCGCACGTAGACGGGCGGCGTCACGAGCAGGCCGTCGGGACCCAGCGCCGCAAGCTCGCGCGCGCGGGCCGCGGCGAACTGCGTCGCGCTCGCGGTCAGACCGACGACGATCGGCAGGCCCGGCGCGGCGTCGCGCAGCGTCGCGAACACGGCATCCTGCTCGCGCGCGTCGAGCAGCACGCCTTCGCCCGTCGTCGCGCCCGCGACGAACCCGGCGACGCCGGCGGCCGCGTAGCGGCGCGCGAGCCGCGCGAGCGCCGCATGGTCGACTTCGCCGTGGTGAAACGGCGTGATCAGCGGCAGCCAGATACCTTCGAAACGTGTTTGCATGCAAAGCCTCATGGTGAAAACGGAAGTGGGAGTGAACCGTTCCGCCGACGGGGTGCCGGAGCGAGGCTTGCGAGCGAGGAGAAAGAAACAACCTGCGGGCATCCCGTCCGGCATTCGCCTGACGGGACGCGACGTCCCCGTCAGTCGAGGAGTCGTTTTTTCAGTTTCAGCCCGGCCGCGCGCGCGCCTGCCGCGACGGCGGCAAGGATCGGATGCGGGTGCAGGGCAGCGGACATGGATGGACCGTGAAAAGGGCTGAGCGGCGATCTTAGCATCACATCCGGCGCGTGCGCGAGCGGTCGCGGTCGCTTATCCGGAATTCTGCTTTGCTTTCCACGACTGATTGGAAGGCGCCGCGCGGCCCGCCGCTAGAATGCCCGCTTACGTTTCGATGACGGCGCGTGCGCGCGCCGGCACGCATCAACCACTGGAAGCGGGGCATTCAACGATGGGATACACGAACGGAATCGGCAGCCGGCTGCTGAAGGGTGTCGCCGCAGCGGCGCTCGTCGTCTCGACGGCGGCCGCGCATGCGGACACGTCGCTGCTGAACGTGTCGTACGACGTGACGCGCGAGCTGTACAAGGACATCAACGCGGGCTTTGCCGCCGCCTACAAGCAGAAGACCGGCGAGACGGTTGCGATCAAGCAGTCGCACGGCGCGTCGAGCGCGCAGGCGCTGTCGGTGCTGCAGGGCCTGCAGGCCGACGTCGTGACGATGAACCAGCCGAACGACATCGACCTGCTCGCCGAGCGCGGCCAGCTGCTGCCGAAGGACTGGCGCGCGCGCTTCCCGGACGCCAGCTCGCCGTACTCGACGACGATGGTGTTCCTCGTGCGCAAGGGCAACCCGAAGGGGATCAAGGACTGGAGCGATCTCGCGAAGCCGGGCGTGCAGGTGATCATCGCGAACCCGAAGACGTCCGGCAACGGCCGCTATGCGTATCTCGCCGCATGGGGCTACCAGAAGCAGAAGGGCGCGACCGACCAGCAGGCGCTCGACTTCGAGAAGGCGATCTTCCGCAACGTGCCGGTGCTCGATTCGGGCGGCCGGGGCGCGACGACGACGTTCACGCAGCGCGGCATCGGCGACGTGCTCGTCACGTTCGAGAACGAGGTCGCGCTGATGGACACCGGCGCGTCGGGCGCGCAGTTCGACGCGGTGTATCCGTCGGCCAGCATCCTCGCGGAGCCGCCGGTCGCGCTCGTCGACAAGGTGGTCGACAAGAAGGGCACGCGCAAGGTCGCGCAGGCGTATCTCGACTACCTGTACACGCCGGACGCGCAGGAGATCATCGCGCAGCACCATCTGCGCCCGCGCGATCCGAACGTGCTGAAGAAGCATGCGGCCGAGTTCAAGCCGCTGAAGACGTTCAGCGTCGAGCAGGTCTTCGGCAGCTGGGCGAACGCGCAGAAGACGCATTTCGCCGACGGCGGTACGTTCGACCGGGTGATCGTCGACCGGAAATGACGGCGGCCTGAGGCCTGACGCGGCGCGCCACGCGAGCGCGCCGCATCACGGCTTGCCGTTGATCGCGGTCAGGTAGCGGGCGAGGTCGTCGATCGCCTCGGGCGGCAGCGGCGCGCCATACACCGCGCGCATCTTGACGACTTCCGCCTTCCACTCGTCGAACGACAGCGGCGGCTGGCGCGTCACCATGCCGACCGAATGGCAGGCGAGGCAGTGCAGGTTCGCGAGATCGGCGCCCGGGCCGGGCGGAAACTTCCGCGTATCGCCGGGCATCTGGACCTCGACCGTGCGAGCCTCGATGTTCCGCGCCGCCGCGGCGCGCGCCGGCCCGGTCGCTTCCGCCATCGCGACGCTTGTCGCGCACGTCGCCGCGGCGAGCAGGAGCGCGGCACAAGTCTTCGTCATGATCGGCTCCTCACGCGACGACCACGTTCGTCGTTTCGACCACGTTGCGCATGTAGCCGGCCGGGTTCCAGTTCGGCGCGTCGGGCTGCTCGACGCCGTCGGCGTTGACCGCCTTGACCCGCAGCACCGCTTGTCCGGCGCGCTGCGGCGTGAACTGTGCTTCCCAGCGGCGGAAACTGTATTTGCCGTAGTCCTTCCCGAGCCGCGCCGCCGCCCAGGACGCGCCGCCGTCGGGCGAGAACAGCACCTTGCGCACGCCCGTGTCGCCGCCGAACGCGATGCCCCGGACCGTCTGCACGCGATCCAATGCGATCACGCTGCCGTCGGCGAGGTTGGTGATGAACGAGCGCGGCACCATCCGGCTGATCGGTACGGTCGCAACGCCGGCCTGCCCGGGCTGGATGCTCGCGTGCGGGGTGTCGGGGATCCGGTAGGCCTTCGCCATCCAGAAGTTGTCGTCGCGGTGGTCGATGACCTCGATGTCGTGCAGCATCTTCACCCAGTACGTCGAATACCAGCCGGGCACGACGAGACGCACCGGGAATCCGTTGAGCAGCGGCAGCGGCTGCCCGTTCATCGCGAACGCGACGATCACTTCGCCGTCGCGCGCGCGATCGACGTCGAGCGCCTTCACGTAGGCCGGCGTGGCGGGCAGCACGCCCGTGTCGAGGCCGTTGAAGCGGACCTGGACCGCGCCCGCCTTCACGCCCGCCCGGTCGAGGATGTCCTTCAGCCGCACGCCGCTCCAGCGTGCGTTGCCCATCGCGCCGTTGCCCCATTCGCCGCCGGCCACGCGCGGCTTGAAGAAGCCGCGCGAATTGCCGGCGCACTGATTGACGGCGGCGACCTCGACATGCGGAAAGTCCCGCGCGAGCTCGCGCAGGCTCAGCGCCAGCGGCCGCTCGACGAGCCCGTGCACCGCGAGCCGGAACGCGCCGGCGTCGATCCGCGTCGGGATGCCGGCCAGGTGCCAGCGCACGAAGAAGCGGTCGTTCGGCGTGAACACGCCGTCGTCGAACACGGAGAACGGCGTCTCCAGCAGCGGCGGGCGGGTGCGCACGAGCAGCATCTCGCCCTTTTGCGGAAAGGCGCGCGTCAGCTCGCGCAGCCCGTTCTCGAACGGTAGCGAGACCGCGTCGGCGGCGTGTGCGCGGCGCAGCCAGCTGCTGCCGACGGCCAGCAGGCCGCCCGCGGCGGCGGCCTGGATCAGGTGGCGGCGGTGTGGATCGAGTGGGGCGGCCATGTCGACTCCCGGGTTAGCCGATCTGTCTGTGGATAGCGCAACCGTTCACCCGGCCGGGGGGACGCACGCGCGCCGAGGCTGCATTCATATTAGGCGCTATCCGGCGCCATATCCGGCCCGGCTGCGCCGCGCATTTCCGCTTCCAAGGCCCGCGTGCTACGCTCGTCGCCTCCCCGTCTGCGGCGCCGCGCGATGAACGTCGATCCTTTTGCTTCTCCCCCTCGCGGCCGCGGCCGCAAGATCTGGTCGGGCACCCGCCACGTGATCGCGTACGGGATGCCGCCGCTCGGCTGGCGCGACCTGTACCACCGCGCGCTGACGGTGAGCTGGCCCGTGTTCTTCCTGTCGCTCGCGGTGCTGTTCCTGCTCATCAACAGCGGCTTCGCGACGCTGTACATGCTCGGCAGCACGCCGATCGCGAACCAGTCGCCGGCCGGCTTCGGCGGCGCGTTCTTCTTCAGCGTCGAGACGCTCGCGACCGTCGGCTACGGCGACATGCATCCGCAGACCGTCTACGCGCACGTCGTCGCGACGCTCGAAATTTTCGTCGGGATGTCGGGGATCGCGCTGGCCACCGGGCTCGTGTTCGCCCGTTTCTCGCGGCCGCGCGCGAAGATCCTGTTCGCACGCTACGCGATCGTGCGGCCGCTGAACGGCCGGATGACGGTGATGGTGCGGGTTGCGAACGCACGCCAGAACGTGATCGCCGAGGCGCGCGCGAAGCTGCGGCTGATGCGCGTCGAAGACTCGCACGAGGGCTATACGCTGCGCAAGATCCACGACCTGCCGCTCGTGCGCAGCGAGCACCCGATCTTCCTGCTCGGCTGGAACCTGATGCACGTGATCGACGAGTCGAGCCCGCTGTTCGGCGAGTCGGCCGAGTCGCTCGCGGCCCGCGACGCGTCGCTGCTGATCACGATCGAGGGCTCGGACGAGACGACCTCGCAGGTGATGCAGGCCCGCCACTCATGGGAGCACGACGAGATCCGCTGGTTTCATCGCTACGTCGACCTGATGCATGAGGAAGGCGGCATCACGCACATCGACTACACGCATTTCCACGAAATCGTGCCGATCGACGCGGACACGGACGCGGACGGCGGCACGCCCGGCGCGACCGTCGTGTCCCGCGAAGCACGCGCGCCCGGCCCGGCCGCGTCGTCGACGTAGCGCCCGTTCGCGTCAGGGATGCAGCAGCCGCGCCGCTTCGCGTTGTTCGATCGCGACCGCGCGGCGGAAGCCGTCGCGGTCTTCCGCGCGCGCGACGTAATCGCCGAGCACGCCTTCGTGCGGCAGCAGGTGCGCGTCGAACGCGATCTTCAGCGTGCTCGCGAGCAGCAGGTCGGCCGCGGTGAAGTGCTCACCGACGAGCCATGGGCTTTGCGCCAGCGTCTGCGCGAGCGCGCGCTGCACACGCGCCATGTTGCCCCAGCCGAACGCGACCGGGTTGCCCGACGCGCCGGTGAATTTTTCCGCCATCGCCGGTTCGAGGCAGGTCGGCGTGAAGAACAGCCACTGCAGGAAGCGGCCGCGTAGCGGATCGTCGGGCGCGATGCCGAGCCCGGCGCCCGGGCAGCGGTCGGCGAGATAGAGCAGCACGGCGCCCGATTCGGCGAACGGCGGCGCAGTGCCGTCGTCGAGCGCGGGCAGCTTGGCCATCGGATTGACCTGGATGAACGCGTCGCTGCCCTGCTCGTGCGAGCGCAAGTCGATCGGCACGAGCTCGTAGACGACGCCGATTTCCTCGAGCATCCACAGCGCCCGGAACGCCCGGGTCTTCGGCCAGTAGTAGAGCTTCATCGCGTGCTCCGAATGTCGTTGTCGGTTGACGGTCAAGCGTACCCGAGCAGGGGAAGTTCGGACAGGGGTGGCCGACTAGGGACGCCCGGCTAGGGGGCGGCGGTAGACACGAACATCGAGAGCCGTCGATGGTGCATGGTAGACCAAGGGAAATGTGGATAACTAGTTATTGGATAACTAGTTAATAATTTTGTGTATTCCGGCAGCTTGTCGGGAGGTGGTCGACGACCCGCAAGCGCGAACGACGCGCTGAAACGGAGCGGCGGCACTTGTACTTGTATGAGCGGCGCGCGCTTGATGAGGCCAACGGGCAGGACAGGAGCGTGAGTTTGTGCGACGTTGTGCGTTCAGGACGGATGTGGACAACCGCCCCACGGAGCCACTCAAAATGCTGTGTATCCGCAAGGTGAAGGTGTTGCCCGTGGGCGAATATGCGCCGGGCCGTGCGGGCGGCGCTAGACCGTCTCGCGCAGATGAACGCGCCGAGCCGACCGAGCGGACGCAGCTCGTCACGCCGCCGCGCATTGTGGATATCCCCAGTCCGAAATAACTCGAAGCCCTGTGCATTTCAAAGGTGAGCGTGAGAGCCTGATCGAACGCGTCGCCAGAATCGATGTGGATAACCAACACCCGAGGTAACTCGAAACGCTGTGGATTTTAACGGTGAGGGTGAGCCCACGATCGAACGCGTCGCCGGCTGAGATGTGGATATCCGGTCTCCGAGGCCACTCGCAAGGCTGTGGATTTTAACGGTGAGAGTGACCCCTCGATCAAACGCATCGCCAGCGCCGATGTGGATATCCGACCTTTGAGGCGACTCGAAACGCTGTGGATTTCAATGGTGAGAGTGATCCCTCGGTCGAACGTTTCGCCAACTCCGGTGTGGATATCCGGTCCCCGAGGCGACTCGCAAGGCTGTGAATTCTAACGGTGAGGCTGATCCCTCGATCGAACGTTTCGCCAGCTCCGGTGTGGATATCCGGCCCCGAGGCGACTCGCAAGGCTGTGAATTCTAACGGTGAGGGTGAGTCCTCGATCGAACACTTCGCCAGCTCCGATGTGGATATCCGGCCTCCGGAACCACTCGAAACGCTGTGGATTTCAATGGTGAGGGTGATCCCTCGATCGAACGTTTCGCCAGCTCCGATGTGGATATCCGGCCCCGAGGCGACTCGCAAGGCTGTGAATTCTAACGGTGAGGCTGATCCCTCGGTCGAACGTTTCGCCAGCTCCGATGTGGATATCCGGCCCCGAGACGACTCGCAAGGCTGTGAATTCTAACGGTGAGGGTGAGTCCTCGGTCGAACGTTTCGCCAGCTCCGATGTGGATATCCGGCATCCGGAACCACTCGCAAGGCTGTGGATTTTAACGGTGAGAGTGAGTTCTCGGTCGAACACTTCGCCAGTTCCGATGTGGATATCCGGCCTCCAAGTCGACTCGCAAGGCTGTGAATTCTAACGGTGAGGGATGAGCCCCGATCGAACGCGTCGCCAGCCCGGATATGGATATCCGCCCCCCGACGCAACTCGAAAGGCTGTGGATTCTACAGGTGAGCATAAGCACCCGATCAAATGCGTTGCGCGGATCGCCGAAACAACTCGAATCCCTGTGCATTTCAAAGGTGAGCGTGAACCCCTGCTCAGGCACGTCGAGCCGCATTTCCGTTGTGGATATCCGCCTCCCAGTGCAAATCGAAACGCTGTGCAATCCAACGGTGAGGACGCGCGCCTCCACCCGGCCGGCCCCCGTCGCGCGGCGCGCGAGCGCCGGCCGCCATCCCGCGAGCGGCTATCCCGACAACACGCTGCTTCCACGACCAGGCACGCCCGCGCCACAGCCCCACCCGATCCGCCACGCATCCCCCGCACGCGAAAACTCTCTCAAATCCCGCATAAATGCTGCGTAGTTTTTCTCGTCAGACGGCCATCCGAGCAAGATGAGAAAAAACATTCTTCTTTCCGCGCGAAAAAATAGAGCCATTCCGCTGCCGCCGGCACAGCGTCGCCCGACGCGCCGCCGCGGCCGCCAAGAACAGCAGAAATCTGCATAAATCAGGAGACGTCCCCATGACCGCCCGCTTGCCCATCGACGGCACGCCCGCCCTATCCGACTACCGTCTGACCGACAACCTGACCGCGACGCGCGGCCGGATCTTCCTGACCGGCACGCAGGCGCTGGTGCGCCTGCTGCTGATGCAGCGCGCGGCCGACGCCGCGCAGGGGCTGAACACGGCCGGCTTCGTCAGCGGCTACCGCGGCTCGCCGCTCGGCATGGTCGACCAGCAGCTCTGGAAGGCGAAGAAACTGCTCGACGGCGGCGGCGTGCGCTTCCTGCCCGCGATCAACGAGGAGCTCGGCGGTACCGCGGTGCTCGGCACGCAGCGCGTCGAGGCCGATCCGGAGCGCACCGTCGACGGCGTCTATGCGATGTGGTACGGCAAGGGCCCGGGCGTCGATCGCGCGGGCGACGCGCTGAAGCACGGCAACGCGTACGGCTCGTCGCCGCACGGCGGCGTGCTGGTCGTCGCGGGCGACGATCACGGCTGCGTGTCGTCGTCGATGCCGCATCAGAGCGACTTCGCGATGATCGCGTGGCACATGCCGGTCGTGAATCCGTCGAACATCGCCGACATGCTCGAATTCGGGCTGTACGGCTGGGCGCTGTCGCGCTACTCGGGCGCGTGGGTCGGCTTCAAGGCGATCTCGGAAACGGTCGAATCGGGCTCGACCGTCGACCTCGACGCACTGCAGACGCACTGGCCCGCGCCGCAAGGCTTCACGCCGCCGCCGAGCGGCCTGCACAACCGCTGGCCCGACCTGCCGAGCCTGACGATCGAGGCGCGTCTCGCCGCGAAGCTCGACGCGGTGCGCCATTTCGCGCGCGCGAACAGCATCGACAAGTGGATCGCGCCGAGCGCGCAGGCGAACGTCGGCATCGTCACCTGCGGCAAGGCGCACCTCGACCTGATGGAAGCGCTGCGCCGCCTCGACCTGACCGTCGCCGATCTCGACGCGGCCGGCGTGCGCATCTACAAGGTCGGCCTGTCGTACCCGCTCGAGATGACGCGCATCGAGACCTTCATCGACGGCCTCGCCGAAGTGCTCGTCATCGAAGAGAAGGGGCCGGTGATCGAGCAGCAGATCAAGGACTACCTGTACAACCGCGCGGACGGCGCGCGCCCGCGCGTGCTCGGCAAGCACGACGCCGAAGGCGCGTGCCTGCTGTCCGAGCTCGGCGAGCTGCGCCCGTCGCGGATCCTGCCGGTGTTCGCCAGCTGGCTCGCGCGCCACAAGCCGGCGCTCGACCGCCGCGAGCGCGTCGTCGATCTGGTCGCGCCGCAGATCCTGTCGAACGAGGCGGACGCGGTGAAGCGCACGCCGTACTTCTGCTCGGGCTGCCCGCACAACACGTCGACGAAGGTGCCGGAAGGCTCGATCGCGCAGGCCGGCATCGGCTGCCACTTCATGGCGTCGTGGATGGACCGCGACACGACCGGGCTGATCCAGATGGGCGGCGAGGGCGTCGACTGGGCCGCGCACGCGATGTTCACCAACACGAAGCACGTGTTCCAGAACCTCGGCGACGGCACCTACTTCCACTCGGGGATTCTCGCGATTCGCCAGGCGGTCGCCGCGAAGGCGAACATCACGTACAAGATCCTCTACAACGACGCGGTCGCGATGACGGGCGGCCAGCCGGTCGACGGCAGCATCTCGGTGCCGCAGATCGCGCGGCAGGTCGAGGCGGAAGGCGTGTCGCGCTTCGTCGTCGTGTCGGACGAGCCCGAGAAGTACGACGGCCATCACGGGCTGTTCCCGAAGGGCACGACGTTCCACCACCGCAGCGAGCTCGACGCGGTGCAGCGCGAGCTGCGCGAGACGCCGGGCGTCACCGTGCTCATCTACGACCAGACCTGCGCGGCCGAGAAGCGCCGCCGCCGCAAGAAGGGCGAATTCCCCGACCCGGACAAGCGCCTGTTCATCAACGACGCGGTGTGCGAAGGCTGCGGCGACTGCGGCGTGCAGTCGAACTGCCTGTCGGTCGAGCCGCTCGAGACGCCGCTCGGCCGCAAGCGCCGCATCGACCAGTCGTCGTGCAACAAGGATTTCTCGTGCGTGAACGGCTTCTGCCCGAGCTTCGTGACGGTCGAAGGCGCGGCGCTGAAGAAGGCCGCGGGCGCGGCGTTTGACGAGGCGGCGCTCGCCGCGCGCGTCGATGCGCTGCCGGTGCCGGCGACGCATCTCGACGCGGCGCCGTACGACATGCTCGTGACGGGCGTCGGCGGCACGGGCGTCGTGACGGTCGGCGCGCTGGTCAGCATGGCCGCGCACCTCGAAGGCAAGAGCGCGTCGGTGCTCGACTTCATGGGCTTCGCGCAGAAGGGCGGCTCGGTGCTGTCGTTCGTGCGGATCGCGTCGAGCGACCGGTGGCTGAACCAGGTGCGCATCGACACGCAGCAGGCCGACGTGCTGCTTGCCTGCGACATGGTCGTCGGCGCGAGCGCGGATGCGCTGCAGACGGTGCGTCACGGGCGTTCGCGGATCGTCGTCAACACGCACCGGATTCCGAACGCGTCGTTCGTGCAGAACCCGGACGCGAACCTGCACGCGGACGCGCTGCTCGAGAAGATGCGCCACGCGGCCGGCGACGGCTTCCTGTCGAGCTGCGACGCGCAGGCGCTCGCCGCGAAATTCCTCGGCGATTCGATCGGCGCGAACATCCTGATGCTCGGCTACGCGTGGCAGCTCGGCCTCGTGCCGGTGTCGCTCGCGGCGATGATGCGCGCGATCGAGCTGAACAATGTCGCGGTGCCGATGAACAAGCTCGCGTTCGCGGTCGGCCGGATGGCGGCGGGGGACCCGGCCGGGCTCGACGCGCTGTGGAACGCGCGGCATGCGGTGGCGGCGCCCGCCGCGCCCGAGACGCTTGCCGAGCTGATCGCGGATCGCGAAGCGCGTCTCGACGCGTACGGCGGCGCGCGCTACGTCGAGCGCTATCGCGCGCTCGTGAATGCCGCGCGTGCCAAGGACGACGATGCGCTCACGCGCGCGGTCGCGACGACGTTCTACCGCCTGCTCGCGGTGAAGGACGAATACGAAGTCGCACGGCTGTACGCGGACGGCGCGTTCCGCACGGCGCTCGAAGCGCAGTTCGAAGGCGTGCCGGGGCAGGACTATCGCGTGAAGTTCAACCTGGCGCCGCCGACGGTCGCGAAGGCGGGCAGCGACGGCAGCCTGCCGAAGAAGCGCGTGTTCGGCCAGTGGATGTGGCCGGTGCTCGGCGTGCTCGCGCGCGTGCGCAGCCTGCGCGGCACGTGGCTCGATCCGTTCGGCCGCACCGTCGAGCGGAAGATGGAGCGCGCGCTCGCCGACGACTACGAGACGACGCTGACCCGCGCGCTCGCGGCGATGACCGCGGACAACGCGGCGCAGGTCGCGCAGCTGGCCGACCTGCACGCCCGCGTGCGCGGCTTCGGCCACGTGAAGCTGCGCAATCTCGCCGGCGTGAAGCGCGCGGAGCGCGAGCTTGCGCTGCAGCTCGGCATCGACGCGGCGACGAGCGCGCACGTGCGGCATGCGCTCGACGAAGTGAAGGGCGCGGGAACGCTGAAGGGGATTCCGGTCGTCGTCGCGAAGTAACGCGGCGCGCGGTACGGCGGACGGCAAAACGGCGACGCTGCGGCGTCGCCGTTTTGCTTGGGGCGGCCCCGCGATTCGATCAGATCAGCCCTTTCTTCCGCGTCGACAGCGCCGTCTCCGACAGGTCGATTTCGCGTAGCAGTTTCGCGAGCGTTTCGTCCGAAATCCGGTGCTCGCCGCGCATCCGGTACAGCATCGAGCGCTCCGCGCGCACGGCCGCGATCTTCATCTGCAGCTCCATCGTCTCGGCTTGCTTGGCTTCGGCGCGCGGCGCGGGGCCGCCGTCCGACAGCGCGGCCAGGCGCCGCCGATACAGGTCCATCACCCGCGCGGCGACGTCCGCGCAGCGCGCGGAGCCCGATTCGTCGAGATCGACCGCGATCGCGCCGTGCGCGGAGTCGATCGCGCGGATCGCCGCCTGCGCGGCGGCCGAGCGCGCGGCGCGCTCTTCCTCGGCGAGCGGGTTGCGCGTCGAGCGCACGCCGCGCAGCAGCAGCGGCAGCCCGATCACGGCAAAGACCAGCGAACCGAGGATCACCGCCGACGCGACGAAGATCGCGGTGTCGCGGCCGGGCAGCGGCGTGCCGTCGGCGAGCGCGACCGGAATCGACAGCACGCCGGCGAGCGTCACCGCGCCGCGCACGCCGCCGACCGTCATCACCGCGATCGTGCGCAGCCCGGCCATCGTGCCGGTGAGGCCCTGGCGCGCCGCGCGGCGGCTCGCGATCCAGCGCAGCAGCCAGACCCACATGAAGCGGATCGCGTAGAGCGCGAGCATCATCGCGAGCACGTTGAGGATCATCCGGCCGACGAGCGCGTCGCTCGTGTGATGCGCGTCGACGAGCGCGCGGCCGATGATGTGCGGCAGCTGCAGGCCGAGCATGATGAACACCATGCCGTTGAACACGAACTCGATCATCGCCCACGTGCTTTCCGCGCGCACGCGCGACGCGACCGTGCTTTTGCGGGAGAAGCTCGTGTAGTTCATCATCATCCCGGCCGCGACGGCCGCCAGCACGCCCGACAGGTCGAGGTGCTCGGCGATCAGGTACGCGGCGAACGGCACGAGCAGCGTCATCACGATCCCGGGCGCCGGGTCGCCTTCCTGCTCGGCGTTCAGGAAGCGCGTCGACAGCGCGCTGAAGGTCCACGACACGGCCGCGCCCGTCGCGAGCCCGCCGGCCGCGACGATTACGAACGTGACCGACGCGTCGCGCAGCGAGAACATGCCGGTCAGCGCGGCGGCGACCGCGAACTTCAGCGCGACGAGGCCCGACGCGTCGTTCATCAGCGCCTCGCCCTCGAGGATGTGCATCAGCTGCGGCGGGATCCGGCCCTTGCCCGCGATGCCCGACAGCGCGACCGCGTCGGTCGGCGACAGCACCGCGGCAAGCGCGAACGCGATCGGCAGCGGCAACTCGGGAATCAGCCAATGCGCGAAGTAGCCCACTGCGAGTACCGTCATGAACACGAGCCCGAACGCGAGCATCAGGATCGCGCGGCGCTGCAGGTACAGCTCGCGTTTCGGAATCCGCCAGCCGTCCGCGAACAGCAGCGGCGGAATGAACAGCAGCATGAAGATTTCGGGGTCGAACGTGACGTGCAGGTTGAATTTCGGCCACGCGAGGATCGCGCCGAACGCGATCTGCATCAGCGGCAATGGCAGCCGCAACGGCAGCATGCGCGTGAGCGCACCGGACAGTGCGACGGTGAGCAGCAGGACCAGGACGGTGAAGACAATTTCCATCGATACGTCGAAAGCGGGGTATGAAACGGTCGTACGGAGTGTAGCGTGCCGCCCGGACGGCTGCGTTCGAGTGCGCCGGTGCGTGCGCACCGAAATGGTGCGTCCCGCATGCGCCACGGCGGTGCGCCGCTCGCGCGGGCATGCGCGGCGGGCCGGCACGGCGTGCGCACGAAGCTTGCTTGATGCTTGCCGACAAGCGACAACAACCGGCAATCCGAGGGCCCATCATTCATGACAACTCGCAGGACATCTCACGCGCCGTCCAGTTCGCCCGCCGCCGCGTTCGCCAGCATCAGGAGGAAGGGGGTATGACGATCGTGCAACAGGAGCGTCCGGCCGCGTCGCCGTACCGCTTCGAGCGGGAGGTGACGTCCGGCTTCGAGCGTCTTGCGACGCAGCATCACGACCTGACGCTCACGAGCGTGTTCCAGCCGATTTTCAGCCTGTCGCACCAGCGGGCGGTGGGCTATGAAGCGCTGCTGCGCGCGCACGACACGCTCGACCGGCCGGTGTCGCCGCTCGACGTGTTCGGCGACGCGGCGCGTCACGGCGAGCTGCTGCAGCTCGACCGGCTCGCGCAGGCGCTGCATCTCGAGAACTTCGCGCTGCTCGGCGCGGAGCGCGAATGGCTGTTCCTGAACGTGCATCCGGGCGTGCTGACCGATCCGTTCCAGGCCGCGGCGCTGCTCGCGAACCTGAAGCGCCTCGGGATGCCGCCGCGCCGCATCGTGCTCGAAGTGCTCGAGCAGCGCGCGGACGACCTCGAGCGGCTTGCCGACGCGATGCGGGAATTCCGCGCGCAGGGCTTCCTGCTCGCGCTCGACGATTTCGGCGCGGGCCATTCGAACCTCGAGCGGATCTGGCAGCTGAATCCGGACATCGTGAAGCTCGACCGCATCATGCTGTCGCACGCGGCGCACCGCACCGGGCTCACCGCGATCCTGCACGGTCTCGTCACGCTGCTGCACGAGGCCGGCAAGCTGGTGCTGGTCGAAGGGATCGAGACCGAGCACGAAGCGCAGATCGCGCTGTCGTGCGAGGCCGATTTCGTGCAGGGCTATTTCTTCGGCCGGCCGGCGCCGGGGTTGCCCGACAGCGCGGCCGCGACCGCGTGCATCGGCGAGCTGACCGAGCGCTTTCGCCTGCAGACCGACGCACGCGAGCGGCGCGAGGCGCAGCGGCTCGCGCCGTACCTGCGCGCGTTCGAGCGCGCGGCCGAGCGCCTGGCGGCCGGCGAGCCGCTCGACGAGGTGTGCTGGAATTTCCTCGCGCTCGACGGCGCGGCGCGCTGCTTCCTGCTCGACGCGCAAGGCCGGCAGGCGGGCCGCAACGTCGTGCTGCGCGCCGATCGCGCAACCCGCGAGACGCGCTTTCTGCCGCTCGCGGACGCGCAGGGCGCGAACTGGCTGCGCCGGCCGTACTTTCGCACGGCGATTGCCGAGCCGGGCCGCGTGCAGGTGACGCGGCCGTACCTGTCGATCAACGAGGCGCAGCCGTGCGTGACGCTGTCGGTCGCGATCCGCGTGGGCGACGCGCTGCGCGTGCTGTGCGGGGATCTCGACTGGGGGGATGACGGGGCCGTCGCAGGGTAGGGCGTTGCGCTCCGCGCGGGCCGTTCCGTGACGCGTCGTCCCGGTGTCACGCGCGTCCCGTTCCGACGGCAGTTTGCCTGGCGGCCGCCCGCGCACGCGCTGCCGAGCGGCATGCCCGGTGAACTGGCGGCGGTCGCGCCGCTCGGCTAGGATGCACGAATCGTCATACCGATTCGCGAGCCGCCGATGATCCGAACCGCTGCCTCTTCCGTCCTGCTCGAAGTGATCGCCACGACCGTCGGCGATGCGAAGGTCGCCGCCCGCGCGGGCGCCGACCGTCTCGAACTCGTCACCGCGATCGGCGAGGGCGGGCTGACGCCGAGCGTCGGCCTGATCGAGGCCGTCGTCGCCGCGGTGCCGATTCCCGTCAACGTGATCGTGCGGCCGCACAGCCGGTCGTTCGTCTACGACGCCGACGATCTCCGGGTGATCGAGCGCGACGTGCGCGCGGCGGTGGCGGCCGGTGCGAACGGCGTCGTGTTCGGCGCGCTCGACGCGCGCGGCGACATCGATCTCGGCGCGCTCGCGCGCATCGCCGGCGCCGCCGACGGCCGCGCGCTCACGTTCCATCGCGCGTTCGACGTCGCGCGCGACCTCAACGCCGCATTCGACGCGCTGCTGCGCGTGCCGGCCGTCACGTCGGTGCTGACCTCGGGCGGCCATCCGTCGGTGCTCGACGCGGCCGCGACGATCGCGCGGATGGTGCGGCGCGCCGAGGGCACGTCGTGCACGGTGCTGGCCGGCTCGGGGCTGACCGCCGACGCGGTCGGCGACTTCGTCAGAACGACCGGCGTGCGCGCGGTGCATTTCGGCTCGGGCGTGCGCCCGCGCGGCGAGGTGCTCGCGCCCGTCGACGAGCGGCTCGTCGCGAAGGTGCGCGCGGTGCTGGACGGGAGCGAGAAAGCCGCGCGCTGAACGAAAAAAAGCCGGGGCATGCCCCGGCTTCCGCATTGCGCGGCGCTCGCCGCTTATGCGTCCATTAAGCGTCCGTGCCGAGCGCGTCCGCCTGGCTCGCGCGAATCCCGAGGCGCTCGAACAGCGCGCGATCGCGCTGGGTCTGCGGGTTGCTGGTGGTCAGCAGCTGGTCGCCGTAGAACATCGAGTTCGCGCCCGCGAGGAAGCACATCGCCTGCAGCCCGTCGTCGAGCTGCTCGCGGCCGGCCGACAGCCGCACCACGGCCTTCGGCATCGTGATCCGCGCGACCGCGATCGTGCGGACGAACTCGAACGGGTCGAGCGCCGCGGTGCCTTCGAGCGGCGTGCCCTCGATCGCGACCAGGTTGTTGATCGGCACCGAATCCGGATACGGGTTCAGGTTCGCGAGCTGCGTGATCAGGCCCGCACGCTCGCGGCGCGACTCGCCCATCCCGATGATGCCGCCGCAGCACACGTTGATGCCCGCGTCGCGCACGCGGTCGAGCGTGTCGAGGCGATCCTGGTAGGTGCGCGTCGAGATGATCTGGCCGTAGAACTCCGGCGACGTGTCGAGGTTGTGGTTGTAGTAGTCGAGGCCCGCGTCGGCGAGCTCCTTCGCCTGCTCGTCCTCGAGCATGCCGAGCGTCATGCAGGTCTCGAGCCCCATCTCCTTCACGCCGCGCACCATCTCGGTCAGCGCCGGCATGTGACGTTCCTTCGGGTTGCGCCACGCGGCGCCCATGCAGAAGCGGCTCGCGCCGTTCGCCTTCGCGGCGCGCGCCGCGTCGAGCACCGCGTCGACGTCCATCAGCTTCTCGGCCTTCAGGCCCGTGTCGTGATGCGACGACTGCGAGCAGTAGCCGCAATCCTCCTCGCAGCCGCCCGTCTTGATCGACAGCAGCGTCGACAGCTGCACCGCGTTCGCGTCGAAGTGCTCGCGGTGCACCTGCTGCGCGCGGAACATCAGGTCGTTGAACGGCAGCTCGAACAGCGCGACGACGTCGGCGACGCGCCAGCGCTGCGCGGCCGGAGCGGCCACCGGGATTGCGTCGGGTTGCACTGCGGCAGTCTGGGCTTGGGTCATATCGTTGTTCCTGAGTGCGGGGAAATGGAGTGATTCAATGCTGCGCGGCGCGCAGCGTGTCGATGAGCGCGGCGACGTCGAGCGTCGCCGCGGCGGATTCGGGGGCGGCCGGCGCCAGGTGCGGAATGCGGCCGATCAGCGGCGCGCCGTGCTCGCGGGCGAGCCAGTCGCGCAGCGTCGCGACGTTCTCGTCCTGGAACGACATCGCCGGATCGACGTGGTTCGCGACCCAGCCGGCGAGCGTGAGCCCGCGCTGGCGAATCGCGTCGGCGGTCAACAGCGCGTGGCTGATGCAGCCGAGCCGCACGCCGACGACGAGCACGACCGGCACGCCGAGCGCGACCGCGAGGTCGGCCATGTCGCGCGTGCCGGTGAGCGGCACGCGGAAACCGCCGGCGCCCTCGACCACGACGACGTCCGCGCGCGTCAGCGCTTCGCGATGGCACGCGACGATCGTGTCGAGGTCGAGCGTCACGCCTTCCTGCGCGGCGGCGAGGTGGGGGGCTGCCGGCGCCTTCAGCAGGAACGGCGTGCGCAGCTCGGGCGGCAGTACGACGTTCGCGGCCGCGTCGAGCTGGTCGGCGTCCTCGTTGCGCCACACGCCGTCCTGCTCGTACGCGCCGGCCGCGACCGGTTTCAGCGCGGCCGCGCGCAGGCCCATCCGTGCGAAGCCGTGCAGCAGCGCGGCGGACACGAAGGTCTTGCCGATCTCGGTGTCGGTGCCGGTGACGAACAGCGACAGCGGCGCGCTCATGCGGCTTCCCGCCGGTTCGCTTCGACGGCGGCCGCCGCCTCGTCGCTGGCGGCGATCAGCGCCGCTTCGAGCCGCGCGAGATCGTCGAACGAATGCGCGGCCGACAGCGAGATGCGCAGCCGCGACGTGCCGGCCGGCACGGTCGGCGGCCGGATCGCGGGCACCCACAGGCCGTGCGCGTCGAGCGCGCGCATCGCGGTGAGGGTTGCGTCGTTGCTGCCGATCACGAGCGGCTGCACGGCCGTGTGCGAATCGACCGGCTGCCAGCGCGTGCTGCGCAGCAGCGTGCGGGTGCGCTCGATCAGCGCGGCGAGATGCGCGCGCCGCGCGTCGCCTTCGTCGCCGGCGATCACCTTCAGGCTCGCCGACACCGCATGCGCGACCGCGGGCGGCGCGGCCGTCGTGAAGATGTAGCTGCGCGCGCGCTGGATCATCCATTCGATCACCGTCTCGTGCGCGATGACGAACGCGCCCGCGACGCCGGCCGCCTTGCCGAGCGTGCCGACGTAGACGAGGTTCGGCGAGCGCAGGGCCGCGGCCGCGAGCGCGCCGCGCCCTTGCGGGCCGAGCACGCCGAAGCCGTGCGCGTCGTCGACGACGAGCCACGCGCCGTGCCGTTCCGCCAGCGCGACGAGCTCGGGCAGCGGCGCGAGGTCGCCGTCCATGCTGAACACGGTGTCGCTGACGATCAGCTTGGTCTGCGCATCGGACGCTTCGAGCAGCGCGGCGAGCGCGGCCGTGTCCGCGTGCGGGTAGACCTGCACGTGCGCGCGCGACAGGCGCATCCCGTCGATCAGCGACGCATGGTTCAGCGCGTCGGAGAAGATCGTTGCGTCCTTGCCCGACAGCGCGGTCATCGCGGCGAGGTTCGCCATGTAGCCGGTGCTGAAGTACAGCGCGCGCGGTGCATCGGAGAAACCGCCGGAAAAGCCGGCCAGCTCGTCCTCGAGCCGCGCGTGCGCGCGCGAGTGGCCGCCGAGCAGGTGCGAGCCGCCGCTGCCGGAGCCGTAGCGCTGCGCGCCTTCGCCGAATGCGGCGACGAGCGCCGGATGCGCGGCGAGGCCGAGGTAGTCGTTGCTCGCGAAACCGATGATCGTGCGGCCGTCGACGCTCATGTGCGCGTCGCACGCGGTGTCCGCGGTGCGGCGCACGCGGCGCAGGCCTTGTGCGTCGAGTTCGGCGAGGCCGCGCTGCAGGGTGTCGAGCAGGGTCATCGAGTGATCTCCGCGAGGGTGGCGTCGAGCGTGTCGCGCGTGCGCTGCGCGAGCCACGCGATGTCGTCGTCGCTCACCACGTACGGCGGCATCAGGTAGACGGTCGTGCCGATCGGGCGCAGCAGCAGCTCGCGTTCGAGCGCGCGCTCGAAGAAGCGCCGCGAGAAGCCGCGCGCCGCATCGCCGTCGAGCGCGACGTCGAACGCGAACAGCGTGCCGCGCTCGCGCAGGTGGCGTACTTGTGGATGCGCGGCGAGCGGCGCGAGCGCGTCGCGCAGCGCGGCGGAATTGCGTGCGTTGCGCGCGAGCACGTCGTCGCGCGCGAACAGGTCGAGCGTCGCGAGCGCTGCGCGGCACGCGAGCGGATTGCCGGTGTACGAATGCGAGTGCAGGAAGCCGCGCGTCGTGTCGTCGTGGTAGAACGCCGCGAAGATCTCGTCGCGCGACAGCACCAGCGACAGCGGCAGGTAGCCGCCGCTGATGCCTTTCGACAGGCACAGGAAATCGGGCCACACGCCGGCCTGCTCGCATGCGAAGAAGGTGCCGGTGCGCCCGCAGCCGACCGCGATCTCGTCGGCGATCAGGTGCACGCCGAATTCGTCGCACAGCGCGCGCAGCCCGCGCACGTACGACGGATCGTGCATCGCCATGCCGGCCGCGCACTGCACGAGCGGCTCGACGATCAGCGCGGCGATCCTGCCGTCGCGCTCGACGAACAGGCGCCGCACGTCGGCGAGCGCGCGGCCCGCGACGTCGGCGGCCGTCTCGCCCGGCTGCGCGAGCCGCGCGTCGGGCGACGCGACGACGTGCGCGTGGCGGATCAGCGGATCGTACGCATCCTTGAACAGCGCGACGTCGGTGACGGCGAGCGCGCCGATCGTCTCGCCGTGATAGCTGTTCGCGACGCAGACGAATTCCTGCTTGCCGGCGTGGCCGCGATTGCGCCACGCGTGGAAGCTCATCTTCAGCGCGATCTCGACCGCGGATGCGCCGTCCGACGCGAAGAACGCATGGCCGAGCGTGTGCTGCGTGAGCGCGGAAAGCCGCTCGGCGAGCTCGATCGCGGGTTCGTGCGTGCAGCCCGCGAGCATCGCGTGCTCGAGCGTGTCGAGCTGGTCCTTCAGCGCGGCGTTGATGTCCGGGTTCGCATGGCCGAACAGGTTGACCCACCACGAGCTGATCGCGTCGAAATAGCGGCGGCCGTCGCGGTCGTACAGCCACAGGCCCGCGCCGCGCGCGACGGGAATGAGCGGCAGCCGCTCGTGGTGCTTCATCTGGGTGCAGGGGTGCCAGACCGCGCGCAGGCTGCGCGCGACCCAGTCGTCGGTCGCTTGCGTACTCAAAACGGCTCCGGTGAGAAACAGGCGGCGCGCGGCGTCGTGCGGGACGCGTTGCGGCCGGTAGCGGATGACGGCCATGCAAGCCGTCAGGGCGGCATGCAAAACACGAAAAACGCGCTGAGATTAGCGTGTTCCGCGGCGCCTTGCACTACCGGTTACAAACGCCGCAAAGCCTTGACTGGCGGGAGTTCGGCGCAGATCGGGGCGGCTCGGAACGGTACGGCCCAGAAGCCCCGAAATGCGTGCAGATGACGACGTCCGAGTGACGCCCCCCAGTAGAAAAAAATCATGATCCGTCGGTCCGCAATACGCAGGAAAACGGGGAGCGAAGGCGCGCGGGCCGGTGCGCGACAGCGTCGACACGCAAGCCAACGGGCAACGAAACAGGGGATGGGGTGGGTCGGGCGAACGCGCGGTCAGCGCGCCGCGAGCGAGCGCGCGGCTTGCGCGTCGTCGCGCTCGGCGTTGTCCGCGGTCTGCGACGTATTTGCGTTCCACACGACGCGATCATTCACCGCATACAGTCGGCACGCGCCCGCGCCTTGCTTCGCGCAGTTGTCGAGCGCGAGGGCCATCGGATCGTCGCCGCCCTCGGCCCACGACCACGCGCCTTCGGCCGACACCGCGAACGCGCGGCTCGGATGCTGGTTCAGGAAGCGGCGATAGCCGTCGCGGCCGGCCGCGTCGATGAACGGCACCGCGTCGACCGCGTCGATCGACGCATAGCCCGACGCCTTCGGCTCGTGCGGGTTCGCCACCGCGTAGCGCACCGCGGTCGGCAGGTTCAGCTTGGCCAGGAACGCGTTGACGGCAGGCCACCAGACCGGCACGCCGTCGCGGTCGACGATCAGCCGGTGCGCGTCGTCCTTGTAGCGGCCGAAATCGACGAACTGCGCGCGGGTGCCGTGCGACGCGTACGCGTCGTGCATCTGCGCGACGAGCGCGGGCGTCCACACGGAGTCGTTGTCGCCGTAGAGCCACAGCGACTGCACCGCGGTATGCGCGCCGTACTGGTCGAACGCGCTGACGAGATTGCGCTGCCAGCCGTCGCACAGGTCCTGGCGCAGCCCGCCGGAGAAATTGATGATGCCGCGCACGCCGGCCGCCGCTTCGGTGCCGTAGGCGATCGATGCGAGCCCGCCGTGCGACGTGCCGGCGACGACGATGTGCGACGCATCGACGTACGGCTCGCGCGACATGTAGCGGATCGTCGCGTCGACGTCGGCCGCCTGCGCGAGCCCGTTCTTCGCGACGTTGCAGCCTTCCTGCTGATAGGTGCCGCCGGAGCCGGCGAAGCCCTGACGGTTCGGCGCGATCACCGCATAGCCGCGGCGCACGAATTCGCGCGCGAACGCGATCGGGCGGCTGCGCGGCTGCTGATGGAGGTCGCCGGGATTCTTGCCGTGGTTGAACACGACGAGCGGGAACGGGCCGGGGCCGTCCGGCTTGAACAGCGTGGCTTCGAGCGTGACGGCGCCGGACGCGTCGGCCGGGATGCGGATGATCCGTTCGTTCAGGTCGGCGGCGACCTGGGGCAGGCCCGAATCGCCGTAGTCGAAGCGTTCGGCGCGGGCGAGCGGCCCGCTCGAGGCGCCGGCGTTCGGCAGCGTGTCGGCCAGCGCGGCCGACAGCGCGCAGGCTGCCATCCATCCCACCAGTACCTTGCTGAACGCCATTCGTAAGCCCTGCCGTGCGACTGACCAAACCGAGGCTCATCGTAGCCTGACAATTTTGGGTTGTGCAATGCAGGAATTACCCGGCGTCTGACACAGCAAGTATTTGTCAGCGCTCGCTTACATCGCCGTCAACGTAGCGCCAGAAACCCTGCTCGTCGCGCTCGAAGCGGCTCGTCTCATGGAGCCGGTACGCGCGCCCGCCGACCTTGTAGCGGGCCACGAACTCGACCTCCGCGTGCCGTTCGTCGAGCGGCGCGTGGCGTTTGACCGCGAGGCCGAGCCAGCGCGGCGCGTCCGGCGCAGCGGGGTCGGCATCCAGATCGGCGGGGCAGGTGCGGGCGGCCCACGTTGCGCGCAGGTAGTCGGTCGCGCCGAGCACGTACGCGCTGTACCGCGAACGCATCAATTCGAGCGCGGTCGGCGCGGCCTCGCCGCCGTCGATGAAGCGGCCGCAGCACGCGGCGTAGCGGGGTGCCGGCGCGCGGCCGGCGGGAAGCGGGGACGCGCCGCCGCACGGGCACGCGTCGGGTCGGGACAGAATCATGCGTAACGGGAATTAACGACGTGAGGTTGTGATCGGTTACCAGGCCAGCTCGACGCCGTCGTACTGGAAGAAGCGGCCGTTCGCGAGTGCGACGTCGGCGGCGGCCTCGGCGATCACGCGCCGCATGCCGGTCACGCTCGTCTCCGGATCGAGCGCCGCTTCCGCGCCGCCCATGTCGGTGCGCACCCAGCCCGGATGCAGCGACACGCACGCCGCGTGGCGCGTCTGCAGCGACGCGATGCGCAGCACGTCGTTGAGCGCGGCCTTGCTCACGCGGTAGAGCCAGCCGGTCGTGCCGGTCGCGTCGGCGATGCTGCCCATCCGGCTCGACACGACGGCGAGCACGCCGCGCGTGTCCTCGACGAGCGGCAGCAGGATCGGCAGCAGCTGCATCGGGCCGCGCACGTTGGTGTGCATCACCGCGTCGAAATCCTCGGCGGCGATCGTCTCGACCCCTTCGGTGCGCGGCCCGTAGACACCCGACACGACGACGGCCACGTCGAGCCGCTCGCCGTCGAGCTTCCAGCCGAGCGCGGCGATCTGCTCCGGTTGCGCGATGTCGAGCGCATGCGCGTGTGCGCCGAGCTCGCGCAGCGCGGCCAGCGACGCGTCGTCGCGCGCGGTGGCGATCACGTTCCAGCCGTCGCGCCGGTATTGCCGGACGAATTCGCGGCCGAGGCCGCGCGATGCGCCGATGATCAATGCGGTTTTCATGTACGCCGCTCCTTGGCAGTGGGTGCCGTTTGGTCAGAGGAGTTCGATGCCCATCGCGGTCGCCTCGCCGCCGCCGATGCACAGGCTCGCGACGCCGCGCCTGCCGCGGCGCGCGCGCAGCGCGCCGATGAGCGTGACGAGGATGCGCGCGCCGGATGCGCCGATCGGGTGGCCAAGCGCGCAGGCGCCGCCGTTCACGTTGACGCGGTCGTGCGCGAGGTCGTGCTCCTTCATCGCCGCCATCGCGACGACCGCGAACGCCTCGTTGATCTCGTACAGGTCGACGTCTGCCGCGCGCCAGCCGTTGCGCTCGAACAGGCGGCGGATCGCGCCGACCGGCGCGGTCGTGAACTTCGCCGGCGCCTGCGCGAACGTCGCGTGGCCGACCACGCGCGCGAGCGGCGCGACGCCGAGCCGCGCGGCGGTGGACGCGCGCATCATCACGAGCGCGGCCGCGCCGTCGGAGATCGACGACGCGTTCGCGGCGGTGACGGTGCCGGTCTTGCCGAACGCGGGCTTCAGCAGCGGGATCTTCGACGGATCGGCCTTGAACGGCTGCTCGTCGCGCGACACGACCCTGTCGTCATTCCCGCCCTTCTTGCCGGCCACCGTCACGGGCGCGATTTCCCAGTCGAACGAGCCGTCCTCGTTCGCGCGCTTCGCGCGCGCGAGCGACTCGATCGCGAACGCGTCCTGCGCGTCGCGCGAAAACGCGTACTCGGCCGCGCATTCGTCGGCGAACGTGCCCATCAGGCGCCCTTTGTCGTACGCGTCCTCGAGGCCGTCGAGGAACATGTGGTCGAGCACCTGGCCGTGCCCCATGCGCAGCCCGCCGCGCGCCTTCGGCAGCAGGTACGGCGCGTTGGTCATGCTTTCCATGCCGCCCGCGACGATCACGTCGGCCGAGCCGGCCGCAAGCATGTCGTGCGCGAACATCGCCGCGCGCATGCCCGAGCCGCACATCTTGTTGATCGTCGTGCAGCCGGTCGCGAGCGGCAGGCCCGCGCCGAGCGACGCCTGGCGCGCGGGCGCCTGGCCCTGGCCTGCGGGCAGCACGCAGCCCATCAGCACTTCGTCGATCCGCTCCGGGTCGAGGCCGGCGCGCGCGAGCGCCGCGCCGATCGCGGCGCTGCCGAGCTGCGGCGCGGCGAGCGACGCGAAGTCGCCCTGGAATCCGCCGATCGGCGTGCGCGCCGCGGATGCGATGACGATCGGATCGTCGTGATCGATAGCTGACATGTTCGTCTCCCGTTGAACGGGGTGAGCCCCGGGCCCTTACTCCGTTCCCGTGCAAGGCTTCAACGCATCCGCGACGGACTGCGCGACTTCGGTGAGCTGCGCCGCATCGGCCGCGACCACGTCGTTGCCGCGTGCGTGGTCGCCGCGCGCGCCCAGCGCGGCCACCGCGCGCCGATAGGTGCCGTCGAGCGCGTCGGCGTTCGACACGGCCATCCCGAGGTCGCGCATGCGGCCGTCGTGCACGCCGTACACGAGCGCGTGCACGGTGAGCTGCTGGCCGCGCGCCCACGCGTCGTTGACGATCGTCGTGCGGCATACGTTGACCACCTGCTCGATCGCGTTCAGCTCGATCAGGCGGCGGTAGCGCGCTTCGCCGACCGGCCATTCGTCGAGCAGCGCCGCGTGCCGCTCGCGCACGTCCTGCACGTGGTGCAGCCAGTTGTCCGCGAGGCCGACGCGACGGTTGTGCAGCGCCGCGTTCACGCCCGAGCAGCCGTAGTGGCCGACCACCATGATGTGCTTCACGCGCAGGAGGTCGACCGCGAACTGGATCACCGACAGGCAGTTGAGGTCGGTGTGCACGACGACGTTCGCGATATTACGGTGCACGAACACTTCGCCCGGCGGCAGGCCGATGATCTGGTTCGCCGGCACGCGCGAATCCGAGCAGCCGATCCACAGGTATTCCGGCGCCTGCTGGTCGGCGAGACGCGAGAAGTATTGCGGATCGTCGGCGAGCTTGCGCTTGACCCATGCGTCGTTGTTGTCGAACAGGTGTGAGAGCGGGTGGGCGTTGGTATTCATCAGTTCGGGATTCCGGGTGCGGAAAAACGGGTCGGTATCAGTGCGTTTTTGGGGCCGGTTTCGGGGCGCTTTGCGGCGTTTCAGGCGGCGCGCTGCGCGCCGCCCTCGTCGTCGTCCGTTTCGTCGAAGCGATCGGGATAGCGCACGCAAAAGCGCAGCGACGCGTCATAGGGATGGAAATCGGGCAGTTCGCCCTGCAGCAGCCGGTCCTTGCTCGCCTGCCACAGCGCCGGCTCGAAGAAATCGGCGTGGTATTTCAAGAATACGTCGCGCACGCGCGGATCGCCGAGCAGGAACGGCCCGTAGGTTTCGGGAAAGATGTCGTGCGGGCCGACCGAGTACCACGGCTCGCCGGACAGCTCGTCCTCCTCGTGGCGCGGCGGCGGCACGTGGCGCACGTTGCAGTCGGTCAGGTACTCGATCTCGTCGTAGTCGTAGAACACGACGCGGCCGTGGCGCGTGACGCCGAAGTTCTTGTACAGCATGTCGCCGGGGAAGATGTTCGCCTTCATCAGCTCCTTCACCGCGTTGCCGTACTCCCGCACGCCGTGCTCGACTTCCGCGTCGGTGCCGTTCTGCAGGTACAGGTTGAGCGGGACCATCCGGCGCTCGATGTACAGGTGCTTGATCACGAGGTTGTCGCCCTCGTATTCGAGCAGCGACGGCACTTCCTTCTCGAGCTCGCGCACGAGCGCGTGGTCGAGCCGCGCGAGCGGCAGCGCGACGCTCGAATATTCGAGCGTGTCGGCCATCCGCCCGAGCCGGTCGTGGCGCTTGACGAGCTGGTACTTCTCCATGATCTGCGCGCGCGTCGTTTCCTTCGGCGGCGGGAAGCGGTCCCGGATGATCTTGAACACGTACGGGAACGACGGCAGCGTGAACACGAGCATCACGAGGCCCTTGATCCCGGGCGCGATGATGAAGCGGTCGCTCGAATGCGACAGGTGATGCAGCAGGTCGCGGTAGAACAGGTTCTTGCCCTGCTTCTGCAGGCCGACCGACGTGTAGATCTCTGCCTTCGGCTTGCCCGGCATGATCGAGCACAGGAAGTCGACGTACGCGGACGGCACGACCATGTCGACGAGGAAGTACGAGTGCGAGAAGCTGAAGATGATCTGCAGCTGGTCGCGGCGCAGCAGCACCGCGTCGAGCGCGAGCAGGCCCGGGCGCGTGTGGCGGATCGGCACCCCGAACGGCAGCACGCGGTCGCCGTTGATGATGCGGCCGATCACGTACGCGGTCTTGTTGCGGAAGAACAGCGACGACAGCACGTGGATCTGGAAATTCTGCGCTTCGTCGAAGCGGCCGAACTCGTCGTGGATCGCCTGCATCACGCACGCGATGTCGCGCTCGAGATCCTCGAACGGCGGCTCGAGCTGGAAATTCGTGACGATGCGCTCGAGCGTGACCTCGAGGCCGTCGGTGCCCGGGTAGTACGCGCGGTAGGTCGGCTTCGCGGCCGGCTCGTCGTTCTCGAGGTATTCCGTCGAGATCGCCGGGCGCACGAAGATGAAATCGTTGCTGAAGTACGAGCGGTGCAGGATCTTGCAGCACACCGAGTTGAAGAACGTTTCCGCGCACTCGGGCTGGCGGTGGGACGTCAGGAGGCCGATGTAATGCAGCTTGATCTGCTGCCAGACCTCGTCGTCGATGTTTTCCGCGTCGTATTCGTCTTCCAGCACCTCGACGCATTCCTGCACGCGATCGTCGTACGACGTGATGCGCTCGCGCGCGAGCCGCTGCAGCCCGTGCCAGTCCGCGCGCTCGAACAGGGTCTTCGCGTCGACGGCCGCGTCGCGGAAGATCCGGTAGTGGCGGTCGAAGTTCTCGAGCATGGTCTGCGCGACGTCGAAGCCGATCTGCGACGACAGCAGTTTGGGGAAGTGATTCATTGCGTGCAGGCTCATGGGCGGTAAGCACTCGGTATTTTAGCGTCCGGGCGCCGGATTCAGCGCATCCGGCGGCGGGCCGGGCGGCGCGTCATCGGGGGCGTTGCCCGGCGTTGTGCGACGTTCGGGGCTTCTTCGCATAAAGATACAGGTACGGAACCGAATCTGACGCGAACTTTTTTTGACGCGCGGGCGGCTCGGACGACGCCCGCCGCGAGACGGCGATAGAATCGGCGGAACGCCCAAGGCGGCCCGCACGGCCGCACGCCGGCCCCGCATGCACAACGACGAGACGCCCCACCGATGAACGCACTGGAACACCAACTCGACTACCCCTTCGCCGATACGCTGCCCGCCGCGGGCGACACGTTCGAGGTCGCGCCCGGCGTGCGCTGGCTGCGCATGCCGCTGCCGTTCTCGCTCGACCACATCAATCTCTGGCTGCTGCGCGACGAGATCGACGGGCAGGCCGGCTGGACGATCGTCGACTGCGGGATCGCGTCGGACGCGATTCGTGAGCACTGGGAACGGATCTTCGACGTTCATCTCGACGGCCTGCCGGTGCTGCGCGTGATCGTCACGCACTGCCATCCGGACCACTTCGGGCTCGCGCACTGGCTCTGCGAGGGCGGCGAGCGCTCGCGCTGGAAGGTGCGCCTGTGGATGACGCTCGGCGAATACATGTTCGGCTGCCTGATGGCGGCCGGCAACGGCTCGAACGCGGGCGGCGCGGCGGCGGCCGATCACTTCGCGCGCCACGGCCTCACCGATCCGGGCTCGCTCGACAAGCTGCGCAACCGCCGCGGCTACTACTCGGACCTCGTGCCGTCGGTGCCGCCGCGCTATCGCCGCCTGCGCGAAGGCAATCCGGTGACGATCGGCGGCCGCACGTGGCGCGTCGTGACGGGCTACGGCCATTCGCCTGAACATTGCGCGCTCTACAGCGAGGCCGACGGGCTGCTGATTTCCGGCGACATGGTGCTGCCGCGCATCTCGACGAACGTGTCGGTGTTCGACCTCGAGCCGGAAGCGAACCCGCTCGCGCTGTACCTCGAATCGCTCGGCCGCTACGAGACGATGGCCGCCGACACGCTCGTGCTGCCGTCGCACGGCAAACCGTTCCGCGGCGTGCGCACCCGCATCGCGCAGCTGCGCGCGCACCACGACGCGCGGCTCGACGAAGTGCGCGCGGCGTGCGCAGAAAAGCCGGCGAGCGCGGCCGATATCGTGCCGATCATGTTCCGTCGCCGCGAGCTCGACATCCACCAGATGACGTTCGCGCTCGGCGAGGCGCTCGCGCATTTGAACTTGCTGTGGCACGCGGGGGAGTTGACGCGCAGCGAGGGAGCCGATGGCGTGATCCGCTTTGAGCGGCATTGAGCATGCGTGCCGGCGCAGGCTCACCCGGCGCTTTCGTGCAATTTTCAACGTTGATCTGAATACTCGTCGCAACCCATGCCAGGCAATGTCTCCCTCGCCGACGTCATCACGCTCGCGGAGATCCGCGCGCTGGCCGACCCGAAGTCCTTCGCGCGCGGCAAGGCCTATTACCATGACGGCGCGGTCTCGCGGCTGACCGAGCACGACGGCGCGCTGTCGGCCACCGTGCGCGGCACGTATCGCTATCACGTCGAATTCGCGGTGGGCGACGACGGCGCACTGGACTATGAATGCAATTGCCCGGTAGGCGACGACGGCGCGTTTTGCAAGCATGCGGTGGCCGTCGCGTTGTCGTGGCTCGAAAACAGCGGCGAGGAGGTTTTTCACGACGAGAAGCCCGAGCCGGCGCGTCCGCGACGCAAGCGCAAGACCCATGCGGAGCTGATTCGCGACTATCTGGCGGCGCTCGACGAGGACGCGTTGCGGAACTGGCTGCTTGACGCGGCCGAGCGCGACCGGTCGTTGCGCGACAGGCTGCTGTTCGAGGCGCGCGCCGCGAATGCGGGCGACGTTGCGAGCCTGCGGGCTGCCGTCCGTCAGTTGGCGCGCGTGGCGCGGCCGCTCGGTTGGGACGAGGCGCACACCTATGGGGAGAACCTCTTCGAATTGGCCGACATGCTGCGTCGGCAGCTGGCGGGCCCTCATGCCGCCGAGGTGGTCGAGCTTGCCGAGCTCGCGATAGCAGACGCGGAAGCGAGCCTCGAGCAGATCGACGACTCGGGCGGCAGCGTGTGGCCCGGGATCAGCGAACTGGCCCGCCTGCATCGCGATGCGTGCCGCCGCACCCGGCCGGACCCGGTGAAGCTCGCGGAGCGCCTGTTTCGCCTGCAGGCCGACGGGCCGTGGGAGACGTTCCGCGATGTGCTGCCGGATTATGAGGCCGCGCTCGGCAGCGAAGGGATCGATCGGTATCGGGCGCTCGTCGAGCAAGGCTGGGCTGCGCTGCCGCCGCTCGCGGCCGGTCGCGACGACCGGCGTTCGTACGATTCCGCGCGCGTGAATCTCGAGCACGCGATGGCATCGCTGGCGAAGCACGACGGCGATGTCGACGCGTTGATCCGCATCTGGTCGAAGGATCTGTCCGGCCCACACCGGTTTCTGCAGATCGCGAAATTGTGCGCGGCCCACGATCGTTTCGACGAAGGTCTGGCGTGGGCGGAGCGCGGAATGAGAGAAGCGCGCGATCGGCGCAATGCGGACCTGCTTGGCTTCTGCATCGTCGAATACCTGCGCCGGCGCGATTTCGACCGGGCCGACGCGCTTGCGTGGCAGCGCTTCGAGAGCCATCCGACCGCCGACGAATGCGCCGCGCTGATGAAGGTTGCGGCGAAGACCGCGCGACGCGATGCCGTGCGCGAACGCGCGATCGCGCATTTGCGGACGCTGGCGCGACAACGGGAAACCTCGGAGGAGAGCGCGAAGGCGAAGTGGGGCTGGCAGCCGTCGCCGCGCACCGAACTCGTCAAGCTGCTGCTTGCCGAGAAGGATGTCGAAGCGGCCTGGGACGCGTTCCGCGGCGGGCCGGTTGCGACCGACGTCTGGCCGGCGATGGCGGCCGCGCGCGCGAAGACGCATCCCGACGATGCGATCGCGCTCTATCATCGGCTGCTGCCGGTTGCGCTCGAGCGCGGCGGGGGCAGTGCGCGCTACGACGACGCGTTCGACGTCGTGCGCGCAATCGGCGCGCTGCGGGCGGCGCATCGGCAGCAAACGGAATTCGATGCGGAGCTCGACGCGATACGCAAGACGTATCGCGCGAAGCGCAACTTCATCAAACTGCTCGCGACGCTCGGCACGTCAGCCGGGTGACGGGATGCAGCGACACATCGGGATGGGACATGCGATGAACGTCAACCTTGCCGCAATCGATGACGCAGTCCTGGCACTCCTCTACCTGACGCTGCACGACCACAACCGCGCCTGGAAGAGTTTCGACTGGGACGCGCTGAATCGCCTGCATGAACGCGACCTGATCGGCGATCCCGTCAACAAGGCGAAGTCGGTCGTCCTGAGCGACGAAGGCGTGCGGGAAGCGGAGCGCCTTTTCAAGCGGCTTTTCGCGAGTTCCGACGGCGCGGCTCAGTCGTGACGGCGCGCGGCTTGCGATAGACACCGCATCCGCACGCGGATCCTTCATCACGCGACAGGCTCGTAGCGCCACCCGTCGCGACTCCATCGCATCGTGTGCGTCGGCGCGAGCGCCGCGAGAAACGCCGCGTCGTGCGACGCGGCGACCAGCGCGCCCGGGAAATCCGCGAGCGCCGCTTCCACCGCCCGCACCGATTCGAGATCGAGGTGATTGGTCGGCTCGTCGAGCAGCAACAGCTGCGCGGGCGTGCCGCGCCACAACGCGCACGCGAGCGCGGCCTTCAGCCGCTCGCCGCCGCTCAGTTGCCGCGTCGGCTGCGTCGCGCGCGCCGCATCGAGCTGCAGCAGCGCGAGACGGCTGCGCAGCTCGCCTTCGGCGAGCGGCGTGTCGAGCAGGCCGAGCTGCTCGACGATCGAGCGGTCCGGGTCGAGCAGCGCGAGCCGCTGGTCGAGATACGCGGCGCTCACGTGCGTCGTGCATGCGCCCGAGTGCGGTGAAAGTTCACCCGCGAGCATCCGCAGCAGCGTCGACTTCCCGCAGCCGTTCGGGCCGGTGAGCGCAATGCGCACGGGCCCGCTCGCCGACCACGTGATCGCGCCCGCATCGCCCGCCGTGCGCCACGGCGGTTGCGTGCGGTCGAGCGTGAACAGCTGGCGGCGCGCGCTGACCTCGGTGCCCGGCAGCGACACGAGTACCGGCGCGTCGGCATCGACGCGCGCGGCTGCCTGCTGCACGCGCTCGTCGAGCGTCGTCTTGGTTTCGTGCTGATGGCGCCGGACCTGCCCCATGATGCTCCGCGCCGCCCCCTTGCGGCTCTGTTTCGCCATCGACGACAGGTTGGCCGTCTTCGCATCGCGCAGCGAGCCGGCCGCGTGGCGCTGGATCGTGTCGTGCTCCTGTTCGAGCCGGCGCCTGACGCGCCCGCGCTCGGTGCGCGCGTGATCGAGCGCGGCCTGCGCGGCATCCTGCTCCGCATCGCGCTGCGCCCGGTAGAACGCATAGTTGCCGCCGTACACGCGCAGGCCATGCGGCGATAGCTCGACGATGCGCTGCACGTCGGCGAGCAGCGCGCGGTCGTGGCTGACGACCACGAGGCCGCCGCGCCAGCCGTCGAGCGCCGCGCGCAGCCAAGCGCGGCCCGGCGCGTCGAGATGGTTGGTCGGCTCGTCGAGCACGAGCAGGCCGGCGCCCGACAGCAGCGCGCCGATCAGCGCGACGCGCGCGAGCTGGCCGCCGCTCAGCGAGTGCACCGGCGTCGCGGGCTGCACGCTGTGCAGGCCGGCCGCATCGAGCTCGGCGCGCAGGCGGTCGGCCAGGTCCCAGCGCTCGCCGATTACATCGAAATCGTGCGGTTCGGCGCTGCCGCTCGCGAGCCGCGCGAGCGCCGCGAGGGGCGCGTGCAGCCCGGTGGCTTGCGCAACGGTGCGCGGATCGGGCGATGCGTCGATGCGCTGCTGCGCGACGTAGGCAACCGGCGCGTGGCGATCGATCGTGCCGGCGCTCGGCGCGCGCTGCCCCGCGATCAGCTGCGCAAGCAGGCTCTTGCCGATGCCGTTGCGGCCGACGATGCCGGTCGGCGTGCGATCGAGCGTGAGGTCGAGCGAATCGAACAGCGTGACGCCGTTGTCGAAGCGGAAAGAAACGTGATGAAGCGCGACGAGCGCCGCGTTGGACGTGACCCGAGCCATAAGCTCCTCCGAAAATGCATGAAACCGTTCGCGCGGCGTGCGTGACGCGGCGGCGAAGACATTTTGGGAAGGCTTAGTTGTTCACTTTGGCTGGAGTCCGGCGAGAGAAAAGATGCGCGGAGTGTAGCAAGCGCGGCGCGTGGCCCGCAAGCGGCGGGCGGTCACACCCGTCGCTTGCGCGCCACGGTCGGGGGCAGCGTTACTGCACCGACACCGTCGCGAAGTTCTGTCGTCCGAACGGACTCACGCGATAGCCGCTGACGTTCGCGCGCGTGAGCGCCGCGGCCGTCGGATAGCCGAGCGGAATCCACAGCGCCTGGTCGTGGATCAGCCTCTGCGCGGCTTCGTACAGCTTCGCGCGCTTGCCCTGGTCGGCCGTTTCCTTGCCGTCGGCGATCAGCTTGTCGAGCTGCGGATCGCAGTAGCGCGCGAAGTTGATGCCGGACTTCACCGCGTTGCAGCTGAACTGCGGCGTCAGGTAGTTGTCCGGATCGCCGTTGTCGCCGGCCCAGCCCATGAACAGCAGGTCATGCTGGCCGAGCTTCGCCTGCTTGATCAGCTCGCCCCATTCGATCACCTTGACTTCGGCCTTCACGCCGATCTTCGCGAGGTCGGCCTGCAGCAGTTCCGCGCCGGCCTTCGGGTTCGGGTTCAGCACGCTGCCCGTCGGGCGCACCCAGATCGTCGTCGAGAAGCCGTTCGGGAAGCCCGCCGCGGCGAGCAGCTGCTTCGCCTTCGCCGGATCGTACGCATACGGCGCGACGTCCTTCGCGTAGCTCCACGTGTTCGGCGGATACGGATTGTTCGCGGGCGTCGCGGTGTTGTCGAACACGACCTTCAGGTAGCTCGCGCGGTCGAACGCGAGATTCAGGGCCTGGCGCACCTTGTCGTTGTCGAGCGGCTTCTTCTGCGTGTTCAGCGCGACGAACGCGGTCATGAACGCGGGCGTCTGCACGACCTTCAGCGCGCTTTCGCCCTTCGCGGCGAGCACGTCCTGCGGCTTCGGCGACAGCGCGATCTGGCATTCGCCGGCCTTCACCTTCTGCAGGCGCACCGACGCGTCGGGCGTGATCGCGTAGATCAGCCGGTCGACCTTCGGCTTCGCGCCCCAGTAGGTCGGGTTCACGTCGTAGCGGATCAGCGCGTCCTTCGTGTAGCTCTTCAGCACGAACGGGCCGGTGCCGACCGGCTTCGCGTTCAGGTCCGCCTGCTTGCCCGCCTTCAGCAGCTGGTCCGCGTATTCGGCCGAGTAGATCGACGCGAAGCCCATCGTCAGGATCGGCACGAACGTCGCGTTCGGCTCGTTCAGCACGAACTTCACGGTGCTGTCGTCGACCTTCGACACCGATTTCACGAGCTTGATGAGGCCCATCGACTGCGCATGCGGGAAGCCGCTCGCGCCGGCCACCTTGTGCCACGGATTGCCGTCGTCGAGCATCCGGCTGAACGTGAAGACGACGTCGTCCGCGCCGAGCGGGCGGGTCGGCTTGAAATAGTCGGTGGTCTGGAACGCGACGTTCGAACGCAGGTGGAACGTGTAGGTGAGGCCGTCGGCGCTCGCGTCCCACTTGTCCGCGAGCGCGGGCACGACCTTCTTCGCCGCTTCGTCGTACGACACCAGCGTGTTGAAGATCACGTCGGCCGACGCGTTGGTCGTGACGAGCGAGTTGTACTGCACGACGTCGAAGCCGTCCGGGCTCGATTCCGTGCAGACGGTGAGCGGCTTGGCGGCGACGAGGACGGGAGCCGCGGCCAGGGCGACCGCGGCGAACAGCTTGACGTGCATAGGTTCTCCCACGTGGCGTGTGCTTTTTGCTTGATTGATGACGGGATGCGAATGCGCCGCCTAGAGGCGACGCGGCCGGCGGATAGCATACCGTCAAAGCGCGCCGTGCGTGGAAAAAGGCGACGGAACGCGGCGCGTTGAGCGAAAAACGGCTGCGATGACGACGGAACGGCTGTTTGCGCGCCTGACGGCCGGCGGTCGGGGGGAGGTGAGGGCGGCGGCGCTCGAAAGCGGTCCGGCCGTGCGGCCGGACCCGGGGGGCTCAGTGCGCGCTTGCCTTCGGCTTGCGCGGGGCCTTTTCGAACAGGCGGTCGTACAGCCAGCGCGGCATCACGTGCAGCACCTTCGCGACGACGCCCATCTGCCACGGAATCACGCGGAACGCGCGCTGCTGCGCGATCGTTTCGGCCGCGCGCGCGGCGAAGCGGTCGGCGTCCATCAGGAACGGCATCCGGTACGGATTGTGCGCGGTCATCGGCGTGCGGATGTAGCCGGGCGCGATCGTCACGACGCCGACGCCCGCGGGGCGCAGCTCGACGCGCAGCGACTCGAGATACTTGATCGCGGCCGACTTCGACGCGCTGTACGCGCCGGAGCCCGGCAGCCCGCGCACGCCGGCGACGCTCGCGACGCCGACCAGCGTGCCGCGCCGCGCGGCCGTCATCGGGCCGACGAACGGCTCGAAGGTCGCGACCATCCCGAAGTAGTTGATGTCCATCACGTCGCGGAACGCGGCCAGGTCGCCCTGGCCCGTCACCGCGCCCTGGCTGATGCCCGCGTTCGCGATCACGACGTCCGGGCAGCCGTGCGCGGCGATGAACGCCGCCGCGGCGCCCGCGAGCGCGTCGGGGTCGCGCACGTCGGCGGAATAGACGGAGATGGACAGCGCGGGAAAGCGCCGCGCGAACGCTTCGAGCGCGTCGGTGCGGCGCGCGACGAGCGCGAGCGTCGCGCCCCGGCGCGCGTATTCGTCGGCCAGCGCGAGGCCGAGGCCGCTCGACGCGCCGGTGATGAAGACCTTCAGCGGAGTTGTCATGCCGGCGCCGGGACGGGGATCAGAGCTTCTTGTCCTGGACCTGCTTCACGAGATAGTCGAGGACCTGCGCGGTGCCTTCGAGGCTGTTCGTGTAGGCCGGGCCCGTCTTGTACTTGCCCTGCACGACGATCGTCGGCACGCCGTCGATGTTGTAGCTCTTCAGCAGCTCGGCCGACTGTTTCACCTGGCCCTGCACGCTGAACGAGTTGTACGCGTCCATGAACTTCTTCTTGTCGACGCCCTGCGACGCCAGGAAGTCGGCCTGCGCCTGCGGCGTCAGCAGGTAGTTCTTCTGCTTGTGGATCGCGTTGAAGATCGCCGGCGTGACCTTCTCGGAGATGCCGAGCGCGGACACCGTGTAGAACAGCTTCGAGTGCGGGACGAAATCGTCGCGGAATGCGACCGGGATGCGCTTGAAGTCGATCTTGTCGCCCTGTTTCTTCACCCAGGCCTCGACCGTCGGCTCGAACTCGTAGCAGTGCGGGCAGCCGTACCAGAAGAATTCGATCACCTCGACCTTGCCGGCCGGCGCGGACACCGGCTGCGGCGCCTTCATCACCTCGTAATCCTTGCCGGCGACGGGCGCGGACGGTGCGGCCTGGGCGAAGCCGGCCGCGAGGCTCAGGGACAGGAGAAGCGTGCTCAGCAGTTTTTTCATGTTGTGTGTATGTCGGATCAGTTGCTCGGGAAGCGAAACGTGACAGGGGCGGCGGTGCGGCCGCGCTTACTGCTTCGTGAAACGGATCACCGCCGTGTCGACTCCTGCATCGGACAGGCGCTGGCGTGCCGAGTTCATATCCTCGAATTTCGAGAACGGGCCCACGCGCACGCGGAAATACGTGACGCCGCTGACATCGCGCTTCGACACTTTCGACTCGAAGCCCTGGAAACCGAGGCGCGCGCGCTGCTGCTCGGCGTCCGATTCCGTCTTGTACGCGCCGACCTGCAGGAAGTAGCCGGTGTTCGCGTCGGCCGCGCTCGGCGCCTTCGCGCCATTGCCGGCGTTGTTCGCGACCGTCGTCGACGACGTCGGCTTGGCGGCCTGCTGCTGCGCCTTCTGCGCCGCTTGCAGCTGCGCCTGCTTCTGCGCGGCGAGCCGTGCGAGGTCGTCTTCGCCCGCCTGCTGTTGTTGCTGCTGCTGTTGTTGCGGCTTCTTCGGCGGCGTATTGTCGGCCGCCTTCGGCGGGACGGCGACGCCGTTGTTTGCCGAGTTATTCGCCGCGTTGTTCGAACCGTTCGACGCATGCGACCCGTTCGAGCCATTCGACGCGTTCGCGCCATTCGAAGCGTTCGACCCGCTGGAACCGTTCGCCCCGCCGTTCGACGGCGGCACTTCGACGATCTGCGGCTCGGGCAGCAGGCCGCCGCCCTGCGTCTGGTTCGCGGCCTGGCCGGGCGCGGTGTTCGGCGGCGCCGGCTGCGCGGCCTGCGGCACCGGCTGGCCGGGCGTCTTGCCCTGCAGCGCGCGGTTCGGGTCGAACTGCTGCGGCTGGCTCGCGCCGGTGTCGGCCGGCGGCGGCGCGACCTTCGACACGAACGGCGACGGCGAGCGCGTGATGTAGAGCGCCACCACCACGGCGATCGCGAGGCCGACGATCAGGCCCAGCACGATGCCCAGAAATGTTCCTCCGGCTTGTTTCGATTGCTTCGACGTGCGGCGTGGTTGTGCCATTGCTTGAGTCACCTGCAAAAAGAATCGTGAAAAGGCCGCGGCGGGCGCTCCCGCGGCAGGCGCTCCTGCAGCGGGCGCAGCCGCGGCCTGTCTGCCCGCTCGGGCAACTTACATCTTGGCGGGCGCGGAGACGCCGAGCATCGCCAGGCCGTTCTCGAGCACCTGCCGGGTCGCGGCGAGGAGCGCGGCGCGCGCGGTGCGCGGCGCTTCGTCGTCGACCAGCACGCGCTCCGCATTGTAGAACGAGTGGAATTCACCAGCGAGGTCGCGCAGGTAGAACGCGACGGCGTGCGGCGCCAGCTCGTTCGCGGCGTGCGAGAGCATGTCCGGATACTCGGCGAGCTTCTGCATCAGCGACGCGGCCTGCGTGCTCGTGAGCTGCGACAGGTCGGCGCCCGGCAGCTGCGCGAGCTCGCCGTTGTAGCGCGACTTCCATTCGTTGAGCACCGAGCAGATCCGCGCGTGCGCGTACTGGACGTAGTAGACCGGGTTCTCGTCGTTCTGTTTCAGCGCGAGGTCGATGTCGAACACGAATTCGGTGTCGGCCTTGCGGGAGATCAGGAAGAAGCGCACCGCGTCGCGGCCGCGCGTGATCGTCGCCTCGTCGATCAGGTCCGGCGCCGCCTCCTGGCCCGGCACCGCGCCGCCCGACCATTCGATCAGGTCGCGCACCGTCACGTAGCTGCCCGCGCGCTTCGAGATCTTCACTTCCTGGCCGTCGCGCATCACGGTGACCATCTTGTGCAGCACGTAGTCGGGGTAGCCCTTCGGGATGCCGATGTGCAGCCCCTGCAGGCCGGCGCGCACGCGCGCGATCGTGCCGTGGTGGTCCGAGCCCTGGATGTTGATCACCTTCGTGAAGCCGCGCTCCCACTTGGTCACGTGGTACGCGACGTCCGGCACGAAGTACGTGTAGGTGCCGTCCGTCTTGCGCATCACGCGATCCTTGTCGTCGCCGTTGTCGGTCGTGCGCAGCCACAGCGCGCCGTCCTGCTCGTAGGTCACGCCGGCCTTGATCAGCGCGTCGACCGTCTGCTCGACGCGGCCTTCCTTGTACAGCGACGATTCGAGGTAGTACTGGTCGAACTTCACGCCGAACGCCTGCAGGTCCATGTCCTGCTCGTGGCGCAGGTACGCGACCGCGAACTTGCGGATCGCTTCGAGATCCTCGACGTCGCCCGCGCCCTTGACCGGCTCGCCGTCCTTCGCGGCGACCGTCTCGCCGTTCAGGTAGTCGCGCGCGATGTCGGCGATGTACTCGCCGTTGTACGCGGCTTCCGGCCAGCCCGCGTCGCCCGGCTTCAGGCCGCGCGCGCGCGCCTGGGTCGAGATCGCGAGGTTGCCGATCTGCACGCCGGCGTCGTTGTAGTAGAACTCGCGGTGCACCGCGTAGCCCTGGCTCGCGATCACGTTCGCGAGCGCGTCGCCGAGCGCCGCCTGGCGGCCGTGGCCGACGTGCAGCGGGCCGGTCGGGTTCGCCGACACGAATTCCAGCAGCACTTGCTTGCCGTGTTCGCGCGTGGACAGGCCGAACCCGCGGCCTTCCGCGAGCACCGCGGCGATCACGGCCTGCTTGGCCGCCGCCGTCAGGCGCAGGTTGATGAAGCCGGGGCCGGCGATTTCGGCGGCCTCGACGAGGCCTTGCGCGCCGGACTGCGCGGTGAGGGCCGCGACGATCTGCTCGGCGAGCTGGCGCGGGTTCGCGCCCAGCGGCTTCGCGAGCTGCATCGCGACGTTGCACGCGACGTCGCCATGCGCGGCAACCTTCGGGCGCTCGAGCGTGATGGCGGGCGCGACGAACGCAGCGTCGGCGCCTTTCAGGGCGTGTGCGACCTGCTTGACGCTATCCGCGAGCAGGGCTTCGAGGGTCTGTTTTTGGGCTGGCAGCATGCTGGTAGAAGGCTTCGTTGGTGGCAGCCGGGAAGCCGGCGGGCCGGCGCGCTCTTTTAAGCGCGCGTTTCAGGGATCGCAGAATTTTAACAGGTGCTAATATGCCGCTCAGGCGCCACGCGTGCTCGAGGCCGGACGCCGGCCCGCCGGCGGCCCCAGCCGGGCGCGGCGGGCACAACAAGATGAAAAGGGAATAGTCATGATTACGTTCAAAAGCAAGGCGGCACAGGATCTCGACGTGCTGAAGGATTTCGCCGTCTACGTGCTCGGTCTCGTCGGCAAGCAGCTCGGCGAGCGCGGCGTGATTACGCACGACGAGCTGGACCACGCGATCGCGAAGCTGGAAGACGCCGTCACGCAGGCGAAGCAGGAGCGCGCCGAGCATGCGGGCCATTTCCACGAGGACGAGGACGACCACGCGCACCACGAAGTGCCGCCGAGCCTCGCGCAGCGCGTCGCGCCGTTCCTGTCGATGCTGCGCGAAGCGAAGGCCGGCCAGGCCGACGTGCACTGGGGTTTCTGACCTCCGCCGGCCGCCGGCAACGACAAAAAGCCCGCTCCAGAGCGGGCTTTTTGCTGGCCATTCATCCGATGAAAGGGCTGCGCGCGCCGCCCGCCGATGCGGATCAGAGCTGCGGCGCGAGCGCGCGGCGCGCGTCGTCGAGCGACAGCGCCATGCGCTGCGCGTAGTCCTCGAGCTGGTCCTGCCCGATTTTCCCGACCGAGAAATACGTGCTGTCCGGGTGCGCGAGGTAGAAGCCCGACACGCTCGCCGCCGGCAGCATCGCCAGCGATTCGGTGACGCTCATGCCGATCTCGTCCGCATGAAGCGCTTCGAACATGTCGCGCTTCACGAGGTGGTCGGGGCACGCCGGATAGCCGGGCGCCGGGCGGATGCCCGTGTACTTTTCCGCGATCAGCGCGTCGTTGTCGAGCGTCTCGCCGCCCGCATAGCCCCACAGCTCGCGGCGCACGCGCGCGTGCATCGCCTCGGCGAACGCTTCCGCGAAGCGGTCCGCGAGCGCCTTCAGCATGATCGCGCTGTAGTCGTCGTGGTCGGCTTCGAACTGCTTTTCCTTCACGTCGACGCCGAGGCCGGCCGTCACCGCGAACATCCCGATGTAGTCGGCGACGCCCGATTCCTTCGGCGCGATGAAGTCGGCGAGCGAGCGGTTCGGCCGCATCACGCCGTCGACCACCGGACGCACGCTCTGCTGGCGCAGGTTGCGCCACGTGAGCAGCACCTCGCTGCGCGACTCGTCGGTGTAGATCTCGATGTCGTCGTCGTTGACCGTGTTCGCCGGCAGCAGCGAGATCACGCCGCTCGCGGTCAGCCAGCGGCCCTGGATCAGCCGCGCGAGCATCGACTTCGCGTCGGAGAACACGCGCCGAGCCGATTCGCCGACGATCTCGTCGTTCAGGATCGCCGGGTACGGGCCCGCGAGATCCCAGGTCTGGAAGAACGGGCCCCAGTCGATGTAGTTCGCGAGCTCGTTCAGGTCGTAGTTCTTGAACACGCGGCGGCCGATGAACTTCGGCTTGACCGGCTGGTAGCTCGCCCAGTCGACCTTGGTCTTGTTCGCGCGCGCTTCGGCGAGCGTGACCATCGGCTGCGCCTTGCGGTTCGCGTGCTGGTCGCGAATCCGTTCGTAGTCGGACTTCAGCTCGTCGAGATACTTCGCCGCGCCTTCGTCGGACAACAGGCTCGACGCGACCGACACCGAGCGCGACGCGTCCGGCACGTAGACCACCGGGCCTTCGTAGTTCGGCGCGATCTTCACGGCCGTGTGCACGCGCGAGGTCGTCGCGCCGCCGATCAAGAGCGGAATCTTCTTCACGCGGAAGTAGTCGTCGCGCTGCATCTCGGCCGCGACGTACGCCATTTCCTCGAGGCTCGGCGTGATGAGGCCCGACAGCCCGATGATGTCCGCGCCCTCGACCTTCGCCTTCGCGAGGATCTCGTTGCACGGGACCATCACGCCCATGTTGACCACTTCGAAGTTGTTGCACTGGAGCACGACCGACACGATGTTCTTGCCGATGTCGTGCACGTCGCCCTTCACGGTCGCGATCACGATCTTGCCCTTCGCGCGCACGTCGCCGCCCGCTTCCGCGAGCAGACGCTTCTCTTCCTCGATGAACGGGATCAGGTGCGCGACGGCCTGCTTCATCACGCGCGCCGACTTCACGACCTGCGGCAGGAACATCTTGCCCTGGCCGAACAGGTCGCCGACGATGTTCATCCCGTCCATCAGCGGGCCTTCGATCACGTTGATCGGGCGACCGCCCGCCGCGTCGATCTTCGCGCGCACTTCTTCGGTATCCTCGACGATGAAGGTCGTGATGCCGTGCACGAGCGCATGCGAGAGCCGCTTCTCGACCGGCTGGTTGCGCCACTCGAGGTTCTCTTCCTTCTTCGCGCCGCCCGCCTTGAACTTGTCGGCGATTTCGAGCAGGCGGTCGGTCGAATCCGCGCGGCGGTTCAGGATCACGTCCTCGACGTGCTCGCGCAGCTCCGCGTCGAGCTCCGCATACACGCCGAGCTGGCCCGCGTTGACGATGCCCATGTCCATCCCCGCCTGGATCGCGTGGTACAGGAACACGGTGTGGATCGCCTCGCGCACCGGGTCGTTGCCGCGGAACGAGAACGACACGTTCGATACGCCGCCGCTCACCTTCGCGTACGGCAGGTTCTGCTTGATCCAGCGGGTCGCCTCGATGAAGTCGACCGCGTAGTTGTTGTGCTCCTCGATGCCGGTCGCGACCGCGAAGATGTTCGGGTCGAAGATGATGTCTTCCGGCGGGAAGCCGACTTCGTTCACGAGAAAGTCATACGAGCGCTTGCAGATCTCGGTCTTGCGCGCGAACGTGTCGGCCTGGCCCTGCTCGTCGAACGCCATCACGACGGCCGCGGCGCCATAGCGGCGGATCAGCTTCGCGTGATGGCGGAATGCGTCCTCGCCTTCCTTCAGCGAGATCGAGTTGACGATCGCCTTGCCCTGCACGCACTTGAGGCCCGCCTCGATCACGTCCCACTTCGACGAGTCGATCATGATCGGCACGCGCGCGATGTCCGGCTCCGACGCGATCAGGTTCAGGAAGCGCACCATCGCCGCCTTCGAGTCGAGCATCGCCTCGTCCATGTTGATGTCGATCACCTGCGCGCCGTTCTCGACCTGCTGGCGCGCGACGGCGAGCGCCTCGTCGAACTGGCCGTTGAGGATCATCCGCGCGAACGCCTTCGAGCCGGTGACGTTGGTGCGTTCGCCGACGTTGATGAAGAGCGTCCCGGACGTGACGTTGAACGGCTCGAGGCCGGCAAGGCGCATCATGTGATCGGTCATGGCGGTGCGAATTCGTATGGTGTAAGACGGGCGTGGAATCGGTCGGGTCAGGCGGCGTCGCTGTACTGGGCCGGCCAGCGGCGCGGCTTCACTTCGGCGAGCGCCTTCGCGATCGCCGCGATGTGCTCGGGCGTCGTGCCGCAGCAGCCGCCCGCGAGGTTCACGAGCCCGGCCTGCGCGAATTCCTTCAGCAGGCCCGACGTGACGTCGGGCGTCTCGTCGAAGCCGGTGTCGCTCATCGGGTTCGGCAGGCCGGCGTTCGGGTAGCACGACACGTAGGTGTCGCACAGCTTCGCGAGCTCGGCGATGTACGGGCGCATCAGCGCCGCGCCCAGTGCGCAGTTCAGGCCGAACGTGAGCGGCTTCGCGTGGCGCAGCGAGTTCCAGAACGCCTCGACCGTCTGGCCGGACAGGATGCGGCCCGACGCGTCGGTGACGGTGCCCGAGATCATGACCGGCAGGCGCTCGCCGGTGTCCTCGAACAGCTGGTCGAGCGCGAACAGCGCGGCCTTCGCGTTCAGCGTGTCGAAGATCGTCTCGACGAGGAACAGGTCGACGCCGCCGTCGAGCAGCGCCTTCGCCTGCGCATAGTACGCGTCGCGCAGCTCGTCGAACGTGACGTTGCGCGCGCCCGGATCGTTGACGTCCGGCGAGATGCTCGCCGTCTTCGGCGTCGGCCCGATCGCGCCCGCGACGAAGCGCGGTTTGTCCGGCGTCGCGTATTTCGCGGCCGATTCGCGCGCGAGCTTCGCCGATTCGACGTTCATCTCGACGACGAGGTCTTCCATCCCGTAGTCGGCCTGCGCGACCGTCGTCGCGCCGAACGTGTTGGTTTCGACGATGTCCGCGCCGGCCGCGAAGTACTGGTCGTGAATCTCGCGGATGATCTGCGGCTGCGTGAGCGACAGCAGCTCGTTGTTGCCCTTGATGTCGCGCGGGAAGTCCTTGAAGCGCTCGCCGCGATACGCGGCCTCGTCGAGCTTGTAGCGCTGGATCATCGTGCCCATCGCGCCGTCGAGGATCAGGATGCGCTGCTTGAGCAGCGCGGGCAGCTGGGCGCCGCGCGTGTACGGGGCGTCGGGCGCGGCTAACGGGGCGGAGCGAACGGCGGATGAAGTCGCAGACATGGCGGATGACCGGCGAATTGGGAAAGAGGCGGGAAAAGCGCCATTGTAGCCGCTGCGGCCGTGCGCCGCCCGGCGTGGCGCGGCGCCAAATGAAAGCCCCCGCGCGGCGGACCGGGCGGGGGCGGGATCGGAGTGCTTGCGGCGAACCCGGCGGCGTCAGCCAGTATCGGGCGCCGGGGTGGGGTGTCGTCAGTGCAGGACGACCGGCTGCGTCATCAGGCTGTCGAACTGTCCGAGGAATTCGTCGACTTCGTCGAGCGACGGCTCGTCCTCGATCAGCTGCTTCACGTGCTCGCGAAACCGGGCGGCGAGTTCGCCGTCGATGAAGATCTCGCGCTGTGCGTTCTTGTCGACGATTTCGTAGCCACCCGAATTCATCGCGTGATGGCCGACCTGCGGCGGGAACTCGACGACGCAGTAGTTGGGGCTGTTGTAGATCATTTGCATGGCGGCACTCCTCTTCGCAGTGGCTTCTGGCCTTGTTGTTCCCCTAGGTGGGGTAGACCTCGCCGGTTTCAAGGGGCTTGCGCTGCACACCCCGTTCCCTCTGCATGGGGTGTATCGGTTAGAAGCCGATATCTCAGAAACGTTTCCTATTGTGGGTCGGTGTACCGAAATAGTTGTTAAAGAGTGTCATGTGCGGCATGACTGATATTACGGCGCGTGACGGCCGATCTTTATGGCGGGCAACCATCGGTCGAATTTGCCGATTCGCGGGCGCGGCGCGCTGCGTCACGGCGTCGCGGGTGGCGACGACGCGGCCGAGGCGGGCGCCGGAGGCGGCGCAACGGGCATGCCCGTTGCGGTCTCGCCGGAGGTTGCGGCCGGCGTGCCGCCGGCGTCCGGCGGCGCTTCGGCGGGCACACCGGGCACACCGGGCACACCGGGCACACCGGGCGCGGCGAGCGGGCCGTGCCACAGCAGCTCGATCTGCGCGCCGTTCGGTTCCGTCTGCACGAGCCGCGCGGGCAGCCAGCCGAGCGACGGCGCGAGCCACATGTCGATGCGCCGCGTGTCGCCGGCGCGGCGCGGCAGGCGCATGAAGTGCCGCGTCTCGATGAAGCCGGCGGCGGTCTGCACCGGCTCGTCGCCGATCACCGTGATCGGCCAGGTCTCGCCGCTGTTGTTGTCGATCACGAAGAACTGCTGCGTGACGCCCCGCCGGTAGGCGTCGGGATTGCCGCGCACGAGGCCCGACAGCTGCATCAGCATGCTGAAGCGGTCCTGCGTGCCGTCGGGCAGCGGCGCGTTGTCCGGCGTGCGCGTGAACACGACCTGCCGGATCTCCCGGTTGAAGATCGAGATGTTCTCCGGGCGCTTGCCGCGCTGCTCGACGTACCGGTCGGGCGCGATCCCGTATGCATCGACGCGGCCCTGGCTCCGGTATCTGAACGGGCCGATGAACGGCACCGGCATCGTCACCGACAGCTCATACGTTTGTCCGTCGGTGCGCCAGTGGATCGTCCCCGTCGAGTTCTGCATGCCGTTGAAGAACGCATCGTATTGCAGGTCGCCGGACGGCGGCGCGGCGAATTTCACGCCGCTCGACGCGGGGCCGGCCGTCGCGACGCCGCTTGCGACGCCGGCCGCCGCAGCCGAGGCGCCCGAGGCGGTGCCGCCGGCGGATGCGGCCGCGGCCGGCGGTACGCCTTCCGCGGCGGTCTGCGTCGACGTCAGCACCGGCTCCTGCGGCGCCGGCCGCGAGGGTGCGGCCGCCGGCTTCGCGGGCTTCGGCGCGGCCCGCTCAGGCGCGGACGGCCTTGCAACCGGCTTCGGCGCGGGTTGCGCCGGCTGCCGCTCGATCGGCCGCGGCTTCAGCAGCTCGATCTGCACCGGCACCTCGGTCGGCGCCGGCGGCGTGAACGGTTCGCGATGACGCGTGAACCACAGCGCGGCGAGCGCATGCAGCACGAGCACCACGACGAGCGCGACGCCCGCGCGCAGCCAGCGGCGAGGCGGAGCGTAGCGGGGGCGGGTGTCGGAGGGCGGCATCGTCGGGCAGCGAAGGGTTCGGGGCGGTTGCGCGGCGTCGGCGCGCCGGTTGGCAGGTTGGCCGGCCGGCAGGTTGCGTCAGGAATCGGACCGCCGGGCGCGCCGTGCGTTCATGCGGCGCGTCGCGCGCCACGCGTCAGGCGTCGCGCGCGTCCGGACTATAGCCGAGTTCGTACGACAGTTTCTGTGCGCAGGCGCGCAGCGCGGTGTCGATCTCGCCGCCCCACGCGATGTCGAACGTGCCTTCGTGGCCGAGCGCGAGGATCGCGAGCGCGAGCTCGCCGACCGCGTCGAACACCGGCATGCAGAACGCGTGGATCGTCGGCAGCAGCATCCCTTCGACGCGCGCGGCCTGATGCGCGCGCACGTCCGCGAGCACCGCGTCGACCTCGGCGAGCGTGCGCGGCCCGCCGTGATGCGGCGAGCGGCGCGTGTCGGCGAGCTCGCGCTCGATCATCGAGGCGGTCTTGCCGCGCGGCAGGTACGCGGCGAACAGCAGGCCCGTCGCGGAGCCGAGCAGCGGCATCACGTCGCCGAGCTTCAGCGACGCCTTCGCCGGATGGCTCGATTCCATCCAGTGCACGATCGTCGGGCCCTGGTTGCCCCATACCGCGATGCCGACCGTCTGGTCGAGCCGGTCGCGCAATTCGGTCAGCGCGATCCGCGCGAGCTTCACGCCGTCGACCCGCGCGAGCCGCGCGAGGCCCATCTGCAGCGCGAAGCCGCCGAGCTCGTAGCGGCCGGAGACGGGGTCCTGCGACACGACGCCGAGCCGCGAGAAGCTCACGAGGTAGCGGTGCGCCTTCGCCGGGCTCATGCCCGCGCGCTGCGCGAGATCGCGCAGCATCATCGCGCGCGGCTCGCTCGTCAGCACGTCGAGCAGGCGGAAGCCGACCTCGATCGACTGGATGCCGGAACGGACCTTCTCGCCGTTGTCGCCGCCGTCGCCGGCGGCTTCGTCGGCGGTGTCGGAGTCGGCGAGATCGTCGTCTGGGAGCTGGCTGGCGGGCATGGGGCAACGGCGCGCGGCGCGCGATCTGGAGGGAAGGTTCGAATCGATCGCGGCGCTCGCAAGCGCGGTGCGCCGCACGGATTCACCATCGTAAAATAGATTCCTTCCATCGTCACTACAACGGCAGATTCCCCTTATGAAACTTGCTTCGCTGAAGGACGGCACGCGCGACGGCCAGCTGATCGTGGTGTCGCGCGACCTGCATACCGCGGCGATTGCCGACGCGATCGCGCCGACGCTGCAGCGCGTGCTCGACGACTGGGCGTTCTACGCGCCGCAGCTGCGCGACCTGTACGACGCGCTGAACCACGGCCGCGCGCGGCACGCGTTCCCGTTCGATCCGGCGAACTGCATGGCGCCGCTGCCGCGCGCGTTCCAGTGGGCCGACGGCTCCGCGTACGTGAACCACGTCGAGCTCGTGCGCCGCGCGCGCGGCGCCGAGATGCCGCCGGAATTCTGGACCGATCCGCTGATGTACCAGGGCGGCAGCGACGATTTCCTCGGGGCGCGCGACGACGTCGTCTGCCCGTCCGAGGAATGGGGCATCGACTTCGAGGCGGAAGTCGCGGTGATCACCGGCGACGTGCCGATGAGCGCGTCGCCCGACGACGCGCTGAAGGCGGTGCGGCTCGTCACGCTCGTCAACGACGTGTCGCTGCGCAACCTGATCCCGGCCGAGCTCGCGAAGGGCTTCGGCTTCTTCCAGAGCAAGCCGGCAACCGCGTTCGCGCCGGTCGCGGTCACCCCGGACGAGCTCGGCGAGCATTGGCGCGAAGGCCGCGTGCACCGGCCGATGATCGTCCACTGGAACGGCAGGAAGGTCGGCCAGCCCGACGCGGGCACCGACATGGTGTTCCATTTCGGCCAGCTGATCGCGCACGCGGCGAAGACGCGCAACCTGCGCGCGGGCTCGATCGTCGGCTCGGGCACGGTGTCGAACAAGGATTCGAAGCGCGGCTATTGCTGCATCGCCGAGAAGCGCTGCCTCGAAACGATCGAGCACGGCGCGCCGCAAACGCAGTTCATGCGCTACGGCGACACCGTGAAGATCGAGATGTTCGACGACGCGGGCAAGTCGATCTTCGGCGCGATCGAGCAGTCGGTCGCGCCGCTTGATGGCGTCGCGTGACGGTGACAGGCGCGGCGGTGTCGTGCATGAGCGCCCGTCGCCGCGCCCTGCGCCGATCATGGATCTCGCCCGGCGAGTTTGCGCGAATCCCATATGCCGAGTTCGATCGCGTGCTCCAGCATGGCGACCGTCAACGGTTCCTTCTCGTATCGCTGCCGCGCTTTCTTCGAGAACAGCAGCAGTGCGATCACAAAAGGATTGAATCCTTCGCCCGAGAAATACCGGTCGAAACGAAAGTCTCCCGGCTCGACCGAAAATTGGTCGAAAAATGCGCCCATGAAATCGTCGGCATCGTTTCCGGTGATGTCCAGGTCGCTTTCGAGGCGGTCGGTCGGCTTGAGCGGCCGGTTCGCGCTCATGCCTGTCGCGTGCCTGATAAAGGCCTCGAGTCGAGCGTGCGTCGTATTCATCGGGTGAACAGGCGGTCTTCTCGATTGACGAGACGATTGAAGCGGACAACCGAATTGGTTGCGATTGCATAAACGTCGTGCGCCGCGACAGCCCAGCCGACGACGGGAATGGCGCGACCAACGAATGTACCGATATTGCGAACAAAGAAAAATTTCATTTGTTTAACGCTGGCATTGGTGAGCGCAGTTCGCGATGTGATCCGTAATGGTAGGTTTGTTTCATTGGTTTTCGAAGGGTAGTTGTCGAGTGATTACCCATCGTGATTCAATGTGATTGAGTGTCAAGGGTTTAGCGACGGTTGTTAAACATGTTCGTGCTCATGCGATCGTGTCGACATGACCCCCCGTCAAGACGGGACCGAAAGAAAAACCGACCAGCGGCATTCCGCCGTCGCTCGTTCTTCGCATGCCGTGGCGGTCCGTCCCACTGGGTAACGCCCGATTCCCCGTCGCGTCCGAGTGGTTACACTGGGCGGGTTTCCATCCTGAGTGCAAGGAGCAGCGCATGGCCGATTTCGCCGGGTACGGCGGTTACGAAGCACTGAAGGTGACGCGCCGCCAGCACGGCGTGCTCGACATCGTGATGAGCGGCGAGGGCGCGAACAAGAGCGGCCTCGCGACCGCCGACGAGCGCATGCACCGCGAGCTGGCCGACATCTGGCGCGACGTCGATCGCGATCCCGACACGCGCGTCGCGGTGATCCGCGGCGAAGGCAAGGGTTTCTCGGCGGGCGGCGACCTCGCGCTCGTCGAGCAGATGGCGAACGATTTCGACGTGCGCGCGCGGGTCTGGCGCGAAGCGCGCGACCTCGTCTACAACGTGATCAACTGCAGCAAGCCGATCGTGTCCGCGATGCACGGCCCGGCCGTCGGCGCGGGGCTCGTCGCCGGGCTGCTCGCCGACATCTCGATCGCGTCGAAGAGCGCGCGCATCATCGACGGCCATACGCGGCTCGGCGTCGCGGCGGGCGACCACGCGGCGATCGTGTGGCCGCTCCTGTGCGGGATGGCGAAGGCGAAGTACTACCTGCTGCTGTGCGAGCCGGTGAGCGGCGAGGAGGCCGAGCGGATCGGCCTCGTGTCGCTCGCGGTCGACGAGCCCGATTTGCTGCCGAAGGCGTACGAGGTCGCGGAGAAGCTCGCGCACGGCTCGCAGACGGCGATCCGCTGGACCAAGTACGCGCTCAACAATTGGCTGCGCTCGGCCGGGCCGACCTTCGATGCGTCGCTCGCGCTCGAATTCATGGGATTTTCGGGGCCCGACGTGCAGGAGGGGATCCGCTCGCTGCGCGAACGGCGAGCGCCCGACTTCCCCGGCGGCGCGCCGTTCTGACGCGCGCTATGATCGATCCAGGCGGTCGGGTGATCCGGCCGCTCCCCCAGTCAACCAGGATGCCCGCATGACGATCGATACCACCGGCTCCAATCCTTTCTCCGGCTTCGCCGGCTTCCAGCCCGCAGACATGCTCGAACGCATGTGGGAAATGATCCGCATGACGCCGTTCGGCGGCATGGGCGCGTTCCCCGGCGCGACGCACGGGCTGCCGCCGTCGCTGTCGGGCATGTCCGACATGATGGCGCCGCTCGCCAGCGTCGAGGAGCTCGACAAGCGCATCACCGACCTGCGCGCGGTCGAGCAATGGCTGAAGCTGAATCTCGGGATGCTGCAGTCCGCGATCCAGGCGATGGAAGTGCAGCGCGCGACGCTCGCGACGCTGCGCGCGTTCGGCGCGTTCGCGCAAACCTCGATGTCGGCCGCCGAGGATGCGGCCGTCGCGGCGGCGAAGGCGGCCGCGACGCCGCTCGGCGACACGCAGCAGGCCGCGCCGGAAGGCGCGCAAGCGGACGCGCCGCCCGAGGGCGAGAGCGCCGCGCAGAACGCGGCCTTCGATCCGGCCGGCTGGTGGAACCTGCTGCAGACGCAGTTCAACCAGCTCGCGAGCCTCGCGATGACGCAGCCGGGCGCACAACCGGCCGCGCCGGACGCACCGGCTGAGCCGGCGGCATCGGCCGCGGCGCGGTCCGAGCCGGCCGAGCCGCCGCAGGCGGCGCCGCGCAAGCCCGCCGCGAAGCGCGCGAAGCCGGCCGGGTCGTCCGGATCGTCCGGTTCAGCCGCGGCGCGCGCGGCGGCCGCGTCGACGCCCGCGAGCCGTCCGCCGAAGCGCTCGACGTGACGGCGCGGCGGCTCATGTAGCAGGCCCGGCGATGCGGCTCGCGCTCGTACTGATGGGAGGCGGCGCGCGCGCCGCGTATCAGGTCGGCGTGCTGAAGGCGCTGGCCGAGATCGCGCTCGCGGCCGATCCGCAACGGCGCACGCTGCCGTTCGGCGTCGTGTGCGGGTCGTCGGCCGGCGCGATCAACGCGACGTCGATCGCGAGCCACGCCGACGATTTCTCGCACGGCGTGCGCCGCCTGCTCGAATTCTGGGAGCACCTGCGCGCCGACTACGTGTACCGCACCGACTGGCTCGGCATCGCCGCCGCGGGCGCGCGCTGGCTCGCGGCGATGAGCTTCGGCTGGGCGGCCCGCCGTTCGCCGCGGGGCCTGCTGGACAACGCGCCGCTCGCGCATCTGCTGCAGCGCGAGCTGAGCTTCCACCGGATCGAGCAGATGCTCGAGGCGCGCACGCTGCACGCGCTCGCGGTGACCGCGCTCAGCTATTCGAGCGGCCGCCATCTGACGTTCTACCAGGCCGCCGAACCGATCCAGGCGTGGCGGCGCGCGCAGCGCACCGCGCGGCTCGTCGACCTGTCGGCGTCGCACCTGCTCGCGTCGTCGGCGATTCCGTTCGTATTCCCGGCCGTGCCGCTCGTGCTCGACGGCCAGATCGAGTATTTCGGCGACGGCTCGATCCGCCAGATCGCGCCGCTGTCGCCGGCGATCCACTTCGGCGCGGACCGGATCGTGGTCGTCGGAGCGGCCGATCCGCGGCCGGAGATCCCGGTGAACGGCGGCGGCTTCGTGCGCGGCTATCCGTCGCTCGCGCAGATCGGCCAGCAGGTTCTGGCGAGCGTGTTTCTCGACTCGATCGGCTCGGACATCGAACGGATCGATCACATCAACCAGATGATCGCGCACCTGCCGCACCAGATCGAAGTGGACAGCGGCTGGCGGCACGTCGACGTGCTGGCGATCGCGCCGTCCGAGCGCATCGAGCTGATCGCCGCGAAACACCTGAAGCAGTTGCCGGTCACCGTGCGCGGACTGCTCGGCGCGGTCGGCGGCAGCCAGCCGGCGGGCGCGTCGTTCGCGAGCTACCTGCTGTTCGAGGAGGCGTTCGCGCGCGAGCTGATCGAGCTCGGCTATCGCGACGGCTGCGCGCAGCACGACACGCTCGCCGGCTGGATCGCGCATGCGGACGGCGCGAGCGCGTCGCCGGCCGACGGGCAGGCGGCGGGGGAAATACGGGTCTGACGCGGATCGGCTGCGACGCTTTGCCGCATGGCGGCTGTCGGGAAGCGACCGGAAGCGTGTCTCGGAACCGTCATGCGTGCGTGCTATCATGGCCGCCGCCGAATACATCAAATCGAGCAGCTCGCCGGACCGGCGCCCGCAAGGGGCCGCGACGGGCTCGCCAGCGAAGCCGGCCAGCGCCGGCCCCCACTCAGGCACGCGCGGTCGGTTCCGTTCGAGCGGAGCGCGGCGCGCGGCTTGCCCCAAGCGAGCGGCTTACGCGGCCGCGCGGCTGCCGGACGCGGAACACGCGGCCCGGGGGCTGGTTTCACGCGTAAAATTACAGTCTTGGTTGCAAAAAGCGCGTCCGCGCGCGCATTGCTGCAACGGTCACGTTTAAGAGAAGTCGCATTGCGCAGAACAGGGGTGGGACCATCATGAACACCATGCTTTATCCGGAACTTTACAGGTCGCTCGAAGCCGTCCGCTGGGACATGGAGAAGGACATTCCGTGGGACAAGTTCGACGCTTCGCTGCTCACCGACGAGCAGGCGAAGACGATCAAGATGAACGCGATCACCGAATGGTCGGCGCTGCCCGCGACGGAAATGTTCCTGCGCGACAACCAGCACGACAGCGACTTTTCCGCGTTCATGAGCGTGTGGTTCTTCGAAGAGCAGAAGCACTCGCTCGTGCTGATGGAATATCTGCGCCGCTTCAAGCCGGAGATGGTGCCGACCGAAGAGGAGCTGCACGCGGTGCGCTTCGAGTTCGATCCGGCGCCGCCGCTCGAAACGCTGATGCTGCACTTCTGCGGCGAGATCCGCCTGAACCACTGGTACCGCTGCGCGGCCGACTGGCACACCGAGCCGGTCATCAAGCAGATCTACGAAACGATCTCGCGCGACGAAGCGCGTCATGGCGGCGCGTACCTGCGCTACATGAAGAAGGCGCTGAACAACTGCGGCGACGTCGCGCGCGCGGCGTTCGCGAAGATCGGTGTGCTGATGGCGTCGGCGCGCCGCACCGAGAAGCCGCTGCACCCGACCAACCTGCACGTGAACCAGGCGCTGTTCCCGCGCGACACCGTGCAGTCGCGCCTGCCCGATCCGGAGTGGCTCGAGCGCTGGCTCGACGAGCAGATCCGCTTCGACGGCGAGTGGGAGAAGAAGGTCGTCGAGCGTATCCTGCACAACCTGTCGATCCTGTTCGAGCGCACGTTCGCGACCGCGCAGGAGCTCAACCGGTATCGCAAGGAAGTCACCGGCCGCCTGCAGGCCGAAGGCGGCCAGTCGGCTGCCCAGCCGGCCTGACGACGAGATGCGCGCCCGGCGAGGGCGCGCGCGACATGAAGCCCGCCCGGCTCGGCGGGCTTTTTCTTGGGCATGCGCGCCGCGCACGCCGTTCGCTTCCGCCAGTCACCCATCATGCCCGCTACCTTCGAACGTAAGCTGATCACCCGCGACGCGCTCGTCGCCCTGCGCGCGTCGCTGCCGTCGCCCGTCGTGTTCACGAACGGCGTGTTCGACATCCTGCATCGCGGCCACGTCACCTATCTCGCCGACGCGAAAGCGCTCGGTGCGTGCCTGATCGTCGGCGTCAACAGCGACGCGTCGGTGCGCATGCTCGGCAAGGGCGACGACCGCCCGATCAACCACGAGGACGACCGGATGGCGCTGCTCGCGTCGCTCGAAAGCGTCGACTGGGTCGTGAAGTTCGAGGAGCAGACGCCGGTGTCGCTGATCGAGGCCGTGCATCCGGACATCCTCGTCAAGGGCGGCGACTACGACATGGACGTGCTGCCGGAATCCGCGCTGGTGCGCGGCTGGGGCGGTCGGGCGCTGGCGATTCCGTTCGAGCACGAGCGCTCGACCACCGCGCTGCTGAAGAAGGTGCGCGCGCAGCAGCCGTAAATCCGCGCCGCCGCGCGCGGCGTCAGGGCGCGGATGCCGCGAGCGGCTCCGCCGGTGCCGCCGATGCCGCGATCGGGCCGCCCGTGAGCGCCTGATCGGCAGCGTGCGCGAGTGGTGTGACGCGCAGCGCGTCGGGGTGCACCTGCCGCGACAGTATCCCCGGTTCGCGCGGTCCGGCCGCCGGCAGCGGCCCGAACACTCCGCGCGCCACCACGAGCGCGAGCATGTTGGCGAGAAAGAGAACAGCGATCAGCCAGCGCAGCATCGTCGACACCCCTTTTCGTCATTCAGTCAGGCCAGCCGCGGGGCTGGTCATTCGGTTCGCCCGGCCCACCCGCGTATGGAAACGCGCGTGCGTGCCGTTTCAACCATTCGCAACCGTTTCCGCCGCAATCAGCGCCAGTCCGGACAGGATCAGCGCATCGTGGCGCGTATGCGGCACCGTCAGCGCGCGCGCGACGTCGTCGGCCGCGCCGCCCGCCAGCACGAGCCGCACCGGCGCTTGCCAGGCGGCGTTCAGGTCGCGCCATGCACGCTCGATCAGCCCGGCCTGCGCATACAGGCAGCCCGCCGACAGCGAGCGCGGCGTGTCGAGCTGGAACGGCTCCGCCTGAGCACCTGCAAGCAGGCCGCTCGCGATGTCGGTGGTGAGCGTCGGCAACTGCGCGGTGTGCGTGCCGAGCGAACGCATCATCAGCGCCCACCCCGGCGCGATCAGTCCGCCCGTGAAGCGCCCGTCCGCGCGCAACGCCTCGAGCGTCGTCGCGGTGCCGAACGTCGCGATCAGCAGCGCTTCGCCGGGAAACGCCGCATGCGCGCCGATCAGGCCGGCCCAGCGGTCGCTGCCGAGCTGGTCGGGCGTCGCATAGCCGTTCGTCACGCCGCACTGCGCGGCACATGCGCGGATCGTCGTGCGCGGCAGGCCCGGCCAGCGCGCGTCGAGCAGCGTGTCGAGCCGTGCCGCCACTTCCGCGCCGGCGACGTTCGAGATCCACGCGCCGCGCGGGCGCGACATGTGCGACCAGTCCGGATCGGCGCCGCCGTCGCGGGCGTGGCCGAACGTGCCCGTCTCGACCAGCTCGCGCCGCGCGTCGGCGAGCGCCCACTTGATCCGGCTGTTGCCGGCGTCGATCAGCAGGTGCGGCGCGCTCATCGCGCCTCGCGCAGCGACACGTCGCCGGCCGCGATCGCCTGCACGCCGGCGGGCGTGTCGAGCAGCAGCTGGCCTGCCGCGTCGATGCCGGTCGCGATGCCGCGCGCGCGTTCCGCGCCTTGCTCGATCAGCACCACTTCGCGGCCCGCGTACGCGTGCCGCGCGTGCCAGCGCGGCACGAACGGCGCGAGCCCGTCGGCCGCGAACTGCGCGAGCGCGGGCGTGAGCGCGTTCAGCGACGCGGCGAGCGTATCGGTGAGGTTCGCCTCCGCCCACGCGGACGACAGCGCCGCGGGCGGCAGCGCGCCCGCGGTCGACGCTTCGCGTGCGCGCTGTGCGTCGACCTGCGCGGCGACGGCTTCCGCGCCGCGCACGTTGACGCCGAAGCCGATCACGACGGCCGTTGCGTCGGGCGTCGTCCACACCGTTTCGATCAGGATTCCGGCGAGCTTGCCGACGATGTGTGTCGAACCGGCGTCGGCGGCGGTCAGCAGCAGGTCGTTCGGCCACTTGAGCGCGACGCCGCAGCGCGCGTCGAGCGGCAGTGCGGCGAGCCCTTCGGCGAGCGCGACGCCGATCGCGAGGCTCAATCCGCCGAGCGCGTCGACCGGGCGCGGCACGATGCAGCCGACCGAGCAGAGCAGCGCGTTGCCCGGCTGCGCGAACCACGGGCGGCCTTGCCGGCCGCGGCCGGCCGTCTGCTCGAACGCGACCCGCACGAGCGGCGCGGGCAGCGCGTTCGCGGTGCGCGGCAGCGCCTTCAGGCGGGCGGCAAGGTCGGCATTGGTCGAGCCGGTCGCGGCGACGATGTCGAGCGGCCACGCGCGCGGCGCGGCGTCCAGGTGCGCGTCGAGCCGGCTGCGCGCGATGTGCGCGTCGCCGGAGTCGGGCGTGTCGGAGGAGGTGGGGGCGTTCATGGTGGCTATTGTAGCGACAGGGGGCGAGATCGCGCCGGGAAGTATGGAAGCAGCGGGGACGCGGCGTGCGCGGGGCTGCGACATGTATTTCTCGTTCTGGTCGTGCAGCGCTTGATCTGATCAAGCACAAGCATGAGTGCCAACGCCTTGCCAAGTTGGATGGCGATTGCGTTGGCTCATCTTGTATTGCGCAAACAGACTTAAACGAATCTTGTTAGTAAGGATTTCGAATTTGTCAGATTGATTCTCCTTTCTCGTTCGCGCAAATTTTGTGCGGAGCAATCCTCAGCCATTTGTCGAGAAGGGATATCCAGATGAGTAACGAGCAGAAGGTCCCGCCCCATCATTTCTCCACCGTCGACTCACTTACGGCACGCGGCGGTCGTGTGACCAAGGCCAACAGCAAGTTGATCGTCATCGGGCTTGCCGTTGCCCGCGTCGGCGATATCGTGAACTACGAGGACGGCAGCGAGGCGCGTTTTGCACTCGTGGGCAGTCGCTTGAGCAACGGCGACCCCGTTACGGACAGTCCGGAGCGGGAAGGTCTCATCTCCGCCGACTCATTCACGGTTGTGACGCATTCTGCAGCGACACACTGAGGCGAGGCCACATGATCCGCTATTTTCTTGCCAGAGGCGACCGAGGCGGCAGCGCCACGATTACAGAAGGATTGGAACATGTCACTTGTTCTAATCCGCCGCCGCGCGTGCATATTGCGACGCTCTACATGAGAACCTACTGCACGGCCTGCAAACAGGAAGGGTTCATCGCGCCAAAGGGGCCGCGCCTGTCCGGAACAGGCCCAAATGGCAAGCCGTGGGCGTTGAGCGGCGATATCAATGTCTGTGGATGCAATCCGCCACCCGTTTTCCATGCCGAGCGCGGCATGAAAATGATCGTCACGTTGCAGGAAGCGGCGACGCTGGCGGGAGGAAGCAGCGCCTCGGCCGCAAGCACCACGGGGACCGAGGTTGCGATGGCAGTGCAGACGGCTGCTTCAGCTACGTATGACGAACAGGTGCGCGCCAGTATACGCACCGCACTACCGCAGAATTATCCATATCTGATCGAACTGAGCGACGGACGGACCTTCGCAGGGCATGTCAATAGTAATGGCCAGTTGCCGCGGATCCGTTCCGAGATCGCTGACAGTTACACGGTCTATTGGGGCGAAGACGCTCTTGTACACAAGGACTGGACGTGATGCCAAACAGCCCGACAACGGTAAGTACGAACACGACGCCCGATTCCGTCAAGGTTGTGCAATTGCGGGCGGTAACATTCAAGGAACTATGGGATGCATACCCGTCCGGCAATCCGTATGACAATCCGGCTTATAGCAATCAATGCGCCATTCGCATGAGCGTCGCCTTTCATCGCGTCGGCATTGAAATGAAGTCGTTTTCATCGAAACTGGTCAAGCCGCTTGGTGGTCAGTCGAGCATCGGGCGAATCCTGCTGAACGGAAAGGCAACCGCCACGCGCGCCAACGAGCTTGGGGCATGGCTGAGGTTGCAGCCTTTTGCGGGCCTGGGGAGGGCGGAAAACGTCACTGGGCCGGACTGGGAGCCGAGGGTCAAGGGCCGCACAGGCATCGTTATGTTTGATGGCTACTGGGCACGCGAGGGAGAAACGATGGAAAATTCCAGCGGAGGGCACATCGACCTGTGGAATGGAAGTCGGCTAACTATAAGCAGTCCATTTAATATATTCGCGACAACTGGTCGCTTGCTCGGACGACATTCGTTCAGGGCCGGGCGTGCATTCGGTTGGTCAGACTTGAGAAACTCGAAGCACATCCTGTTTTGGGAAGTTCGATGAAGCGGATCGGATTTGCTGCAATTTTTGCGGCGCTTGGGCTTGTCAGTCTATGGTGGTGGTCCGCTGCTGATGCCGAAATCTGTCGGCGTTTCCCGCAACTTTGTGTTCCAAACGGTTGCAAGGAGATTGGAGCATGCGCGGTTGGTTTTGGGGATGGGCTGATATTTCTTGCCGCTATTTTAGGACCGTCGGTCGTATTTGGTGTTGTAGCAGTGTTCTTTGCCGGGAAACGGCGCCGCTGGACACAATGGGCCATGGTGGCGGGTGTGCTTGTCACGGCGCATTGGTTTGTCATGCTCGCTTTCAGGCTGATATGAAACATGTTCATCAAGAGCCGTCGAGGCCGTTCTGCTCGCAACACCTAGCCTTTTCTTCGATGGGCCGAAATTGTTGAGAACCGCCATCGGTGCAATTGCTGGTTCGGTCATAGTCACACTTGCTTGTTGGGGCGGCTTATATCTGTTCGGTGTTTTGATTCTTCACGGGCAAGGAAGTCTGTTCGATACGAACCCGCAAGCCGCGAACCTGTTTTTTGCCGGTTGGTTTATGTCCGTGGCTGTGGGCTCGGGAATCGGCGGCTGGCGCGGGTATGTATGGGAACGAAGCCGGGTAAGAAAAGAGCGGAAAGCATGACAATTCATGCCGCCTTTGCGGCTGCCTTGTATTAGGTCGAAAAGACGGGGAGGCTTGCCGCGATTCCCGCAGCGCTTGGACTTGCCAGTTTAGCGAGGGCCGCGCATCAGGCGCGGCCATTTTTTCCACGACACTGCTCGCACGGTCACGCAGGCGCTTGCAGTTCGGCATCCTGCATTACTACAGCCCCATCGTTTTCGTCTGCAGAACCCGGCGCAGCGACGCGCCGGTGCCTGTCGTCATCTTGATCTTCCCGACCGGCGAGACTACGTTCGATATATCCGCTTTGGCGGCATGCGCGGCGAGTGCCAAATGGTTCTCGTCGTTGCCGCATCGAGTGAAAGGCAATGCGCAAGCTTCATTCGTGTTCGAGCCTGTCCAGCCTGTTCGAGCGCTTCCACAGCAACACGACCCGGATCTCCGACGCCGTCGGGCCGCCGATGACGCGGGCCTGTCGCCGGCTGTCGGAGTCGCTCGCGTCCGCATGGTGGGCAGTGCGTTCGGGTACGTCGCATACGCACCGGCATTGACGCAGCGGCGGACCGTTTTCAAGGAGATGGCCATGCAACTCCACATGCATTCGCACCATTACGCGCGCCGCATTCCGGTGTGGCGTGCCGCCGTGATCGGCGGGTGCGTGGCCGGCGCGGTCTTCCTCGTCATCCAGGTCGTCGCGGCGGCAATCATCGGACACGACGCGTGGGCGCCGCTGCGCATGATCGCGGCCATCTACTTCGGCGACGACGCGCTCGCGCCGTCGACCACGGTCGAAGTCGGAACCCTGCTGGCGGCACTGGGCGTGCACTTCGCGCTGTCGATCGTATTTGCGCTGATCCTGGCCGTGATCATCGCGTGTTTCAGCCTGGATTCGAGCGTCGGGATGGTCAGCGTGGCGGGGGCCGTATTCGGCGTGCTGCTGTACGTCGTCAATTACTACGGCATGACGCAAGTGTTCCCGTGGTTCGCCGACGCGCGTGGCTGGGTGAGCGCGCTCGATCACATCGTCTTCGGGCTGATCGTGTCCGACGCGTACATGCGTCTGGAACGGCCCGCGCAGGGCGGCGCCGCCTGACGGGATAACGCGGCCGCGCCTGGCCGGCCGACGTGCCGGCCAGGCGGCAGAGGGGCCGTCAGGGCGCAACGACCGGATGCTTCAGCGCGTGCGCGGTCTCGATCCACTGCGCGTGGAATTCCTTCGCATCCGGCGTGAGGCCCAGTTCGCCGTTGCGATACGCCATCGCGAGCGTCTGCACCGCTTCCGGCAGTTCGTGCTCGGCCGCGCGCCGGTACAGCGCAAGCGCGCGCGCGTCGTCGTGCGGCACGCCGCTGCCGTCGCGATACGCGTTCGCGAGCATGAAGTCGGCGGCCGGGATGTCCGCGCGCGACGCCACGTCGAACCAGCGTGCCGCCTGCGCGGGATCGGCGGCGATGCCGTAGCCGCTGCGGTAGATCAGCCCGAGGTAGTACGCGGCGGCCGGGTCGCCGTGCGCGGCGGCGGCGGCCAGCAGCGTCCGGGCGCGCGCATAGTCCTTCGGCAGCCCGCCGCTGCCGAGCAGCAGCGCCTTGCCGAGCGCGAGCTGCGCGCGGCGCGCAGCCGGCGCGTCCGTCGCGCCGTTCGCTTGCGCGGCGGTTTCGAGCCAGCCGCGCCCTTCGTCGCGCAAGCCGGGCTCGCGCGCGTCGACGAGCGCGCCGCCAAGCGCCGCCTGCGCGTCGGCGGACCCGGCGCGCGCGAGGTCGCGCAGCCGCGCGAGCGCGTGCGGCTCGCCGGCCTGCGTGACCATCGCCTGCCATTCCTCGAGCTGCGCGGCGCTCGGCGCGGGCCCGGCGCCGCGCCAGCCGCTCGCCGCGACGACGGCGGCGGCGATTGCCGCCACCGCCGCCAGCAGCACGGCGGGCGGCAGCTTCACGCGCAGCAGGCGCCGCGCGGCGGGCGCGAAGCCCGCCTCGGCGGGCCGCATGGTTCGGATCGGTTGCATTGCGTGCCTCATTGCGTCAGGTCGATCTCGTAGGTGGCGAGGTTCTTGCCCGAGCCGTCGTCGGCCGCGACCTGCGTGATGCCGGTCAGGCCGGCCGCCGCCGCGTCGGCGAGGCGGTTCGGCGCGGACGCGAACTGCACGTGCGCGACCGAGCTCGCGAGCTTCGTGAAGCGCCAGCTGCGCTGCGCGCCGTCCGCCGCGCGCGTGATCGCGCCGCGCTTCTTGATGAACGCGATCAGCACGTCGCGGTTCGCGTCCGGCGAAGCGAAGATCGTCTTGCTGCCGTCGAGGCCGGGGAAGTTGCCGCCGCCGCTCGCGCGGTAGTTGTTGGTCGCGACGATGAACTGCCCGTTCGGATCGATCGGCGCGCCCTTGTACGTGAGGTTTTTGATCCGGCTGCCGACCGGCTGCGTGACGTCGATCTCGTACGACAGATCGGCGGACGTGAACATGTCGAAGTTGTAGCCGGGGAAGCTGCTGACGAGCTTCTGCACGGTCGCCTGCGTCGGATCGATCCGGTTGAAGCGCTTCGCGGCGGTCTCGAGCCAGTTCTTCACGTCCGCGCCGCTCACCTTCACCGCGTAGACGGTGTTCGGGTACAGGTACAGGTCGGCCGCGTTGTTGATCGCGAGCGCGCCCGGCGCGACGTCGGTGAAGTCGTTGCCGCCGCCGAAGCCGCTCTTGAACGGCGCGCTCACCGACAGCACCGGCAGCGACGCGTACTGCGGCAGGTTCGCCTGCACGTAGCGCGCGACGTAGTCGGCCTGCGCCTCGTTGACGATCTGGATCGCGCCCGGATCGCCGACGTCGGCGAAATACGAGGTCATCCGGTAGTCGGTCGAGCCGATCGGCGTCTTCACGTAGTTGATCGTCGCCTGGTGCTCGGCGGCGATCGCGGCGGCCACCGACGGGTCGGCGGCGACATAGCTCTTGTCCGCGTTCTGGATCGGGCGCGCCTCGACGGTCGTGAGCGACTTGTCGACGCTCCACGTCTTGCCGTCGAACGCGAGGCCGAGCTTGATCACGCCGAGGTGCTTGCCCCAGAAGTTCGCCATCACGGTCGGCACGCCGTTGACGGTGCCCTTGACCTTGTCGACGCCGGGCAGGTTGAACTGCGGCACCGTGCTGTTCGCATCCGGGAACACCTGGTGCGAGTGGCCGATCAGCATCGCGTCGATGCCCGGCACGGTCGACAGCCACCAGCTGCCGTTTTCCATCGTCGGCGAGTACGCCGAGTTGTCGAGCCCGCCGTGCGAGATCGCGACGACGAGGTCCGCGCCCTTCGCGCGCATCTCCGGAACGTACTTCTCGGCCGCTTCCTTCAGGCCGGTCGTGTAGACCTTGCCGTCGAGCCAGCGCTTGTCCCAGTTCATGATCGCGGGCGGCGTGAAGCCGATGATGCCGACCTTCACCGGCGCGCTGACCGTCTTGCCGTCCGGCGTGGCCGCGGTGATCGTGCGGGTCAGGATCGTGTACGGCGTGAAGAGGGGGGCATTGGTCTTCGCGCTGATCACGTTCGCGAGCACCTGCGGGAACGCCGGGCCCGCGCACTTCTTCTGCTGCGCGGGCATGCCGTCGACGTCGAACGTGTTGCCGGTCACCTGCGACAGGTACGGCAGCCCGTAGTTGAATTCATGGTTGCCGATCCCGCCGCCGTCGAACTTCGCCGCGTTCATCACCTTGTAGATCGCGAGCGTCTGGTCGCAGCCGACCGGGTTCACGAGCGCCTGGTAGTCGGCGAGCGCGGTGCCCTGGATCGTGTCGCCGTTGTCGAGCAGGAGCGTGTTCGGATACTGCGCGCGGGCCTGCGCGATCAGCGTCGACACGCGCTCGAAGCCGAGCGAGTTGTCCGCGGCAAGCTTGAAATAGTCATACGAGAGCACGTTCGTGTGCAGGTCGGTCGTCTCGAGCAGCGCGAGGGTCGCCTTGGTGCCGGCGGGCGCCTGCGACGACGGCGGGGCGGTCACGTCGTCGCCGTTGCACGCGGCGAGAAAGGCGAGGCTCGCGAGCGCGGCGGCTGCCGGCGCGCGATGGCGGAGAAGCGAGGTGAATCGCATCGGTTGTCCTGTTTGGTGTTCTGTTGTCGTGGGTCGCACGGAAAGCGGCGCGTAGCGCGCCGACGGCCGGTCGTGCGAAGCGTGAGAGTATCGAAAGGAAACGTGACGGTGGAATGAAAGGGCCGCAACGGCTGGCGGAAAGGGGCGGGCGGCCAGCTGCGGGCGGCTAGCTGCGGGCGGCCAGCTGCGGGCGTCCTGGGCGGGCGGCCCCCGGCAGGCAAGCCGCCCACCCCGGCGGAAATCCTCGCGTCGCGGGAGCGGACGGTTCGTTACAATGGCCGGTGTCATTCATTTGCAAACAAGCCGCCTTGGATTTCGACACTCCTCCCGGCCTGTCGGTCGATGCCGGCGGCCAGGGCCCGACCGTGCGCCTGTACGGACAGTGGACCGCGCTCGCGCTGGCGCGCAACCGCGGCGTCGTCGCGCGCCGCGTCGCGGGGCTTGCGAAAGGCCGCGTGCGCGACTGGGACCTGTCCGGCATCGAGCGGATCGACCACGTCGGCGGCCAGGCGCTGTGGCGGGTCTGGGGCCGCAAGCTGCCGGACGGCATCGCGCTCACCGCAACCCAGCGCACGATCTTCGAGCGCATCGAGCGGCTCGACCGCCAGCGCGAGGCGCCCGAGCGCATCGAGCGCATCGATCCCGTCACGCGCCTCGGCCGCGCGCTCTTCACGTTCGCCGAGCATCTGCAGGGCGGCATCGCGATGTTCGGCCGCGTGGTGCTCGATGCGCTGTCGGTGCTGCGCCGGCCGAAGACGATGCCGTGGACGGAGACGTCGGCGAACGTCTACAGCGCGGGCGCGCAGGCGCTGCCGATCACCGCGCTCGTCGCGTTCCTGATCGGCATCGTGCTGAGCTACCTGTCCGCGCAGCAGCTGCAGATGTTCGGCGCGAACCGGTATATCGTGAACATCCTGGGGCTGTCGGTGATCCGCGAGCTCGGGCCGGTGCTGTCGGCGATCCTCGTCGCGGGCCGCTCGGGCTCGGCGATCACCGCGCAGATCGGCGTGATGCGCGTGACGGAGGAGCTCGACGCGATGCGCGTGATGGGCATCCCGCACGGGCTGCGGCTGGTCCTGCCGCGGGTGCTCGCGCTCGGCGTCGCGATGCCGCTGCTCGTGATGTGGACCAACGTCATCGCGCTCACGGGCGGCGCGCTCGCCGCGAAGCTCGCGCTCGGCATCGACTTCAGCTTCTTCGTGCGCTCGCTGCCGGGCGTGGTGCCGATCGCGAACCTGTACATCGGGCTCGGCAAGGGTGTCGTGTTCGGCATGCTGATCGCGCTCGTCGCGTGCCATTTCGGCTTCCGGATCAAGGCGAACTCGCAGAGCCTCGGCGAAGGCACGACGACGTCGGTCGTCACGTCGATCACGGTCGTGATCCTCGCCGACGCGGTGTTCGCGATGCTGTTTCAGAACGTGGGGCTCGGATGAACATGCTGAACCTGCCGACAACCGATGATGCGGCGCCCGCCGGCGCCGCGCAGCGCGACGATCTCGTGATCGAGGTGCGCAACCTGACGAAGCGCTACGGGCGCAACATCATCCACCAGAAGCTCGATTTCGACGTGCGGCGCGGCGAGATCGTGTCGATCGTCGGCGGCTCGGGCTCGGGCAAGACGACGCTGGTGCGGCAGATCCTCGGCCTCGAGCGGCCGACGTCGGGCACGATCAAGGTGTTCGGCGAGGACACGTCGAAGATCGACGCGGCCACCGCGCGGGCGATGCGCACCCGTTCCGGGATGCTGTTCCAGCAGGGCGCGCTGTTCTCGTCGATGACGGTGTTCGACAACGTCGCGCAGCCGCTGCGCGAGCTCGGCCGCGTGCCGGCCGACCTGCTGCACGACATCGTGATGCTCAAGCTCGAGATGGTCGGGCTGCCGTGCAAGCATGCGTCGAAGATGCCGGCCGCGCTGTCGGGCGGGATGGTGAAGCGGGTCGGCATCGCGCGCGCGATCGCGCTCGAGCCGGAGCTGCTGTTCCTCGACGAGCCGACGGCGGGGCTCGACCCGCAGGCGTCGGAAGAATTCGTCGAGCTGATCGCGACGCTGCACCGCACGCTCGGGCTGACCGTCGTGATGGTGACGCACGATCTCGACACGATGGTCGCGCTGTCGACGCGCGTCGCGGTGCTCGCCGACCGCAAGGTGCTGGTCGCCGCGCCGGTCGAGGAGGCCGCGAGCGTCGACCATCCGTTCATCCACGAATATTTTCTGGGGCTGCGCGGCCGGCGCGCGCTGCAGGCGCTGCCGCCCGAGCGGCGCGCGAAGCTGCCGCCGGCAGCCCTCGAACCGGCGCCGGCGAGCGTCGAGTTGTAGCAAGGAACCCGCGAATGGAAAACAAATCTCATGCGTTCTGGGCCGGCCTGTTCACGATCGCGCTGACGCTCGCGATCGCGGGCGCCGTGTTCTGGTTCAACGTCGATCGCGCCGTGCGCATTCCGTACGACCTGATCGCGCGCACCAACGTCACCGGGCTGTTTCCGGACGCGGCGGTGCGCTTTCGCGGCCTCGACGTCGGCAAGGTGCAGTCGATCGGCTTCGACCGCTCGCACCCGGGGCAGATCCGCATCCGCATCATGGTCGACAAGGACGCGCCGATCACGCAGTCGACGTTCGGCAGCCTCGGCTTCCAGGGCGTGACGGGCATCGCGTTCGTGCAGCTCGACGACACGGGCACCGACCTGTCGCCGCTGCCGTCGTCGGCGAAGGCGGTCGCGCAGATCCCGATGCACCCGAGCCTGTTCGACCAGATCCAGCAGCGCGGCGACGTGCTGCTGCGGCAGCTCGAACTGGCGGCGAAGAGCGCGAACGAGCTGATGTCGCCCGAGATGCGCGAGCAGCTGCGCGCGACGGCGGAAAGCCTGCAGCACGCGGCGGACGGCGCGACGGTACTGTCGAAGCAGCTCGGCCCGGCGGTCGCGGCGCTGCCCGACACGATGCACGAGGTGAACCGCGCGATGGCGTCGGCGAACACGCTGCTGCAGCCGAACGGCCCGCTCGTCGCGAACCTGAACAAGGCCGGCACGGCCGCCGAGCATATCGGCGACGCGCTGAACGAGCTGAATGCGCGCGTGCAGTACGACACGCTGCCGCGCTTCAATGCGCTGGCGGCGAGCGTCGGCGACGCGTCGCGCCAGTTGAAGGACGTCGCGGGCGAGCTCGGCCGCAATCCGCGCAGCCTGCTGTTCGGCGCGCCGGGCGCGGCTCCCGGGCCGGGCGAGGCGGGCTTCGTCTGGCCGGGCGCGACGGCCCACTGATCATCGAATCCGGAAATCTCATGCAGGAACACGCCATGCCCCGAACCCTTGCCCGCGCGCTGCGCCCGGCCGCCGCCGCGCTCGCCGTGCTGACGCTCGCGCTCGCGGCCGGCTGCGCCGGCGAAAGAGCGGCGCTGTCGAACGTCCGCTACGACCTCGGCCCGGCCGCGCCGGTCGTGACCGCCGGCCACGGCCCCGCGCTGAAGGTGCTCGACGTCGCGGCGCCCGACGCGCTCGATTCGGACAAGTTCGTCTACCGGCTCGCCTATGCGGATGCGCAGCGCATGGCCGTCTACCGCGACAGCCGCTGGACCGCGCCGCCCGCGCAACTGCTCACGCAGCGGCTGCGCGGCGCGCTGTCGTCGCGCGGCGCGGTGCTCGAGGGCGCCGACGGCGTGCGCGCGCCGACGCTGCGGATCGACCTGAGCGAGTTCGAGCAGGTGTTCGACGGCGAATCGCAAAGCCACGGCGCCGTCACCGCGCGCGCGACGCTCACGCAGGACGGCAAGGTGCTCGGCCAGCGCACGTTCGTCGCGCGTGCGCCGTCGAGCACGCCGGACGCCGCCGGCGGCGCGCGCGCGCTCGCGACGGCGAGCGACGATCTCGTCGCGCAGATCGCCGCCTGGGTCGGCATGCAGGCCTACGCGGGCACGCCGTAATGCGCGGGCGCCCGCGATGAGCGTGCCCGGCTCGCCCCGCGCATCGACGCTGGCGCGGCAGGCGCTCGCCGCGTACACGGCGCTCATCGTCTACGCGTCGCTGTATCCGTTCGACGGCTGGACCTCGCTCGGCATCGGCCCGTTCGACTACCTGTTCGCGCCGATGCAGCGCTACGTGACCGCGTTCGACGTGGTGACGAACGTGCTCGGCTACCTGCCGTTCGGCGCCCTCGCGGTGCTCGCGCTGCATCCGCGCTGGCGCGGGGTCGGCGCGACGCTGATCGCCGGCGTGCTCGGCGCGCTGCTGTCCGGGGCGATGGAGGCGCTGCAGACCTACCTGCCGACGCGCGTCGCGTCGAATCTCGATCTCGCCGCCAACGCGCTCGGCGCGCTGCTGGGCGCGGCGCTGATGGCGCCCGCGACCGGCGCGCTGCTCGATCGCGGCGCGCTCAGGCGGCTGCGCTTCGCGTGGTTCCAGCCGGACGGCGCGACGCCGCTGCTGCTGGCCGCGCTCTGGCCGTTCGCGATCCTGTTTCCTTCCCCGTTCCTGTTCGGCATCGGCGACTGGCCGGCCTCGCTATGGGAGCGCGCCGACGCGTCGATGCAGGACGCGCTGCTCGCGTGGCTGCCGGCCGCGTGGCACGTGTCGGCATGGCCCGAGCGGGTCGACGGCTGGCTGTCCGATTCCGGATGGGAGGCCGTGCTCGGCGGGCTGATGCTGTTCCCCGCGCTCGCGATCGCGTCGCTTGCAATGCGGCCGCGCGCGCCGCGCGTGCGGCTCCTGATCGTGCTCGTCGCCGCGGCGCTCGTGCTGAAGTCCGCCGCGACGTTCATGCAGTCGGCCACCGGGCTCGTCGTCGTATGGGCGACGCCCGGCGCGCGGCTCGGCATCGAGCTCGGCTTCGCGGCGGCGCTCGCCGCGCTGTACGTGCCCGACGCGTGGCGGGCCACGCTCGCCGCCGCCGCGCTCGTCGCGGGCGTCGCGCTCGTCAACCTGCTGCCCGTCAACCCGTTCTTCGACTTCACGCTGTCCGGCTGGCGGCAGGGGCGCTACGTGCACTTCAACAGCATCGCGCGCTGGCTCGCATGGATCTGGCCCTACGCGGCGCTGATCTGGCTCGGGCTGCGCGTCGAGCGCGCGTGGCTGCCGGCCGCCCAGCCCGGACGGTCGCGCCGGTGACGGGCAGCGGGGCGGGCAGCGAGGTGGACAGGGCCGCGGGCAGCCGCGCGCGCCGCTCGCTATAATCGTCCGCACCATTCACCCGCCACTTCCGACCCGGCCTCGTCGCCGGGCCGCTCGCCGTCACCATCATGGATTCCTACTACCAGCACCACGTCTTCTTCTGCCTGAACCAGCGCGAGCCCGGCGCCGAACGTCCGAGCTGCGCGCAGTGCGACGCGCAGGCCATGCAGGAATACGCGAAAAAGCGCGTGAAGGAGCTCGGCCTCGCCGGGCCGGGCAAGGTCCGCATCAACAAGGCCGGCTGCCTCGACCGCTGCGAGGAGGGGCCCGTGATGGTCGTCTATCCGGAAGGCACGTGGTACACGTATGTCGACCGCGCCGACATCGACGAGATCGTCGAATCGCACCTGCGCGACGGCAAGGTCGTCGATCGCCTGAAGATCTGAGCGGGGCGGTCGAAAGCATGAACGCCCATACGCAGAAATCGCTGATCGCCGGCCCCGTCGGCCAGATCGAGATCGCCGTCGACCTGCCCGACGCGGTGCGCGAAGGGAGCGCCGCGCCGCGCGGCATCGCGCTCGTCGCGCATCCGCACCCGCTGTTCGGCGGCACGATGGACAACAAGGTCGCGCAAACCCTGGCGCGCACGCTCGTGCAGCTCAACTACGTCGTCTACCGGTCGAACTTCCGCGGCGTCGGCGCGACCGAAGGCGTGCACGACAACGGCCTCGGCGAGGCCGACGACCTGCTCGCGGTGCTCGCGCACATGCGCGCGCAGCCCGCGTATGCGGACCTGCCGCTCGTGCTGGCCGGCTTCTCGTTCGGCACCTTCGTGCTGTCGCACGTCGCGAAGCGTTTGCGCGACGCGGGCGACGCGATCGAGCGGATCGTGTTCGTCGGCACGGCCGCGAGCCGCTGGCAGGTTGCCGACGTGCCGGAGAACACGCTCGTGATCCACGGCGAGACCGACGACACGGTGCCGATCGCGTCGGTGTACGACTGGGCGCGGCCGCAGGAATTGCCGGTCGTCGTGATTCCCGGCGCCGAGCATTTCTTTCATCGCAAGCTGCATGTGCTCAAGCGCGTCGTGATCGACGCGTGGCGCTAGAGCGCGTTGCGCCGCCGGGCGGCGCGGCGCGTTTCGCCCCTTTTTTTCGGCGCGCTTGCATGCCGCCTGCGCGCATCTTTCGTCTTCCTTCGATAGTGGTCCTGCACATTCGCGTCGCGCTATCCTCGCGTCGCCGATCCGTGCCTGCGCGGCGCCGCATTCACGAAAATGCCCGTCGCGGCCACGTATAATGGCCGGATTTCGCGTCGCCCGCGGCCCGGCCGGGCCCATGCGGCGCTCGATTCGCTGCCCGTCGCGCACGCGTTGCGCCGGCCGCGAACCGAACGCGTCCGCACGAGTCCAACCGGCGCGTTTCGCATCGCCTGACGTTTCAGGTGCAGGCCGAAACGCCCGCCGCCTTGCCATTCAACCGTGCGTGTTTCGCGCCCGTACTTTCTGCCATCAGCCTGAATCGATCATGCGTTTGTCCTCCCAAGGCCTCAAGTCCCTCGCTTCTTCCATCGCCTTCAGCACTGCCGCGCGCAACGTCGCGCTCGGCGTGATGCTGCCCGTCGCGCTCGCGTCGACGATCGTCGCCGCCGAGGCGAAGCCCGCCGCCAAGGCCAAGGCAGCGCATGCCGCGCCGGCCGCGCCCGAGGCGACCGGCGCGCCCGCGACCTACATGCCGGGCGCGGTGCCGCCGCCGGGCGTGAACGCGCGTTCGTGGGTGCTCGTCGACGCGACGAGCAACACCGTGCTCGCGTCGGGCAACGCGGACGAGCGCGTCGAGCCGGCGTCGCTGACGAAGCTGATGACCGCGTACCTCGTGTTCGAGGCGCTCGACAAGAAGAAGATCTCGATGGAGCAGATCGTCACGCCGAGCGCGGCGGTGCGCCGCGTCGGCACCGACGAGTCGCGGATGTTCATCGAGGCGGACAAGCCGGTGTCGGTGCACGACCTCGTCTACGGGATGATCATCCAGTCGGGCAACGACGCGGCGATCGCGCTCGCCGAGCTGGTCGGCGGCAGCGAGGCGCAGTTCGTCAACATGATGAACGACGAGGTCAAGCGCCTCGGCATGAAGGGCACGCACTTCGCCGACGTGAACGGCATGCCCGACCCGAACCACTACACGACGGCCGGCGATCTCGCGACGCTGTCCGCGCACCTGATCCGCGATTTTCCGCAGTACTACAGCATCTTCTCGGAGAAGGAGTTCAAGTACAACAACATCCGCCAGGGCAACCGCAACCGCCTGCTGTGGCTCGACCCGACGGTCGACGGCCTGAAGACGGGCCACACGCAGGCAGCGGGCTTCTGCCTGATCTCGTCGGCGAAGCGGCAGATGCCGGGCTCGGCGGATGCGCCGCGCCGCCTCGTGTCGGTGATGATGGGCGAGACCAAGGAAAGCGACCGCACGCAGGACAGCATGAAGATGCTGAACTACGGCTACAGCGCGTTCGATGCGGTGCGCCTGTTCAAGGGCGGCCAGGCGATCTCGACGCCGCGCCTCTACAAGGGCAAGAGCAACAACGTGCAGGTCGGCGTGAAGGGCGACCAGTGGGTGACGGTGCCGCGCGGCCTCGGCGACAAGGTGAAGACCGAGGTCGAGGTGAACGCGCCGCTGATCGCGCCGCTCGCGGACGGCCAGCCGGTCGGCACCGTGAAGATCGTCGCCGACGGCAAGACGCTGTCGCAGTTCCCGGTCGTCGCGCTGCAGGCGGTGCCGGAAGCGGGTATCTTCGGTCGTATCTGGGACTCGATCCTGCTGATGTTCGCCAAGAAGTAAGCGCAAGCCGGCAGACCGGGCCTTTGTTTCGACGACTTCATCCCCATCTGACATAGCCATGAGCCAAGCCGAATTCGAACCGATCGTCTACCTGAGCGTTTCCTCGCAGGAAGAGATGGTGCCGCTGTCGCAAGCCCGCATCCCGGTGCTCGACCGCGGGTTCATCTTCGGCGACGGTGTGTATGAGGTCGTCCCGGTCTACGCGCACGACGGCGCGCACGTGCCGTTCCGGATCGCGCAGCATCTCGCGCGGCTCGAGCGCAGCCTGAAGAAGATCGGCATCGCCAACCCGCACGATGATGCGCTCTGGCGCGCGCTGATCGAGCGCGTCGTCGCGGCGAACGCCGACGGCCTCGGCGCCGGCGATGCGCTCGTCTATATCCAGGTGACGCGCGGCGTCGCGAAGCGCGGCCACGCGTTCCCGGCGAACGTCGCGCCGACCGTGTTCGTGATGACGAGCCCGCTGCGCGTGCCGTCCGAGCAGGAGCGCGCGGCCGGCGTGCGCTGCGTGACCGCCGAGGATCGGCGCTGGCTGCATTGCGACATCAAGTCGACCTCGCTGCTCGGCAACGTGCTGATGGCGCAGCATGCGGTCGAGCACGACGCGTTCGAGACGCTGCAGCTGCGCGACGGCAAGCTGACCGAAGGCTCGTCGTCGAACGTGTGGATCGTGAAGAACGGCGAGCTGCTTGCGCCGCCGCGCAGCAACAAGATCCTCGAGGGGATCCGCTACGCGCTGCTCGAGGAGCTGGCCGAGGAATGCAGGATTCCGTTCGTCGCGCGCGAAATCAGCGAAGTGGAGCTGCGCGCGGCCGACGAGATCATGATTACGTCGGCGACGAAGGAAGTGCTGCCCGTCACGACGCTCGACGATTTGCCGGTGCAGGGCGGCAAGCCCGGCCCGGTATTCGCGGCGTTGTACGACGCGTACCAGCGCGCGAAAGCGCGCGAGTTTGAACAGTTTGACCTAACCCGGAGAAAGTGATGAGCGAACCGTCCAAAACCGTCGAGCTGACCGGCGCGATCGATACCCGGAAGGAATCGCTGCTGGAGTTCCCGTGCGATTTCCCGATCAAGATCATGGGTAAGGCGCACCCGGAGTTCAAGGACACGATCTTCAAGGTCGTGAGCGTCCACGACAACGAAATCGACCTCGAGAAGATCGAGGAGCGTGCGTCGAGCGGCGGCAACTACACGGGCCTCACGATCACCGTGCGCGCGACGAGCCAGGAGCAGCTCGACAACATCTACCGTGCGCTGACCGGCCATCCGATGGTCAAGGTCGTGCTCTGATCCCTTCCGGCTTCCTTCCTTGCGCGCTCACGCGGCGGCGGATTTCTCCGCCGCGCGGCGCGCGTCCAGTTCGTCGCACAGCAGCTTGAATTCGGCGACTTCCTGCAATATCCACGTCCTGAACGCCTGCACGCGCGGCGTACCCAGCAGCGGCGGCGGGCACACGAAGAAATAATTCCACGGGCTCGGCCCGTCGATGTCGAACAAGCGCACGAGGCGCCCCTGCCGCAGCTCGTGCACCGCGAGCGAGCGCCGCACGAGCGCGATGCCCTGGCCGTCCATCGCGGCCTGCAGCAGGTTCGACGAATCCTGGTACAGGATTCCGCGCTTCGGCTCCGTCAGCGTATCGAGGCCCGCCGCGTCGAACCACGGCCGCCACAGCTCGTCGTCCGAGCGCAGCAGGTTGTAGCGGGCCAGATCCGCGGGCGTCTTCGGCAGCACGCCGCCGTTCAGCGTCGGCGCGCAGGCCGGGAAGAACGCTTCCTCGAGCAGCGGCTCCACGTACAGCCCCGGATAGGTGCCGAACCCGAAGCGGATCGCGATGTCGACGTCGTCGCGCGCGAAATCGGTGAGGGCGTTGGTCGACTGCAGCTCGACGTCGATTTCCGGATGCTGCTCGATGAACGAGCCGATGCGCGGCGTCACGAAGCGCGCCGCGAACGACGACAGCATCGAGATCACCAGCCGCCGGTCGCGGTCGCTCGCGCGGACTTCGCGGGTCGCCTCGACGAGCATCATCAGCGCGGTGCGGACATGCTGCGCGTAGCGGATGCCGGCGTTGGTCAGGCACAGGCGCTTGCCGTTGCGCGTGAAGAGCTGCACGCCGAGCTCCTCCTCGAGCGCGCGCACCTGGTGGCTGACCGCCCCGTGCGTGACGAACAGCTCGTCGGCGGCGCGCGAGAAGTTTTCGTGGCGGGCGGCGGCCTCGAACGCGCGAATCGCGTTCAGCGCGGGGAGCTGGCGCAGGTCCATTTGCTAAATTTCCTCACATCGACGTGAAAATTGGTCGTTTGGTCGGACGCCTTGGGATGACTACGATTGTAGCCATCGAAGCACTTTTTGGCGGAGCGCATCATGCAAGAAATTTCTTCAAGCATCACGTTCGAGATTCCCCCTGGCGAAACCGTTCCGATGCGGGTGCGGCGCAGCACGCGGCTGACGGTCCAGTGCGGGCCGGTGTGGGCGACGCGCAGCAACGACGTCGACGATTACTTCCTCGCGGACGGCGAAACGCTGCGGTTGCGCCGCGGCGAGCGCCTGTGGCTGAGCGCCGAGGGGGCGCAGAGTGCGTGCGTCGCGTTCTCGGTGTCGCGGCCGCCGAAGGAAGTCGCGCTGACGGGGCTCGCCCGGTTGCGCGAGCGCGTCGCGGCGCTGTTCCTGAGCGGGTGGCGCACCGTCTGATGCCGTTCTGATCAGACGGATGCCGTCGATCCGTCCCTTTCGATAGCCGGCGAGACGCTTGGGTTTTCGGTAAACTACCGCCCATGTCCGTCTCGCCGGTTTCCACTGTGTCCACGCCTGTCGCCGCACCCGATTCGCCCGCAGCCCTTCCGGCACCGCCGGTGACGGTACGCTGGCGCGGCGTCGAGCCGTACGACGCGAGCTTCGACGCGATGCGCGCGTTCACCGATGCGCGCACCGCGGACACCGGCGACGAAATCTGGGTGGTCGAGCATCCGCCCGTCTACACGCTCGGGCAGGCGGGCGATCCGGCCCACTTGCTGGTCGCCGACAGCGGCGTCCCGCTGGTGCGGGTCGACCGCGGCGGGCAGATCACCTATCACGGCCCCGGCCAGATCGTCATGTACCTGCTGCTGGACTTGCGCCGGCGCAAGCTGATGGTCCGCACGCTGGTATCCCGGATCGAGGAGGCCGTGATCGAAACCCTCGCGGCGTATAATCTCGCTTCGGTCCGCAAGGCGGGCGCGCCGGGCATCTACGTGGCGTCGGGCACTCACGAGGGCGCGAAGATCGCGGCCCTCGGCCTGAAGATCCGCAACGGCTGCAGCTATCACGGGTTGAGCCTGAACGTGAAGATGGATCTGCGCCCGTTTCTCGCGATCAATCCGTGCGGCTATGCCGGACTGGAAACCGTCGACATGGCGAGCCTCGAGGTTGCCGCCGACTGGAACGACGTCGCCCATACGCTGGTGCGCCGTCTGATCGCCAACCTCGACGGCGCATCCGCGGCCGCCGACAAGCCGCAGGCACTGGAACAATCGAATGACTGACGTTACCGCTTCTCCCGCACCGGCCGATTCGGCCGCGACCCCGGCCTACGATCCGACCGCCAAGCAGAAGGCGCAGGCGAAGACGGCGCGCATCCCGATCAAGGTCATTCCGATCGAGCGGCTGAAGAAGCCCGAGTGGATCCGCGTGAAGGCGGCCACCGGCAGCTCGCGCTTCAACGAGATCAAGACGATCCTGCGCGAGCACAACCTGCATACGGTGTGCGAGGAAGCGAGCTGCCCGAACATCGGCGAGTGCTTCGGCAAGGGCACCGCGACGTTCATGATCATGGGCGACAAGTGCACGCGCCGCTGCCCGTTCTGCGACGTCGGCCACGGCCGTCCCGATCCGCTCGACGCCGACGAGCCGAAGAACCTCGCGCGCACGATCGCCGCGCTGAAGCTCAAGTACGTGGTGATCACGAGCGTCGACCGCGACGACCTGCGCGACGGCGGCGCTGCCCACTTCGTCGAGTGCATCCGCGAAGTGCGCGAGCAGTCGCCGGAAACGCGCATCGAGATCCTGACGCCGGACTTCCGCGGCCGCCTCGACCGCGCGATCTCGATCCTGAACGCCGCGCCGCCGGACGTGATGAACCACAACCTCGAAACGGTGCCGCGCCTGTACAAGGAAGCGCGCCCCGGCTCGGACTACGCGCACTCGCTGAAGCTCCTGAAGGACTTCAAGGCGCTGCATCCGGACGTCGCGACGAAGTCGGGCCTGATGGTCGGCCTCGGCGAGACGGAAGAGGAAATCCTGCAGGTGATGCGCGACCTGCGCGCGCACGACGTCGACATGCTGACGATCGGCCAGTACCTGCAGCCGTCGGAACACCACCTGCCGGTGCGCGCGTACGTGCATCCGGACACGTTCAAGATGTACGAGGAAGAGGCGTACAAGATGGGCTTCACGCACGCGGCCGTCGGTGCGATGGTGCGTTCGAGCTATCACGCCGATCTTCAGGCGCATGGGGCAGGGGTGGTCTGAGCGTCGTCGCTTCGTTGCCGCTTCGTCGCCGGACGAGCCTGGAAAAGCCCGCACGCTGCGGGCTTTTCATCTTTCAAACTTCATTTGGCCATTCGGCAACGGAAACGACCGCAGCCCCAAAGCAGGCAGCGTCATTTCACCGGTTGTGTCGACACTGTGGTCATACAGGCCCTCGCCAGCAGCGCCGCTATGATTCTCGTCGCCGGACCCCGACGGCGCGTTGATCCATTGCAGGGTCAACTCGAACCTCGCGGTATCCCTGCTATGGCCACTCGAAGTGAATACGCTCAGCGGTATCTGTCCCGAGACCGTCACCGATTTCGGCCATCGGCTACCGTCGGCCGCCCCGACCGAAAGGTCACATCGCTGGGAAGTGCCGTAAGCGAAGACGGGCGAGCGTTTGCAGCGATCAAAACGATAGACGACGACCGAAGCTGCAGCATTGGGGGCATTTTCGAGGTCCGTCGTCCCGAAGGTCGAGATGGTGACGGCGGTCTGAGTCACGCCGCACGCGTCGAGCACCGTACCATACGCGGTTGCGGAGACCCGGCTGAAGGGAGGCCGGCCAGCCTGTGCATCTGCGCGGAGTGGTGAAGCCAGAAGCACGATGGCAAAGGCCGCTGCAACCAGCCGACCCAACGCATGTTCGATCTTGGCGTGCAGACGGGCCGAACCAGGACTTATCACGAGACACGCCTCCGGTTTCGTTCTTCTGCAGGCTGATTGGTTTGCCCGGGCGCCGATCGAACGCGAGACGGCGCGGGCTTCCGGGGCGCCGCATATATCGGGCCAGGCCAGCGAATAGGCGGCTCTTGGCCTGTCGGTCAAGCGTCCGGTAGCGACGTGGCCGGGTGAACGTTGCGGAAATGAATCGTGGCGTTGCCGGGCCAGGCTGCGTCCTGGCGAAGCGGGCTCCCGGAGCCGCAACGGGCGCGTGCCCGGAGCGCCGGATGGACCGATTCATCGTTGACACGTGCGGTTCCGCCTGAGGCGGCTGGCGCACGACAATCGCCACCCCACCGGACGCGCGATCCAATCCAGCGTGGAAAGCAAAGCCGAAACGTCGTCGATAGCTTCGCAGGATAAGTTCGCTTCCGCCGCGCGCAAACCTCCTATAGTCGGCTCTCTCGTTGAATCGCCAGAATGCCGAAGGAGAGCCGCATGCCCCGTTTCAGCCTCATCCGCCGCGCCGCCGTCACGCTGACCGCGCTCGCCGCCTTTGCCGCGCCCGGCGCGGCGCACGCCGAATCGCGCGAGGTCGTGATTGCGTACCAGGACATGGTGGTGCCGTGGCGCTACGCACAGGCGAGCGGCGAGGTCGAAAAGGCGACCGGCTACAAGGTCACGTTCCGCAAGCTTGACAGCGGCGCGGACGTGATCCGCGCGCTCGCGTCCGGCTCGGTGCAGCTCGGCGAAGCCGGCTCGAGCCCGATCGCGGCCGGCCTGTCGCAGGGGCTCGACATCTCGCTGTTCTGGATACTCGACAACATCAACGACGCGGAAGCGCTCGTCGCGCGCAACGGCTCGGGCGTGACGAGCGTCGCTGCGCTCAAGGGCAGGAAGATCGGCGTGCCGTTCGTGTCGACGTCGCACTTCCACACGCTCGTCGCGCTGCAGGCCGCGGGCGTCAACCCGAACGACGTGAAGATCGTCAACCTGCGCCCGCCCGAAGTCGCGGCGGCCTGGACGCGCGGCGACATCGACGCGACCTACATCTGGGATCCCGTGCTCGCGAAGGTCAAGCAGTCCGGCACGGTGCTGACGACGTCGGGCCAGGTCGCCAAGCAGAGCGGCAAGGCCACCTTCGACGGCTTCGTCGTGAGCCGCAAGTTCGCGCGCGAGCACCCCGAGTTCGTCACGCGCTTCGTCAAGGTGCTCGCGGCCGCCGACGCCGATTACCGCGCGCACGCCGCCGCATGGAAGGTCGGCACGCCGCAGGTCGCGGCCGTCGCGAAGGTGTCCGGCGCGAACGCGCAGGACGTGCCGGCAAGTCTCGCGCTCTATGCATTCCCGACGCCCGCCGAGCAGGCGTCGCCGACGTGGCTCGGCGGCGGCGCGCAAGCGGGCGCCGCGAAGTCGCTCGCGGCGACGGCCGCGTTCCTGAAAGCGCAGGGCACGATCCAGACGGTGCTCGCCGACTACTCGGTCGGCGTCGATCCGCAGTTCGTGCAGAAGGCCGCGCGCTGAGCGCGGCGACGCATCGCGGAGCCACACATGAGCACGCTCGAAGTCCGTCAGGTATCGGTTGCCTATCCGGGCGAGCGCGGGCGTCCGACGACGCAGGCGCTCGCGCAGGTCGACCTGCGCATCGACGCCGGTGAATTCGTCGTCGCGCTCGGCGCGTCGGGCTGCGGCAAGACGACGTTGCTGAACTGCATGGCCGGCTTCGTCGCGCCGACGACCGGCGACGTGCGGGTCGACGGCGTGCCCGTGGCGGGCCCCGGCGCGGACCGCGGCGTGGTGTTCCAGAAATACGCGCTGCTGCCGTGGCTCGACGTGCTCGACAACGTCGCGCTCGGGCTGCGCTTTGCGCGCGTCCCGAAGGCCGAACGCGCGGCGCGCGCACGGGAGATGCTCGCGCTCGTCGGGCTCGAGCGCCATGCGCACGCGCGCGTCTACGAGCTGTCGGGCGGGATGCAGCAGCGCGTCGGCATCGCGCGCGCGCTCGCGAGCGATCCGCGCGTGCTGCTGATGGACGAGCCGATGGGCGCGCTCGACGCGATGACGCGCGGCACGATGCAGGCGCTCGTGCTCGACGTGTGGGCGCGCACCGGCAAGACGGTGTTCTTCATCACGCACGACGTCGAGGAGGCGCTGTTTCTCGCGACGCGGCTCGTCGTGATGACGCCCGGCCCGGGCCGGATCGCCGAGACCTTCGACCTGCCGTTCGCGCGCCGCTACGTCGAATCGCGCGACGCGCGCGCGGTGAAGTCGTCGCCCGATTTCATCGCGTGGCGGGAGCGGCTGATCGCGTATCTGCATCGCGACGAAGCGGGCGGAGAAGCGGTTGGAGAAGCGGTTGGAGAAGCGGTCGGGGAAGCCGCGTGATGCGCGAACTGGCGCGGCAGGGCGCGTCCAGCGGGCGCGGTCGGAACGGCACTTTGCACAGGCAGGACAGCATGAGCACACAGGATTCGTGGGCGGCCGATCGCGCGGCCGCCGGCTTCGAGCAGGATGAGCGCACCGCGCCGCCGCGCGTCCGCATTGCGCGGCCCGCGCGCGCATCGCGCCGCTACCGGCTGCCGGGGCAGGGGAAGACGGGCGCGCTGAGCGCCGCGACGGTCGCGGCGCTCGCGGTGCTGTGGTGGGTCGCGACGCACCGGCAATGGCTGCCGCCGCTGTTCCTGCCCGCGCCGGAAGCGGTGTGGGCGGCGTTCGTCGACGCGTGGCACGGCCGCATCCAGGGCGGGCTGCCGCTGTCCGAGCATCTGCTGTGGAGCGCCGCGCGCGTGTTCGGCGCGTTCGTGCTGGCAACCGCGCTCGGCGTTCCCGCGGGAATCCTGATGGGCGTGAGCCGCGTCGCGCGCGGCGTGCTCGATCCGCTGCTGGAGTTCTACCGGCCGCTGCCGCCGCTCGCGTACCTGCCGCTCGTCGTGATCTGGTTCGGGATCGACGAGACGGCCAAGCTCGTCGTGATCTTCCTCGCATGCTTCGCACCGGTCGCGATGGCGGCGCGCGCGGGTGTGCGCGCCGCGACGGTCGAGCAGATCAACGCCGCGTATTCGCTCGGCGGCAGCTTCGCGCAGATCGTGCGGCACGTGGTGCTGCCGGCCGCGCTGCCGGAAATCCTCACCGGGCTGCGGATCGCGATCGGCTTCGGCTGGACGACGCTCGTCGCGGCCGAGATGGTCGCCGCGACGGCCGGGCTCGGGCAGATGGTGCTGAACGCGTCGAGCTTCCTGCGCACGGACATCGTCGTGATGGGGATTCTCATCATCGGCGCGATCGCGTGGCTGTTCGACCTCGGGATGCGCTGGGTCGAGCGGCGGGTCGTGCCGTGGAAGGGTCGGGGGTAAGCGGGGCGCTCGGCGCCGCGAGCGGGCGGCATGCGCGCACCGCTCGGCGTCCGCCGCTCAATCCCCCAGCACGACCCCTTCGCGCCGCGGGTCCGCACCGCCGAACCAGACCGTCTGCCCCTGCACGTTCAGCCGCTGGATGCCCTGCAGGCCCGAGTTCATCTCGACGACCTGCACGGTGTGGCCGCGGCCCTTCAACGCGTCGACGAGCGTGTCCGACACGCGGCCGCGCTCGAGCTGCGTCGGCCCGTTCATCGACCCGAAGTTCGGCAGCGCGATCGCCTGCTGCATCGTCATCCCCCAGTCGAGCACGCCGACCAGCGCCTTCGCGACGTGGTTGATGATCGCCGGCCCGCCCGCGGAGCCGACGATCAGCGTGACCTGCTTCGTCTTCCGGTCGAACACGAGCTCCGGCGACATCGACGAGCGCGGCCGCTTGCCGGCCTGCACGCGGTTCGCGACCGGCCGGCCGTTCTCGGTCGACACGAACGAGAAATCGGTGAGCTGGTTGTTCAGCATGAAGCCGCGCACCATCAGGCGCGAGCCGAACGCATCCTCGACGCTCGTCGTCATCGACAGTGCATGTCCGTAGCGGTCGACGATCGCGAGGTCGGAGGTCGACGGCAGCTCGGGGCTGCGGTCGTCGGCCAGCGCGAGCGTCGCGCCCTGCGGCGTGCCGGCCTGCGCGGTGCCCATGCTGCCGTCGCCGACCAGCCGCGCGCGTTGCGCGAGATAGGCCTTGTCGGTGAGGCTCGCCCAGCTGCCGCCCGGCAGCGGCACGAAGTCCGGATCGGCGACGTAGCGCGCGCGGTCCGCATACGCGAGGCGCCCGGCCTCGCTGAACAGGTGCGCGGCGAACGGTGTCGGCTCGAAGCCGACGTCGTTGCGCACCGGCTTTTGCGCGCCGATCCGCTGCCAGTCGGGCATCGCCTCGAGGATGCCGAGCATCTGCGCGATCGCGAGGCCGCCCGACGACGGCGGCGGCATCCCGCAGACGACCGAGCGATGGTAATCGGTGCACAGCGGCTCGCGCACCTTCGCCTTGTAGCGCGCGAGGTCCTGCAGCGACAGCAGGCCCGGGTTGGCCGGATGCTTCCTGACCTTGGCGACGATGTCGCGCGCGATCGCGCCGGTGTAGAACGCGTTCGCGCCGTGATCGGCGATCTGGCGCAGCACGACCGCGAGCGCCGGGTTCTTCAGGACCGTACCGGCCGTCTTCGGCGTGCCGTCCGGGTTGTAGAAATACGCGCGCGCGGCCGGGTCCTTCATCAGGTAGCGGTCGTTCGCGATCAGCGTCGCGAGGCGCGGGCTGATCGTGAAGCCGTGCTGCGCAAGCGCGATCGCCGGCTGGAACAGCCGCCGCCACGGCAGTCTGCCGTGCGCGCGATGCGCGGCCTCGAGCATCCGCAGCACGCCCGGCGTGCCGACCGAGCGCCCGCCGACGACGCCTTCGTAGAAGCTCATCGGCTGGCCGGTCGGGCCGTAGAACAGGCGGTCCGTCGCGGCGGCCGGCGCGGTCTCGCGGCCGTCGTACGCCTGCGCCGCCTTGCCGTCGAAATACAGCATGAACGCGCCGCCGCCGATGCCCGACGATTGCGGCTCGACGAGCGCGAGCACCATCTGCGTCGCGATCGCCGCGTCGATCGCGGTGCCGCCCGCCTTCAGCATCGTGTAGCCGGCCTGCGCCGCGAGCGGATTCGCGGCCGCGATCATGTAGCGCTGCGCGGTCCAGCCCGGCTTGTCGGCCCAGCCCGACGACAGTTCGGGCGCGTGTGCGGCGGGCGTGGCGACGCCGGACGCGGCAACGGGTACGGTTGAACTGGCGGCGGCGCCGGCGGGCGGCGCGGGGGACGTGCAGGCGGCGTTGAGCGCGACGAACGCAGCGGCGGCGGCAAGCATCGCCCAGGAGCGCGGGCGCGGACGAATCCGGTCGGACATTGAACCCTCGGCAGGAGTGAATGCTGAAACGGCGCAACAGGGAACGACAGGGAGCGACAGGCTCCGGCGCGCTATTGTCGCCGCGTCGCGCGCGGGCTGTCATCCGACAGGAAACCCTGACGCAGCGCGTCGGGCCCGCCCCGGCCGGTCTTGCCGGCCTGTTCGAGGACGAACTCTATGAACGTCGCGGTCGCGCGCGTGTGGTGCCGGTTCGGCATGTAGAGCATGTACATGTGCGTGCCGAAGATGCTGAGCCGGTACGCGTCGAGCGACGTGACGACCGCGCCGCGCCGCACGTCGTCGTGCACGACGTAGTCCGGCACGATGCCGACGCCGAGCCCCGCGAGGATCGCCTGCCGCAGGAACAGGAAGTTCTCGGAGATCAGCGTCGGCTCGAGCAGCACCTCGTGGCGCTCGTCGCCGAGATACGCGGCGATGCGCAGCTGCCGGCCCATCACCGTCGCGGTGATCACGGGCGCGTCCGCCAGCGCGTCGAGGCTCGCCGGCATCCCGTGCGCGGCCGCGAACCCGGGCGACGCACATGCGACGTAGCGCACCGCGCCCATGTCGCGCGCGACGAGGTTCTGCGGCGGCTCGGACATCACGCGGATCGCGATGTCGACCTCGTCGCGCACGAGGTCCTCGACGCGGTTCTCGAACACGACGTCGAGCACGATGCCCGGATGCAACCGCTTGAACGCGAGCAGCCATTCCGACATCACGAGCTGCCCGTAGCCGCTCGGCACCGACAGCCGCACACGGCCCTGCAGGTCCTGGCCGAGCGTCGTCACCGACTCCTGCGCGGCGAGCAGCTCGTTGCGGATGCGCCGGCCGTGCTCGTAGAGCTTCAGGCCGATCTCGGTCGGCTCGATGCGGCGCGTCGTGCGCCGCACGAGCTGCTGGCCGATCGAGCGCTCGAGCTGGTTCAGCCGGTAGCTGACGTTCGCGCGGCTCATCTTCAGCCGCTGCGCAGCCTTGCTGAGATTGCCGGCGTCGAGGATCTCGACGAGCAGCGTCAGCGCGTTCAGGTCCATGCCGAAAGTCTCCTCATCGATCCCTTTTAATGATTCGCAAGCATTCAGTGTCAAGCCGGATTTGACAGCTTGTTAAGGCGCGCTGGAATTGTCAATGAATCTCGATCAATCGAGAATCGTGTCATACCCGGCGGCTCGCCGGAGACTTCTACCGATTTGCATGGGGCCCGAGACACGATGAACGCATCCACCTCTCCCGATACCGGCACCGTCACGCACGAGCGGCGCGACAAGGTGCTCGTCGTCACGATCGACCATCCGCCCGTCAATGCGCTGTCCGCCGACGTCCGGCGCGGCCTTGCCGACGCGCTCGACGCCGCGCAGCGCGACGCCGCGATCCACGTGGTGCTGATCGTCGGCGCCGGGCGCAACTTCATCGCGGGCGCGGACATCCGCGAATTCGGCAAGCCGCCGGTGCCGCCGTCGCTGCCCGACGTGTGCGAGCGGATCGAGTCGAGCGCGAAGCCGGTCGTGGTCGCGCTGCATGGCGCGACGCTCGGCGGCGGCCTCGAAGTCGCGCTCGCCGCGCATTACCGGCTCGCGGTGCCGGGCGCGAAGCTCGGGCTGCCCGAAGTGACGCTCGGCCTGCTGCCGGGCGCGGGCGGCACGCAGCGCGCGCCGCGGCTGATCGGTGCGAAGGCCGCGCTCGACCTGATGCTGTCCGGCCGCCATGCGGGCGCGGAAGAGGCGCTCGCGCTCGGCCTCGTCGATCGCCTCGCGCACAGCGACGACACGCTCGCCGAAGGGCTCGCGTACGTGCAGGAGCTGCTGTCGCTCGGCGCGAGCGTGCGGCGTACGCGCGACGCGCAGGGGCTCGCGGACCGCGCGGCCGCCCAAGCCGCGATCGACGCGGCGCGCGCCGAGCTCGCGAAGAAGTCGCGCGGGCTGTTCTCGCCCGCGAAGATCGTCGACGCGGTCGAGGCTGCGCTCACGCTGTCGTTCGACATGGGAATGAGGCTCGAGCGCAGCCTGTTCCTGCAGTGCGTCGACAGCCCGCAGCGCGCGGGCCTCGTGCACGCGTTCTTCGCGGAGCGCGAGGCGGCGAAGGCGCCCGAGGCGCGCCGCGCGAGCGCGCGGCCGGTCGAGCGGATCGGCGTGGTCGGCGGCGGCACGATGGGCGCGGGCATCGCGGTCGCGGCGCTCGACGCGGGGCTGCCGGTGACGATGATCGAGCGCGACGACGCATCGCTCGCGCGCGGCCGCGCGCACGTCGAGAAGGTGTACGACGGCCTCGTCGCGAAAGGCCGGATGACGCCCGCCGCGCACGCGGCGCGGATGGCGCGCTTCAAGGGCAGCACGTCGTACGACGCGCTCGCGCAGGCCGACGTCGTGATCGAGGCCGTATTCGAGGACATCGCGGTCAAGGAGGCCGTGTTCGCCGAGCTCGCGCGCGCGTGCAAGCCGGGCGCGGTGCTCGCGACCAACACGTCGTATCTCGACATCGACCGGATCGCCGCGAGCATCGACCGTCCGTCCGACGTGATCGGCCTGCACTTCTTCTCGCCGGCCAACGTGATGAAGCTGCTCGAGATCGTCGTGCCGGCGCGCGTGAGCCCCGACGTCGTCGCGACCGCGTTCGAGCTTGCGAAGAAACTGAAGAAGACGCCGGTGCGCGCGGGCGTGTGCGACGGCTTCATCGGCAACCGCATCCTCGCCGTCTACCGCACCGCGGCCGACTACCTGATGGAAGACGGCGCATCGCCGTACCAGATCGATCGCGCGGTGCGCGCGTTCGGCTTCCCGATGGGGCCGTTCCAGGTCGTCGACCTCGCGGGCGGCGACATCGGCTGGGCGACCCGCAAGCGCCGCGCGGCGACCCGCGATCCGCGCGCCCGCTATGTCGGGATTTCCGACCGGCTGTGCGAGCGCGGCTGGTTCGGCCAGAAGACCGGGCGCGGCTACTACCTGTATCCGGACGGCGCGCGCACCGGCACGCCCGATCCGGAAGTGGAGGCGATCGTCGCCGACGAGCGCGCGAACAAGGGCGTCACGCCGCGCGCGTTCACCGACGACGAAATCCTGCGCCGCTATCTCGCCGCGATGATCAACGAAGGCGCGAACGTCGTGCACGAGCGGATCGCGCTGCGCCCGCTCGACGTCGACGCGGTGTTCCTGCACGGCTACGGCTTCCCGCGTCATCGCGGCGGCCCGATGCACTACGCGGACACGGTCGGCCTCGCGAACGTGCTCGCCGACATCCGCGCGTTCGCGAAGGAGGATCCGCTGTTCTGGAAGCCGTCGCCGCTCATCGTCGAACTCGTCGCGCGCGGCGCGGACTTCGCCAGCCTGAACCGCCCCGACTGAACGTCGCCACGAATTCATTACGGATACCCGATGGATCTCAATTTCACTCCCGAAGAAGAAGCGTTCCGCGCCGACGTGCAGCGCTTCCTGCAAGAACGGCTGCCCGAGCGCATTTCCCGCAAGGTGAAAGGCGGGCTGCACGTGACGCGCGACGACATGCGCGAATGGCACGCGATTCTCCATGCGCGCGGCTGGCTCGCGAGCCACTGGCCGCGCGAGTACGGCGGCCCCGGCTGGAGCGTCGCCCAGAAGTTCCTGTTCGACCACGAGTGCGCGCTCGCGGGTGCGCCGCGCATCGTGCCGTTCGGCGTGAACATGCTCGGCCCGGTGCTGATCAAGTATGGCAGCGACGCGCAGCAGCGCTACTGGCTGCCGCGCATTCTCGACGGGTCGGACTGGTGGTGCCAGGGCTACTCGGAGCCGGGCGCGGGCTCGGACCTCGCGGCGGTGAAGACGAGCGCGGTGCGGGGCGTCGATGCGCAGGGCGAGCACTACATCGTCAACGGCCAGAAGACGTGGACCACGCTCGGCCACTACGCGAACATGATCTTCTGCCTCGTGCGCACCGCGACCGACGTGCGCAAGCAGGAAGGCATCAGCTTCCTGCTGATCGACATGAACATGCCCGGCGTCGAGGTGCGCCCGATCATCACGCTCGACGGCGAGCACGAGGTGAACGAGGTGTTCTTCACCGACGTGCGCGTGCCGGCCGAGAACCTCGTCGGCGAGGAGAACCGCGGCTGGACCTATGCGAAGTACCTGCTGACCTACGAGCGTACCAACATCGCGGGCGTCGGCTTCTCGACGGCCGCGCTCGACCGGCTGCGCGCGGTCGCCGCGAAGGTGAAGAAGAACGGCCGGCCGCTCGCCGACGATCCGTTCTTCGCGGCGCGCGTCGCGCGCGTCGAGATCGAGCTCGACAACATGAAGACGACCAACCTGCGCGTGCTGGCCGCGGTCGCGGGCGGCGGCGCGCCGGGCGCGGAAAGCTCGATGCTGAAGATCCGCGGCACGCAGATCCGCCAGGAGATCACCGCGCTGATGCGGCGCGCGATGGGGCCGTACGCGCAGCCGTTCGTGGATGAGGCGCTCGACGCGGATTACGACGGCGAGCCGGTCGGGCCGGAAGAGGCCGCGAGCGCCGCGCTGCAGTACTTCAACAACCGCAAGCTGTCGATCTTCGGCGGCTCGAACGAGATCCAGAAGAACATCATCGCGAAGACGATGCTCGGCTTGTAAGGAACGCTCATGGACTTTCGACATACCGAAGACCGCCGGATGCTGGCGGACACGCTGAACCGCTTCATCGGCGAGCAGTACGCGTTCCCGGTGCGCGACCGCATCGCGCAATCGGCGGCAGGCTTCGACCGGACGATGTGGGAACGCTTCGCCGAGCTCGGCGCGGTCGGCGCGCTGTTTGCCGAAGCCGACGGCGGCTTCGGCGGCGCGGGCTTCGACATTGCGGTCGTGTTCGAATGCCTCGGGCGCGGGCTCGTCGTCGAGCCGTTCCTCGGCACGCTGCTCGCGGGCCGCGCACTCGCGCTGGCCGGCGGCGACGCGCAGCGCGCGAAGCTCGGCGCGCTGATCGACGGCCGCGCGAGCGCCGCGTTTGCGCACGACGAGCCGGGCTCGCATTACGAACTGACCACGGTGCGCACGCGTGCGCAACGGCACGGCGACGGCTGGGTGCTGATGGGCGCGAAGGGCGTCGTCGACCAGGCCGCGCAGGCGGCGTTCTTCGTCGTCAGCGCGCGCACGGCCGGCAACGACGACGATGAGGACGGCATCGGCCTGTTCGTCGTGCCGGCCGATGCGCCGGGCGTGTCATTGCGCGATTACCGGAAGATCGACGGCGGCCGCGCGGCGGAAGTGCGCTTCGACCGCGTCGCGCTGCCGGCCGACGCCGCACTCGGCGATCCGCATCAAGGGGCGGCGCTGCTCGAACGCGTGCTCGGCTACGGGCTGCTCGCGCTGTCCGCCGAAGCGCTCGGCGCGATGGACGTCGCGAAGGAGCACACGCTGGAATACCTGCGCACGCGCAAGCAGTTCGGGCTGCCGATCGGCAGCTTCCAGGCGCTGCAGCACCGGATGGCCGACCTGCTGCTCGAAGTCGAGCAGGCGCGCTCGGCGGTGATCAACGCGGCCGCGCAGCTCGACGCGCCGCGTGCCGTGCGCGAACGCGCGCTCTCTGCGGCCAAGGTCAGCGTCGGCCGGATCGGCACGCTGGTCGCGGAGGAGAGCATCCAGCTGCACGGCGGGATCGGCATGACGTGGGAGCTGCCGCTGTCGCACTACGCGAAGCGCCTCGTGATGATCGATCACCAGCTCGGCGACGAGGATCACCATCTCGCGCGTTACATCGCGCTATCGAAACAATAAGCGGACGACGGAGGAGACGATGATGGACCACGACACGCCCCGCGCGTTGCCGCTCGCCGGCGTCAAGGTGCTCGATTTCTCGCGCGTGCTGGCCGGCCCGTGGTGCGCGATGGTGCTCGCCGATTTCGGCGCGGAAGTGATCAAGGTCGAGCACCCGGCGCGCGGCGACGACACGCGCGACTGGGGCTTGCGGATCGGCCGCACCGAGACGACTTATTTCAACAGCGTGAACCGCAGCAAGCGGTCGATCTGCCTGGACCTGCAGACGGACGAAGGGCGGCGCGTCGCGCGCGAACTCGCCGCGCAGGCCGACGTGCTGATCCACAACTTCAAGCTCGGCGGCGCGGAGAAGCTCGGCCTCGGCTACGACGCGCTGGCCGCGCTGAACCCGCGCCTCGTGCACTGCGCGATTTCCGGCTACGACCGCTCGGGCCCGGAAGCGGGCCGCCCCGGCTACGACCTCGTCGTGCAGGGCGAGGCGGGGCTGATGGCGCTGAACGGCGAGGCAAACCAGCCGCCGCTGAAGTTCGGCGTCGCGGCGGTCGACCTGTTCACGGGAATGTATTCGGCGCAGGCGATCCTCGCCGCGCTTTACGAACGGCACGCGACGGGGCGCGGGCGGCGCATCGAGATGGCGCTGTTCGACTGCGGGCTGATGATCACCGCGTACTACGGGCTCGACGCGCTGCTGATGGAACAGGACCCGCCGCGCTACGGCAACGAGCATCCGTCGATCGTGCCGTACGGCGTGTTCGACGCGGCCGACGGCCCGCTCGTGATCACGGTCGGCAACAACGCGCAGTTCGCGCGTTTTTGCGGCGCGATCGAGCGGCCCGATCTCGGCGCGGATGCGCGCTACCAGACCAACCTCGGCCGTTCGGAGAATCGCGCGGCATTGCTGCCGGAGATCCGTCGCGAGCTCGCGCGCCGGCCGCGCGCGACGCTGCTCGCGGCGCTCGCCGATGCGGGCATCCCGTGCGGCGATGTGCTCGGCCTGCACGAGGCGCTGACGTCCGAACGCGCGCGCGGCGCGGGGCTCGTCACGCGGCAGCCGCATCCGGTCGCGGGCGGCGTCGACGTGCTCGCGCCGCCGTACCGCTTCGACGGCGCGCGGCTGCCGGTGCGCGGCGCGCCGCCCGTGCTCGGCGCCGATACGGACGACGTGCTCGGCGGCTGGCTCGGGCTGTCGGCAGACGACGTCGCAAAGCTGCGCGCGCAGCGCGTGGTCTGAATCGATTTGTGCCGCCACGGCGCGGGCGGGCTGGACCGCGCGCCGATCGATTACACGACAACCTCGCCAATCGAGCGAGCAGGAGACACCATGGAGACATCCGTCATCGAACAGGTCACGGCGCGCCGTGACTACCAGCAGCTCGTGCGCGCGCGGCGCCGCTTCAGCTTCGTGCTGACGGCGCTGATGATCGCGACCTACTACGGCTTCATCCTGCTCGTCGCGCTTGCGCCGCGCGTGCTCGCGACGCCGCTCTACCGGGGCGCGACGACGACCGTCGGCATTGCCGCCGGCGTCGCGATCATCCTGGTCGCGATCGGCCTGACCGCGTGCTACGTGCTGCGCGCGAACCGCTCGTTCGACCGCGCGGTCGACGCGATTCTCCAGCGTTCGTGACGGAGGCCATGATGCGTCGTTCCTCATTCGCGCTTGGCGCGCTTTCCGTATTCGTTCCCGCCGCCGCGCACGCAGTGTCCGTCGCCGGGCCGATGCCCGACAAGGTCGAGCTGAACCCCGTCGCGATCGGCATGTTCTTCGCGTTCGTGTTCGCGACGCTCGCGCTCACCCGCTGGGCCGCGCGCCGTACACGCTCGGCGCGCGACTTCTACACGGCCGGCGGCGGCATCACCGGCCTGCAGAACGGCCTCGCGATCGCCGGCGACTACATGTCGGCCGCGTCGTTCCTCGGGCTTTCCGGAATGGTGTTCATGTTCGGCTTCGACGGGCTCATCTACTCGATCGGCTTCCTCGTCGGCTGGCCGTTCGTGATGTTCCTGATCGCCGAGCCGCTGCGCAACCTCGGCAAGTTCACGTTCGTCGACGTCGTCGCGTACCGCTTCGCGCAGCGGCCGATCCGGCTGCTGACGTCCGCGAACGCGCTGACGATCGTCGTGCTGTACCTCGTCGTGCAGATGGTCGGCGCGGGCAAGCTGATCCAGCTGCTGTTCGGGCTGTCGTACGGCACGGCCGAGCTGATCGTCGGCGTGCTGATGGTGGTCTACGTGTTCTTCGGCGGGATGACCGCGACCACCTGGGTCCAGGTGATCAAGGCCGTGCTGCTGCTGTGCGGCGCGACGCTGCTCGCGTTGCTCGCGCTCGGCGAATTCGGCTTCAGCGTCGACGCGATGTTCCGCCGCGCGGTGGCCGTGCATCCGGGCGCGCTCGGCATCATGGGGCCGGGCAAGCTGATCCGCGATCCGGCCAACGCGCTGTCGCTCGGCATCGCGCTGATGTTCGGCACGGCCGGCTTCCCGCACATCCTGATGCGCTTCTTCACGGTGCCGAACGCGAAGGAGGCGCGCAAGTCGGTGCTGTACGCGACCGGCTTCATCGGCTACTTCTACCTGCTGACGTTCGTGATCGGCTTCTCGGCGATCGTGCTGCTCGCGCAGCATCCGGAGTTCTTCCGGCTCGGCGCGAACGGCACGTTCAACCTGACGCACGACCTGCTCGGCGGCTCGAACATGGTCGCGGTGAAGCTCGCGCAGGCCGTCGGCGGCAACTGGTTCTACGGCTTCATCGCGGCCGTCACGTTCGCGACGATCCTCGCGGTGGTCGCGGGCCTCACGCTCGCCGGTGCAACGACGATCTCGCACGACCTGTATGCGCAGATGTGGGCGCGCGGCAAGCCCGACGAGCGCCTGGAGATGCGCATCTCGCGCGCGGCGACGATCGCGCTCTCCGCCGTCGCGATCGGGCTGTCGATCCTGTTCGAGCACGTCAACGTCGCGTTCATGGTCGGCCTCGTCGCGGCGGTCGCGGCGAGCGCGAATTTCCCGGTGCTCGCGATGTCGATCTTCTGGCGCGGGATGACGACCCGCGGGGCGGTGATCGGCGGCAGCCTCGGGCTCGCGTCGGCGGTCGTGCTCACGCTGCTGTCGAAATCGGTGTGGGTCGACGTGCTGCACCATGCGCACGCGCCGGTGTTCCTCGACAACCCGGCGCTCGTGTCGGTGCCGCTCGCGTTCGTCGGCATCATCGCCGGCTCGCTGGCCGACCGCGGCGAGCGCGCGCGCCGCGAGCGCGACGCGTTCGCGCGGCAGGAGTTCTACGCGCAGACCGGTGTGCTGGCCGGGCAGGCCGTGCGGCATTGATTCGTCTTTGGCAGTTGATGGTGACGGAATCCCGGAAGATTGTGGTCTTTCGGGATTCCGTTTTTGGGGCGGAGCGTGCGGTAATGGTCGGGACAGACGGTACTTGCGACAGAGGTTGGCCGAATCATGTCTGGTCTGGTCGCGAATAGGACGAAGGCCACTCACAAATCCGGAGAGCCGAGTCCCGAAGAACCTCTACTTTCGAATTCGTCCAATAGACGTGGGTCTTGCAATAGTCAATCGTTGCTGCTGGGCGTTCAGCGAACAGCTTAACCATGGCTATCCAATCCGATCTGCGCTTTACCTTCACCGCCGGCGACGAGTCGTTCGAGGTCGTCGAGTTCACCCTGCACGAAGGCTTGTCCGAGACCTTCCTGTTGCAGGTGGAACTGACCAGCGCCAACCCTGCCATCGACTTCGGCCAGGTGCTCGACCGCAATGGCCTGCTCACCATCTGGCAGGGCGGGCTGCCGGTGCGCTACGTGCACGGCGCCATTTCATCGCTCGCCCAAGGCGAGACGGGGTTTCGAAGGACCCGCTATTCCGCCGTGGTTGAGCCGCGCCTCGCGCGCCTAAAGCTGTCCTCCGACTGGCGCATCTTCCAGACCCTGAGCGTGCCCGAGATCGCGACGGCCATGCTCAAGGCACACAATCAGACGCTGGACTACGAACAGCGCATCACCGCCGAGCACTTGGCGCGCGAATACTGCGTGCAGGCGGGTGACACCGACTACGATTTCATCGAGCGCATCCTGCGCGAGGAGGGCTTCTTCTATGCCTTCCGCACAAGGCCGACGGCCACCGCCTGATTCACTGCGATCGCCTGTTCATCTTCGGTCGCCAGCAGGGCGAGCCGGTGCGGTACAACCCCACGCCCGGCGGCGATCAGCCCGAGCCGAGTCTGCGCACGTTCGCCTACACCGAGAACGTACGCACTGCACGCCAGGTGCAGCGCGACTACACCTTCAAGAGCCCACGCTTTCCGCACGAATACCCGCGCGAGGGCACGGACCTCGATCACCAAGGCCGCGGCTACGCGCGCTACGACTACCCGGGCCGCTACAAGCATGAAGCCAGCGGCAAGGCTTTTACACAGGACCGCCTGCGTGGCCACCGTCGCGATGCGCGCATTGCGCTGGTGAACGGCGACGATGCGCGCCTGCAGCCGGGCATCGCGTTCGACCTCACCGGTCACCCGCGCGAGGACATGAATCGCGGCTGGCGTCCGGTCAGCATCGTCCATCACGGCAAGCAATACACCAGCCAGGCGGAGGAGAGCGCCGACGCGCAGCAAGGCACGCACTACCGCTACGAAGCGGTGCTGGTGCCCGACGACGCGGAGTGGCGCGCCGAGCCGCTGCCGCGCCCACGCATCGACGGCCCGCAGCCGGCGACCGTGGTCGGCCCCGAAGGCGAAGAGATCTACACCGACGAATACGGCCGGGTAAAGGTGCAGTTCCCATGGGATCGCGAGGGCAAGCACGACGAGCACAGCTCGTGCTGGATTCGCGTCGCGCAGAACTGGGCCGGTGCGACGTGGGGGCATATGGCGATCCCGCGCATCGGGCAGGAAGTGATCGTGAGCAACCTGGATGGCGATCCGGACCAGCCGATCGTCATCGGGCGGGTTTACAACCGCCTGCAGTTGCCGCCGTACGAGCTGCCGCGGCACAAGACGCGGATGACGATCAAAAGCCAGACGCACAAAGGTGAGGGCCACAACGAACTGCGCTTCGAGGACGAGGCGGATCAGGAGGAAATCTACGTCCATGCGCAGAAAGATCAGAACATCCACGTCAACCACGACGAGACCACCTTTGTCGGAAACGATCGCAGCGAGCAGGTCGAGCACGACGAAACCCTCGCCATCGGCAACGACCGCAAAGAGACCGTGGGCCACGACGAGCAGGTCACCATCGGTCAGGATCGGCGCCACGACATCGGGCAGGACGACTTCCTGAGCATCGGCCGCAACCACACGATCCACACGGCCAAAGACCGCACCGAGGAAGTCGGCAACCATCGTCGCGATACGACGGCGGCCAACCACACGGTCGATATTGGCGGGCATCTGGAACAGCGCGTGCAGGGGCGTGCCGAGTTGGAGGCGGGACAGGCCATTCGGCAACGCACCAAGGTCGTCGAGCTGCAAGCCGGCGAAGTATTTCGCCTGCGCGGCCCGGGCGGCACGATCACGCTGGACGATAGCGGCATCACTCTCGACGCCGTGGTGATTCGGTTCAAGGGCCCACTGGCGGGCGGCGGGGCCGGTCGTGGCAATCGCTTCGGCATCGACGGCAACCCGCTGCCTGGCGCGCCCACCGATCCGACCGACTTGCCGCTCTCCGAGTAACCCCCAGGAACCCACCCATGCTCATCAGCTTTCCTTTCTTGCGCGTGCCTCAACCGCGGACCGACGACGACCGGAACGACGGGACATTCGGTCTGGGGGAAAAGAGCGGCAAAGGTGCCTTCCCCGTCAGCCACCAGTTCGGCTGGCACGGCGGTGTGCATCTGGTCGCGCCCGGCGACGCGAATCCAGAGCCGGTACGTGCCATCGCCGATGGCGAAGTCGTGTTCGCTCGCGCCAGCGCACCCAAGCCGACGCAAACGCCAAGCGGGGCAGAACGCGATGCCAACCCCCTGTACTACTACGCCGGCTGGACCAGCAACGGTGTCGTCATCCTCAAGCATCAGACCGAAATCGGCGAGGGCGTCGAGGTAGTTTTCTACTCGATTTATCAGCACCTGAGCACCGTGGCGAACAAAACAGGCACGCAGGAGGCGTGGAAGCCGGGCAACAAGGTGTATCGCAAGGACCCCATCGGCCAGGCCGGCGACATCTACGGCAAGCCTAACCGCATCCACTTCGAAATCGTCGCAGACGAAGCGAACGTGGCAAAGCTGATGGGGCGCAGCGAAGGCAAGCTGAAGGACGACGAAGGGCGGCGCAATTGCGTCTGGGGCGACATGCACATCGTGCTGCCCGCCGGCGCCCCCCTGTACGCGGTCAACCCACGTACGGAAACCAGGAAATATGTTGTGCGTGCCTTTAGTTCCACTGCAGGCGCCGCCAACGATACGCTCGAGAGCGTCGCGCAGCGCTTCCACACCACGCCGGAGCGCATCCTTGCGCTCAACGGCAAGAAGACCACGGACGCCGGCGATTGGTGGCCGAGGGTAACCGGCGCCTACCAAGCAGCGATGGCATCAGCTCCACAACGCGGCAAGAAGGCGCCTGCCCTGCCGACCGACGCGCAGCGCACCATCCGCATACCCGCGGTCTACGGGGCAGCGGCCGCGACGCCGCCCGATGGCCTGACCGCCGAGGTGTGGGCGCAGTGGACGGTACTGCCCGTCAGCCGCACCCAAGAAACGGTCATCGTCACACTGAACGAATTGCGCGGCGACATCACGCTGATCACGAGCGACGTCAGCGGCGAGCGGCGGGGTAGCTTCAAAGAAGCTGAGGGCGCATACAACCTCTACAAGACCGCGACTGACACTTACCCTGGATGCCCCAGCGCCGGCTACGAGATGCTGCGCTTCGGTCGTATCCTCGGGCCTGACGTGCCGGCCGCCACGGACCTGCATGAGGGACGCCTACCGCATTTCCGCAAGATCGCCATCGACGCAAACACGGCCGCCTTCGCTGATCTCAACTGCGCGGGTGTCAAGGTCTACAGCGACGCCGATTTTCCTCATTGGCAAGGTTGGACCTTTATCGACGACGACACCGATGGCAACAGCCGGTGCGACTCGAAGCAGCTGCTCGACCTGATCGAGCCGATGCCACCCACGCCTCACGCGGCTCCCGGTCTACCCAGCCCACTGGCCGAGGTAGCGCACGGCGCCGCCACCGTCATCGATGCCGTGACTCAATACCGCAACCGACTGATACGGGCCTACGCCAAGGCGCAGACCGGCGAAATGCGCGATCGCTTGAGCTACTGCGTGGTCAAGATGCCCACCGAGTGGGCGCGCGACGACTTCGACAAGCGCTGGAGTTGGCTGCAAGGCGTCGAAGGAGAGAACCCTGTCGCCAACATCGTGTTTCCGATGTGTCTGGAGAACGCACCGTATGAAAGGCTCAAGCGCCATCATCAGGCCTTGGCGTTTTGGGAGGATGCGGTGGAGAAAGGGCTGGCACTGGAGAAAGAGCATTATCACTTTCATCCGATGAGGTTCATTCTGTCATTCTGCAAATGTAGTTGGCTGAGCGACAGTGAGATGCGTCAGCTACTGCCGATGGATATCATTCGGCAACAGGGTGCTTCCTACTTTTTCGAACCTCCCAGTATGACGGTTCGCAACCGCCAAAGCGGACTTAGTGCTGAGATGAATATCGCAACATATCGCATCTGCTTGAATCTGATGCATAGAAAATATGCGGTAGATACTCCCGAAAGAATAGCTGCATTTTATGCAAACGCAACTCAAGAAACTTGGTGGTTGCAGAAGCCACATGAGATGAATCGATCGGAGCGGTATTCTCCTTGGGACGGCAGAGGATTCCTGCAACTCACTTGGCCTGAAAATTACATTGAATATTGGGCGTTCAGAGGCCGGCAGATTGATGATGGGCTTAAATTACGCCTGCGATCGGCGGTCGGTGAAGTACAGAGAACGCGCGACAACGCGCACTTGACCGACGCCAATATCCGAATGCCGGAAAACGTGATCGCGTTGCGCGATGCAGTCGCAACGAATCCTGACGACGCGACCCAGAGTGCTGGGGCGTATTGGTCTTGGATGGGGGCATCACGATATGCCGATGAAACGCTCCCTTTGCAGAGAGGGGTTGTGCGAACCAATGCTGGAGAAAAGGTGTACTACTTCAATGAGAGCTTCCGTAAAGTAGGGGCCTCCATCAACTATCCTAGATTTGTCGACATCCCGGGTAGAACATATAACGGATACGTAGATCGGTGCACTTCCTATGCGAATGCACTAGTGGTACTGGCGAATGGTGTTCAGTTTCCACAGTCGGATGGCACAAACGAACTGTATCCGCAGGCCTTTCGGAGGAGGCACTCATGAAGATGCTTCTTGCGGCAATTGCCGCCATGAGCGTATCTGTACCAGCCTACTCGACTGGAACGTTGTCGAAGGGTTCGCAGATATTGCCGTCCGGCTCTCATGGGCAAAGTGAGATCCATAGCGTAGGGCGCTGTAGTTTTGCCGTCGACAATGAACCAGACACGATGGAGTATCACCTTCACTACGCTAGGGATGAATATGCAACGTATGTGACTCAGCTATCCGATATTTGGCCGATTGTCACTGTATCGCTTATGCTCGGCTGCGAAAGTGACAATAACGAAGATCTGGATAGTGCTATGGGGACTAACGAAAATATCGTTAAATCTTCGCAGGAAGGCACTTGGTCGTTATCGAAGAGGGCTGTCCAACAGAAGGATCCCAAGCTGGTTATCCAGAATGTAAAGAACGGGACCACGCAGGGGTATGTGTTGATGGCGATTTCAGAAGAAACACCGTCGCAAAGCAGCGTGGGCTTCTGCGTGACCAACCAACAAGTGGTCTTGTGTGGAAGCACTTCTCTGTCTGCTGCTCTTTTGCATGGGAGAGCGATGACATCACTTGTGAACTTTATCCAGGGGATCAAGCTGGTTCCTCGGCGGAGGCCCGACACCACGCGATAGTTGACGAAGAACGGACAAGAACGGGGTCAGTCAGATTTTCTTCCGCCGTGATGGCCGATCAGGAAGTTAGCCTGACCCCGTTCTTAACCTGATCCCCAACGGCGATGGCACCCTGACCATGAACGGTGACGCCTATTAGCCTAGCGCCAGTCCGGATCCTCAGATGCGTCCCAGTGGTCCCAACCTCGGAAGCGTCACGGCCCGCAATGCCCCGGAGGGCAATCGTTTAGAGGTTAGCGAAAACTCGGGCACATACGGAAACGAATACAGCGGCAAGGTCACTGCGCGCCTGCTCGGCGATCTGCTGGTAGTGGTGGACAACAGCAACTGTGGGGGAAACAACGTCAGCTTTACCGGGGTCTATCGCAAGTCCCCTTAAGTGCCGGCCAGGCTCCTCATGGGTAACCAGCAGTTCGAAGGCCACGAAGCGCTCAACCTGTCTCGACTCTTTGGTGTCTTAAATCAGGGCAAGACTGGTGGTGAGTCGACGGACACAGGACTTTCTATTCACCACGCGGGATGCGCGTGGATGCGGTGCCTCCCTGGGACCTATGTGGATAGCGCGTGTGGGAAACGATCATCTTGGCAGGCTGGTTTGGGACGCCAGAGGTTGCTCGGTCGTGGGTAAGTAAGTCTCTCGCAAGGGGAGTCGCGCCGCGAGCGCGCCGCGTTCGCGCGGCAGGAGTTCTACGCGCAGACCGGTGTGCTGGCCGGGCAGGCCGTGCGGCATTGATTCATCTGATGAAACGATGAATCCGTCCGGATCGCCGGACGGATTTATTCCGGATTTCCGGAAACCCGGATTTACTTGCCTGCCGCATTGTGGGAAGTTCAACGAAAACAACGGCTTGAATGCTTTCGTGCGGCTGGCATCGACCTTGCAATATAAAAGGCACGGCCACCCTCGGCCGAACTACTACAGCAAGCAAGGAGACAACCGATGACCGACGCCTTCCTCCTCCCCCTCCGGATGTCCTGAGGCATCGCTTGTTGCGGCACGGCAGCCGCGCGGGCGCATGACTTCCCCTGGCCATTCGCCCGCGCGCGTGACGCCGCTTCCCGGCTCATCTACCCTTCATCAGGAATCATCGTGAAGAAGAAACCGTTCTACAAAGTGCTCTATGTGCAGGTGATCTTCGCCATCGTCGTCGGCGTGATCCTCGGCCACTACTACCCGTCGCTCGCCACCGAGATGAAACCGCTCGGCGACGGCTTCATCAAGCTGATCAAGATGGTGATCGGGCCGATCATCTTCTGTACGGTCGTGACCGGCATCGCCGGCATGGAGGACATGAAGAAGGTCGGGCGCGTCGGCGGCAAGGCGCTGCTGTACTTCGAGGTCGTGTCGACCTTCGCGCTGGTGCTCGGCCTCGCGGCGACGCACATCCTGCGCCCGGGCGTCGGCTTCAACATCGATCCGGCCACGCTGAACGGCAAGGAAGTCGCGTCGTACGCGGCGAAGGCGCACGGGCAGTCGACGGTCGACTTCCTGATGCACATCATCCCGAACACGATGGTCGACGCGTTCGCGCAGGGCGAGATCCTGCAGATCCTGCTGATCGCGCTGCTGTTCGGCAGCGTGCTCGCGCACCTCGGCGAGCGCGGCAAGGTCGTCACCGACTTCATCGACGGGATCACGCGCGTGCTGTTCGGCATCGTGCACATCGTCACGAAGCTCGCGCCGATCGGTGCGTTCGGCGCGATGGCGTTCACGATCGGCAAGTACGGCGTCGGCTCGCTGGTGCCGCTGCTCAAGCTGATCGGCACGTTCTACCTGACGTCGGTCGTGTTCGTGCTCGTCGTGCTCGGCACGATCGCGCGCATCACCGGCTTCTCGATCATCCGCTTCGTCGGCTACATCAAGGAAGAGCTGCTGATCGTGCTCGGCACGAGCTCGTCGGAAGCCGCGCTGCCGCAGCTGATGGAAAAGCTCGAGAAGGCCGGCTGCTCGCGCTCGGTCGTCGGCCTCGTCGTGCCGACCGGCTATTCGTTCAACCTCGACGGCACCAACATCTACATGACGATGGCCGTGCTGTTCATCGCGCAGGCGACCAACATCGAGCTCACGTGGATGCAGCAGTTCACGCTGCTCGCGGTCGCGATGCTGACCTCGAAGGGCGCGAGCGGCGTCACCGGCGCGGGCTTCATCACGCTGGCCGCGACGCTCGCCGTCGTGCCGACCATTCCGCTGTCGGGCATGGTGCTGATCCTCGGCATCGACCGCTTCATGAGCGAGTGCCGCGCGCTGACCAACATCGTCGGCAACGGCGTCGCGACGGTCGTCGTGTCCGCGTGGGAGAAGGAGCTCGACCGCAACAAGCTGCGCCAGGCGCTGAAGGGCGGCGGCGAAGTCGCCGCCACCGAGACGGCCGGCGTCTGACGCCATGAAGGAGCAGGCGGCGCTGCCCGCGGGCGGCGCGCCGCGAGCGGGCGGCAGGGCGGAGGCGGACGGCTATGACACAATAGACGATCCGCATCGCCAGGAAGCCGTCACCGTGAAGCGCCGCCTGCTCGTCCTCGTCGCGCTCGCCGCCGTGCTCGCCGCGGCGTGCGCGCTGACGTGGACCGTGACCTGGCAGCGCGGGGTCGGCGAACTGCAGCGCAATGCCGCGGTGCGCGTCGACCGCACGACCAATGCGCTGAAGAGCACCCTCGATCGCTACGAATCGCTGCCGTACCTGCTCGGCAGCCACCCGTACGTGCAGGAGCTGCTCGCCGAGCCGAAGCGCGCCGACTACGCCGCGCGCGCGAACCGCTACCTCGAAGACCTCAACCAGCACGCGCACGCGACCGTCACCTATCTCGTCGGCGCGGACGGCCTGTGCGTCGCCGCCAGCAACTGGCGCGCGCCCGACAGCTTCATCGGGATCGAATACCGTTTCCGCCCGTATTTCATCGACGCGATGAACGGCCGGGTCGGCCGCTTCTTCGGCATCGGCACGATCTCGCGCGACCCCGGCTACTACATCTCGCAGCCCGTGTGGCGCGACGGCCGGATCGTCGGCGTCGTCGTCGTGAAGCTCAACCTCGAATGGTTCCAGGGCGCCGACGCGTCCGAGCCGCTCGTCGTCGCGGACGATCACGGCGTCGTGTTCCTGTCGTCGGTGCCCGCGTGGAAATACCACACGCTCAAGCCGCTGGCGGGGCCCGTCGCCGCGTCGATTTTCGAGACCCGCCAGTACGCGCAGCAGCCGGTCACGCCGTTGCCGCTCAGGGTCGAGCAAGTGCTCGATCCCGATGCGCAGATCGTGCGGCTCGGGCCGGGCCGCCGCGCGCCGCGCTATCTCGCGACGCAGCGCCGCATCGGCGAGCCGGACTGGCTGCTCGTCACGCTCGCGCCGATCGCGCCGGTCGACGCCGACGCGCGCAACGCGACGATCGTCACCGGCTTCGGCTTCGTATCGGTCGCGCTGCTCGCGTTCTACTGGCGGATGCGCCGCGCGCGCGTGCGCGAGATGATCCGCGGCCGCGAGCTGCTGCAGCAGGCGTATGCGGAGCTGAACCGGCGCGTCGAGGAGCGCACGGCCGACCTGTCGGAAGCGAACGCGCAGCTGCAGAAGGAGGTCGGCGAGCGGATTCGCGCCGAACAGGACCTGCGCGCCGCGCACGACGAGCTGATCCAGGCGAGCAAGCTCGCCGCGCTCGGCCAGATGGCGGCGGGCATCACGCACGAGCTGAACCAGCCGCTCGCCGCGCTGCGCAGCTTTTCCGACAACACGCGCGTACTGCTCGACCGCGGCGAGCAGGCGGCCGCGCGCGAGAACCTCGAGGCGATCGCCGCGCTCACCGAGCGGATGGGCAAGATCACCAACCAGCTGAAGCTGTTCGTCGGCCGCGCGCGGCCGCGCAACGAGCAGGCGCTCGTCGTGCGCGCGCTGCGCAGCGTGCTCGCGCTGCTCGGCGAACGGCTGCGCGGCGTCGAGCTGGTGCTGACGTTGCGGGATGACGCGGCGTCGCCCGCGCGGGACGCGCCGCTCGATCTCGCGAACGACCATCCGGAACTCGTCGCGCGCTGCGAGGACCTGCGTCTCGAACAGGTGCTGATCAACCTGCTCGGCAACGCGCTCGACGCGGTCGCGGCGGGGGCCGCCCCACGGCTGGCCGCCCCCCGGATCGACGTGACGATCGAGGCGTCGGCCGCGACGCTCGCGATCCAGGTGCGCGACAACGGCCCGGGCATTGCCCCCGACCTGCTGCCGCGCCTGTTCGAGCCGTTCTTCACGACCAAGGAAATGGGGCGCGGGCTCGGCCTCGGGCTCGCGATCTCGTCGTCGATCGCGAGCGACGCGGGCGGCTCGCTGACCGCCCGCAACGCGCCGGGCGGCGGCGCGCTGTTCGTCTTGACGTTGCGGCGGGCCCGCACGCATCATCCGGACTCCGTGTCCGAGCGGACGGGCGCGCGCTAGCTGCCCCCCGCGCGCCGAATCGACCGGCAATCGGCGTGAACCGACCCGCGCCCGCCCATCAGGAGCAAGTGAGTACGATGGCCAACCGGCTGCAAGTGATCTATATCGAAGACGACGCGCTCGTGCGCCGCGCGAGCGTGCAGAGCCTCCAGCTCGCAGGTTTCGACGTGACCGGCTTCGAGTCGGCCGAGGCCGCCGAGAAGGCGATCGTCGCCGACGCCGCCGGCGTGATCGTCAGCGACATCCGCCTGCCCGGCGCGAGCGGGCTCGACCTGCTCGCGCAATGCCGCGAGCGCGTGCCCGACGTGCCGGTGATCCTCGTCACCGGCCACGGCGACATCTCGATGGCGGTGCAGGCGATGCGCGACGGCGCGTACGACTTCATCGAGAAGCCGTTCGCCGCCGAGCGGCTGATCGAGACCGTGCGGCGTGCGCTGGAGCGGCGCGAGCTGGTGCTCGAGAACCACGCGCTGCGCCGCGAGCTGGCCGGGCAGAGCGTCGTCGCGCCGCGCATCATCGGCCGCAGCCCGGCGATCGAGCAGGTGCGCAAGCTGATCGCGAACGTCGCGCCGACCGATGCGTCGGTCCTCATCAACGGCGACACCGGCGCCGGCAAGGAGCTGATCGCGCGCAGCCTGCACGAGCTGTCGCCGCGCCGCGACAAGCCGTTCATCGCGGTGAACTGCGGCGCGCTGCCCGAGCCGATGTTCGAATCGGAGATGTTCGGCTACGAGCCCGGCGCGTTCACGGGCGCGGCGAAGCGCCGGGTCGGCAAGCTCGAATACGCGTCCGGCGGCACGCTGTTCCTCGACGAGATCGAAAGCATGCCGCTCGCGCTGCAGGTGAAGCTGTTGCGCGTGCTGCAGGACGGCGTGCTCGAGCGGCTCGGCTCGAACCAGCCGATCCGCGTGAACTGCCGGGTCGTCGCGGCCGCGAAGGGCGACATGAGCGAGCTGGTCGCGGCCGGCACGTTCCGGCGCGACCTGCTGTACCGGCTCAACGTCGTGACGATCGCGCTGCCGCCGCTCGCCGAGCGCCGCGAGGACATCGTGCCGCTGTTCGAGCACTTCATGCTCGATGCGGCCGTGCGCTACGACCGCCCGGCGCCGGTGCTCACCGACCGGCAGCGCGCGAGCCTGATGCAGCGCGACTGGCCCGGCAACGTGCGCGAGCTGCGCAACGCGGCCGACCGGTTCGTGCTCGGCGTCGCGGACATGCCGCAGGACGCGGGCGCGGCGGGCGGCGACGACGCGAACGAGCAGACGCTGAAGGAGCGGATCGAGGAATTCGAGCGCGCGGTGATCGCCGAGGCGCTGAACCAGACGGGCGGCGCGGTCGCGGCGACCGCCGACCGGCTGCATGTCGGCAAGGCGACGCTCTACGAGAAGATGAAGCGCTACGGGCTGTCGGCGAAAGGCGATGCAGACCGCTGAAACGAAACGGACCGCGGAACCGGTGCTGTCCGGTCATGCGGTCCGTGTTGTGGCCTTGCTTGCGGGGCGACGCGCGCATTGCGCGCCTGTCGGCCGGTATCGGGCGGGTGGGCGGGCGCTCAGGCGGCGTTGCCGAGCGCCTTCTTGAGCAGCGCGTCGAGTTCCGCGAACTGCGGCGCGCCGACATAGCGCTTCAGGATCTTGCCGTCCTTGTCGACGACGAAGGTCGTCGGCGTCAGCTGCACGTTGCCGAACTGCTTCGCGGCGCTGCCGTCGTCGAGCGCGACCTTGAACGGCAGCTGGCGCGTCTGCGCGTAGTTCGCGACGTACATCGGCGGATCGTAGTTCATCGCGACCGCGACGAATTCCAGGCCCTGTCCCTTGAAGCGGTTGTAGGTCTCGACCATCTGCGGCATTTCCTGCATGCAGGTCGCGCAGCTCGTCGCCCAGAAGTTGACGAGGTAGACCTTGCCCTTCAGGTCGGACGCGGTCGAGATCTTCTGGCCCGACAGCAGCGTGAAGGTGGCGTCCGGCGCGCTGGACTTGCCGTTGAACGCGAAAAAGCCGGCCACGGCGATCGCGGCCACGACGACGACGGCCGCGACGTAGCGCATCGGGCTGGCGCGGCGGCCCTGGGTGGGAGGCGTGGAGTTCATCTGCGGGGCTCTCGGAGTCGGTCGACGGCGCAGGACAGCGCGGTCGAAATTCGGCAGTCATTTTAGCGCGAATGCGGCGCGCGCACCGGAGGCCGCCGCGCATCCGCGGATGGCCGTTCGACGCATAATGCACGCTTTGCCTGCTTCGATCCGCGTCATGCCGAAGGAACTTGCCGATTCGCTGCGTCCCCTTTTTCTTCGTTTCCGTCCGCTGCGGCAGTTCGCCGCAGTCGTCTGCGCGAGCGCCGCGCTGGCCGCGTGCTCGCCGTCTTTCGACTGGCGCACGCTGCACAGCGACGCCGGCTACACGATCGACCTGCCCGCGAAGCCGACCGTCGAGGAACACGCGGTCGCGATCGGCGGCACGCCGATGAAGATGCGGATGCAGGCCGCGCACGTCGGCGGCGCGGTGTTCGCGGTCGGCACGGTGATGCTGCCCGACGACCGCGACGACACCCGGCGCGCGGTGCTCGACTACCTGCGCGCGGGCCTGTCCCGCAACCTGGACGGTGCGCCGCAGACGGCCGCGGTGCCGGTGCCGCTCGCGGCGGGCGGCGCGGTGAACGGGCTCGAGCTGCGCGTCGCTGGAGCTGCGGCCGGGCCGGAGCGCGCCCGCAAGACGATCGTGGCGCGGCTCGTCGCGCGCGGCAGGCATGCGTACCAGGCGGTCGTGATCGCCGACGCGCCGCTTGCGCCGGAACAGCTCGACCAGTTCTTCGGCTCGTTGAAACTCGACTGAACACGGCGGGCGAGGGCGCCTCAGAGCGTCTTCGCCAACTGAAAGTTCCTTCGCAGCATTCGCCGCTAATCGCCGGATTTTGCTGGGCTTTTTCGGCTATCCACAGCGCGTGTGGATAACTTTGTTGAAAAGTTGACCGAATCTGTCGCCCGCCCGCGCGGGCCGGGCTTCCGGCCTGCTTGCGCAGCGGCTTGCCGTTTAATAAAAGTCAATCAAAACAATGGCATGCGATTCACGCATCGAATATTGCCCGTCGCGACGCAATCCGGGCCCGGATGCGTGGAATTGTGCATAAGTCAAGTCTTGACAGCCAAATTTTGTCCTCAGAGCGCGCTCAGCGCGCGCCGGTAGCGGATCGCCTCGGCGATCTGTGCTGCGGTCGGCAGCGGGTCGCCGGCGAGATCGGCGATCGTCCGCGCGACCTTCAGCACCCGGTAATACGCCCGCGCGGACCAGCCGAACCGCTCGCCGGCCTCGCGCAGCAGGCGCTCGCCTTCGTCGGTCGGCCGGCATAGCTCGTCGGTTTCGCGGCCGGTCAGCATGTGATTGGTCTTGCCCTGGCGGTCGAGCTGCAGCGCGCGTGCCTGCGCGACCCGCGCGGCAACCGCGGCGCTCGGCTCGCCGGGAGCCGACGCCCGCGCGGAAAGCTCGGCCGGCGTGAGCGCGGGCAGGTCGATCTGGATGTCGATGCGGTCGAGCAGCGGCCCGGACAGCTTGCGCAGGTAGCGCGCGGCGACGTCCGGCGAGCAGCGGCAGCGGCCGGACGGGTCGCCGTGCCAGCCGCACGGGCATGGGTTCATCGCGGCGATCAACTGGCACGCGGCGGGGAAATCCGCCTGCATCGCGACGCGGGAAATCGTGATGCGGCCTGCTTCGAGCGGCTCGCGCAGCATTTCCAGCACGTGCCGGTCGAACTCCGGCAGCTCGTCGAGGAACAGTACGCCGAGGTGCGCGAGCGTGATCTCGCCCGGCTGCGGCGGATTGCGGCCGCCGACGAGCGCGGCGGCGCTCGACGAATGATGCGGCGTGCGAAACGGCCGCTGCCGCCACTGCGCAGGCGAGAAGCCGACGCGGCTCGCCGACAGCAGCGCGGCCGACATGAGCGCCTCGTCGTCGGTCAGCGGCGGCAGCAGCCCCGGCAGCCGGGCGGCCAGCATCGACTTGCCCGCTCCGGGCGGCCCGACCATCAGCATGTGATGCCCGCCCGCGGCGGCGACTTCGAGCGCCCGCCGCGCGCCGCGCTGGCCGATCACGTCGGCGAGGTCGGGCGCGGCCGACGCCGGCCGGGCGTCGAGCCGCGGCGCGGCGACGGGGGCGAGCCGCCCGTCGGGCGCATCGGCCAGGTGCGCGCACAGCGCGGGGAGATCGGGCGCGCCGAATACGGTCACGCCCGGCACGAGCGCGGCTTCGGCGGCGCTGTCGAGCGGCAGGTACAGCTCCGGGTCGCGGGACGGCGCGCCGCTTTCGGCATGCCGGTCGCGCGCGACGCCGCACGCCATCGCGAACGCGCCGCGCATCGGCCGCAGCGCGCCGGTCAGCGACAGTTCGCCGGCGAATTCGCGGCCGACCAGCGCGTCGGCCGGAATCTGGCCGTTCGCGGCGAGGATGCCGAGCGCGATCGGCAGGTCGAAGCGGCCCGATTCCTTCGGCAGGTCGGCGGGCGCGAGATTGACGGTGATGCGGCGGACCGGAAATTCGAATCCGCAGTTCTGCAGCGCGGCGCGCACGCGCTCGCGGCTTTCGCGGACTTCGAGATCGGGCAGGCCGACGATCGAGAACGACGGCAGGCCGTTGGCGAGATGGACTTCGACGGTGACGTCCGGCGCGCGGCCGGCCGCCGGGGCGCGGCTGCGCACCACGGCAAGCGACATGGCGAGACTCCTGTTGAGCGGTCGGGCAGCGGTTCGGGCCGCCTGCCGCGGGAAAGGGAGGGATCGGTGCGCGCTTGCCGGCGTGGCGCGGAACAAAGAACGACGTGAGTACTACATATCAGGGCAAGGCTGACGAGCAGGCCGCGGCACGCGGCCTGTCGGTCATGCCCGCGAAATTACGCCTGCGAAATCAGGCCTGCAAAATTACGCCTGCGGAGCGGCGAGCTTCTGCTCGAGTTCCGCGACGCGCTTTTCCAGTTCCTCGAGACGCACGCGGGTGCGGGCGAGCACCTGCGCCTGCGTGTCGAACTCCTCGCGGGTGACGAGATCGAGCTTCGAGAAGCCTTGCGACAGCATGGCCTTCACGTTGCGCTCGACATCCTTGGCCGGCGAGTTTTTCAGCAGGTCGCTGACGCGCGACTGCAGATCGTTGAAAACGTCGCTGGGTTGTTTCATGTGATTCCCCTTCATTGCACAAAAAATGTGCATCTTCAGTTGCATACGTGCCCGTGAAGCACGCATGACCGGAATTGGTGCGCGTTGCGCGCGATTTCCGGGCATGGCGCCCGCATGGGTGAAAGTCCCTGCATCCCGGGACGTGCGTGCACTCTAGCAACGATCGCCGCCCGGCGCCAGCAAACCCGGCCCCCGTTGGCCGTTCGGCCGGGGTTCGACGTCTTTTCGCGCGGGATGCGACCGTCGCCGCGCGGTGCAATGCGTCACCCGGACGCACATGGCATGCGAGTTGCTGTAGAGAGTCCGGCACACATCCAACCAATTCGACGGGACAACCCAGCGAGAGGACTTCATGAAACTCATTACCGCAATCATCAAGCCGTTCAAGCTCGATGAGACGCGCGAGGCGCTCTCCGCCCTCGGCGTCTCCGGCATCACGGTGACGGAGGTGAAAGGGTTCGGCCGCCAGAAAGGGCACACCGAACTGTACCGGGGCGCCGAATACGTGGTCGATTTCCTGCCGAAGATGAAGATCGAGGCGGCCGTGTCCGACGATCTCGTCGACCAGGCGGTGGAAGCGATCGAGCGGGCCGCACGCACCGGCAAGATCGGCGACGGCAAGATCTTCGTCACGCCGATCGAGCAGGTGATCCGGATCCGCACCGGGGAGACAGGCGCGGACGCGCTGTAACAGACAAGACGAGCGACAAGAGGAAAACCAAGATGCGCAAACTTCTGATGACCCTGCTGATGGCCGGCTCGCTGATCGCGGCCGGCGTTGGCCCCGCGCTCGCGGACGACGCGGCGTCGGCCGCTTCCGCGCCGGCTGCCTCGGCTCCGGCCGACGCTTCGGCTGCTGCCGCTGCCCCGGCCGCTTCGGCGCCGGCTGCGTCGGAGGCTGCCGCCCCGGCCGCTTCGGCCATCGCCGCCGCGCCGGCTTCGGGCGCCGAAGCATCGGCCGCCGCGGCCGCGTCGGCCCCGGCCGCGCCCGCCGCGCCGACCGCGCCGTTCTCGGTCGATTCGTCGAAGATCAGCGCGGGCGACACCGCGTGGATGCTGACGTCCACCGCGCTCGTGCTGTTCATGACGGTCCCGGGCCTCGCGCTGTTCTACGCGGGCATGGTCCGCAAGAAGAACGTGCTCGCGACCGTGATGCAGAGCTTCGCGATCACCGCGCTGATCACGGTGCTGTGGACGGTGGTCGGCTACAGCCTCGCGTTCACGCCGGGCAACGGCTTCATCGGCGGCCTGTCGCGCGTGTTCCTGCACGGGATGAACTACATCAAGGGCGACAAGGCGACGACGCTGACCGTCAGCCATCTGGCGACGACGATTCCGGAAACGGTCTACTTCGTCTACCAGATGACGTTCGCGATCATCACGCCGGCGCTGATCTGCGGCGCGTTCGCCGACCGCATGAAGTTCTCGGCGATGCTCGTGTTCATGGCGCTCTGGTCGCTGATCGTCTATGTGCCGATCGCGCACATGGTGTGGGAGCCGACCGGCTGGCTGTCGGCCGATGGCGTGCTCGACTTCGCGGGCGGTACGGTGGTGCACATCAACGCCGGCATCGCGGGCCTGATGTCGTGCCTCGTGCTCGGCAAGCGCGTCGGCTACGGCCGTGAATCGATGGCGCCGCACAACCTGGTGCTGACGATGATCGGCGCGTCGATGCTGTGGGTCGGCTGGTTCGGCTTCAACGCGGGCTCGGCGGTGGCCGCCGACGGCCGTGCCGGCTTCGCGATGCTGACGACGCAAGTCGCGACGGCCTGCGCGGCGCTCGGCTGGATGTTCGCCGAGTGGGTCGCGAAGGGCAAGCCGTCGGTGCTCGGCATCGTGTCGGGCGCGGTCGCGGGTCTCGTGGCGATCACGCCGGCGTCCGGCTTCGTCGGCGTGGCGGGCGCACTGGTGATCGGCATTGCGGCGGGCGTGATCTGCTTCTGGTCGGCGACGTGGCTCAAGTCGAAGCTCGGCTACGACGATTCGCTCGACGCGTTCGGCGTGCACGGCGTGGGCGGGATTCTCGGCGCGCTGCTGACGGGCGTGTTCGCGGTCAAGGACATCGGCGGCGCCGACGGCAGCCTGCTGCTGCAGGCGAAGGGCGTGCTGATCACGCTGGTCTACAGCGGCGTGCTGAGCTTCATCCTGCTGAAGCTGATCGACCTGACGATCGGCCTGCGCGTGTCGGAAGAGGAAGAGCGCGAAGGCCTCGACGTGATTCTCCACGGCGAGCACGTCGAATAAGCCGGAACGATGTGCGGCGGGTGGCCGCGACGCCGCCCCCGCAACGAATGAGCGCAGCGACTTCGGCCCGCCTTCCCGGCGGGTTTTTTTTCTCCTGCAACGGAGCCCGGCAGCGGATAACCCTGCGCGCTATCGGGTCAATAGCCAGAAACTTCCTCCAAATCCTTGCGATCCCGGGAACAATCCCCAAATGGGCAATGCAATTGCTCTACAATCTTCATTCTCCCGCTCGCGAGTGATTCATGGTTCCCCACCTCGTTACGGCGTTAAACGGTCCGCTGCTTGAACTCGAGCAGAAGATCCTCGACGCCACGCCTGCGATCGAACGCTGGTTCAGGCTCGAATGGCAGGAGCACACGCCGCCGTTCTACTGTTCGGTCGACCTGCGCAACGCCGGCTTCAAGCTGGCGCCCGTCGACGCCAACCTGTTTCCCGGCGGCTTCAACAACCTCCCGTCCGAAGTGCTGCCGCTCGCCGTGCAGGCGGCGATGGCCGCGATCGAGAAGATCTGCCCGGACGCGAAGAACCTGCTCGTGATTCCCGAGCTGCCGACCCGCAACGCGTTCTATCTGGAAAACGTCGCACGGCTCGCGACGATCATGCGCCAGGCCGGCCTGAACGTGCGCTTCGGCTCGCTCGACCCGAGCATCACCGACATCACGCCGATCACGCTCGCCGACGGCCAGAAGATCGTGCTGGAGCCGCTCGAGCGCACGCCGCGCCGGCTCGGCCTGAAGAATTTCGACCCGTGCTCGATCCTGCTGAACAACGACCTGTCGGCCGGCGTCCCGCCCGTGCTGGAAAACCTGCACGAGCAGTACCTGCTGCCGCCGCTGCACGCGGCCTGGGCGGTGCGCCGCAAGTCGACGCACTTCTCGTGCTACGACGACGTCGCGAAGAAGTTCGCGAAGATGGTCGGCGTCGATCCGTGGATGGTGAATCCGTATTTCGCGCACGTCGAGGGCGTCGACTGGCAGGGGCATGAAGGCGATCAGGCGCTCGCCGACGCGATCGACGGCGTGCTGAAGAAGATCGCGCGCAAGTATCGCGAGTACGGCATCAGCGAGAAGCCGTACGTCGTCGTGAAGGCCGATGCCGGCACCGCCGGGCGCGGCGTGATGACCGTGCACGACGCGGCCGAGATCGGCCGGATGTCGAAGGCCGAGCGCGCGCAGATGGCCGAGTCGAAGGCCGGGGTCGCGGTGCGCGACGTGATCGTGCAGGAAGGCGTGTACACGTTCGAGCGGATCGGCGACGAGGTCGCGGAGCCGGTCGTCTACATGATCGACCGCTACGTGGTCGGCGGCTTCTACCGCACGCACGGCGGCCGCGAGCGCGACCAGAACCTGAACGCGCCGGGCATGCACTACGTGCCGCTCGGCTTCGAGCACACCGCGCTGCCGGATGCCGGCGCCAAGCCGGGCGCCGCGCCGCCGAACCGGTTCTACATGTACGGCGTCGTCGCGCGGCTGTCGCTGATCGCGTCGTCGATCGAACTGGAAAAGACCGATCCGGAAGCCATTCAGGTGTAACGGCCGCGCTGCCGGCACCGCAAAGACAGGACCCGCATGGACATTCTCTTTATCGCCGACCCGCTCGAGCGCTTCAAGATCTACAAGGATTCGACCTACGCGATGATGGCGGAGGCCGCGCGGCGCGGGCATGCGATCTACGCGTGCGAGCCGCACCAGCTCGCGTGGACGGGGTCGGGCGTCGAGGCGGACGTGCGGCGCGTGACGATCGTCGGCGACGCGGCCGACCTGCACCGTCATCCGTGGCACGAGGCGGCCGCGCACGAGTCGCGCCTGCTGACGTCGTTCGACGCGGTGCTGATGCGCAAGGATCCGCCGTTCGACATGGAGTACGTGACGGCCACTTGGATGCTCGAGCTGGCCGAGCGCGCCGGCGCGCGCGTGTTCAACAAGCCGCAGGCGATCCGCGACCATTCGGAGAAGCTCGCGATCGGCGAATTCCCGCAGTTCGTCGCGCCGACGCTCGTCACCCGCGATGCCGCGCGGCTGCGTGCATTCCATGCCGAGCACGGCGACGTGATCGTGAAGCCGCTCGACGGCATGGGCGGGATGGGGGTGTTCCGCGTGAAGGCGGACGGGATGAATCTCGGCTCGATCATCGAGATGCTCGGCCACGACGGCACGCGTTCACTGATGATCCAGAAGTTCATCCCCGAGATCAAGGCGGGGGACAAGCGCATCCTGCTGATCGCGGGCGAGCCCGTGCCGTATTCGCTCGCGCGGATTCCGCAGGGCAGCGAGGTGCGCGGCAATCTCGCGGCGGGCGGCGTCGGCGTCGCGCAGCCGCTCACCGCGCGCGATCGCGAGATCGCCGAAACGCTCGGTCCGGTGCTGGCCGCACGCGGCCTGCTGCTGGTCGGGCTCGACGCGATCGGCGACTGGCTGACCGAGGTGAACGTGACGAGCCCCACGTGCTTTCGCGAGATCATGGAGCAGACGGGCTTCGACGTCGCCGCGATGTTCGTCGACGCGCTGGAGCGTGCGGCCGCGTAAGCCGCGCGGTTCACGCAACGCCGGCGGCGGCCGCGCAGGCCCCCCCGCCGCCGGAATGGCTCGGCCGGACAGGCCGACCGGCCTGCTACAATGCCCGCTCGCCCGGCGCTGCGATTCGACGCGCCGTAGGCCCGGCGGCCGGGCCGAACCGTTGCAAGGCTTGAACATGAACCGACCCTCTCGATCGCGTTGCTCGTTGCCCGGCTCGGGGCGGACAGGCGGGTGCTGACATGGCAGGGATTCTGATCATCGCGCACGCCCCGCTCGCGACCGCGCTGCGGGACTGCATCGCGCACATCTACGGCGGCGTGCCCGCGCGCATCGGCTGCATCGACGTGCAGGCGGACAGCGATCCCGTCCAGGTGATGGCGTTCGCGCACGCGGAGCTCGCGCGGCTCAAGGAAGAAAACGGCGCAATCGTGCTGACCGACATGTACGGCGCGACGCCTGCGAACATCGCCGGCCAGCTCGCGAAGGTCGCGGACGTGCGGGTGCTGGCGGGCGCCAACCTGCCGATGCTGGTGCGCGCGGTCTGCTACCGCATGCTGCCGCTCGACAAGCTCGTCGACAAGGCGCTGTCCGGCGGCGCGAAAGGCGTCCACGAAGTCGCGGCGGGCACGCCGCCGCCGCCGTCCGAAGTCGGCTGCGGCGCATGCGCGCCGATTCCGCCGGAGCCGTGCCCGCGCAACCGGTCGACGTGACCGGACTGCGTTCCCCGTTTTAGACCCGTTCGCCAGCGCTGGCCGCCGGCGACCTCGACCGACCGAGAACCATGCTTCAACAAGAAACCACCATCGTCAATAAATTGGGGCTGCATGCGCGCGCATCGGCCAAGCTCACGCAACTGGCCGGCAATTTCCAGTCCGAAGTCTGGATGTCGCGCAACGGGCGCAAGATCAACGCGAAAAGCATCATGGGCGTGATGATGCTCGCGGCGGGCATCGGCAGCACGGTGACGATCGAGACCGAAGGGCCGGACGAGAATGAAGCGATGGACGCGCTGCTCAAGCTGATCGCCGACAAGTTCGGCGAAGGGCAGTGACCCGCAGCACAGAATCGTTGCCGTTTCCAGTGAGAATGCCGCGTCTATCGCGGCATTTTTTTCGCAGGCACGATTGATGTGATCCGCGCAATGCTGCGCTGCATGCAGCCAGCGGCCGCGCGCGGAATTTATAATCGCTATCGGGGTCATAAGCGCATCGCAGCGGTGCGCCGCGGCTGTTCATGTAAAGAGGAGGTGCGCGTGTCGTTCACGCTGCATGGCATTCCCGTCTCACGTGGTATCGCGATCGGTCGTGCGTATCTGATCGCGCCGGCGGCGCTCGACGTCGCCCATTACCTGATCGAGGCGAATCAGATCGACGCCGAGGTCGAGCGCTTCCGCGCGGCGCTCGCGGCCGTGCATTGCGAGCTCGAAGCGCTTCGTGCGGACCTGACCGACGATACCCCGACGGAAGTCGGCGCGTTCATCGACGTGCACGCGATGATCCTGAGCGACGCGATGCTCGTGCAGGAAACCATCGACCTGATCCGCGCGCGCCGCTACAACGTCGAATGGGCGCTGACCGAGCAGCTCGACCTGCTCACGCGCCATTTCGACGACATCGAGGATGAATACCTGCGCGAACGCAAGGCCGACATCGAGCAGGTGGTCGAGCGCGTGCTGAAGGCGCTCGCGGGCGCGCCGTCCGCGTCGCAGGCGCTCGACGGCGCCGCGAAATCCGGCACCGAAGAGATGATCGTCGTCGCGCACGACATCGCGCCGGCCGACATGATGCAGTTCAAGAGCCAGTCGTTCCAGGCGTTCGTCACCGATCTCGGCGGGCGCACGTCGCATACGGCGATCGTCGCGCGCAGCCTCGGCATTCCGGCCGCGGTCGGCGTGCAGCACGCGAGCACGCTGATCCGCCAGGACGACCTGATCATCGTCGACGGCGACCAGGGCATCGTGATCGTCGACCCGGCGCCGATCGTCCTCGAGGAATATTCGTACCGCCAGTCCGAAAAGGCGCTCGAGCAACGCAAGCTGCAGCGTCTCAAGTTCTCGCCGACGCAAACGTTATGCGGCACCAAGATCGACCTGTACGCGAACATCGAAATGCCCGACGACGCGAAAGCGGCGGTCGAGGCGGGCGCGGTCGGCGTCGGGCTGTTCCGCTCCGAATTCCTGTTCATGCACCAGAAGGCGATGCCGGAGGAAGAGGAGCAGTTCGCCGCGTACAAGCGCGCGGTCGAATGGATGAAGGGCATGCCGGTGACGATCCGCACGATCGACGTCGGCGCCGACAAGCCGCTCGAAGCGCTCGACGAAGGCTACGAGACCGCGCCGAACCCGGCGCTCGGCCTGCGCGCGATCCGCTGGAGCCTGTCCGAGCCGCAGATGTTCCTCACGCAGCTGCGCGCGATCCTGCGCGCGTCCGCGTTCGGGCAGGTGAAGATACTGATCCCGATGCTCGCGCACGCGCAGGAGATCGACCAGACGCTCGACCTGATCCGCGAGGCGAAGCGCCAGCTCGACGACGCGGGGCTTGCCTACGATCCGAACGTGCGGATCGGCGCGATGATCGAGATTCCGGCTGCGGCGATTGCGTTGCCGCTGTTCCTGAAGCGTTTCGATTTCCTGTCGATCGGCACCAACGACCTGATCCAGTACACGCTCGCGATCGATCGCGCGGACAACGCGGTCGCGCATCTGTACGACCCGCTGCATCCGGCGGTGCTGCACCTGATCGCGTACACGCTGCGCGAAGCGAAGTGCGCCGGGGTGCCGGTGTCGGTGTGCGGGGAGATGGCGGGCGATCCGGCGCTGACGCGCCTCTTGCTCGGCATGGGCCTCACCGAGTTCTCGATGCAAACGAGCCAGTTGCTCGTCGTCAAGCAGGAGATCCTGCGCGCGCACCTGAAGGCGCTCGAAAAGCCGACGGCCGACGTGCTCGCGGCGTTCGAGCCCGAGGAAGTGCAGTCGGCGCTGCAGCGCCTGTCGACCGCCGAGCCGCACGCGGACGCCGCCTAGCCGGTCTGACGCCCACGTTCCCGCACGCGGGGCGTGGGCCGCGCGTCAGTGCCGCCCGCTGCACACCGGGCAGTCCGCCTGGCGCGCGATCTTCATCGTCGTCCATTCCATCCGCAGCGCATCGAGCATCATCAGCCGGCCGTTCAGCGTCGCGCCGATGCCGCCGATCACGCGCAGCGCCTCGGCGGCCTGCATCGCGCCGATGATGCCGACCGTCGGCGCAAACACGCCCATCGTCGCGCACGCGACTTCCTCGAACGGCTGGTCCTCCGGAAACACGCACGCGTAGCAGGGCGCGTCGGCGCGCCGGAAGTCGAACGTGCTGATCTGGCCGTCGAAGCGCAGCGCCGCGCCCGACACGAGCGGCACGCGGTGCGCGACGCACGCGCGGTTGATCGCATGGCGGGTCGCGAAATTGTCGGTGCAGTCGAGCACGACGCTCGCCTGCGGCACGTGCGCGTCGAGCCACGCGCCGTCGACGCGCTCGGCGACCGCGTGCACGGTCACGTCGGGATTCAGCTGCGCGAGCGTGTCGCGCCCCGATTCCACCTTCCTGCGGCCGACCGATGCGGTCACGTGCAGGATCTGCCGCTGCAGGTTCGTGAGATCGACCGTGTCCGCGTCGACGAGCGTGATCGTGCCGACGCCGGACGCCGCGAGGTACATCGCGGCGGGCGAGCCGAGCCCGCCCGCGCCGACGACGATCGCGTGCGCGTCGAGAAAGCGCTGCTGCGCCTCGATGCCGATTTCGTCGACGAGGATGTGGCGGGAGTAGCGGAGAAGTTGATCGTCGTTCATGAGCGGAGGGTGGGCGCGGAGCGGGGCGGACCTGCTTATTCTAGGGCCTGCCCGCACGGGCGGCGGGCAGGCGAACGTGCTGTGCCGGCCTGGGCGGCATCGATCTGTGCGCGCCGGCGCGCCCAAACGAAACGGGCCATCGCGGGGTTGCCGCGATGGCCCGTCGGGTGCCGGCCGGCGCTTACTGCGGCGCCGACGCGGGCTTCGGCGCGGACGCCGGCTTGGCGGCGGACGCCTTCGGCGCCGGCTTCGCAGCCGCCTTGCCGGCCGGGGCCTGCGTGCTCTCGGCGAGCAGCGACTTCGATGCCAGCACCGGCTTGCCTTCGAGCTTCGCGAGCGCCTGCTGCATCATGAAGTCTTCCGTGCTGCCGAACTCGATCGGCTTGCGATCGCGGTCCTTCTGGCGCTGCTCCGGCGTCTTCTTGTCGTTCTGCTCCTCGAGAATGCGGAGCTGGTCCATCCGGCGCTGCTCGCGCTCTTCCTGCTCCTTCTTCTCGTTCGGGTCCTGCGTGTTCGCGAGGTGGTTCGTGTAATCGACCTCGCGCGTCACGAGCACGTCGTCCGGATCGCCGTCCGCGTACTGGTCGACCGGTACGTCCGGCGTGATGCCCTTGTTCTGGATCGAGCGGCCGCTCGGCGTGTAGTAGTAGGCGGTCGTCAGGCGCAGCGCGGTGTCGGCCGTCATCGGACGGACCGTCTGCACCGAGCCCTTGCCGAACGTCGTCTTGCCCATGATGGTCGCGCGCTTCGAATCCTGCAGCGCGCCCGCGACGATTTCCGACGCGGAAGCCGAATACGCATTCGTCAGCACGACGATCGGCACGGTCTTGAAGACCGGCGGCAGGTTCTTCAGCGGATCGCCGTCGAACGACGGCAGGCGGTAATTGTCGTAGGTATCGCGGTAGACCTGCTTCGAATCGGGGATCTGGCCGTTGGTCGACACGACGACGGAATCCGGCGGCAGGAATGCGCCCGCGACGCCGACCGCGCTCTGCAGCAGGCCGCCGCCGTTGTTGCGCAGATCGAGGATCAGGCCCTTCACGTTCGGCTGCTGGCGCGCGATGTCCTGCAGCCTTGCTGCCAGATCGGGCGTCGTGCGCTCCTGGAAGCTCGTGATGCGGATGTACGCGTAGCCCGGGTCGAGCATCTTCAGCTTCACGCTCTGCACGCGGATCACCGCACGCGTGACCGTGATCGGGAACGTGCGGTCATCGCTCTTGCGGAAGATCGTCAGCGTGACCTTGGTGCCCGGCTCGCCGCGCATCTGCTTGACCGCCTTGTCGAGCGTCATGCCGCGCACCGGCTTGTCGTTGATGCGGGTGATCAGGTCGCCCGGACGGATGCCGGCGCGAAACGCCGGGGTGTCCTCGATCGGGGAGATCACCTTGACGAGGCCGTCTTCCTGCGAGATCTCGATGCCGAGACCCGCGAAGCGGCCCTTCGTCTGCTCCTGCAGTTCCTCGTAGTCGGTCTTGTCGAGGAACGACGAGTGCGGGTCGAGGCTCGACACCATGCCCTTGATCGCCGCCGTCAGCAGCTTCTTGTCGTCGACCGGCTCGACGTACTCGCGCTTGATCTGGCCGAACACCTCGGCGAACAGGCGCAACTGGTCGAGCGGAAGCGGCGCCGTGACGGTCTGTTCGGCCGACGCCGAGATTTGCAGTGTGGCGAACACGCCCGTGGCAAGGCCCGCGGCAATCAGGCCGATGTTCTTCAATTTCATACGCATAGAGATCTGGTGCGGTCGGGAAGCGCGTGGCGGTAGCGGAGATCGAGCGGACAAGTATAACTGTTCGTCCGGCGGGGCAGTGGAAAGGACCGAAACCGGTTCGACCGTGCCCGGGCGAAGAGGTTCGCGCAAGCGCTCGGGGTTCGCGCAAGCGCCCGCCGCGCCGGCGTGGGGCCGGCGCGGCGGGGCGGGATCAGCCCGCCTTGCCCTGCTTCGCGACGGCGGCCTGCGCTTTCGCGATCGCGTCCTGGTCGCCGAGGTAGTAGCTCTTGAGCGGTTTCAGGTTTTCGTCGAGTTCATAGACGAGCGGCACGCCGTTCGGGATGTTCAGGCCGACGATGTCGCTGTCCGAGATGCCGTCGAGATACTTGATCAGCGCGCGCAGCGAGTTGCCGTGCGCGGCGATCAGCACCTGCTTGCCGCCCTTGATCGCCGGCGCGATCGATTCGTTCCACAGCGGCAGCACGCGCGCGACCGTGTCCTTCAGGCATTCGGTGAGCGGCAGCTGCTCGCGCGGCACGCGTGCATAGCGCGGGTCCGCGTACGGCGCGCGCTCGTCGGTCGGCTCCAGCGCGGGCGGCGGCGTGTCGTAGCTGCGGCGCCAGACCAGCACCTGCTCGTCGCCGAACTTCGCGGCCGTTTCCGCCTTGTTCAGGCCCGACAGCGCGCCGTAGTGGCGCTCGTTGAGGCGCCACGAGTGCACGACGGGCAGGTACATCAGGTCCATGCGGTCCTGCACGTGCCACAGCGTGCGGATCGCGCGCTTGAGCACGGACGTGTACGCGATGTCGAACGTGTAGCCGGCTTCCTTGAGCAGTTCTCCGGCCTGGTAGGCCTCGTTGCAGCCTTGCTCGGTCAGGTCGACGTCGACCCAGCCGGTGAAGCGGTTTTCCTTGTTCCACGTCGATTCGCCGTGGCGGATGAGGACGAGCTTGTACATAGATGCTTGCGGTCGGTAGTGAAGGAAGCGGTGCGCGCCGCACGGCGCCCGGGACGGGCCCGCCATCGCGCAAGACGGTTATTTTATAATGCCCGGATTGTCCTTTTCCGATTTCTCTCTTTCCGGCGGAATTCCGTGAGTTTCTTTACCGATTACACGAACCTGGCCCTCGTCGCGATCCTGCTGGTGTCCGGCGGCCTGCTTGCGTATCCCGCGCTGCGCCGCGGCCGCGGCGGCCTGTCGGCCGCGGAGGCGACCCAGCTCATCAATCGCCGCAACGCGGTCGTGATCGACGTGCGTCCGGCGTCCGAGTTCGCCTCCGGCCACCTGCCGTCGGCGCGCCAGGTCGAAGCCGGCGAGATCGGAGCGAAGATCGCGCAGGTCGCGAAGAACAAGAGCACCCCGGTGCTGCTCGTGTGCCAGAACGGCCAGCAATCGCAGAAGGCGGCGCGCGCGGTCGAGGCGGCGGGCTATGCCGAGGTGCACGTGCTCGAGGGCGGCGTCGCCGCGTGGCAGCAGGCCGGGATGCCGGTCGTCAAACAAGGAGTGGCGAAGTGAACAAAGTGGTCATGTACAGCACCCAGGTGTGCCCGTATTGCATCCAGGCCGAGCGGCTCCTGAAGCTGCGCGGCGTCGAGCAGATCGAGAAGGTGCTGATCGACAAGGATCCGGCGCGCCGCGAGGAAATGATGTCGCGCACCGGCCGCCGCACGGTGCCGCAGATCTACATCGGCGACACGCACGTCGGCGGCTACGACGACCTGTCGACGCTCGACCGCGCCGGCGGCCTCGTGCCGCTTCTGCAAGCCGCCTGATTAGGGCAGAATGGCCGCCGGTCGCGCGGCCACGCGCACAGGATCAACCGGGGCGGCCGGCACAGGCCGGCCGCCCCGTCACCACATTGAGGGAAACAACATGTCCGACGTCGAAAACCAACCGTTCTTCAACATCCAGCGCGTCTACCTGAAGGATATGTCGCTCGAGCAGCCGAATTCGCCGGCGATCTTCCTCGAGCAGGACATGCCGTCGGTTGAGGTCGAAGTCGACGTGAAGGCCGAGCGTCTCGCCGAAAGCGTGTTCGAAGTCGTCGTGTCGGGCACCGTGACCGCGAAGGTGAAGGACAAGGTCGCGTTCCTGATCGAGGCGAAGCAGGCCGGAATTTTTGACATTCGCAACATTCCTGAGGAACAGCTCGACCCGCTCGTCGGCATCGCCTGCCCGACGATCCTGTTCCCGTACCTGCGCTCGAACATCGCCGACGCGATCACGCGCGCGGGCTTCCCGCCGATCCACCTCGCCGAGATCAACTTCCAGGCGCTGTACGAGCAGCGTCTCGCGCAGCTCCAGCAGCAACAGGCTGGTGCTGCCGGCGCGCCGAACGGCTCGACGCTGAACTGAGGGACGAGCAAGGACCGGTGCTGGGTATGAAAGTAGCCGTTCTCGGCGCCGGTGCCTGGGGCACCGCGCTCGCGGGCCATCTGGCCGCGCGGCACGACACGCTTCTGTGGGCGCGCGACGCCGCGCTCATCGCCGGGCTGCAGGCCCGGCACGAGAATTCCCGCTATCTCGACGGCATCGCGCTGCCCGATGCGCTGCGCTACGACGCGGATTTCGCCGCGGCGCTCGCGCACGGCGCCGCGGACGACGCGCTGTGCGTGATCGGCGCGCCCGTCGCCGGCCTGCGCGCGCTGTGCCGCGCGATGCGCGACGCGGGCTGCGTGCCCGCGCACGTGATCTGGGTCTGCAAGGGCTTCGAGGCGGACACGCATCTGCTGCCGCATCAGGTGATCGCCGCCGAGCTGCCCGAACAGCGCAGCAACGGCGTGCTGTCGGGCCCGAGCTTCGCGCGCGAGGTCGGCCAGGGCCTGCCGGTCGCGCTGACGATCGCGAGTGCGTCGGCCGCGTGCCGCGAGCGCACGCTCGCGGCGTTCCATCACGGCGCGATGCGGATCTATACCGGCGACGACGTGGTCGGCGTCGAGGTCGGCGGCGCGGTGAAGAACGTGCTGGCGATCGCGACCGGCATCGCCGACGGCCTCGGCCTCGGCCTGAACGCGCGCGCCGCGCTGATCACGCGCGGCCTCGCGGAAATGTCGCGGCTCGGCGTCGCGCTCGGCGGCCGTGCGGAAACCTTCACCGGCCTCACGGGCCTCGGCGACCTGATCCTCACCGCGACGGGCGACCTGTCGCGCAACCGCACGGTCGGCATGCAACTGGCCACCGGCCGCTCGCTGAACGACATCCTCGCCGCGCTCGGCCACGTCGCCGAAGGCGTGCGCTGCGCGCAGGCGGTGCTCGCGATCGCGCGCGAGCACGCGATCGAAATGCCGATCACCGAAGCCGTGTGCGGCGTGCTGTTCGACGGCGTCGCGCCGCGCGACGCGGTCAGCGGCCTGTTGCGGCGGGACGCGCGCGCGGAGTAGCGCGGCGGTCGCATCGCCGCGCAAAGCGGATTACGCTTGAACCATCTCCGGCATTCGAGGAGGCCGTCATGCTGCAGATCGGTTCCACCACGCTCGACGCGCAGGTCGTCGACATCACGACGCTCGCGGTCGATGCGATCGTCAACGCGGCGAACAGCTCGCTGCTCGGCGGGGGCGGCGTCGACGGCGCGATCCATCGCGCGGCCGGCCCGCGCCTGCTTGCCGAATGCCGCACGCTCGGCGGCTGCCAGACCGGCGACGCGAAGCTTACGCGCGGCCACGGGCTGCCGGCCAGATACGTGATTCATGCGGTCGGCCCGGTATGGCACGGCGGCACGCAGAACGAGGCCGAGATGCTCGCGTCGTGCTACCGCCGCGTGATCGAGCTCGCCGAAGAGGTCGCGTGCACGTCGATCGCGTTTCCGGCGATCAGCTGCGGGGTTTATCGTTATCCGGCCGCGCAGGCAGTCGACATCGCCGTCGATACGGTCGTCGACATGCTGCCGCAGGCGCCGAACCTCGCACGCGTGGTGTTCGCGTGCTTTTCTCCCGACATATACGAGCTGTATCGCGCGCGGCTCGCGCGTGACTGACGCAAGTTCGCAGGAACGACGGCCGACGCTCAGGCGCCGCCTTCGAAGCCGGCCTGGCGCCACGCCTCGAACACGACCACCGCGACCGTGTTCGACAGGTTCAGGCTGCGGTTGCCCGGCCGCATCGGCAGGCGCACGCGCTGCTCGTTCGCGAACCGCTCGAGCAGCGGGGCGGGCAGGCCGCGCGTTTCCGAGCCGAACACGAACCAGTCGCCCGGCTGGAACGCGTGGTCGTGAAAGCGGCCCGAGCCGCGTGTCGTGAACGCGAACATCCGCGCGGGATCGGGCGTCTCGGCCGCGACGAACGCATCCCAGTCCGGATGCACGCGCATTTCCGCGTATTCGTGATAGTCGAGGCCCGCGCGGCGCATCTTGGCGTCGTCGAGCGGAAAGCCGAGCGGCTCGATCAGGTGCAGCCGCGCGCCGGTATTCGCGCACAGGCGGATCACGTTGCCGGTGTTCGGCGGAATTTCGGGTGCGACGAGGACGACGTTGAACATGTTTCGGTTTCGGATGGCGGTTTCCGGCGCGCCCCTGCTGCGGGGCGGCGGCCGGACCGGCCGGTTTGTCACGATCGCGGCCGCGAGCGGGCGGCCGGCTTCTCACTAATTAATCCCTGGCGGTGCGCAGCGCAACCAGATTCGTCACGCGCGCGGCGCCCGCCGCCTTCAGCGCGCGCGCCGCGGCGGCCAGCGTCGCGCCCGACGTCATCACGTCGTCGACGAGCGCGACATGGCGACCCACGACGTCGCGCGCGACCGCGAAGGCCGATGCGACGTTGTCGCGCCGCGCGCGCCGGTCGAGCCGCGACTGCGGCGCCGTTTCCACCACGCGCGCGAGCAGCGTCGCGTCGGCCGGCACGCCGAGCCGGCGCGCGAGCGGCCGCGCGATCGCCCACGCCTGGTTGTAGCCGCGCGCGGCGAGCCGAGCATGGGCAAGCGGCACCGGCGCGAGCACGTCGAAGCCGCCGTCCGCGCCGCGCGTGTCGGCGAGCAGCCGGGCAAGCCGGCCGGCGAATTCCGCGCCGAGCGCGAGCCGCGCGTGGAATTTCAGTCCGCGCGCGAGGCCGTCGAGCGGCGCCCGGTAATCGGCGAGCGCGAGTGTCGCATCGAACGGCGGCGGCGTGGCGCGGCACGCGTCGCACCGGTAGCCGGCCGCGCGCCGCGCGTGCCCCGGGGCGAGCGGCACCGCGCAGATCGCGCAGCGCAGGCGCGCTTCGTTCCAGTACGCGGCGTCGCATCCGGCGCAGATCACTGTGTGTGACATATTGCCGCACAGTGCGCAGCGGTTTGGCAGCGCGATTGCCGCGATCTGCGCGAAAGCCTGCGACATAACGACGCGGATCGACTCCGGAAACGAACGGCGAATCATCGGCAGGCTCCTCAATATGGCCTCAATGAAGCTTCCGGGGCGAGCGAGTATACTTCGGGCTCTTCGCCAGTTTGCCCGACATGTCCCCACCTTTGACCCTCTCCGGCCGTCCGGCCTATGACGCGAGGCGCCTGCGTCGGATCTTCGACCGCCGCGCGGCCACGTTCGACGCGGTTGCGTTCCTGCCGCGCGAGATTGCACACCGGATGTGCGAGCGTCTCGAATACATCAAGGTGAGCCCCGCCGCCGTGCTCGACGCGGGCTGCGGCGCGGGCGACGACCTGCCGGCGCTGCGCACGCGCTTTCCCGAGGCGCCGGTGTTCGGCGTCGACCTGTCCGGCGCGATGCTCGCGCGGGCGGGGCAGCGCGAGGTCGAGCAGACGAGCTGGCGCCGCTGGCTGCCCGCCTCGCTCGGCAAGGCGCTCGGCCAGCGCGGCCCGCGCGTCGCGCAGGCGGACTTCTCGGCGCTGCCGTTCGCGGCCGGCGCATTCGACCTGATCTGGTCGAATCTCGCGCTGCACTGGCATTCCCGCCCCGACACGGTGCTGCCCGAGTGGCAGCGCGTGCTGCGCGTCAACGGCCTGCTGATGTTCAGCACGCTCGGCCCCGACACGCTGCGCGAGCTGCGCGCGGCCTGCGGCGAGGCCGAGGCCGCGCTCGGCATGGCGAGCGCCGCGCCCCGCGTCATCGATTTCGTCGATATGCACGACCTCGGCGACATGCTCGTCGAGAGCGGCTTCGAGATTCCCGTGATGGACCAGGAAGTGCTGACCGTCACCTACAAGTCCCCCGATTCGCTGCTGGCCGACGTGCGCCGCTGGGGCGCCTATCCGTTCGAGCGCGCGGCGCCGCAGCGTGCGACGCGGCGCTTCCGGCAGGCGCTCGGCGACGCGCTCGACGCGCGCCGGCGCGCGGACGGCACGATCCCGCTGACCTTCGAGGTGATCTACGGCCACGCGTGGAAGGCCGTGCCGCGCACGACCGCGGAAGGGCACGGCATCGTCCGCATCGAGGACATCGGAAAGGGGCGTCCGAAGAATCGGTAAAGCGGTAAAGAGGGGTTTTGTTATGTCTGAAATTAGCAGCGCAAGGCCGGGTCAAAATTGCCCCGAAAACGGCCGGGAAGCTTGTCGCGCTTGGCTCGCGAGGCGATAGGCGTTTGCTTGTGGATGCCATTGAACCCGCCTATAATGCGTCAGCTTGTCGCCCCGGGGTCCCCGCAATACGGGGTGGCGAGCCCGATGCAGGCATGCATCGCATGCCATTCGCGTGAGGCGGCGATGGAAGCAGCGTGTGTTTCGACTGATGCGGCGGATGCGGAGCCGGTCCTCGAGGACTGGCTCATGAAGCGCAACTGTTCGATGTCGCCGCGCCAGTTCGTGCTGTTTTACGCGTCGCTCGCAGGCTTTTCGCTGGCGATCGCGGCAATGCTGATGTGGCAGGGGGCGTGGCTCGTCATGCCTTTCACCGGAGTCGAGCTGCTGGCGGTAGGCGTCGCGTTTGCGATCTACGCGCGGCATGCGGTCGATTACGAGCGCATCAGGCTGTTTCCGCACCGGCTCGTGATCGAGCGGATGAATGCGGAGCAGCTCACGCAGATCGAATTCAACCCGCGCTGGGTGCGGGTCGAGCCGGGCGCGACGCCACGCGATCCGATTCGGCTGGTATCGCGCGGGCAGACCGTCGTGATCGGGCAGCATCTCGCGCAGTACAGGCGCGCACAGTTCGCCGACGAACTGCGCGCGGCGCTCAGGCGCTGCGGCTGAGCAGGGTGGCCGGCGCAGCGCAGGCGGCTGGCGACGGGGGAGGGTTTGAATGGAAATTTTGGGTAAGGATGCTATGAAAACAATCAAGCGAGCCCTCACGGGCGTGCTGGCATGCAGCGGACTGCTCTTTGCCGGTGCCGCTCTGGCGGTCGGTGACAGCCCGGGCGGTCCCCGCGTCAACGAGATCAACTTTCAGCCGCCTGTCACGAAGATCGCCGAGGAGCTCTACGACCTCCACACGATGATGCTGATCCTCTGTACGGTGATCTTCGTCGGCGTGTTCGGCGTGATGTTCTATTCGATCTTCGCGCACCGCAAATCCAAGGGCCACAAGGCCGCCAATTTCCATGAAAGCACGACCGTCGAAATCATCTGGACGATCGTGCCGTTCATCATCGTCGTGCTGATGGCGCTGCCGGCCACCAAGGCCGTCGTCGCGATGAAGGACACGACGAACGCCGATCTCACGGTCAAGGTCACCGGCTACCAGTGGAAGTGGGGCTACGACTACGTGAAGGGCCCGGGCGAGGGCATCAGCTTCCTGTCGACGCTGTCGACCCCGCGCGACGCGGTGATGGGCAAGAAGCCGATCACCGACACCTACCTGCAGGAAGTCGACAACCCGCTCGTCGTGCCGGTCAACAAGAAGGTCCGCATCATCACGACCGCGAACGACGTCGTCCACTCGTGGTACGTGCCCGCGTTCGGCGTGAAGCAGGATGCGATCCCGGGCTTCGTGCGCGACACGTGGTTCAAGGCCGACAAGGTCGGCACCTTCCGCGGCTTCTGTACCGAACTGTGCGGCAAGGAGCACGCGTACATGCCGGTCGTGGTCGAAGTGCTGTCGGACGAAGACTACGCGAAGTGGGTCAGCGCGCAGAAGGCCAAGCTGGCCGGCGCGGCAGTCGACCCGAACAAGGTTTACACGATGGCCGAGCTGGTGTCGCACGGCGAGGAAGTCTACAAGGCGAACTGCGCGGCCTGCCACCAGCCGAACGGCAAGGGCGTCGGCGCGTTCCCGGCGATCGACGGCGGCAAGATCTCCAACGGCCCGATTGCCGGCCACCTCGAGCAGGTGCTGAAGGGCAAGGGCGCGATGCCGTCGTGGGCGTCGCTGTCGGATCTCGACATCGCGTCGGTCATCACCTACGAGCGCAACTCGTGGGGCAACCACAAGAACGACCTGCTGCAACCGAAGCAGGTGGCGGACGCGCGTAACGGCAAGCTGCCGGAAGACGCCGCGGGCGCAGCGCCGGCGCAAGCGGCTTCCGCGCCGGAGCAGGCGGCCTCGGGCGCAGCCGCGCCGGCGGCCGCGCTGTCGACGATCTATTTCGAAACGGGCAAGGGCACGCTGCCGGCCGACGCACAGTCGGCGATCGCGGCGGCGGCGGACTATGCGAAGGCGCATCCGGACGCGAAGCTCGCGCTGTCGGGTTTCACCGACAAGTCGGGCTCGGCCGACGCGAACGCCGAACTGGCCAAGCGCCGCGCGCAAGCCGTGCGCGACGCGCTGAAGGCGGCGGGCGTGGCGGAAGACCACATCATTCTGAAGAAGCCGGAAACGATCACGGGCGGGGCTGACGCGAAGGAAGCCCGGCGTGTCGAGATCGGCCCGGCGGCCTGACGTGTCGCTGTGTTTGTCGACGTATTCGCATTAGGAGATTCTCATGTCTAGCATCGGGCACGACGTAGCCGCGGGCCACGCGCACGACGACCACGCGCACGAAACCCCGCACGGCTGGCGGCGCTGGCTGTTCGCCACCAACCACAAGGACATCGGTACGCTGTACCTGCTGTTCTCGTTCATCATGTTCCTGTCGGGCGGCGTGATGGCGCTCGCGATCCGCGTCGAGCTGTTCGAGCCCGGCCTGCAGATCATGCGTCCGGAGTTCTTCAACGAGCTCACGACGATGCACGGCCTGATCATGGTGTTCGGCGCGATCATGCCGGCGTTCGTCGGCTTCGCGAACTGGATGATTCCGCTGCAGATCGGCGCATCCGACATGGCGTTCGCGCGGATGAACAACTTCAGCTTCTGGCTGCTGCCGGTCGCAGCCGTGCTGCTGGTCGGCTCGTTCTTCGCGCCGGGCGGCGCGACGGCCGCGGGCTGGACGCTGTATGCGCCGCTGTCGACGCAGATGGGTCCGGGCATGGACTTCGCGATCTTCGCGGTGCACATCATGGGCGCGTCGTCGATCATGGGCGGCATCAACATCGTCGTGACGATCCTGAACATGCGCGCGCCGGGCATGACGCTGATGAAGATGCCGATGTTCGCGTGGACGTGGCTGATCACCGCATACCTGCTGATCGCGGTGATGCCGGTGCTCGCAGGCGCGATCACGATGGTGCTGTTCGACCGCCACTTCGGCACGTCGTTCTTCAACGCGGCAGGCGGCGGCGACCCGGTGATGTACCAGCACATCTTCTGGTTCTTCGGCCACCCCGAGGTGTACATCATGATTCTGCCGGCGTTCGGGATCGTGTCGCAGGTGATCCCGGCGTTCGCGCGCAAGACGCTGTTCGGCTACAGCTCGATGGTGTACGCGACGGCTTCGATCGCGATCCTGTCGTTCATGGTCTGGGCGCACCACATGTTCGCGACCGGCATGCCGGTGACGGGCCAGCTGTTCTTCATGTACGCGACGATGCTGATCGCGGTGCCGACGGGCGTGAAGGTGTTCAACTGGCTCGCGACGATGTGGCGCGGCTCGATGACCTTCGAAACCCCGATGCTGTTCGCGATCGGCTTCCTGTTCGTGTTCACGTTCGGCGGCCTGACGGGCCTGATGCTGGCGATGGCGCCGCTCGACATCCAGTACCACGGCACCTACTTCGTGGTCGCGCACTTCCACTACGTGCTGGTGGCGGGTTCCCTGTTCGCGCTGTTCGCGGGCTGGTACTACTGGTCGCCGAAGTGGACGGGCTGGATGTACAACGAGACGCGCGGCAAGATCCACTTCTGGGCGTCGATGATCTTCTTCAACCTGACGTTCTTCCCGATGCACTTCGTCGGTCTCGCGGGCATGCCGCGCCGCTATGCGGACTACCCGGCGCAGTTCACGGACTTCAACCAGGTCGCGACGATCGGCGCGTTCGGCTTCGGTCTCGCGCAGGTGTACTTCCTGTTCGCGGTCGTGCTGCCGGCCTACCGTGGCGGCGGCGAGCTGGAGAAGGCGTCCGACAAGCCGTGGGACGGCGCGACGGGCCTCGAGTGGACGGTGCCGAGCCCGGCTCCTTTCCACACGTTCGAGCACCCGCCGACCGTCGAGTAAGTTTCACCGGACGTTCCGCCTTTGCCTGCCGCCGCAGGCAGGCGAGGCGGAACGTTCTACAGCAGGTTTCAGATGAACCGGAATCCACAACAAAGACGCACGCCCGAGCAGATCCGCGCGGGCAACAAGCGGCTCGGCCTGATTCTGCTTGCGATCGCCGCCGTCTTTTTTGTGGGTGTCGTGATCAAGCAGTGGTGGCTGTCCACTCACTGACGCAGTAGCGAGGACGTTGTCGTATGTCGAAGCCGGAAGCGGAGAACACGGACCGCGGGTTCAACCGTTCGATGCTGGTGAAGCTCTTCGTCGTGGCCGGGCTGATGTTCGGCTTCGGTTTCGCGCTGGTGCCGATGTATCGCGCGATCTGCCAGATCACCGGCATCAACAACCTCGTGCAGCGCGACGTCAGCGAGCGCGAGGCGAAGAACACGCAGGTCGACAAGAGCCGCACCGTGTCGGTCGAGTTCGACGCGAACGCGCGCGGCCCGCTGGGTTTCAAGCCGGAGCACAACAGTCTCGACGTGCATCCGGGCGAGTTGACGACGATCGTGTACGACGTGACGAACGGCCAGAACCGTCCGGTCGTCGCGCAGGCGATCCCGAGCTACGCGCCGAAGCAGGCGACGGAGTTCTTCAAGAAGATCGAGTGCTTTTGCTTCACGCAGCAGACGCTGGCCGCGAACGAGTCGCGCAAGATGCCGGTGGTGTTCGTGATCGATCCGAAATTGCCGAAGGACGTGAAGACGATCACGCTGTCGTACACGTTCTTCGAACTGAATACGCCGGCCCAGGCGGCAGCCGGTGCGGCGAAGCAGTCCGGCTCGACGAAGCCGGGCGCATGATGATGGAGGCGGGGCGATGACTGAGGTCAAGCGTAGCGGTTCGTTCGGCCAGGCGTTGAAGGCGGTGCTGTGGTCGTTCTTCGGCGTGCGCAAGCGGCGCGACCTGGAAGCCGACGCGACGCAACTGAATCCGCTGCACGTGCTGATCGTCGCGCTGATCGCGGCCGGCATGTTCATCGGCGTACTGATCCTGATCGTGCGCGCCGTCGTGGGCTGAGGCCCGCGGCAGCAACGGAATGCAAGCGGCGCGCCCCGGGCGGGCCGCGAAGGAAAGAGCGGCGGTCGTCGCGCCGCGCGAGAAATAAAGCCGGAGTGGTTTCCGGGACACAAATTGGACTGAAGTGGAGAATCAAGCATGAGCGGTCAAAACCAGACCCCGTACTATTTCGTGCCGCATCCGTCGCAGCATCCGATCAGCGCGGCCGTCGGCCTGCTGGTCATGCTCGGATCGTTCGCACTGTGGCTCAACGGCCACGACTGGGCGCCGTATACCGCGCTGCTCGGCCTGCTGTGGTTCCTCTTCACGCTGTACCACTGGTTCGGCGATGCGATTGCCGAGTCCGAAGGCGGGATGTACGGCAAGCGGGTCGACGTGTCGTACCGCTGGAGCATGAGCTGGTTCATCTTCTCCGAAGTGATGTTCTTCGGCGCGTTCTTCGGTGCGCTGTTCTATGCGCGTGAAATTGCGCTGCATCAGCTCGGCAGCCTCGACTACAAGCTGATCTGGCCGGATTTCTCCGCCGTGTGGCCGAACGAAGGCCCGGCCGCGCTCGCCGGTCACTTCAAGACGATGGGCCCGTGGCCGATCCCGACGCTGAACACCGCGCTGCTGCTGTCGTCGGGCGCGACGCTGACGATCTCGCACCACGCGCTGCGTGACGATCACCGCCGCAAGGCGATCGCGTGGCTGGCCGCGACCCTCGTGCTCGGCGTCTGCTTCCTGTTCACGCAGGGCTTCGAATATTTCCACGCATACAACGAACTGAACCTGACGCTCGGCTCGGGCATCTACGGTTCGACGTTCTTCCTGCTGACGGGCTTCCACGGCTTCCACGTGTTCCTCGGCGGCACGATGCTCGCGGTGGTGCTGGTGCGGATGATCCGCGGCCACTTCAAGCCGGAACATCACTTCGCGTTCGAAGGCGCCGCGTGGTACTGGCACTTCGTCGACGTCGTCTGGCTCGGCCTGTACGTCGTCGTCTACTGGCTGTAAATGAAAGACGGCCCGCGCAGCGATGCGCGGGCCGTTCGTATTGAGGCGGCCGGGCGGCGCGAGCGCGCTACCCGGCAGCCGGCATCACCGAGGCGCCGCCGCGACTTTGTCAGGCGGCGCTTTTGCTTGGTGGCCCGGCCATGTGGCGAAATGCCGCATCGGCCGCGGCGGCAACCGCGTCAGCGCCCGATCGGAATGCCGGTCGAATGGATCCAGCCCATCCAGTTCGCGAACAGGATGAACAGGAACAGCGAGATCGACAGGCCGACGCGGGTGGCGAGCGACCAGACCATGCGCTTCGTGTGGCCGCGGTCGTGCATCATGAAATAGAGTGCCGAGACCATGCTGGCAATGATGAGGACGAAGGCGATAGGGACGAGGATGTGCATGGAGCGAACCGGACGACGGCAATTCGAAAGGAAGAGGATAATTATCGCACTTCGCTTTCGCGACGACCGCGGCGAGGCGGCACGATGAAGATCCGCTGGCTTCCCGCGCTGCTCGTGCTGATGGTGGTCGCGGTCACGATCCGGCTCGGTTTCTGGCAGCGCGAGCGCGCGCACCAGAAGGAGGCGCTGCAGGCGAGCGTCGTGCGCTACGAGCACGCGGCGCCAGTCGAGGTCGGCGCGCAGCCGATTCCGCTCGCGTCGATCGAGTTCCATCGGGTGCGCGCGACCGGGCGCTTCATGCCGGAGCACGCGGTGTTTCTCGATAATCGGCCGTATAACGACCAGCCGGGCTTCTACGTCGTGATGCCGTTTAAACTCACGGGCGGCGGCTACGTGCTCGTCAATCGCGGCTGGCTGCCGCGCAACATCGCCGAGCGCACCGCGATCGAGCCGTTCGCGACGCCGGCGGGTGACGTCGAGCTCGAGGGCATCGCGCGCGCCGACGCGACGCGCGCGTTCGAGCTCGGCGAAGGCGGCTCGGCGCCGCACCAGAAGATTCGGCAGAACCTGGACGTCGCCGCGTTCGCGAAGGAAACCGGCCTGCCGCTGCAGCCGTTCGTGATCCAGCAGACGAGCGACGACGGCGACAAGCTGGTGCGCGACTGGCCGGCGCCGACGACCGGCGTCGAGCGCAATTACGGTTACATGTTTCAGTGGTGGGGCATGGCGGCGGCCGCGCTCGGTTTCGGCTTGTACGCGGCGCGGCGCGCGGCGAAGAAGCCGTCCGGCGCATGAGCGGCGCGATGCCCGTGCGCGGCGGCGACGCCGCGGGTACGTTTCGAGAGGTCTGATTTGTCCATCCAATCTTCCCGTCAGGGCCCGGGCGCGACGCCCATGTCGCCGGCCGCCAGAAAGCGCGGCCGCTGGACGCTCGTGCTGCTCGGGCTCGTCTGCGCGGCGCCGGTGATCGCGTCGTACTTCACCTATTACGTGATCAAGCCGCAGGGCGGCTCGACCAACTACGGAACGCTGATCGAGCCGCAGCGGCCGATTCCGCCGGACCTGACGGTGACCGACGAGACCGGCAAGACGATGCCGCTCGCGTCGCTGCGCGGCGTGTGGCTGTTCGTGATGACCGACCGCAGCGCATGCAATGACGCGTGCGCGGAGAAGCTCTACTTCATGCGCCAGGTGCGCGTGACGCAAGCGGGCGAACGGCACCGGATCACGATGGTGTGGCTGCGCAGCGATGCGGGCGCGGTTCCGGACAAGGTCGCCGCCGCGTACCCGGACACGCGCAGGCTCGTCGCCGATCCGGCCGCGGTCGCCCGGTGGCTGCCGGCCGACGCCGGCACGCAGGACACCGACCACCTGTACCTGGTCGACCCGAACGGCAACCTGATGATGCGCTTCCCGAAGGACCCGAACCCCAGCAAGATCAAGACCGACGTCACGAAGCTGCTGAAGTGGTCGAGCATCGGCTGACGCGAGACTACGAGGCAACAATCCGATGTCGTATCTACTGCAACTCGGCCTGATCGGCTTCTGCATCGCGCTGCTGCCGCTGTCGTACGTGTGGGTGAAGGCGGACGACGACAAGTTCCGCAAGCTGGTGTGGATCACCACGTTCCTGACCCTCGATCTCGTGATGTTCGGCGGCTTCACGCGGCTGACCGATTCGGGCCTCGGCTGTCCGGACTGGCCGGGCTGCTACGGCACGTCGTCGCCGTTCATCGCGCATGCGGCGATCACGGCCGCGCACCAGGCGATGCCGAGCGGCCCGGTCAGCATGACGAAGGCGTGGATCGAGATGATCCACCGCTATTTCGCGATGGCGATCGGCGTGCTGATCATCGCGCAGACGGTGATCGCGTGGGCCGCGCGGCTGCGCCGCCGGCCGTTGCACGTGTCGCCGTGGTGGCCGACGAGCCTGCTGCTGCTGATCCTCGTGCAGGGCGCGTTCGGCGCGTGGACGGTGACGATGAAGCTGCAGCCGGTGATCGTCACGATCCACCTGCTGCTCGGCCTGACGCTGCTCGGCACGCTCGGCTGGCTCGCGGCGCGGCAGACGCCGTTGCCGTCGCACGATCCGGAGGCCGGCCGCTATCGCACGGCCGCGCTCGCGGCGCTCGTGCTGCTGGTCGTGCAGATCGCGCTCGGCGGCTGGGTCAGCACCAACTACGCGGTGCTCGCGTGCACCGACTTCCCGACCTGCAACGGCCAGTGGATTCCGCCGATGGATTTCGAGCACGGCTTCCATCTGTGGCGCGCGCTCGGGATGACGAAGGACGGCGAGGCGATCACGCAGGACGCGCTCGTCGCGATCCACTGGACGCACCGCACGTTCGCGTTCGTCGTCGTCGCGTACCTGGTCGCGTTCGCGCTGAAGATGCGCCGCTTCGAATCGCTGCGGCGGCCCGCGAACGGCGTGCTGCTGGTGGTCGTGCTGCAGTTCGTGACGGGTTTGACGAATATCGTATTGCAGTGGCCTTTGCCGGTCGCGGTGGTCCATAACGGGGGGGCCGCGATCCTGCTGCTGCTCGTCGTCATGTTAAACTTTCGCATCCTTTCAAGCCGCCCCGGCCGTGTCGCGCTGCCTGCGCGCGACGCCGCCCCGGCGTGACCGTCCCCATGCAAAGCACCCTTTCCCGATCGCCCGGTAGCCGGTTTTCCCAGTACATGGCGCTGACGAAGCCGCGTGTCACGCAGCTCGCGGTGTTCTGCGCGGTGATCGGCATGTTCCTCGCGACGCCGGGCATGGTGCCGTGGCGGGTGCTGGTCGGCGGCACCATCGGCATCTGGCTGCTGGCGGGCGCGGCGTTCGCGATCAATTGCCTCGTCGAGCAGAAGATCGACGCGATGATGCGCCGCACCGCGTGGCGTCCGTCCGCGCGCGGCGAGATCACGACCGCGCAGATCCTGCTGTTCTCGGGCGTGCTCGGCAGCCTCGGCGCATGGACGCTCTACACGTTCACGAACCCGCTGACGATGTGGCTGACGATCGCGACCTTCGTCGGCTACGCGGTGATCTACACGCTGCTGCTCAAGCCGATGACGCCGCAGAACATCGTGATCGGCGGCGCGTCGGGCGCGATGCCGCCGGCGCTCGGCTGGGCCGCGGTGACGGGCGCGGTGCCCGGCGACGCGTGGATCCTCGTGCTGATCATCTTCGTGTGGACCCCGCCGCATTTCTGGGTGCTCGCGCTGTACCGCCGCAAGGACTACGAGAACGCGGGTCTGCCGATGCTGCCCGTCACGCACGGCGAGAAGTTCACGCGGCTGCACATCCTGCTCTACACGGTGATCCTGTTCGCGGTCACGATGATGCCGTTCATCTCGGGGATGAGCGGGGCCGTCTACCTGGCGAGCGCGGTGCTGCTCGGCGCGGTGTTCCTCGCGTATGCGTGGAAGATCCACCGCGAGTACTCGGACGAGCTGGCCCGCAAGGCCTTCCGCTACTCGATCGTCTACCTGTCGCTGCTGTTCGCGGCGCTGCTCGTCGACCACTATGCACGCCCGCTGCTCGGCGTGTAACGGCACGGTTTGAATACGATGCTTCGTTCATGGTTCGGGCGCCGCGCGCGCCAAGGCTGGATGCTCGGCTGTGCATTCGCGGCGGCGATGCTGCTCGCGGCGTGCGACAACGCGCCGAAATTCCAGAATCTCGACATCACCGGCAACACGCAGTTCGGCAGCGATTTCGCGCTGCCGGATACGGCCGGCAAGATGCGCACGCTCGGCGACTTCAAGGGCCGTGCCGTCGTGATGTTCTTCGGCTATACGCATTGCCCGGACGTCTGCCCGACGACGATGGCCGAGCTGTCCGAAGCGCTCAAGCAGCTCGGGCCGGACGCCGCGAAGCGCGTGCAGGTGCTGTTCGTCACCGTCGATCCGGAGCGCGACACGGCCGCGCTGCTCGGCCAGTACGTGCCGGCGTTCGATCCGTCGTTCATCGGCCTGCGGCCGGCGGACGAAGCGCAGCTGAAGAAGGTGACGAAGGATTTCCGCGTGTATTACGCGAAAGTGCCGGGCAAGGCGCCCGGCAGCTACACGATGGATCACACCGCCGCGAGCTACGTGTTCGACACGAACGGCAAGCTGCGCCTGTTCGTGCGTGACGGCCAGGGCCCCGGCCCGTGGCTGCACGACCTGAAACTGCTGCTCGGCTGAGCCGCAGCGCGGGGCGGCGCGCGCCGTCCCGCGTCTTCTCTTTTTCCGTCCGTTCTCCGTTTCGCCTGCGCAGGCCGCCGCCCGGCAGGCGCCGGCGCATCATGTCACGTCAAGTCATGGCAGTGCCGGCAGGACGACGCCCGGCGCCGCGCGCGTCATCCGGAATTCGGTCACGCGGTAGTTCGCGAGGCCTTCGGTGACGAACGGATCGGTCTGCAGGATCGCTTCCAGTTCGTCGCGATCGATGCGCGCCGCGAGGATCATGCCGCCTTCGCGCGGCACTTTCGGCCCCGCCGCGATGAAAATCCCCTTGTCCAGCAGCGGCTGCAGATACGCGCGATGGCGCTCGAGCGCGTCGTCGATGCGATCGAGCGGCGCGGTGTAGTGAATGTCGATGACGTACATGAGTTGCCTCGGAATGTGCCGGGACGCGGTGCGCCGGCCAGGCGATCTTGTAGCACAGGCCGCGTTGCATGTCGCGTTGCATTCAAGTTGTAAGCGTCGCTGCCGTCATTACGTGTGCAATCGATTGCGCGCGACGGGCCGTTCGCGCGCACGTTGCGTCATCCATCGACATCGATAACAAGGCACGCACGATGAGCAGAATGAGTTTGAACCGCAAGCTGTGGCTCGCACTGGCGCTGGTATGGATCGGCCTGCTGGGCGTCGGCGCATGGAGCGCGTTCGAGACGCGCGCGACGATGCTCGCGGAGCGCAAGGAGGGCATGGCCAACCTCGTCGAGGCGGCGGCCGGCATCGCGAAGTCGTACCACGCGCTCGCGCAGGCCGGCACGCTGCCCGAGGCCGACGCGAAGCGAGATGCGCTCGCGAGCCTCGCCGCGATGCGCTACGGCGAGTCGGGCTACGTGTTCGTGATGGATTCGAAGCCGGTCGTGCTGATGCACCCGACGCTGCCGAAACTGGTCGGCACCGAGGTCGGCGACTACAAGGACCCGGACGGCAAGCCGCTGTTCGTGACGATCCTGAACGCCGCGAAGGCCACCGGCAGCGGTTTCGCCGAATATCGCGGGCGCCTGCCGCACAGCGAGACCGCGGTGCCGAAGATCAGCTACGTCACGCGCTTCGCGCCGTGGGACTGGAACATCTCGAGCGGCGTGTACGTGAAGGACATCGATACCGTCTACTACGAGACGCTGCTCGGCCACCTCGCCGTGGTGCTCGTGATCGGCCTCGTGATCACCGCGGCGATGATCGTGATCATCCGCAACGTGCGCGGCAGCCTCGGCGGCGAGCCGGACGAAGCCGCGGCGCTTGCGGCGCGCATCGCGGGGGGCGACCTGACGCAGCCGGTGCTGGTGCGCGAGGGCGACCGCACGAGCATGATGGCGGCGATGCATGCGATGCAGGATCGGCTGCAGGCGACGATCGGCGGCATCCGCCAGTCGGCCGAATCGATCGCGTCGGCGAGCCGCCAGATCGCGTCCGGCAACGACGACCTGTCGCAGCGCACCGAGGAGCAGGCGGCGTCGCTGGAGGAGACGGCGGCGAGCATGGAGCAGCTGACCGCGACCGTGAAGCAGAACGCCGACAACGCGCGGCAGGCGAGCGGGCTCGCGAACAACGCGTCGGACATCGCGCGCGCCGGGCACGACGTCGTGAACCGCGTGATCGGCACAATGGGCGAGATCGACGACAGTTCGCGCAAGATCGCCGACATCATCGGCGTGATCGAGGGCATCGCGTTCCAGACCAACATCCTCGCGCTGAACGCGGCGGTCGAGGCGGCACGCGCGGGCGAGCAGGGCCGCGGCTTCGCAGTGGTCGCGGGCGAGGTGCGCTCGCTGGCGCAGCGCAGCGCGACGGCCGCGAAGGAGATTCGCGCGCTGATCGTCGATTCGGTCGACCGGGTGCGCAACGGCTCGACGCTGGTCGGCCAGGCCGGCACGACGATGGGCGAGATCCTGCAGGCGGTCGCGCGCGTGACGGACATCATGGGCGAGATCGCGGCGGCGTCCGAGGAGCAGGCGAGCGGCATCACGCAGGTCGGCCGCGCGGTCACGCAGATGGACCAGGTGACGCAGCAGAACGCGGCGCTCGTCGAGGAAGCGTCCGCGGCCGCCGCGTCGCTGCAGGAGCAGGCGGCGCGGCTGCGCGACGCGGTGGGCGCGTTCCGGGTGCGCGACGGCGGCGCGGCGCGCGCCCGGCCGGCGGCCGCGCCGGTGTTCCGCGAAGAGAAGGCGGTCGAAGCGACGCCCGCGTGACGCGGGACCGGCGGGCAGCGCAGGCCGATGCAACTAACGGCCTGCGCTGCCGCCCCCCGCGTAGCGCATACCCATATGAGCGGGATGTATTTCACTTCCCGCCGATCCTGTGACACCATTTGCCCCTTTCCCGCGAGTCGGGACATACCCGCATCGCCCCCTTTTATAGTTAGCAAGAAAGCGAGAAACAGATGAAGCGTCGCAGTCTCCTGAAAGTGTTTTCCGTGCTGGCAACCGGCGCCGCGCTCACGATGTCGGCGGGTGCGCACGCCGAGGACAAGGTGATCAAGGTCGGCACGGTGGCCGGTCCGGACGCGGAAGTGTGGCAGGTCGTGCAGAAGGTCGCGAAGGAGAAGGAAGGCCTGAACGTGAAGGTCATCGAGTTCAACGACTACGTGCAGCCGAACGCGGCGCTCGACGCGGGCGACCTCGACGCGAACAGCTTCCAGCACCAGCCCTACCTCGACAGCCAGGTGAAGCAGCGCGGCTACAAGCTCGTCAGCGCGGGCCTGACCTACATCTCGCCGATCGGCGTCTACTCGAAGAAGGTCAAGGCGCTGAAGGACCTGCCGCAAGGCGCGAAGCTCGCGGTGCCGAACGATCCGTCGAACGAGAACCGTGCGCTGCTGCTGCTGCAGGCGCAGGGCGTGATCAAGCTGAAGGCCGGCGCGGGCACGGGCGGCAACAACGCGACGGTGCTCGACATCGCCGACAACCCGAAGAAGCTGAAGATCTCCGAGCTGGACGCGGCGCAACTGCCGCGCGTGCTGTCGGACGTCGACGCGGCCGTGATCAACACGAACTACGCGATCGCCGCGAACCTGCAGCCGACCAAGGACGCGATCGCGCTCGAATCGCTGACGAGCCCGTACGCGAACCTGATCGCGGTGCGCGCGAGGGACAAGGACCAGCCGTGGGTGAAGAAGCTGGTCAAGGCGTACCAGTCGACGGAAGTGCGGGAATTCATCAAGAAGCAGTTCAAGGGCTCGATGGTCGCGTCGTTCTGAACGCGTTCCGTTGACCGAAACAGGCCTGCACGCGTGCAGGCCTTTTTTTTGTGTGCGGTGGATGGTGTTCTGTTGCCGCCCGCGCCAGGTTCTTCCCGATGAGTCAAATAACAATAATTTCAAGCGATATTTTTATTATCGTCTGCAAGATGATGAGTCACTGCAATAGAGTCGCAAGGGGGTATGGTGGATATTGAGAGCAGGGTGATTGAATATGTAAGAAAAAAATCCGGATTTTCGGTTTTATCAAGGGCTGCGGACATAACTGAAAATACCGATCTGGATACCGACCTGGATTTCGATGCTGCCGAGGTCGAAGAGATGATGCGGGAGTATTCCGCTGAATTTAATGTCGACGTGAGTCAATTCGATATAAAAAAATATTACCCGGAAGACGATTTTTCATTCCTTGACTTGATCAACCCGTTCAAGAAAAAAGTGGTCCATCGTGTTTCGGATCTGAACGTTCGAATGCTGATCGCATCGGCAAAAGCGGGTCGCTGGCTCTACGGCTGACTGCTCACCGGGTTTGTCCACGACCTGACGGCCGCCTTGCTCGGACCCTTTTCATTGGCGAGGCCGGCTCACATCTCACCGCGCCGCGAGCAGATCGTCAGGATCTCCCGGATCGCGACGTTGTCCCGGACGCCGGGCAGCGACTGCAGTATGCATTCGTAATAGCGCCTTTCGCGCGGCAACAGCATCGCGTTGTTCAGATAGAGCGCGTCGCAGGACTGCCGGATCAGGCGCGCCGCCGCGGGGTTCCAGCTCTCGCGCAGCGACTGCAGCACGCATTCGTCGTATTGCGCGTAGCCGTCGGTCAGCGCGAATGCGGCGGCCGGCATCGCGAGTGCGACGACGCTCGTGATCGAGCGGACAGTCCACGACATGTTGGCTCCCGTCGTCTGGATGGCTGCAACCAGCATAGTGCATCCGTGCCGGTTCATCCGGCGGGTCATGCGGCCCCGGCGCGCGTAAGCAGGCGGTCAGGAAGTGGTCTGCGGAAATGGTATGCTCGCGTTCGCCGCCGCGCACCGTGCAGGTGCGCCGGCCGCAGCGGAGACACCCTCAACCAGAACCGAGAATACGGGGAGACACATTCATGAAGCGTTTCAAGACTTTCGCGATCCGTTCGATCACGGCCGGCGTCGCCGCGCTGGCGCTCGCCGGCGCCGCGCAGGCGCAGACCGTCAAGGTGCTGTCGATCGTCGATCACCCGGCGCTCGACGCGATTCGCGATGGCGTGCGCGCGGAACTGAAGGCCGAAGGCTACGGCGACGACAAGCTCAAGTGGGAATACCAGAGCGCGCAGGGCAACACGGGCACCGCCGCGCAGATCGCGCGCAAGTTCGTCGGCGACCAGCCCGACGTGATCGTCGCGATCGCGACACCGGCCGCGCAGGCGGTCGTCGCGTCGACGAAGAGCGTGCCGGTCGTCTACTCGGGCGTGACCGACCCGGTCGCCGCACAGCTCGTGAAGGGCTGGGGCCCGGCGGGCACCAACGTGACGGGCGTGTCCGACAAGCTGCCGCTCGACCGCCAGGTCGCGCTGATCAAGCGCGTGGTGCCGAAGGCGAAGACGGTCGGCATGGTCTACAACCCGGGCGAAGCGAATTCGGTCGTCGTCGTGAAGGAGCTCAAGGAGATCCTCGCGAAGCAGGGGATGACGCTCAAGGAAGCGGCCGCGCCGCGCACCGTCGACATCGGCCCGGCCGCGAAGAGCCTGATCGGCAAGGTCGACGTGATCTACACGAACACCGACAACAACGTCGTGTCCGCGTACGAAGCGCTCGTGAAGGTCGCGAACGAAGCGAAGATCCCGCTCGTCGCGGGCGACACCGACAGCGTGAAGCGCGGCGGCATCGCGGCGCTCGGCATCAACTACGGCGATCTCGGCCGGCAGACCGGCAAGGTCGTCGCGCGCATCCTGAAGGGCGAGAAGCCGGGCGCGATCGCGTCGGAGACGAGCAGCAACCTCGAGCTGTTCGTGAACACGGGCGCGGCCGCGAAGCAGGGCGTGACGCTGTCGCAGGATCTCGTCAAGGACGCGAAGACGGTCATCAAGTAAGCCGCGGCCGGCCGAGCGCCGGGCTCGAAGGCCCCGACCGGGCCTGCACGAAACCGCTGGAGGGACGGCCCTTACCGGGGCCGTCCCTCCGTTTCGCCCGGCCGCATCCGTCCGGCCGGGAAGCAACAGGATTTCCCCACCATGTCTCTGTTCTCGTTTCTGGGCGCACTGGAGATCGGCCTGATCTTCAGCCTCGTCGCGCTCGGGGTGCTGATCTCGTTCCGCATCCTCAACTTTCCCGACCTGACCGTCGACGGCAGCTTCCCGCTCGGCGGCGCCGTGGCCGCGACGCTGATCTCGGCCGGCTTCGACCCGTTCGCGGCGACCGGCTTCGCGATCGTCGCGGGCGCCGCGGCCGGCTTCGTCACCGGCTGGCTCAACGTGCGCCTGAAGATCATGGATCTGCTCGCGAGCATCCTGATGATGATCGCGCTCTATTCGGTGAACCTGCGGATCATGGGCCGGCCGAACGTGCCGCTCATCACCGAGCCGACGCTGTTCACCGTGCTGCAGCCGGCCTGGCTGCCCGACTACGTGCTGCGCCCGGCGCTGCTCGCGATCGTCGTCGTGGTCGCGAAGCTCGGCCTCGACTGGTTCTTCTCGTCGCAGCTCGGCCTCGCGATGCGCGCGACTGGCGCGAACCCGCGGATGGCGCGCGCGCAGGGCATCGCCACCGGCCGCGCGACGCTCGCCGGGATGGCGCTGTCGAACGCGCTCGTCGCGCTCGCGGGGGCCCTGTTCGCGCAGACGCAGGGCGGCGCGGACATCTCGATGGGGATCGGCACGATCGTGATCGGGCTGGCCGCGGTGATCATCGGCGAGACGCTGCTGCCCGCGCGCCGGCTGGTGCTGACGACGCTCGCGGTCGTGCTCGGCGCGATCGTCTACCGCTTCTTCATCGCACTCGCGCTGAACAGCGAATTCATCGGCCTGAAGGCGCAGGACCTGAACCTCGTGACGGCCGCGCTCGTCACGATCGCGCTGGTGCTGCCGGCGACGCGCAAGAAGCTGTTCGCGCGCAAGAACGGAGGGGCATGACATGCTGTCCGCACAAGACCTGAAACTCACGTTCAATCCCGGCACGCCGATCGAGACGCGTGCGCTGCGCGGGCTGTCGCTCGACATTCCGGACGGCCAGTTCGTCGCGGTGATCGGCTCGAACGGCGCGGGCAAGTCGACCTTCCTCAACGCGATCAGCGGCGACCAGACGGTCGATGCGGGCCGCATCACGATCGACGGCGCGGACGTCACGCGCCAGCCCGCGTGGGACCGCGCGCACCTCGTCGCGCGCGTGTTCCAGGACCCGATGGCCGGCACCTGCGAGGCGCTGACGATCGAGGAGAACATGGCGCTCGCGATGGCGCGCGGCGCGCGGCGCGGCTTCAAGGCCGCGCTCGACCGGCCGTCGCGCGAGCTGTTCCGCGACAAGCTGCGGCTGCTCAACCTCGGCCTCGAGAACCGGCTGACCGACCGGATCGGGCTGCTGTCGGGCGGCCAGCGGCAGGCCGTGAGCCTCTTGATGGCGTCGCTGCGGCCGTCGCGGATCCTGCTGCTCGACGAGCATACGGCCGCGCTCGACCCGAAGACGGCCGCGTTCGTGCTGGAGCTGACCGCGCGCATCGTCGCCGAGAGCCGGCTGACGACGATGATGGTCACGCACAGCATGCGGCAGGCGCTCGACTACGGCGACCGCACGGTGATGCTGCACCAGGGGCAGGTCGTGCTCGACGTGTCGGGCGACGCGCGCCGCGGGCTCGACGTGCCGGACCTGCTGCAGATGTTCGAGAAGGTGCGGCACGAGCAGCTCGACGACGATGCATTGCTGCTTGGCTGACGCGTAGCGCGTGGGCCGGGCGCGCCGCCTCGTGATGCCCGGCCCGGCTTGTCTCCTGGCTTTCCCGTCTTTTATCTGACGAAAAACCGGTTTCGCACCGGCACTGTGCGACGCGAGCGCATTGCCATATACTGTATATCCATACAGTTGTGGGTGGCGTCATGCTCGCATCCTCCATTTCTCCTGAATCCCTTCATCCGTCGCTCTGGCGCGGCTCGCAGCTCGCGCGCGGCGGTCCGCGCACGATCGACACGGGTTTCGCATCGCTGTCCGCCGAACTGCCGGGCGGCGGCTGGCCGGTCGGCGGGCTCGTCGAACTGCTGGCCGCGCAGCCGGGCTGCGGCGAGATGCGGCTGCTCGCGCCCGCGCTCGCGCACACCGTCAGCGCCCGGCGGCCGCTCGCGCTCGTCGCGCCGCCGCAGTCGCCGCATGCGAGCGCGCTCGCCGGTCTCGGCGTGCCGGCCGACGCGCTGCTGTGGCTGCGCGCCGGCAGCCGTGCGGACGCGCTGTGGGCCGCCGAGCAGGCGCTCAAGACCGGCTGCTGCGGCGCATTGCTGCTCTGGCAGGATGCGCGGCCCGAGGCGCTGCGGCGCCTGCATCTCGCGGCCGCGCGCACGGGCGACACGCTGTTCGTGATGCTGCGCGCGCTGCAGGCCGCGCGGCAGCCGTCGCCCGCCGTGCTGCGCGTCGCGCTGCATCCCGTGCCGGGCGGCGTGTCGCTCGACATCGTCAAGCGTCGCGGGCCCGCGCGCGGCGAGCCGCTCGTGCTCGACCTGCCGTCGCCCATCGTGGAGAGCCGCTATGCGCGTCTTGCTCGGCATCCATCTGCCGCGCCTGCCGCTCGACGTGTGCGCCCCGCCGCCGTCTGACGGCGAGGCCGGCGAGGCCGGCTGTGCGGTGCTCGAGCAGGGCGTCGTGCTGATCGCCGACGCGGCCGCGCACCGGCAGGGCGTGCGCGCGGGCATGAAGCGCGGCGGCGTGCTGACGCTCGCGCCGCACACGCAGCTCGTCGAGCGCGATCTTCCGCGCGAGGCCGATGCGCTGCGCGCGGTCGCGCTCGCGCTGCTGCGTTTCTCGCCGTGCGTCGCGCTCGACGACGAAGCGACGCTCGTCGTCGACGTCGGCCCGAGCCTGCGCCTGTTCGGCGGCCTGCCGTCGCTGTGCCGCCAGGTGCGCGCGACGCTCGCGGCGCTCGGCTATGCGGCGCGCCTGTCCGCCGCGCCGACCGGGCGCGGCGCGTGGCTGCTCGCGCGCGCGTCGGCCCGCTCGCGCAGCCGGCGCCGGGTGGCCGGCCATGCGTCGCTCGTCCGCGCGCTCGACGCGCTGCCGTGCGTGCTGCTGCCCGACGCGCGTCCGTATGCGGACTGGTTCGACGGCCTCGGCTGCCGCACGCTGGCCGATCTGCGCGGCCTGCCGCGCGCGGGGCTGCAGCGCCGCTGCGGTCCCGCGCTGCTGGCCGCGCTCGACCGCGCATACGGCGATGCGGTCGAGCCGCTTGCGTGGATGCCGGTGCCGCCCGTGTTCGACGTGCGGCTCGAATTGCCGGAGCGCGTCGAATATGCGGAAGCCGTGCTGTTCGCCGCACGGCGGCTCGTCGTGCAGTTGTGCGGCTGGCTGGCCGCGCGGCAGCTGTCGCTGGCCGCGATGACGTTCGGCCTCGAGCACGAGCGCGGCCGCCAGGCGGTGCCGCCGACGTCGCTCGAGCTCGCATTCGCGGAGCCAGCGCGCGACGACGCGCACTTCATGCGGCTGCTCGGCGAGCGGCTCGCCCGTGTCGAGCTACCCGCCGCGGTGATCGCGGTGCGCCTGACGGCCACGCGCGTCGAGTCGGTCGCGCCGCCGGCCGATGATCTGTTTCCCGAGCCGGGCGGCACGCGCGAGACGCGTGCGCGGCTCATCGAGCTGCTGGTCGCGCGGCTCGGCGCGGAGAACGTGCTGCGCGCGGCGCCCGTCGCCGATTACCGGCCCGAGGCCGCGAACCGCTGGCTGCCGCTCGACGCGCAGGCCGGCAAGCCGTGCGCCGGCCTGCCGGCCGCGCCGCCGCGTCCCGTGTGGCTGCTGGCCGAGCCGCAGCCGCTGCTGATGCGCGAGAACCGGCCGGTGTTCCATACGCCGCTCAGGATGATGTCGTCGCCCGAGCGGATCGAGGCGGGGTGGTTCGACGGTCAGCTGGCCGAGCGCGATTACTACGTCGCGCAGGACGAAGAGGGGGCGTGCTACTGGGTATTCAAGGAGCGGACGAGCAGTCAGGCGGACCCGCACTGGTTCCTGCACGGCCTGTTCGGGTGAGCGGCGATGGTGGCGGAATTCAGCGGGTTGCCCGATTACGCGGAGCTGTTCTGCCGCTCGAACTTCTCGTTCCTGCATGGTGCGTCGCATGCGGAGGAGCTGGTCGAGCGCGCGGTCGAGCTCGGCTATCGCGGGATCGCGATCACCGACGAATGCTCGCTCGCGGGCGCGCCGCGGATGCATGTCGCGGCAAAGGCGAAAGGGTTGCCGCTGGTCGTCGGCGCGTACTTCGAGGTGACGCCGGACGATGTTCCGCCCGGCCACGATCCGGGCCCCGGCGCGTTCGGGCTCGTGCTGCTCGCGCAGAACCGCGAAGGCTACGGCAACCTGTCCGAGCTGATCTCGTGGCGGCGGATGGAAGCACCGAAGGGTACGTATCGGCTGACGCCGCGGATGTTGTCGGCGCCTCCCGCGAAATTCGCGCACTTGCGCGGGATGCCCGACTGCTTCGCGATCCTCGTGCCCGCATATCCGGTTCGCGCGAACGTGCTCGATGCGCAGGTCGCATGGTTTCGCGCGACCTTCGGCGGGCGGGCGCGGCTCGGGCTCGTGCAGCTGCAGCGCGCGCTGGACGGCGCGCAGCGCGACGAGATTCGGGAGGCGGGCGAGCGGCGCGGCGTGCGCGTCGTCGCGCTCGGCGACGTGACGATGCACAAGCGTTCATGCAAGCCGCTGCAGGACGTGATGACGGCGATCCGCGTCGGGATGCCGGTCTCGGAATGCGGCTATGCGCTCGCGCCGAACGCGGAGCAGCATCTGCGCGCGCGGAACCGGATCGCGAAGCTGTTTTCGCCGGACGAGATCGAGCAGACGTGCGCGATGCTCGATGCGTGTCATTTCGAACTCGACTCGCTGCGCTACGAGTATCCCGACGAGATCGTGCCGAAAGGGCACACGCCGACGAGCTATCTGGAGCAGGAAACCAGGGCGGGGGCGGCCGAGCGTTATCCGCAGGGTGTGCCGGAGAAAGTGGAGAAGCAGATTCGCCACGAGCTCGACCTGATCGCGAGGCTGAGCTACGAACCGTTCTTCCTGACCGTCTACGACATCGTCAAATACGCGCGCAGCCGGGACATCCTGTGCCAGGGGCGCGGCTCGGCGGCGAACTCGGTGGTCTGTTACTGCCTCGGCATCACCGAGGTGAATCCCGAGCAGAGCACGATGCTGTTCGAGCGCTTCATCAGCGCGGAGCGCGGGGAGCCGCCCGACATCGACGTGGACTTCGAGCATCAGCGCCGGGAAGAAGTGATTCAGCACATCTACGAAAAATACGGACACGATCGCGCCGCGCTCGCGGCCGCCGTGTCGACGTATCGTCCGCGCGGCGTGCTGCGCGAAACCGGCAAGGCGCTCGGCGTCGATCCGATGCTGATCGACCGCGTCGCGAAAGGGTACCGCTGGTTCGACGGCAGCCGCGACCTGCTTCAGCAATTCGCGACGACCGGGCTCGATCCCCGGACGCCGCTCATCCAGGCGTGGGCCGAACTCGCCGCGCGGCTGCTCAATTTTCCGCGCCATCTGTCGCAGCACTCGGGCGGCTTCGTGATCAGCCGCGGCAAGCTCACGCGGCTCGTGCCCGTCGAGAACGCGGCGATGGACGGCCGGCGCGTGATCCAGTGGGACAAGGACGACCTCGAAGCGCTCGGGCTGATGAAGGTCGACGTGCTGGCGCTCGGCATGCTGTCGGCGCTGCACCGCGCGTTCGACCTGCGCACCGCGTGGCGCGGACCGCCGGAGCCGGACGGCGAGCCGTTCACGCTGAAGCACATTCCGCAGGATGACGAAGCAACCTACGACATGATCTGCCGCGCCGACACGGTCGGCGTGTTCCAGATCGAATCGCGCGCGCAGATGTCGATGCTGCCGCGTTTGCGGCCGCGCACTTACTACGATCTGGTGATCGAGGTCGCGATCGTGCGGCCGGGGCCGATCCAGGGCGGCGCGGTGCATCCCTACCTGAAGCGGCGGCAGGGGCTCGAGAAGGTCAGTTACCCGAAGGAGGATCTGAAGCCTGCGCTCGAACGCACGCAGGGGGTGCCGATCTTCCAGGAGCAGGTGATGCAGGTCGCGATGATCGCGGCGGGCTTCACGCCCGGCGAAGCCGACGAGTTGCGGCGCGCGATGGCCGCATGGAAGCGCAAGGGCAATCTCGAGAAGTATCACCGCAAGATCGTGGACGGCATGCGCGAGCGCGACTATCCGCCCGAATTCGCCGAACAGATCTTCGAGCAGATCAAGGGCTTCGGCGATTACGGTTTCCCCGAGAGCCATGCGGCGAGCTTCGCCAAGCTGGCCTACGCGAGCAGCTGGCTCAAGTGCCACGAGCCGGCGATCTTTCTCGCCGCATTGCTGAACAGCCAGCCGATGGGATTCTATCCGCCGTCGCAGCTCGTGCAGGACGCGAAGCGGCACGGCGTGCAGGTCCTGCCGATCGACGCGACGAAGAGCGGCTGGGATGCGTCGCTCGAAGCGCTGCCGGGCCAGCCGCGTCCACACGGACAGCCGGCCGTGCGGCTCGGCCTGTCGCTCGTGCGCGGCCTCGGCGAAGCCGCCGCGCGCCGGATCGAAGCCGCGCGCGCGGCCGGTCCGTTCGAAACCGTCGACGCACTCGCGCGCCGCGCGCAACTCGAACGCCGCGATCTTGAAGCGCTCGCCGCCGCGAACGCGCTCGCGACGCTCGCGGGGCATCGCCGCGATGCGCTGTGGCAGGCCGTCGCCGCGGCGCCGGAGCGCGACCTGCTCGCGGTCGCGCCGATCGACGAGCCGGAGATGCCCGCGCTCGGCGCGCCGTCGGAGGCCGACGACGTTCTCGCCGATTACCACACCACCGGCCTCACGCTGAACCGCCATCCCGTCGCACTGCTGCGGCCCGCGCTGCGCGAGCGGCGGCTGTCGTCCGCGGCCGAGCTGCACGACCGCCCCGACGGCCGGCTCGCGCGCGCCTGCGGGCTGGTGACCGCCCGCCAGATGCCGGGCACCGCGAAAGGCGTGATGTTCATGACGCTCGAGGACGAAACGGGCTGCGTGAACCTGATCGTCCGGCCCGAGCTGCTCGCGCGGCAGCGCCGCGAGACGCTCGATTCGCGGCTGCTCGCGGCGTCGGGCGTCTGGCAGGTCGTGAGCGATGTGCGGCACCTCGTCGCGCAGCATTTCGAGGACCTGACGCCGCTGCTCGGCGGACTGCGCACGTCGAGCCGCGAGTTCCACTGAGCATCCGCCGCCCCCGCCGCGGCCGGCTCGCTGCACGATGCATACCAGTGCGCGGAACTGGTTCTATTCCGGTCTCATTTCAGTCGCGATTCTCCCGTCCGGAGGCATCGCGAAACGGTCCCCTTGCATACCGCCTCGGGTAAATCCCTATCTCGCATCACGTTGTAAACAAAGGCTTTGCTGCAGCTAAAACGCTTGCGGGGCAAGGCTTTCGGCGATTTCGACGATACTAATACCAGTTCGTTGACTGGTATTATTGTGGTTATATAATGCCTTCACTTTCCGACGGCCCGCGTCCGTCGTCCGACTCCCCGGAGGCTCATGGAAACCGGCTGTTCCGAACTGGCGCCCGATCCTCACCGCGATACGCCGCTCTATCTGCAGCTCGCGCGCAATCTGGCGAGCGCGATCCACGACGGCGCATGGCAGGCCGGCGAGGCGCTGCCGTCGGAGCGGGTGCTGTCGGCGTCGGTCGGCGTGTCGCGGATCACCGCGCGGCGCGCGCTGGCGCTGCTGGTCGAGCAGGGCCTGGTCACGCGGGCGCGCGGCGCGGGCACCTTCATCACGCCGCGCGTCACCGATCCGCTGTCGCGTCTGGTCGGCTTCACCGCGAAGATGCGCCAGCGCGGCTTCACGCCGGATTCGGTGTGGCTGTCGCGCAAGCTGCGCGCCGCGAGCCGCGACGAGATCACCCATCTCGGCCTCGCGCCCGGCGCGCTGGTCGCGCGGCTCGAGCGGCTGCGCCGCGCGGACGGCATCGTGATGGCGGTCGAGCACTCGACGCTGCCGGCCGCGGTGGTGCCCGATCCGCACGCGCTCGGCGCGTCGCTGTACGAGCACCTCGAAGCGCGCGGCCAGGTCGTGGTGCGCGCGCTGCAGCACTTTCGCGCGGTGAACGCGACGCGCGACATCGCGAAATGGATGGCGGTGGCGCCGGGCGCGGCGCTCCTCGTGATCACGCGCATCGGCTACGGCGCCGACGAGCGCGCGATCGAAATGACCGAATCGTATTGCCGCGACGATTACTACGACTTCGTCGCCGAACTGAAACGCTGACGCGGGAGACTACACCGGCGCGCGACGACCGGCGCACCCTGCGGATTTTGCACATCGCGACGCGGCTCGCCGCGTCACCAGATCATCAAGAGAATGTCATGCTGACTGGAAACATCCTCACCCCCGACGGCTGGATTCACGGCGCGCTCGATTGCGAGAACGGGCGCATCACGACGCTCGACGGCGCCCCTGCCGATCCCGCGAAGAACGACGCGCCGTACATCCTGCCCGGCTTCATCGACCTGCACGTGCACGGCGGCGGCGGCGCCGACGTGATGGAAGGCGGCGACGCGATCGAGACGATCGCCCGCACGCACGCGCAGTACGGCACGACGAGCCTGCTCGCGACGACGATGACCGCGCCGCGCGACGAGCTGATGAAGGTCGTCGGCAACCTCGGCAGCGTCGCGCGCACCCGCACGCCGGGCGGCGCGCGCGTGCTCGGCGTGCACCTCGAAGGGCCGTACATCAACCCCGGCAAGCTCGGCGCGCAGCCGGACGCGGCCGTGTCGGCCGTGCTCGACGAAGTGCTGAAGTACCTGTCGATCGCGCCGATCCGCGTCGTCACGCTCGCGCCGGAAATCGCCGGCCACATCGAGATCATCGGCGAGATGGCCGCGCGCGGCGTGCGCGTGCAGCTCGGCCACTCGCTCGCGACCTACGACGACGCGGTCGCCGCGCTCAAGCACGGCGCGTGCGGCTTCACGCACCTGTTCAACGCGATGTCGCCGCTGCACCACCGCAACCCGGGCCTCGTCGGCGCGGCGCTCGCGCACGCCGAATACGCGGAGATCATCCCCGACCTGCTGCACGTGCATCCGGGCGCGATCCGCGCGGCGCTGCGCGCGATCCCGCGCCTGTACGTCGTGACCGACAGCACGTCGGCCACCGGCATGCCCGACGGCGAATACCGGCTCGGCAGCCAGCACGTGACGAAGTGCCTCGGCGGCGTGCGGCTCGCCGACGGCACGCTCGCCGGCAGCACGCTGACGATGGACCAGGCGCTGCGCAATCTCGTGTCGCTCGGCCTGCCGATCGCCGACGTGTCGAACCGGATGTCGCGCTACGCGGCCGACTATCTCGGCATCGCCGATCGCGGCCGCCTCGTGCGCGGCGCGTGGGCCGACGTCGCCGTGTTCGATCGCGACCTGAACCTCACCGCGACCTACGTCGAAGGAGAATCGATTGTCGAATATGCTTAACGAAGCGCGCGAGTCCGCCCGGGTCGTCGCCGCGCAGCTCGCCGACACCGCGCGCATCGAAGCGCTCGCCGGCCAGCTGCTGGATCATCCGCCGGCCGTCGCGCTGACGGTCGCGCGCGGCAGCTCGGATCACGCCGCGAGCTATTTCGCGAGCCTGACGATGAGCCGCCTCGGCGTGCCGGTCGCGTCGCTGCCGATGTCGGTCGCGACGCTGCAGCAGGCGCCGCTGAAGGTGCAGGACCAGCTTGCGATCGCGTTCTCCCAGTCGGGCCAGAGCCCCGATCTCGTCAACACGATGGCCGCGCTGCGCGAAGCCGGCGCGCGCACCGTCGCGGCGGTCAACGTGCTGCCGTCGCCGCTCGCCGACGCCTGCGAGCACCAGCTGCCGCTGCTGGCCGGCCCGGAACTGTCGGTCGCGGCCACCAAGAGCTACATCGCGATGCTGTCGCTGTCCGCGCAGATCGTCGCGTTCTGGCAGCGCGACGCGGCGCTCGTCGCCGCGCTGCGCGGCCTGCCCGACGTGCTCGCGCAGGCGGGCGCGCTCGACTGGTCGCCGGCCGTCGCCGCGCTGGCCGACGTCGAGCGGATGATCGTGATCGGCCGCGGCCTCGGCCTCGCGATCGCGCAGGAAGCCGCGCTGAAGCTGAAGGAAACCTCCGGCATCCAGGCCGAGGCGTTCTCGAGCGCCGAGGTGCGTCACGGCCCGATGGAGCTGATCGACCGCGACTACCCGCTGCTCGTGTTCGCGCCGCCGGGGCCGGAGCAGGCGGGCCTGCTGCAGCTCGCGGCCGACATGCGCGCGCGCGGCGCCGCGGTGCTGCTCGCCGCGCCGGCCGGCACGCCCGGCCTGTCGGGCACGGTGCTGCCGCTTGCGCAGTCCGCCCATGCGGCGCTCGACCCGATCGCCGCCATTCTGTCGTTCTACGTGATGGCGGCGGATCTCGCCGTCGCGCGCGGCCGCAATCCCGATACGCCGCGCCACCTGAACAAAGTCACCGAAACGCATTGATGAGCCGAGAACGCCGATGAGACGCGCCGAGGAGTCCCAGTTGAAGAGCCCCACCCACGATCAGATCGTTCTGCTTGCCCCGTTGACGGGGCCGATCGTTCCGCTGGCCGACGTGCCCGATCCGGTGTTCTCCGGCGGGATGTTCGGCGACGGCATCGGCATCGACCCGCTCGCCGGCAAGCTCGTCGCGCCGTGCGCCGGCATCGTGTCGCATCTCGCGCGCACCGGACACGCGGTGACGATCACGACGCCGCAGGGCGCGGAAGTGCTGCTGCACATCGGCATCGACACCGTCGAGCTGAACGGGCAGGGCTTTACCGCGCGCGTCGAGGCCGGCACGCGTGTCGAGGCGGGCGACCTGCTGATCGAGTTCGACCAGGACGCGGTCGCGCGCAGCGCGCATTCGCTCGTGTCGGTGATCGCGATCGCGAATTCCGATGCATTCGACGTGATCGACCGCGCGCACGGGTTCGCGACGGCGGGCGAGACGCCGCTCCTCACGCTGCGCGGCAAGGGCGAAGCAGCGGTGCAGGCGGCCGAGGCGGGCGCCGCGGCGATGAACGAAGCGCGCCGCACGATTCAACTGACGCAGCCGGGCGGCCTGCACGCGCGGCCGGCCGCGCGGGCGCGCGAGGCGGCACGCGGGCTCGACGCGCACGTCGACGTGCATTTCGAAGGCCGCAAGGCGCCGATCCAGAGCGTGGTCGGGCTGCTCGGCCTCGGCGCCGGCGAACAGGCGGCGATCGAGCTGGTCGGCCGTGGCGCGCAGGCGCAGCAGGCGGTCGACGCGGTCGCGCACGAGCTGCTGCGCGAGGTGCATGGCGAAGCCGAGGAGAAGCCGGCGCGCACGCTGTCGCCCGCGCCGCAGGCGGCCGTGCGCAACGTCGGGGCAGCGCCGCTCGACCCGCACACGCTCGCGGGCGTGTGCGCGGCGCCCGGCATCGCGGTCGGTACGCTGGTGCGCCTCGACGATGCGGACCTCACGCCGCCCGAGCAGGCGAGCGGCACGCCCGCATCGGAAAGCCGCCAGCTCGACCAGGCGCTGAAGGCCGTCGACGCCGAGCTCGACGTCACCGTGCGCAGCGCATCGGCGCGCGGCGCGGTCGGCGAGGCGGGGATCTTCGCGGTGCATCGCGTGCTGCTCGAAGACCCGACGCTGATCGACGCGGCGCGCGACCTGATCAGCCTCGGCAAGAGCGCGGGCTTCGCGTGGCGCGCGACGATCCGCGCGCAGATCGACACGCTGTCGAAGCTCGACGACGCGCTGCTCGCCGAGCGCGCGGCCGACCTGCGCGACATCGAGAAGCGCGTGCTGCGCGCACTCGGCCACACGAACGGCGCGGCGTGCGCGCTGCCCGACGAGGCCGTGCTCGCGGCCGAGGAATTCACGCCGTCCGACCTGTCGTCGCTCGATCGCGAACGCGTGACCGCGCTCGTGATGGCGCGCGGCGGCGCGACGTCGCACGCGGCGATCATCGCGCGCCAGCTCGGCATTCCGGCGCTCGTCGCGGTCGGCGACGCGCTGTACGCGATTCCGGACGGCACGCAGGTCGTCGTCGATGCGAGCGCGGGCCGTCTAGAACACGCGCCGACCGCGCTCGACGTCGAGCGTGCGCGGCACGAGCGCCAGCGTCTCGCCGGCGTGCGCGAAGCGAACCGCCAGACCGCGGGCGAAGCCGCCGCGACCGCCGACGGCCGCGCGATCGAGGTCGCCGCGAACATCGCGACGCTCGACGACGCGAACACGGCCGTCGACAACGGCGCGGACGCGGTCGGCCTGCTGCGCACCGAGCTGATGTTCATCCATCGCCAGTCGGCGCCGACGGCCGTCGAGCACCAGCAGAGCTACCAGTCGATCGTCGACGCGCTGCAGGGCCGCACCGCGATCATCCGCACGCTCGACGTCGGCGCGGACAAGGAAGTCGACTACCTGACGCTGCCGCCCGAGCCGAACCCGGCGCTCGGCCTGCGCGGCATTCGCCTCGCGCAGGTGCGCCCCGATCTGCTCGACGACCAGCTGCAGGGCCTGCTCGCGGTGAAGCCGTTCGGCGCGGTGCGCATCCTGCTGCCGATGGTGACCGACGCGGGCGAGCTCGTGCGGCTGAAACAGCGCATCGACGCGTTCGCGCGCGCGATGGGCCGCGCCGAGCCGATCGAGGTCGGCGTGATGATCGAGGTGCCGTCGGCGGCGTTGCTGGCCGACCAGCTCGCGCAGCATGCGGACTTCCTGTCGATCGGCACCAACGACCTCACCCAGTACACGCTCGCGATGGACCGCTGCCAGGCCGATCTGGCCGCGCAGGCGGACGGCCTGCATCCGGCCGTGCTGCGCCTGATCGACATCGCGGTGCGCGGCGCGCAGAAGCACGGCAAGTGGGTCGGCGTGTGCGGCGCGCTCGGCGGCGATCCGCTCGCGGTGCCGATCCTCGTCGGCCTCGGCGTGACCGAGCTGTCGGTCGATCCGGTGTCGGTGCCGGGCATCAAGGCGCGCGTGCGCCGCCTCGATTACCCGCTGTGCCGCCAGCGCGCGCAGGATCTGCTCGCGCTCGACTCGGCACAGGCGGTAAGGGCAGCAAGCCGCGAGATCTGGCCGCTCGACTGAGCGTCGGCGGGGACTCGCGTGCGGTTTCAGCAGCAACGCAAATTCACTACGAAAGCAATCAGGTCAACGAAGAAGGTCAACGAAGAGACAAGGATTGGAGGACTGAATGGACGGGAATCCGTTTCTGAAGATACAGAGCCTGGGAAGGGCGCTGATGCTGCCGATCGCGGTGCTGCCGGTCGCCGGCATCCTGCTGCGGCTCGGCCAGCCGGACGTGTTCAACATCAAGATGATCGCCGACGCGGGCGGCGCGATCTTCGACAACCTGCCGCTCTTGTTCGCGATCGGCGTGGCGGTCGGCTTCGCGAAGGACAACAACGGCGTCGCGGCGCTCGCGGGCGCGATCGGCTATCTGATCGAAACCGCGATCATGAAGGACATCGATCCCAAGCTGAACATGGGCGTGCTGTCCGGGATCATCGCGGGCGTCGCGGCCGGCCTGCTGTACAACCGCTACAAGGACATCAAGCTGCCCGACTACCTCGCGTTCTTCGGCGGCAAGCGCTTCGTGCCGATCATCACCGGGCTGGTATGCGTGGTGCTCGGCATCGTGTTCGGCTACGTGTGGCAGCCGGTCCAGCACGCGATCGACGCGGCCGGCCAGTGGCTGACCACCGCGGGCGCGATCGGCGCGTTCGTGTTCGGCTTCCTGAACCGGCTGCTGCTCGTCACGGGCCTGCACCACATCATCAACTCGCTCGCGTGGTTCGTGTTCGGCAACTTCACGCCGCCGGCCGGCGGCGAGCTCGTGCACGGCGACCTGCACCGCTTCTTCGCGGGCGACCCGAGCGCGGGCACCTTCATGGCCGGCTTCTTCCCGATCATGATGTTCGGCCTGCCGGCCGCGTGCCTCGCGATGCTGCACGAGGCGCCGAAGGAGCGCCGCGCGGTGGTCGGCGGCCTGCTGTTCTCGATGGCGCTCACGTCGTTCCTGACCGGCGTGACCGAGCCGATCGAATTCAGCTTCATGTTCCTCGCGCCGGTGCTGTACGTGATCCACGCGGTGCTCACGGGGCTGTCGCTCGCGATCTGCCAGATTCTCGGCGTGAAGCTCGGCTTCACGTTCTCGGCGGGCGGGATCGACTACGTGCTGAACTACGGGCTGTCGACGAAGGGCTGGGTCGCGATTCCGCTCGGCATCGCGTACGGCGTCGCGTACTACGGGCTGTTCCGCTTCTTCATCCGCAAGTTCGACATGGCGACGCCGGGCCGCGAGCCGGCGACGGCCGAAGGTGCGGCCGAGTCGTACCAGTCGGGCGGCTACGTCGCGCCGGCCGCGAGCGCCGCGGCGCCGCGCGCGCAGCGCTACGTCGCCGCGCTCGGCGGCGCGGGCAACCTGACGGTCGTCGACGCGTGCACGACGCGCCTGCGGCTGACCGTCGCCGATCCGGACAAGGTGTCGGAGCCGGACCTGAAGGCGATCGGTGCGCGCGGCGTGCTCAAGCGCGGCGGCAACAGCGTGCAGGTGATCATCGGGCCCGAGGCGGACATCATCGCCGACGAAATGCGCGCGGCGATCGGCGGCGGTGCGACGGCGAGCGCATCGACCGGCGCCGCCGTGGCACCGGCCGCGCCGGCAGACGGCGCGGCGGGGCCGCTCGATCCCGATCCGGCGCGCTGGCTCGCGGTGTTCGGCGGCGCGACCAACGTCGCGTCGCTCGACGCGGTGGCGACCACGCGGCTGCGCGTCGCGGTGGTCGATCCGTCGGCGGTCGATCGCGAGCGGCTCGCGTCGCTTGACGTCGCGTGGGTCGGGGCCGATACGTTCCACATCGTCTGCGGTGCGTCGGCTTCGCGCTACGCGCAGCTGCTGGCGGCGCGCCTGCCTTCGGCGGGCGGGAGCGCGGCGGCCCAGCCCGCGTAGTGTGACCGGCGACCGGCGCCGGCGTGAATCCCGGTGACGGGTTCGCGCCGGCCGGGAAGCAAAAAACGGCTTGCGATGATCGCAAGCCGTTTTTGTTTGGGGCGGGTTGGGTGCGATTGCGGGCGTCAGCGTACCGGGGGCGCACGCGAAGCGCGCCCCCGGCCGCCGCTCACTCGTTCGTCAGCGTGAACGTCGGCTTCCGGTAGGCGATCCCCGCGCGTTCGAGCTTCGGCAGTTCGCGCTGCCGGAGCAGCGTCGCGAAGCCCGCCCAGTCGCGCTGCAGCGCGGCCGTGTCGACGTGATGCGTGTCGCCGAGCTTGTAGCGCACGCCCGCCGCGTACGGCAGCTCCCAGTCGGCCTTGTGCCATGCGCGCTCGGCGAGCGCGAGCAGCCGCGGATACACCATGTATTCGAGCAGCCGGTCGTTGCGCATCACTTCACCCCACGCTTGCCCCTGGATCCCTTCGAGGCGCGGCGCGGGTCCGGCGCTCGTCACCTCGAACGGATTGCCGTCGCGGTCGCCCATCACCTCGGCGTTCTGCGGCAGGTTCTCCGGCGCGAGCGAGAACACCTTGTACTCGTCGGTCGCATGCGAGCCCCAGTAATAGCCGCGCTCGCGCGGATTGAGCGTGTACGGGAAGTCGAAATACAGGTAGTCGGGCAGCGCGAGCACCGTCTGGTATCCCTTCGCGCTCAGGTCGCGCGCACTGTCCGACGCGCCCCAGAAGATCGTGTCCCACAGCGACACCATCACGTTGCGCGTGCTGAAGTCCTGCGGACCGTTCGCGTGCTTGATGCCGTCCTGCCACGCGGCCATCGTGCCGATCCCGTTCGCGTTCACGACCGCGCTGACCTGCTTCGCGAAGCGGGTCGGCAGCTCGTCGATCGACTTCACTTCGCCGCGTTGCAGCAGCGCGGTGCACGCCGGCGAGCGCGCCCACGGCTTGTCCTGCGCGGCGAGATCGACGCGGCCCTTGCCCGGATCGGCGCCGTTGAGCGGCTGGAAGCCCGCGCCGAGCAGGATGTTCTTCGCCTCGTCGCCGCCGTAGTGCCAGGTGCGCAGCGGCACTTGCGCGTCCGCGTGCATCGACGCGATTTCGCGGATCACCTTCGACGCGAAGTTGAGCGCGCCCGGCACGCACGGGTTCAGGTCGCTGCGCCGGTCGTAGAACTGCACCGTCAGCAGGTTCGACGTGTCCTGCGGATCGAGCAGCCGGTACGCGTTCGCGTCCTGCTCGCGGCCCGCCGCGTGCAGGCGGCGATAGCGCGCCTCCATCGACACGACGGCCGCGCGCGAGTGCGCGGGCATGTCGATCTCGGGAATCACCTCGACGAAGCGGTCGGCCGCATAGCGCAGCAGCGCCACGTAATCGGCGCGCGTCAGGTAGCCGCCGCCCGACTGATCGTTGGGCCCCGAGCCGAGCTGCGGCAGCAGGCAGCGCGTTTCGGACGGATCGTGGCAGCGGCGAGCGCCGACGTCGGTCAGCTCCGGCAGGCCGGGAATCTCGATGCGCCAGCCCTCGTCGTCGGACAGGTGCAGGTGCAGCCGGTTGAGCTTGTACGCACTCATCTGGTCGATCAGGCGGCGCAGCGTCGCCGGATGCTTGAAGTTGCGCGCGAGGTCGACGTGCATGCCGCGATGGACGAAGCGCGGCGCGTCCTCGACGAGCATCGCGGGAAGCGTGCCGCCGCCGGCCGGCGCGAGCGAGAACAGGGTCTGCACGCCGTAGTAGAGGCCGGCGCGATCGTAGGCCTCGATGAACGCGCCGCGCGGCCCGATCGCGAGCCGGTAGCCGCCGGGCGTCGCGATATCGGCCGGCAGCCGGCGCGGTGCGACGACGCCCCACACCGGCACGCGTGCGCCGTCGAGCCCGAGCGTGCCCGCGCGCTCGCGCAACGCCGCCACTTGCGCGGACGGGAGCTCCGGCAGCGCCAGGTCGACGCCGCGCAGCTCGAGCGTGCCGCCCAGCACGCGCTGCCGCTTCACGCTCGGCAGCGCGCGGCCGGCGTCCGGCCGCGCGGCGACGGGCGGCGCGTTGCCGGGGGAATTGTTCTGCGCGTCGGCGGGCAGCGATTCGACGTAGCGCAGCTCGTCGTCGGTGTCGTTGTAGCGCAGCACCGCGGGCGGTGCGCCGTCGACCACCACGTAGGGCCGCGGAATCACGTCGCTGTAGCGGCGCAGCCAGTATTCGGCGACGACCGGCAGCTCGATGCGCTCGCCCGGCGCGAGCCGGAGCGAACCCGGCTGCGGCGTCAGTTCGTACAGGTCGCCCGTCAGGCGGCGCAGCGCGAAGCCCGGCCGGTCGACCCGCAGCAGGCGGCGGATGCTGTGCAGGTAGAGCCGCCAGCCGCCGTCGGCGATCGGCTGGTGGCCGCGGTTCTGCAGGATCAGGCGGCCCGTCGCGCAGCTCGCCCAGTCCGCGCCGAGATCGGCGCAGGGCACGCCGGCCGACGCCGCGTGATTGTTGTCGACGGCGACGCGCAACGCGAGGCCGTTCGACAGCAGCATCGCGAGCCCGGCGGGCGTCGGCGGGGCGGCGTTCGCGCTCGCGCCGGGGGCCGCGCGCGCGGGCGCCTGCGCGGGCGACGCGGCCGGCGACAGCGCCGCCGCGATCAGCACGCCGGCGCACAGGGAATGCAGGATTCGATTCATGGGGATTCCTCAAAAAAAGTTCGGCGATACGACGCCGTGGGATTACGTCGCTGCGATCGGGTCTTTCAAGGAGGCTGCGGGGAAGGCTGGGGGCCGCACGCGAGCGAGGGGGCACGAGGAAGTGCACAAGGCGTGCATAAGGCGCGCATAAGGCGCGCGGTGCCGAGCGCTACGGATCAGGTTCGCGGCACGCGCGCCGGCCGTGCGCGTTCATGAGCGGCGCATGTCGATGGGCGCGGCGGCGCGGCCGGTCCCCGGACGCTCACGGTTCGGCGTGGCGCCGCGGGAGCCCAAGCGGTGATCTTTCATGTCTCCTCCACCCAAGTGGACGCGGCCTGTGGACGGCCGCGTGAAAGATCATATGAAACCTTTGAATGGTATTCAAGTGGTATTAATTTGGTTCCAGAATGGCATTGAATTTTGAGATGAGGGCGATGCGAGGCGGCGGGCCGCAGGCGAAAAAAAACCTCGCACATGGCGAGGTTGGCTGCAGCGGCACGGCGATCCGTCCGGCGCGCCCGGCGCATGTCGTCCGGGCGTGCGCGGCGGCCGCCGCCGCGGCGTCAGGTCCGGTCGGCTTTCGCGCCGGCCTGCGCGAAGCGCTTCGGCTGCGCTTCGAGCCACATCGCGTTGACGATGCCGAACGCGAGCGCGACGCCGATACCGAGAATCCAGCTGAAGTACCACATGATCCGACTCCTTGCGAAACGTGGGGCGGGGGCGCGTGCGCGCCCCGCCGGGTTCAATACATTCAATACATCGAGTGCTTGTTTTCCTCGAGCGCCTCGCGCGTGACCTTGCCGCGCATCACGCGGTAGACCCAGCCCGTGTAGAGCAGGACGAGCGGCAGGAACACGATCACGGCGAACAGCATCACCTGCAGCGTCATGTGGCTCGACGTCGAGTCCCATACGGTCAGGCTGCTCTTCGGGTCGAGCGACGACGGCATGATGAACGGGAACATCGAGAAGCCCGCGGTCAGGATCACGCCGACGATCATCAGGCCCGTGCAGAAGAACGCGGTCTTCTCGAGGCGCGAGCCCGCGAGCAGCAGCGCGAGCACGCCGCCGGCGATGCCGACGACCGGCGCCGCGACCATCCACGGATACTCGCCGTAGTTCGCGAGCCACAGGCCCGAGCCTGCGGCGACGTCCTTCAGCAGCGGGTTAGCGACCGTATCGGTCGGCGCCGCGTGCGTGATGTGATAGCCGCCGACATACGACGCGATCAGCACGCCCGCGAGCACGAACAGCACGACGGCGAGGAACGCCGACACGCGCAGCGCGACCGACGCGCGGCGCGCGATCACGCCGTCCGTCTTCATCTTGATGAACGCGGCGCCGTGCGCGACCAGCATCGTCAGGCTGACGAGGCCGCAGAGCAGCGCGAACGGGTTCAGGAGCGCCCAGAAGCTGCCGTGGTAGCTGACGCGCAGGTCGGTGTCGAACTGGAACGGCACGCCCTGCAGCAGGTTGCCGAACGCGACGCCGAACACCAGCGCCGGCACGAAGCCGCCGGCGAACAGGCCCCAGTCCCAGCCCGCGCGCCAGCGCGGGTCCGGCCGCTTGCTGCGGTAGTCGAAGCCGACCGGCCGGAAGAACAGCGCGAACAGCACGAGCAGCATCGCGAAGTAGAAGCCGGAGAACGATGCCGCATAGACGAGCGGCCAAGCGGCGAACATCGCGCCGCCGGCGGTGATGAGCCACACCTGGTTGCCTTCCCAGGTCGCGCCGACCGTGTTGACGATGATGCGGCGCTCCTCGTCGGTCTTGCCGAGGAACGGCAGCAGCGCGGTCGCGCCCATGTCGAAGCCGTCGGTGACGGCGAAGCCGATCAGCAGCACGCCGACGAGCAGCCACCAGATCAGCTTGAGAGTTGCGTAGTCCATAGCGATTCCTTGTTCGGTATCTGGGCCGGGCTCAGGCCGGGGCGCGCTCGCTGGCGGCCGCCAGCTCGTGGTGGTAGCGGCCGGTATGCAGCGAAGACGGGCCGAGGCGCGCGTACTTGAACATCAGCGTGATCTCGATGATGAAGAGCGCCGTGTAGAACAGGATGAAGCCGGCCAGGCTCAGGTACAGGTCGGTCGGCGTCAGGCTCGACGCGGACAGGTGCGTCGGCAGGATGCCCGCGATCGTCCACGGCTGGCGGCCCAGTTCGGCGACGATCCAGCCGAATTCGATCGCGATCCACGGCAGCGGGATCGCCCACACCGCATAGCGCAGGAACCAGCGGCGGTTGTCCTGCAGCAGCTCGCGGCGCGCGCAGAACCAGAACGCGGCGACGAACGTCGCAAGGAACAGGAAGCCGAGGAACACCATGATCCGGAACGAGAAGAACACCGGCGCGACAGGCGGGATGGTCTTCTTCGCGGCGGCCTTGATCTGCTCCGGCGTCGCGTCGATGACCTTCGGCGTGAACTGCTTGAGCATCAGCCCGTAGCCGAGATATTCCTTGTGCTTGTCGAACTGCTCGCGGGTCGCGGCGCTGGTGTCGCCTTCCTTGATCTTCTGCAGCGCGCCGTAAGCGATCATCCCGCTCTGGATGTGCTCTTCGCTGCGCTTGGCGAGCTCACGCAGGCCGATCACCGGCTCGTCGATCGAGCGCGTCGCGATCAGGCCGAGCGCATACGGGATCTTGATCGCGTAGTCGGTGCGTTCTTCCTGCTGGTTCGGCAGCCCGATCAGCGTGAACGCCGCCGGCGCCGGTGCGGTCTCCCATTCGGATTCGATCGCGGCGAGCTTCATCTTCTGCACTTCGCCGGTCGTATAGCCGGATTCGTCGCCGAGCACGATCACGCAGAGCGTCGACGCGAGGCCGAAGCCGGCCGCGACCGCGAACGAGCGCAGCGCGAAATCGGTGTCGCGCTTCTTCAGCAGATACCACGACGACACGCCGAGCACGAACATCGCCGCCGACACGTAGCCGGCCGACACGGTGTGCACGAACTTCACCTGCGCGACCGGGTTGAACACCACGTCGAACAGGTTCGTCATTTCCATGCGCATCGTCTGGTAGTTGAACTCGGCGCCGACCGGGTTGTTCATCCAGCCGTTCGCGACGAGGATCCACAGCGCGGACAGGTTCGAGCCGAGCGCGACGAGGAACGTGACCATCAGGTGCTTGACCTTCGACAGGCGGTTCCAGCCGAAGAAGAACAGGCCGACGAACGTCGATTCGAGGAAGAACGCCATCAGGCCTTCGACCGCGAGCGGCACGCCGAAGATGTCGCCGACGTAGTGCGAGTAGTACGACCAGTTCGTGCCGAACTGGAATTCGAGCGTGATGCCGGTCGTCACGCCCATTGCGAAATTGATGCCGAACAGCTTGCCCCAGAACTGGGTCATGTCCTTGTAGACCTGCTTGCCGGTCATCACGTAGACGGCTTCCATGACGACGAGCAGCCAGGACAGGCCGAGGGTCAGCGGTACGAACAGGAAGTGGTAGAGCGCTGTGATGCCGAACTGCAGACGCGACAGATCGACGACTTCGCTACTTATCATGGTGGTCTCCCTCGGTAGAGGCGGGGGCCGGCACCGAGAGCAGCTTCTCGGCGACGGCGGCAGGCGGCAACGACATGTGCTTGGCCTGCGGGTGATTGAAGAATGCGTATTTGAGCGCCATCAGCAGTGCCAGCTTGACGAGCAGCACGATGGTGATGTCGCGGGCAAGCGTCGGGCCGCGGGCCCACGCGGCGAGGCGACCGCGCCAGCCGGTCGCGCCGGTCGCGGGCGCGGGCTTTTTATCGATCGAGATCAAGGCCATTATCCTGAATCGGTTTTAAGCAGGTATTGGGGCGACTCTACGTCGGATTGATGACGGCCGTTAAGCAGTTTTTAATCCTGTTGCGCCTGACGCATCAATTTTAAGAGGACACTCGCGACGTGCCGAGTGCCGCGCTGCGGCGGACCGTCGCGAAGGGATGGTCGAAACTTGAGCTAGATCAAGCATCGGCGGAACAGCCGGCGTTTGGGTGAATACCCGATTGAATTGGTCAATTTATGGGCGAAAAAAAACCGCTGCCGGGCGGGCAGCGGTTTTCTATCAAGCGTTTTAATTCAGCGGGCGTTACGCGTAGGCGGCGAGTGCCGTGCGCATTTTTTTCATCGCGCTCGCTTCGATCTGGCGAATGCGCTCCGCCGACACGCCGAACTCGGCGGCGAGATCGTGCAGCGTCGAGCCGCCCGAGCCGTCGTCGTCGACGTGCAGCCAGCGCGCCTCGATGATGCGGCGGCTGCGCGCGTCGAGCGCGTCGAGCGCCTGCGCGATGCCGTCCGTCTGCAGCATGTCGCGCTGACGCGCGGCGAGCACGGCGGTCGGCTCGTTGTGCGAATCGGCGAGGTACGCGATCGGCGCGTAGCTTTCCTCGCCGTCCTCGACCTGCCCTTCGAGCGCGATGTCGCCGCCCGACAGGCGGGTTTCCATCTCGGTGACTTCCTCGCGCTTGACGTTGAGCTCCTGCGCGAGGCCGTCGATTTCCTCGGGCGTCATCGCCTGCATGCCCTTTTTGTGGCTGCGCAGGTTGAAGAACAGCTTGCGCTGCGCCTTCGTCGTCGCGACCTTCACCATGCGCCAGTTGCGCAGGATGTATTCGTGGATCTCGGCCTTGATCCAGTGGATCGCATAGGACACGAGGCGCACGTTCTGCGCCGGATCGAAGCGCTTCACGGCCTTCATCAGGCCGATGTTGCCTTCCTGGATCAGGTCGCCGTGCGGCAGGCCGTAGCCGAGGTAGTTGCGCGCGATCGACACGACGAGCCGCAGGTGCGACAGCACGAGGCGGCGCGCCGCGTCGAGGTTGCTCTGCTCGCGGAACTCGGTGGCGTACTGGCGCTCTTCCTCGGCCGTCAGCAGCGGAATACGATTGACTGCCTGGATATAGGCGTCGATATTGCCCAGCTGGCCCGGCAACATCGAATGGGTTGCGAGCGCCAGCGAGCCTGCCGATTCGGCCTTAGCAGACGCCGGGCTCAGGGTGTTCGGAAGGGTCAGTGCGTTGCTCACTTAAGAAAACTCCTTTGGAATCAGGGATGAACCCCGGTCTCGGATGATTCCGCGGTCAATCTTAGCACTCCCGCAAACTGAGTGCTAATTCCTTAGAGGGGGTGCGGGCTTTGGAGTTCCCATTTTTCTATCGATTTGACGATGTCGATAGTGTTAGGCGTGACAGCTCGAACGCCCGCAAGTTCCGTAACCTGTTGTTTTTCATGAGAATCAGTAGACGATTCCGATTTTTGTAGTTTCGGCAGCAAACCATTTCGTTTCGTGATGCCGATCCGAAAAGTCCTTTACCATACCATTCTGTTCGCTCGAGCTCAGTCGCCTGGCGGCTGGCTCCGTTCAACCCACAAAGTTGGAGTGTCAGATGAACAATAAGAACGGTCGGCGGCGGAGCCGGCTTGCGTTGCATGCGGTCCTGGCGGCGTCGCTGCTGGGCGGTTCAGGGGCAGCGCTGGCGGATCGCTGGGGGATTCAGGCGGGCGGCGGGTTTTCCGATCGCCACAGCATCGACAAGGGTAACCTCGGCGTGGTCTGGGACCCGGGCTGGACCTGGTGGGAAATCGGCGGCTGGCACTTCGCGTTCGTGATGGAGGGCAACGTCAGCTACTGGCATACGAACGGCAACGTCCACACGAGCCTCTGGGAGTTCGGCGCGACGCCGATGCTCCGCTTCATCAAGAGCGCGGGCGCGGTCCGCCCGTACGTCGAAGCCGGCGCCGGCATCCGCCTGCTGTCTCATCCGACGATTTCGCACGATCTGTCGATGTCGACCGCGTTCCAGTTCGCCGACGTGGCGGGCGTCGGCGTGCAGTTCGGGCAGCGGCAACAGTACCAGGTCGGCTACCGCTTTCAACATGTGTCTAACGCGGGTATCAAAGAGCCGAATCCTGGTATAAATTTCCACCAGTTCTATCTGCAGTACAACTTCTGATCCGCACGCCCGCGCACGGCGTGCGCGTTGCCGAGGAGTCAGGCGATGGCGAAGGTGGTCGATGCGATCCGCGCGCTCGAGCGCGATCGGTTCCGGGCGATGGTGGATGCCGACGGCGAAGTGCTCGACGCGCTGCTGTCGGACAAGGTGTTCTACGTGCACACCAACGGCAAACGGGAAACCAAGCAGCAGTTCATCGACGCCATCGCCGCCGGCCGCCGCCGCTATCGCCAGATCGAAATCCAGTCGCAGGACGTGCTGCCCGTGGGCGACGATACCTGCCTCGTCACCGGGCGCGCGCTGATCGAGATGGAAACGAACAACGGCGGCCTCGTGTTTCCGATTGCGTACACCGCCGTACAGACGCAGGAGCAGGGGCGCTGGCGCCTGCTCGCGTGGCAGGCGACGCGGTGCGCGACCGAGACATGAACGCGCGTCGCGCTCCTTTTCGTGTCCCGTCCGAAGCGTCCTTCTGGGCCGCTTCCTGCCGGCCCGCGCAGCGCGGATCGCACGCTGCGCGGGCGGTCTCGCACCGCTCGCTGGCCTACTTCAAACCCTGATTCAAACCGCGATTCAAACCCTTATGCCGCCGCACGGCGGTCGGCGCAGTGCCACGCCGAGCGGTTGATCGCGCTGACGACCGCGTCGAGCGCGGCGCTCGCCGCATCGGCGTGCACGCCGACGCCGTGCCGCGGCGGCGCGTCGCCGACCCGGCAGCCGACCGATACCGCGATTCGTCCGTCGACCGTGCGCGCGTGTTCGCACGACGCGACGTCGATCGTGACGCCGGCCGCGGCCGCGAAGGCTGCCGTCGCGCGCCGCGCCGCCTCCTCGGGCGTTGCGCCGGCCGCGCTGGCGCCCGCGACGTCGCGGTTCCGCCAGCGTGCGCTGCCGCCGCTGCGCGCGGCCGGGCCCTCGGTGTCGAAGAATTCGCGTGCGAACAGCGCGCAGATTGCGTCACCCGTCACTTCCTCGCCGGATGCGTCGGCGAGCGTCTGCACCGCGTGGCTGAACTCGATCTGCACGCGGCGCGGCGGCGTGAAGCCCATTCCGCGTTCGAGCAGGAACGTCGCGCCGCCCTTGCCGGACTGGCTGTTCACGCGAATCACCGCATCGTAGCTGCGGCCGAGATCGGCCGGATCGATCGGCAGGTACGGCACCTCCCAGATCGCGTCGGGCTGCTGCTGCGCGAAGCCCTTGCGGATCGCATCCTGGTGCGAGCCGGAGAATGCGGTGAACACGAGGTCGCCCGCATACGGGTGGCGCGGATGCACGGGAATCTGGTTGCAGCGCTCGACGACGCGGCGCACCGCGTCGATGTCGGAGAAGTCGAGGCCCGGATCGATGCCCTGCGTGTAGAGGTTCAGCGCGAGCGTGACGAGATCGACGTTGCCGGTGCGCTCGCCGTTGCCGAACAGGCAGCCTTCGATGCGGTCGGCGCCCGCGAGCAGCGCGAGCTCGGCGGCGGCGACGGCGGTGCCGCGGTCGTTGTGCGGATGCACGGACAGCACGATGCTGTCGCGATAGCCGAGGTTGCGGTCCATCCATTCGATCTGGTCCGCGAACACGTTCGGCGTCGCGGCTTCGACGGTCGCAGGCAGGTTGACGATCATCTTGTGGTCGCGGGTCGGCCTCCAGGTCTGCGCGACTGCGTCGCACACTTCGCGCGCGAACGACAGCTCGGTCATGCTGAAGGTTTCCGGCGAATACTGGAACGTCCAGTGCGTGTCCGGGCGCGCCGCCGCGTATGCCTTGATGAGCCGCGTGCCGTCGACCGCGAGCGCCTTCACGTCGTCCTTCGACATCCCGAACACGATGCGGCGGAACGACGGGCAGATCGCGTTGTACAGGTGCACGATCGCGCGCGGCGTGCCTTCGAGCGCGTCGAACGTGCGGGCGATCAGGTCTTCGCGCGATTGCACGAGCACTTCGATCGTCACGTCGTCGGGAATGCGCTTCTCGTCGATCAGCCTGCGCACGAAATCGAAGTCGGTTTGCGACGCCGACGGAAAACCGACTTCGATCTCCTTGAAGCCGATCGCGACGAGCATCTCGAAGAATTCGAGCTTCTGCTCGATGCTCATCGGCTCGATCAGCGACTGGTTGCCGTCGCGCAGATCGGTGCTCATCCAGACCGGCGCGCGCTCGATCGTGCGGGTCGGCCACTTGCGGCCGTTGATGCGGACGGGTTCGAACGGTCGGTACTTTTCTTGCGGGTTGCGCTTCATCTTCGGGACCTCGGGTCTCAAGTCGCGAGCGAAGACGGGCGGCATGAGCGTCGGTTGACGCTGCCTCGCACCGTGGCGCCGGAACGCGCTGCGGATGCGGATGATCTTCGCGAATCGGCCGACGGATAGACGGACGAAAGCTGACGACTTCGGTTGTAAAAACTGCGAGAGGGGTACTGCGAGGAACTGCTGGGAGGGACCGTGCGGACAGCACACGGCGCTACGACAGCCTTAGGCTAGTCGTAGCGATAGCGGCCGCGCTAGGCTGCCGGAGGTAATTCGGAGGGTGTTCGGAAAGGAACGCATGAGGGCAACTCTATGCGAAGTCGCCTGCGCCTGTCAAATGGGCCGTTCCACGGCGCGTTACGGAACGGGCGGATTCGCGGCCGGCGGTGGCGCCACGCGCCCGGCACGAAGGCACGCGCCGAGGCGCAGGCACGGACTTACGCGCCGATGCGCGCGATCTGCACGATCGTGTCAACCTGCCGGGCGACCGTCTCCGGCACCGGCATCTCGCCGCGCAGCACGGCGTCCGTCCAGGCCGCGGTCGTGGCCGCGTCGCGCGATTCCGGCAGCGCGACGGGCGGCGCGTCGGCCGACGAGCGCTCCGCTTCGATCAGCGTGTCGCAGATGCCGTCATGCAGCCAGTCGACCTGCACCTGGCGCCGCGTGTCGGCGACCGCCTCGCCTTCGGTGCCGCGCGCGAGCAGCGCACCGCCCAGCGCCGCGTCCGGATGGTCGCGGAACAACTGCGCGAGACTGTCGCGGTACGGCGGATGCGTGTAGTTGACGAGCCGCAGGCCGGCGGGCGCGAACGGCTGCAGGATCTTCACGAGCGTATGCGTCGAGTTGCGCACGCCGAGCACGCCGCGCATCGCCAGCAGGCGCGCGAGCTGCGGCGCGAGCGTGTCGATCGGCGCGAACGCGACGCGGCGCTCGGCGAGCATGTCCTCGATTCCGTCGTGCGACGCCGACGGCGCGATCGACAGCGCATCGAAGATCTCGGCGCTCGTCACGCGGCCCGGGTCGTGCGTGACGCCGTGCACGAGCACCGGCACGCCTTCGCGCGCGAGCAGGAGCGCGAGCAGCGGCACGAGGTTCGGCTGCTTGCGCGCGCCGTTGTAGCTCGGGATCGACACCGGGCGGAACGCGCCGTCGCGCACGTGCACGGGCTCGAACGACGCGTGCGCGGCGGCCAGCATCGCGGCCAGCTCGTCGGCGGTCTCGCCCTTCAGTCGATACGCGATCAGGATCGCGCCGAGTTCGAGGTCCGACACGCGCGCGTCGAGCATCGCCCGATACAGCTCGAAGGTGTCTTCGGCGGACAGCGCGCGCGCGCCATGCGGACCGCGCCCGATTTCCTTGATGAAGCGGGCGCTGGGGAACGGCTCGGCGGGGCGGGCGGCGGGATCGAGGGAAGCGGTCATCGAAGCGGGGTGGGGCGGCCGGCGTCGGGGCCGCGCATCTGAGGTGAGGAACCTTCCCAGTATCGCATGTGCGCGGATCCGGCAAGCGCGCGGGGGCGCCGCGCCGCGCGCTACACTGATGCATCCGGCGACGCGTGCGTGTCGGCCTCGGCCCCCGGCGGCCGGCCCGACGCGTGCTGCCCATGCCGCGCACGCCGGCTTCCGGCCTGCGCGTTCACCGGCCGATCATGACAACGAGAGACATCCGATGAAGCTTTACAGCTATTTCCGCAGTTCCGCGTCGTATCGCGTGCGGATCGCGCTGCACCTGAAGCAGCTGCCGTTCGACTACGTGCCGGTGCACCTGCTGCGCGACGGCGGCCAGCAATTGAAGGACGAATATCGTGCGCTGAGCCCGGATTCGCTGGTGCCGACGCTCGTCGACGGCGACGCGGCGCTGCAGCAGTCGCTCGCGATCGTCGAGTACCTGGACGAGACTCACCCCGAGCCGCCGCTGCTGCCGAAAGCGCCGCTCGACCGCGCGTACGTGCGGTCGATCGCGCTGCAGATCGCATGCGAGATCCACCCGCTCAACAACCTGCGCGTGCTGAAGTACCTGAAGCACATGCTCCAGGTGCCGGAAGAGGCGAAGAACGACTGGTACCGCCACTGGATCGAGGCGGGGTTCGCGACGCTGGAAGCGCGCCTCGCGAACGATCCGCGCACCGGCAGGCTGTGCTTCGGCGACACGCCGACGCTCGCCGACATCTGCGTCGTGCCGCAGGTGTTCAACGCGAACCGCTTCGCGATCGACACGTCGCGCTTCCCGACGATCCAGCGGATCTACGACTATGCAATGACACTCGATGCGTTCAAGGCAGCCGCGCCCGGCGCGCAGCCCGACGCCGAGTGAGGCCGGGTAAGCGCGAGCAGACCGCATGAAAAAGGGCGCCCGCGGGCGCCCTGTGTGCGGCAGGATGCGCGGCGCTCAGCCGAGCAGCGCGTCCGCGAATTCCACTGCGCTGAACGGCTGCAGGTCCTCGACCTTCTCGCCGATGCCGATGAAGTAGACGGGCACCGGGCGCTGCCGCGCGATCGCGGCGAGGATGCCGCCCTTCGCGGTGCCGTCGAGCTTCGTGACGATGAGGCCGGTCAGGCCGAGCGCGTCGTCGAACGCCTTCACCTGCGTGAGCGCGTTCTGGCCCGTGTTCGCGTCGATCACGAGCAGCACTTCGTGCGGCGCGCCGTCGTGCGCCTTCGAGATCACGCGCTTCACCTTCTTCAGCTCTTCCATCAGGTGCAGCTGCGTCGGCAGGCGGCCGGCGGTGTCGGCCATCATCACGTCGATGTTGCGCGCGCGCGCGGCGCTGACCGCATCGAAGATCACCGCGGCCGGATCGCCGCTTTCCTGCTGCACGACCGTCACGTTGTTGCGCTCGCCCCAGATCGTCAACTGTTCGCGGGCGGCCGCGCGGAACGTGTCGCCCGCGGCCAGCAGCACCGACTGGTCGAAGCTCTGCAGGTGCTTCGCGAGCTTGCCGATGCTGGTCGTCTTGCCGGCGCCGTTGACGCCCGCGATCATCATCACGAGCGGCTGCGCGCGGCCGAGCATCAGTGATTTCTCGAGCGGCTTCAGCAGGTCGACGAGCAGGTCGTGCAGCGCGGCCTTGACCTGCTGCGGATCGGTGAGCCGGCCCGTGCGCACTTTCTCGCGCAGCGCGTCGAGCAGGTATTCGGTCGCGTCGACACCCGCGTCGGACATCAGCAGCGCGGTCTCGAGTTCCTCGTACAGGTCCTCGTCGATCTTCGTGCTGACGAACACGCCGGTGATGCTCGAACTGGTCTTCGCGAGCCCGGACTTCAGGCGCGCGAGCCACGATTTCTTCGCATTGGGCTCCACGGCGGGCGGCGGGACGATCTCGACCGTCTCGACGACCTCGCCGCGGCCGCCGTCGGCCGGGGTGACCGTCATCACGACGGCGGGCGCGGCCGGTTGCGGCGCCGCGCCGCCGGTCGGGGGCGCGGATTCGCGCGGGGCCGGCACCGGCTGCGGCGCGGGTGCATCGACGGACTGCGCGTCCGCCTGCGGCTCGGCGGCCGACGGCGCTTCCGCGGGCGTCGGCTCCTGCGTTTTCTTGAATCGTTTGAAGAAACTGAACATGGTCTGGCGTCGGGAAGAGGGCGGTCCGTCGCCGCGGAAGGCGTGGACTGCGTGCGGGCTGCCGCGCGCGACAGCCGAAACCTCGCATTTTATCAGGCGCAGCGCGGCGCTCGCGCCAGCGCGCGACGCCGCTGTGGTAACGTGCGCCTGTTTGGCGGCGCGCCCCGTTCGCGCCCGGTCCTCCGTTCGATATTCCTCCCGCATGTCCCGTTCATCCCGTTCATCCTCCGGCCGCCCCGCGGCCCCCACCAGCCGCGGCAAGCCGCACACGATCCGCATCATCGGCGGCGACTGGAAACGCACGCCGCTCGCGGTGCTGGATCTCGACGGCCTGCGCCCGACGCCCGACCGCGTCCGCGAGACGCTGTTCAACTGGCTCGGCCAGGACCTCGACGGGCAGCGCTGCCTCGACCTGTTCGCCGGCACCGGCGCGCTCGGCTTCGAGGCCGCATCGCGCGGCGCGGCGAGCGTCGTGATGGTCGAGCGCCATCCGCGCGCGGCACAGCAGCTGCGCGCGATCCGGGACAAGCTCGGCGCGCGCACGGTCGAGGTCGCGGAGGCCGATGCGCTGCGGCTCGCAGCCGGCCTCGCGCCGGGCGCGTTCGACGTCGTGTTCCTCGATCCGCCGTTCGGCGACGCAGCCGTGCTCGCGCGCGCGATCGCGCTCACCGCACCGCTGGTTGCGCCGGGCGGCGCGCTGTACGTCGAGACGGGCGCGGAACTCGATCCGGCCGAGCACGACGCACTCGCCGGCTGGGAGATCGTGAAGCATGGCAAGGCCGGCGCGGTCCACTATCATTTGCTGCGACGCGAAAATGATGAATAATGCGCGTTCCAAAACGAGGCGACGTGCAACAGGCGACGTTTGCCCAGCTCGGCAGTGGCGTGCGCGTCGCACGGCTGCACCCCCATTTGCGTGATGACAGGAGGAGCGACATGGTAGTCGCCGTGTATCCGGGTACGTTCGATCCGCTGACGCGTGGCCACGAAGATCTCGTGCGGCGCGCGTCGAGCATTTTTGATACGCTGGTCGTCGGCGTCGCCGACAGCCGCGCGAAAAAGCCGTTCTTCTCGCTGGAGGAACGTCTGGAGATTGCGAACGAGGTGCTCGGCCATTACCCGAACGTGAAGGTGATGGGCTTCACCGGCCTGCTGAAGGATTTCGTCCGCACCAACAACGCGCGGGTGATCGTGCGCGGCCTGCGCGCGGTGTCCGATTTCGAATACGAGTTCCAGATGGCGGGGATGAACCGCTATCTGCTGCCGGACGTCGAGACGATGTTCATGACGCCGTCCGACCAGTACCAGTTCATTTCTGGGACGATCGTGCGCGAAATCGCCCAGTTGGGCGGAGATGTCAGCAAGTTCGTGTTCCCGTCGGTCGAGAAGTGGTTGACGGAAAAAGTGGCCGCAATGGGCCAGGGTCCGGCCGCGTGATGCGGCGCCGGCCGATTTCTCCCCGAAGCCGGCCGCCGGCCTGAGCAAGTGAGATCAGTATGGCTTTGATGATTACCGACGAGTGCATCAATTGCGACGTGTGCGAGCCTGAGTGCCCGAACGGCGCGATTTCGATGGGCCCGGAAATCTACGTGATCGACCCCGGCAAGTGCACCGAGTGCGTCGGCCATTTCGACGAGCCGCAGTGCCAGCAGGTGTGTCCGGTCGAATGCATCCCGCGCGATCCGCAGCATGCGGAAACGCACGCGCAGTTGATGGAGAAGTACCACGCGTTGATCGCCGCGAAGGGCGACGACGCGCAGCAGTGACGCAATGAAGGGCCGGGCGGCGCGTGCCGCCCGCGCCGTTTTCAGCCCAGCAGGTCGCGCAGCGCCGCGATGAGCGCGTCGCACTCGGCATCGGTGCCGACGGTGATGCGCAGATGCTGGTCGATCCGCGGCAGCTTGAAGTGCCGCACGAAAATCTCCCGCTCCTTGAGCCGTGTCGCCAGCGTGGCCGCGTCGTGCGCCGGATGGCGCGCGAACACGAAATTCGCGGCCGACGGCACGACGTCGAATCCCAGTGCTTCCAGCGCCTGCGTGAGCCGCGTGCGGCTGTCGATCACGCGCCGGCACGTCGCGTCGAAGTATGCGTCGTCCTCATAGGCGGCGCGCGCCGCGACCTGCGCGAGGCGGTCGAGCGGGTACGAGTTGAAGCTGTCCTTCACACGGTTGAGCGCGTCGATCAGGCCGGCATCACCGAATGCGAAGCCGACCCGCATCCCCGCGAGCGAGCGGGCCTTCGACGTCGTATGGACGACCAGCAGGTTCGGATAGCGGTCGATCAGCGAGATTGCCGACTGCGCGCCGAAATCCACATACGCCTCGTCGATGACGACCGCCGACGACGGATTCGCGGCGGCGATCCGCTCGATGTCCGCGAGCGGCAGCGCGCGGCCCGTCGGCGCGTTCGGGTTCGGAAACAGCACGCAGCCCGTGTCGTCGAGGTAGTCGTCGACGCGGATCGAGAAATCGTCGGCGAGCGGCAGCGCCGTGTAGGGCACGCCGTACAGCCGCGCATAGGTCGGATAGAAGCTGTACGTGATGTCGGGGAAGCGCAGCGGCCGCTCGTGCTTGAGCAGCGCCTGGAACGTGTGCGCGAGCACTTCGTCGGAGCCGTTGCCGACGAACACCTGGTCCGGCGCGATGCGGTGATGGGCGGCGACCGTCTCGCGCAGCCGGCGCGCGAGCGGATCGGGGTAGCGGCGCAGCGTGTCGCCGGTCTCGCCGAGCTCGTGCGTGATCGCCGCGACGACGCGCGGCGACGGCGGATAGGGATTCTCGTTGGTGTTCAGCTTGACCGGATGCGCGAGCGCGGGCTGTTCGCCCGGCACGTAGGGCACGAGTTGCTGAACGACTTCGCTCCAGTAACGGCTCACCGCACGACTCCTGACGGGTAAAACGACGAGATTACCTCATGCGCGGCATGCGGTGCGTGCGGCGGCTGCGCTCAGCCGTTGCGATGCAGCAGCATCGTCGCGCGGTCGAGCTCGCCCTTGACGACCATCGGCATCACGGCGAGCGCGCGTTCGATCGATGCGTCGATCACGTCCTGCTCCTCGCGGCGCGGCGGCTTCAGCACGAAATTCGCGACGTCCGGCTTCGCGCCGGCGCGCGCGCTTTCGGGGATCAGGTCGCGCGGATGGCCGATGCCGATCCGCAGTCGCCAGTATTGCTGCGTCGACAGGTGCGCGGAAATGTCCTTGAGGCCGTTGTGGCCGCCGCTGCCGCCGCCGCGCTTCAGCTTGACGGTGCCGGGCGGCAGGTCGAGCTCGTCGTGCGCGACGAGGATCTGGTCGGGCAGGATCTTGAAGAATTGCGCGAGCGCGACGACCGACTGGCCGGAGCGGTTCATGTACGTCTGCGGCTCGAGCAGATGTACTTCCTCGCCGTGCAGGCGGGCCTTCGCGTAGAAGCCGTGGAAGCGGCGCTCGTCGCGCAGCGTGGCGCCCGCTTCGCGGGCCAGCTGGTCGATCAGCCAGAAGCCGGCGTTGTGGCGCGTCGCGGTGTATTCCGCCCCGGGATTGCCGAGGCCGACGATCAGTTTGATCATGACGTTTCGATGGCGGCGGCGAGCCGCCTGGGCGCAAAAAAAGAAAAACCCGCCGGGGGCAAGCCGCGGCGGGTTGCGTCGACCGTTTCGGAAAACGGATCGAAAGGGCGCTTAGGCAGCCGGCGTTTCGCCTTCGGCCGCGTCCGACACGGCGCCAGCCGGCAGTGCTGCCGACGCGACGACCGGGTTTTCAGCGTCGACGTGGGCGGTCAGTGCGACGCCCTTCGGCAGCGTGATGTCCTTCGCGTGCAGCGACTGGCCCGCTTCGATCTTCGACAGGTCGATTTCGAGGAATTCCGGCAGGTCGGCCGGCAGGCACTCGATTTCGATTTCCGTCGCGACGTGCGAGATGATCGCGCTCGACAGCTTCACGGCCGGGCTGACTTCAGCGTTCAGGAAGTGCAGCGGCGCCTTCGTGTGCAGCTTCTTCTTCGCGTCGACGCGCTGGAAGTCCACGTGCAGCACGAGTTGCTTGAACGGGTGGTACTGAACGTCACGCAGCAGGACTTGCTGCGATGCGCCGGCCACTTCGAGGTCGAGGATCGACGAGTGGAAGGCTTCCTTCTTCAGCGCGTGCCACAGGGCGTTGTGATCGAGTTCGATCATTTGCGGGGCGGCTTCGCCACCGTAGACGATACCCGTGGTCTTACCAGCGTTGCGCAGGCGGCGGCTCGCACCCGTACCTTGCTGTTGGCGCTCGAAAGCGACGACTTTCATGTGATTCTCCATGTGCTGCCCGCGACCAGGCAGTAAGACGGGCCGTCAAGACGGCGGCCCCTGATGAAACGGCCGGGGTTTCGTACGTCCCGGCCGATTGTGCAAAAAGCGAAGCGTTGCCGCTTCGCTTTTCGCGCATGCTTTTTGCTTGTCGGTATCCCGATCAGGATTCCGCGAACAGCGACATCACCGAATCGCCGCGGCGGATCCGCGAGAACGTCTCGGCCAGGAGGCTCGCGCTCGTCAGCGAGCGGATCTTCGAGCAGGCCAGCGATTCCGCGGACAGCGGGATCGTGTCGGTGACGACCAGTTCGTCGAGCGCCGACGCGGCGATGCGCTCGGCGGCGCCACCCGACAGCACCGGGTGCGTCGCATAGGCGAACACCTGCTTCGCGCCGCGATCCTTCAGCACTTGCGCGGCCTTGCAGAGCGTGCCGGCGGTATCGACCATGTCGTCCATGATCACGCAGGTGCGGCCTTCGACTTCACCGATGATGTTCATCACTTCGGCGACGTTCGCTTTCGGGCGACGCTTGTCGATGATCGCGAGATCGCAGTTGAGCTGCTTCGCGAGCGCACGGGCACGGACCACGCCGCCGACGTCCGGCGACACGACGAGCAGATCCGAGTAATTCTGCTTGCGCAGGTCACCCAGCAGGATCGGCGTCGCGTAGATGTTGTCGACCGGAATGTCGAAGAAGCCCTGAATCTGGTCGGCGTGCAGATCCATCGTGATGATCCGCTCGACGCCGGCGATTTCCAGCATGTTCGCGACGATCTTCGCCGAGATTGCGACGCGCGCCGAACGCGGGCGGCGATCCTGGCGGGCGTAGCCGAAGTAGGGGATGGCTGCGGTGATCCGGCCGGCGGATGCGCGCTTGAGCGCATCGACCATGATCATCAGTTCCATCAGGTTGTCGTTGGTCGGCGCGCACGTGGATTGCAGGACGAAGACGTCCTTGCCGCGCACGTTTTCCTGGATCTCGACCTGGATCTCGCCGTCGGAGAAACGGCTGACCATTGCCTTGCCGAGGGGAATACCAAGAATATTGACGACTTCCTGAGCAAGCGCGGGATTCGCGTTACCAGTAAAGACCATCAGGCCGTCATGGCTGTGGCTGCTCATCGTGCACCTGCTTCGGGCTTTTGGCGGGAAATGCGGGAAAATTTTTGGCAGGGGAGGAAGGACTCGAACCCTCGCATGCCGGAATCAAAATCCGGTGCCTTGACCAACTTGGCGACTCCCCTACACTCAACTGATAACTCCGCCGGACTGTAGGTCATCCGACAAAGTAAAACTTCATGACGCGAAAGCGAAGAGCGGATGCTCGTTCAGGCTTTCGGCAACTGCGCCGTTCCATCCGGCGGGCAGTTTGGCTTTCACCGCTTCTGCCTCGTGCTTGCTGCGAAACACTGCAAACACGCTTGCTCCGGAGCCGGTCATCCTCGCGGGGGTCACATCATACAACCATTTGACCACCTGCGCAACTTCCGCGTACTTACTTGTCACAACTTGCTGCATATCATTCCGACCGAAACTATCTGGCCATCCTGCGTCGCTGCTTTGTCGTGCAAGAAAGTCTGTAATTGTGACTGGCTTTGAATCTCTTGTCAACAACTCATCTGAAAAAATTTCAGCGGTCGGGACATGAACGCTTGGCGTCACAACCAGGAACCAGCGAGTCGGCAATTGTACCTCAGCTAATTCTTCTCCGATACCCTCTGCGAACGCATTTTTTCCAAAAATAAAAAACGGCACGTCCGCACCGAGTTTTACCGCGAGCGATTGCAATTCCGCGCGCGGCAGATTCAGCTGCCACAGACGGTTCAGCGCGAGCAGCGTGGTTGCCGCGTCGGAGCTGCCGCCGCCGAGGCCCGCGCCCATCGGCAGGCGTTTGTCGATCTCGATGTCGACGCCGGCCGTCGCGCCCGTGTGCGCCTTCAGCAGGTTGGCGGCGCGCACGACGAGATCGCTTTCCTCGGGCACGCCCGGCACGTCGGTCGCGCGCGCAACCTTGCCGTCGTCGCGCAGCGTGAAGTGCAGCGTGTCGCCCCAGTTCAACAGCTGGAACACGCTCTGCAGGTCGTGATAACCGTTCGGGCGGCGGCCGGTGATGTGCAGGAACAGGTTGAGTTTCGCGGGCGCAAGGCAATTGCGCAGCGAGCGGGTCGAGTCGGTCATGCTGGTGTCGTGTCAGGCTAGGCGCGCGTGCTCACTGGTCGAGCACGAGCTTGATGTCGAGCGGCGGCGTCGCGCGCACGATGTTCACGCGCTTGACGCCGGTGGCCGGCGCATCCGCGTACGAGAGGTAATCGATCGTCCAGCCGTCCTGGCGGATCTGCTTGATGCGCGCGCCGTCTTCGGCGTCGCGCACGGTCGCGGCCGGCGACGCCGGCGCGGGCGTCGGCTGCAGCCAGTAGCGCAGCCCGGCGAGCGGCAGCGAAAAGCCGAGCGTGTTCTGCATCAGCTGATCGACGTCCGTCGCGAACTGCGGCCGGCGGTTCGGCAATTCGAGCGACGCGGTGCGCGGCGACGACTTCACGACCGCGAGCGTCTGGCCGAGCGGGCTGCGCAATTCGAGCGACACGTCGTCGCCGTACTCCTGCCAGTCGAAGTTGCCGTACACGTTCTGCTGCCTGCCGAGGCGGTCGTTGTACTGCACCGCGAAGCGGCCGTGATACGCGTGCGTCGCGGCGGTCTGCAGCACGCCGCCGGGCGCGCTCGCCGACGGCGGCGTGCTCGCGCAACCGGCGAGCGCAAGTGCCGCGACGGCCGCGGCGATGCCGCGTGCCGCACGTGAGGACAGGGAAAACATCCGGGCCATTCGCATCAGAGGCCGTTGACCTGGAGGCGCTTGAGCGTCTGCACGAGCGTGTCGTTGTCCGGCTCGAGCTTCTGCGCCGCGCGCCACGCGGTGCGCGCTTCATCCTGCGCGCCGCTCTTCCACAGTACCTCGCCGAGATGCGCGCCGATTTCGGCGTTCGGCTGCAGGTCGTATGCGCGGCGCAGGACCTTCGTCGCGCCGGCGGTGTCGCCCATCCGGAATTTCACCCAGCCGAGGCTGTCCATGATGTACGCGTCGTTCGGCGCGAGCGCGTTGGCCTTCTCGATCAGCTTGCTGGCTTCCGGCAGGCGCTGGTTGCGGTCGGCGAGCGAATAGCCGAGCGCGTTGTACGCCTGCGGGTTGTCGGGCTGCGTGCGGATCAGTTCGCGCAGCTGCTGTTCCATGGTCGTGTAGTGGCCGGTCTTCTCGGCCGCCATCGCATAGTCGTAGCGCAGGTCCGGATCGTCCGGGAAATCGTCGACGGCCCGCGACAGGCGCGTCTCCGCTTCGCCGTAGCGCTTCGCGGTGAACAGGATCGACGCATCGGTGCGCGCGATCACGGCGGCGTCGCGCGGATCGTTGACCGGGAGGTTGTCGAGCACCTTGCGCGCCTCGTCGGTCTTGCCCTGTTTCTGCAGCAGCTGCGCGCGCGTGATCTGCGCGGGCAGGTAGTGCTGGCTCGTCTGGTCGACCTTGTCGAGCCATTGCGACGCGGTCGCGTCGTTGCCCTGGTCGATCGCGATCTGCGCGAGGTAGATGTAGCCCTGGCCGACGTCGGCGTTCGGCTGCTTCGCGCCGAGCTGCACGTACTGCTTCAGGTAGGCCGTCGCATCGTCGAGCTTCTTCTGCTGAATCTTGATCAGCGCGAGCGCCATCAGCGGCGTCGGATCTTTCGAGTCGAGCTTGCGCATCGTCTCGAACTGCTTCTGCGCGTCGTCGAGGCGTTCGTCCGCGAGATACAGCTGCGACAGCGCGAGCCGCGCGTCGCGCGACTTCGGATTCTGCTGAACATATTTCTCGAACGATGCGATGCCGGCCGCGCGCTCCGCGGGGCCCATCTGCGACAGCATCAGCGCCGCGGGCAGGTAGTCCGGCCGGATCTGCAGCGCCTGCTTCAGCGATTGCGCGGCGCCGTCCTTGTCGTCGACGGCGAGCTGCTGGCGGGCGATCGCGAGTTGCGCCTCCGGGCGGTTCATGTCGTTCTTCAGCATGTCCCGCAGCACCGCGAGGCCGCCGACGCGGTCGGCGCCGCGCGCGAGCAGCGCCTGCAGCGCGAGGATCGCGGGGCCGCGCGTGTCGCCGGTCGCGCGCGCGAGTTCGCGCGCGAGCATCGGCTGCGCGTCGGCCGGCTTGCCGGCGAGCACCAGCAGCGCGGCGTCGACCTGCGACGCGCGGTTCGAATCCGGCGCGTACTGGCGCCACAGGTTCGCGGCGGACAGCGCATCGGCCGGGCTCTGCGCGGCGAGCGCGATTTCGGTCGCGCGCTGCGCCATGCGCGGGTCGCGCGTGTCGCGCGCGAGCGCGAGATACGTCTGGAACGCCGGAGCGGGCTGGTTACGCTGGAGCGCCACTTCGGCGGCAAGCACCTGATAGACGATCTGGCTCGTCAGCGGCACGCTCGGGAGATTCTTTTTCTCGTCCGGCAACACATGGTCGAACGCGCCCTGCGGCTCGTCGTCGTCCGGCGCAGGCATCTGCGCGTGGGCCGGAATGGCGGCGAAGGTCCATGCGGCGATCAGCGCGGCACCAAGCACGCGGCGGACCGGGAAGGCACGCAAGCCGCGCGCGTCGGCGGCGGGGCGCTTCTGAAGCAGCTTCAAGGGCAGGGTCATGGAAATCCGTTCGATGTTTCGGTCGATTGTAACGCGCTCGCTACAATACACGCACAATCACGACCATCAGTTTGAGACCCGCAGAACATGCCAGAGTTGCCAGAAGTCGAAGTGACGCGCCGGGGTATCGAACCCTTTGTCGCGGGGCGGCGCGTCGAGCGCGTCGACGTCCGTACCGCGATGCTGCGCTGGCCGGTGCCGGCCGGGCTCGCCGAGCAGTTGCGCGCGCGCGAGGTGCTCGGCGTCGAGCGGCGCGGCAAGTACCTGCTGTTCGAGGTCGACGCCGGCTGGTTCATCGTGCATCTCGGCATGACGGGCACGCTGCGCGTGCTGCCGACCGCCGGCGCGCCGCCCGCCGCCGCGAAGCACGACCACATCGACTGGATCTTCGACGAATTCGTGCTGCGCTACCGCGATCCGCGCCGCTTCGGCGCCGTGCTGTGGCATCCGCGCGAGGCGGGCGACGTGCACGCGCACCCGCTGCTCGCGAGCCTCGGCGTCGAACCGTTCTCGCCGGCCTTCAGCGGCGCGCTGCTGCATGCGCGCACGCGCGGGCGCTCGGTGTCGGTGAAGCAGGCGCTGCTCGCGGGCGACATCGTCGTCGGCGTCGGCAACATCTATGCATCGGAGAGCCTGTTCCGCGCCGGGATCCGGCCGACCACCGCCGCCGGGAAGGTGTCGCTGCCGCGTTACGAGCGGCTGGCCGATGCCGTGCGCGCGACGCTCGCCGACGCGATCGAGCGCGGCGGCAGCACGTTGCGCGATTTCGTCGGCAGCAACGGCGAGAGCGGCTACTTCCAGCTCGACTGTTTCGTCTACGATCGCGCGGGCCTGCCTTGCCGTGTGTGCGGCACGCCGGTCCGGCAGATCGTGCAGGGCCAGCGGTCGACCTATTTCTGTCCGACGTGCCAGCGTTGAAACCTTTGTCCATTTTCTCGTCATCTTGAAGCCGCCCCGTACCGCTCCCGCTCCGTTTCCCGTTACGCCGCTGCACCGCACGTTCGCCACGCGCCTGATCGCGTGGCAGCGCGCGCACGGCCGCCACGACCTGCCGTGGCAGAACACACGCGATCCCTATCGCATCTGGCTGTCGGAAATCATGCTGCAGCAGACCCAGGTGTCGACCGTCGTGCCGTACTACCTGCGCTTTCTCGAGCGCTTTCCGGACGTCGCCGCGCTCGCCGCCGCGCCGGCCGACGACGTGATGGCGCTATGGGCGGGCCTCGGCTACTACTCGCGCGCGCGCAACCTGCACCGCTGCGCGCAGGTGGTGGCCGCCGAGCACGGCGGCGCGTTCCCGGCGACGCCGGACGCGCTCGCCGAGCTGCCCGGCATCGGCCGCTCGACCGCGGCGGCGATCGCGTCGTTCGCGTTCGGCGCGCACGCGACGATTCTCGACGGCAACGTGAAGCGCGTGCTCGCGCGGGTGTTCGGCGTCGAAGGCTTCCCCGGCGAGAAGCGCGTCGAGAACGACATGTGGGCGCTGGCCGAATCGCTGCTGCCCGATGCCGCGAATGCAGCTGACGTGAGCGCGTATACGCAGGGCCTGATGGATCTCGGCGCGACGCTGTGCGGGCGCGGCAAGCCGGATTGCGCGCGCTGCCCGTTTGCCGGCGATTGCGTCGCGCAGTCCACCGGCCGGCAGCGCGAATTGCCGGCCGCGCGCCCGAAGAAGAAGGTGCCGACGCGCAAGACCTGGATGCTCGTGCTGCGCGACGGCGACGCGGTGCTGCTCGAGCGGCGGCCGCCGGCGGGCATCTGGGGCGGATTGTGGAGCCTGCCGGAAGCCGACGGCGACGCCGCGCTCGCCGACCGCGCGCGCGGTCTGGGCGGCGGCGGGCCGGTTCCGCTCGCGCCGCTCACGCACACGTTTACGCATTTCAAGCTCGAAATCGAGCCGCGGCTGAGCGAAATGGGCGAGGGCGGCGGCGGTGACGTCGTCGCACAGGACGCGCAAACCGCATGGGTGCCGCTGAGCGGACTCGACGCGTACGGCGTGCCCGCGCCGGTGCGCAAGCTGCTCGATGCGTTGAGCGGGCCGCTGCTGTAACTCGCGCGGCGGGCGCTCAGAGCCAGCCGTGCCGGTTCAGCACATGATGCACGGCGTCGATGCGCGCGCCGACGTCGGGAAACTCCATCAGCTTCTGCCGCGCGCGCAGATCGAGCGGCAGCAGTTCGGCCAGGCGGTTCGACACCCAACTCGGATCGTCGAGCCGGAACGGCTCGCAGAACGGCAGCTTGTCCGGCTCGTTCTTCTGCTTCAGCGCATCGATGATGCGCTCCAGCACCTCCGCGCACGCGCCGAACTGCGCGAGCGCCTGCTCGCCTTCGAGGGGAATGTCGTCGGGCAGCGGCTCCGCGATGCCGACGAGCAGCCCGTTCGCCTCAACGCGGTACGACAGCAGTTCGAAGCGCTGCGTGCCGATCGCCTGCAGAAACAGCATCCCGAATTCGCCGGTGTCGCATTCGACGATGCGCGCCATGCAGCCGATCGTTTCCGGCACCGACACCGCGCCTTCCTGCGCGACTTCCGGGCCGCTTTTCAGCAGGCAGACGCCGAACGGCGCGTTGTCGCGCAGACAGGCGCGCGACATGTCGAGATAGCGCGCCTCGAACACCTTGAGCGGCAGCAGCCCTCCGGGAAACAGCACGGTATGCAGCGGAAACAGCGGCAGGTCGAGCAGGGTGGTGGAGAGAGAGGACATGGCGCGCTGACGGGGAAGCGGCGTCGCTAGGGTCTTGCGACCGCAGTCACGAGCCGCGACGACGCGCCGACATCCACCGGTGCGTCACGATGCCGCACGATCACGTTCGCCTCGGCCGCGAGGCGCGTGGCGAGCGTTTCCGCGATGAAGACCGAGCGATGCTGCCCGCCCGTGCAGCCGATGGCGACGGTCAGGTAGCTGCGATTGTCTTCGCGGAAGTGCGGCAGCCATTTGATGAGAAACGCATGGATGTCGTCGATCATCTGGTGGACGATCGGCAGTGCGTCGAGAAACGCGATGACCGGCTGGTCGAGCCCGGTGAGCGGGCGCAGCTCATGGTCGTAGTACGGATTCGGCAGCGCGCGCACGTCGAACATCAGGTCCGCGTCGAGCGGCACGCCACGCTTGAAGCCGAACGATTCGAACGTCAGCATCAGGTCGTGGTCCTTCTGCTCGATGAACCGCTTGACCCAGCTGCGCAGCGCATTCGCGCGCAGGTTGCTGGTGTCGATCTGATGGCCGAATTCGGCGAGCGGCGCGACCAGGTCGCGCTCGCGCTCGATCGCCTCCTCGAGCGACGACAGCAGGCCGACGTCGGCGTCGTGCGACGGCGAGCCGGACAGCGGATGGCGGCGGCGCGTCTCGGAAAAGCGCTGGATCAGCGCCTGGGTGCTCGCGTTGAGGAACAGCACGCGCACGTCGTGCTCGCGCGACAGCGCGCGGATCAGGCCGGGCATTTCGTCGAGCGACGCGCTCGAGCGCGCGTCGATCGCGACGGCGAGCTGCCGCTGGCCTTCCTCGGCCAGGTAGCGGGCCAGCTCGGGCAGCACGTGCGGCGGCAGGTTGTCGACGCAGTAGAAGCCCGCGTCCTCCAGCGCGTTCAGCGCGACGGACTTGCCGGAGCCGGAAATGCCGGTGATGAGAACTATGCGCATGGGAAGCAGAAAATCCTGACGTTTCATCATAGCACCGGCACGACGCGCCCGCGCCGTGCGCCTGCACCGGTTAAACGAGCTTGCCGGGGAACTGGCTATCGGGATCCTGCATCGCGAGTCGTTGCCGATCCATGAAATCGCGCAGCGTGTCGATGCCGCGCAACTGCAGGATCGTGTTGCGGACCGCCGCCTCGACCAGCACCGCGAGGTTGCGGCCGGCCGCGACCTGGATCGTGACCTTGCTGATCGGCAGGCCGAGCACGTCGACCGTCTGGCTTTCGAGCGGCAGGCGCTGGAACTCGCCGTCGGGGCGCCGCACCAGCTGCACGATCAGCTTCAGCTTCATTTTCCGCCGTACGGCGGTCTCGCCGAAGATCGTCTTGATGTCGAGCAGGCCGAGGCCGCGCACTTCGAGCAGGTTCTGCAGCAGCGGCGGGCAGCGCCCTTCGACGAAATCGGGGCCGAGGCGCACGAAATCGACCGCGTCGTCGGCGACGAGGCCGTGGCCGCGGCTGATCAGCTCAAGGCCGAGTTCGCTCTTGCCGAGGCCCGAGTCGCCCGTCAGCAGCACGCCCATCCCGAGGATGTCGAGGAACACGCCGTGCAGCGTGGCGCGCGGCGCGAGGATGCGCGACATGTAGAGGCGCAGGCTGTCGATCACCGCGGCGGCGGACATCGGCGTCGTGAACAGCGGCGTCGATGAGCGCGTGCAGCGCAGCACCAGTTCGGGCGGCGCCGCGGCGCCGCCGGCGACGACGAGGAACGGCGGTTCGAGGGCGATCAGTTCGGCCATGTGGCGCGAGCGGTCTTCGTCGGTCTGCCGCTGGTAGTAGTCGATCTCGGCTTCGCCGAGCACCTGGATCCGGTTCGGGTGGATCAGGTTCAGGTGGCCGACGAGGTCGGCGCTCGACGTCGCATTGGCGACGGTATCCGCGGAAAAGCCGCGTTCCCAGCCTTCATGCCCCGTCAGCCAGCTGAGCTTCAGCGTGGCGGCGTTGTCGTCGAAGATGCTCTGGGCGTTGATGCTGGACGTATCCATGAGTCCGTCACTCCAGTGAGCCGGTCAATGAGCCGGTGCGCGCAGCGACGGTCGTCGCCACGCCGGGCCGGCGCCGGGCGGCCCGGGACGGCGGCGCGTGCCGCCTGGTTCGGGAAAATGTACCGCCCGGATCAACTCAAGGTTGCCACTGAGTGAGCAGGCTGTGCAACTCCGCGCGATCCGGTTCGTTGTGCAGACGCTCGCGCGCATCGCGGTCGGACAGCAGCTGCGCGATTTCCGACAGGATCTCGAGATGCTGCTGGGTGGCTTGCTCGGGAACGAGCAGGAAGATCAGGAGCGAAACGGGCTGGCCGTCGGGCGCCTCGAACGGAATCGGATCGGCGAGCCGCACGAACGCGGCGAGCGGATGCTTGAGGCCCTTGATGCGCCCGTGCGGAATCGCGACGCCTTCGCCGAGCCCGGTCGAGCCGAGGCGCTCGCGCGCGAACAGGTTGTCCGTGACGGTGCTGCGGGCGATGCCGTTCTGATTCTCGAACATCAGCCCGGCTTGTTCGAAGACGCGTTTCTTGCTGGTGACGGAGAGGTCGATGACGACGTTCTCTAGGGGCAGGATTTTGGCTAGGCGATTCATGTTGGCAGGCGATAGGGCGGCCTGGGGTCTCCTCGCGGCGGCAGACTGATTTTCCATGTTTGGCAATATCAAGGCGTTAGGCGATGGAGACCTGCAAGGCACGGCGACCGTACCCAACGCCCCCCGGCAATAACCGAAGCATTATAGAACACGGGCGCGAGCGTGGCGCGGATGCGCAAGGCGCTGCGCGGGACACAAAAAAAACCGCCCGGCGAACCGGGCGGCGTGGCGATGCGGCTATGGCAGGTTATTGCGGCGGCACTTCGATCTGCTCGAACTGCTCGACCGCCGGCTGAAGCTTGATCGGATCGTGCGCGTGCGTTTGCAGGCGCTCCATGTGCTTCACGACCTGGCGGTCCAGCTTGTCGATCAGCAGGTCGATTGCCGCGTACAGGTTGCCGTTTGCGCTTTCGACGAAGATGTCCTTGCCCTTCAGATGCAGATTGATTTCCGCGCGTTGCTGCTTGTCCTTTTCCTTGTGGTTGTCGACCGAGAGGATCACAGTGCCATCGATCACCTGATCGCTATGCCGTAGCACCCGGTCCAGCTTGGTGATCACGTATTCGCGAATTGCAGGCGTGACTTCGAGATGATGTCCACTGATCTTCAGGTTCATAGTGCTTCTCCAAGCGAGTGACCACGCGGCCGCATCGAGGCGGCGCTCCGGTCGACATGCCCGTGCCGCACGGTGCGGCAGTTGGCGGACAGGTCGCCCGGCCTGTTCCCCGTATGCGCGGTGGCCGGAACACGCCTGCCGCCGGGCAGGCAGCAGGCTTAAAGAGACTTGCGCAGATTCACTGCCGGGATCTTGAGGGCTTCGCGATACTTGGCAACCGTGCGGCGCGCGACCACGAAGCCTTGTTCTGCCAGCAGTTCGGCAATTCGGCTGTCCGAAAGAGGCGATTTGGTGTCTTCGGCTCCTATCAGTTGCTTGATCAGGGCACGGATGGCGGTCGACGATGCGGCGCCACCGGTGTCGGTCGAGACGTGAGATCCGAAGAAGTACTTAAATTCAAGCGTCCCGAACGGGGTCAGCATGTACTTCCCGGTTGTCACACGGCTGACAGTCGACTCGTGTAGGCCCAGCGTATCAGCTATTTCCCGCAAAACCAAGGGGCGCATGGCGATTTCGCCGTGCGCAAAGAAATTCTTCTGACGTTCGACAATAGCCTGCGCAACTCGCAGGATCGTGTCGAACCGCTGCTGGATATTCTTGATCAGCCAGCGCGCTTCCTGCAGCTGCTGCTTGAGCGAACCCGCGGACGGATCGCCGCGGCTGTTGCGCAGGATGTTCGCGTAGAGATTGTTGATCCGCAGGCGCGGCACGACTTCGGGATTCAGCTCCGCCTGCCAGCCCTGGCCGACCTTCTTCACGATGATGTCGGGCACGACGTAGTCCGCTTCGGCCTTGCCGTACGCGGCGCCCGGGAACGGCTCCAGCGAGCGGATCAGCGCGTGCGCGTCGCGCAGCGCGTCGTCGTTCGCCTTCAGGTGCTTGCGCAACCGCGTGAAGTCGCGCGCGGCGAGCAGTTCGAGATATTGCGACACGATCTCGAGCGCGAGCGTGCGCGTCGGGGACGGATCGAGCCGCAACAATTGCAGCTTCAGGCACTCGGACGCCGAGCGGGCCCCGACCCCGGCCGGGTCGAAGCTGTGCAGCAGCGCGAGCGCTGCGTTCAGTTCGTCGCAATCGACTTCGAGTTCGGGCGGCAGGTCGGCGAGCACCTCGTCGAGCGTGGCGGTCAGGTAGCCGTCGTCGTCGAGCGATTCGATCAGGAACATCACGAGCGCGCGGTCGCGCGGCCCGGCCTGCGTGACGCGCAGCTGCGCGGACAGGTGGTCGCGCAGCGACGTCGCCGCTTCCTGGACCTGCAGCGGCGGCAGGTCGTCGTCATCCGACGCGCCGCTCGCGCGGCCGAATTCGTCGAGGTTCCATTGCGGGCCGTCGCTGTCGCCGGAGGCGTAGCCGTCGTAGTCGTCGGCCGCGGCCGGCTCGTCGCGTTCGGTGCGCTCGCCGGTCTGGCCGGCGCCGTTCGTGGCCGCCATCGGCTCGGAGTTCGACGCGGGCGGCGTCTGCGCGATCAGCGAACCGTCCGCGGCAACGCGCAGCGGGCTCGCGATCCATTCGTCGTCGCTTTCGAGCAGCGGATTCTGGGCGACCGCCATCGCCACTTCCTGCTGCAGTTCGAGCGTCGACAGCTGCAGGAGCCGGATCGACTGCTGCAGTTGCGGCGTCAGCGCCAGGTGTTGCGACAGGCGGAGTTGAAGGCTGGCTTTCATGGCAAGGAGGGAGTCATACCGGGAGTTTGCCACGACCCAGGCGCCTTGAGCCATCCGCGATTACGCGCGGCGCCCGTCCGGCCGCGAACGGGACTGTAAACAGGGCGCCGCCCCGCGCGGCGTGACCGGGCGGGGCGCGTCCTCGACGACGGGTTACATGCGGAAATGTTCGCCGAGATAGACGCGGCGCACGCTTTCGTTCTCGATGATTTCGCTCGGCGCGCCGGCGGCGAGCACGGTACCGTCGCTGATGATGTACGCGTGGTCGCAGATGCCGAGCGTTTCGCGGACGTTGTGGTCCGTGATCAGCACGCCGATGTTGCGCTGCTTCAGGAACTTGACGATCTTCTGGATTTCGAGCACCGCGATCGGGTCGACGCCCGCGAACGGCTCGTCGAGCAGGATGAAGCTCGGGTTGGTCGCGAGCGCGCGCGCGATCTCGACACGGCGGCGTTCGCCGCCGGACAGCGACAGCGCCGGATTCTCGCGCAGGTGGCCGATCTGCAGCTCGTCGAGCAGCGCCTCGGTGCGCGACGCGATCGCGTCCTTCGACAGGCGCTTGCCGCCGTCGTCGTGCTGCAGCTCGAGCACCGCGCGGATGTTTTCCTCGACGGTCAGCTTGCGGAACACCGACGCTTCCTGCGGCAGGTACGACAGCCCCAGCGACGCGCGCTTGTGGATCGGCAGCAGGCTGATCGAGCTGCCGTTCAGCGAGATTTCGCCCGCGTCGAGCGGCACGAGCCCGACGATCATGTAGAACGACGTGGTCTTGCCGGCGCCGTTCGGGCCGAGCAGGCCGACGACTTCGCCGCTCTTCACGTCGAGCGACACATCCTTGACCACCGTGCGCGAGCCGTAGCGCTTCTTCAGGTTGCGCACGACGAGCGAGCTGCTGGTGCCGGCCGGCTGGCGGTTCGGTAACGCGTTCATTGGGCCGGCGCCCCCTGGATCGTGGTCGACGGCGCCAGCTTGGCCGGCGCGCCGTTCAGCGGGGCGGGGCCGCCGTTGCGCGGCGACAGCATCGCGCGCACGCGGCCGTTCGGGTTGCCCGGCGCCGCGACGTCCTTGCCGCCGCGCGCCGTGTAGAAGTCGCGCTGGCCGTCGTAGGTGATCACGCTGCCGTGCACGGTGTCGGCGATCGTCGACGTGCCCTGCAGGCGGCGCACGGTCGCGGCGGTCGTGAGCGTCGTCAGGTCCTGCTTGCCGTCGTAGTCGATGCGTTCCGAGTCGCCGTCGATGTACTCGTCGAGCCCTTCGCGCTTCTGGCGGAACGACGCGTGCTTCTTGCCGCTGCCGTACGACGTTGCGTACTGATAGCCTTCCGGATCCTGCCGCACTTCGACGCGATCACCCTTGATGATGATCGTGCCCTTCGTGATCACGACGTTGCCGGTCGCGATGGTGACCTGCTTCAGGTCGTCGTAGGTCAGGTTGTCCGCTTCGACGTTGATCGGCTTGCCCTGATCGGCCTTTTCGGCATGGGCGAGCGGCGCCAGCCCGGCCAGCGGGAGCGCCACGAGCGTCGCGGCGAGCGCGGCGCGGGCGACGCGCCGGGCGCCGCCGTAAATCTGACACGGGAACGATTCGTTCATGCAGTCACGCGTGGGATGAGTTACTTGGGTTGACCTTTCGAGCCGCCGGAAGCGTCCGACGCGGCAATCGTGCCGCGCACGTTGCCGTAAAGCTCGATGACCCGGGTGACGTTGTTGTACTTCATGCCGTCGGTCGCGTTGACGAGCGACAGGCCGCGCTGAAGTTTAACCGGCTTTTCGGTCTGGATCACATCATCATTGACGAAGATCCGGAAATGCTGGGAATCCGCCTGCATCTGCGGATCGCCGCCGCCCGCGGCGCGCAGGATGCGCGCGTCGTCATACAGGTCGACGATCGACACGTCGCCGTTGACGGTGCCGCGCTTCGCGGTGGTCGTCACGACCGGCTTGCCGGGCTGGAACGCACGCATCGCCGGGGTGGTCAGGTCGCTCGACTCGGTGTCCTCGTAGTGGATCAGCTTCGCCGCGGTCAGCCGGTACTGGGTCGTGCCCGACTGGTCGAGCTCGGTCACCGAGAAGTTGTCGGCGAAATAATCGGGCGTGTGCTGCTTCTGCTGCGCGGGGCCTTCGCCGGGCGGCGGCAGCGTCGCCTGCAGCAGCCACCAGGTGATGCCCGCGAGCGCCGCGACCGCGGCGAGCGGCAGCAGCTGGGTCCAGCGGAATTGAGGATTCATCCGTCAGGCCCCGCAGGCTTGCGCGAGCAGCGCGTCGTAGCGGCGCTGCGCGCGCAGGATCGTGTCGCAGACCTCGCGCACCGCGCCTTGGCCGCCGCGGGCCTCGGCGACCCAGTGCGCACGGGCGATCACCTCGGGGTGCGCGTTGGCCGGCGCGGTCGCGAAGCCGCAGCGCAGCATCACCGGCAGGTCGGGCCAGTCGTCGCCCATGTAGCCGCATGCGTCCGGCGCGATGCCGAGCGACGCGGCCAGCTCGGCGAACACGGCAAGCTTGTTCTCGGCGCCCTGGAACAGGTGCGCGATCTTCATTTCCTTCGCGCGCGCGGCGACGATCTCGGACTTGCGGCCCGTGATGATCGCGGTCGCGATGCCGGCCTCGCCGAGCAGCTTCACGCCGTGCCCGTCGAGCGAATTGAACGACTTCATCGCGTCGCCGGCGGCCGTAAACAGCAGGCCGCCGTCGGTCAGCACGCCGTCGACGTCGAAAATCATCAGCTTCACACGGCTCGCGCGCTCGGCTGCGGTCAGCGCAGCGGTCATCAGATCACCTTCTTCGAGAACAGGTCGTGCATGTTCAGCGCGCCGATCAGCGCACCGTCGGCATCGACCACCAGCATCTGGTTGATCCGGTGGCGCTCCATCAGTTCCACCGCCTCGACCGCGAGGTGATCCGGCCCGATCGTGCGCGGCTGGCGCGTCATCACGTCGACGATCGGCAGCCGGCGGAAATCGCCGTCGCGCTCGAGCACGCGGCGCAGGTCGCCGTCCGTGAAGATCCCGGCGACCTTGCCGTCGGCGCCGACCACGGCCGTCATCCCGAGCCGCTTCGCGGTGATCTGGAACAGCGCGTCGGACAGCGTCGCGTCGAGCCCGACGGACGGAATCTCGTCGCCGGTGCGCATCACGTCGCGCACGTAGGTGAGCAGGCGCCGGCCGAGCGCGCCGCCCGGGTGCGAGCGCGCGAAATCCTCGGAGCCGAAGCCCCGCGCGTCGAGCACCGCGACCGCGAGCGCGTCGCCGAGCGCGAGCGCGGCGGTCGTGCTCGCGGTGGGCGCGAGGTTGAGCGGGCACGCTTCCTTCGCGACCGCGGCGTTCAGGTTGACGTCGGCGAGCTGGCCGAGGCTGGATTCGGCGCGGCCCGTGATCGCGATCAGCTTCGCGCCGATCCGCTTCACGAGCGGCAGGATCGCGACGAGCTCTTCCGACTCGCCGGAGTACGAGATGCCGATGAACACGTCGTCGGCCGTGACCATCCCGAGGTCGCCGTGGCTGGCCTCGGCCGGATGGACGAAGAACGCGGGCGTGCCGGTGCTGGCCAGCGTGGCCGCGATCTTGCGGGCGATGTGCCCCGATTTGCCGATTCCGGAGACCACCACGCGGCCGCCGCAGCCGAGCAGCAGCGCGACGGCCTTGACGAAGTCGCCGTCGAGCTGGTCGCTCAGCGCGCGCACGGCGTCCGCCTCGATGTCGAGCACGTCGCGGGCGAGCGCGAGCGCCCGATCATCATTGATTTTCGCTATCATGCGCGGAGTATAGCAAAGGCGTTTGTTCGCCGCGCCGGCCGTTCGGACTCGTCCGATGTCGCCTGTCTCCCGCCACCATGCCGCGCCTGCTTTGCCGTGGCCCCGACGACCGAGGACGCTTCGCCTGTGATTTCCCCCCTCGAAATGACGCTTCTGCTGCTGCTGGCTTCGGTGGTGGGCGTCGTCGTATTCCGTTCGCTGAACCTGCCGCCGATGCTCGGCTACCTGACCGTCGGCATCCTGGTCGGCCCGCACGCGTTCGGCGTCGCGGCGGACCTCGAGCGGGCCGAGCATCTCGCGGAATTCGGCGTGGTGTTCCTGATGTTCTCGATCGGCCTCGAGTTCTCGCTCGCGAAGCTGCGGGCGATGCAGCGGCTCGTGTTCGGCCTCGGGCTGCTGCAGGTGGTCGCGACGCTCGTGCTCGCGCTCGTGCTCGGCGCGCTGTTCGAGCGCTGGATGCACATCACGTGGCAGGGCTGCATCGCGCTCGGCGGCGCGCTCGCGATGTCGTCGACGGCGATCGTGTCGAAGATGCTCGCCGAGCGCCTCGAGATCGAGACCGAGCACGGCCGCAACATCTTCGGCGTGCTGCTGTTCCAGGACCTGGCCGTCGTGCCGCTCCTGATCGTGATCGCCGCGTTCGGCGCCGAGTCGTCGAAGGACCTGGTGCTCACGCTCGGGTTCGCGGCCGTGAAGATCGTGATCGCGCTCGCGCTGCTGCTGATCGTCGGGCAGCGCTTCATGACCCGCTGGCTCAACGTCGTCGCGCGGCGCCGCTCGCAGGAGCTGTTCGTGCTGAACCTGCTGCTCGTCACGCTGGGCGCCGCGTTCTTCACCGACAAGTTCGGGCTGTCGCTCGCGCTCGGCGCGTTCATCGCGGGGATGCTGATTGCCGAGACGCCGTTCCGCCATCAGGTCGAGGAGGACATCAAGCCGTTCCGCGACGTGCTGCTCGGCCTGTTCTTCGTGACGACCGGGATGCTGCTCGACCCGCGCGTGATCTGGGAGCATCCGCTCCTCGTGTTCGGCTTCTTCGTCGGGCAGATCCTGTTCAAGGGCACGATGATCACGGGGCTCGCACGGCTGTTCGGCGCGACGCCGGGCGTCGCGATGCGCACCGGCATCGGCCTCGCGCAGGCCGGCGAATTCGGCTTCGTGCTGCTGAACCTGATTCTCGACAAGCACCTCGTCGATGCGACGCTGCTGCAGGCGATTCTCGCGTCGATGCTGCTGTCGATGCTCGCCGCGCCGTTCCTGATCCAGAACGCCGACCGGATCGTGATGCGGCTGTCGTCGACCGAATGGATGCAGCAGTCGCTGCAGATGACCCGGATCGCGACGCAGAGCCTCAAGCAGCGCGGCCACGTGATCATCTGCGGCTACGGCCGCGCGGGCCAGAACCTTGCGCGGATGCTCGAGCAGGAAGGGATTCCGTACGTCGCGCTCGACCTCGACCCCGATCGCGTGAGCGCGGCCGCGGCCGCGGGCGAGTCGGTCGTGTTCGGCGACGCGGCGCGCCGCGAGTCGCTGCTCGCGGCCGGCATCCACCGCGCGGCGGCGGTCGCGATCACCTATGCGAACACGCCGTCGGCGCTGCGCGTGCTGCACCACGTGCACGAGCTCGAGCCGACGCTGCCGGCGATCGTGCGCACCGTCGACGACGCCGACCTGGAGAAGCTGCTCGCCGCCGGTGCGACCGAGGTGATCCCGGAAATCGTCGAGGGCAGCCTGATGCTCGCGTCGCATACGCTGGTGCTGGTCGGCGTGCCGATGCGCAAGGTCGTGCGGCGCGTCGAGGAGATGCGCGACGAGCGCTACAGCCTGCTGCGCGGCTACTTCCGCGGCGCCGACGACGCGGACGACGACGACCACGAGCAGGTGCGGCTACAATCGGTGCCGGTCGACGCGCGCGCGGACGCGGTCGGGCGCTCGCTGGAAGAGCTCGGGCTGTTCGTGCTCGGGATCGAGGTGACGGCGATCCGCCGGCACGGGATTCGCGGCGTCGAGCCGGATCCGCAGACCAAGCTGCGCGCGAGCGACATCGTCGTGCTGCGCGGGCTGCCCGAAGCGCTGGCGCTTGCCGAAGAGCGCCTGTCGCGCCATCGGCGCGAGCCGCCGGCCACGGCCGCGTGAGCGGCGATCCATAACCTGACCCGTATTTTCTGAACGGTGCCCGAAACGTCGCGCACCGTTTTTTTCGGAGAGTTTCATGCCGCATTCGTCGTCGGGGGCGCCGGTCGATCCGGCCGCCTTCATTCACAGCCAGATCCGCACGGTGCCCGACTGGCCGCAGCCGGGCGTGCAGTTCCGCGACATCACGACGCTGCTGCAAAGCCCGAAGGCGCTGCGCGTGCTGGTCGACCTGTTCGTCGAGCGCTATGTCGACGCGAAGCTCGACTACGTGGCGGGCCTCGACGCGCGCGGCTTCATCATCGCGCCGATCGTCGCGTATGAGCTGAGCGTCGGCTTCGTGCCGATCCGCAAGGTCGGCAAGCTGCCGTACAAGACCCAGCGCGAATCGTACGATCTCGAATACGGCAGCGCGACCGTCGAGATCCACGAGGATGCGTGCCGGCCCGGCGATCGCGTGATCATCATGGACGACCTGATCGCGACCGGCGGCACGATGATGGCGGGGCGCAACCTGCTGCAGCGGCTCGGCGCGGTCGTCGTCGAGGGCGCGGCGATCATCGACCTGCCGGATCTCGGCGGCTCGGCGCTGCTGCGCAACGCGGGTCTGCCCGTCTATACCGTCACCGAATTCTCCGGCCACTGAGCGCCGGCTTACGCAGCGAGGTCACGATGCCGAACTTCATGCTGTTTCTCGCCACGTCGATCGCGATCACGTTCGCGCCCGGCCCGGACAACCTTCAGGTGCTCGCGCGCGGCATCTCGCAGGGCCGCGCGGCCGGCCTCGTCGCGGCGCTCGGCTTTGCCGCCGGCGTGACGTTCCACACGACGCTCGCCGCGCTCGGCGTCGCGGCGGTGCTGCGTTCGTCGCCGGTCGCGTTCCAGATCCTGAAGCTCGCGGGCGCCGCGTACCTGATCTGGATCGGCATCAAGGCGCTGCGCAGCCAGGGCCTCGCGACCGCGCACGAGCGCGCGCCGCAGCCGCTGTGGTCGATCTTCCGCCAGAGCGTGATCGGCAACCTGATGAACCCGAAGGTGACGCTGTTCTTCGTCGTGTTCCTGCCGCAGTTCGTCGATGCGCACGGCGCGCAGAGCGTGACGCTGCAGATGTTCGAGCTCGGCGCGCTGTTCATGCTGCAGACGGCCGCGATCTTCTCGCTGTTCGGCGTGTGCGCCGGCGTGATCGGCACGTGGCTGAAGCGCCGGCCGAAGGCGGGCGTGTGGCTCGACCGGATCGCCGGCGCGACGTTCATCGCGATCGGCATCCGCGTCGCGCTGAAGGACTGAAGGGGGCCGCATGACGTTTCCGTGCATCGCGGCCGCGCGCCGCTTCGACCCGGCCGCGCACCTGCGTTTCGTGATCGCCGGCCTGGCCGTGGGCTGGGTGCGGCGTTCCGACGCAGCGCGGCTCGCCCGCTGGCCCGACGTGTTCGACCTGACGGACGGCCGCGTCACGCTGTCCGACCGCTACGACACGGTCGACGCGCGCAGCATGGCGCTCGCGAGCGCGATCGGCGCGCTCGCGGCCGAAGGCGCGATTCCCGGCTGGCGCGACGAGATCTACGCGATCCGCAACCGCTTCGACGATCCGCCGCTCGCGTACATCGAGCGGGCCGCGTCGCGGTTCTTCGGCACGCAGACTTATGCGGTGCATTTGAACGGCATCGTAGAATATGCGGCTCGGCCGGGGGCGCCGGCTGCGCCGCAGATGTGGCTCGGCCGCCGCAGCGCGACCAAGGCGACCGATCCCGGCATGCTCGACAACGTCGTCGCGGGCGGCATCGGCTGGGGCTTAAGCGTTCACGAGACGCTGGCCAAGGAGTGCTGGGAGGAAGCCGGCATTCCGCCCGAACTGGCGGCGCGCGCGATCGCGGGCCGCGCGGTGCAGGTGCTCTGCTCGCTGCCGGAAGGCACGCAGTCCGAACTGCTGTTCGTCTACGACCTGCCGCTGCCGCGCGACTTCGCGCCGCACAACCAGGACGGCGAAGTCGCCGAGCACCTGCTGGCCGGCGTGCCCGAGGTGATCGGGTGGCTGCGGGACGGCCGGGCGACGCTCGATGCGAGCCTCGCGATGCTCGACACGCTGCTGCGCCACCGCTGGCTCGCGCCGGAAGGCGCGACGGGTATCGACGCGCTGTTCGCGCCGGCGGCCTGACGCGACGCGCGACGCCGGTTGCGCGCGCCCGCTGCGCGCGCCAGCATTTTCACGAATACGGAAACGAAGGGAGTACGGTCATGTCGGCCGATCACAGCTTTATCCTGAAACTGTCGTGCCCCGACCGGCACGGCATCGTCCACGCGGTCTCGGGCTTCCTGTTCGAGCGCGGCAGCAACATCATCGACTCGGCGCAGTTCGGCGACAGCCGCACCGGCGAATTCTTCATGCGCGTGCACTTCGACCAGAACGGCAGCGGCGCGGACGTCGCGGCGGCGCTCGACACGCTGCGCGCGCAGTTCGCGCCGCTCGCCGAGCAGTTCGCGATGCGCTGGGAGATGCACGACGCGGCGGTGAAGCCGCGCGTCGTGATCATGGTGTCGAAGATCGGCCATTGCCTGAACGACCTGCTGTTCCGCTATCGCACGGGCCAGCTGCCGATCGAGATCCCGGCGATCGTGTCGAACCACAAGGACTTCTACCAGCTCGCGGCGAGCTACGACATCCCGTTCCATCACTTCCCGCTCGTCGGCGGCTCGTCCGACGCCGCGAAGGCGGCGCAGGAAGCGCGCGTGCTGGAAGTGATCGACGAGCACCGGGCCGACCTCGTCGTGCTGGCGCGCTACATGCAGATCCTGTCGCAGGACATGTGCGAGCGGCTCGCCGGGCGCGCGATCAACATCCACCATTCGTTCCTGCCGAGCTTCAAGGGCGCGAAGCCGTACTACCAGGCGTTCGACCGCGGCGTGAAGCTGATCGGCGCGACCGCGCACTACGTGACGACCGATCTGGACGAAGGCCCGATCATCGAGCAGGAAGTGGAGCGCGTCGATCACAGCATGACGCCGGACCAGCTGACCGCGATCGGCCGCGACGTCGAGTGCGTGACGCTCGCGCGCGCGGTGAAGTGGCACGTCGAGCACCGGATCGTGCTGAACGGGACGAAGACGGTCGTGTTCCGCTGAGCCGCCGTTCGCCCGGGTAGAAAACGAAACGCCGCGCCCTGCAAAGGGCGCGGCGTTTTTTCTTGCGGACGATTCCGGCCGTGCGAATCAGATCAGCCGAAGCGTGTGCAATTCGCGCTTCAAATACGCATAGAAGATCGGCGCGGCGATCACGCCCGGCAGCCCGAACGCGGCTTCCATCACGAGCATCGCGAGCAGCAGCTCCCACGCGCGCGACTCGATCTGGCCGCCGATGATCTTCGCGTTCAGGAAGTACTCGAGCTTGTGGATGATCACGAGGAACGCGAGCGACGCGATCGCGGTGCCCATGCTCACCGACAGCGACACCGCGACGATCAGCGTGTTCGAGATCAGGTTGCCGATCACCGGCAGCAAACCGACGATGAACGTGACGAGCACGAGCGTCTTCGACAGCGGCAGCCGCTCGTGGAAGATCGGCAGCGCGACGAGCAGGTACAGGCTCGTGAAGAACGCGTTGATCGCCGAGATCTTGATCTGCGCGAACACGATCCGGCGGAACGCGTCGGCGAAGCGCGACACGCGCGTGACGAGCGCGGTCGACAGCGGCCTGCGCACCTTGCCGTGCTCGACGCCGATCGCGATCATCGCGCCGATGATCATCCCGAACAGCACGTGGCCGAAGCCGCGCGCGACGCTCTTGCCGCTCTGCTGGAGCTGGTCCATGTGCGCGTGCATCAGCACGGCCGCCTTCGTCTTCATCTGCTCGACGTCGACGGGCAGCAGGTTCGCGATCCAGGCCGGCGTGCGCGCGCGGGTCTGGTCGACGATCTGCATCAGCTGGCCGAGCAGGCCCTGCAGGTTCGGCACCGCGTGCTCGAAGTGCTCGATGATGCCGATCGTGAGGCCCGTTAGTGCGCCGACGATCGCGACGGACAGCAGCACGACGGCGACCCAGCGCGCCCGCATGCTCGTCGTGTGCCGTTCGATCACGGGCGCGATCGTGTGGATGAGCTGGTAGACGAGCAGGCCGGCCAGCATGCCGCCGAGCAGCTTCAGCTCGAGGACGAGCCACATCGAGAGGAGCGCCAGCAGGTAGCTGCCGATCTCGATCGCCGACAGTTTCGGCAGGCTGAAGTCGCTCGTCAGCCGGACGCTGCGCAGGTGCGGCTCCTTGTTCTGCGCGTCGCGCGGCGACTCGTGTTGCTTCTCCGTCATGATTTCCTGGTGTCTTTCGTGCGCCCGGCCATGCGAGGTCCGGCCGGGCGGCGTTCGCCCTTCGCTGCACCGGATTGGTGCGGATGGCGAACCTTACGACCGTAAAGTATAGCCGCCATTATGAGCCGCCACCGGGCCATTTGGTGCGTGGTGCGGGCGCAAAAAGGGAAAACGCCGACGGGCCGCCGAACGGCAGCCGGGGAGGGGCCGCACGCGGCCTTCCGGCCGCGCGCGGCGCGACGGGATCAGCCCGCCGCGACTTTGCGGCTGGTGCGCCGGAGCAGCGGCGCGAGGTACTTGCCGGTGAAGCTCGCCTTCGTCTTCGCGACCTGCTCGGGCGTGCCCTGCGCGATGATCTGGCCGCCGCCCGCGCCGCCTTCCGGGCCGAGGTCGATCACCCAGTCGGCCGTCTTGATCACGTCGAGGTTGTGCTCGATGATCACGACCGTATTGCCCTGGTCGCGCAGCCGGTGGATCACTTCGAGCAGCAGCGCGATGTCGTGGAAGTGCAGGCCGGTGGTCGGCTCGTCGAGGATGTACAGCGTGCGGCCCGTGTCGCGCTTGGAGAGCTCGAGCGACAGCTTCACGCGCTGCGCCTCGCCGCCCGACAGCGTCGTCGCCGACTGGCCGAGGCGGATGTAGCCGAGGCCGACGTCGAGCAGCGTCTTCAGCTTGCGCGCGACGACGGGCACCGCGTTGAAGAACTCGTACGCGTGCTCGACCGTCATGTCGAGCACTTCGCTGATGTTCTTGCCCTTGTACAGGACTTCGAGCGTCTCGCGGTTGTAGCGCTTGCCGTGGCAGACGTCGCACGGCACGTAGACGTCCGGCAGGAAGTGCATCTCGACCTTCAGCACGCCGTCGCCCTGGCACGACTCGCAGCGGCCGCCCTTCACGTTGAACGAGAAGCGGCCCGGATCGTAGCCGCGCTCCTTCGAGGTCGGCACGCCGGAGAACAGCTCGCGGATCGGCGTGAACAGGCCCGTATACGTGGCCGGGTTCGAGCGCGGCGTGCGGCCGATCGGCGACTGGTCGACGTTGATCACCTTGTCGAAATGCTCGAGACCCTCGATTGCCTCGTGCGGCGCCGGCTCGGCCGACGAGCCGTACAGGTGGCGCGCGACCGCGTGATACAGCGTGTCGTTGATCAGCGTCGACTTGCCGGAGCCGGACACGCCGGTGATGCAGGTCAGCAGGCCGACCGGCAGCGCGAGGTCGACGTGCTTCAGGTTGTTGCCGTACGCGTCGACGATGCGCAGCATCCGGTCCGGCTCGGGCGCGATCCGCTCGTCCGGATACTCGATCGTGCGCTTGCCGACGAGGTACTGGCCGGTCAGCGATGCCGCGTTCGCCTGCACCTGCTTCGGCGTGCCTTCGGCGACCACCACGCCGCCGTGCTCGCCCGCGCCGGGGCCCATGTCGACCACGTAGTCGGCGGTGCGGATCATGTCCTCGTCGTGCTCGACGACGATCACCGAGTTGCCGAGGTCGCGCAGGTGCTTGAGCGTCGCGATCAGCCGATCGTTGTCGCGCTGGTGCAGGCCGATCGACGGCTCGTCGAGCACGTACATCACGCCGGTGAGGCCCGAGCCGATCTGCGACGCGAGCCGGATGCGCTGCGCCTCGCCGCCCGACAGCGTTTCCGCGCTGCGCTCGAGCGACAGGTAGTCGAGGCCGACGTTGTTCAGGAAGGTCAGCCGCGCGACGATTTCCTTGATCACCTTTTCGGCGATTTCTCCCTTCGCGCCTTCGAGCGTCAGGCCGTCGAAGTAGCCGAGCGCGTCGCGCAGCGGCCAGCCGCTGACTTCGTAGATCGCGCGCGCGTAGTCGCCCGCGCCGACCCGCACGTAGCGCGCCTCGCGGCGCAGGCGGGTGCCGTCGCACGACGGGCACGGCTGGTTGTTCTGGTACTTCGACAGCTCCTCGCGCACCGCGACCGAATCGGTCTCGCGGTAGCGGCGCTCCAGGTTCGGGATGATCCCCTCGAACACGTGCTCGCGGATCGTCGTGCGGCCGCGCTCGTTGATGTACGAGAACGGGATCGTCTGCTTGCCGGAGCCGTACAGCAGCACCTTCCTGATCTTCTCGGGGAGGTCCTCGAACGCGGCGTCGATGTCGAATTCGTAGAACGCCGCGAGGCTCTGCAGCATCTGGAAGTAGAACTGGTTGCGCCGGTCCCAGCCCTTCACCGCGCCCGCGGCGAGCGACAGCGACGGGTGCGCGACGACCCGCTTCGGATCGAAGAACGTGATCTGGCCGAGGCCGTCGCATTCCGGGCACGCGCCCATCGGGTTGTTGAACGAGAACAGGCGCGGCTCGAGCTCCTGCAGCGAGTACGAGCAGATCGGGCACGCGAACTTCGAGCTGAACAGGTGTTCGCGGTCGGTATCCATCTCGAGCGCGATCGCGCGGCCGTCCGCGAGGCGCAGCGCCGTCTCGAACGACTCGGCGAGGCGCTGCTTCATGTCCGGGCGCACCTTGAGACGATCGACGACGACGTCGATCGTGTGCTTGTCGTTCTTCTTGAGCTTCGGCAGCGAGTCGACCTCGTAGATCTTCGCGACGCCTTCGTTCGCGGTGCCGCCGCCCGAGCGCACGCGAAAGCGCACGAAGCCCTGCGCCTGCATGTCCTCGAACAGCTCGGCGTGCTCGCCCTTGCGGTTCGCGACGACGGGCGCGAGGATCATCAGCTTGGTGTCCTCGGGCAGCGCGAGCGCCGCGTCGACCATCTGCGACACGCTTTGCGCTTCCAGCGGGATCTCGTGGTCCGGGCAATACGGCGTGCCGACCCGTGCGTACAAAAGTCGCAGGTAGTCGTGGATTTCGGTGACCGTGCCGACGGTCGAACGCGGGTTGTGCGACGTCGCCTTCTGCTCGATCGAGATCGCGGGCGACAGGCCCTCGATCAGGTCGACGTCCGGTTTCTCCATCAGCTGCAGGAACTGGCGCGCGTACGCGGACAGGCTTTCGACGTAGCGGCGCTGCCCTTCCGCATAAAGGGTATCGAACGCGAGCGACGACTTGCCCGACCCGGACAGCCCGGTAATCACGATCAGCTTGTGGCGCGGCAGGTCGAGATTGACGTTTTTCAGGTTGTGGGTGCGCGCCCCACGGATACGAATCTGTTCCATGAACCTGGCGAAAAGGAGGGGGACCAAACCTGCTACTATAACGGCTTTTCGAGACCGTCGTTCGGGGTTCCCGACCTTTGCAGCAGCTGTCAGCAAGGCCGACGCCCGCGCCGGGACGGCTGCCCGCCGCACGGCCTTGAGCGTGCCGGAGCGGCCTGCCGATGGCTCGCGTCGCACCCGGCCGCCCGCCCGGGCCGACGGCCGTGATCTTCCGCCGCCCGCTGCCGGGCGGACATTCCGATCATTCGAATTCACTCCCGATGTCCAATCCGTCCGCCACGTCTTCCCGCATGACTGCGCCCGAATTGCGCGCGACCACGTCGCTCGCCGCGATCTTCGCGCTGCGCATGCTCGGCCTGTTCATGATCATGCCGGTGTTCTCGGTCTACGCGAAAACCATCCCGGGCGGCGACAACGTGCTGCTCGTCGGCATCGCGCTCGGGGCCTACGGCGTCACGCAGTCGCTGCTCTACATCTTCTACGGCTGGGCGTCCGACAAGTTCGGGCGCAAGCCGGTGATCGCGACCGGCCTCCTGATCTTCGCGATCGGCAGCTTCGTCGCCGCGTTCGCGCACGACATCACGTGGATCATCGTCGGCCGCGTGATCCAGGGGATGGGCGCGGTGTCGTCCGCGGTGCTCGCGTTCATCGCGGACCTGACGTCCGAGCAGAACCGCACCAAGGCGATGGCGATGGTCGGCGGCTCGATCGGCGTGTCGTTCGCGGTCGCGATCGTCGGCGCGCCGATCGTGTTCCACTGGGTCGGGATGAACGGGCTGTTCGCGCTCGTCGGCGTGCTGTCGATCCTCGCGATCGGCGTCGTGCTGTGGGTCGTGCCGAATGCGGCGAAGCCCGTGCACGTGCCCGCGCCGTTCTCCGAAGTGCTGCACAACGCCGAACTGCTGCGCCTCAATTTCGGCGTGCTCGTGCTGCATGCCACGCAGACCGCGCTGTTCCTCGTCGTGCCGCGCCTGCTCGTCGACGGCGGGCTGCCGGTCGCGTCGCACTGGAAGGTCTACCTGCCGGTGATGGGGCTCGCTTTCGTGATGATGGTGCCGGCGATCATCGTCGCGGAAAAGCAGGGCAAGATGAAACCCGTGCTGCTCGGCGGCATCCTCGCTATCCTGATCGGCCAATTGCTGCTGGGCAGCACGCCGCATACCATCCTGATTGTGGCCGCGGTGCTGTTCGTCTATTTCCTCGGATTCAACATCCTGGAAGCGTCGCAGCCGTCGCTGGTCTCGAAGCTCGCGCCGGGCTCGCGCAAGGGTGCGGCCACGGGCGTGTACAACACGACGCAATCGATCGGGCTCGCGCTCGGCGGCGTCGTGGGCGGGTGGCTGCTCAAGCATGGCGGCGCGAACACGGTGTTCTACGCGTGCTCGGGCCTCGTGGCCGCGTGGCTTATAATCGCGGCCAGCATGAAGGCGCCGCCGCGCAAGGCCTGACCCCTTATCCGGGCTCGCATCGGCGGGGCTTGCCGGGCAGCCCGGCGGGCCGGCTCGACGTGATCCGCGAGCGGCCCGGCATCGAATCTATTGGAGAAACACATGGCATCCGTCAACAAGGTCATCCTCGTCGGCAATCTCGGCGCCGATCCTGAAGTCCGTTACCTGCCGAGCGGCGACGCGGTTGCGAACATCCGTCTCGCGACGACCGACCGCTACAAGGACAAGGCGAGCGGCGAGTTCAAGGAAATGACCGAGTGGCATCGCGTCGCGTTCTTCGGCCGCCTCGCGGAAATCGTCAGCGAATACCTGAAGAAGGGTTCGTCGGTGTATATCGAAGGCCGCATCCGTACCCGCAAGTGGCAAGGCCAGGACGGCCAGGATCGTTACTCGACCGAAATCGTCGCCGACCAGATGCAGATGCTCGGCGGCCGCGGTGGTTCGGGCGGCGGCGGTGGCGGTGGTGACGAAGGCGGTTACGGCGGCGGCTACGGCGGTGGTGGTGGCGGCCGTGGCGAGCAGATGGAGCGTGGCGGCGGCGGCGGTCGTGCCGGCGGCGCGGCGCGTGGCGGTAGCGGCGGCGGCGCGCAAAGCCGTCCGAGCGCGCCGGCCGGCGGCGGGTTCGACGAGATGGACGACGATATTCCGTTCTGACGATCAGCTTCTGCTTCGCATAAGCAAAAAGCCCGTAACCCTCGCGGTTACGGGCTTTTTGTTTGGTCTTGACCCATCCTGGGTCGCCGACTTGCTTTCTTGTCCGGGATTCAGGATTCCACCCGGCTTCACATCCCCTTCGCCACGTTCGTCCCTGCAACAGTCCTGCCGAAATTTCCGACAAGACTTGTCGCGTATCCATACCGGGAGAACACCATGCGAGATGCACCGAATCGCGTCTGCGAAGCGGCTTCAGCGTTACGTCGCGTCAAACTCCGCAATCCGCCCGCATCGCTGCCGGCCGTCGCCGCCGGCGCACATCGAGGAGGAGCGAGCCATGAGTAACGACGCGCTCGATCCTCTGCTGCGGCAGTTCGCCGAGAAACAATTGGGACGGGCTTTGGCGCCGGGGGAAGAGAAGGCGCTGCTGGAGCGGCTGTCGCGCCGGGCGGCTGACCGGCAGGCGACGGCTGCCGGTCCGGGCTCGCAGCCTGCGCGCCAGTCGCCCGCTTCGAACCCGCCGCTTGCGCCGCTGAAAACCCGCCAGGAAGCGCGGGAGCAGATCAAGCACTTCCTGCAGCTCAATCAGCAGAAAGCCTACGAGAAGATGCGCGGCATCCTGCAGTCGATCGACGCGCAGAACGAGGCGACGCTCGGCGTGCTGGCAACGGAGCAGAGAAAGGTTTCCGGCATGCTCGACACACGCGAGCCGGCGGACGGGCCGCCCGCCGCGAATCCGCAGTCGGGCGCGACCGATATCCAGGACAGTACGCGCCAGGCGCTGATGCTGATCGGCGAGCAGCTGACCGGCCTCATCAAGCAGGAAATCGATGCGTGCTTTCGGCATTACGTCGATCCGCTCGCCGAACGCGTGCAGGCCATCCACGAATGGCTGCAGAACCTCGACGCATGCGTGAAGGAGCCGGACATACCCGCACCCGCCGCGGTCCCGGCGGCATCGCCGGATATCGCGTCGCCGCCCGTTCACGATACCTCCGACCAAGCGTCCTTGAAGTAGCACGCGGGCCAAGCGGCCAAGCAGGCCAAGCGGACCAGCACCAGGTCAGCGAGCCTTCGACGTGCGACCTCGTAACCGTCACGTGAACCAAGGAGCAAGAGATGTCCGAACACTGCCATGTCTGCCACGTCAATCCTGCGATTACCGATGCCGTCACGCAGGCCAACGTCAAGGTCGTCGCCGAAGCGCCGGCGATGGCGATGGGCTCGCTTTATCAAGCCCAGAGCCATTCGCTGAGCATCCTGTTCGAGAACGCAGTGCAGCAGCAGTCGCAGGCGGCGATCCAGTCGCAGACCTCGACGAACGTGGGCACGATGCAGCTGTACACCATCGGGCCGGAAAGCGCGGGCGCCGCCGCCACGGAAATCGGGGCGAACGGGATTCTTTCCGTGCTGGCCGACGTGATCGCGATCGCGAAGGTGATTTAAGGCGTTAGCGCGACGCCGGGGTTGAGCGGCGGCTCAGTGGCGTGAGCCGTCGCCATCGCCGATGTCATGCCGTTCATCGTTCCGGATAACTGATCAACCGAGCTGCGCCGAGACTCCGTTGCGGCTGTCAGCCAACCAGGAGAAACAACCATGCCAGGACCCGAAATCCCCGATCTGGATCCCTGCAATTGCAAGACCTGCATCGTCAACCCCGCGATTACCGATGCCGTCACGCAAGCCAACGTGAAGGTGGTCGCCGAAGCGCCGGCGATGGCGATGGGCTCGCTCTATCAGGCCCAGAGCCATTCGCTCAGCATCCTGTTCGAGAACGCCGTGCAGCAGCAGTCGCAATCCGCGGTGCAACTGCCGACCTCGACGAATGTGGGCACGATGCAGCTCTATACGCTCGGGCCGGCGAGCGCCGGCGCCGCCGCCACGGAAATCGGGTCGAACGGCGTGATTGCCGTGCTGGCCGACGTGATTGCGATCGCGGAGACGATCGGGAAGAGGGCGCAATCCTGACGCGCCGACGTCGGCGGCGGCCTGGTCATCCCGGCCGCCGTCGACGCATGACGCCGCACCGATCCATGCAAAGGCAGCCGAGCGCGCCGCCACGACGTCCCCGGCCGGCGCGCGCCGCCATCCGATCCACCGATGCTTGCGCAGGGCCTCGTCGCCGGCCGCAGGCAAACCAGGAGTAACGACATGCCGGAACAGGTTTCCCCTGCGATCACCGATGCCGTCACGCAGGTCAACACGAAGGTGGTCGGCGAGGCGCCCGCCATGGCGTTGGGCACGCTGTTGCAGTCGAACAGCCATGCGACGTCGATCCTGCTTCACAACGCGGTGCAGATGCAGGCGAACCAGGCCGCATCCAACCAGGCCGCGACGACCGTCGGCATCATGCAGCTCTATAGCACCTCGCCGGCCGCGATCGCCGCTGCGGCGCAGGCGGCGAACCCCTCCTTTACGTCGCAGCTGGCCGCGATCGCGCAACTCATGAATGCGCTCAGGCACTGGCGAGGATGACCTCCGCTGCGCGCCGGGTGTGAAGCAAGGGGGATCGAAGGGGGCTTCGCCCGGCGCGCATATCCGGCTGCGGAATGCGGGTTCGACGCGTTCCGCCGCGCCGAAGCGGCGTCTCCTGGCGATGCGGCCTTGCGCCGGATCGCCATCGTTCGTGCCGGCACGTCAGTTCGCGTCGACGATGCCCCGCAGCAGCTCCGGCTTTTCGATCGTCACGCGTTGCCCGTGCAGCCGGATCACGCCTTCGCGCTGCAATTTCTGCAGGCTGCTGTTCAGCCGCGGGCGGCTGACATTGAGCATGGCCGCGAGGATGCTCTGATTCTCCGGTAACGGCACCTCCTGATCGCCGCCCTGCATGCGGTTCAGCAGATGGCGCGCGAGCCTTGCCTCCAGCCGGTACAGGCACGCCGACTCGACGAAATCGCTCAGCTGATGGATGTGCCGGCACAACTGCTCGTAGATGCGGTCCATGAAATCGGCGTTCGCCAGCAACGGTGCGAAATGCTGCCGATGCAGCAGCGAAATGCGGCAGTCCGGACTGAGCTGGGCGGTAAAGCTGCGCCGCTGAGCGTGCAGCAGCGTGCTTTCGCCGATGAGTTCGCCCGGCAGCGAATGGCCCAGGATGATCTCGCGGCCGCCGGGTTCGTGCAGCGTCTTGTAGACGCGGCCGCGATGCACGAATGCGACGAAATCCTCCGGGTCTCCCTTGAAGAACAGCAGGCGGTTGCCGTGCTCGGGCCAGGGCATCAGGTGCCGCTCGATATGCGCGAGAAGGCTTTCGGGGAGCTCCGTGAGTATCGGTATATTGCGCAGCGCTTGAATGTTGGCGAAGGCAGACATGTTTCCCGTGCGCGGTTGTTTGTCAGTGCAGCCACCTAGCGGAAAACGTTGCCTTGTGAGCAGCGTGAAAACGAAATAATCAAGATGACGTAATAATCGGTCATGTCCCGGGCGGTCGCTCCCGGCGCACATTGGAAAGCGGCGGTCCGGCCGGGGTGGAGATTAAGAATTTCCGTTCATAATAATCAAGAATATTCATTAAATCGAGCCGCTTAAATTCGTTGTTACGCGGGTAACAGCGTTATCCGCGGCTTCGAATCGATTCTGTGTTTTCCATTAAAAAGGAAGGCACGGGATGAAAACCTCAAACCAGCGCGAGACCCCAGCCGATGCCTCATTGACGCAACAGCTCGACAGCACCTGGCGGGAAATGGAGGGCAAATTGCGTCGCCGCGCGCGCCTCCTGTGCAAGGGCGATGTTCATCGCGCCGACGAGCTGCTTTCCGATACGGCGCTGAAGGTCCATATCTACCTGCAGCGCTCGCCCGACCGGGTGCAGAACCTCGCCGGCTTTCTGTTCCTGGCGCTGAACCACGCGTTTCTCGATTGCGTGCGGCGGCGTCGCCGCGAAAACTGCGTGCTCGAATTCGATGCGGACTGGGATGACGATCACGTCGTCGAGCTGGCGGGCCATACGCCGTCGGTCGAGCAGCAGCTCCTGCTCAGACAGCAGCTGCTGCGCCTCGAGCATGCGCTGTCCCTGCTCCCGCCGCAGCAGCAGACGCTGTTCGCGCTGAAGTTCGAGGAAGACCGGCCGTACCTGCACATCGCCGCCACGCTCGGCATCAACGAAGCGCTGGCGAGAAAGCGCGTGGAACTGCTGCGCAAGAAGTTGCGCGAGGAGCTGGCCTGAGCGCGTTCACAAACGCAGGCTCGCAGCGTCCGTAACGGCAGATGCGGCGTCGACGCCATTGCGGCCTGCGCGTTTCTTCCATCGTATGCGGGACCCGAGATCCAAGGAGGCCTCGTGGCAGACAAAGTCAATGAACAGATCACCGACGCCGTGACGCAGTCCAACGTCAACGTCGTCGCGGGATCGCCCGCTCAGGCGCTGGGCACGCTCTACCAGATGTTCAGCCAGGCCGTCGGCATATCGGCGCAGAACATGACGCAGCAGCAGGCGGCGTTGAACCAGATTTCGAACGCGGTCGTGTCCAAGGCGGTGGCGATGATTCTGGCCGTCGAGGCGTCGCCCAATAGCTCGCAGGGTGGCACGCCGGGCGCCGCACCGGGTGCGGGCCCGCAGCACGGTGTGCTGCCGCCCGTTTTTCCGAAGTAGTGCTGCGCAGATTTTCAGGACTCTGAACCATGAATAAGAAAGGCAACCTGGGCGGGCAGGACGACGACGCGGCGGCCAAGCGCGACGTCGCGCAACACGGAGCCGAATCGGCGGCGCCGGCAGCGGCCGATCCGCGCGCCGGCGCGTCGAAGGCGGGCGCGCGATCGTGGCCGGTCAGTCGGCTGCGACGGCTCACCGATTCGCTGAAGGCGCCGAACCAGATCCGCGAGCCGGAGTGGCCCGGCCATGCGTCGATGCAGTCGGTGCAGGCGATCAATGCGGAGGCGGCATCCTACGCGACGACCCAGATCGCCGTCGGCCCGAACATGATGATCACGCAGGCCGGCGGCCTGGTGGCGCAGGCGGCGGCGAACTACTTCGAGGCGTCCACGTCGCTGGCGATCGCCGGCAAGAGCGTGCTGATGAAGGATCTGGCGCAGAAGACCGTCGATGAGGACATCAAAGGGATGGCGATGGACGCGATGGGGCTGCTGTTGACGGACCTGTTCGTCGCGACCGCGGCGATGGTGGCGGGCGCGGCCGAAGCGATCGAAGGCGAGGCGGCGAGCATCGCGCTCGACAAGATCGACGAAAGCCTGCAGAAGTATCAGGCGCTGCTGGACAAGAAGGGCGGGTAGGCGTTCCGTGTTCAACGCCCTGGTCGGGGACGAGGAGGCCGTCGATGAACTGCCTGATTCGAATTGGCGCAAGCTGCGACGGCACGCCGGCCCGCATGGCGAGGGATCTGCAGCGATCGAAGTCCAGGCGTCGGGCGGCGCTGAACGCGAGCCCGGCCTTCGAACCCGACAGGCGCTTGGGGTCGGCGATGCGAACCAGTGGGCGAAGGCATGCACACTGCCGGGTGACGCAGCGCATGGCCTGCCGCGGCGGAAGCCGGCCGCGCACCGCCGTCCGATGACGCGCATGCGGCGCTCGAGATGCCGATGCCTATTGCCGCGCGGCGCCGAACGATCCGTACTGCCTCGCACGAGCGAATAGACATTCCGGATGACGAACGTTCCGGGAAATGACACCCGTGAAATCGGGTCGATTGACGTTGACTCGGCCGGCGACAACACTCAATCGACGGCGCCGTCGATTCATTCAATTCCGAAGTCCATTCAACTCACGCGAGGAAAACATGCCTTACATCCTTCAGCACGTACAAGGTCCCGCGCCGCTGCCGGTGGGTGAGCGCGTCTGGGGAGACGCACCCGAGATCGATTTCGGCGCGATGACGAGCTGCATCGCGCTGGTCGAGGAAACACCGGGCCAGCCGCTTTCGGTGCGCGCGATCCACCTGTCGATCGTCAGCGCCGACGGCACGCCCGTCTACGATCCGGCGTCGAACGTCGCAGGACAGATCGGCGCGATCATGCCGGCGAACGGCAACTTGCGCGCGTGTCTCGGGCGGATCGACATCTGGCAGAACAATGCGTCGGCCCAGGTGAGAAACTTTTTCGTCGCGCTGATGCAGCAGCTGAATATCCTCGACTGGGTGCAGTTGCCCGACGGCAATCTGCAGGCGAGGGTGCACAACGGAGGCATCCAGTATCGGCAGAGCGGCGCATGGGTCGACGTGTAAGCCCGACGTGCGTGACGATCGCGCACCGTTTTTCCAGCACCGGCCGCGCTTCGTCGCGGCCGGTGTATTTATGACGCGTCACGACGCCGCCACGAATCTTCGGCTATGCTGCACCCTTTGGCGCTTCGATCGAGGGGGGACCATGCGGCGTGTCGTGTTCAACCAGAAGGGCGGCGTAGGCAAGTCGACGATCGTCTGTAATCTCGCCGCGATCAGCGCGAACGAAGGGCTGCGCACGCTGGTGATCGACCTGGACGCGCAGGCGAACTCGACCCAGTACCTGCTCGGCGAGCGCGCCGCCGGCACCGCGCCGACCGTCGCCGACTTCTTCGAAACCGCGCTGACGTTCAACTTCCGGCCGGTCGACGCCGCGTCGTACATTCATCCGACCCCGTTCGAGAACCTCGACGTGATGCCCGCGCATCCGGATCTCGATGCGCTGCACGGCAAGCTCGAATCCCGCTACAAGATCTACAAGCTGCGCGACGCGCTGAACGAGCTCGACGCGTACGACGCGGTCTACATCGACACGCCGCCCGCGCTCAATTTCTACACGCGGTCCGCGCTGATCGCGGTCGAGCGCTGCCTGATCCCGTTCGACTGCGACGACTTCTCGCGCCGCGCGCTGTACACGCTGCTCGAGAACGTGAAGGAGATCCAGCAGGACCACAACGCGGGGCTCGAGGTCGAAGGGATCGTGATCAACCAGTTCCAGCCGCGTGCGAGCCTGCCGCAGCAGCTCGTCGACGAACTCGTCGGCGAAGGGCTGCCCGTGCTCGCGTCGCGGCTGTCGTCGTCGGTGAAGATCCGCGAATCGCACCAGCGTGCGACCCCCGTCATTCATCTCGAACCGGGGCACAAGCTCGCGCAGGAATTCCGCGCACTGCATCAAGAATTGGCCGGCTGACGCCGCCGCCGCGCTGCCCGAATCACCGCCATCCCACGTCCGCGCATGCATGCGCGGCGCCCGCTCTCGCCCTGTCTCGTTGCCGGCCTGCGCCCGGCCTTATTCCAGTTTTTGGAAAATAATCGTGAAAACGATTTTGATGAAAATCAGCAAAAACGTTTTCAGTGAGCGTGATTCATCCATAAATGATTCGTCTATGAGCGCGCACTAATTTTTCATTCGTCATAATAATAGGTGCGTAAAACTTTCCTGCCGATCCGGTCAAAAAGTAGTCAAAATGTGAAAATCGTTTTCAGACGGGCGTTTGCGAAATGTCCCTGAAATAAATTGCCGCCAGACCCGATTGGCGTGGCCGTTTACGAATTAGGGTTTATACCGACTATTGATGCCAATCAATTGACAATTAATGCAACTAGAATGGACACTCTAAACGTCGCGCAAACAATGTATGATGTGCGATAAATAAGAAACCGAACGAAATGTTCGGCATCCGTATTTCCTTTACAAACTCTCGAATTGTAAACAGGAGCGTTCCGATGTCCTTTTTCGCCCCCGAAAAACTTGTTGCCGATTACCAAGCCGGCGTCGCTGCCTGGTTCGCTGTCGCCCATCCGGCACTGCGCGGTTTCGAGGCCGTGGTCGACCTCAACCTGCAGGCGACCAAGACGGCGCTGACGGAATACGAAGACAGCCTGAAGGGCGCCTTCAGCGGCACCAGCCCCGCCGAATTCATCACGCACCAGCTGGGCGCGTCGCAGCAGTCGGTCACCAAGGCGGCGTCGTACGGCCGCCATCTGCTCGACATCGCGACGGCGACCCAGGCCGAGTGGGCGAAGGTCGCGCAAGCGCAGTACGAGCAGAACGACAAGCGCCTGAAGGACGTGATCGGCGAGCTGACGAAGCACGCGCCGGCCGGTACGGCTCCGGTGGTCGCCGCCTTCAACTCGGCGCTGTCCGCGGCCACCGCGGCGGCGGAATCGGTGCGCGCGGCGACGGGCCAGGTGATCGAGGCGGCGCAGAGCGGCCTCGACGCCGTCGGCGCGTCCGCGCGCAACGGCAAGCCGGCGGCGGGCGCCGCACGCAAGGACGCGGGCGCGCGCGAAACGGCGGCCTGAGCGCGCGTCGCGCGTTCGCGCGACGCATCGATCGACGCGACCCGCCGCCGGACGCTGCGTGTGCCACGCGATGTTCGGCCGCGATGTTCGCGAGCCGCCGTGCCGCGTAGCGGTCGTGCGGCAACCGATGCCGGACCGGCGCCGGCCGGCGGCACAACAGCAATGTGACTCTGATGCAGGAATCGAACATGACGGACGTAGTGATCGTATCGGCCGCGCGGACCGCGGTCGGCAAATTCGGCGGCACGCTCGCGAAGATCGCGGCGCCGGAGCTGGGCGCGACGGTGATCCGCGCGGTGCTGGAGCGCGCCGGCGTGAAGCCGGAGCAGGTGAGCGAAGTGATCATGGGCCAGGTGCTGGCGGCCGGCTCGGGCCAGAACCCGGCGCGGCAGTCGCTGATCAAGGCCGGGCTGCCGAGCGCGGTGCCGGGGATGACGATCAACAAGGTATGCGGCTCGGGCCTGAAGGCGGTGATGCTGGCGGCGAACGCGATCGCGGCGGGCGACGCGGAGATCGTGGTCGCGGGCGGGCAGGAGAACATGAGCGCGGCGCCGCACGTGCTGCCGGGCTCGCGCGACGGGTTCCGGATGGGCGACGCGAAGCTGGTCGACACGATGATCGTCGACGGGCTGTGGGACGTGTACAACCAGTACCACATGGGGATCACGGCGGAGAACGTCGCGAAGGAGTACGGGATCACGCGCGAGGAGCAGGACGCCTTCGCGGCGCTGTCGCAGAACAAGGCGGAAGCGGCGCAGAAGGCGGGGCGCTTCGACGACGAGATCGTGCCGGTGGCGATCCCGCAGAGGAAGGGCGAGCCGCTGCAGTTCACGACGGACGAGTTCGTGCGTCACGGCGTGACGGCGGACGCGCTGGCGGGGCTGAAGCCGGCGTTCGCGAAGGACGGCACGGTGACGGCGGCGAACGCGTCGGGGATCAACGACGGCGCGGCGGCGGTGCTGGTGATGTCGGCGCAGAAGGCGGCGGCGCTGGGTCTGACGCCGCTGGCGCGGATCAAGGCGTACGCGAACGCGGGGGTGGACCCGAGCGTGATGGGGATGGGTCCGGTGCCGGCGTCGCGGCGGTGCCTGGAGCGGGCGGGCTGGACGCCGGGCGACCTGGACCTGATGGAGATCAACGAGGCGTTCGCGGCGCAGGCGCTGGCGGTGCACAAGCAGATGGGCTGGGACACGTCGAAGGTGAACGTGAACGGCGGGGCGATCGCGATCGGTCATCCGATCGGGGCATCGGGCTGCCGGATCCTGGTGACGCTGCTGCACGAGATGGTCAAGCGCGACGCGAAGCGCGGGCTGGCGTCGCTGTGCATCGGCGGCGGGATGGGGGTTGCGCTCGCGCTCGAGCGCGGCTGAGCGGTTTCTGACAGCGGTTTGTGAGATTGGGCGCCGTCGCGGTGCAGGCCTGCGCCACGACGGCGGCCCGTGACGGCTTGCGCGCCGGACAAGCAGTACAGAACAAAAACGCGCGATTCGACGATGCGCGCGGCGCATCGAAGCGGTGTGGGCGGCAAGCGGTGCCCAGGCGGCGCCAATGGGCCGCCACATCATCGATTACTCTTTTTGTCGGTACTCTATAGGATGACTAAGCGAATTGCAGTTGTGACAGGTGGAATGGGTGGTCTCGGCGAAGCAATCAGCATCCGGTTGCACGACGCGGGCTACCGGGTCGTCGTCACGTATTCGCCGAACAACAATGGCGTCGACCGCTGGTTGACCGAGATGCACGCCGCGGGCCGCGAATTCCACGCGTATCCGGTGGACGTGGCCGATCACGACTCGTGCCAGCAATGTGTGGCGAAGATCGTGCAGGACGTCGGGCCGATCGACGTGCTGGTGAACAACGCGGGCATCACGCGCGACATGACGTTCCGCAAGCTCGACAAGGTCAACTGGGACGCGGTGATCCGCACCAACCTCGATTCCGTGTTCAACATGACCAAGCCGGTGTGCGAAGGGATGGTCGAGCGCGGCTGGGGGCGGATCGTCAACATCTCGTCGGTCAACGGCTCGAAGGGTTCGGTCGGCCAGACCAACTACGCGGCCGCGAAGGCCGGCATGCACGGCTTCACGAAATCGCTCGCGCTGGAAGTCGCGCGCAAGGGCGTGACGGTGAACACCGTGTCGCCCGGCTATCTGGCGACGAAGATGGTGACGGCGATTCCGCAGGACGTCCTCGACAGCAAGATCCTGCCGCAGATTCCGGCCGGCCGGCTCGGCAAGCCGGAGGAGGTCGCGGCGCTCGTCGCGTACCTGTGCTCCGACGAGGCGGGCTTCGTGACCGGCTCCAACATCGCGATCAACGGCGGGCAGCACATGCATTGACGCGCGGCGGCCCGGGCTGCGCGCCTCGCGCGCCCGGGACGTGCTCCAGCGCTATCCAGCGCCGGGGCAGCGCGCGTGCGCGATGACGACGACGGACGCGGGCCTCTGCTCGTTCTGCCCGCCCCGCTCGCCATCGCCCGCCGCGCCGCCGCGGCTTCACATTCCGGAGCAGGCATGGGTGACACCTCGATGGGGCTCGCGATCGGCGGGGCAGCACTCGCCGTCGCGCTGACGGCGGCGATCGTTCACTACTGGCTCGAGCGGCGCCGCGCGCGCTTGCTGCGCGATTTCGATCATCGCGACTGCTGGCGTGCGGCATACGGCGAGGCGGCCTTGCGCGGCATCAGGGCGAAGCGCCGGGCGGGTTGAGCGGACCCGTGGCGGCGCAGCCGTGCGCTGCGCCGCCGCGGACTGCGTTCAGTCGCTGCCGTCCTTGTGGAACACCCGCTTCGTCGTGCGCTTGGTCGCGTCCCAGCCTTCGCGCGATGCGTGCTTGGTCGCGTCCCAACCCTCGCGCGACGCATGCGCGACGCCGTGGCCGACCGCCTTCGCGGCGCTCGCGGTCGCATGGCCGAAGCTGCGCGCGGCCTCGCCGGTCTTGTGCGCGGCTTCCTTCGAGTCGCGCTTGATGTCCTGCTTCACTTCGGACAGGTCAGCGTGCGCGGCCGGGCAAACCGTCGCGAACACGAGTGCGGCAAAAATGAACTGACGACCTTTCACCACCAGATTCCTCCCAACGTTGTCATCGAATCTCCGCGCCGCCGCCAGGCGGGCGAAGCGCGCCGGCCGCGGACGCATCGAGCATCACCGCGGCGCGGCCGCTCAGCAGCACGCGCTCGCCGCAGCGAAGCGTGAAGCCGTACAGCACCGTGACGTCGTCGCCGCCGACACGTTCGGCCTCGACGGTCAGCGGCGCGTCGCACGTGTCGAGGCGCTCGACGAACGCGTCGACGCCGCGCACGCTCGCCAGAAAGCCGGCGCGCGGCCGCTCGCGCGGCGCGCCGACGAGCGCGCCGTGCACGGCCATCGCCTGCGCCGCGTATTCGATCCCGCAGACCGACGCGAGCCGGCCGTGCGCGCGCAGCGGGTTGCGCGGATCGCGGTGGCTCGTCGCCGTGCAGCGGATTCGTGCATCGTCCCAGAAGTCCACCGAATCGAGCAGGCACATCGCGCCGTCGTGCGGAATGTGCGCGGCGATCCACGCGCGGTCGCGCATCGTGCCGGCGGTCGTCATCGCGCAGGCTCCGCGAATGCGTCCGGCAGCGCGACGTCGACCTGCACGCGCCGATCCGCCAGATAGTCGAGCACGACGCGCGCGGCGCGCGGCGCGGCGAGCGCGTCGAGCAGCGGCAACGCGCGCGCGGCGGGATTGCCGACGCGCAACGCTTCGAGCGCGGGCGACGCGAGCGTCGTCGCGCTCGCGTCGGTGAGCTGCACGTCGATGCGCGCGAGCGTGGCCGCGCCGGCCTCGGGCGCGAGCACGAGCGCGACGCCGAACGCATCGACGATCGGCCGCACCGCGCGCAGCGGCTCCGGATAGTCGGTGTCGTATGCGATCAGCAGGCACGGCACGCGATCGACCGCGACCTGGCAGACGCTTTCGAGCAGCCCGGCGGCGAAGCTGCCGTCATGCGCGCACAGCACGTTCGACGCGGCCGTCGCGCCCGTCGCGATGCTCCAGTAGCCGGCCGGCGCGTTGTGCACGGAGTTGTGGAAGCGCGTCGGCGACAGCAGCCGGTCGTCGCCCGCGAGCGTCTCGCAGATCGCGTGGCAGTTCTGGCTGTCGCCGCCGGACGCGCTGAACACGGTCGCGAGCGTCGCGGCGTCGCGTCCGCTGGCGGCGACCGCTTCGCGGCCGACCGCGAGCGCGGCCCGCACGACGGGGCCGGTGCGCCGCCGCTCGGCGCTCGGCAGGCCGGCCGGCGGCGGCAGCACGGTGCGCGCGCCCGCATAGGCCGCGCGGCCGGCGAGCACGTCGGCCGCGTGCGGCCAGTCGTTCAATCCCGGCCCGATGAGGCCGATGCTCTCGATGTAGGCGCTGAGTGTCATGTCGGTGGTCAGCGGCGCGCGTAGTCGGCGCGGCCGAGGATCAGGCTGCAGTTCGTGCCGCCGAAGCCGAACGCATTGCTGAGCACGGCGCGCACGCGCGCGTCGCGGCTCGCGAGCACGTAGTCGGCGGCGAGCGCCGGGTCGGGTTGCGTCGTGTTGACGCCGGCCGGCACGAACTGGCCGCGCAGCGCGACGGCGGCGACGATCGCCTCGAGCGCGCCGGCCGCGCCGAGCGTGTGGCCGGTCGCGCCCTTGGTCGAGCTGCACGGCGTCTGCGCGAACAGCGCGCCGATCGCGCGGCCTTCGGCGGCGTCGTTGCTCGGCGTCGCGGTGCCGTGCAGGTTGATGTAGTCGATGTCGGCCGCGCCGAGGCCGGCCGACGCCAGCGCCTGCTCGATCGCGGCGCGCGCGCCGAGCCCGTCCGGATGCGGCGACGACATGTGATGCGCGTCGCTCGACTCGCCGACGCCGAGCAGCAGCACCGCGCCATCGTCGAGCGCGTCGGGCGACGCGGGCACGCGCTCGACGAGCGCGAACGCCGCGGCCTCGCCGATCGAGATCCCGTCGCGTGCGACGTCGAACGGCCGGCACGGCCGGCGCGACAGCAGTTCGAGCGAATTGAAGCCGTACAGCGTCGTGAGGCACAGCGAATCGACGCCGCCGACGACCGCCGCATCGATCAGGCCCGCGGCGAGCATGCGGCGCGCGGAGCCGAACACCTTCGCGCCGGACGAGCACGCGGACGACACCGCCAGCGCCGGGCCGCGCAGCGCGAAGTACGCGCGCACGAACGCGGCGGGCGAATACGGGTTGTGGGTCTGCGCGTAGTGGAAGCCGGCCGGCAGCGCGCCGCTTTGCGGGTCGCGGCGCCGGTAAGCGTGCTCGGTCTCGAGGATGCCGGCCGTGCTGGTGCCGACGAATACGCCGACACGTTCGGCGCCGTAGCGCGACACGGCGGCCGCGACGCGTTCGGCGAAACCGTCCTGCGTCAGGCCGAGCTGCGCGAGGCGGTTGTTGCGGCACTCGAAGTCGCTCAGGTCGGCGCGCAGCGGCTGCGCGTCGACGCCGTCCACCGCGCCGATCCAGGTGTCGAGGTCCGCGCGCTCGAAGTCGCATCGCGTGAGTCCGCCGCGCGCGCCGCGCAGCGCGGCGACGGTCGCGTCGAGCCCGCGCCCGATGCAGCTGGTGGCCGTGAAATGCGAAAGCAGGAGAGGGTTCACGAGGGTCGAATCCGGTTGCCGGTTCGGGCGCCGCGGTGCGCGTTGACGCCGCGCGGCGCGCCGGTAGCCATTCAATTTTATCAAACGGGCGCCGTCGGGCCGGCCGCCGCCGGCAGTTCCGGCGCGAGCGCGGCGCGCAGCGTCGTCCAGCGCAATTGCGCGTCGGCGGCCGCGCGCAGCACGGCCGGCAGCACGTCGAGCACGACCGGCTCGCCGCGCGCGTCGCGCGCCGCATGGCCGTCGTGGACGAGCAGGATGTCGCGCGGCGCGAGCCCGTGCAGCAGGCGGCGCGCGACCACGCCGGCATCCCGCTCGCGCGTGTCGAAGCCGCGCCGCGTCCAGCTCGCGAGCTGCAGGCCGAGTTCGCACAGCACCGGTTCGAGGAACGGGTTGCGCAGGCCCGCGGGCGCGCGGAAGAACAGCGGGCATGTGCCGGTGAGCTCGGTCAGCGTGCGCTGCGCGGCCTCGATCTCGCGCCGCAGCGCGCGCGGGCCCGACAGCGAGAACGTGTGCCGGTGCCGCTGGCTGTGATTCTCGACCGCATGGCCGCGCGCGACGATCGCCTCGATCCAGCGCGGATGGCGGCGCGCGAGGTCGCCGATGCAGAAGAACGTCGCCTGCGCGTCGTAGCGGTCGAGCAGGTCGAGCACGCGCGGCGTGACGTCCGGGTCGGGGCCGTCGTCGATCGTCAGCGCGATCCGGCGGCCGGCGCTGTCCGGCAGGCGCGTCCAGTTCGGGCCGAGCAGCGCGCTTTTCGGCCACAGGCCCGCCGCCGTCAGCGCGAGGTGCGACGCGATCACGCCGCCGGCCGCCCATGGCCAGCTCGCCGGCTGCGCGACGACGGCCATCGCCGCGCCCGCATGCAGCGCGGCCGCGCCCGCGACGAGCGGCGTCGGCGACCAGCGGCGCGCGTCGCCGGGACGCGGTGCGGATGACGGTGCGTTCATGTGCGTTCTCCCTGCAGCGGTGCGGCGGCCTGCGGCGCCAGGATCGCGGCGAACGCGAGCGCGAGCATCGCGCCGGGGCCGACGGTCAGGCCGAAGGTTTCGAGCAGCGGCACGTGTGACAGCGCGAGCAGCCCGAAGCCGGCGACCGTCGCGAGATTGGCGACCAGCAGCGACACGAGCGTGTGGGGCGTGACGGGTTGCGCGTCGCCGCGCTTGCAGAAGAACAGCGCGTAGTTCGAGCCGACCGCGACGATCAGCAGCATTCCGATCAGGTGCAGGATCGTCAGCGGCACGCCGGCGGCCGCGAAGCCCGCGGCCACGACCAGCACCGCCGCGACGAGCGGCGCGAGCGCGCGCACGACGCGCCGCGGCGAGCGCAGGGCGATCAGCAGCAGCACCGCGATCGCCGCGAAGCCCGCGAGCGACAGGCGGATGTCCTCGCGCACGTAGTTCACGTACAGGCGGTCGGCCTCGGCCTTCATGTCGACGAACAGCGCGCCGGGCACGCCGGCGCGCGAGACGGCCGCGCGGATCGGCGCCGCGTCGAGGCTTGGCTCGGCTTGCGTCGCGCGTGCGGCGTCCGGCGCGCGCAGCGGCAGCATCGCGCTCCAGCGGCCCGCGCGCTCGGTCAGCAGCGCATCGACCGCGAGCGCCATCGACGTGCCGCGCAAGTCCGCGCGCGTCAGGCGCGGCGCGTGGCGCGCGGCGTCGACGTCGGCGACGAACGGCGCGAACAGGTCCGGCCTGACCGTGATCGGCTGGTGCGCGACGGCAGCGCGCAGCCGCGCGGCGAGCGTGCCGGCGTCCGGCAGGCTCGCCTGCCGCGCGCGTTGCGCGGCGTCGCTCGGCAGGTAGCGGGCGGGGTTCTCGAAGCCGGCGAGCACGCCGCGGTCGACGAGCGGCTGCAGTTGCGCGGCGACGCGCTCCGCGCCTTCGAGCGCGGCCTGAGCATTGGCCGCCGGAATCACCACCAGATAGCGGACGTCGGGCGCGCCGACGTCGGCGCGCAGGCGCGCGTCGAGCGCCTGCGCGCGCGCGGGCACCGGGCTCAGCGCGGCGAGCTCGCGGCTCCACAGGCCGTCGCGATGCAGCGCGAGCGCCGCGCACGCGGCGAGCACCAGCGCGGCCAGCGGCCAGCGCAGGCGCGGCGCGGCGGCGGCCGCGCGTGCGAGCGCCGCGCCGACGCGCGACACGTCGCGGATCGCGACATGGTCGCCGCGCAGCGGCGGCAGCACGAAGCGCGTGACGAGCGCGGCGGCCGTCAGGCCCGCGATCGAATACAGCCCGAGCTGCACGAGGCCCGGGAAGCCGGAGAACAGCATCGACGCGAAGCCGCAGACGGACGTCAGCACGCCGAGCCGGATCGTCGGCCAGTACGCGGCGAGCCACGCGCGCGTCGCGTCGGCCGGGCGGGTTGCGTCGCGCGGGCCGGCCTGCGCCGACTGCACGAACAGGTAGATCGAGTAGTCGACCGCCTCGCCGATCAGCGTGGTGCCGAAGCCGAGCGTCAGCCCGTGGACCGTGCCGAACGCGACGCTGACCGCCGCGAGCCCGGCCGCGATGCCCGACAGCACCGGCAGCAGCCCGAGCGCGAGCGTGCGCGGCGAGCGGTACAGCGTCAGCAGCAGCGCGACGATCAGCAGCAGGCTCAGCGTCGACAGGCGCTCGACGTCGCGCCGGATCGTGTCGCGCGTGTCGACCGAGAACACGCCGGGCCCGGTCATCGCGAGCGTGCAGGACGCCGCGCCCGGCGTCGCCTGCCGCGCCGCGTCGAACGCGCGGCGCACGGCATCGATCGCGCGCGCCTGCGCATCGGTGTCGGAGCCGGCGGCGGCCGTCTGCACGACGAGCACCGCGCGCGTGCCGTCGCGCGACGCCCACACGCCGTTGCGCGACGCCGGCAGCGCGCCGCTGTCGAGCTGGCCGACGAGCGCGGCGACTTCGCCGGTCGGGTCGCGCGGCAGCAGCGCCTTCGCGAAGAGGCCGGCCGACGAGCCCAGCAGGTCGAGGCTGTCGCCGAGCGCCTGGTGCAGGCCCTCGGCGGTGAAGCGCTGCGGCGTCACGGCCGGGCTCAGCAGGTAGCGATGCTCGACGATGAACTGCTGGTCGCGCGCGTCGTTGACCGGCTCGCCGTTGTTGACCGCCGCGAACTGCGGATCGTCGCGCAGCGCCGCGGCCATGCGCCGCGACAGCACCGCGCGCGCGGCGGCGGTGTCGCCGTCGATCGCGACGAGGATCAGTCGCGACACGAGTCCGTCGCGCAGCTGGTCGACGAGCACGCGCTGCCCGGCGCTCGGCGAGCGCGGCAGGAACGCTGACAGGTCCGCCGTGAAGCTCGCGCGGCTGATCGCGAACCCGCAGGCGAGCAGGCCCAGCAGCCACGCGAGCACCGCGCGCTGCCGCAGCACGCGCAGGCCGCGGGCGACGGGCGAAGGCCGGGTGCGGTCGTCCATCAGTTCGCCGGAACGGGTTGCAGCAGCATCAGCGAATGGTCGCCGTCGGCCTGCCGGATCGCGACGCTGCGCAATACGTCGCGCGTGCCGTCGAGCGTGATCGTGCTGACGACCTTCAGCATCCGCGCGTCGAGCGGCGTGAGCGTCAGCGTCCAGTCGTCGCCGCGCCCGGACAGCGCGACCTTGTACACCCGCTCGAGCGCGAAGCGGTTGCCGGAGAGCGTCGCGCGAATGCTGTCGATGAACGCGCCGAGCTCCGGATAGCGGTCGAGCGCGAGCGTGTATTTGCGGTTGTTGCGCTCGACGGTCAGCATGCCGCCGTCGACGACGAGGTGTTCGGGCTTCGGGCTCAGCGTGTGCTTCTCGAGATGATCGGGCGCGACGAACACGAGTTCGCCTGACGACTCGACCGGCTGCGCGGCGATCGACAGGTTTTTCGTCTCGGTGAACGTCGCGCGGCCGGACTTGTGCTGCGCGAGCGTCGACATCAGCCGGTCGAGGCTCCACGGCGCGCCGGCGTCCGCCGCGCGCGCGGGCGCGGCCAGCGCGACGGCGGCAGCGAGCGCGGCTGCGGCGACGGTGAACGGAAAACGGCGGAAGGCGGCCATGCGTCAGGAATCCCTGGTGGCGGGCAGGCCGGCGGCGCGCACCGGCGCGTCGTCGCGACGCGCGGCGGGGGCGTTGCCGTCCTGCCAGAAGTCGAAGAAGTTGAACCAGTTGTACGGCGCGGCGCGGCAGTATTTGTCGAGCAGTGCGACGTAGCGCGCGAGCGCCGCGTCGACGGCGGCCGCGCGCGCGTCGCGGCGCACGCCGGAGAAATCGGCGAGCGGCTCGAAGTGGACGTCGTAGCGGTTGCCGTCGCGATAGAGGCCGGTCATGAAGATCACCGGACGCCCGAGCATCGCGGCCATGTACAGCGGCCCGAGCGGGAACGCGGCCGGCGCGCCGAGCAGGTCGAGCCGCCGGGTCGACGCGGCGGCGTCGTCGCGCAGCGTGCGGTCGGCGAGCATGCCGACCATGCAGTTCGCGTCGAGGCGCTCGCGCACCTTCAGCATCGAATCGACCTGCCCGAGGGGAATCACGTCCGGCTTCGCGGCGGGGTTCACGGCGGCGAGCGTCGCGTTGATCTTGCGCGCGTTTTCTTCGTACATCGTGACGGCGACGCGCAGGCCCGGCTGGGTGCGGCCGAGCGCGCGCACGACCTCGAAGCTGCCGAGGTGCGCGCCGATCAGGAACGCGCCGCGTCCGCCCGCGAGCACGGCGCGCACGTGCGCCTCGCCGTGCAGGCGCACGTCGAACAGGTCGAAGCGCTCGTTCATCAGGTACACGCGGTCGTGGATCGTCGACGCGAACGTGAACACGTGCCGGTACACGTCGCGCCAGCGCACCGGTCGGCCGAGCGCGCGGCGCAGGTAGCCGCGCGACGCCGCGCACGCGCTCGGCGAGAACAGCACGAACCAGGCCGCGACCAGATGCAGCACGACGCGCGCGGCGCGCCGCCCGAAGCGCAGCGAGATCCACGTCATCGCGCGCAGCAGCGGCGTATTGCTGCGCTCCCGGCGCCGGGCCCATGCGGTGCGCTTCATGCTGGCGTCGCCTCCCGCGCGGCCGGCGGCGCGGACAGCACGCCGGTCGCGACGTCGCGGCGTCCGGCGCGCACGGTGAAGCGGATCGCGCCGCTCGCCGTCGCGTCGAACGCGAGGTCGAGCGGCTCGCCGGGCGCGGCCGGGCTCAGGAATTTCGCGGAGCCGAGCCGCCACGTGTGCAGCGGGCGGTTCAGCGCCGCGCCGATCGCGGTGATCGCGTGATCGAGCAGCACGACGCCCGGCACGATCGGGTGACCGGGGAAGTGGCCGGGCAGCGCCGGATGGTCGGCGGGGATCGTGAAGGCGAGCGCGTTCGCCGCGTCGGCGTCGCGGCCGGGCGTGGACGGCACGGCGGCGCGCGTATGCCGGGCGACCAGCGCCGCGAGCACGTCGCGCGGCAGCTTGCCGGTGTCGTTGCGCGGCAGCGCATCGACGAACACGAGCGGGCGCGGCATGAACGCGGGATCGATCCGCTCGCGCAGCGCGCGTTGCAGGTCGGCGGCCGCCAGCGTCGGCGCGACGACGAGCGCGACGAGGCGCGTGACGGGTTCGACGCCTGCGGCGCGGCCGGCGCGCGTCGCATCGTCGGGCATGACGAACACGCCGTCGACGACGCCGGGGATCGCGTTGAGCTGATGATTCAGGTATGCGAGCGACGTGCGCTTGCCGGCGATGTTGACGAGGTCGGCCTTGCGGCCGTGCAGCAGGAAGCGGCCTTCGCCGAGCAGTTCGATCGCGTCGCCCATCGGCACGGGCGCGTCGACGTGCGCGCCGGAAACCCACATGGTCGGCTCGCCGTCGTCGTCCGCGCTGTCGCGCGCATCGACGCGGATGCCCGGAAACAGTTGCCAGGCCGCATCCCGCGCGGTGCGGCGCGTCGCGATCTGGCCGGTCTCGGTGCTGCCGTAGATCTCGACGAGCGGCGCGTCGAGCGCGGCCTCGGCTTCGCGCGCGAGCGATGCCGCGAGCGGCGCGGTCGCCGACAGCACGAGCGCGGCGCGCGGCAGCGCGTGCGCGGACGCCAGCAGCGCGCGCAGGTGGATCGGCGACGCGACGAGCACGCGCGGCTGCGGCACCGCGTCGAGCGCCGCGCGGATGTCGAGCGGGTAGAACGGCACGCGGTTGCTGAACGCGAGTCCGCCGACCAGCGCGAGCAGCACCGTCGCTTCGAAGCCGTACATGTGCTGCGCGGGCACGGTGCCGACCAGCGTGTACGGGCGGCCGTCGAGCAGCCCGAGGCGCTCGGCCGATGCGCGCAGGCAGCCGACCAGGCTGCCCCAGGTCTTGCGGTGCGGCACCGGCGCGCCGGTCGAGCCGGACGTGAACACATAGGCCATGAGCCGCGACGCGTCGATCTGCGGGACGACGAACGGCGCATCGCCCGAGTCGGCCACACCGTCCGCCGGCGCGGCGTCGGGATACGCGAAGCGCGGCAGGTCGATCGCGCAGCCGGGCGCATCGTGCAGGCAGAACGCATCGGGCGCGAACGACGCGAGTTGGCGGACCGTTTCCGGCGTCTGCGTGGACGGCAGCAGGCTGACCTTGCCGGCGACGAGCGCCGCGCACAGGCCGACGGCGAAGCGGTAGCGATCGCGGCACACGTTGAACACGTGACCGCCCGCGGGCAACGCGGCGGCCACGCGCGCGACGTCGGCCAGGAACGTGCGCACGGTCACGCGCGTATCGTCGCGCCAAGCGACCGTCTGCTCCGGGGACGAATGAAAAACCAGCGGATAAGTCGGCATAAATCAGCGGAAAAGAAAGCGCGGCCGCCACGCGGCGCCGGCCGTGAATTCAGCGTGCATGGCTTGCGCGGGCCCCGGTTGCCTGCCGGTACGCGCGCACCGCGTCGAGCATGCGCGAGCGCGGCTCGTGCGGCAGCGCGAAGCGCCGGCACGCATGCTCGGCGGCGAACATCACGGCGACGAGCGGTAGCGACAGGTAGTTCGCGAACGTCGACCACGCGACGATCGGCGCGGTCGCGAACAGCAGCGTCGACACGGCGGCGATCGCGACGAAGAACAGCGTCCACGCGATCGTGATCTGCCGCGTGTAGCGCGCGACGGCCGGCGTGAGCGCGCCGTGGACCATCGCCGCGAAGCGCGTGCAGAGCGGCGTCTGCCCGGCCGCCAGGGTGCGGCCGAACAGCAGCGCCATCGCGAGGTTGAAGCTCGCGTGCTCCAGATACAGGCCCCAGCCGAAATGCCGCGCGAGCGGTTCGCGCGCGGCCCACAGCGCCGCGGCGGCGAGCGCCCATGCCGGCACGAGCCACGCGCGCCGCGGCGAGCGCAGCGCCGCGCCGAGCGCGAGCAGCAGCGGCGGCACGAGCGCCATCGTGAGTCCGAAGCCGTGCGCGCCCGGCGTCGCGGCCGCGTAATGCGCGCCGGCCTGGTAGGCGACCACCGCGCCGACGGCGAGCGCGCCGCGCGCGATGCGCTCCGGCGTGCTCATTGCGCGGCTCCGGGCGCATGGCGCGCGCCGCCGGCCTGTGTGACGCGAGCGGCACGAGCGGCGGCAGTGCGGTAGCGGATGGCGGGAGGCGCGAAAGCGCGGCGAACGGGCGGGCGCGGCATGGCTGGATGCATCGGTGGACGTCGGGGGCGCGACGCGGTCGTCGGGCCATTAATCATCATATGAATGGCGGCCGGAGCCGAAGCCCGGCCACCTCTCGTGGCATGCACATTTTAGGGTGCCTGCCGCGCATCTTTCGGGCATGCGCGTGGGGCTTTTGTAACCGAATGTATGGCGCCGCGCGCAGCCCGCCGCGCGGCCGATCCATTTCCATCCAAAGCGGCTCAAGCATCCCGTGGGTTCGCGTCCCGAAATGCGGGCGGCGCGCGTCCGCACGTCTGTAACCCTTTCACCGTATACGCCCCGATACCCGTCGACTAGAATCCGCGTAACTTTTACCAAACGATCCCCAAAAACACGGGCGGGGTGGACGGCGGACGCCGGAGGTATGGACGGACGCACGCGGCGACGCGTGCGCGAGACGGCCGATTCGGTGCGCTCCCGCTGCCGTGCGCTGCCCGTTTGCAAGCATGATGAACGCACTGGAACAAGAGCTCGCCGCGCTGATCATCGGCGAACTGAATCTCGAAGACGTGTCGCTCGACGCAGTGACCGCCGACACGCCGCTGTATGGGGAAGGATTCGGGCTCGACTCCATCGACATCCTGGAAATCGCGCTGCTGATCTCGAAGAAGTACGGCTTCGAGCTGCGCTCGGACAATCCGGATAACGAAAGGATCTTCGCGACGCTTGGCGCACTCGCCGCCTACGTCGCCGCGCATCGCGCGAAATGACGGCGCGCGCCGCCTCGGCGCGAAATCGGTGACAACGGCACGCGGCCCGGTGCGGAGCATGCGCTTCGCGGCCGCCGCGTCGATCGGAGTGGAACGCACATGGAAGGAGACGGTCGATGCGCGCGCTCGTGACGGGCGGCAGCGGCGCGCTCGGGCAGGCGATCTGCGAAGCGCTGGCGCTGGCCGGCCACGAAGTCTGGGTGCACGCGAACCGCCATCTCGCGCAGGCGGAAGCGGTCGCGCAGCGGATCGTCGCGGCCGGCGGCGCCGCGCATCCGATCGCGTTCGACGTGACCGACGCCGATGCGGTCGACGCCGCGCTCGCGCGGCTCGCCGACGACGCGCCGGTGCAGATCCTCGTCAACAACGCGGGCATCCACGCCGACGCGCCGATGGCCGGCATGTCGCGGCAGCAATGGCGCAGCGTGATCGACGTGACGCTCAACGGCTTCTTCAACGTCACGCAGCCGCTGCTGCTGCCGATGATCCGCACGCGCTGGGGGCGGATCGTCAACATCGCGTCGGTCGCGGGCGTGACCGGCAATCGCGGGCAGGTCAACTACGCGGCCGCGAAGGCCGGGCTGATCGGCGCGACCCGATCGCTGTCGCTCGAGCTCGCGTCGCGCGGCATCACCGTGAACGCGGTCGCGCCCGGCATCATCGCGTCGCCGATGGCCGACCAAGCGTTTCCCGCCGAGCGCATCAGGCAGCTCGTGCCCGCGCAGCGCGCGGGCCGGCCCGACGAAGTCGCGGGCATGGTTGCGTATCTCGTGTCCGATGCGGCCGCCTACGTGACGGGGCAGGTGCTGTCGGTCAACGGTGGTCTCGCATGACGATGCCCGACGTGGAAACCCGATGCCGCGGGTCGTCGGCAGGTCATAAAATTCCGTCAGGATCCCCGTCTTCGACCTTGGCCGTGCCCATGTCCTCGCCGCGCGCTTCGTCCACCCATCTCGTGCTGATTCCGAGCTACAACCCGGGCATCCGGGTCGATGCGACCGTGCGCAGCGCCCGCGCGCTGTGGAATCCGGTGTGGGTCGTCGTGGACGGCAGCACCGACGGCAGCGCCGAGCGCCTGCAGGCGCTGGCCGAGCGCGACCCGGGGCTGCACGTGATCGTGCTGCCGGAGAACCGCGGCAAGGGCGCGGCGGTGCTCGCCGGGCTCGACGCGGCCGCCGCGCGCGGCTTCACGCACGTGCTGACGATGGACTCCGACGGCCAGCATCCGGCCCACCTGATTCCCGCGTTCATGGCCGCGTCGCAGGCCGCGCCCGACGCGATGGTGCTCGGGATGCCGAAGTTCGACGCCGACGCGCCGCCATTGCGCGTGCAGGGGCGGCGGCTGTCGAACGTGTGGGCCGACGTCGAGACGCTGTGGGCCGGCATCGGCGATTCGCTGTACGGCTTTCGCGTGTATCCGGTCGCGCCGCTCGCGGCGATCATGCACCGGCAGATGTGGATGCGCGGCTTCGATTTCGATCCCGAAGCCGCGGTGCGGCTGTGCTGGGCCGGCGTGCGCCCGATCCGCATCGACGCGCCCGTGCGCTATTTCCGCGAGAACGAGGGCGGCGTGTCGCACTTCCATTACGGGCGCGACAACGTGCTGCTCACGTGGATGCACCTGCGGCTGATCGCGGGCTTCGTGCTGCGGCTGCCGCTGCTGGTCGCGCGCCGGCTCGTGCGGCGTCTGCAACCGCACCGCGGTTGATCCAGATCGTCCTTCGTCCCCGATCCCGCTGCCTAGAATCCAGTTACGCGCGACGCGGCGCCGCCCGCCGGCGCAGTCGCAACATCGTGGGCGGAACCGCTCGCGCGCAGGCAATCCCGACACGGTCCAATCGTAAGGGGAATCGTCATGGCGACTTACGTGGTTCTCGCAAACTTCACCGATCAGGGCATCCGCACGATCAAGAGCACGCGGCAGCGTGCGGGGCAGGTCGCGGAAATGGCCCGGACGTTCGGCTGCAACATGAAGGAGGTGTACTGGACGCTCGGCGCATTCGACATCGTCACGATCGTCGACGCGCCGGACGAGCAGAGCCTCACCGCATTCGGCTTCGCGCTCGGCTCGGCGGGCAACGTCCGCACGCAGACGCTGCGCGCGTTCACGAGCACCGAGGTCGGTGAAATCATCGCGAAGATGTAGTGCCGACGCGGCCATCGTGCGCGCATGCCGGTCGAGCCGATCGGGGCACGCGGCAGTCGGCTTCACGTCGTGCGCGCTTTCTTTTTGCCTCCTCCGTCACGCAATGTGACGCCTGCGATGCCGCACCGCGTCACGCGTTGCGTGCGTACAGTTCCGACTTGCTTTCACCCGATAACTGACTAAGGTTGAAGGACGGTCAAAGGGCCGGAAGGGGGCGCAGCCCGCATGCGTGCGATGTGCGTATCCCCGCAACGGCGGCGCGTTTTCCGCCGGCGACGCGATCCGTCGCCGAGCCGGACGCGCGCGCCTCGGCGGCATCACTTCACCGAGCCGCGCCGCATCGACGCACGCCTGGCTTCGCACCCGCACGGAGGCGAGTCATGAGCACGGTCGCGCGCTTTCATGTCGACTACACGCAGTATCTGGGGCCCGACGGCGAGCCGGTGCAGCCGTTGCCCGAGTTCGCGCAGGACCCCGCGGCGCTGCTGCCGCTCTATCGCGCGATGGTGCTGACGCGCGCGTTCGATGCGAAGGCCGTCGCGCTGCAGCGCACCGGCAAGCTCGGCACGTTCGCGTCGTCGGTCGGGCAGGAGGCGATCGGCGTCGGCGTCGCGAGCGCGATGCAGACCGACGACGTGCTGTTCCCGTCGTATCGCGACCATGCGGCGCAATTGCTGCGCGGCGTCACGATGGCGGAAAGCCTGCTGTACTGGGGCGGCGACGAGCGCGGCAGCGATTTCGGCGCGGCGCGCCACGATTTCCCGAACTGCGTGCCGATCGGCACCCAGGTGTGCCATGCGGCGGGCGCGGCCTATGCGTTCATGCTGCGCCGCGAGCCGCGCGTCGCGGTGACGATCTTCGGCGACGGCGGCACGTCGAAGGGCGACTTCTACGAAGCGATGAACATGGCCGGCGCATGGCAGGCGCCGCTCGTGCTCGTCATCAACGACAACCAGTGGGCGATCTCGGTGCCGCGCACCCGCCAGACCGCCGCGCAGACGCTCGCGCAGAAGGCGATCGCGGCCGGCATCGAGGGCCGGCAGGTCGACGGCAACGACGTGATCGCGGTGCGGCAGGTCGTGTCGGAGGCGCTCGACAAGGCGCGCCGCGGCGGCGGCCCGACGCTCGTCGAGGCGCTCAGCTACCGGCTCGGCGATCACACGACCGCCGACGACGCGACGCGCTACCGCGACGCCGACACCGTCGCGAAGCAATGGGAGCACGAGCCGCTGATCCGGCTGCGCACGTACCTGACGCGGATGAACGCATGGGACAAGGCGCGGGACACCGAGCTCGGCAAGGCCTGCTACGCGCAGGTCGACGCGGCCGTGCAGGAATACCTGGCGGTCGCGCCGCCCGACACGTCCGCGATGTTCGACCATCTGTACGCGACGCTGCCGCGCGCGCTGCGCGAACAGCTCGACACGGCGCTCGCGTTCGCGCCGGCCGCGGGGAACCATCATGGCTGACCTGAACCTGGTGGAAGCGGTCAATCGCGCGCTTGCGTACGAACTCGCGAACGATCCGGCGGTGGTGCTGCTCGGCGAGGACATCGGCGTGAACGGCGGCGTGTTCCGTGCGACCGCCGACCTGCAGTCGCGCTTCGGCGCCGAGCGCGTGATCGACACGCCGCTCGCGGAATCGGGAATCGCGGGCGCTGCGATCGGCATGGCGGCGATGGGGCTGCGGCCCGTCGCCGAGATCCAGTTCACCGGGTTCATCTACCCGGCCATCGATCACATCCTCAATCACGCGGCGCGGCTGCGGCATCGCACGCGCGGCCGGCTGTCGTGCCCGCTCGTGCTCCGCTCGCCGTGCGGCGGCGGCATCCACGCGCCCGAGCATCACTCCGAAAGCCCCGAGGCGCTGTTCGCGCATATCCCCGGGCTGCGCGTCGTGATGCCGTCGTCACCGGCACGCGCATACGGGCTGCTGCTCGCCGCGATCCGCGATCCGGACCCGGTGATCTTCCTCGAGCCGACGCGCCTGTACCGGCTGTTCCGGCAGCCGGTCGAGGACGACGGCGAGGCGCTGCCGCTCGACACCTGCTTCACGCTGCGCGACGGCGCCGACGTCACGCTGGTGAGCTGGGGCGCGGCACTGCAGGAAGTGCAGGCGGCCGCCGACCGGCTCGCGCAGGACGGCGTGATGGCCGAGGTGATCGACGTCGCGACGCTCAAGCCGCTCGACGTCGACACGATCCTCGCGTCGGTCGCGAAGACGGGCCGCTGCGTGATCGTCCACGAGGCGCCGCGCACCGCGGGGCTCGGCGCGGAGATCGCCGCGGTCATCGCCGAGCGCGGGCTGTATTCGCTGCTCGCGCCGGTGCAGCGCGTGACGGGCTACGACGTCGTCGTGCCGCTGTTCCGGCTCGAAGGCCAATATCTGCCGAGCGTCGAGCGGATCGTCGACGCCGCGCGCAAGACGCTGGAGGCGTCCTGATCATGAAGATCTTCAAGCTGCCGGACCTCGGCGAAGGGCTGCAGGAAGCGGAAATCGTCGAATGGCGCGTGAAGGCGGGCGACACGGTCGCGACCGACCAGCCGCTGCTGTCGGTCGAGACCGCGAAGGCGATCGTCGACATCCCGTCCCCGCAGGCGGGCCGCATCGCGAAGCTGTTCGGGCGGGCGGGCGACCTCGTGCATCTCGGCGCGCCGCTCGTCGCGTTCGAAGGCGCGGGCGACGACGCGGATGCCGGCACCGTGGTCGGCAAGGTCGAGGTGGGCGCGCAGGTCGTGCACGACGCGCCGGCGGCGCTCGGCGGCGGGATCGGTGGTGCGATCGGCGGCGCGGGCGCGCTCAAGGCGATGCCCGCGGTGCGCGCGCTCGCGCGCAAGCTCGACGTCGATCTCGCGATGGTCACGCCGTCGGGCGCGGACGGCGTGATCACCGCGGCGGACGTGCAGCGGGTCGCGAAGGTGCTCGCCGAGGTCGGGCCGGCGGAAGTGCTGCGCGGCGTGCGGCGCGCGATGGCGCAGAACATGGCGCGCGCACAGAGCGAGGTGGCCGCGGCGACGGTGATCGACGACGCCGACATCCACGCATGGGCGCCGCGCACCGACGTGACGATCCGGCTGATCCGCGCGCTGGTCGCGGGCTGCCGCGCCGAGCCGGGGCTCAACGCGTGGTACGAGGGGCATACCGGGCGGCGGCACGTGCTCGCGAAGATCGACGTCGGCATCGCGGTCGACCTGCCCGACGGCCTGTTCGTGCCGGTGCTGCGCGACGTCGCGCAGCGCGACGCGGCCGACCTGCGGGCCGGCCTCGACCGGATGCGCGACGACATCCGCGCGCGCAGGATTCCGCCGGAGGAGCTGCGCGGCAATACGATCACGCTGTCGAACTTCGGGATGATCGCCGGCAAGTACGCGGCGCCCGTCGTGGTGCCGCCGACGGTCGCGATCCTCGGCGCGGGCCGCATCCACGACGCCGTGGTGGCGATCGGCGGCGCGGCCGCCGTGCACCGGCTCCTGCCGCTCAGCCTGACGTTCGACCATCGGGTCGTCACGGGCGGCGAGGCGGCGCGCTTTCTCGCGGCGGCGATCGCCGACCTGCAGGCGGCGGATTAGATCCGCGCGCGCGGCGCAACCTTTTTCAACATTTTTGCAGCGCAATAGCGGCCGCTACGCGCCGATTGCTTCGTTTCGTACGAGTAATCGACCTGTCACGTGATGTAAACAACTGGTAATTTTCTGCCGTTTTATGCAAAATCGCCGCTTCGAAATACAACCACCGGGGGTACACATGCAGTTGAAGAAAGCGGTTGCAGCTTGTGGCGTGGCGTTCCTGCTGAGCGCGTGCGGCGGCATGCAGGGTCTCGACGCGAACGGCCTCGCGTCGGCCGGCTCGAACATGCTCAAGGCGGCGACGCTGTCGGACGCCGACATCGCCGCGCTGTCGAACGACTCGTGCAAGTCGAGCGACGCCCAGTCGAAGATCGCCGCGCCGGGCAGCGCGTACGCGAAGCGCCTGACGAAGGTGATGGCGGGCTTCGGCGACATGACGCTGAACGGCCAGAAGATCAACTACAAGGTCTACATGACCAAGGACGTCAACGCGTGGGCGATGGGCAACGGCTGCGTGCGCGTGTATAGCGGCCTGATGGACATGATGAACGACGACGAGCTGCGCGGCGTGATCGGCCACGAAATGGGCCACGTCGCGCTCGGCCACTCGAAGAAGGCGATGCAGACCGCCTACGCGGTGAGCGCGGCGCGCAGCGCGGCCGGCGCGGCGTCGCCGGGCGTGGCGGCGCTGACCAACTCGCAGCTCGGCGACATCACCGAGAAGTTCATCAACGCGCAGTTCTCGCAATCGCAGGAAAGCGCGGCCGACGACTACTCGTTCGACCTGCTCAAGCAGAAGGGCATGAACCAGAAGGGTCTGGTCACGTCGTTCCAGAAGCTCGCGAAGCTGGACGGCGGCAAGAGCTCGATGATGGATTCGCACCCGTCGTCGGCGAGCCGCGCGCAGCACATCCAGGATCGCATCACGAAGGGCAGCTGATCGAAGCGCCGGCAAGGCCGGCGCTTCAGTCTGCAGACGAACCCCGCGTTCTCCGGAGCGCGGGGTTTTGTTTTTTCAGGTTACGGCACCATGCCCGGCAGCACGTACGCCTGCACGAGCGTGATCAGCCCGACGATCACCGCGAACAGCAGGCTGTGCCGGACCGTGAAGCGGAACAGCTCCGCTTCCTTGCCGACGAGGCCCGTCGCCGCGCACGCGACCGCGATCGACTGCGGCGAGATCATCTTCGCGGTCACGCCGCCCGTCGTGTTCGCGGCGACGGCGAGCGTGTCCGGCAGGCCGAGCTGGTGCGCGGTTGCCTGCTGCAGCGAGCAGAAGAGGGCATTCGACGACGTGTCCGAGCCGGTCAGGAACACGCCGAGCCAGCCGAGGAACGGCGAAAAGAACGGGAACGCGGCGCCGGTGCCGGCGAGCAGCAGCGCGAGCGTCGACGACATCCCCGAATAGTTCGCGACGAATGCGAACGCGAGCACGAAGCCGATCGACAGCATCGGGCGCGCGAGCTCCTTCAGCGTCTCGCCGAACGTGACGAGCGCGTCGCGCGGCTTCATCCGCAACAGCACGATCGAGATCAGCGCGGTCACGAGGATCGCGCTGCCGACGGCCGACACGAGGTCGATCTTCAGCACCGCGTCGAGCGCCTTCGGCGTCGCGACGATCGGCGCGGTCTTGACGACGAGCTGGTCGAGCGCCGGCACCTTGAACTTCAGCACGGTCGCGGCGAGCGCGCCGTGCGGGGCGAACAGCGCCTTGAACGGCGTGAGGCTCCACACGGTGACGACGCCCGTCAGGATCAGGAACGGCGACCATGCGCGCAGCGTCTGCGCGAACGTGTACGGCGACGGCTCGCGGCTCGTCGACGAACCGAAGCCGCCGAAGCCGCCGAGCGCCGCTGCGCCGCCGCCCGACGCGACCACGCCGCCGGCCGTCTGACGGGCGCTGCTCGGCTGCCACACCTTCAGGAACGCGGCGAGCGCGACGAGGCTGACGAGCGACGACGTGATGTCCGGCAGCTCGGGCCCGAGGTGATTCGACGTGAAGTACTGCGTGATCGCGAAGCTGCCGCCGGCGACGAGCGCGGCCGGCCACGTCTGGCGCACGCCGCGCAGCCCGTCCATCATGAACACGAGCCAGAACGGCACCGCGAGCGACAGCAGCGGCAGCTGGCGGCCGGCCATCGCGCCGATGTGGAACGCGTCGATGCCGGTGACCTGCCCCGCGACGATGATCGGGATGCCCATCGCGCCGAACGCGACCGGCGCGGTGTTCGCGATCAGGCACAGCCCGGCCGCGTGCAGCGGGCGGAAGCCGAGGCCGACGAGCAGCGCGGCGGTGATCGCGACCGGCGCGCCGAAGCCGGCCGCGCCTTCTAGGAACGCGCCGAACGAGAAGCCGATCAGCAGCATCTGCAGCCGCTGGTCGTCGGTGATCGACAGCACCGACGCGCGGATGACGTCGAACTGGCCGGTCTTGACGACGATCCTGTACAGGAACACCGCGGCGACGATGATCCACGCGATCGGCCAGAGGCCGTACGCGAAGCCGAAGCCGGCTGCCGCGAGCGCCTGCGGCGCCGGCATCCGGTACGCGAGGATCGCGACGCCGAGCGACAGCAGCAGCGTGATCGCGGCCGCGACGTGCCCCTTCAGCCGCAAGCCGGCGAGCGCGACGAAAAAGAAGATGATCGGGATCGCGGCGACGAACGCCGACAGCCCGAGGCTGCCGAGCGGGGTATAGATCTGTTGCCAGGCCTGCATGGTTGTCTCCTCCATATGTCTCTATAGGTCTATCGGTACGGCTCAAAAAGCGGGGCTATTCGGGCTGGCCGCGCGCGCGCAGCAGGTCGGACAGGCTGCGCGGCGCCGGTTCGAGCGGCGTGCGGTGCTGCGTCCAGCCCATCTGCTGCGCGGGCGCGAGCGTGCGCAGGCGCGTCGCCGCCCAGCGGAACGCGCGGTACGCGCGCGGATGCGCGAACGCGCCGGACCAGAAGCGCCACACGAGGTCTTCCGCGCGGCTGTAGTTCGCGCCCTGGCCGCGCAGCGGATGCGCGACCGGCTCGTCGGGCTTGCGGTTCGCCTCGGTGCGCAGCCGCACCAGCAGCTGCGGGATCGGAATCCGCACCGGGCACACCTCGCCGCACGCGCCGCACAGCGTCGACGCGGTCGGCAGGTCGGCGGTCGCGTCGAGGCCGAGCAGGTGCGGCGAGATGATCTTGCCGATCGGCCCCGGATAGGTCGTGCCGTACGCATGGCCGCCGATCCGCGTATAGACGGGGCAGTGGTTCATGCACGCGCCGCAGCGGATGCATTGCAGCGTCGCGCGCAGCTGTTCGTCCGCGTACGCCTGCGTGCGGCCGTTGTCGAGCAGCACGAGGTGCAGCTCGCGCGGGCCGTCGCGTTCGCCGTCGCGGCGCGCGCCGGTGATCAGGTTGAAGTAGGTCGTGATCGCCTGGCCGGTCGCCGAGCGCGTGAGCAGGCTCGACAGCGGCACGATGTGCTCGAGCTTCGCGACGACCTTCTCGATCCCCATGATCGCGATGTGCGTGTCGGGCACCGTGGTCGACAGGCGGCCGTTGCCCTCGTTCTCGACGAGCCACAGCGTGCCCGTGTCGGCCGCCGCGAAGTTCACGCCCGACAGGCCGACGTCCGCATCGACGAACGCCTGGCGCAGCGCGCGGCGGCCGGTCTGGATCAGCTCGTCGACGTCTTCCGTGTAATGCGCGTCCGGAATGTGCGCCTCGAACAGTTCGGCGATGTCGCCGCGCGTCTTGTGGATCGCGGGCATCACGATGTGCGACGGCTTCTCGCCGGCGAGCTGGACGATGTACTCGCCCATGTCGGATTCGATGCAGTCGACGCCGCGCTCGGCGAGGTAATGGTTCAGCTCGATTTCCTCGCTCGCCATCGACTTGCCCTTGATCACGCGGCGCGCCTGTTTCGCCTGCACGATGCCGAGCACGATCGCGTTCGCTTCGTCGGCCGTCTCGGCCCAGTGCACGCGCACGCCGGCCTCGGTGAGCTTCGCCTCGAGCCGTTCGAGCAGCGCCGGCAGCTGCGCGAGCGCATGCTGCCGGATCGCTTCGCCGAGATCGCGCAGCTGCTGCAGCTCGGCGTCGTCGGGGAATTGCGTCGCACGTTTGCCCTGCAGGAAATCCATCGCGCCGCGAAAGCTGCGGCGCAGCTTCGGATCGTCGAGCGCCTGGCGCGCGCGGGCCTTGAAGTCGCCCGGGGCGACGAACTGCATCGGGTGGTCGCTCATCGCGCAGCTCCTTGGCGCTCACGCGGGTTCGCGGCGCCGGCCGGCTCGGTGACGATCACGACCCACAGGCGGCGTGGGCCGTGCGCGCCGTACGCGAGCGTCTGCTGGATGTCGGAGGTCTTCGACGGTCCCGACACCAGCACGAGATTGGTCGGCATGCCCGCCTGCCAGCGTTCGGCATGCACGGCCGCATGGAGGTCCGCGTGCAGCGTGCGCGCATGGACGAGCGCGACGTGCAGCGGCGGCACCAGCGACACGGTGCGCGGCGTGCCGGCGTCGGGCGCGAGCACGAGCGTGCCGGTCGCCGCGATGCCCGAGCGCGCGACCGTGAAGCCCGCGTCGATCGTGTCGAACAGCTCGGCTTTCCATGCGTCGATCGGCCGGTCGAACGGCACGGCCGCGACGGTGTCGGGCAGCGCGCGGGCCAGCGCCGCCGATTCGGCGCGGGCCGGGTCGAGCAGCAGGCGGCGCACGCCGGCCGCGGCGAGGCGCGCGGCGAGCTGCGCGGGCCACGCGGCCGCGTTCGCGCACCAGACGTCGGCGTGCGACGCGGCGAGCGCGGCCTGCAGCGCTTGCGCGAGCGCGTGCGGATCGGCCGGGGCGGCGGCGCGCCGGCCCGCGTAGTGGCGGTCGATGCGGGCGTCGAGGCGGGTAGCGTCAGCGGCGGCGGATGTAGCGGCGGGCGCTGCCGTGCGCAGCCGCGCGAGGATGGCTTCGCGCGCGCTCACCGATCGTCTCCGCGCAGCGACGCCGCGCCGGCGGTGCGGCGCCACAGGAAGCTCGCGAGGTGCTCGACCGGCAGCGGCGCGCCGGCCTTCGCCGCCGCGTGGCCGATGTTCAGCAGGCAGCCGCAGTCGGCGGACACGAGCCGGTCGCAGCCGGTTGCGCACGCCGCCGCGACCTTGTCGCGCACCATCGCGCCGGAGATGTCGGGATGCTTCAGCGAGAACGTGCCGCCGAAGCCGCAGCATTCGGATTCGCGTTCGTGTTCGATGCGGGTCACGCCGGGCAGCGCGTCGACGAGCGCGACGCCATGCGCACGCGTGCCCATTTCGCGCCGCGCCGCGCACGACGTATGCAGGACCACGCGCTCGTCCGGCGCAGCGGCAGGGGCGAGCGCGTCGAGCCGCACGCCGAGCACATGAACGATGAATTCGGCGAGTTCGTACACGCGTTCGGCGATCGCGCGGGCCTTCGCGCCGTTCACGGGGTCGTCGGCGAACAGCGCCGGCCAATGGTGCCGCATCATGCCCGCGCACGAGCCGGACGGGACGATCACGGGCCACGGCTCGGCGAACAGGTCGAGCTGCGCGGCGGCGACGCGGCGCGCGTCGTCGGGATTGCCGCTGCTGTACGCGGGCTGCCCGCAGCAGCTCTGGCCCCGCGGATAGTGGACGGTCAGGCCTTCGCGCTCCAGCAGCCGCACCGCGTCGAGCCCCGCGTCGGGGACGAACAGGTCGACCAGGCAGGTCGCGAACAGATAGACGTCCGCGGGCGCGGCCGGGGGGTAGTGCCTTTCGTTCATGTCTCGCTCCATGGGACGGCGGCCCGGCACGCGGGCCGGCTTTCGCTGCATAATTCCCGCGACGGCGCGTTGGTTCAAATTGGTTGGGCCAGTCGCATCGCCCAGCATTCTGGAGACCCGACGATGGCAGCAGGCATGGCGGCCCGTGGCCGGACCGAAGTGGTGATGCGCAAGATCGAGACGGCATTGCTCGACGGCACGTGGCCGGCCGGCGCCCGGCTGCCGGCGGAGCGGGTGCTCGCGGAGCAGTACGGCGTCGCGCGCAACACGATCCGCGAGGCGATCCAGCGGCTCGTCGCGCGCGGTCTGCTGCAGAGCCGGCGCGGCGCGGGCGTGTACGTGACGGACCAGCTGCGCGCCGGCATCGCGTCGCCGTGGGGGCAGCTCGTCGCCGACCATCCGGCGCTGCGCGACGACATCCTCGAGTTCCGCCGCGTGCTCGAGGGCGCGACCGCGTATTTCGCCGCGCTGCGCGCCGACGCGGGCGACCGCCGCCGGATCCGCGCGCTGATGCGCGAGCTCGAAGCCGCGCACGCGAACGACGACCGCGCGGTCGAGGCCGCGACCGACTCGAAGCTGCACGAGGCGATCGCGCTCGCGTCGCACAACACGATGTTCCTGCACCTGCATACGAGCGTGATCGGCATGCTGCGCGAGCACATCACGGTCAACGCGACCGGGATGAGCGAGCAGGACGCGGGCGCGGCGGAGCAGCTGCTGCGACAGCACCGGGTCGTCTGCGACGCGATCTGCGCGCAGCGGCCCGAGGAGGCGCGCACCGCGATGCAGACGCACATCGACTACGTGCGCAGTCACTTCGAGCGGCGCGGCGACGCGCTCTGAGATTGGTTGGACCACGTCGCCCGGTGGCGCACACGCGCCGACGGCTGCGGCCCCGCTCATTCAAGCGTCCGTGCGCCGGGCGCGCGCGATTGACCGCGTCATCCGGCGCCACTTAGAATCGTTTGTCAGCCGCGCGCCGCAGCGTGTGCGGAATGGTTGATCCGCCAGTCGAGAAGGCCCTGTGCTCATGTTCGTCATCCGGCGCGCGCCGGCCGCCCGCGCGTGGCGCGCCACCTGTCGCTCGGCCCGCGCGCTGGCCGTCTGCACGTTGCTGTCGCTCGTCGCCGCGTGCGCGACGCATCCGCCCGCCACCACGCTCGAGCGCACGGTGTCCCACGCGTTGCCCGCCGATGCCGCGACGCCGCTGCGCGACGCGCTCGCCGCGCCCGGGGGCGCGCGTCCGGGCGAATCGGGTTTCCGCCTGCTCGCGGACGGCGCCGCCGCGCTGCAGATGCGCATCGCGCTCGTCCGCGCGGCGACCCGGACGCTCGACATGCAGTACTACATCGCCACCGAGGACACGACCGGCAAGTTGCTGCTCGGCGCCGCGCTGTACGCGGCCGATCGCGGCGTGCGGGTGCGGATGCTGGTCGACGACCTGAACTTTCACGACATCGACCGCGTGATGGCCGCGCTGAACACGCACCCGAACATCGAGATCCGCGTGTTCAATCCGTTCGGCGCGTCGCAGTGGGGCGTGATGCAGCGCACGACGATTTTCTTCACACGGATCGACCGCTTCACGCGCCGGATGCACAACAAGGCGATGATCGCCGACAACCAGGTCGCGATCGTCGGCGGCCGCAATCTCGGCGACGAATATTTCAGCGCGAGCCCGACGCTGCAGTTCCGCGATCTCGACGTGCTCGCGGCCGGCCCGGTGACGCGCGACATCTCCGCGAGCTTCGATGCGTACTGGGCGAGCGCCAGCAGCTATCCGCTGCGGGTGCTGAATCATCAGACGTTCGATCAGAAGGAACTCGACGCGATGCGCGACGAGTTGCGCGCGCACTGGCGCGAGAACGCGGAGCCGTACAACGCGAAGCCGCTGAACGCGACGCCGCTCGCGCAGCAGATCGCGCGCGGCGAACTCGGCCTCGTCTGGGCGCCGGCCGAGTTCAAGGCCGACGCGCCCGACAAGGTTGTGCGGCCCACCGACGACTACGTGAGCCCGCCGATGCGGCGTCTCGCCGAGCTGATCCGCGCCGCGCAGCACGAATTCCTCGCGTTCTCGCCGTATTTCGTGCCACATGACGAGGGCGTGAAGATCCTCGGCGACACCACCGCGCGCGGCGTGCGCGTCGCGATCCTGACGAACTCGCTCGCCGCGACCGACGCGGTGGCCGTGCAGGCCGGCTACGCCCCGTACCGCGTGCCGCTGCTGCAGCACGGCGTCGAGCTCTACGAATACAAGGCGCGGCCCGGGCGGCCGCGGCCGCGGCTGTTCGGCTCGCGCTCGCGCGCGAGCCTGCACGCGAAGGCCTACGTGATCGACCGCGAGATCCTCGTGATCGGCTCGATGAACCTCGATCGGCGTTCCGCGCACCTCAATACCGAGCTGGCGCTCGTGATCCACAGCCCGGCGCTCGCGCAGCAGGTCGCGACGATCTTCGCGCGGGCGACGCAGCCTGACGAAAGCTATCGCGTGCAGCTCGCGGCGCTGTCGGGGCCCGGCGCGTCCGTGCTGATATGGACCGGCACCGACGACGGCGTGCTGCGCACCTATCATGTCGATCCGTATGCGGGGCTGCTGCGCAACGTGCTGACCGGCGTGTTCATGCTGCTGCCGGTCGACGACCAGCTATAAGGGCCGGCCCGCGGCTGCCGTTCCGGTGCGCGCGGAAAGGTGATATGGTTGCATGCGCAACGATCATGGCGTCGCGAAGGTGCTGCCGGAATCGCCGCACATCGCGTGCGGCCTGGTACGTGCCTGCCCAACAGGAGGACTCGCATGCATCACGTGCCGAACCAGCCGTTTACCCGTCCCGCCCGCTGTTCCGACGCCGAATGGCAGGCGCGCGTGCAGCTTGCGGCCGCGTACCGCATCTTCGATCAGCTCGGCTGGACCGAGCTGATCTACAACCACATCTCGCTGCGCGTGCCGGACGCCGAAGGGCATTTCCTGCTCAATCCGTTCGGCCTGCATTACCGCGAGGTGTGCGCGTCGAATCTCGTCAAGGTCGACATCGACGGCAACGTGATCGGTCATTCCGACTGGCCGGTCAATCCGGCGGGCTTCACGTTCCACGGCGCGATCCATGCCGCGCTGCCGGACGCGCATTGCGTGATGCACGTGCACACGACGCCCGCGATGGCCGTGTGCAGTTCGCGCGGCGGCCTGTCGTTCTCGAACTTCTACGCGGCGCAGCTGTACGGCAAGGTGGCGTATCACGACTTCGAAGGCATCACGGTGCACCTCGACGAAGGCCGGCGCATCGTCGCGAGCGCCGGTGGGCGGCCCGTGCTGCTGCTGAGGAACCACGGGCCGGTCACGATCGGGCGCACGCTTGCCGAGGCGTTCTCGCTGATGTGGCTGCTCAATCGCGCGTGCGAAGTGCAGGTCGCGACGCACGCGATCGGCGACCCGCTGCCGATCGCGCCGCCGGTGCTCGAGGCGTGCGTGCGCGACTCGCTGAACTTCGACCCGAAGCACGGCGCGGGGCAGGATGCGTTCGACGCGCTGCAGCGCCTCGTCGATCGCATCGATCCGGGGTATCGCGGCTGACGCGCCGGCCGTGCGACGTCCGGCAGCGACGCAGGGCGATGCCGTGTCCCCATGTCCGTCGAGCAGGCAAAAAAAACGCGGCCGGGTGGCCGCGCAAATACTCGCAGACTCCTTCGGACGAAGGAAACAAGCAACTGTGAAACGAAGTGTAGCGAAACGCTGCGCGCGGATTCAGGCGTCCGGCTGGAAAGGTCTGTTTCAGGATGCGTCAGGCTGGCCGATGCACTCACGGAGCGGCGCCGATCGACTAACATGGGCGGGACGTCATCCGTCCGGATGGCGCACACCGTCGGACAAGGAGATTCCATGCCGAAGCTGCGTTTCCTCCAGGTGGCGTTACTCGCGGGCGTGCTGGCTGCCGGCAGCGCCGCTGCTGAAACGGTTCGCCTGGCTGCCAACCTTCAGCCGTCGAGCGAGGTGCCGCCTACCACCAGCCACGGTTCGGGCAACGTCGACGCGACTTACGACACGGCTACCCACACGTTGCAATGGACGATCACCTACAAGGACCTGACCGGCCCGGCCGCCGCCGCGCATTTCCACGGGCCGGCGTCCGTCGGGCAGAACGCCGGCGTGCAGGTGCCGATTCCGAAAGACGGCCTGGCGAGCCCGATCAGGGGTTCGAAGGAACTGAACGATGCGCAGGTGATCGAGCTGATGGCCGGCAAGTGGTACTTCAACATCCATACGAAGGAGCATCCGTCCGGCGAGATCCGCGGGCAGGTGCTGCCGGCCGGCTGAGCGGCGGCGTTTGATATAGCGCCACTCTTTGAGCGACACGCCGTGCTCGATCCCGCGCGTGGTCCGCGCTTCACCGAGTTGCGGATGCGGTCGCCGCGCCGCGCCGCCGGCAATGCGAAGGCGCCGGCGTCGCGCTCGAACGGGCGGCTCAGCGCGTGGGCGACGCGTCGATCGCCTGGTAGGCGGCCTCGACGGCCGCGGCGCCGTACTTGCGCTCGAGCCGGCGCACGGTGAAGTGGCCGTGAGCCATCTGCTGGAAGTGATCGATGAACAGCGTGTTGACGGTCGCGCCGAGCACCGCGCCGATCGCCGGGATCGACTTCGCCGCCATCTGCTCGGTCACCTGCACCGAGAAGCGCGACGCGATGGTCTGTACGAGCCTGAACAGCGCGGCCGAACCGTGTGCGCCGATGCCCTTCGACGTGATGTCCGACGACGCCTTCGAGATCGCCTGCGCGAGCGCGCCGCGCAGCACGAAGTAGCCGAGATCGGCGTCTTCTTCCTTCTTGTCCGGGTTGCCGCCCATTCCGAGCACGGCGAGGCACTGCAGCTGCGCGTCCACCGACGACAGGTCCTCGCCTTCGCTGCGCGCGATGTCGCAGACCGAGCGGAAGATCAGCGTCGTCGTGACCGGCAGCTCGACCGGCAGCGCGACGAAGCCGAACGCGCCGCCGGCGGCGCCCGTCGTCGCGACCGCGAGCTTGTGCAGCAGGTTGCTCGGCCTGTCGTGCACGTCGGGCGCGTCGGCGTCGGGTGCCGGCGGCTTGCCGAGCGTGCGCAGCGCGAGGTTCAGGCACTTGCGCAGCGCGAGCTGGGTCGCGTCGTTGATCTTGCCGGTCGCGAAATCCGGCAGCCTGCCGATCATCTTCTCGATCGGCGCGCCGAGCAGGCCCGTCAGCTTCATCGTCAGCGACGGGCTTTCCAGCACCTGCTTCGCGCGCCGCAGCGCGTCCCGATCGTCTGCCGACAGCGTCGTCGCGACTTCGCTTGAAATCGGTTTCATCTTTCTCCTTCGCAACCCGGGCCGGAATGCGGCCGCCAGCTAGGTTATCGCACCAATGATAGAATTTTGAGATTCTTTGACTCGTCAAAAGTTGCGTCGACAAAAATGGCCGTCCACACCGCCGCCCACCATTCGAGCGGGCAAGTGCTGCCGTTCCGCGAATCGCTGCTCGCGATGATCGGCATCTCGTTCGTGACGATGCTCGTCGCGCTCGACCAGACCGTCGTCGGCACCGCGCTGCCGACCATCGTCGCCGAACTGAAGGGATTCGACCTGTATGCGTGGGTCGCGACGTCGTACCTGCTCAGCTCGGTGATCACCGTGCCGATCTTCGGGCGGCTCGGCGACTACTACGGGCGCAAGCCGTTCGTGATCGTGTCGATCGTCGTGTTCACGGGCGCGTCGGTGCTGTGCGGGATGGCCAACGACATGCTCTACCTGGTGCTCGCGCGCGGCCTGCAGGGCATCGGCGGCGGGATGCTGGTCGGCACCGCGTTCGCGTGCATTCCCGACCTGTTCCCCGATTCCGTCGTGCGGCTGCGCTGGCAGGTGATGATGAGTTCCGCGTTCGGCATCGCGAACGCGATCGGGCCGTCGCTCGGCGGCGTGCTGACCCAGTCGCTGGGCTGGCGTGCGGTGTTCTACGTGAACCTGCCGGTCGGCCTGCTGTCGCTGCTGTTCGTGTGGCGCTACCTGCCGCACCTGCGGCACGTCGAGCACGACCGGAAGATGCGGCTCGACTGGCCGGGCGCGCTCCTGATCGCGCTGGCGCTCGGCGCGCTGCAGCTGTTCGTCGAATGGCTGCCGAAGCACGGCGTCGCCGGCTGGCCGACGCTGCTGCTCGGCGTCGCGCTCGCAGCCGGCATCGGGTTGTGGCGCTGGGAGAAGCGCTGCGCGCAGCCGATTTTGCCGTTCGACATGTTCGGCAACCGCGCGCTGTCCGCGCTGTTCGTGCTCGCGATCCTCGCCGGCTTCTCGATGTTCTCGCTGCTGTTCTACGCGCCGCTGCTGTTCCAGGGCGGGTTCGGCATGTCGCCGAAGGAAGCGGGGCTCGTCATCACGCCGCTCGTCGTGTTCATCACGATCGGCAGCATCATGAACGGCCGCGTCGTCACCCGCATCCGCAACCCGAACGCGATGCTGCACGTCGGCTTCGCGCTGTTCGCGATCACGTGCGCGGGCGTCGCCGTGTCGACGCATGCGACGCCCCGCTGGCTGCTGATGGCGCTGATGGTCGCGGGCGGCGTCGGCCTCGGCTTCGTGCTGCCGAACCTGACCGTGTTCGCGCAGCAGACCGCCGGACGCGAGCACCTCGGCATCGCCACCGCGCTGCTGCAGTCGCTGCGGATGGTCGGCGGGATGGCCGGCACCGCGCTGACGGGCACGCTCGTCAGCCAGATGTATGCGGGCGGCGTGCGCGACGCGCTCGGCGCCGACCACGCGCTGCAATGGCACGCGCAGCTCGCCGACCCGCAGATCCTGATCGACCGCGCGGCGCAGGCCGGCCTCGTCGGCGAGTTGACGCGCGCCGGGCATAATGGCGCGCTGCTGCTGGAGGCCGCCCGCGAATCGCTCGTCAGCGCGATTCACGTGGGCGTCGCGGTAGCGGCGGCGGTGGCCGTGTATGCGGTGTGGCAGTGCCGCCGCGTGCCGCCCGTCACGCTGCGGCGCAAGATCGAACCGCACGTCGCGGCCGATTGACTCCGATCAACCGATTGAACGAACCGAACTGAACGCATGGAAGAACAGGACCGCGTCGCGATCTTGCAGCAATTCGGACGGACCTATCGCGCGTTCTTGACCGCGTTCGAGGCGCACGTCGGCCAGCCGATGCCGCGCTGGCGCATCATGGTCGCGCTGCACTCGCTGGATGGGGAGTCGTCGCAGAAGCGGCTCGTCGAGATTCTGCGGATCGACCCCGGCGCGCTCACGCGCCAGCTGAAGGCGCTCGACGCGCTCGGCTGGATCGAGCGCGAATCCGACGAGCGCGACAACCGCGTGACGAACGTGAAACTGACCGCCGACGGGCGTGCGGCGTTCGAGGCGAGCCTGCCGCGCCGCCGCGCGTTCCTCGACAAGACGGTCGCGCGGCTGCCGGACGACGTGCTGAACTCGCTGTCCGGCGCGCTGGCGATGCTCGAGGAGCGGATCGCCGAAGTCGGCACGCCGCCGACGGCGGGCTGAGCGGGCAGGGGCTTGAGGCCGGCGGCGCGCGGCTAGCGGCCGCGCCGGCGTGCCGTGTTACAGCTCGATGCGCGTGCCGAGCAGCGCGAGGAATTGCGCGAGCCACGCCGGATGCGCGGGCCACGCGGGCGCGGTGACGAACGGCGCGTCGGTGACCGCCGCATCGACCGGGATGTCCGCATATTCGCCGCCCGCGAGCTTCACTTCGGGCGCGCAGGCCGGGTAGGCCGAGATGCGCTTGCCGCGGATCACGTCGGCGGCGGCGAGCAGCTGCGCCGCATGGCAGATCGCGGCGATCGGTTTGCCGGCTGCCGCGAACGCGCGCACGAGTGCGATCACCTTCGGATCGAGCCGCAGGTATTCCGGCGCGCGGCCGCCCGCGATCGCGAGCGCGTCGTAGCGCGCGGCGTCGACGTCGTCGAACGACGCGTTCAGCGCGAACTGGTGGCCGGGCTTTTCCGTGTAGGTCTGGTCGCCCTCGAAGTCGTGGATCGCGGTCTTGATCCTGTCGCCCGCGCGCTTGCCCGGGCAAACCGCGTCGACGTGGTGGCCGACGGCCTGCAGTGCCTGGAACGGCACCATCGTTTCGTAGTCTTCGGCGAAATCGCCGGTGAGCAACAGGATCTTCTTCGCGGCCATGGCTTTCTCCCGGGTCCCATGCAAGGGTGAGCGGGGCGCGAGCGCGCCCCGGAACGAAAGCGCAGTGTACTCCGGCGGCCTGAAACCGGTATGACGCAAGGCCGCCCCGTCGCGCGACGGGGCGGCCGGATCACGTCGGAAGGAAGGTCAGAAGAACGTTTCGACCACTTCCGTCACGCGGAACTGCGGATCGAGCACGAGCAGCTGGCGCCACTTGTCGAACGTCAGGCACGGGTGCGAGATGTCGAACGCGATCATGTCGCCGACCTTCACGTCCGCGCCGGGCGGGATCTGCAGATACGCGTGCTGGTCCATCAGGCCGGTGATCGCCCAGCCTTCGCTCGCGGCGACGTCGCGCGGCGCGCTGTCGCGGCCCGGGCGGAAATGCCGGGCCGGCTCGGGCAGGCCCGCGTCGAACGCCGAGTCGCGCTTGCCGAGCGCGACGATCGCGCGGTTCGGCTCCGGCACCGACTGCACGTACGCCCACAGCTGCAGCGCGGGCAGCAGCCCTTCGCCCATCTTGCGTGCGGTCGGGTTGCGCGCGAACACGTCGGTCTGCGCCTTCTTGTAGATGCCGACGTCGTGCGTCAGGTAGCAGCCCGGGCGCAGCACGACTTCCGCGAAGCCCGCGCCGGACGCCTTCGCGAACTCCTCCGCGACCACGTCGTACCACGCCGAACCCGCGCCGGACAGGATCGCCGGCGTGCGCGCGAAGCGGCCGGCGGCGGCGAGCTCGCGCGTCAGCGCGACCGCGCCCTGCAGGAACGCGCGGATCTCGCCTTCCTCCTTCAGCACGCCTTCGTAGAGTTCGATCCCGGCCAGCTTCAGCGTGTCCGGATAGCGGGCGAGCGCCGCGAGCACCGCGTCGCGCTGCGCGGCGTCGCGCACGCCGGTGCGCCCGCCCGGCACGCCGAGCTCGAGCAGCACGTTGAGCGACTTCTTCGCGTCGCCGAAGAAGCGGCCGAGCTGGTCGACGCCGTCGGCGGAATCGACGCAGCAGAAGAACTCGAAGTCGGGATCCGACAGCAGGCCCGCGATGATCGTCATGTTCTGGCGGCCGACCAGCTGGTTCGCGAGCAGCACGCGCCGCACGCCGCCGTGATACGCGGCCTGCGTCTGGTGCGCGGTCGCGAGCGTGATGCCCCACGCGCCGGCGTCGAGCTGGCGGCGGAACAGCTGCGGCGCCATCGTCGTCTTGCCGTGCGGCGCGAACTTGACGCCGTATTCCTCGACGAACGCCTGCATCCAATTCAGGTTGTGCTCGATGCGGTCCTCGTACAGCACTGCGGCCGGCAGGCTGACGTCCTCCGCGAGCAGGTTCCACTCGAGGCGGCCCGCGTCGCCGAGCGGCACGCTCGCGCTCGGCAGATTGCCGAGACCCTTGCCGAAGGGATCGATCGTCGCATCCTGATAGTTTGTAACTTTCATCTCATCCCGCTCCATCATTGATATGCATTGCACTGAAGTTGACATGCCGATGGTACAGAAAGTAGCATCGGCGCGGTAATGTTATTTAGTAACATGGTGCGCCGCACCCATTCCCGCAGATGAATTCGTCCGCCACTTCGTCTTCCGTCCCGCCGGCTGCCGGCGCTGCCGCCCAGCCGACCGTCGACATCGTCGCCCGGATCGCCGAATGCGCGCCCGAGCTGCGCGACGCCGAGCGAAAGGTGGCCGCGTTCATCCTCGCCGATCTCGCGCGCGCCGCGCATGCGAGCATCGGCACGCTCGCGCGCGACGCCGACGTGAGCGTCGCGACGGTCACGCGCTTCGCGAAGGCGGTCGGCTGCCGCGACGTGCGCGAGCTGAAGCTGCTCGTCGCGCAGGCGGCGGCGGTCGGCCAGCGCTTTCTCGCGCCGTCCGACGGCGCGGGCGAGGATGACGCGAATCCCGCGTCGGTCGTCTACGACGAGATCCAGGTCGCGCTCGCGCACAACCACCAGCTGCTGCGCCAGACGTCGTTCGACGCGGCCGCCGACCTGCTCGCCGGCGCGAAGATGGTCTACGTGTACGGGCAGGGCGGCGGCTCGACCGCGCTCGCCGACGAGCTGCGCTTCCGTCTCGTGCGCTTCGGCCGGCCGGTCGCGAGCTACCAGGACAGCGTGCTGCAGCGGATGGTCGCGGCGACGGCGTCGCGCGATTCCGTCGTGGTCGCGCTGTCGGTGAGCGGGCGCGTGCCGGAGCTGCTGGAAAGCTGCGCGCTCGCGAAGCGCTACGGCGCGCCGCTGATCGCGGTGACCGCGCCCGCGTCGCCGCTCGCGCAGCTTGCCGACCACCTGATTCCGGTCGTCGCGTTCGAAACCGATTTCATCTACAAGCCGTCGACGTCGCGCTACGCGATGATGATGGCCATCGACGTGCTCGTCACCGAGGTCGCGCTGCGGCTCGGCGACGCGTGCCGCGAATCGCTGCGCCGCGTCAAGCATGCGCTCGATGCGCACCGCGGCGGCGGAGACCGCCAACCGCTAGGAGACTGACCATGCATTCGCATCCCGAAGCCGCCGATACGCTGATCGTCGGCGCGCAGCTGTACGACGGCACCGGCGCGCCGCCCGTCGAGCGCGACGTCGCGATCCGCAACGGCGCGATCGTCGCGATCGGCAACCTGTCGAACTGGCTGGCCGAGGAGGTCGTCGAAGCGAACGGCCGCGCGCTTGCGCCGGGCTTCGTCGACGTGCACACGCACGACGACACGCATGTGATCCGCTCGCCGCAGATGCTGCCGAAGATCACGCAGGGCGTGACGACCGTGATCGTCGGCAACTGCGGGATCAGCGCGTCGCCGGTGACGCTCGCGGGCGATCCGCCCGACCCGATGAACCTGCTCGGCGAGCGCGGCGCGTTCCGGTACCCGACCTTCGCCGACTACGTCGCGGCGGTGAACGACGCGCGGCCGGCCGTCAACGTCGCCGCGCTCGTCGGCCACACCGCGCTGCGCAACAACCAGATGGACCGCCTCGACCGCGCGGCCACCGATGCGGAAATCGCCGGCATGCGCGCGCAGCTCGAGGAGGCGCTCGCGCACGGCGCGCTCGGGCTGTCGTCGGGGCTCGCGTACGGCTCCGCGTTCGCGGCGCCGCCCGAGGAGGTGATGGCGCTCGCCGAGCCGCTCGCGAACGCGGGCGCGCTGTATACGACGCACATGCGCACCGAGTTCGACGCGATCCTCGACGCGATGGACGAGGCGTATCGCGTCGGCCGTCACGCACAGGTGCCGGTCGTGATCTCGCACCTGAAATGCGCGGGCCCGTCGAACTGGGGCCGCAGCACCGAGGTGCTCGCGTCGCTCGAAGGCGCGCGCCGCTACCAGCCGGTCGGCTGCGATTGCTATCCGTACAGCCGCAGCTCGTCGACGCTCGACCTGAAGCAGGTGACGGGCGACATCGACATCACGATCACGTGGTCGGAGCCGCATCCGGAAGTGGCGGGCAAGCTGCTGAAGGCGATCGCGGCCGACTGGGGCGTGACCGAGCAGGAGGCCGCGCAGCGGATCCGGCCGGCGGGCGCCGTGTACCACAACATGTCCGAGGACGACGTGCGGCGGATCCTGTCGCATCCGGCGACGATGGTCGGCTCGGACGGCCTGCCGAACGATCCGCTGCCGCATCCGCGGCTGTGGGGCGCGTTCCCGCGCGTGCTCGGGCATTACGCGCGCGACACCGGCCTGCTGCCGCTCGAGGAGGCGATCCGCAAGATGACGTCGCTGTCCGCGCGCCGCTTCGGGCTCGCGGGGCGCGGCGAGGTGCGGGTGGGTTTTCACGCGGATCTCGTGCTGTTCGATCCTGCGCGCGTGATCGATGCGGCGACCTTCGACAAGCCGCAGCAGCCCGCGCACGGCATCGACGCGGTGTGGGTCAACGGCGTGCTGACCTACCGCGACGGCCAGCCGACCGGCGAACGCGCGGGCGGCTTCGTTGCGCGCGGCGTGCGTGCGCAGGCGAGCGCCGATGCAGTGTTCTGACAGCTGACAGGGGCAATTTCCGTGCGCGCCGCGTTGGGCGCGCGCATCCGTAACCAAGAACAGGAGTGAAACGATGAAGCGATATGGCGTAGGCGAAGCGAAGGGGACGGGCGGGCAGGTGATGCCGTTCGCGCGTGCGGTCGAGGCCGACGGCTGGCTGTACGTGTCGGGCCAGACGCCGATGGTCAACGGCGAAGTGGTCGAAGGCGGGATCGTCACGCAGTCGAAGCAGACGATCGAGAACGTGATCGCGATCCTGAAGGAAGCCGGCTACGGCCTCGAGCACGTCGTGCGCTGCGGCGTGTGGCTCGACGATGCGCGCGATTTCGCGTCGTTCAACAAGGTGTTCATCTCGTACTTCGGCGAGCATCCGCCGGCGCGCGCGTGCGTGCAGTCGAGCATGGTGATCGACTGCAAGGTCGAGGTCGATTGTATTGCGTACAAGGCGCCGGCGAAGTAAGGCGGCGCGGGTAAAAGCTGTGCAACAAGGCCGGCGCATTGGCGTGCGCCGGCCTTGTTGCGTTATGACGGAGTCGATGCGTGGGCAAGGGCGATCGGCGAGGGGATAGAGGGGGGGCGCTCAAACGCAACTCGGTTGAGGCGGCATAGAGCGGCGCCGGAATTTCGCTTTTTGTGACAAAGTTTTTTCGACGGGGCTCAACGTGACACATCCGTCTAGCGGAAGGTGGCAGCGATCGGCGCAGGTGCACGGCACGATCGCCAAGTACAACCGCCTTGCCAAACCCGAGGGCAAGGTGATTTGATGGAAGATCGCAATTAAACTGGGGTATTGAATGCTCTCGATTGACTCCAGTGGGATGGTCGTTAGTTCGCGCGTGAGGCAGGTCAGAAAAACTCAGATAGAGCGCGGTGCGATGCAGATGGTCAGTGGGATTATTGTTCATCAAACTGGTGGTTCAACTGCGGCCTCTGCATTCAGTAGCTATAAAAATGCGTCTGCTAATGGAGCGCATTTTTTGATCGAAAAGGATGGAGCGATTTATCAGACGGCATCTTTGAAGAAGCAGACTTGGCATGTCGGCCGTGTCAAGGCGCGCTGTGTTGCGGAAATGCGTTGCACGCCAGTCGAACTGGAGCAACTTCGCCGTTTTGACCCGCGTGGCGAAAACCGGCGGGAGATGCGCAAGGCGGTCCCGGATCGTTACCCTTCCAATACAGATAGCATTGGCGTGGAATTAGTCGGTGAAGCTCTACCGCTCGACGAACCCGTTCCAGAGCGACGAACCTACGTCGCGGCGCCAGAAGCTCAGAATGACTCGCTTCGATGGCTCATTCATGAACTTTCGATAACACTGAACGTCCCGATGGCAGAGGTCTTTCGCCACCCAACGGTATCACGAAAGAACGATACAGAGGCAGCGAGGGTGCAATGGTGACTCGGATCGCAGCTTTGACCTTGGCACTCCTGCTAAACCACAGCGCGGTTGCGGGCACGCTATCCGATCGCTTGTCGCCCAGCAAGACAGGACTCACTGTCGCGCCGGAGTCAATCAAGATCACCAAAAACGGTGCGTGGTCGGCTGATATCAGCGGGTACGAAACGGCGGATACGTGTCGCGCGTTCGTTCTTCGACAGGCGGATGTCAGCGCGTTTTTTAAGCGCGCGAACCGCGTCACCGAACGGGAATACAGCCATGAGTTGGACGCTGCAAATTGCTATGCCGAAGGCAAAGCCTATCTTGCGAATGGTGGTGTGGCGAAATGGAGGATAGACCAAGCAAGGCGCGGTCTCGTTTCCATGCCCGATGGCCGAACACGCTACCTGTATTGTCCGAAGTGCCGAGCCAACGTGTTCGCGCCGAATTAGAGGGATGCTGCTCAATACGAGTTTGCTGATCGATCTTAGGCCGCTCAAGGATCGACATCCGGGGCACGCGGAACATTATTTGCCGGCTCGTCGATTTCGACGCGAGCCAGAGGACAAGGTGTTCTGATGGAAAACGTGCGTTGGGACGAGATCGAAGCCTCCGTCAGATCAGAGGCGGGGCTCGGAAAATCCGCGCCGCTATCCGCCGCCACGAGGCTTTGGGAGGATCTTGGCCAAACCGGCGACGAAGCCAACGATTTCATGGGTCTCTTTTTCGAACGTTTTGCCGTCGATACCGGCGACTTCGATTTCCACAGATATTTTCTGATGGAAGGCGAGGGACTGCTCTATTCGCTGTTCCAGCGTTGGGTTCTTCGAAAGCCGCACGGCCTCGAGCGGGAATCGATCACGCTTGCAATGCTGTACCGCGCCGCCGTCGAAAGGAAATGGGACGCCCGGCGATTGGCCGAGCTGTCGTGAAGGGGCGAGACTGCGGATGTGTGCAACCGATGGCGGCGACATGAACGTAATAAACGATCAGCGAAATGACCACGGCGACATGGCCCTGCCATTGCTGATGGGCGAATGGGCCGTGTTGATGGAGATCATCCGCCTGCGGCTCGATCAGATCGGGCGTATCGATCCTGATTCGCTGGATGAGGACGCGCTTGCCGACCTCTACGAGGACCAGGACACGCTGACGCGCCTGCTGGCCTATATCGAGAACAACTTCGCGCGTACCTTCGGCGGTCTGCCGTCGGCACCGGTGCATGAGCGCCGCGCGTGACCGCCAGTGCCGCGAGGTCGGCGCGCTGACGCGGCATCCGGCTTCGCACCCGGAAGTGTTTGCCCTGGGAACAGCTCGGCACCACTACCGCGTGATGAGCCTCGCGCAACAGGCAGCAGCATGAGTCGGATCGCAGATCGCGTCGCGCTTCTGATTTGTGGCGTCGTCTTCGCGGGTATTGCGTGGGCGACCTTCCGGTATGCGGGTGAGTGGGTGATGCCCGTTGTGACGGCCGTGATGCTCGTGGCGCTCGGGAGCGAAGTCCGCCGACTCAGACGCATACTGGACGGCCACGGCATCGATTGGCGTCCGCGAAGACGCCTTTTCCGCAAGTAGTCTGCATTGGCGGGCCGTGAAATGCCCGCCGGCTTCACTTCATTTACTGCCGCGCCGTCCGCGCGTTATCCGGCATCGGCTGGTTGTAGTTCGTGCGGAACGGGTTGATATCGAGCCCGCCGCGCCGCGTATAACGCGCATACACCGCGAGCTTCACCGGTTTGCACGCATGCAGGATGTCGAGGAAGATCCGCTCGACGCACTGCTCGTGAAAGCCCGTGTGATTGCGGAACGAGATGATGTAGCGCAGCAGGCCCGCATGGTCGATCTGCGGCCCGACGTAATGAATCTGCACGCTGCCCCAGTCCGGCTGGCCGGTGACCGGGCAGTTGGACCTCAGCAGATCGGACACGAGCGTTTCCTCGACCGGCGCCTCGTCGTGCGCGGCGGTGAGCAGCGACGGATCGGGCTCGTAGATGTCGGTGTCGAGATCGAGCCGGTCGAGCGACAGCCCGTCGAGCTCGTCCATCTCGAGCTTGCCGAAGTCGTGCGGCGACACGAGCTGCACGGCGACGCTCGCGCCGCACGCGGCCGATACGTCGCGCTTCAGCGCGTCGCGCACCGCGTCGATCGAATCGAATTTCGTCTGCGCGAACGAGCCGAGATACAGCTTGAACGACTTCGATTCGACGATGTTCGGCGATTCGGCCGGCACGTAGAACGTCGCGACCGCGACCTGCGGCTTGCCGCGCGCGTTGAGCCACGACAGCTCGTATGCGTTCCAGATGTCGGTGCCGAAGAACGGCAGCGCCGACGTGATGCCGATCTGCTCGCGCGCGCCGGCGCGCGGGATCGGGAACAGCAGCGACGCGTCGTACTGGTTCGCGTAGACGGTTGCCTTGCCGAGCGGGGAGTGTTCGGGATTCATGATGGGCTCGCTCAGGACAGGAACAGGCGATAGGCCGGATTGCCGCTTTCCTCGACGTACGGATAGCCGAGCGTCGCGAGGAAGCGTTCGAACTCCGCGTGGTCGGCGGGCGGCACCTGCAGGCCGACGAGGATCGAGCTGTAGTCCGCGCCCTGGTTGCGGTAGTGGAACAGGCTGATGTTCCAGTCGGGCGCCATCGACGACAGGAACTTCATCAGTGCGCCCGGGCGCTCCGGGAATTCGAAGCGGAACAGCCGCTCGTCGAGCGCGAGCGGCGAGTGGCCGCCGACCATGTAGCGGATGTGCTCCTTCGACAGCTCGTCGTGCGTCAGGTCGACGGTCTGGAAGCCGTGCGAGTCGAAGTTCGCGGCGATCTCCGCGGATTCGCCGCGGCGCTTGATCTGCACGCCGACGAAGATATGCGCGGCCTGCGCATCGGCGATCCGGTAGTTGAACTCGGTGACGTTGCGCTCGCCGACGAGCGAGCAGAAGCGCTTGAAGCTGCCGCGCTCCTCGGGGATCGTCACCGCGAACACCGCTTCGCGCGCCTCGCCGACCTCGGCGCGCTCGGCGACGAAGCGCATCCGGTCGAAGTTCATGTTCGCGCCGGACGTGATCGCGACCAGCGTCTGGTTTTCGATGCCTTCGCGTTCCGCGTAGAGCTTCGCGCCCGCGACCGCCAGCGCGCCGGAGGGTTCGAGCACGCTGCGGGTGTCCTGGAACACATCCTTGATCGCCGCGCACAGCGCGTCGGTGTTGACCGTCAGGACGCCGTCGAGGTGTTCGCTGCAGAGCCGGAAGGTTTCCTCGCCGACGAGCTTCACCGCGGTGCCGTCCGCGAACAGGCCGACCTCGGCAAGCTCGATGCGGCGGCCGGCGTCGATCGACTGCGCCATCGCGCACGAATCCTCGGTCTGCACGCCGATCACCTTGATCTCCGGGCGCACGGCCTTCACGTACGCGACGATGCCCGCGGCGAGCCCGCCGCCGCCGATCGGCACGAAGATCGCGTGGATCGGGCCCTGGTGCTGGCGCAGGATTTCCATCGCGACGGTGCCCTGGCCCGCGATCACGTACGGATCGTCGAACGGGTGGACGAACGTGAGGCCGCGTTCTTCCTGCACCGTCAGCGCATGCTTGTACGCGTCGCTGTACGATTCGCCCGCCTGGATCACCTCGACCGACGGGCCGCCGTGCGCGCGCACCGCGTCGACCTTCACCTGCGGCGTCGTGACCGGCACGACGATCACGGCCTTGATGCCCATCCGGGCCGCCGAGAACGCGACGCCCTGCGCGTGGTTGCCGGCCGACGCGGTGATCACGCCGCGCGCGAGCGCGTCGGCCGGAATGTGCGCCATCTTGTTGTACGCGCCCCGCAGCTTGAACGAGAACACCGGCTGGTTGTCCTCGCGCTTCAGGTAGACGGGGTTGCGCAGCCGGGCCGACAGGTTGCGGGCCGGTTCGAGCTCTGTCTCGATCGCGACGTCGTAGACGCGCGCGGTGAGGATTTTCTTCAGATAATCGTGGGATGCCATGGGCGCTCGCGTGCAGTGCGGATGCAGACGTAAAAGGTCAATGATAGCGCCTGGGGTCTGTTTTCATACGGATTGCATGTGCGTCGCGACCGTTTCCGGCGGTGCGACGACGATCCGGCGGGCTTAACCGGCCGGTTACCGACCGGCCGGCCGGCGAATGGCGGCCCGAAACCGCTTCGGGCCACGGCCGGCGGGCCTTCCGCCGATATCCCCACGGCCGGTCCGAGGTCTCACGCGAGGCTCGATCATGGGTTAGAATTCCGTTTTGAATCAAGGATCGGAAGATGCAGAGGCACCCTCGGATCGCCCTTTTGAAGCCGTCGCCGCGCGCAGCCAGCCCCGCGGCGGAACGGCATGCGCGCCGCGCGCGATCGTGCTGATGGCTCCGAGTGCCGCCAGGTGTCGACCGGAAGTTGCGCGACAGCGCGCGCTTCGGTCCCGTGCAAAGCCGCCGCACGCCTGGCAATAGAACAGATTTCCCCAAGATTGCGCCCACGCGCTTGCCGACGCCCGTTGCCCGGTGTTTCGGCCCTCCGAGTCGTCCGAACATGAACGCACCACAAGTATTCGATCCGCATGGCGCGGCCTCCGCCGTCGCCGCCGACCCCGCACCTCGTCTGCGCGAGATCCCGTACAACTACACCTCGTTCTCCGATCGCGAGATCGTGATCCGCCTGCTGGGCGAGGAAGCCTGGGCCGTGCTCGACGAGCTGCGTGCCGAGCGCCGCACCGGCCGCTCGGCGCGGATGCTGTACGAAGTGCTCGGCGACATCTGGGTCGTGCGCCGCAACCCGTACCTGCAGGACGACCTGCTCGACAACCCGAAGCGCCGCGCGCTGCTGATCGAGGCGCTGAATCACCGTCTCGGCGAGATCGAGAAGCGCCGCCACGCCGACCTGACCGAACACCAGGACGACGCGGGCCGCGAGCGCGCGGTGCGCGTCGGGATGCTCGAGGCCGCCGCGCAGCGCGCGGTCGACGAATTCGCGGACGAATTCGACAAGATGGCCGAGCTGCGCCGCCGCGCGACCAAGGCGCTCGGCCGCTGCACGCAGAAGGACAACATCCGCTTCGACGGGCTGTCGCGCGTGTCGCACGTGACCGATGCGACCGACTGGCGCGTCGAATACCCGTTCGTCGTGCTGACCCCGGACACCGAAGCGGAAATCGCGGGCCTGATCAAGGCCTGCTTCGAGCTCGGCCTGACGGTGATCCCGCGCGGCGGCGGCACCGGCTACACGGGCGGCGCGGTGCCGCTCACGCCGTTCTCGGCGGTGATCAACACCGAAAAACTGGAGCAGCTCGGCGCGGTCGAGCTGACCGAGCTGCCGGGCGTCGCGCACAAGGTGCCGACGATCTTCTCCGGCGCGGGCGTCGTCACGCGCCGCGTGACGGAAGCGGCCGAGGCGGCCGGCTACGTGTTCGCGGTCGATCCGACCTCGCTCGACGCGTCCTGCATCGGCGGCAACGTCGCGATGAACGCGGGCGGCAAGAAGGCCGTGCTGTGGGGCACCGCGCTCGACAACCTGGCCTGGTGGCGGATGGTCGACCCGGACGGCAACTGGCTCGAAGTCACGCGCCACGAGCACAACCAGGGCAAGATCCACGACATCCCGGTCGCGCGTTTCGAGCTGAAGTGGTTCGACGGCGCGTATGCGCCGGGCGAGAAGCTGCTCAAGAGCGAGATGCTCGAGATCGAGGGCCGCCGGTTCCGCAAGGAGGGGCTCGGCAAGGACGTCACCGACAAGTTCCTCGCCGGCCTGCCGGGCGTGCAGAAGGAAGGCTGCGACGGCCTGATCACGTCCGCGCGCTGGGTGCTGCACAAGATGCCCGCGCACACGCGCACCGTCTGCCTCGAATTCTTCGGCCAGGCGCGCGAGGCGATCCCGAGCATCGTCGAGATCAAGGACTACCTGTTCGAGACGTCGAAGCAGGGCGGCGCGATTCTCGCCGGCCTCGAGCACCTCGACGAGCGCTACCTGCGCGCGGTCGGCTATGCGACGAAGAGCAAGCGCAACGCGTTCCCGAAGATGGTGCTGATCGGCGACATCGTCGGCGACGACGCCGATGCGGTCGCGCACGCGACGTCCGAGGTCGTGCGGATGGCCAACGGCAAGAGCGGCGAAGGCTTCGTCGCGGTCAGCGCGGAGGCGCGCAAGCGCTTCTGGCTCGACCGCAGCCGCACCGCCGCGATCGCGAAGCACACCAACGCGTTCAAGATCAACGAGGACGTCGTCATCCCGCTGAACCGGATGGGCGAGTACACCGACGGCATCGAGCGCATCAACATCGAGCTGTCGCTGAAGAACAAGCTGCAGCTCGTCGACGCGCTGGAGGCGTTCTTCACGAGCGGCAACCTGCCGCTCGGCAAGACCGACGACGCGAACGAGATTCCGAGCGCCGAGCTGCTGGAAGACCGCGTGCAGCAGGCGCTGGAACTGCTCAAGCGCGTGCGTGCGCGCTGGGAGTTCGTGCGCGACCGGCTCGACCAGCCGCTGCGCGAGGCGCAGCACTACCTCGTCGGGCTCGGCTACGAGGCGCTCGCGGAGAAGTTCGCGGACCGCGTCGACCAGCAGCCGGGCGTGAACGTGTTCCACATCACGCAGGACCGCACGGTGCGGATCTCGTGGAAGCAGGAGATCCGCGCGGAGCTGCGCGCGATCTTCAACGGCGGCGCGTTCAAGCCGATCCTCGATGAAGCGCAGGCGATCCACAAGCAGGTGCTGCGCGGCCGCGTGTTCGTCGCGCTGCACATGCACGCGGGCGACGGCAACGTCCACACGAACCTGCCGGTCAACTCCGACAACTACGAGATGCTGCAGGACGCCCACGCGGCGGTCGCGCGCATCATGACGCTCGCGCGCTCGCTCGACGGCGTGATCTCCGGCGAGCACGGGATCGGCATCACGAAGCTCGAGTTCCTGACCGACGACGAGATCGCCGAATTCCGCGCGTACAAGCAGCGCGTCGACCCGAACGGCCGCTTCAACAAGGGCAAGCTGCTCGACGGCGCCGATCTTCGCAACGCGTACACGCCGAGCTTCGGGCTGATGGGCTACGAGTCGCTGATCATGCAGCAGTCCGACATCGGCGCGATCGCCGATTCGGTGAAGGACTGCCTGCGCTGCGGCAAGTGCAAGCCGGTGTGCGCGACCCACGTGCCGCGCGCGAACCTGCTGTACAGCCCGCGCAACAAGATCCTCGCGACGTCGCTGCTGGTCGAGGCGTTCCTGTACGAGGAGCAGACCCGCCGCGGCGTGTCGATCAAGCACTGGGACGAGTTCAACGACGTGGCCGACCACTGCACGGTGTGCCACAAGTGCGCGACGCCGTGCCCGGTGAAGATCGACTTCGGCGACGTGACGATGAACATGCGCAACCTGTTGCGCAAGATGGGCAAGAAGAAATTCAACGCCGGCAATGCGGCGGGCATGTTCTTCCTGAACGCGACCAACCCGCAGACGATCAACGTCGCGCGCAGCGTGATGATGGGCGCCGGCTACAAGGTGCAGCGCTTCGCGAACGACATGCTGAAGAAGGTCGTGACGAAGCAGACGCAGCACCCGCCCGCGACGACCGGCAAGCCGCCCGTCGTCGAGCAGGTGATCCACTTCGTCAACAAGAAGATGCCGGGCAACCTGCCGAAGAAGACGGCGCGCGCGCTGCTCGACATCGAGGACAACAAGATCGTGCCGATCATCCGCAACCCGAAATCGACGACCGTCGATTCGGAAGCGGTGTTCTACTTCCCGGGCTGCGGCTCCGAGCGCCTGTTCTCGCAGGTCGGGCTCGCGACGCAGGCGATGCTGTGGGAAGCGGGCGTGCAGACGGTGCTGCCGCCGGGCTACCTGTGCTGCGGCTATCCGCAGCGCGGTTCGGGCCAGTACGACAAGGCCGAGAAGATCGTCACCGACAACCGCGTGCTGTTCCACCGGGTCGCGAACACGCTGAACTACCTCGACATCAAGACGGTGGTCGTGTCGTGCGGCACCTGCTACGACCAGCTCGCGGGGTATGAATTCGACAAGATCTTCCCGGGCTGCCGGATCATCGACATCCACGAGTTCCTGCTCGAGAAGGGGATGAAGCTCGACGGCGTGAAGGGCACGCGCTACATGTATCACGACCCGTGCCACACGCCGATCAAGACGATGGACCCGGTCAAGCTCGTCAACGAGTTGATGGGCTCGGACAAGGACGGCTACAAGATCGAGAAGAACGAGCGCTGCTGCGGCGAGTCGGGCACGCTCGCGGTCACGCGCCCGGACGTGTCGACGCAGGTCCGCTTCCGCAAGGAAGAGGAGATCCGCAAGGGTGCGGCAAAGCTGCGCAGCATTCCGGTCGTGGCCGGCGACGCGCCGGCCCCGGCCGCGAATGGCGGCGCGGACGTGAAGATCCTGACGAGCTGCCCGTCGTGCCTGCAGGGCCTGTCGCGCTACAACGAGGACGCGAACATCGAGGCCGACTACATCGTCGTCGAGATCGCGCGCCAGGTGCTCGGCGAGAACTGGATGGCCGACTACGTCGCACGCGCAAACCATGGCGGGATCGAGCGCGTGCTGGTCTAATGCGGGCATGACGACCGCACGACTGGGGGCGACGATGAAATGCGTGTTTTGCCGTGAAGACGGCGGCGAGGTGCTCTGGCAGGACGACATGCTGCGCGTCGTCCTTGCAACGGGCGAGCATGACTACCCGGGCTTCTGCCGGGTGATCTGGGGCGCGCACGTCGCCGAGTTCTCCGATCTCGGCGATGCCGACCGCGCCCGCGTGATGGACGTCGTCTGCGCGGTCGAGCGCGCGGTGCGGCGCGTGATGCAGCCGAACAAGGTGAACCTCGCGAGCCTCGGCAACATGGTGCCGCACGTGCACTGGCACGTGATCCCGCGCTTCTCGAACGACGCGCATTTCCCGCAGCCCGTCTGGGCGCCGCGGCAGCGCAGCGTGTCGGAGGCGCTGCTGCGCTCGCGCGCCGCGCAGGCCACGCTGTTGCACAATGCGGTGCGTGAAGAGATTCAACGAATGACCGATTCGAGGCAGCCATGAGCGGTTTGACTTCCACGACCCCGATTCCGTCGGGCGTCGTCGTGCACGCGGTGTCGCGCGTGCTCGAATTGCAGTATTCCACCGGCGAGAACTACCGGATCCCGTTCGAGCTGATGCGCGTCTATTCGCCGTCGGCGGAGGTGCGCGGCCACGGGCCAGGCCAGGAAACCCTGCAGACCGGCAAGCGCGAAGTGACGATCACCGCGCTCGAGGGCGTCGGCAACTACGCGCTGCAGCCGACCTTCTCCGACGGTCATTCGACCGGCATCTATTCGTGGGACTTGCTGTACCAGCTGGCGACGCAGCAGGATGCGCTCTGGCGCGACTATTTCGACAAACTGAAGGCGGCGGGCGTCGATCGCGACGCCCCGATGCAGGCGGCGGGCACGCCGCACGGCCACTGCCACTGAGCGACGGCGCCGGCACTCGGCGCCGTCTTGCCATTTACTGAGGATCAACGCGATGAGCAAAACCCACTTCGGCTTCGAAAGCGTCGAGGAAAACGATAAAGCGAAGAAAGTGGCGGGCGTGTTCCATTCGGTCGCGAGCAACTACGATCTGATGAACGACCTGATGTCGGCCGGCATGCACCGTGCCTGGAAGGCATTCACGATCGCGCAGGCGAACGTCCGCCCGGGCTACAAGGTGCTCGACATCGCGGCCGGCACGGGCGACCTGACCAAGGCGTTCGCGAAGGCCGCCGGGCCGACCGGCGAGGTCTGGCACACGGACATCAACGAATCGATGCTGCGGGTCGGTCGCGACCGGCTGCTCGACAAGGGTGTCGTGACGCCGTCGCTCCTGTGCGACGCCGAGAAGATTCCCTTTCCGGACAACTACTTCGACGTGGTCACGGTCGCGTTCGGGCTGCGCAACATGACGCACAAGGATGCCGCGCTCGCCGAGATGCGCCGCGTCGCGAAGCCGGGCGGCCGCGTGATGGTGCTCGAATTCTCGAAAGTCTGGGAGCCGCTCAAAAAGGCGTACGACCTGTATTCTTTCAAAGTATTACCGTGGCTTGGCGACAAGTTCGCGAAAGATGCCGACAGTTACCGGTATCTTGCTGAATCTATCCGGATGCATCCCGATCAGGACACGCTGAAGACGATGATGGAGCAAGCGGGCCTCGATGCCGTCAAATATTACAATTTGTCAGGTGGCGTGGTAGCTTTACACCTTGGAACCAAGTATTAAGGGGTTCTTTCCATACGTTTGCCTTACATCTGGAGATGCTGATGTCCCAATCGCGTTCGTTGTTCAACCGTAGCAAGCCGTCGAAGCCGTGGGCTCGACGGGTCGGCACGCTGCTGATGGTCGGCCTGCTCACGGCCGGCACGTTCGCATCGCTCGACGCCGAAGCCAGGCGCATGGGCGGCGGGCGCAGCATCGGCCGCCAGAACTCCACCGTCACGCAGCGCCAGGCGACGCCGCCCGCCCAGCAGCCGATGCAGCAGGCCGCGCCGTCGCAGGCGCAGCGCGCGAACCCGGCCGCACCTACGCCGGCTGCGCCCAACCGCTCGCGCTGGCTCGGGCCGATCGCCGGCCTCGCGGCCGGTCTCGGCATCGCGGCGCTGCTGTCGCACTTCGGCCTCGGCGGCGCATTCGCCAGCATGATGTCGAACCTGATCGTGATCGCGCTGCTCGCGGCGATCGGCATCTGGCTGATCCGCAAGTTCATGAATCGCCGCCGTTCGAATGAGCCGGCGTACTCGGTCGGCGGCTCGGCGTCGGCATCGGGCAACTATTCGCAAGGTCCGTCGTTCCAGGCCGGCAACGGCAGCAGCTACGCGAACGAAGCGCAGGGCGTGTTCGGCGGTGGTGGCGCAGCTGGTGCGGCTGCGGCTGCGGGCGCCGCAGCGGCGCCGCTGCAGGTTCCGGCCGGCTTCGACACCGAAGCGTTCCTGCGCAGCGCGAAGGTCTACTTCGTGCGCCTGCAGGCCGCGTGGGACCAGGGCAACCTGGCCGACATCCGCGAGTTCACGACGCCCGAGATGTTCGCCGAGATCAAGATCGACCTCGATTCGCGCGGCAACGAAGCGAACCAGACCGACGTCGTGCAGCTCGACGCCGAGCTGGTCGCGATCGAGGATCGCGGCATCGAGCAGTCGGCGAGCGTGCGCTTCCACGGCCTGATCCGCGAGGCGGCGAACGCGCCGGCCGCGCCGTTCGACGAAGTGTGGAACCTGGCGAAGTCGGGTAGCCAGGGCTGGTTGCTCGCGGGCATCCAGCAGCTCAACACGCACTGAGCGCCGGCGGGCGGCCCGCCGCTGCGACCGCTTGCCGCTCAGGCTTGCGGTCGGACACGGGTCTTGCCCGATCCGACGTTACAATAGAAACCCGCGTGGACGTCCGGTCCGCGCGGGTTTTTCTTTCCCAGCCCGATGACCTTTGCCGCCAAGCCTTTTGCTGCTGCTGTCAATCACCTGCTCGCGCGCGAATCCTGGGCGCGTGACCGCCTGATTCCCTACGCGGGCAAGACCGCCCGCTTCGACGTGCCGCCCGTCACGCTCACGCTGCTGGTGCAGCCCGACGGCTACCTGTCCGCGGTCGATGCGCAGGACGCGCAGCACGTCGACGTGTCGATCGCGCTGGCCGGCGACACCGTGGCCGCGTTCCTGCAGGGCGGGCAGGCGGCCGTGATGAAGCACGTGAAGATCGAGGGCGACGCGGAGTTCGCGACGCAGATCGCGAAGCTGGCCGAGCATCTGCGCTGGGAACCGGAAGAAGATCTCGCGAAGCTGGTCGGCGACGCGGCGGCGCACCGGATCGCGACGGTCGTGCGCGACGCCGGCGCGCGCGCGCGCCGCACCGGCCGCAATGTGCTCGATTCTGTCGTCGAATATTGGCTCGACGAGAAACCGCAAGTCGTCCGGCGTGCGTCGCTCGCGGACCTCGACGCCGAACTGGCGCGCGCGCGGGACGCGCTCGCCCGGGTCGAGAAGCGGGTCGAGCGACTCGAACAAAAAATCGGCGCGCGCACGGGCGGCAGCCCGCGCGGCGCGCACTGAGGGCCGCCGGGCATGCGCATTTTCCGTTTCATCAAAATTCTCTACACCGTCATCCGCTTCGGCCTCGACGAGGTGATGCTGTCCCGGATCGACGACCGGCGCGTGAAGCTGCTGCTGCGGATCACGACGATCGGCCGCCGCTATTCCGATCCGCCGGCGGTGCGGCTGCGCCGCGCGCTCGAAAGCCTCGGCCCGATCTTCGTGAAATTCGGCCAGGTGCTGTCGACGCGCCGCGACCTGCTGTCGGTCGATTTCGCGAACGAGCTTGCCAAGCTGCAGGATCAGGTGCCGCCGTTCGATTCGTCGGTCGCGATCGGGCTCATCGAGAAGGCGCTCGGCGCGCCGGTCGACGAGCTGTTCGACGAATTCGAGCGCGAGCCGGTCGCGAGCGCGTCGATCGCGCAGGTGCACTTCGCGAAGCTCAAGCAGGGCGTGCACGCGGGCAAGGCGGTCGCGGTGAAGGTGCTGCGCCCGAACATGCTGCCCGTCATCGATTCCGACCTCGCGCTGATGCGCGACATCGCGACGTGGACCGAGCGCATGTGGGCCGACGGCCGACGCCTGAAGCCGCGCGAGGTCGTCGCCGAATTCGACAAGTACCTGCACGACGAGCTGGACCTGATGCGCGAGGCGGCGAACGGCAGCCAGCTGCGCCGCAACTTCGCGGGCCTCGACCTGCTGCTCGTGCCGGAAATGTTCTGGGATTTCTCGACGTCGACCGTGCTCGTGATGGAGCGCATGTCCGGCGTGCCGATCAGCCAGGTCGAGACGCTGCGCACGGCGGGCGTCGACATCAAGAAGCTCGCGCGCGAGGGCGTCGAGATCTTCTTCACGCAGGTGTTCCGCGACGGCTTCTTCCACGCGGACATGCACCCCGGCAACATCCAGGTGAGCCTCGATCCGAAGACCTTCGGCCGCTATGTCGCGCTCGACTTCGGGATCGTCGGCGCGCTGTCCGATTTCGACAAGAACTACCTCGCGCAGAACTTCCTCGCGTTCTTCAAGCGCGACTACCACCGCGTCGCGACGCTTCACCTCGAATCGGGCTGGGTGCCGCCGGACACGCGGGTCGAGGAGCTCGAAAGCGCGATCCGCGCGGTGTGCGAGCCGTATTTCGACCGCGCGCTGAAGGACATCTCGCTCGGCCAGGTGCTGATGCGCCTGTTCTCGACGTCGCGCCGCTTCAACGTCGAGATCCAGCCGCAGCTCGTGCTGCTGCAGAAGACGATGCTGAACGTCGAGGGGCTCGGCCGCTCGCTCGATCCCGAGCTCGACCTGTGGAAGACCGCGAAGCCGTACCTCGAGCGCTGGATGACCGAGCAGATCGGCCTGCGCGGCTGGTACGAGCGCTTCAAGGTCGAGGCGCCGCAATGGAGCAAGACGCTGCCGCAACTGCCGCGCCTGATCCACCATGCGATCGCCGCGCGCCACGACGCGCCGCGCGCCGCGAGCGAGGACCTGATGCGGCAGATCCTGGTCGAGCAGAAGCGCACCAACCGGCTGCTGCAGGCGCTGCTGATCTTCGGGCTGGCCGTAGGCGTCGGCGCGCTCGTCGCGCGGGTGCTGCTCGCGCTCGTGTACAGCGCCTGATACCCGCCTGGAGGCCATCCGATGTCCGAACCGACCCGCGAAACCCCGCCCGCCGCGCCGCGCGCCGCGGATTTCTCGACGCGCGACCCGGGTGACGCGTCGTTCTGGGACGAGCGCTTCGCGCGCGGCATGACGCCGTGGGAATTCGGCGGCGTGCCCGACGGTTTTCGCGCGTTTGCGAGCCGCCACGCGCCGTGCGCCGTGCTGATTCCCGGCTGCGGCAGCGCGCAGGAAGCGGGATGGCTCGCGCAGGCCGGGTGGCCCGTCAGGGCAATCGATTTCGCCGAGCAGGCGGTTGCCGCCGCGAAGGCGCAGCTCGGCGCGCACGCGGACGTCGTCGAGCAGGCGGACTTCTTTGCGTATGCGCCGCCGTTCGACGTGCAATGGGTCTATGAGCGCGCATTCCTGTGCGCGCTGCCGCGCGACCGGCGCGCCGGCTACGCGGCGCAAATGGCCGCGCTGCTGCCGGCCGGCGGGCTGCTGGCCGGCTACTTCTTTGTCGGCGCCACGCCGAAGGGGCCGCCGTTCGGCATCGACCGGGCGGAACTCGACGCGCTGCTCGGCCCGCACTTCGAACTGGTCGAGGATCTGCCGGTCGCCGATTCGCTGCCCGTGTTCGAAGGGCGCGAGCGCTGGCTCACGTGGCGCCGCCGCTGAAGCCGGTGCTTACCCGGGCGCGTCCGGCCGTTGCCGGGGTGCGCCGGGGTTTCGGCTATAATTCAAGGTTTTGCAAGCCGTTTCCAGTTTCTGCGGGAAAAAATACCATGCCGATCTACGCCTATCGATGCGAAGCGTGCGGTTTCGCGAAGGACGTGCTCCAGAAGATGAGCGACGCGCCGCTGTCGCAGTGCCCCGAATGCGGGAAGGATGCGTTTCGCAAGCAGTTGACCGCTGCGGGCTTTCAGCTGAAGGGCTCGGGCTGGTACGTCACCGATTTCCGCGGCGGCTCGGGCGGCACGAGCGCGCCGGCAGCGTCGTCCGCTTCGGGCGATGCGGCGCCGGCAGCCGCCGCGCCCGCGTCCGGCTCGGACGGTGCGGCGAGCGCCGCGCCGGCGCCCGCGCCGGCTGCGACGCCTGCGGCCGGCAGTTGACTGTCGCGGCCCCGCCGGGCCGCGCCCATTCCGCGCCGCCGGTGCGACTATTTGACGGCAGATGATGAAAAAGACGACCCTGAAATCGGTGTTTCTGACCGGCCTGCTGGTCCTCGTCCCGCTCGCGATCACGCTGTGGGTGCTCGGCCTCATCATCGGCACGATGGACCAGACGCTGCTGCTGCTGCCGGAATCGTGGCAGCCGGAGCGGATGTTCGGTTTCCGCGTGCCGGGGATCGGCGCGGTGCTGACGCTCGCGTTCATCTTCATCGTCGGGCTCGCGACGCAGAACTTCATCGGCCAGAAGCTCGTCACGTGGTGGAATGCGGTCGTGCGCCACATTCCGGTCGTCGGGCCGATCTACACGAGCGTCAAGCAGGTGTCGGACACGCTGCTGTCGAGCAGCGGCAATGCGTTCCGCAAGGCGCTCCTGATCGAATATCCGCGCCGCGGGTCGTATACGATCGCATTTCTGACCGGCACGCCCGGCGGCGACGTGCTCAATCATCTGACGGAAGAGTACGTGAGCGTGTACATCCCGACGACGCCGAACCCGACGTCGGGCTTCTTCCTGATGCTGCCGAAGAGCGAAGTCATCGAACTCGACATGTCGGTCGATGCCGCGCTGAAGTACATCGTCTCGATGGGCGTGGTGGCGCCCCCAGCGCCGGCACCGGCGCCCGCCCGCCGTCCCGTCGAGCCGCCGCTGTAAATCATTGCCCGGGCCGCGCGTTGCGGCGCCCGTTGATCAAACCGAACGAAAGCAAACATCATGTCGATGCGAACTGAATACTGCGGTCTCGTGACCGAACACCTGCTGGGCCAAACCGTGTCGCTGTGCGGCTGGGTGCAGCGCCGCCGCGATCACGGCGGTGTGATCTTCATCGACCTGCGCGATCGTGAAGGCCTCGTGCAGGTGGTCTGCGATCCGGACCGCGCGGAGATGTTCGCGACCGCCGAAGGCGTGCGCAACGAGTTCTGCGTCCAGGTGAAGGGCCTCGTGCGCAACCGTCCGGAAGGCACGGTCAACGCGGGCCTGAAGAGCGGCAAGATCGAAGTCCTGTGCCACGAGCTGACCGTGCTGAACGCGTCGGTCACGCCGCCGTTCCAGCTCGACGACGACAACCTGTCGGAAACGACGCGCCTCACGCATCGCGTGCTCGACCTGCGCCGTCCGCAGATGCAGCACAACCTGCGCCTGCGCTACCGCGTCGCGATCGAGGCGCGCAAGTACCTCGACGAGCAGGGCTTCATCGACATCGAGACGCCGATGCTGACGAAGAGCACGCCGGAAGGCGCGCGCGACTACCTCGTGCCGTCGCGCGTGAACGCGGGCCAGTTCTTCGCGCTGCCGCAGTCGCCGCAGCTGTTCAAGCAGCTGCTGATGGTCGCGAACTTCGACCGCTACTACCAGATCACCAAGTGCTTCCGCGACGAGGACCTGCGCGCCGACCGTCAGCCGGAATTCACGCAGATCGACTGCGAGACGTCGTTCCTCGGCGAGCAGGAAATCCGCGACCTGTTCGAGAACATGATCCGTCACATCTTCAAGACGACGATCGACGTCGAGCTGGATGCGACGTTCCCGGTGATGCCGTACTCGGAAGCGATGGCGCGCTTCGGTTCGGACAAGCCTGACCTGCGCGTGAAGCTCGAGTTCACCGAGCTGACCGACGCGATGAAGGACGTCGAGTTCAAGGTGTTCAGCACGCCGGCCAACGCGAAGGACGGCCGTGTCGCGGCGCTGCGCGTGCCGAAGGGCGGCGAGCTGTCGCGCGGCGACATCGACGGCTACACGGAATTCGTGCGCATCTACGGCGCGAAGGGCCTCGCGTGGATCAAGGTCAACGAGAAGGCGAAGGGCCGCGACGGCCTGCAGAGCCCGATCGTCAAGAACCTGCACGACGCGTCGATCGCGGCGATCCTCGAGCGCACCGGCGCCGAAGACGGCGACATCATCTTCTTCGCGGCCGACCGCGCGAAGGTCGTCAACGACAGCCTCGGCGCGCTGCGCCTGAAGATCGGCCACTCGGAATTCGGCAAGGCGAACGGCCTCGTCGAGGCGGGCTGGAAGCCGCTGTGGGTCGTCGACTTCCCGATGTTCGAATACGACGACGAAGACGCGCGCTACGTCGCCGCGCACCATCCGTTCACGAGCCCGAAGGACGAGCACCTCGAGTACCTCGAGACCGACCCGGGCCGCTGCCTCGCGAAGGCATACGACATGGTGCTGAACGGCTGGGAAATCGGCGGCGGCTCGGTGCGTATCCACCGCGAGGAAGTGCAGAGCAAGGTGTTCCGCGCGCTGAAGATCGGCGCGGAAGAGGCGCAACTGAAGTTCGGCTTCCTGCTGGACGCGCTCCAGTACGGCGCGCCGCCGCACGGCGGCATCGCGTTCGGTCTCGACCGCATCGTCACGATGATGGCCGGCGCCGATTCGATCCGCGACGTGATCGCGTTCCCGAAGACCCAGCGCGCGCAGTGTCTGCTCACGCAGGCGCCGAGCCCGGTCGACGAGCGCCAGCTGCGCGAGCTGCACATCCGCCTGCGTCAGCCGGAGCAGCCGAAGGCGTAATGCACGCTCGACCCTGAACGCGCGCGTGGCGACACGCGCGCCGCACGACGAAAAAGGCGCAACGGTGCGCCTTTTTCGTTTTTTGCGGTACAGTCGCAGCACCCGCCGCGCAGCCCGGCCCAACCGGCGCGCGGCCTCGCGCCGTATGAAACGAACATGACGAAGCCGCCGAAAATTCCCGAATCCGTTCTCGTCGTGATCTACACGCCCGACCTCGACGTACTGGTGATCAAGCGCGCCGACCAGCCCGATTTCTGGCAATCGGTCACCGGGTCGAAGGATGCGCTCGACGAGCCGCTCGCCGTCACCGCCGCGCGCGAAGTGGCCGAGGAAACCGGCATCGTGGTCGGCACGCCGGAGGTGCCGGCCAGCGCGCTCGTCGACTGGCATCACCGGATCGAATACACGATCTATCCGCAGTACCTGCACCGCTATGCCCCCGGCGTCACGCGCAACACCGAGCACTGGTTCGGCCTGTGCGTGCCGCATCGCGTCGACGTGACGCTGTCGCCGCGCGAGCACGTCGACCATGCGTGGCTGCCGTATCGCGAGGCGGCTGCGCGCTGCTTCTCGCCGTCGAACGCCGACGCGATCCTGCAATTGCCCGCGCGCGCGGCCCGGACCCCGGAAGGCCGGACCCCGGACGGCCGGACCCCCGAATCCGCATGAACGGGACGGGCGGCCTTCCGGAGGCCCGCAAGCGATTCGCGCAACTGCGGCAGATGTTTCTGCAGGAGCGGGGCTCCGCATCGCGGCTCGCCTTCACGTCGGGCAATGCCGTGCGGCTGTGCCAGGGGGGCGAGGCCTTCTTCGGCGCGCTGATCGAGCGGATCGACGCCGCACGCGAGCAGGTGCTGCTCGAAACCTACATTTTCTGCGACGACGCGGCGGGGCGGCTGGTGTCGGACGCGCTGCTGCGCGCCGTGCGGCGCGGCGTGCGCGTGCGCGTGATCACGGACGGCATCGGCACGGCGCGCCTGCCGCTGTTCGACGCGTGGGCCGGGGCGGGCATCGAGCACTGCGTGTACAACCGCTACCTGTTCGGCCGCTTCGGCTTCTCGCGCACGCACCGCAAGCTTGCGGTCGTCGATCACGCGTATGCGTATTGCGGCGGCATCAACATCGTCGACGATTACGTGCAGAACGGCTCGACGCTCCCGCATCCGCGCTGGGATTTCAGCGTCGAGATGACGGGGCCCGTCGTGTCCGACGTGCGCGCCGCGTTCGAGCTGCAATGGCACCGCATCCGCTTCGGCCACAAGCCGTATGCGCAATACGCGGCGGGGCTCGCCGGCGGCGACGCGTTCCCGGACATGTTCCGCCGCTGGATACGCAGCCACCGCTGGATCAAGGCCGGGGCGCTCAGGATCGTGACCGAGCCGAGCGTCGCGTTCGTCGCGCGCGACAACGTCGTGAACCGCCGCACGATCGAGAAGGCGTACCTCGCCGCGATCGGCCAGGCCCGGCAGCGGATCCTGCTCGCGAATCCGTACTTCATGCCGGGCCGCAAGCTGCGCCGTGCGCTGACGGGCGCCGCGCGGCGCGGCGTCGACGTGCGGGTCCTGCTCGGCCGCAACGAGTTCGCGGCGCTCGACACCGCGGTGCCGTTCCTCTACCACGCGCTGCTGCGCGCCGGCGTGCGCGTTGCCGAATATGACAAGACGATGCTGCATGGCAAGGTGGCCGTGATCGACGACAATTGGGCGACGGTCGGCTCGTCGAATCTGGACGCGCTGAGCCTGATGCTGAACAATGAGGCCAACGTCGTGCTGGTGCGGCACGATACGGTCACGAACGAGCTGCGCGACGCGATCGCCGCGGCGTTCGCCGACGGCCGCGAGATCGACCCGGCGCGCTATGCGCGGCGCCCGCTCGGCGAGCGCGTGCTGAACTGGCTGGCCTACACGATCTACCGCGCCGCGATGAAGGTGCTGACGGTCGGCGACTACGACTGACTACGACTAAGCACCCGCTTAAATCATTTCTGCACGCCCGTGCGGGAAACCGCTTCCAACGCGGCCCGAATCGCGCAAAATAGCGACTCGGTTAGACACCGGTTTCTAATAATTTCCTTGTTTCGCGGGCGGTCGCACTCAATAATAGTACGGCCGTTCGATTTTATTTGAACCCCCGAACGGTTACAGAAATAGCTATGCGAAAAGGCGAACAGACGCGTGCCGCGATACTCGAAGCTGCATTGGACCTCGCCAGCCGTGACGGGCTGGAGGGGTTGACGATCGGCCTGCTGGCCGAGCGCATGCAGATGAGCAAGAGCGGCGTGTTCGCGCACTTCGGATCGCGCGAGGATTTGCAGGTGGAAGTCGTGCGCGAGTATCACCATCGTTTCGAGAACGAGGTGTTCTTTCCGAGCCTGCGCGAGCCGCGCGGTCTGCCGCGTCTGCGGGCGATGCTGGCGCGCTGGATCGAGAAGCGCATCCAGGAGGTGACGACCGGGTGCATCTACATCAGCGGAGCCGTCGAGTACGACGACCGGCCGGACAGCCCCGTGCGCGAGCAGCTGGTCGCGAGCGTGACGGCGTGGCGTGCCGCGCTGCTGCGCGCCATTTCGCAGGCGAAGGAGGAGGGGCATCTGCGCCCGGACGGCGATCCGGACCTGATGCTCTTCGAGCTGTACAGCTTCACGCTCGGCCTGCATCACGACGCACGCTTCCTGCATTCGCCGGATGCGGTGCGCCTCACGTGGGCCGCGCTGGAAAAGACGATTGTTTCGTATCAGAGCGAGAGCCGTTAGCGGCGCGTGATCCGCCCGCCAGAAGCTCGAGCCGATTGCCCTACTTTGGAGAGAGTCATGGGACAGTACGCCGCGCCGCTGCGCGACATGCAATTCGTGTTGCACGAGCTTCTGAACGTCGAAGCCGAAGTCAAGCAAATGCCCAAGCATGCGGACCTCGATGCCGACACGATCAACCAGGTCCTCGAAGAGGCGGGCAAGTTCTGCTCCGAGGTGCTGTTCCCGCTGAACCAGGTCGGCGACCGCGAAGGCTGCACGTACGTCGGTGACGGCGTCGTGAAGACCCCGACCGGCTTCAAGGAGGCCTACCAGCAATACGTCGAGGCCGGCTGGCCGGCGCTCGGCTGCGATCCCGACTACGGCGGCCAGGGGCTGCCCGCGTTCGTGAACAACGCGCTCTACGAAATGCTGAACTCGGCGAACCAGGCATGGACGATGTATCCGGGCCTGTCGCACGGCGCCTACGAATGCCTGCATGCGCACGGCGCGCCGGAACTCCAGAAGCAGTATCTGCCGAAGCTCGTATCGGGCGAATGGACGGGCACGATGTGCCTGACCGAGCCGCACTGCGGCACCGATCTCGGCATCCTGCGCACCAAGGCCGAACCGAACGGCGACGGCTCGTACTCGATCAGCGGCACGAAGATCTTCATCTCGAGCGGCGAGCACGACATGTCGAAGAACATCGTCCACCTCGTGCTCGCGCGCCTGCCGGACGCGCCGCAAGGCACGAAGGGGATCTCGCTGTTCATCGTGCCGAAGTTCATCCCCGATGCGGCGGGCGAGCCGGGCGAGCGCAACGGCGTCAAGTGCGGCTCGATCGAGCACAAGATGGGGATCCACGGCAATTCGACCTGCGTGATGAACCTCGACAACGCGAAGGGCTGGATGGTCGGCGAGCCGAACAAGGGCCTCAACGCGATGTTCGTGATGATGAATGCCGCGCGTCTCGGCGTCGGCATGCAGGGCCTCGGCCTCACGGAAGTCGCTTACCAGAACTCGCTGACGTATGCGAAGGAGCGCCTGCAGATGCGCTCGCTGACGGGCCCGAAGGCGCCGGACAAGCCGGCCGACCCGATCATCGTTCATCCGGACGTGCGTCGCATGCTGCTCACGCAGAAGGCCTACGCGGAAGGCGCACGCGCGTTCACGTACTGGTCGGCGCTGCAGATCGACAAGGAGCTGTCGCACGGCGATGAAGCAGTGCGCAAGGAAGCGGCCGATCTCGTCGCGCTGCTCACGCCGATCATCAAGGCGTTCCTGACCGACAACGCGTTCGAGTGCACGAACCATGCGATGCAGATCTACGGCGGCCACGGCTTCATCTCCGAGTGGGGCATGGAGCAGTACGTGCGCGACGCGCGGATCAACATGATCTACGAAGGCACGAACTCGATCCAGTCGCTCGACCTGCTGGGCCGCAAGGTGCTCGGCGACATGGGCGCGAAGCTGAAGAAGTTCGGCAAGCTCGTGTCGGATTTCGTCGAGGCGGAAGGCGTGAAGCCGGAGATGGGCGAGTTCGTCAACCCGCTCGCGGACATCGGCGAGAAGGTGCAGAAGCTGACGATGGAAATCGGCATGAAGGCGATGCAGAACCCGGACGAAGTCGGCGCTGCGGCCGTGCCGTACCTGCGCACCGTCGGCCACCTCGTGTTCTCGTACTTCTGGGCCCGCATGGCGCGCCTCGCGCTCGACAACGAAGCGTCGGGCGATCCGTTCTACAAGTCGAAACTCGCGACGGCGCGCTTCTATTTCGCGCGCCTGCTGCCGGAAACGGCCGCGACGATCCGCGCCGCGCGCGCCGGCTCGAAGACGATGATGGAAGTCGACGAGTCGCTGTTCTGATGCGGCATCGGGCGGGGCGCGCCGCGCTCCGCCCGGACGATGCGTTTGCAGAACCTCACTACGCTGCGTAGCCCTCACCATCCCGCGCTACGCGACACTATCCGGAGACATCCCGTGAGCAATTTCATCATTCGCAAGGTGGCCGTGCTGGGCGCCGGCGTGATGGGCGCGCAGATCGCCGCGCATCTCGTCAACGCACGCGTGCCGGTGCTGCTGTTCGACCTGCCGGCCAAGGAAGGCCCGAAGAATGCGATCGCGCTGAAGGCGATCGAGAACCTGAAGAAGCTGTCGCCCGCGCCGTTCGGCGTGAAGGACGACGCGAAATACCTCGAAGCCGCGAACTACGAGGACGACATCGCGAAGCTCGCCGAGTGCGACGTCGTGATCGAGGCGATCGCCGAGCGGATGGACTGGAAGCACGACCTGTACAAAAAGGTCGCGCCGCACCTCGCACCGAACGCGATCTTCGCGACCAACACGTCGGGCCTGTCGATCACGACGCTGTCGGACGGCTTCTCCGACGAGCTGAAGGCGCGCTTCTGCGGCGTGCACTTCTTCAACCCGCCGCGCTACATGCACCTCGTCGAGCTGATCCCGACCGCGCATACGCGCCCGGAAATCCTCGACCAGCTCGAGACGTTCCTGACGAGCGTCGTCGGCAAGGGCGTCGTGCGCGCGAAGGACACGCCGAACTTCATCGCGAACCGCGTCGGCATCTTCTCGATCCTCGCGGTGATCACCGAGGCCGCGAAGTTCGGCCTGCGCTTCGACGAAGTCGACGACCTGACCGGCAGCCGCCTCGGCCGCGCGAAGTCGGCGACGTTCCGCACCGCGGACGTAGTCGGCCTCGACACGATGGCGCACGTGATCAAGACGATGCAGGACAACCTCGCCGACGATCCGTTCTTCCCGGTCTACCAGACGCCTGCCGTGCTCGCCGAGCTGGTGAAGCAGGGCGCGCTCGGCCAGAAGACGGGCGGCGGCTTCTACAAGAAGGAAGGCAAGGCGATCAAGGTGCTCGACGCGAAGACGGGCGCCTACGTCGATTCGGGCGCGAAGGCCGACGAGACCGTCGCGCGCATCCTGAAGCGTCCGCCGGCCGAACGCCTGAAGCTGCTGCGCGAGACGGACCATCCGCACGCGCAGTTCCTGTGGTCGATCTTCCGCGACGTGTTCCACTACATCGGCGTGCATCTGGAGTCGATCGCCGACAACGCGCGCGACGTCGATCTCGCGATCCGCTGGGGCTTCGGCTGGAACGAAGGCCCGTTCGAAGGCTGGCAGGCCGCCGGCTGGAAGCAGGTCGCCGAGTGGGTGCAGGAAGACATCGCCGCGGGCAAGGCGCTCGCGAACGCACCGCTGCCGGCCTGGGTGCTCGAAGGCCCGGTCGCCGAGAATGGCGGCGTGCACACGGCCGAAGGCTCGTGGGCGCCGGCGTCGAAGCGCTTCGTGCCGCGCTCGGACCTCGCCGTCTACAACAAGCAGGTGTTCCGCGCGCCGCTGCTGGGCGAAGCGGGCGCCGACCCGAAGACCTACGGCAAGACGCTGTTCGAGACCGACTCGGTGCGCGCGTGGGTCGATGACCGCGCGGGCGAGGACGATGTCGTGATCGTGTCGTTCAAGTCGAAGATGAACACGATCGGCCCGAGCGTGATCGACGGCCTCGTGCAGGCGATCGAGCTCGCGGAGAAGGACTACAAGGGCGTCGTGATCTGGCAGCCGACGTCGCTGAAGCTCGGTGCGCCGGGCGGCCCGTTCTCGGCGGGCGCGAACCTCGAAGAGGCGATGCCGGCGTTCATGATGGGGGGAGCTGCGGGCATCGAGCCGTTCGTGAAGAAGTTCCAGGACGGGATGATGCGCGTGAAGTACGCGAACGTGCCGGTCGTCGCGGCCGTGTCGGGCATCGCGCTCGGCGGCGGGTGCGAGCTGATGCTGCACAGCGCGAAGCGCGTCGTGCACGTCGAGAGCTACATCGGCCTCGTCGAAGTGGGCGTCGGCCTGGTGCCGGCCGGCGGCGGCCTGAAGGAAGCGGCGCTGCGCGCGGCGGACGCGGCTACCGCCGCGAACGCGACCACCGAGATCCTGAAGTTCGTCACGAAGTCGTTCGAGAACGCGGCAATGGCGAAGGTGTCGGCCTCTGCGCACGACGCACGTGCGATGGGCTACGTGAAGCCGTCCGACACGATCGTGTTCAACGTGTTCGAGCTGCTCGACACCGCGAAGAAGGAAGCGCGCGCGCTCGCCGACACCGGCTACCGCGCGCCGCTGAAGGCGAAGGACGTGCCGGTCGCGGGCCGCTCGGCGATCGCGACGATCAAGGCATCGCTCGTCAACATGCGCGACGGCCGCTTCATCAGCGACCACGACTTCCTGATCGCGAGCCGCATCGCGGAAGCGGTGTGCGGCGGCGACGTCGAGGCGGGCAGCCTCGTCGACGAGGAATGGCTGCTGGCGCTCGAGCGCCGCGCGTTCGTCGAGCTGCTCGGCACGCAGAAGACGCAGGAACGGATCATGGGCATGTTGCAGACCGGCAAGCCGGTGCGTAACTGAGCGAATGCGATGCATGGGACCAGAGCAAGTGCTGAAGCGCCAACTCTGGTCGACACGCCAAGGCAAGGAGTCTGAAATGAGCAAACAATTGCAAGACGCATACATCGTCGCCGCGAGCCGCACGCCGATCGGCAAGGCCCCGCGCGGTGTCTTCAAGAACACGCGTCCCGACGAGCTGCTGGTTCACGCGATCAAGTCGGCGGTCGCGCAGGTGCCCGGCTTCGACACGAAGCTGATCGAGGACGCGATCATCGGCTGCGCGATTCCGGAAGCCGAGCAGGGCCTGAACGTCGCGCGGATGGGCGCGCTGCTCGCGGGCCTGCCGCAGACGGTCGGCGGCGTGACGGTCAACCGCTTCTGCGCATCGGGCATCACCGCGCTGGCGATGGCGGCGGACCGCATCCGCGTCGGCGAATCGGACGCGCTGTTCGCGGGCGGCTGCGAATCGATGAGCATGGTGCCGATGATGGGCAACAAGCCGTCGATGTCGCCGCATATCTTCGATCGCAGCGAGGACTTCGGCATCGCGTACGGGATGGGCCTGACCGCCGAGCGCGTCGCCGAGCAGTGGAAGGTGAGCCGCGACGACCAGGACGCGTTCTCGGTCGAATCGCACCGCAAGGCGCTCGCCGCGCAGCAGGCCGGCGAATTCGGCGACGAGATCGCGCCGTACACGATCACCGAACGCTTCCCGAACCTCGCGACCGGCGCGATCGACGTGAAGACGCGCGAGATCGCGCTCGACGAAGGCCCGCGCGCGGACACGTCGCTCGAAGGCCTCGCGAAGCTGCGCACGGTGTTCGCGAACAAGGGCTCGGTCACGGCCGGCAACAGCTCGCAGACGTCGGACGGCGCGGGCGCGCTGCTCGTCGTGTCGGAGAAGGTGCTCAAGCAGTTCAACCTGACGCCGCTCGCGCGCTTCGTGAGCTTCGCGGTGCGCGGCGTGCCGCCGGAAATCATGGGCATCGGCCCGAAGGAAGCGATTCCGGCCGCGCTGAAGGCCGCGGGCCTGAAGCAGGACGATCTCGACTGGATCGAGCTGAACGAAGCGTTCGCCGCGCAATCGCTGGCGGTGATCCGCGACCTCGGCCTCGACCCGTCGAAGGTCAACCCGGTGGGCGGCGCGATCGCGCTCGGCCACCCGCTCGGCGCAACCGGTGCGATCCGCGCCGCGACCGTCGTGCACGGCCTGCGCCGCCGCAACCTGAAGTACGGCATGGTGACGATGTGTGTCGGCACCGGCATGGGCGCCGCGGGCATCATCGAACGCCTGTAAGCGAGGCGAACCAGCAGTACGACGGTGCGCGGGCCACGAGCTCGCGCACCGTTTTTTTCATTCGGAATGGATACAGCCAAGGAGACGCTTGTGACGGACATCCAGGTGGAACGCGCCGACGGCGTGATGACGATCACCATTGCACGGCCGGCGAAGAAGAACGCGCTGACGGCCGCGATGTACCAGACGATGGCCGACGCGCTCGGCGAAGCGCAGGAGGACAAGGAGGTTCGCGCGATCCTGCTGCGCGGCAGCGACGGCATCTTCAGCGCGGGCAACGATCTCGAGGATTTCATGAAGGCGCCGCCGAAGGACGACAGCGCGCCGGTGTTCCAGTTTCTCGCGCGCATCAGCAGCGCGTCGAAACCGATCGTTGCCGCGGTGCCGGGCATCGCGGTCGGCGTCGGCGTGACGATGCTGCTGCATTGCGACCTCGTCTATGCTGCCGACACGGCGTCGTTCTCGCTGCCGTTCGTGCAGCTCGGGCTGTGCCCGGAGGCCGCGTCGAGCCTGCTGCTGCCGCGTCTCGCGGGGCATCAGGTCGCAGCCGAGAAGCTGCTGCTCGGCGAGCCGTTCGACGCGCTCGACGCGCACCGGATCGGCATCGTCAACCGCGTGCTGCCGGCGGCCGAGCTCGACGCGTTCGCGGCGAAGCAGGCGGCGAAGCTCGTCGCGCTGCCGGCCGCGTCGCTGCGCGTGACGAAGGCATTGCTGAAGAACACCGGCGAGTCGATCGCCGAGCGGATGGCGGAAGAGGGGCAGCAATTCGGCGCGATGCTGCGCGGGCCGGAAGCCCGCGAGGCGATGGCCGCGTTCTTCGAGAAGCGCAAGCCGGACTTCCGTTCCATTCAGTGACGAACGATCGACGTAAGTAGGACCCCGGAAATGCGTCGCGCGCTCGACGTTCCCGCATGCTGATTGCCGGCCGATCGCACGGGTGTCGAGACGGCGGCGCAATTCCGGACGTGGTCGCGGCGAAGCCGCGCATTCAGGCGAGGATCGGTATCGCGACGATCAAGATCGGGGGCGACGCGCGTGTACGCGTGAGCTGACCGCGGCACGGCTCCCGATCCCCGCGCGCGTCAATGCATTCCGGTCTCGCTTCGCTGTCACGTAGGTACAGCCCTTGATCCGGCCGTCAGGTCGGACTGCGACCGACCCGGACACTGTCTGCTTTCTGCACCGTCGTCCAGTCTTCGATGATGGCCATCGCAAGCACATCGCGTGTATCGCCAACTGTCACTCGACACGCTCTTCCGTTCCGGCACGCCTCCCTTTCTCAAAATCGAAATGCACGCGTTTCGGCTCATCAAAAAAAGTTTGACAGGAAAAATTAGACTTGTTAATTTTGATGCAGATTCTTAATCGAACAGGAAAAAGTCGATTGGCGTTTCTCATGTTGGGTAAGGTCGGATCGGCGTGCTGATTTATTTCATTTTCCTTTCGGGTTATTTGGTGCGGGTGGGACTCGTGTGTCGACGAACTTCGATGAATGCGCGGGTGCATGACTCAATCGCGAGTCGTTAATTGTCGGATTGTGTTGGAAGTGTCGGTGTAAGCTGTATGTTGGGCTTTGTGATTGATTTGTGATATTGATAATTAAAAAAGGAATATCATGGCATCGCACCTTATGACTGAAGCGAAAATCCAATATGCCGATTCCGAGGGTTCTGCGCACGGGTGCGTCACACGGTAAAGAGTGGCCTTTCCTGCCGTGAGCGGGACGGAGTACTTGTCGATGCGAGGGGGCTCGCGACTGGGGCGGCCGCATCGCCATGCTGCTGGTGCGTGAATGCCATGGTGCGAATGCGCGTTTCGGCAAGATCGTGTGACGAGCAGGTCGTTCTGTCATCGATGCGCCCCAGCGATTGCGGGCTGCGGGCATTCAGGATTGGCGCGCAATATTCAAATCAGAAAGATGCTGCTGCAATTGGAGAATTGCCGCGGGTTGAAGTGAATTGTCTGTTCCGGCGTGGCGATGGTTGCTGTTGCGTCTGAAATGGACGACGCAAATCGAATTTGCGTGAAGTCCTTCAATGAATTGAAGTGCTGCTTAGATGGCTATGGCTATCTTGCTTTGTGCTGTCTTATGTAATTTGCATTCCTATGTAAGCGATTTGCATATTCGGTAATCTCGCCTTGTTTTTGAGCGCGGGATGCGGAAGCGTGCCTGGCGGGTGCGGGGTTGGCCATTTTCGCTCGGGCGCGAATGGGGTGGTTCGTTTTTCAATTAAATAGAGAAGAATATGAGAGAACTCCGAGGTGAAATTCTGGCCGAAGGGACGGCGACTGCCGAACCGGTGAAAAAGAAAGTGGACCTGATATACAACACCACGCTCGTTTGTCCGTGGGATTGTGAAATCTGCTGCGTCGACGCGGTTCACGTGCAGAAGCGCGGGAGCGAGCTGCACATGCACTCGCGTGGTCTCGGTGTTTCGGAAGTGTTTCCGCTGGATTCCCGATATCCGAACATCTATGCGCAGGCCGCCGCGATACGGTCCGGGCGTGGCCAGGAACTGGATCTCGCCGGCAAGAAGCTGTTGATCGACAACCTGCGTGATTTCGATGCCAGAATCGACATATCCGGCGGCGATGCGCTGACGCTCCCGGAAAACCTGGAACTGTTGCGATACGCGGCGGAAAAACTGGGACGCGACAACGTCACGCTGACCGTGACCGGAGCCGGTAGCGCCAAGGTGCCGACTGCACTCATCAGTCCGCATATCAGTGAATACAACTTCACGTTCGACGCCGAGTCGCTCGCAGATGTCGCGAATCGCCCGGACGGATATGCGCTAGGCAATCTGAAGCGTGCCCGGGATTTCATCGCGGCGGGATGCAAGACGCGCGCCGAATTGCCGCTGACGACCGATATCCTGGCGGACGAGCACTTGCAGCGGCTCTATCAGGTGCTGCACGACGAAGGCGTCAGCAAGCTGCTGCTGATGCGGCTGTTTCCGGTCGGGCGCGGCGTCGTCGCGCGCAGCAAGGTGCCGACGCGCGACCAGTATCTGCGCGCGATCGACGTGCTGAAGCGGATGGAGGCGCGTCTTGGCGGTCCGGTCGTGAAGCTGCAGTGCGCAATGAAGCATCTCCTCCCGGGCAGCTACGACGCTGAACGCAATCCCTGCGATCTCGTGCACGAATCGTTCGGCATCATGCCCGACGGTACGTTGCTGTCGTCGCCGTGGGCGTACGGCCTCGACGGACAACCGCTGGGCCGCGAATGGGTCCTCGGCAACCTTGCTCAGAACACGCTTCAGGAACTGCTGTCGACCAATCTTGCGGAGCGGTACCGGCGCAATCTCGACGCAAACTTCGGCCATTGCAAGATCTTTGCATACCAGCATTCCGACAAGAGCGATCCATTCGAACGGATTTTCGACAGCTCCGATCCGCTTTACACCGACAAGCTTTCGCCGGCGGGGCGTGCGGCAAGTGAACGCATCATCCCGATCAAGGCGGTTCAGGGAGGGGCCGAGTCATGAATGCCGCGGCTTCGTCCCGAACCGTACCGGGTTCGCCGCCGCGGCTGGCGACGTCGTTCGCATCCATTCCGCTCGCGTCGCCACTCATCGTCGGCTCAGGGCCGTCGACGACGTCCGTCGGCGATATCGTCGCAGCCGAACGTGCGGGCGCGGGGGCGGTCATCACCAAATCGATCGGCGGGCATGCCGAAACGCCTTTCGAACTGGAGGACCGGCGCCGGTATTACGCGCTCCGCGGCAACAGCACGTATCTCAAGTCGACCTACCTGAAGGAAATCCTGTCGTTCGAGCGGGGGACGCGCCTCATCGAGCAGGCGAAAGCGGCATGCGGTATCCCGGTCATCGCGTCGGTATTTCAGCCGGGCGTCGACGACGGCGATTTCGCCGCGTGGCGCCGGCTGGTCGACGGCGCAGTGGGGGCGGGTGCGGATGCGGTGCAACTGGATTTCTTCTACATCAACCTGAAGAAACTGAGCGACGTCAGGATCGGCGAAGTGGTGTCCTTCATTCGCGAGTTGAGCACGGGCGTCCCCGTGCCCGTGATTCCGAAGCTGAATCTGGGCATGGATGACGATCTCGTCAGCGCGATCTGCCGGATGCCGAACCTGGCCGGGCTCATCTTCATCGATTCGTTGAACGTCTATCCGTACATCGACATCCACGATCGCGGCCGGCCGCTGTTCGACGGCGTGCTGTTCAACGAAACGACCGGCCGTTCGCACGGCGTTCTGACCGGCGAGCCGTTGCTGCCCTTCACGCTCGGCATGTTGCAAAAGCTGCGGGCGCACACGCACGTGCCGCTGTGCGCGGGCGGCGGTGTGTGGAGACGGGACGACGTCGTGCGATGCCTGATGCTCGGCGCCCGAAGCGTTCATCTGACCACGCTGCCGATGCTGCGCGGCTTCGATGCGCTACGGAAGCTGAACGAATCGCTCGTCGCATTTCTCGACGACGAAGGGTACGCGACACTTCAGGAGCTTGTCGATCTCAGTGTCGATGCGGCGGCAATCGATCGGCCGGTGCGCGTTCGTCCACGTCCGTTCGTCGACGTGCGCGCGCGTCTGATCGAGGACCGTTGCATCCACTGCGACAAGTGCGAAAGCCTGACCGTATGCGATTCGTTCAAGAGCGTGCCATACAACTTCGCCGACCACTGCGACGGCTGTTCGCTGTGCGTTTCCGTCTGCCCGACCAAGGCGCTCGTGCTGGAGCAGGCATGACCCGGCGAGCGATCGCGAGCCAGCGTCCAGCTGGTGCGTCCCAACATGAATGCGAGTGATTTCCGGATGGTTCCTTCCCGCAATGAAGTACTGCGGCCTCTGCTGACGCAGAGCTTGCCGCTCCTGATCGCGCAGTTGGCGAGCAGCGCCTACGGCATCGTCGACCTGATGCTGATCGGCCATCTGAACGGCGAACACGCGATGGCGGTGTTCGGCGTGAGCTGGAATATCTTCAATACGATTCAGATCGGCTTTACCGGCATTCTGATCGCGCTGATTCCGGCGATCTCGTCCGCGCATGGCGCCGGCAACCGGCAAGAAGTGGCGGAGACGGTGCGGCAGGGCATCTGGCTTGCGCTCGCGCTGTCGCTGCCGATCTGCCTGCTGCTGGTGTTCCCGGACCTCTTTCTGTCGCTGGCGGGGCAGCGAGGGCAGGCGACAGCGGAGATCAGGCTGTTCCTCCTGTGGCTCGCGGTCTCGGTGCCTCCAACGCTGCTGTTTCGCGTCGTGAGCGGATACGCGTCGGCGCTCCTGAAGACGCGGAAGATTCTGATGGCCAGCGTCGCCGGGCTGATCGTGAAGATTCCGCTGTCGTTCGTTCTGGTCCAGGGGGGGCTGGGCCATGCCGGTCTCGGCGTCGTCGGCTGCGCGATTTCGACGGCCGTCGTGACGTGGGTGCTGCTGGCGGTCGGGTTCGGCACGGTGCTGACGGACACCGTGCATGGCGGGCGCGAGGCGCTCACGCGCTTCTCGCGGCCCCGCGCCGCCACGCTCTCGACGCTGATGCGACAAGGGCTGCCGATCGGCGCAAGCTTTTTCTTCGACTACAGCGTGCTCACGCTGATCGGTCTCCTCGTTGCCCGAGGCGGGCAGATTCAGGCCGCGGCGCATGGTGTGGCCGCGAGCGTGTCGTACCTGTGCTACCTCGTCCCGATGTCGCTCGCGAACGTCGCGAGCGCGATGGTGGGGCAGTCGCTCGGGCGGCATGATGGCGAAGCAGCCGGTCGCGTCGGCCAGACCGCCGTCACGCTGACCCTGTCGATCAGCTTCGTCATCGGGCTCGTGCTGGTGTCGGGCGGCGACCTGATCGCGCGTCTCTATACCAGCGATGCGTCGGTGGCGGATTACGCGGCCCGACTGATCGTCGTGGTCGGCGTCTATCACCTGTTCGATGCGATATTCACCGTTTGCAGCGGCGTGCTGCGCGCGTATCGGCGCACGCTCGTGCCGACCGTGATCCTCGGCATTGCGCTGTGGGGCATCGGACTCGCGGGCGGCGCGATCGCCAACCGGTGGTCGGGCGCATCGCAGACCGCACTTGTGTTCTGGTGGGCACTCGCGGCGGCGGCGATCGTCGCGGCGGCAGGCATCTTCGAATATCAACGTCGCGTCGTCCAGGATTCGGGACGCCCGCAGGCCGCAACCTCCTGAACCCGCGCCATGACATCCGCCCACATCAAGATCGAGGAAATCACCGCAAAGTCCGTGCTGGTCAAATCCGGTCTTCCGGACACGGACCTCGTCGTCAACCCCTATGTCGGTTGCCAGTTCTCTTGTGCGTACTGCTACGCAAGCTTCATGGGACGTTTTGTCGGCGAGTCGATCGCCGACTGGGGAAAATACGTCTACGCAAAAACGAACGCGGTCGAACTGTTCGAAAAGGAACTGCGCCGCGTGCGCGCGAAGGACGGTCGGCCGACGATTTTCCTGAGTTCCGTGACCGACCCCTACCAGGGTGTCGAGAAGAAGTACCGCCTGACGCGCGGAATCGTCGAGCTGCTGGCGCGTGAGCCCTATCCGGGCAGGGTCAGCATCCTGACGAAATCGCCTCTCGTGTTGCGCGATATCGATTTGCTGCAGCGCCTGCCTGCCTGCGAGGTCGGCGTGACCATCACGACCGACGAAGATCGTCTGGGCCGCGAGCTGGAGGCATTCGCGCCGGCGGCCAGTGCCCGTCTCGAGACGCTGAGTGCGCTCAATGCCGCCAACGTCGAAACCTACGCGTTCATCGGCCCGTTGTTGCCGTACTACGCGGAGTCGCCCGACAAGCTCGAGCGGCTGGTCGAGCGCATTGCACGAACCGGCGTGCGCGAAGCCTACGTCGAACATCTCAATCCGAGCCGCTACATCGCCCAACGCATCGAACGCGAGATGGCGGAGCAGGCGCCGGCGCGTGCGGCATCGCTCCGGCGCGAGAACGCCGTGCAAGCCCGTGCGGCGCTGGAAGCCAGGGTCCTGTCCTTGCTCGAGCGGCACGGCATTCGGCTTCGGCTCGGCAGGGCCATCGTGCATTCAAGCTAGCGGGCGCGTGTGCGGGCCGTCAATACAACGATATTCACTACCTGAGAGATTTCATGAAGAGCGTCCTGATCATTGCTCCCCTGACCTTCGACGCCTGCGCGCGTTACGCGCAAGCGGCGGCGGAACTCGGCGTCGAAGCATGCTTCGCGATACCCGGCGTGTCGAATATTCCGTACGACACCTGGCAGCTCGATCGTTACCGTACCATTTGCGTCGAACGAATCGACAATGACGCGACGGCGCTGATCGAGGCGCTCGCGAGCTTCGGGCACATCGACGCGGTGGTCGCCGGCGGCGAATTCTCGGTGGCGGCCGCCGACAGCGTCGCGCGCGCGCTCGGATTGCGCTGCTCGATGGATGGCGATCCCTCCGTGCTTCGCAACAAGGCCAGGATGCGGCATGCATTCTCGCAGCACGGCGTCCCGCAACCGAGGCTGTATGGCGCCGCAAGCAGCATCGCCGAACTGCGCGAACTGATCGTCGATATCGATCGCTATCCGGTCGTGAGCAAACCGGCCGACATGGCCGGCTCCTGGTACGTCACGCTCAACCACAGCGCCGACGAGATTGAACGCAACGCAGCCGCGATCTTTGCCGACAGGGTCGCGCTGTCGACCGGCATGAGCTTCGCAGGCGAGTGCCTGCTCGAGGCGTATTTCCACGGAGACGAATACAGCGCGGAAGTCGTGGTCCAGGACGCGCGCATCGAACACCTGTTCATCACCCGCAAGTTCCTGTCCCCGCTGCCCAATTTCGACGAGATCGGGCATCTGTCAGGGCCCGCGCTGCTGGAGGGCGCGTTGCGAGCGCAGGTCGAGGATGCGGCCCGGCGCCTGCTCGATGCGGCGCGTGTACGGAATTCGATCGTGCACATCGAGTTCAAGGTTTCGCCCGACGGCACGATGGCAGTCATCGAAGCGGGCTGCCGCGTGGCCGGAGATCGTATTTCGACGCTGGTCAATCTTGCATTCGGCGTGAATCTCGAGAAAGCGATGATCGCGGTCAAGCTCGGAAGCGACCTTGCCGCGGCCCGCGCAGACGGCCATCAGCCGTCCTGCTACGGCGTTCGCTTCGCGTTTGCAGGCCAGCCTGCGGCCGACGTGCCGGGCGCGCGGGTGCTGCAGAAATCGATCGAGCCGGATCACGCGCCGATCGACGGCTTCAGCCGCACGCATCTTGTCAATCGAATCGGCCATGAGGTGCTGCAGGTGCCGTCTGCGGAGCAATTCGCCGTTGCGCTGCAGGGATGACCCGGCAAGCATGCCGGTCAGTTTCGTTATCGAATCGTGCGCGAGCGAACGCTGAATGCAACGTTCGCGGCGGATTGCCATGGTCAGGAGAAACACAATGATTGACGAGCTGTCGATGCGTGCGCTCTGTTCGTTCCTGGTGGAGGCGAAGCGACACACGTTTGCCGCCGACGCGCGTCGCATGCCGTCCAAGAGTCCTGCATCGAAAAACTATCAGTTCGAATGCGGTTCGTTCCGATACGAGGATCAGTACTTCGGCGAGATCGTCGATGTCGGCATGGAAACGGTCTGGTATGACGAGGTGCCGGTCTGGGGGATGACCTATCGCGGCGGGGTGTACCAGGAGTATGTCGATATCAAGCACGAGCTGTTCGCGTTTCTTCGGGAAGCGCTGAGAAATCCGCCGTTGGCCTTTCCGACTCGCGGTCCGGAGAATCATCAACGAGGCGCGCTGACCTATGCCAACCATACTGAAGGCGATATCAGCGCATTTCACGGGCGCGAAACCGTTCAGATGGACGGCGTATTCGTCTGCTACCGACGCTACGTGGGCGGGCTGATCTTCGGAAAGCGCAATCCGGGCATGCGTTTGCTGCACGATCTCGACGCAGCCCAACCTTGACGACGACAACGGACGCGCCGGCGCGCGGTTGCCTCGGTGCGTGCCATCCGTCCGGTTCCGCGTGCGACATGCGTCGCGCCATTCAACCCGCGATCTCCATTGAAAGGAATGCCGTGTCACAGGCCGATTCACCGCTGCTTGCCGAGATTCGAAATTCGTCGTGGTTCCGCGGTTTGCGCGGGCACCCGGTGCGAACCAGACCGCGTCTGACCGCGCGCATCGCGGAAATCGCGGCGTTGCATGCCGATGCCGTCGCGATACGCGAAGACCAGGGGACGTGCAGCTATGGCGAGCTTGTCGCGCTTGCGATCGCGCAGCGCCGTCTGCTGGAGCGCAATGGGGTGAATCCGGGCGATGTGGTGGCACTGTCCGGTCCGGTATCGATCCCGTTCGTCTCGGCGATGCTCGGGACGTGGCTGGCGGGCGCCATCGCGTTTCCGATCGACGCCGCGGCGCCGTCGCTGCGAAACCGGGCGCTGATCGCGCAAACCGGCACGCGCCACCTGTTCGCGACCGGAGGCGTAGCGGCGCAGGAATATGGGGTGCCGGTCATCGACGCATGCGACGCAGGCGCGTTCGTATCGCGCGCGTCGACCGGCGACGTCGACGCCGTCGTGAACGCGCCGCTGACCGTGCCCGACGCCTATATCTTCTGCAGTTCGGGTTCCACCGGCACGCCGAAGGCCATCCTCGGCAATCACGCCGGCCTGTCCCATTTCCTCGCGTGGCAACGCGACGCGTTCCGGATCGGACCGTCCGACCACTGTCTCGTGACGACCAATACGACCTTCGACGTCGTGTTGCGCGACATTTTTCTCGTCCTGACCGCGGGGGGATGCCTGCACGTCGCGCCGAACGACATGAGCAATCCGCTGACCACCTGCGCGGAGCGGGCGATCACCTGCCTGCACGTGACGCCCACCCGGCTGCAGGCGTGGCTGCAGGCGCGCGGCGTGGGCGAGCCACTGAGCGCGTTGCGGCATGTATTTTCCGCCGGCGAGCCGATGCCGGCCGAAGTGGCGGCGCTGCTGCACGCCACGGCGCCGAACGTCGGTCTGGTGAATCTGTACGGTCCTACCGAAACCACGCTGGCGAAGTTCTTTCATCGCGTAGACCGCCACGCGCATCGCAATCCGGTTCCTGTCGGCCGCCCGCTGGACGAGGTCAGGTTTCACGTATTGGGCGACGACTTGAAGCCGTGCATGCCCATGCAGGTAGGGGAAGTCGTCATCCAGACCCCTTATCGCTCGTCGGGATATCTCGGCGCAACCGCGGACCAGATGGCGCGTTTCGTCGATATTCCCGGCTCTGCGGACGGCGTCTATTTCACCGGAGATCTCGGATTTGTCGACGAGGCAGGCGTGCTGACGCTGTCCGGACGCAAGGACGATCAGGTGAAGATCCGCGGCGTGCTGGTGAATCCTGCCGAGATCGAAGCGTTGCTGAACGGCGTCGCCGGCATACTGCGAACCAAGGTGCTGCCGGTCGGGGACACGCAGTTGTCGCGACGGCTGGTGGCGTTTTACGTGCCGGCCGGGGATGCGCCGCCCGATGCGCACGAACTCGGCCGTCATCTCGCCGAGCGCCTGCCCCCGGCGCTCATCCCGCGGCAATTCGTCCCGGTTCGGTCGATGCCGACGACGGTGAACGGAAAGGTCGACAAGGCCCGCCTGCTCGATTCGCTGACCGGGCTTCGATCCACACGCCCGGGCAGGTCCGGAGACGATCTGGTCGCACGCGTGGCGGAATTCCTGCATGACATTGGCGTATGCGGCGGCGACGTTGACCCCGATTCGTTCCTGCATGTCGATTCGCTGGCGGCGATTGCGTTGGGTCACTTTCTCGAGCACGCCGCGCATTGCGCGGTGCCAGCGGTGACGCTGGCGCAATGCGACTCGCTGTCGGCGATCATGGCTGCAGTGAGCCTGGCCCGGCGCGAGTACGCCGATGCCGCGGCGGCCGATGCCGCGGCGGCGGATGCCGGCGACGACGCGCGCCCACGTCTCTTTGCCTTTCCGCCCTTGTCTGGTTGGGGGCTTATCTTCAAGGGACTCGAGGCGGCGCTGCCCGATTACGCGGTCACATCCTTCGATTTCATCCCGAGCGACGATCCGCCGGCGGATTACGCCGCGCGAATCGCGCGAGCGACTTCCCGGCAGCCCGTTACGCTGCTCGGCTATTCCGCAGGCGGAAACCTGGCCTACGAAGTGACGCAACGCCTGGAATCGATGGGCGTCGAAGTTCAATGCCTGGTGCTGATGGATACCGCGCCGCGCGCGCATGTCATTCGTCGCGGCGAGGACGAACTGGAGCAGTACGCGGGATCGTTTGCGGACTACCTGTTCGACATCGGCTTCCTGTCGGAACTGGCCGCGTCGTCGGCGGGTATCGTCGACGTGCGCCGGGTCGCCGAACGGAAAATCGTCCGTTACCGCAATTATCTCGACGGCGTCGTGCATGATCGGCCGATCAACGCCGACATCCTGTTGCTGAGCGCGTCGAGCGCGAGCGAAGTCGATCGGGATGCCGCGGGGATATGGCGCCGTCTCTCGACCGGCACGGTGAGCGAGCTGGACGGTCGTGGCCATCATCTGGCGATGCTCGACCGCGACAACGTCCATGAAAACGCCGCATTGATCGTCCGGGCCACCCGGAGCGCGCACGGTGCGAACATCGCGATTTCCACCGCCGGACCGGCTGCCTGACGCGACTGACGCGCGGTTCGACACGCCGGCCTGAGCGCGCCCCGCCGCGAGGTGGCGGGGCGCGCCGCCGTTCCCCGCATCCGCCCGACGCCGCGCGGTGATGATCGCGTCGCGTGCCGCCCGCGCCACATGGCGCCGCCGCCCGAAGCCGGCGCGCCGCCGAATGCCGCCATCGCCCATGTTGCGGTGCATCGCCGAGATGTCCACCGTTTCTCGGCTGTCCGCCCGATTTCCCCGGGACGCGCGCCGAACGCCCTTCTCCTTTCTCCATCAGCCCCTGCCGGCAATCGCAAGGGTGGGCGTCCGGTCCGGTTCGGGGAGGATATGGCGGAAGCAGGCGAAGTTTGTCCACCGTCAAGATGCAGTGCGGCAATTTTCCGTACAGTTCGCGCGGCAGGCTGCCGTGGTCGGCACGCGTCGCGCATTGGCGGCGCGCGGCCCGGCAGTCCTTCTCAACGACACTCAGGCAAACGAACCATGATCAGACGAATCACCGGCGGTGCGCGGGCGGCCCCCGTCATCGCGATACTCGCGGGACTGGCCGGATGCAGCGACCTTCACGTGCTCGATCCCAAGGGCGCGGTGGGCGTCGCGGAGAAATCGCTGATCGCGACGGCCACGTGGGCGATGCTGATCGTCGTCGTGCCGGTGATCCTGCTCACGCTGTTCTTCGCGTGGCGCTACCGCGCGTCGAACCGCAGCGCGACCTATGCGCCGAACTGGTCGCATTCGACGGCGATCGAGGTCGTGATCTGGACCGTGCCGACGCTGATCATCCTCTATCTCGGCATCCTCACGTGGAAGACCACGCATGAGCTCGACCCGTACAAGCCGCTCCAGTCGTCGGTCAAGCCGATCGACGTCGAAGTCGTCGCGCTCGACTGGAAGTGGCTGTTCATCTATCCGGAGCTCGGCATCGCGTCGGTGAATCAGCTCGCGATTCCGGTCGGCACGCCGGTGAATTTCCGCATCACGTCGGATTCGGTGATGAACTCGTTCTTCATCCCGCAGCTCGGCACCCAGGTCTACGCGATGGCCGGCATGCAGACGCGCCTGCACCTGATCGCCGACCAGGCGGGCAACTACGCGGGCGTGTCCTCCAACTACAGCGGCCGCGGCTTCTCCGACATGAAGTTCCGCACGCTCGCCGAGCCGCGCGAGCAGTTCGACGCGTGGGTGCAGAAGGTGAAGGCGTCGTCCGACCGCCTCGACATGACCGTGTACGGCACGGTCGCGCAGCCGAGCGAGAAGGCGCCGGTGCGCTACTTCTCGTCGGTCGATCCGAAGCTGTTTCACAACATCATCGCGAAATACAACAACGGCCACGTCCTCGATCTGAAGGACGCCGCCTGTACGACGAAGGGGTAACGCATGTTCGGCAAACTGACTCTTTCGGCGATCCCGTTCGACCAGCCCATCATCATGGGGGCGAGCGCCTTCATGGGGCTCGTCGTGCTGGGCATCGTCGTCGCGCTGACGGTCACCGGCCGGTGGAAATGGCTATGGAGCGAATGGCTGACGTCGGTCGATCACAAGAAGATCGGCGTGATGTACCTGGTCGTCGCGGTGCTGATGCTGCTGCGCGGCTTCGCGGACGCGGTCATGATGCGCCTGCAGCTCGCGCTCTCGTACAACGGCCCCGGCTACCTGCCGCCGCATCACTATGACCAGATCTTCACCGCGCACGGCGTGATCATGATCTTCTTCATGGCGATGGCGCTGCTGGTCGCGTTCTTCAACCTGATCGTGCCGCTGCAGATCGGCGCGCGCGACGTCGCGTTCCCGTTCCTGAACTCGCTCTCCTTCTGGATGACGGCGGTCGCCGCGATCCTGATGAACGTCTCGCTCGTGATCGGCGAATTCGCGCAGGTGGGCTGGCTCGCGTATCCGCCGCTCTCCGAGCTGCAGTTCAGCCCGGGCGTCGGCGTCGACTACTACCTGTGGGCGCTGCAGATCTCCGGCGTCGGCACGCTGATCACGTCGATCAACTTCTTCGTGACGATCATCAAGATGCGCGCGCCGGGCATGACGCTGATGAAGATGCCGGTGTTCACGTGGACCGCGCTGTGCTCGAACGTGCTGATCATGGCGACGTTCCCGATCCTGACGGTTGCGCTCGCGCTGCTCGGCCTCGATCGCTACCTCGACATGCACTTCTTCACGAACGATGCCGGCGGCAACGCGATGCTGTACCTGAACCTGATCTGGGCGTGGGGCCATCCGGAGGTGTACATCCTCGTGCTGCCCGCGTTCGGCATCTATTCGGAAGTCATCGCGACGTTCGCGAAGAAGCCGCTGTTCGGCTACAAGACGATGGTGTACGCGTCGTGCGCGATCATGGTGCTGGCGTTCCTCGTGTGGCTGCATCACTTCTTCACGATGGGCTCGGGCGCCGACGTCAACGCGTTCTTCGGGATCATGACGATGATCATCGCGATCCCGACCGGCGTGAAGATCTTCAACTGGCTGTTCACGATGTACCGCGGCCGCGTCGAGTTCACGGTGCCGGTGCTGTGGACGATCGGCTTCATGGTCACGTTCACGATCGGCGGGATGACCGGCGTGATGCTGGCGATTCCCGGCGCGGACTTCGTGCTGCACAACAGCCTGTTCCTGATCGCGCACTTCCATAACACGATCATCGGCGGCGTCGTGTTCGGCTATTTCGCGGGCGTCCATTTCTGGTTCCCGAAGGTGTTCGGCTTCAAGCTCGACGAGAAGCAAGGCAAGCGCGCGTTCTGGTGCTGGCTCACCGGCTTCTACGTCGCGTTCATGCCGCTTTACGTGCTCGGCTTCATGGGCATGACGCGCCGCCTGAACCACTACGACAACCCGGCGTGGCAGCCGTGGCTGATCGCCGCCGCGTGCGGCGTGGTGCTGATCGCGCTCGGCGTGGTGTTCCAGGTCGCATCGGTGTGGGTCGGCTGGCGCAACCGCGCGCAAGCGCAGTATCGCGACGTGACCGGCGACCCGTGGAACGGCCGCACGCTCGAGTGGGCGACGTCGTCGCCGCCGGCCGTCTACAACTTCGCGGTGATTCCGGACGTGCACGAACTCGACGAGCTCGCGTATCGCAAGGCGAAGGGTCTCGGGCTCGGCAAGAACGTCACGTACCAGGACATCCACATGCCGTCCAATACGAGCGCCGGCCTGTTCGTCGGGGTCTTCAGCCTGCTGCTCGGCTTCGCGCTCGTCTGGCACATCTGGTGGCTCGCGATCGCGTCGCTCGTCGGCATCGTCGCGACGGTGGTGCTGTACAGCGCGCAGGACAACGAAGGCTATTACATTCCGGCGGATACCGTCCGCAAGATCGAGGAACAACGCGCGGGCGTGCGGATGCGTGCGCCGTCGCCGGAAGCCGAACTGGAGGCGAACTGATGTCGTATCAAACTCTCACGGGCGGCGCCCGTCATCCGGCGGCGCATCATCATCCGCCGTCGCATTCGGTGTTCGGCTTCTGGCTGTACCTGATGACCGACTGCGTGATCTTCGCATCGCTGTTCGCGACCTTCGCGGTGCTCGGCAACCAGTTTGCGGGCGGCCCGACCGCGAAGGACCTGTTCGACATCCCGGGCGTCGCGCTCGAGACCGCCGCGCTGCTGCTCTCCAGCATCACGTACGGCTTCGCGATGCTCGGCGCGCAGCGCCGCCGGCGCGGCGCGGTGTTCGTCTGGCTCGCGGTGACGTTCGTGCTGGGCGTCGCGTTCCTCGCGATGGAGCTGCGCGAGTTCTCGCACCTGATCGCGGAAGGCGCGGGGCCGCAGCGCAGCGCGTTCCTGTCGGCATTCTTCGCGCTGGTCGGCACGCACGGGCTGCACGTGGCCGTCGGCCTGTTGTGGATGGTCGTGCTCGTCGTGCAGATCGCGCGCGGCCCCGGCATGACGGAACGCGACTTCCGGCGCCTCACCTGCCTGAGCCTCTTCTGGCACTTCCTCGACATCGTCTGGATCTGCGTGTTCTCCTTCGTCTATCTCGCGAGCGTGATCTAAATGGCCCATTCGGAACTCATTCACCACGATGAAGCGCACGGCACGGCCGGCGGCTACATCGTCGGTTTCGTCCTGTCGGTGCTGCTCACGGCCGCGTCGTTCGGCCTCGTGATGGGCGGCGTGCTGGCGCCGAAGGCGGCGATCATCGCGCTCGCGGTGCTCGCGTTCGCGCAGATCCTCGTGCACCTCGTGTGCTTCCTGCACATGAACACGTCGTCGAGCCAGCGCTGGAACGTGATGGCGTTCAGCTACACGGTGCTCACCGCGCTGATCCTCATCGTCGGGACGCTGTGGGTGATGCACAACGTCAGCATGAACATGATGTCGCGGTAACCGGCATTCCGTTCACGCATTCGCGCCGTGTCCTTGCACGGCTGGTTTTCTTTCGGGGGCGCGCGGTCTGCGCGCCTTTCTGCATCATGGTCAATAACGATTCCCAGACTCCCGTTCGCGCCGACGCGCCGATGCCGCATCGCAAGGTCATCCGCTCGTGGCTCGTGCCGTTCGCCGCGCGCGAGATCGTGCGCCCGATCATCCTGCTCGTGCTCGACTACCTGCTGCTGTTCGCGGCGTTCGCGGGCGCGCTCCTGATCCCGTCGATCGTCGGCAAGGTCGTCTGCGGGATGGCGGCCGGCTTCATCACCGGGCGGCTTTTCATCATCGGGCACGATGCGTGCCACCAGAGCCTGACGCCCAACCGCCGGCTGAACCGCTGGCTCGGCCGCATCGCGTTCCTGCCGTCGCTGACGCCGTACAGCCTGTGGGAAGTCGGCCACAACGTCGTGCACCACGGCTACACGAACCTGAAGGGCTTCGATTTCGTGTGGGCGCCGCATACGCCGGCCGAATACGCGGCGCTGTCGCCGACGCGCCGGCTGCTGGACCGCATCTATCGAAGCGGCTGGGCGCCGGGGCTCTACTATTTCGTCGAGATCTGGTGGCTGCGGATGTATTTCCCGACCAAGCGCTATATCGGCGCGTCGCGGCCCGTGTTCAGCCGCGACTGCCTGCTGGTGACCGGCTTCGCGGCCGTGTGGATCGCCGCCGTCGTGTGGGTCGCGCTGGCGACGCAGCAGCCCGTCGCGCTGCTGCTCGCGACCGGCGTGCTCGTGCCGTTCCTGTTCTGGTGCTCGATGATCGGGTTCGTCGTCTACGTTCACCATACCGATCCGCGCATCGCGTGGCATGCGAACCGGGCCGAATGGTCGAACGCCGCGCCGTTCGTGTCGACCACGCTGCACCTGACGTTCCCGTTCGGCATCGGCGGCCTGCTGCACCACATCATGGAGCACACGGCCCACCACGTCGACATGAGCGTGCCGCTGTACCGGCTCAAGCCGGCGCAGGCGAAGCTGGAGGACATGCTGCCCGGGCGCATCGTCGTGCAGCGCTTCAGCTGGCGCTGGTATTTCGACACGGCCCGCCGCTGCAAGCTCTACGACACCGACCGCAAGCTCTGGACCGACTACGTCGGCAACCTGACGAGCGAGCCGGCGCAGGAGCCGCTGCCGCCGGCCGCCGTGCCGGAGCCGGCGGACGCGGCGGCCGGCGCGCGCCCTCACGCCGTGTCGTAATCCACGTAGCCGGTCTCGCGGCAGAAGCTGACGAGCCGCAAGCCGGCCTGCCGCGCAATCGCGATCGCGAGCGACGACGGCGCGGAGATCGTCGCGACCATCGGAATGCCGACACGCGCCGCCTTGCGCACCAGCTCGTAGCTCGCGCGGCTCGACAGGAACACGAAGCCGTCGGTCGCGTCGGTGCGCGCGAGCACCAGCGAGCCGATCAGCTTGTCGAGCGCGTTGTGGCGGCCGACATCCTCGAACGCCATCCGGATCGCGCCTGTTGCGTCGCACCACGCGGCCGCGTGCAGGCCGCCTGTCAGCCGCGTCAGCGCCTGATGGGCCGGCAGTTCGCCGGCGGCGCGCGCGAGCGCATCGGGCGCGAGGCGCGCGAGAAAGCCGGTATCGGGCACGCGTTCCGGCGCCAGGTCGAGCAGGTCGATGCTCTCGATCCCGCAGACGCCGCAGCCGGTGCGCCCGGCGAGCGCGCGGCGCTTGTCCTTCAGCGCGGCGAACGCCTGCTGCACGACTTCCAGGTGAACTTCGGCGTGCGGCAGCGGTGCATCGGCGTGCAGGATCACCTCGATGTCCTTGATGTCGCTGCCGCGCGCGACGATCCCTTCCGAAATCGCGAAGCCGACCGCGAACGCCTCGAGGTCGCGCGGCGTGCACATCATCACCGCGTGCGAAATGCCGTTGAAGACGAGCGCGACCGGCCACTCCTGGCCGACGTGGTCGAGCGCCGTTTCGGCGGCGCCGCCGCGCGTGCGGCGCACGGACAGCTCGATCGCGCCGCGTGGCTCGGCGGATTCGGTCGGATTCACTGAGACTCCCGTTCGGTTGACTGGCGCGGGGCCGGACGATCGCGTCCGCCGTTCGTGCGCAGAGGTTCTAAAATACCTCAGGCAGGCCGGCCGCGCCGGCATCCGCCACTTCGGGTAATGCCATGGGACTTAGCGACGTACCGTTGCTTTTCAATTTCGAACGCGATTCATCGGAAAATTTCACGTACATCCCGATGATCGTGCGCTTCAATCTCGACCGCTTCGGCTTGCGGATCTCGCTCGAGCAGTGGCAATTGCTGCCGCTCGAGGACCGCAAGCTGCTCGCCCGCTTTCCGGCGGACGACGATACCGCGATCGAGCCCAATTTCGACCACGCGCTGTTCGAGATGCTGCGCACGCACGCCGATCTCGAGCCGAGCTGGTTCCAGCCGGACGAGCAGCCGGCCTGGCGCGGCACCGAGCGGGTGCCGGACGCGCTGGTGCAGCAGAGCGCGCTGGCGGGACTGCCGGCGCCGGACGTCGTGCAATGGCAGCGGCTCGCGCCGTTCCAGCGCTACGTGCTGGTGAAGCTGTCCCGCAAGCCGAAGCTGAACCACGATTTTCTGCCGGCGATGCGGGAGTTCGGGCTGACGACCGCGCACTGACGCGGCGACCGAGGCGTGTCATGCCGCGCCGGCGCGCGGCACGCTCATTCGAGCGGCGGCAGCGGTCGCGGCTTGCGGTCCGGGCCGGTCGCGACGTAGGTGAGCGTCGCTTCGGTCACCTTCACGATTTCGCCCGCGAGGCGCATGCGCTGCGCATAGACCACGACGTCGACCGTGACCGACGTGTTGCCGGTGCGCGTGACGGTCGCATAGAAGCTCAGCAGGTCGCCGACGAACACCGGCTGCTTGAACACGAACGAATTGACCGCGACGGTCGCGACCCGGCCGTTCGCGCGCTGGCTCGCGGGGATCGAGCCGGCGATGTCGACCTGCGACATGATCCAGCCGCCGAACACGTCGCCGTGGACATTGGCGTCGGACGGCTGCGGGACGACGCGCAACGCGGGCTGGTGTTGCGGGAGGGCGAGCGGGGAGTCGGTCATGGCGATGCTTTCATCCTGTAATAAAACGCACCGGCCCGCGCGCGCGGCCGGCGAGACCGCCGACAGCGGCGCGAACCGGCTTCTGCGACAATACAACGTTCGCAAATTGTACGAGAAAGCGGGCGAGCCGGCGGCCGACGAGCACGGCCCGCACTGCCGAGCTCCCCGTCCCCCATGCGCCGATTTCCCGCTTCCGGCGAGCCCGCGCCGCTTCACACCGGGCCCCGCAACGACTGGCAGACCATCCGTTCGCTGCTGCCGTACCTGACGACCTACAAGTGGCGCGTCGCGCTCGCGCTCGGCTGCCTGATCGGCGCGAAGGTCGCGAACCTCGGCGTGCCGGTCGTGATGAAACGCATCGTCGACCATCTCGCCGCGGTGCAGCAGCTGACCGCGCTCGGCCGCGCCGAACAGTCGGCCGGGATCGTGCTCGCGGGCGGCGTCGGGCTGCTCGTCGTCGCGTATGCGCTCGTGCGGCTGTCGACGTCGCTGTTCACCGAGCTGCGCGAAATCCTGTTCTCGAAAGTGACCGAAAGCGCGGTGCGGCGGCTCGCGCTGCAGGTGTTCCGGCATCTGCACGGGCTGTCGCTGCGGTTTCACCTCGAACGCCAGACGGGCGGCATGTCGCGCGACATCGAACGCGGCACGCGCGGCATCCAGCAGCTCATTTCGTATTCGCTGTACAGCATCCTGCCGACGCTCGTCGAGGTCGGCCTCGTGCTCGGCTTCCTCGTCGTCAAGTACGACGCGTACTACGCGTACGTGACGTTCGCCGCGCTGGTCGCGTACATCGTGTTCACCGTGAAGGTCACCAACTGGCGCACGCATTTCCGCCGCACGATGAACGAGCTCGACTCGCGCGCGAATTCTCGCGCGATCGATTCGCTGATCAACTACGAGACGGTCAAGTATTTCGGCAACGAGGCATGGGAAGCGCAGCGCTACGACGAGAACCTGAAGCGCTACCGCAAGGCCGCGATCCGTTCGCAGAACTCGCTGTCGCTGCTCAACTTCGGCCAGCAGGCGATCATCGGCACCGGGCTCGTGTTCATCCTGTGGCGCGCGACGCAGGGCGTGCTCGCCGGCAAGCTGACGCTCGGCGATCTCGTGCTGATCAACACGTTCATGCTGCAGCTGTACATTCCGCTGAACTTCCTCGGGGTCGTCTACCGCGAGCTGAAGCAGAGCCTCACCGACATGGACCGGATGTTCGGGCTGCTGGCCGCGGCGAAGGAGGTTGCGGACGCGCCCGATGCGGCGCCGCTCGCGGTGGCCGGCGCGCAGGTGCGCTTCGAGCACGTGAGCTTCGCGTACGAGCCGGCGCGGCCGATCCTGCACGACGTGACGTTTACGATCGACGCCGGCACGACGACCGCGGTGGTCGGCCACAGCGGCTCGGGCAAGTCGACGCTGTCGCGCCTGCTGTTCCGCTTCTACGATCTCGACCGGCAGGCGGGCGGCGCGATCCGCATCGACGGGCAGGACATCCGCGACGTCACGCAGGATTCGCTGCGCGCGTCGATCGGCATCGTGCCGCAGGACACCGTGCTGTTCAACGATTCGATCTACTACAACATCGCGTACGGCCGGCCGACCGCGACCCGCGACGAGGTGATCGCGGCCGCGCGCGCCGCGCACATCCACGACTTCGTCGAAAGCCTGCCGAAGGGCTATGACACGCCGGTCGGCGAGCGCGGGCTCAAGCTGTCGGGCGGCGAGAAGCAGCGCGTCGCGATCGCGCGCACGCTGCTGAAGAGCCCGCCGATCCTGCTGTTCGACGAGGCGACGTCGGCGCTCGACTCGCGTTCGGAGCGCGCGATCCAGCACGAGCTCGAGCAGATCGCGCGGCATCGCACGACGCTCGTGATCGCGCACCGGCTGTCGACGGTCGTGCACGCGCAGCAGATCCTCGTGATGGATCACGGGCGGATCGTCGAGCGCGGCACGCACGACGAGCTGGTGCGCGCGGACGGGCTGTATGCGCAGATGTGGGCGCTGCAGCAGCAGCGCGCGGCGGCGGGCGGGGAGGAGGCCGAGGAGGTCTGAGCGGCTCGGGCGGCATGGGCGGCGCAATGGCCCCGCCCGGCCCGTTCGCGGTCAGCGCGCGCCGCGCAGCCGCATGTCGAGCGCGCCGAGCTGCGCGGGCGTGCCGACGTTTTCCCAGATCCCTTCGTACAGCTCGCCGCTCGCGCGGCCGGCCTCGATCGCCGCGCGGTAGTACGGCGTCAGCGCGCGCCGCGTGCCGGGCGCGAGGTCGGCGAACATCCGCGTGTCGTACAGGCCGATGTTGCCGAACGTGAAACGCCGGGCGCCGTCGAGCGACAGCCGGCCGTCGGTGTCGAGCGCGAAATCGCCCGCCGGATGAAACGGCGGGTTCGGCACCATCACCAGATGCATCGCGGGCGTGTCGAGCGCGGCCATCTGCGCCGCGCGCACGGTGAGCGTGCGGTAGTCGAATTCGCAGAACACGTCGCCGCTGACCGCGACGAACACCGTCGGCCGGGCGTCACGTTCGAGCAGCGGCAGCGCCTGCGCGATGCCGCCAGCGGTTTCGAGCGCGTCGCTCTCGGCCGAGTACGCGAGCCGCACGCCCCAGCGCGAACCGTCGCCGAGCGCGGCTTCGATCTGCGCGCCGAGCCACGCGTGATTGATCACGATCGATTCGATGCCCGCCTGCGCGAGCCGCTCGATCTGCCAGACGATCAGCGGCTTGCCGCCCGCCTCGAGCAGCGGTTTCGGGCAGGTGTCGGTGAGCGGGCGCATCCGTTCGCCGCGCCCGGCGGCGAAGATCATCGCCGTGGTGAGGGATGGGCTCATCTTCAGAACGTATAGCCGACGTCGGGGGTGGCGCCTTCGAGCTCGTCGAGCAGCTTCGCGAACGGTGCGAGCGGGCGGTAGCGCAGCGCGACCTTGCGCGCGTATGCCAGGAAGCGCGGCAGGTCGGCGAGGTACTGCGGCTTGCCGTCGCGATAGTTGAGGCGCGCGAACAGGCCGAGGATCTTGATGTGCCGCTGCAGGCCGATCCATTCGAGCTGGCGGTAGAACTCGCCGAAGTCCGGATCGACCGGCAGGCCGGCCTTCTTCGCCTTCTCCCAGTAATACGCGAAGCAGTCGAGCTCGAATTCCTCGTCCCAGCTGATGAACGCGTCGCGCAGCAGCGACACGACGTCGTAGGTCAGCGGCCCAACGACCGCGTCCTGGAAGTCGAGCACGCCGGGATTCGGCTCGCAGACCATCAGGTTGCGCGGCATGAAATCGCGCAGCATGAAACCCTGCGGCTGCGCGCGGGCGCTCGCGATCAGCAGCGCGAAGGTGCGCTCGAGCGTGCCGCGCATCGCGTCGGTGACCGTCTTGTCGAGGTGCCGGCCGACGTACCACTCGGGCATCAGTTCCATTTCGCGGCGCAGGAACGCGTCGTCGAACGCCGGCAGCACGCCGGGCGCGGAGCTCAGCTGGAAGCGGATCAGCGCGTCGAGCGCGGCGCGCATCAGCGGCCGCGCGGCGAGCGGCGCGGCCGGGTCGAGCACCGAGAGGTACGACGTCCGGCCGAGGTCCGTCACGAGCATGAAGCCGTCGTCGAAATCGTGCTCGAGCACCTGCGGCGCGTGAACGCCCGCGGCGGCGAGCATCTGCGCGACCTGGACGAACTCGCGGCACTTCTCGGGCGGCGGCGCGTCGACGGCGATCAGCGAGCCGCCGGGGCTCGCGGACGACGCGACGCGGAAGTAGCGGCGAAAGCCCGCGTCCGTGGATGCGGGCGCGAGGGTGGCGAGATCGAGGGCGTGGCGCGCGGCGAGCGGGTGCAGCCAGGCGGTGAGCGCGTCGAGGCGGGAATCGTCGGATGGGGGCGTCATGAAACTCGGAGGAGGGGGGAACGTCTTGCCATATAATACCCCACGACTTTTTTGACGCGCCCCGCGTCAGCATCCGCCGTGCAGGCCTGCTGCCTGTCGCGCCGTTCGCCCGATCGCCTCCCCTGGTTTGCGCTCAGCCGCAGTCACGGTTCGATTGCGCGGGCCGCGATGCGCGGCCGTACGGGTTGACGAGGGGCGATTCGCCAAACGATAGATGCCGCCCAAACCGCTATTCCCGATTGTTTCCCCCGGTGACGGGGCGCCGCGCAAACGGCGGCTCGCGCTCGCGCTCCTGGCCGTGCCGGGCCTCGTGCCGGCGGTGTCGCACGCGCAGCTGACGGGCGCGGCCGCGCAGCCGCAGCCGCTCGATTCGCCGTGGGATCTGCGTCTCGCGCCCCAGCTCGAGGATCATCCGTTGAAGGAAGGGGCGAAGCCTGCCACCTTCGTGATCGCCGACCACACGAGCGGCACGGCCGACCAGGACCTCGCCGCGAAAGGCTCGGCCGAGCTGCGCCGCGGCAATGCGGCCGTGAAGGCCGACGCGCTCCACTACGATCAGGATACCGACATGGCCGATGCGTACGGCCAGGTCAAGGTGGTCAACGGCGGCACGTCGTTCGCCGGCCCCGAGGCGCACGTGAAGGTCGAGTCGAACCAGGGCTTCATGACCGCGCCGAAGTACCACTTCAACGCGACGGGCGGGTCGGGCAGCGCGGAGCGCGTCGACATGCTCGACGCCGAGCGCTCGGTGTTCGTCAACGGCACCTACACCGCGTGCCAGTGCGCGGCGCATCCCGCGTGGTACATCAAGGGCAGCCGGTTCGACTTCGACACCGGCGCCGACGAGGGCACGGCCCGCAACAGCGTGCTGTTCTTCCAGGGCGTGCCGATCTTCGCGAGCCCGTGGATGACGTTCCCGCTGTCGGGCGACCGGCGCAGCGGCCTGCTGCCGCCGACGTTCACGTCGAGCTCGGACAACGGGTTCGAGCTGTCGCTGCCGTACTACTTCAACATCGCGCCGAACCGCGACCTGACGCTCACGCCGCGGATTCTCGCGAAGCGCGGGGTGCAGACGCAGGCGACGTTCCGCTATCTGTCGACGAGCTATTCGGGCGTGTTCACCGGCGAGTTCCTGCCGGACGACCGGCTCGCGCACCGCAACCGCTACGCGATCTTCTGGCAGCACCAGCAGAACTTCGGCAGCGGCTTCGGCGGCTACGTCTACTACAACAAGGTCTCGGACAACCAGTATCCCGAAAACCTCGGGTCGGGCTCGAACCAGTTCGTCAACGGCACGCAGATGCTGTACCAGCAGGAGGCCGGCCTGACGTACAACAACGGCCCGTGGTCGGTGCTCGCGCGCTACCAGCACTGGCAGACGCTGCCGCCGTCGATTTCGCCGTACAGCCGCGAGCCGCAGTTGAACGTGAAGTACGCGAAGTACAACGTCGGCGGCTTCGACTTCGGCGCGGAAGCCGACTATTCGCGCTTTCGCATCACGACGGCCGACGCGACCCAGGGCGACCGGATCGTCTTCAACCCGTACATCGCGTACGGGGTCTACGGCCCGGGCTATTTCGCGGTGCCGAAGGTCCAGTACCACTTCGCGTCGTACGACCTGGGCTACCTGTCGACGAGCACGCCGAACAATCCGAAGCGCTTCACCGAATCGATCCCGACCGTGAGCTTCGACACGGGCCTGATCTTCGACCGCTCGGTGCGCCTGTTCGGCCAGGATTTCATCCAGACGCTGGAGCCGCGCCTCTACTACGTGTACACGCCGTACCGCAACCAGTCGAGCGCGCCGCTGTTCGACACCGCGGAATCGGACTTCGGCCTCGCCGAGATCTACCAGCCGAACACGTTCGTCGGCAACGACCGGGTTGCCGACGCGAACCGCCTGACGGCCGGGCTGACGTCGCGCTTCATCGATCCGCGCACCGGCGACGAGCGCGCGCGCTTCGTGGTCGCGCAGCAGTACTATTTCGCCGACCAGCGCGTGACGCTCACCCCGACGCAGGCGGCCGCGCAGGCGCGGCACTCGGACCTGATCGCGGGCGCCGCGATCAAGCTGGGCGCCGGCTTCGCGTCGGAAACGGCGTTCCAGTACAACCAGAACAACAACCAGCTCACGAAGTCGAGCATCGGTTTCGCGTACAGCCCCGAGGTGCGCAAGGTGATCAACGTCGGCTACCGCTACACGCGGGCGACCGCGACGCTGGACGGCCGGCCGATCAACCAGTTCCTGGTGTCCGGGCAGTGGCCGCTGACCCGTCGCCTGTACGCGGTCGGCCGCTTCAACTACGACTTCGCCGGCAAGCGGATGATCGACAGCGTGGTCGGCTTACAATACGACGCGGATTGCTGGGCGCTCGGGGTCGGTATCCAGCGGTTCACGAACGGCGTGGATTCGTCGTTGCAGCAGCGGAATACGTCGTCGCGGATCATGGCGCAGCTCACGCTCAAGGGGCTGTCGACCATCGACAACGGCCTCGTGAGCGCGTTCCGCGCCGGGGTGCAGGGCTATACGCCGCTGCCGCCCGCGCCGCCGCCGCTGTCCCGCTTCAGCAATTACGACTAACGCCGGGGCGCCCGCAAGCGGCCGAAGGCGCCGGCGCCGGACCAGCACGATTTCAATGGAGTATCAGTGGCAATGAAGAAAACCCTTCGCTTCGCGGCAGTCGTCTCCAGCCTCGCCGCGTCCGCCGCGCTGCTCGTCGCCGCGCCGGCTGCGGCGCAGGCGCTCGGCTCGCATGGCGCACAGCTCACCGACGAAGTCGTCGCGGTCGTCAACAACGACGTGATCACGGGCCGTGAGCTCGACCAGCGCGTCGGCCTGATCTCGCGCCGCCTGAAGCAGCAGAACGCGCCGGTGCCGCCGCTCGACCAGATGCGCGCGCAGGTGCTGAACCAGATGGTGCTCGAACGCATCCAGGTGCAGAAGGCCAAGGACGACGGGATCCGGATCGACGACGCAGCCGTGCAGTCGACGCTGCAGCGACTCGCGCAGGCGAACGGCATGACGCTCGACCAGTATCGTGCGCGAATCGAGGCGCAAGGCGTGCCGTGGAGCGTCTTCACGGGCGACGCGCGCACCGAGCTGATGCTGTCGAAGCTGCGCGAGCGCGAGGTCGACAGCAAGATCACCGTGTCGGACGCCGAGGTCGCGAGCTACATCGCGAGCCAGCGCGGGCCGAGCGCGTCGCAGCAGCAGGACCTGCGCTTCCAGCACATCTTCGTGAAAGCGCCGACCAGTGCGCCGCAGGCCGACATCGAGGCCGCGCAGAAGAAGGCCGACGCGCTGCTGAAGCAGGCGCAGTCGGGCGCGGATTTCGAGCGCCTCGCGAAGAACAATTCGGAAGCGAACGACGCGAAGAAGGGCGGCGACCTCGGCTTCAAGTCCCCCGGCTCGCTGCCGGCCGACGTCGTCGCGGCCGCGTCGCAGCTGCGCCCGGGCCAGGTCAACCCGGCGCTGATCCGCGTGCCGGACGGCTTCGAGATCGTGCGTCTCGTCGACCGCCGCCAGAGCCAGGGCGCGTCGGCCGCCGCGCCGAAGATCGTGCAGACGCACGTGCGCCATATCCTGCTGCGCGTCGGCGAAGGCAAGTCCGAAGGCCAGGCGCGCCAGCAACTGATCGACATCCGCAAGCAGGTCGAGGCCGGCGGCGATTTCGCGAAGTTCGCGCGCACCTATTCGCAGGACGGCTCGGCGTCGCAGGGCGGCGACCTGGGCTGGATCAGCCCGGGCGAGACGGTGCCCGAGTTCGAGCGCGCGATGAACAACCTGCAGGACGGCCAGGTCAGCATCCCGGTGCGCACCGAGTACGGCTACCACCTGATCGAGGTGCTCGAACGCCGCGAATCGGAAGGCTCGGTGCAGCAGCAGATGGACATCGCGCGCCAGGCGATCGGCCAGCGCAAGGCCGAACAGGCGTATGCCGACTGGCTGCGCGAGCTGCGCGATTCGTCGTACGTGCAGTTCAAGCTCGGCGACTTCGGCGCGGCGAACTGAGCGAGCCGCCGATGACGACGCCCGCGCTGCATATCGCGATCACGACCGGCGAGCCCGCGGGCGTCGGTCCGGAGCTGACCGCGCAGGCGCTGCGCGACGCCGGCGAGCGCTGGCCCGACGCGCGCTTCACGGTGCTCGGCGACGCGGCGCTGGTCGCCGCGCGCGCCGCGGCGGTCGGCGTGGACTGGGCGGCGCTCGTCGCGGCGGGGCAGGTTGCCGTCGCGCACCGCCCGCTCGCCGCGCCCGCGCGCGCGGGCGAGCTGGATGCGGCCAACGGCCGCTACGTGCTTGCGCTGCTCGACGCGGCGATCGACGGCGCGCTCGCGCGCGAATACGACGCGATCGTCACCGCGCCGCTGCAGAAAAGCACGATCAACGATGCCGGCGTTCCGTTCACCGGCCACACCGAATACCTGGCGGAGCGCACCGGCACGCCGCGCGTCGTGATGATGCTGGCGGGCACGGGCGACAAGCCGCTGCGCGTCGCGCTCGCGACGACGCACCTGCCGTTGAAGGACGTGTCCGCCGCGCTGACGATCGACGGGCTGGTCGAGACGCTGACGATCGTCGACCACGACCTGCGGCGCGACTTCGGTCTCGCCGCGCCGCGCATCCTCGTCACGGGGCTCAACCCGCACGCGGGCGAGAACGGCTATCTCGGCCGCGAAGAGATCGACGTGATCGAGCCCGCGCTCGCGCGCGTGAAGGCGCAGGGCATCGACGCGCGCGGCCCGTATCCGGCCGACACGCTGTTCCAGCCGCGCTACCTCGCCGATGCGGACTGCGTGCTCGCGATGTTTCACGACCAGGGCCTGCCGGTGCTCAAGTACGCGACGTTCGGCGAGGGGATCAACGTCACGCTCGGCCTGCCGATCGTCCGCACGTCGGTCGATCACGGCACGGCGCTCGACCTCGCCGGCACCGGCCGTGCCGATCCGGGCAGCATGATCGCCGCGCTCGATACCGCCGTCACGATGGCGCGTCACCGCCGCGCAGCCCGGCCTGACGCAGCCTGACCTCATTCCTCGCGTTTTTCGTTTTTTATAGTCGATGTCGAACAGCAGACAGCACCAGGGCCATTTCGCGCGCAAGCGCTTCGGGCAGAACTTCCTCGTCGATCACGGCGTGATCGACTCGATCGTCGCGACGATCGGTCCGGCGCGCGGCCAGCGGATGGTCGAGATCGGCCCGGGCCTCGGCGCGCTGACCGAGCCGCTGATCGCGCGCCTCGCGACGCCCGAGTCGCCGCTGCATGCGGTCGAGCTCGACCGCGACCTGATCGCCCGGCTGACGCAGCGCTTCGGCCCGCTGCTCGAACTGCATGCGGGCGACGCGCTCGCGTTCGACTTCCGCTCGCTCGCGGCGGCCGGCGACAAGCCGTCGCTGCGCATCGTCGGCAATCTGCCGTACAACATTTCCAGCCCGCTGCTGTTCCACCTGATGACGTTCGCCGACGTGGTCGTCGACCAGCATTTCATGCTGCAGAACGAGGTCGTCGAGCGGATGGTCGCCGAGCCGGGCACGAAGGCGTTTTCGCGCCTGTCCGTGATGCTGCAGTACCGCTACGTGATGGACAAGATGATGGACGTGCCGCCGGAGTCGTTTCAGCCGCCGCCGAAGGTGGATTCGGCGATCGTGCGGATGATTCCGTACGAGCCGCACGAACTGCCGGACGTCGATCCGGTGCTGCTCGGCGAGGTCGTGACGGCGGCGTTCTCGCAGCGCCGCAAGATGCTGCGCAACACGCTCGGCGACTATCGCGAGACGGTCGATTTCGACGCGCTCGGCTTCGATCTCGCGCGCCGCGCCGAAGATGTGAGCGTGGCCGAGTACGTCGGCGTTGCGCAGGCGCTTGCGGCGGCGCGCAAGGCCGGGTGACGCGGGCGGCGCTGACGCCGGACACGCGCGCCGATCTTCGAGGCTGTCTGGACGGCAGCCTTTTTCAATTGCGCGCGGGCGCGTTGACGAGGCCGATGCCGGCCAGCACGAGCGCGGCGGCCGACATGAAGCGCCAGCCGACCGATTCGCCGAGCAACAGCACCCCGAACGCAACGCCGAACAGCGGCGACAGGAACGTGAACACCGACAGCCGCGACGCGATGTAGCGCGTCAGCAGCCAGAACCAGGACAGATAGCTGACGAACGCGACGATCACCGACTGGTACGCGAGGCTCGCGACCGCGACGGGCGTGACGTGCGCGAACGTGGCCTGGCCGAGCAGCGCGGCCAGCGCGAGCAGCATCGCGGCCGACACCGTGAGCTGGTAGAACAGCGTCTTGCTCGCGCTCGCATGCGCGAGCGACGTCGAGCGCACGACGACCGTCGTCGCCGCCCACATCGCGCCGCCGAGAATCCCGAGCGCGTCGCCGGCAAGCCCGGCGAGCACCGATGCGCCGGGTGCGAGCGGTTTCAGGAAGCCGTCGGCGAACGCGAGCGCGATGCCGGCGAACGCCAGGCCGACGCCGAGCCACTGGGTGCGCTGCAGGCGCTCGCCCGGCGTAAACAGGTGCAGGCCGAGCGCGGTGAAGCACGGCGCCGTGTACAGGAAGATCGCCATGTGCGACGCGCTCGTCAGCGTCAGGCCGAAGAACACGCAGATGAATTCGCCGGCGAACAGCGCGCCGGCCGCGAGCCCGGGGACGAACGTGCGGTCCGCGCGAAACAGCGGCGTGCCGCGTGCACGCGCCCAGCCCAACAGCAGCAGCGCGGCGATCAGCGAGCGCAGGCCGGCCTGGAACATCGGCGGGATCGCGGCGTTGGTGCTCTTGATCGCGACCTGCTGGAAACCCCAGATCGCGCACAGCAGCAGCATCAGGCCGACTGCGCGCGTGTCGGGCGCGCGGCGCGCGGGGGCGGCGGCGAGCGTGCTCATCGGCGGGCCTCGCCGGAACGGGAGGGCGGACGGCTGGCGCGTACGGCGCGCTCGAATCGGTGGCGGTGCACGGCGGTCTGGTGGTTGGCTAAGGTGGACAGGCGGTGCGTGGGGCGAGCTGCGACGATGTTACCCGATCGGTGTGGCGTGTGCTGCCGCGGGCGTCCGGCTAGGCGCCCCCAGCTAGGCGCTCCCAGCTAGGCGCCCCCAACGAAATCCCCCCGACTCTGGTAGAGTCTGCCGTTCAGGCAAGTCCCCACGGAGTACAAGAAATGCGTTTACTGCACACGATGCTGCGAGTCGGCGATCTCGACCGCTCGATCAAGTTCTATACCGAATTGCTCGGCATGAAGCTGCTGCGCCGCCACGATTATCCGGAAGGCAAGTTCACGCTCGCGTTCGTCGGCTACGAAGAGGAAAGCAAGGGCACGGTGATCGAGCTGACCCACAACTGGGATACCCCGTCCTACGACCTCGGCACGGGTTTCGGCCACCTGGCGCTGGAAGTCGACGATGCGTACAAGGCCTGCGAGCAGATCAAGGCGCAAGGCGGCAAGGTCACGCGCGAAGCGGGCCCGATGAAGCACGGCACGACCGTGATCGCGTTCGTCGAGGATCCGGACGGCTACAAGATCGAGTTCATCCAGAAGAAGGCGCACTGAGCGCCGGATGAGCGGCTCGCGGCGCGCGCCATGCGCGTCGCGATGCAAAACGGGCGGTGCGGGGATTTCCGCACCGCCCGTTCGTTTTTTTACAGCGACGGCAGCAGCTCCGGCGGATGATGCTTGAGCGTGTGCCGCGCTTCGCGGAATTCCGGGAAGATCGACTCGACGGTCTGCCAGAAGCGCGGGCTGTGGTTCATCTCGCGCAGATGCGACAGCTCGTGCGCGACGACGTAGTCGATGATCGACATCGGAAAATGGATCAGCCGCCAGTTCAGGCGAATCTTGCCGTCGCTCGAGCAGCTGCCCCAGCGCGTCGCGGCCGACGACAGCGCATACATCGAATACGTGACGCCGAGCTTGTCCGCGTAGAACGCGAGCCGTTCGCCGAAGATCCGCTTCGCCTCGCCCTGCAGCCAGCCCTGCACGCGGTCCTTGATCTGCTGCGCATCGGCGTGCGCGGGCAGCGGCAACCGCAGCGCATCGCCGTCGAACGCGACCGCGCCGGCATCGGACGCGAGCGCGACCGTCACCGATTTGCCCAGATACGGAAGCTGCGCGCCATCGCGCCAGTCGATCTGCGGCAGCGCGCGTTGCTCGGTGCGCGTCTTCCATTCCGCGAGTTTCGCGAAGATCCAGCGCTGCTTTTCGGTGATCGCCGCTTCGATATCCGCAAGCGTGACCCAGCGCGGCGCGGTGATCGTCAGCCCGCTGCCGTCGATCGTGAAGCCGATCGTGCGGCGCGCGGAGCGCTTCAGCCGGTATTCGAGCGTGCGGCTGTCGAGCGCGAACGTGCGCACGCGCGAACGGTCGGGTGCGGGATCGGGCGCCGCTGCGGGCGGCGCTTCGGGCGGCGTCTGCTGCGCGGCGGGCGCGGACGGCGCGGCGGCCGGCCCGTCGAAGAGCGGCAGATCCAGCTGGCGATGATCGAGGGCCACGACGGCGGGTCGTGGCCGCGGACGCTTCTTCATCAATTCGCTTCGTCTTGTAGTACGCAACAACGGATCCGGCCCGGGTGAATCAGACTTGCGCGGCATTGCGCTTTTCGGCACTGCCCGGCGCGCGGTAGGCGTCCGGGTCGATGCGGCGCATTTCCGCTTCGATCCACGCTTCGACCTGCGAGTTCAATACGTCGGGCGTGAGGCCGGCCGATTCGATCGGCTTGCCGATCGACACCGTGACGACGCCCGGGAATTTCGTGAACGAATTGCGCGGCCACACATTGCCCGCGTTGTGCGCGATCGGCACGACCGGCGCGCCGGTCTCGATCGCGAAGCGCGCGCCGCCCGTCTTGTACTTGCCCTGCTTGCCGACCGGCGTGCGCGTGCCTTCGGGGAACATGATCACCCACGCGCCTTCCGCGAGCCGCTTCTTGCCCTGGCTGATCACCGAGCCGAACGCGTTCTTGCCTTCCTTGCGGTTGATGTGAACCATGTGCAGCATGCCGAGCGCCCAGCCGAAGAACGGCACGTACAGCAGCTCGCGCTTGAACACGTAGCAGAGCGGCTTCGGCATCAGCGCCGGAAACGCGAGCGTTTCCCATGCGGACTGGTGCTTCGACAGCAGCACGGCCGCGCCGTCGGGCAGGTTCTCCATCCCTTCGATCCGGTAGCGGATGCCGTTCAGCCAGCGCACGACCCACAGTGTGGACTTGCACCAGCCGGCCGCCATCCAGTAGCGCGCGTCGGGGCGCAGGAACGGGAACGCGATGAAGCACGCGGTCGCGTACGGCACCGTGTACAGGATGAAGTAGATCAGCAGCAGCAGGGAGCGGACAAAGCGCATCGGCGTGTGTCTGGCGTAAGGGAGGATGCGCGCGGCGGCCGCATCACTCGTGTTCGTCTGAAAGGAAATCGAGCGCGAATGCGCGCAGGTCGTCGTGGACCTTCGTGCCGGGCGGCAGGTTGCCCGCGGCAAGCGTCTTCTTGCCCTTGCCGGTCAGCACGAGATGCGGCTGGAAGCCGAGCGCGACGCCGGCCTGCAGGTCGCGCAGCGAATCGCCGACCACCGGCGTATGGTCCGGATCGATCTCGAAACGGTCGGCGATCATCTGCATCATGCCGGGCTTCGGCTTGCGGCAGTCGCAGTGGTCTTCCGCCGTGTGCGGGCAGAAGAACACCGCGTCGATGCGCGCGCCGACCGCCGCCGCCGCGCGATGCATCTTCAGATGCATCGCGTTGAGCGTCGCCATGTCGAACAGGCCGCGGCCGATGCCGGACTGGTTGGTCGCGACGACCACGCGATACCCCGCGTGGTTGAGCCGCGCGATCGCCTCGAGGCTGCCGGGCAGCGGGATCCACTCGTCGGGCGTCTTGACGAACGCATCCGAATCGACGTTGATCACGCCGTCCCGGTCGAGGACGACGAGCTTCCTGGTGGGACTGGTCGGCATCGTGCAGCCCTTATGCGGCAAGCTTCGAGATGTCTGCGACGCAGTTCATCTGCTGGTGCAGCGCGGACAGCAGCGCGAGGCGGTTCGCACGCAGCGCGGGATCGTCGGCGTTGACCATCACGCCGTCGAAGAACGCGTCGACCGGCGCGCGCAGCGCGGCGAGCGCCGACAGCGCGCCCGTGTACGCACGCGCCTCGAGCTGCGACTGCACGCGCGGCGTCACGGCCGCGAGCTGCTCGTGCAGCGCCTTCTCGGCCGCTTCGACGAACAGCGTCGGCTGCACCGCGCCGTTCGCGCCGCTTTCCGACTTCTTCAGGATGTTCGAGATCCGCTTGTTCGCGGCGGCCAGCGCTTCGGCTTCCGCGAGGCGCGTGAATTCGCGCACCGCGTCGAGGCGCGCGACGATGTCGTCGAGGCGGGTCGGGTTCAGGCTCAGCACCGCGTCGACTTCGCCCGCCGTGTAGCCGCGCTCGCGCAGCAGGCCGCGCAGGCGGTCCATGAAGAACGCGAGGATCGCATCGGTCGATTCGGCGACGTCCGGCACGGTCGCGAAGCGCGCATGCGCGAGGCGCAGCAGCGACACGAGATCGAGCGGCAGCTGCTTCTCGAGCAGCAAGCGCAGCACGCCGAGCGCGTGGCGGCGCAGCGCGAACGGATCCTTCTCGCCGGTCGGCGCGAGGCCGATGCCCCAGATGCCGACGATCGTCTCGAGCTTGTCGGCGAGCGCGACCGCGGTCGACACGGGCGTCGTCGGCAGCGCGTCGCCGGAGAAGCGCGGCTGGTAGTGCTCGGTGCACGCGACAGCGACGTCGTCCGGCTCGCCGTCGTGGCGGGCGTAGTACGTGCCCATCGTGCCCTGCAGCTCGGGGAACTCGCCGACCATGTCGGTCAGCAGGTCGGCCTTCGCCAGTCGCGCGGCGCGCTTCGCATGCGCCGCGTCGGCGCCGATCGCCGGCGCGATTTCGCCGGCCAGCGCCTCGAGGCGCTCGACGCGCGCGAGCGTCGTGCCGAGCTTGTTGTGATAGACGACGTTCGCGAGCAGCGGCACGCGGTCGGCGAGCGTCTTCTTCTTGTCCTGCTCGAAGAAGAACTTCGCGTCGGCGAGGCGCGGGCGCACGACGCGCTCGTTGCCTTCGATGATCTCGCCCGGCGTCTTCGTCTCGATGTTCGACACGATCAGGAAGCGCGAGCGCAGCTTGCCGGCGATGTCGGTCAGCGCGAAATACTTCTGGTTGGTCTGCATCGTAAGGATCAGGCATTCCTGCGGCACCTGCAGGAATTCGTCCTCGAAGCGGCACGGATAGACGACCGGCCATTCGACCAGCGACGTGACTTCGTCGAGCAGCGCTTCGGGCATCACGACCGTGTCGCCGTTCGCGTGTTCGTTCAGCTGCGTGCGGATCGTTTCGCGGCGATCGGCAAAGTGCGCGATCACGCGGCCCTTGTCGCGCAGCGTGTCGGCGTAGGCGTGCGCATGCTGGATCGCGACGAGGCCGTCGGACAGGAAGCGGTGGCCGAGCGTGGTGTCGCCGGCATCGATGCCGAACGCGGTGACGGGCACGATGCGATCGTCGTGCAGCACCGTCAGCCGATGCACCGGGCGCACGAACTTCACGTCGGTGCCGTCCGGGCGCTGGTAGGTCATGAACTTCGGGATCGGCAGCTTCGCGAGCGTTTCGTCGAGCGCGGCCTGCAGGCCGTCGGCGAGCGTCGCGCCGGCAGCCGAATAGTTGACGAAGAACGCTTCGGCCTTGCCGTCCTGCGCGCGTTCGAGATCGGCGATCGACAGGTTCGGGTGGCCGAGCGCCGCGAGCTTCTTCGCGAGCGGGGCCGTCGGCTTGCCTTCGGCGTCGAGTGCGACCGACACGGGCAGGACCTTTTCGCGGACCTGTTTTTCAGGCGCGACGGCGCGCACGTTCTGCACGACGACGGCGAGGCGGCGCGGCGTGGCGTAGCGTTCGAACACGAGTTCGCCTTCGACGAGGTCGCGCGCCGAGAGGCGTTGCGCGAGACCTTCGGCGAATGCATCGCCGAGGCGCGCGAGGGCCTTCGGCGGCAGCTCTTCGGTCAGCAGTTCGACGAGCAGGGGGGCGGGATGATTGTGCGTCATGATGTGAAGAAATCTCGTCTCGTCAGTCCTGATCGATCTTGCGTTCGACCTTGAGCGGCGGCACCCATGCCGGCTGCGCGGCTTCCTGGGCGTCGGTGGTGAGGCCCGGCACGCCCGGCGGGTTGCCGAGCATCGGGAAGCCGAGCTTCTCGCGCGAGTCGTAGTAGGCCTGCGCGACGAGGCGCGACAGTGCGCGGATGCGGCCGATGTACGCCGCGCGCTCGGTCACCGAGATCGCGCCGCGCGCATCGAGCAGGTTGAACGTGTGGCCGGCCTTCAGCACGAGTTCGTACGCGGGCAGCGCGAGCTGCGCGTCGATCATCTTCTTCGCTTCCGCTTCGTAGCTGTTGAAGAAGGTGAACAGCAGGTCGACGTTCGCGTGCTCGAAGTTGTAGGTCGACTGCTCGACCTCGTTCTGGTGGTAGACGTCGCCGTACGACAGGCGGCGCAGTTCGGGGCCGTTCGGGCCTTGCTCTTCCCATTCGGTCCATACGAGGTCGTACACGTTCTCGACCTTCTGCAGGTACATCGCGAGGCGCTCGAGGCCGTACGTGATCTCGCCGAGCACCGGCTTGCATTCGAGGCCGCCGACTTCCTGGAAATACGTGAACTGCGTGACTTCCATCCCGTTCAGCCACACTTCCCAGCCGAGGCCCCACGCGCCGAGCGTCGGGTTCTCCCAGTCGTCCTCGACGAAGCGCACGTCGTTCTGCTTCAGGTCGAAGCCGAGCGCTTCGAGCGAGCCGAGGTACAGGTCGAGGATGTTTTCCGGCGCCGGCTTGAGCACGACCTGGTACTGGTAGTAGTGCTGCAGGCGGTTCGGGTTCTCGCCGTAGCGGCCGTCCTTCGGGCGGCGCGACGGCTGCACGTACGCGGCGCGCCACGGCTCGGGGCCGACCGCGCGCAGGAACGTGTGGACATGCGACGTGCCCGCGCCGACTTCCATGTCGATGGGCTGGAGCAGAGCGCAACCCTGCTTGTCCCAGTAGGACTGCAGGGTCAGGATGATTTGCTGAAACGTAAGCATGAAGAGCCTTCGTGGCGCTGGCGCTCCGTTGCGGGCGGCGTCCCGGGCGGGAACCCGGGGGCGGCTCGCGCGGCGGCGCGGCTTGTTAGTGTGCTGAAACGCGCAATTTTACCGGATCGGCGAGGCGATGCGGCCGGAACGGCGACGAGGGGGGCGCCGAGGCCCGGACGGCGGCCCGGCGCGCGTCGCGTCGGCCGGATCGCGCGGGTGCGTCGGCTGGCGTCCCGGCGCCGCGCGCGGACGTTAAGATGCGCGTATTCCGCGTCGCGCGGCCGAAGGGCGGCCGCGCAGCTCACCGTATCCGATCGCATGGACGACTCGACCGATTTCCTCATTCCGCTGCTGCCGCCGTTCACCGCGCTGCTCGGGCGGGCCGCCGACGCGCAGGCGCGCGGCGACCGCGCCGCGCACGATCTCTGGCTTGCCGCTGCCGCCCACCTGCACGGGGCCGACCCGGCTTCGCTCGCGAGCCTCACCGCGGCGCTCGTCGCGCGGCAGCGCACGGCGGACGCGATCGCGCTGGCCGACCTGGGCGCGCGTCTGCATCCGAATGCGGCCGCCCGCTTCAATCTCGGCTACGCGCTGCAGATGGCCGGCCGCCACGCCGAGGCGGTCGCGCCTTACCGCGCGGCACTCGCGACCGAGCCCGACCTGCCGTCGCTGCGCAACAACCTCGCGATCGCGCTGCGGCTGTCGGGCGGCGATCGCGCGGAGGAGGCCGCGCTGCTCGAGGAGGCGGTGACTTTCGATCCGCACGACGTGCAGGCCTGGATCAACCTCGTCACCGTGCGTCTCGCCGCGCAGGACCTGACGGGGGCGCTCGCGTGCGCGGAGCGGCTCGTCGTGCTCGCGCCGGACAACGCGCTCGCGATGAACAACGTCGCGATGGCGATGAAGGAAGCGCAGCGCTGGGACGACGCCGAGCGCCATGCCGCGCGCGCGTGCGAGCTCGCGCCGGGCGACGCGTCGCACCGCTTCAATCTCGCGATCGTCCATCTCGTGCGCGGCGATTACGCGGCGGGCTGGCGCGAGCACGAAGCGCGCTGGGACGGCTCCGGCGAATTGCGCGGCCGCCTGCCGGCGCTGCCCGGGCCACGCTGGCGGGGCGAGCCGCTCGCCGGCAAGACGCTGCTCGTGTGGGGCGAGCAGGGGATGGGCGACGTGCTGCAGTTCTGCCGTTTCATCGCGCCGCTTGCCGAGCGCGTGCATCGCGAAGGCGGGCGGCTGGCATGGAACACGTTTCCGCAGATGGGCGCGCTGATGCAGCGCAGCCTCGGCGCGCATGCGGACGTGTTCGGCGCGGGCGGCGGCGTCGACGCGCTGCCGCCGTTCGACTACGAGGTGCCGCTGATCAGCCTGCCGCTGATGCTCGGCACGGGCGACGCGACGCTGGCGGCGTCGGTGCCGTACCTGCGGGCCGACGCGCGCGCACGCGATGCGTGGCGCGCGCGCCTCGCGGGTGAAACACGGCCGAAGGTGGGGCTCGTGTGGACCGGCAGCGCGGGGCACCAGCGCAATCCGTTCCGAAGGGTCGGGATCGAGCGCTACGTGGACGCATTGCGCGGGATCGACGGCGTCGCGTTCTATTCGCTGCAGCCGGGCGCGGCGGCCGACTGCGCCGCCGCGCGCGCGGCCGGTCTGCCGATCGCCGATCACACTGCCGAGCTGCAGAGCTTCGACGACACGGCCGCATTCATCGGCGCGCTGGATCTCGTCATTACCGTGTGTACGTCGGTCGCACATCTGGCCGGCGCGCTCGGCGCGCCGACCTGGGTGCTGCTCGACGTGAATCCGCACTGGCCGTGGCTGCTCGAGCGGCGCGACAGCCCGTGGTATCCGAGCGCGACGCTGTACCGGCAGCCGGCGTTCGGGCAGTGGGAGCCGGTGATGGAAGAGGTTGCAGCGGATTTGCGGCGTCTGGCCGGTGGCTGACGCGCGCAACCTGCCGTGACAGCCGGCGTGGCTGCCCGCCGCGTCATGCCTCTTCGTCGCGGCGGGCAGCCACGCCGTTGCGCCGCCGCAGCCCCGGCCCGAACGTGAACCCGAACGCGAGCAGCACGAACGACACCGCGAGCACGGCGGCGTTGCCGCTCCGCACATAGGGCGTGAAGCCGCTCGTGCCTTCGATGCGCACGTCGAGCGAGCCGATCGTGAACGGCTTGAGCTGGCCGAGCACGCGGCCGCGCGCGTCGATCGCGGCCGTCATGCCCGTGTTGGTCGCACGCAGCATCGGCCGGCCGGTCTCGAGCGCGCGCATTCGCGCGATCTGCAGGTGCTGGTCGAGCGCGATCGTGTCGCCGAACCACGCGAGGTTCGTCACGTTGACGAGCACGCCGGGCGGCTGCGGGTTGTCGCGAATGGTGGCGGCGATCTCCTCGCCGAAGATGTCCTCGTAGCAGATGTCGGCCATCACCGGCTGGTTGCGCACGAGGAACGGCTTCTGCACCGGCGCGCCGCGCGCGAAATCGCCGAGCGGCATCTTCATCAGGTCGACGAACCAGCGGAAGCCCCACGGGATGAATTCGCCGAAGGGCACGAGGTGGTGCTTGTCGTAGTGATAGATGTCGCGCGAATTCGGCGTCACGCCGTACAGGCTGTTCGTGTAGTCGACGTAGCGCCCGTCGTCGGTGACCGACGCGCCGACCGCGCCGAACAGCACCGCGGAGCCCGTGCTGTCGCTGAACGTGCGCACCGCGCGCGCGAACGGCTCGGGCAATTCCTGGATCATCACCGCGATCGCCGTCTCGGGCGTGACGATCAGGTCGGCGGGCTGGTCGGTGATCATTTGCGTGTACATCTTGATCGCCGCGTCGATGCCCGCCTGTTCGAACTTGATGTCCTGCTTCACGTTGCCCTGCAGCAGCCGGACCGTGAGCGGCGCGTTCGCGGGCACGGTCCACGTCGCCTGCGACAGCGCGACGCCGGCCGAGACGAGCGCGAGCGCGACGCCGGCCGGCGCCGCGATGCGCACGCGCCGGTCGCCGCCGTTGCCCGCCTGCCGCGCGGGGGGCCGACGGGCGGCGGCGAGCGCCTGCACGGCCAGCGCGGCGAACAGCGCGAGCAGCCAGCCGATCCCGTACACGCCGACGATCGCCGCGAACCCCGCGAACGGGCCGTCGACCTGCGGATAGCCGCTCGCGAGCCACGGAAAGCCGGTGAAGACGGTGCCGCGCAGCCATTCGCCGAGCGCCCACGCGCTCGCGAACGCGAACGCGCCGTGCCAGGTCGGCGAGAACGGCCGCGGGTCCGGTTCGCGGCGGTGCCACGCGTGGCCCGCGCAGAACGACCACAGCCCGGCCGAGAACGCCGGATACAGCGACAGGAACAGCGTGAACAGCAACAGCGCGGCGCCGGCGAGCGGCGCGGCCATCTCGCCGTACACGTGCATGCTGATGAAGAGCCACCAGATGCCGGAGATGAAGTTGCCGAAGCCGAACGCGCCGCCCGTCAGCGCCGCGCTCTTCCAGCTCGCGGTGCGCGTGAGCTGCGCGAAAAACCAGACGAATACCAGGAGCTGCAGCCAGCCGCCGTGCGGGGTCGGCGCGAAGGTCAGCGTATTGGCCGCGCCGGCGAGCAGCGCGGCGGGGTAGTGCCAGCGCGGCAGCGTGCGGCCGGGCGCCGGCGCGAGGAGGCCGCCTGCCGGGCGGGACGGGATCGGATCGTCCATGCGATTCGAGGGAGGGCGAAGCGGTTGGTGGAGACGCCGCGCGGGGCGCGGCGGTCAGGATGGTCAGTCTTCGTGCGACGTCTCGGCGCGGCGGCTCGCGAGCGGACTGCGGCGCACCAGCAGCACGTGGACCTGGCGCGCGTCGCCGCGCTGGATCTCGAACACGAGGTTGCCGAGCTGCAGCTTCTCGCCGCGGTGCGGGACGCGCCCGAAATGGTGCGTGATCAGGCCGCCGATCGTATCGACTTCCTCGTCGGGGAAATCGGTGCCGAACGCCTCGTTGAACTGCTCGATTTCCGTCAGCGCGCGCACGCGGTAGCGGCCGTCCGGGCCGGCGATGATGTTGCCGGCTTCCTCGTCGAAATCGTATTCGTCCTCGATGTCGCCGACGATCTGCTCGAGCACGTCCTCGATCGTGATCAGGCCCGCGACGCCGCCGTATTCGTCGACGACGATCGCGAGGTGGTTGCGGTTGACCCGGAAGTCGTGCAGCAGCACGTTCAGGCGCTTCGATTCCGGGATGAACACGACCGGACGCAGCATTCCGCGCACGTCGAATTCCTCTTCCGCGTAGAAGCGCAGCAGATCCTTCGCGAGCAGCACGCCGATCACGTTGTCGCGGTTCTCCTCGTAGACGGGGTAGCGCGAGTGGGCCTTTTCGAGGACGAACGGGATGAAATCCTCGGGCTTGTCGGCGATGTTGATCGCGTCCATCTGCGCGCGCGGCACCATGATGTCGCGGGCGCACAGGTCGGACACCTGGAACACGCCCTCGATCATCGACAGCGAATCGGCGTCGATCAGGTTGCGTTCGTGGGCGTCCTGGAGGATTTCGAGCAACTCGCCGCGGGATTCGGGCTCGGGCGAGATGAAGTCGGTCAGGCGCTCGAGCAGCGAGCGCTTTTCATGCGGTTTGTCGTTGGACTTTCGACTGGGATACGAATCGTTCATGGTGGTGCGCCCGGTTCACGTCGGGGCGCGCTGTCACGGAAATGGCAAGGATACACCACGGGCAAGGCGCGACCGTGTCACCCAGGCCATTCGGCCGGGGCGGGCAGCCGCGCAAGCCCCGCTCGGGGACAGGCGGGCTCGGCGCCACGCCGTCCTGTCGTTTCCATCCTATCTCAGAAAGGCGCGGCGGGGCAGCGTCGGACGAAATTCCGGGCAGACCGGCCGGTCGGGTGTTTTTTTCGGTGACGGGTGGAGTGCGACGATTTGCCGCCGGGCGGCTGGCGACCGGGTTCAGAACCGCATGCCGGCCGAGCAGCCGCCGCCTGCCCCGCCGTTCGTCGCGGCGCCGCCGCAGCCGAATATGCCGCAGCCGGACAGCGCGACGCTCGCGACGACGATCAGTGCGACGGTTTTGCAGCGCGGCCAGCGGGGCGGGGTCATGGCGGGCGTCCTTCGAAGGTGAACGGGCGGTGAGGGCGAAGGCCGCCGTGCGGCGCGTCAGCGGCAGCGTGCCAGCAGTCCTTCCAGCGCGCGATCCGGGATGCCGCTCGCGCGCAGCGCGTCGACGGTCCGGCTCACGTAGTCGAGCGTCGTGCCGTAGCGCCCGGACGCGCAGTCGAACACTTCCTTCACGACGCGGTCCGGCAGCTTGCCGGTGTAGGTCGGTGCGTCGCGCCGCATCACGAACGCGAGCGCCATCACGCGTTCGCCGTTGCCGAGCGAGCACGGCAGCCACGCGGGCCGGTACGAGCCCATCGGCATCTCGCGTTTCCACAGCGTTTCGAGATGCGGCTGCGCGGTCGCGCCGGCGAGCCGGAACGCGATGCCGCTGCACGAGCCGCCGCGGTCGAGCGCCAGCACGAGGCCCGGGCGCTCCGGCGTGCCGCGGTTCACGCGCGACCACAGATAGAGGCCGCGGTGATAGCCGTGCACCTTGCCGCGCACGGCGTCGACGGTCGGCAGCCCGGGATTCCAGATCAGCGACCCATAGCCGAACAGCCACAGATCGTGCCGGCCGTCCCAGTCGCGCATCGTGTGCGCGAGCGACGCCGCGAGCTCGTCTTCCGTCAGCAGCCGTCCCTCGCCGATCGACGGCGGGTACGCGGGCGGGAGCGTGGCGGCGTTGCGCATCGGGGGTGGGGCGGCTTACCGGTACGGGTTCGGGAAGCCCAGTTTCGCGAGGATGTCGACTTCGAGCGCTTCCATCTCGGCGGCGTCCTCGTCGCTCGTCTCATGGTCGTAGCCCTGCGCATGCAGCACGCCGTGCACGAGCAGGTGCGCGTAGTGGGCGTCGAGCGGCTTGCCCTGCTCGCGCGCCTCCTTCTCGACGACCGGGCAGCACAGCACGAGGTCTCCGATCACGGTGCCGTCCGGCGCTTCGTCGTACGCGAAGGTCAGCACGTTGGTCGGGTAGTCCTTGTGGCGGTAGCTGTCGTTCAGCGAGCGGCCTTCTTCTTCGCCGACGAAGCGCACGGTGAGTTGCGCGTCGGCGAACAGCGCGGGCGCGATCCATTCGGCGATCAGCTTGCGTTTGGGCAGCGCCTTGCGCACGTCGCCGGTGATCTCGTCGCCGTACTGGACGGCGAGGTCGAGCTCGGGATCGCGGATCGCTTCGTCATCGAGGCCGACGTCGCGCGGCGCGGGTTCGGCGCCGACGTGCAGCGTGATGCTGTCGTAGTGCTCGGGCTGGAGCGCGAGCTTCGCGCGCATCGCCGGATCGGCGTGCTGCGCGACGATCGCGACGGCGGCTTCACCGGACGCGCCGGACAGGTCGAACATCAGGCTGCGGCCGTCGGGAAAATCGATTCGCAGCCCCTGCGCGTCGACGGATTTGACCTTGCCCTTCGCATCGAACAGCGAAAGACGGAGCGTTTCGGACGTGGCCTGGTCGGCGCGGACGGACTTGCGGGAGCGGGACGATTTCATGACGCGTCGGGCAATTGGAACGCGATGAGGATACACCAAACGGCCAATCCCGCCCGAATTCGGCCGACGCGGGAACCGCGCGCCGCGCAGCCGAAAAAACGCCCGGCGCGCCGTGGGGCGGGCCGGGCCGGGCGTGTGACGGGCGGGCGCGTCAGTCGTCCGTCAGTCGTCCTTGTGCTGCGCGTGGAACTCGTCGTACGCCTCGACGATGCGCGCGACGAGCGGATGCCGGACCACGTCGGCGCTCGTGAAGCGCGTGAGCGCGATGCCGCGCACGCCGCCGAGCACCTGCTGCGCCTCGATCAGGCCGCTTTTCTGCGCGCGCGGCAGGTCGACCTGGCTCGTGTCGCCGGTGACGACCGCCTTCGAGCCGAAGCCGATCCGCGTGAGGAACATCTTCATCTGCTCGGGCGTCGTGTTCTGCGCCTCGTCGAGGATGATGAACGCGTGGTTCAGCGTGCGGCCGCGCATGTACGCGAGCGGCGCGATCTCGATCATCTGGCGCTCGAACATCTTCGCGGTCTTGTCGAAGCCGAGCAGGTCGTACAGCGCGTCGTACAGCGGCCGCAGGTACGGATCGACCTTCTGCGCGAGGTCGCCCGGCAGGAAGCCGAGCCGCTCGCCGGCCTCGACGGCCGGGCGCGTCAGCACGATGCGCTTGACCTGGTCGCGCTCGAGCGCGTCGACCGCGCATGCGACCGCGAGATAGGTCTTGCCGGTGCCGGCCGGGCCGATGCCGAACGTGATGTCGTGCGACAGGATCTGCTTCAGGTATTCGCGCTGCGCGGGCGTGCGGCCGCGCAGGTCGGCGCGGCGCGTGTAGAGCTTCGGCGCGGGCTCCTCGAGCTCCTCGTCGTCGACGCGCATCACCGGCTCGTCGAACGGATGGTCGGGGTCGCCGCGGAAGCGCACGTCGAGCGTGTCTTCGACGCGGCCGTTGCCGCCCGTATGACGCACCTCGACGAGCGCGAGCTGGATGTCGTCGACCGACAGCGGATCGCGCGCGCGGTTGTAGAAGTTTTCGAGCGCGGTGAGCGCGAGCTTGGCGCCGCGCCCGCGGATCGTGATCCGGTGGCCGCGCCGCTGCAGCGTGACGTCGAGCGCCTGTTCGATCTGCCGCAGGTTCTCGTCGAGCGGGCCGCAGAGATTCGCGAGGCGCGCGTTGTCGTCGCGCGGCGCGGTGAATTCCAGTGCTTGGGTGGGCTTCAAAGTGGCGTCGGGCTCCTGTGTCCTGTGGAACGTCAGTGCGTGGCCGTGCTCGCGTCGTCGTGCGCGAGCACGAGTTCGCCGCGCAGCGAGTGCGGGTACGCGTGATTGATCTTCACGTCGATCATCTGGCCGATCAGGCGCGGGTGCGACGCGAGCGGCGCCGGGAAGTTCACGACCCGGTTGTTCTCGGTGCGGCCCGCGAGCTCGTTCGGGTCCTTGCGCGACGGCCCCTCGACGAGGATGCGCTCGACCTTCCCGACCATCGACTGGCTGATGCGTGCGACGTTCTCCTCGATCGTCGCCTGCACATGTTGCAGGCGTTTGAGCTTGACCTCGCGCGGCGTGTCGTCGTGCAAGTTCGCGGCTGGCGTGCCGGGGCGCGGGCTGTAGATGAACGAGAAGCTCGTGTCGTAGCTCATCTCGTGCACGAGCGCCATCATCTTGTCGAAATCGGCCTCGGTCTCGCCGGGGAAGCCGACGATCAGGTCGGTCGACAGCGACAGGTCCGGGCGGATCGCGCGCAGCTTGCGGATCACCGACTTGTACTCGAGCACCGTGTAGCCGCGCTTCATCGCCATCAGGATCCGGTCGGAGCCGTGCTGGACCGGCAGGTGCAGGTGGTTCACGAGCTTCGGCACCTTCGCGTACATGTCGATCAGGCGCTGCGTGAATTCCTTCGGGTGCGACGTCGTGTAGCGAATGCGCTCGATGCCGGGGATGTCGGCGACGTATTCGATCAGCGTCGCGAAATCGGCGATCTCGGACGAGCCGGCCGTCAGCGCGCCCCGGTAGGCGTTCACGTTCTGGCCGAGCAGCGTGACTTCGCGCACGCCCTGGTCGGCGAGACCCGCGACCTCGGTCAGCACGTCGTCGAGCGGGCGCGACACTTCATCGCCGCGCGTGTACGGCACGACGCAGTAGCTGCAGTACTTCGAGCAGCCTTCCATGATCGACACGAACGCGCTCGGGCCCTCGACGCGCGCGGGCGGCAGGTGGTCGAACTTCTCGATTTCGGGGAACGTGATGTCGACCTGCGCGCGGCCGCTCGCGCGGCGCTGGTCGATCATCTGCGGCAGGCGGTGCAATGTCTGCGGGCCGAACACGAGGTCGACGTACGGCGCGCGCGACACGATCGACGCGCCTTCCTGGCTCGCGACGCAGCCGCCGACGCCGATCAGCAGGTCCGGCTTCGCCTCCTTCAGCTCGCGCACGCGGCCGAGGTCGGAGAACACCTTCTCCTGCGCCTTCTCGCGCACCGAGCAGGTGTTGAACAGGATGATGTCCGCGTCTTCCGGGGTGTCGGTCTTTTCGAGGCCTTCGGCGGCATTGAGCACGTCCACCATCTTGTCCGAGTCGTACTCGTTCATCTGGCAGCCGAAGGTCTTTACGTAAACTTTTTTCGTCATGGGGATTCGCCGTTCGCAGTGGTTGACCTGGGGGCGTCGTCTAGGGTGAATCGGGACGGCCGCCCGCCGCGCGGCGCATGCGCCGCCGCCGGGAAGAGACCGTCGGGAAAGCTTTCTATTATAGCTTTTGATCCCGCGCGGAACGGCCGGCGGGGGGGCGGGCGCATGCGACGGCGGCAGCCGTGGGTCGGACCCCGGCGGCGGGCCGTCGGGCGCTCAGCGGCACGCATTCAGCAGGTCGTCGAGCGCCGCCTCCTCGCGTGCGAAGCGTTCCGCGAGGAAATCGAGCAGCACGCGCACGCGCGGCGCCATGTAGCGCCTGCTGTGATGGATCGCGTGCAGCGGCGCGTCCTCCTGCCGCCAGTCGGGCAGCAGCACGCGCAGCCGCCCCGTGCGCACGTCGTCCGCGACGTCCCAGATCGACTTCTGCACGATCCCGTGGCCGCGCAGCGCCCACGCGCGGGCGAGGCCGCCGTCGTTCGTCTCGAACGCGTTCGCGAGCGGCACGGTATAGGTCTGCACCTCGCCGTCGCGCGTGAAGCGCCACGCGTTCAGCGGCCCGGATGCGAGCGTGATCACGATGCACGGAAAGCGGGCCAGATCGTGTGGATCGCGCGGCGCGCCGTGCCGCGCGACGAACGCCGGGGACGCGCACAGCACGCGCCGGTTCGCGGCGAGCCGGCGGGCGACCAGCGCGCTGTCGGGCGGCGCGGCGAAGCGGATCGCGAGGTCGATCTCGTCCTGCCACAGGTTCAACGACGAATCGGCCGCGGTCAGCGAGAACGTCACGTCCGGATGCTGCGCGGTAAATGCGTCGAGCCAGTCGAGCAGCCGGTTGCGGCCGAAATCGGACGTCGACGACAGCCGCACCTTGCCGCCGACGACATTGCGGCCCGCCTGCAGCATCGCATCCGCATCGTCGAGCGCTTGCAGCGCCTGCCGGCAGCAGTTCAGGTACAGGCGGCCCTCGTCGGTGAGCCGCAGCTGCCGCGTCGAGCGCTCGAACAGGCGGGTCGCGACCTGCGCCTCGAGCTTGGCGAGACGCGCGCTCGCGGCGGCCGGCGTCAGGTTCAGCTTGCGCCCGGCGGCGGACAGGCTGCCCAGTTCCGCCGCCTCGACGAACAGCCGGATATCGCCCAGTCGGTCCATCCGATTTTTCGATAACTTTTGAAAATGATTCAAATGCTACGCCAATTATCAAAAATCGGCGGATTCGGGAGAATGCGCGCACATCCCGTCATTTTGTGCAGCGCGGCACCGTTCCGGCGGCGCGCCTGCCGCTCCCGGAGAACACCATGCCCGTCCCGTTGCTGGCGCTCGCGATCAGCGCCTTCGCCATCGGCACCACCGAGTTCATCATCATGGGCCTCCTGCCCGAGGTCGCGCACGATCTGGCGGTGTCGCTGCCGTCCGCCGGGCTGCTCGTGACCGGCTACGCGCTCGGCGTCGCGGTCGGCGCGCCGCTGCTCGCGGTGCTGACGAGCCGCATGCCGCGCAAGACCGCGCTGCAGCTGCTGATGGCGATCTTCATCGCAGGCAACGTGCTGTGCGCGACCGCGTCCGGCTACGCGATGCTGATGGTCGCGCGCGTCGTCACGTCGTTCGCGCACGGCTCGTTCTTCGGGATCGGCGCGGTGGTCGCCGCGTCGCTCGTGCCGGCCGACAAGCGCGCGAGCGCGATCGCGCTGATGTTCACGGGCCTCACGCTGTCGAACGTGCTCGGCGTGCCGTTCGGCACGTTCGTCGGCCAGCTGCTCGGCTGGCGCGCGTCGTTCTGGATTGTCGCGGCGCTCGGCGTCGCGTCGCTCGCAGGCATCGCCGCGCTGGTGCCGACCCGCCACGACGGCGGCCCGATCGGGCTCGGCCGCGAAGTGCGCGTGCTCAAGGAGCCGCAGGTGTGGCTCGCGCTGCTGATGACCGTGCTCGGCTTCGGCGGCGTGTTCGTCGTGTTCACCTATATCGCGCCGATCCTCGAAAGCGTGTCCGGCTACTCGCCGCGCGCGGTCGCGCTGATCCTCGTGCTGTTCGGCGCCGGCCTCACGATCGGCAACACGCTCGGCGGCAAGCTCGCCGACCGCGCGCTGATGCCGTCGCTGATGGCGATCCTCGTCGCGCTGATCGCGGTGATGGCCGTGTTCGCGAAGACCAGCCACCTGCCGGTCGCGGCCGCGCTCACCGTGTTCGTGTGGGGGATCGCCGCGTTCGCGACGGTGCCGCCGCTGCAGGCGCGCGTCGTCGAGAAGGCGGCGAGCGCGCCGCATCTCGCGTCGACGCTCAACATCGGCGCGTTCAACGTCGGCAACGCCGGCGGCGCGTGGCTCGGCGGCCTTGCGCTCGGCCACGGCATCGCGCTCGACGCGCTGCCGTGGGTCGCGGCCGCGGTGACCTTCGCGGCGCTCGTCGTCACGTGGCTCGCGGCGCGGCTCGACGCGCGCGGCCCGGCGCAGGGCGCCGCGGCGGCGGCGCGATAGCGTGGGAACGGGCCACGCCGATACGCATTCCTCCGCGATGCTGATAACGGTGTGAAGATAACTTCGTTTGCCGGTGCGAAGCCGGGTGATAGCGTCTCGGTACGCGCTTCGATCGATGCGCAACCCGATTCCCACCCGCTTATCCCATTCGCAGGGCCGCGTCGCGGCCCGGAGGCAAGCCCTATGTATTCACCCCTGGCGCTGGTGCGCGATGTGTCTTCCGTGGAGTCCGGCGACGCCGCCGATGTCCGGACGCAGGCGTCGCTCGACGCGCTCGAGCAGGTCGTCGGCGTCAATCTGGCGCGGCTGCGCGCCGAGCGGCAGCTGTCGCTCGATGCGCTCGCGCGGCTGTCCGGTGTGTCGCGCGCGATGCTCGCGCAGATCGAATCGGCACGCAGCGTGCCGTCGATCAAGGTGCTGTGCAAGATCGCGGCGGCGCTGAAGGTGTCGGTCGCGGCGTTCCTGCGCCGCCATGCGGTGAACGGCTTCGAGCATCTCGCGGCCGACCGCGCGTCGCGCGTCGTCAGCTCGAACGGGCGCTTCTCGGCGCGCGCGCTGCATCCGGAAGGGGAACCTGCCGCGGCCGAGTTCCACGAGCTGCGGATCGCGCCGCTGCATACCGAGGCGGGCGTGCGCCGCGCGCCGGGCACGACGATCAACCTGGTGGTCAGCGAAGGCACGCTGGAGGTGAGCGTGCACGACCGCCGCCAGCTGCTCGCGACCGGCGACGCGATCGTGTTCGACGCCGACCAGCCGCACAGCCTGCGCAATCCGGGCGACAGCGAGGCGCGCGCGTTTCGCGTGACGGTGAGCCCGGAGGTGCCGCCGCGCTGGCTCGTGCCGGATGCTGCGCGTGCGGCCGGCGCACATTAGACGGGGTCGTCAGTAAGGTTTTAGGTGCCGTTCGCTGCGCCGCGTGTGCAGCTGTTGTATGCTTTGCCCGCCGGTTCGTCCGGCAATCAGTGCGTCTTCAGGGCGGGGTGGAATTCCCCACCGGCGGTAGGCTGGCGTCAAGCCGGCGAGCCCGCGAGCGCCCGCGCGTGATGCGCGGGGTCAGCAGATCTGGTCGAATGCCAGAGCCGACGGTCACAGTCCGGATGAGAGAAGATGTGCAGATGGTCATGTCCGTCAGGGCCGCTTCGCCGTGCGCGCGACGCGGGTTGTCGTTCTGTCTGTTTGCAAATGCCCTGAAACGTTTTTCGCCCACATCGTATTGCGAGGAGCGTTTCACATGTCCTTTACTTCCGCTGTTTCGTCCCGTTCGCCGGCGCCTGCCGACGCCTTCGCCGATCTCCCGCTGCTCGATTCCGAACCGGTGCCGCCGCGCATCGCCGCCGCGCTCGACGCATTGCGCGCGGGCCGCGCGGTCGTGCTGCAGGACGATCACGACCGCGAGAACGAAGCCGACCTGATCGTCGCGGCCGAGCGGATCACGCCCGAAACGATGGCGCTGCTGATCCGCGAATGCAGCGGGATCGTCTGCCTGTGCCTGACCGACGACAAGGTGCGCGCGCTCGCGCTGCCGCCGATGGTGCAGACCAACGAGAGCCGCAACGGCACCGCGTTCACGGTGTCGATCGAGGCGCGCGAAGGCGTGCATACCGGCGTGTCGGCGGCCGACCGCGTGACGACGATCCGCGCGGCGATCGCCGACGACGCGACGCCGCACGACATCGTGCGCCCGGGCCACGTGTTTCCGTTGCGCGCGCAACCGGGCGGCGTGCTCGCGCGCCGCGGCCACACCGAGGGCACGGTCGACCTGGCGATCCTCGCGGGGCTGAAGCCGGCCGGCGTGCTGTGCGAGCTGATGAACCCGGACGGCACGATGACGCGCGGCGACGACGTCGCGCGTTTCGCGCAGCAGCACGGCCTGCCGATGCTGACGATCGCGGAGCTGGTGGAATTCCGCGAGGCGCTTGCGGCAGCGCGCGAGGGGTGCGCGCTCGACGCGTAGCGATCAAGTCCGCTCGGCGATATCCTCGCCGGGCTTACGACTGCACGTCGCCGAACTCGCCGCGCATGCCGGCGGCGACGAGCGACGGCAGCTCGTCCATCTTCCGCATGATTCGCGTGATGCCCATCGCGCGCAGCGCATCCGCGTAGTTGTCGGGGATGTGGCTCGCGCCGACGAACGCAATCGTCTTCATTCCGGCCGCGCGTGCGGCGTTCAGGCCCGACACGCTGTCCTCGACGACGATGCAGCGCCCGGGCGCGACGCCGAGCGTGTGCGCCGCGTGCAGGTAGACGTCGGGGTAGGGCTTCGGCCGCGCGACCTGCTCGGCGCTGAACACGCGCTCGCCGAAGATCTCGGTGAGCGCGGCGCGCTTGAGCGAGCTGCGCACGCGCACGAGGCGGCTGTTCGACACGACCGCCGCGGGCAGGCTCACCTTCAGCAGCGCGTCGCGTACGCCGGTGATCGGCGCGAGCGATTGCGCGAGACCGGCCTCGATGTTGTGCTCGATCGTCTCGATGAAGTTGTCGGGCATCGTGATGCCGTAGCGCGTCTCGAGCCCGGTGAGAAAGCGCGACGTCTGCTGGCCGAACGCGGTCTTCGCGGCGGCCTCGAAATCGATGTGCGGGAACGTGGCGGACAGCGTGTCGAGCAGCACGCGGTCGGCGATGACTTCGCTGTCGACGAGCACGCCGTCGCAGTCGCAGATGAGGTGATCGAGCATGATGGTGAAGAAGCGGGGGCGTCGGCGACGCCTGTCAGCCGCCATGATACGTGCTTTGCCGGGCGACAGCGCGCCGGTTCCGGCCGATCGGCGGCCCGTGCCGACGCCGGTGTCCGGTCGCGGCAGGCGCCACAGTGAAACAGCCCGCGGCGTTGCGGCGCGCGGGCTGCGTTGCTTCGGCGATGCGGGCCGCCGGTCAGTGCGGCACGTGCAGCGTCAGGTACAGCCCGGCCGCGAGCGAGCCGCCGATCAGCGGGCCGACCACCGGAATCCACGCGTAGCGCCAGTCGCTGTCGCGCTTGCCGGGGATCGGCAGCAGCGCGTGCATGAGGCGCGGCGCGAGGTCGCGCGCGGGGCTCATCGCATAGCCGGTCGGACCGCCGAGCGAGATGCCGATGCCGAGCACGAGCAGGCCGACGGGCAGCGCGTCGAGCGCGCCGAGGCCGACCTGCGGCGACGCGAGATACAGCACGCCGAGGATCAGCACGAACGTGCAGATCGCTTCGGTCAGCACGTTGTGGCGGACGCTGCGGATCGCGGGCGCGGTGCAGAACACCGCGAGCTTCAGGTCGGGATCGGCTTCCTTCGCGAAGTGCTGGCGATACGCGAGCCATACGACCAGCGCGCCCGCCATCCCGCCGAGCATCTGCGCGACGATGTAGCCGCCGACCTTCGACCACGCGAACTTGTGCGCGAGCGCGAGGCTGATCGTCACGATCGGGTTCAGGTGCGCGCCGCTGAACGACGCGGTCACGTAGACGGCGACGAATACCGCCATCGCCCAGCCCCACACGATCACGATGAGGTCCGCGCCCTTGCCCTTGGTGTTGGCGAGCAGCACGTTCGCGACCGCGCCGTTGCCGAGCAGCACGAGAATGGCCGTGCCGATGAATTCTGCGAAATAGGGTGACATGTTGTCTCTCGTATGTCGCGGCGGACTCGCGCGCTGCGCGGTCCGCCGGTCATTGTTGTATGCGTTATGGATGACGAATGGTTACTGCGAGTCGTCGGCCCACGCCTTCGCGGCGCGCACCGCGCGCTGCCAGCCGGCCATGCACCGTTCGACCTGCTCCTTCGGCATCGACGGCGAGAAGCGGCGGTCGAGCTGCCACTGGCTGCGCAGTTCGTCGAGGTTCTTCCAGTAGCCGATCGCGAGACCCGCGAGGTAGGCCGCGCCGAGCGCGGTCGTCTCGGTGATCTGCGGACGCACCGCGTCGACGCCGAGCAGGTCCGCCTGGAACTGCATCAGCAGGTTGTTCGCGCTCGCGCCGCCGTCGACGCGCAGTTCGCCGACGCTGATGCCCGAATCAGCCTCCATCGCCGCGAGCACGTCGAGCGACTGGTATGCGATCGCATCGAGCGCCGCGCGCGCCAGGTGCGCGGACGTCGTGCCGCGCGTGACGCCGAACAGCGAGCCGCGCGCGTGGGCGTTCCAGTGCGGCGCGCCGAGGCCGGCGAACGCGGGTACGAGGTAGACGCCGTCGGTGTGCGGCACGCTCTCGGCGAGCGCCTCGATCTCGGCCGCGCTCTTGATGATGCCCATGCCGTCGCGCAGCCACTGCACGACCGCGCCCGCGATGAAGATGCTGCCTTCGAGCGCGTACTGCACGTCGTCGCCGATCTGCCACGCGATCGTCGTGACGAGGTTGTTCTTCGACTCGATCGGCTTGTCGCCGGTATTCATCATCAGGAAGCAGCCGGTGCCGTAGGTGTTCTTCACCATGCCCGACGCCGTGCACATCTGGCCGAACAGGGCCGCCTGCTGGTCGCCCGCGATGCCGGCGAGCGGGATCTTCGACGCGAACACGGTGGTCTTCGTGTGGCCGTAGATCTCGGACGACGCCTTCACTTCCGGCAGCATGCTGCGCGGGATGTCGAACAGCTCGAGCAGCTCGTCGTCCCACTGGCGCGCATGGATGTTGAACAGCAGCGTGCGCGACGCGTTCGTCACGTCGGTCACGTGCAGCTCGTGCTTCGTGAAGTTCCACACGAGCCAGCTGTCGACGGTGCCGAACGCGAGCTTGCCCTGCTGCGCACGGTCGCGCGCGCCGGGCACGTTGTCGAGGATCCAGCGGATCTTGGTCGCGGAGAAGTACGCGTCGATCGGCAGGCCGGTCTTCGCGCGCACCTTGGCTTCGAGGCCCTGCGCCTTCAGCGTGTCGCAGAAGTCGGCGGTGCGGCGGTCCTGCCAGACGATCGCGTTGTAGACCGGCTGGCCCGTCTCGCGATCCCAGACGATCGTCGTCTCGCGCTGGTTCGTGATGCCGATCGCGGCGATCGACGTGCCGTTCAGGCCGGTGCGGGTCACGGCCTCGGCCGCGACGCCCGCCTGCGTCGACCAGATTTCCTGCGGGTCGTGCTCGACCCAGCCGGGTTGCGGGTAGATCTGTTCGAACTCTTTCTGCGCGGTCGACACGATGTTGCCCTGGCGATCGAACAGCATCGCGCGGGAGCTCGTCGTGCCCTGGTCGAGCGCGAGGATGTACTGTTCCTGCATGTCTCTCATCTCCATCCGTAGTTGGCTTAGTTGTGATTCGCGCCGCACGAGGCGGCGCGATTTGGGTGAGGCGAAAACGGTCAGGCGTGTTGCGCGTGCGTGGCGGCGAACCACGCGTCGAGCGCGGCCGTCACCGCGTCGAGCGTGCCCGGCGCGACGTGCAGGCCGAGCTTCGAGCGGCGCCACAGTACGTCCTGTGCGCGCGTCGCCCATTCGACGTCGCGCAGGTAGCGCAGTTCGGCTTCGTGGATGCCCGGCGCGATTGCCGCGCCGAGCCCGGCGAGCGACTTCGCATTGCCGACCACGCGTTCCGCGCGCGTGCCGTACGCGCGCGCATAGCGGCGCGCGAGCTCGGCGGGCAGCCACGGATGACGCGCCGCGAATTGCGCGGCGAACGCGTCGAACTTCGCGTTGGCGATGTCGCCGCCCGGCAGCGGCGCGCCGGCGGTCCACGGCGCGGCGTCACGGCCGAGCGCGCGGCACAGCAGGTCGCCGGCTTCTTCGGCGAGCTTGCGGAACGTCGTGATCTTGCCGCCGAACACCGACAGCAGCGGCGCGCCCGCGCCGTCGTCCATCTCGAGCCGGTAGTCGCGCGTGACGGCCGACGCGTTGGCCGCGTTCTCGTCCTCGAGCAGCGGGCGCACGCCCGAATACGTCCAGTGCACGTCGGCCGGCGAGATCTTGCGCTTGAAGTAGCGGTTGATCGAGTCGCACAGGTATTGCGTCTCGTTGCCGTCGATCGCGACCTTGGCCGGATCGTTCGTATATTCGACGTCGGTCGTGCCGATCAGCGTAAAGTCGCGCTCGTACGGAATCGCGAAGATGATCCGCTTGTCCGGATTCTGGAAGATGTATGCGTGATCGTGATCGAACAGGCGGCGCGTGATGATGTGGCTGCCCTTCACGAGCCGCACGCTGTGCTGCGCGCCGCGGCCGAGCGCGCCGTGCAGCACGTCGCCGACCCACGGGCCGGCCGCGTTCGCGATCGCGCGGGCGCGCACGACGCTGATCGAGCCGTCCGCGAGCTGGAGCCGCGCTTCCCATTCGTCGCCCACCCGCTCGGCGGACACGAGCTTGGTGCGCGTGAGGATCTCGGCGCCGCGCTCCTTCGCGTCGAGCGCGTTCAGCACGACGAGGCGCGCGTCGTCGACCCAGCCGTCGGAGTACACGAAGCCGCGCTTGATCGAATCGATCAGCGGCGCGCCGGCCGCGTGGCGGCGCATGTCGATGCCGCGCGAGCCGGGCAGCAGCTCGCGCTTCGCGAGGTGATCGTAGAGGAACAGGCCGATGCGGATCAGCCAGGCCGGACGCAGGTTCGGCATGTGCGGCATCACGAAGCGCAGCGGCCACATGATGTGCGGCGCCGCGCGCAGCAGCGTCTCGCGTTCCTGCAGCGCCTTGCGCACGAGCCCGAATTCCTTGTACTCGAGATAGCGCAGGCCGCCGTGGATCAGCTTCGTGCTGGCCGACGACGTGTGCGATGCGAGATCGTCCTGCTCGCAGAGCATGACCGACAGGCCTCGGCCGGCCGCATCGCGCGCGATGCCCGCGCCGTTGATGCCGCCGCCGACGACGAGCAGATCGTAGCGATTCGGTTGGGTCACTGCTGTCCTTATCGTCTGATGGAAATTGACGAACAAGAAATGTTCGAATTCGAAATTTAACGAACGAATTCGAAAAAGTAAAGTTCGAAAAAGAGGGGCGGGTGGCGCGCCGGGCGATCCCGGACGATACTGGTGGAATCGACCGTTTCATGAGGTGAATCATGCGTATTGGGATGTGGGCCGGCGTATGCGCGGTCCTTCTGGCGGGGTGCGCGGGCACGCCGCCGCTGGAAGGCAACTGGCGGGCGCCGTCGTTCGTGGCGTTGCAGACGGCGTGCGGCGGCACGGCGCGCGACTGGGGCGCGGATGCGCAGCCGGTCTACTCGGCGATCTACGATGCGTATGTCGCGAAGCGGTATCGCGGGCTGTCGGAAGCGAACTACTGCACGTTCGTAAACGAACTTTCGGCGCGCTATGCGGCGCCGGACGCGTCGGCGCGGGCCGGCTGGGTCGCGTATTTCAACGACGCGCGCGCGAAGGCGGTCAGCTGGCGCGCGGCGGTCGATCCGACGCTGCGCGGCGGCTGAGCGTCGCCGCCCGGCTTGGGCGAGAAGGGGAGAGGGGGCGGCCGGAAGCCGGCCGCGGTCAGGTCAGGAAAAACGGCATTTGATGGATCGCAGCGCCGCGTCGCCCGTTTCGGTCACGCAGTATTTGCGTCCCGAACCGAGCCCTTCGAGCCGGACGAGCTGCTGCTCGAGCAGCGCGTCGAGTTCATCGCGATCCATGTTGGCCTGATCGGGAGCATCCTTCACAAGCAGTAGCGTGGCGAATTCATGCGGACTCAGCATCGTTCTCTCCATGGCATCCGGACTGCCCGCGCACACGACTCGGCGGCCGGTGCGCGATACCCAGCGGGGGTATGGCTTGGGGGGAAAAGCTGCTTTCGCCGGCCCAACGGATCGCCTGCGCCTTGGCACAGGCGGGACGGACGAACAGGCCGGGGAACTGGAGTCTAGTCGAGCGCGCGGACAACGCCAAATCGCGCCCCATTAATTTTCCAATTGACAGAAGGATGCGCGGCAAGCGGTCTTGCTGTGCCGCCAACTTCTTGATTTCACTTGAAGTTCTGGGTGCGGCGCAGCATCGCGACGGTCATTCGGCGACGTACACCTGGGTGCCGGCGGCCGCGACCGTCTCCGCCATGTCCGGCGGCAGCGGCTTGTCGGTGAAGAGCGCATGCACCTGGCTCAGGTGCCCCTGGCGCACGAGCGCCGGGCGGCCGATCTTCGAATGGTCGGCCACGAGGTAGACGGTGCGTGCATGCTGCATGATCGCCTCGGCGACCCGCACCTCGCGGGTGTCGAAGTCGCGCAGCGTACCGTCGGTCTCGATCGCCGACGTGCCGATGATCGCGTAGTCGACCTTGAACTGGCGGATGAAGTCGATCGCCAGCTCGCCGACGATCCCCTTGTCCCACGGCCGCACGATGCCGCCCGTGATCAGCACCTCGCAGTCCGGATAGCCGCTCATCATCGACGCGACGTTCAGGTTGTTGGTGATCACGTGCAGGCCGTGATGGCGGTTCAGCGCGCGCGCGACCTCCTCGGTCGTCGTGCCGAGGTTGATGAACAGCGACGCCTGGTCGGGGATGTGCGACGCGGCGAGCGCCGCGATGCGCCGCTTCTCGTCGTGGAACATCCGCTGGCGCGCGGTGTACGACACGTTCTCCGAGCTCGTCGGCAGGCTCGCGCCGCCGTGGTAGCGGCGCAGCAGGTTCAGGTCGGCGAGCCAGTTGACGTCGCGGCGGATCGTCTGCGGCGTCACCGCGAAGTGCGCGGCGAGATCGTCGACGGTCACGAAGCCGTCGCGCTGCACCCATTCGAGCAATTCCTGCTGGCGCGCGTTGAGGGTGAGGCGAGGGTCTCGGGTCATGGCTCGATGCCGAAGGCGTGAACACGGAGCAGGTATTGTAAGGGTGTTCGGCCGCCGCGCCGGGCGCTTGGCCGGCGCGCTGCCGATAATTCATGCACGAAATGCATGGATTCATGTGACAAATGAATTTGCGCGACCGTGCCGATCGCGCTGCAATGGCGGATTGTCCGCGTTCGCGCGCTCATTCAGTTTCCGACGAGGTGGAATCGATGACCGGCTTCAACTGGCACAACCCGTATCCGACGACGCGCATCCCGGTGTTCGCGCGCAACGTCGTGTCGACGTCGCATCCGCTGGCCGCGCAGGCCGGCCTGCGGATGCTGTGGAAGGGCGGCAACGCGGTCGACGCGGCGCTCGCTGCCGCGGCCGCGATCACGGTGGTCGAGCCGGTGTCGTGCGGGCTGGGCGGCGATGCGTTCGCGCTCGTGTGGGACGGCCGGCGGTTGCACGGGCTGAATGCGTCGGGCGTCGCGCCGGCCGCATGGAACGTCGACTATTTCCGCCGGCGTCACGGCGAGGACGCGCGGGGCCACGCGTGCAAGCCGACGCGCGGCTGGGACACGGTCACCGTGCCGGGCGTCGTCGCGGGCTGGGAGGCGCTGCATGCGAAGTTCGGTTCGCTGCCGTTCGCGGACCTGCTCGAGCCGGCGATCGAGATCGCCGAGCGCGGCTACGCGGTGCCGCCCGTCGTCGCGCACAAGTGGGCCGCCGCGGTGCCCGAGCTGAAAGGGCTGCCGGGCTTCGCGGAGACCTTCATGCCGCGCGGCCGCGCGCCGGAAGTGGGCGAGCGCGTATGCCTGCCCGGCCATGCGCAAACGCTGCGCACGCTCGCGAAGGACGGCGCGCGCGCGTTCTACGAGGGCGCGCTCGCCGAGCGGATCGCCGCGTTCGCGCACGACGGCGGCGGCGCGCTGACCGAAGCTGACCTGCGCGCATACCGGCCGGAATGGGTCGAGCCGATCGGCAAGCGCTTTCGCGGCTACACGATTCACGAGATCCCGCCGAACGGGCAGGGCATCGCCGCGTTGATCGCGCTCGGCATCGCCGAGCACGCGGGCCTAGCCGACTGGCCGGTCGATTCGCCGGAATCGCAGCACCTGCAGATCGAGGCGATGAAGCTCGCGTTCGCGGACGTCTACCGCTACGTCGCCGACCCGCGCGCGATGGAGGTCACGCCCGCGCAGATGCTCGACGACGCGTACCTCGCCGAACGGGCGAAGCGGATCGACCCGGCGCGCGCGACGCACTTCGGCCACGGCCGGCCGCCGTCGGGCGGCACGATCTATCTGTCGGCGGCCGACGAGCGCGGGATGATGGTGAGCTTCATTCAGTCCAACTACATGGGCTTCGGCTCGGGCCTCGTCGTGCCGGGTACGGGGATTGCGCTGCAGAACCGCGGGTACGGCTTCTCGATGGACCCTGCGTCGCCGAACGTCGTCGCGGGCGGCAAGCGGCCGTTCCACACGATCATTCCGGCGTTCGTGACCGAACAGGTCGACGGCCGCACCGACGCGGTGATGAGCTTCGGCGTGATGGGCGGCGACATGCAGCCGCAGGGCCATCTGCAGACCATCGTGCGGATGCTCGGCTACGGCCAGCAGCCGCAGGCGGCGTGCGACGCGCCGCGCTGGAAGGTCAACCGCGACTTCACGCTCGACGTCGAGTCGAGCATGGATCGCGCGACGGTCGGCGCGCTCGCGGCGCGCGGCCACACGATCAAGTCGGTCGACGATCCCTACATGGATTTCGGCTCGGGCCAGTTCGTGTGGCGGCTCGACCGGGACGATCCCGAGCGCGGCTACGTCGCCGCGAGCGACAGCCGGCGCGACGGGCTCGCCGCCGGTTTCTGACGGTTCGCTTCCACACGCCTGCATGCATCCTCGACGGGCGGCCGCAAGGCCGCCCGTTTCGTCTGTGCGCCGCGCGTTCGAAGACCTCCTCTGACGAACCGCAACGGTCGGCGCGGAACTGCGCGTGGCCGGCATGGTCAGTGCTCTGAAGCACGATCATCAAAGTACGGCTAAGATGCAAGAATGGTCGGCCGGACCCATTTCTTCTAATAACTTCAAGCAATACGCCGCATCCGGGATGGCTGTCGCCCGCGCCGCGAGCGCGGGCGATTGCCGGATGGGGCGACTGGGAGCGCAACACCATGCAGACTGAAACGACGCATGTCATGCCGTGGCGAATCGAGGACATCGACCTTACGCGGATCGATCGTCAGCGCGCCGCGGCGAACGAGGATTTGCTGCTGCTGCTGTGCGCGGCGTCGTTCATCGAGAGCGGTTCGGATCTCTACACCAGCAACCTGAGTGAATTCTTCAACGACGATCCGGAAGTGTCGGCGTGGCTCAACAATGCATGGGAGCACGAAGAATTGCAACACGGCCGCGCGCTGAAGGCCTATATCGCGCACGTCTGGCCGGAGTTCGACTGGGATACCGCGTTCGCGAATTTCTTCGACGAATACTCGAAGACCTGCTCGATCGAAGCGTTCGAGAAGACCCGCGCGCTCGAGATGGTCGCGCGCTGCGTCGTCGAGACGGGCACGGCCACGCTCTATCGCGCGATCAACGAATGCTCGGACGAGCCCGTGCTGAAGGAAATCACCGACAACATCCGCACGGACGAAGTGCGGCACTACAAGCACTTCTTCAAATATTTCAAGAAGTACAACCAGCTCGAAGGCAACGGCCGGCTCGCGGTGCTCGGCGCGCTGATGCGCCGCGTGCTGGAAATCAAGAACGAGGATTCGGAGATCGCGCTGCGCCACGTGTTCGCGATCCGCTATCCGGACCGCATCGGCGACGGCGAATACAGCCGCGCGCGGGTCGCGCGCATCAATGCGCTCGTGCGCCGCAACCTGTCGGCGGACATGTGCGTGAAGATGCTGCTCAAGCCGCTCGAGCTGCCCGCGAAGATTCAGCCGGGCGTCCACTATCCGCTCACGAAGCTCACGCAGCACGTGTTCTTCCGCTGATCGCCGCCCGCCGGGCGGCCTGCCGCGGGTATGCTGCGGCATCCTTCACGTTCGACGAGGCCGCTCCATCATGACCGATTCACATCGCAGCGCACTCGAGCAATGGACGTTCGACGCGTGGCCGCCGGCCGTCGCGTCGTTGTTCGACGGCTCGGCGCTCGAGCGCAAGGCCGACGTCGCGGCGTCGCTGATCGTCGCGACCGGCGACGGCCAGTTGCGCACGACGCTCCTGAGCGTCGGCGAGGTCTACGCGCGCGATGCGCGCGTGCTGCTGCTCGCGCTGTGGCCGCAATCGCGCGCGGCGCGCGCGCTCGCGCAACGGCGCACGGCCGCGCTGACGCTCGTGGCCGACGGCGCGTTCTTTCAGGCGCAATTGAAGATCGAGCCGCTCGAAGGCGACTTCGGCGGGCTCGCGGGGTTTGCCGCGACGATTGTGCACGGCGATGCGCAGCGCGTCGGCTATGCGCGTCTCGCGACAGGCGTCACGTTTGCACTGGAGGGGGAGCGCGCCGTGGTGCTCGAGCGCTGGCAATGCCAGGTCGAGCACCTGCGGCGCGCGGCCGCGCGGCTTTAGTGGCCGCGCTGGCCGCTGCGCGACGAACGATTGCGGTTCGCGTGCGCGGCATTGCCGTTGGCCGCCCGCCCGCTACCGCCGCCGCCGCTCGCCGGACGCGGGCCGTTGCCGCCCGCGTTGCCCGGCTTCGCGGCTTTCTGCTGCGCCGCCTTGGGCTGCGACGACTTCGGCGCGCCGTCGCGCTTCGCCGCCGGCTGCTGGCCTGAGCCGCCCGCCCGCGGCGCGCGATTGCCGCCACCGCCACCACCACCGCCACCGCCACCACGCGGTTGCTGCCCGCGGCGCTGCTGGATCGGCTCCGGCTTCGCGTTCGGGTCCGGCTCGAAGCCCGCGATCACTTCCTGCGGAATCTCGCGCTTGATCAGCCGCTCGATGTCGCGCAGCAATTGCTTCTCGTCGACGCACACGAGCGACACCGCTTCACCGGTCGCGCCCGCGCGGCCGGTGCGGCCGATCCGGTGCACGTAGTCTTCCGGCACGTTCGGCAGGTCGAAGTTGACGACGTGCGGCAGCTGGTCGATGTCGATGCCGCGCGCGGCGATGTCGGTCGCGACGAGCACCTGCAGCGTGCTGTTCTTGAATTCCGTCAGCGCGCGTGTGCGTGCCGACTGGCTCTTGTTGCCGTGGATCGCCATCGCACTGATGCCGTCCTTCGTCAGCTGCTCGGCGAGCCGGTTCGCGCCGTGCTTCGTGCGCGTGAACACCAGCACCTGGAACCAGTTGTGCTGGCGGATCAGGTGCGTGAGCAGCTCGCGCTTGCGGTCGCGGTCGACCGGGTGGATCTTCTGCGCGACGGTCTCGGCGGTGGTGTTGCGGCGTGCGACCTCGATCAGCGCCGGCGAGTCGAGCAGGCTGTCGGCGAGCGCCTTGATCTCGTCGGAGAAGGTGGCCGAGAACAGCAGGTTCTGGCGGCGCGGCGGCAGCTTCGCGAGCACGCGCTTGATGTCGTGGATGAAGCCCATGTCGAGCATCCGGTCGGCTTCGTCGAGCACGAGGATGTCGAGCTGCGACAGGTCGATCGTCTTCTGCTGCATGTGATCGAGCAGGCGCCCCGGTGTCGCGACGACGATGTCGACGCCGCGCTTGAGCGCGTCGATCTGCGGATTGATGCTGACGCCGCCGAACATCACGGTCGAGCGCAGCTTCAGGTACTTGCTGTACGCGCGCACGCTTTCCTCGACCTGGGCGGCGAGTTCGCGCGTCGGCGTGAGGATCAGCGCGCGCACCGCGTGCTTCGCGTTGTGGTGTTCGGCGTAGAAGGTGTGCAGGCGCTGCAGGATCGGCAGCGTGAAGCCTGCGGTCTTGCCGGTGCCGGTTTGCGCGCCGGCGAGCAGGTCGCCGCCGCCGAGCACGGCGGGGATCGCCTGCGACTGGATCGGCGTGGGTGATGTGTAGCCGAGCTCGTTGACCGCTTTGACGAGCGGTTCGGCCAGGCCAAGGGATTCAAAAGACATAGATACGACTCTGGAGTTTTATGATCGGCGACGCATCGCGCGGCCAGCGCGGGGATAGCGTCGCAAGAAAAACAAAAAAGAAAAGGGCGCGGCCGCGGTTTCCCGCAGCCGCGCCCCGTTTGCGTCACCCGATACTTAGTCGAGCGGTGCGGAACGCAGATCGCTCACCTGTTGCGGCGAGATCGGCGAACCGTTGTTGCCCCACGACATCCGAATGTACGAAACGACCGCCGCGACTTCCTGGTTCGACAGCGACTGCGCGAACGGCGGCATCCCGTACGGACGCGGATTCTTGAACGTGCTCGGCGGATAGCCGCCATTCAGCACCATGCGGATCGGGTTCACGGCCGATTCCATCGTGATCGAATGGTTCAGCGCGAGCGGCGGATAGGCCGGCGGCTTGCCCTGGCCGTTGTCGGCGTGGCAGGTCGCGCAGTTGTCCGCGTAGATCTTCTTGCCTTGCTCGAGCAGCACGTTGCCGAACTGCTTCGACGGCTCGTACTGCATGTTCTTCGGCGCTTCAGCCTTCTGCGGGATCGACTTCAGGTACGTCGACATCGCGCGCGTATCTTCGTCGCTCATGTACTGCAGGCTGTTGTGGACCACGTCCGCCATCGGGCCGAACACCGCGCCCTTGTGCGACACGCCGGCCTGCAGCAGGTCGGACAGCTCCTGCACGTGCCAGTCGCCGAGGCCGAGTTCCTTGTCGTTCGTCAGCGACGGCGCGTACCAGTTCTGCAGCGGGATCAGGCCGCCCGCGAAGGCCGACGCGCTCACCGGGCCGCCCATCATGTTGATCGACGTATGGCACATCGAGCAGTGGCCGAGGCCTTCGACGAGGTACGCGCCGCGGTTCCATTCGACCGACTTGGTCGGATCCGGCTTGTATTCGCCTTCCTTGAAGAACAGCGTGCGCCAGCCGATCAGCAGGTTGCGGTTGTTGAACGGGAACTTCAGCTCGTGCGGACGGCTCGGCGTCGATACCGGCGCGACCGAGCGCAGGTACGCGAAGATCGCGTCCGAATCCGCGCGCGTGACCTTCGTGTAGCTCGCGAACGGGAAGCCCGGGTACAGCAGGCTGCCGTCCTTCGAGCGGCCCGTGTGCATCGCGCGGTAGAAGTCGTCCGACGTCCACTTGCCGATGCCGGCCTGGTCGTCCGGCGTGATGTTCGGCGTGTACATCGTGCCGAACGGCGTCGCCATCGGCAGGCCGCCCGCGAACGGCTTGCCGCCGCGCACGGTGTGGCACGCGATACAGTCGCCGACGCGCGCGAGGTATTCGCCCTTCTTGATCAGCGCGGCCTGGTCGGCCGGCGTGGCCGCGACGGCAGCGTTGCCGTGCAGCGTGTCGTTGCCCGGCCACAGGACCGGCACGAGAGCCGCTGCCGCGACGATCGCGACAGCCGAGAGTGCAAACAGGGACTTGCGTTTCATTGTGTCTGTCTCCCTAGCCTTATTGCGGTTCGCTGCCGCAGGCAAGCGGAGTCTTCATCGCGCGGGCCGGGGCCGGCACGGGGTTGGCGGGCGCCGGTTGGGCGGCGAGCCATGCGGTCACGGCGGTCACGTCTTCGTCGGAAAGCTTCGCGGCGATATCGTGCATGCAGTCGGGCGCCTTCGCGTGGCGGTTGCCCGAGCGCCATGCGCCGAGCTGCGCGCTCAGGTAGTCGGCGTGCAGGCCGACGAGACCCGGGATCGCCGGCTGCATGCCGGTCAGCGTCGCGCCGTGGCAGGCCACGCAGGCCGGCAGCTTGCGCGACGGATCGCCTTGCGTGACGAGCTGCTTGCCGCGCGCGAGCGTCGCGGCCGGCAGCGTCGGCTTCGCCGGCGCCGGGTACGGCGGACGCTCGGCCGAGAAGTGCGCGGCCATCTCGCGCAGGTAGTCGTCGTTCAGGTACGTCAGCAGATAGTTCATCGGCGGGTACTTGCGACGGCCGTCACGGAAGTTGACGAGCTGGTTGTACAAGTACTCGGCCGGCTTGCCGGCAAGACGCGGGAAGTAATCGTTGTCCGTGCCCTGGCCGTGGACGCCATGGCAGGCCGTACAGCCGCGCACGCGCTCGGCCATCGTATCGGGTGCCTTGAGCGGCGCCTGCTGGGCCTGGGTTTGCTCCGTGGGCTTGGTCTGCGCTTGGGCAGCGCTCATGAGGCCCGCACCGCCGATCATCAGAACGGCGAGCAGCGGACGGAAGACGCGTCTTGAAGACACACGAGACTCCATGTTTATTCGTCGGGGACCTGACCGGGCTACGATCGGCTCGGCATGACGGCAGGACAGCCGGGCTGCTGCGACGCGGCATTCTATCATCGATGGGTAATGACGGCTATTTGACAAATGGTCATCGGTTCGTGCCTGTTTACGACTTGCGACAATTTGACGCGTATCGTAAATGGCCGTCGTGAACCGGCGTGCGTTTTGCCTATCGAAGACCGTACACTCGCGGGTCGCGCGGTGCCGCCTCCGCCGCAGATCGTGTCATTTCACAGTTTCCGGATTCATCGATGACGTTTTCTACCGTGCCGTTGCCTGATTTTCATTACTCGTCCTGTTGGCGCGCCGCAGGCCTGCCGTTGGACGCCGGTCGCCATGGAGGGTGTGCGCGATGAGGATCGACAGCTTGTGGATCGGCCAGGTCGCGCTTGCCGCGCTGATGGACGCGGCGTTCGCGACGGCAGTCGGCTCGGCGCTGCTCAAGGGCTGGCTCGCGAAGGACGGCGCACGGCCCGTCATCGCGCCGTCGCATCCGGCATGGCTGCGCGCGCAACATTCGCTGATGGCCGCCGCGGCCGCGCTGCTGCTCGCGGACCTCGGCTGGCTCGTCTACGAGGCGGCGGCGATGAGCGGCGCGGGGCTCGGCGGCGCGTTCGGCGCGATTCCGACGGTGCTCGCGCAGACCCACGCGGGCTTTGCATGGAGCGTCGCGTTCGGCGGCGCGGTCGTGCTTGCCGTCGTCGCGCTGTCGCGGCCGGAAGGGCCGCTCGCGTATGCGGTGTTGTGGCTGGCGGTGATCGTGATCGCCGCCGGCAAGGCGTCGCTCGGGCACGCGGCCGATACCGGTGCGTTCTCGGCGGCCGTTGCATTGCAGACGCTGCACCTGCTCGTCACCGCCGCGTGGGGCGGGCTCGTGCTCGCGGGCGGGCTCGCGGTGCTGCCCGCGCTCGGCTCGTCGGTCGCGCGCGGCGCACTGATCCGCATCGCGCAGCGGCTGTCGCGGACGTCGATCGTCGCACTCGTGTTCGTGCTCGCCACCGGCGCGCTCAACGCGGCGCGCGGGCTCGGCGGCTCGCTCGCGCCGCTCGACGGCAGCGCGTGGGGCCGCGTGCTGCTGCTGAAGCTGCTGCTGATCGCGCTCGCGCTGGTGCTCGGCGGGCTGAACCGCTTCTCGGCGCTGCCGCGCCTGCGCCGCACCGCGTCGACCGAGGATGCGCACACGTTCCGCAACATCCTGCATCTCGAAGGGCTGACGATGATCGGCGTGTTCATCGCGGCGGCCGTGCTGGCCGCGAGCGTGCCGGGTTTCGCCGCGCTCGGCTAGCGCCGCCGCCGCCGCGTCGAAGCGGCGGGCCGCCGGGCCGGCGCGCGCCGGCCGCCGGCGGGAACGGGTGCGGCGCGTCGCTGCGGCGCGCCGTCACCACTCGGCGACGCTGCCGTCCGCGTGGCGCCACACCGGGTTGCGCCAGCGGTGGCCGGTCTGCGCCATCTCGCGCACCTTCTCCTCGTTGACGTCGATGCCGAGCCCCGGGCCTTGCGGGATCGCGACGAAGCCGTCGTCGTAGCGGAACACCTCGGGGTTGCGCAGATAGTCGAGCAGGTCGTTGCCCTGGTTGTAGTGGATGCCGAGGCTCTGTTCCTGGATGAACGCGTTGTAGCTGACCGCGTCGAGCTGCAGGCACGCGGCGAGCGCGATCGGGCCGAGCGGGCAATGCAGCGCGAGCGCGACGTCGTAGCTCTCGGCGAGCGTCGCGATCTTCCGGCATTCGGTGATGCCGCCCGCGTGCGACGCATCCGGCTGGATGATGTCGACGTAGCCGCCCGCGAGGATGTGCTTGAAATCCCAGCGCGAGTAGAGCCGCTCGCCGAGCGCGATCGGCGTGTCGGTCTGGCTGACGATGTCGCGCAGCGCCTCGGCGTTCTCCGACAGCACCGGCTCCTCGATGAACATCAGCTTGTACGGGTCGAGCTCCTTCGCGAGCACCTTCGCCATCGGCTTGTGCACGCGGCCGTGGAAGTCGACGCCGATGCCGACGTGCGGGCCGACCGCGTCGCGCACCGCCGCGACGTTCGCGATCACCTGTTCGACCTTGTCGTAGGTGTCGACGATCTGCAGCTCCTCCGAGCCGTTCATCTTCACCGCGCGGAAGCCGCGCTCGACGACCGCGCGCGCGTTGTTCGCGACGTCGCTCGGCCGGTCGCCGCCGATCCACGAATACACCTTGATGCGGTCGCGCACCTGGCCGCCGAGCAGCGCGTGCACCGGTGCGCCGTGATGCTTGCCCAAGATGTCCCACAACGCCTGGTCGACGCCCGCGATCGCACTCATCGTGATCGGGCCGCCGCGGTAGAAGCCGGAGCGGTACATCACCTGCCAGTGATCCTCGATCAGCAGCGGGTCCTTGCCGACCAGATAGTCGGCGAGCTCGTGCACGGCCGCCTCGACGGTATGCGCGCGGCCCTCGACAACCGGCTCGCCCCAGCCGACGATGCCCTCGTCGGTCTCGATCTTGAGAAACAGCCAGCGCGGCGGCACGATGAAGGTTTCGAGGCGGGTGATCTTCATGGCGGATGTCTCCTGACGGTAGGCTTTGTGGTAATCCTAGCGCAGGCCGTTAAAAAATAGTATTAATAGCATTATTGCGCAGATAGTGGACAGCCCGGCGTCGACGCGGGCTGTCCGCGTATAGGGAGAGCGATCATCATTCAACGCGACCTGCATGGACAAACGGCGTTCCGGCTTGCGACGGCGATCCTGCGCGGCGACCATCCGCCCGAATCGCTGCTGCCGAGGGAGCCGGAGCTGATGGAGCGGTTCGGCGTGAGCCGCACGGTGCTGCGCGAGGCGCTGCGCACGCTGACGTCGAAGGGGCTCGTCGAATCGCGGCCGAAGGTCGGTACGCGGGTGCGGCCGCGCCGCGCGTGGAACCTGCTCGATGCCGATCTGCTCGACTGGTATTCGCGCGTCGCGCCGCCGCTTTCGTTCGGGCTGAAGCTGCAGGAGATGCGCGAGATGGTCGAGCCGCATGCGGCGGCGCTTGCCGCGCGCGCGTATGCGCCGGAAGCGTTCGAAGCGATCGATGCCGCCGCGCGGGCGATGGCCCACGCGCGCAACGTCGACGAATGGGTGCGCGCCGACCTGCGGTTTCACCTGAGCGTGCTCGAGGCGGGCGGCAACGAGCTGCTGGTGCCGCTCGGCGCGCTGATCGACCGCACGCTCGAGGCGCAGTTGCAACTGAATGCGCGCCGTGCCGACGTGTTCAATGCGTCGCTCGCCGAGCATCTGGCCGTGTGCGACGCGATCCTTGCGCGCGACGCGGAAGGCGCGCGCCGGGCGATGGCGACGCTGCTCGCGATCACGCGCGCGCGGATCGAGTCGAGCTGATCGGGCAAGCCGAACGCGCGGACTCAACGGGCGGTGACCGGTGCGTCCGGGCCGGCCGCTATGCGGCCGCGCAGCCGCCGGGCTTGAGGACGCGCTGCGTCGATGCCGGGTACTTGGCGAGCAGGCTTGCCGGTCGGCGCGGCCGCACGACCAGTTCGCCGCCGCAGTTCGGGCAATGGCCCTTCAGCACCTCGTCGGCGCAGGTCGCGCAAAACGGCTCGCCGCCCGCGTGCACTCAAAAGTACAGATTCGTGCGTCGTTCGAATCGGGCGGCAGGTCCTTGTCGCAGCATTCGCAGCCGGGGCGCAGTTCGAGCATGCCGGTCTCCTTGGTGAGGGTGAGTGTTGGATGGGCGCCGGACGTTGCGGGTGCGCCGGCGGAAGGCTACTGTAAGGGCATCGATGCAGTTTGACCAACGTCCGCCGATGCGGCATCGCAGCGAGCGGACCACAGGAGACGACCATGCTTTACCGAGGAAGCTGCCATTGCGGCGACGTGCAATTCGAGGTGGACGGCGAGCTGACGGGCGTGATGGCGTGCAATTGCTCGATCTGCCGGCGCAAGGGCGCGCTGATGTGGTTCGTGCCGCGCGCGAGCCTGTACCTGCTGACGCCGGAAGAGAATCTGGCCAGCTACACGTTCAACAAGCACGTGATCCAGCATCGCTTCTGCAAGCGCTGCGGGATTCATCCGTTCGGCGAGGGCGCCGATCCGAAGGGAAACCGGATGGCGGCGATCAACGTGCGCTGCCTCGACGACGTCGACATCGACGCGCTGCCGGTCACGCATTACGACGGCCGCTCGCACTGACGGCGCGCGGCAGCGGCGCGCTCCCGGATCATGACGGAGTCGCGCCGCCGGCAGCCGGCGCGGCCACCTCGGCCTGCGGGCCGACCGCGGCCGGCCGCTCGATCAGCGGCGCGAGCGCCGGCGCCATCGATTTCAGCAACTGCACGGCCATCGCGCTCGTGAAGTCGTAGCGCGCCGCGTACGGCTCGTGCGCGGTCGCCGTCAGCACGCCGAAGAAACGGTCGCCGAGCACGAACACGAACGTGCCGCTGCGGTTCACCTTGCGCGACTCGATCAGCCGCGCGCCGCGCGCGTAGACGTTGAAGCGCTGGTCGCCGGTGCCGGTCTTGCCGTACACCTCGAGCGTCTTGCCGTTGGGCAGCGTCATCCCGTCGGCGAGCCGCCTGCCGGTGCCGGTGAGCACGACGTCGCGCAGCAGCTGGTGCACGACGCCGACGACTTCCGGCGACAGCGTCGGCTGCGGCTGCGCGGCCGCCCGCACGAAGCGCGTCTCGTACGGCGTGCCCTTCGCGAAGTCGAGCCGCGTGATCGTCTCGGTCGGCGCCTTGTCGCCGCCGTTCGCGATCAGCCCGATCAGCTTCGCGAGCGCGTCCGGCTGGTCGCCCGATGCACCGATCGCGGCCGCGTACGACGGCGTGACTTCCGCGAACGGATAGCCGAGCGCGCGCCACGACTTGCTGATCGCCGCGTACGCGCGCAGTTCCACCATGCGGCGGATTCGCCGGTCCTGCGTGCCGTGATAGCGCGTCTTGTACAGCCACGTGTAGGTGTAGTAGCGCGCGTCGCGGCTCGCCTGCTCGACGTCGCCGAGCGATGCGTCCGGATGCGCGCGCAGGTAGTTGAGCGTCCACAGCGCGAGCGGGTGCACGCTTGCGATGTAGCCGCGGTCGTTCAGGTTGAAGCGGTCGATCGCGTACTTCGCATAGAGCGCCGCGAGATCGTCGTCGGACAGCGTCGCCGCCGGCGTGCGCTTCAGTTGCGCGCGCATCTGCGCATCGAACCACGCGAGCGATTCGTTCGGCGCGACGCTGCGCAGCACGGTCGCGATCTTCGGCGGCGACTTGCGCACGTCCTTCAGCATCAGCGCGAGCGCGTCGTCCGCGGGCTTGCCCGCGTAGCGCGTGTAGAAGCGCTTCACGTAGACCTTGCTTTCGCCGTCGACGAACTGCTGCAGATAATGCTTGCGCTGCTCGGGATCGTCGAGCCACGACGACGACGGCCCGGACGTCTGGATCATCTCGTAGTGGACGATGTCGCGCATCAGCCGCACGAACACGAGGTTGACCGAGTGCGCGAAGGCCTGGTGCAGCGTCAGGATGCGATGGTTGTCGGACTTCTCGAAGTTGCTGAACACCTGCGCGCCGCCGCCCGTATAGAACACGTCGGGGCTCGCTGAATACTTGCGCTCGACGGCCGCGTCGAGCATCGCCTGCAGCGAGCGGTCCTGCGTGCGGGACAGGTAGTCGAGCGCCCACAGCGACAGGCCGTCCATCGGGTCGGGCTTCACGCGCGCGAGCTCGGCCTTCGACAGCGCTCCGTAGCGCGCATGCAGGTCGGAGACGATCTGCAGGTACGTGACGATCGTGCGCAGCTTCGCGGTCGAGCCGAGGTTGATGCGCCCGCCGCGGTTGATGTCGAACGGCTCGTTCACGCTGTCGGTCTGCACGCGCAGCACGTTCGCGCCGTTGCGCCGCTCGTACAGCGTGAAGCTGTACGTGAGGTGCGACGGGTCGTCCTTCGGCGCGAGCATCTCGTAGCCGTACAGGCCGGCGGCCTGCGCGCCTTCGCGCGTCGACGCCTTCGCGAGCCGCTCGGCGACCGCCTGCTGCACGCCGTTGTCGAGCGTGCTCGTCGCTTCCAGGTCGAACTGGTCGAGCTGGTACACGTCGCTGATGCCGAGCGCGGTGAGCAGCGACGCGCGCGCCGACATGATGGCCTTGCGCGAGATGAACGACTGCACGCGCGCCGCCTGCGGCGGCTGCGCGCGCTCGATGTGCGCGGCGAGCGCGGCGTCGCGCAGCGTGGGCGAGATCACGCCGCCGCCGGCGAGCAGCCGCAGGTAGCTGTCGGTCAGCCGCTGCAGCGCCGGGTAGCCGCTGTTCAGGAAGTACGACGGCGCGCGCTGCGCGATCATCAGCGACAGCACCTCGCGGAACGCGACGCCTTGCTGGTCGACGTTCTCGGCCGTCGTCGGCGCGGCGAGGACGCGGTTCAGTTCATTGAAGTCGCGGCCGTACCACGCGGCGAGACCGTCGCCGATGCCGGTGATTTCGCCGATGTGCGGCCGTGCCGCGAGCGGCACCGAATTCAGGTATCGGACCACGATCGTGCGGCGCGCGAGCATCGTCTGCGGGCCGTTCAGGTACGCGAGCACCGACGCGGACGCGATCTGCCGCAGCTTCTCGGGCGGCGTCGCGGTGCGTCCGTCCGGCGAGTGGCGGAACTTCTCGATCTGGGTCGCGAGCGTGCTGCCGCCCGGCCGCGCCTGGTGCCGGTTGACGACGTGCAGGCCCTGGTCGGCGATTGCGCGGGCGAAGCGGCCCCAGTCGATCGCCGGGTTGCGGTTCGGCTGGCTCGGATCGAGCAGGTAGCGGTCCTCGATGAACAGCAGCGAATCGACGACGACGCGCGGGATCGCGTCGAAGTCGCGATAGACGCGCTGCGGGAACGCGGTTGCGAACAGCGGCGCGCCCGTCGAATCGAACAGCATCAGGCCGGCCTGGTCCTTCTCGTCATAGGGCAGGAACAGGCCGCGATCGGCGAGCGCCATCATCCGCTCGGAGTCGCGCGCCTGCTTGCTGACGACGAAGCCGCGCGCGAGCAGCCGCTGCTGGAACGCCGGAATCATTGCATAGCCGAGCCGCTCGTCGTACGGGCCGTTGGCGGGAAACCGCACGTGGTCGCTCGCGCCCGCCTCGACCGCGTAGCCGACGTCGCGGGTCAGCTCGGACAGGTAGCGGGCCTGCAGCCGGGAGGTCTCGATTTCGACCATGACCAGCCGGGCGATGATCGCGACCGCGACCAGCATCGCGGCGATCAGCGACCATTTGATCCACGTCCAGACCGACGCGATGCCGGTCACACGCGGCAGGATTCGATTCAGCGGCCGATTCATAGCGGCGTCTCCCTGCGGGGCGGGCTCCGGCCGCACCCCATTAAGGATTAGTTTAGTCGTCAACCGCGTGCTGCCAAGGAAGGTTCTGTCCGGAGATGCGCGGAAGCAACGCGCGTGCCGGCGCGGTGCACGCGGATGGGGCTGCACGCGCCGCGGTGCACCGGTGCAGCGCATGCGGCGCACATTCCGTACCCGTAATGCGCGTTTTCGGCCGCCCGTATTCGAAATACGCATGACGGTTGGTGCGCCGAAATTGGCTGACTACCCTGCGCGCCAGTTCGTCCGGCACGACCTGCGTCCAAATGGGGCCCGATGGGGTCTGTTATGATGCGCGCCGCGGGGCGCCCGGACCCGCCCAGGACGCCGTCGCGCGCCTGCCTTTCAGACATCCTCAAAGCTTGCCCGGGCATCGGGATTCGTTATGCAAAAGAAACGCAACATTACTTCATATATCGTGATTGCGATGGTCCTCGGGATCGCGGTCGGTTACGGCTGCCACAGCGCGTTTCCCGACCCGAATGTCACCAAGGAGATCGCCGGCTACGTCTCGCTGCTGTCCGACGTGTTCCTGCGCCTGATCAAGATGATCATCGCGCCGCTCGTGTTCGCGACGCTGACCGTCGGCATCGCGCACATGGGCGACACGAGCTCGGTCGGCCGGGTCGGCGTGAAGGCGCTCGGCTGGTTCGTCATCGCGTCGTTCGTGTCGCTGCTGTTCGGCCTGGTGACCGCGACGCTGCTGCAGCCGGGCAGCCATCTGAGCCTGCCGCTGCCGGCCACCGACGCGGCCACCAACCTGAAGACCGGCGCGTTCACGCTGAAGGACTTCGTCACGCACCTGGTGCCGAAGTCGATCGGTGAAGCGATGTCGAACAACGAGATCCTGCAGATCGTCGTGTTCTCGATCTTCTTCGGCACCGCGCTGTCCGCGCTCGGCGAGAAGGGCCGGCGCCTGACCGGCGTGATCGAGGATCTCGCGCATGTGATGCTGAAAGTTACCGGCGCGGTGATGTGGTTCGCGCCGATCGCCGTGTTCGCGGCGCTCGCGTCGACGATCACGACGCAGGGCCTCGGCATCCTGCTGACGTTCGCGAAGTTCATGGGCAGCTTCTACCTCGCGCTCGCGCTGCTGTGGGGCATGCTGACGCTCGCGGGCCTCGTGTTCCTCGGCAAGCGCACGTTCTCGCTGATCCGCCTGATTCGCGAGCCGTTCCTGCTGTCGTTCGCGACCGCCAGCTCGGAAGCCGCGTATCCGAAGCTGCTCGACGCGCTCGACCGGTTCGGCGTGAACCGCAAGATCTCGAGCTTCGTGCTGCCGATGGGCTATTCGTTCAACCTCGACGGCTCGATGATGTACTGCACGTTCGCGGTGCTGTTCATCACGCAGGCGTACGGCATCCATCTGCCGCTCGGCACGCAGCTGACGATGCTGCTGCTGCTGATGCTGACGTCGAAGGGGATGGCGGGCGTGCCGCGCGCGTCGCTCGTCGTGATCGCCGCGACGCTCAACCAGTTCAACCTGCCGGAAGCGGGGCTGCTGCTGATCATGGGCGTCGACACGTTCCTCGACATGGGCCGCTCGGCGACCAACGCGGTCGGCAACTCGATCGCCGCAGCCGTGATCGCGAAGTGGGAAGGGCAGCTCGGCGACGAGAACGACGGGACCAGCGTGACTGGCGCCGCGGATGCAGGCGCGACGCTCGAGGCACACGAAGTGCGCGAGCGCGCGTGATGTGCACATGACGCTCGCGTGATGCGCGTCCGGCCGCCCGTTGTGGCGGCCGTTTTTTTTATGCGAGCGTTTCGTGCGTCCACCGGCGAGACCCCGCTGCGCGTCGTCATGCAGCGGCGCGTCAAGCGCGCGGCTTCGCGGATCAGGCGCATATGACCACGTGCTTTCGCCGGATCGTCGGCAATACGCCCGCACGGATCGGGCGCGAGCGCGGCTGAGCGGTTCACGGCGCTGGATAGGCGCCGGATAGGCGGCGGCCCCGGCTACGGGTATCGTGGCGGTTGCGGGCATCGTCCATGATCACCGCGTGTCCGCCGGGGCGGCGTCGTCCGACGTGGCCGTCCGGCGCGGCTTCCTGTACCGACCGGAGTCCCGACCATATGAACGTGATTGCTGTTGCCTGTACCGCCGTGCTCGGCCTGCTGCTGTTCGGGCTGGGTCTTGCCGTCTCCGTCACGCGGTTTCGCGCGACGACCGGGTCCGGATGCGCGGAGGATCCGACCAATGTGCTGCACAAGATTGTGCGCGCACACGGCAACACCGCCGAATACGTCCCGTTCCTCGCGGTGCTGTTTCTCTACTTCGGCGCGCACCAGCCGTCGGGCGCGATCCTGTCGCTGATCGTCGCCGCGACCGTCTGCCGATGCCTGCTCGTGATCGGTCTGCTCGCGTGGCCGACGATGTCGAAGCCGAATCCCGCGCGGTTCGTCGGCGCGCTCGGCACGTATCTTTGCGGCGCGGCGCTTTGCATCGGGCTATTCCTGTGAGAGAGGGCGCGTGGCGCAAGTGCCGGTTCGGGGGCGCCGCGGTGATATCCTCACGCCACGCCCGCAACCGACGGGCGAACACTGAGCGCCGGGCGGCGCCTCCGAGGGAAGAACCCACATCATGAGCCGCAAATTCATTCTGAAAGGCGACACCACCGACCATGGCGGCGTCGTGCTCGACGGCATCGCCGAATCGTCGTTCGACGGCCGGCCGCTGGCCTATCTCGGCGCGCCGGTATTCTGCGCGGCGTGCAAGACGCAAGGCGTGATCGTGTCCGACGGCGGCGCGCGCGCGATGACCCTGATGGGCAAGGTCGTCGCGCTCGAGCACGACCTGTGCCAGTGCCAGTGTTCGCCGTTGCCGAAACTCGTCCCGTCGCAGGGAACAGGGACGATCTCGGGGTGAGCGCCTCCCCCGGCGCAGGCGCGTTGCGTCAGGCCGGAATATCGGGCTCGCTGCCCCATACGACGGACGCGACGCGGTGCAGTTTCGCGATGCCCGTCCGATTGGCGGCGGAGAACGGCGTGCCGGCCGCCACGCTGTCGGTCGAGCGATAGACGAGCCGGTCGCCGGCGATGGTGCCGACGTAGCGGCCGTTCTTGCCGAAGACCCTGCGGCCGCTGATGCGTCCGACGACCTGTCCCGTGCGGCTGAATACGATCTGGCCGCCGACCTGCAGCGGTTTGCCTTCCTTGGTGTAGAGATTCATGTGCGGGTCCCGTGTGTTCGACAGCGCGACAGTCTACCAAGATCGCTGCGACCGGATGCGGGGGATACCGCGCCGCGGCGGCGCGGGCGTCTAGATGCTGCCTTCGGTTTCGACGACGAGAATGCGGGCTTCGCCGAGCGGATGCGCGACGTGCTCGGTGCCGGCCGGCGCGTGGAGTACGTCGCCGGTCGCGAGCATCACCGAACGTTCGACGCCCGCTTCCCGATAGCGCATCTCGACGCGCCCGTCGAGCACGGCGAACACTTCGTCGCCGTCGTTGACGTGCCACCGATAGGGTTGGTCGGTCCAGTGCAGGCGGACCGTGATGCCGCGCAGGTTGGCGACGTCCAGCGCGCCCCAGGCGCGATCCGCGGTAAACGCGGCGCTGCGGAAGACGTTCATGGTCGGGATTCGCTCCGTCATCGATCCATTGCGGCGACGGCCTGCTCGATCGCCTGCCGGCGTCGGGCGAGGTTGGCGGCCGAGCGTTCGCGCACCAGTGTGACGACGCCGGCCGGCGCGGTATCGGGCGAGCCTGCGTCGAACGGCGGCGCGGGCGCATATTCGAGCTCCAGCTGAATCGCCTGCGCCTCCTCGTCGCCGGCCAGTTCGGCGGCGATCGTCAGCGCGAAGTCGATGCCGGCGGTCACGCCGCCGCCCGTGATCAGGTTGCCGTCGCGCACTACGCGCTCGCGGACCGGCACCGCGCCGAGCGGTTCGAGCAGCGCATGGAACGCCCAGTGCGTGGTCGCGCGGCGCCCGCGCAGCAGTCCGGCCGCGCCGAGCAGCAGCGCGCCGGTGCAGACCGACGTCACGTAGCGGGCGGTTGCGGACCGTTCGCGCACGAAGTCGATCGTCTCCCGATCGGACAACAGCTCGTTGATGCCGGTGCCGCCCGGAATGCAGATGACGTCGAGCGGCGGACAGTCGGCGAACGTGTGGCCCGGCGTCAGCGCGAGCCCGCTGCTCGATGCGACCGGCTCGCGCGTCTTCCATACCAGGTGCACCGCCGCGTCCGGCAGCGACGCGAGTACGTCGTGCGGGCCGGTGAGATCGAGCTGCTGAACGCCCGGAAACACGAGAAAGCCGATATGCAGAGTCATGTGGATACCCCGAGGGATTGTGCGGAACGCCGTTGTCGACGCGTGATGGACAGATCGATTCTAGGCGGGTAGTGTTTGGCGAAATTGCCATCTCCCCCACGTTTTCCGCCAATCGACATGCCTACCGTTCCGCGCTCGATCTTCGTGCTGGCGTTCCCCGGCGCGCAACTGCTCGACGTGACCGGGCCGCTGCAGGTGTTCGCGTCCGTCAACGAGCTCGCGCTCGAGCGCGGGCAGGCTGCGCCATATGCGCCGCGCGTCGTGGCTGCCGACGCGGGGCCGGTCGCGACCTCGTCGGGCCTCGTCGTGATCGCCGATTCGCTGCGTTCGGCCGGCGGGCATCCCGATACGGTGATCGTCGCGGGCGGCAAGGGCGTGCACGCGGCGTCGCGGGACGCGCGGCTGATCCGCTGGGTCCGGCGGCAGGCCGAGCGGTCGCGACGGGTCGCGTCGGTCTGCACGGGGGCGTTCCTGCTGGCCGAAGCCGGCCTGCTCGACGGACGCCGCGCGGTTACCCACTGGACGCGCTGCGACGAGCTCGCGGCGCGCTATCCGCGCATCCGCGTCGAAGCGGATCCGATCTTCATTCGCGAGGGCGCGCTGTGGACCTCGGCCGGCGTGACGGCCGGCATCGATCTCGCGCTTGCGCTCGTCGAGGAGGATCTCGGGCGCACGATCGCGCTCGACGCCGCGCGCGAGCTCGTCGTGTTCCTGAAGCGTCCGGGCGGGCAGGCCCAATTCAGCGCGACGCTGTCGATGCAGCAGACCGGCGACCGGTTCGCCGAACTGCATGCGTGGATCGCGGAGCACCTTGCCGCGGACCTGTCCGTGCCGGTGCTCGCCGAGCGCGCGCGGATGAGCGAGCGCAGCTTCGTGCGGCACTACCGCGCCGAGACCGGGCGCACGCCTGCCCGCGCGGTCGAGCAGATCCGGATCGAGACCGCGCAGCGCCTGCTCGGCGACACGTCGTGGCCCGTCAAGCGGATTGCCGATCGCTGCGGGTTCGGCTCCGAGGAGACGTTGCGGCGCAGCTTCGTGCGCGTGCTGGGCGTCACGCCGCAGGGATATCGGGAACGGTTTGCCGGTTGAGCGCCGCGTGCCGCGTGTGTGCATCGAATCGGTGCGTGCGGCTGGTTGAATTCGCGTCGTTTTCCACTGCGAAATGCTCGACTATTCGGTGCGCGCGAATAATGGAGCGGGGCTTGTGTCGGGGCTTCCACGCGCTCTATCCTGTTCTGTTGGTGATTCGAAGGGGGATAGCATGGACCGTATCCAGGCAATGGAAGTCTTCACCCGCGTGGTCGATGCGAACAGCTTCACGCGCGCGGCGGATACGCTCACGATGCCGCGCGCGTCGGTGACGACGATCATCCAGAATCTCGAGGCGCTGCTCGGCGTGCGCCTCCTGCACCGGACGACGCGCCGGCTGTCGCTGACGCCGGAAGGCGCCGCGTACTACGAGCATTGCGTGAAGATCATCGCGGAGATCGCGGAAGCCGACGCGAGCTTCCAGACCGGCAACCGCAAGCCGAGCGGCGTGCTGCGCGTCCACATGCCGAACGCGATCGGCAGGCGGCTCGTGATTCCCGCGCTGCCGGTGTTCCGCCAGCGCTATCCGGACATCACGCTCGATCTCGGGCTCTCCGACCGGCCGGTCGACCCGATCGAGGAGGGCATCGACTGCATGATCCGCGTCGGGCCGCTCGAGGATTCGTCGATGGTTGCGCGGCGGATCGGGATGCTCAAGCGCGTGACCTGCGCATCGCCCGATTACCTGAAGCGTCACGGCGATCCGCACGAGATTGCCGATCTCGCCGAGCACGTCGCGGTGAATTTCCGCGCGAGCCACGGCGCGCGGCCGATACCGTGGGTGTTCGTGATCGACGGCAAGCCGGTGGAGATCCGGCTGAAGTCGACCGTCACGGTCAACGATTCGGATGCCTACGTGACCTGCGGCCTCGAAGGCTTCGGGATGATTCAGCCGACGCTGTTCATGGTGCTGCCGCATCTTCTCGACGGTTCGCTGCTGGAGGTGCTGCCGGGCTTCAACCCGAAGCCGAAGCCGATTTCGATCGTCTATCCGCACAACCGGCACTTGTCCACGAAGGTGCGCGTGTTCGCCGACTGGATCCAGGAATTGTTCGAGTCGACGCCGTCGATGGAGGGCGGGGAGGATTGGCGGAGCAGTTTGCAGGCGCGTGCGAGCGATGTGAGTCGCGGGTCGGTGGCAGCGTAGGTTCGCGCGCATGCCGGGGAGTACGCGCGACACGCCGGCGAAACTTGCGCCGCGCGTCAGGTTCGGGGGCGCCCACACGGCCCTTGGTGTTCTCCCTCGAACAATTTGAAGAATTGTTAACTTCCAGTGGGAGACATCGTTATTTTTGTATGACAGTTTGATAAAATCGCCCGCAGTCGCCAGCTGTGCATGGCTCCAATCCTCAGCTGGCCATAACGAATCAAACTGAGAGACCGCCGTGAATATCCGAGAGTCATTCCGCAACTTCGTGTCCGGGATCGATACGAATCGGCGGCCCGTCGTGCTGAATTGGGGCAAGGCTCAGCAGGCGCTGGAATCGAAAATCGCGTTGCAGCACGCGAGCATCCACGAAAGCATGATGACCGGCATCACCGGCCATCTGACCTGCATCTCGCAGCGGGGCGATCTGCCTCCGAAGCTTTTCATCGGCGCACCGGTTTCGGTCGGCATCGTCACGGATCGCGGCCAGCTGCACACAATCAACGCAATCGTCAGCGCCGTCCAGATCGGCCGAACCGACGGAGAACTGACCGTCTACCAGTTCACGGTGACCGATGCGGTGAACCTGCTGCACAAGCGCACCAATTCCCGCATCTTCCGCAACGTCAGCGTGGTCGACGTGCTCGAGGTGATCCTCAACGAATGGCGGCAGCGCAGCGTTGCCCTCGCGCAGGCATTCGAGTTCGACCTGTCTCAACTCGACAGGTCCCGCTATCCGAGCCGGTCCTTTGTGCGCCAGGTCAACGAATCGGATGCGCGCTTCATCTCCCGGCTCGTGCGTCGCGACGGCATCACGATGTTCGTGCGTTCGGGGCACACGAGCGGCGAGGCGAAGGACGGCGATCCGCCCGTGCACACGCTGGTGTTCTGCGATGACCCGAAGAAGCTGAGCGAGGGCCCGGCGGGCACGGTGCGCATCCATCCGCGCGATGCCGGAACGGAACAGCGTGACACCATCACGGCGCTGACGATGCGCCAGCAGCTGATTTCGGGTGAATCGGGCCGACCGTCGTGGGACTACCGGTACGCCCGGGTGGACCAGTCGAATGCATCGACGAGGATCGATCAGGGCGAGGCGGGCAACGACCTGTCGAAATTGCTGACGGATATCGTGATCGACGTTCCGCACATGGCCGATTCGTGGACGGACCACGAGCGGATGACGGAAGACCGCATTCTGGCTCACGAAGCGCAGGCGGTTCGCTACGACGGCGTGAGCGGCATTCGGGATCTCGCGGTCGGCTCATGGATCACGATCGCCGGCGACGGCGATTGGAGCACACTCCCGTCCGACCAGCAGCAATTCGTGATCACGTCGCTGCATCACGACGTCTGGAACAACCTGCCCAAGGGATTGAACGAGCGCGCGCAGGCGCTGTTCGCGGCCAGCCACATGCTTCAGCAGCCGCCGTCGCTGAGCGGAGGCGATCCGTCCGGGCAGGATACCCGCTACGAAAACACGTTCTCGTGCGTGCCGCGCGGTACGCCGCTCACGCCGCTTTACGATCCGAAGGCCGATCTCCCGCCGACGCCGCTGATCACCGGGCGCGTGGTTGGGGCCGAGGGAGAGGAAGTCAGCTGCGACGAGAACGGCTGCGTCTTCGTGCAGATTCTGGGTCAGGATTCTGCGGATCACGCGCATGCGCAAGGCGCCGGAACCAACGATAACCAGGGCGACAGCGCGCCGATCCGGGTGGCGTCGAGTCTGGCCGGGCCGAATTTCGGCGAGACGTTTTTGCCCCGGGTGGGCACGGAAGTCCTGCTGGGCAGTCTCGGCGGGGATCCGGATCGCCTGGTCATCATCGGCGTCCTCGCGAACGGCGCGAATATGCCGGCCAGTTTCACGCATACAGGCAGCCTGCCGGGGAATCGCTACCTTTCCGGCATCAAGACGAAGGAAATCAAGGGGCAGCGCTACAACCAGCTTCGCCTTGACGACACGCCGCAGCAAATCAGCGCGCAGCTTGCGTCGGAGCATGCGCATACCCAATTGAATCTCGGCTATCTGACGCAGCCGCGCGACAACGGGCAGGGCGGAGATCGTGGCGAAGGGGCCGAGTTGCGCACGGACGCCGCAGCGGCTTTGCGTGCCGCACAGGGCATGCTGCTGACGACTTATGCGCGCACGCAGGCGAGCGGTGGCCAGCTCGATCGCGACGAGCTCGTCCAGTTGCTCGGCGAGTGCGCGGAGCTGTTCAAGGAGTTGGGCGATTACGCCGGACAGCACGGCGGCAAGGCGACCGACGCGACGGGCCAGCAAGCCGTCGTCACTGCCTTCAAGGGATGGACGCCGGGCGGCGGCGCGTCGGGTGCCGGCCCTGCCCAGATCGCCGGCACGGGCGACGCCCAGGCGCTGATGGCATTCGGCGCGAAGGCCGGCTCCGTCAATATCACGCCGAAGACCCACGTGACGTACGCCGGCGAGAATATCGATCAGATCGCCCAGCAACACCTGCAGCTGGTGAGCGGACAGCGCGTGATCGCGACGGCCGGACAGGGGGTGCACGTGTTCGGTCGCGGAGAGGGCGTGCATGCGATTGCCGGCGAAGGCCCGATGGTGTTGCAGGCGCAACAGGACACGCTGTCGGCGACTGCCCAGAAGGGGATACAGATCATGTCGATCGGCGACGAGGTTCTGATTTCCGGCAAGTCGATCCGACTCGTCGCGGAAGACGGGAGCTACGTGAAAGTCGGCGGCGGCATCGAGGTCGGCTCCGACGGGGCGTTCACTGCGCATACGGCCGGACATGACTTCGTCGGCCCGAACACCGATCACGTTGCCCCGCCGGCTTTCAATCGTGCCGGCGCCGATCAGAAGTTCCGCTTGCGGTATCCCGGCACCGATGGCGATGACGGCACGCATCCGGTCCCGAATCGCCCGTACAGGATCACGCTGCGCAACGGCCAGGTCATCAACGGCACCTCCGATGCACACGGTCTGACGGAGCTGGCGTCCAGCGACGCGATGCATATTGCGCATATCCAGGTTTTCGACGTTTGAGGCAAGCGATCATGTCCGGTACCCCAACCTCATCGCCTCGCGTTGTCGGTGAACGTCAGGCGATTCTCAATTCCAATCGGCCGCAGGATGCGAGCGTCAATACCGACGTTCAGAATCGCTTTCCGTGCACGACGATCCTGATCCATGGCGTCAACGACCTCGGAACCGATTTCGGCACGGTCGAAGGCGGCCTTTGCGAAGGGTTGAACGATCGCCTCGGCCGCACCGACTTCAAGGGGGCCGAGTACTCGCATGGCCGCATGGCGAACGATCGGCGCAAGGTGTCCGTTGCCGACATGATGAAGAACATGGACGACGCGATCTATCGCCGGCAGGAAAGCGAGGACACGAAAAGCCCGTTGATTCCGTTCTATTGGGGGCTGCGCGTCGGGAAGGAAGATTTGCCGAAGGAGCCCAACAAGGAGACCGTCAACGGCCAGTACGTCGACCGGTTCGGCAACCGCCTCGACGAGCACCGGGCGCGCAACGGCGGTTTCTTCGCCAATGCGACCAACAACATCCCGGACATGTTCGACTCGAATTTCAAGGGCGGGCTGGGGACGAAAATTCTCGACTGGAAGCAGGGCGACCCGACGCACCCGCTGCGCGAGGCCGAAAATCGGCATTACATGGTGCTGGCCGCCCGGCGGCTGGCTGCGCTGGTCCGGCAGATCCGGCTGATCGATCCGGATGGGACGGTCAACATCATCGCCCACAGCCAGGGCACGCTGATATCGCTGCTCGCCCAGGCCTATCTCGTCGATGGATTGGTGCCGAACAGCCGCGGCCCGGCCGATCGTCCCGCCGACACATTGGTCCTGATCGACTCGCCCTACAGCCTGAGCGAAGAGTTCATGGATCGGCTGCTGCAACGCGGCGACCTGCAGCAGACCGCCTACGCGCGCGCAAAAACATTGGCGAACCTGGCCGGGCATGTGGCGAGCGGCAAACACGCCACTCCGGCGCTCGACCAATTGAAATACGTTCCAGGGCAGGACAATTTCGGCATCGTCGGCCCTACCTGGGACCCCACGCAAGCGACTCGCCTGGGCGGACCGCAAGGCAACGAAAGCGTGGTGTTCGCCGAGCGAGACAACCGCGGCAAGGTCTATATGTACTTCAGCCCGGAGGATGCGACCGTCGGCCTCCGAGGCGTGAACGGCATGGGCTGTTCCGGCTTGCCGGACGCCATCGACGTGCGCGCCGCGCCGGCGGGCAGCAAGCCGGAAAAGGTCAGCCTGTTGTCGGCGGCCTTTCGGCAGCGTGTCTTTACCCGGCGCCTGCGTGAGGGCAAGCCGGTCCAGGTCGGTACGCCGCCTGGTCCGTTTACGATGCGCGAAGAAGGCGAAACCTCACATGGCCTGCCGGGCGGATTCACGACATGGGCCAAGTCGGCGACGATCTCTGTCGGAACCGAGCGCAATATCAATGGCGAGGCGTTGACGCCTCCGTTCGATCCCGAGATGGAGGGCAATGTGCTGCCCGGAACGGAGAAGACGCCGCTATCGAAAAAGAACCGCGGCCAGCATGCGCCCGGCAAGCAGTCCATCGACCAGCTCGAAGCGGAAATTGCGTTGAGCACCAACAGCGGCGCAGGTGCATTGCAGCAGTTGCCTGCGCAAACCATCGACTGGCCGACGAGCGAGGACGGGAAGCTTCCGGCGCCTGGCGAAGTGGAAGCGTCGCTGAACGCCGGCAAGGAACCGGATGACCAATGCAAGGTAGGCCGCGTGATGTCGACCGTGCCGCCGTCGCCCGGGCAGATCATCGTCTATCGGCAGGAAACGCTCAACGAAGCCAAAGTGCGGCTGATGAACACCCACGAGGCCGAAAGTTCGTATCACTCGGCCGTCATGAGTGGTCGCAGAAACCATCGTGGCGCGACGGCCTTCGATGTGTCCGTCGGCCAGGCGCGCGCGATGGACAATCCCGCATGGGCGGATCTTCTGCGGACTATCGCTGATTGGAGACTGCCGAACAGCGAAATATCGGTTGTCGAGCAGAAGCTCGGAGAAAAACTCGACGCAGTAACGTCTGAAATAGTAGCCGCGAATAGCAGCTACTACAAAAGCGGAGTCTTTCCGTCAGATGATGTCGTGCCCAAGAATTTTCCCGTAGGCGTGGTTAGCGAAACCCGGAAAGATCGAAGCGATGAAAATGTGAAAGAGGCACAGTCGAATACATTTACAAATTAATGCGCAATGATTACGACACCCATCACGCGCCCGTCGGCCGTGCGAATATTCCTGCTTGCACTTGCGATTTTGTCGTTACTGTGGATCGCAGCGTTTGAACTGATCGTTAGAGGCGACAACTCGTTTGGAGGGGATATCGCGATGCTTCGGCGCATGTTTCTGTTGATTTTGCCGCCGCTATTGCTGGCCGCAGGAGTCAGTTTTGCCTATGGTGCGTCGTTGCGCAAGGGTTCGGCGCGTCAGGACGCTGCGGCCGTCTCGCAGGCTGCCGATGCGAACGCGGCCGCAGCGGCCGGGACTGCATCACAGGATCCGCGTTTCACGCTGGAAATTCGACGCCTTGGCGTCACTGTCGATCGCTTTCGTCAACGTGCGCTGCTGATGCGGCTGGATGAGGCCGGCACCAATGGAACTTTGCTGCTGCAAGATCCCAAGGAATACCCGTGGTCGAGTAAGGATCGACGTTTTGCGGGAAACAAGCGTGAAAATAACGTTTTTGGCTATACGTTGCGCGGATGGGTCGATTATTGGCCAATCCCGGTGATAGTGGCCGGTCCGCCGCGAAACGGAAGCAATCCGGATGCTGATCGAATGGCAAGTCGCATCAGTAGCGCAGATAACGGCGCGGGCATCGGAAACGCGCTGTATATACGGCTCGATGAGATCCATACTGCTCACGGCGATGATGTGATTTCCAGAGTATTCGCATTTTTCGACAGGGAGCCGAATTTGCCGGCAGTCGTGTTGCTGGTCGAAGATGGGATCAATACTCGATCCTATTTGGGGACGCCGGGTGCGGACTATCTGGATTTGGCTACGAAAAACGGGAATTTTGTGCCGAAGACTCCGGATAGCTACGTCGCGCTTCTCGTGACGCGCAAGGATCGAGTTGATCGCATGATTCGCCCGTATGTGGTCGATGCCCCGGAAGCAATAGACAACACCAAAACGCAGTATGACGTGATCAAGCTGTGGAATTACTTCTGGCCGCTGCAAAAGGCGTATTGGAAGAAGGGCGAAGAGGAAATGCCGTCGGACTATTGGCACGAGAAGCTGCCGGAGTTCTGGAAGACGGCGTCGCTGAAGATGCCGGACGGTTTCAAGCCGAATCCTTGGGTGCCGATTCCATGGACGACGTGGCAGTTGAAGGAATACGACAAGTGGCCGGTCCTGGCCAATCTGCATCGGCCGGTCCGGGTGGATCTGAGCAACGGGCGCGGCGAGGCGCTGAAGAAGGGCGAGCGGATCGAAAAGATTCGCGCCGGCTGGCAACAGGCGCTCGGCACGCTCGCGCCAGGGGAGCAGCCGGGGCGGATGTTCTACGACACGGGCGCCTCGACCAGCAATCTCGCGCTGCTGGTGCAGTCGCTGCACGACAATCCGCAGCATCTGGATCTGGACGATCCCAAGGACGCGTTCGACATGCAGCGCCGCATCGGGGGCGATACGGGGACGAGCTCGACCTGGGTCCAGACGGCGTTGGCGCTGATGATGGGCTACGGCGACGGCAAGACGAGCGCATTGATCAACCTGCGGGATCCGCTGCACGGCACGATCGTCATGCTGACACCGCCGGACGCGGCGTCGCGGCAGGCGCATCCGCAGACGTTCAGCTGGGATTTCTAGCGCGTGTCCGGGGCAAGACGCTATGGGTCAAAAGCGATACATCGTCGAAGGTGACGTTCACAGCCACGGCGGGCGCGTGGTGTCCGGTGCGCCGAACTCTCGGATCGAAGGGCGCGCGATTGCCCGCTTGCACGATCCCGCAATCTGCGAGATTCACGGCCTGACCTTCATCGCGCAGGTGTCGGGCAATGCACGTTTCGACGGGCAGGCCGCCGCGTGCGACGGCGACTTGCTGGCATGCGGAGCGCGCCTGATCGCAAGCCAGAATCAAACAGGCGGTTGATGGAAGAATGGCACGGCGCATCCGCCGTGCCGATGGAGCCCCGCGAGACATTCGTCGCCCGGCTTGGGGCGGCGACGCTCAGATGATGAATTCCATCGACTTCGTGCCGCATTGCGCGTCCGGCAACGGTTCGCCGCGCTGCGCGGCCGCCAGCAACCGGCCGATCGCAACGTGGACCACGTCGGCGCGCACGCTCGATGGCGTGAAGCCGGCCGCGTTGTCGAGCCCCTCACGGTGCGCGCGCATGATCCGCACATCCTGCTGGATCACCGAATGCGTGTAGAGGTGCAGCAGCGGTTTCAGCGCACGCAGCAAGGCGACCGGCAACGCGAAACGATACGCAATGTACGTGTAGACGCGCGAGCGGCGTGCATCGAGCGGCGTGATCTGACTGATGATCAGGAAGCTCGAGCGGCCGCCCCAGTGATAGTCGCAACGCGTGACGTTCGGTGCAAGGAAATGGTCGGTATGCCGGAGCGGTTCCTTTCCCGGATTGGTCAGCCAGTCGAGCATGCCGATCTTGTCGCCGTCGTCGTGATAAGTTACCTCGACGCTCTGCCGCTTGAGCGCCACGGTCGCCCGTAGCCGTCGCCCGCTCGCCGAACGGAAGATCCGGTCGTGCACGAATACCGTATGCGGAACGTCCATGAAATTCTCGACCAGCGCGCCGAGATCGCCGTCGAACGTATTGACCATGTAGTACGACTGCCACGGCCGCTCGCCATAGTGGGGCATGTCGAACGGCTGCTTCAGGGCCGGGTCGCCTCGTCCGCGGTAGACCCAGACGAGCCCGTGCCGCGTCAGCACCGGCAGCGTGCGCTGGCGATACGGATAGGCGGCGTCCGTCGGTGGCCCGCTTGCGCCGTCGATGCTCGGAATCCGCGTAACGCTGCCGTGCCGGTCGTAATGCCAGCCGTGATACGGGCACACGAGGCAGTCGTCGGCGATCCGTCCTGCCGACAGCCTGGTGCCGCGATGCACGCATTGATCGACGAGCGCGACGATCTCGCCGTCTGATGCCCGGAACAGCACGATGCCAAGGCCGAGCAAGCGTGTGCCCAATGGCTTGTCTCGCTTCACCTCTGCTTCGGTGCACGCGACATACCAATGCTCGGCCAGCGCGCCGAATGCTTCGGCCTCGGCGTCGGGCGCCGACCCGCGGCAAGGATCGCGTGTCGTTGCGATGGATACGTTCAGCATGACCACTCGTCCTCGATGAATGCGCGCAGCGCGTCCGCGACCGCGACCCGGCCGATCAGCGCGCGCGGCTTGACGTCGCCGGCCCGGATGCCCGCATGCTCGTGCGCGCGCTGAACCAGATCGGCCAGATGCGCGGCGCCGCCCGGTACGCGTGCCGCGCGCAGAGGGCCGAGTTGCCCCAGCGCGCGCGCGTGCCGGTAGTGAAACGCGCGTGCGAGGGCCTGTTCGAGCGCATCGCGCACGCCGGCGACGTCTCGCGCATCGCTTGCGAGCACCAGCATGTAATGTGGCGGATCGGTATCCGCGCACGGAATCACGCACCCCTCGTCGCCGGGCCGCAGCGCCTCCGAGAGGGAAGCGGCCAGACAGGCTTCGTCCAGCTTTTCGCCGACGAGATCGCTCTGCGCGCCGGTCCGCCCGACGAATACGACGCGTGGCGTCCGCCCCGCATATCCCGTCACGCGCACCCGGTCGCCGAGCCGGTAGCGATACAGGCCGCCTCCCGTCGTCACGATCACCTCGGCGGTGTCGCCCGGCTTCAATCCCTCGACGCCCACGACGGAACCGTCGTCGAGCAGGAACTCCAGATAGTGGCTGCGGATCGCGAGCGGGCAGCCGGCATCGTTGCCGAACGGCAGGCTGACCACCGCCTCGGTCGAGAACAAGCCTTTCGGGAGCCACGCGGCCTGCGGGAACAAGGTGCGCGCATGCGCTGCATAGCGCCCGCTCGGGCCATCCATCCAGCAACTCAGCGCGGCGAGCCGCGGCCACAGCGGGCCGCAGTTGCCGTCGTCGAGCGCGCGCCGCAGCGCTGCCGCGCGCGCCGACGGCAGTGCGTCGAACAGGAACGCGAGCGTGTCGCTGCGCCGCGGTTCGGTTTCGTCGAACAGTGGACGAAGCAGGCTGGTCAGGAAGGTCGGACTCCATACGCTGATGAACGCGAGATCGTCGGCGGCGATCAGCGCGCGCAGGGTCTCGTTGCGCCATGCATCACGGTCGCCCGACAGCGATGGCGCGACGAGCGTCGGCAGCAGGCCGACGAGCGGACTGCCCGCCAGGTAATCGAGATCGCTCTCCGAGCCGATCATGATGCCGTTGGCGGCACGCTCGCGCGGCTGCATCGGCGGCGACATCGACCAGTACGCGCGTCCGGCGGCGACGCCCGGCACCTCGCGGTACAGATCGGCGAGCCAGACGACCAGCGCGGACTGCAGCTCGTCGAGAAACGCGGGCGTGTATGGAATCAGCTTCTGCCGTTCGCTGCTGCCGCTCGTGCGTTCGAAGAAGCGCGGCGGCTGGGCGGTCAGGATCGGGCCGGATTCGCGGAGCGCACGATCGATCCACGGACGCATGCCGGCATACGTCGTCGCGGGCACGCGTTCGCGAAACTGCGCCGGGTCCGCGATGTCGGCGAATCCGTTCGCGACGCCGAGCGCCGTGTTCCGGTTCGCGGCAAGCAGGCGCGCGAGATAGGCCGCCTGCGTGTCGGCCGGTGCGTCGAGCGCGGCCAGCCACGCGTCGCGGAACGGCTCGGCGGAAGTGGCGAAGGCGGCCCACGCATCCTGTGCACGCACGTGCGTCCCCCTGTCAGAAATAGGTCTTGTCGAGCTGCGTCAGATCGCTCGGCAAGCGGCGCGGCGGCTCGAACACATGCAGCCAGCCGTACCACAGCGGCCGCGTTTCGCCCGGATCGGAACGCGCATGCAGTTCCTGCCAGCGCAGGCTCGGATGCCGGTGATGCGTGAGGTTGTAGTTGAAGTTGAGGAATGCCCAGCGAACCAGCGTGGGCGCACGCATGTTGTAGGTGCCTTCGACCACGTCGAGCGGGGTATGCATGTGATAGACCCACTGCAGCGACGACCATGAAAACGCGAATGCGAGATAGGCAATCGCGATGTCGAGCGACCTCCAGTCCAGCAGGATGCCGAGCGCGGCCCACGTGGCCGCGCCCGCGATGACTTCGTAACGGATTCGCCGGAACCCGGCCGTATCGAAGTCCCGGAACGCAGCCGCATACGTGTTGTCGCGCCCGTACTTCGCCCAGCCGGACGGGATGCGGATGGGGAGCACGGCCAGGACGACGCTGCCGACGAGGCTCGCGAACCAGATGCCGCCGACGATCGCCGCGTAGTATTCGATTCGCTTGCGCCACAGCGACGCGTCCGGATCGACGAAATCCACCCGCTCCGCAAGCGTCCGGTTGCGTACGTGGTGACCGAGATGATTCACGTGGATGAGCGTTGCCGCCGCGCCGAACATCGTCGACGCCCACCACATCATCAGGTAGTTGATCGTCCCGCGCCGATGGCCGAAACCGTGGAACGTCTCGTGCATCATCGAGAACACACCCTGCATGATCAGGCAGAACGGCGCGAGCGCCAGCCATCTGAGCGGGCTGCTGCCGTGGGACAGCCACGTCAGGATGCCGGCCCATGCAACGCTCTGCAATGCGAGCACGCACAGATTCAGCCGGTCGAAACGCGGCGAACGATTATCTGTGGCGCAGGCATCGGCAACGAACATACAATTCGGACATGGATGGTGGCAGCGACGCAGAGCATACCTTCGATCGCCGTCATCGAACAATACGCGCGCCGGCTGCCGCACGCGTCAATGCCACGACCACTCCAGACCATGTCCACCGGACGGCCCGACGACGCAATGCACGCGCCCCGCGATGACGAGGCCGACATCCGTCGGCGCGATCCGCACTTCCGCTTTGCGGACGACATTCCGCGCTACTGGTATCGCGGCCAAAGTCGCGTGACGCGCTTCTTCGACGCGTTCTCGATCATGTTTCCGCTCGGCGAGAAGTTTTTCGTCGACAGCGTCAGGCAGTACCGCGATGCGTTGCCGGCCGACGGCATGCTCGCCGCCCAGGTGGATGCGTTCCTGCATCAGGAGGCAACGCATATCCGCGAACACCGCGCGTACAACCGACGCCTCGCTCGTCAAGGCATGCCCGTCGACGCGCTCGAAGCGATCATGCAGCGACGGCAGCAACAATGCCGACGCGTCGCATCGCCGCTGCTGCGCCTGACATTCACCGCGTGTCTCGAGCATTACACGGCCATTCTCGCCGATCTGCTGTTGCGCGATCCGGCTATCCTCGACGGCGCCGACCCGTCGATGGCCGCGATCTGGCGGTGGCATGCGGTCGAGGAAACCGAACACAAGACGGTTGCTTTCGATGTGTTTCGCGCGTGCGGCGGCGGGGCCGTCAAGCGCTACGTCATGCGGACTGCGGCGATGCTCGGCGTCACCGCGTGTTTCGTCGTCGATCTGGGGTATTTCGTCACCCTTCTCGCCGTCGCCGATCGCGACGCCCGTAACTGGCGGAGCTGGGCGCGGCTGGGCTGGTGGCTGTTCGGCGCGCCGGGCGTGTTCACCCGCGTGCTGCCCGCGTGGCTGGCGTGGTTTTCGCCGCGCTTTCACCCCGGCCGGATCGGCAACCCGGCAACGCTTGCCGCGGCCCGCGCAGCGCTCGCTGCCGCCGATGCCGCAGCGACGGAGTCCGTATGATTGCGTCGCATCCGGCCTGGTTGCCGTACGGCTTCGACGACTGGCGGCGACACTACCCGTCGACGCCGTTCGAACGCGCGCCCGCGGCACTCGACTGGACGGCGCGCTTCATCGACTGCTGGCACGCGTCCGGCGCCGCGGCGCGCGCGAACACCATCATCGTGCTGATTGCCGGACTTTATTCCGAGTGGATTCCGGCGTGCTTCCGGCATGCGGCGCGCGCGCTGCATGCCGCGCGGCATCCGGTCCTGCGCGTGCCGGTCCGCTCGTCGCGCGGCGTCGTCGAGCAGGGGCGGCATATCGTGCGTGCGCTCCGTGCACGCATGCCGGCCGGCAGTCGCTTCATCGTCCTCGCCCACAGCAAGGGCGGGCTCGATGCGTTGGCGGCGCTGCATGCCGATTCCGGGCTGCGTGCCCGCTGCGACGGCATCGCGCTCGTTCAGCCGCCAGTCGGCCCGAGCGCGATCGTCGACGGTCTGCTCGATCGACGCGGCGCGCGCATCGATCCCGCATGGTTGCGCTGGACGGCGGGCAAGCTGTTGCGCACGCGCTGGCTGCATGCCGGCTCGCGCGACATCGGCAGCGGCCGTGATTCCGGCATCGCGAACCTGTTGTCCGCGCTGCCCGACGATTTGCACTGCGTGCATGTCGTGAGCTGGTCGGTAGAGCGCCAGTCCCGCTTCGATGCGCATCACCCGCGCCTCGATCGCTATCGCCCCGGATGTGCGCACGACGGACAGTTCTATCTTGACCACCAGACGATTCGCGGCATGCCGCAAGTGTGCGTGCCGCATCTCGACCATGGCCAGCCGGTACTCGGTGGCGCGGGCTTCGACGCGGGGCGCTTCTGGCTTGCGCTAGTCGCGCTCCTTGATGCGACACGGCCGGCCACGGCCGCCGGCGCTCAGACCAGGTAAATCTCGAAGCCGGGCATCCGCTCGTCGTCGCTTAGGTCAAGCGCGGGCGTGCCCGGTGTGGACAGCGTGTACAGGTCCATCGGCAGCGCGGTATATCGATAGCCGCGCAGCGCGGACCAGAGCGGATCATGATCGTACAGGCACAGCTGGATCAGCGCGTAGCGGCTCCGCTCCCGTTGCCAGACCGCGTTCAGCAGCGCCTGCGCGATGTCCGGGTCGCGCCCGCTCACTTGCAGGTGAGTCAGATAGATGTCCCGCAGCGCGTGACCGGGTGCGGCGATCCGGGGGCGCCCAAGCAATGGCGCGACTGCGTTGAAGCCGTGGCGCAGTGCGCCGAGTTCCCACGGCAGTCGTTCCAGTACGATGCGCTTGATGCACCCCGCATCCCACGGCGCGACGCAGCCCACGATGCGACGGTTCGCGTTGCGCGCCACCAGGAAGGACTCGATCCCGAAGTCCGGCCAGACGCTCAGGCGCCGCTCGAATTCGGCCCGGGTAAAGACGCAGCCGAAGGGTTGGGAACGCGATTCGCGGTCCAGGAACTCGCGCAGCGCTTCGGTATCGTCCGCTGACGCGTTCGTTACCGTGACAGGGCGGGTGCGTCGGGCGGTCATGCGCCGCGCGTAGATCGACACGTTGCTGTAGCCGCGCCAATGCCGGAACCCGAGCCGGGCCGGCTTGCCCGCGCCGAACAGCGATTGCATCGCCATCCGGTTGTCGCGGATGACGCAGCAATACGCATGATGGACGCCGTCATGCGCGGCCAGTTCTGCGAGGCGATCGCGTACATAGCCGGTCCATGTGCGCGTCAGATGGCGATCGGGTGCGATGCGCAGGTCGCCAAGATAGGCGATACGCTGCGCGTTTCCGGCCAGGTAGCCATCGCGGACGACCAGGCTCGCCATTCCCTTGAGATGGCCGGCGTCGTCTTCCGCGAGCCATGTTCGATAGTCATCCGAATGACAGCGGTGCAGCGCGAAATAATCCGGCGCGCGATCGAAGCGCAGCGGCATCCCGCCGCGCATCGCGTAGCGCGTTTGAAACGCGAGGAGCCGTTCGTTGTCGACCGCCGCTGCCGGCCGGATTCGCGTCATCCGCTCATTCACCGGCGAAGATCCGTCGCGCCATCGGCTTGAGGTTTTCCGGCGTCAGTTCGCACAGGCAGACGAGCTCGTCGCCGCGCGCATAGTGAGGATTGCGTTCGAGGAAGTAGGTGACGTCCGGCAGTCGCCGATGCGCGTCCGGCACGCCGGCGAGGATGGGGGCGAGGCGGCCTTGCGGCACCGGGAAGTTGAGCACGCCCGACGCGGAGTCGTACACGCGCCCGAAGCGCTCGACGGCAAGGTGATCGAGCAGCGCCTGGGTCGCTGGCGCGGTCGGCCGGTCGAAGCGTGGTGCGAAGTCATGCGCGAATGCCCGCAGGTAGCGGTACGTGCGATGCCCCTTGCAAATGAGAAACCAGTAGAGCGCGACGTCGGGCGAGAGCCGCTTGAGTTCGCCGGCGAGCCGGATCCAGCTGAACGCGAGCTGCTGGCTGCCCCAGCAGGCGGGATCCACGATCGTATCGCCGGAAAACAGGACGCGCAGCGCCGAGTCGTTCCACTGCTGGTCGTAAAGCTTCAGCGTGGAAAAACCGCGCATCTGCCCCGTGTCGTCGCGCATGACGATGCAATGTGTCTTGTCGTCGAGGTCGTGTTCGAAGCGCTCGAATTGCGTGTCTCGGTAGCAGGACGAATAGAGCGCATACATCTGTGCAATGTCGACGTCGCGCAGCTGCGCACGCGTCATGGAACTGGCTTGAAGCGGCATGGCGTCGTTATTCATGCGAGCTGAAACGATTTATCATCATACTCGATCGAGCCGCTCCCTTTTTCTCATGCGCGCCACGCCTCCTTTTCCCGCCTCTTCCGCACCGCCTGCCCCCAACGCGTGGCGCTGGCTTGCAATCTACGTCGCCGTGTCGGGCGCACTCTACTTCTGGGTCACGCATGCGCCGCTGGCGCCCGTGCACCTGTTGCGTCCCGGGCCCTACGACGCGTTCGTTCCGCGCGTGCCCGCCAGCGTGCCGCTGTATCTGAGTTACGCGCTCGTCATGCCGTCGATCGTCTGGTTCGGCCGGCGCTGCGATTGGCTGCTGCCTGCGTTTTTCGCAGGTGCGCTTGCCGCTGGCCTCTGCCTCGTCAGCCACGTGTTCTGGCCGACTGCCGTGATCCGGCCGCCTGTCGCGACCGGATGGCTCGCATGGCTGTACCGGATCGATACGCCGCTCGCCGCGAGTCCGAGCGGCCATGTCGCGCTGCCCGTCGCGGTCGCGGTGGCGCTGGCCGCGCTGCGTGCCCGGGCTGCGCGCTACTACGCTGCGTGGAGTGCGGTGCTGGCGCTCACGGTCCTGACGACCGGCCAGCATCTGCTTGGAGACATGCTGGTGGGCGTCGCGCTTGGCATTGGCGTGGGCAGTGCGACGGCCGTGCTCGTCCGTCTCGACGTCGACCTGCGTACGGTCGGTGCATTGCTGCTCGAATGGCTCTGCATCATCGTCATGCTGCGGATCGCGCTCGAGGCAGGCCATTGGGCGGTCTACCTGCTGGCGGCCGTCGTTGTCGCCACGCGGCAGCACGCGTTGTTCATCCTGTATCACGATGCGACGCACTACCACTTGAGCCGCCGCCGTTTCGCGAACGACTATCTGATCAACGTCGCGATCGGCGTGCCGGGACTCGTGCCCATCGAGTTTTACCGCCCGCTGCATCTCGCGCACCATCGGCACGTCGGTACTTCACAGGACCCCGAACGGAATTTTCTGTATCACGCGCAGCCGTGGAAATTCGAGCCGCTCGATGCGTTGCCGCTCATCCGGCAATTGCTTGGCGATCTGCTCGTGGTCAACATGGTGAAGAACATGCGTGCGTACCGACGCGCGAACGGACGCGGCGCGTCCATCACGCTGCCGCTGCTTGCGGCAGTCGCGACATGGGGCGTCCTGCTCGCTCCGCTCGTGCATGCGTGCACGGTTCGCGATCTGCTGACGCTCGTGGCGCTCTGGTTCGCGCCGCTCGTCACGATCGGCGCGCTGCTGCAGAAAATCCGCAGCATCGCCGAACACAGCGGTGGACCGGGCATCACGCCCGGCTGGCACGATTGGACCTATTCGTGGCGCGTCGGGCTGCTGGGACGCTTCTTCATCTGGCCATACAACATCAACTATCACCAGCAGCATCATCGTGAGCCCAACGTGGCGTGGCATCGCCTGCCCGAACTGCGTGCATCCGGCGAGCCGGTTCTATCGTCGCGGCAGTTGCCTGCGCTGCTCTGGTCCGGTGCGTCCGACCCAGGCGGGCAAGGATGGAAGAGGGGGCGTTAGTGTTGGCTGCGCGACGAGCGCTTGCGGGGCGGGGGCGTCGCGCTGATCTTTTTGCCGGTCACGAGCGCGCGTGCGGGGAGTTGCATTTGTTCGGCCATGGCTTGGCAACTGCAAGCCCCGTTCGGGCTTGCCGCCATTGGCAATTGGACGCCGTAAACGACAAAGGGTTAGCCGAAGCTAACCCTTTGTTTTGTTTGGTGGCGAATCAGGGACTCGAACCCCGGACCTGCGGATTATGATTCCGTCGCTCTAACCGACTGAGCTAATTCGCCGAAGACTTGAATTATGCTGATGCCCACCCGGTGTGTCAACACCTTTTTTCATATTTCTCGAAAAAAGTTGCCGGCGCCGCGCTCCGGCCCGCTGCAAGCGGCCGAAGCAGGCGCCTCGACCGTCAATCCTGCGCATAGATATTCGAATCCTTCGTCTCCTTGACGAACAGCAGCCCGATCACGAACGTGGCCAGCGCGATCACGATCGGATACCACAGCCCCGAGTAGATGTTGCCCTGCGCCGCGACGATCGCGAACGCGGTTGCCGGCAGGAAGCCGCCGAACCAGCCGTTGCCGATGTGATACGGCAGCGACATCGACGTATAGCGGATCCGCGTCGGGAACATCTCGACCAGCATCGCGGCGATCGGCCCGTAGACCGCCGTCACGTAGATCACGAGGATCGTCAGGATCACGATCGTCATCGGCCAGTTGAGCTGCGACGGATCGGCCTTCGCCGGATAGCCCGCGGACTTCAGCGTCGCGGCGAGCGTCTTGTCGAACGCCGCGCCCTTCGCCTTCGCGTCGGCCGCCTTGCCGTCGTAGGCGTCGATCACGGTGTCGCCGACCTTGATCTGCGCGTTCGTGCCGGCCGCCGCCGCGACGTTCTCGTAGTTCAGGCCCGCCTTCGCGAGTGCGCTCTTCGCGATGTCGCACGAGTTCGTGAACTTCGACGTGCCGACCGGGTTGAACTGGAACGAGCAGGTGGCGGGATCGGCGACGACGGTGATCGGCGCCTTCATCGTCGCGAGCTCGAGCTGCGGGTTCGCGTAGTGCGTGAGCGCCTTGAACAGCGGGAAGTAGGTCAGCGCCGCGATCAGGCAGCCCGCGAGGATGATCGGCTTGCGGCCGATCCGGTCCGACAGCGAGCCGAAGAACACGAAGAACGGCGTGCCGATCAGGAGTGCGATCGCGATCAGGATGTTCGCGCTCGAGCCGTCGACCTTCAGCGTCTGCGTGAGGAAGAACAGCGCGTAGAACTGGCCCGTGTACCACACGACGGCCTGGCCGGCCGTCAGGCCGACGAGCGCGAGGATCACGATCTTCAGGTTCTTCCACTGCCCGAACGCCTCGGTCAGCGGCGCCTTCGACGTCTTGCCCTCGGCCTTGATGCGCAGGAACACCGGCGATTCGTTCAACTGCAGCCGGATCCACACCGACACGGCGAGCAGCAGGATCGACGCGACGAACGGCACGCGCCAGCCCCACGTGCCGAACGCTTCCTCGCCGATCATCGTGCGCACGCCGAGGATCACGAGCAGCGACAGGAACAGGCCGAGCGTCGCGGTCGTCTGGATCCACGCGGTGTAGAAGCCGCGCCGGTGCGAGGGCGCATGCTCCGCGACGTAGGTCGCCGCGCCGCCGTACTCGCCGCCGAGCGCGAGGCCCTGCAGCAGCCGCATCGCGATGAAGATCACCGGCGCGGCGATGCCGATCGACGAGTAGCCGGGCAGGAAGCCGACCACGAACGTCGAGATGCCCATGATCACGATCGTCACGAGGAACGTGTGCTTGCGGCCGACGAGGTCGCCGAGCCGTCCGAACACGATCGCGCCGAACGGGCGCACCGCGAAGCCGGCCGCGAAGCCGAGCAGCGTGAAGATGAAGGCGGCGGTCGGGTTGACGCCGGAGAAGAAGCTCTTGCTGATGAAGGCCGCAAGCGAGCCGGCCAGGTAGAAGTCGTACCACTCGAACACGGTGCCGAGCGACGATGCGAAGATCACCTTCTTCTCTTCGCCGGTCATCGGCGCGCGCGCAATTTGCCCGCCTAACGTTGCCATGAATCGTCTCCAAGTCTTTTGATATAGGTGTTGGGTCGCCCTGGAAGGCGAGCCTGTCGACGATTATTGGCAGGCAAACTTACGGCGCACTGACTCGCAGGCACAAAACGATGCCACGTTAACCCGCGGCGAACGGCTGTCTTCGTGTGTCGTTCGCTCGGGAAACGGCGCGCAAGTTCGTGCAATCAGCGGCGTTGCGGCAGGATGCTGCGGCGCATGTCAGGGTTATTCCGGGGCCGGGTCGTGCAAGGGGAGCGTCACGCGCACGAGCGTGCCCGCGAGACGCGGCGTCTCCTGGTAGACGTGATCGTCGAGCGTCAGCGTGCCGCCGTGCTGCGCGACGATCTCGCGCACGATCGCGAGCCCGAGGCCGCTGCCGTCGCCTTCGCGGCCGAGGATGCGGTAGAAGCGCTCGAGCACGCGCTCGCGTTCGGCGGCGGGGATGCCGGGGCCCGTGTCCTCGACTTCCAGGTGCACGAGCCGCGCGGCGCGATCCTCGCGCACCCGCACGGTGATGCGGCCGCCTTCCGGCGTATAGCGGATCGCGTTGTCGATCAGGTTGCCGAGCATCTCGCGCAGCATCAGCGGATTACCGTCGACGTCGAGCGGCGCGCCATCGTCGCCGGCGTCCGGGCCTTCGTAGCCGAGGTCCATCCGCTTCGCGAGCGCGGCCTGCACCCAGTCGCGCACCGCACGCCGCGCGAGCGTGGCGATCTCGACGGGCTCGAACATCAGCCCGCTTGCGCGATTCTCGGCACGCGCGAGCGCGAGCAGCTGCGTGACGAGCCGCGCGGCCTGCTCGGAACTCGTCGCGATCTGTTCGAGCGAGCGCTGCACGTCCGCCGACACGTCATGGCGCAGCGCGAATTCGGCCTGCGTGCGCAGCCCGGCGAGCGGCGTCTTCATCTGGTGCGCGGCGTCGGCGATGAAGCGCTTCTGCAGCGCCATGCTCTGCTCGAGGCGCGCGAGCAGGTCGTTGAACGACGTAACGAGAGGCTCGATCTCGGGCGGCGCGCGCTGCGCCTCGACGGGCGACAGGTCGTCCGGACGCCGCGCGCGGATGTGGGCCTGCAGCGCGTTGAGCGGCGCGAGCCCGCGCGACAGCCCGAACCAGACGAGCAGGATCGCGAGCGGCAGGATCACGAATTGCGGCAGGATCACGCCCTTGATGATGTCGTTCGCGAGTGCGTTGCGCTTGTCGAGCGTCTCGCCGACCTGCACGAGCACCGGCTGCGGGCCGCTCGGCTGCGGCAGCGCGACCGTCGTATACGCGACGCGGACGTCGTTGCCGCGCAGCAGGTCGTCGCGGAACGCGACGACGCCCGGCGGCGGACGGTCCTCGTCGCGCGGCAGCGGCAGGTCCGCTTCGCCCGCGACCAGCTCGCCGCGCGTGCCGAGCACCTGGAAATAGACGCTGTCGACGTTGTCCGCGCGCAGGAAGTCGCGGGTCGCCTGCGGCAGCGTCAGCTCGGCGACGCCGTTGACGGGGTGGATCTGCCGCGCGAGCACGTATGCGTTGGTCTCGAGCGCGCGGTCGAACGGGCCGTTCGCGATCGTCTTCGCGACGAGATACGTGACGGCGATGCTCATCGGCCACAGCAGCAGGAGCGGCGCGAGCATCCAGTCGAGGATCTCGCCGAACAGCGAGCGCGGCCGCGCGGCTTCGGGTGCGTCGGTTTCGTCGGGTGGTGCGAACGGGTTCTCGTAGCGCGCGTCGCGTGCGGCGTCGGCGGCGGAAGCGGGCTCGCCGGTCGGGTGGGGGGAACGGGCCGGCGTGGCCATCGCGGCGACGGCCGGCCGTCAGCGCAGCGGCGTGCCGGCCGACGCGGGGTGGGGCTCCGCCGCGTCGGACGGCGGGGGGGCGGCGACTTTCTCGAGGCAGTAGCCGAGCCCGCGCACGGTGGCGATTCGCACGCCGCTCGGCTCGATCTTCTTGCGCAGCCGGTGTACGTAGACCTCGATCGCGTTGTTGCTGACTTCCTCGCCCCATTCGCACAGATGGTCGACGAGCTGCTCCTTCGACACGAGGCGGCCGATCCGCTGCAGCAGCACTTCGAGCAGGCCGAGCTCGCGCGCGGACAGGTCGAGCACGCGGTCGTTCGCGTACGCGATGCGGCCGACCTGGTCGAACGCGAGCGAGCCGTGCCGCACGACGGTCGGGCCGCCGCCCGCGCCGCGCCGGGTCAGCGCGCGCACGCGCGCCTCGAGCTCGTTGAGCGCGAACGGCTTGGCCATGTAGTCGTCGGCGCCGAGGTCGAGGCCCTTCACGCGCTCGTCGACGCTGTCGGCGGCGGTCAGGATCAGCACCGGGAGGTTGGAATTGCGTGCGCGCAGGCGCTTCAGGACGTCGAGCCCGGACAGCTTCGGCAGGCCGAGATCGAGGATCAGCAGGTCGAACGTCTGCATCGACAGGGCCGTGTCGGCCTCGACGCCGTTCTTCACGTGGTCGACGGCATAGCCCGATTGGCGGAGTGACCGGGTGAGGCCGTCCGCGAGTATGCTGTCATCTTCGGCGATGAGAATTCGCATGTGCGTAACCGGTGGCCGGCAGGGCGATCATGCCGGCGCGGCTGTCTCCGAAGTGGTTCGTGTGTTGCGCGGCCCAATTGCGGGCTTGCATAAAACACTGTTTTTTTATACAGTGTCTGCATTCGTGCGCAGCGGCTCGTCCGGCGCACCTCAATCAGACGCTGCTCATCATAGCAAAGGACGATTCATGGAAGATAGCAAGAAAGGCTCCGGGCTGACTGCAGAGAAGAGCAAGGCGCTGGCCGCCGCGCTCGCGCAGATCGAGAAGCAGTTCGGCAAAGGGTCGATCATGCGCATGGGCGACGGTGAAGCCACCGAGGACATCCAGGTCGTGTCCACGGGCTCGCTGGGCCTCGACATCGCGCTCGGCGTCGGCGGCCTGCCGCGCGGCCGGGTGGTCGAAATCTATGGTCCGGAATCGTCCGGCAAGACCACGCTCACGCTGCAGGTGATCGCGGAGCTGCAGAAGCTCGGCGGCACCGCGGCGTTCATCGACGCCGAACACGCGCTCGACGTCCAGTACGCGGCGAAGCTCGGCGTGAACGTGCCGGAACTGCTGATCTCGCAGCCGGACACCGGCGAGCAGGCGCTGGAAATCACCGATGCGCTGGTGCGCTCGGGCTCGATCGACATGATCGTCATCGACTCGGTCGCGGCGCTCGTGCCGAAGGCCGAAATCGAAGGCGAGATGGGCGATTCGCTGCCGGGCCTGCAGGCGCGTCTGATGTCGCAGGCGCTGCGCAAGCTGACCGGCACGATCAAGCGCACGAACTGCCTCGTGATCTTCATCAACCAGATCCGGATGAAGATCGGCGTGATGTTCGGCAACCCGGAAACCACGACGGGCGGCAACGCGCTGAAGTTCTACTCGTCGGTGCGTCTCGACATTCGCCGGATCGGCTCGATCAAGAAGAACGACGAGGTGATCGGCAACGAAACCCGCGTGAAGGTCGTGAAGAACAAGGTGTCGCCGCCGTTCCGCGAAGCGATCTTCGACATCCTGTACGGCGAGGGCATCTCGCGTCAGGGCGAAATCATCGACCTCGGCGTGCAGGCGAAGATCGTCGACAAGGCGGGTGCCTGGTACAGCTACAACGGCGAGAAGATCGGTCAGGGCAAGGACAACGCGCGTGAATTCCTGCGCGAGAATCCGGAAATCGCTCGCGAGATCGAGAACCGCATTCGCGAATCGCTCGGCGTCGCCGCGATGCCCGATGGCGCAGGCAACGAAGCCGAGGCGATGGACGAAGAAGAGTGATGGTCAGGCGCCGGGGCGGAACAGGCGGGCCGGAGGAGCACGACGCGCGCAGCGCGCCGGGCGATTCCGACCGGCGCGTCGCGTCCCCTGGCGCCAGCCGGCGGTCCGCGGGCGCTTCAGCCATCCATGCCGCGAACCGCACCGCGACGAGGGCATCCGACGATGCCCTCGTTTCATTTGAAGTGACCGCGCCGGATGATCCGTTCGAACACGACGAATCGTTCGATGCGCACGACCGCGCGCGCCGCCGCGTGTCCGGCGTCGGCTTCCCGCGCGAAAGTGCGTCCTCCGCTGCGTCCGCCGCAGCCACGGAAGACGTCTACACCCGCACGAGCCAGAACCCGCGTCGCACGCGCCGGTCGTCCGGCACCGCCGCCGACGCGGACGGCGGCGCATCGGCGCGCAAGCCTTCGTCTTCGAAACCCGTTCGGTCGTTGAAGGGCCGCGCGCTCGGCTACCTGTCCCGGCGCGAGTACAGCCGCGCCGAACTGGCGCGCAAGCTCGCGCCTTATGCCGGCGAAGACGAATCCGTCGAGCCGGTGCTGGATGCGCTGGAGCAGGAAGGCTGGCTGTCCGACGCGCGTTTCGCCGAGAGCCTCGTGCATCGCCGCGCGTCGCGGGTCGGCGCCGCGCGGATCGTCAACGAACTGAAGCGCCATGCGGTCGGCGACACCCTCGTCGACGAGGTGAGCGCGCAGCTTCGAGAGACGGAATGGGCACGCGCGCAGGCGGTCTGGCGCAAGAAATTCGGTGCGCTGCCGCAAACGCCCGCCGAGCGCGCGAAGCAGGCGCGCTTCCTGGCGGCGCGCGGCTTCTCGAGTGCGACCATCGTGAAGTTGCTGAAGTGCGGGGATGACATGTTCGGCGACGACTGATCGCCGAAGTCGCGCGCGGTGCGCGATTTTGCTGCAATGCAACCACTTCCTGACAGGCGGGAATACCCGCCGTCACGTCGGCCTGTCCCAAATACCCGATATGGTAAAATCCGCCGGTTTTCCTCTTCGGCCTCAACCTCCAGCATGCCGCTATCCGAGCCCGTGCCCCGTCAGTTGCGACATCGACGCGCAATCCGAGCGGAAGCCTACGAGCGCGGCGACGGCTTGTGGGACATCGAAGCCTGCCTGACCGACCACAAGCCGCGCGACGTCGCGCTTGCGTCGGGCATCCGGCCCCAGGGCCTGCCGATCCACGAACTCTGGCTGCGCGTGACCATCGATCGTGACCTCAATGTCGTCGACGCCGAAGCGTCTTCGGAATGGGTGCCGTATCCCGGTCACTGTCAATCCGCCGCTCCCGCCTATCGGGCCCTCGTCGGGCTCAATCTCTTCCGCAATTTCCGCCGCAATGCGAACCGCCTGCTGGCCGGCGTCGCGGGCTGCTCCCACCTCACCGAACTGTGCGCCGTGCTGCCGACGGCGGCGATCCAGGCGTTCGCCGGTGACGTGTGGAACGTGCGCGAGGAGGGCGGCGAAGCGCCGGATCACGACGGCGCGCACGACGACGCACCGTTCCAGCTCGGCCGCTGCCGTGCGCTGCGGTTCGACGGCGAGGTCGTGCGGCAGTACTACCCGCGCTGGTATGGCGCGAGCCGGCCGGAAGGCGGCACGAAGGAATGAACGGAAATCATTCGAAGAAGCGTCCTGAACGACTTTTCATCCAACTCTCAGACTGAAGGGAATCACGCATGAAGATTCACGAGTACCAGGGTAAGGAAATCCTGCGGAAATTCGGAGTCGCGGTACCGCGCGGCAAGCCGGCGTTCTCGGTTGACGAGGCCGTCAAGGTGGCGGAAGAGCTCGGCGGCCCGGTTTGGGTCGTCAAGGCTCAGATTCACGCGGGTGGCCGTGGCAAGGGCGGCGGCGTGAAGGTGGCGAAGTCGATCGAGCAGGTTCGCGAATACGCGAACCAGATCCTCGGCATGCAGCTCGTCACGCACCAGACCGGTCCGGAAGGCCAGAAGGTCAACCGCCTGATGATCGAAGAAGGCGCCGACATCAAGCAGGAACTGTATGTCAGCCTCGTCGTTGATCGCATCTCGCAAAAGATCGTTCTGATGGGTTCGAGCGAAGGCGGCATGGACATCGAAGAAGTTGCCGAAAAGCACCCGGAACTGATCCACAAGGTCATCGTCGAGCCGTCGACCGGCCTGCTCGACGCCCAGGCCGACGATCTCGCCGCGAAGATCGGCGTGCCGGCTGCTTCGATTCCGCAAGCGCGTGCCATCCTGCAAGGCCTGTACAAGGCATTCTGGGAAACCGACGCATCGCTGGCTGAAATCAACCCGCTGAACGTCTCCGGCGACGGCAAGGTCATCGCACTCGACGCGAAGTTCAACTTCGACTCGAACGCGCTGTTCCGCCACCCGGAAATCGTCGCGTACCGCGACCTGGACGAAGAAGATCCGGCTGAAATCGAAGCGTCGAAGTTCGACCTCGCGTACATCTCGCTCGACGGCAACATCGGCTGCCTCGTGAACGGCGCGGGCCTCGCGATGGCGACGATGGACACGATCAAGCTGTTCGGCGGCGAGCCGGCGAACTTCCTGGACGTCGGCGGCGGCGCGACGACCGAGAAGGTCACGGAAGCGTTCAAGCTGATGCTGAAGAACCCGGACCTGAAGGCGATCCTCGTGAACATCTTCGGCGGCATCATGCGCTGCGACGTGATTGCGGAAGGCGTGATCGCCGGTTCGAAGGCCGTGAACCTGAACGTGCCGCTCGTCGTGCGCATGAAGGGCACGAACGAAGACCTCGGCAAGAAGATGCTGGCCGATTCGGGCCTGCCGATCATCTCGGCGGACAGCATGGAAGAAGCCGCGCAGAAGGTTGTCGCGGCTGCCGAAGGCAAGTAACGCTATCGTCGAATACGCATGGCGGCGCGGCTGACACGCGACGCCAATCGAACAGAGGTCAAAATACATGTCGATTCTGATCAACAAGGACACGAAGGTCATCACGCAGGGCATTACCGGCAAAACCGGTCAGTTCCACACGCGCGCCTGCCGTGAATATGCAAACGGCCGCGAAGCATTCGTCGCGGGCGTGAACCCGAAGAAGGCCGGCGAAGATTTCGAAGGCATTCCGATCTACGCAAGCGTCAAGGAAGCGAAGGCAGAAACCGGCGCGACCGTGTCGGTCATCTATGTTCCGCCGGCAGGCGCTGCTGCTGCGATCTGGGAAGCGGTCGAAGCCGACCTGGATCTCGCGATCTGCATCACGGAAGGCATTCCGGTCCGCGACATGATCGAAGTGAAGGACCGCATGCGCCGCGAAGGCCGCAAGACGCTGCTGCTCGGGCCGAACTGCCCGGGCACGATCACGCCGGACGAACTGAAGATCGGCATCATGCCGGGTCACATCCACCGCAAGGGCCGCATCGGCGTCGTGTCGCGTTCGGGCACGCTGACGTATGAAGCCGTTGCGCAGCTGACGGCGCTGGGCCTCGGCCAGTCGTCGGCGGTCGGCATCGGCGGCGACCCGATCAACGGTCTGAAGCACATCGACGTGATGAAGATGTTCAACGACGATCCGGACACGGATGCGGTCGTGATGATCGGCGAAATCGGCGGTCCGGACGAAGCCAACGCCGCTCAGTGGATCAAGGACAACATGAAGAAGCCGGTCGTCGGCTTCATCGCGGGCGTCACGGCGCCCCCGGGCAAGCGCATGGGCCACGCCGGCGCGCTGATCTCGGGCGGTGCGGATACGGCCGAAGCGAAGCTGGAAATCATGGAAGCGTGCGGCATCACCGTCACGCGCAACCCGTCGGAAATGGGTCGCCTGCTGAAGAAGGCGCTGTAAATTCCGCCTGGGTTCGTCCTGCAGAAAACGCCGGCCCAGCCGGCGTTTTTTGTTACTCTCGCAAAATATTCCCGTAAGGCTGCGCGCGCATCGTGCGGCCGGCGGCGAACCCGCGTGCGCCTGCGCCCGGCAGACTGTCCACCCCGCGTCCGTCCATGCTCGAATTCCTGTCCACGCTCCACTGGGGCGCCGTGTTCCAGATCGTCGTCATCGACATCCTGCTCGGCGGCGACAACGCGGTCGTGATCGCGCTCGCGTGCCGCAACCTGCCGGCGAACCAGCGCCTGCGCGGCGTCGTCTGGGGCACCGTCGGCGCGATCCTGCTGCGGATCGTGCTGATCGCGTTCGCGGTCGCGCTGCTCGACGTGCCGTTCCTGAAGTTCGCGGGCGGCGTGCTGCTGCTGTGGATCGGCATCAAGCTGATGGCGCCTGCCGCCGACGCGCACGACGACGTCAAGCCGGCCGACAAGCTGTGGGCCGCCGTGAAGACGATCGTGATCGCCGACGCGGTGATGAGCCTCGACAACGTGATCGCGATCGCCGGCGCGGCGGAGCGGGCCGACCCGTCGCACCGGCTCGCGCTCGTGATCTTCGGGCTCGTCGTGAGCGTGCCGATCATCGTGTGGGGCAGCACGCTGGTGCTGAAGATGCTCGACCGTTTTCCGGTCATCGTCACGCTCGGCGCGGGGCTGCTCGGCTGGATCGCCGGCGGGCTGATGGTGAACGACCCGGCCGGCGACCGCTGGCCGCTGCTCGACACGCCGGCGGCGATCCATGGCGCGAGCATCGCCGGCGCGCTGATCGTCGTCGTGGCCGGCTACGCGCTGAGGAAGCGCCGTGGCACGTCGGGCGCGCCCGGTTCGCATTGACGCGTTGGCCGTCCGGCCGACTGCCGGCCGCGCGGCCCGCTGGCTACGATCGAAACGCCTGCCTTGATCGGCAGGCGTTTTTCGTTTCCGGAGCCTGTCATGTTCGAAGCCTTTTCCGTTTCCCTGTTCCGCCGTCTGGTCGTCGACCTGCGGCGGGCGCGCCGGCGTCTCGCCGGTTTCACGCTGATCGAGCTGATGATCGTGCTGGCGATCGTCGGCGTCGTCGCCGCCTATGCGATTCCCGCCTACCAGGACTACCTCGCGCGTTCGCGGGTCGGCGAGGGGCTTGCGCTCGCGTCGTCCGCGCGGCTTGCGGTAGCCGACAACGCGGCGAGCGGCGCGGGCCTCGCCGGCGGCTACAGCCCGCCGGCCGCGACCCGCAACGTCGAGTCGGTCCGGATCGACGACGAGACGGGCCAGATTTCGGTCGTCTTTACCGCCCGCGTCGCGGCCGGCGACGCGAACACGCTGGTACTGGTGCCGTCCGCGCCCGACAAGGCGGAGGCGCCGACCGCGCGCGTGGCGCTCAGGAAAGGCGCGATGCAGGCGGGCGCGATCGCGTGGGAGTGCTTCGCCGCGGGCAAGCAGGCGTCGTCGCTGCCCGCGCCGGGGGCGGGGCCGCTGCCGGCCGAAGCCGCGACGCTGCCGGCGAAGTATGCGCCGGCCGAGTGCCGCGCGTAGCGGACGGGCAGGGCGGTGTTCGCCGGATCGATGCAGTTGGCCATGCATCCGGCGTGACGGCTCAGCACAGAGCGGGGAAAGTTTTGTATAGTGCGCCGGTTGCTGATATCCGGTTTGCTCATGCCCTCTTCCTTTTCCCGCTCGTTGCCGCTCGTCGCGCTGGCGGTCGCCCTGATCGTGCCGTATGCGATCACGAATCACACGTATCCGATTCCGACCTTCTATTCCGAGTTTTCCGCGCTGGCGCTGTATCTGCTGCTGGGCGCATCCGTGGTCCTGCTCGTGCGGACGAGCCGGCCGGCCACGCCGTTTGCGGCGCCGGCCGCGTTCGCCGCGCCGCTCGGCTTCGCGGCCGTGCTCGTCGCGCAGGTCGCGCTGATGCCGCTGCGCGTGCCGTCGATGAACTGGCTGGCCATCGGCTACCTCGGTGCGGCGCTGGTCGCGATGCAGGCGGGCTACGCGCTCGCGCGCGAGCAGCTCGCGGAAGCGGCGGCGCGGATCATGGCGGGCGCCTTGCTCATCGGCGGCGTGTTCGCCGTGTTCTGCCAGGTCGTGCAGTTGTTCCGGCTCGAGTCGGTGCTGTCGCCGTTCGTCGTCGTGTACAACATTGCGACCGAGCGCCGGCCGTACGGCAACATGGCGCAGGCGAACCACCTGGCGACCTACATCGCGTTCGCGCTCGCAGGCGCCCTGTATCTGGTGCAGACGCGCCGGCTCGCCGTGTGGGCGTGGCTGATGCTGTCGGTCGTGCTGTCGGGCGGGCTCGCGCTCACCGTGTCGCGCGGGCCGTGGCTGCAGGTCGCGGTGATGGTGGTCGCCGGCTTCTGGATGGCGTGGGCCGAATCGCGCGACAAGCCGGGCACGCCGGCCAACGTGCGTGCGCGGGCGTGGCTGATGCCCGTGCTGCTCGCCGCCGTGTTCGTCGCGGTGAACGGCGCGGTGCGCTGGGCGAACCTGCACTATCACCTGAATCTCGCGGTGTCGGCGGCCGAACGGATGCGCGACGCAGGCCAGATCGCGCCGCGCCTCGCGCTCTGGAAGTACGGCCTTGCGATGTTCCGCGAGCATCCGCTGCTCGGCGTCGGCTGGGGCGAGTTCCCGTCGCACCAGTTCGCGCTCGCGCGTGCGCTCGGCGGCGTCGAGATCGCGAACAACTCGCACGACATCTTCATCGACCTGCTCGCGAAATCCGGCCTGCTCGGCCTCGGCGTGCTCGTCGTCATGCTCGTGCTGTGGTTCGTGCGCGCGCTGCGCGCGCCGCAGACGAGCACGCGCGTGTTCGGTTTCGCGCTGGTCGGCGTGCTGCTGATGCACGCGCTGGTCGAGTATCCGCAGCAGTACATGTTCTTCCTGCTGCCGGCGATGTTCGTGATCGGCCTGCTCGAGGCAAAGCCGCTGCGCATCGTGCCGGGCCGCGCGGCGTTCGCGCTGTTCGTGCTGCTGACGTTCGGCGGCCTGCTCGCGGCGCTGCCGGTGTTGCGCGACTATCAGCGCGCGGAAGTGCTGTATTACGGCACCGACCCGGCCGCGCAGTATCGCGACGCGCCGTCGCTGCTGTTCGGCGCGTGGGGCGACTACGGCGCGGCGACGCTGCTCACGCTTTCACGCGACGCGTTGCCGGCCAAGCTGGCGGCGCACGAACGCGCGATCGCGCTGCTGCCCGGCGAGACGGTGCTGCGCCGCTATGCGGTGCTGCAGGCGCTGGACGGCCGCGACGCCGACGCGCTGGATACGATCGCGCGCCTGCATGTTTTCGCGAAGGAACTGAAGGACTGGCCGCAGCAGCTCGCGGCGCTGTACAAGCTGTGTGACGAACAGCCGTCGCTGAAGGCTTTCAAGGCGGCCTTGGTCGCGAAGTACGGGGAAGTGCCGGCCGACGCGCTCGACGAGTCGGACGACGACGACGCCGAGTAAGCCGGCCCGCCGATTCGCTCGCTCCGGGCGCGTTCGGCGTCGCATCGATTACGCCGCGGATCGCGCGGATTCCCGGCGGTCTGCGGCGGATTCGTGTCAAGCATTGTCAAATCGCCCTGCCGGCCGGGCAGGGCGCGCACAATGCGCGCAAGTGTCGCGATGCCCGCCGATCCGGTCGGGCATCGTCGGCTGCAGTATCCGGTCATCGCAGCCTCGGGGAACGCAGGCTGCGCGGCCGGCTCGTCCCGAAGCAACGCAACAGATTCCAATTCGAACATGGCTACCTGCCCGACCTACCTTGCGCTGCCCGTCGTCGCCGTGCTGCTCGCCGGCTGCGCGGTGTCCTCGCAGCAAGACAGCAAGCTGACGTGCCGTATCCCGCGCGCCGTCTATCCGGAGACGGCCAAGCCGCTCACGCGTCCCGCGACGGTGCTGGTGCGGGCGCTGATGACGACCTCCGGGGTGGCGGAAAACGTGACGATCACGACCAGCAGCCGCAATGCCGCCGCGGACCGCGCGGCGGCCGAAGCGATGTCGCGTGCGACCTGCTCGCAGACGGGGCCTGCGGCGAATCCGTTCACGCTGACGCAGCCGTTCGTGTTCGAGCCGCGGCGCGGCGGCTGACGTACGCGCCGCGGCTGCCTGCGCGGATCAGTGCCGCGGCATCAGGTTTGCGCCGCGGCACGTCGGCTCCGGCGCGTCCTGCAATCCGAGCATCGTGAAACCGTTGGCTTCCTGGCGGATCAGGCCGTAGCGCTTCGCGACGGGTTGCCCTGACTTGCCGGTCAGCGCGATCTCGACCTGGAAGCGATCCTTCGCGGTCGAGCAGCCGCGCACCGCGCCGTACCCGAACGACGCACCGGGCGCCTTGCGTTGTTCGTTGAGCGCCTGCCGCGCTCTCAACGCGGCAGCGGCCGACTCGGGGGCGCTCCATTCGCGCGCGAGCGTATCGTCGACGCTCAGCCATTCGTCGACGAAGTCCCGGCCGTTTGCGGCGGCGGGCTGCACGCGGTGCACGGCGTCGCCGTCCACGCGATAGCGGTAGATGCCCGGCCGCACCAGCAGGTCGAAGTCGATCGAGCGGACCGCCGCACGCAGCTCGAAACCGTCGGGGCGCGTCTTCAGCCGGAAGTTGTCTTCTTCGAACCAGTAGTCCTTGCTCATCCGGAACACCGCGCGCTGCGGCGCCGTGCCGTTCGCCGGCACGATCACATCGGCGACGAAGTGAGTCCAGGTCGACGTGCACCAGGGCGTGCCGTGCACGACCACCACCTGTCCGCCCGGCAGCGCCGCGAATTCGAAGCCCCGGCCGTACGCGCCGGAGACGTCCTTGTAGTCGTCGCTCTGCCAGCGCAGCACGCGCCGCCAGCCGCCGTTGTCCCCGCTGTTGTCCCATGCATAGCCGGCGAGCAGGTTGTCGTCGCCGCAGTTGACGTCGAAGCCGGTGCGCACGAGGACGAGCGGCCGGGGCGTGGCCGCGCGTTCCACCTGGACCGTGGGATTGTCCCCGAACGACGAATTGCCGTCGGACGCGCCCGGTTTCGCCGACACGCCGAGCGTCGCGGCGAGCGTGCGTTGCAGTGCGGCCGGCTCGACGCGTTCGTCGCTGCACGCGAGCCGCGCGTCGATCGCGCCGACGAGCGCCCGCTTGTACGCGCGGATCGCATCGCGCTGAGCGGGCAACAAGGCTTCGGTGACGTCGCCGCTTTGCTGGCCCGGGATCTGCTGTAGCCGATGCCGGGCGTCGAGCGCCGCGCGCGCGGCGGCGTCGGCGGCGGGACAACTACTGCTTGCGGCATGGGCGACGGACGGGCCGGCGGATGCAATGCATAACGCGAGCGCAGCGATTTTCTGAATTGTTTTCATCCGGGACTCTGAGGGGTATCTGCCGACCGGCCACCGTAGTGGTCTCGGCAGGGCAATGCGATTGAAACAGGGCGGGCGGCACCCGCGACAGCTTTACAGGCCTTCCACAGGACTCGTTTCCGAACCGAAGATCCGGCAGCCGAATGTGAGCCTGCCCGCCGCGCGTTCCTTCGGCAGCGGCCAGCGCGCGGTCGCCGAGCAATTCAGCAGTGCGCGGAGCCCGGGTGCGGCGATGCGGGTGCGGTCGCATGTGGCTTTGGCGGGCATCAAGTACGGTCTGCATTGTATTCCGGCAAGATGGCTGCGACAGTTACGGGGATACGATCTCGTAGAACCATTGGCCCGTCGGTTTTGCGAAGTGGAGTAGCCACGTCCGTAGTGGTCGAATCGATGGACTGACAATGGCAAGTTCGTAATCGTCGGGGAGAGAACCAGTGCAGATAGAATGGGTTGGTCGATACAAGCTATCGTTTGATAGCAGCCGATTCTCGGTCGAGTGTCCCTTGGGAACCGATAAGTTTTCCGGCCTCGCGACATCCGGCCTACCGAAGTTGTACATCGTTAGTGTCGATGAGCGACCGATCTACGTCGGAATTACTAAGCAACCGGTGCGGAATCGGTTGCGTCTGGGATGGAGTGCGTCGGGAGAAAATGGCTACCACGGCTACGCGTGGCGGCATGAGTTGTCGGCGGCCAGCTTGGATATATGGTGTCACCGTGATCCGCCGGAGAGCGATCCGTGCTTGGACATCGAAACCATTGAGGCCGAAGTGGTCTACTTGGTTCGACAGGCTGGTCAGTGGCCGAAATTCCAGACCGAGATTCACTTCCATCCGTCGAGTGCCGATCACCGACAATGGGCTTCGACAATCGCGGACCGGTACGGTCTGAAGCCGACAGCGCCACTCTTCCAGATGGAGGACTGATGAAACGGCTTTTCGAGATTGGCTTCGCTAGGCGACCACGAGACGAAATCCTTTTCCTTGAGCATACGGACAAGGCAGATCATGCGGCCGTCCTGTATGTCTTTGCGAGATGGGCAAGTGGTCAGATGCTTGGTATCGACCGCACTTCGCAAAAGCCAAATGGATAGCCTACGAATTCCTTTACGGCACCGCCCGCGACAAATCCGCGATGGGGAAGCGGCCATTGTCTTGCCTAAAACTTTGGTTGAAAAAGACGACGAAATCGCTTTGGGCGCTCGTCTTATCTGTAATCGCCGTCTCTTCGGCGCTTGCTACAGCGGGATAGTGCCGCGCTTTTTCGATTCAATGGGCCGGGGTAGCGGAGTGATGGTCGGCGGATTTGTACGCTCGGCCAACATTCTGCCCGCAATGTCTTTTCCAGGCGACATCGATCTACTGGTGATCCCGTACGAGAACGACGAACTGGTAGTGTCCGAAACGTTGGTGATTGAACTGAAGGCTGTTCGTGCCAAATTCACCAAGCAAGGGAAATCGCCGAACGAGTTTGGTTTTTCTCAAGCCAAGGCCATGTTGTCTCATGGGTTCCCATATGCCGCTGTTGCTCACCTTATAACGTCCGACGCCAGCCCTGAAGATAGCTGGCGCAAGGTTCTCATGACGCGAGTGATCGACGCGGATGCTGGCACTGTAGAAGACCCCTGGGAGACTTCAGCCGATCTATTGCCCGCTGATCTGATTGATCGATGTTTCGGCCGGCTTCGAGCCAATTGCGACGATGACTATCTGGGCCTTGTCGCTGCATATATCAAAGACAATGGAATGTGGTGGCCTTCGGCACGTCCGGCAAGAACGAATCCTCATATCGCATCTGCGACCTTGGAAGCAATCGCCGCTTGCTACGAGGAAAGCTTTCGGAGATTTATGGATATTCCGAAATATTGAGTGCTCGATGTCAGGCGCCGGGCTGTCATCGCTTGTATAGCTTGTTCGGGCCGCTTGCGCGAGATGGCCTTCGACGCTGCGATGGGCGCTCAGTGAAGATGAGAACCAGCGCAAGCCGGTCCTTCTTCGGGCGACGCCGTTGCTTTGACGTACCGCCAAATCAGGCTAGGCGTCGGGGCTGCCAGTAAATTAGCCGAGCGTTCGCGCCAAGTCGGTCGCAGACGGATGGTAGTACCGCTTCAACATCGCCAAACTGCGTTGGCCCGAGACAGCAGCCAGTTCGATGACATTGGGTAGTTTCTGGGCCATTCGCGTGATGGCGGTATGTCGTAGGTCGTGCCCGTGGAGGTTGTTGATCTTTGCTCGTATGCAAGCTTTTCGCAACGCTGCATGCAACGTGAGTCCTTTGACAGGAATGACCCGGCCGTCGATGGATTGCGGCAATGCTGCCAATGTGGCGACAGCCTTCTTAGACAGCGGGACGGTTCGTGCTGTCCCGTTCTTGGTCCTCGGCAAATGCGCGGTCTGGGCTTCGAGATTGACGTTCGACCAATGAAGTTCGACCAGTTCACCGCGTCGCATGCCCGTCTCCAAGCTCAGGATCGTTGCCGGAAGCAGCCATACGTTAATGCGGTCGACCGGAACCAGTTCGGCAAGAAGGCGCACCGCTTCTTCTGCGGTCAGTACTCGGTCCCTGCTTTGTGGGGCGGTTGGCTTGCGGATCAGCGCAATGGGATTTGCGATGTTGATGTCCCGTTCGCGACGGGCATGGTTGATGATGGCTGAAAGCAAGGCCAGTTCGCGAGTTACCGTGGTGGGCTTCACTTTTTTCAGTCGTTCATCCCTGTAGGCTGCGTCAGCCTTGGGCGTCAGTGCTGCCATGCTGAGTTTTGCCAGCGTGTTGCGGCAAGTAGCACGAAGCCGAATGATTGCATCAGCGCCGCTACGTTGCGTCGGGCATACATCGGCGATGTAGAAGTTGGTGATGTCTTCGAGCGTATTCGCTTCGGCCTCACTCCGACTGACGAAGCTTCCGCGATCCATCTCCGTTTCGACGGATCACGCCCATCGTTCAGCATCTGCGCGAGTGCTGAAGATCTTTGCTTCGTCGGCGAATCCTGTGCGCCGAACACGTACTTGCTATTTCCCGTCTCGTTGGCGAATTGAGGCCATTCCAGTCTCCTGTGGGACAGGAGTGGGACAAGATCGATTTTTCTTAGGCCTGCAGTCAGATTCGAGGCGATTTCGTCAGACGATGACGACGCCGGGTCGGTGGATACGGAACGACGGGAAGGGTTTATAAATCAGGGCGTTACGCCTCCGCCTTCCAGTCCCCCGACTTCCCGCCGCGCTTTTCGCGCACGCTCACGTCGGTAATCACCATCCCGCGATCGACGGCCTTGCACATGTCGTACACGGTCAGCAGCCCGACCTGCACCGCGGTGAGCGCCTCCATCTCGACGCCGGTCCGCCCGAACGTCTCGACCTGCGCGACGCAGCGCACGCCCGGCAGCGCGTCGTCGAGTTCGAAATCGACCGCGACGCGAGTCAGCGCGAGCGGATGGCACAGCGGAATCAGGTCGGCGGTGCGCTTCGCGCCCTGGATCGCCGCGATGCGCGCGACGCCGAGCACGTCGCCTTTTTTCGCCTTGCCGTCGCGGATCAGCTCGAACGTCGCCGGCAGCATCCGGATCGTGCCGCGCGCGACGGCGATACGCTGCGTTTCCTGCTTGCCGCCGACGTCGACCATGTGCGCGTGGCCGGCGGCGTCGAAATGGGTGAGTCCAGACATGTCGTGCTCCTGTCGATCGAATCCGGCGCTTCGTCGCCCGGTTCGGTCCCGTGCATAGCTTGAAGGGCGCCTATCATAGCAGCGGGCGCGCGCGCCGCCGGCACACAACCCGCGGACGATCCGCGCGGAACAGCCGGGCCGGCGCCGGTACAATGGCCACGATATTCATACCAATCGCCGCGAGGCGCGCGCCGCGCGCGGGACGGCGTCGCGATCATCCTGCCATGCGTGTCAAACAGTTGCTTGTCGCGTTGCTGTCGGCGGCCCTGGCGCTGCCGCCCGACGGCTTCGCGCAACGCGCGGGCGCCTTGCCGCTCGAGGCGGCGGGCGCCGGTCTCCCGTCGATCTCGACCGTGCCGTCCGGCATTGCGCCCGACGTATTCGGCACCTACGGCGGCGCCGAGAGCCGGTTTTCCGGCGCCACCGGCGTGTCGAATTCCGCCGCCGGCCTGCGCGCGCCGCTGCGGGCGCTGCAACTGCCCGATCTCGGCGACGGCTCCGGCGGCACGCTGACGCCGCAGGCCGAGCGCAAGCTCGGCGAACGGGTGATGCGCGAGGTGCGGCGCGACCCCGACTATCTCGACGACTGGCTCACGCGCGATTACCTGAACACGATGGCGGCGCGCCTCGCGGCCGCGGCGACCGCGCGCTTCATCGGCGGCTATGCGCCGGACTTCGACCTGTTCCCGGTGCGCGACGCGCAGATCAATGCATTCTCGATGCCGGGCGGCTTCATCGGCATCAACACCGGGCTCTTCATCACGACGCAGACGGAATCCGAGCTCGCGTCGGTCGTCGGCCACGAGATGGGCCACGTGCTGCAGCGGCATATCGCGCGGATGATCGGCGCGAGCGAGAAGACCGGCTATACGGCGCTCGCAACGATGCTGCTCGGCGTGCTGGCCGGCGTGCTGGCGCGCAGCGGCGATCTCGGCAGCGCGATCGCGATGGGCGGGCAGGCGTACGCGGTCGACAACCAGCTGCGCTTTTCGCGCTCGGCGGAGCGCGAGGCGGACCGCGTCGGCTTCCAACTGCTCGCGGGCGCGGGCTACGATCCGTACGGGATGCCGGGCTTCTTCGAGCGGCTGGACCACGCATCGATGGGCGATGCGGGCGTGCCGGCCTACGCGCGCACCCACCCGCTGACGGGCGAGCGGATCGCCGACATGGAGGATCGCGCGCGGCGCGCGCCGTACCGCCAGCCGCACCAGTCGGCCGAATACGGGTTCGTGCGCGCCCGGCTGCGCATCCTGCAGAACCGCGCGCCGACCGACATCGCGGCCGAGGCGCGCCGGATGCAGCTCGAGATCGACGACCATACCGCGGCGAACGTCGCCGCGAACTGGTACGGCGTCGCGCTCGCGAACACGCTGCTCGGCCAGTACGATGCGGCGGGGCAGGCGCTGGCGGCGTCGCGCGCCGCGTTCGAAGCGCGGGCGCGGCGCGACGACGATCCCGCGACGGGCTCGCCGAGCCTCGACGTGCTCGCTGCGGACCTCGCGCGCCGCGCAGGGCGCACCGACGACGCGGTGCGGCTCGCGGCGCTCGCGCAGCGGCGCTGGCCGGCGTCGCACGCGGCGATCGTCGCGCATCTGCAGGCGCTCCTGGCCGCGCGCCGCTTCGGAGAAGCGCAGGCGCTCGCCCGCACGCAGGCGCAGGCCGATCCGCAGCAGCCGGACTGGTGGGACTATCTCGCAAAGGCGAGCGACGGCAAGGGCGACATGCTTGCGCGGCGCCGCGCGCTGGCGGAGAAGCTCGCGCTCGACGGCGCGTGGCCGGCGGCGATCCGCCAACTGAAGGACGCGCGCGATGCAAAGGATGTGTCGTTCTACGACCAGTCGATGCTCAACGCGCGCCTGCTCGAATTCGAGGCACGCTACAAGGAAGAGCGCGACGACGAGAAGAACGGCAGGAGCTAGCCTGTCGCAGCGGCGTCAGTGCTCGTCGGCCGGCGCGGTGCGCGCCCGTTCGGCGGGACTTGCGACGAAGCCGAAGCGCGCCGGCACGTCGGCGCGCGCGATCTCGCCGAGCGGCAGCGCGCGGTCGTCGCGCCAGCGCAGCACGGGCGGCGTCGCGTCGAGATCCGCATGGTCGGCGAACAGCCCGAGATCGTGATCGTGCAGCGCGGCGACGCGCGACGGCGCGCCGGCGTCGCGAAACAGCACGCCGCCCGCGTCGTCGAGCCATGCTTCCCGCGGCTCGAACGGCCGGCCGGCCTGATCGGCGAGCGTCAGCCGGCCGTCCTGTTCGGCGAGCCGCACGATCCAAGGGGTATACGCGAGCTCGACGTACACGCGCTGCGGCCCGTTCTGGAAGAACCACTGGCCGTGCTCGTCGGCTTCGTAGTTGCGGGCGATGAACGCGACCAGCGCCGCATGGCGCAGCGGCGTGCCGAGCTCGCCGGCCGCCTGCGCGGCGTCGTCGCGCAGGCGCCAGTCGCCGCGCCGGTCGAGCAGCAGCCAGCCGGTGCAGTGCGGCACGTCCGGCCACTTGGCGAGCGCTTGCCTGACGATGTCATCCATGGTCGACGAACCTGGCGCAATAGCCGAACACGCGCACCGACAGCCAGTCGAGCCGGCCCGGGAACGGCCCGGTCATGAAACCCGCGTGGCCGCCGTCTTCGGGCTGGTCGAGCTCGACGGCGGGCGACACGTCCGCCGGGCCGGGCAGCGCCGACGCGGGCAGGAACGGGTCGTTGCGGGCGTTGAGGATCAGCGTCGGCACGTCGATCGCCGGCAGGAGCGGGCGGGTGGTCGCCTTCGTCCAGTAGTCGTTCGCGTCGGCGAAGCCGTGCAGCGGCGCGGTGACGACGTCGTCGAAGTCGTGCATCGTCACGGCGTTCAGCATCGCTTCGCGGTCGAACAGGCCCGGAAACTGCTCGAGCTTGACGAGCGCCTTGCGCTTCAGCGTCTTCAGGAAGCTGCGCGTGTAGAGCATCGCGAAGCCCTGCGACAGCGCACGGCCGCCCGCATGCACGTCGAGCGGCGTCGAGATCGCGGCGGCGGCGCGCACGATCGACGTGTCGCCGCGGTGCTCGCCGAGCCAGCGCAGCAGCACGTTGCCGCCGAGCGACACGCCGGCGGCGACGATCGGCCCGCGATGCCGCGCGGCGAGGCGCTTGAGGATCCAGTCGACCTCGGCGCTGTCCGCGAGGTGGTAGAAGCGCGGCCGGCGGTTCATCTCGCCGCTGCAGCTGCGAAAGTGCGGAACGACGCCGTGCCAGCCCTTCGCGCGCGCGGCGGCCATCAGCGCGAGCGCGTAGTGCGAGCCGGAGCTGCCTTCGAGGCCGTGGAACAGCACGAACAGCGGCGCGTCGGGCGCCGGCGCCGCGCTGTCGAGATGGGCGATCCAGTCGAGATCGATGAAGTCGTGATCGGGCGTTTCCCATCGTTCCCGCCGGTAGGCGACGGCCGGTCGTCGCGCGAACAGCGCCGGCACGATGGTTTGCGCATGGCTGTTCGGCAGCCAGCGTGGTGCGCGATAGCGCTGTGTGTCGTCATCCGGGGTGTTGCCCCCGTCAAGCGATGTGGGCGGAGAAGCCGTACTCATGATCGCCCCGCGTCTTGGTCAATTCATCAATGCAGCGGGCCTTGCCCGTGGCGGATCTTGGCGGCGAACTGCCCGGCCGCCTGGTCGGGAATCGGGCTCGCATGGATGTGCGCGATGCGCCATTCGCCGCGCTCGTGAATCATCACGTAGGTCGCGAACACCATGTCGGGCTCGGCAGTGAGGTCGGCCTGCTGATGCGCTTCGGCGATCGTGTAGACGACGGTGCCGAGGCTGTCGTACACGCGGATGTCGAGCGGCTCGATCGTGACCGGCTGCGTGGACAGCCGGGCGCCGAGCCCGCTGCGGATCTGGTCGAGGCCGTGCAGATGCGCGCCGTCCGCCCAGATGCAGCTGGCGAAATCCTCGTCGATCCACAGGGCCATCAGCGCGTCGAGATTGGCATCGGCGATGGCTTGGTAGTAGGCGTTGAGCGTATCGGCGGCGGCTTCGAAGAGGCGGGCAAAACGTGGCATCGGGTTGTTCTCTCGCGCGCATCGCGCGCCGTATTCAGCACGGCGGCCGGGAGGCCGCCGCGCACCGGTGAATCGGATTGCCCGGCGCGCGCCTCGCGACGCTGCCGGTGTAGGTCAGCGTTGCCCGACGAGCATGCCGCGCAGATCGCCGAATACCTGTTCCGGGCCGAGTTCGCGCAGGCACTTCAGGTGGCCGAGCGGGCACTCGCGCTCGAAGCAGGGACTGCATTCGAGATGCAGCCATTGTACCTTCGCCAGCTCGGACAGCGGAGGGGTATGACGCGGATCCGTCGAGCCGTACAGCGCGACGAGCGGCCGGCGCAGCGCCGCGGCGACGTGCATCAGCCCGGAATCGTTGGTGACGACCGCGTTCGCGCGGGCGATCAGCGCGCACGCCTCGGACAGCGACGTCTGCCCGCACAGGTTGCGCACGTGCGGCGCGTGCTCGGCGATCGCCTGCGCGGCCGCGGCGTCCTTCTGCGAGCCGAGCGCGATGATCTGCGTGTACGGGAACGACTGGTGGACGATCTTCGCGAGCGATGCGAAGTGCTCGGGCGGCCAGCGCTTGGCCGGACCGTATTCCGCGCCGGGGCAGAACACGACGAGCGGCATCCGTGTATCGAGATTGAAACGTGCGGACACGCGCGCCGTTTCATTCAGGTCGGCTTCGAGGCGCGGCGGCGGCAGGGTTTTCATCGACTCGGGCAGCTTCGCGCCCGGCGCGTACGCGAGCGCCGCGTAGTGGCCCGTCATCGGCGGCCGCTCGCCGTGCGCCTTGTTCGGGTTCGCGTGCCGCACGTTCAAGAGGCCATAGCGGTGCTCGCCCGTATAGCCGATCCGCAGCGGGATGCTGGCGAGCCACGGGATCACCGCGGACTTCAGCGAGTTCGGCAGCACATAGGCCGCGTCGTAGCCGTTGTCGCGCAGGTCGCTCGCGAGCTGCCAGCGGCGCAGCATCTGCAGCTTGCCGTGCGCGAGATCGGTCGCGTAGACATCGTGGATCTCCGGCATGCGCTCCAGCACCGGCGCGACCCAGGTGGGCGCGACGGCATCGATCGCGATGCGGGGATGGAGTTTCTTCAGCAGCGCAAAGAGCGGCTGCGCCATCAATGCGTCACCGATCCAGTTCGGTGCGATAACCAGCGCTCGACGCATCAGGTCGACTTCCGATGTCGTAATGAAACACGGCGCCTGGGCGCCGCGTTCGGGTTGCCAGAATGGGAAAGGGCGGCGCGCCGGTCATCCGGTCGCGCCGCCGTGCGTGTCGGCCGGGCCGCGCAGGCCGGTCGTCCGGGCTCAGTGGCCCTTGACGACCTCGCCGTCGCGCAGCTTGTAGCGCGTGCCGCAGTACGGGCAGCGCGCCTCGCCGTGCGACACGTCGATGAAGACGCGCGGGTGCGCGCTCCAGCGGGCCATCGCGGGGTTCGGGCAGTAGGCGGGAAGATCCTTGGCCGTCAGCTCGACCAGCGGCATTTCCTTGATTTCACTCATGGGTCTTTCTCTAGTTCACTTTCTTGTGGGGCATTCGCGTGCGGCGCGCGCTCAGATCTTCGTCAGCCAGTGCGCGTACTTCGCGTTCTTGCCCGACACGATATCGAAAAATGCGGATTGCAGCTTTTCCGTGATCGGGCCGCGCGCGCCGCTGCCGATCGTGCGGTTGTCCAGCTCGCGGATCGGCGTGACTTCGGCGGCGGTGCCGGTGAAGAACGCCTCGTCGGCCGTGTAGACCTCGTCGCGCGTGATGCGCTTCTCGATCACCTCGATGCCGGCATCCTTCGCGAGCGTGATGATCGTGTCGCGCGTGATGCCGTCGAGGCACGACGACAGGTCCGGCGTGAACAGCTTGCCGCGGTTCACGAGGAAGAAGTTCTCGCCCGAGCCTTCCGACACGTAGCCGTCGACGTCGAGCAGCAGCGCCTCGTCATAGCCGTCGGCGGTCGCTTCCTGGTTCGCGAGGATCGAGTTCACGTACCAGCCCGACGCTTTCGCGCGCACCATCGACACGTTGACGTGGTGGCGGGTGAACGACGACGTCTTCACGCGGATGCCCTTCGCGAGGCCTTCCTCGCCGAGGTACGCGCCCCACGGCCATGCGGCGATCGCGACGTGGATCGTGTTGCCCTTCGCGGACACGCCGAGCTTTTCCGAGCCGACCCAGATGATCGGGCGCAGGTAGCACGACTCCAGCTTGTTCTCGCGCACGACGTCGCGCTGCGCGCCTTCGAGGGTCTCCTGGTCGAACGGCACGTCCATCTGGAAGATCTTCGCGGAGTTCAGCAGGCGCTTCGTGTGCTCGTGCAGGCGGAAGATCGCGGTGCTGCCGTCGGCCGTCTTGTACGCGCGCACGCCTTCGAAGACGCCCATGCCGTAGTGCAGCGTATGGGTCAGGACGTGGATCTTGGCGTCACGCCAGTCGATCAGCTTGCCGTCCATCCAGATCTTGCCGTCGCGGTCGGCCATTGACATAGGATTCTCCTGTCGGAAGCGGTTGTGTGCAGCGTTGAGCGGGAAAGGCGCACATTTTAGCGTCTTTTGGCGTCAACCCGGGCGGTCGGCACGGGGGCGACGCTATAATCGCCCGGTACCGATTCCAACGACGACGGGCCGCGCCGGCAGGAGACGCCGGCGCCCCCAGCAAACCGCCCGCCGCGGCGCCTTCCCCATGCTTGCTCGATTGTCCGCCACCGACCGCTTCGCGCTGATCCAGGGCGCGCGCGACTATTCGCCCACGCTGATGGCCATCCTGTCCTGGGGGCTCGTCACGGGCATCGCGATGAGCAAGTCGGTGATGACGCTCGGGCAGGCGACCGCGATGTCGCTGCTCGTCTACGCGGGCTCGTCGCAGCTCGCGGTGCTGCCGCTCCTGCTCGCGAAGCTGCCGCTCTGGACCGTGCTGCTCACCGCTGCGATGGTCAACACGCGCTTCGTGATCTTCAGCGCCGGGCTTGCCCCCCATTTTTCCTACCTGCCGCTGTGGCGGCGCCTCGCGATCGGCTATTTCAACGGCGACGTGATCTACCTGCTGTTCCAGAAACAGGGCTTCGCGACCGGCCATGTGCCGGGCAAGGAAGCGTATTTCTGGGGGATGGCGCTGTCGAGCTGGCTGTCGTGGCAGGTGTCGTCGATCGCCGGGATCCTGCTCGCGAGCTTCTTTCCCGCGAGCTGGGGGCTCGAGCTCGCGGGCACGCTCGCGCTGATCCCGATCATGGTGTCGGCGGTCGCGAACCGCTCGACGCTGGCCGCCGTCGCGGTCGCCGGCATCGTGTCGCTGGCCGCGTTCGACCTGCCGTACCGGCTCGCGCTGCCGCTCGCGGTGCTGGCCGCGCTCGCGGCCGGCTGCACCGCCGACTTCTTCGTCGAGCGGGCCGACTGGCGCCGCATCCGCACCGAAACCGTGCAGCAGAAGGAGGTCGAATGAACGCCGTGCAGATCTGGCTCGTCATCATCGGCATGACGCTCGTCACGGCCGTGACCCGCGCGCTGTTCCTGATCGGCGGCGAGCGCACCGTGCTGCCCGAGCGCGCGCAGCGCGCGCTGCGCTACGCGCCCGCGGCGGCGCTCGCGGCCGTCGTGCTGCCCGACGTGCTCGAAACTCCGGCCGGGCTGTCGTTCGCACTCGCCAATCATCAGTTCTATGCGGCGCTCGCCGGCTTCGGCTGGTACCTGTGGCGGCGCAGCATGCTCGGCACGATCGTCGTCGGGATGCTCGTGTTCACCGGCCTGCGCCTGATCGCCTGATGCGCGTGCATCGGCATTGCTGCATCGCAACATCCCGCGCTGTCCCAAATAGGCGGAATTCGCCGCCATGCGGGCAGCCGTCCGAACGGATCGGCTAGAATGCCCGTTCCAGATTTTTTACCCGTGCGCGTCATGCGGATCCGCCAGCCACGGCCGCATCCGGCGCCCCCAGCGGCAGCCCGCGCACGTGTTGCGTAAGACCCCCTTTTCCCCATCCACCACTTCAATTTGTCCAACATGAGCCAAGTCAAGCGTCTTACCGACCTGATCGCCGCCGGCCAGCTCGCCGGCAAACGCGTGTTCATCCGCGCCGACCTGAACGTCCCGCAGGACGACCACGGCAACATCACCGAAGACACCCGCGTGCGCGCGTCGGTGCCGGCCATCAAGGCCGCGCTCGACGCCGGCGCGGCCGTGATGGTCACGTCCCACCTCGGCCGTCCGACCGAAGGCGAGTTCAAGCCGGAAGACTCGCTCGCGCCGGTCGCGAAGCGACTCGCCGAGCTGCTCGGCCGCGACGTGCCGCTGGTCGCGAACTGGGTCGAGAACGGCGTGAACGTCGCGCCGGGCCAGGTCGTGCTGCTCGAGAACTGCCGCGTGAACAAGGGCGAGAAGAAGAACTCGGACGAGCTCGCGCAGAAGATGGCGAAGCTCTGCGACGTGTACGTGAACGACGCGTTCGGCACCGCGCACCGCGCCGAGGCGACCACGCACGGCATCGCGAAGTACGCGCCGGTTGCATGCGCGGGCCCGCTGCTCGCCGCTGAGCTCGACGCGCTCGGCAAGGCGCTCGGCAACCCGGCGCGCCCGCTGGTGGCGATCGTCGCGGGCTCGAAGGTGTCGACCAAGCTGACGATCCTCAAGTCGCTCGCGGAGAAGGTCGACCAGCTGATCGTCGGCGGCGGCATCGCGAACACGTTCATGCTCGCGGCCGGCCTGTCGATCGGCAAGTCGCTCGCGGAAGCCGACCTCGTCGACGAGGCGAAGGCGATCATCGACGAGGCGCGCAAGCGCGGCGCGTCGGTGCCGATCCCGACCGACGTCGTCACCGCGAAGGAATTCGCGCCGACCGCCGCCGCAACGGTGAAGAAGGTCGCCGACATCGAAGCGGACGACATGATCCTCGACATCGGGCCCGAGACCGCCAAGGCGCTCGCGAGCCAGCTCGAGAAGGCCGGCACGATCGTCTGGAACGGCCCGGTCGGCGTGTTCGAGTTCGACCAGTTCGGCAACGGCACGAAGACGCTCGCCGACGCCATCGCCAAATCGTCCGCGTTCTCGATCGCGGGCGGCGGCGACACGCTCGCGGCCATCGCGAAGTACGGCATCCACGACCAGGTCAGCTATATCTCGACGGGCGGCGGCGCCTTCCTCGAGTTCCTCGAAGGGAAGAAGCTGCCGGCGGTGGAAGTGCTCGAAACGCGGGCGGCCTGAGCGTGGCGGCGCGCGCAGGGGTGACGAAGGCCGCGCGCTCCGCGAAGGCGGAGCCGACGGCCGGCGCGGGCAAGCGCAAACGCGCGCCCGCGCGGGCGAACACCGCCCCGCGCGCACCGGCGGCTGCCGGCGACGCAGCCGTGCTGCAACACGAGATTCAGAACAAAGCGACGCCGGGCGCAAGCACCGGCGCGCCTTCCGGAGCGGCGGCCGCTGGGCCTGCCGCGTCCGGCTCTCGCAGCGTTTCACCCAGCGCATCCACCTTGATCCAGATGAGGAGTTTCATGCAGCGCGCCACCAAGATAGTCGCCACGATCGGCCCGGCTTCCAGTTCGCCGGAGATTCTGCTGCAGATGATGCAGGCGGGCCTCGACGTCGTGCGGCTCAATTTTTCGCACGGCACCGCCGATGATCACCGCCAGCGCGCCGAGATGGTGCGCGAGGCCGCCCGCAAGGTCGGCCGCGAGATCGCGATCATGGCGGACCTCCAGGGGCCGAAGATCCGCGTCGGCAAGTTCGAGAACGGCAAGACGACGCTCGAGCCGGGCCAGCCGTTCATCCTCGACGCGGGCTGCGAACTGGGCAACGACGAGCGCGTCGGCCTCGACTACAAGGAGCTGCCGCGCGACCTGAAGACGGGCGACGTGCTGCTGCTGAACGACGGCCTGATCGTGCTGACCGTCGAGCGCGTGCTCGGCGACGAGATCCACACGATCGTCAAGGTGGGCGGCGACCTGTCGAACAACAAGGGGATCAACCGGCAGGGCGGCGGGCTGTCGGCGCCTGCGCTGACCGCGAAGGACATGGAGGATATCCGCACCGCGATGTCGCTCGGCGCGGACCTCGTCGCGGTGTCGTTCCCGAAGAACGCGACCGACATGGAAATGGCGCGCCAGCTCGCGAACATCGCCGGCGCGCCGTACGGCATCAAGCCGAAGATGATCGCGAAGATCGAGCGCGCGGAGGCGATTCCGGCGCTGCAGAGCATCCTCGACGCATCCGACGGCATCATGGTCGCGCGCGGCGACCTGGCCGTCGAGGTCGGTAACGCGGCCGTGCCGGCGCTGCAGAAGCGCATGATCCGGATGGCGCGCGAGTCGAACAAGCTCGTGATCACCGCGACGCAGATGATGGAATCGATGATCCACGCGCCGGTGCCGACCCGCGCCGAGGTGTCGGACGTCGCGAACGCGGTGCTCGACGGCACCGACGCGGTGATGCTGTCGGCCGAGACGGCCGCGGGCAAGTTCCCGGTCGTGACGATCGAGACGATGGCGGCCGTCTGCGTCGAGGCCGAGAAGTCCGAGCACGTCGAGCTGGACAAGGATTTCCTCGACCGCACGTTCACGCGGATCGACCAGTCGATCGCGATGGGCGCGCTGTTCACTGCTTACCACCTGGGCGCGAAGGCGATCGTCGCGCTGACGGAATCGGGCGCGACCGCGCTGTGGATGTCGCGCCACTACACGCACGTGCCGATCTTCGCGCTGACGCCGCGGGTCGGCAGCGAGCGCACGATGGCGCTGTACCGCAACGTCACGCCGCTGCACGTCGACTTCAACAGCGACCGCGACGGCGCGCTCCAGCAGGCGATCGAGCTGATCGTCCAGCGCGGGCTCGTCGCGCTCGGCGACATGGTCGTGCTGACCGTCGGCGAGCCGATGGGGCAGGCGGGGGGCACCAACACGCTGAAGATCGTCCGGGTCGGCGAGCATTACTGACCGGGCAGCCCGATTCGATCGGGCACCGTTTTATTGCCGAAAGCCGCGTGGGGTCCGAAGCCCCGCGCGGCTTTTTTTCTGATTTTTTGCCCGCATTGTGCCGTGCGAAGGTAACAAATTGCGAGCGGAGACCGCCAACCGGTCGGATTCGGAGGCGCTTCGCGATAAAATGCGGCTATTCGACGCTCAGCCGCGCCCGTCCGCCCGGGGTCACCCCCTGGCCAGACCGCGCCGGCGCTCAGGGCGCACCGGTTTTCATTCAAGGAGTTCCACAATGCCTCTCGTATCAATGCGTCAATTGCTGGACCACGCGGCAGAGCACGGCTACGGCCTGCCGGCCTTCAACGTGAACAACCTGGAGCAGGTGCAGGCGATCATGGCGGCGGCGGACCAGGTGGGCGCACCCGTGATCATGCAGGCATCGGCCGGCGCGCGTAAGTATGCGGGCGAGCCGTTCCTGCGCCACCTGATCGAAGCGGCGGTCGAGTCGTATCCGCACATCCCGGTCGTGATGCACCAGGACCACGGCCAGTCGCCGGCGGTCTGCATGGCGGCGATCCGCAGCGGCTTCACCAGCGTGATGATGGACGGTTCGCTCGAGGCGGACGGCAAGACGGTCGCATCGTACGAGTACAACGTCGACGTGTCGCGCAAGGTCGTCGAGATGGCGCATTCGATCGGGGTGACGGTCGAGGCGGAACTCGGCGTGCTCGGCTCGCTCGAGACGATGAAGGGCGACAAGGAAGACGGCCACGGCGCCGAGGGCACGATGACCCGCGAGCAGCTGCTGACCGATCCGGAGCAGGCTGCCGACTTCGTGAAGCTCACGCAGTGCGACGCGCTCGCGATCGCGATCGGCACGTCGCACGGCGCGTACAAGTTCTCGAAGAAGCCGACGGGCGACATCCTGTCGATCCAGCGCATCAAGGAAATCCACGCGCGCATCCCGAACACGCACCTCGTGATGCACGGCTCGTCGTCGGTGCCGCAGGAGCTGCTGGAAGAGATCCGCCAGTTCGGCGGCGACATGAAGGAAACCTACGGCGTGCCGGTCGAGGAAATCCAGGAAGGCATCAAGCACGGCGTGCGCAAGATCAACATCGACACCGACCTGCGTCTCGCGATCACCGGCGCGGTCCGCCGCTACCTGTTCGAGAACCCGGGCAAGTTCGATCCGCGCGACTACCTGAAGCCGGCGCGCGAAGCGGCGAAGAAGATCTGCGTCGACCGCTACCTCGCGTTCGGCTGCGAAGGCCAGGCCGGCAAGATCAAGCCGGTGTCGCTCGACAAGATCGCCGAGAAGTACAAGGCAGGCGAGCTCGCGCAGGTCGTGCGCTGAGACTGTAGTACGATCCGGGGCTGCCGGCCGGCGGATGTCCGCCGGCCGTGACCGTCCCGCCGGCCGAAAAAGGGCCGGCCGGCGCCGCCCGGGCCTTGCCGCCCGGCCGGCCGCCGACGAATCGCAAGACCGCCGTTCCCGCCAGCCGCGGGGAACGGCGTTTCCCTTTTTGTGTTTGGCTCCTTATCTGCGAAAAGACGATGTCTACCCTCTACGAATCCACGCTCCGCTCGCTGCCGCTCCTCGGGCGCGGCAAGGTCCGCGACAACTACGCGGTCGGCAACGACAAGCTCCTGATCGTCACGACCGACCGCCTGTCGGCATTCGACGTGATCATGGGCGAGCCGATTCCGAACAAGGGCCGCGTGCTGAACCAGATGGCGAACTTCTGGTTCGACAAGCTCGCGCACATCGTCCCGAACCACCTGACGGGCGACGCGCCGGAAGCGGTCGTCGCGGCCGACGAGGTCGAGCAGGTCAAGGGCCGCGGCGTGGTCGTCAAGCGCCTCGAGCCGATCCTCATCGAAGCCGTCGTGCGCGGCTACCTGGCCGGCAGCGGCTGGAAGGAATACCAGGAAAGCGGCGCCGTGTGCGGCGTCAAGCTGCCCGAAGGCCTGCAGAACGCGCAGAAGCTGCCCGAGCCGATCTTCACGCCGGCCGCGAAGGCCGAGATGGGCGAGCACGACGAGAACATCACGTTCGAGGAAACCGAGCGCCGCATCGGCACCGAGCTGGCCGCGACGATCCGCGACATCTCGATCCGCCTGTACAAGGAAGCGGCCGACTACGCGGCGACGCGCGGCATCATCATCGCCGACACGAAGTTCGAATTCGGCCTCGACAACCACGGCAAGCTGTACCTGATGGACGAAGTGCTGACGGCCGATTCGTCGCGCTTCTGGCCGGCCGACCAGTACCAGGTCGGCACCAACCCGCCGTCGTTCGACAAGCAGTTCGTGCGCGACTGGCTCGAGGCGCAGCCGTGGGGCAAGACGGCGCCGGCGCCGGCGCTGCCGGCCGACGTCGTCGAGAAGACGGCCGCGAAGTACCAGGAAGCGCTCGAGCGCATCACCGGCCAGCCGCTCGCCTGAGCTTCGACGAAAGGAACGCGCGATGAGTGAAGTCCAGACCGCCCACACGCACAGCGCGCCGCTCGTCGGCGTGCTGATGGGTTCGAGTTCCGACTGGGACGTGATGAAGCATGCGGTGGCCATCCTGCAGGAGTTCGGCGTGCCGTACGAGGCGAAGGTCGTGTCCGCGCACCGGATGCCCGACGAGATGTTCGACTATGCGGAGAAGGCGCGCGAGCGCGGCCTGCGCGCGATCATCGCCGGCGCGGGCGGCGCGGCGCACCTGCCGGGCATGCTCGCCGCGAAGACGACGGTGCCGGTGCTCGGCGTTCCGGTCGCGAGCAAGTACCTGAAGGGCGTCGATTCGCTGCACTCGATCGTGCAGATGCCGAAGGGCGTGCCGGTCGCGACCTTCGCGATCGGCGAGGCCGGCGCGGCGAACGCGGCGCTGTTCGCGGTGTCGATCCTGTCCGGCACGTCGGCCGACTACGCGAACCGGCTCGCCGCGTTCCGCGTGCGCCAGAACGAGGCCGCGCACGCGATGGTGCTGCCGCCGCTGGAATGAACGCAACGGGCCGCCCGGACCAGGGCTGCCCGGCAACCCGGCAGTCGAACCCGGATTGTCCTCACTGCGGCGGGCGCGCTGCCCGCCGTGACCGACCACTGACATGACCACTTCTCAATCCACTTCTCCGATCCTGCCCGGCGCCTGGCTTGGCATGGTCGGCGGCGGCCAGCTCGGCCGCATGTTCTGCTTCGCCGCGCAAGCGATGGGCTACCGCGTCGCCGTGCTCGATCCCGATCCGACGAGCCCCGCCGGCGCGGTCGCCGACCGCCACCTGCGCGCGGCGTACGACGACGAAGCCGCGCTTGGCGAACTGGCGGCGCTGTGCGACGCGGTATCGACCGAGTTCGAGAACGTCCCGGCCGCGAGCCTCGATTTCCTCGCGCGCACGACGTTCGTCGCGCCGGCCGGCCGCTGCGTCGCGGTCGCGCAGGACCGGATCGCGGAGAAGCGGTTCATCGAGGCGTCCGGCGTGCCGGTCGCGCCGCATGTGGTGATCGAATCGGCCGCGGCGCTCGCCGCGCTCGACGATGCGGCGCTCGACACGGTGCTGCCGGGCATCCTGAAGACCGCGCGGCTCGGCTACGACGGCAAGGGGCAGGTGCGGGTGAGCAGCGCGCAGGAAGTGCGCGACGCGCACGCGGCGCTCGGCGGCGTGCCGTGCGTGCTGGAAAAGCGCCTGCCGCTGAAGTACGAGGTGTCGGCGCTGATCGCGCGCGGCGCCGACGGCCGCTCGGCCGCGTTCCCGCTCGCGCAGAACACCCACCACGCGGGCATCCTGTCGCTGACGGTCGTGCCGGCGCCGGCCGCCGACGCCGCGCTCGTCGAGAAGGCGCAGCAGGCCGCGGTGCGGATCGCCGACACGCTCGGCTACGTCGGCGTGCTGTGCGTCGAATTCTTCGTGCTCGAAGACGGCTCGTTCGTCGCGAACGAGATGGCGCCGCGCCCGCACAATTCCGGCCACTACACGGTCGACGCGTGCGCGACGAGCCAGTTCGAGCAGCAGGTGCGCGCGATGACGCGCATGCCGCTCGGCAACCCGCGCCAGCATTCGCCGGCCGCGATGCTGAACATTCTCGGCGACGTGTGGTTCCCGGACGGCGCCGCGGGCGCGTCGGTCACGCCGCCGTGGGACCAGGTCGCCGCGATGCCGGCCGCGCATCTGCACCTGTACGGCAAGGAGGAGGCGCGCGTCGGCCGCAAGATGGGCCACGTGAACTTCACGGCCGCGACGCGCGACGACGCGCTCGGCGCGGCCACCGCGTGCGCGCAGCTGCTGCGCGTGCCGCTCGACTGAGTGCCGTGCCGATGTCCAGCGATCTTCCGAAGACCGTGACGCGCGCGCAGATCGACGCCGCCGCCGCGCTGCTCGATGCGGGCCAGCTCGTCGCGTTTCCGACCGAAACCGTCTACGGGCTCGGCGGCGACGCGGCCAATCCCGAGGCCGTCGCGCGCATCTATGCGGCGAAGGGCCGGCCGGCGAATCATCCGGTGATCGTGCACCTGCCGCCGGGCGGCGATCCGGGCTATTGGGTCGAAGCCTTGCCCGACGATGCGCGCAAGCTGATCGGCGCGTTCTGGCCCGGCCCGCTGACGCTGATCCTGAAGCGCCATCCGCGCATTCCGGACGCCGTGAGCGGCGGGCAGGACTCGGTCGGGCTGCGCTGCCCGTCGCACCCGGTCGCGCAGGCGCTGCTGGACGCGTTCAGCGCGCGGCGCGGCGGGCACGGCGGGGTGGCGGCGCCGTCCGCGAACCGCTTCGGGCACGTGAGCCCGACGACCGCGCAGCACGTGCGCGACGAGTTCGGCGACACGGTGCACGTGCTCGACGGCGGGCCGTCGGAAGTCGGCATCGAATCGACGATCCTCGACCTGTCGCGCGGCTTCCCGGCGCTGCTGCGCCCGGGTCATGTGAGCCCGCAGCAGATCGCCGACGTGCTCGGCCGCGCGCCGCGGCTGCCTGACGGCAGCGACGCGACCGCGCCGCGCGCGTCCGGCACGCTGAAGGCGCATTACGCGCCGCGCACGCCGCTCGCGCTGCTGCCGTTCGATCAACTGGAGCCGCTGCTCGCCGCCGCGCATGCGGCCGGCGAACGGGTCGCGCTGGTCGCGCGCGCATCGTGCGCGGGCCGCTGGGCGCAGGCCGCCGACGTGCATTTCATCGCCGCGCCGGAAGATCCGCAGGCGTATGCGCACGCGCTCTACGGGATGCTGCGTGCGCTCGACCGGGCGGACGTCGCGCGGATCCTCGTCGAGAAGCTGCCGGACACCGTCGAATGGATCGCGGTCAACGACCGGCTCGGCCGCGCGGCGGCCGCGTTCGAAGCGCAGGGGTAGGGACCGGAAGCGGTTGCCGCGGCGGCGCTCGCGGACGAGATGAAAAGAAAACGCCCGACCGGCGCGAACCGGTCGGGCGTTTTTTGTTGCGCGCCGCGTCGTGCTTACTTGCCGACGCCGGTCGATGCGATCTGCTGCTCGACGAACTGCGCGAACAGCGCGTGCAGGCGCGTCGTCGGGTGGACCGTGTCGGCGAACATGTAGGTCTGGTCCGCGTTCGCCGTCGTGTAGGTCTGCGGCGAGCAGAACAGCGACGAGCCGAAGGCCGTCGGTACCGGCGCGCCGAACTTCGTCGCAGCTGCCACCATCGCCTTCAGGTTGCACGCGGTGTCGGTGTTCGACACGGCGAAGCCGTTCGCCTGATAGTTGGCCGCGATGCCGTCCTGCCACGTGAACACATCGACCAGCTTGTACTTCGTCGGATCGACCTTCAGCGCGGCCAGCGTGCCGGCGAGCGTCTGGTTGAACAGCCCCGACAGCTGCGTGAAGGTCGCCTGCGTGCCGCCTTGCAGCGCGAGCGGCGTGCCGCCGATGTCCGGGATGTTCGACACGAACACGTGCGTGCCGCCCGCCGCGACGATCTGCTGGACGAGCCCGCCGAGCTGCTGCGCGGCCAGGCCGATCGCCTGCGCGGCCGCGAGTTGCGCGGCCGGCGTGTTGCCTTGCGCCTGCGCGACCTGCGCCTGATAGAAGATGTCGTTCGCGCCGCCGTTGATCAGCACGATCTGGCCCGCGTTGAAGCTGCCGTGCTGCGACAGGTACTGCTTGAGCTGGTCGGCGATCGGCGTCGTCGTCGCCTGAGCGAAGTCGGAATTCGGCACGCTCGCGTCCGCGTGGCCGATGCCCGGCTGCAGCGTGACGCGCGCGCCGCCCTGCGCATAGCCGAGGCCGCCGGTGGCCTGCAGCGGGATGCCGAAGCCGCCCTGGTTGGCGGGCTGCAGCGTGTCGCCGTAGTAATTCGCGACGTTCTGCGTCCAGACCTGCCCCGGGTTGGTCGTGAAGCGGCCGCCGCCGAAGCCGAGCAGGATCTGCGAATAGGTGCCGACGTCGGACAGGCTGTCGCCGAACGACACGATCTGCATCTTCACGCCGGACGGCGGCGTGGCGGACGCGTTGTTGTTGTTGTCGTCGCCGCCGCCGCATGCGGCGAGCAGCGCGAATGCGGCGCCTGCGATCGCAACCTGGGCGGTGCGCAGCAGGCGGTGCCGTGCGCGGGACGGTGCGGTTCGTTGTGGTTGCATCGATCGATCTCCTCGTAGATATGGCCTGATGTTTCGCATCTGCCGCATGCCCGCTCAGGTCCGGGTCGCGGCGGCCGTTGGCTGAAAGTTATTCTCTAGCGGTTCGCGCCCGCGGGCGGCACGGTGCGCGGATCGTCGTCGGTGGCGTCGGCAATCCGTGCATGATAAGCGCTCGCCCATTCGGGCGGCCCGAAAACCGCGCGCAGCTTGTCGCGCCACCCGGGCACGCGCCACGCGTCGGCGGCCATCGATCCCCACTCGTGGAACGTCGCGACGAGCGGATTGTTCGAGCCGAGCCGCTCGACGATTCCGTATCGGGGCGGGTCGGCCGGCGTCTCCTCGACGAAGCTGCCGAACAGCCGATCCCAGATCACGAGCACGCCCGCATAGTTGCGGTCGATGTAGCGCGGGTTGCGCGCATGGTGCGCGCGATGGATCGACGGCGTGTTGAACACGTACTCGATCCAGCCGAGCTTGCCGAACGCCTGCGTATGCACGAAGAACTGGAACGCGAGGTTGATCAGCACGATGCCGACGATCTGCTGCGGCGGGAAGCCGAGCAGCGCGAGCGGCAGCCAGAACGCCCACATGCCGGCGACCGGATACATCAGGCTCTGGCGCATCGCGGTCGAGAAATTCATCCGCTCGGACGAGTGGTGCACCACGTGCGCGGCCCACAGCCAGCGCACGCGGTGGCTCGCGCGATGGAACACGTAGTAGAGGAGATCCTGCGCGACGAACAGCACGGCGAACGACAGCCAGCCGTCCTGCCACGTGAAGAGGCGGTAATGCTGGTAGCAGTACGCGTACACGGGAATCACGAACAGCCATGCGACCTTGTCGGCGCCCTGGTGCATCAGCGCGAGCGCGGCGTTGCACAGCGTGTCCCGCCAGCCGTAGACGGCGTCCTGCGGGCGGGTGCGGGCGAAGTGCCAGGCCTCCCAGCCGATGCAGAGCAGGAAGACGGGCGCCAGCGCGAGCAGAAGCAATTCGACGTCGAATCGCATGGGCGTGTCTCCTCCTTCTTTCCCCTGCAAGTCTCGTGGCCGGGCAGTCGCCCGATTGTGAATATTGGTCAGGCGACAGCCTACGCAATCGGGTCGCGCTAGGCGAGAGGGGAGCGTAGAGGGTTCCCTCAGAGGACAGGGTTTCTACCGAAGCCGCGCCGTGCGGGGCTGCGCGGTGCGGCCCCGTTTTGTCGGCGCGGGTGGCCCGGGCGGCCGCGCGCCGGCCGCCGGCGCGGCCGTCAGCGCGCGCCCGCGTAGATCCATTCGAGCAGGCTGTCGTGCGCGGCGCGCGCGGCTTCCGCGTGCTCGTCGTTGATGAAGCTGACGACGACGTAGCCCTGGCCGTCCGCGCCCGCGACGTAGCCGGCGATCGCGCGCACGTCGCGCAGCGTGCCGGTCTTGATGTGCGCGTTGCCGAGCACGCCCGCGTTCGTGAGCCGGTTCTTCATCGTGCCGTCGATGCCGGCGATCGGCAGCGAATCGATGAACGCCTGCGCGACCGGGCTCGCGTTCGCGGCCTGCAGCAGTGCGGCGAGCGACTGCGCGCTCACGTGCTCGTCGCGCGACAGGCCCGAGCCGTTGTCGAGCACGAGCTCCGGCATCGCGATGCCGCTTTTCTGCAGGAACGCATGGATCACGCGGCTCGACTGCTCGGGCGTCGCGGGCGGCTTGCCGCTTTGCGCGCCGATCGTCAGGAACAGGTTGCGCGCCATCACGTTGTTGCTGAACTTGTTGATGTCGTAGACGACGCTGCCGAGCACCGGGCTGTGGTGCACGGCGACGGGCCGCGCGGTCGTCGGCACCTTGCCCTCGCTCACGGGGCCCGCGATGGTGCCGCCGTCCTGCTGCCACAGCGCGAGGAAGCCGCGCGCGAAGAACGTCGAGTGGTCGAGGATCGCGAGGTTGGTCGTGCGCGCGCCGCAGCGCAGCGGATAGTCGCCCGCGAACGATGCGGTCAGCATGCCGTCGCCCGCCGTCAGCGTCGGGCGTGCCGAGGCGGCTGCCGCGCCGCACGAGCCGTTGCCTTCGTAGAGCTGGTTGTCGATCGACAGGTTCGCGAGCGGCGGCAGCACGTCGATCGCGACCTTGCCGTCGTCGCCCGGCGTCAGCGTGAACGAGACGGCCTTGAACGCGTACAGCAGCGGGTCGGGGCCGACGTTGTACGGCGCGCTCGCGTCGTCGTCGAATGCCGGCAGGTCGCGCGTCGACGCTGCGAAATAGGTCTTGTCGAGCACGAGGCCGCCGCTCACGCGCTTGATGCCGGCCTTGCGGATCTTGTCGACGAGGTCGATCAGCTCCTCCGGCACGAGCTTCGGATCGCCGGTGCCCTTGATGTACAGGTTGCCTTGCAGCGTGCCGTCCGGGTCGAGCGTGCCGTCGGCATAGGCGGACGTGCGCCAGCGGAAGTCGGGGCCGAGGATCGACAGGCCCGAGAAGGTCGTGACGAGCTTCATCGTCGACGCCGGCAGCATCGGGCGGCTCGCGTTCCACGCGACGAGCGGCTCCGGATCGCCGACCCGCTCGACGACGACGCTGATTGCCGACGCGGGCACCTTCGCGCGCTGCAGCGCGACCAGCACGGACGGCGGCAGGCCGGCCGCGCGCGCGGCGGCGGACACGACGGGCGGCTTGTGCGGCTTCTTGCGGGCTTGCGCGGGCGGCGCGAAGGACAGGGTGGCGCAGGCGGCGAGGACGGCGGCGGCGCGCAGGCAGAGGCGGGCGCGGGGCGCGAACCGGGCGGCGAGGACGGAAATCGGCATGGACGAATACGGGAAAGCGGGTGCGTGAGCGAGGCGCGCGCGGCGCCAAAGCGCACATTGTAGAGACAAGTTGGGTCGGATCCGATGAAACCGCCGCGGTGCGGCGCACGATGCCGCGCACGCAATCCGCGGCGCTACAATGTTCGGCATGATTCACTCGTCCCACGGATGCCGACCCAGATGCGGATATTGCTTGTCGAAGACGACCGGATGATCGCCGAGGGCGTGCGCAAGGCGCTACGCTCGGACGGCTTCGCGGTCGACTGGGTGCAGGACGGCGACGCGGCGCTCACCGCGCTCGGCGGCGAGACGTACGACCTGCTGCTGCTCGATCTGGGCCTGCCGAAGCGCGACGGCATCGACGTGCTGCGCACGCTGCGCGCGCGCGGGCTGGCGCTGCCGGTGCTGATCGTCACCGCGCGCGACGCGATCGCCGATCGCGTGAAGGGGCTCGACGCGGGCGCCGACGACTACCTGGTCAAGCCGTTCGATCTCGACGAGCTGGGCGCGCGGATGCGCGCGCTGATCCGCCGCCAGGCGGGGCGCAGCGAGTCGCTGATCCGGCACGGCGCGCTGACGCTCGATCCCGCTTCGCACCAGGTGACGCTCGACGGCGCGCCCGTCGCGCTGTCGGCGCGCGAGTTCGCGCTGCTCGAGGCGCTGCTCGCGCGGCCCGGCGCGGTGCTGTCGAAGAGCCAGCTCGAGGAGAAGATGTACGGCTGGGGCGAGGAGATCGGCAGCAACACCGTCGAGGTCTATATCCACGCGCTGCGCAAGAAGCTCGGTTCGGACCTGATCCGCAACGTGCGCGGGCTCGGCTACATGGTCGTGAAGGAAAGCTGACGCGTGAGGTCGATCCGTCATCAATTGCTGATCTGGCTGCTGGCGATCGTCGTCGCCGGCGTGGGCCTCGCCGGCTGGCTGATCTACCGGCAGGCGCTCGCGGAGGCGAACGAGCTGTTCGACTACCAGCTGCAGGAGATCGCCGCGGCGCTGCCGTCCGAGCCGTTCTCGCAGGTGTTCGGCTCGCGCACCAACGGCGACGAAGGCATCGTGATCCAGATCTGGAACCGCAACGGCGTGCTGATGTACTTCTCGCATCCGCGCGCGCCGATCGCGCCGCGCGCCGAGCTCGGCTTCTCGACCGAGCGCACCGACCGCGGCGAATGGCGCGTGTACGGCGCGATCGTCGGCGACAACGTCGTGCAGCTCGCGCAGCCGGTGTCGGTGCGCAATCGGCTCGCGGCGAACGTCGCGCTGCGCACGCTGTGGCCGCTGATCGTGCTGCTGCCGTTCCTCGGCGCGGCCGTGTGGATGATCGTCGGGCGCGGGCTCGCGCCGCTGCGCCGCGTGACGCGCGCGGTCGAGGCGCGCCGGCCCGAGGCGCTCGATCCGCTGCCCGATGCGCCGCTGCCGCTCGAGGTGCAGCCGCTCGTGCATGCGCTGAACGGGCTGCTCGCGCGGCTGTCGTCGGCGCTCGACACGCAGAAGGCGTTCGTGGCCGACGCCGCGCACGAGCTGCGCACGCCGCTCGCTGCCGTGCAGATCCAGGCGCAGCTCGTCGGGCGCGCGAAGGACGACGCGTCGCGCCGTGAGGCGCTCGCCGACCTGCAGGACGGCGTCACGCGCGCGACGCGCCTCGCGGAACAGCTGCTCGCGCTCGCCCGCTCGGAACCGGACGGCGGGACGGTGCGCGAGGCGGTCGACCTGCAGGCGCTGCTCGCCGAATGCGCGGCCGCGCACGCGCCGCTCGCGCAGCGGCGCGGCATCGACCTCGGCTTCGAGGAGTCGCAGCCCGCGCGGGTCGTCGCCGATGTCGCCGCGCTGCGCGTGATGTTCGGCAACCTGCTCGACAACGCGGTCAAGTACACGCCCGACGGCGGCCGCATCGACGTGTCGCTGATGCGCGACGCGGCCGGCCGCGCGTGCGTGCAGATCGGCGACAGCGGCCCGGGCATCCCGGCCGACGAGCGCGAGCGCGTGTTCGACCGCTTCTACCGCGACAGCTCCGCGCGGGCCCGCACCGACGTGTCGGGCAGCGGGCTCGGCCTCGCGATCGTCAAGCGTGTTGCGGCGCAGCAGGGCGCGACGGTGACGCTCGGCGACGCGGCGGCGGGCGGCCTGCTCGTCAGCGTCGTGTTTCGCAATGCCGAGATGCCGGCCGAGGCGTCGCGTCAGTCCGAGCAAGTGTAAGGGAGCGGGGTTGGGCAGGATCGGCGCAGAAGTCTGTTCACGAGCGTTCCGGCGGTGGTTTAAGCCCGGTTTAAGGCTGATTAAGCCTCCTTTAAGTCAGGGTCGTTACGCTGCGCTGTAACAAAAGAGGAGGTCCTACGATGAACACCCGATTCCTTGCGCGCGGCGCTGTCGCCGTCGTGGTGGCGGCCGCGCTGTCCGCCGGCTATGTCGCGGGCACCCGGCGTGCCGAGCCGCAGATCATCACGCCCGCGCAGGCGGCCGCGCTGATGCCGGCCGAAGCGGCCGCGAAGACCGGCATCCCCGATTTCTCCGGGCTCGTCGAGACCTACGGCCCGGCGGTCGTGAACATCAGCGCGAAGCACGTGGTGAAGCAGACTGCGCGGCGCATGCAGCAGCCGCAGCTGCCGATCGACCCGAGCGACCCGTTCTACCAGTTCTTCAAGCACTTCTACGGCCAGATGCCCGGCATGGGCGGCGACGCGCAGCCGGACGAGCAGCCGAGCGCGAGCCTCGGCTCCGGATTCATCGTCAGCCCGGACGGCTATATCCTGACGAATGCGCACGTGATCGACGGCGCGAACGTCGTCACCGTGAAGCTGACCGACAAGCGCGAATACAAGGCGAAGGTCGTCGGCGCGGACAAGCAGTCCGACGTCGCGGTGCTGAAGATCGACGCGAGCGGGCTGCCGATCGTGAAGATCGGCGATCCGGCGCAGAGCAAGGTCGGCCAGTGGGTGGTCGCGATCGGCTCGCCGTACGGCTTCGACAACACGGTGACCTCCGGCATCATCAGCGCGAAGTCGCGCGCGCTGCCCGACGAGAACTACACGCCGTTCATCCAGACCGACGTGCCGGTCAACCCCGGCAACTCGGGCGGCCCGCTGTTCAACCTGAAGGGCGAAGTGATCGGCATCAACTCGATGATCTATTCGCAGACGGGCGGCTTCCAGGGCCTGTCGTTCGCGATCCCGATCAACGAGGCGATCAAGGTGAAGGACGAGCTCGTGAAGACGGGCCACGTGAGCCGCGGCCGCCTCGGCGTCGCGGTGCAGGGGCTGAACCAGACGCTGGCCAGCTCGTTCGGGCTGCCGAAGCCGGACGGCGCGCTCGTCAGCTCGGTCGACCCGAACGGCCCGGCCGCGAAGGCGGGCCTGCAGCCGGGCGACGTGATCCTGGCGGTCAACGGCATGCCGGTGGCCGACTCGACGACGCTGCCGTCACAGATCGCGAGCTTCAAGCCCGGCTCCAAGGCCGACCTGCAGATCTGGCGTGACAAGTCGAAGAAGACGGTCAGCGTGACGCTCGGCTCGATGGCCGACGCCAAGGTCGCGTCGAACGACGGCGGTCCGGTCGAACAGGGCCGGCTCGGCGTCGCGGTGCGGCCGCTGTCGCCGCAGGAGCGCAGCGCGACGCAGCTGTCGCACGGGCTGCTCGTCCAGCAGGCGGGCGGCCCGGCCGCCAGCGCGGGCATCCAGCCGGGCGACGTGATCCTCGCGGTGAACGGCCGGCCGGTCACGAGCCCCGAACAGCTGCGCGACGCGGTGAAGGGCGCCGGCAACAGCCTCGCGCTGCTGATCCAGCGCGACAATGCGCAGATCTTCGTGCCGGTCGACCTGAGCTGACCGGCACGCGCCGCCGGCCACCCGCCGGCGGCGCGAACAGGCCTCCGTTCCGACCCAAAGGAGAGTGCCATGCAACATCCACGCAGCATGTCCCGATTTGCGATCGCCGCGGCGCTGGCCGTCGGTGTCGCGGCCGGCGCCACCGGCGCATACGCGCAGTCGGACGGCCTGCCCGCCGCGCGTCAACAGGGCGACGTCACCTTCGTGTCCGGCGGCATCGGGCAGGACGAATCGACGGCGTTCCAGCGCAACGAAGCCGCGTGGCCGCTCGCGCTGCGCTTCACGGGTGCGGGCGGCGAGTTCCTGGCCGACGTCCACGTGCGGATCACCGACGCGAAGGGCGCCGAAGTGCTGAAGACCGACGCGCGCGGGCCGTACATGCTCGTGAAGCTGCCGCCGGGCCGCTACACGGTGCAAGCGTCGTACCAGGGCAAGGACGAGACGCACAGCGTCACGGTGGGCGCGAAGGGCGGCGCGAAGCAGGCGTTCACCTGGTCCGCGAAATAGCCTGCAATGTCCGGTTGATGGCGACAGTCGCACAATTCGTGCGACTTTCGCCGATAATGAAAGCCACGGCGCCCGCGCCGTGGCTTTTTTGCTTCTTGGTGCGCACCCCGGCCCGCCCGCCGGGCCGTCCGTAGGAGGAGATCGATGACCGCTGCAGCCGACCCTCGTCTCGAAATCGTGCCGAATCGCCATCGCGTGCGCGTGATTCATCGGGGGATTACGTACGCGGATACGCTCGGCGCGCTGACCGTGCGCGAGTCGGGCCTGCGGGACGTCTACTACCTGCCACGCGCCGACGTCAACATGAGCCGGCTCGTGCGGTCGCGCCTGACGACCGTCTGCGGGCTGAAGGGGCAAGCGACCTATTTCGATTTGCAGACGGAAGACGGCGTGATCGAAAACGCCGCATGGAGTTACGAGGAACCGAAGTCGGCGGCGCTGGCGCTTGCGCGCTATGTCGCCTTCGATGCCGCGCGGGTCGACAGTCTCGTCGAGACGTCCTGAGCGGCAAGTGTTCATCGGGGAGGCATCATGGAACTGAACGACGCATTACGCGTGCCGCTTGCGCCGTCGGTCGTCCGGGACGCACTGGAGGACATCGCGCTGCTGCGCGCGAGTTTTGACCATTGTGAATCGTTCGTCGAGCTGACGCGCGGCGAGTATGCGCTGACGCTGACCGTGCCGCTCGGCCCGCTGCGGGCGCGCTACGACGTGCGCGCGCATGTCGCGAGCGAGCAGGGCGATGCGGAGGGGCAGCCGCGCCGGACCCTGAACTTCAAGGCGCGCGCCGACGGCATCGGCGCGCTGCGCGGCCAGATCGAAATCGTGCTGTTGCCGGAGTCGGACGACGCGAACGCGACCCGCGTCGAATACGTGCTGTGGGCGACCGCGACCGGGCCGCTCGCCGAGCTGCCGACGCGGCAGATCGAGAACGCGCTGCACGAATGGGCCGACGACTTCTTCAGCGAGTTCTGCGCGGTGGTGCAGGCGAAGCACGGGCTTGCGCCGAACCGCGCGCGCACCACTGCGCATCGGCGCCAGCACGTGTTCCTGCGGCCCGCGTCGCTCGCGGGGACGGCGAAACGTCCGCCGCTGCAGCACCTCGGCGGCGCGCTGACCGGCCGGGCGGCCAGCGCGGTCCATCAACGCGCATCCTCTCCGGTGCCGGTCTGGGCGTGGGCGGCGATGATCGTGTTCGTCGCGCTGCTGCTCTACGCGGCGCGCTGGTTCAACGGCTGAGCGCGACCCCGCGCAGGCCGCATCCCGCTGGCCGCCGCGCATGCGGCGGCCATCATCTCGGCGCGTCCGCCGCCGTCCCCCGAAATTCCCGCCGATAGGCCGACGGCGACGTGCCGAGCGCGCTCGCGAAATGCTGGCGCAGCGACACGCTCGACCCGTAGCCGGCCGCCTGCGCGATCGCGTCGATCGATTGTCCGGTGGTTTCCAGCAGATGCTGCGCGCGCGCGAGCCGTTCGGCCTGCAGCCACGCGATCACGGTTGTGCCGGTCGCCTGACGGAAGTGCCGGGTGAACGTGCGGCGGCTCATCAGCACGCGCGCGGCGAGCGAGTCGACGCCGTGCGGCGCGTCGAGATGCGCGCGCACCCAGTCGAGCAGGCCCGCGAGCCGCGCGTCGCGCGGGTGCGCGGCGACGGGCTGCGGCACGTATTGCGCCTGCCCGCCCTGGCGGTGCGGCGGAATCACGAGGCGCCGCGCGATCCGGTTCGCAGCGTCGGCGCCGAAGCGGCGGCGCACCACGTGCAGGCAGCAGTCGAGCCCCGCGGCGGTGCCGGCCGACGTCATCAGGTTGCCGTCGTCGACGTACAGCACGTCGGGATCGAGCCGCACACGTGGAAAGCGCCGCGCGAAGTCGTCCGCCCACGCCCAGTGCGTGGTCGCCGGGCGATCGTCGAGCAGGCCGGCGGCCGCGAGCACGTATGCGCCGAGGCACAGCCCGACCAGCAGCGCGCCGCGCTCGGCGGCGGCGCGCACCGCGTCGAGCAGCACCGCCGGCGGCGTCTCGTCCGGGTCGCGCCAGCTCGGCACGATGACGATCTGCGCGTCGTCCAGCGCATCGAGCCCGAGCGGGGCCGAGATCGTGAAGCCGCCGGTCGTCGCGAGCGGGCCCCGGTCCGCCGAGCACACGCGGAAGTCGAACGCGGGCGTGTCGGCCGCGTCGCGCTCCTTGCCGAACACGACGGACGGGACCGACAGGTGGAACGGGCTGATGCCGTCGAACGCGATCGCGGCGACGACGGTGGGAGAAGAGACGGCGGGGGCGGCGGGGACGGCGGGCATGGCGGGCTCCGGAATGCGGATGGCCCGATTCTATCGAAGAATGGCAATCGGGCCGCTGTCAGGGCCGGCGCCGCGGTTCGACAATGCATCGCATCGCGCTGCCGACTGCGCCCGTTGCGGGGCGGGGCGGCGCGTCCGAACCAGGAGAACATCATGTCGAAGCCCGCTTCGAAGCCCGCCGGCCGCCGCGCCCTCATCGTGATCGACGTGCAGAACGAATACGTGACGGGCGACCTGCCGATCGAATACCCGCCCGTCGACACGTCGCTCGCGAACCTCGGCCGCGCGATCGATGCCGCGCACGCGGCCGGCGTGCCGGTGATCGTCGTCCAGCACGTCGCGCCGGCCGGCGCGCCGATCTTCGCGCCCGGCAGCGACGGCGTCGAACTGCATCCGGTGGTTGCGTCGCGGCCGTACGCGCACCGGATCGAGAAGTCGCTCGCGAGCGCGTTCGCGGGCACCGATCTCGCCGCATGGCTCGACGCGCACGGCATCGACACGCTCGCGGTGGCCGGCTACATGACGCACAACTGCAATGCGTCGACCGTATATCACGCGGCGCATGCGGGGCTGAACGTCGAGTATCTGGAGGATGCGACGGGCGCGGTGCCGTACGAGAACGCGGCCGGCGCGGCAAGCGCCGAGGAGATCCACCGCGCGTACACGGTGGTGTTCCAGTCGAACTTCGCGGCGGTGATGTCGACCGACGCATGGATCGCCGGGCTGGCGGGCGGCGCGATGCCGGCGCGCGAGTCGGTGTCCGCGTCGAACCGGCGGGCCCGCGCGCGCCGCGCGCAGGCCGCCTGACGGTGCCGCCGCGTGCGCCGGCGCGCGCAGCGCGTCAGTCGTCCTTCAGCATCGCCGGGCTGTAGCGCAGCATGTCGAAGCAGCCGTCGACGAGCTTTTCCGCGTGCTGCTCCGCGTCGATCTCGTCGGGGAGCATCAGCATGTCGCGCACGAAGCCGCTGACGAGCGTGTGCAGCATCAGCGTCGCGCGCCACGTGTCGAGCCGTTCGGGCAGCAACTTCAGTTGCACGGCCATCGCGAGATCGGCGTCGATCGCGTGCAGCGCGTCGCTCATGCCGGCGCGATTGCGCTGCAGCAGCGGCTCCAGGTCCGCCACGTACTCGCACTTCATGAACAGGATGCTGAACACCCGGCGCAGCTGCGAGTCGCGCTGGACGCCGAGCAGGCACCAGATCAGAATCTTGCGGACCTTGTCGAGCGGATTGCTGCCGGGCGCGTCGGCCGGCAACTTCTTCAGTTCGTCGATCGGCAGCAGGACGCGATCGAACATCGCGTCGAACAGCTCGCTCTTGTTCGCGAAATGCCAATAGATGGCGCCGCGCGTCACGCCGGCGTGATGCGCGATGTCCGCGAGCGACGTGTGCGACACGCCCTTCTCGAAGAACACATGTTCGGCGGCGTCGAGGATGCCGTTGCGGGTGGCAAGGGCTTCCTCCTTGGTGCGTCTGACCATATTCAGGCCTGGGGAGATCGATCGGTGGGCGAAACAATAAGGTTCGCATCCCTCGCCGTACCCGTGCAAACGGGCTATCCTAGCGACTCGTAACGATTCGTAATACCAGCGGTCGCGGCGGCGAGGGGTCTTTTTACATACATTCGTGAATGTATATACAATACCACCCTACGATCGAATGGCCAAAGGGGCAATCAGTTAATATCCCACACTGCTGATTCCCGCCAAAGCACTACCAGCCCGCAGTTCGGGGCGTCTTCGTCGGCACAGTGGTTCCGTGCCGCTTGCTGTATCTAGCAGTCCAGTAATTCAGGTGTTCGATCCGCGCCGCAAGGCGCATCCGTGTTGCGTCCGGGCCGGGCGCGACACTCATTCCATTGGTTACACACAGAGGTCGCTCCATGCGCGTCGAACGGGTTCCATACCGCTTAATCACTGTCGCGACGGCCGCCGTTTTCCTGGCCGCGTGCGGGAAAAAAGAATCGGCACCGCCGCCGCAAACGCCGGAAGTCGGCGTCGTCACCGTCCAGCCGGAAACCGTGCCGGTCTTCACCGAACTGCCGGGCCGCACCAACGCGTTCCTCGTTGCGCAGGTGCGCGCGCGGGTCGACGGCATCGTGCTGCGCCGTGAATTCACCGAAGGCACCGACGTCAAGGCCGGCCAGCGCCTCTACAAGATCGACCCGGCGCCGTACCTCGCGCAACTGAACAGCGCGAAGGCGTCGCTCGCGAAGGCGCAGGCGAACCTCGCGACGCAGAACGCACTGGTGGCGCGCTACAAGGTGCTGGTGGGCGCGAACGCGATCAGCAAGCAGGACTACGACAACGCGGTCGCCGCGCAAGGGCAGGCGGCGGCGGACGTCGCCGCCGGCAAGGCGGCGGTGGACACCGCGCAGATCAACCTCGGCTATACGGACGTGGTGTCGCCGATCACCGGCCGCGTCGGCATCTCGCAGGTCACGCCGGGTGCGTACGTGCAGGCGAGCCAGGCGACGCTGATGTCGACGGTGCAGCAGCTCGATCCGGTGTACGTGGACCTGACGCAGTCGAGCCTCGACGGGCTGAAGCTGCGCCAGGACGTGCAGAGCGGGCGGATCAAGACGAGCGGCCCGGGAGCGGCGAAGGTGTCGCTGATCCTGGAGGACGGCAAGACGTACTCGGAGCCGGGCAAGCTGCAGTTCTCGGACGTGACGGTGGATCAGGCGACGGGCTCGGTGACGATCCGCGCGATCTTCCCGAACCCGAACCGGGTGCTGCTGCCGGGGATGTTCGTGCGCGCGCGCATCGAGGAAGGCGTGAACGAGAACGCGTTCCTGGTGCCGCAGATCGGCGTCACGCATGACCAGAAGGGGCAGGCGGTCGCGCTGGTGGTGGGCGCGGACAACAAGGTCGCGCCGCGTCCGCTGACGACGACGGGCATGCAGGGGCAGAACTGGGTCGTCGAAGGCGGCCTGCAGGCGGGCGACCGGGTGATCGTGCAGGGCATCGACAAGGTGCGTCCGGGCGCGACCGTGAAGACCGTTGCGGCCCAGCTTGCGCAGGCGCAGGGCGCCGCAGCAGGGGCAGCAGCGCCGGCCGCCGCGCCGTCGTCGGGTTCGTCGCCCGCCGCGGCGTCGCCGGCCGCCTCGTCGGCTGCAGCGTCGGGCGCTGCCCCGGCGAGCGCTGCCGCCGCGTCGAGTGCTCATTAACAGGGAGCCTGTTTCATGGCAAAGTTTTTTATCGATCGCCCGATCTTTGCATGGGTGATCGCCATCATCCTGATGCTGGCCGGGGTCGCGGCGATCTTCACGCTGCCGATCGCGCAGTATCCGACGATCGCGCCGCCATCGATCCAGATCTCCGCGAACTACCCGGGCGCTTCCGCGAAGACGGTGGAAGACACGGTGACGCAGGTGATCGAGCAGCAGATGAGCGGTCTCGACAACTTCCTGTACATGTCGTCGACGAGTGACGACTCGGGCACGGCGACGATCACGCTGACGTTCGCGCCGGGCACCAACGCCGACATCGCGCAGGTCCAGGTGCAGAACAAGCTGTCGCTCGCGACGCCGATCCTGCCGCAGGTCGTGCAGCAGCTCGGCCTGTCGGTGACGAAGTCGAGCAGCAGCTTCCTGCTGGTGCTCGCCTTCACGTCCGAAGACGGCAGCATGAGCCGCTACGACCTCGCGAACTACGTCGCGTCGCACGTGAAGGACCCGATCAGCCGGCTCAACGGCGTCGGCACCGTCACGCTGTTCGGCTCGCAGTACGCGATGCGGATCTGGCTCGATCCGACCCGCCTGACCAACTACGGCCTCACGCCGGTCGACGTGACCAACGCGATCAGCGCGCAGAACGTGCAGGTCGCGGGCGGCCAGCTCGGCGGCACGCCGGCGAAGCCCGGCACGATGCTGCAGGCGACGATCACCGAGGCGACGCTGCTGCGCACGCCGGAGGAGTTCGGCAACATCCTGCTGAAGGTCAACCAGGACGGTTCGCAGGTTCGCCTGAAGGATGTCGGGCACGTCGCGCTCGGCGCGGAAAACTACAACTTCGACACCAAGTACAACGGCAAGCCGAGCGCGGCGCTGGGCATCCAGCTCGCGACCAACGCGAACGCGCTCGCGACCGCGAAGGCGGTGCGCCAGCAGGTGGACACGCTGTCGAAGTACTTCCCGCACGGCCTGTCGGTGTCGTATCCGTATGACACGACGCCGTTCGTGAAGCTGTCGATCGAGGAAGTGGTCAAGACGCTGCTCGAAGGCATCGTGCTGGTGTTCCTCGTGATGTACCTGTTCCTGCAGAACCTGCGGGCGACGATCATCCCGACGATCGCGGTGCCGGTGGTGCTGCTCGGCACGTTCGCGATCATGTCGATGGTGGGCTTCTCGATCAACACGCTGTCGATGTTCGGCCTCGTGCTCGCGATCGGCCTCCTGGTCGACGATGCGATCGTGGTGGTGGAGAACGTCGAGCGGGTGATGGCGGAGGAGGGGTTGTCGCCGAAGGAGGCGACCCGCAAGGCAATGGGCCAGATCACCGGCGCGCTGGTCGGCGTCGCGCTCGTGCTGTCGGCGGTGTTCGTGCCGGTGGCGTTCTCGGGCGGCTCGGTCGGCGCGATCTATCGTCAGTTCTCGCTGACGATCGTGTCGGCGATGGTGCTGTCGGTGCTCGTCGCGTTGATCCTGACGCCGGCGCTGTGCGCGACGATCCTCAAGCCGATCCCGCAGGGCCACCACGAGGAGAAGAAGGGCTTCTTCGGCTGGTTCAACCGCACGTTCAACCAGAGCCGCGACAAGTACCACGTCGGCGTGCACCACGTGATCAAGCGCTCGGGCCGCTGGCTCATCATCTATCTGGTCGTGATCGTCGCGGTCGGCCTGCTGTTCGTGCGCCTGCCGAAGTCGTTCCTGCCGGATGAGGACCAGGGCCTGATGTTCGTGATCGTGCAGACGCCGTCCGGCTCGACGCAGGAAACCACCGCGAAGACGCTCGCGAACATTTCCGACTACCTGCTGAACGACGAGAAGGAAATCGTCGAGTCCGCGTTCACGGTCAACGGCTTCAGCTTCGCGGGCCGCGGCCAGAACTCGGGTCTCGTGTTCGTCAGGCTGAAGGATTACGCGCAGCGTCAGCACGCGAACCAGAAGGTCCAGGCGCTGATCGGCCGGATGTTCGGGCGTTACTCGAAGTACAAGGACGCGCTGGTGATTCCGTTCAACCCGCCGTCGATTCCGGAACTCGGCACCGCCGCCGGCTTCGACTTCGAGCTGACGGACAACGCGGGCGTCGGCCACGACGCGCTGATGGCCGCGCGCAACCAGCTGCTGATGATGGCTTCGAAGGATCCGACGCTGCAGGGCGTGCGTCCGAACGGCCTGAACGATACGCCGCAGTACAAGGTGGACATCGACCGCGAGAAGGCGAACGCACTCGGCGTGACGGCGGATGCGATCGACCAGACGTTCTCGATCGCGTGGGCGTCGAAGTACGTGAACAACTTCCTCGACACGGACGGCCGGATCAAGAAGGTGTACGTACAGTCCGACGCGCCGTTCCGGATGACGCCGGAAGACATGAACGTCTGGTACGTGCGCAACGGCGCGGGCGGGATGGTGCCGTTCGGCGCGTTCGCGACCGGCCACTGGACCTACGGCTCGCCGAAGCTCGAGCGCTACAACGGCATCTCGGCGATGGAAATCCAGGGCCAGGCCGCACCGGGCAAGTCGACCGGCCAGGCGATGGCGGCGATGGAAGCGCTCGCGAAGAAGCTGCCGGAAGGCGTCGGCTACTCGTGGACGGGGCTGTCGTACCAGGAAATCCAGTCGGGCTCGCAGGCGCCGATCCTGTATGCGATCTCGATCCTCGTCGTGTTCCTGTGTCTCGCGGCGCTGTATGAAAGCTGGTCGATTCCGTTCTCGGTGATCATGGTCGTGCCGCTCGGCGTGATCGGCGCGCTGCTCGCGGCGACGCTGCGCGGCCTCGAGAACGACGTGTTCTTCCAGGTCGGCCTGCTGACCACGGTGGGCCTGTCCGCGAAGAACGCGATCCTGATCGTCGAGTTCGCGCGCGAGCTGCAGGTAACGGAGAAGATGGGGCCGATCGAGGCCGCGCTGGAAGCGGCGCGCCTGCGGCTGCGTCCGATCCTGATGACGTCGCTCGCGTTCATTCTCGGCGTGATGCCGCTCGCGATCAGCAACGGCGCGGGCTCGGCGAGCCAGCACGCGATCGGTACCGGCGTGATCGGCGGGATGATCACCGCGACGTTCCTCGCGATCTTCATGATCCCGATGTTCTTCGTGAAGATCCGCGCGATCTTCAGCGGCGAGAAGGAAGACGTCGACGAGGCGCTGCGTCTTGCGCAGGATCACATGCACCAGGCGGAGAAGGGCGACCACGGCGACGACGAGAAGAAGGGGCAGTGATGATGCAAAAACATGCTTTGACTGCAAGCGCGGTCGCACTGGCCGCCGCGCTCTTCGCCACGGGCTGCACGATGGCGCCGCATTACAAGCGGCCCGATGCGCCCGTTTCGCAGGCGTTCCCGTCCGGCGGCGTCTATGCGACGCAGCCGGCCGCGGCGGCCGGCGCGCGCAGCGCGAACGGCCAGGCGGCGACCGACATCGGCTGGCGCGAGTTCTTCGTCGATCCGCGCCTGCAGCGGCTGATCGACATCGCGCTGAAGAACAACCGCGACCTGCGGGTCGCGGTGCTGAACATCGCGGCCGCGCGCGCGCAGTACCAGATCACGCGCGCGGACCTGTTCCCGAAGCTCGACGCGGTGGGCACCGGCAATCGCCAGCGGCTGCCGAACGCGCTGACGGCCATCCCGGGGCGCAACATCTCGACGACCTACAACGTCGGGCTGCAGGCGTCGTGGGAGCTCGACCTGTTCGGCCGGATCCAGAGCCTGAAGGACCAGGCGCTCGCGAAATACCTCGCGACCGCGCAGGCCCGCAAGGCGTCGGAGATCGCGCTGGTCGCGCAGGTTGCGGACCAGTACCTGACGGTGCTGTCGACCGACGACCTGCTGAAGGTGACGGAAAACACGCTGAAATCCGCGCAGGCGTCGTACGACCTGACGAAGCTGAAGTTCGACAACGGCACCGGCTCGGAGCTCGACCTGCGCCAGGCGCAGACGATCGTCGAAACGGCGCTCGCGAACCAGCAGGCGCAGGCGCGTGCGCGTGCGCAGGCGGTGAACGCGCTGGTGCTGCTGATCGGCGAGCCGCTGCCGGACGACCTGCCGGCGGGCATGCCGCTCGACGCGCAGAATTTCCTGACCGACATCCCGGCCGGGTTGCCGTCGGATCTGCTGACGCGTCGTCCGGACATCATGGAAGCCGAGCAGAACCTGCTCGCGGCGAATGCGAACATCGGCGCGGCACGGGCGGCGTTCTTCCCGCGCATCTCGCTGACGGGCGCGTTCGGCACCGCGAGCCCGACGCTCGGCGGGCTGTTCAAGGCCGGCACCGCGGCGTGGTCGTTCGCGCCGCAGATCGCGATGCCGATCTTCGAGGGCGGCGCGAACCTCGCCAATCTCGATCTCGCGAACGTGCAGAAGCGCATCGAGATCGCGAACTACGAGAAGGCGATCCAGTCGGCGTTCCGCGAAGTGGCGGACGGCCTCGCTGCGCGCGGCACGTACGACCAGCAGATCGCCGCGCTGCAGCGCAACGAGCACGCGCAGCAGCGTCGCTACGACCTGTCGGACCTGCGCTACAAGAACGGCGTCGACAGCTACCTGTCGGTGCTGACCGCGCAGACCGACCTGTATGCGGCGCAGCAGTCGCTGATCAACGCGCGGCTCGCACGGTGGACGAACCTCGTCGACCTGTATCGCTCGCTGGGCGGCGGATGGATCGAGCGGGCCGGCGAGACGCCGCGCCCGGCCGACCAGCCGGTCGACTACGGCAAGGCGGCCGCGCCTGCACCGGCGTCGGCCGCTGCGGCGAAGGGCTGAGCGCCGCCGGTCGTCGCGATGCATGGCGGGCAACCGCCGGCATCGAGCCGGCGGGCGTTGCGTGCGTGACGCAACCAGGATACGCACGCAACGCTCCGCAAATGACAACGCCACGGATGAGAATCCGTGGCGTTGCTTTTTGGGCGGGGGCTTTGCACGTGCAAAGTTGGCGCGCGTGCTGGACGCAAACAAACACGCCACGACGATGTCGTGGCGTGTTTCGATCCAAACGCAGCGCCGCATCGCGGCGCGATCGGGCGGTCAGTGCAGGTCGGCCGGTCGCCCGTCGAAATCATGACCGGCGCGGCGGATGTCGCACTTCGCTTCCTTCTCGCCCTTCACGCCGTTGAACACGATGTTCAGGATTACCGCCGATACCGACGCGAGCAGGATGCCGCTGTGCAGGATCGGCGCGAGCGCGCCCGGCAGCTTCGAGAAGAAGTGCGGCGACACGACCGGCACGAGGCCGAGGCCGATGCTGACCGCGACGACGAACAGGTTGTGGTGGTTCTCCACGAAGTCGACCTTCGACAGCACCTTCACGCCGTTCGCCGCGACCATCCCGAACATCACGATCCCCGCGCCGCCGAGCACGAACGGCGGCACCGACGCGACCACCTGCGCCATCTTCGGGAACAGGCCGAGCAGCACCAGGATCACGCCGCCCGTCGCGCACACGAAGCGGCTCTTCACGCCCGTCACGCCGATCAGGCCGACGTTCTGCGAGAACGACGTATGCGGGAACGAGTTGAAGATGCCGCCGATCAGCGTGCCGAGGCCGTCGACGCGCAGGCCGCGCACGAGGCGATCCTGGTCCACCGGACGATCGACCATGTCGCCGACCGCGAGGAACATCCCGGTCGATTCGATGAACGTGACGAACATCACCGTGACCATCGTCGCGATCGACAGCGGGTCGAAGTGCGGCCAGCCGAAGTGGAACGGCATCACGAAGCCGACCCACGGCGCGATCGACACGCCGTCGGTGTTCACGCGGCCGAGCGCGAACGCGATCGCGAAGCCCGCGACGATGCCGAGCAGCACCGAGATGTTCGCGATGAAGCCGCGGCCGAACTTGTTGATCAGCAGGATCAGCGTGAGCACGAGCAGCGACAGGCCGAGGTAGACGGGGCTGCCGTATTCCGGATTGCCGACGCCGCCTGCGGCCCAGTTGATCCCGACTTCCATCAGCGACAGGCCGATCACCGAGATCACCGTGCCGACGACGACGGGCGGGAAGAACCGCAGCAGCTTGCCGATCGTCGGCGCGAGCACGATGCCGATGACGCCGGCCGCGATCGTCGAGCCGAAGATGTCGAGGATGCCGAGGCCGGGGTTCGTGCCGATCGCGATCATCGGGCCGACCGCCGCGAACGTGCATCCCATGATCACGGGCAGGCGGATGCCGAAGATCCACAGGCCCAGCGTCTGGATCAGCGTCGCGATGCCGCACGAAAACAGATCGGCGCTGATCAGGAACGCGATCTGGTCTTTCGGCAGCTTGAGCGCGCCGCCGACGATCAACGGCACGGCGACCGCGCCGGCGTACATGACGAGAACGTGCTGCAGTCCGAGCGTTACGAGCTTGCCGGTCGGCAACACTTCATCGCACGGATGGACCGTGTTCGATTGCATCTGTCTCACTCCATGATCTTGTATTCGGGGTGATACGAAGTTATGCGGAACGGCCATGCGCAACAAGAGCACTGGGTTCTATTCCGTTCTTTGCTGGTTCGATATGCCGATTCGGCATGAAGCGTGGCGTCGCGCATCGTGGATCTGCCGCAGGAGTGAGGTTTCCCGGTTTTATAGCCGTCCAAAATAATGCGGACTCCCATGTCAAATATGGGGTGCTTTATGGTGTGTATCGCAATTCGGGAATAGTGGTCATTTCAGGGTGTGAAAAAACGCACCGGGTTAACCCGAGAACGGGCGTTTTAAAGCAGAAGGCGAGCTCGATCGCATCGGCCATTCACGATCGCGAAAAAATGGGGCGCATATTGCGATCCCGCTATCATCGAAGCTTGTCCATTCAATTCGTCGCTTCGTCATGCGCTTGCTCGGAATCGATCTCGGCACCGGCTCGGTGAAACTCGTCACGCTCGACCCGGACGGCGTCGAACGCGCGGTCGCGAGCGAACCTTATGCACTGTCGTCGCCGCAGCCCGGCTGGGCGGAAATCGCTCCGGATGCGTGGTGGGATGCGCTCGTTCGCGCCGCCGCGCGGCTGCCCGCCGATGAGCGGGCGCAAGTCGCCGCAATCGGTTTTTCGGGGCAGATGCACGGCGTCGTGCTGATCGATGCGGCCGGCCGCGCGGTGCGGCCCGCGCTGCTGTGGCCCGATACGCGCGCCGTGCGGTTCGCCGCCGCGGCGGACTGGCCGGACGCGCCGAACCCGGTCGCGCCGGGGATGGCAGGCCCGCTGCTGCGCTGGATGGCCGCAAGCGAGCCGGCGGCGCTGCGCGCCGCACGCTGGGCCGTGCAGCCGAAGGACTGGCTGCGCATCGCGCTCGGCGGCGACGTCGCGGCCGATCCGAGCGATGCGTGCGCGACCGCGCTCGCGTTGCCCGACGGCGCGTGGGATGCCGCGCGGCTCGACGCGCTCGGCCTGCCGCGCGCGCTGTTTGCGCCGGTGCGCGCGTCGACGGCGCCGTGCGGCGTGCTCGCCGCGCAGGCGGCCGCGGCGCTCGGCTTGCCGGCCGGCGTGCCGCTCGCGACCGGCGCGGCCGACACCGCGTGCGCGGCGCTGGGCAGCGGCCTCGTCGCGGACGGCGACGCGCTGCTGACGACCGGCAGCGGCGGGCAGATCGTCGTGCTCGCGGACCGGCTGCCCGCCGTGCGACGCGGGCTGCATCGCTATCGCGCGGCCGCGGGCGGCGGGTACTACACGATGGCGGCGATGCAGAACGTCGGGCTCGCGCTCGAAGCGGTGCGCGGCTGGCTCGGCTACGCGAGCTGGCCGGCCGCCTACGACGACGCGTTCGCGCAGCCGGCGTCCGAGCGGCTCTCGTTCCTGCCGTACCTGAGCGGCGAGCGCTCGCCGTGGATGAATCCCGACGCGCGCGGCGGCTGGCTCGGCCTCGGGCTCGGCGATACGCGCGGCGCGATGATGAGGGCGGCGTTCGAAGGCGTCGCGTTCGCGCTGCGCGCGGGGCTCGATGCGATTCGTGTGGACGGTGCGGAAGGTGCGGGAGGCTGCGCGGTCGCGTCGCTGCGCCTGGCCGGCGGCGGCTCGGTCGATCCGCGCTGGCGCCAGCTGCTGGCCGACGCGCTCGGCGCGTCGCTCGACGCGGTCGACTGCCCGAACGCCGCGACGCGCGGCGCCGCGCTGCTGGCCGGCGTGGCGATCGGCCACTGGCGCGAGGACGCGTTGCGCGCGCTCGCGCCCGCCGCGTCGCCGGTGGCGGCGCCGTGCGGCGACCGCGCGCTCGCGACGCGGCACGCGCGCTTCGTCGACCTGTATGCGCGAACCGCTGCATGGTTCACGCTGGACGTTTAAACTCGGGCACTTGTCGTTTTGCGTCAACCATGACGCATACGGGCAATACGACGGCTGTTTCCCGCACGCGGCGCGTGCGTCGATCGGCCATCATGGGGAGCACGATTTCACTCGACATGCCGCGCGACGCCGCGCGGCATGTCCACGTCTACCGATAGGAGTCACACGATGAAGACGAAAGCCGCGATTGCATGGAAGGCGGGTGCGCCGCTGACGATCGAGGAAGTCGACCTGGAAGGGCCGCGCGCGGGCGAGGTGCTGATCGAGGTGAAGGCGACGGGGATCTGCCACACCGACTACTACACGCTGTCGGGTGCGGACCCGGAAGGGCTCTTCCCGGCGATCCTCGGCCATGAAGGCGCGGGCGTGGTGGTCGACGTCGGCCCCGGCGTCGGCACGGTGAGGAAGGGCGACCACGTGATTCCGCTCTATACGCCGGAATGCCGCGAGTGCAAGTTCTGCCTGTCGCGCAAGACGAACCTGTGCCAGAAGATCCGCGCGACGCAGGGCAAGGGGCTGATGCCGGACGCGACGTCGCGCTTCTCGCTCGACGGCAAGCCGCTGTTCCACTACATGGGCACGTCGACGTTCTCGAACTACATCGTGGTGCCGGAGATCGCGGTCGCGAAGGTGCGCGAGGATGCGCCGTTCGACAAGATCTGCTACATCGGCTGCGGCGTGACGACGGGCGTCGGCGCGGTGGTGTACTCGGCGAAGGTCGAGGCGGGCGCGAACGTGGTCGTGTTCGGCCTCGGCGGGATCGGCCTGAACGTGATCCAGGGCGCGAAGATGGTCGGCGCGGACAAGATCATCGGCGTCGACATCAACCCGAAGCGCGTCGAGCTCGCGAAGAAGTTCGGGATGACGCACTTCATCAACCCGAACGAGGTCGAGAACGTGGTCGACCACATCGTGCAGCTCACCGACGGCGGCGCGGACTACTCGTTCGAATGCGTGGGCAACGTGAAGCTGATGCGCCAGGCGCTCGAGTGTACGCACAAGGGCTGGGGCCAGTCGTTCATCATCGGCGTTGCGGCAGCCGGCGAGGAAATCAGCACGCGGCCGTTCCAGCTGGTGACGGGCCGCGAGTGGAAGGGCTCGGCGTTCGGCGGCGCGCGCGGCCGCACCGACGTGCCGAAGATCGTCGACTGGTACATGGAAGGGAAGATCAACATCGACGACCTGATCACGCACACGCTGCCGCTCGAGAAGATCAACGACGGTTTCGACCTGATGAAGAAGGGCGAGTCGATCCGCTCGGTCGTGCTGTACTGATCGCGAGGCCACGACGATGCTCGAACTCGTTTCGTCACACGCGTGCCACGGCGGCGAGCAGCGCTTCTATCGCCATGACTCGACGGCGATCGGCCTGCCGATGAAGTTCTCGGTGTACCTGCCGCCGCAGGCCGCGCACGGCCGCGTGCCGGCGCTGTTCTATCTCGCGGGGCTGACCTGCACCGAGGAGACATTCGCGATCAAGGCCGGCGCGCAGCAATACGCGGCGCAGCACGGGCTCGCGCTCGTGATGCCCGACACGAGCCCGCGCGGTGCGGGCGCGCCGGGCGAGACCGACGCGTGGGACTTCGGCGTCGGCGCGGGCTTCTATGTCGATGCGACCGAAGCGCCGTGGTCGGCGCATTACCGGATGTATTCGTACGTCGTCGACGAACTGCGCGAGACGGTGAACGCCGAGTTGCCGATCGACGGCGCGCGGCTCGGCATCTTCGGCCACTCGATGGGCGGGCATGGCGCGCTCGTGCTCGCGCTGCGCAATCCGGACGTGTACCGCTCGGTGTCGGCGTTCGCGCCGATCGCCGCGCCGACGCGCTGCCCGTGGGGCGAGAAGGCGTTCTCGGGCTATCTGGGCGCGGATCGCGAAGCGTGGAAGCACTACGACGCGAGCGAGCTCGTCGCGCGCGCGGACGCGCGGAAGTTCACGGACGGCATCCTCGTCGATCAAGGGCTCGCCGACCAGTTCCTCGCGAACCAGCTGAATCCCGACGTGTTCGAGGCGGCGTGTGCGGCGGCCGGACAGCCGCTGACGCTGCGGCGGCATGCGGGCTACGACCACGGGTATTACTTCATCTCGACGTTCATCGCGGATCACGTCGCGCATCATGCGCGGGTGCTCGCGCGCTGAGCTGTCGGACGCCACGTCGTTCCGCACCGGCGCGGACGACGTGGCCTGTCATTCATCGCCAGACGCCAACATGATTCGTTTCATCCACTTCGCGTGCATCATCGGCTTGCTCGTCGTCATCGCGATCACCGGGAACCCGTACGCGTGGATGCATGAAATCGATCCATCCGTCGCGATCGGCGCAATCAAGGACGAAGCAGGTGACCGGAGGCTGGTCGCATATGCGTTCCTGATGATCGTTGCCGCCGCTCAAGTCGTGTTGCTCGCGAGATCCGGGGCCGTCGGTCGCAGACCTTGGGTCAGCTTCCTGATTCTCGCGGCAACGGGCGTATGCGCATGGAGAGCGAGCCTGTGACGTCAGCGGCTGGCCTTGCGCGTCATCCTGCCCTGCGCAACAGGCTCGCCCCATACACCAGCGCCGACAGCGCCGTAATCCAGAAGCTCGTCGGCCAGTCGGTGTAGTACGCGAGCACGATACCCAGCCACGCCTCGAACAGCGCGAACAGCGCGGCGAGCACGACGCCCGTCGACAGCCGCGTCGACACGTTCTGCGCGGCGGCGGCCGGGCCGACCAGCAGCGTGAACACGAGCAGCACGCCGACGATCTGCGTCGCCGCGGCGACCGCGAGCGCGCACACCGCGAGGAACAGCACCGACACCGCGCGCAGCGACACGCCCTTCGCTTCGGCGAGTTCGGGCTGCAGCGACGCGAACAGGAGCGGCCGCGCGATCAGTGCGAGCGCGGCGAGGCTCACCGCGCCGATGCCCGCGAGCACCGCGAGCGTGTCGTGGCTGACCGCGAGCACGTTGCCGAACAGCAGCGCCGTCACCTGCGTCGCGAACGACGTATAGAAATGCAGGAACAGCAGGCCGAAGCCGAGCGCGCCCGACAGGATCACGCCGATCGCGACGTCGCGCCCCGCGAGCCGCTCGCCGAGCGCGCCCATGCCGATGCCGGCCGCGAGCGTGAAGCCGACCATCCCCCAGATCGGCGAGATGCCGAGCAGCACCGCGCCCGTCGCGCCGGTGAAGCCGACGTGCGACAGCGCGTGGCCGGCGAAGGTCTGCCCGCGCAGCACCAGGAAGTAGCCGACGATGCCCGCGAGCACCGCGACGATCCCCGACGCCGCGAAGGCGTTGATCATGAAATCGTATTCAAACATCGTGTGATTGCCCGCTCGCGTGAGGGTGCGCGTGTCCGTGATGGGAATGGCCGTGGCCGCCGTGCGAATGGCCGTCGTCGTCGCCTTCGTGCTCGTGGTCGTGCTTCTCGACTTCCACGTCGCCGGACATCACGAAGATCTTGCCGTTCACACGCATCACGTCGATCGGCGACCCGTACAGCCGCGACAGCACGGGTTTCGTGATCACCTCGTCGACGGTGCCGAGCGCCGCGACGCCGTTGCCGAGATACAGCACGCGGTCGAGCGCATTGAGGAGCGGGTTCAGTTCGTGCGCGGAGAACAGCACCGTGATGCCGAGCTCGCGCTGCACGCGGCGCACGAGCTCGACGACGCCGCGCTGGTGGTTCGGGTCGAGGCTGATCAGCGGCTCGTCGAGCAGCAGCAGCTTCGGGCTGCCGAGCAGGCACTGCGCGAGCAGCAGGCGCTGCCGCTCGCCGCCGGACAGTTCCGACAGCGGCCGGCGCGCGAGCGTGCCGCCGCCGACGAGTTCGAGCACGCGGTCGACGTCGCGCCGCGTCGCGGCGCTCGCATGCGGCAGGCCCCAGCGGTGCCCGTCGGCCGCCATCGCGACGAAATCGTAGCCGCGCATCCGGCGGCTCGCGAGGCCGCTCCGGATCTGCGGCATGTAGCCGATCGACGGGTTGCCGCGCGCGACCGGCTCGCCGCCGACGCGGAGCGCGCCGCCCGCGACCGGCACGAGGCCGAGCACCGCGCGCATCAGCGTCGTCTTGCCGGCGCCGTTCGGCCCGAGCACGCCGACGAATTCGCCGGGCTCGATCGAGAAGCTGACGTCGCGCAGGATCGTGCGTCCGCCCAGTTCGAGCGTGACGCGATCGAGTTCGAGTGCGTGAGGGTTCAGGGTCATTTCTTGGCGGTGGAAAGGGCCTTGCCGAGCGCGTCGAGCTGGCCGGCCATCCATTGCTGGAAGGTCTTGCCGGCCGGCTGCGTCTCGGTGACGCTGACGGTCGGCACGCCGCCGTCGCGCGCGATCTTCAGCATGCGCTTCGTCATCGGCTCCTCGGCCTGGCTGTTGTAGATGAGCACGCGCACCTGCTTCTTGCGCAGGTCGCCCTCGAACGCTGCAACGTCCTGCGCGCTCGCCTCGGTATTGTTCATCGCCGCGAGCTGGAACCGCTGGTTGCGCATGTCGAGGCCGATCGCGTCCGACATGTAGCCGAACACGGGCTCGGTGGCCGTCACGGGCACGCCCTTGTACTGCGCGCGCAGCGCGGCGACCTTGTCGTTCACGGGCTTCAGCGAAGCGACGAACTTCTGCAGGTTCGCGTCGTAGTCGGCCTTGTTCGCCGGGTCCGCGCGGCCGAGCTCGGCCGCGATCGCGCGCGCGGCGGCCGGCATCGTCGCCGGGTCGTACCACAGGTGCGGGTTGTCGCCGGCCTTCTTGCCGACGAGATCGGCGACGACGATCGTCGCGCGCTTCGCCTGCTTCGATGCGCCGAGCAGCTTGCCCATCCACGGATCGTAGTCGGCGCCGTTGTAGATCACGAGCTGCGCCTGCTGCAGCGCGCGCGCGGTCTTCGGGCTCGCCTCGAACAGGTGCGGGTCCTGGTCGGGATTGCTGAGGATGCTCGTCACCGCGACGTGGCGGCCGCCGATCTGCGATGCGACGTCGCCGTAGAAATTCTCGGCGGCGACCACGTTGACGGCCGCGGCCTGCGCGAGCGCGGGCGCCGCGAGCGACAGCGCGGCGAGGCCGGCGGCGATCCAGCGGGCGGGGCGTGAAAACGCGGGCAGCGATGCGCGCGTCAGGGCAATGGACATGAAACTCCTCGTCGGGAAGGGGCGGCGCGAGGCCGCGCGTTCGGCGTCAGCGCTGCGCCGGCTTGGTCTTGCAGTGTCCGCACAGGCCGCTCAGCTCGACGACCTGGTGATGGACCTCGAAACCGTGCGCGGGCGGGCTCGCGGACAGCTGCTTCGCGAGGTCGCCGCCCGGAATCTCGGTGGTGTCGCCGCACGATTCGCAGATCAGGAACTGGCCCTCGTGCGGCACGCCGATCTCGCAGCATGCGAAGAACGCGTTCTTCGATTCGATCCGGTGGATGAAGCCGTGCTCGACGAGAAAATCCAGCGCGCGATACACGGTCGTGGGCGGCACCCGGCCGCGCTGCGGCTCGAGCTCGGCGAGCAGGTCGTATGCGCCGATCGGGCGCTGCGCGGCGAGCACGCGTTCGTAGACCTGCCGGCGCAGCGGCGTCCACGCGAGCCCGTGGTCGGCGGCGAACGCGTCGGCGCGGGACAGCCGGTCGGCGATGGACGCCGTTGACGATGAAGTAGCCATGGCGCAGTGCGGGCAATGGAACGGGAATATCGCGATGATATAACGTATCGCCAACCCGCGCATGCGGCCATCCGTCCCGTTTCTGCCCGCCCGCGCCAAAGCCGGCCCCGTCGCCCGTCCTGCGGCGCATCCGCCCGCGCCGCAACCTGTCCCGCTCGCCGTTGTCCCGCCTGCGCCCGAGGCCGTCGGCGCGGCGCCGTTGTGCCGCACCGCATCATCGAAAACGGCCCGATCCGCCTTGACAGCCCCGGTTCCGTATCCGATCATTTGATCGCAATCAGAGCAATTATTCGTGCCGCGAGCGTTTGCTCATGTCGCGGCCCATCGCACAAGCAGAACGAAACGGAGACAGCCAGTGAGATTGCAGGACAAGGTCGCGATCCTGACGGGCGCCGCGAGCGGCATCGGCGAAGCGGTCGCGCAACGCTATCTGGAAGAGGGCGCGCGCTGCGTGCTCGTCGACGTGAAACCGGCCGGCGGGTCGCTCGCGCGGCTCATCGAGGCGAGCCCTGGCCGCGCGGTCGCCGTGGCCGCGGACGTCACCCGTCGCGACGACATCGCGCGCATCGTCGCCACCGCGGTCGAGCGGTTCGGCGGCATCGACATCCTGTTCAACAACGCGGCGCTGTTCGACATGCGCCCGCTCCTCGACGAATCGTGGGACGTGTTCGACCGCCTGTTCGCCGTCAACGTGAAGGGGCTGTTCTTCCTGATGCAGGCCGTCGCGCAGCGGATGGTCGAGCAGGGGCGCGGCGGCAAGATCGTCAACATGTCGTCGCAGGCCGGACGGCGCGGCGAGGCGCTCGTATCGCACTATTGCGCGACCAAGGCGGCGGTGATCAGCTATACGCAGTCGGCCGCGCTCGCGCTCGCACCGCACCGGATCAACGTGAACGGGATCGCGCCGGGCGTCGTCGACACGCCGATGTGGGAGCAGGTCGACGCGCTTTTCGCGCGCTACGAGAACCGGCCGCTCGGGGAGAAGAAGCGGCTCGTCGGCGAGGCGGTGCCGCTCGGCCGGATGGGGTTGCCCGCCGACCTGACGGGCGCCGCGCTGTTCCTCGCGTCGGCGGACGCGGACTACGTCACCGCGCAGACGCTGAACGTCGACGGCGGTAACTGGATGAGCTGACGCGGGATGAGCTGACGCGGCCCGACCCGCGCGCGGCGGCCTGACCGGCCGGTTGCGCGCCGTTTCATCGACAACACACAACACAGAAGACACTGGAGACATGCCATGCAACGAAAGACGCTTGCCGCCCGCGTGCTCGCCGGCGCGGCGCTCGCGACGGCCGCCGGCGCCGCGCTCGCGGGAACGCTGACGATCGCGACGCTGAACAACCCCGACATGATCGAGCTGAAGAAGCTCGCGCCTGCGTTCGAGAAGGCCAATCCCGACGTCAGGCTGAACTGGGTGATCCTCGAGGAAAACGTGCTGCGCCAGCGCGCGACGACCGACATCACGACCGGCAGCGGCCAGTTCGACGTGGTGATGATCGGCACCTACGAGACGCCGCAGTGGGGCAAGCGCGGCTGGCTCGCGCCGGTGGCCGGCCTGCCGGCCGACTACGACCTGAACGACGTCGTGAAGACCGCGCGCGACAGCCTGTCGTACAACGGCCAGCTCTATGCGCTGCCGTTCTACGTCGAGAGCTCGATGACGTTCTACCGCAAGGACCTGTTCGCGGCGAAGGGCCTCAAGATGCCCGACCAGCCGACCTACGACCAGATCGCCGGGTTCGCGGACAAGCTGACCGACAAGTCGAAGGGCATCTACGGCATCTGCCTGCGCGGCAAGGCCGGCTGGGGCGAGAACATGGCGTACCTGTCGACGGTCGTGAACACGTTCGGCGGCCGCTGGTTCGACGACAAGTGGAATGCGCAGCTCACCTCTCCCGAGTGGAAGAAGGCCGTCAATTTCTACGTGAACCTGCTGAAGAAGAACGGCCCGCCGGGCGCGAGCTCGAACGGCTTCAACGAGAACCTGACGCTGACCGCGTCCGGCAAGTGCGCGATGTGGATCGACGCGACCGTCGCGGCCGGGATTCTGTACAACAAGCAGCAGTCGCAGGTCGCGGACCGGATCGGCTATGCGGCAGCGCCGGTCGCGGCGACGCCGAAGGGTTCGCACTGGCTGTGGGCATGGGCGCTCGCGATCCCGAAGACGTCGAAGCAGCAGGACGCCGCGAAGAAGTTCATCGCGTGGGCGACGTCGAAGCAGTACGTGGAGCTGGTCGCGAAGGACGAAGGGTGGGCGTCGGTGCCGCCGGGCACGCGCACGTCGACGTATCAGCGCGCCGAATACAAGGCCGCCGCGCCGTTCTCCGAGTTCGTGCTGAAGGCGATCGAGACGGCCGACCCGAACGATCCGTCCGCGCAGAAGGTGCCGTACACGGGCGTGCAGTACGTCGGCATTCCCGAGTTCCAGTCGTTCGGCACCGTGGTCGGGCAGAGCATCGCGGGCGCGGTGGCCGGGCAACTGACGGTCGACCAGGCGCTCGCGGCCGGACAGGCCGCGGCCGACCGCGCGGTGCGCCAGGCCGGGTACCAGAAGTAACGCGGAGAAGTCACACGGAGAAGTAACACGGAGAAGTCATGCGGCGTGCGCCGTGCGTCTGCGCACGCACGGCCGTCGTGAAGCGGCAAGGCGGGCGAGCGCTGCGCGCCCGCGTTTCAATCGGAGGTGGTCCCGATCATGCGTCACTTACGTCTTCCCCTGACCCACGCGCACCCGCTCGACGCCGCGCCGCGGCCGCCCGCGCCGGACCGGCCGCGGCGCGGCGCGAGCTGGCTCGTGTCGCCGTCCGTCGCGGTGCTGGTGCTGTGGATGTCGATCCCGCTCGCGATGACGGTGTGGTACTCGTTCTCGCGCTACAACCTGCTCAATCCGGACGTGAAGGGCTTCGCCGGATTCGACAACTACCGTTTCCTCGCGACCGATCCGGCGTTCCTGCCGGCGATCTGGCACACGCTCGTGCTGATCGGCGCGGTGCTCGCGATCACCGTGGCCGGCGGCGTGCTGATGGCGGTGCTGTTCGACCGCAAGTTCTACGGGCAGGGCGTCGCGCGCCTGTTCGCGATCGCGCCGTTCTTCGTGATGCCGACGGTGTCCGCGCTGATCTGGAAGAACATGATCCTGCATCCGGTGTACGGGCTCGTCGCGAACGCGATGCGCGCGCTCGGCATGACGCCGGTCGACTGGTTCGCCGACTATCCGCTGACCGCGGTGATCATCATCGTCGCGTGGCAGTGGCTGCCGTTCGCATTCCTGATCCTGTTCACCGCGATCCAGTCGCTCGACCAGGAGCAGAAGGAGGCGGCGCGCATCGACGGCGCGGGCCCGGTCGCGATGTTCTTCTACATCACGCTGCCGCACCTGAAGCGCGCGATCGCGGTCGTCGTGATGATGGAGACGATCTTCCTGCTGTCGATCTTCGCGGAGATCTACACGACGACGGGCGGCGGCCCCGGCAACGCGACGACCAACCTGTCGTACCTGATCTATGCGCTCGGCCTGCAGCAGTTCGACGTCGGCCTCGCGTCCGCGGGCGGGATCATCGCCGTCGTGGTCGCGAACGTCGTGTCGTTCTTCCTCGTGCGGATGCTCGCACGCAACCTGAAAGGGGAGTACGAACAATGAGCGACCTGACTTTCGATGCCGGCCGCCGCACGTCCGCCGTATCCGCCGCGCTCGGCCGGGCGCGCCGCGCGGCGCCGGGCCTGCTGGCATGGCTGATCGCGCTCGCGCTGTTCTTCCCGATCTTCTGGATGGCGCTCACCGCGTTCAAGACCGAGCAGCAGGCGTACGCGTCGACGCTGTTCTTCATCCCGACGCTCGACAGCTTCCGCGAGGTGTTCGCGCGCAGCGACTACTTCTCGTTCGCGTGGAATTCGGTGCTGATCTCGGCCGGCGTGACGGTGATCTGCCTGCTGTTCGCGGTGCCGGCCGCCTACGCGATGGCGTTCTTCCCGAATCGCCGCACGCAGAAGGTGCTGCTGTGGATGCTGTCGACCAAGATGATGCCGTCGGTCGGCGTGCTGGTGCCGATCTACCTGCTGTGGAAGAACGCGGGCCTGCTCGACAGCGTGTCGGGGCTCGTGATCGTCTACACGCTGATCAACCTGCCGATCGCGGTGTGGATGACCTTCACCTACTTCAACGAGATTCCGAAGGACATCCTCGAGGCGGGGCGCATCGACGGCGCATCGACGTGGCAGGAGATCGTCTACCTGCTGCTGCCGATGGCGCTGCCGGGGCTCGCGTCGACCGCGCTGCTGCTCGTGATCCTGTCGTGGAACGAGGCGTTCTGGAGCATCAACCTGTCGAGCTCGAACGCGGCGCCGCTGACGGTGTTCATCGCGTCGTACTCGAGCCCGGAGGGGCTGTTCTGGGCGAAGCTGTCCGCAGCTTCCCTGCTCGCGGTCGCGCCGATCCTGATCGTCGGCTGGCTGTCGCAGAAGCAGCTCGTGCGCGGGCTCACGTTCGGGGCGGTCAAATGAACGGAACGCGCAACGAAGGCGCGCTGATCTGCGATTGCGACGGCGTGCTGATCGACAGTGAAGCGGTCGCTGCCGACATGCTGGTGCGCGAGCTCGAAGCGCGCTGGCCCGGCGTCGACGCGCGGCCCGCGGTGATGCCGCTGCTCGGGCTGCGGATCGAGCGCGTGCTCGCCGGCGCGAGCGACGCGCTCGGCCGCACGCTGGGCGACGCGGACGTCGGCGCGATCCGGCGCGCGGTCGAAGCCGCGGCGGTGAACGCGCCGGCCGTCGACGGCATCGCGGCAGCCCTCGACGCGCTCACGCTGCCGATCGCGTGCGCGAGCAACAGCTACCGCGCGTACGTCGAGGCCGCGCTCGCGCGCACGGGCCTCAAGCGCTTCTTCGGCGAGCGGCTGTTCTGCGCGGACGCCGTCGCGCGCCCGAAGCCCGCGCCCGACGTGTACCTCGCGGCCGCCCATGCGCTCGGCGTCGCGCCCGCGCAATGCCTCGTCGTCGAGGACAGCGCGACCGGCATCACCGCGGCGGCGGCGGCCGGCATGACCGTGCTCGGCTTCGTCGGCGCGGGGCATGCGTCGCCCGCGCAGGTCGATGCGCTGCGCGGCATCGGCGCGCGCCACGTATTCGACGACATGCACGAGCTGCCCGGCTACGTCGCGCGCTGGCAGGCGACGGGCGCGGTGCTGCCGCATTGAGCAACGCGCCGCCCGCGGGCGGCGCATCAGGAATCGAACCTCGAACGGAGACAAATCATGGCAAGCGTGCTCCTGCGCAACATCGCGAAGCGCTACGAAGACAACGAAGTGCTGCGCAACGTGAACCTCGACATCGCCGACGGCGAGTTCGTCGTGTTCGTCGGGCCGAGCGGCTGCGGCAAATCCACGCTGATGCGGATGATCGCGGGGCTCGAGGACATCTCGAGCGGCGACCTGCTGATCGACGGCGCGAAGGTCAACGACGTGCCGAGCGCGAAGCGCGGGATCGCGATGGTGTTCCAGTCGTATGCGCTGTATCCGCACATGACGCTGTACGACAACATGGCGTTCGGCCTGAAGCTCGCCGGTGCGAAGAAGCCCGAGATCGACCAGGCGGTGAAGCAGGCCGCGAAGATCCTGCACATCGACCATCTGCTCGACCGCAAGCCGAAGCAGCTGTCGGGCGGCCAGCGGCAGCGCGTCGCGATCGGCCGCGCGATCACGCGCAAGCCCAAGGTGTTCCTGTTCGACGAGCCGCTGTCGAACCTCGACGCGGCGCTGCGCGTGAAGATGCGGCTGGAATTCGCGCGGCTGCACGACGAGCTGAAGACGACGATGATCTACGTGACGCACGACCAGGTCGAGGCGATGACGCTCGCGGACAAGATCGTCGTGCTGTCGGCCGGCAGCGTGCAGCAGGTCGGCACGCCGAACGCGCTCTATCACGCGCCCGCGAACCAGTTCGTCGCGGGCTTCATCGGCTCGCCGAAGATGAATTTCCTGCGCGGCACGGTCGAGGCGGTCGATCCGCTCGGCGTGCTGGTGCGCTTCGACAGCGGCGAGACGCAGCGCGTGTCGGTCGACGCGGCCGGGCTGCAGCGCGGCGCGGCGGTGACGGTCGGCATCCGGCCCGAGCACCTGAAGGTCGGGGCAGGGGCCGACGGCGTCGCCGCGCGGACGATGGCCGTCGAATCGCTCGGCGATGCCGCGTACCTGTACGCGGAATCGGCGCTCGCGCCGGACGGGCTGATCGCGCGGATTCCGCCGCTCGACACGTATCGCACCGGCGAGGCGCTGCGCGTGCAGGCGGAAGCCGACCACTGCCATCTGTTCGACGGCGAAGGGCGCGCGTTCCGGCGCCTGAGCCCGCACGCGAAGGCCGCATGACGGCCCGATGTGGCTGAAGCGGCCTGGATCGCCACGGTTTTCCGGCGGGGTGGCCGGGCCGGCGCAGATGCGGCGCGAGTCTGCGCCGCGGCGTCAGGACGCCGGGGCTTCCAGCGCCGCCCGCGCACACGTCTCGTCGGTGACGAGCCCCGACAGCCAGCCGCCGCGCAGCGCGGCGATCACCGCGTCGCGCTTTTTCGGCCCGCCCGCGAACGCGATCGTCGGGCGCTTCGGCGGCGCGTCGAGCGAAACGCTCGTCACGCGCGCGCTCGTCGACGCGGCGATCCGGCGGCCCTGAGCGTCGATCGGCACGCCGAGCAGTTCGGCGACCGCGCCGAGCGCGATCATCTCGTCGCGCTCCTGCTCGGTGATGAAGCCGTCCTCGTAAAGCGGGCAGTGCGTGCCGATGTTGCCGATGCCGACCAGCGCGACGTCGGCTTCGCCCGACAGCGCCTCGACGATCCGGTACAGCCGGTGATTGCACCACTGCGCGCGTTCGGCGCCGCTGTCCGCGAACAGCGGCGCGGGCAGCAGGAAGTGCTTGCCGCCCGTCTTCTCGGAGATGTCCTGCGCGACGTCGTAGCGGTTCGACGAGCCGTCGGCGGCGATCGCGCCGACCATCGACACGAGCCGGTGCTGCGGCCGGTCGATCTGCGCGATCTGCGCGACCGCGGCCTTCAGCGTGCGGCCGCTGCTGACCGCGATCACCATCGGCCGCGTCTCGTTCAGATAGCGCTCCATCACCTGCGCGCCGGCGACCGCGAGCTTGCGGTCGATCGCCTCGGGCGCGTCGTCGTCGACCGGCACGACTTCGCACATCGACAGGCCGTAGCGTTTCGACAGTTGCGTGCCGAGATCGAGACAGTCGGCGAGCTGGTGATCGACGCGCACGCGGATCAGGTTCTTCTCGACCGCGAACGCGACGAGGCGCTGCGCGACCGGGCGCGACACCTGGAGCTTCTCGGCGATTTCGTTCTGCGTGTCGCCCGCGACGTAGTAGAGCCACGCGGCGCGGGTGGCGAGATCGAGTTTTTCGGAGGACTTGGGCACGATAGCGATTGAATTCGGATCCTGGCGGGCCGACCGGCGGCGCATGGGTACGCACTGTACCGCACTCGCCGCCGCGGCCGGCCCGCGCGTCGGTCTTCAGGCGAGCCGCGCGCGCGACGGCTCGTAGAGCGGGCGCACGTGCCGGTACAGCGCGCGGAACGCGGCGAGGCGCTCGCGCAGCGCCGCATGGCGCGCGGCGTCGGGCGCGTATTCGGCGCGCACCGGCGGCTTGCCCAGCACCGTGTGCGGATCGCCGCCGACCGCGAGCCAGCCGAGCCGCGCCGCGCCGAGCGCGGCGCCCGTCTCGCCGCCGCCGTGCTGGCGGGTGCGCACGTTCAGCGCATCGGCGATCAGCTGCGCCCAGTACGCGCTGCGCGCGCCGCCGCCGATCAGCGACAGCGCGTCGGTCTCGACGCCGGCCGCATGCAGCGCGTCGAAGCCGTCGGCGAGGCCGAGCGTCACGCCTTCGAGCACCGCATAGCCGAGATGCGCGCGTTCGGTCGCGTGGGTCATCCCGAAGAACACGCCCTGCGCATACGGATCGTTGTGCGGCGTGCGCTCGCCCGACAGGTAGGGCAGGAACAGCGGCGCGGTGGCGAGCGCGCCGGCGTCGAGCGCCTCGACTTCCGCGAGCAGCGTCGGCTCGTCGGTGCCGGTCAGCTTGCAGACCCAGCGCAGGCAGCTCGCCGCCGACAGCACGACGCTCATCAGCTGCCAGCGGTCGGGAATCGCGTGGCAGAACGCGTGCACCGCGGACGCCGGGTTCGGCATGAAGCGGTCGCCGACGACGCTCAGCACGCCCGACGTGCCGAGCGACACGAAGCCGTCGCCCGCGTGGATCGCGCCGATGCCGAGCGCGCTCGTCGCGTTGTCGCCGCCGCCGCCCGCGACCACGACCGCTTCCGACAGCCCGAGCTCGCGTGCGACGTCGGCGCGCAGGGTGCCCGACGGCGCGTTGCCTTCGACGATCCGCGGCATCTGCGCGCGCGTCATCCCGCATGCGGCGAGCAGCGCGTCGGACCAGTCGCGGCGCGCGACGTCGAGCCACAGCGTGCCCGCGGCGTCGGACGGATCGGACACCTTCGCGCCCGTCAGCATGAACCGCAGGTAGTCCTTCGGCATCAGCACGCAGGCCGTCGCCGCGAACAGGTCGGGTTCGTGCGTCGCGACCCACAGCAGCTTCGGCGCGGTGAAGCCGGGCATCGCGAGATTGCCGGTGAGCGCATGCAGGTCCGGCGCGCGTTCGGTGAGCAGCGCGCATTCGTCGGCGCTGCGCATGTCGTTCCACAGGATCGCGGGGCGCAGCACGCGATCGGCGCGGTCGAGCAGCACCGCGCCGTGCATCTGGCCCGACAGCCCGATGCCGCGCACCTGTGCGAACGCGTGAGGATGGCGCTCGCGCAACGCGGCGAGCGCGGCGCGCGTGCCGCGCCACCAGTCGTCCGGATGCTGTTCGGCCCAGCGCGGGCGCGGCCGCGACACGGTGAACGGCGCGCCCGCGGTGCCGACGACCGTGCCGTCCGGGGCGAGCAGCAGCACCTTCACTTCCGAGGTGCCGAGGTCGATGCCGAGATACATGTGCGATCCGTTCCGTCAGGGGAGGAGCCGCTACTTTAGCCGTGCGGGCGCGGGCGTGCCAATGCCGGCAGACCCGACGCGCGGCCAGGCGGCGCACTCATGGCGCACTCATCGCTGCGCGAGCCACGCGTCGACGCGCGCGAGGCCGGTGCGCACCGCGTCGACGAGCGCGGCGTTGCCGGCGAGCGACCCCCAAAGCTGCCGCTGCGCGCACAGCGCGGCGACCGGGTCGTCGGCCGCGACGATCGCGCGCGCGGCGCGTTCGTCCATCACGCCGTCCTGGTACGCATACGGCAGCGCGCCGCGCGCCCAGCGCTCGAGAAAGCGCAGGAACAGCGCGGGCAGCACCGCGGTCGCGACCGGCGCCGCGCCGCGCGCGATGCATTCGGCGAGCGTCGGCGCGATGAAGCCGGGCAGCTTCGAGAAGCCGTCCGCGGCGACCCGCTGGTTGGTGTCGAGCACGTACGGGTTGCCGAAGCGCTCGAGCACGACGTCCCGATAGCGCGCGAGATCGAGCGGGCTCGGAGTGAGGCACGGAATCACGTCCTGCGTCGCGTAGTCGTGCGCGAAGCGGCGGATCGCCGCGTCGTGCGTGCCTTCGTGGATATACGTATGGCCCGCCAGCGTGCCGGCCCAGGCGATGCAGCTGTGCGTCGCGTTGAGCAGGCGGATCTTCGCCTCCTCGTACGGATGCACGTCGTCGACGAGTTCGGCGCCCGCCCGCTCCCATTGCGGGCGGCCGGCCGCGAAGCGATCCTCGATCACCCACTGGATGAACGATTCGCCCATCACCGGGCACGCGTCGTCGACGCCGGTCGCCGCGCGCACGCGCTCGCGCACGTCGGCGGTCGGGCGCGGCGTGATCCGGTCGACCATCGCGCTTGGGGTTGCGACGTGCGCGTCGAACCAGTCGAGCAGGTCGCGCGCGCCGCGCCGTTCGAGGAATTCGCGCATCCCCGCGCGAAAGCGCGCGCCGTTGCTGCGCAGGTTGTCGCAGCTCTGCAGCGTGAGTGGACCCGCGCTGCGCTTCATCCGCTCGGCGAGCAGCGCGGCGAGCGCGCCGTACAGCGTCGTGCGCGCGCCCTGCAGGTCGGCCGCGAGATCGGGGTTCGCGAGGTCGAGCCGGTTGTGCTCGTCGAGGTAGTAGCCGCCTTCGGTGACGGTGAACGACACGATCCGGCACGCGGGGTCCGCGCCGGCGTCGATCAGCGCGGCGAGATCGATCGACCACGGCAGCACCCGCGCGATCGCGCGGATCGTCTCGTACGCGCGCTCGCCTTGCGGCGTGACCGTCTCGAGCGTGTACGCGCCGTGCTGCGCGGCAAGCGCATCCATGGTCGCGCGCATGTCGTCGCGGACGTTGCCGACGACCAGCGACCAGCGCTCGGCGGCCGGCACGGCCGCGTTCACGCGATGCAGGTACCACGCCTGGTGCGCGCGGTGGAACGATCCGGCGCCGATGTGCAGCAGCACGGGCGCGCGGGCGGGCGACGACTCGCTCATCCGTTGTCTCCTTCCGGCGGCCGAGCATGGCGATGCCGGATCATTTGCTCGTTGTGTGAGCGAATGATCGTATTCGGGCGAGCGAAAGTCAAGGCGAGTTCGCGGCTTTTCGATGGTGCGCTGCGGCGGGGCCCTAAGCGGCTTCGCGGGTCAGCGCGACGAGCTGTTCGAGCAGCTTGACGGCGGGGCCGGGCAGGATGCCGTGGCGGCGGCGGAACGCGGTGAGCGTGCGCACCGCGACGACTTCGCGCACCGGCAGCGTGTCGATCGTGCCGGCGCGCCGGTCGGCGCGATACATCGGTTCGGCCATCCAGCTCAGGAAGCCCGCGTGCGCGACGAGGCTCTTCAGCGTCGTGACCGAGCGCGTCTCGACCGCGATGTCCGGCAGCCCGAGTCCGTGCGCATCGAAGGTCGCGCGCATGTGCTCGAACGGCGCGGTGCCGCGCGGCGGGATCGCCCAGCGCGCGCGCAGCGTGTCGGCGAGCGTCGGTGCGCGGCCGAGCGCGTACAGCGGATGGTGCGGCGCGGCGACGATGTGGCTGTGATCTTCCCACCGGCATTCGGGAATCGCGACGATCTCGTCGGTGTCGGGGCCGTGCACGCTGAGCGCGAGATCGATCTCGTGCCTGCACAGCCCTTCGGCGAGCCGGTCCCACACGCCTTCGAGGATCTCGACGCGCAGGTTCGGCCAGCGGTCCAGCACGCGGCCGACCGCGACGGGCAGCACGAGGCTCGCGATGCTGCCGACCGCGCCGACCTTGATCGTGCCCTTCGCGAGGCCGCGCATCGCGTCGAGCTCCTCGCGCGCCTGCTCGGCCTCGTGCTGCAGCAGCGTGGCGTGCGGCAGCAGCGCGTCGCCGAACGCGGTGAGCTGCACGCCCTTCGAGTGGCGCTCGAACAGCGGCGCGCCGACCTGTTCCTCGAGCCGCTTGAGGATGCGGCTCAGCGCCGGTTGCGTGACGTGCAGCGCGTCGGCCGCGCGCCCGAGGCTGCCGCACGCGACGATCGTCGTGAATGCGCGCAATTGCCGAAGATCGAAAGTCATGCCGGAACGTTATGGCTTTTTGCTGAAAATACAGTATCGGTGAATGCCTTGGCCTTCGATACTGTGGAAACCGATAAGCCCACGAGGAGACCTCCGCGCATGACCGGCCATCCATCCACCCCAGCCGCGCCGACGACCGTTCGCGACGCGGTGATCGACCTGTTCCGCCAGTTCGGCATCGACCGCGTGTTCGGCAACCCGGGCTCGACCGAGCTGCCGATGTTTCGCGACTTCCCGGCCGATTTCCGCTACGTGCTCGGGCTGCAGGAGGCGGTCGTGGTCGGGATGGCCGACGGCTACGCGCAGGCGAGCGGCAACGCGGCGGTCGTCAACCTGCATTCGGCGGCCGGCGTCGGCAATGCGATGGGCAACCTGTTCACCGCGTACAAGAACCGCACGCCGCTGATCGTCACCGCGGGCCAGCAGGCGCGCGCGATCCTGCCGTTCGACCCGTTCCTCGGCGCCGCGCAGGCGGCCGAGCTGCCGAAGCCCTACGTGAAATGGAGCATCGAGCCGGCGCGCGCGCAGGACGTGCCGGCAGCGATTGCGCGCGCCTACCGGATCGCGATGCAGGAGCCGCGCGGGCCCGTGTTCGTGTCGATTCCGGTCGACGACTGGGACCAGCCGGCGCAATTGCTGCCGGCGCGCGAGGTCAGCAGCGTCGTGCGGCCCGATCCGGCCGCGCTCGCGAAGCTCGGCGACGCGCTCGACGCCGCCCGGCGGCCCGCGATCGTGATCGGCGCGGCGGTCGAGCGCGCGGGCGCATGGCAACAGGCCGTGCAGCTTGCCGAGCGGCATCGCGCGCGCGTGTACGTCGCGCCGATGTCCGGGCGCTGCAGCTTTCCCGAGGATCACCCGCTGTTCGCGGGCTTCCTGCCCGCGATCCGCGAGAAGATCGTCGCGCGGCTCGACGGTCACGACCTCGTGTTCGCGTTCGGCGCGCCGGCCTTCACCTATCACATCGAGGGCTTCGGCCCGCACGTGCCGCCGGGCGCGGCGCTGGTGCAGCTCGTCGACGATCCGGGCGTCGCCGCGTGGACGCCGCAGGGCGACGCGGTTGTCGGCAACCTGCGGCTCGCGGCGCTCGACCTGCTCGCGCGGCCCGCGCCACCCAACTCGCCCGAGCGGCCGATGCCGGCGCCACGCCCGCCGCGCCTGCGCGTCGAGCCGCCCGCCGCGGGCGAGCGCATGTCCGCGGCGTTCGCGCTGCAGACGCTCGCCGACGTGCGCGACGCGCACGACATCGTCGTCGAGGAAGCGCCGAGCGCGCGGCCGGTGATGCAGGCGCACCTGCCGTTCACGCAGAGCGGCACGTTCTACACGATGGACAGCGGCGGCCTCGGCTACGGGATGCCGGCGGCGGTGGGCGTCGCGCTCGCGCAGCCGGGCCGGCGCGTGATCGGCCTGATCGGCGACGGCTCGAGCCTGTATTCGATCCAGGCGCTGTGGAGCGCCGCGCAGCTCGCGCTGCCGATCACGTTCGTGATCCTGAACAACCTGCGCTATGCGGCGCTGCAGGATTTCGCGCCGGTGTTCGGCTTCGGCCCGGACGATCCGGTGCAGGGCACCGACCTGCCGAACCTGGACTTCATCGCGCTCGCGCAAGGCATGGGCTGCCGCGGGGTGCGCGTTGCCGACCCGGCGCGCCTGCGCGACACGCTGGCCGCGGCGTTGGCCGACACCCGGCAGGCGTGCGCGCCCGTCGTCGTCGAAATCGAGATCGCGTGACGCGCGTGCGCGTCCAACCGGGAGCACCCATGCAGACCGTATCGATGCTGATCGGCGGCGAGCGCCGCCTGTCGTCCAATGGCGCCACCTTCATGCGCCGCAATCCGCTCGACGGCGCCATCGCGTCGGCAGCGCCGGCGTGCACCGTCGACGACGCGCGCGCGGCGGCCGACGCGGCGGCGCGCGCGTTGCCCGGCTGGGCGGCGCTCGGCCCGAGCGTGCGCCGCGCGTTGCTGCTGAAGGCGGCGGCCGCGCTCGAAGCGAAGCGCGAGCAGTTCGTCGCCGCGATGGCGGCCGAGACGGGCGCGTCGGCGCTCTGGGCCGGGTTCAACGTCGAGCTGGCAGCGAACGGGCTGGTCGAGGCGGCGTCGCTCGCGACGCAGATCGGCGGCGAGCTGATCCCGTCCGACGTGCCGGGCTCGCTCGCGATGGGCGTGCGCCAGCCGGCCGGCGTCGTGCTCGGCATCGCGCCGTGGAATGCGCCGGTGATCCTCGGCACGCGCGCGCTCGCGCTGCCGCTCGCGTGCGGCAACACGGTCGTGCTGAAGGGCGCCGAGCTGTGCCCGGTCACGCACGGGCTGATCGTCGAGGCGTTGCAGGAGGCCGGGCTGCCGCCGGGCGTCGTCAACTTCGTGACGAACGCGCCCGGCGATGCCGCCGCGATCGTCGACGCGCTGATCGCGCATCCGGCCGTGCGCCGCGTGAACTTCACCGGCTCGACGCGAGTCGGCCGGATCATCGCCGAGACCTGCGCGCGCCACCTGAAGCCCGCGGTGCTGGAGCTCGGCGGCAAGGCGCCGTTCGTCGTGCTCGACGATGCCGATCTCGACGCCGCGGTCGCCGCGGCCGCGTTCGGCGCGTTCGCGAATTCCGGGCAGATCTGCATGTCGACCGAGCGGATCGTCGTCGACGAGCGGATCGCCGACGCGTTCGTCGCGAAACTCGCCGGCAAGGCCGCATCGCTGCCGCTCGGCGACCCGCGCCACGGCCCGGTCGTGCTCGGCGCGTTGATCGACATGAACGCGGTCGAGCGCTGCAACGCGCTGATCGACGACGCGCTCGCGCACGGCGCGGTGCTGCTGTGCGGCGGCAAGGCCGACAGCACGCTGATGCCCGCGACGCTGCTCGATCGCGTGACGCCGCAGATGCGGATCTACGCGGAGGAGTCGTTCGGGCCGGTGAAGGGGATCGTGCGCGTGGACGGCGAGGACGCCGCGGTCCGCTGTGCGAACGACAACGCGTTCGGGCTGTCCGCGGCCGTGTTCAGCCGCGACGTCGCGCGCGCGATGCGCGTCGCCGCGCGCATCGAGTCGGGGATCTGCCACGTGAACGGCCCGACCGTGCACGACGAGGCGCAGATGCCGTTCGGCGGCGTGAAGGACAGCGGCTTCGGCCATTTCGGCGGCAAGGCGGGCATCGCCGAATTCACCGACCTGCGCTGGATCACCGTGCAGACGGCGCCGCGTCACTACCCGTTCTGAGGAGGTGCGCCGATGAGAATCGCGATTCTGGGCGCGGGCGCGATGGGCTCGCTGTTCGGCGGGCTGCTCGCCGAAGCCGGCGAGGACGTCACGCTGATCGACGTCAACGACGCGCATCTCGACGCGATCCGCCGCGACGGGCTGCGCATCGAGAACGACCGCGGCGAGCGCCGCATCACGACGCTGCGCGCGGTGCGGCCCGACGCGGCGCAGCCCGCGCGCGGCGAACCGTTCGACCTGCTGATCGTGTTCACGAAGTCGCTGCACACGCGCGCCGCGCTCGACGGCGTGCGCGCGCTGTTCGCCGCGCGCACGGCCCTGCTGACGCTGCAGAACGGGCTCGGCAACGTCGAGACGCTGCGCGCGTTCGTGCCGCCGGAGCGGATCCTCGTCGGCGTGACGACGTGGCCGGCCGACGTCGTCGGGCCCGGCCACGTGCGTTCGCACGGCGCGGGTGCGATCCGGATGATGACCGCCGACGGCGTGCCGCGGCCGATCGCGTCGGCTGCCGCCGCCGCGCTGACGCGCGCGGGCCTCGCATGCGAGCTCGACGCCGACGTATGGGCGGCGATCTGGGAGAAGGTCGCGTTCAACGCCGCGCTCAATACGCTGTGCGCGGTCACGGGCTGCACCGTCGACCAGCTCGGCGCATGCGACGACGGTCCGCGCGTCGCGCTCGCGATCGTCGCCGAGACGGCCGCGGTGGCCCGTGCGAAAGGCATCGCGGTCGATCCGGAGCGGATCGCGGACAAGGTGCGCCATGCGATCGACGCGCATCGCGGCCATCGTCCGTCGATGCTGCAGGACGTACTGGCCGGGCGCTGCACCGAGATCGACGCGATCAACGGCGCGGTGGTCGCGGCGGCGCGCGAGGCCGGCGTCGCGGTGCCGCACACCGAGACGCTGCTCGGCCTCGTGCGCCTGATCGACGCGCGCCACGCGTGAAGCATGCCCGCGGCGGGCTCGAGCCGCACCGCGACACGAGAGCGCCGGGCGTTGCCACGGCGCCGGGTCGCCTCATCCATCAGGAGACGCCATGACAGCAACCGTTCGCCGCAGCCCCGCCGCGCATCGCACGCGCATGTATTGCACGCATTGCACGTGTTCGCCCGGTGACGCACGGAGGCGCGCATGAACCCGCACGACGCCATCCGCCCGCAGCCGTTCGACGTCGGCGCCGCGCTCGACGACGGGCCGTTCACGACGATGCAGCGCTGCGTGGTGCTGCTCGCCGCGCTCGCGATCGTGCTCGACGGCTTCGACGGCCAGCTGATCGGCTTCGCGATTCCGGTGCTGATCAAGGAGTGGGGGATCACGCGCGGCGCGTTCGCGCCGGCGGTCGCCGCGGGGCTGATCGGGATGGGCATCGGCAGCGCATGCGCGGGGCTCGTCGCGGACCGCTTCGGGCGGCGCGGCGCGGTGATCGGCAGCGTGTTCCTGTTCGGCGCGGCGACTTGCGCGATCGGGCTCGCGCCCGATGTCGCGACGATCGCGGCGCTGCGCTTCGTCGCCGGGCTCGGGATCGGCGGCGCACTGCCCACCGCGACGACGATGACCGCGGAATACACGCCGGTGCGGCGCCGCACGATGATGGTGACGGCGACGATCGTCTGCGTGCCGCTCGGCGGGATGCTCGCCGGCCTGTTCGCGCACGAGATGCTGCCGCGTTACGGCTGGCGCGGGCTGTTCTTCGCGGGCGGTGCGCTGCCGCTCGTGCTCGGCTTCGTGCTCGTGCGCGCGCTGCCGGAGTCGCCGCGCTACCTGGTGCGGCATCCGGCGCGCTGGGCCGAACTCGGCGCGCTGCTCGCGCGCATACAGCGTCCGGTCGCGCCGGGCGCCGCGTTCAGTGATCCGAACGATGCGCGCGCACATGGCGGAGGAGGAGGTTTTCGCACGCTGTTCACGAACGGCCACGCGCGCGACACGCTCGCGCTGTGGTGCGCGTTCTTCATGTGCCTGCTGGCCGTGTATGCGGCATTCAGCTGGCTGCCGACGATGCTGGCCGCGAGCGGCCTCTCCGTCGCGGTCGCGGGCTCGGGCCTGACCGCGTACAACCTCGGCGGCGTGATCGGCGCGCTGCTGTGCGCGGTCGCGATCGCGCGCTACGGTTCGCGCTGGCCGCTCGCGCTGTGCTGCGTCGGCGGCGCGGCCAGCGCGGCGTGGCTGATGGGGGTCGACGCGAGCCGCCACACCGGCTGGCTGATCGTCGGGCTCGGCGCGCACGGGCTGTTCGTCAACGCGGTGCAGTCGACGATGTATGCGCTGTGTGCGCATATCTTCCCGACGGCGGTGCGCGCGACCGGCACCGCGAGCGCGCTTGCGGTCGGCCGGCTCGGCGCGATCCTGAGCGCGTTCGCGGGCGCGCTGGTGATCACCGCGGGCGGTGCGGCTGCCTATCTGACGATGCTGGCAGTCGCGATGAGCGTCGTGTTCGTCGCGCTGCTCGTCGTGCGGCGGCACATTCCGCGGCTGCCGTGCGCGGATGCGTTGCCGCGTGACGGCGACGAGCTGGCCCGCACGACGTCGTGACGGTGCGCGGGCGCGCGGCGGATTACAGCGTCGTGCGCACGTGCCAGAGCTCGGGGAACAGCACGACGTCGAGCATCTTGCGCAGATACGGCGCACCGCTCGTGCCGCCCGTGCCCTGCTTGAAGCCGATGATGCGCTCGACGGTCGTCACGTGGCGGAAGCGCCACTGGCGGAACGCGTCCTCGAGATCGACCAGCTCCTCGGCCATCTCGTACAGCTCCCAGTGCTGCTGCGGATGCCGGTACACCTCGAGCCACGCGGCCTCGACGGTGTCGTCGTGCTGCGTCGGCTGGGTCCAGTCGCGCTCGAGCCGCGACGGCGCGATGGGGAAGCCGCGCCGCGCGAGCAGGCGCACGACCTCGTCGTAGAACGACGGCGCCTCGAGCGTCGCGCGCACCTGCTCGAGGATGTCCGGGCGGTGCGCATGCGGCTGCAGCATCTGCGGGTTCTTGTTGCCGAGCATGAATTCGAGCTGGCGGTACTGGTACGACTGGAAGCCCGACGACTGGCCGAGATACGGCCGCATCGCCGAATACTCGGACGGCGTCATCGTCGCGAGCACGTTCCACGCCTGTACGAGCTGCTCGAAAATGCGCGACACGCGCGCGAGCATCTTGAACGCGGGCGGCAGCGCGTCGCGATGGACCGCGTCGAGCGCCGCGCGCAGCTCGAACAGCGCGAGCTTCATCCACAGCTCGCTCGTCTGATGCTGGATGATGAACAGCATCTCGTTGTGATCCGGCGACAGCGGATGCTGCGCGTCGAGGATCTGGTTGAGCGACAGGTAGTCGCCGTAGCTCATCGACTTCGAGAAATCGAGCTGCGCGTCGTGCCAGCCGGCTTGCTCGCCGGCTGCGCCCGGCACGTGCGGCGCTTCGTGCGCCGGGTGTGCGCCCGAGAACGGGCAGCCCGCCGGCGCGGTGTCGCCGGGCGGTTGCATATGACCAGAATTCACGACTTCCATCTCCAGATTTGAATGTGTATCGCTGGGGGCGTTTGGCTCCGCGGCGGCCGATCAGGTCACCGCGCCGCGCTTGGCGAACTCGGGCGCTTTCCATGCGCCGGTGTCGAGGATGTCGCGCAGCGTCTCGACGGCGTCCCACACGTCGACGAAGCGCGTGTAGAGCGGCGTGAAGCCGAAACGCAGCACGTGCGGCTCGCGGTAGTCGCCGATCACGCCGCGCGCGATCAGCGCCTGCATCACCGCGTAGCCGTGCGGATGCTCGAAGCTCGCCTGCGAGCCGCGCTGATGGTGGCTGCGCGGCGTGACGAGCTTCAGCGAATGACCCTCGCAGCGCGCCTCGACGAGCGCGACGAACGCGTCGGTCAGCGCGAGCGACTTGCGGCGGATCGCGTGCATGTCGGTCTGCAGGAACACGTCGAGCCCGCATTCGACCATCGACATCGACACGATCGGCTGCGTGCCGCACAGGAAGCGCGCGATGCCCGGATCGGGCGCGAACTCGGGCTGCATCGCGAACGGCGCGCGGTGGCCCCACCAGCCGGACAGCGGCTGCGAGAAATGCGCGTGATGGCGCTTCGGCACCCACACGAACGCGGGCGAGCCGGGGCCGCCGTTCAGGTACTTGTACGTGCAGCCGACCGCGCCGTCCGCGCGCGCGCCGTTCAGGTCGACCGGCACCGCGCCCGCCGAATGCGCGAGATCCCACAGCATCAGCGCGCCCGCGTCGTGCACGAGCTGCGTGACGGCCGGCATGTCGTGCATGTAGCCGGTGCGATAGTTCACGTGCGTGATCATCGCGACCGCGGTGTCGTCGCCGAGCGCGTCGGGCAGGTCGGCCGGATCGTCGATCAGGCGCAGTTCGTAGTCGCCGCCGAGCTGCGCGATCAGCCCCTGCGCGATGTACAGGTCGGTCGGGAAGTTCGAGCGCTCCGACACGATCACGCGGCGCTCGGGCGCGCGTTCGGCCTGGTAGCGCAGCATCGCGGACAGCAGCTTGAACAGGTTGATCGAGATCGTATCGGTGACGACGGTCTCGTCCGGCGCGCCGCCGATCAGCGTCGCGAGCTTGTCGCCGAGGCGGCGCGGCAGCGCGAACCAGCCGGCGGTGTTCCAGCTGCGGATCAGGCCGTCGCCCCATTCGGCGCCGATCACCTGCTGCGCGCGGGCGGCCGACGCGCGCGGCTGCGCGCCGAGCGAGTTGCCGTCGAGGTAGATCACGCCGTCGGGCAGCGCGAACTGGTCGCGCAGCGGGGCGAGCGGGTCGTCGCGGTCGAGCGCGAGCGCATCTTCACGGGTCTTGATCATGATGGTCGGGGTAGTGGTCGAGGGTTCAGTCGGCGCGGCCGGGCAGCGCGCGCAGCACGGCGCGCACGGGGCTCGCGTCGAGCGTCGCGAGCTTGAGCGGCAGCGCGATCAGTTCATAGTCGCCGGCCGGCACGGCGTCGAGCACGATGCCTTCCAGGATCGCCATCCGGTGCGCGCGGATGCGGCGATGCGCGTCCATCGTCTTCGATTCCTGCGGATCGAGCGACGGCGTGTCGATGCCGATCAGCTTCACGCCGTGTTCGGCGAGCAGGTCGATGGTGTCGGGCGCGACCGCGCAGAAATCCGGGTCCCATTGCGCGACGGGCGCGTGCGCATAGGTGCGCAGCAGCACGCGCGGCGGTACGCCGTCGAGCGCGGCCGCGACGTCGGCCGGCGTGACGACGGGGGATGCGCCGATGCAGTGGATCACGCGGCACGGGCCGAGGTAGGCGTCGAGCGGCACCGCGCCGATCGGCGCGCCGTCGGCGTCGTAGTGGAGCGGCGCGTCGGTGTGCGCGCCGGTATGCGGCGACAGCGTCAGGCGCGCGACGTTGACGGGCGAGCCCGCCTCCATCCGCCAGACGCGTTCGACGGTGACCGGCGTGTCGCCCGGCCACACGGGGGTGGCGGGGTCGACCGGCGGCGAGATGTCCCAGAGGGTGTGCATGGCATGGCGAAGCAGCGAAATGATGCTTCGCATGATAGGCGGACGCTCGCAAAAAGTGCTTGCGAAATAGCCATGGACAAACCGCCAGATTGGCAGATAATTCGAATCAGAGAGAAAAGGGGGACCAAAAATGCACGCAATCACGCTCGACGCCACCGACTGCCGGATTCTCGCGGTCCTGCAGGAGGAAGGCAGAATCAGCAACCTGGATCTTGCCGAACGGATTTCATTGTCGCCATCGGCCTGCCTGCGGCGCATGCGCCTGCTGGAGGACCAGGGCGTGATCGAGCATTACCGCGCCTGCCTGAGCCGGGAGAAGCTCGGCTTCGAGCTGGAGGCGTTCGTGCAGGTGTCGATGCGCAACGAGCAGACGCAGTGGCACGAACGGTTCGCCGAGGAACTGCGCGAATGGCCCGAGGTGGTCGGCGCGTTCGTGGTGACGGGCGAGAGCCACTACCTGCTGCGGGTGCTCGCGCACAACCTCAAGCACTATTCGGATTTCGTGCTGAACCGGCTGTACAAGGCGCCGGGCGTGATGGACATCCGTTCCAACATCGTGCTGCAGACGCTGAAGGACGAGGCGGGCGCGCCGGTCGTGCTGGCGCGCACCGGGGCGATCAAAGCTGTGTGAGGCCGTGGAAGCCGCCGCCGTGGAACACGAGCGGCGCGGTGGCGGCGGCATCCGGATGCACGCCGCAGCGCTCGACCTCGCCGACGAAGATCACGTGGTCGCCTTCGTCGTAGCGGCTGCGGTTGTGGCACTCGAACCACGCGATCGCACCGTCGAGCACCGGCATCCCCGAGTTGCCGGCCGCGTGCGCGATGCCCTCGAAGCGGTCGCCCTTGTAGGTCGCGAAGCGCTTGCACAGCTCGAGCTGCGACGCCGCGAGCACGTTGACGACGTAGTGGCTGTTGCCGCGGAACACCGGCATCGACGCCGACTTGTGCGCGAGGCTCCACAGCACGAGCGGCGGGTCGAGCGACACCGAGTTGAACGAGCTCGCGGTAATGCCGATCAGCTGCCCGGACGGCGCGCGCGTCGTGATCACGGTCACGCCGGTCGCAAACTGGCCGAGCGCCTGCCGGAACGCGGCGACGTCGAAATCCGGCGGCGTTGCGCGGCTCATCGGGCGGCCATCCGGAACGGGGTGCGCGCGCACGGCGCGCGGCGGGTGAAGCGGGCGAAGGGCGACAAGGTGGTCAGTCTGGAAATGGGGCGCATGGCGCGATTTTAGCGGAATCGACCGGGGCGGGACGCGGCACCCCGCGCATCCGGTCGGTATGGTGGGGCAACGAACTTGCCGGCGAAGGATGGCGCGACGGGCGGCGGCCGGTGGCGCAAGCCCGTCATCGGCGTGAACGGGCTTCAGCCCGCCGCACCGAGCCCGAGCGACAGCGCGCCGATCAGGATCAGGCTCGACGCCCACAACGCATCGAGGTTGAACCAGCTCCGTGACACGAATTTCAGCCCGAGGTAGCGGTAGACGAGCCACGCGAGCAGCCCGCCGGCGGCAAGCATCGCGGCGGCATGCGCGGTAGCGACGACGAGCGCCATCCCGAGGTTCGCATTCACGAGCGCCGTCGCCGCCCGATGCCCCGGGTCCATGTCGATCCCGCAGAGCCCGAGATAGATCGGCACCAGCATCAGCCCCGCGCCGTGCGCGATCGCCACCGCGAACGACCAGAGCCCGAGCCGCGACGGCGGGATGCGCGCGAGGACGCGCGGGTGGCGCGGCCGCAGCAGCAGGAAGGCCCCGCAGGCGATCACGAGCACGCTCGCGCCGATCCGGATCGGCGCCTGCCACGCGACGAGCGCGGCGAGCGCCGCGAACGGCAGCATCATCGCGAACACCGACAGCGCGTGCCCGAGCGCGAGATAGCCGAGCGCCGCGACCAGCGCGCGGCCGCTGCGCGCCATCAGTCCGTTCGACACGGCCAGCGGCCATCCCATCGCGGGATTGAACCCGTGATAGAGGCCGCTTGCCAGCACCGCGGACCAGAGACCGACCTGGGCCGTGACGTGGCCGCTCAAGATCGGACCGACGGATAGCAAAACGAATCGGTCGAGCAGTCGCCGCCTTCGAGCCGGATCTGGTGCGCGCGGTAGCCGTCCGGGAACGCCACCCAGTAGTCGTCGGCGAGCGTCAGGCCGCCGTCGGGGCCGGCGTGCGCCATCACCTGCGCGCCGGGCACGCCGTCGGGGTAAAACTGGTCGTCCCACGTCGAATAGAGCGAGTTGGTCCAGTAGACCCGCTTGCCGTCTCGGCTGATCTCGACCATCTGCGGGCCGCCCGCGAACGTCTTGCCGTTCGGATGCGGCGTGCGCCGCACGATGCCGCCGATATGCACCGATCCCGCGAGCTTCGGCTTGCGCGGGTCGGTGACGTCGTACTGGCGCATCTCGCCGGTGCCCCAGCAGGACACGTAGAGGAAGCGGTCGTCGAGCGACAGGTCGATGTCGGTCACGAGCGGCGGCACCGCGCCGAATGGTTTCAGCAGCGGCGGCAGCTGGTCCGCGGGCGCGGGCTCGGCCGGGATCGTCGCGGTCTTCTCGATGTGGAACCGGCCGTCTTCGCGCCACCAGGTCCAGATCGAGCCTTCGAGGTTCGTCGTGTCGATCACGACGCCGAGGAAGCCGTATTCGCGCGCGGGGTCGTGCGCGGGCCGCACTTCCAGCGCCATCTGGTGCTGCGCGCCGAGGTCGATGGTCTGCACGTTGCGCCGCGCGCGCAGGTCCCAGAAATGCAGCCGGTGCCCGTACCGGTTCGCCAGCAGCTCCTCGGGGACGATGCCGTTCTCGAATTGCGGCGGCAGCGCCCATTCGCTCGACACCATGTAGTCGCGCGGCAGGTTCCACCAGAAGTCGTAATGCTTGTCCTGCGTGCCCCGGTCGATTTCCCAGCGGCCGACGACGTCGAAGGTCTCGCAGTCCATGATGAAGATGCCCGGCTGTCCGTCCATGCCGTCCTTGCCGGCGCCGCCCAGCGTGCTGACGTAGATCCCCTCGGGGCCGCAATGGACCGTGTGCGGCCGCGAGTAGCCGGTCTTGCTGAACACTTCGTCGGGTTCGATGATCTTGTGGATGCGCGCCTGGGTCGGGTGCGGATGCGTGTCCACGACGTAGATGCGCGACGAGCGCAGGCCCGGAATGATCAGGTAGCGGCGCTGCAGAAACGCGTGGCCGGTGAGCGGCGACAGCGCCGACGAGCACGCATTCCAGCCGAAGTGATGGAATTCGTCGCCGGTGGTCGGCATCGTCACCGTATGCACGACCTGGCCGTAAGTTTCCGAGCCGGGCTTCACGTCGATCACGGCGAGCGCGTCGGGCTGCGAAAAGTCGGGGCTGAGCAGCAGGGTGTACGCGAAGGATTCGGCCGGCGCGCGCATCGCGAGTTCCGGCGACGCGTGAAACGTCGGGTCAGGCCGCATGGTCATGGTAGTGCCCTCGTTATCGTATTGAAGCGCCCGGCGCGGGATTGCCGGCGTCGGACGCGGTGGTCATGCGAAACGGCCGGACGGGATTGCCGCCGCGGCCGAACGGAGCTGCCGGCGGCCGCGACGACGGGCGGCGCCTTCCATCCAGAAGCGAAAACAGATGACGTGTATCGGGTGAAGCGTCGACGCTTGGCCGCTTGCGGCGCGACGTTGCTGCCGTCCGGCCGGGGCTCGATCGAGCCGGTGATGCGAGGGGTGTTCGCTGAAGCATCCGGAACGCTGCTGCAACGGACGATGATGCATCAGGGTGGAGCATGGGGCGATCACGGCGGAAGGGATGATCTGTCTTCACGGCCGGGTGTGGGCTAGTGTAGTCGAGAATCGGCGGCGACGTGTTCGCCGCGATGCGCGGGCGGCCGGGCGTTACGCATTCCGTCATCGTGCAGCGCGATTGGTTCGGATGCGATACTGCTCGTTCTCGACGGCCATTTGATTTCAGGGGGGAACGAAATGCTTGAAACCGCGACTTTAGGAGGGGGATGCTTCTGGTGCACGGAAGCGGTGTTTCTCGACGTCGACGGCGTGACGGCGGTCGAGTCCGGCTACGCGGGCGGCCATACCCGCAATCCGGGCTACCGCGACGTATGCGACGGCGACACCGGGCACGCGGAGGTCGTCAACGTGACGTTCGACCCGGCGCGCATCGGCTATCGCGAGATCCTCGAGATCTTCTTCGCGACGCACGATCCGACCCAGCTGAACCGGCAAGGCAACGACGTCGGCACGCAATACCGGTCGGCCGTGTTCACGCATTCGGACGCGCAGCGCGATACCGCGCTCGACGTGATCCGCGAGCTCGAGCGCGAGCAGGTGTTCGCGCAGCCGATCGTCACGCAGGTCGTGCCGCTCGACGGCAATTACTGGCCGGCCGAGGACTATCACCAGAACTACTATGCGCAGAATCCCGGCCAGGGCTATTGCGCGGTCGTGATCGGGCCGAAGCTCGCGAAGTTCCGCCAGAAGTTCGCGCACCGGCTGAAGTCGTCGCGCGGCGCGTGAACAGACCTTTCCACAAGACCTAGGCCGCCTCGCTGCGCAAGTGCGCGCACGCGGCGGCGATCTCGCGCGCGAGCGCGATGCACGACAGCGGCGCGGAGCCTTCGGCCTTGTTGTTGATCGTGATGATCACGGGTTGCCCGGCCAGCGCATAGCGCGCCGCCAGCTCGGCGAGCGCCGAGCGCGTGTGGGGATCCTCGTCGACGAGCCGGTCGAACGGCTCGTATTTCGCTTTCGCCTGCTCGTACTTGAACCCGCCGTGCAGGCTCCAGCGCACGATCAGCGGGCCCGGCGCGTCGCCGTCGAGCAGCGCGAGCGCGGCCGCCTGCCGCAGCGGGTCGGGCATCCGCGCGTGCAGGCCGACGCAGTAGCGCACGCCGAGCGCCGCGAGCGCGCGGATGAAGCGCGGCGTGAGCAGGCTCGCATCGCGGATCTCGATCGCGTAGCGCGGGCCGTCCGGCTCGGGCGGCAGCGGCGGCAGCGCCGCGAAGAACGCGCTCAGCCGGTCGATCAGCGCGGCGGGGTCGGCAAGCAGGCGATCCGGCAGCGGCGAGAACTGGAACACCAGCACGCCGGCCTTCCTGCCGAGACCGTCGAGGCACGGCCGCACGAATTCGTTCGTCGCGAGCGTCGCGTCGAGGAAGGTCGGATTCGGTCCGGACGGCTCGCCGCGCCGGCCGCGCACGACCGCGTCGGTGACCGATGCGGGCGCCTTGACGACGAAGCGGAAGTCGTCCGGCACCTGCTGCGCGTAGCGCAGGTAGTCGGCAACGGACAGCGGCCCGTAGAACGACCGGTCGAGGCTTACGCTCCTGAGCAGCGGATGCGCGCCATACGCTTCGAGCCCTTCGCGCGACAGCTTGGTCTGCGCGAAGTCGCCGTCGTAGACGATGCCGTTCCAGCCGGGGAAATACCATGACGACGTGCCGAGCCGCACGTTCGGCGGCAATCCGGCCGCGGCGTCCGCCACGTCGGGCGCGATCGGCGCGGGCGGCACGCCGCGCCGGCGCTTGCCTTTCTTCGGCGCGGGCGGCGGCGCGGGCTCGTCCCACAGCAGGCCGGTGGCGGGACGGGGTACTTCGTCGGGTGCGCGGCGGGGCGCAGGCGATGGCGTCGGCGGCGCGCTGCCGCCGTCGTCCGGCGTCGCATCGACGTCATCGCCGGCGTTCGCGCGGGCGGCGTCGTCCGCGGCGGGAGCGGCGCGTGCGTCATCGGGCGCCGCGCCGAACAGGTCGAACTGTCCGTCGGCGGGCGTCCCGTCCGAATCGTCGTGTTGCCGCGGCGCCTTGCGCCGCGTGCTGCCGTCACCCATGCATGCCGTGCGTGAAGCGCCGCCTAGCGCGGCAGCGCGTGTTCGTACATGTAGCGCCGCGACCACGGCAGCGTCTTCGCGCTCTGCCCGGCCTTGCGGCACACGATTTGAAAGATCGACACGTCGTCGTGCTCGAACGCATACGCGCAGCCGGCGAGATACACGCGCCAGATGCGGAATTTTTCGTCGTCGACGAGCTTCCTGGCTTCGTCGGCCTTCGCCTCGAAGTTCTCGGTCCAGATGTCGAGCGTGCGCGCATAGTGCCGCCGCAGGCTTTCGACGTCAATCGCCTCGAGCCCGCCGCGCTGTGCCGCTTCGAGCGCGAGGCTGATGTGCGGCAGCTCGCCGTCCGGGAACACGTAGCGGTCGATGAACTCGCCGCCGCCGAGCGCCGTCTCGCCGCTTTCCGCGTCGGTCGACGTGATGCCGTGGTTCATCGCGATGCCGTCGTCGGCGAGCAGGTCATGAATGCGCTTGAAGTAGAGCGGCAGGTTCTTGCGGCCGACGTGCTCGAACATCCCGACGCTCGTGATGCGGTCGAACTGGCCGTCGATCTCGCGGTAGTCCTGCAGGCGGATCTCGATTTTGTCCTGCAGCCCCGCGGCCTTCACGCGCGCGGTCGCGAGGTCGAACTGGTTCTGCGACAGCGTCACGCCGAGGCACTGCGCGCCGAACTTGCTCGCGGCCCGCAGCACCAGCGCGCCCCAGCCGCAGCCGATGTCGAGCAGGCGCTGGCCCGGCTGCAGCCCGATCTTCGTGAGGATGTGGTCGATCTTCTTGATCTGCGCGGTGGCGAGATCCTCGTCGCCGTTCTCGAAGTACGCGCACGAGTAGACCATGTTCTCGTCGAGCCACAGCCGGTAGAACTCGTTCGACACGTCGTAGTGATACTGGACCGCCTTCTTGTCGGTGTTCTTCGTGTGATTGAAATAGCGCTTCACGCGCGCGAGCTTGCTCGCATTCGTCACGGTGCTGCGCGCGAGCGAGTAGCTGATGTTGATGATGTCGGAGAGCTTGCCCTCGATGTCGATCTTGCCCTTCACGTACGCCTCGCCGAGGTTGTCGAGGCTCGGGTCGAGCAGGAGCGGCAGCGCCGATGCGCTGTTGACCTTCAGCGTGACCTGCGGCGCGGCGAACGTGCCGAAATCGAGCTGATCGCCGTTCCACAACACGAGGCGTGCCGGAATGTTCGCCTTCGCCCGTACTTCGTCCGCCCACTGTGCCAGCTTCTTTTCCCAGAACATTTGGAATCTCCGTTGTTCGTTGAATCGAATACAGCCAAGTTTCTTGACGGCGCCCGCCGACCAGGCGGGCGCCCGCATGCAATACGAAAAATACGAAACGCGATCGGCGGTGCGCGCCGCGCCGGTTTATGGCGACAGGCGCGAAATCGTCCAGCCGTGCGGCGCGGCGTCGTCGCGCGTATACAGCAGCCGGTCGTGCAGCCGCGACGGGCGGCCCTGCCAGAATTCGAGCGACTCGGGCACGAGGCGGTAGCCGCCCCAGTGCGGCGGCCGCGGCGGGTCGTCGCCGTAGCGCTCGCTGACGGCCTTCTCGCGCGCTTCGAGCGTCGCGCGGCTGTCGATCACGGCGCTCTGGTCGGACGCCCACGCGCCGATGCGCGAGCCGAGCGGGCGCGACGCGAAATAGCGGTCGCTGTCCTCGGCGCTGGTCTTCTCGATGCGGCCTTCGACGCGCACCTGGCGCTCGAGCTCGATCCAGTAGAACAGCAGCGCGGCATACGGATGCGCGGCGAGATCGTGGCCCTTGCGGCTTTCGTAATTGGTGAAGAAAACGAACCCGCGTTCGTCGACGCCCTTGATCAGCACGATCCGTGCCGACGGCCGGCCGTTTTCGCCGACGGTGGCGAGCGTCATCGTGTTCGGCTCGGGGAGCTTGGCGTCGAGCGCCTCCTTGAACCAGCGATCGAACTGGGCGAAGGGGCTCGGGGCGGCGTCGGCTTCGTCGAGCGAAGCACGCGAGTAATTGATGCGGAGATCGGCGAGTGTCGTCATGTTATGCAAACGCTTCAATCTGGGGCCAGTATAGCGAAGGCGGAAAAAACGTGCGTGCACAGGGGCGCGTGTCGGCGAGCGGTTCAGGCAAAATACGGGGTTGCACGACTTACGTTTTCCTTGCCGCCATGTCATCCCACGACGCCGCCCCGATAACCTCTGATCTTACCCCGAGCCCGTCAAGTCAGCTTGACGTGGATCGCGCGCGGCGCTTCGGCGGCATCGCGCGGCTGTACGGCGCGCCCGCGCTCGCCGCGTTCGAGCGCGCGCACGTCGCGGTGATCGGCATCGGCGGGGTCGGCTCGTGGACGGCCGAGGCGCTCGCGCGCAGCGCGGTCGGCACGTTGACGCTCGTCGATCTCGACAACGTCGCCGAAAGCAATACGAACCGGCAGATCCACGCGCTCGACGGCAATTACGGCAAGCCGAAGGTCGACGCGATGGCCGAGCGGATCGCGCTGATCGATCCCGCGTGCCGCGTGCACCGGATCGAGGATTTCGCCGAGCCTGACAATTTCGACGCGCTGCTCGGCGGCGGCTTCGACTACGTGATCGACGCGATCGACAGCGTGCGCACGAAAGTCGCGCTGATCGCGTGGTGCGTCGAGAAAGGGCAGCCGCTCGTCACGGTCGGCGGCGCGGGCGGGCAGCTCGACCCGACCCGCATCCGCATCGACGATCTCGCGCTGACGATCCAGGATCCGCTGCTGTCGAAGGTGCGCGCGCAGTTGCGCAAGCAGCACGGCTTTCCGCGCGGGCCGAAGGCGCGCTTCAAGGTCAGCGCCGTGTATTCGGACGAGCCGCTGATCTATCCGGAAGCCGCTGCCTGCGACCTAGAGGACGGCGCGGAGCCGTCCACGGCCGCGCACGTCGCGGGGCTCAACTGCGCGGGCTTCGGCTCGAGCGTGTGCGTGACCGCGAGCTTCGGCTTCGCGGCGGCCGCGCATGCGTTGCGGGCGATCGCGGCGCGGGCCGTCGCGGCCTGAATGGATGGGGGAGGCGGCGGGCGCGCTTGCCGCCCGCCGCGCCGGGTCAGTTGAGCGCCATGCTCAGCTTGCGCCGCCACACGGCGACGAGGTCCGGGCGGTCGCCCGCCAGCTCGAACACCGAGATCATCGTCTTGCGGCCGAGGTCGTCGCCGTATGCGCGGTCGCGTACGACGATTTCCAGCAGCTGCTCCAGCGCGCCTTCGTATGCGCGCCGCGCGATCAGGCTCTGCGCGAGATCGAAACGCGCGTCGAGGTCGGCCGGATTCCCGGCGATGCGCGCTTCGAGCGCGTCGGTGGGCGGGAGGTCGGCGGTCGCGGCGAGTGCGTCGAAACGGGTCTGGATCGCCTGCAGGCGCGGATCGCCGTTCTGCACGGTCTGCGGCGACAGCCGCTCGGTTTCCGCGCGCGCCGCATCGACGTGGTTGCCCGCGAGCAGCAGCTCGATCAGGTCGAGCCGCGCGTCGTCGAAGCCCGGGTTCAGCGCGAGCGCGGCTTCGAGGTGGGCGCGCGCATCGTCGAAGCGCGCTTCCTCAGCCGCGAACTGCGCGGCGCGGCGCTCGGCTTCCTCGGGCGCCGGCAGCAGCCGGTCGAGGAATGCGCGCAGCTGCCCTTCGGGCAGCACGCCGACGAACTGGTCGACCGGGCGCCCGTCGGCGAACGCGATCACGTGCGGAATGCTGCGCGTCTGGAAGTGCGCGGCGAGTTCCTGGTTCTCGTCGACGTTGACCTTCACGAGCTTCCAGCGGCCCTCGTAGTCGCTTTCGAGCTTTTCCAGCAGCGGGCCGAGCGTCTTGCAGGGGCCGCACCACGGCGCCCAGAAGTCGACCAGCACGGGCGTGTCCAGCGACGCCTCGATGACGTCTTTTTCGAAAGTGGCAAGCGTGGTGTCCATGTCGTTCTCTTGAGTTCGATTGTCGTCAGGATGGGGGCGGCATGCGCGTTTTTCAACGCGGCTTGCGCTCGGGCAACGGGATCCATTCGGTCTCGCCGGGCACCTTGCCCATTTCCTGCCGCGTCCAGGCCTCCTTCGCGCGCTCGATCGCGTCGCGGCTGCTCGCGACGAAATTCCAGTCGATGAAGCGCTCGCCTTCGAGCCGGTCGCCGCCGAGCAGCATCGCGCGCGCGCCGGCGCCGCTCGTCAGCGTGACGGTCGCACCCGGTGCGAGCACGGCCATCTGCGCGGGCTCGAGCGGCGTGCCGTCGATCGCGAGGTCGCCGTCGACCAGATAGATCGCGCGCTCCTCGTGCGACGCGTCGAGCACGAGGCGGCCGCCGTCCGCGAATTCCGCGGCGACGTACAGCGTGCGCAAGAACGTCGTGACGGGCGAGCGCAGCCCGAACGCGTCGCCGGCGATCACCGTCAGCGACACGCCGTCGTCGTTCAGCTTCGGCAGCGCCGCGGCCTCGTGGTGCTCGAACGACGGCGCGTCGGTCTCGTGCGCGAGCGGCAGCGCGACCCAGGTCTGGATCCCGTGCACGGTGTGGCCTCGCTCGCGCAGCGCGTCGGGCGTGCGCTCGGAATGGACGATCCCGCGTCCCGCGGTCATCCAGTTGACGTCGCCGGGCACGATCTCCTGCAGCGAGCCGAGGCTGTCGCGGTGCAGGATCGCGCCCTCGAACAGGTAGGTGACGGTTGCGAGCCCGATGTGCGGATGCGGCCGCACGTCGAGGCCCGTGCCGGGCGGCAGCGTCGCGGGTCCCATGTGATCGAAGAAGATGAACGGGCCGACGAGGCGCGCGGCGAGCGCGGGCAGCGTGCGGCGCACCTGCAGGTTGCCGATGTCGCGCACGTGCGGCTTCAGCAGGGCTTTGATGGAATCGGTCATGGCGGGTCCTGTCGACTGCGGGGATGCGGGTCATTGTACTGGCGCCCGGCAGCATGCGCGTGACGCGTCGCGGGCCGGGCGGCGCGGTACGGTTCTTGCTCGCCGCGCGGCGTTGGGGCGTTATCCACATCGCGCGTACGGGATTCCGGACGATTCCCGATCGCCGGTAAACTGGCGGCCTTCCATACGACAAATCAAGGAGACCCGGATGATGACCCCGAAGGATCTGCTGCTGGCGCTGGTCGTGATCCTCGCTTGGGGGGTGAACTTCGTCGTGATCCGGGTCGGGCTGAACGGGATGCCGCCGATGCTGCTCGGCGCGCTGCGCTTCACGCTCGCGGCGGTGCCGGCGGTGTTCTTCGTGCGCCGCCCGCAGATTTCGTGGCGGCTGCTCGTGCTGTACGGCGCGACGATCCAGCTCGGCCAGTTCGTGTTCCTGTTTACCGCGATGTACGTCGGGATGCCTGCCGGGCTCGCATCGCTCGTGCTGCAGTCGCAGGCGTTCTTCACGCTGGTGTTCGCGATGACGTTCCTCGGCGAGCGGCTGCGCGTGCAGAACCTGATCGGCCTCGCGATCGCCGCGACGGGCCTCGTCGTGATCGCCGCGCAGGGCGGTCGCGCGATGACGCTGGCCGGCTTCCTGCTCACGCTCTGTTCGGCCGCGATGTGGGCGTTCGGCAACATCGTGACGAAGAAGGTCGGGCAGGCCAACCTCGTGTCGCTCGTCGTGTGGGCGAGCCTCGTGCCGCCGGTGCCGTTCTTCCTGCTGTCGCTGTGGTTCGAAGGGCCGCAGCGGATCGCGGCCGCGCTCGGCGCGCTGACGGGTGCGTCGATCTTCGCGGTCGTCTATCTCGCGTTCGTCGCGACGCTGCTCGGCTACGGATTGTGGAGCCGGCTGCTGTCGCGCTATCCGGCCGCGCAGGTCGCGCAGTTCTCGCTGCTGGTGCCGGTCATCGGCCTCGCGTCGGCGGCGCTGCTGCTCGACGAGCACCTGACGCGCGCGCAGCTCACGGGCGCGGCGCTCGTGATGGGCGGCCTCGCGGTCAACGTGTTCGGCGGGAAGCTGGTGCGCCGGCTCGCGGCGTCGTGACGTCTTGAAGCGCGCGCCGGCACGCAGCGCGTGCGGCCGGCGGCGAGGGGGAAGGGCGGGGAGGGGCCGTCAGGCCATCCGGTTCTTCGAGAGCGGCGGGTTCGCCGCGAAATAGCGCTTGATGCCGCGGAAGATCGCGTCGGCCATCTCGTCGCGATAGCTGTCGTCGTTGAGCCTGCGCTCCTCGTCCGGGTTGCTGATGAACGCGGTCTCGACGAGGATCGACGGGATGTCGGGCGCCTTCAGCACCGCGAACCCGGCCTGCTCGACCGAGCCCTTGTGCAGCTTGTTGATGCCGCCGACTTCCTTCAGCACGTAGTTGGCGTAGCGCAGCGAATCGCGGATCTGCGCGGTCGTCGACATGTCGAACAGCGCACGGCTCACCGCGGCGTCCTGGGTCTTGATGTTGATCCCGCCGATCAGGTCCGACGCGTTTTCCTTGTTCGCGAGCCAGCGGGCCGCCGCGCTCGACGCGCCGTGGTCCGACAGCGCGAACACCGACGAGCCGCGCGCGGACGGCGTCGTGAACGCATCCGCGTGAATCGACACGAACAGGTCCGCGCCGACGCGGCGTGCCTTCTGCACCCGCACGTTGAGCGGCACGAAGAAGTCGGCGTCGCGGGTCATCATCGCGCGCATGTTCGGCGCCGCGTCGATCTTCGCGCGCAGCTTCTTCGCGATGTCGAGCGCGATGTGCTTCTCGTAGGTGCCGCCGCCGCCGATCGCGCCCGGGTCCTCGCCGCCGTGGCCCGGATCGATCGCGACCGTCAGGAGGCGCACGGTGCCGCCCTTGCCGGATTTCGGCGCGATGAACTTGTAGGTGTCGTCGCCTTCGTCCTCGTCGTCCTTGCGCGCGATGACGGGCGGCGGCTTGACCGCGGGCTTCGCGCCCGCGGCAGGCGCGCCGCCCGTCGCGGCCGGCGGCGTGCGCGGCGCGGGCGTGCCCGGCGTGTTCTGCGCGAAGCGCTGGAAGAACGCATCGCTGTTGTCGTGGCCGGCGGCGGGCGGCTGCGTCGGGCCGCTCAGCGCGGTCGGCGGCTGCACCTGCTGCGCGCGCGTGGCTTCGTTCAACTGCTGTTCCTTGCGCTCCGTCTGCGCGATCAGGTCGGTCAGCGGATCGGGCGCGACGGCCGGATACAGGTCGAACACCAGGCGGTACTTGTAGGTGCCGACGGGCGGCAGCGTGAACACCTGCGGCTTCACCGAGCCCTTCAGGTCGAACACCATCCGCACGACGTGCGGCTGATACTGGCCGACGCGCACCGAGTGGATCTGCGGATCGTTCGGCGCGATCTTCGACACGAGGTCGCGCAGCGCCTGGTCGAGATCGAGCCCGTTCAGGTCGACGACGAGGCGGTCGGGGCCCTGCAGCAGCTGCTGGGTATTCTGCAGCGGCTGGTCGGATTCGATCGTCACGCGCGTGTAATCGCGCGCGGGCCACACCCGCACGCCGAGCACCGACGTCGCGTGCGCGAGCCGCGGCACCGCGAGGCCGAGCACCAGCGTCGACGCGCCCGCACACAGGATCTGGCGGCGCCGCCAGTTATGCGTCGCGGTGGCCGCCGATTCGATCGAGCGGAACGGTTTGATCAACATCTTTCGAGACATGCGTTTCCTGAAGCGCTGTACGCCCGGACGGTGAGGGCGCGGCCGTCGCCGTCCACGTCGAGCGAGAAGACCAGATCGGGCACGCCGAGCAGCGTGCCCGCCTGTTGCGGCCATTCGACGAGGCAAATCGCGCTGGAATTGAAATACTCGCGAAAGCCGGCGTCGGACCATTCGGCCGGGTCGTTGAAACGGTACAGATCGAAGTGATAGACCTCGAGTTCCCCATCGTCGCGTTCGAGCGCGTACGGCTCGACGAGCGTGTAGGTCGGGCTGCGCACGCGGCCGCGATGGCCGAGGCCGCGCAGGATCGCGCGCACGAGGGACGTCTTGCCTGCGCCGAGATCGCCGACCAGCTGGATCTGCAGGCCGTCGAACGCATGCGTGCGGGCCAGTTCGGCGCGCGTCGCGTCGAGCACCTGCGCGAAGCGTGCGCCGAAGGCCTCGGTCGCCGCTTCGTCGGCGAGCGCGAACACGCGCTCCGCGAGCGGGGCGGGCAGCGTCGAGACATGGGGCGGGTGGCTATGCGTGGCTGGCATTCTCGTAAAATAGTGCGATGAACCGATTACCGGAACTCGCCGCATCCGATCCGCGCCCGACTCAGGCCGAGCGCGCGGCGCCGTGCGTCCTCGACGATGCGGCGTTGACCGCGCTCGCCGCGCGCATCAGGGCGTGGGGGCGCGAATTGGGTTTCGGGGCGATCGGCATCAGCGATACCGATCTCTCGGATGCCGAAGCGGGGCTCGCCGCCTGGCTGGAAGCCGGTTGCCACGGCGAGATGGATTATATGGCGAAACATGGGATGAAACGCGCGCGGCCGGCCGAACTTGTGGCCGGTACGCGACGCGTGATCTCGGCCCGGCTCGCCTATCTGCCGGCGCAGACGCTCGCGGCCGACGCGCCGGGCGATGCGCCCGGCGCGCCCGCGCCGCGCGACTGGCGCGTGCGCGAGCTGGCCCGGCTCGACGATCCGCAGGCCGCCGTCGTGTCGATCTACGCGCGCGGCCGCGACTATCACAAGGTATTGCGCAACCGCCTGCAGACGCTCGCCGAGCGCATCGAGCGCGAGATCGGCGCGTTCGGCTACCGCGTGTTCACCGATTCCGCGCCGGTGCTCGAGGTCGAGCTCGCGCAGAAGGCGGGCGTCGGCTGGCGCGGCAAGCACACGCTGCTGCTGCAGCGCGACGCGGGCTCGCTGTTCTTCCTCGGCGAGATCTACGTCGACATTCCGCTGCCGACCGATGCGCAGACCGCGCCCGACGCGGCGCCCGAGACGCCGGGCGCGCATTGCGGCAGCTGCACGCGCTGCATCGACGCGTGTCCGACCGGTGCGATCGTCGCGCCGTACCGCGTCGATGCGCGGCGCTGCATCTCGTACCTGACGATCGAGCTGAAAGGCAGCATCCCCGAGCCGCTGCGGCCGCTGATCGGCAATCGCGTGTACGGCTGCGACGACTGCCAGCTCGTGTGCCCGTGGAACAAGTTCGCGCAGGCCGCGCCGGTCGCCGATTTCGACGTGCGTCACGGGCTCGACCGCGCGACGCTCGTCGAGCTGTTCGGCTGGAGTGCAGAAGAATTCGACGCGCGGATGCAGGGCAGCGCGATCCGGCGCATCGGCCACGAATGCTGGCTGCGCAATCTCGCGGTCGGGCTCGGCAATGCGTTGCGCGCACCGCCGGAGCGGCTCGCGCCGGCCGCGCGCGCCGCGATCGTCGCCGCGCTGCGCGCGCGTGCCGACGATCCGTCGCCGCTCGTGCGCGAGCACGTCGAGTGGGCGCTGCGGGCGGCGTGAAGGCGGCGTACAGTGGCGGTTCGATATTTGTCAGGCGCCTGCCGCGCTTGCCGGCGAAGGGCACCGGCGGGAACGGCGGCCCGCCGCCTGCATTTCTTTCGGCTTGGCACGGGATGGGCGTGCGAAGCATGGGACCGGAGACAGTAATGTTCAACGCAGTAATCGACGCGCCGTTCGGCAAGGTCGGCATCCGCACGGATGCGGGCGTGGTGCGCGAGATCGTCTATCTGCCCGAATCGGTGAAATCCGTCGATCCGGATACGCCGCTCGCGAAGCGTGCGGTCGAGCAGATCGAACGCTATTTCGAGCGCGCGTCGGCGACCTTCGACCTGCCGCTCGCCGACGTCGGCACCGCGTTCCAGCACCGTGTGTGGGACGCGATCCGCGAGATTCCACCGGGCGTCGTGCTCACTTACGGACAGGTTGCGAAACGGATCGGCAGCGCGCCGCGCGCGGTCGGCCAGGCGTGCGGCGCGAACTATTTCCCGCTCGTGATCCCGTGCCATCGCGTCGTCGCGTCGGGCGGCATCGGCGGCTTCGCGAACCACGACGACGACGGCTACTACCTGCGGGTGAAGCGCTGGCTGCTCGCGCACGAGGGCGTGCCGTACCGATGAGCGAACCGCTGCTTTCCCCGGAGGCCGCCGACGACGCGGCCGCGTCGCCCGCGCTGCTCGCGAGCCGCGCGTCGATCGACGTGTTCTGCGACGCGCTGTGGCTCGAGCACGGCCTCGCGCGCAATACGCTCGACGCATACCGTCGCGATCTGGCGCTGTTTGCGCAGTGGCTCGCGACGACGCACGACGCGTCGCTCGACGTCGCCGACGAGATGATGGTGACGGGCTACATCGCCGCGCGCAGCGACGGCAAGGCGACGTCGTCGAACCGGCGCCTGTCGGTGTTCCGCCGCTATTACGGCTGGGCCGTGCGCGAGCATCGGGCGAGCGCGGACCCGACGCTGCGGATCACGTCCGCGAAGCAGGCCGCGCGGTTTCCGTCGACGCTGTCCGAAGCGCAGGTCGAGGCGCTGCTCGGCGCGCCCGATGTCGACACGCCGCTCGGTTTGCGCGACCGCACGATGCTCGAGCTGATGTATGCGAGCGGGTTGCGCGTAAGCGAACTGGTGACGCTGAAGACCGTCGAGGTCGGGCTGAACGAAGGTGTCGTGCGCGTGATGGGCAAGGGCTCGAAGGAGCGGCTCGTGCCGTTCGGCGAAGTCGCGCAAGACTGGATCGAGCGCTACCTGCGCCACGCGCGGCCGGCGCTGCTCGGCGCGCGCGCGGCCGACGCGCTGTTCGTGACCGCGCGCGGCGACGGCATGACGCGCCAGCAGTTCTGGAACATCATCAAGCGCCATGCGCGGCAGGCGGACGTGCGCGCGCACCTGTCGCCGCACACGCTGCGGCACGCGTTCGCGACGCACCTGCTGAATCACGGCGCGGACCTGCGCGTCGTGCAGATGCTGCTCGGCCACAGCGACATCTCGACGACGCAGATCTACACGCACGTCGCGCGCGAGCGCCTGAGGACGCTGCACGCGCAGCACCACCCGCGCGGATAGCGCGGCGCGGTGCGTGCCGCCTGCATCAGATCAGGTCGCGCAGCTTGTGCTTCAGCACCTTGCCGGTCGACGCGGCCGGCAGCGCGTCGAGCACGCGGATGTGCGCGGGCCGCTTGTACGGCGCAAGCCGCGCCGCGCACCAGTCGTGCAGCGCGGCCTCGGTCGCCGCGGCGCCCGGTGCGAGCTCGACGAACGCGAGCACTTCCTCGTTGCCCTCGACCGGGCGGCCGACCACGGCCGCCTGCACGACGTCCGGGTGCGCGTTCAGCACCTGCTCGACCTCGACCGGATACACGTTGAAGCCCGAGCGGATGATCAGCTCCTTGCTGCGCCCGGCGATCGTCACCGCGCCGTCGGCGTCCTGCCGCGCGAGATCGCCGGTCTTCAGCCAGCCGTCCGGCGTGACCGCCGCGCGCGTCGCGTCCGGATTGCGGTAATAGCCGAGCATCACGTTCGGCCCGCGCACGTGGATCTCGCCGACCTCGCCCTGCGGCACGTCGCGGCCGTCCGGCGCGACGATGCGCATCTCGACGCCCGGAATCGGCACGCCGACCGAGCCGTCGGCGCGCGGCGCGTCGAGCGGCGTCTGCGCGATCGTGGGGCTGCTCTCGGTCATCCCGTAGCCGTTGTGCAGCGGCACGCCGTACACGCGCTCGACGCGCGCCTTCAGGCCGGTGTCGAGCGGCGAGCCGCCCGAATACGCGAAACGCAGGCGCGGCGCGCGCCATGCATGGCCGTGCGTGTGCAGGTGCTCGAGCAGCTTCGCATGCATCGCGGGCACGCCCTGGAAGATCGTGACCCCTTCGTCGGCCAGCGCGACGCGCACGGCCTCGGGCGAAAAGCGCGGCGCGAGCCGCAGCGTCGCGCCGGCGTACAGGCTGCCGAGGCACACCGACGCGAGGCCGTACACGTGCGACACGGGCAGCACCGTATAGACGACGTCCTCGGGCGACACGCGCCGCAGCGCGCTCGACGTCGCCGCGACGTACAGCAGGTTGCGGTGCGACAGCATCACGCCTTTCGGCGTGCCGGTGGTGCCGGTCGTGTAGATCAGCGCCGCGCATTGCGCCGCGCCGTCCGCAGCCACCGGCTCGCCGGGCGCGTCCGCGTCGACGCGGGTCGACCATGCGCCGATGTCGATCGCGAGCGCGGGGGCGGGTGTTGCGTGGTGCCGCGCGGCATGCGCGCGCGCGTCCGGCGACGCGGCTTCGGCGAACGCGATCAGCTTCGGGCGCGCGTGCGCGGCGATCGCGTCGAGCTCGACGGCCGACAGCCGTGCGTTCGACATGAGCGCCCACGCGTCGAGGCGGGCCGCCGCGAACAGCAGCACGACCTGCGCGACGCAGTTCTCCGCGACGATCATCACGCGGTCGCCGCCGCGCACGCCGCAGGCGGCGAGCTGCGCGGCCGCCGCATCGATCGCCTCCGACAGCTCGCGGTACGACAGGCGGCGCGCGTCCTCGATCAGCGCCGGGCGATCGGGCGCACGGGCGGCCCAGCGCGCGGGGACGTCGGCGATGCGGCCGGGCAGGGCAGCCAGCAGCGCGTCGACGTCGAGCGGCGCGGACGGGGGGATGGGCGAGATCATGGCGTCTCCTGAAGAGGGGGCGGGCGTGGCAGGCGAGGGTTGCGAACGATCGTGCCATGTCGGCCGGCGCGCGACAATCGGCCATTCGGTCAATAGCGCTTCGCGATGCGCGCAATGATGATGGACGGTGTCGCGTCGAGTTCGCCGCTGCCGCCCGGGTGACGGAAAAGCGGGCCGCGAGTATACCGCCGACGGTGCCGCCGACGAGAAGCGCGGCGCGCCCCGGCCGCCGTTCCCCTTTAAAATGCCGCCATGAGCAAATCCAGACACGTGTCCGAAACGCCCGCGACCCAGCTGCTGCGCCGCCACGGCGTCGCGTTCGGCGAGCATCCCTACGATTACGTCGAGCACGGCGGCACCGGCGAATCCGCGCGCCAGCTCGGCGTCGACGAGCACGTCGTGGTGAAGACGCTCGTGATGGAAGACGAGCACGCGAAGCCGCTGATCGTGCTGATGCACGGCGACCGCACGGTGTCGACCAAGAACCTGGCGCGGCAGATCGGCGCGAAGCGCGTCGAGCCGTGCAAGCCCGACGTCGCGAACCGCCATTCGGGCTACCTGGTCGGCGGCACGTCGCCGTTCGGCACCCGCAAGGCGATGCCGGTCTACGTGGAGTCGACGATCCTCGAATTGCCGGCGATCTACCTGAACGGCGGCCGCCGCGGCTATCTGGTCAGCGTCGCGCCGTCCGTGCTGACGACGCTGCTCGACGCGAAGCCCGTGCAGTGCGCGAGCGTCGAATGAGGGTTTCACCCTCCCGGCAGTTTGCACCGCTTCGGTAGAATGAGCGCCGCTGCGGCCCGCCGTCCCGGCCGTCCGTCCATCGATACGTTGAAAAAAGAGTCATCCGCATGCAGATCCTGCTCGCCGCCGTCGTTGCCTACCTGATCGGCTCGGTGTCGTTCGCCGTCGTCGTCAGCGCCGCGATGGGCCTGGCCGATCCCCGTTCGTACGGTTCGAAGAACCCCGGCGCCACCAACGTGCTGCGCAGCGGCAACAAGAAGGCCGCGATCCTGACGCTCGTCGGCGACGCGTTCAAGGGCTGGGTCGCCGTCTGGCTCGCGCGGCGCTTCGGCCTGCCCGACGTCGCGATCGCGTGGGTGGCGATCGCCGTGTTCATCGGCCACCTGTACCCGGTTTTCTTCCGCTTCCAGGGCGGCAAGGGCGTCGCGACCGCGGCCGGCGTGCTGCTCGCCGTGCACCCGGTGCTCGGGCTCGCGACCGCGCTGACCTGGCTCATCATCGCGTTCTTCTTCCGCTACTCGTCGCTCGCGGCGCTCGTCGCGGCGGTGTTCGCGCCGGTGTTCGACGTGTTCCTGTTCGGCACGCGCCACAACCCGGTCGCGTGGGCCGTGCTCGCGATGAGCGTGCTGCTCGTGTGGCGTCACCGCAGCAACATCTCGAAGCTGCTGGCGGGGCAGGAAAGCCGGATCGGCGACAAGAAGAAGGCGGCCGGGAACGGCAACGCGCAGGACGGCGGGAAGGCCTGAGAAGGCCGGCCGGAGGAACGCGCCGGGCGCATTGCGCGGCCCGGCGGCATAGGCGGCATGACGAGACCGGTCAGTCGCGGAAGTTGTTGAAGTCGAGCGGGGTGTCGGTCACGTCCTTGCGCAGCATCGCGATCACGCTCTGCAGGTCGTCGCGCTTCGTGCCCGACACGCGCACCGCGTCGCCCTGGATGCTCGCCTGCACCTTGATCTTGCTGTCCTTGACGAGCCGCACGATCTTCTTCGCGAGATCGCCCGTCACGCCTTTCTTGACCGTCACGACCTGCTTGACCTTGTCGCCGCCGATCTTCTCGACCTTGCCGTAGTCGAGGAAGCGCACGTCGACGTTGCGCTTGGCCAGCTTGCCGATCAGCACGTCCTTGACCTGGCCGAGCTTGAAATCGTCGTCGGCGAACAGCGTCAGCTCGCGTTCCTTCTGCTCGACGCGTGCGTCGGAGCCCTTGAAATCGAAGCGCGTCGAAATTTCCTTGTTCGACTGCTCGATGGCGTTCTTCACTTCGATCATGTTCGCTTCGCTGACGACGTCGAACGATGGCATGGCATTCTCCCTGTAAAACGCGTGGGCCCGGCTTGCGCGCGGGCACTCGCTATAATTGCGGACTGTTTGCCATTCTACCGATGCCCCTTCGTTTGCCCAAGGCCGGCCGCCTGCCGTCCGGGCAAGTCCGGGCCGTCCGACCGCGATTGCCGATGCTTCCAGCCGATTCCACCCTGTCGCTGCTTCCCGACCATCCGCTCGCCGCGCACAACACGTTCGGGTTCGACGTGACCGCGCGGCTGGCCGCGCGCGTGACGCACGCCGCCCAGTTCGCGGCGCTGCATCGCGACGCGCGCGTCGCGAACCTGCCGCGGCTGGTGCTCGGCGGCGGCAGCAATGTCGTGTTCACGCGCGATTTCGACGGCCTCGTGCTGCTGAACGAGATCGCCGGCCGCCGCGTCGTGCGCGAGGACGACGACGCGTGGGTCGTCGAGGCGGGCGGCGGCGAGAACTGGCACGCATTCGTCGCGTGGACGCTCGAGCAGGGCATGGCCGGCCTCGAAAACCTCGCGCTGATTCCCGGCACGGTGGGCGCCGCGCCGATCCAGAACATCGGCGCATACGGGCTCGAGATGAAGACGTATTTCGATTCGCTCGTCGCGGTCGAGCTCGCGACCGGCCGCAGCGAGCGCTTCGACGCCGCGCGCTGTGCGTTCGGCTATCGCGACAGCTTCTTCAAGCGGGAAGGCCGCGCGCGCTTCGCGATCGTGTCGGTGACGTTCCGGCTGCCGAAGCGCTGGACGCCGCGGCTCGGCTACGCGGACGTGTCGCGCGAACTCGATGCGCGCGGCGTTGCGCCGGACGCGGCGACGGCGCGCGACGTGTTCGACGCGGTGGTCGCGATCCGCCGCGCGAAACTGCCCGATCCGCTCGTACTCGGCAATGCGGGCAGCTTCTTCAAGAATCCGGTGATCGGCGCGGCGCAGTTCGACGCGCTGCGCGCGCAGGCGCCCGATATCGTGTCGTACCCGCAGCCGGACGGGCAGGTGAAGCTCGCGGCCGGCTGGCTGATCGACCGCAGCGGCTGGAAGGGGCGCGCGCTCGGCGCCGCGGCCGTGCACGACCGGCAGGCGCTCGTGCTCGTCAACCGCGGCGGCGCGACGGGCGCCGAGGTGCTCGCGCTCGCGCGGGCGATCCAGGACGACGTGCGCGCGAAATTCGGCGTCGAGCTGGAGCCGGAGCCGGTGTGCCTGTAAGCCGGGCAGCCACGCCCGCGTAGCGGCGGCGTGCGGATGTCGTACCGTTGCGCCGCCAGTCCATTCCCATCGAGGTCGTCGCGTTCACCCCGCGCGTCCTTTCCTTGACTCTCATTTAACCTTGAGGTTAAATGAGGTCATGCGTTCCCCATCCGATTCCCTGTCCGCGGTGTTCGCCGCACTGGCCGACCCGACCCGCCGCGCGATCCTGCTGCGGCTGGCCGAGGGCGCGGCGCCCGTCAGCGAGCTGGCCCGGCCGTTCGACATCTCCGCGCCGGCGGTGTCGAAGCACCTGCGCGTGCTGTCCGACGCGGGACTGATCGAACGGGAAGTCGATGCGCGCTGGCGGATCTGCCGGCTGCGCGCCGACGGGATGCGCGATGCGCACGGCTGGCTCGAAACCTATCGTCAGTTCTGGGAAGACAGCCTCGATCGTCTGAAGGTGTTCGTCGAGCAGTCGAGCGCGCAGCGCGACGCCGTCGACGCCTGCCCACCCGCTCCGTCCCCGGAGGAGAAGCCATGAGTCAAGCAGCGACGTTTCATCTGGAAATGGACCGCTTCATCCGCGCGCCGCGCGAACGCGTGTTCGACGCGTTCACCAGCGAGACCGCGCTGGCGGCCTGGCATTGCCCGCGCGGGATGAGCGTGGTCGAAGCGAGCGCCGACGCGCGGGTCGGCGGCAAGTACCGGATCGTGATGGGCGGGCGCGACGGCTCGCAGCACGTCGCGGGTGGCGAATACCAGAAAGTCGACCGCGTCGATTTTCTGGCTTACACGTGGGCGTGGGAGGCGGGCGAGATGCCGCCCGAGCTCAAGACGCTGATCGAGGTCACGTTCACCGACCAGGACGGCGGCACGCACCTGCACATGCGTCACAGCGGTTTTCCGGACGAGCGGACGCGCGATTCGCACATGGGCGGCTGGCAGTCGGTGTTCAACCGGCTCAGCGACCTGCTGGACCCGCAAGGCAGCGCGGGAACGGTGCGCGTGTTCGGCGATCCGCGCAGCCCGTATGTCCGCACGGTGCGGATGGCGCTCGCGGAGAAGGGCGTCGCGTACACGCTCGAATCGCTGCCGCCGCATTCGCCGGAAGTGCTCGCGCACAACCCGTTCGGCCGCATTCCGGCATTTTGCGACGGGCCGATCGAGTTCTACGAAACCCGGGCGATCCTCGGCTACATCGACGAAGCGTTCGACGGCCCGAGCCTGCTGCCGCAATGGGGCGTGACCGCGCATGCACGCGGCGAGCAGTGGATCAGCTTGATCAATTGCCATGCGTACGACGCGATGGTGCGCCGCTATGTGCTGCAGTACGTGTTTCCGAAATGCGAGAACGGCCAGCCCGATCACGCGGTGATCGACGCGGCGCTGCCCGACATCGACAAGCATCTGCAGGTGCTCGATGCGGCCTACGGCGCTCGCGACTATCTGGTTGGTACGGAGCTTTCGATGGCGGACCTGTTCCTCGCGCCGATCCTCGCTTACGTCGGCATGTTCCCGGAGGGCGCCGAGCTGTTGAAGAAGTATCGGAACATCGAGCGCGCGCAGGCGGCGATGCGGGCGCGGCCGAGCTTCGCCGCCACGCAGCCCGTGACGGGCTGAAGCAAGGCCGCACGACGCGGGCGGCAGGTTCGTGCGCGCGGTCGTCGTGCCGAAGCCGGCGGGCAAATGAAAAAGCGCCGATCGTCGATCGGCGCTTCTCTTCGTCGGGCGGTGCGGCGGTCAGTGCTTGAGCTGGCCGAGCAGCAGGAATTCCATCAGTGCCTTCTGCACGTGCAGGCGGTTCTCCGCCTCGTCCCAGACCACGCTTTGCGGGCCGTCGATCACGCCGGCCGTCACTTCCTCGCCACGGTGCGCGGGCAGGCAGTGCATGAAGAGGGCGTCGGGGTTCGCGTGGCCCATCATTTCCTCGTCGACGCACCAGTCGGCGAATGCCTGCATGCGCGCTTCGTTCTCGGCCTCGAAGCCCATGCTCGTCCATACGTCGGTCGTCACGAGATCGGCGCCCTTGCACGCTTCGTTCGGATCGTCGAAGACTTCGTAGAACGGCGCGCTTTCCGGCGCGACCAGCTTCATGTCGAGCGTGTAGCCCGGCGGCGTCGACAGGCGCAGCTTGAAGCCGAGGATCTGCGCGGCCTGGATCCACGTGTACAGCATGTTGTTCGCGTCGCCGACCCACGCGACCGTCTTGCCGGCGATCGGGCCGCGGTGCTCGTAGTACGTGAAGATGTCGGCGAGCACCTGGCACGGGTGGAATTCGTTGGTCAGGCCGTTGATCACCGGCACGCGCGAATTCTCGGCGAAGCGCTGGATGATCTCCTGCTCGAACGTGCGGATCATGATGATGTCGACCATCCGCGAGATCACCTGCGCGGAATCCTCGACCGGCTCGCCGCGGCCGAGCTGCGTGTCGCGGGTGCTCATGAAGACGGCATGGCCGCCGAGCTGGAAGATGCCGGCCTCGAACGAAAGGCGCGTGCGCGTCGAGCTCTTCTCGAAGATCATCGCGAGCGTGCGGTCGTGCAGCGGGTGATAGGTCTCGTAGTTCTTGAACTTGCGCTTCAGGATTCCCGTGCGTTCGAGCACGTACTCGTAGTCTTCCAGCGAGAAATCCTTGAACTGCAGGTAGTGACGAATGGTCTTGGCGGTCATGAAACGAAATGCGGCGGGTTCTACCCGGCCGCCGGGGCCGGACGGCGCCGCCGTCGGATGTGGATAACTTCGAAGCAGCATAAAGGATTTTCTGTGCTTTGACGAGCCACGCCGAAAACCGGGGCGCGATGGTTGCTCACCGTGTCGGGGCGTCGCGGAGGGGGCACGAAACGACGCGCGATGGCGCGCTGCGGTATAATCCAAAAGTTTTCTCAAGCCCGGCAGGCAAGCATTTCCGCGCTCTGCCGGACACAAGCCGTGCGCTGCACAAATCCGGTGCGGCGTGCCGGGCGGATCGTGTCGACGGCCTGTCTTCGGGCAGGCGGCGCGGGCATCCCGGCATTTTCCTGCTTCGTGTTTGCGTGTCCAGGCCGTCGCCTGCGCATCGCCGGGCCGTCACCTGGGTAACAACATGGCTGAAACCCCTCCGACCGAGTACTTCATTCAGGGCATCACGAAAGATGGGAAAACGTTTCGCCCGAGCGATTGGTCGGAGCGCCTCGCCGGCGTGATGGCATGTTTCGGGCCCGGTGCAAGCGGTCCGAATGCGCGCCTGAAGTATTCGCTGTACGTGCGCCCGACGATGCTGGGCGGCACGAAATGCGTGATTCTCGATTCCCGCCTGCGCGACGTCGAGCCGATGGCCTTCGATTTCGTGCTGAACTTCGCGAAGGACAACAACCTCGTCGTCACCGAGGCGTGCGAACTGCCCGACTACAACGAGAAGAAGTAAGTACCGCGCGCGGGCGCATGCTGCGCCCGGCCGGTCGTGTGTCCCTCCGCGCGCGTCGCGCATCGGCGGGTCGCAGGATGGGTCATCACAAACAAAAAAGCCCGCGCATGCGGGCTTTTTCGTCGATCGCAGGAAACAGGGCGCCCGCGCGAGGCGGGCACACCAGATTTACGCTGCTGCCTGCAGGCCCTTGACGGCTGCGGCGAGGCGGCTCTTGCTGCGAGCGGCCTTGTTCTTGTGAACGATCTTCTTGTCGGCGATCGTGTCGATCGTCTTCACGGCAGCCTTGAACAGCTCGGCAGCCTTTGCCTGGTCGCCGGCGTCGACAGCCTTGCGAACAGCTTTGATCGCGGTACGGAATTTCGAGCGCAGCGCCGAGTTGTGCGAGTTTGCCTTCGCTGCCTGGCGGGCGCGCTTGCGTGCTTGTGCGGAGTTAGCCATGACGGTTCCTTATCCTGTCCTGTTTCCAGAGCTTGGAGCCTGACGGCCAAGCGCTGCTTTTCGATCCGTCCCCTGAGAGCGATTGCCCAGGGGCGCATAAAAAACGTTGGTTTTATCCGAGGCCGAGACACGAAAACGGCAGGTGCCGCGCATGCAACAGGCTCAGAAACGGCGGATTATAGCAACAAAATCAAGCGCGTGGCAAGTTTGGCGTCGGTTGCCTCGGGGCAGGGGCGCAACGGACGTCCTTTTCGGCCTGCGCCGTCGCCGGGTCGTGCAACGTCCGTATAATAAGCGCCCCATGAATCTATTCCGAGCCCTGCTGACGGTCAGCGGCTTCACGCTGCTGTCGCGCGTGACCGGACTGGCCCGCGAGACGCTGATCGCCCGTGCGTTCGGCGCCAGTCAATATACCGACGCGTTCTACGTCGCGTTCCGCATCCCGAACCTGCTGCGCCGCCTGTCCGCGGAAGGCGCGTTCTCGCAGGCGTTCGTGCCGATCCTTGCCGAGTTCAAGAACCAGCAGGGGCACGATGCGACGAAGGCGCTCGTCGACGCGATGTCCACCGTGCTCGCGTGGGCGCTCGCCGTGCTGTCGGTGGCCGGCATCGCCGGCGCAACGTGGGTCGTGTACGCGGTCGCGTCCGGGCTGCGCACCGACGGGCAGGCGTTCCCGCTTGCCGTCACGATGACGCGCATCATGTTCCCGTACATCGTGTTCATCTCGCTGACGACGCTCGCGTCCGGCGTGCTGAACACGTACAAGAGCTTCTCGCTGCCCGCGTTCGCGCCGGTGCTGCTCAACGTCGCGTTCATCGTCGCGGCGGTGTTCGTCGCGCCGCACCTGAAGGTGCCGGTCTACGCGCTCGCGTGGGCGGTCATCGCCGGCGGCGTGCTGCAGTTCCTGGTCCAGCTTCCGGGCCTGAAGAAGATCGACATGGTGCCGCTGGTCGCGCTCAACCCGCTGCGCGCGCTGCGGCATCGCGGCGTGAAGCGCGTGCTCGCGAAGATGGTGCCGGCCACCTTCGCGGTGTCGGTCGCGCAGCTGTCCCTCATCATCAACACCAACATCGCGTCGCGGCTCGGGCAGGGCGCGGTGTCGTGGATCAACTACGCGGACCGCCTGATGGAGTTCCCGACCGCGCTGCTCGGCGTCGCGCTCGGCACGATCCTGCTGCCGAGCCTGTCGAAGGCGCACGTCGACGCGGACGCGACCGAGTATTCGGCGCTGCTCGACTGGGGGCTGCGCGTCACGTTCCTGCTCGCCGCGCCGAGCGCGCTCGCGCTGTTCTTCTTCGCGGCGCCGCTCACCGCGACGCTGTTCAACTACGGCAAGTTCGACGCGTTCACCGTGACGATGGTCGCACGCGCGCTCGCGACCTACGGGATCGGTCTCGTCGGCATCATCCTGATCAAGATCCTCGCGCCGGGCTTCTACGCGAAGCAGGACATCAAGACGCCGGTGAAGATCGCGGTCGGCGTGCTGGTGGTCACGCAGCTGTCGAACTACGTATTCGTGCCGCTGATCGGCCACGCGGGCCTCACGCTGAGCATCGGCGTCGGCGCGTGCCTGAACTCGCTGCTGCTGTTCATCGGCCTGCGGCGGCGCGGCATCTACCAGCCGTCGGCGGGCTGGCTGCGCTTCTTCGCGCAGCTCGCCGGCGCGTCGCTCGTGCTCGCGGGCACGATGCACTGGTTCTCGATCAGCTTCGACTGGACCGGGCTGCGCGCGCAGCCGCTCGAGCGCATCGCGCTGATGGCCGCGTGCCTCGTGCTGTTCGCTGCACTATATTTCGGTATGTTGTGGGTGATGGGCTTCAAATACGCTTACTTCAGAAGGCGCGCCAAGTGACGACCGCAATGACCCGCGTCCTCGATTACTTCAGCACGCTCGTGGCGGAGGACGAAAGCCTGCCCGTCACCGAAGCGGCGCTGTCGCTCGCGCAGGACGCGTACCCCGACCTCGACCTGCAGGGCACGCTCGCCGAGCTCGACGCGCTCGCGGCGCGCCTGCACCGGCGGCTGCCCGACGACGCGAGCCTGAAGGACCGCATCGTTGCGCTGAACGCGTTCTTCTTCGGAGAACTGGGCTTCGCGTGCAATCACAACGACTACTATGATCCTGACAACAGCCACCTGAACATCGTGCTGAAGCGGCGGCGCGGCATCCCGATCTCGCTGTCGGTGCTGTACCTCGAACTTGCGGAGCAGCTCGGCGTGCCGGCGCGGGGCGTGTCGTTCCCGGGCCACTTCCTGCTGCGCGTGACGCTGTCGGACGGCGACCTGATCATCGATCCGACCAACGGCCATTCGCTGTCCGAGGCCGAGATGGTCGAGATGCTGGAGCCGTACGTCGCGCGCGCGGCGGGCGCGGTCGACAGCGCGTTGCGCGCGCTGCTGCAGCCGGCGACGAGCCGCGAGATCATCGCGCGGATGCTGCGCAACCTGAAGACGATCTATCTGCAGACGGAACGCTGGCAGCGGCTGCTCGCGGTGCAGCAGCGGCTCGTGATCCTGTTGCCGGGGCAGCCCGACGAAGTGCGCGACCGCGGCTTCGCGTATGCGCGCCTCGACTACCTGCGGCCGGCGCTCGAGGACCTCGAGCATTATCTCGACGAGCGCCCGGACGCCGACGACGCGACCGTCGTCGAGTCGCAGCTGACCGAGCTGCGGCAACGGATGCAGCGCGGCGACGAAGACTGAGCGCGCGCCGCGCCGAATGCGAAACGCCCGCCATGCGCATTGCGCGCGGCGGGCGTTTTTTTCCGGCGCGCGGGCCGCGCGTTATTTCGGCTGCATCCGGATCGCGCCGTCGAGGCGGATCACCTCGCCGTTGAGCATCGGATTCTCGACGATCTGCCGGACCAGCATCGCGTATTCGGCCGGCTTGCCGAGCCGCGGCGGGAACGGCACCATCGCGCCGAGCGCATCCTGCACCTCCTTCGGCATGCCGAGCAGCATCGGCGTCTCGAACAGGCCGGGCGCGATCGTCATCACGCGGATCGCGTTGCGCGACAGGTCGCGCGCGATCGGCAGCGTCATGCCGGCGACGCCCGCCTTCGACGCCGCATACGCGGCCTGGCCGATCTGGCCGTCGAACGCGGCGACCGATGCGGTGCTGACGATCACGCCGCGCTCGCCGAGCGCGTTCGGCTCGTTCGCCGACATCGCGACGGCCGCGAGGCGGATCATGTTGAACGTGCCGACGAGGTTCACGTTGATCGTCTTCGCGAACACGTCGAGCGGATGCGCGCCGTCCTTGCCGACGGTCTTCGCGGCGGGGGCGATGCCCGCGCAGTTCACGAGGCCGCGCAGCGTGCCGGCGCGCGTCGCGGCGTCGACCGCGGCCTGCGCGTCTTCTTCGCGCGACACGTCGCACCGGACGAACACGCCGCCCAGCTCCTGCGCGAGCGCCTCGCCCGCGTCCTGGTTGAGGTCGGCGAGCACGACCTTGCCGCCTTCCTGCGCGAGCATCCGGGCGGTGCCCGCGCCGAGGCCCGATGCGCCGCCCGTGATCAGAAAGACGTTCCCGCGAATCTCCATGACTGTCTCCTTGCTGGTGTAAGCGCTGGCCGGCCCGCCTGCATGCGGGCGGCCGGATACGATCGATCCGGCCGATTGTACGGGGCGCCGCCGTCGGCCGGAGAAAAGCGCACGATCGTGCGGGTAACGCCGGCGCGAAAAAAAAGCCGCCTGGGTCAGGCGGCTTCGCGATGCGGGACGCGGTGCTTACTTCAGCGCGTCGAACGCACGGTCGCGGATCTCGTCGACGGTGCCGAGGCCGGAGATCTTCCGGTACTGCGGCGCCTTCAGGCCGTTCTCCTCGCCGCGCACTGCCCAGTCGCCGTAGTAGGTGATGAGCGGCTTGGTCTGCGCTTCGTACACTTCGAGACGCTTCTTGACGGTCTCTTCCTTGTCGTCGTCGCGCTGGATCAGCGGCTCGCCGGTGACGTCGTCGAGGCCTTCGACCTTCGGCGGGTTGAACTTGACGTGATAGGTGCGGCCCGACGCCGGGTGCGTGCGGCGGCCGCTCATGCGCTCGATGATTTCCGAGAACGGCACGTCGATTTCCAGCACATAGTCGATCGCGACGCCGGCTTCCTTCATCGCGTCGGCCTGCGCGATCGTGCGCGGGAAACCGTCGAACAGATAGCCGTTCGCGCAGTCCGCTTCCTTCAGGCGCTCCTTCACGAGGCCGATGATCAGATCGTCGGTCACGAGCTTGCCTTCATCCATGAAGCGCTTCGCCTCGATGCCGAGCGGGGTGCCGGCCTTCACGGCCGCGCGCAGCATGTCGCCGGTCGAGATCTGCGGGATGCCGAATTTTTCCTTGATGAAGTTTGCCTGGGTGCCCTTTCCCGCGCCGGGCGCGCCCAACAGGATCAAACGCATGGTGATATCTCCAAGTATGTAGATTCGTATGGCGAGGCTCAAAGGCGTCGGCAACAGCGTGCGCGGGGCTTGCCTGGCGCGCGGCGGGACCGGTCTGACGCGGCGCGTCGGCTCGGCGACGCGCGGCTGCCGGCAGGGCCGCGGGCGGGGTCAAGCGAGGACGCGCAGGTCGCGGACGGCTCGCACAACCGTCCGATTATGCCACGGGTTATTTTGAATCCGGCCGAAAAAGGGCCTGCACGCGTTCGAGATCGGCCGGCGTATCGATGCCGGCTTCGGGCGCGTGCGCGGTGATCATCACGGCGATCCGCTCGCCGTGCCACATCGCGCGCAGCTGCTCGAGCTGTTCCGCCTGCTCGATCGGCGCCTGCGCGAGCGACGGATACGTGCGCAGGAAACGCGCGCGGTACGCGTAGAGGCCGATGTGCCGGTACACCGGAAACGCCGGCGCAGGCATCGCCGCGACGTCGGGCCAGTGCGGCTGGTACGCGTCGCGGCTCCACGGGATCGGCGCGCGCGAGAAGTAGAGCGCGACGCTTCGTGCGTCGAGCGCGACCTTCACGATGTTCGGGTTGAACACGTCGGCCGCCGTGTGGATCGGGTGCGCGGCGGTCGCGATCGCGCAGGCCGGATGCGCGGCCAGGTGCGACGCTACGTCGCGGACCAGCGCCGGATCGATCAGCGGCTCGTCGCCCTGCACGTTGACGACGACCGTGTCGTCGCTCCACCCGAACGCGGCCGCGACTTCGGCGAGGCGGTCGGTGCCGGACGGATGGTCGGCGCGCGTGAGCACCGCTTCGAAGCCGTGCTCGCGCGCGGCGTCGAGCACGCTCTGCGCATCGGACGCGACGAGCACCTGCTGTGCGCCCGCTTCGCGCGCCCGTTCGGCGACGCGCACGACCATCGGCTTGCCGCCGAGGTCGGCGAGCGGCTTGTTCGGAAGCCGGGTCGACGCGAGCCGGGCGGGAATGACGGCGATGAAGGGCTGCGGATGAGTCATCGGACGGAGCGGAAGCGGGTGACGGAAGCGGCGGGCGGCGCGTGCGCGGCGCCCACGGGGCGGCAGCGCGCGCCGGGGCCGGGACGAGCGGCCGGGTTCAGCGGCTGGATTTAACGGCCGGCCGGATCGACCGGCGTGCCTTCGACGGTCTGGCGCGCCTCGTCGACCAGCATCACGGGAATGCCGTCGCGGATCGGATAGGCGAGCTTGTCCGCGTTGCAGATCAGCTCCTGCGCGGCGCGGTCATAGTGGAGCGGGCCTTTGCAGATAGGGCACACGAGAATTTCAAGCAGGCGAGCGTCCACGGAGTTTCTCCACAACGAGGGCAATGAGGCGAGGATCGAGCGCGGCTTCGACAGGGACGACCCAGATTCGAGCGTCGCGCCAGGAAGCGCCCAATTTTACTGCATCCTTCTCGGTGATCAGGATCGTGTCGACCTGATCGCCGTCGAATGGATTGTGCGCGAACGCATAGTGGTCGGGTAGCGCGCGGGTCGCCGGCGCGAGGCCGGCCGCGCGCAGCGTCGCGAAGAAGCGTTCGGGCGCGCCGATGCCGGCCGCCGCGAGCACGCGCTCGCCGGCAAACTGCGACAGCGGGCGGCGCAGCGCCGGCTGGTCGAGATGCCATGCGGCGCCGGGCGCGAGCGCGAGCGCGTAGGTGTCGGGCCACGGCGGCAGCGCGCCGCTGTACGGATCGTTGACGAGGGTCGCGTCGCGTCGCCGCGACAGCGGCTCGCGCAGCGGCCCGGCCGGCAGCAGGAAGCCGTTGCCGCCGAGCCGGTGGTCGAACACGACGAGCTCGACCGTGCGCGCGAGGCGGTAGTGCTGCAGGCCGTCGTCGCTGACGATCACGTCGACGTCCGGGTGCGCGGCGCGCAGCGCCTGCGCGGCCGCGACGCGATCCGGGCAGACCCACACGGGCGCATCGGTGCGGCGGGCGATCAGCAGCGGCTCGTCGCCGGCCTCGCTCGCGCGCGAGCCCGGCGTCACCGCGGTCGGCGTGCGTACGCTCGCGCCGTAGCCGCGCGACACGACGCCGGGCGTGAAGCCGGCGGCGCGCAGCGCATCGACGAGCGCGATCACGGTCGGCGTCTTGCCGGTGCCGCCCACGGTCACGTTGCCGACCACGACGACCGGCACGCCGACGTCGACCGGCTTCTTCCAGCCTTGTGCGTAGGCCGTGCGGCGCAGCGCTGCGCACAGCCCGAACACGCAGGCGAACGGCGTGAGCGCCCACGCGAGCGCGCCGCGGCGCTGCCATTCGCGCGTGAGGCGTGTCTCGAGCCGGGCGAGCGGGCCGCCGGGCGTGCTCATCGGTCAGCGCGCGGCGTGTGGCGCCGCGTGGCGTGGGACGGGGTCGTCAAGGCGAATTCTCCGGATGGCGGCGCAAGCCGCGGGTTCTGCGGAAGGCGGCACTCTAGCGCGCGGCGCGCCGGCCCGGCAAGCGCCGCACCGTCACGACGCAGGCGGGGCCGGATCGCGCCAGCCTGTGGATAACTCTGTGAAGAACCCGGCGGGCGATCGCCGCACATGCCCGTCCGGTGGGCTTCGAATCGGATGAGAATCATTTCCAAAGCTTTAAAACTTTTTAAAAATCAACGTGTTGCCACAAATTGTCAGGGGTTTTGGGGAGTTTTGCGGGGTTTTTTGCAGTCGATTGCCGGGGTGTGGACACTTTTCGCGTTGTGCAATGCACGAGGTGCTGCTGGACGCCGGGCGGATGTCGGACTATCGTGTCGCCGCCAGCATTCAACCGATCGTCCATGCTTTCCGACTCCTCATTTACCGCGCCGGGCGCGACGCGCGGCGGCGACGAAGTGATCCCCGTCTCGGCCCTCAACCGCGCGATTTCGACGATGCTCGAACGCTCGTTCCCGCTGCTGTGGGTCGCGGGCGAAGTGTCGAATTTCACGCGCGCCGCGAGCGGCCACTGGTATTTCTCGATCAAGGACCAGCAGGCGCAGATGCGCTGCGTGATGTTCCGCGGCCGCGCGCAATACGCGGAGTTCACGCCGCGCGAAGGCGACCGGATCGAGGTGCGCGCGGTCGTCACGATGTACGAGCCGCGCGGCGAGGTGCAGCTCAACGTCGAGGCCGTGCGGCGCACCGGGCAGGGGCGTCTGTACGAGGCGTTCCTGCGGCTCAAGGCGCAGCTCGAGGCGGAGGGCCTGTTCGCGCCCGAGCGCAAGCGGCCGCTGCCCGCACATCCGCGCGCGATCGGCATCGTCACGTCGCTGCAGGCCGCCGCGCTGCGCGACGTGCTGACCACGCTCGCGCGCCGCGCGCCGCACGTGCCGGTGATCGTCTATCCGGCGCCCGTGCAGGGCGCGGGTTCGGCCGAGAAGCTCGTCGCGGCGGTCGAGACCGCCAACGCGCGGGGCGAGGTCGACGTGCTGCTCGTGTGCCGCGGCGGCGGCTCGATCGAGGATCTGTGGTCGTTCAACGACGAGGCGCTCGCACGTGCCATCGCGGCGAGCGCGCTGCCCGTCGTCAGCGGCGTCGGGCACGAAACCGATTTCACGATCGCCGATTTCGCCGCCGATGTGCGTGCGCCGACGCCGACCGGCGCGGCCGAACTGGCGAGCCCGCAGCGCGCGCTGCTGCTGCGCGAGGTGGGCGACCGGCAGGGCGCGCTCGCGCGCGGGATGCGCCGCGTGCTCGAACAGCGTGCGCAGCAGCTCGACTGGCTTGCGCGCCGGCTCGTCAGCCCGGCCGAACGGCTGCAGCGGCAGCGCACGCATATCGGGCAGCTCGCGGTGCGTCTCGCGTCCGCGGCGGCGCGGCCGGTGCGCGATGCGCGCGCCCGCTTCGCGCTTGCGCAATTGCGCTGGCAGCGCGCGCGGCCCGACGTGACGCAGGCGCGCCACGTGCTCGCCGGGCTGGAGCAACGTCTTGCGGTCGCGCTGCAGCGCCGCCACGAACGCGATACGGCGCGCGTGGCAGCCTGTGCGGCGCGGCTCGAGGTGCTGAGCCCGCAACGCACGCTCGAGCGCGGCTATGCGGCGCTCATCGATGCGCAGACGGGCCGCGCGGTGCGCGCGCCGAGCGCGCTGAAGCCGCAGCGGCGGCTGACCGTGCATCTCGCCGAAGGCTCGGCGGACGTGTCGCTCGCCGACGTGCAGCCGCGGCTGTCGGATACGTTCTGACGGGACGTCGATACGGCGCAGGGTGCGGGGCGCCGCGGGCCTCGCGACGCGCGACCGGAGCGCGTCCGGCGTCGGGAACGCAACCTGCTCGCTGCATCGATGTGCTGCGCGAACGCCGCTTTTCCGCATACCGCGGATAAATGGCCCGCGAGTTTGCGGGGTTATTCGTCCTCGCCTACAATCGGACGCTCGGCAGCATTCAACACAGCCTCCCTACATACTCAACGAAGGAATCGCCATGGCTCATACGCTCCCGCCGCTCCCGTACGCTGAAGACGCGCTCGCGCCGACCATCTCGCAAGAGACGATCCAGTACCACTACGGCAAGCATCACCAGGCTTATGTGACGAACCTGAACAACCTGATCCCGGGCACGGAATTCGAAAACCTGTCGCTGGAAGAGATCGTGAAGAAGTCGTCGGGCGGCATCTTCAACAACGCCGCGCAAATCTGGAACCACACGTTCTTCTGGAACAGCCTGTCGCCGAACGGCGGCGGCGCTCCGACGGGCGCGCTGGGCGACGCGATCAATGCGAAGTGGGGCTCGTACGACGCGTTCAAGGAAGCCTTCACGAAGGCGGCAGTCGGCACGTTCGGCTCGGGCTGGGCATGGCTCGTGAAGAAGGCGGACGGTTCGCTCGACATCGTGTCGACGAGCAACGCGGCAACGCCGCTGACGACGGCCGACAAGGCGCTGCTGACGATCGACGTGTGGGAGCACGCGTACTACATCGACTACCGCAACGCGCGTCCGAAGTTCGTCGAAGCGTTCTGGAACATCGTGAACTGGGACTTCGCCGCGAAGAACTTCGCGTAAGTCACCGACACCTTCGCCGCGCCCCCGCACCGGGCGCGCGGCATCCCGCAAAAAGCCCTCCCGACGAGGGCTTTTTGCTTTTTCGGCCGCCGTGCGGCCGAAAGCCGGCCGGGCCTTATAACCGGAGGCAATCAGTCGATGCCATAAATTCAATAGACGCTCGACGGCCCGGCTCCGACACTCGTTCTCCAGCAATTCGTGACACGAATGACGGCGCGCATCGATACTCCGGCCACGGGGCCGCGCGCCGCGCCTGGAGGAGACACCATGTTTCGACGCCCCCGCGTCAGTCGGTCGGTCCTCGCGCTGATGTGCGCGATGTCGTTCATCATGTACCTCGATCGCGTGAACCTGTCGGCGTCCGCCGGCGTGATCCGCGACGACCTGCATCTGTCCAATACCGGCGTCGGCCTCGTGTTCGCGGCATTCGCGTACACGTATGCGATCTGCCAGGTGCTCGGCGGCTGGGCGAGCGACCGCTACGGCGCGAAGCGCACGCTGATCGCCTGCGCGACGATCTGGATCGTCGCGACCGTCGCCACCGGGCTCGCCGGCGGCCTCGTGTCGCTGTTCGGCGCGCGCATGCTGCTCGGCATCGGCGAGGGCGCGGCGCTGCCCGCGCAGGCCCGCGCGCTGACCAACTGGTTCCCCGCCGGCCGGCGCGGTTTCGTGCAGGGGCTCACGCATTCATTCTCGCGGCTCGGCAACGCGGTGACGCCGCCGCTCGTCGCGTTCGTCGTCGCGATCGCATCGTGGCGCGCGTCGTTCGTCGCGGCGGGCGCGCTCACCGCGGTATGGGTGATCGTCTACGCGTGGTACTTCGCCGACGATCCGCGCCGGCACCGCCACATGTCCGCCGACGAAGCGGCCGACCTGCCGCCGGCCCGCGCCGCGGCCGACTCGCACGCGCATGCACGCACGCCGTGGCGGCGGCTGCTCGCCCGCATCGCGCCGACGATGGTCGTCTATTTCTGCTACGGCTGGACCGGCTGGCTGTTCTTCACGTGGCTGCCGACCTTCTTCATGCACGGGCGCGGCCTCGATCTGAAGCAATCCGCGCTGTTCTCGGCCGGCGTGTTCCTGTCGGGCGTCGTCGGCAACACGGCGGGCGGCGTGTTCAGCGATCGCGTGCTGAAGCGCACCGGCAACGTCGTCGCCGCGCGCCGCAACGTGATCATCGTCGCGTTCGCCGGCGCGCTCGTGTTCCTCGCGCCGGTGCTGTTCGCGAAGTCGCTGACCGTGACGGCCGCGTCGATGAGCCTGTCGTTCTTCTTCCTCGAGATGACGATCGGGCCGATCTGGGCGGTGCCGATGGACATCACGCCGCGGCACGTCGGCGTCGCGAGCGGCCTCGTGAACGCGGGCTCGGCGATCGCGGGCATCTTCACGCCGATCGTGTTCGGCTTCGTCGTCGACCGCACCGGCAGCTGGACGCTGCCGTTCGCGGGTTCGATCGCGCTGCTCGTGCTCGGCATCGTGATGACCTTCTTCATGCGGCCCGACCTGCCGCTGCGCGACGACGCGCGCGCGAACGCGGACGACGCGGCTTTCGAACTGGCCGGTCCGTCAGGACACTGAACGGGAGACGACATCGATGAACCTGCCAACCGTCAACGCATCGCCGGCACTGGATGCCGCCACCCGCAAGGCTCGCGCCCGCCTGCTGCCGTTCCTCGTGCTGATGTACGTGCTCGCGTTCGTCGATCGCGCGAACGTCGGTTTCGCGAAGAGCGTGCTGCAAGCCGACACCGGCCTGAGCGACGCGGCGTTCGCGTTCGGCGCCGGCATCTTCTTCGTCGGCTACGCATTGTTCGAAGTCCCGAGCAACCTGCTGATGCACCGCTTCGGCGCGCGCGTGTGGATGAGCCGCATCATGCTCACCTGGGGCCTCGTGTCCGCGTGCACGGCGTTCGTGCACGACGCGGCGAGCTTCTACCTGCTGCGCGTGCTGCTCGGCATCGCGGAAGCGGGCTTCTTTCCCGGCATCATCCTGTTCCTGTCGAACTGGTTTCCGGCGCGGATCCGCGCGCAGGCGATGGGCCTGTTCTACTTCGGGCTGCCGCTCGCGCTCGTGCTCGGCAGCCCGGTGTCCGGCTGGCTGCTCGACCTGCCGATGCCGTTCGGCCTGCATCCGTGGCAGGGCATGTTCGCGGTCGAGGGGCTCGCGGCATCGATGGTCGGCGTGATCGCGTTTTTCTACCTGACCGACCGGCCCGCCGACGCGCGCTGGCTGTCGGCCGACGAGCGCGCGGCGCTCGCGGCGACGCTCGGCGACGAGGACGCGCACAAGCGCGCGCACGGCCCGGCGTCGGTGGCGGCGGCGCTGCGCGACCCGCGCGTGCTGTTCTTCAGCGCAATCTATTTCGCGATCCAGGTCAGCGTGTACGGCGTCGTGTTCTACCTGCCGACGCGCATCGCCGGGCTGACGGGCGGCCACGTCGGCACGGCGGTGGGCTTCCTGACCGCGATCCCGTGGTGCGCGGCGATCGCCGGCACGTTCGTCGTCACGCGGCGCGCGGACCGCTCGGGCCGGCACCGTGCGTGGGCGGCCGCGATGCTGGCGCTCGCGGCGGCGGGCATCGCCGCGTCGGCGCTCGGCACGTCGCTGCCGGTCGTGCTGGTGGCGTTCTGCGTGGCCGCGACCGGGTTCGTCGCGGTGCAGCCGCTGTTCTGGACCTTGCCGACCGGCTACCTGGGCGGCGCGGCCGCGGCGGGCGGGATCGCGTTCATCAACTCGGTCGGCAATCTCGGCGGCTTCGTCGCGCCGAACCTGAAGAGCGTCGCGGAGCGCGTCGCCGGGCATCCGCAGGCCGGCATGCTGACGCTCGCGCTGTTCGGTTGCGTCGGCGCGGCGCTGTTGATGAGGGCGGGCCGGCGTGGGGATGCGTCGCGCGGCGACGGCGTCGCGTGGCGCGGGTCGCCCGGGCGGTCGTGACGGGCGCGGCGCGCCGGCGGCTTCTCAGCCCGGCAGCCCGCTTGCGCGCCGCAGCGCGTCGACGTCGACGAGTTCGATCTCGCCGACGTGCAGCCGCACCACGCCGTCCGTCTCCAGCGATTTCAGCAACTGATTCGTGGTCTGCCGCGTCAGCGACAGCATCGCCGCGAGCTTTTCCTGCGACAGCCGGATGCGCGTGCGGCCGGCGCTGATCCCGCCGTAGCCGTCGGCGATCATCAAGAGGCGCGCGGCGAGCCGCTGCGCGGCCGGCATCACGCTCATCGATTCGACGGTCAGGAAGCTGAGCCGCAGCTTCTGCGCCATCAGCAGCGCGAATTGCCGCCAGTATTGCGGCGTCGCGTCGAGGATCGCAAGCAGCGCCGCCTGCGGCACGTGCAGCAGCAGCGTGTCGTCGAGCGCGATCGCGTCGTGCGTGCGCGGCCGGCCGTCGAACAGCGCGATCTCGCCGAACCACGTGACCGGCTCGGCGACCGTCAGCAGCGCCTCCTTGCCGTGCAGATCGACCGCGCCTATCGTGAGGGAGCCGCTCAGCACCGCGTACAGCCCGCACGGCGGGTCGCCGCGGCGGAACAGCGCGTGGCCGGCCGGCAGGCGGCGCAGCGCGGCGCGCGCGAGCAACGCCGCGCGCAGTGCCGGCGGCAGCGCGGCGAACCACGGGTGCGCGTCGAGTTGCGGCAGGTATCCGTCGAAAGACCTGGGGTCGAAAGGCTCGGGGTCGAAGGACTCGGGCATGGGCGGCGCGATGTCGGGTAGCCGACAGAGGTTCTCGGGCGTGACGGGCATCATAGCGCGCATCGAACGACGAGGAGACGCGATGAAGACCCTTGAAGACCATCTTTCCCGGTACGCGGCCTATCACCGCGACGCACGCAACATCGCGACGCATCTGGTCGGCATCCCGGTGATCGTGTTCGCGGTCGAGGTGCTGCTGTCGCGGCCCGCGTTCGGCGCGCCGGCGGGCATCGCGCTGTCGCCGGCGCTGCTGCTCACGATCGCGTTCGTCGTGTTCTACCTGCGCGTCGACCTGCGCTTCGGCGCCGTGATGACGGTGCTGTTCGCGCTCGGCCTGTGGGCCGGGCAGACGCTCGCCGCGCTGCCGACCGCGCAATGGCTCGGCATCGGGATCGGCGCGTTCGTCGTCGGCTGGATCGTGCAGTTCGTCGGGCACTGGTTCGAAGGGCGCAAGCCCGCGTTCGTCGACGATCTCGTCGGGCTGATGGTCGGGCCGCTGTTCGTCGTCGCCGAGGTCGCGTTCTTCGCGGGGCTGCGCGGCGAGGTGCGACGTGCGGTCGAGGAGCGGGCCGGGCCCGTGCACGGCGGCGCGCACGACGCGCATGTCTGAACGGCCGATGGCGCGCATCTGCGTGGTCGGCGCGGGCGCGCCCGGCTGCTACGTCGGCGGCCGGCTCGCGGCGGCAGGGCAGCCCGTCACGTTGATCGGCCGCGCGCGGATCGGCGACGCGATCCGGAACCACGGGCTCACGCTGTCGGATCGGCGCGGGTATCGCGCGCAGTGTGCGCCGGGGGACGTCGCGTTCGACACGGACATTGCCGCGGCGGCCGACGCGCAGCGGCCCGCGCTGGCGCGGCGACGCGCTGTGGGCCGCGCTGGCGGAGCGAGCGCGTGCCGCCAAACGATTGCGTGCCGATGTGACGCCGTGCAATGACTAAGATGGGATTGGCGTCATGTGACGTCATTGCGGAGCGCAATCGCCATGGTGGATCGCCCGACACTCGACGCGTACGACACCTACGCCGCCGACTATGCACAGCTCTGGCTCGACGAGGGGCCGCCCGACGACATGTATGCGCTCCTCGAACAGCATTTCGCGCCGGGACCGACGGCGGACGTCGGCTGCGGCGCGGGACGCGATACGGCCTGGCTTGAATCCCGCGGCTTCGACGTGCGCGGCTACGACGCGAGCGCGGCGCTGCTCGACGAGGCGCGCCGCCGCCATCCCGGCCTGCGCTTCGAGCAGGCGGCGCTGCCGGCGCTTCCCGGCGTGCCGTCCGGCGCGTTCCGCAACGTGCTGTGCGAGACCGTGGTGATGCACCTCGATCACGTCGAGGCGGCGGCCGCCGTCACGCGGCTCGTCGAGCTGCTCGCGCCGGGCGGCACGCTGTACATGAGCTGGCGGGTCGCCGGCAGCGGGTCGCTGCGCGACGAGCACGGGCGCCTGTACACGGCGCTCGACGGCGCCCGGATGCGCGCAGCGCTCGGCGGCGGCGTGCAGGTGATCGACGAGCATGAAGTCGTCAGCGCGTCGTCGGGCAAGCGCGTGCACCGGCTGATCGTCCGCAGGACGGACGGGGCGGCCTGACGCAGGTTCGCGTGACGCGCGCGCGGCGTTCCGGGCGTCAGTCGCGGTGCGCGGCCGCTTCCCAGTTGATGTCGACGCAGAGCACCTGCATTCCGCCGGCGACGGGCGCGGCGATCGATGCGGTCACGCACAGGTGCGCTTCGTTGATCGACAGATAGGGCGGCGTCAGGTGCACGCGGCCCGGCGTGCGCATCGCGTGGATGAAGTACGGGCGGCGCTCCCAGCTCGCGCCTTCGGAGTGCAGCAGCGGACGGAAACGTTTCGCGCGTTGCGACACGCTGCCGCGCGCGAGCACGTTGTCGCCGATCTGCCGCCCGGACGCGTCGAGCAGGAAGCAGCGCGCGGTCTCGGGCAGGCCGAGCACCGCGGCGGCCGCGTCGATGAGCGTGTCGCCCGCGCCGAGCTTCGTGCCGGCTTCCTCGAGCGCGGCGACGTACGGCGCGAGCCGCATCGCCTGCGAGCGCTCGCGTTCCGCCACGCGCAGGCGCAGCGCGGCCGACAGCGTATCCATGCAGCCCGCCGCGGCCTGCGGCTGCACCGGCTCGACGCTCGGGCCCGCGAAGTACTGGCCCTGCACGAAATCGACGTCGCATTCGAGCGCGATCAGCGCGTCGCGCTCGGTCGCGAGGCCGCCCATCAGCACGAGCTGGCCGGATTCGTGCAGCAGCGACACGAGCCCCGGCAGCACCCGTTCGAGATGCGAATGCTCGCTCGCCTGCGCGAGGATGCCGCGGTCGAGCGAGACGATGTCGGGGTGCAGGTGCCAGACGCGGTCGATGTTCGAGTGCTTCGCGCCGAAGCCGCCGAGCGCGATCAGAAAGCCGGCCTTGCGCAGGCCGTCGACGATCGCCGCATAGCGCGGCGTCTCGCCGCCGGCCTGCTCGGGCACCTCGAGCACCACGCGGTGCGGCGGCAGGCCGAGCGCCTTCAGGTTCGCGAGCAGCGCGTCGCCGTAGACGGTGTCCATCAGCGCCGCGGGATGCAGGCTCAGGAAGAGCCATTCGTCGTGGCTGTCGAACGCATGGAAGTTGCCGAGGTGCAGCGATTCGGCGAGCCGGCCGAGCTCGAGCAGGTCGCCGCGCCGCGCGGCCTGCGTGAAGACCTCGTGCGACGCGACCTGGCGGCTTTCCTCGTCGTGCGCGCGCAGCGACGCGTGATAGCCGATCGCGCGCCGGTGCGACACGGAAAACACCGGCTGGAACACGCTGAAGACGGTGTAGCCGCCGTACAGCACGGTGCGCCGGTTGCCGTCGTCGCCGGCGACGGGGCGGGGCGGCTGAAAGCCGGGGGGATCGATGTCGATCATGCTCATCATGATGTCGGCCGGGGAGGCTGCCAGTTTACCTACAGAATAGGCGAGCAAGAAGCGTGCGCAATCGCGCGGCCGGTGCGGCCCGCTGACGCGGTGCGCGCATGCGCGTCGGCCGGGCCGGTTGCACCGTTGTGGTGCGCCGCATGCCGGTGCGCCGTCCGAACCGGGGCGCGCCGGCCCGCGTCATGCGCGCTCGGACGGATCGGTCTTGCGTGCCGAGCCGCGAATCTCCGGCGCGAGCTGCGCGAAGATCCACGCCGACCCCGCGGTGATCACGCCGACGCAGATGAAGGTCGCGTGGAACGCGGGCAGCGTGTTGCTCGGCGTCACGGTGCGCAGCATCCCGGTGAAGGTCGCGAGCAGCGCGCCCGCGACCGTCACGCCGAGGCTCATCGACAGCATCTGCACGAGCGAGAACAGGCTGTTGCCGCTGCTCGCGCCGCCGGTGCCGAGATCCTTCAGCGTCAGCGTGTTCATCGCGGTGAACTGCATCGAATTGAAGCCGCCGAACAGCGCGAGCTGCGCGACCTTGAGCCACACGGGCATCGCATCGTGCATCAGCGCGAAGCTCGCCATCATCACGCCGACCATGACCGTGTTCGCGAGCAGCACGTTGCGGTAGCCGTGCTTCATGATGAGGCGCGTGATGAGGCGCTTCGAGGACATCCCGGCCGCCGCGACCGGCAGCATCATCAGGCCCGCCTCGAACGCGGTGTAGCCGAGGCTCACCTGCAGCAGCAGCGGGATCAGGTACGGCATCGCGCCGCTGCCGATCCGCGCGAACAGGTTGCCGAGCAGGCCGACGCTGAACGTGTGGATCCGGAACAACTCGAGCGAGAAGATCGGCTGCGGTGCGCGCACCGCGTACAGCCCGTAGGCGACGAAGCACGCGAGGCTCAGGATCAGCAGCACGAGCACGGCCGCATGCTGCATGCCGAGGTCGGCGAGCCCGTCGAGCGACAGCGAGATCGCGACCATGCCGATCGTCAGCAGCAGATAGCCCTTCAGGTCGAAGCGGCCGACTGCCGGATTGCGTGCGTCGGGCATCGAATACCAGGTCGCGATGCAGCCCGCGACGCCCACCGGCACGTTGATCAGGAAGATCCAGTGCCATGACGCGACCTTCACGAGCCAGCCGCCGAGCGTCGGGCCGATCAGCGGGCCGATCAGGCCCGGAATCGCGACGAACGACAGCGCCGGCAGGTAGCGCTCGGCCGGGAACGTGCGCAGCACCGCGAGCCGTCCGACCGGCAGCAGCATCGCGCCGCCGATCCCCTGCACGATGCGGAACGCGACGAGCTGCGGCAGCGTGTGCGCGTTCGCGCACAGCAGCGAGCCCAGCGAAAAGACCAGGATCGCGCTGAAGAACACCCGCCGCGTGCCGAGCGTATCGGCGAGCCAGCCGGACACCGGGATCATCACCGCCATCGTCAGCGAATACGCGATCACGACCGACTGCATCCGCAGCGGCGATTCGCCGAGGCTCGCCGCCATCGACGGCAGCGCAGTGTTGACGATCGTCGCGTCGAGCGTCTGCATGAAGAAGCCCGTCGCGACGAGCCAGAGCATCACGGTGAGGTTCTTTTCGCCGGGGGCGGCGGCGGGCGGGCGTTGAAACATGGGCGGCGGGCGAATGTTGAAACGTGGGCACGCGGGCGGCGCCGCGTGAACGCAGGACAGCCGACATTGTAGGGAAAGCCGCTGCGCCGCGCAGTTCCGACCCCGTGTGCCGAGCGGCCCGCGGGCACGGGCGGAGGTGCGTCGCCCGATGGACCGGTACAGTTCAGCCGAAAGTGTCTGCGGGCGTATCTGTGAGCGTGCTGCCGCTGTCCGGATACTGGACGGGTGCGATCGACCACGACCGGGAGCGGGCCATGCGTGAACTACGACTCTACGAACTGGATGCCGACGAGCCTGCCGGGCGGTGGCGGCTGGCCCGCCGCAGCGTGCTGCGCGTCACGGCGGGTGAAGTGTGGCTGACGATCGACGGCGAGCCCGCCGATTACTGGCTGCGGCCCGGCGACAGGCTCGCGCTCGGGCCCGGCGCGCAAATCTGGGTCAGCGCCGGATCGCGTGGGGCGCGCTTCACGCTGAGCCGCGCGGATGACCGGGCGGCGTCGTTTGCCACGGCGCTGCGGCAGCGCCTGGCCGCGTGGCGCGGGCGCCGCCGTCAGGCCGGCGCGTCGCTGCCGACGTAGCGTGCGCGCGGCCGGATCAGCTTGCCGTCCGCGTACTGTTCGAGTGCGTGCGCGATCCAGCCGGCCGTGCGGCCGGCTGCGAACAGCGTGAACGTGGCGCCGTCGGGCAGCGCGAGCGTGCGTTCGAGTGCCGCGAGCGCGTAGTCGATCGTCGGCCGCTGCCCGGTTGCCGCTTCGACGCGCGCGGCGAGCGCGAGCGCCGCGCGCAGCGCGGGGCGGTCAGGCACCGCGGCCTGCAGCGCGCCGAGCAGCGCCTGCGCGCGCGGGTCGCCGGCCGGATAGAGCGGATGGCCGAAGCCGGACAGCGCCGCGCGGCCGCCGGCGGCGCGTTCGTCGTGCGCGAGGCGGAACGCCAGATAGCGATCCGGGTCGGCGGCGCGGGCCGCTTCGTCGAGCAGGGTGCCGGCCCGGAACGTCTCGCCGCCGTGGCGCGGGCCGGCCAGCGCCGCGAGCCCGCCCGCGATCGCGCCGAACAGGTGGCTGCCGGTCGACGCGATGCAGCGCACCGCGAACGTCGACGGGTTCAGTTCGTGATCCGCGCACAGCACGAGCGCCCGGCGCAGCAGGTCGGCCTCGCCGCGTCCGCGCACCTGCCACGCGTCGGCGAACTGGCGGTGCAGCGGCGCGTTGCCGGGCGCGATGCCGGCGAGCGCGGCGGTCGCGACGCGCAGCAGCAGCGCGGCGGTATCGAGCTGCGCTTCGCGCCCCTGCGCCCGGATGCGGGGGATCGACGCGGCCGCGGCCGGCAGCAGCACGAGCGTGCGCTCGAGCGGCGCGAGATGCGCCCACGGGCGCGCCCAGTCCTGCCACTGCGCGGTGTCGAAGCCGTCGGTCGCGGGTGCTGCGGCAAGCCGTGCGGGCGGGCAGTCCCAGAGCCGCGCGGCGGTGGCTTCGAGCGTCGCATCGGCGGCGAGCGCGGTCGCGTCGGCGCCGCGATAGAACAGGCGGCCGTCGGCGATCTGCGTGATGCGCGATTCGAGCACCGGCACGCCCCAGTCGAGCGAGCGTTCGGCGACGCCGCCCGCGCGCTTGGCATCGGCGCGGCGGCGCGCGAGCAGGCGCACTTCGTCCGCGTCGTAGCGGCGGCGCTTGCTGCCGCCGTCGGGCAGCGAGCGCAGCAGGCCGCGGCTCACGTACGCATAGAGGGTGCTCACGCTGACACCCAGTACGTCGGCGGCTTCGGGGGCGCTGAGAGACGTCACGCGGATCGCTCCTGGTCGATCGTGATGGCGGGATGTGCGATCAAGGTTGATCGCGCCTGCGGCGAATTCTAGACTCGATTCGACATTCCCTTTCCGCGAGGCGACCGATCATGACGCCCAGGCTCGCGTTGACGCATCTCTGGCAGCTCGCGCACGGCGAGCCCGGCGCGCTCGCGCGCGTCGCGATCGACGGGCAGGATCCGGCGCTGCCGTCGGCGTTCCATGTCGGCACGCTGGCCGCGGCGTCGATCGCGGCGGCCGGGCTGGCGGCCGCCGAGTGCCATCGGCTTCGCACGGGCGTCGCGCAGCGCGTCGACGTGTCGGTGCGCGACGCGCTCGTCGCGTTTCGCAGCGAACGCTACCTGCGCGTCGATGACGGTCCGCCGCCCGAGCTGCGCCATCCGGTGACGGGCTTCTACGAGACGCGCGATGCGCGCTGGATCCAGCTGCACGCGAACTTCCCGCATCACCTGCGCGGGATACTCGGCGTGCTCGGCTGCGGCGAGCGCCGGGAGGAGGTCGCGGCGGCGATCCGCACGCGGGACGCCGAGACGCTCGACGCCGCACTCGCGGACGCGGGCCTGTGCGCGGCGCTGATCAGAACACCTGACGAATGGGCGGCGCACGAGCAGGCGCGCGCGCTCGCGGCGCTGCCGCTGTTCGAGATCGAACGGATCGGCGACGCGCCGGTGCAGGCGCTCGGCGGCGGCGACGCGAGCCGGCCGCTCGCGGGCGTGCGCGTGCTCGATCTCACGCGCATCATCGCGGGCCCGGTCGCCGGCCGCACGCTCGCGTCGCATGGTGCGCAGGTGCTGCTCGTCAATGGCCCGCATCTGCCGAACATCGCGCCGCTCGTGATCGACAACGGGCGCGGCAAGCGGTCCGCGTGGCTCGATCTGCGCGACGCCGCGGGCGTCGACGCGCTGCAGCGGCTCGTGCGGCAGGCGGACGTGTTCGTCGACGCGTACCGTCCCGGCGCGCTCGCCTCGCGCGGCTTTTCGCCGGACGCGCTGGCGGCGCTGCGGCCGGGCATCGTGTGCGTGTCGATTTCCGCGTACGGGCATGCGGGGCCGTGGTCGCGGCGGCGCGGCTTCGACAGCCTCGTGCAGTCCGCGAGCGGGATCGCATGGCGCGAGCGGCAGGCGGCGCACGCGGACGCGCCGCGTCACCTGCCGTGCCAGGCGCTCGATCATGCGACCGGCTATCTCGCGGCGTTCGGCGCGATGATTGCGCTGGCGCGCCGCGCGCGCGAAGGCGGCAACTGGCAAGTGCGGCTGTCGCTCGCGCAGACCGGCCGCTGGCTGCAGTCGTTCGGCCTCGTGCCGGACGGCGCGCACGCGCCCGAGATTACGCCCGCCGACGCGCGCGACCGGCTCGACCGGATCGCGTCGCCGTTCGGCGTCGTCGATGCGGTGCGTCCGGCGGAACGGCTGTCGGCGACGCCGCCGTTCTTCGCATTGCCGCCCGTGCCGCTCGGCGCGGACGAAGCGCGCTGGATCGACTAAAGGGCGCTCGCGCGGGGGAGCGGGTTATTTGCGCAGTTCGACGACGAAGTCGTAGTAGTCGTTGCGGCAGTAGGTGTCGGTCAGCTCGATCGCGCGCTGGTCGGCCGTGTAGCCGATCCGCGTGATCAGCAGCAGCGCGTCGTGCGGCGCGATGCTCATCTGCTGAGCGATCTCGTCGGTCGCGTTCACCGCGCGGAAGTGCTGCAGCGCGCGCACGATCGGCGTGCCGCGCGCTTCGAGGTAGCTGTACAGCGAATCGCCGATCGCCTGCGGATCGGGGATCAGCGTCGCGGGAAACGTCGAGTTCTCGACGGCCATCACGATGCCGTCGGCGAGGCGCAGACGTTTCAATCGTGTAACCGACGCGGCCGGCGACAGCCCGAGCTGGATCACTTCGTCGCGGCTCGCGGGCTGGATCTCGCGTGAGAGCCACTGCGAACTCGGCTTGAAGCCGCGCCGTTCGAGCATCTCGCTGAAGCTCGACAGGCGCGACAGCGGATCCTCGTAGCGCAACTGGATGAAATTGCCCGCGCCTTGCGTGCGCCGGATCAGCCCCTGTTCGACGAGCAGCGAGATCGCCTTGCGCGCGGTGATGCGCGACACGCCGAGCGCTTCCGACAGCACGCGTTCGGACGGCAGCGCCTCGCCGGCTCTCCAGCGGTTGTCGTGAATCGCGTCGCCGAGCTTGCGGGCGAGCTGCAGATAGAGCGGGGTATCGTTGTCGGGGTCGGGGCGCAGGTCCTGCCAGCGGTCGTCCGTCGTTGACTTCATGGAATGGGTATCGATCAGGTTGCGGCCATTCTAAGTCATCATGCGGCGCCGTTATAGCCGGTTTTTGTCGCACGGCAGTCGCGCGCCGCGCCGAATGGCTACACTGATGTGTCGCATTCCGTACCACCGACACCGCGCGCGGCCACGCACGGCCACGAATTTGCAGCGAGGAACGCATGATGAAGGACACGATCGCCACGGTCGTCCTGCCCGACGGCGAGGCGATCCCGAAGCTGGGGCAGGGGACGTGGGAGATGGGCGAGCGCGCGTCCCGGCGCGCGGACGAAATTGCCGCGCTGCGCGAGGGCATTGCGCTCGGCATGACGTTGATCGATACCGCCGAGATGTACGGCGACGGCGCGACCGAAGAACTCGTCGGCCACGCGCTCGACGGCTTGCGCGACGACGTGTTTCTCGTCAGCAAGGCGTATCCGCATCATGCGAGCCGCCGGGGTGTCGTGGCCGCTTGCGAAGCGAGCCTCAAGCGCCTGCGCACCGATCGCATCGATCTCTATCTGCTGCACTGGCGCGGCTCGGTGCCGCTCGAGGAGACGGTCGAGGGCTTCGACGCGCTACGCCGCGCCGGCAAGATCCGCCACTGGGGCGTGAGCAACTTCGATACGGCCGACATGCAGGAGCTCGTCGACGAGGCGGGCGGCGCGGCGTGCGCGACCAATCAGATCCTTTATAACATCGTGCGGCGCGGGCCGGAGTTCGATCTGCTGCCGTGGCTCGCGGCGCGCCGGATTCCGGCGATGGCGTACAGCCCGGTCGATCATGCGCGTCTGCCGAAACATTCGCCGCTCGACGAAATCGCCCGCGTGCGCGGCGTGTCGGTGATGCGTGTCGCGCTGGCCTGGGTGCTCGCGCAGCCCGACGTGTTCGCGATCCCGAAGGCGGCGCGGATCGAGCACGTGCGCGACAACCGCGCCGCGCTCGATCTCGTGTTGAGCGATGACGAGCGCGCGCAGCTGGACGCGTACTTCCGTCCACCGCGCAGCAAGCGCGCGCTCGAAATGCTCTGACCACGATGGCGCCGGACGGCGCCGCGGATCAGTGGCCGTGGCTGCCCGACCCGCCGTTGCCGTGACCGCCGTTGCCATTGCCGACGCCGTTGGCGCCGCCGTTGCCGCCGCCGCCACTGCCGTTGCCATTGCCGTTGCCGCCACCGTTGCCGTGGCCGCCGTTGCCATGACCGCCAACGCCGCCAGCACCGCCAGCACCGCCAGCACCGCCAGCACCGCCAGCACCGCCAGCACCGCCAGCACCG
>NZ_CADFEB010000005.1 GCF_902833085.1 Burkholderia ubonensis
CTTGCGCGCCATGATCACCTCCACTCAATTTCGCTTGATCATAGAGCAACACAATTCCATGTAAAGTTATTTTTGGGACGGAACACTAGGTGCCGACGGTACCGCCGACCACAGTCAGCAGGGCGACGGCAAGCAGAAAACTCTTCATGATGCGTTTCATGGCTTCTCCCCGGGGCAGCAGGCATACTCACCCGAAGTCTAGTTCGCCTATTGAACAGGTCAAATACGGAGGCATGGTCAGTCGAGCCAGCGCTTATCTGATGGCTTCCCGGACATGTGATGTGATCCTCGATTTTCGGAGCGCCTAGCCGCTCATCAGCCACCCAAAAATTCTCAAACAAAACAGGCGCTTAGGCGCCTGTTTTGTTTTGCGGGGGACAACTCGGGGACAATAACGTCGTTTTGAGCCTTGCCATCTCCAGAGCGTTCTGCTCACCATCCACCCATTTCGCATACGTCGTCAGATAAATCTCGATGCTGTGCCTGAGTTGTTTCAGAATCGGCGTCCAGAAGCTGCGGCGGAATGCCCGCTCATCCTCCCGGCGCTTGTCGTACCTGGGATCGTCGAAGACTGCTGCGCCGGCAATTCCCGTGAACGCACGCTGCCGCCTCAATGCACTTAGTGCGCGGCTGTTCAATTGGGCCGTGCGCGCGACTGCCGTCTGAGTGCGATTCTTGTGCTCGCCACGCACGAGCACCTCCGCATCGAGGGTTGTCCTGCTCGGCAGATCTACGTTCAGCCACTGCAGGCCGAAGATCTCCGAAGTCCGTAGCCCGGTTACTTGGCCGGAAGAACCGGACGAGGGCGCGATCGCAAGCAGGTTGAGGCCGATCGCGAGAATCAGAACAGCGCCCCCAAGAGAGCGACGTGGCATGAAGCCTCTGCTTCGGCGCTCGTCCATCAGACGACGATTCACCGCGCCGCGCCATCAGCCGCACGGCGGAGCGCCCGGAGTGTTGCTACGAGCCGCGCTCGACGCTAGGGGTTAGTCCTTTTTGTAGACGTGTTTGGTCTTGCTGATCCCGCGCGGGATCACCGACCGGATCATTCCCCGCACCGCTGCGTCGGCCTGTAAAACAGCATTTCGAATCGGCTCGTCCGGGCGACCGCGAAACGATGTTGGATGGAAGTACTCATCCTTGCCGATCGGCTTCTGGGAGAAGTAATAGTTCGAGACACAGCAGCGATTTTCGCTGCTCACGTTTTTCGAAACGGAGTGCCACGAATGCTGATTGGTTGCCATCACAACCAAACGGTTGAAGCTGCTGACAACCGTTTGGGGGCGTGACTTGGGACCCGACGGCCATAGCTCAAGATTGCCGCCGTTTTCCAGCTTCCAGTCCGGCGAAACGTAATACAGGAGATTGAGGACGCGATAGCGCTGCCGATCTTTGTCGTGCGAGTTATCAAGGTGTGGATTAAGGAAGTGCCCCTGACCCATAACCGAGATGCCACCGGCATAGAGATGCTCGTCCGGTTCAAGCGATGTAACACCAGTAATTTCCGCAATCACTTCGACGATTTCGGGCTGCTGGAATGCAAAGGTTATCTCTTCGAGAATGGGATTGTGCTCATTCATCTGCGAAGACACGTACTTGAGTTCTCGAATGCTCTTGCGAAGCATCAATGATGATGATTCCGGAAAAGCGTCGCGGATTTTATTAGCAACTTCGGCAGGAAGTAGGTCGTCGATATAAAAGTGATTCGCGGGGGACGTTGATTCCCATTGCTTTCGAAGCGCGAATAGGCGGTTTCGCAGTCTTGCTGCCAACAGAGCGGAAATTTCTCTTCTGTCCATTTGGATTATTTCCTCGCGAATGGTTTGAACTGAGGATAACACACCCCTCATGCGATTCTTGGCGCCCGGTCTCGGGTATCGCTTCGATCTGCTTAATTACGGCCGCACCTGCGGCCGCTTTCTTGTGTCGCGCGCGCAGCTCGTATTCACAGCCGATGGAGTTGACCCTGCAATTCCGGGCGCGCTCTACGTGAATGACTGCGTCCGGATTCAACTCCTAGGGCGTGTTCACACTATTGGTTTGAGGTTATGCTTCGGAGATGGAAATCTCCGAAGCCCAATTCAAACAGATCGAACATTGCCTGCCGCGCCAACGAGGCAATGTGAGTCTGTCGAACCTGCAAGTGCTCAATGCGATCCTTTACGTAGCCGAACAAGGCTGCAAGTGGCGCGGTTTGCCTTCGCGCTTCGGCCGTTGGCACACGATCTACACGCGCATGAACCGCTGGTCCCGCAGCGGTGTGCTGGACCGGGTGTTCACGGAGTTGCAGCGCGCGCAGATTATCCGCGTCCGGATCGAAGCGGTATCGCTGGATAGCACAATCGTCAAAGTTCATCCTGATGGGACCGGCGCATTAAAAAAAACGGACCACAAGCCATCGGAAAATCTCGCGGAGGATGGACAACCAAGATTCATATGGTTGCCGCGGATGCTCGAACAGCCATAACGTTTGCTCTGTCGCCCGGCCAAGCTGGCGATGCTCCGCAAGGGCGCGCACTTCTCGAAAGTCTGGGGCCGCCGAACCGGCCGCTGTACCTCCTGATGGACAAAGCATACGAGGGCAACGAAACTCGGCAACTCGCGCTCGACCTTGGCTTCATTCCCGTCGTGCCGCCGTTGCGTACACGTGTTGAGCCTTGGGAGTACGACCGCGAAATGTACAAGCGTCGCAACGAAGTCGAACGACTGTTCCGCCGCTTGAAAGGCTTTCGACGCATCTTCTCGCGCTTTGACAAGCTCGATGTGATGTTCATTGCCTTTATCAACTTCGCCTTGATCATTGAAGGCTTGCGATAGTGTGAACACGCCCTAGGCGGGCTTGATTACTGCGCTCGCTCACTTGGAACCGGGCTTGGGTCAGGGCGGATTGCTGCCACCATCCTGCGGATAACCACGGCAGCCGCACGGCTCGGCATGAGCCGACGGGGCAAAGAGAACCGCATAGATGCCGACGGTACCGTCGGCCAGGGGCGCGCTGTACGCACCCGCAATCACGAGCCCGCTTAGAACGAAAAATAAGTCGACGGCCAGATAGCCGTTCCGGGTTATGTCGAGCCCCGGCAGGCATGAAATGCATGTGGTAGAAGGCAACGAACAGGGCTGCCGCACCGCGCAGCCCGTCGAGCCCGGCTATTGGCCTTTTCATCCGGCGACCCACGGTGATGATTGGCGTTTCCCCGCAATTGACCGAGTTATATTGGAAAGGCTCCCATAGGGAAAGCCACTACGTGTCAGCTCGAACGCTCGTTTCGTGAGTTCCGCAGCGCGTTGATTCGATAACGGGTTTGATCCGATCAAGGCAACGATCGTCCAGCCATCACGACCGAACGTCACACATCGCCAATCCGAACACCGACATCACTCGCCCGACTTCCCCCAAGACTCCGGATCGAATCCCTGCTGATCATCCGGAGGAGGAAGGTCAAGAACGAGTTTGACGGCGCTCGTGTTGGTCTTGAGCGAAAACACCCGGCCGATGACGAGAAACGTCTGTTGCAAATTCTCGAGTTCGACGAAGTCGCCCGGTTGCGGGAGATGTGCACCCTGGTCGTACGAAAAGCTGGTGCTGGTTTGATCGCCGACCGCGTGCGCGGCCAGTTCGGTGAATTCGATCGTGATGTGCGTGGTCATGCGAAACCTGCCGTGTATGGGGGTGAAGTGGTCAGAGGCTTCAATTCTCGCATAGCGGCGCTTAGCCTCTTGGAGTATCGGCAGGATGAACGTCATGACGCGCCGCAGCCGCATCTCTCCGCGGGTTGTTGACGTCCCCGTGACTCGGACGCCACGGGGACCTTTTTCGCTCTGCGACCGCAACCAGCCAGGATTCCCGGCCATGCGAACTGTGATGCTTCGACGCAAGCGAAAATGTGTGTCCGGCTGCAATCCCCGGACCAGTAAACTTCGAGGCGTCCGACCTTACCCAAATGCTTCAAGACCCTCGGTCGGGCACCGTGTCTCTCAACGGTTTTTCACATCCCCACGGTTTCAAGGCCCGTGGGGATTTTTTTCGCGCGAATGCGAAGCTGGGCGGTTCTCCGGCAGCCGCTTCGCTCACGTGCCCTCGACCAGCACTGCGCGATAGCGCCCACCCTTGAAGCGATGCTGGACGACCGCCTGGTATTCGGGGCTGTCATACCATGCGCGCGCTGCCGCCTTCGACGGAAACTCGACGATCACGACGCCTTCCGGGCCTTCGCCCTCGAGCGTCTCCTGATCGCCGTACGCTGCGAGCACCTTCAACGGATGGCCGGCGAGCGTCGCGCCGACCTTGCTCTGGTAGATGTCGAGTTCCTGCTGATCCTGCGTACTTTCAAGGGTGAAGACGATATAGGTCGCCAAGATTACACTCCTCATGCGGTTCGGAAACGACCCGACGACCGCGGGGCCATCGGGCTGCCTGATGCTGCGCGACTCGCGACGCGATCGCGGCATCGATCGTACACCGCAGCCGCAGTTGCCGCTTGCACCCGGCACGACCCGTCCTTATTGCGACAGATAGCGCACCTTCCGCTGCCACTTCCCGTTGACCAGACGCTCGTCGGTGATCGCCATCCTGCCGTCGCCGCGCGCTCCATCCTCGATATGCCGTTCCACCGCGATCGGCAGATTCCGCTCGACGCGATAGACGGTCGTTTCGTGATAGCAGCATCCGCTCTTGCCGAGCGTTCGGAGTCGCTTGTTCCTGGTGTCGACGTCGAAGAAACCGAGCGAGGACCGTGTCAGCTCACTCATCGCGTCATTGAGGATGAACTTGCCGCTGTTCGGATCGAACACGTAGACGTCGTAACTCGGCCCGCCATAGCTGCCCTCGTTGCCGGTCTGGACGCCGAAATCGTCGTGACCGTCGAAGTTGAAGTCGCCGACATTGACAACACCCTGATAGTCGTAAAGCCGGGCGGAATTGGCGAGCGGCTTGCCGGATGCCATCAGCGTCGCGAAGATCATCGGCATGTCGAGCGTCTGCAGCGGCTTTGCCGCGCCTTTCCGGTAGACGGTTATTTGTCCGGGCGCATTGCAGGTCTCGCTGTCCTTGCCCTTCGGGGTCGGGCAATCGGCGTACATCCGCACATTGAAGTCGAACTGCGTGGAGACATCGTCGAGCCGGAATCGGCTGCCGCCCCCGTTTTTCACGGCGTCGGGGAAGTCCGGCAAGTCCTGCAGTTCGTCGATCCGCCGTCGATACGCGTCTTTCAGTGCGCGCACGTCGACGCGCGCGTTGGTCGGCTGCAGCGATTTTAGCCATGCGCGCTGCGTCGTGCGCACGCCGTTTCGCGTTTCGCCTTCGGTCAGGCCGAGCGCAACGCGATAAGTATCGTCGAGCCGTTCGTCGAGCCGGGACAATTCCGCGTCGCCGCAGATGGCGCGCTCGACGTCGGTGCGCGCCGCGCGGCAATCGAAACTGGCCGCGACGGCGTGGGCGGGCAGCCATGACAAGGCGGCGACGCACAGCAAAGCGGCGAGGCGTCCGGATCGGAGCAGGGGAATCGAAATCATGTCGGTCGTCATTTTGTCGGTTGCGGTGACGCGTCAGGCCGTGTGACCCCGTCCGTCTCTCTCCGGACGCAGCGAGACGATGAAGCATGCGCTTCGCGCGCGCTCGACGCCAGCCGGAAATATAGCGCCGGCCGGGCCGGCGCGGGCAGGCGAAACCGTCGGCAGATCGCGGCGCCACTGCGCCGAAAAAAATTTCAGCCCGTCTGTCGATTTCGCGCTTGCTCGCCCGTCGTATGGTCGCAGGCGTGCGCATCGCGCGCCGCGTTCCGTTTTCCGATCCGACAACCGACTCAAGGAGCCCGCTCATGTCCACGTCCGTCAAACCGATCCCGGAAGGGATGCGCACGCTTACGCCGCACCTGATCTGCGCCGGCGCCGCCGATGCGATCGAGTTCTACCGGCAGGCGTTCAACGCGGTCGAGCGGGTGCGCCTGCCTGCCCCGAACGGCAAGCTGATGCACGCCTGCCTGACCATCGGCGATTCGTCGCTGATGCTCGTCGACGAAATGCCCGAGCACGGCGCGCTCGGACCGAAGGCATTGAAAGGAACGGCCGTCTGCCTGCATCTGTTCGTGCCGGACGTCGACGCGGCGATCGCGCAGGCCGTCGCGGCCGGCGCGAAGCTCACGATGCCGGCGGCCGACATGTTCTGGGGCGATCGCTATGGCCAGGTCGAGGATCCGTTCGGGCATCGCTGGTCGCTCGCAACGCATCAGCGCGACCTGACGCCGGAGCAGATCCGCGACGCAATGGCCAGCGCGCCAGGCTGCGGAGGCTGAGCGGTTCCGGGCAGCCGGGCATGCATGGGTCGGGCGAGAAGGGCGAAGCCAAGCCGGTTGGTCAACTGCGCGAGATCGTCGATGGCTGCGAGATGCAACGCGGCGATCTCGCGCGGTCATGCGGGCGAGGTCTTCGAGCAACGACAGCTCGTCGTGGTCGAGCGAGGATGGTTGCGTGCACGATTCGTGCGCCGTCCGTCACGCGCGAGCAGCGCGTGCGATGTCGCGCGCGTGTGCGTCGCAGTCCGCCTAAAGTCGTTCGTTGCGATGCCGTAAATAAAGCGAAGCTATTGTTCAAGACAACGCAACATGGTCCGTCTCCTGTACGCCGGGTATCTCGCTTTTGCGCTCTACATCATCTATCCGATGGTCCAGAACTACCTCGCGGCAGACGAGGCGTGCCTTCGCGGCGCATCGTCGATGAGCGTCGCCGCCGCGGTCACGCCTCCGGCCAGCGACGCGCACGCGCGCAAGCGCAACTGCGCGCTGGAAGCGCGGATCAACGTCGTTGCCGGGCGGTCAGGCGAGATCCATTGACCAGCGCATCGGCGCAGCGAATCGTTGGCCGTTCGGCAGAGTTGAGCAACGTTCGCCGGTCGCCGATCATCGATCCATGTCGTGCGCGGCGGCGCCCGTGAGGGCGCGCGTTACGCGTCGGCGCCGTCAGTATGCGGAGCGATACGGCGTGGCCTGGTCGAAGCGGCTTTGCCAGTGCGTGAGATAGCGCGACGCCAGCTGCGGGTTGTTCCACACGACGATGACGTTCTCGGAGTTGCGCGCCGCCGCCGACGCGCTGTAGTTGAACGATCCGGTCTCGACGTGTTCGGCGTCGATCACGAGGTACTTGTCGTGATGGATCGCATACACGTCGATCGTGCGCGTCGGAATGCCCGCGTTGACGAGCAGGTTCAGCGCCTGCTTGCTGCTTTTCGCACGATTGCCCTTGTCGTCGACGACGACCGCCACGTTGACGCCGCGCCGCTTCGCGGCGAGCAGTGCGCGCGTGACGGCGGGCGACGTGAACGAGTAGGCCGCGACACGGATCGAGCTGCGTGCGGCGCCGATTGCCTTCAGCACGAGCGCTTCGGCGCCTGCGTCGGGCGAGAACGCCGACTCGACGACCTGGGTGGCCGGCGCCTCGTGCGTCGGGGCCGGCAACAGGCGCGACACGAAATCGATCGCCTGCTGCAGCAGCGACTCGGTCTGCGTCTTTCCGAATGCCGCGTACGGCGTGACGAGCAAGGAAGAGGCAACGCAGACAGCGGCAAGGCGATTTCGCGACAACATCGTGGACAACGCAGGATTTTGAGACAAAGGGCCGTGAGTGTAACGCAGACGCGCGGTCGCGGCCATGTCTGTGTCCGTGCGGATTGCGTACGATCGCCGCAAGCAGGGGCGTGCCGGCGTGTGCGAGTGCGGCGCGCCAGTGCGCGCGCGAGTCAGCGTGACCGGCTTGCGCCGAAGCAGGCCGGCGCGACGCGTGCCGTTGCAACCGTGCGCGCGGCGGCAGCCGATTGCGTCCGCGCAAGCGGTGCGCGACGCACGGGTTTGCAGCCGCCGTCGCGGGGAATCATTCGCCGGACGCTTCCGTTTCGGGTGACGGCGCCACCCAGCCGGGGCCGGCCTCGGGCTGCACGTCGCGCGGGTCGAGCGGTTCGCCGCAGGCCGAGCACACCGCAACCGCATGCATCAGATGACCGCAGGTGCGGTGGCGCAGTTGCAGCGGCGGCCCGTTGCCGTCGTCCTTCCAGCGGTCGCCCCAGGCCATCAGCGCGAGCAGCGCCGGGTACAGGTCGCGGCCTTTCTCGGTCAGCCGGTATTCGAAGCGCGGCGGACGCTCCTGGTACGCGCGCTTGACGAGCACGCCGTCTTCGACGAGGCGCGCGAGACGCTCGGCGAGCACGTGGCGGGTCAGTCCGAGCTGGGCCTGGAACGCATCGAAGCGGCGGCAGCCGAGGAAAGCGTTGCGCAGGATCAGCATGGTCCAGCGGTCGCCGAGCACGGCGAGCGTGCGGGCGACCGAACAGTTCAGCGTGCCGATGTCATCCCATTTCATCGTCGAGTCTCGTCAGTCGGTTCAGCGTATTGGCGGGTTCGATTATAGAACTGACCCTCGGAAGGATCGGGCGGTACCAGCGTTGACAGCAGGGTTCTCGCCATGAATAATCAGTTCTAATTTGGAACTTACTGGCGCGGCGACGCGCTTTCAGTCAGGAGACGAACCGATGAATCCGCTTTCGATGTCCGGTATCGCGCTGTTGCGTGCCGCCGCGGTGGGCGATGTGCCGCTCGCGTCGATTTCCGAGACCATGCCGATGCGGCCCCTCGAGGTCGAACTCGGCTACGTGAAGTTTTCGGCGCGCGCGGACGGCCGGCACCTGAACCCGCTCGGCGGCGTGCACGGCGGCTTCGCGGCGACGGTGCTCGATTCGGTCACCGGCTGCGCGGTGCATTCGATGCTCGACGCAGGTGTCGGCTACGGAACCGTCGACCTGCATGTGAAGATGCTGCGGCCGGTGCCGCGCGACGTCGAACTGATCGCGGAAGGGCGTGTGATTCATCTGTCGCGCTCGCTCGGCGTTGCCGAAGGCACGCTGAAGACGCCGGACGACAAGATCGTCGCGCACGCGTCGGCGACCTGCTTCATTCAGCGGCCGCAGTGACGCCGGAGCCGACGCGGCAGCCGTAACCGAAACCTGCCGCCGCAGGCCGGATGTAGGCCGCCGCGCGGCCCTTCTGAAGCGAACTTTTCAATGTGATAGCGTTCCTGCTTTCCACCGACGCGACAGGAACAGCATGGAATACCGCACACTTGGCGATTCGGGCATCGAAGTCAGCCTGATCGGTCTCGGCACGATGACGTGGGGCGAGCAGAACACGGAGCGCGACGCGCACGCGCAGCTCGACTACGCGATTGCGCAGGGCGTCACGCTGATCGACGCCGCGGAAATGTATCCGGTGCCGCCGAAACCCGAAACGCAGGGGCGCACCGAGCAGTACATCGGCACGTGGCTCGCGCAGCATCGCGCGCTGCGCGACAGGCTCGTGCTCGCGACGAAGATCGCCGGCCCGGCGCGGCAGCCGCACAATCCGCGTCATATCCGCGGCGAGGGCAACCAGTTCGACCGCAAGAACCTGACCGAGGCGCTCGACGGCAGTCTCAAGCGCCTGCAGACGGATTACGTCGATCTCTACCAGCTCCACTGGCCGGACCGCAGCACGACGACGTTCGGCCGTCCCGCGTATCCGTGGATCGACGACGCGTATACGGTGCCGATCGAGGAGACGCTCGCGGTGCTCGCGGATTTCGTGAAGGCGGGCAAGGTGCGCGCGATCGGCGTGTCGAACGAGACGCCGTGGGGCGTCGCGCAATTCCTGCGCGCGGCCGAGAAGCTCGGGCTGCCGCGCATCGCCAGCATCCAGAACCCGTACAGCCTGCTGAACCGGACCTTCGAGAACGGGCTGTCGGAATTCACGCATCGCGAAGGCGTCGGCCTGCTCGCGTATTCGCCGCTCGCGTTCGGCTGGCTGTCCGGCAAATACGAGAACGGCGCGCGTCCGGCCGGCGCGCGCATCACGCTGTTCGAGCGCTTCCAGCGCTATAGCAAGCCGCAGGCGGTCGAGGCGACGTCGCGCTATGTCGCGCTCGCGAAGCGGCACGGCTTGTCGCCGGCGCAGTTCGCGCTCGCGTTCGTCAACAGCCGGCCGTTCCTGACCAGCAACCTCATCGGCGCGACGTCGCTCGAGCAGTTGAAGGAGAACATCGCCAGCGTCGACGTCAGGCTGTCCGACGAGATGCTCGCCGAGATCGACGCGCTGCACGAACGGCAGCCGAACCCCGCGCCGTAAACGACGGACGGCCCGCGCGGCGTGCGTCGCCGCGGCGGGCCGCGCGTCCGTGCAGGGTGTGCAGCGCGTGCCGGTCAGCGCATCCGCAGGCGCGTGCGCGCGACGAACAGCGCCGCGAGGCTCAGCAAAGCGCAACCCATCAGGTAGAGCGCCGGCGACAGGCGGTTGCCGGTCGTGCTGATGAGCCACGTGATCACGAACGGCGCGAAGCCGCCGAACAGCGTGACGCCCGTGTTGTAGCTGACCGCGAGGCCGGTCGCGCGCGTCTGCGCCGGGAACAGCTCCGCCATCAGCGCGGGCAGCGCGCCGCAGTACATCGCCTTCAGCAAGCCGATCCAGATCAGCGCGGCGAGGATCGTCGAGAACGACGCGTGACGCGTGAGCCACGCGAACGTCGGCCAGACCGTGACGAGCATCAGCAGCGCCGCGGCCGTCATCACGCGGATTCGCCCGACGCGATCGGACCAGTGGCCGACGAGCGGCGTGAAGAGCGTGAGGATGAAGCCGGTGGCGAGCGTCGCCGCGAAGCCGGTCGACGCGGGCAGGCCGAGCTGCTTGATCGCGTAGGTCGGCATGTACAGCACCATGTAGTTCACCGCGGTCGAGATCACGAGCACGCCGATCGCGAGCAGGACGCGCGTCTTCTGGCCGGCGAACAGCTCGCGCACGGGCGCCTCCGAGCGGGCCTGCGCCCGGAACTCGACGCCTTCGTCGACGTAGCGGCGGATGTACAGCCCGACCGGCCCGATCGCGAGCCCGAACAGGAACGGCACGCGCCAGCCCCAGGTCTCGAGCTGCGCGGGCGTCAGCGTGCCCGTCAGCAGCGCGCCGAAACCCGACGCGAGCAGCGTCGCGAGCCCCTGGCTCGCGAACTGCCAGCTCGACATGAAGCCGCGCCGCTGCGGCGCGTGCTCGACGAGGAACGCGGTCGAGCTCGCGAATTCGCCGCCCGCGGAGAAGCCCTGCATCAGCCTCGACAGCATGATCCCGAGCGGTGCGAGAAGGCCGATCGATGCGTAGGTCGGCATCGTCGCGATCAGCAGCGTGCCGCCCATCATCATCCCGATCGACAGCAGCAGCGACGCCTTGCGCCCGGCGCGGTCCGCGTACGCGCCGAGTACGAGGCCGCCGATCGGCCGGATCAGGTACGACAGCCCGAAGGTGCCGAGCGTGAGCAGCAGCGAGGTCGCCTCACTCGTCGCGGGGAAGAACAGCTTCGCGATCGTCACCGCGAAGAAGCCGTAGACGATCAGGTCGAACCATTCGAGTGCATTGCCGATCGACGCCGCGAGGATGAGGCGACGCATTTTCGCGGCGCCGGGATGAACGGCTTCCGGCGTGGTGAGGGTGGTGGTGTTCATCGTGTCAGCGTGTCCGTTGAAGGTGGGAACGACAGGCGATGCGTGAAGGTTTCGCCGCGGCGGCGCGTCAAGCGCCGGCGCAGGCGGTGTCGGGCGCCTTGCGGCGCACGGGCGGGGCGGCGTCGCCTAGATCCCAGAACAGCCCGGCCATCATCTGGAGTCCTTCGCGCACGACGCTGCCCAGCAGGTGCTCGTCAGGCGCATGCTGCGCGCACGCCGGATACGAGTGCGGCACCCACAGCGTCGGCAAGCCGAGCGTGTCGGCAAACACTTCGTTCGGCAGCGTGCCGCCGAGGTTCGGCAGGATCGCCGGCTTCTTGCCGGTCGTGCGCGCGAGCGACGCGACCGCCCAGCGCACCCACGGATCGTCGGGCGGCAGCCGCGTCGCGGGCGCGCCGCGCTCGACGTCGATCCCGACGTCGGCGAAGCCGTGCGCGTCGAGGTGCGCGCGCAGGTGGGCGTGCAGCGCTTGCCAGTCGGTGCCGACGACGAAGCGCAGCTGGCAGTGCGCATACGCGGCGGGCGGGATCGCGTTGACCGGATGCTCGGGGTTGCCGGCCTTGAACGCGAGGATTTCGAGCGTATTCCAGCCGTATACGCGCTCGGCGGGGCTGAGGCCCGGTTCGCCCCAGTTGGCGTCGAGCGCCGGATCGCCGGAGTCGCCGCCGACGGCGAGATCGGCGAGCGCGTCGCGCACCGTGGCGGGGATCGGCGGCGGGCGCAGGCCGTCGACGCGGATCGCGCCGCGCGCGTCGACGAGGCTCGCGAGCGCATGCGCGAGCACGATCGCCGGATTGCGCAGCAGCCCGCCCCAGTTGCCCGAATGATGGGCGCCGTCGCGCGCACGCAGGCTCAGCTTGAAGTTGACCGCACCGCGCGAGCCGAGAAATACCGTCGGCCGCTCGGCGGCGATGCGCGGCCCGTCGGATGCGATCAGCACGTCGGCCGCAAGCGTGTCGCGTTCGCGGCGGCACAGCGCGTCGAGGCCGGGCGAGCCGGTTTCCTCGCCCATCTCGATCAGCAGCCTGGCGTTGAAGCCGAGCCGGCCGCCGCGCGCGGCCAGCACGCTCGCGAGCGCGGCGAGGTTGATCGAATGCTGGCCCTTGTTGTCGGCGCTGCCGCGGCCGTACCAGCGGTCGCCGTCGACGGTCAGCGCCCACGGCGACAGCGGCGCGCGCCATTGCGCGTCGTAGCCGCGCACGACGTCGCCGTGGCCGTAGATCAGCACGGTCGGCAGCGCGTCGTCCTCGTGTCGCGACGCGAGCAGGAACGGCCCGCCGCCGTCGACGGGATTGTCGGCGATGCGGGTGGCGAAGCCGAGGCGCCGGGCCTCGGGCGCGATCTCGTCGGTCAGGTACGCGCGCAGCGCGGCGGCGGAGCTGCTTTCCTGGCTTTCGGTGCGCAGCCCGATGCGGCGGCTCAGGGTGGCGAAGAACGCGCCGGATTCGAACTGGTTCAGCGCGTGCTGGATGGCGGCGGTACGGCTCAAGGCGGGTCTCCTCTGATCCGATGCGAAGCGGTCGGGCGGCGGGGCGCACGTACCGGCGACCCGAAGTGCGATCGATTCTAGGAAGCCGTTTTTTTTGTCACAATCATCGAATTTCGAACCTTTCTTTGCCGAAAAGGCAAGGCAGAACGGCCAGCGACGGCCCAGGGCCTGTTCCCGCTAATAACGGGCTTGCGCCGGCCGCCAGAAGGGCCGAGCGCGAGGAATGGGACGAAGCGAATACCGGGCGTATTCGCAAGGAGCATGACGCGGCGATCGGCCCTTCTGGCGGCCAGCCCCACAAATGAATTTTTTTAATCACGGGAACGTGCCTTGCCGGCCGTATTGCGGCGTCGGGCGTCGCTTGTTTGGCTCGGCCAAACGGCGCTCCTTCCTCCTTGCACTCCGACCGGCAAGGCACGTTCGCAAGCCCGTTATTAGCGGGAACAGGCCCTGGGGGGACCGAACGATGGCGGCATTCCTGCATGGCCTCGCGCTGCGGTATTTCGTCGAAGTGGCGCGCACCGGCTCGCTCAGCGACGCGGCCGCGCGGCTGCACGTCGCCGTATCTGCGGTCAGCCGGCAGATCGCGAAGCTCGAGGGCGAGCTGGGCGCGCCGCTGTTCGAGCGCCGTCCGCGCGGGATGGCGCTGTCGGAGGCGGGGGAGCGGCTCCTGAGCTTCGCGCAGCGCAGCCTGCTCGAGGCGGAACACGTGATGAAGGAGATCGGCGGCCTCGACGCGCTGCACGGCAGCCTGCTGAAGATTGCGTGCACGGAAGGCTTCGCGATCGATTTCCTGCCGGGCGTGCTGGCGAGCTTCAAGGCGCGTCACCCGGGCGTCGACTTCTCGCTGTGGGTCGTGTCGCCGGCCGATGCGACACGGCGCGTGCGCGACGGCGATGCGGATCTCGCGCTGACCTTCAGCCTCGCGCCGGAGAAGGGTGTACGCGTCGAGCACACCGAACGGGCGCCGATCTACGCACTGGTGCGGCGCGACCATCCGCTCGCGGCGCGCGAAGCGGTGTCGCTTGCCGACGTCGCGCGCCATCCGCACGTGCTGCCCGAGGCGGGTACCACCGTGCGCCAGTTGATCGACATCGCATGCGCGCTCGACGGGCTGCTGCTCGAACCCGAGCTGACGAGCAACAACACCGCGGTGATGTACCGCTACGCGCAGCATACGGGCGCGGTGATGTTCGCCGGCCTGCTGTCGGTGCGCGACCGCTGCGAGGCGGACGGCTTCGTCGTCGTGCCGCTGACGGATCCTCAACTGGGCGAGCGGAGCATCCAGATCCAGACGATGGCGGGGCGCGACCTGCCGGCGTCGGTGCGCGCGTTTCGCGATCATCTGGTCGACGCGATCACGGCGACGCGAGCCGCGCCATCCCCCGCGCGACGCCCGCGAGGCCGCCGCGTGAGATAATCGCCCGATCCACCCATCCGCACCGCCGCGGCCCGCCACGCCGGGCCGGGTCGCTTGACGCCAAATTGAAGAACCTGATTGTCACCCTCGATCGCGCCGGCGAGTTCGACGAGATCATCGACGTGCGCACGCCGCTCGAGTTTGCCGAGGACCACATCCCCGGCGCGCTCAACGCGCCCGTGCTCAGCAACGAAGAGCGCGTGCTCGTCGGCACGATGTACCGCCAGGTGTCGCCGTACGAGGCGACGCGCGTCGGCGCGGCGATGGTCGCGCGCAACATCGCACGCCATCTCGACACGACCTTCGCCGACCGGCCGCGCAACTGGCGCCCGCTGATCTACTGCTGGCGCGGCGGCAAGCGCTCGGGGTCGATGACCGCCTGGTTCAACCTGATCGGCTGGCAGGCGCGCCAGCTCGACGGCGGCTACAAGACGTACCGCCGCTCGGTGTGCGCGACGCTCGACACGCTGCCGACCCGGTTCCGCTACATCGCGCTCGTCGGCCACACCGGCTGCGGCAAGACGCGCCTGCTGCAGGCGCTGCGCGACGTGGGCGCGCAGACCCTCGACCTCGAGGCGCTCGCGTGCCATCGCGGCTCGCTGCTCGGCGCGCTGCCGGGGGTGCCGCAGCCGTCGCAGAAGGCGTTCGACTCGCGGCTCGTCGGGGCGCTGGAGCGCTTCGATCCGCACTGGCCGGTGTTCGTCGAATCGGAAAGCCGCAAGATCGGGCACGTGCAACTGCCGCTCGCGCTGCTGCAGGCGTTTCACGCGGGGCCGTGGGTGCAGGTCGACGCGGCGCGCGACGAGCGCATCGCATTCCTGCTCGACGATTACGCCCACCTGTTCGACGAGCCGGACGCGTTCAAGGCGCAGCTCCGGCGGCTGATCGGCCTGCACAGCCGCGACGACGTCGACCGCTGGGGCAGGCTGATCGACGCGCAGGCGCGCGCCGAACTGTTTGGCGAACTGATCGACCGGCATTACGATCCGGCCTATGCGCGGACCTTCCGCGAGCATTTCGGCAAGCCGAGCCGCGCGCTGGCATTCCATTTCCGGCCGAACGCGGCCAATGCGGGCGAACAGGCGAACGCGCTGCTCGCGCAACTCGCCCAGGCCGGGCTGCCGGCGACAGCCGCCGGCGCGGCTTCCGGCGCGGCTTCCACAACATAACTTCAGACCAGAACATGACAACCACACGCACTCAACCGAATCCGGCGCTCGGCTGGATGACCTTCCTGCTGATCGCGGTCGCGGGCCTGTTCTACGTGAAATGGTTTCCGTACTACAACAAGGCGTTCCTGGCCGCCGAGCATCATTCGATCGGCCAGTCGATCCTGATGGGGGCGGCGTCGGCGCCGCCCGAGCCGTCGCTGAAGGCCGCGCTCGACTACGCGTGGGCATACGGCAAGGCGATCTGGCAGGCGATGGTGCTCGGCCTGCTGCTCGGCTCGGCGGTGCAGGCGCTGCTGCCCGCGCACTGGGTCGCGCGCGTGCTCGGCAGGACGGGTTTCGGCAGCGTCGCCGCGGGCGGCCTGCTGTCGCTGCCGGGCATGATGTGCACCTGCTGCGCGGCGCCCGTCGTCGCGGGCCTGCGCGAGCGGCATGCGTCGCCGGGCGGCGCGGTGGCGTTCTGGCTCGGCAATACCGTGCTGAACCCGGCCGCGCTGGTGTTCATGGGCTTCGTGCTCGGCTGGCACTGGAGCGCGCTGCGGCTCGTGCTCGGCATCGCGATGGTGTTCGGGATCGGCTATCTGCTGAACCGGATCGCGCGCCCGGAGGACCGCAGCATCGACGACACGCGGCTCGCCGCGCTGGTGGCCGAGCAGGCCGCGGCCGGCAACGCGTTCGCGCGCTGGATGAAAATCCTCGCGCGGATGACCGTGCGGCTCGTGCCCGAATACCTGGTGCTCGTGCTGCTGCTCGGCGCGGCGCGTGCATGGCTGTTCCCGCATATCGGCCCGGACATCGGCAACCATGTCGGCTGGATCGTCGCGTTCGCGGTCGCGGGCACGCTGTTCGTGATTCCGACGGCGGGCGAGGTGCCGATCATCCAGGCGATGCTGTCGCTCGGCATGGGCGTCGGCCCGGCCGCCGCGCTGCTGATGACGCTGCCGCCGATCAGCGTGCCGTCGCTCGCGATGCTCGCGCGCTCGTTCCGGCCGGCCACGCTCGCGCTCGTCACGGCGCTCGTCGTCGCGTTCGGCATCGCGAGCGGGCTGCTCGCGATCGCGCTGGGGTTCTGACGGCGCGCCACGCGGGCAGCGCGTGATCGCACGCATTGCGCACCGCGGGCCGCGCGGGGTCGAAGACGTCCGGTGGCCCTGGCGGTGCGAAGGCGTCGTTCGGGGGCGCGCGCCGGTCCGCATAATCATCCTATTCATCCGGCACCGCCGCTTCGCGCGGGCGGCGCCATTCACAAGAAGCAATCAGGAACTCGCATGACCCAACCCAAGATTCATCCTCGACTCGAAAAGGCGCTGACGCGCGGCGATCTCGCGATTCGCCAGGCCAATTCGGCGCGCGCGACCGCCGTGCTGTCCGCGCTCGGCGCGATGATCGTCGAGGCATCCGCCACGATCGGCGTCGAGGCCAGCGTCGACATTCCGCAGGGCGAGCGCATTTACGATCCGATGAACGGCCTGTGGCCGCAGAAGATGCTCGTGTCGTTCGATGGCCCCGTCGAGGACGCGGAGCCGGAAGAGCTGCGCTCGGTCTATCTGCTGGCCGACGATCCGGGCACGCAGTTCCGGGTCGAATGGCATCGCGCGGACGGCAAGCTCGGCCGTCACGAGGGCGGCCCGCTCGCGACCGTCGCGTTCCTGACCGACGTCGAGATTCCGTGGAGCGACGAAGACGAGTGACGTCGGTCGCCGTCGCGCGCGACGCGGCGCGCAAGCGCGATTGCTGCGGGGCGGTCGCACCCCGTGCGTGCGCGATGTCGCGCGTTCAGCGCATCATCCGGCGCCGGAACAGCCGCGCGGACAGCAGGAAGCTGCCGATCGCATAGGCGGCCAGCACCGCGACGTGCAGGCCGACGTGCGACGCGGGCCGGCCGAGCATCGCGGGCCGGATCAGTTCGACCGCGTGCGCGAGCGGCAGCGCATGCGCCGCGTGCTGTGCGATCTCCGGCAATTGCGTGAGCGGGAAGAACACGCCGGACAGCAGCAGCATCGGCGTCAGCACGAGCGTCTGATAAAACATGAAGAAATCGTATGACGGCGCGAGCGCGGTGACGACCATCGCGGCACTTGCGAACGCGAGGCCGGCGAGCGCGATCACCGGCAGTGCGACGAGCATCGACGGAAAGCTCGCATAGCCGAGCAGGCCCGCGACGATCATGATCGCGGAACCCGACAGCATCGCCTTGCTGGCCGCCCAGACGATCTCGCCGAGCACGATGTCGCCGAGCACGAGCGGCGTGTGCATGATCGCTTCCCAGGTGCGCTGCACGTGCATCCGCGAGAAGCCCGAATACATCGACTCGAAGCTCGCGGACATCATCACGCTCGATCCGACCGTGCCCGCCGCGAGGAACGCGATGTACGACACGCCGTCGACGCGGCCGACCATCAGCCCCAGCCCGAATCCGAGCCCGAACAGGTAGATCATCGGATCCGCCAGATTGCCGATCATCGAAGCCATCGCGAGCTTGCGCCACACGAGATAGTTGCGGCGCCACACGGCGGCCCAGTTGGTCGCGTTCGCGGGCATCGCGATCGCAAAGCGCGATTCGCGCGGCGGCGCGGGCGTGGCGGAGGCGGAATAGTTGCGTACTTCCATGAGCGCTCAGTCCTGCATCTCGCGGCCGGTCAGCCGCAGGAACACGTCTTCCAGATTGGCGGGGCGATGCAGATAGCGCAATCCGGCGCGGCCCTTGAGCCGCGCATTGAGCGGATCGGGGTCGCTCACGTAGCAGAACAGCGTCTCGCCGCTGATCTCGGTGCGTTCCGCGAAGGCCGCCAGCTCGTCGCGCAGCGCGGCCGGATCGGCGCCGTAGATCTCGATCACGTCGCAGCCGATTTCCGATTCGATCAGCGCATGCGGCGCGCCTTCGGCGATCTTGCGGCCTTCCTCGATCACGCACAGGCGGTCGCACAGGCGCTCGGCTTCTTCCATGAAATGCGTGGTGATCAGGATCGTCTTGCCGTGCGCGAGCAGCGAGCGCAGCCGCTCCCACATCAGGTGCCGCGCCTGCGGGTCGAGGCCGGTCGTCGGCTCGTCGAGCACCAGCACGTCGGGGTCGTTGACGAGCGCACGCGCGAGCGTCAACCGCCGCTTCATGCCGCCCGACAGCTCGCTGACCTTCGCGTCCGCCTTGTTCTCGAGTTTCGCGAATGCGAGCAGCGACGGCACCAGCGCGCGGGCGTCGTGCGCCGATACGCCGAAATAGCGGCTGAACACCAGCAAATTCTCGCGAACCGTGAAATCCGGGTCGAGATTGTCGAATTGCGGAACGACGCCGACCCGCTGGCGCGCCCGGCGCGCGCGCGCCGGAACCGGTTCGCCGCACAGCGAGATCGCACCGGCGTCCGGATACGTGACGCCGAGCAGCATTTTCAGCGTCGTGGTCTTGCCGGCGCCGTTCGGCCCGAGCAGGCCGTAGCATTCGCCGGCATGGACGCGAAAGGACAGGCCGTTGACGACGAGCTTGTCGCCATAGCGTTTTTCGACGTTCTGGAAATCGATCGGTGCGACGGACATGGGCAATGTTGTCGTTGGATGCAGCGTGGCGGACATGTCCGGCGACCGTGCGCGCCGAAGCCGGGGCGCGAACCGATGCGCCGGTCGATGGTCACGCCGGCATGACGGGAATGCGCAATGCGGCGCGCAATCCGCGCGTGACGCGAACGGGCGGCACGATCGGGCCATTCTAGTGCATTGCCTGCACGCCTTCAGGGCGTGCGCGCACGGCGCGGTGCCGACGCTTGCCGATCATGCACCGCATCATCGCGGATCGGCTCGACGGGGCGAATCAGCGTTTTCCATCCCTTGCGTCCCGAATTGCGGCGCACCATGATGAATGCGTAGGGTTCGTTGTCTCGAATGGGAGGGCTCATGGCTAGCTACAACAAGATTCTGCTGTGTTATGACGGCACGCTCGAGGGACGCAAGGCATTGCGTTGCGGTGCCAATCTCGCGCTGGACCTGAAGGCCGAGACGCACCTGCTGTCCGTCGTCGACATGCGTTCGAGCATTGCGCAAAGCGCCGGATTGTTGACCGATGTCGCGTGCGGCCGCTTCGAGGAAACGGCGCGCGAAATCCTGCAGGAAGGCGTGGACTGGCTGCGCGAACGCGGATTGCAGGCGGAAGGGCATTTCGCGTTCGGCTACCCGATCGACGAGATCGCCAACCTCGCCGCGGAATTGAAGGCGGACCTGATCGTGGTCGGGCACCGCTGCCGCAGCGGGTTGTCGAGATGGTGGATGGGCTCGGGCAATACGCAACTGCTCGATCGCGTGAACTGCAGCATCCTGGTTGCGTGCTCGTCTGCCGAAGAGCAGAAGGCCGAAATCGCGCGAGAACGCGACGCGGCTGCGACCACCGCCAGATGACTGCCTGACTGTCTTGTCGTCCGACCGGCGCCGCGTTGTGCGGTGCGCCGGTCGTCCGCCGGCCGCGCGCGGCGCCGGCCCGCTGCCGGTTCAGCCGTGCAGGTCGATCGCGGACAGCTTCCACGAAAACAGCCCGACGCGGTGGAGAATCGCCGCGTAGCGCGTCCCATCCGCGTTGCGCTGGTACGTCACGACGAATTCGTCGATGTTCCGGTAACCGGCGCTCGTTTGCTGCTGCCTCGGCGCGCCGGCCTGCTGCGAAGTGGCTGATGCCGGTGCAGCAGGTGCAGCCGGTGCGGCCGGCGCGCTGCCGGCGGCCGTGTTCGGCCCATTCGTCGGCGCGGCGCTGCCGGCCGAATCGGCCGGCGGCTGTGCCGGCCACTCGGGCGGCCGCTCGCCCGGATTGCCCTGCGGCGGCAATCCGCTCATCAGCGCCGCGACGCCTTCCGGGGTCGCGTAGGCGTCAACCAGCGGCCCGATCAACGCTGAACCGATCAACGCGCCGATCACGGCGAACGGATTGTTCTGCCGTTTGGCGTCGATCCGGCGCATCAACTCGTCGGTGACCTGCTGCTTCAGGCTGATGCGCAGCGACGGGAAATCCACATACTCGCTGACCGCCTGCGCATCGCGCGCATCGATCGCCGACTTCAGGCGGCCGAGCGCGACGTACGGCGATGCATACGCGTAGCCGATCGCCGCGATGACGACGGCGGCCAGCACGACGATCAACAAGGGTTTGAGCCGCCTGGGGCGGCCCGGTGCGTGACTCACGATGCCTCCGGTGCGGGAATGTTCCGCAATCAGAGACTGACTTGCGCGATCGAACGTTCCTCGGCGATGCAGCGATCGATCATCCGGCATACCGCGTCGATCGTCCCGACCATGATCAGGCGCGACGAACCATGATAGACGCGCACCGGCGCGCGGCGCGCCGGTTCCGCGTGATTCAGGCCGGCGTTCAGCGATACCCGCGCGAATGCGGGCAGCGCCGACGGCAGCAACGACGCTTGCCGTTCGGCTGCTTCTTCTTGACCGGTGGGCGCCGCGGCAGTCAGCGGCGCGCACGGCGTGCGGCCGCGCAGGTGACGCAGGCGACCGAATTGGCGGAAAGGCAGCAGGCGGGCAAGGCGTTCCATGGTGTTCTCCTGAGCGAGACGGATTGTCAGAATTCGCCCGAGCGAATCAGCCCGACGGCGATGCCTTCCAGCGCGAATTCCGCGCTGCCGGCCTTGACGAAGATGTTTTCGTAATCAGGGTTCTCCGCGATCAGCTCGAGGCCGCCGGGCCGGCGCTTCAGGCGCTTGACGGTGACGTCGTCGCCCAGACGCGCGACGATGATCTGGCCGTCCTTCGCTTCCGTGCGCTTCTGCACGGCGAGCAGGTCGCCGTCGAGGATGCCGGCGTCGCGCATCGACAGGCCGCGAACCTTCAGCAGGTAATCCGGCTTGCTGGAGAACAGCGCGGGATCGCACGCGAAATGCTGCGAGATGTGCTCCTGCGCGAGGATCGGGCTACCTGCCGCGACCCGGCCGACGAGCGGCAGCGACAGCTGCATCAGGGCCGCGTGCGGCAGCGTGAACTGGTGCGGCGCGTCGTCGCCGCCGAGCAGGCGGATGCCGCGCGACGCGCCGGCCGCCAGCTCGATCACGCCCTTGCGTGCCAGCGCGCGCAGGTGCTCCTCGGCCGCATTCGGCGAGCTGAAGCCCAGTTCGGCCGCGATCTCGGCGCGGGTGGGCGGGAAGCCGGAGCGCTCGATCGCGCGGCGGATCAAGTCGAACACTTGCTGCTGGCGTGCGGTGAGTTTGGTCATGGCTCAACTGTATGGATAGACAGTGAGCTGTATTTTTATACAGTACTCCGGGAATTTCAAGTGTTACCTGAGGTTCGTCGCGATCGCGTCGATTCCGGCGCGATCCGGCGACGTCCGGACGCCGGTTCCTCCGCTGCAACCGTCGATGCCGTCTGCTTTAGCACTTTTCAATATTAAAAAATGAGGAACGATTATTTTTAATCATGTAACCCGTTCGTTAGACTGGCTCGCATCTCGCAATACCGACAACATGACCGACAACACGGGAGTAGCACCGATGGTGAAGCGCAATACGGGACTGGCGAGCGGGGCGCGCCGCTTGATCGCAACCTTCGCGCTGGGCGCGGCCGCGGCGCTGGGCGTCGTCGCGCAGGCGCACGCAGACGCGACTTTCCTGAACGTGTCGTACGACCCGACGCGCGAGCTGTATCAGGACTTCAACCAGGCGTTCGGCAAGGAATGGAAGGCGAAGACGGGCGAGACCGTCAACTTCAAGCAGTCGCACGGCGGCTCGGGCGCGCAGGCGCGCTCGGTGCTCGACGGGCTGCAGGCGGACGTCGTGACGCTCGCGCTCGCGTACGACATCGACGCGCTCGCGAACAAGGGGCTCGTCAGCAAGGACTGGCAGAAGCGCCTGCCCGACAACGCGTCGCCGTACACGTCGACGATCGTGTTCCTGGTGCGCAAGGGCAATCCGAAGGGCATCAAGGATTGGGACGACCTGACGAAGCCGGGCGTGTCGATCGTCACGCCGAACCCGAAGACCTCGGGCGGCGCGCGCTGGAACTATCTCGCCGCGTGGGCGTACGCGGTGCACAAGCCGGGCGGCAACGAGCAGGCCGCGAAGGACTTCGTCACGAAGCTCTACAAGAACGCGGGCGTGCTCGACTCGGGCGCGCGAGGCGCGACGACGAGCTTCGTGCAGCGCGGCATCGGCGACGTGCTGATCGCATGGGAGAACGAGGCGTTCCTGTCGATCAAGGAATTCGGCGCCGACAAGTTCGAGATCGTCGTGCCGTCGGTGAGCATCCTGGCCGAGCCGCCGGTCGCGATCGTCGACAAGGTGGTCGACAAGAAGGGCTCGCGCAAGCTCGCCGAAGCGTACCTGAACTACCTGTACAGCCCGCAGGGCCAGGAGATCGCGGCGCGCAACTACTACCGGCCGCGCTCGAAGAACGTGCCGGCGGAGCTGACGAAGCAGTTCCCGAAGCTGAAGCTGTACACGGTCGACGACACGTTCGGCGGCTGGACGAATGCGCAGAAGACGCATTTCGCCGACGGCGGCGTGTTCGATTCGATCTACAAGCCGCAGTGACGACATAACGACAGCGGCGCGCGACAGCAGCGCGCCGCACCCCCGGCGCTCGCGCCGGACCCATGTGATTCGACCCAGCAAGAGCATCCGATGACGACGTACACCTTTCGCAAGCCGAGCGCTCTGCCCGGTTTCGGCGTGACGCTCGGCATCACGGTGGCCTATTTGAGCCTCGTGGTGCTGATTCCGCTTGCCGCCACGTTCCTGAAGACCGCGACGCTCTCGTGGGACCAGTTCATCGCGGCCGTCGCGTCGCCGCGCGTGCTCGCGTCGTACCGGCTGACGTTCTCGGCGGCGCTGGGCGGCGCGCTGATCAATGCGGTGTTCGGCTTCCTCGTCGCGTGGGTGCTGGTGCGCTACACGTTCCCGTTCAAGCGCGTCGTCGACGCGATCGTCGACCTGCCGTTCGCGCTGCCGACGTCGGTCGCCGGCATTTCGCTCGCCGCCGTCTACGCGGCCAACGGCTGGGTCGGCCAGTATCTCGCGCCGTTCGGCATCAAGATCGCGTTCACGCCGCTCGGCGTGCTGGTCGCGCTGACCTTCATCGGGCTGCCGTTCGTCGTGCGCACCGTGCAGCCGGTGCTGGAGGATTTCGAGCGCGAGCAGGAGGAGGCCGCCGCGTGCCTCGGCGCGTCGCGCTGGCTGACGTTCCGCCGCGTCGTGCTGCCGGCCGTGCTGCCGGCGCTCCTGACCGGTTTCGCGCTCGCGTTCGCGCGCGCGCTCGGCGAATACGGCTCGGTGATCTTCATCGCCGGCAACGTGCCGATGAAGTCCGAGATCACGTCGCTCCTGATCATCACGAAGCTCGAGCAGTACGACTACGCGGGCGCGACCGCGCTCGCGGTCGTGATGCTCGTCGTGTCGTTCATGATGCTGCTGCTGATCAACACGCTGCAGTGGTATCTGCAGCGCCGCACGAGCCGCGCCGCATCGTCCGGCCGCGCCGCGAGCGCGCCCGCGGCCGCCGCCACCGCCGCCGCAGGAGGCCAACGATGAGCCAGGAAGCCACCGCCGTGCTGAAGGCCCCGTCCACCGCCGCGCAGGCGCGCGCCGCGAAGCGGCTCGACCCGGTCAGCGAGCCGCGCGCCGTGCGCTGGCTGCTCACCGGCATCGCGCTCGCGTTCCTCGCGTTCTTCCTCGTCGTGCCGCTCGCGGCCGTGTTCTTCGAGGCGCTGAGAAAGGGCGTCGGCTTCTACCTCGAGTCGCTCGCCGATCCGGACGCGTGGTCGGCGATCAAGCTGACGCTGACCGTCGCGGCGATCGCCGTGCCGCTCAACCTCGTATTCGGCGTGTGCGCGTCGTGGGCGATCGCGAAGTTCGAATTCCGCGGCAAGGCGCTGCTGACGACGCTGATCGACCTGCCGTTCTCGGTGTCGCCGGTGATCTCGGGCCTCATCTACGTGCTGCTGTTCGGCGCGCAGGGCTGGCTCGGGCCGTGGCTGCAGGCGCACGACGTGCAGATCATCTTCGCGGTGCCCGGCATCGTGCTCGCGACGATCTTCGTCACGTTCCCGTTCGTCGCGCGCGAGCTGATCCCGCTGATGCAGGCGCAGGGCAGCGACGAGGAGGAGGCCGCGCGTGTGCTCGGCGCGTCGGGCTGGCAGATCTTCCGCCGCGTGACGCTGCCGAACGTGAAGTGGGGCCTGCTGTACGGCGTGATCCTGTGCAACGCGCGCGCGATGGGCGAGTTCGGCGCGGTGTCGGTCGTGTCGGGCCACATCCGCGGCGTGACCGACACGATGCCGCTGCACGTCGAGATTCTGTACAACGAGTACAACTTCGCGGCCGCGTTCGCGGTGGCATCGGTGCTCGCGCTGCTCGCGCTCGTCACGCTCGCGCTGAAGCTGCTCGCGGAGCGCCATCTCGCGGCCGATCTGGCCGGCGCGCGCGATGCGGTTCCCGCGCATGCCGGCCCCGCCGTCACTTCGTCGAATTCGTAAAGAGGCAACCAGAATGGGCATCACCGTCAGTCATCTGCACAAGCGCTTCGGCGATTTTACGGCGCTCGACAACGTCTCGCTCGACTTTCCGGCGGGCGAGCTCGTCGCGCTGCTCGGGCCGTCGGGCTGCGGCAAGACCACGCTGCTGCGCGTGATCGCGGGCCTCGAGCACGCGGACGCGGGGCAGGTCGTGCTGCAGGGCCAGGACGTCGCGTCGGTCGGCGCGCGCGAGCGCCAGGTCGGCTTCGTGTTCCAGCACTACGCGCTGTTTCGCCACATGACCGTGTTCGAGAACGTCGCGTTCGGGCTGCGCGTGAAGCCGCGCCGCGAGCGGCCGTCGGAGGCCGTGATCCGCGACAAGGTGCACGAGCTGCTGAAGCTCGTGCAGCTCGACTGGCTCGCGCAGCGCTATCCGTCGGAGCTGTCGGGCGGCCAGCGGCAGCGCATCGCGCTCGCCCGCGCGCTCGCGGTCGAGCCGAAGGTGCTGCTGCTCGACGAGCCGTTCGGCGCGCTCGACGCGAAAGTGCGCAAGGAGCTGCGCGGCTGGCTGCGCCGCCTGCACGACGACCTGCACATCTCGACTATCTTCGTCACGCACGACCAGGAGGAGGCGCTGGAAGTCGCGGATCGCATCGTCGTGCTGAACCACGGCCGCGTCGAGCAGGTCGGCAGCCCGCAGGACGTCTACGATCATCCGCAGAGCGCCTTCGTCTACGAATTCCTCGGCGCGGCGAACCGGCTGCCCGGCACGGTCGCCGATCGCGGCTTCGTCGCCGAGGGCGCGGCCGCGCCGATCGCGGTCGACGCCGATTTCGCCGGGCCGGCGCATGCGTACGTGCGCCCGCACGACCTGCAGCTGCGGCCGGCCGGAGACGGGCAGCACCACGGCATCGCGGTGGACGTGCGCCGCGTCGTGCCGCTCGGCGGCTCGGTGCGCGTCGAGCTGGAGGCGCGCGCGGGCGGCGCGCTCGAGGCGGAACTCGATCGCGACGCGTGGCAGGCGCTCGCGCTGCAAGTGGGCGACGGCGCGACGGCCGTGCCGCGCGCGGTGCGCGTGTTTCCGGCGCGCTGACGCGCGCGTGCAGGGCAGGGGCGGCAACTGTTTCGATTTCGATTCAACGACTAAAGAAAAGACAGCCTAAGAGGCATACCCATGAACTTTCAGCAATTGCGTTTCGTGCGCGAGGCCGTGCGCCAGAACATGAACCTGACCGAAGTCGCGAACGTGCTGTACACGTCGCAGTCGGGCGTATCGAAGCAGATCAAGGATCTCGAGGACGAGCTGGGCGTCGACATCTTCATCCGGCGCGGCAAGCGGCTGACCGGGCTCACCGAGCCCGGCAAGGCGGTGCACCAGCTGATCGAGCGGATGCTGCTCGACGCGGAGAACCTGCGCCGCGTCGCGCGCCAGTTCGCCGACCAGGACAGCGGCCACCTGGTGGTCGCGACCACCCACACGCAGGCGCGCTACGCACTGCCGAAGGTGGTTCGGCAGTTCACCGAAGTGTTTCCGAAGGTGCATCTCGCGCTGCGCCAGGGCAGCCCGCAGCAGATCGCGCAGATGATCCTGAACGGCGAGGCCGATCTCGGCATCTCGACCGAGGCGCTCGACCGCTATCCGGACATCGTCACGTTCCCGTGCTATTCGTGGCATCACACGGTAGTCGTGCCGAAGGGCCATCCGCTCGTCGGCCGCGAGAACCTGTCGCTCGACGACGTCGCCGAGTATCCGATCATCACCTACGACCAGGACTTCACCGGCCGCTCGCATATCGACCAGGCGTTCGCGCAGGCGGGCGCGGTGCCCGACGTCGTGCTGACCGCGATCGACGCGGACGTGATCAAGACCTACGTCGAGCTGGGGATGGGCATCGGCATCGTCGCGGCGATGGCGTTCGACCCGCAGCGCGACACGGGGCTCGTCGCGCTCGACACGCAGCACCTGTTCGAGGCGAGCACGACGCGGGTCGGCCTGCGCAAGGGTGCGTTCCTGCGCGCCTATGCATACCGGCTGATCGAGATGTTCGCGCCGCATCTGAGCGAGGCCGAGATCGCCGGGCAACTGCGCGAAGCGGTCTGACGCGCCGCTTCCGGGACGCCCGCGAGGCGTCCCGTTCCATCGCCGCCGCGATCGCACGCGCAATCGCACGCAATCGGACGTTCATGCGCCGGCGGCCGGCGCGCTCCGAATAAACCCTTAAATATTGATCAGACGGGTTGCGCGCGGACAAGAAACGGTCCAGCATACCTCTCACTCCGCCGGCAGCCTGCCGGCGGTTGCGCGTGAACGCATCGCCCGCGCTCCGGCAGTCGGCCCTCTGCCTCGCACCCATTCCGTGGTACCGACAGCTTCGATGGCCATTGCCCGGCTAGTGCGCCGCAAACGTTTGCTCGCATTAAAACAACAGATGCCCCGCGGGGCCTATCGCCAGGAGATGTGTATGAATGTCCGCTTTCGCCGTCGCTTCCTGACCGCCGCCGTTGCCGCGGTCGCGCTCGCCGCCGCGCCGTTCGTCCATGCGGAGACGGCCGGCAAGCCGAAAGTCGCGCTCGTGATGAAGTCGCTCGCCAACGAGTTCTTCCTGACGATGGAAAACGGCGCAAAGGAATACCAGAAGCACAACGCGGCCCAGTTCGATCTCGTCACCAACGGCATCAAGGATGAAACCGACACCGCGAGCCAGATCCGCATCGTCGAGCAGATGATCGTGTCGAAGGTCGACGCGATCGTGCTCGCGCCGGCCGATTCGAAAGCGCTGGTGCCGGTCGTGAAGAAGGCGGTCGACGCCGGCATCGTCGTCGTCAACATCGACAACCGGCTCGACCCGGACGTGCTGAAGGCCAAGCGCCTGAACGTGCCGTTCGTCGGCCCCGACAACCGCAAGGGCGCGCTCAAGGTCGGCGACCTGCTCGCGAAGAAGCTGAAGGCGGGCGACCAGGTCGGGATCGTCGAGGGCGTGTCGACGACGACCAACGCGCAGCAGCGCACGGCCGGCTTCCAGGACGCGATGAAGGCGGGCGGGATGAAGGTCGTGTCGGTGCAGTCGGGCGAATGGGAGATCGACAAGGGCAACGCGGTCGCATCCGCGATGCTCAACGAGTATCCGAACCTGAAAGCGCTGCTGTGCGGCAACGACAACATGGCGATCGGCGCGGTGTCGGCCGTGCGCGCGGCCGGCAAGCAGGGCAAGGTCTACGTGGTCGGCTACGACAACATCAACGCGATCAAGCCGATGCTGAAGGACGGCCGCGTGCTCGCGACCGCCGACCAGTATGCGGCGAAGCAGGCGGTGTTCGGCATCGACACGGCGCTCAAGGCGATCGCCGAGCATCGCAAGCAGGCCGACATGTCCGGCGTGGTCGAGACCCCGGTGGATCTCGTGACGAAGTGACGCCGCCCGGATCACGGCCGCCGCCCTCAAGAATCCGGGGCGACGGCCGTTATCCGGTGTGAGCGCGATCACGGCCACTGCGTGCCACTTGTGAGCGTCAATCCCGCGCGCCGTCCGCTGCGCGCGGCCGCAACCAGGATCGCGATGGAATCGACCTTCCAACCCTCCCGTTCTGCCATCCCCGTGCTGGCCGTCTCCGGCATCGGCAAGACCTATGCCGAGCCGGTGCTCGCGGACGTCTCGCTGACGCTCGCGTCCGGCGAGGCGCTGGCGCTCACGGGCGAGAACGGCGCCGGCAAGAGCACGCTGTCGAAGATCATCGGCGGGCTCGTCGCGCCGACGGCCGGCACGCTGCAGCTCGACGCTCGCGCGTATGCGCCCGCGAGTCGCAAGGACGCCGAAGCACTCGGCGTGCGGATGGTGATGCAGGAGCTGAACCTGCTGCCGACGCTGTCGGTCGCCGAAAACCTGTTCCTGAACCGGCTGCCGCGCCGCTTCGGCATCATCGACCGCCGGCGCCTGCGCGACGACGCGCGCGCCGCGATGGCGCAGGTCGGGCTCGACGACGTCGATCCGGACACGCCCGTCGGTGCGCTCGGCATCGGCCACCAGCAGATGGTCGAGATCGCGCGCAACCTGATCGGCGACTGCCGCGTGCTGATCCTCGACGAGCCGACCGCGATGCTGACCGCGCGCGAGGTCGAGCTGCTGTTCGAGCAGATCGACCGGCTCAAGGCGCGCGGCGTCGCGATCGTCTACATCTCGCACAGGCTCGAGGAGCTCGCACGGGTTGCCGAGCGGGTCGCGGTGCTGCGCGACGGACGGCTCGTGCATCACGGCGACATGGCCGCGACGACGACCGAGCGCCTCGTCACGCTGATGGTCGGGCGCGAGGTCGGCGAGCACATCGATTTCGGCGCACGCAGCTTCGGCGCGCCGCGGCTCGTCGTGTCGGGCATGACGCGCATGCCGGCCGTGCAGGACGTGTCGCTCGAAGTGCGCGCGGGCGAGATCTTCGGCATCTCGGGGCTGATCGGCGCGGGGCGCACGGAGCTGCTGCGGCTGATCTACGGCGCCGACACGCCGGACTCGGGCATGATCGCTGTCGGCCAGCCGCCCAAGCCGGCCGAAATCCGTTCGCCGGTCGACGCGGTGCGGCACGGCATCGCGCTGATCACCGAGGACCGCAAGGGCGAGGGCCTGCTGCTGTCGCAATCGGTCACGGCGAACGTGTCGCTCGGCCAGCTCGACCGGCTCGCGCGCGCGGGCGTCGTCGACGCGACGCGCGAGACGGCGCTCGCCGAGCGCCAGATCGACGCGCTGCGCATCCGCACGCACGGCGCGTCGCAGCCGGTCGGCGAACTGTCGGGCGGCAACCAGCAGAAGGTCGTGATCGGCCGCTGGCTCGCGCGCGACATGGGCGTGCTGCTGTTCGACGAGCCGACGCGCGGCATCGACGTCGGCGCCAAATTCGAGATCTACACGCTGATGGGCGCGCTCGCGCGGGAAGGGCGCGCGCTCGTCGTCGTGTCGAGCGACCTGCGCGAGCTGATGCTCATCTGCGACCGGATCGGCGTGATGTCGGCCGGCCGCATGACCGCCGTGTTCGAGCGCGGCAACTGGACCCAGGATGCGCTGCTGGCCGCGGCGTTCGCCGGCTTCGGCCGCGACGAGGCCGCGCGCCATCCGGCAGCCGGAGCGGCGCAGGACGCCGCGTCCGGCGCTTCGACGACAGGACCTTCGCAATGACCCAGCCCCCCGTTACCCCGACCGACGCCAACCCGCCGCAGCCCGTCACGGAGCGCCGCGCGCGCACGCTGTCCGGCACGCGGCTCGGCATCTCGAACTACCTCGGGCTCGCCGGCGCGCTCGCCGCGATGATCGCGTTGTTCTCGGCGCTGAGCTCGCATTTCCTGACCTACGACACGTTCAGCACGATCGCGAACCAGATACCCGATCTCGTCGTGATGTCGGTCGGCATGACCTTCGTGCTGATCATTGCCGGGATCGACCTGTCGGTCGGCTCGGTGCTCGCGCTCGCCGCGTCGGTGGTCAGCGTCGCCGCGCTCAAGTGGCAGTGGGGGCCGCTGCCCGCCGCGCTGATCGGCATCGCGGCCGCGACCGCGACGGGCGCGCTGACGGGCGCGGTCACGGTCGGCTGGCGGATTCCGTCGTTCATCGTGTCGCTCGGCGTGCTCGAGGCCGCGCGCGGGCTCGCGTACCAGCTGACGAATTCGCGCACCGCCTACATCGGCGACGCGTTCGACTTCCTGTCGAACCCGCTCGCGCTCGGCATTTCGCCGGCGTTCCTGATTGCGGTCGCGGTGATGATCGTCGCGCAGTTCGTGCTGACGCGCACCGTGTTCGGCCGCTATCTCGTCGGCATCGGCACGAACGAGGAGGCGGTCCGGCTTGCCGGGGTAAACCCTCGGCCGTATAAAATCCTCGTATTCGCGCTGATGGGCGCGCTTGCCGGGCTCGCGTCGCTGTTCCAGATCTCGCGGCTCGAAGCGGCGGATCCGAACGCGGGCAGCGGGCTCGAGCTGCAGGTGATCGCGGCCGTCGTGATCGGCGGCACGAGCCTGATGGGCGGGCGCGGCTCGGTGATCAGCACGTTCTTCGGCGTATTGATCATCTCCGTGCTGGCCGCCGGGCTCGCGCAGATCGGCGCGAACGAGCCGACGAAGCGGATCATCACCGGGGCGGTGATCGTGGTGGCTGTCGTGCTCGACACTTACCGCAGCCGGCGCGCGCGCGCCCGGTAGGAACCGCGCACGGCAAGAACAACAGAGAACGGACCAGAGAGAAACGGGAAATGGCGACGATCAAGGATGTAGCGGCCATGGCGGGCGTATCGTTTACGACCGTGTCGCACGTGGTGAACAATTCGCGGCCGGTGTCCGCGGACGTGCGCGCGAAAGTCGAAGGGGCGATCCGCGAGCTGAATTACGTGCCGTCGGCGGTCGCGCGCTCGCTGAAGGCGCGCGCGACGGCGACCATCGGGCTCGTCGTGCCGAACAGCACGAATCCGTATTTTGCCGAGCTCGCGCGCGGCATCGAGGACCAGTGCGCCGCCAATGGCTACTGCGTGTTCTTCTGCAACTCGGACGACGATCCGGTCAAGCAGCGCAACTACCTGCGCGTGCTGCAGGAAAAGCGCATCGACGGGCTGATCGTCGCATCGGCCGGCGAGGACACGGTGCTCGCGCAGACGCTCGCCGACGCGCATGCGCCGCTCGTGGTCGTCGACCGCAACATCGAGGGGCTTGCCGCCGATCTCGTGCAGATCGACCACGAACGCGGCGCGTATCTGGCGACCCGCCACCTGCTGGAGCTGGGGCACGCGAAGATCGGCTGCATCACCGGTCCGACGGACACGGCCGTCAGCGCGATGCGCGTGCACGGCTTCATCCGCGCGATGGCCGAGCGCAGCATCGACATCGTGCCGGGCGCGATCGCGGAAAGCGACTTCTCGTGCCTCGGCGGCTACCACGCGGCGTCGCGGCTGTTCGAATCGGTGCGGCCGAGCGCGATCTTCGCGGGCAACGACCTGATGGGCGTCGGCGCGCTGCGCGCGGCGGCCGAGCGCGGGCTGCGCGTGCCGGCCGACTGCTCGATCATCGGCTTCGACGACATCGAATTCTCCCGCTACACGTATCCGGCCTTGTCGACGGTCGGCCAGTCGGTGCGCGCGCTCGGCGAAATGGCCGCGCAAACGCTGATCGAGCGGATCGGCGGCGGGGCGAGCGCCGCGCCGAGCCGGCGGCGCGTCGTGTCGCCGCGCCTCGTGCTGCGCGAATCGACCGCCATCTACCGCGAACCGGCGCAGGCCGGCAACCGCGCATGACGGCGCGCGTCACATCCGGCGCGCCGCAAGCAGGGCGCGTGACGGTCATCGGCAGCCTCAACATGGACCTCGTCGTGCGCGCGCCGCGGCTGCCGCTGCCCGGCGAAACGCTCGCCGGCCACGCGTTCGCGCAGGCCGCGGGCGGCAAGGGCGGCAACCAGGCGGTCGCTGCAGCGCGGCTCGGCGCGCAGGTCGCGATGATCGGCTGCGTGGGCGCGGATGCGCACGGCGCAGCGCTGCGCGCCGGTCTCGAAGCCGAGGGGATCGACTGCACGGGGCTCGCGACGAGCACGACGGCGTCGACCGGGGTCGCGCTGATCGTCGTCGACGACGCGAGCCAGAACGCGATCGTGATCGTCGCCGGCGGCAACGGCGAGGTGACGCCGGACACGATTGCACACCATAGCGCAGCAATCGCCGCGGCCGACGTGCTGATCTGCCAGCTCGAGACGCCGGTGGACGCGGTCTTCGCGGCGCTGTCCGCCGGGCGCAGGCTCGGCCGGACGGTCGTGCTCAACCCGGCGCCCGCGATCGCGCCGCTGCCGGCCGGCTGGCTGCCGCTCGTCGATTACCTGATTCCGAACGAGGTCGAGGCGGCCGCGCTGACGGGCCTGCCGATCCGCGACCCGGCCGACGCCGAAGCCGCCGCGCGCGTGCTGCAGGCGGGCGGCGCGCGCAACGTGCTGGTCACGCTCGGCGCGCGCGGCGTGCTGGCGCTGACGGCCGACGGCGTGGCGCGCCACTACCCGGCATCCGCGGTGCAGGCGGTCGACACGACCGCCGCCGGCGACACCTTCATCGGCGGCTTCGCCGCGCGGCTCGCGGCCGGCGCGGACGTCGACGCCGCGATCCGCTTCGCGCAACGCGCGGCGGCAATCTCCGTGACGCGCGCAGGCGCGCAGCCGTCGATCCCGACGCTGGCCGAACTTACCGATTGACCGCTCGGCCCCGATGATTTCGGGCCGTTTTCGTGTAATTGTTGCCTGATTCGAAATTGACTGACGAATTGTTGGGAAAATTTCAGTAAATACCATCAAGTCGTGCGAATTGTTGTCGTAATTGCATCGAGGGAAGTCCATGCTTCCGGGCGATGGGCGTGACCCGTCAACGACGACGCAAGACAGGAAAAATGATGGTGTTCAAAGACCTGACGATCCGCGCGCGCATCGGCTTCACGATCGCGTTTCTGGCCGGGCTGCTGTGCCTGATCGGTGTGCTGGGGTTGTTCGGCATGGCGCGCGCGAACGACTCGAACCACGAGATCTTCACGAACCAGATGCCGAGCGCGGTCAACTTGGGGCTCGCCGAGATGTACGCCGCGCGCGAACGCCTTGCGCTCGATCGCGCCGCGCTGCTGGCCGGTACGCCGGAAGCGGCGGCGGCGGTCGAACGCAGCCGCGCGATGCGCGCGCAGTCCGATGCGTGGTGGCAGAAATACCTCGCGCTGCCGCGCGACAGCGAAGAGGACAAGCTCGCGCAGGACGTCGCCGCGAAGCGCCAGGCATTGCAGCGCGAGTGCGACGGCTTCGCGGGCGTCGTGGCGGCGAACGAGCATGACCGGATCGCCGACGGCGCGAAGCAGCTTCAGGTGCGCTACAACGATCTCACGGTATCGGGCGAGGCGCTGCGCAATTTCCAGTTCACTGCCGGGCAGGCCGCGTTCGAGCGGGCCGAGTCGACCTACACGACGCTGCGGATCGTGTCGATCGTCGCGCTCGTGGCCGGGCTCGTCGCCGCGCTGGTGTCGTACCTGACGCTGAGCCGCGCGATCGGCCGCCCGCTCGCCGACGCGCTCGCGCACTTCGACGCGATCGCCGCGGGCGATCTGCGGCGCCGCGTCGTCGTGACGCGCCGCGATGAAATGGGCCAGTTGCTGGAGGGCCTCGGCAAGATGCAGGTGGGGCTCGTCGAAACCGTCAGCACGGTGCGGGGCGGCAGCGAATCGATCGCGACGGCGGCCAAGCAGATCGCGGCCGGCAACATCGACCTGTCGTCGCGCACCGAGGAACAGGCGTCGGCGCTGCAGGAAACCGCGTCGAGCATGGAGCAGCTGACCGGCACCGTGAAACAGAACGCGGACAATGCGCGCCAGGCGAGCGCACTGGCCGCGAATGCGTCGGAAATCGCGAACAAGGGCAACGTCGTCGTCGGGCAGGTGGTCGGCACGATGGGCGAGATCAACCAGAGTTCTGCAAAGATCGCGGACATCATCGCGATCATCGAAGGGATCGCGTTCCAGACCAACATTCTTGCGCTGAATGCCGCCGTCGAGGCCGCGCGGGCCGGCGAGGAAGGCCGCGGCTTCGCAGTGGTCGCGGGCGAGGTGCGCAGCCTCGCGCAGCGCTCGTCGGGGGCCGCCAAGGAGATCAAGACGCTGATCGACGCGTCGGTCGAGCGCATCCGTTCCGGCTCGGCGCTCGTCGACGAAGCCGGGCGCACGATGACGGAAGTGATCGGCGCGGTGCAGCGCGTGACCGACATCATGGGCGAGATCGCAGCCGCGTCGGAGGAGCAGAGCGGCGGCATCGACCAGGTCGCGCGCGCGGTCACGCAGATGGACGAGGTGACGCAGCAGAACGCGGCGCTCGTTGAGGAAGCGGCCGCCGCCGCGCAATCGCTCGACGAGCAGGCCGCGCGGCTGCGCGAGACGGTCGCGGTGTTCCAGCTCAACGACGGCGCCGCACAGCGGCGCGCAGCCGAGCCGGCCGCCGCGCGTCGCGTGACGCCGGCGCCTGCGCCGGCAGTGCGCGACAGCCACGACGCACCCGCGCCGCGCGCGACCGTCGCGCCGCCGGCTCGCCGTGCGGCTCCCGCGCCGTCGCCTGCCGCACCGGCGCCTGCGCCGGTCGCTGCCGGCAACGACGACTGGGAGACCTTCTGATTCCAGGGAATGCTGCATGCGTCGCGCATCTATCCCCATTTGCGTGATTCCGAACGCCCGCCTCGCGCGGGCGTTTTTGCATCCGCGGCCGGCGCGGCTTGCTCGTGCGCAACCGTCATACGGGTATCTCCGTAAGGGTCGTGCGAAAAAATAATTTGTAACCGCGCGTTGAGCGTGTCGTCCGGAACGCGTGCTCGAACGTATAGGGATGAAGAGGAGGCGGTGTGGACTTCGCGACGCCCGGCACGTCCAACGCACAAGACGTTCCGGTGCTCGACGAGACGCGGCGGATGCTGTTTCGGCAGCTCGGGAGATCGATTGTAGAGCGACGAAATGCGTTGTCCAAGTCATGTGTCGTCGATGACGAAAGTTCACACAACGAGTTCGTGAAAAAAAATAAGAAAGGGTTTAGGATGAATTCGAACGCGCTTGCTTCTGCGCAGTCACATGAAGAAGGCAGGCACGTCTTCAGACATAGGCGAGGGAGGTAGCATGGATATTTACAGCAGCTTCGCGAACCGCTTCGAAAAAACGCGAGAGGAAGAGTTCTCGCTGGAGGAGTATCTCGCGCTCTGCAAAAACGATCCATCCGCGTATGCCACGGCCGGCGAACGCATGCTGGCTGCGATCGGGGAACCAGAACACATCGATACCCGCAACGAACCGCGCCTGTCGCGGATCTTTGCGAACAAGGTCATCAAGGTCTATCCCGCGTTCCGCGAGTTCTACGGAATGGAGGAAGTGATCGAGCAGGTGGTCGCGTATTTCCGCCACGCTGCGCAAGGGCTCGAAGAGAAGAAGCAGATCCTCTATCTGCTCGGTCCGGTGGGCGGCGGCAAGTCGTCGATCGCCGAGCGTCTCAAGCAGCTGATGGAGCGCGTGCCGTTCTATTCGCTGAAGGGCTCGCCCGTCAACGAATCGCCGCTCGGGCTGTTCGACTACGACGAGGACGGGCCGATTCTCGAGGAACAGTACGGCATTCCACGGCGCTATCTGAAGAGCATCCTGAGCCCGTGGGCAGTCAAGCGCCTGCACGAATACAACGGCGACATTCGCCAGTTCCGCGTCGTGCGCCGCTATCCGTCGATCCTGCGGCAGATCGCGATCTCGAAGACCGAGCCGGGCGACGAGAACAATCAGGACATCTCGTCGCTCGTCGGCAAGGTCGACATCCGCAAGCTCGAGCAGTACGCGCAGGACGACGCCGATGCGTACAGCTACTCCGGCGGCCTGTGCCTCGCGAACCAGGGCCTGCTCGAATTCGTCGAAATGTTCAAGGCGCCGATCAAGGTGCTGCACCCGCTGCTGACCGCGACGCAGGAAGGCAACTTCAAGGGCACCGAGGGCTTCGGCGCGATCCCGTTCGACGGGATCATCCTCGCGCACTCGAACGAGTCGGAGTGGAAGGCGTTCAAGAACAACCGCAACAACGAGGCGCTGCTCGACCGGATCTTCGTCGTGAAGGTGCCGTACTGCCTGCGCGTGTCGGAAGAGATCAAGATCTACGAGAAGCTGATCCGCAACTCGTCGCTCGCCGAGGCCGTATGCGCGCCCGGCACGCTGAAGATGATGTCGCAGTTCTCGGTGCTGTCGCGCCTGCACGAGCCGGAAAACTCAAGCTTGTTCTCGAAGATGCAGGTGTATGACGGCGAGAACCTGAAGGACACCGACCCGAAGGCGAAGTCGTACCAGGAGTATCGCGACTACGCGGGCGTCGACGAAGGCATGACCGGCGTGTCGACGCGCTTCGCGTTCAAGATCCTGTCGCGCGTGTTCAACTTCGATTCGAGCGAAGTGGCGGCGAACCCGGTGCACCTGATGTACGTGCTCGAGCAGCAGATCGAGCGCGAGCAATTCCCGCCGGAAACCGAGCAGAAGTACCTGTCGTTCGTGAAGGACGTGCTCGCGTCGCGCTACGCGGAATTCATCGGCAAGGAGATCCAGACGGCCTACCTCGAATCGTATTCGGAGTATGGGCAGAACATCTTCGATCGCTACGTCACGTATGCGGACTTCTGGATCCAGGATCAGGAATTCCGCGATCACGACACCGGCGAGAGCTTCGACCGCGCCGCGCTGAACGCGGAGCTGGAGAAGATCGAGAAGCCGGCGGGCATCAGCAATCCGAAGGATTTCCGCAACGAGATCGTGAACTTCGTGTTGCGCGCGCGGGCCGCGAACGCCGGCAAGAACCCGGTGTGGACGAGCTACGAGAAGTTGCGCGTCGTGATCGAGAAGAAGATGTTCTCGAACACGGAAGAGCTGCTGCCGGTCATTTCGTTCAACGCGAAGGGGTCGGCGGAAGAACAGCGCAAGCACGAGGACTTTGTGAACCGGATGGTCGCGAAGGGCTATACGCCGAAGCAGGTGCGGCTGCTTTGCGACTGGTACCTGCGGGTGCGCAAGTCGTCATGACCTGCATCGCGCAGCGCCCGTGCGGCCTGGCCGCACGGGCAACTTCAGAGACGCCGCCCGCATGACGGGACACGGCATGCGGCGAGCGTCCCGGCATATCGATATTCGAGCGGGAGACCGGGCGTGCTTCATCAAATCATCGACCGCAGGCTAGCCGGCAAGAACAAGAGCATTGCCAACCGCGAACGCTTTCTGCGTCGCGTCAAGAACTACATTCGTCGTGCCGTGTCGGACGCGGTGCGCGATCGTAGCATCAAGGACATCCAGAGCACGCAGAGCATCACGATTCCGCGCAAGGACATCGCGGAACCGACGTTCCGCCACGGTCCGGGCGGGCGCCGCGAGTACGTGCATCCGGGCAACGAGGACTACGTGCGCGGCGACAAGATTCCGCGTCCGCAAGGCGGCGCGGGCGGCGGCGGCAGCCAGGCCAGCAACGAGGGCGAGGGGCAGGACGACTTCGTGTTCGAGCTGTCGCGCGACGAGTTCATGCAGTACTTCTTCGACGATCTCGAACTGCCGCGCCTCGTGAAGACGCACCTGCTGACGGTGCCGAGCTGGAAGAACGTGCGCGCGGGCTGGGCGGCGGAAGGCACGCCGAACAACATCGACATCGTGCGTTCGCTCAGAAGCGCGCTCGGCCGCCGCATCGCGCTCGGCTCGCCGCTCGTCAACGAGCTGCACGAGCTCGAGGCGCAGCTCGAAGCGCTGAAGAGCGATTCCGAGGATCGCCGCGCGGAGATCGCGACGCTGGAGGACCAGATCCACCATCTGAAGGGCCGCATCTGGCGCATCCCGTTCATCGATCCGTTCGACCTGCGCTACATCAATCGCGTGAAGCAGCCGCAGCCGTCGAGCCAGGCCGTGATGTTCTGCCTGATGGACGTGTCGGGCTCGATGGACGAGCAGCGCAAGGATCTCGCGAAGCGTTTCTTCATCCTGCTGTACCTGTTCCTCAAGCGCAACTACGAGCGCATCGAGGTGGTGTTCATCCGCCACCACACGCGCGCGGAGGAAGTCGACGAGGATACGTTCTTCCATTCGACCGAAAGCGGCGGCACGGTCGTGTCGAGCGCGCTCGAGCTGATGCGCAAGGTGATGAACGAACGCTACTCGCCGACCGAATGGAACATCTACGGCGCGCAGGCGTCCGACGGCGACAACTGGACCGACGATTCGCCGAAGTGTCGCAAAATCCTGGAAGAGGATATCCTCACGAAGACGCGTTACTTCGCGTACATCCAGGTCGCGCCCGAAGAGCAGAATCTGTGGCTGGAGTATGCGCAGCTGATGCAGTCGCAACCGCATCTCGCGATGAAAAAAGTGGAATCGGCTGCCGATATCTACCCGGTGTTTCGCGAATTGTTCGAAAAGCAGGTGGAAATGTCATGACGAGCCGCCACCTGCACAGCGAATCGCGCGGCTACCAGCCGCGCCGATCCGGCGACGACACCGCAGGCCATGCCGCAACGCAGCAACGCGGCCGCGCCGAACCGTCGACGCCGCCCGCCGACATGCCCGGTGCCGGGCAGAAGGAAGCGCGTATGAACGTTGCCGAACGCAAGCCGCTGCCGTGCCCGTCCGACTGGACCTTCGAACTGCTCGAGGAATACGACACGCACATCGCGCAGGTTGCCGAGCAGTATGAGCTCGACATCTACCCGATCCAGCTCGAGCTGATCAGCGCCGAGCAGATGATGGACGCGTACGCGTCGGTCGGGATGCCGGTCAACTACCGGCACTGGTCGTTCGGCAAGCACTTCCTGTCGACCGAAAAGAGCTATCGCCGCGGCCAGATGGGCCTCGCGTACGAGATCGTCATCAACTCGAATCCGTGCATCGCGTACCTGATGGAAGAGAACACGATGACGATGCAGGCGCTCGTCATCGCGCACGCGGCGTACGGTCACAACTCGTTCTTCAAGGGCAACTACCTGTTCCGGTTGTGGACCGATGCGCACGCGATCATCGACTACCTCGTCTACGCGAAGAACTACGTCGCGGAATGCGAGGAGCGCTACGGCCTCGACCGCGTCGAGGAGCTGCTCGACTCGTGCCACGCGCTGATGAACTACGGCGTCGACCGCTACAAGCGGCCGCAGAAGCCGTCGCTGTCGAAAGAGGCCGCGCTGCGCCGCGAGCGCGAGGCGTACCTGCAGTCGCAGATCAACGAACTGTGGCGCACGCTGCCGCACAAGAAGCCCGAGCTGGCCGAGGAGCAGGAAGAGCGCTATCCGCCGGAGCCGCAGGAGAACCTGCTGTATTTCGCGGAGAAGAACGCGCCGCTGCTCGAGCCGTGGGAGCGGGAAGTGATCCGCATCGTGCGCAAGATCGGCCAGTACTTCTATCCGCAGCGGCAGACGCAGGTGATGAACGAAGGCTGGGCGTGCTTCTGGCATTACACGCTGCTCAACACGCTGTACAACCAGGGCAAGCTCGCCGACGGCTTCATGATGGAGTTCCTGCATTCGCACAGCAACGTGATCTACCAGCCGCCCGTCACGAAGCCGTACTACAGCGGGATCAACCCGTATGCGCTCGGCTTCTCGATGATGAGCGACATCCGGCGGATCTGCGAAGCGCCGACGGACGAGGACTACAAGTGGTTCCCCGAGCTCGCGGGCAGTCCGTGGCTGCCGGCCATGCACTACGCGATGCGCAACTTCAAGGACGAGAGCTTCATCGCGCAGTACCTGTCGCCGCACCTGATCCGCGAGATGCGCCTGTTCTCGGTGCTCGACGACGACATGCGCGACGCGCTCGAGGTGTCGGCGATCCATGACGACTCCGGCTACCAGTACGTGCGGCAGTCGCTGTCGCGGCAATATGACATCCACCATCGCGAGCCGAACATCCAGGTGTGGTCGGTCAACACGCGCGGCGACCGCAGCCTCACGCTGCGCCACTTCATGACCGACAACCGGCACCTGTCGAACGACAGCGACGAGGTGCTCAAGCACATGGCGCGGCTGTGGCAGTTCGACGTGTACCTGGAAAGCGTCGACGAAGCGGGCACCGTGCGCAAGCGCTACGAGTGCCGCTACACGCCGCCCGAAGTGCGCCTCTGAGCCCGTACGCGCAATCCGTTTCCTTGCATCCGACGCCAGCCTGCGGGCTGGCGTTTTCATTGGATGACCGGAAAACGGGAGAAAAATTTTCTACATCCGGACGAACCCGGACAGTCCCTATCTTTACAATTCGCTAAAATTCGGTTGCGCATTGCGCCGGAACCGGTGCCATGCGTGTCCGCTCGCGGCGGTCCTGCGGCCGCCACGCCCAAAAGCACTAAAAAGGAACAGACCAACCCATGGACGTCCAGACCGACCAAGCCGTGCCGTCCGCGCACGATACCCGGCGGCGCGTGTTCGCCATCGTCGGCGCCTCGTCGGGCAACCTCGTCGAGTGGTTCGACTTCTACATCTACTCGTTCTGCGCGCTGTACTTCGCGCCGGCGTTCTTCCCGAGCGGCAACACGACGACGCAGCTGCTGAACACCGCGGGCGTGTTCGCGGCCGGCTTCCTGATGCGCCCGATCGGCGGCTGGCTGTTCGGCCGCATCGCCGACCGTCACGGCCGCCGTGCCGCGATGATGATCTCGGTGCTGATGATGTGCGGCGGCTCCCTCGTGATCGCGGTGCTGCCGACCTATGCGCAGATCGGCGCATTCGCGCCGCTGCTGCTGCTGGTCGCGCGGCTGTTCCAGGGGCTGTCGGTGGGCGGCGAGTACGGCACGAGCGCGACCTACATGAGCGAAGTCGCGCTGAAGGGCCGGCGCGGCTTCTTCGCGTCGTTCCAGTACGTGACGCTGATCGGCGGCCAGCTGTGCGCGCTGCTCGTGCTCGTGATCCTGCAGCAGACGCTGTCGGCCGGCGAGCTGAAGGCGTGGGGCTGGCGCATCCCGTTCGTGGTCGGCGCGGCCGCCGCGCTGATCTCGCTGTACCTGCGCAAGTCGCTCGACGAGACGTCGACGAGCGAGTCGCGCGACAAGAAGGACGCCGGCACGATCCGCGGCGTGTGGCAGCACAAGGGCGCGTTCCTGACGGTGGTCGGCTTCACCGCGGGCGGCTCGCTGATCTTCTATACGTTCACGACGTACATGCAGAAGTACCTCGTGAACACCGCCGGCATGCACGCGAAGACCGCCAGCAACGTGATGACGGTCGCGCTGCTCGTCTACATGCTGCTGCAGCCGGTGTTCGGCGCGCTGTCCGACCGGATCGGCCGCCGCATGTCGATGATCCTGTTCGGCGCGTGCTCGGTGATCGGCACGGTGCCGCTGATGCACGCGCTGAAGGACGTGCAGAGCCCCGTCGCGGCGTTCGTGCTGATTACGGTCGCGCTCGCGATCGTCAGCTTCTACACGTCGATCAGCGGCCTCATCAAGGCCGAGATGTTCCCGCCGGAAGTGCGCGCGATGGGCGTCGGCCTGTCGTACGCGGTCGCGAACGCGCTGTTCGGCGGCACGGCCGAGTACGTCGCGCTGTGGTTCAAGTCGATCGGCAGCGAGGAGACGTTCTACTGGTACGTGACCGTGCTGTGCGCGGTCTCGCTGATCGTGTCGTACCGGATGCGCGATCCGAGCAAGGAAGGGTACCTGCGTCACGAGCCGTGATCGCGCGGCGCGCGATAAGGATATCGGAATCGCTTCGTTGCCGACGACGGGCGATCCGCTTAATCTGAACCCGTAGTTCGTGTGACACCTCCTTGACTGGGATTCACGCCCGCTGCTTGCAGCGGGCGTTTTTTTGCGTGCCGCGAGGCACCGGCAACGGCGCGAGCTTGAACAGATGCGCGTCCATGGGCTCGGAAGATACAATCGGCACCGCCTGTCCGAGGCGCGATAGCCGATTCCTGAGATCCCATGAAAGAACAACATCCGTCCATTCCGAGTACCTTGCCGCGGCTGACGATCCTGCTCGCCGTCGTCAACGCCGTCATATTCCTGCTGATGTGGCGGCAGGCATCGTTCGACAGCCTGTCGAACAGCCTGCTGCTCGACTGGGGCGCCAATTTCGCGCCATACACACTGACGGGCCAGCCGTGGCGGCTGCTGACCAGTGCGTTCCTGCACGGCGGCTGGCTGCATCTGCTGCTGAACCTCTACATGCTGGTGGTGCTCGGCACCGTGCTGGAGCGCGTGGGCGGATCGACGCGGTTCGGCGTCACGTATCTGCTGTCCGCGCTCGGCGGCTCGCTGGCGAGTGCGCTGTGGTACGGGTATCACGAAGTCGGCGGCATGCATGTCGCGTTCGGCGTCGCGCTGCCGACGAGCGCGATACAGCCGGTCGTCAGCGTTGGCGCGTCGGGTGCGCTGATGGGGCTCGCGGGCGCGGCGGGTGCGTTCGCGCTGCGCATGGACCTGGATCGTGGCCGCGCCGCGCCGACGATCATCAACCTGAAGGCGGTGGCCCAGGTGATCGTGATCAACCTTGCGTCGGGCTTCTTCATTTCCGGCATCGACCAGGCCGCGCATGTCGGCGGCGTGGTGACGGGCTTCGTCGTCGGCTGGGTGCTGTACCGATCGCACGCGAGCGGCCGCGCGCCTGCCGGCGTCGTCCTGCCGCTCGCGCTCGCGGTGTTCGGCAGTGCCGGGATGCTGGTCGCGGCGCATCACGCGTCCAGCGCCGAACTGCGGGAAATGCGTGTCGACGTCGACCGCGAGCGCTTGCGGGACCGCGCGCAGCAGGATGCGAAGCTGGAGGCCGAGTCGCTCGCCGCGCAGATTCGCGACGACGAGCAGCATCGGCCCGCGCCCGTGTCGCCGGAGCAGGCCGCGGGCACCGTCATCCCGGTGGGCAAGGCGCCGTACGCGATGGTGATGGGGCCGTCCGGCAAGCGCCTGTATGTGACCGACAACGACGCGAACACGCTCGTCGTCGTCGATGTCGATACGCGCAAGGTCGTCCGCACGATTGCCGGTGAGCCGTTCAAGACGGGGCTGGGCGGTTGTCAGGACAACATGTGCCGTGGGCGTGGCGCAAGCGGCGTCGTCATCAGCCCGGACGAACGCTATGCGTACGTCGCGTCGATGCGCGAGGACGGTCTCGTGCGCATCGACCTGACGAGCGGCGCCATCGTCGACGGCGTGACGCTCGGCCGGTTTCCGCGGGCAATGGTCGCGTCTGCGTCGCACGACCGGCTGTTCGTGCTGAACAGCGTCGACGACACGATCTCGGTCGTCAGCCTCACGCAATGGCCGCAGGTCCTCGCGACGCTGAAACTGGGCGACGGCGACACGTCGGGCGTCGGTTTCGGCCGGCAACTGTCGATGTGGCTGTCGCCCGACGGGCGGCGGCTGTTCGCCAACGCGACGCAGCGCGGCACGATCGTCGCATTCGATGCGTCGACGAACCAGCCGGTCGGCTCGCATCCCGTCGATCAGGATTTCGTGCAGGCCGTACCGGCCGCGTCGGGTGACGGAACGTGGTTCTACGACACGTCGTCGGTCAAATGGGTGGACGCCGCGAACCTGACGACGCTGAAGACCTATCCGGTCTGCCGGACTTCCGCGTACAGATTCGATGGCAGCGGCGACGGCAGGCTGATTGCCGTCAATGCGTACGGCGACACGTCGCTGCGGGTGATCAAGATGGCAACCCGCCGGACGGTCGGCGAATTCCCGGTCGCGGGCGGGGCGTCGCAGGTGATCTTCTCGCACGACAACCGGACCCTGTTCGCGCTGGGCGCCGCGGGCACGCTGTCGTTCCTGAGCATGGACCGGTCGCTCGACTATCTGCAGGGCACGGGCGACGGCGAGTTCCTGTGCGCGGCGAGCGCCGACGGCGAAGCGGGCGGCGACGGCACGTAATCGCTCATCACGAAACCCGCAGAGCAAAGCAGCATTTCTTGGTTCGGATCCGCACGGCCCGCTGATACGTTAGCGGCTTCACGGCACCACCCGCCGTGGATTTCCTCGAACCGGGCCGTCGCGCGATCCGCGGCGGCCTTCATAACAAATTGGGTCGTGCTCATGAAAATCCACACACTCGCTACGTGGCTCGTCGGGGTTGCGCTCGTGACGGCGGGCAGCGCCGCGCACGCGGACCGCCTCGACGACATCAAGAAGGCCGGCGTGCTGCGCGTCGCGACGTTCGACAGCAACCCGCCGTTCGGCTTCGTCGACGGGAAGACCAACCACATCGTCGGCCTCGACGTCGACTACGCGAAAGCGCTCGCCGACAAGCTCGGCGTGAAGCTGCAACTGCAGCCGACGAACCCGGCGAACCGCATTCCGTTCCTGACGTCCGGCAAGGTCGACCTCGTGCTCGCGAACTTCACGATCACCGACGAGCGCGCGAAGCAGGTCGATTTCAGCATTCCGTATTTCTCGTCGGGCCAGCAGTTCCTCGCGAAGAAGGGCGTGCTGAAGTCGGCCGAGCAACTGAACGGGCTGCGGGTCGGCGCGGACAAGGGCACGACCAACGAGATCACGCTGCGCGAGAAATATCCGAAGGCGACGATCGTCGCGTACGACGACACGCCGTTCGCGTTCGCCGCGCTGCGCGCCGGCAACGTGCAGGCGATCACGCAGGACGGGCCGAAGCTGATCGGCCTGCTCGCGAACGTGCCGGACAAGCAGAACTACGAGATCCCGGCGTTCGCGATCTCGAACGACTACATGGGCGTCGGCGTGCCGAAGGGCGAGACGCGCCTGCTCGGCTTCGTCAACGACACGCTGAAGGGGCTCGAGACGAGCGGCCGCGCGCCGCAGATCTACGACGCGTGGTTCGGGCCGGCGACGAAGACGCCGCTCACGCGCATCTTCCGCATCGGCGACAAGACCTGAGCACGCGATACGACACGTGACACGCGCGCCGCGATGCACTCGCTGGGCCAACCGGCGAGTGCATCGCGGCGCATTTCATCGACTTCCGATCGCGGGCGCTACGCGTTCGCGCCACACGCATGCTCGGGTTGGCTCCCAAATACCTGTCCTGGCTCTGCCAGGGCTTCCTGCTGACGCTCGGCCTGTCGGCCGCGTCGGCCGTTGCCGCGGTCGTCGGCGGTCTTGCGCTGTCGATCCTGCGCCATACGCGCCATCGGGTGCTGCGCGCCGCGGTGGCGGCCTATGTCGTCACGTTCCGCAACACGCCGCTGCTCGTGCAATTGCTGTTCTGGTACTTCGGCGTCGCGTCGCTGCTGCCCGACACCTGGGTCGCGTGGCTGAACGCGGGCCATGCATGGCATGCGGGCCCGTTCACGCTCGCGTGGCCGTCGTTCGAGTTCGTCGCCGGCTGGGTCGGGCTGAGCGCGTATACGGCCGCGTTCGTCGCAGAGGAATGCGAAGCAGGCCTGCGCGGCGTGCCGCTCGCGCAGCGCGACGCGGCCGCGGCGCTCGGCCTCACACCGTTGCAGGCGCTGCGCTATGTGATCCTGCCGCAGGCGGTGCGCATCGCGTTGCCGCCGCTGTTCGGGCAGGCCATGAATCTCGTGAAGAACTCGTCGCTGGCGATGGCGATCGGCGTCGCCGAGCTGTCGTATGCGTCGCGGCAGGTCGAGACCGAGACCTTCAAGACCTTCGCCGCGTTCGGCGTCGCGACCGTGCTGTACGTGGCCGCGGCGGCCGCGATCGAAGCGGTCGCGTACGCGTCTGCGCAATGGCGCGACCGGCTAGGCGCGGGGCATTGACGATGGAATTCTCGCTGTTCGCCGACAATCTTCCGTACCTGCTCGTCGGCGCGTTCCCGGACGGGCCGCTCGGCGGCGCCGCGCTGTCGCTGGTGCTAGCGATCGCGGCCGCGTGCGCGTCGGCGGTGCTGGGCATCGCGCTCGGCGTCGCGATGGCGCTCGCGCGCGGCTGGGCGCGCGTGCTGCTGCTCACGTTCATCGGCTTTTTCCGCGCGATTCCGGTGCTGATGCTGATCTTCTGGACGTATTTCCTGATGCCGATGCTGCTGCACACCGACGTGCCGGGGCTCGCGACGGTCGTGTGCGCGCTCGCGCTGATCGGCGGCGCGTATCTCGCGCACGCGGTGCATGCGGGGATCGTCGCGGCCGGCGCGGGGCAGTGGCAGGCAGGGCTGTCGCTCGGCCTCACGCGCTGGCAGACGGTGCGCTACGTGCTGCTGCCGCAGGCGATCCGGATCATGACGCCGTCGTTCGTGAACCAGTGGGTGTCGCTGGTGAAGGACACGTCGCTCGCGTACATCGTCGGCGTGCCTGAGCTGTCGTTCGTCGCGACGCAGGTGAACAACCGGCTGATGGTGTATCCGGCGCCGATCTTCCTGTTCGTCGCGGCGATCTACCTCGTGCTGTGCACGTCGCTCGATGGCGCGGCGCGCTGGCTGCTGTCGCGTCGTCCGCGTGCGGAACGCAACGCGCGCACGACGGCCGGGCGTGCGCGGCCGGCGCGTTGACGCCGGCGGGCGCCGTGCGCGTCAGGATGCGGTGTAGTGCGTGTTGAAGACCGCGCGCAGCGTCGATTTGTCGCTGGCGAAGTCGGCCCACAGCGGGCCGTCGGTCTGCGCGAACGCGAACGGCGCGGTGTTGATCGACGCGAGGCGGAAGCGCCATTCCGCGGCTTCCTGGCGGAACGCGGTGCGCTGCATGTCGGACAGGCCCGTTTGCGCTTGCGCAAGCGTGACGAGCGGATCGACCGGCTGGTCGGCGACCCGCACCTCGAAGTGCAGGTGCGGGCCCGTTGCCGCGCCGGTCATGCCGACCGACCCGATGCGCTCGCCCTGCCTGACATGTTCGCCGACCTTCAGCCCGTGCGCGAACGCGGACAGGTGCGCGTAGTAGGTCGAATAACCGTCGGCGTGATCGACGATCACATAGCGGCCGTAGCCGCCCGGATCGGTGCCGACGAACGACACGGTGCCGTCGGCCGCCGCGTCGACGCGCGTGCCGGACGGCGCGGCGAGATCGACGCCGGTGTGGAACGCCATCGCCTGCGACAGCGGATGGACGCGCTCGCCGAAGAACGAGCTGATGCGGGTCCACTTGACGGGCATCGTGAACGCGGCGGCTTCGAGCGGCGTGCCGTCGAGCGTGTAGTACGCACCCTTGTCGGCGCCCGGCGGCTTGAACCAGAGCGCGCCGAACGTGCGGCCCGCGACGCGCAGCTCGAGCGCGGTGAGGCGGGGCGCGCCCTGGGTCGCGTCGAACGCGAGGCGGTAGTAGTCGCCGCGATGCGCGCTTTCACGCATCGGCACCTTGCCGCTGACGATGTCGCCGAGCTGGATCCGCACTTCCGGCGGCAGGTCGAGACGGTTCAGCGTATCGGACAGCGTCAGCTCGATGTCGCCGGCACGCAGCCCGTGCTCGGGCTCGGGCGGCGCGAGCGTGAACAGGTTCGCATAGCCGAGCATGTCGTTGCGGTGCGCGCTGAGCGGCGCGAACAGGCCCGGCTGCGCATTGCGCTCGCCGATCGTCTGGACGAGCTCGTTCGTAATGAAACGCTGCGCGGTGGGGAACGGGGTGTCCGACAGCACGCGCTGCGGCATCGCGGCCGCGTCGGTGTCGACGGCGCCGGGCAGTTGCGAGACGGCCGGCAGCGTGACGGCGAGGCCGAGCGTGGCGAGGGCGCCGAGCACGGCGGCCGGCAGCATCGCGCGCACGAGCTGCCACGCGCGCGCGGGACGCGGCGCGGAAGAATCAGGAATTGCGGCAGATTTGACCAAGGGTGTCCACATCCAGGAAAACGGTTCGAGGAAAGGGTGTGGGCTGGGGCCGCCGAAAGGAGGGGTGGCGGGCGTGCAACAAAACAGGCCCCGTCAGGGGCCCGTGTCGTTTCCGTCCGACCCAACAGCGCGGGAGGCAACCCGCTTCGAACGGCGGCGTGATTGCCGGGTCAGGACCCGGTTATCACGAAGACGCTAAATAAAGATGACAGCGTCAGTCTACCGATGTTCCGCAAAATGCAGAAAATTTTAAACAGGGTCGGAAATCTTGTTTCGCAGAGCGGAAAATCGCGATGAATCCGGTGTTTTTTGCGTATCCGGACCTCATTCCGGCAATTTTTGCGCGCAGCGCCGGAGCGCGGCGGACGTGCGCACCGCGTCGAAGCCGGCATCGAGGATCGCCTCGGCGTCGTTCCACAGATTGCCGCGCAGGCGGTTGGTCCAGATCATCGACGCGAACACGCCTTCGAGCAGCGACACGAGATAGACGGCCGCGAGATGCACGTCGAGCTCGGCCGCGACTTCGCCGCCCGCGGCCGCGCGTCGCAGCAGCGCCTTCGTGATCCGCAGCATCTGCAGCTCGAGCAGCAGGCGGCGGCGCAGCAGCGCGCCGTTCTCGTCGCACTGTTCGCACTTCGTATACAGGATCACGAGCACGCGCTGCATCGAGCCAGGCTCGCCGCATTGCGCCAGATAGTGCGACGCGGCGCGCCGCAGCGTGTCGAGCGCGGGTTGCCCGTCGCCGGCCTCGAAGCCCTCGGACGTGCGCGCGAACGCGCGGTCGCACATCGCCAGGCATACCTCCATCTTGTTCTTGTAGTGCCCGTAGACGGCGCCCCGGGACATGCCGGCGGCCTCCGCGAGGTCCGCCATCGCGGTTTGGGCAACGCCTTTCTCGAGCAGCACGAGCTCGGCGGCATCGAGGATCCGGTGCTTGATGGCAAGAGATTCTTCCCGGGTCTTGCGGGCCATGTTGCGAGATTCCTTACGTTTTGCTGTCGCTTTATTGAGACAATGTGGCGGTAAATTTAAATCCGTGTGTATTTAATCAGACATGACTGATTATAATCGGTCACCCTGAGCCGCCGCATTTTACTGGCGGCGCACGATCCGAGGTCCATATGAAGAAGAACAACAATCGCTCCCTGACGCGCCGCCGGCGGCTGGCGCCGTTCGCGCTGGCGGCCGCGCTGGCCGTCGCCGGATGCGGAAAGGGCGAGCGCGACGCCGCGCCGGAGACCGCGCAGCGCGCGACGGTGGTGACCGTGCGGCCGACCGCGGTGCCGCTCTCCGTCGAGCTGCCGGGCCGGCTCGAAGCCTACCGGCAGGCGGAAGTGCGCGCGCGGGTCGCGGGCATCGTCACCGCGCGCACCTACGAGGAAGGGCAGGAGGTGAAGCAGGGCGCGGTGCTGTTCCGCATCGATCCCGCGCCGCTGAAGGCCGCGCGCGACGCGGCGCAGGGCACGCTGGCGAAGGCGCAGGCCGCGTCGCTCGCGGCGACCGACAAGCGCCGCCGCTACGACGATCTGGTGCGCGACCGCGCGGTCAGCGAGCGCGACCACACCGAGGCGGTTGCCGCCGACGCGCAGGCGAAGGCCGAGGTCGCGTCGGCGAAGGCCGAGCTCGCGCGCGCGCAGCTCCAGCTCGACTATGCGACCGTCACCGCGCCGATCGCGGGCCGCGCGCGGCGTGCGCTCGTCACCGAGGGCGCGCTGGTCGGCCAGAACGAGGCGACGCCGCTCACGACCGTCGAGCAGCTCGATCCGATCTACGTGAACTTCTCGCAGCCGGCCGCGGACGTCGACGCGCTGCGCCGCGCGGTGACGAGCGGCCGCGCGACCGGGATCGCGCAGCAGGACATCGCCGTGACGCTGCTGCGCCCGGACGGCACCGCGTATCCGCTGAAGGGCAAGCTGCTGTTCCGCGATCTCGCGGTCGATCCGACCACCGACACCGTCGCGATGCGCGCGCTGTTCCCGAATCCGGACCGCGAGCTGCTGCCCGGCGCCTACGTGAAGATCGCGCTCGACAACGCGGTCGACCGCCAGGCGATCCTCGTGCCGCGCGACGCGCTGCTGCGCACGGCCGACCGCGCATCGGTGCGGGTGGTCGGCGCCGACGGCAAGGTCAAGGACGTCGAGGTCGCGGCCGACCAGATGAGCGGCCGCGACTGGCGCATCACGCGCGGCCTGAAGGGCGGCGAGCGCGTGATCGTCGACAACGCCGCGCAATTCTCGCCCGATACCGCGGTGCAGCCCGTCGAGCGGGCAGGGCCGGCCAAGGCGGGGCAACCCGCGGCCGCCTCCGCTCCCGGCGCCACCGCCCGCCAAACCTGACCGGTTCGAATCAACATGGCACGTTTCTTCATCGATCGCCCCGTGTTCGCGTGGGTGATCGCAATCTTCATCATGCTGGGCGGCGTGTTCGCGATCCGCGCGCTGCCCGTCGCGCAGTATCCGGACATCGCGCCGCCCGTCGTCAGCATCTACGCGACCTATCCGGGCGCGTCCGCGCAGGTCGTCGAGGAATCCGTCACCGCGCTGATCGAGCGCGAGATGAACGGCGCGCCCGGGCTGTTGTATACGTCCGCGACGAGCAGCGTCGGCATGGCGTCGCTGTACCTGACGTTCAAGCAGGGCGTGAATGCCGATCTCGCCGCGGTCGAGGTGCAGAACCGCCTGAAGACGGTCGAGGCGCGGCTGCCCGAGCCCGTGCGGCGCGACGGCATCCAGGTCGAGAAGGCTGCCGACAACATCCAGCTCGTCGTGTCGCTGACGTCCGAGGACGGCCGGATGAACGCGGTGCAGCTCGGCGAATACGCGTCGGCGAACGTCGTGCAGGCGCTGCGGCGCGTCGAGGGCGTCGGCAGGGTGCAGTTCTGGGGCTCGGAATACGCGATGCGGATCTGGCCGGACCCGGTCAAGATGGCCGGCGACGGGCTCACCGCGTCGGACATCGCGGCGGCCGTGCGCGCGCACAACGCGCGCGTGACGGTGGGCGACATCGGCCGCGGCGCGGTGCCGGACAGCGCGCCGATTGCGGCGACCGTGTTCGCCGACGCGCCGCTGAAGACGCCCGCGGATTTCGGCGCGATCGCGCTGCGCGCGCGGCCGGACGGCTCGGCGCTGTTCCTGCGCGACGTCGCGCGCATCGAGTTCGGCGGCAACGACTACAACTACCCGTCCTACGTGAACGGCAAGGTCGCGACCGGCATGGGCATCAAGCTCGCGCCGGGCTCGAACGCGGTTGCCACCGAGCAGCGCGTGCGCGCGACGATGAACGAGCTGTCGAAGTTCTTCCCGCCGGGCGTCAAGTACCAGATTCCGTACGAGACGTCGTCGTTCGTGCGCGTGTCGATGAACAAGGTCGTCACGACGCTGATCGAGGCGGGCGTGCTGGTGTTCCTCGTGATGTTCCTGTTCATGCAGAACCTGCGCGCGACGCTGATCCCGACGCTCGTCGTGCCGGTCGCGCTCGCGGGCACGTTCGGCGTGATGTTCGCGGCGGGCTTCTCGATCAACGTGCTGACGATGTTCGGGATGGTGCTCGCGATCGGCATCCTCGTCGACGACGCGATCGTCGTCGTCGAGAACGTCGAGCGGCTGATGGTCGAGGAAGGGCTCGCGCCGTACGAGGCGACCGTCAAGGCGATGACGCAGATCAGCGGCGCGATCATCGGCATCACCGTGGTGCTGACGTCGGTGTTCGTGCCGATGGCGTTCTTCGGCGGCGCGGTCGGCAACATCTACCGGCAGTTCGCGCTGTCGCTCGCGGTGTCGATCGGCTTCTCGGCGTTCCTCGCGCTGTCGCTGACGCCCGCGCTGTGCGCGACGCTGCTCAAGCCGGTCGCCGACGGCCATCACGAGAAGGGCGGCTTCTTCGGCTGGTTCAACCGCTTCGTCGCGCGGGCGACGCAGCGCTATGCGCTGCGCGTCGGCGGCATGCTGAAGAAGCCGGTGCGCTGGCTCGTCGTGTACGGCGCGCTGACCGCGGTCGCCGCGCTGATGCTGACGCGCCTGCCGACCGCGTTCCTGCCGGACGAGGACCAGGGCAACTTCATGGTGATGGTGATCCGGCCGCAGGGCACGCCGCTCGCGGAAACGATGCAGAGCGTGCGCGAGGTCGAGACCTACGTGCGCACGCAGGAGCCGGCCGCGTACACGTTCGCGCTCGGCGGCTTCAACCTGTACGGCGAAGGGCCGAACGGCGGGATGATCTTCGTGACGCTGAAGAACTGGAAGGACCGCAAGCGCGCGCACGACCAGGTGCAGGCGATCGTCGCGCGCATCAACGAGCGCTTCGCGGCGACGCCGAACACGACGGTGTTCGCGATGAACGCGCCGGCGCTGCCGGATCTCGGCTCGTCGAGCGGCTTCGACTTCCGGCTGCAGAACCGCGGCGGGCTCGACTACGCGGGGTTCTCCGCCGCGCGCGCGCGGCTGCTCGCCGAAGGCGGCAAGCAGCCGGCGCTCACCGACCTGATGTTCGCGGGCACGCAGGACGCGCCGCAACTGAAGCTCGACATCGATCGCGCGAAGGCGTCCGCGCTCGGCGTGTCGATGGAAGAGATCAACACGACGCTCGCGGTGATGTTCGGCTCCGACTACGTCGGCGACTTCATGCACGGCACGCAGGTGCGGCGCGTGATCGTGCAGGCGGACGGCCGGCACCGGCTCGATCCGGACGACGTGAAGAAGCTGCGCGTGCGCAATGCGCGCGGCGAGATGGTGCCGCTCGCCGCGTTCGCGACGCTGCACTGGACGCTCGGCCCGCCGCAGCTCACGCGCTACAACGGCTTCCCGTCGTTCACGATCAACGGCTCGGCCGCGCACGGCCACAGCAGCGGCGAGGCGATGGCGGCGATCGAGCGGATCGCGGGCGAGCTGCCGGCCGGCATCGGCTACGCGTGGTCGGGGCAGTCGTTCGAGGAGCGGCTGTCGGGCGCGCAGGCGCCGATGCTGTTCGCGCTGTCGGTGCTCGTCGTGTTCCTCGCGCTCGCGGCGCTGTACGAGAGCTGGTCGATTCCGTTCGCGGTGATGCTGGTCGTGCCGCTCGGCGTGATCGGCGCGGTGCTCGGCGTGACGCTGCGGATGATGCCGAACGACATCTATTTCAAGGTGGGGCTGATCGCGACGATCGGGCTGTCCGCGAAGAACGCGATCCTGATCGTCGAGGTCGCGAAGGATCTCGTCGCGCAGGGAATGTCGCTCGTCGACGCGGCGCTCGAGGCCGCACGGCTGCGGCTGCGGCCGATCGTGATGACGTCGCTCGCGTTCGGCGTCGGCGTGCTGCCGCTCGCGTTCGCGTCGGGCGCGGCGTCCGGCGCGCAGATGGCGATCGGCACCGGCGTGCTCGGCGGCGTGATCTCGGCGACCGTGCTCGCGGTGTTCCTCGTCCCGCTGTTTTTCGTGATCGTCGGCCGGCTGTTCAACGTCGGCGCGCGCCGCCGCGGCGGTTCGCAACCGGTGACGATGGAGGGTACGTCCTGATGTTTCGCATGACTACACGCTCGGGGCTGCGCGCACCGGTTGCATTCGCCGCCGCGCTGGCGCTCGCGGGCTGCTCGCTCGCGCCGCGCTACGAGCGCCCGGCGGCGCCGGTGCCGGCGAGCTATGCGCCGGTGGACGGCGCGCCGTCGGCCGCGCAGCCGTCCAATCCCGCGCTGCTCGACGACTGGCGCGCGTATTTCACCGATCCGGCGCTGCAGGCGTGGATCGATGCGGCGCTCGCGAACAACCGCGACCTGCGGGTCGCGGCGGGCCGCGTCGAGGAAGCGCGCGCGCTGTACGGCGTGCAGCGCGCGGACCGGCTGCCGTCGCTCGACGCGAACCTCGGCTACGAGCGCACGCGCGTGTACGACCCGGTCGTGCGCCAGAGCGCGGTGAGCGGGCTGTATCGCGCGGGCGTCGGCGTCAGTGCCTACGAGCTCGACCTGTTCGGCCGCGTGAAGAGCCTGTCGGACGCGGCGCTCGCCGAGTACTTCGCGACCGCCGAAGCGCAGCGCACGGTGCGGATCGGCGTGATTGCCGAAGTCGCGAACGCGTATGTGGCGGAGCGCTCGCTGCACGAGCAGCTCGCGCTGGCGCAGCGCACGCTCGACGCGCGCGAGCGGATCGCATCGCTGACCCAGCGCCGCTATGCGGCGGGCACGAGCGACGCGATCGAACTGCGCTCCGCCGAGATGCTGGTGGCGGCCGCGCGCGCGTCGCAGGCCGCGCTGCAGCGCGAGCATGCGCAGGCGGTGCGCGCGCTGCAGCTGCTCGCGGGCGATTTCGCGCGCGCGGCGCCCGGCGACGGGCTGACGCTCGACACGCTCGCGATCGCGCCCGTCGCGCCGGGCGCGCCGAGCGCGCTGCTCGAACGGCGGCCGGACATCCGGCAGGCCGAGGCGCGCCTGAAGGCCGCGAACGCGCAGATCGGCGCGGCGCGCGCGGCGTTCTTCCCGCGCATCACGCTGACGACCGACATCGGCTCGGTCAGCGACGCGTTCTCGGGCCTGTTCGCGGCCGGCACCGGCGTGTGGACGTTCGCGCCGCGCATGACGCTGCCGATCTTCGCGGGCGGGCGCAATCGCGCGAACCTCGACGTCGCGACGGCGCGCAAGCACATCGCGGTCGCCGAATACGAGAAGAGCGTGCAGGTCGCGTTCCGCGAAGTGGCGGATGCGTTCGCCGCGCGCGACTGGATCGACGCGCAGCTCGCCGCGCAGCAGGCGGTCTACGAAGCGGACGGCGCGCGGCTGAAGCTCGCCGAGCGCCGCTACGGCAGCGGCGTCGCGACCTATCTCGAACTGCTCGACGCGCAGCGCAGCACGTTCGAATCCGGGCAGGAGCTGATCCGGCTGAAGCAGCTCAGGCTCGGCAACGCGATCACGCTGTATCGCGCGCTCGGCGGCGGCTGGTCGCCGGCCGAAGCCGACGCGTGACGGCGTCGCGTCGCGTGCGTCATATCCGGTAATGTGACCGCTGTCGTCGCGCGGCCGCGGCCGCGCGTTGGATACGCTTGTCGGCACGACGGAGCGGGGCACGCATGATGATCGATCCAGCACGGCCGGGAGTGGCGTTCGCCGCCGGGATGGTGCTCGTGGCGGCGCAAGCGGCGCACGCGCAGGCGGCTGACGGCGCGGCAATGGCGGCACCGGCCAAGGAAGCGAGCGTCGCGGCAAGCCAGCCTGCGCACGCGCTAGCTGACGCGGCGACGATTCCCCCCGGCGCGGCGGCCGCGACGGCGAACGTCGCGGGCGTCGCATTGCCGGTCTTCACCTATCGCCCCGCGCATTGCACGCCCGCGACGCTGCTCGTCGTGTTCCACGGCGTGCAGCGCGACGGCGCCGCTTATCGCGACCACGCGACGCCGCTCGCCGAGCGCATTTGCGCGATCGTCGTCGCGCCGCAGTTCGACGCGGCGCGCTTTCCACGCAACGTTTATCAATATGGCGGCGCGAGCGCCGCGCACGGATTGTCGCGCGACCCGCGCCAGCCGCGTGCGCTGGTCGCGCCGCTCATCGACTGGGCGCGGCGCGCGTCGGGGATCGCCGCACCCCGCGTCGTGCTGCTCGGCCATTCGGCGGGCGCGCAGTTCCTCGATCGCGTAGCCGCGTACGGCGGCGTGCCCGGCGTCGCACGCATCGTGATCGCGAATCCGTCGACCTGGGTGATGCCGAGCGTGACCGACGCCGCGCCGTTCGGCTTCGGCGGCCTCGGCCCGGCGCATGCCGGGGACGATGCGCTGCGCGCGTATCTCGCGCAACCGGTGACCGTGCTGCTCGGCACGGACGACACCGGCGGCAGGCACCTCGTCCACGGCAGCGAAGCGGACGGGCAGGGGGCCAACCGCTACGCGCGCGGCCTCGATGCCTTTCGCGCCGCCCGGACCGTGGCCGGGCAACGCGGCTGGACGTTCAACTGGCGCCTCGTCGAGGCGCCCGGCATCGGCCACGATGCCGCCCGCCTGTTCGCATCGCCGGCCGCGCGCCGCGCGGTGCAGGACGACCGCTGATTCCTCTCCTTCTTCCCGCTTTTCAGGCTGCGCGCGCGACGGTACGACGCCGTCGCGCGTGCATCGGCTTCGTTATTCAATTGTTAAATCCGATTTTCAATTTGATTACGTGATTTTGATTATTCGGTGGCAAAGTGACGTATGTAAAACGTTAAACTCGATCGCGCAAACGATTGCGCGAAATTCGGGTTGCGGGCGAGACGGAAGTTAATTTCTTGTGAATTGAAAATGGCGTCGTGCTGCCGTTGTGAGTCGGCAACGAATGGCGGATTGGTACAGGATTATGGCCTTGTGGTGACGGATCGCCTGAAGCCAGTGCCAGCGCGCATCCGGCGGGTTTTTCGAGGGTGCGCCGGGAAATGTTCTTTATCTTCAGACGTTTTTAGAATGTCAATCAGGATTGCAGATAAAAATAAAAAGATTGTGAACTGACGGGAAATAATCATAAGAATGATGGTAAATCGGACATTGTCAGATCGCATTTAACAATGATTTACAAAAAACTTTCGGATTTATCTCAATAATGCCGCCTCGTGACGGACGGGGCGAGCCAAGCGCTACCGGTTGTGTCCGCCACGTCGTCCCATTCTTTTGCCATTCATACGGAATCGATCATGAAGAAAACCCTCCTGTCCGCCGTCGCCTTCGCAGCACTGTCCTCGTCGGCCTTCGCTGCCGGCACCGGCACGATCAACTTCACGGGCGAGATCGTCGCGGGCGCATGCGGCATCGATTCGGGCTCGGTCGACCAGACCGTGCGTCTCGGCTTCGTGCCGACGAACGTGTTCAAGCAGGCCGGCGACAAGTCCACGCCGACCAACTTCGACATCAAGCTGACCGACTGCGACACCAGCATCGCGAAGAACGCGTTCTTCACGTTCACGGGCTCGTCGAACGCGACGCAGCCGAAGCTGATCGCGACCGTCGGCTCGGCGACCAACGTCGGCATCCGCCTGCAAGCCTCGTCGGGCGAATACCTCGACAACGGCGCCGAGCAGAAGGCGCCGGTCGTGCTGCAGAACGGCACGAACGTCGCGCGCTTCGCGGCGATGTACGAAGCGACGGCAGCCGGCGTGACGCCGGGCACCGCCGACGGCGTCGCGAACTTCACGGTCCGCTACCAGTAAGCATCCGCGTCGCGGGGAAGGGTGCGCGCACCCTTCCTCGAACCTTCTTTTCGCTTCTCGCCCCGTTCAGGAACCCCGGTAATCCCTCGTGCGAATCAGACATTCCATCCTTTGCGTCTCCGTGCTGGCCGTCGGCAGCCAGAGCCATGCGACGGAATTCAATTCGTCGTTCCTGAGCATCGACGGCGCGAGCAACGTCGACCTGTCGCAGTTCTCGCAGGCCGATTTCACGCTGCCGGGCGAGTACCTGCTCGAAGTGCAGGTCAACGACGTGTTCTTCGGGCTGCAGACGATCGAGTTCGTCGCCGGTGACGCGTCGGGCGCGGGGCGGCCCTGCCTGCCGCCGGAGCTCGTCGCGCAGTTCGGCCTGAAGCCGTCGCTCGCGAAGGACCTGCCGCGCTTCCAGGGCGGCCGCTGCGTCGATCTCGCCGCGATCGAAGGCGTGACCGTGCGCTACCTGAAGGGCGACGGACGCCTCAAGATCTCGATTCCGCAGGCGGCGCTCGAATACACCGACGCGTACTACCTGCCGCCGGAGCGCTGGACCGAGGGCATTCCGGGCGCGCTGCTCGACTACCGCGTGATCGCGAACACCAACCGCAACTTCGGCTCGGCGGGCAGCCAGACGAATTCGGTGCAGGCGTACGGGACGGTCGGCGCGAACTGGGGCGCGTGGCGCTTTCGCGGCGACTACCAGGCGCAATCGAACGCGGGCAACACGGTCTATGCGGACCGCACGTTCCGCTTCAGCCGGCTCTATGCGTTTCGCGCGCTGCCGTCGATCGAATCGACGGTGTCGTTCGGCGACGACTACCTGACCTCGGACATCTTCGACACGTTCGCGCTGACGGGCGCGACGATCCGCAGCGACGACCGCATGCTGCCGCCGTCGATGCGCGGCTATGCGCCGCTGATCGCGGGCGTCGCGCGCACCAACGCGACCGTGACGGTGTCGCAGCAGGGCCGCGTGCTGTACGTGACGCGCGTGTCGCCGGGCGCGTTCGCGTTGCAGAACATCAACACGAGCGTGCAGGGCACGCTCGACGTCGCGGTCGAGGAAGAGGACGGCTCGGTGCAGCGCTTCCAGGTGACGACCGCGTCGGTGCCGTTCCTCGCGCGCCAGGGGCAGCTGCGCTACAAGGCCGCGGTCGGCAAGCCGCGCCTGTTCGGCGGCGCCGGCATCACGCCGTTCTTCGGCTTTGCCGAGGCGGCATACGGCCTGCCGTTCGACGTGACCGTGTACGGCGGCTTCATCGCCGCGTCCGGCTATACGTCGGTCGCGTTCGGCGTCGGCCGCGACCTCGGCAGGTTCGGCGCGGTGTCCGCCGACGTCACGCATGCGAGCGCGCGGCTGTGGTGGAACGGCACGACGCGCAACGGCAACTCGTACCGCTTCAACTATTCGAAGCACTTCGATTCGCTCGACGCGGACGTGCGCTTCTTCGGCTACCGCTTCTCCGAGCGCGACTACACGAACTTCTCGCAGTTCTCGGGCGACCCGACCGCGTACGGCCTCGCGAACAGCAAGCAGCGCTATTCGGCGACGCTGTCGAAGCGCTTCGGCGAAACCTCGACCTATTTCTCGTACGACCAGACGACCTACTGGGCGCGGTCGTCCGACCAGCGCGTCGGCCTCACGCTGACGCGCGCGTTCTCGCTCGGCGCGCTGCGCCGCGTGAACGTCAGCCTGTCCGCGTTCCGCACGCTCGGCGCGGGCGGCAGCGGCAACCAGTTCTCGGTGACGGCGACGCTGCCGATCGGCGACCGCCAGACCGTCACGTCGAGCGTGACGACGGGCGGCGGCAGCACGAGCGCGAGCGCCGGCTACATCTACGACGATCCGGCCGGACGCACCTACCAGGTTTCCGGCGGCTCGACCGGGGGCCGCGCGTCGGCGAACGCGAGCTTCCGCCAGCGCACGTCGTCGTACCAGCTCACCGCGCAGGCGTCGACGGTCGCGAATTCGTACGCGGCCGCGTCGCTCGAAGTCGACGGCTCGCTGGTCGCGACGCAATACGGCGTCGCCGCGCACGCGAACGGCAACGCGGGCGACGCGCGCCTGCTGGTGTCGACCGACGGCGTGCCGGACGTGCCGCTGTCGGGCTCGCTGTCGCGCACCAATGCGCGCGGCTACGCGGTGCTCGACAGCATCTCGCCGTACAACGTGTTCGACGCGACGGTCAACGTCGAGAAGCTGCCGCTCGAAACGCAGGTGTCGAACCCGATCCAGCGGCTGGTGCTGACCGACGGCGCGATCGGCTTCGTCAAGTTCGCCGCCGCGCACGGCCGCAATCTGTTCTTGACGATGTCGGACACGGGCGGCAAGGCGCTGCCGTTCGGCGCGTCGGTGCAGGATGCGGCGAACGGCAAGGAGCTCGGCATCGTCGGCGAGGACGGCGCCGCGTACCTGACCCAGGTCCAGCCGAAATCGTCGCTGGTGGTGCGCGCGGGCGAACGCACGCTGTGCACGCTCGACGTGCTGCCGGACCAGCTCCAACTCGAAGGCACGCCGATTCCGGTGACGTGCCAGCCGCCCGGCGCGCCGCATGCGGCGACCGGCCGGACCGAACGATGACTCAACGGATTTCCGCGATGAAACCTCATTCCTTTCTTTCCCTGCGGCGCGCGACCTGCGCGCTCGCGGCCTTCGGCACGCTGCTGGCGGGCGCCGCGCACGCGTCGATCGTGCCGGACCGCACGCGCGTGATCTTCAACGAGGGCGAGCAGGCGGCGATCGTGACGATCACGAACAAGAGCGCGACCTATCCGTACCTCGTGCAGTCGTGGATCGAGGACGCGAAGGGCAACCGCATCACGTCGCCGCTGATGGTCGTGCCGCCGTTGCAACGCGTCGAGGCGAACGAGCGCAACGTGCTGCGGATCGCGAAGCTGCCGGGCACCGCGCTGCCGGCCGATCGCGAGACGGTGTTCTACCTGAACATCCGCGAGGTGCCGCCGAAGACGGACACGCCGAACGCGCTGCAGATCGCGCTGCACACGCAGATGAAGCTGTTTTACCGTCCGAAGGGCGTGCAGCCGTCGCGTGACGAGGACCCGACGCTGCCGATGACGCTGCGCGTCGACGCCGCCGCGCACAGGCTCGTGTTCGACAACCCGACGCCGTTCCATGTGACGGTGGTCGACGTGGCGGCGGGCGCGCAGAAGACGCCGGTGCTGCCCGACCCGGTGATGGTGAGTCCGATGAGCACGGCGGACGTGCCGTTCAAGGGCGCGGCGGGCGCGACGCTGTTCGTCACACATATCGACGACTACGGCGGCCAGGTCGCGGTGGAGTATGCGTGCGAGGCGGGTGTTTGCAAGAGCGTCAAGAAATGACGGGGGCTGGACGACAACGTGTGTCGCCGGCGGCGGCGTGGCTGAGGTGGGTCGTGCTCGCGATGCTGGTCGTGGCGGTGCAGCCGGCGTGGGCGCTGCGTTGCCTGACCAACGGTGGGGCCACGTCATTGACCGAGCCGATCGGCGGTGTTGCGTCGTATCCGACCGATGCGCCGGACGGGTACGTGATCTGGATATCGCCGCCGCGGACAACGACCGGGTATTGCTACAAGGACCTTGGCGACGACAAGAGCCTGAGCGTCGTCGACAACATTTATTTCTATGCCAATCCGACTCGTACGGACCCGGCTGCGTGGGGGCTCCAGATCGGCATCCGTTACAAGGGCGTCGATTATTTCGACAGGACCAGCAACCCCGGCGGCGGCGTGCCGACCGGGTTGGCCGTGGAGCCCTGCAAGAGATCGGACTTCCTCGGCGGACGTTGCAAGCGGACGCAGATCAGCCTCGACTATCAGGTCGTGGTACGCAAGAAGGGCAAATGGGTGCAGCCGCCGAACGACGTCTATACGGTGTTTCAGTTCGACGGCGAGGGTGGCCTGAATGCGTACAACACGAGCTTCCAGTACCGTCTGAGCGGTCTGCAGAACCTGAAGCCGACGCCGTGCCTCGTCGACGTGCTGGTCACGCCCGAGCCGGGCATCGTCAATTTCGGGCAGGTTCAGACCTCGGGCAGAGGGTTCCAGCCGGCCGTGCCGCGCAAGCGGTTTTCGCTGTCGCTGACCAAGAAATGCAGCATCCCGGTGCGGGTCGACGGCTACTTCGAAGTGACGAAGGGCAGCGTGCAGAACGGCTTGCTGGTGCCGGCGGCCGACAGCAACTTCGGCATCGGCATCGAAGACAGCCAGGGCAAGGCGATCGAGTTCAACAAGCAATTCACGCTCACGCAGTTTCCGGCCAACGTTGCCAACCAGAGCGTGATGCTCGACGCGGTGCTGAAGTCGTTCGGACCGCCGAAGATCGGGCCGTTCAACGCGTCGGCGACGATCCGGATTTTCCTTTACTGAGTTCGAGACGGTGCGAGCGGCGTGCGTTGCGGCGCAAGCCGCTCGCACCGAATTTCATTGACGGTGTTTCGGGGGAGACAAGATGCAGTTGAGAAGCAGTGTGGTTGCGGCAGTGCTGGCCGCTTCGACAATGAGCGCGGTTCACGCGCAGACGGCATCGGCGGGTGGATATTCGCTGACCGTGTTCGGCGATCTGGGCGGGCCGCGCCAGGGCCGGAACTATGGTTATGCCGTTAGCGCGGACGGCAAGACGATCGTCGGCGCCAACTCGAACGACGCGCAGCCGGGTCGAAGCACCGCCTTCTCATGGTCGGCCGCGACGGGCTGGCAGCGGCTGGCCGCGCCGGCGAATGCCTACGACTCTTTCGCACAGACGGTGTCGGCCGACGGCCGGATCATCGGCGGTTCGATCAGCGCGCTCCAGGCGGACGGCAACCTCGATCGATGGGCGGTGCGCTGGCCCGGCGACGGTCGCGCGCAGGAAATCGTTCCGCGTTCGGCGGGCTGGGGGAGTACGGTCGAAGTCGCGAATGGCGACGGCTCCAGGATGACCGGCAGCTTCGTCACGACCGACGGCCGGAACGCGCGGTTCTTCCGGGACCAGCGCACCGGCTTCCGCGAGTTGCCGCCGGGAGGCAATTATGCCGTTCAACTGTTCGCGATGAACCAGGCCGGCAACGCGGCCGTGGGATACGCCGGCAATGTCGACGGCGTATATGGCTCGCGTGCATTCCTCTGGACGGAGAAATCCGGCGATCGTCTGTTGCCGACGAGCAGCGCGGGCGAGCCGAGGATGGACATGGCCTGGGGCGTGACCGAAGACGGGCAGACGATCGTCGGCAGTATCGGCACCTTGCTGTCCACGCAGGACGGGCAGCGGGTCGATTCGGAAGCCGTGCGATGGACGAACGGCGGCAGCAGCATCGAGCGGCTCGGGTTTCTCGAAGGCGACGACACCAGCAGCGCATCGTCGATCAGCGCCGACGGACGCGTCGTGACCGGCGAGTCGAGCAATAGCCGAAGTGGTGAGTCGCGCGTCTACGTCTGGACCCGGCAAAGCGGCATGCGCAGTCTCGCCGCACTGCTCGAAGCCGCCGGCATTTCGGTCGGCACGCTCGACCTGATGCGCGTGATCGGCGTCAGCCCCGACGGACAGACCATCACCGGGCAGGGCTATCGCGTAGACGACCCCAACGGAACGCCACAGTTCTGGCAAGTGCACATCGATGCAGCGACGCTGCGGTCGCTGCCGCCGGCGAGCCCGGGTTCCGACACATTGCGCGTGCGGACGTCCCAGTCGAAGCTTGCGTCGCTCAAGTTGTCGTCGAAACAACGCGCGCCGCTGCGCCGCAACGCGTGCGGTACGGGCGCCGGCCGTGCGTGGCTCGTGCAATGCCGGATGCCGATGCAAGCAACGCATTGACCGATACACGCGCCGGGCGACACTGTCGGTTGCCCGGCGCCTCGTCGCCTTCATCGCACCGGTGATGGGGGCGATCGAAGCGACGTTCGCGACGCGGCTTCGCTTCACCGATCCATCTCCCCCAAAAGCCGGAAACGACTCATCGGCCCAGGCCCGCAAGCCATCCGCCCATCGGACGCCTCCGCGCACCCCCACGCAACTCCGCCTTTATTCATACAAATCCGACCAATCCGAAGGGGTATTTAAGAATCGTATTGAGAATGATTTGCGTTTGCGTTAGATTTTGCTATCTCGAAATTGGACGGAGCGAATCGATGGCAATGGCGGAAGTGCTCGAACGACCGGTCACGGCGGCGGCGAACCCGTTCCGCGGCAGTCCATCCGATCGGCCGTCCAGGCCCGCGCCGCAGGCGCGCCGCGCGGCCAGGCCGAGCGCGCAGGGCGCATTGCTCGACGTGCTGATCGCCCACCGCGCGATGCTCGTCAACGTCGCGCGCAGCTTCGTCGGCTGCGCGAGCCGAGCCGAGGACGTCGTGCACGACGTGTTCGTGAAGCTCGTCGATTTCCCGAACCAGGACGCGGTACGCCAGCCGGTCGCGTACGTGACGCGGATGGTGCGCAACGCGTCGATCGACGCGTGCCGCCGCCAGAACCTCGAGAGCTTCTACCACGCGGACGAGGACGACGGCTTCGACGTGCCGTCGCCGGAGCCGACGCCCGAAGCGGCGCTGATGACGCGCGACACGCTGCGGCGCGTGTCGGCCGCGCTCGACGACCTGCCGGCGCGCAGCCGCGCGGCGTTCGAGATGGTGCGGCTGCGCGACGAGACGCTGCAGAGCGCGGCGCGCGCGCTGAACGTGTCGCAGACGCTCGTGCATTTCATGATCCGCGACGCCGAGCGCCACTGCGCCGAATGCCTCGATGCATGCCATCGCGGCGTCGCGTGCCCCGTGTTCTGCGGCGGCCGCGCGCGGCGCCGGTAAAAAAACGCGCGGCCCGCTCGTCTATTCGACAGGGGCGGCCGAACCGCTCCGCTTCCTTCAACCGCCTCCGGCGATTTCCGACCGAGTTTCGACCATGACGCAAGCCACGACGCCTTCCGCCGACACCGACGACCTCGTCTACACGGTCGTCATCAACGACGAAGAACAGTATTCGATCTGGCCGACGTTCCGCGCCGTGCCGGCCGGCTGGCGCGAAGCGGGCGTGCGCGGCCCGAAGGCCGACTGTCTCGCGCACATCGAGACCGTCTGGACCGACATGCGGCCCGCGAGCCTGCGCCGCGCGATGGACGGCGAAACCGCGCAGCGCGCGTCGTGAGCGGCGCCGAGGGCCCACCTGAAGAGGACCTTGCATGACCCTGCTTTCATTGCCGACGCTCGACGACCTGCGGATCGAGCCGGGGCTGCCCACCGTCGTGTCGCCGAAGGGCGGGGACGGGATGTCGATCGACACGCTCGCGCCGCTCGCGCGCGCGATCGCGGCCGACACGCTCGAGCGCGCGGGCGGCGTGCTGTTCACCGGTTTCCACGTGCCGTCGATCGACGCGTTCCAGCAGTTCGCGGCCGCGTTCGGCGATCCGCTGATCGGCTATGAATATGCGTCGACGCCGCGCAGCCAGGTCGAAGGCGCGGTGTATACGTCGACCGAATACCCGCCGCACCGCGCGATCCCGCTGCACAACGAGCAGTCGTACACGCGCGAATGGCCGATGCGGATCTGGTTCCACTGCGCGCTCGCGGCGCCGAAGGGCGGCGCGACGCCGATCGCCGACAGCCGCGCGGTGTATCGCGCGCTCGACCCGGCGCTCGTCGCGCGTTTCGCGCAGCGCGAGCTGCTGTACGTGCGCAATTTCGGGCAGGGGCTCGACCTGCCGTGGCAACAGGCGTTCGGCACCGACGATCCGCGCGAGGTCGAGCGGATGTGCGCGGCGCGCGGCATCGACTGCGCGTGGCGCACCGACGACGACGGCGAGCCGCTCCTGCGCACCCGCGAGCGCTGCCAGGCGGTCGCGCGGCATCCGCGCACGGGCGAGCCGGTCTGGTTCAACCAGGCGAACCTGTTCCATCTGTCCGCGCTCGACGAGGAGATGCAGGACGCGCTCGTCGACGCGGTCGGGGTCGACAACGTGCCGCGCAACGTCTACTACGGCGACGGCGCGCCGCTCGAAGCCGACGCGCTCGCCGAGATTCGCGCGGTGCTCGACCGGCAGCGGATCGTGTTCCCGTGGCAGACCGGCGACGTGCTGATGCTCGACAACATGCTGACCGCGCACGCACGCGACCCGTTCGAAGGGCCGCGCAAGGTCGTCGTCGCGATGGCGCAGAGCTATACGGTCCCGCGCGACCGAACGGAGGATCGATGACGCGTAGTACCGCCGCGCTTGCCGCGCGGGGGCTGACGGTGGGTTATCGCGACCATGTCGTGATCGACGGGCTGGACCTGTCGATCACGGCCGGTCGCGTGACCGCGCTGTGCGGCCCGAACGGCTGCGGAAAAAGCACGCTGCTGCGCACGCTCGCGGGCCTGCAGCCGGCGCTGGCGGGCCACGTCGAAGTCAACGGCACGCCGCTCGCGTCGTTCAAGCGCCGTGCGCTTGCGCGCGAACTGACGATGCTCGCGCAGTTCAACCAGATTCCGTCCGGCCTGAGCGTGCGCGAACTCGTCGCGTACGGGCGCTATGCATACGGCGGCTTCCTGCGCGGCCTGTCGCGCGCCGACCACGCCGCGATCGACGAAGCGCTCGAGACCAGCGGGCTCGCCGGCGACGCGGGCCGCGACGTCGGCGCGCTGTCCGGCGGCGAGCGGCAGCGCGCGTGGATCGCGATGGCGCTCGCGCAGCAGGCGCCGATCGTGCTGCTCGACGAGCCGACCACCTATCTCGACATCCATCACCAGCTCGACATCCTCGACGCGCTGCGCGCGCTGAACCGCGCGCGCGGGCTGACGATCGTGTGGGTGCTGCACGACCTGAACCAGGCTGCCGCGTACAGCGACGAGATCGTGCTGATGCGCGCGGGCCGCGTCGTCGCGCACGGCGACCCCGACGCGATGCTCGACCCGGCGCGCCTGCGCGCGGCGTTCGGCGTCGAGATGCTGAAGCTCGCGCATCCGCAGACGGGCGCGCCGATGTGCGTGCCGGCGTACGGGCCGTCCGTCGCCGCTGCGGCGCAGTCGGCCGAGGACTTCGACCGGAAGCTCGCCGTATGACGACGTTCGCGATGCGCAAGCGCCAGGCGGCTTCCGTCGACGGCAGGGTCACGCAGCCGAACCGCGCCGGCGCGCTGGCGATCGGCATGCTGCTGCTGATCGCGTGCGTCGCCGCGCTGCGCGCCGCACCCGACCTGCGCGCGTGGTGGGACGCCGCGCCCGGCAGCGACGCCGACGCGCTCGCGCGCGTGTTCCTGTTCGACCTGAACCTGCCGCGCGTCGCGGCCGCGCTCGTCGCGGGCGGCTGCCTCGGCATCGCCGGCGCGCTGTTCCAGTCGGCGACGCGCAATCCGCTCGCGTCGCCCGACCTGCTCGGCGTGACGGGCGGCGCGCAGCTCGGCCTGCTCGCGGCGATGCTCGTGCCGGCGCTCGCGGGCGTCGCGTCGGTGCCGCTGCTGTTCGTCTGCGGGCTGGCCGCCGCCGCGTGCGCGATGCTCGCGGCGGGCGGCTGGCGCGCGACGCCGCTGCGGCTCGTGCTCGCGGGCAGCGTCTGCATGCTGCTGTTCGCCGCGCTGTCGACGCTGCTGCTCGCGTTCTTCGAGCAGAACATCGCGGGCGCCGCGCTGTGGGCGAACGGCAGCCTCTATCAACCGGGCGCAACCGGCCTGAAGCTCGCGGCGAGCTGGCTCGTGCTGCCGCTCGTCGCGCTGCCGTTCGTGATCCGGCCGCTCGATCCGCTCGCGCTCGGCGACGACGCGGCGGCCGCGGCCGGCGTGCGCGTCGATGCAGCGCGGCTCGCCGCGACGGTCGTCGCGGTCGCGTTCACGAGCGTCGCGGTCAGCATCGCGGGGCCGCTGTCGTACGTCGGCCTCGTCGCGCCGAACCTGCTGCGCCAGATCCGCGGCGCGCGCGCCGCGCGGCTCGCCGCGCTGGTGCCGCTGTCCGCGCTGGCGGGCGGCGCGCTCGTGCTCGTGACCGACAGCGCGGTGCTCGTGTCGGGCCTCGACACGACGCTGTCGACCGGCGTCGCGATCGCGCTCGTCGGCACGCCGCTGATGCTCGCGCTGATCCGCCGCGGCGCGGCGTGGTCCGGCGTGCTGCATGCGGGCCCCGAGCGCGCGGCGTCCGGGCGCGCGACGCGCCTGGTCGGCTGGCTCGACGGGCTGCGCTGGCCGCGGCGCACCGCGCTGTTCGCGCTGGCGGGCGCGCTCGTGCTGGTCGCGGGCACGTCGGCCGGCCCCGAATGGCTGACGCCCGCGCGCTGGCAGGCGGCGCTGGCGGGCGCCGACCCGGTTGCGCGGATGCTGATCGACCTGCGCCTGCCGCGGCTCCTGTGCGCGATGCTGGCCGGCGCGCTGCTCGCCGCGAGCGGCGTCGCGATGCAGAGCGTCGTGCGCAATCCGCTGGCGGGCCCGGAAGTGCTCGGCGTCACGCAGGGCGCGGCGCTCGTCACGCTGTTCGCGCTCACGCGCTGGCCGCTCGCGGGCGGCGGCATGCTCGCCGGCGCGGCGCTGGCGGGCGGCGGGATCTCGCTGGCGATCACGCTGGCCCTCAATCACCGTCATCGCTACGCGCCGCTTGCGGTCGCGCTCACCGGGATCGTGATCGGCACGTTGTGGACGACGCTCGCGCAATGGCTGATCACGCAGGAAAGCGTGCAGCCCGCGCGCTTCGTCGTGTGGCTCGTCGGCGGCACCTACGGACGCAGCTGGCGCGAGGTCGCGATGCTGCTGCCGTGGTGCGTGCTCGCAGTGCCGGTGTTCGCGTGGCTCGCGCAGCCGCTCGACATGCTCGCGCTCGGCGACGACCAGGCGGCCGCGCTCGGCCTGCCGATCGCCGCGCTGCGGCCGCTCGCGCTCGTGATCGCGACGCTCGCCGCGTGCGCGGCCGTCGCGGCGGTCGGGCCGGTCGGCTTCATCGGGCTGATGGCGCCGCACGTCGCGACGATGCTCGGCGCGCGGCGGCATCGCACGCGCCTGTGGCTCGCGGCCGCGTGCGGCGCGCTGATCCTCGGGCTCGCGGACGTCGCGGCCCGCACGGCCGTCGCGCCGCGCGAAGTGCCGGCCGGCGTGCTGACCGCGCTGATCGGCGCGCCGTACCTGCTCGGCCTGCTGATCGTCGAGGCGCGCCGCGCGCGGCGCGTGGGGCGATGACGCCACCGGCTATCGACGACATGCGCGCGACGTGCTTCGCGTCGTTCGCGCCGGCCGCATTTGCGCCGTATCTCGACGCGGTGTGGCTCGGCATGCCCGAAGACGCGTGTGCATCCGGCGCGTGCATCGTGCCGCTGACCGCGCTGCCCGATCACCGCGACGCGCTGCTCGACGCGATGGTCCGCCACTACGGCGGCGATCCGGCCGTGCATGCGCGCGCGCTGCTGTCGCAATGGAGCAAGTACTACTTCGGCCGCGCGGCGCCCGCGGGCGTCGTCGCCGCGCTGCTGCTCGGCCGGCCGCTCGACATGGCGCCCGAACGCACGTTCGTCGTGCTCGACGACGGGATGCCCGCGGGGCTGGTCTTCGCGCACGACGCGCTCGGCGAGCCCTGCGACGATCCGGCGCCGCGCTACGCGGGGCTCGTCGCGCATCTCGGCGCGGTGATCGACCTGCTGGCCGAGATGGGCCGCGTCACGCCGCGCGTGCTGTGGAGCAACGCGGGCAATCTGCTCGACTACCTGCTCGACGTCTGCGGCGCGCAGCCGTGCGCGGCCGACCCCGTGCGCGACGCCGTGTGGCTGTTCCGGTCGGCGTGCGCCGACGGCGAATCGAATCCGCTGCGCATGCCGGTGCGCGACGCCGTGCCGCGCTCGCCGCTGCTGCCGACGCCGTTCCGCGCGCGCCGCGTGTGCTGCCTGCGCTACGAAATCCCTGGAGAAACGCAACTGTGTGGAAGCTGCCCCTTGCTACTGACGATGGACGACGCGGCGCTGGCCGGGCAGGACGCGATTCGCTGACGGCATCTGGCCGGCGGCGGGCGCTTGCGCAGCTCGCCGCGCTCGGCGCCGCGTGCGGCTTGTCGCCGACCGCGCGGGCCGCCGCCGGCGATGCTGCGCGCGGGCAGGGCGGCGGCATGCCGGCCGGCATGCCGCTGGCCGGCAATCCGGTCGTCTCGCAGGCCAGCGCGACGATGCCGGTGCGGCCGCAGCGCGTCGTCGCGCTCGAATTCATGTTTGCGGAAACGCTCGCGGCGCTCGACATCACGCCGGCCGGGATGGTCGATACCGCGTTCTACCCGGGCTGGCTCGGCTACGACAATGCGCGCTTCGCGCACGTGACGGACGTCGGTTCGCGGCAGGAGCCGGGGCTCGAGGCGATCGCGGCGGTCAAGCCCGACCTGATCATCGGCGTCGGCTTCCGGCATGCGCCGATTTTCGCGGCGCTCGACCGGATCGCGCCGACGATCCTGTTCCAGTTCAGCCCGAACGTGAACGAAGGCGGCGTGCCCGTGACCCAGCTCGACTGGACCCGGCAGATCTTCCGCACGATCGGCGCGGTGACGGGGCGCAGCGCGCGTGCGCAAGCGGTCGAAGCGCAGCTCGACGCCGGCCTCGCGCGCAACGCGAAACGGCTCGCGGCGGCGGGAAGGCAGCACGAACGCGTCGCGCTGCTGCAGGATCTCGGGCTGCCCGACCGCTACTGGGCATATACGGGCAACAGCACGGCGGCCGGGCTCGCGCGCGCGCTCGGCGTCGATCTGTGGCCGAAGAAGCCGACCCGCGAGGGCACGCTCTACGTGACCTCCGCGGACCTGCTCGCGCAGCGCGACCTGGCGGTGCTGTTCGTGACCGCGACCGGGATGGACGTGCCGCTCGACGCGAAACTCGATTCGCCGGTCTGGCAATACGTGCCTGCGCGCAAGGCAAAACGGATCGCGCTGATCGAGCGCAACATCTGGGGCTTCGGCGGCCCGATGTCGGCGCTGAAACTGGCCGACGTGATGACCGATACGCTGCTGGCGTTGCCGCCGGTGCGCTGATGTGAGGCAGCGCGTCAGCGCGACGCATTCGTACCTCGCACTGTCGCCGCGCGTGCGGACGCCCGGGAGACCGACCGCCGGTTACGCCCGATACGGCCGCTCGGCCAGGATTTCCACCAGACGCAGAAGATAACCGTCGGGGTCCTGCACCAGCATCTCGATCTGGCCGTGCTCCAGATCGTCCTGGCGATACCAGGATGTCCGCGGCTCGGCGAACAGCGCGATGCCTGCGTCGCGCAAGCGGTGGTGAATGGGTTCGATCGAGTCGACCTCGATCTGCAGATTGATGCCTTGCCCACGCGGAAAATGCATCGGGCCGGTCGACCAGCTCTCCGGATTCTGCTGTTCGAGCATCAGCTGGGCGTGCCCGAGGTCGAGATAGGCAAAGCGATCCTCGGGACGCTCGAAGCGAACCCGGAAGCCAAGCAGGTCACGATAGAACGTCATGCTTCGGACGAGGTCCGTGCAGATCAATTCCGGAACGAGAGCGGCCCATTCCATTGCGGGTCTCCTTGATTGATGCAGCGATTCGCGTCGTGCGCAGTGGAAGCGAAAGATTCAGCGCAGGCCGTCGCGGCCTCGACGAAGGGTCGCCAATCATACCCGGCCATGTCCCGGCCTTCGCATGCGTGCTGCGCGTCGCGCTGGCCCGTGGACCCGGTCGCGTCGAGCCGGGCTTGCCGGTGCAGCGGCAAGCCGCCGCGCCGGCGTCCGCCCGTCACGCATTCACCGCATCGACCCGCTGCCGCGCCGGCGTCGTATCGCTGACGATCCGCCCGTTGTCGAGCTTCAGCACGCGGTCGGCCAGATCGAAGTAGCGGTCGTCGTGCGTGATCACGACCACCGCCTTGCCGCGCGCGCGCAGCTCGGGCAGCAGCTGTTCGTAGAACACCGCCTTGAACGTCGGGTCCTGGTCGGCGGCCCATTCGTCGAACAGGTAGAACGGCCGGTCCTCCAGATACGCGACGACGAGCGCGAGCCGCTTGCGCTGCCCGGTGGACAGCGCGCGGGTCGAGAACGCGCCGTCGACGACCTTCACCTTGTGGTCGAGCGCGAGCTTGGCGACCAGCGCGTTCGCGCGCGCGTCGGCCTGCGCGCGGGCCGGATCGTCCGGGTCGACGATGCCGAGCAGCGCATCGAACAGGTGGAAATCGTTGAACACCGCGCTGAAACGCTGCCGGTACGCGGCGCGCTCGCGCCAGCCGACCGGCCGGCCGTCGACCTCGATCGCGCCTTCCTCGGGCTCGTAGAGGCCGGTGAGCACCTTCGCGAGCGTGGTCTTGCCGCTGCCGTTGCCGCCGACGATGAACACGAGCTCGCCGGGCTTCAGCGTCAGGTCGATCGGGCCGATGCTGAACATGCGCTCGTCGCGCTCGTGGAAATACGAATGCGTGACGCCGCGCAGCGTGACCGCGCCGGCGGGCGCGACGGCGGACCCTGCTGCGGACACCTCGCTCGCGGCAGGCGCGGTGCGCAGCGCGCCGAATTCGGCCATCACGTCCTCGATGCGCGCGAGCGACACGCGCGCCGCGTTGACGGTCGGCAGGTTGTTCAGCAGGCCGTCGAGCGGCACCAGCATGAACAGGAACACGACGACGTAGCCGGCCGTCGCGCCCGGGTCCGCGTGCACGCCGAGCTGCGGCCAGAACGCGGCCGCGCCGAGGAACGCATAGAACAGGAAGATGATCCAGCCGACGCCGACCGCATACGCGCTGAACGCGCGGCGGCGGTGGTCGCGCACTTCGCCGATCGCAGCGCCCAGCTGGCCGTCGACGAACTGGCGCGCGCGCGCATCGTGCAGCTTCAATTCCTTCGCGCCGGAGAACAGCGCGCCGAGATAGCCGAACAGCTTGTCCTGCGCGCGGCCGGCCGCTTCGAGCGACGCGATCGCGCGGCGGTCGCCGGTGTGATAGCCGAGCGAGCCCGCGACGATCGCCGCGAGTGCCAGCAGGCACACGGGCCACGACAGCCACGCGAGATAGCCGAGGCAGCCGAACACGATCGAGCCGTGCATCACCAGATTCGGCAGCGCGAAGAACAGCATCGACACGTTGGTCGCGTCGTCGGTCAGCACCGACTGCACGGGCGCCGCGCCGATGCGCTCGACGTCGCGCAGCTCGGCCGCGCCGACGCGGCGCGCGAGATGCGCGCGCAGCCGCGCCATCGTGTCCTGTGACAGCCGCGCGAACAGCACGCCCGACACGATCCGCGTGACGAGCGCGATCACCGCGCACAGCGCGAAGCGCCACGCGAGCGCGGCGTCGGCGGCGACCGGCTGCGCGAGCGCGCGGTTCAGCGTCGCGACGAGCAGCACGCTCGCGATGCCGTTCAGCACGCAGGCGACGAGCGCGAGCGCGAGCGCGGCGCGGCTTTCGCGCAGCAGCGCGAGGATCAGGCGCGCCGCCGGGCGCGCGGGCGGCGCGGCGTCGGCGGCAGGCGGGGAGGAGGGCGGCGGAGAGGGCTCGTGGGCGGCGGTCATCGGCAACGTCAATAAAGTGAGAACGAACAGCGGAGAACGAACAACGGGAACGAACGGCGCGCGGTGCGCCTCCTGCCGAATAGACGAACGAGCCGCCGAAATATTTAGTCATCGGCGGATCGAGCGCAAAACGGTAAAAAACCGGCCGCGCCGTTCGTCACACCAGTGAAGCCGCCCAGCGCGGCGCCGTGAGTTGGCCGTAGCGGCCGGACCTGAAGGACTTCACGCCCATGACGAGTTTCCCGACTGCGTTGCATCACCGAATCCGCGAGCTGGCGCGCCGCGCGCCCGACGCGCCCGCGCTCGCCGTCTCCTTTCCGACTGAAATCCGCCTGACGCGCGGCGCGCTCGATGCGCGCGCGTCGCGGCTCGCGCGGCGGCTGCGCGCGGCGGGCGTCGGCGCCGAGGTGCGGGTCGGCGTGTGCGTCGAGCGCTCGTGCGAGCTGTTCGTCGCGCTGCTGGCCGTGCTGAAGGCGGGCGGCGTGTTCGTGCCGCTCGATCCGCGCCATCCGGCCGCACGCCTCGACTGGATCGTGCGCGACGCGAACCTGCGCCACGGCATCGTCGACGCCGCGGGGCGCGCGGCGCTCGGCGCGCCGTTCGCGCATGCGTTCGACGTCGCGGACGTCGATGCCGAAACAGCGGACCCAGCGCACGCATATGCCGCTGAAGACGACGCACCGGTCCATCCGCGCGCGGCCGCCTACATGATCTACACGTCGGGCTCGACCGGCAAGCCGAAGGCGGTCGTCGTCGAGCACGGGCCGCTCGCTGCGCATTGCGATGCGCTCGCGGCCGCGCTGCCGATCGAGGCCGGCGACCGGCTGCTGCATTTCGCGTCGGTCAATTTCGACGCCGCGCACGAATGCTGGCTCGCGCCGCTCGCGGTCGGCGCGAGCATCGCGGTCGCGCCGCCGCAGCCGTTCGCGCCGGACGCCGCGCATGCGCTGATGGTGCGCGAGCAGGTCAGCGTCGCCGCGTTTCCGCCTGCCTACCTGCGCGAGTTCGCGGCGCTCGCCGCGCGCGACGGCGTGCCGCCCGCGCTGCGCGTGCTCGCGTTCGGCGGCGAGGCGCTGCCGCAGCAGGCGTTCGAGTTCGTGCGCGACACCTTTCCGGCGGTGCGGCTCGTCAACGGCTACGGGCCGACCGAAGCGGTGATCTCGCCGATGCTGTGGCCGGTCGAGCCGGGCGAGACGCCCGCGCTCGCCGCGGACGACGCGTTCGCGGCGCTGCCGATCGGCCGGCCGATCGGTCCGCGGGTTGCCCGCGTCGACGGTGGCGACTGTGGCGATGATGGCGCGGCGGGCGAGCTGCTGCTCGGCGGCGTCTGTCTCGCGCGCGGCTATCACGGCCGCCCGGCGCTGACCGCCGAGCGCTTCGTGCCCGATCCGGACGGCGCGCCCGGCGCGCGCGTCTATCGCACCGGCGACCTCGCGCGGGTGCGCGACGACGGCGCATTCGATTACCTCGGCCGCCTCGACGATCAGGTGCAGGTGCGCGGCGTGCGCGTCGAGCCGGCGGAAATCGCCGCATGCCTGCGCGCGCATCCGGCCGTCGCCGATGCGGCGGTGGTCGCGGAAACCGACGGCGGCCCGACGCGGCTCGTCGCGTGCGTCGCGCTGCGCACGGAGGCCGACGACGCGGCGCTGAAGGCGCACGTCGCCGCGCAGCTGCCGGCTGCCTGGCAGCCGCACCGGTACGTGCGCTGCGACGCGCTGCCGTACACGCTGAACGGCAAGCTCGACCGCGCGGCGCTGCGCGAGCGGATCGCCGCGGACCGTGCGGACAGCGCGGGCCGCGCAGCCGGCGACGCGCCGCGCACGGACACCGAGCGGCGCACCGCTGAAATCTGGCAGACGCTGCTCGGCCTCGACGCGCCGCCGTCGCGCGACGACCGGTTCCTCGCGCTGGGCGGCGATTCGCTCGCGGCGATGCAGCTGCAGGCTGCAATTCGTGCCGAATGGCGCGTCAACCTGCGGCTCGACATGCTGTTCGCGGACCCGGCGCTCGCCGCATTGGCCGACGCGATCGACCGCGCGGAGCGCGAAACCGGCGCACCGCTCGTCGCGATCGCGGCGCGCGCCGGCGCGCCGGCCGGCGCACCGTATGCGGAGCGCGCGGCGTCGCTGGCGCAGCAGCGCTTCTGGGTGCTCGCGCAGACGCGCGACGCGAGTTCGGCCTATCACATCGCCGCGCACTGGACGATCGACGGCGCGCTCGACCGCGCCGCGCTGCAGCGCGCGCTCGATCACGTGATCGGCCGGCACGACGCGTGGCGCACGACGCTCGTCGAAAACGACGACGGCGTCGTGATGCAGCGGATCCACGCGCGCCTGCCGGTGGCGATCGCCGAAGTCGACCTGCGCGGCCTGCCGCCGGCCGGCCGCGACGCGCAGGCGGCGATCCTCGCCGAGCGCGACGCCGGCGCGCCGTTCGACCTCGCCGAAGGCCCGCTCGTGCGCGCGACGCTCATCGCGCTCGCCGACAGCCGCCACCGGCTGCTGCTGACCGCCCATCACGCGATCACCGACGGCTGGAGCTCGCGCTGCGCGTTCGACGAGCTGACGGCGGCCTATTGCGCGTATGCGAACGGCGTCGCGCCGGCGCTGCCCGCGCTGCCGATCCAGTACGCGGACTATGCGGACTGGCAGCGCGACATGCTCGCAGGCGGCGAGGGCGAGCGGCAATTGAACTACTGGCGCGCCGCGCTGCAGGACGCGCCGGGCCCGCTCGCGCTGCCGGTCGACCGGCAGCCGGGCGCGACGCGCACGCTGCACGGCGCGCGCACGTCGCTGCGCCTGCCCGATGCGGTCGCGGCCGACGTGCGCCGGCTCGCGCGCGATGCGCACGCGACGGTCTTCACGGTGCTGATGGCCGCGCTCGACGCGTGGCTGTCGCGCCTGACCGGCGCGACCGACGTGGTGGTCGCGGTGCCGGTCGCGCACCGGCAGCGCCCGGAAACGCGCGCGCTGCTCGGGCTGTTCCTGAACACCGTCGCGCTGCGCGTGCGCGTCGCGCCGGCACAGCCGTTCGCCGCGCTGGTCGACGCGGTGCGCGCGGCGGCGCTCGATGCGTATGCGCACCAGGACGTGCCGTTCGAGCGCGTCGTCGACGCGGTGAAGCCGCCGGTGCGGCGCGGCGACGAATGGCTGCGCGTCAAGTTCGCGCAGCAGTTCGATGCGCGGCTCGACAGCGCGCTGCCGGGCGCGACCGCGGTCGCGACGCCGGGGCCGGACCTCGCCGCGCGCTTCGATTTCGCGCTCGATTTCACCGACGATGCGAGCGGCATCGAACTGGTCGCCGCGTATGCGACCGACTGCCTCGACGCCGACACCGCGCGCGCGTGGCTCGCCAGCTACGCGGCGCTCGTCGCGGCCGCCGCGCGCGATCCGCAGCGCGCGGTCACGGCGCTGCCGTGCGACGGCGCGCATGGCACACATGAAGCGCGGCAGCCGCGCGACGGCCGCGTGTTCACACCCGAACACGCGGATATCGTCGCGGCGTTCGCACGACAGGCCGCTGCCTATCCGCATCGCGTCGCGCTGGCCGATGCGGCGGCGTCGCTGACGTTCGCCGAACTCGACGATGCATCCAATCGCGTCGCTTGCGCGCTGCAACTGCGCGGCACGGCGGCCGAGGAACCGGTCGTCGTCTGCATCGAGCGCTCGGCGCGCTTCGTCGTCGGCCTGCTCGGCGCGCTGAAGGCAGGCGCGCTGGCCGTGCTGCTCGATCCGGCGCAGCCGGCCGAGCGGCTCGCGGCGGCCGCCGCCGATTGCCGCGCGCGCTCGGCGCTCGTCGCCGGCGACGCCGCGTGGCCGGCCGGCACGCTCACGCAGGCGCTCGACGTCGACGCGCTCGCGGCCGACGCGACGCTCGCCCAGGCGGGCGCCGCGCGCATCGCGCCGCACCCGGACCAGGGCGCGTACCTGATCTATACGTCCGGCTCGACCGGCACGCCGAAGGGCGTCGTCGTATCGCACCGCGCGCTCGCCGACTACGTGCAGGGCATGCTCGACGAGCTCGCGTTCGCGCCGGACGCATCGTTCGCGATGGTGTCGACGGTCGCGGCCGATCTCGGCCATACGACGCTGTTCGGCGCGCTGAGCGCGGGCCGCACGCTGCATCTGCTGCCGGCGTCGTGCGCGTTCGATCCGGACGCGTTCGCCGACGAGATGCGCCGCCGCGACGTCGGCGTGCTGAAGATCGTGCCGAGCCATCTGCAGGCGCTGCTCGAAGCCCGCGCGCCGGCCGACGTGCTGCCGAGCCATGCGCTCGTGACGGGCGGCGAAACGCTCACGTGGGGGCTGGTCGCGCGCATCGCCGCGCTCAAGCCCGCGTGCCGGGTGATCAATCACTACGGCCCGACCGAGGCGACCGTCGGCGCGCTCGCGTGCGACACGGCGTCGATGGCCGCCGATGTGCACGACGGGGCGCGCGGCGTGCCGCTTGGCGGGCCGCTGCCGAACGCGCGCGCGATCGTGCTCGATGCGTTCGGCGCGTGCGTGCCGGCGGGCGCGACCGGCGAGCTGTACCTCGGCGGGCCGGGCGTCGCGCGCGGCTACTGGGGCCGGCCGGCGGCGACCGCCGAGCGCTTCCTGCCCGATCCGTTCACGCCGGGCGCGCGCGTGTACCGCACCGGCGACCGCGTGCGGCTGCGCACGGACGGCCGCATCGATTTCCTCGGGCGGATCGACGACCAGGTCAAGATCCGCGGCTATCGCGTCGAGCCGGGCGAGGTGAGCGCGGCCGTGCGCGCGGCCGACGGCATCGCGCAGGCGGAAACGCTGGCGGTCGAGCACGACGGCCGCCTGCGGCTCGCCGCGTTCGTCGTCGCGCGCGACGGCGCGGCGTTCGACGAGGCCGCGCTGCGTGCGCGGCTCGCGGCGGCGCTGCCGGACTACATGGTGCCGGCGCAGATCGTCGCGCTGCCGCGTCTGCCGGTGACGGCGAACGGCAAGGTCGATCGCGCGGCGCTGCGCGTGCTGGCCGCCGTGCCTGCCGCGAGCGTGCAGGGCGATGCGCCGCAAGGCGCGGTCGAGACGACGCTCGCGGAAATCTGGCAGGCGGTGCTGAAAGCGCCGCGCGTCGGCCGCGACGACAACTTCTTCGAACTCGGCGGCGACTCGATCCTCGTGCTGCAGGTGATCGCCCGCGCGCGCAAGCGCGGCGTGCGCTTCACGCCGAAGCAGCTGTTCGACGGCCCGACGCTCGCCGAGCTGGCGCGCGTCGCGAAGACGGAAGACGTGGCGCAACCCACGCCGGTCGCGCAGGCTGCGACGACGGCGGCCGCCGCGCGCGTGCTGACGCCCGCGCAGCAGCGCTTCTTCGCGCTCGACGTGCCGCATCCGGGCCACTGGAACCAGGCGGTCGCGTTCGACGTGCGCGGGTCGTTCGACCCCGCCGCGTTCGCGCGCGCGTTCGACGCGCTGCTCACGCATCACGAAGCGTTCCGCCGGCGCTTCACGCGCGGCGCGCATGGCGCGTGGCAGGCCGACGACGTGCAGCGCCCGTACGACGCGCTGCCGTTCGTCGAAGTCGCCGCGCGCGACGACGCCGACGCGCTCGCGCGCTTCGATGCGCTGCAGCGCCGGCTCGATCTCGGCCGCGGGCCGCTCGCCTGCGCGTGCGCGGCGCGGCTGCCGGACGGCGCGACGCGGCTGTTCGTCGCGATCCACCACGCGATCGTCGACGGCGTGTCGTGGCGAATCCTGCTCGACGATCTCGACACCGCGTACCGCGCCGCCTGCGAGCAACGGCCGATCCGGCTCGCGCTGCAGGGCCTGTGCGCCGACGCGTGGGCCGCGCGGCTCGCGCGCGCGGCGACCGATCCGGGCTCGCCGTTCGCGAACGAGACCGCGTACTGGACCGGGATGGCGCACGGCGACGACGTCGCGCCCGACCATCCGGACGCGCCGGCGACCAACGCGGACGCGGCCGTCGTCGTGCAGACGATCGACGCCGCGCTGACCCGCGCGGCGCTCGCCGACGCGCACGCCGCGTACCGCACGCAGACGATCGAGCTGCTCGCCGCCGCGCTTGCCATGGCGCTGACCGACGGGCGCGACGCGGCGTCGTGCCGCGTCGAACTGGAAGGGCACGGCCGCGAGGCGCTGTTCGACGATGCGGATGCGAGCCGCACGATCGGCTGGCTGACGAGCCATTACCCGGTTTCGCTGCCGGTCGCGGCGAGCCCGCGCGACACGCTGTGCGCGGTCAAGGATGCGCTGCGCGCGGTGCCGCACAAGGGGCTCGGCTTCGGCGTGCTCGCGCACTACGGCGATGCGGCGACGCGCGCGGCGCTGGCCGCGGTGCCGCGTCCGCGCGTGACCTTCAACTATCTCGGCCAGTTCGACGCGCCGCGCGACGCGACGCTCGTGCCGCGCTTCGGCGGCGCCGGCGTCGAGCGCGATCCGCAGGGGCCGCTCGGCAACGCGCTCGCGATCCACGCGTATCTCGACGAGGACCGCGATGGCGTGCGCACGCTGAAGCTGCACTGGGTGTACGGCGCGCCGCAGTTCGAGCGCGCGACGATCGACGCGTTCGCCGCGCGGTTCGCGGCGGCGCTGCGTGCGCTCGTCGATGCGTGCGCGATGCGCATCGCCCAGCGCGGCGGCGGCGCGACGCCGGGCGACTTCCCGCTTGCGCGGGGCGCGGGCCTCACGCAGGCGGCGATCGAGCGCGCGCCGCTCGACTGGCGCACGATCGATGACGTGTATCCGTTGTCGCCGATGCAGCAGGGCATCCTGTTCCACGCGCTGTTCGCGCCGGGCCATGCGAGCTACGTGAACCAGCTCGTCGCGACCGCGACGGCGCTCGACGCCGACCGGCTCGCGGCCGCGTTCGACGCCTCGATCGCGCGGCACGACATCCTGCGCACCAGCATCATGCCGGACGAAGCGGCGCCGCTGCAGCGCGTGCACCGGCAGGCGGCGCTGCCGGTCGAGCAGCTCGACTGGCGCACGCGCGGCGCGACGCTCGACGCCGACTTCGACGCGTGGCTCGCGGCCGACCGCGCGCGCGGCTTCGACTGGAACCAGCCGCCGCTGATGCGGCTCACGCTGATCTGCGTGACGGACGACGCGTGGCGCATCGTATGGACCCGCCATCACGTGCTGCTCGACGGCTGGAGCACCGCGCGGCTGCTCGCCGACGTGCTGCGCGACTACCGCGACCCGGACGCCGTGTCGCCGTTCGCGAGCCGCCCGGCGCTGCGCTACCGCGACTTCATCGCGTGGCTCGGCGCGCGCGACCGCGACGCGGACGAACGCTTCTGGACCGGACGCCTCGCGCGGCTCGACGCGCCGACGCTGATCGCCGAGCGCACCGCCGACCGTGCGGACGCGGCGATGCGCACGTGGCGCGCGCGCATCGATGCGGATGCATTCGCACACGTCATGCAAACGGCGCGCGCGCTGAAGCTGACCGTCAACACGCTGGTGCAGGGCGCGTGGGCGCTCGCGCTGCAGCGGATGACGCACCAGCCGGCGGTCGCGTTCGGCGCGACCGTCGCGGGCCGTCCGGACGCGCTGTCGGACGTCGACGCGGTGCTCGGCCTGTTCATCAACACGGTGCCGGTGATCACCGCGCCCGCGCCGCAGCAGCGCGCGGCCGACTGGCTGCAGGCGCTGCAGCGCGACAACGCGGCAGCGGCCGAGCACGCGCATGCGCCGCTCGCCGACATCCAGCGCTGGGCGCGCGGCGCCGGCGGCGCGCTGTTCGACACGCTGGTCGTGTTCGAGAACTATCCGGTCGACGACACCGCGCACGACGCGGACCCGCGCGCGCTCGCGCTGCGCGACGTGCGCAGCATCGAGGCGACCGATTTCGCGCTGACGCTGGTGATCGAGAGCGGCGCGGAACTGACGATCGACTACGGCTACGACACCGCACGCATCGACGCGCTGCAGGTCGAGACCTGGCATCGCGCGTTCGCGTGCGCGCTCGACGCGCTGGCGAGCATGCCCGATGCGCTGCTCGGCGCGCTGTCGATCGGCGACGACGCGGCGCGCGACGCGCTCGCCCGGCGCGACGCGACCGCCCGCGCGTGGTCGGCGCATCAGCAACTGCCGCTGCACGCGCAATTCGAAGCGGCGGCCCGCGCGACGCCCGGCGCAGTCGCGCTCGAATACGCGGACGCGCACGGCAGCCTGCACCGGATGACCTACGCCGAGCTCGACGCGTGCACGTCGCGGGTCGCCGCCGCGTTGCGCCGGCAGGGCGTGCGGCCCGACACGCCGGTCGCGTTGTGCGTCGAGCGCTCGTTCGACATGGTGAGCGCGCTCGTCGGCGTGCTGAAGGCCGGCGCGGCGTATCTGCCGGTCGATCCCGACTATCCGGCCGAGCGCATCGCGTACCTGCTGCGCGATGCGCGGCCCGCGGTCGTGCTGACGCAGCCGCACCTGCGCGCGCAGGTCGAAGCCGCGCTCGGCGACACCGCCGGCACGCAGTTGCTGACGGTGGCGGACCTGCTCGCGCAGGACCTCGCACCGGACCCGGCCGGGCCGGTCGCGGTCGCCGATGCGCAGCTCGCGTACCTGATCTACACGTCCGGCTCGACCGGCAAGCCGAAGGGCGCGGGCAACACGCACGGCGCGCTCGCGAACCGGATCGCGTGGATGCAGCACGCATACCGGCTCACGCGCGACGACGTCGTGCTGCACAAGACGCCGTTCGGCTTCGACGTGTCGGTGTGGGAGTTCGTCTGGCCGCTGTCGCAGGGCGCGAAGCTCGCGATCGCCGCGCCCGGCGACCATCGCGACCCGGCGCGCCTTGCCGCCGCGATCCACGCGCACCGCGTGACGGTGCTGCATTTCGTGCCGTCGATGCTGGCCGCGTTCGCCGCGCATCTCGACGATTTCGGCGCGGCCGCGCAATGCGGCAGCGTGCGGCTGATCGTCGCGAGCGGCGAGGCGCTTGCGCCCGAACTGGTCGCGAAGGTCGCGCGCCTGTTGCCGCGCGCGACGCTCGTCAACCTGTACGGGCCGACCGAGGCGGCGATCGACGTGTCGCACTGGACCTGCGGCCCGGCCGATGCGCACGCGCACGCGGTGCCGATCGGCCAGCCGATCGCGAACCTGCAGCTGCACGTGCTCGACGCCGCATGGCAGCCGGTGCCGGCCGGCGCGACCGGCGAGCTGTACCTGGCCGGCGCGGGCCTCGCGCGCGGCTATCTCGGCCGGCCGGGGCTGACGGCCGAGCGCTTCGTGCCCGATCCGTTCGTGGCGGGCGCGCGCATGTACCGCACCGGCGATCTGGCGCGGCGCCGCGACGACGGGGCGCTCGACTATCTCGGCCGCATCGACGCGCAGGTGAAGCTGCGCGGCCAGCGGATCGAGCCGGGCGAGATCGAGGCGCTGCTGCGCGCGGCGCCGGGCGTGCACGACGCGGTCGTGGTGGTGCGCGACGAGCAGCTGATCGGCTACGTCGCGCGCGGCGATGCAGGCGCGCTCGACCCGGCCGCGCTCGTCGACGCGCTGCGCGCGCAGTTGCCGGCCTACATGGTGCCGTCGCAGCTGATCGCGCTCGACGCGCTGCCCGTCACGCCGAACGGCAAGTGCGACCGCCATGCGCTGCCGGCGCCGGTGCGCGACGCGGCGGCCACGGCCGAGCTCGCGACCGATACGGAGCGCGCGCTCGCGGCGATCTGGCAGCGCGTGCTGCGCGTCGACGCGATCGGCCGCGACGACGACTTCTTCCTGCTCGGCGGCCATTCGCTGCTCGCGACGCAGGCCCATGCGCAGGCGAACCTGCACTGGGGCCTGGCACTGCCGCTGCGCATGCTGTTCGACACCCGCACGCTCGCGCGCTGCGCACAGGCGCTCGACGCGGCCTGCGCGGCGAGCGGCGCGACCGACGCGGCGAGCGCGATCGACGCCTTGCTCGGCGAACTGGAAATTCAATAAGGACGACGGATGACGACGGCTCAACCCGACTGGCTGGCGCTCGCGACGCGTTTCGCGCAACTGCCCGACGCGCAGCGCGCGGTCTTCATCGACAAGCTCGGCGCGGCCGGCATCGATTTCCGCGTGCTGCCGATTCCGCCGCGCACGCCGCGCGGCGAGCGCGTGCCGGCGTCGTTCGCGCAGACGCGGCTGTGGCTCCATCAGCGGCTGATCGACGCGAGCGACGCGTACCACATCACCGAGCGGCTCGCGCTGACGGGCCCGCTCGACGCGCATGCGCTGCGGCTCGCGTGCGACGCGCTGATCGCGCGCCACGAGGCGCTGCGCACGACCTTCGACGAAGCCGCCGACGGCGTCATGCAGACGATCCATCCGCCGCTGCGCTGCCCGTGGCGCGAAACGGACCTGTCGTCGCTCGCCGAGCCGCAGCGCGGCGCGCGCGCCGACGAAGTCGCGGCGGCGGACGAGGCGCAAGCATTCGACCTCGGCGTCGCGCCGCTGGTGCGCGCGCATCTGATCCGGCTCGACGCGACCCATCACCGGCTCGCGCTGACCGTGCATCACATCGTGTCGGACGGCTGGTCGTCGGGCGTGATGCTCGACGAGCTCGCGGCGTTCTATCGCGCGTACGCGACCGACACGCCGGTGCCGCTCGCGCCGCTGCCGATCCAGTACGCGGACTACGCGCTGTGGCAGCGCCGCTGGCTCGACGCCGGCGAGCGCGACCGGCAGCTCGCGTTCTGGCGCGAACGGCTCGACCCGCAGCGCGGCGTGCCGGCGCTGCCCGGCGCCGCCGCGCGGCCGGCCCGCCGCAGCGCGCGCGGCGCGCGCCACGTGTTCTCGCTCGACGCGCCGCTCGCCGCACGGCTGCGCGCGTTCGCCGCGGCCTCGGGCGCCACGCCGTTCGCGGTGCTGCTCGCCGCGCTCGACGCGCTGCTCGCGCGCGCGAGCGGCGACGCGCGAATCTGCGTCGGCGTGCCGGCCGCGAACCGCGAGCGCGCGGAAACGGCCGGGCTGATCGGGTTCTTCGTCAACACGCTCGCGATCGACGTCGACGTGACGCCGGGCGACGGCTTCGCGGCGCTCGTCGCGCGCACGCAGCGCGCGCTCGTCGACGCGCAGATGCACCAGGACGTGCCGTTCGAGCAGGTGGTCGACGCGCTCGGCGTGCCGCGCAGCGCGAGCCACCATCCGCTGTTCCAGGTGATGGCCGCCTACGGCGAGCGCCGCGCGCTGCCGCCGCTCGGCGCGCCCGGCAACGCGGTGGAAGTGGCCGTGCTGCCGTCCGGCACGCCGTCCGCGAAATTCGACCTGACGCTCGGCGTCGAGGCGACGCCGTCCGGCACGTTCGACGCCGCGTTCGTCTATGCGCTGGACCTGTTCGACGCCGATGCGATCGCGCGGCTGGCGCAGCGCTTCGTCACGCTGCTGACCGATGCGCTGGCGCGGCCCGACGTACCCGTCGGCGATCTCGACTGGCTGCCGGAAGCGGAGCGCGCGCAGCTGTTCGCGTGGAATGCGTCGCCGGCTGCCGGCGACGACGAACCGTTCATTCCCGTGCATGCACGGATCGCCGCGCATGCACAGGCGCGGCCCGATGCGCGCGGCGTGGCCGACATCGATCGCGCACTGACGCGCGGCGAGGTCGATGCGCGCGCGGCGCGGCTCGCACGCCAGCTGGTCGCGGCCGGCGTGCGCCCGGAAATGCGCGTCGGCGTCGCGCTGCAGCGCTCGGTCGACCTGCTCGTCGCGCTGATCGCGGTGCTGAAGTCCGGCGCGGCATTCGTGCCGCTCGATCCCGCGCATCCGCGCGAGCGGCTTGCGCAGATCGTCGGCGATGCGCGCATCGAACACGTGCTGACCGATGCGCACAGCGCAGCCGCGCTTCCCGACTTGCCGTCGCTGCGCGTGTGGCGCGCGGATGCGCTCGACATGCTCGATGATCTGGCGCACGTCGCGCTGCCGGACGTGCTGCCGGGCCATGCGGCGTATGCGATCTACACGTCGGGCTCGACCGGCGCGCCGAAGGGCGTGATCGTCGACCACGCGTCGTTCGCGCGGCACTGCGCGGCGATCGCGGAACGCTACGGCGCGGGCGAGGACGACGTGTTCCTGCTGTTCCAGTCGGTCAACTTCGACGGCGCGCACGAAGGCTGGTTTTCGCAATACATGTCGGGCGCGGCCGTGTCGGTGACGGCCGACGTGCTGTGGCCGCCCGCGCAGACCTGCGCGATGATGGTTCGCGACGGCGTGACGATGACCTACGTGCCGCCCGGCTGCGCCGCGCAGCTCGCCGAATGGGCGCTCGCGCACGGCGCGCCGCCGACGCTGCGCTCGCTGACGGTGGGCGGCGAGGCGACGTCGCGCGAGGCGTTCGCGATGCTGCGCCGCGCGCTGCCGAACGTGCGCGTGGTCAACGGCTATGGCCCGACCGAGACGGTCATCACGCCGACGCTGTGGATGTTCCGCCCGGGCGACGACCTCGCGAAGCTCGGCGACGCCGCGTATCTGCCGATCGGCACGCTGGTCGGCGCGCGCACCGCGCACGTGCTCGACGCGCGCCTGCATCCGCTGCCGGTCGGCGTGATCGGCGAGCTGTATCTCGGCGGCGAGGGGATCGGCGTCGCGCGCGGCTATCTCGACCGGCCGGCGCTGACCGCCGAGCGCTTCGTGCCCGATCCGTACGGCGCGCCCGGCGCGCGCCTGTACCGGACCGGCGACCTCGTGCGGCGCCGCGCGGACGGCGTGTTCGACTTCATCGGCCGCGTCGATCACCAGGTGAAGCTGCGCGGGCTGCGGATCGAGCTCGGCGAGATCGAGGCGCAGCTCGCCGCGCACGACGCGGTGCGCGAAGCCTGCGCGGTCGTGCACGGGCAGCGCGGCGACGCGCAACTGGTCGCCTATGTCGAGCTGACCGACGACGCGCGCGCAGCCGCGCAGCCGGTCGATGCGGCGACGCTCGACGCGCATCTGCGCCGCACGCTGCCGGACTACATGGTGCCCGCGCAGATCATCGTGCTCGACGCGCTGCCGCGCAACGCGAACAGCAAGGTCGACCGTGCGCGGCTGCCCGCGCCGGTTCGCGTCGAGCGCACGTACGAAGCGCCGCGCGACGGCGACGAAGCCGCGCTCGCGGCGATCTGGCAGGACGTGCTGAACGTCGCGCGGGTCGGCCGCGGCGACCACTTCTTCGAGCTCGGCGGCCATTCGCTCGCCGCGGTGCGGGTCGCGACGCGCGTCGCCGAGCGGCTCGGCCGCGACGTGCCGGTGCGCGCGCTGTTCGAGGCGCCGGTGCTCGCGCAGTATGCGCGGCAGGTCGCAGATGCGCCGCGCGCGGCGCACGACGGCGCGCGCGCGCCCGGCGCGGCGGCGCTGCGGCCCGACGCGCACGGCGTGTGGCCGCTGTCGCCGGCGCAGCTCGGCCTGTGGTTCCTGTGGCGCGCGCAGCCGGACAGCGCCGCCTACGTCATTCCGGTCGCGCTGCGCATGCGCGGCCCGCTCGACGCCGATGCGCTGCGCGCCGCGATCGCGGACGCGGCGGCGGCCCATCCGGCGCTGCGCACGCGGCTCGTCGCGCGCGACGGCGCGCTGCCCGGACAGCGGATCGATGCGCCGGCGCCGGTCGCGCTGCCGGTCGTCGATCTGTCCGCTTCGCCCGACGCGCTTGCGCGCGCGGCAGCGCTGACCGACGACGATGCGCTGACGCCGTTCGACCTCGGCGCTGCCATGCCGCTGTGGCGTGCGCGTGTGCTGAGGCTCGGCGCCGACGATCATGTGCTGTCGATCGCGATCCATCACATCGTGTCGGATGGCGAATCGATCGAGCTGTGGCTCGATGCGATCCGGCAGCGCTATGTCGCACGCGTGCGAGGCGGCGACGTCACAGCGCCGGCCGACGCGCCGTTCGTGCTGCCGGCGCCCGGCGCGCCCGCGCGGGTCGCATACTGGCGCGACGCGCTGTCAAACCTGCCGCGGCGCGTGCTGCCCGAGCGCGCCGACGCACCTGCCGTTCCGCAATGGAGTGCGACGCGCACCGCGTTCGAATTCGATGCGACGCTGATCCGCGCCGCGCGCGACGCCGCGTCCGCCGCGCATGCGACGCTGCCGATGCTGCTGCACGCGGCGCTCAACGCCGCGCTGTTCCGCGCGACGGGCGCGGCCGACCAGCCGGTCGGCGTGCTCGCGTCAACGCGCGAGCTGACCGGCGACGCCGCGCGCGACGCGCTCGGCCTGTTCATCAACGCGGTGGTCGTGCGCACGCGCCTCGACGCGGCCGACCGCCGCGCGGACGTGCTGGCCCGCGTGCGCGACGCGGCGCTGGCCGCCTATGCGCATGCGGACGTGCCGTTCGCGGACGTCGTCGCCGCGCTCGGCGCGCCGCGCGCGGCGGCCGCGAATCCGCTGTTCCAGGTGATGTTCAACTACCTGCGCCCGACCGGCGCGGCCGCGCGCGACTGGGCGGGCCTGTCGCTCGCCGGATTCGACGACGTGCGGCATCGCGTGGTGTTCACGCTCGAGCTCGACGTCGTCGAGCATCCGGACGGCCGCGTGAGCGCGGCGTTCTCGTATGCGAACGAGCTGCTCGACGGTCGTTTCGTCGACGCGCTCGTCGATACGTACCGCGACGAGGTCGAGCGCTTCGCCGTGGCGGGCGGAATGGTGCTCGGCGGCCCTGACGTGCTGTCCGCCACCGAAGCGGCGCGTGCCGGGGCCCGCGCGCCGACGCCGGTTTCCGCCTCTCGGACTGCCGCCGCGCTCGCGGCACTGTGGTCCGACACGTTCGCTTCGGCCGCACCTGCGGCGGACGCGGATCTGTTCGAAGCCGGCGCGACGTCGTTCGACGTGGTGCGCTTCGTCGACGCCGCGTGCCGCGCCGGTCACGCGCTGACGGTGGCAGACGTGTTCGCTGCGCCGACGCTCGCCGCGCTCGGCGCGCGACTCGATGCACCGGCGAATGAGGGCACGGAGGTGCGCCATGCCGGCTGAAGTGCGTCCGGACGGGCTGACCCCGATCGACACGTTCCGTCTCGCGTTGGCGAACAATCTGCACGCCGTGTGCGACGACGAATCGCTCGCGTACTTCGACGCGTTCTGGCTGAAGGAAAACGCGCCGGCGCCGCACGTCGCGCCGCGCGACCACGACCCCGACCGCGGGCTGCGGATACCGGTCGGCGCGCCGCGCTGGCGCGGCCCGCACCGCGTCGCCGGCCGGCTGCCGTCGGTCGTCCATGACCTGTTTCTCGACGATCCGCGCACCGAGGCGGTCGGCTGTGCCGTGCCGGCCGGCCAGGCGCGCGTCGTCGACCACCTCGCGCGCCACGGTTTCGCGCGGCAGCGCCGGCTGACGCAGGCCGCCGCGCAGCCGCTGCGGATGCGCACGCCGCGCGAGGCGTTCTTTGCCGGCCGTCACGTCTGACGCGCCGGTTTCACCGACAAGGGAGCTGAGACATGCAGAGAGAAACCGTATTCGACCTGATCGGCGTCGGCTTCGGGCCGTCGAACCTGGCGCTTGCCGTGCGGCTCGCGGAGCGCAGCGGCACGCGCGCGCTCGCGCATTGCTTCGTCGAGCGGCAGCCGGCGTTCGGCTGGCATCGCGGCATGCTGCTCGACGACTGCCGGATGCAGATCTCGTTTCTGAAGGATCTGGTCACGATGCGCGACCCGACGAGCCGCTACACGTTCATCAACTACCTGTTCCAGCGCGGCCGGCTGAACGAGTTCATCAACCTGAAGAACTTCTATCCGACCCGCGTCGAGTTTCACGACTACCTGAGCTGGGTGGCCGACGCGTTCGACGAGCACGTGCATTACGGCGAGACCGTGACCGGCATCGAGCCGGTGCGGGGCAGCGGCGCGCGCGTCGACGCGCTGCGCGTGCTGTCGCGCGACGCCGCCGGACACGAGCGCCAGCGCGTCACGCGCGCGCTGTCGGTCGGCGTCGGCGGCGCGCCGGCGATCCCCGACGCGTTCGCCGCGCTCGGCCAGGACCGCGTGATCCATTCGTCGACGTACCTGAGCGACATCGGCCGGCTCGCGGGCGCGGCGGACGGCGAGCGCCGCCGCATCGCGGTGATCGGCGCGGGCCAGAGCGCGGCCGAGGTGTTCATCGACCTCGCGCGGCGCTTCCCGCACGTCGACGCGAGCCTCGTGATGCGCGCAGGCGCGCTGAAGCCGGCCGACGACAGCCCGTTCGTCAACGAGATCTTCAGCCCGGCGTTCACCGACGTCGTCTACGCGCAGCCGCAGGACGCGCGCCGCGCGCTGCTCGAACGCTACCGCGACACGAACTACGCGGTGGTCGACCGGCCGCTGATCGAGCAGATCTACGAAATGCTGTACCTGCAGCGCGTCGACGGCGCGCCGCGCCACGCGCTGCTCGCGAACCGCGCGATCGAGGCCGCCACGCGCACCGCGACGGGCCAGATCGAGCTGACGCTGCGCGACCGCCTGAGCGGCGACACGCACACCGAGCGCTTCGACGGCCTCGTGCTCGCGACCGGCTATCGGCGCGACACGCATTCGGCGCTGCTCGACGGGCTCGCGCCGCATCTGGGCGACGCGCTCGCGCGCGGCGACGTGACGCGCGACTACCGGCTCGACACGCCGGAGCACTTCGCGCCGCGCATCTATCTGCAGGGCTATTGCGAAGGCAGCCACGGCTTGTCCGACACGCTGCTGTCGGTGCTCGCGCGCCGCGCGGACGAAATCTGCGCGTCGCTCGAAAGCGGGAGCGCGCAGCCGGACGACGACGTCCGGCCGCCACAGACACGACATGAAATCGGGGTGAGCGCCGGCCGGCTGGCCGAAGCGCTTTGACAAAAAGGCGGCCGGGAGGCCGCCAAACAAGTGGAGCAACGAAAGATGGAGTGGGTAACAGGCACACGGCGAGGCACACGCCGAGACACACGTCGAGGCACGCGCCGGCGTGCGATCGCAGCCGCGGCAGGCGTAGCGTTTTATGCGGCGGCAGGCCAGGCGATGGCCCAGGCGGCGCCGAACCCTGCGGCGAAGGCGGACCCCGCCGCGCAGGCGAACGGCGCGGCGCCGGGCACGCTGCCGGCGATCAGCGTCAACGCGGCGTCGGAGGGCAACGGCACGGTCGGGTTCGTCGCGCGGCGCAGCCGGACCGGCACGAAGACCGACACGCCGATCAGCGAAATCCCGCAGACGATCAACGTCGTCACCGCGCAGCAGATCGAGATGACGGGCGCGACCGACGTGAACCAGGCGCTGCGCTACATCCCGGGTTTCTCGTCGTACGGCTCGGACAACCGCTCCGACTGGTACGCGGCGCTGCGCGGCTTCACGCCGACCGCCTACGTGAACGGGCTGCAGGTGCCCAATACGATCAACCTCGCGAGCTGGCGCGTCGATCCGTACATGATCGACAGCATCACCGTGCTGCGCGGGCCGACGTCGGTGCTGTACGGCGCGGGCGACCCGGGCGCGATCGTCGACGTGCAGACCAAGCTCGCCGACGGCGAGCGCGTGCGTGAAGCCGGCGTCGAGGTCGGCAACTATGCGCGCAAGCAGTTCATGTTCGACGTCGGCGACAAGCTCGACGCGGACGGCAAGTATGCGTACCGCTTCGTCGGCGTCGCGCGCGACGGCAATGCGCTGACCGGCCCGAACAACGACCAGCGCGTCGCGCTCGCGCCGTCGTTCCGCTGGCGGCCGAACGCGGACACGTCGCTGACGGTCTCCGCGACCTATCTGCAGGACTGGGGTGACATCTCGTCGAACTTCCTGCCCGCGCAGGGCACGGTGCTGGGGAATCCGAACGGGCAACTGTCGAAGGACGTGTACCTGGGCGACCCCGGCTTCAACCATTACCGCAAGAAGCAGTGGTCGCTCGGCTACCAGTTCGAGCACAACCTGAACTCGATCTGGACGGTGCGCCAGAACGTGCGCTGGATGCACCTGTCGCTCGACAACGGCTCGGTGTGGGGCGCGGGCTTCGTCGACGGCAGCACGACCGACGTATCGCGCTGGGCGGGCCTGTTCCAGATGAACTACAGCCGCTTCGACATCGACAACAACGCGCAGGCGCGCTTCGCCACGGGGCCGCTCGAGCACACGCTGCTGCTCGGCTTCCAGTACAACCGTCAGACCTCGACCGACAGCGAATGGATCGCGGCGGCGCCGCCCGTGAATCTCTACAACACCGTGTCGCCGCCGGTGACGACCGCGGTGTTCGCGGATCCGAGCACCACGGGGCGCACCGACACGTACACGACGATGAACACGTTCGGCGTGTACGCGCAGGACCAGGTCAAGTGGAACCGCTGGGTGCTGACGCTCGGCGGCCGCGAGGACTGGGTGAACATGCGGCAGGACGACCGCGCGGGCGGCACGCAGTCGAAGGCGGACGTCACCGCGTTCAGCGGGCGCGTCGGCCTCGCGTTCCAGGGCGACTACGGGCTGTCGCCGTACGTCAGCTACGCGACCTCGTTCAACCCGCTGATCGGCGTGAACCTGTTCGGCGGCGGGCTGGCCAAGCCGACGCGCGGCAAGCAGATCGAGCTGGGCCTGCGCTGGCAGCCGCCCGGCAAGAACCTGATGCTGAACGCGGCGATCTACCAGATCAACCAGACCAACGTGATCACGCCGACGCCGAGGAATCTCGATCAGGCCGGCACGACGTCGGTGCAGACGGGCGAGGTGCGTTCGCGCGGCATCGAGCTGAGCGCGACCGGCAAGGTGAGCCCGAACCTGTCGATCATCGCGTCGTACGTGTACCAGGACGTGAAGAACATCAAGGCGAACGACGCGTCGCTGAACAACTGGCCGGTCGACATTCCGCGGCCGCGCCAGATGGCGTCGCTGTGGGCCGACTGGACGTGGCACACGGGGCCGCTCGCCGGCTTCGGGCTCGGCGGCGGCGTGCGCTACCAGAGCGCGTCGGCCGGCGAGGCCGACAACTCGCTGTCGGTCGCGAGCTACACGGTCTACGACGCGGCGATCCACTACGACGTGCGCAACTGGCGTTTCGCGGTGAACGCGACGAACCTGTTCAACCGCCACTACATCAGCGGCTGCCAGTCGACGTCCGTCTGCATGTTCGGCAACGAGCGCACCGTGGTCGCCACCGCGAAATACAACTGGTGACGGCGCGCGCCGCGGCGTGCGGGCCGGCCTTCTGGGGCCGGCGCCTGCGCGCCGCGGCGGCGTCGTCCTTCACTCATCACGACCCATGCCGAAGAAGAATCTCGTCTACATCCAGTCGCTGCGCAACGGCGCGGCCGATCGCGCCGGACAGCCGGTCGCTTACAAGGGCGGCACGCGCTACATGAAGGCGCCGCTCGAATTCCTCGTCGAGCGGCTCAACGGCTCGGCGCTCGGCGAGCGCTACACGCTCGCGGGCGTGATCGTCGACGACGACGACGGCTCGAGCGCCGACCGCGCGAAGCTCGCCGACTACGGCTTCGCGCGCACGCCCGGGCGGCCGTGGCTGCTGCCGGACGGCCTCACGGTGCAGGGCCGGCCGGTCGACGAACTGTTCTGCGCGATTCCGTCGGCGTACCGTCGGCTGCCGCGCGATGTGCACAACGGGCGCGAGCGCGCGGCGGGCAAGGCGGCGTTCGAGCGCCGGCTGCTCGAGCGCCTGCTCGAACTGAACGCCGACGTCGTCGTGCTCGACGGGCTGCTCGTGATCCTCGACGAGCTGGTGCGGCCCGGCGCGCGCTTTCACCGGCGCATCGCGAACATCCACCCGGGCATCACCGAGGACGGCTCGCCGTTCCAGCGGCGCGGCGCTTACGCGACGCTCGATGCGCTGCACGGCGCGCGCGGCGAGCGGGTCGACTGGGCGAGCGGCGCGACGTCGGCGATCGAGCCGGTGACGATGACGGGCGCGTCGTTCCATTACGTCGACAACGGCATCGATTCCGGCGAAGTGATCTGCGACGTGCTCGACACGCCGATCGCGCCGGACGACACGATTCTCGAACTGCGCTGGAACAACTTCCAGCGCAGCCTGTTTCCGGCGCTCGAGCGAGGGCTTGGCATCCTCGCGGACCGCCACGACGCGGGGGCCTTGTGATGACCGACACGCTGACGAACCCGGCCGATCCGGCGGATGCCGTCGATTTCGCCGCGCCCGCGCGTGAGGCGGCATCCGCATCCGCGGCGCACGACGCCGATCGCGTCCTCGACGCATGGCGGCCCGACGATCCGCCCGCCGCGCTGCTGGCCGAATTCGCCGCGCTGTTCAACACGGAGACGCCGCGCGCGTCGGCGACGCTCACCGTGCCGCTCGCGGGCGCCGATCCCGCGGCGGTCGCTGCGTATGTCGGGCGCGCGGTGCGCGAGGGCGTGATCGACGACGCGCGGCCCGTGAACGGCCGGCTGCACCTGGGCGCGTCGCGCGCGACGTTCTGGCAGCATCCGCAGCCGTGGCTGAAGGCGCCGGGCTCGGGCGGCATGCCGCTGCGCTACGCGGTGACGAACGAGCGACGTCATCCGGTGCGTGCGCCGACCGTGCCCGGCGAGATCTACGCGCGCTACATGCCGCAGGTCGGCATGACCTTCAGCCTGCGCACGGTCGACGTCGACGCGCACGCGGACCTGTTCAGCGGCTGGATGAACCTCGATCGCGTCGCGCATTTCTGGGACCAGCGCGGCACGCGCGACGAGCACGCCGCGTATCTCGCGGAGCGGCTCGCCGATCCGCACATGCACCCGATGATCGGCTACTTCGACGACACGCCGTTCGGCTATTTCGAGTTCTACTGGGCGAAGGAGGACCGCCTTGCGCCGTTCTATGACGCGCACGACTACGATCGCGGGCTGCATCTGCTGATCGGCGATTCGCGCTTCCAGAGCGCGGGCAAGCTGCACGCGTGGTGGAGCGGGGTGCTGCATTACATGTTCGTCGACGAGCCGCGCACGCAGCGGCTCGTCGGCGAGCCGCGCGTCGATCACGTGCGGCATATCGCGTACATGCACCGGCTCGGCTTCCATACGCTGAAGGAGTTCGATTTCCCGCACAAGCGCGCGGCGCTGGTGATGATCGACCGGGATACGTTCTTCGAGACGTTCCGGTTGCCGTGACGGGGCGGGGGGGCACGCTGGCCGTTCGGCGTATGGACCGCGCGCGAGCAGGCGTGAAAAATGGGGGCTATCACATGACGAGGACGGCAGGCTCATGGACAAGGCACTCATTGCGACAAGCTGGCGCACGGCGCCCCGCACGCGGGCACCGATATTGACATATGCAAGCATATGTCTAAAATGGTCGCATCATTCACTTCCGGAGTGGATCATGCGCACCGTTTCCATTTTCAAGAATGCCAGCAATCAGGCGATCCGCATCCCGAAGGACATGGAGTTCGAAGGGGTGACGGAACTCGAGATCCGCCGCGAGGGCGACACCCTGCTGCTCCGCCCGGTGCGTCCCACGTGGACGTCGCTCGCGCACGAGCCGCTTGCGGATGCCGATTTCCTCGTCGAGCGCCCGGCCGTCGTCGAATCCGGCCGTTTCGACCTGTCCGGCCGCGACGATGCGCAACCGGAGTCCGGCCGGTGACGAAGCTCTACATGCTCGATACGAACATCTGTTCGTACATCATGCGGGAGCGCCCGCCGGTCGTGCTGTCGCGGCTGCAGTCGTGCGTCGGCGCGCAGCACCGGATCGTCGTATCGGCCGTCACCTATGCGGAGATGCGCTTCGGCGCGATCGGCAAGAAGGCGTCGCCGAAGCATGCCGACCTCGTGACCGCATTCGTCTCGCGGCTGGACGGCGTGCTGCCGTGGGATGCGGCGGCCGTCGACGCGACGACTGCCGTGCGCGCCGAGCTCGCGGCGCGCGGCACGCCGATCGGCGCGAACGATGCGTCGATCGCGGGGCACGCGATCGCGGCCGGCGCGGTGCTGGTGACCCACAACACGCGCGAATTCGGCCGCGTCGACGGGCTGTCGTTCGAGGACTGGGCGGATTGAGCAGTACGCCGCGCCCGTCCGTTCGAGCGGCGGCGCCTGCGGAGCATGCGTGCATCGTCACGGCCGGCAACCGTCGGTTGCCGGGCTGACGACATTTCGTCTATCCGGTTGACGTTCGGCGGACTATCCTTGCTGCACATTCGACACCGGAGACGAACCGTGACGCACAGCGTGATTCCCGCAGGCCTCGCCGACGAAATGACCGCCATCCGGCACCGTATCCACGCCCATCCCGAGCTGGGTTTCGAGGAATTCGCGACGAGCGACCTCGTCGCCGAACGGCTGCAGGCGTGGGGCTACGCCGTGCATCGCGGGCTCGGCGGCACGGGCGTCGTCGCGCAACTGAAGGTCGGCGACGGCGCGAAGCGTCTCGGCCTGCGCGCGGACATGGACGCGCTGCCGATCCACGAGGCGACCGGCCTGCCATACCAGAGCACGATTCCCGGCAAGATGCACGCGTGCGGCCACGACGGCCACACCGCGATGCTGCTCGCGGCGGCGAAGCACCTCGCGCGCGAGCGGTGCTTCTCGGGCACGCTGAACCTGATTTTCCAGCCGGCCGAGGAAGGGCTCGGCGGCGCGAAGAAGATACTCGACGACGGCCTGTTCGAGCAATTCCCGTGCGATGCGATCTTCGCGATGCACAACATGCCCGGCTTTCCGACGGGCAAGTTCGGCTTCCTGCCGGGGCCGTTCATGGCGTCGTCGGATACCGTGATCGTCGACGTGCAGGGGCGGGGCGGCCACGGCGCGGTGCCGCACAAGGCGATCGATCCGGTCGTCGTGTGCGCGCAGATCGTCGTCGCGCTGCAGACGATCGTGTCGCGCAACGTGTCGCCGCTCGACATGGCGATCGTCACGGTCGGCGCGATCCACGCGGGCGACGCGCCGAACGTGATTCCCGAGCACGCGCAGATGCGCCTGTCGGTGCGCGCGCTGAAGCCGGACGTGCGCGACCTGCTGCAGACGCGCATCACCGAACTGATCCACGCGCAGGCCGCGGTGTTCGGTGCGAGCGCGACGATCGACTACCGGCGCCGCTACCCGGTGCTCGTCAACGATGCGCAGATGACCGCGTTCGCGCAGCAGGTCGCGCGCGAGTGGGTCGGCGACGCGAACTTGATCGACGACATGGTGCCGCTGACCGGCAGCGAGGATTTCGCGTTCCTGCTCGAGCAGCGTCCGGGCTGCTACCTGATCATCGGCAACGGCGACGGGGAGGGCGGCTGCATGGTGCACAACCCGGGCTATGACTTCAACGACGCGGTGCTGCCGACGGGAGCGTCGTACTGGGTGAAGCTGACCGAGGCGTTTCTGGTCTGACGGGACGGCGCGACGCTGGGTGTACCAAATTTTGGTATATGATCCGCGTATTGAAGAGGAGGTGACTCATGTCGCGCAATACGTCCGTTTCACTTGGCGACCACTTTGCCGAATTCGTCGACGCGCAGGTGCGATCGGGACGGTATGGCTCGGCGAGCGATGTCGTGCGGGCCGGTCTGAGATTGCTTGAATCGCATGAAACGCAGGTTCGTGCATTGCAAGAGGCGTTAAAAGCCGGCGAAATGTCAGGAGCACCCGCGCCGTTCGATAGCGACGCTTTCCTGGCGCGGATGCGGGCGAAACATGGCGGTTAAAGGGCGGCAACTCCGGCTTACGCCGCTGGCAGAATCCGATCTCGAGGACATCTGGCGTTACACCTTCGAACAGTGGTCGTTCGAGCAGGCCAATCGATATCATCGCGATCTGGCTGCAACGATGGAAGCTCTCGCGCGTGGTGACAAGATCGGCCGCATTTGCACTGTGCGAGACGGGTATTACCGATACGCCGTCGGCTCGCATGTGGTGTTTTATCGTGAAACGGAGTACGCGCTCGATGTGATTCGCATCCTGCACCAGCGGATGGACGTCGAGCGCCATTTGTAGTCGCGGAGTCTGACGGCAAAAATGCCGGAGCATCGTCGCAGCGAGCATGGTGTGACGCGCAGCCGACAACGTTGTCGCTGTCACCGCTCGATCGTGACGCCGAAATCAGCGCTCAACTCAAAGTTTCGCCGCTGAACAGCGCCGCCGCCGCGGTCGGATTCGACGGCCAGTACATGTGCATGTACGTCGCGACGATCGAGCCGGCCCGATACACGGCCTCGCCGCTGCCCGCGCCGCCATTCGGCCGGACCGCGGCCGCGACCGGCTCGAGCGGCGTGTCGAGCCGCGAATAGTGGAACGTATGCCCGCGCATCGGCCCGGTGCGCGTATCGAGCTGCTGCATGCCCAGCGCGGCGAAGCGCCGCTGCATCGTCGCGCGGCCCGGCAGCAGGCCGAGCATCGGCGTCGTCGCGCCGTCGACGTCCGTCAGCGCATCGCACAGATACACCATCCCCCCGCATTCGGCGACGATCGGCTTGCCGGCCGCCGCATGCGCGCGGATCGCACCCGCGCTCGTCGCGTTTGCCGCGAGCGCCGCCGCATGCAGCTCCGGATAGCCGCCCGGCAGGAACAGCGCGTCGCAATCGCCGGGCACCGGCTCGTCGGCGAGCGGCGAGAAGAACCGCAGCTGCGCGCCGAGCGCGTCGAGCAGCGCGAGATTCGCCGGATAGATGAACGAGAACGCCGCATCGCGCGCAATCGCGATCCGCTTGCCGGCGAGCGCGCGCGGCAGCGGCTCGGCGGCGTCCGGCGCCGCGAACGCGACGGCAGGCGGCAATTCCGCAAGCGCCGTATTCGCGAGCACGTCGGCCGCGCGATCGAGCCGCGCGTCGAGGTCGTCGATGTCGTTCGGCTGATGCAGGCCGAGATGCCGTTCCGGCAGCGCGATGCCGGCATCGGCCGGCACGTGCCCGAGCCAGCGCAGGTCGTCGGGCAGCGCCTGTTGCAGCAATTCCGCGTGACGCGCGGAGCCGACCCGGTTCGCGAGCACGCCGTGAAACGGCAGGTCCGCGCGAAACCGCGCCAGGCCGAACGCGATCGCGGCGAAGGTCTGCGCCATCGATTTCGCGGAGATCACCGCGACGACCGGCACGCCGAACGCGACGGCCAGATCCGCGCTGCTCGGCGTGCCGTCGAACAGCCCCATCACGCCTTCGATCAGGATCAGGTCGGCGTCGCGCGCGGCATCGGCGAGCAGCGCGCGGCAGCCGGCTTTACCGACCATGCCGAGGTCGAGCGCGTGCACGGGTGCGCCGCTCGCGCGTTCGAGCAGCATCGGATCGAGAAAATCCGGGCCGGTCTTGAACACGCGCACGCGGCGGCCGAGCCGGCGGTGCAGCCGCGCGAGGCCGGCCGTCACCGAGGTCTTGCCCTGGCCGGACGCGGGCGCGCTGACGAACAGCGCGGGGCAGGCGGGCATCGTTCAGTACTCCACGCCGCGCTGCGCCTTCACGCCTTGCTCCTTGTACGGATGCTTGACGAGCCGCATCTCGGTGACGAGGTCGGCCGCGTCGATCAGCGCGTCGGGCGCGTGGCGGCCCGTCACCACGACGTGCAGCGACGCGGGGCGTGCGGCCAGCGTCGCGAGCACTTCGTCGAGCGGCAGGTATTCGTACTTGAGCACGGTGTTCAGCTCGTCGAGGATCACCATCTGGTAATCGCCGCTCTCGATCATCCGGCGCGCCTCGTCCCAGCCCTTGCGGGCGGTCGCGATGTCGGCGTCGCGGTTCTGCGTGTTCCACGTATAGCCGTCGCCCATCGTCACGAAATCGCAGTGCGCGACCGCGCCGAGGAAATCGCGCTCGGACGTGTGCAGCGCGCCCTTGATGAACTGCACGACGCCGAGCCGCATCCCGTGGCCGAGCACGCGCACGGCCATGCCGAATGCGGCGGTGCTCTTGCCCTTGCCGTTGCCGGTGTGGACCATCAGCAGGCCCTTTTCGTTGACGGCGGCGGCCTGCTTCTTCTCGTGGCCGGCGCGGCGGCGCTCGGTCATCCGCTGGTGCGCTTCGGGATCGGTTTTCATCGGGAGTCGTCCTGTCGAAAGAATGGGTTCAAAGCGGGCCGGCGAGCGCGACCGTCACGCCGTCCCGCGCGAGCTTCGGGCCGAGCAGCCGGCCGCGCGGCGCGGCGAGCCGCGCGCACGGCTCGGCGACGCCGGCCACGCCGAAGCGGGCGAGCGCGGCGGGTGACGGCGCGCTCGCCGCCAGTTCGGGGTGGGCGGCGAGCTGCGCCGCGTCGAACGCGACGAGCGGCCAGCCGCGCCGCGCGCAGAGCGTGCGCAGCGCGCGTGCGCGCGATTTGCCGGCGAGCGTCGCGACCACGGCCGGCTGCGCGTGCGGGTGCCGCGCGAGCGCCGCGCGGACCGCGGCGTCGAGCTGTGCGGCGGTGACGCCCGCGCGAAAGCCGAGACCGAGCGCGACCCGCATCATGCGGGCTCCGGCGGCGCAGGTTCGGCCGGTGCGGCCAGTGCAGCCTGCACCGCGGGATCGGCGGCCAGCGCCGCGACGCGGCCGACCACAACGATCGCGGGCGAGCCGATGCCGGCCGCGCCGACGCGCTCGACGAGGGTCGCCAGCGTCGCCAGCACGTGCCGCTGCCCGGGCCGCGTCGCCGATTCGATCGCCGCGCACGGCGTGTCGTCCGGCAGGCCGCCCGCGCGCAGCGCGGCGGCGATCGCGGCGAGGCGGCGGATGCCCATGTAGATCACGAGCGTCATGCGGGTCGCGGCGAGCGCGCGCCAGTCCGGCTCGCCGTCGCCCGCGCCGTGCCCGGTGACGAAGGTCACGCCCTGCGCGTCGCCGCGATGCGTGACCGGGATGCCGAGGGCGGCCGGCGCGGCGATGCCGGCCGTGATGCCGTGGACGACCTCGACCGGAAAGCCCGCCGCGCCGAGCGCGATCAGCTCTTCGCCGCCGCGGCCGAACACGAACGGATCGCCGCCTTTCAGGCGCGCGACGCTGCGGCCCGCGCGCAGATGCGCGAGCATCGCGGCGACGATCGCGTCCTGCGGCGTCGACGCGTGGCCGCCGCGCTTGCCGACGTGCTCGATGCGCGCATCGGCGCGCGCATGCAGCAGCACCTCGGGATTCACGAGATCGTCGACGAGCAGCACGTCGGCCGCGCCGATCGCGCGCACGGCCTTGAGCGTCAGCAGGTCGGCGTCGCCGGGGCCCGCGCCGATCAGCCAGGCGCGGCTCATCGCGGGCGGCACGGCGCGAACCGTGGCGAAGACGGGAAAAGCGGCGAACGGGTGGCGCGAAGCCGGCCTGCGGAATGGCGATGCATAGCGGAATGAAAGCAGCCCGCGCGAAGCGGGCATGAGCGCACGATAAGCACACAAAACGCGCACGCAGTCCGTCCCCCGCGGACCGGGCGTTCGGCGAGCGTATCGCTCGCCCCTTGCGTCGGCCGGTATCCGGGCTGGCCGCTTGCCAGGCCGCGGCCTTCCCACCCGAAGCAGGCGGGCAGTGGCATCGTGGGCGGCATGGGCGCGCGCGCTGAAAGCGCGTCGCGCGGGCGGCGTACCGTTGCGGGGACAGCACAGGCCGGGCGGATGACCGCCTCCTGTTTCCCGTTTAACTGCGCCTGCGGGAAGTCAGGCGCGAGCACCGAACGCGGCGCATACGATAGCACAGCGCGCCGGCGCAAACGCATGCGGGCCGGCCCTGGCCAGCCGGCAAGCTTTACGCCGCCGCATCCGTCGGCATCGGGATCGCGGTCGTGATTGACGCGGTCGGCCGCTTCGACGAAGCAGGGCGCGATCGACAGGACCGGGCAACGGGAAAATGGCGGCCGCATCCGGCCCCGCCGTTCACCTTGACGCTCCCGCCCGCGCCGCCTACACTCGCACGCGTTTCGGTGCTCGCGCGTGCCCGCCGGCGCGCGCAGTTAAACGGGAAACAGGGAGCCTGCCTGCACCGCAGTCGCGCCAACCTGTGCTGCCCCCGCAACGGTAAGCGAACGCATTGCGCCCGCCGCGATGCAGCGCCGCTTCGCCGCATGCCTCTCGCGCATGCGGACGACCGCCACTGGACGCGTGATGCGTCCGGGAAGGCGAAGCGGCGTGTTCGTCAGCCCGGATACCGGCCGAGACGAGGGGTTCAGCGCCGCGGGGATGCGGCGCATCGTCCACGGCCGCAGCCACATTGCGTCCGGCGCCCGAGCGTCTTCCGTGTTCCGATCCGCCGCGCGATTCGCGCGGGCCGGTCCGGCATCCGGCGGCGCGCGCGGGCCCGCGCATCCGGCGCCGGCCGTGTTGGCATTCACCATGTCGACCGTTCGCCAGGGAGCACCATGCTCGACTCGCTTTTCCGCCTGTTCAACGACAGCCCGTCCGGGCTGCGCGGCAAGATCATCGCCATCTATTCATTGCTGGTCGCCTTCAACGTCGGCGCGTGGATCTGGGCCTTCATCGCGTTCCACGGCCAGCCGGTGCTGCTCGGCACCGCGCTGCTCGCATACGTGTTCGGCCTGCGCCACGCGGTCGACGCCGACCACATCGCGGCCATCGACAACGTCACGCGCAAGCTGATGCAGGAAGGCCGCAGCCCGCTCGGCGCCGGCCTGTTCTTCTCGCTCGGCCATTCGACGGTCGTGATCGTGATGTCCGTCGTGGTCGCGCTGACGGCGGCGTCGCTCGCGCGCTTCGAGAGCATGAAGGCGTGGGGCGGCGTCGTCAGCACCTGCGTGTCGGCCTTCTTCCTGCTGCTGCTCGCGACCGCGAACCTGCTGATCCTGATCTCCGTGTACCGCACCTTCCGCGCGGCGCGCCGCGGCGAAGCGATCGTCGACGCGGATCTCGACATGCTGCTGAACCAGCGCGGCGTGCTCGCGCGCCTGTTCCGGCCGCTGTTCCGCCTCGTGTCGCGCAGCTGGCACCTGTATCCTGTCGGCTTTCTGTTCGGCTTCGGCTTCGACACCGCGACCGAGATCGCGCTGTTCGGCATCTCCGCGACGCAGGTGCAGGGCGGCCTGTCGTTCTGGTCGGTGATGGCGCTGCCGGCGCTGTTCACCGCGGGCATGACGCTCGTCGACACGACCGACGGCATCCTGATGATGGGTGCGTACCGCTGGGCGTACGTGCGGCCGATCCGCAAGATCTACTACAACATGACGATCACGTTCGTGTCGGTGCTGGTCGCCGCGCTGATCGGCGGCATCGAGGTGCTCGCGCTGCTCGCCGACAAGCTGTCGCTGCAGGGCCCGGTATGGGACTTCGCGTCGATGGTGGCGTCGCACTTCGGCATGCTCGGCTACTTCGTGATCGGCCTGTTCATCGCGTGCTGGGTCGTGTCGGCCGCGATCTACCGCCTGAAGCGCTACGACGAGATCGACGTGACGATCTCCGCCTGACTCCCTTTTTCGATACAGGATTTTTCATGACCATGCGCAAGCTGCCCGTCACCATCGTCACGGGCTTTCTCGGCAGCGGCAAGACCACGCTGATGCGCCACATGCTGCAACACGCACAAGGCCGCCGCATCGCGGTGATCGTCAACGAATTCGGCGAGCTCGGCATCGACGGCGAAATCCTCAAGGGCTGCGGCGTCGGCTGCGACGACGCGCAGGGCGAGGCGTCCGGCCAGCTCTACGAGCTCGCGAACGGCTGCCTCTGCTGCACCGTGCAGGAGGAGTTCTATCCGGTGATGGAGGCGCTCGTCGAACGCCGCGCCGACATCGATCACGTGCTGATCGAGACGTCCGGCCTCGCGCTGCCGAAGCCGCTCGTGCAGGCGTTCAACTGGCCGACGATCCGCAACAGCTTCACGGTCGACGCGGTCGTGACCGTCGTCGACGGCCCGGCCACCGCGAGCGGCCAGTTCGCGGAGAACCCGCAGGCGGTCGACGCGCAGCGCCGCGCCGATCCGAACCTCGACCACGAATCGCCGCTGCACGAGCTGTTCGCCGACCAGCTGTCGGCCGCGGATCTCGTGATCGTCAACAAGGCCGATCTCGTCGACGACATGCAGCTCGTACAGGTCGAGGCGGCGATCCGCGAGGAAATCCCGCCGCAGGTGAAGATCGTGCGCGCGACGCGCGGCGAGCTCGATCTGGCGATGCTGCTCGGGCTCGAATCGGCGTCCGAGGAAACCATTCACCTGCGCCACGACCATCACGGCTCGGCCGACGACGAGGATCACGATCACCATCACGACGATTTCGACTCGGTCGTCGTCAGCGGCGACGCCGGCTCGCGGGACGCGACGATCGCGGCGCTCAAGCGCGTCGTCGAGACGCACACGATCTATCGCGCGAAGGGCTTCGCCGCGCTGCCGGACGCGCCGATGCGGCTCGTGATCCAGGGCGTCGGCCGCCGCTTCGACAGCTATTTCGACCGCCGCTGGCAGGACGGCGAAGCGCGCGCGAGCCGCTTCGTGCTGATCGGCGAGGATCTCGACGCGGCCGCGCTGCAGCGCGCGTTCGACGCGGCGCTCGCGGCCGAGCTGCAACAGGCGTAACCGGCGATGCATCTGCTGCGCACCACGCCGGGCGGCTTCGTCGACGATACGCAGGGCGTCGTCCGGATCGACCAGCAGCCCGCCGAGATCGTGATCCTGAGCTCGGCGGACACGACGCTGTCGCTGCTCGCGAGCGTCGTGCCGCGTCTGCCGGCGGGCTTCCCGAGCGTGCGGCTCGCGAACGTGACGTTCCTGCGCCAGCCGGCGTCGGTCGATTTCTACGTCGACGACGTGCTGCAGCATGCGAAGACGGTCGTGATCGACCATCTCGGCGGCGAGGCGTACTGGCCGTACGGGATCGAACAGGCGATGTCGCTCGCGTCGCGCCGCGGGCAGCGGCTCGCGATGTTCTCGGGCGACCTGCAGGAAGATCCGAACCTGATCGCGAAGAGCACGGTCGCGCCCGGGTTGTGCCGCCTGTGGTGGCGCTACCTACGCGAGGGCGGCGCGCACAACGCCGAGGCGCTGTTGCGCAGCATCGCGTTTCACACGCTCGGCTTCGGCGACGAACCGGAGCCGCCGCGCCCGCTGCCGGCCGCCGCGCTGTATCACCCGGCGCGCGACCCGGCGAGCATCGACGACTGGCTGCCGCGCTGGACCCCCGGCGCGAGCGTCGTCGCGATCCTGTTCTACAAGGCGCACTGGCAGGCCGCGAACACCGCGGTGTTCGACGCGCTCGCCGACGCGCTGATCCGCGAAGGGCTGAATCCGCTGCCGATCGCGGTGACGTCGCTGAAGGACGCGGTGAGCCGCGAGGTGATCGCGCGGCTTTGCGACGCGCACGGCGTCGCGCTGGTGCTGAACACGACCGCGTTCGCGGCCGGCGCGATCGACAGCCCGGAGCCCGACATCCTCGCGGGCGATGCGCCGGTGCTGCAGGTAATTCTGTCCGGCGGCAATCGCGACGCGTGGGTCGCGGACAACCAGGGCCTGCATGCGCGCGACATCGCGATGCACGTCGCGCTGCCCGAGGTCGACGGGCGCATCGTCACGCGCGCGGTGAGCTTCAAGGGGCTCGCGTACCGCTGCGCGCATACCGAGGTCGACGTGGTGCGCTACCAGCCCGACGCGGAGCGCATCGGCTTCGTCGCGGCGCTCGCGCGCGGCTGGTGCCGGCTGCGCACGCTCGACAATGCGGACAAGCGCGTCGCGCTGATCCTCGCGAACTATCCGCAAAGCGAAGGCCGGATCGGCAACGGCGTCGGGCTCGACACGCCCGCGTCGGCGCTCGGCGTGCTCGCGATGCTGCGCGACGCAGGCTACCGGGTCGCGGACCTGCCGGCCGACGGCGACGCGCTGATCGCGCGGCTCACCGAAGGCGTGACCAACGACCCGGCGATGCACGCGCTGCGGCCCGCGTTCCAGAGCTACGCGCTCGCCGATTACCGCACGCGTTTCGCGCAACTGCCGGCGGCCGTGCGCGATGCGATGAACGAACGCTGGGGGCCGCCCGAAGCGGACCCGACGCTGCGCCAGGGGCGCTTCACGATCGCGGGCTGGCGCGCGGGCAACGTGTTCGTCGGCATCCAGCCGTCGCGCTCGCGCGGCGAGAACGACTACGCGAGCTATCACGACGCGGACCTCGTGCCGCCGCATGCGTATCTCGCGTTCTACTTCTGGCTGCGTCACGCGTTCCGCGTCGACGCGGTGATTCACCTCGGCAAGCACGGCAACCTCGAATGGCTGCCGGGCAAGAGCGTCGCGCTCTCCGATGCATGCTGGCCGGATCTCACGCTCGGGCCGCTGCCGCACCTGTATCCGTTCATCGTCAACGATCCGGGCGAGGGCAGCCAGGCGAAACGGCGCGCGCAGGCGGTGATCGTCGATCACCTGATGCCGCCGCTCACGCGTGCCGAGAACTACGGCCCGCTGCAGGACCTCGAGCGCCAGGTCGACGAATACTACGAAGCGCTGATGGTCGATGCGCGGCGCGCGAAGCTGCTGCGCAAGACCATCCTCGCGACGATCGCCGAGCACCGGCTGCACGACGAGCTGAGCGTCGCGCCGCCGCGCGACGCGAGCGACGAGGACGAACTGCTGACGCGCGTCGACGCGTGGCTGTGCGAGCTGAAGGAAGCGCAGATCCGCGACGGGCTGCACGTGTTCGGCCTGTCGCCGGTCGAGCGCCAGCGGCGCGACACGCTGCTCGCGCTCGCGCGCTTTCCGGTCGGCGACGGCCAGCAGGCGCGCGCCGGGCTGATCGGCGCGCTCGCGCGCGATCTCGCGCTCGGCGACGATTTCGATCCGCTCGCCGCCGACTGGGCCGCGCCGTGGCAGGGGCCGCGCCCGGCGCTGCTGCAGGCGGTCGATGAATCGGCGTGGCGTCACGCGGGCGATACGCGCGAACGGCTCGAACGGTTCGCGCAGGCATGGCTCGATCGCTTGTGCGCGACGGCGCACGGCGACGCATGCGCGCCGCCGCCCGGCGTCTGGACGCACACGCTGCCGGTGATCGAGCGCATTCGTGCGACGCTGATGCCCGCGCTCGACGCGTGCGGCGGCGAGGAGCTGCGCCAGCTGCTGCGCGGGCTCGACGGCCGCTTCGTGCCGCCGGGGCCGAGCGGCTCGCCGTCGCGCGGCCGCCCCGACGTGCTGCCGACCGGCCGCAATTTCTACTCGGTCGACACGCGCGCGGTGCCGACGCAGGCCGCGTGGTCGCTCGGCCTGAAATCCGCGCAGCAGCTGATCGAACGGCATCTGCAGGATCACGGCGACTATCCGCGTGCGATCGGCCTGTCGGTGTGGGGCACCGCGACGATGCGCACCGGCGGCGACGACATCGCGCAGGCGTTCGCGCTGATCGGCGTGCGGCCGAAATGGGCGCACGGCAGCCACCGCGTGACCGACTTCGAGATTTTGCCGATCGAGATCTTCGACCGGCCGCGCATCGACGTGACGCTGCGCGTGTCGGGCTTCTTCCGCGACGCGTTCCCGAACCTGATGCACCTGTTCGACGCGGCCGTGCAGGCGGTCGCGGCGCTCGACGAGCCCGAGCATCTGAACCCGATCCGTGCGCGCATCGAGCGCGAGCGCGCGAAGTGGATCGCGCAAGGCGTGCCGCCCGACGACGCGCGGCGCCGCGCGGGCTGGCGCGTGTTCGGCGCGCGGCCCGGCAGCTACGGCGCGGGCCTGCAGGATCTGATCGACCAGCGGCGCTGGCAGACCGACGCGGATCTGGCCGACGCCTATCGGCAATGGGGCGGCTACGCGTATGCGCAGAACAGCGCGGGCGACGCCGCGCCCGACGTGTTCGGCGAGCGGCTCGCGGCGATCGACGTCGTCGTGCAGAACCAGGACAGCCGCGAGCACGACATCCTCGATTCGAACGACTACTACCAGTTCCAGGGCGGCATGACCGCGGCGGTGCGGCATTTGTCGGGCCGACAGCCGAGCCTGTATCACGGCGACCATGCGAACCCGGCCGCGCCGAAGATGCGCACGCTGCGCGAGGAGATCGCGCGGGTGATCCGCTCGCGCGTCGTGAACCCGAAGTGGCTCGACGGCGTGAAGCGCCACGGCTACAAGGGCGCGGCGGAAATGGCCGCGACGGTCGACTACCTGTACGGCTACGACGCGACCGCGCGCGTGCTCGCCGATCACCAATATGCGCTCGTCGCCGACGCGTACCTGTTCGACGACGCCACGCGCGCGTTCCTCGAACGGCACAACCCGCGTGCGCTGCAGGGCATCTGCGAGCGCTTCGTCGAGGCGATGCAGCGCGGCCTGTGGCAGCAGCCGGGCGACTATCGCGAGCGGATCGAGGCGCTCTGGCTCGCAAGCGAACATCATCTGGAAGGAGGTCGGCGATGACCGATCCGACGCACCGCCTGCGCGCGGCGCTTCCCGCGGTATTCCCGTTTACCGCGCTGGTCGGGCAGGCGGCGCTGCAACAGGCACTGCTGCTCGCGGCGATCGACCCGTCGCTCGGCGGCGTGCTCGTCAGCGGCCCGCGCGGCACCGCGAAATCCACCGCCGCGCGTGCGCTCGCGGCGCTGCTGCCGGAAGGGCAGTTCGTGACGCTGCCGCTGTCGGCGAGCGACGAGCAGGTGACCGGCTCGCTCGACCTCGCGCATGCGCTCGCGGAGAACGGCGTGCGCTTTCGGCCGGGGCTGCTCGCGCGCGCGCATCGCGGCGTGCTGTACGTCGACGAAGTGAACCTGCTGGCCGACGGGCTCGTCGATACGTTGCTCGACGTCGCCGCGAGCGGCGTGAACATCGTCGAGCGCGATGGCGTGTCGCACGCGCACGACGCGCGCTTCGTGCTGGTCGGCACGATGAATCCGGAGGAAGGCGAGCTGCGGCCGCAACTGCTCGATCGCTTCGGGCTGATGGTCGAACTCGAGAATTGCTTCGACGCCGCGCAGCGCGAGCAGATCGTGAAGGCGCGGCTCGCGTTCGATCTCGATCCCGATGCGTTCCGCGCGCGTCACGACGACGCGCAGCGCGCGCTGGCCGGGCGGATACGCGCGGCGCGCGAGCGCGTGGCCGCGCTGACGTTCGGCGACGCGGTGCATGCGCGGGTCAGCGCGCTGTGCATCGACGCGGCCGTCGACGGCTTGCGCGCCGATCTCGTGATGCTGCGCGCGGCGCGCGCGCTTGCAGCGCTCGAAGGCGCGGACGCGGTGACGGTCGAGCATGTCGAGCGCGTCGCGGAAGCGGTGCTGCGGCATCGCCGTTCGCCGCATGCGACGCCGCCTGCGGCGTCGGGGCCGCGCGACGCGGAGCATGCGCCGTCGCAATCGAATGCGGACGGCGCGCGTGACACCTCACCCGATGCGGCGCCGCGTGACGCGGATGAGCAGAGCGACTGGGGCTATCTGCCGCCCGAACCCGCCGGCTTGCAGGCGGTGAAGGGCGTGGTGCCGCTGCCGCTAAAAAAACGCTGAGCCATCGGGCAGGCGCCGCCGCGAGTTCGCTTCGCGGTCCCCGATGGCAGCAGGGCGAAACCGGGCATACGCCGGGCGTGACACGCGCCGGCGTGGCGGTCGCGTGGCCGGCGACGTTTGCGGCCAAGCGCGCCGGACGATTGCAGGCCGAGCATCTGCGGTTCCGCAAGCAGGCGGGCGCGCCGCGCGCGCTGCATTGCTTCGTGCTCGACTGCTCGGCGTCGATGCTGTCGTTCGAGCGGCTCGCGATGGCGAAGGGGCTGATCGTCGCGTACTTCGATGAAGCGGCGCGCGCGCGGGCGGAGACGGCGCTGATCTGTTTCGGCGGGGCCGGCGCGGAGCGCCGGTTCGGGCCGGCGGTGCCGAGGTGGTGGAATGCGCGCTGGGTGGAGCCGGTGGGCGGCGGCGGCGGTACGCCGTTCGTGGACGGAATCGATGCCGCCGCGCGGCTGCTCGCGCGGGAGGCCCGCCGCGAGCCGGATCAGCAGCGGTGGCTGTGGGTGCTGTCGGACGGGCGCACGCGCGAGATGCCGGCACGGCCGAAGGCGGCGGATCATGTCGTGTTCGTCGACTTTGACGATGCCGCCGTGAGGGTCGGGCGCGGGGCAAGGATCGCGGCCGAGTGGGGGGCGGAGTGGGTGGTGGCGGAGGGGTTGTTGCGGGCTTGATGGACAGTTACCGCGGCATCATTGGGGTGACGGTTGCAGGTGCTGCTGCGGGTTGCGTGCTCATTTGACCGGGAAAAGTTGCTTTGGCAGCCCGAGTTTATCAGCGGCCCGAACGGGACTGCTCGAAGCTCGCCATCTGGCCAGTTGTTTGCATGGTGAGCGACAGCTGCCGCCCAGTTTCTTCCGATCATGACAACTATTCCGTAGACAGCTTTCCAAAGTATTTCAGACGGTCAGAGGCCATTTCGATCCTCTCCTCGGTATCAATGGCGGCAGAGGCCACGCGACGGATCATCGTTCAGCGCGCGGATGCGATAATCGTCAGCCTTACCCGTATGGCTACTGGAGCAAAAATGAGCGACAACTTCGACGATTTCATTCGGAAGCAGGTCCGATCTTCGGCTGACGAGGGAAAGCCACTTGACCTTACAAAGGAAAAGCAGACCTGGCTAACGAAGCTTGACGAGTTGTATGAATTGGTGCGTGTGAGTCTGCGCGAATATATTGACGACGGTAGCATCAATATGGAAGTGACGGACTTTCTCTTGCACGAACAGCTACTCGGCAGCTACACGGCGAAGGCCGCCCGGATTATGGTTGGACGACAGGTCGTCACTCTCAAGCCAGTCGGTACGTTTCTTATCGGTGCGCGAGGCCGCGTTGACATGACCGGGCCGCGCGGCATCACAAAATTCGTGATCGTTCCGCCGAACGCTGAACGGGTGCGGGTGACGATTACCGAAGTCAAGCCCGGTGATCAGCCCAAGCCAGCAGAGCCATCTGCACCTCCCGAAACGTGGGTCTGGAAGATTTCAACGCCACCGCCGCGGATCACCTACACGGAGCTGAATGCTGAGTCATTTCGCACCGCACTTATGGGCGTGATGGGAGACGTGAATGGTTGACAAGGTCAGCTTTTCCGAACAGGAGCTGAGCTTGGAGGCAATAGCCTTTCACCACGAGAACGTACAGGCGGCACTGTTCGAATTCTTTTCCGGAAGTTCCGTGTCGCTGCTCTCTCGCTTTTCGCTTGAGAGCGTAGAAAAGGCACGCGACGGCAGCCTTGATGAGCTGGACTTTTCGAGTTCGATGTCGGTCATGGCAGCGCTTGAGGCCGCTATTCGCGTGGACTATCTGTCTCGGGTCTACGAGCGCCGCAAAGACGCATTGTCGAGGTCCATGAGAGACCTTTACAACGAGAAAGCCAATAAGGCAAAACTCGACCGCGACATCCTTCAGCGATGGGCAGATGAAACCCCCGTTTCTGCGAGCTTGGTCCAGCGGGTCGCTTCTGCGTTCAGATATCGACATTGGCTCGCCCACGGTCGCTACTGGACGCCCAAGTTCGGCAGGGAATACGACTACGACACGTTGTATGCCATCGCCGATGAATTCATCGAGGCGATGGATCTATATGCTGCAAGTACCTGACGACCTGACTCATCGAAGTGGTGGGTGACGAAGGCGGCGGAACGCACAGTGCGAACGTCCGGAGCTTCCACGGTTTTCGGACGTTCACGGTACCGATGCCGACGGTGGGCTTTGGGTCGACTCCGGCCGACCCTGGAAAGAATCGAGCGTAGATCTTGGCGTGGCTTTCTGGCCGAGACCTTGTCATATAAGGTGCAGAGACCTATGCATCATCGGTGTGTGATTGCAAAAGCGGCTTCCATAAGCTACTGCCTCGAATCCGTAATTTCCTGCACGTTCTTGTCCATCTGAGCGTTATGGCAAAGGGCGCGTTATTTCCCGCAGAGCGGGGCGGTCATATGGAGCAGAAGGTGTTCGGCCAGGCGGTCCATTTCCATATGCCCTACAGTGAGACGCGGCTGGAACATGTTCGGCCGCGCCTTCCCGTCACGCATTGGGCTTCACACGATCTGCGGTGGACGGCCCGCACGATGTTGGCGAGTCGTTTGTCGGGCATATGTTGCCGGGCGTCGTCGATTTTAAAACCGGCACAATTGCGATAAAGAGCGGCGATATTGGCTGGCGAAGTTGGATTGCCCGACTCAATTCGTGTTTCCTCTCTCCAAGCAAGCCCATCGAAACGCGGGAGAGGGCGCTATCGCGCTCCTTCTCAGCGGAGGCCGTTGCCGCGAGGTAATGGCAGTGCGAGCTGTGCACGTGGCCGAGTCGCTTCTGTTGCTCGTAAGGTGAGGCCGCGCGTTACATGATCGACTCGTATTCGACGTGGCGAGGTGTTTCCGATTTTCTGTATGGTGGCACCATTTTTATGAACGCCACTTTGGCGATCTAAATTAAGGCTGAATCTATTCATAATGATCTGCGAGATTTTGAATAATCTTGCCGGTTGCTGACTTGGATGGGCTGACATAAATGACAGTCTTGAAAGGCGCGGTTTTTGACCTATTTTTAATGTACGTCGCTGCGATGCTTTCTAAATTGATGCAATGCAGAATGGAGGATTTGAATTATTTGACTGTTTGGATAATAAAGTGTCGGCGCGCGACATGGAAATGGCTTGTGGAATAATTCGCGACACTCGTTGCGTTTGGGTGAGAGTTTGATTTATCTGTGGTGTGGCGGATGAGTTGAGTGCCATCTGGAGCGTTGGGTGCGGCCTGCGTTTTTCATCTCTCTATTGCTGAGTGAGTTGCCGAGCGTGCATGAGACCCACAAAGGAAGAAGCGAAAATCCAGGTGGTACGCTCCAGAGTTGGCGATCCGGTCATGCCGATCGTTGCGCGTAATCGTAATTTTTCACGCAGCAAGTGGATTTACGCAACAACACCGCGTCAATGCAAAAAATGAGGAGGTGCTCGCAAAAAAATAAATGAATGACACGATTGCTGCGGCAATGTTGAAAGTTGCGGTGATTTGACGGGTGTGCTCGCTAAACCCAGTGCATTTAACCCATGTTTTAAATAAAATCAAGGTGAATGTTATGGCAAATCCGAAAGACTTCGTCGATCTTCAAGCCGGCTTCTACAACGCTCTCGCCCAGGGCCTGGGATATTCCAACCAAGATCCGTTTCAAGTCGTTCAACCGTCGCCTCCGATTGTGGGCGGCGAAGACGCCGATGACCTGCTCTGGGCCTATCTCAACAATATTCCCATCGCGTCTCTGACGGGGAACACGCAGTTCTCGAGCGGTAATCAATTTCTTACCAATTACCAGGCAGTCATGTCTGCATTGCAGGCAGCGCCGAACAACTTCCAATCCACGATCGGGCCGGCATGCTGGGATCGGTATCAACGTGCGCTGAGGGACGGGGACGTTAAACCGGGTCCTGTGCAGTTTCGCAATTGGGCACTGTATAGCGAACCGTGTTCGGCCGTCGCAGTGTCGGGTGCGTCTGCCCTGGCGGCCGCGATGCTTGATCCGATTTTCGCCGCGCAGATGAACGTCCTGCCCTACAAGCCTGCCGGTTCCGAGCCGGTCACCTTCGTTCCCGGCTACTCGAAGATGCTCACCTTGCTCAAGAAGGCACCGAGCCGATCCTTCAGTGTCGCGACGAACAGCTGGCAAACCGATGTGTCTCACACGTGGACCAAAGGTGGGAACAGCGGTTTCTTCGGGCTATGGGGCGGCAGCAGCTATACGTCCACGCTGAGCCAGAAATTTGCATCCAGCGGCGTGTCCTTGGACGCAACGTTCCAAAACGTGCTGCCGTTCAACGCGACACCGGGCGACTGGTACAGCTCGGCTGCGCTCGGCCTCGCATTCAACAGCCCAGGCAGTGCGCCGTGGAACCCTGGCAGCCCAATCAACTGGGAAAAGACGTTCGGATCGTCGGGCAACATGCAACGGTTCGCATCGAGCCTCCTGATCGCCAACAAGATGGATATCACGGTCAAGTCAGACGCGACCTATAGCGAGAGTGAGCAGGCGGAGATCAGAAACAACAAGCACTCGGGTTTGTGGCCGTTCTATAGCTCCAGTAGCTCCAGCGGGTCTAGCACGAGTGCGTCGTTCGATGCCTCGGGAAAAATGGTCGTCAGGATCACCTCCGAGGTGAACGTGCCAGTCGTCATCGGCTGTATCGTTCTTTCCGCAGCCCAGTATCTCGGCCATGAAGCGCAGGCGTCGAAGATGCTTGCCGACAGGTTCTACGGCTGACGTAAGGCATCTCTACCTTGGCCGGTATGACCTTCGCAGAAGGAAGCTGCCGCGCTGTGCTCATTTCGGGCGGGATCCTTTGGATCCCGCGTCTTTCTCCATCGAAGAAAGGTCAAACTCATGACTTCGTTCGTCGAGCTGCAAGGTCGCTTCGTCACCGCGGAATTCGCTGCGCTTGGGTTTGCCGAGTCGGGCGGGCAAGTGCTGCAGCCAGCCTCATTGCCCTGGCCGGGGGATAACGAGTCGCTGTGGTCCTACTTCAATACAATTCCGGCTGACTTATCGATCTATGCACCAAGCGGTGGCGACACATTTTTTGCAGCGTATTCCGCGTTGATCCACTCATTGGAAGCCGGACCCAATCCGCTCGATCCGATCGCGGTCGCCAAGCGTCGCCTCGACGAATGGGGAGACCGGCCGCCCACCTGGAACGTCGACTACACGGGCTTCATGAGGCAGCTTGCGAATGCTCCCGGTGTCAAGTTTCCGTTCAGTAGCGAGGCCGAGCCCAATGCGGGATTCTGGGGCATTTGGGGTGGTAGCGAACCAATTTCGGGACCTAGTGCGCAATTCGCTGCTGGCAACGTATCCGGCCGGTTCGAATTCAAACACGTGCTGCGGTTCTCGCCAACACCTTCCAGCTGGTACGTTTCTTCAGCGCTATCACTTGCGCATGCTACGACGAGCGGCCCCCCCTGGAAACCGGGTTCAGCGATCAATTGGCAATCCACGTTTGGCCCTCAAGGCAACATGCAGCGCTTCGTGGCGAGCTTGCTCGCCGTTTCGGATATGGACGTCGAATACTCATCAAGCGCGGCGCTAAGCAAGGTCGACCAGCAATTGATCCAGGCCAATCAAGCGGAAGGCATGTGGCCGTACTATCTGAACGGCGCGGCGACTTCCACATACATTCGTTTCAATGACGCGGGTCAGATGACGGTGGGGATCACCAGCCAGCAGCAAACGCCGATCATCCTCGCCGCGTCCGTGCTAACCGCGGCGCAATTCCTCGGAGGCTAAGGGTAGCGCGGTGCAATGCTCGGTCGTCGACGGCGCCTGCAATCGGCTCAAATTCGGTATGGAGCGCCGTCGATGGCAGTGGCTTATAAGTAAATTGACGATCTGAAGGGGCTGGCCAGGCTCCATTGGCGCTTGCCTTGCGACGGCCTGTCCCGCAGTTTGCGGGGGGCAAGAACTCCGACACTGTTCTCGCTTCCGCCCATGCCGACCTCGTCGGCCATTACGGAAATGCGGAATCCAGCAATGCACGGCTCGAAGCGATCCGACGCTTGTCCTCGACGGTCGCCAATACGTCCGTCAGGTCAGGGCGCTGCCCTTTGGCCGCCGTCGCTGTTGCAAACTCGGGCTGCCGCAAAAACCTGGCGCGATGATGTGCGGCCATGTGCGCCGTGAGCCTCGGGCTTGCGCCCGATCGTCCAGCGCGGGTATCGTTACGCGGCCTGATTTCATCGGAGGAATGCATGTCGCTAACTCACCTTCTCGTACCAACCTTCTCCCAGTTTCTGCGCGGCCTGTCGTCGTGGCTCGACAAGGCCGCCGCCCATCGGCAGGCGATAGACGCCGAGCCGGATGCGCTGTTGTCGGAGCGGCTTGCCGCCGACATGTATCCGCTCGCGGCGCAGATCCGCTTCGCCTGCTTTCAAGCGCTTGAGCCCGTCTGCCGGCTGCGCGGCGAACCGCTTCCGGACGCGCTGCTGGCGGTGCGGCAGGAAGGATGGAATGCCAACGCGCAGCCGGGCACGTGGTCCGATGCGAAGGCGCACATCGCCGACGCACTTGCGTTGCTCGACGATCTGTCGCCGACCGCGCTCGACCAAGGCAGCACGCTGCCGATTGCGCTCGAACTGCCCAACGGCGTCGTCTTCGACATGACGGGCGAGCAGTACGCGCGCGACTGGGCGCTGCCGCAGTTCTACTTTCACGTGATCACCGCGTACGCGATCCTGCGCAACCAGGGCGTCGAACTCGGCAAGGCGGACTACGTGTCGTACATGCTCGCGTATCTGCGGCCCGGCACGATGCCGCAAGGCTGATCGCATCCGGCATGACGCGGGCACTGTTCATCTGCAGCCGGAACCGGCTGCGAAGCCCGACGGCGGAAGAATGGTTCGCCGGCTGGCCGGGCATCGAAACGGATTCGGCCGGCGTCGCGCCCGATGCGGAGTCGGTCGTGTCGCGCGAGCAGATCGCGTGGGCCGACGTCATCTTCGTGATGGAGCGCGCGCACAAGGCGAAGCTGTCGAAGCAGTTCGGCGCGGACTTGCGCAACAAGAAAATCATCTGCCTCGACATTCCCGACAAGTACGCGTTCATGCAGCCGGAACTGATCGCGCTGCTCGAGCGCAGGGCCGGGAAATTCCTGCGATCGTGAGCGGCGGGGCTCAGCGATCGCCGTCTTGCCACGTATGAACCTGCTTGCCGTCCTTCCGGAGCAGCGCCGACCTCAGCAAGCCGAATCCTTTCAGCCGGAAGAACAGCGCGAAGTAGGCCTGCTCCAGCGCTTCCCAGGTGTCGTAGGATTCCGCGCCGCCCTCCGCGCCGTCGCAATAGAGGTCGCCGTTGGGCTGACCCGCGAACGGTTTCGATGTCCACGCGCCGATCAACGGCGCCTTCCAGAGCTCGCCCTTGATCGACCTGAGCACGGGTTGCGTTCCGGTCGCCTCCGGGGCGAACGCAATCAGCCGGCGCTCGTTGTCGTCGACGTGCAGCCTGCCGCATGACGGGCATTGATAGCAGGCGCGCGCATACGAATGATCGACGTAGCCGCGCGACTGGCTCGCTTCGGCAAAGTCCTCCCAATCCTGATCCGCGATCAGATACGCCTTGTTGGCGAGGAAATCGGTTTGGTCGTAGATGACGGTTCCGCAGATGCAGGCGAAATTCATGGGTATTGGTAATGGTTTCGGAAATCGCTTCAGTTGGCCGACGTACAGCCGGAACAGCCGGACCGGATGATAGCAGCGCGGTCCCGCGTCGCGCCGAAACGACACCTCAAGCACGCATCGTCAGGAAAATCGTCGACCCATTTATGGCCGGATATAGTCGAGCACCGGAAGGTGACGATGCGCGGGCTCATGCTCGCTGCGCATCGCGCCTGACCAGAACAATATCGGCTACGGGTGTAACGACATGAGCGACTTCGACAAGACCACTTCCGGATCGATCGGAGCACTGATCGCGGGCATCGCGATGATTGCCGCCGGCATCGGCGTCGGCGTGTATCCGGCGTTGCGCGAAGCACCGGCCCGGCTCAGCGAATTCGTGGCCGTCGGCATCATGATGCTCGGCGCCTTCGTCGTCGTGTATCAAGGCCGCGAACTTCGGCGCAAACGATTGCGCTAAAGAGCACCTTCGCGTTTCTCGCCGGCGTCGGCGCGCCACGCCGCGCCCGGGCTGCGTCAATACGAGCCGGCGCTCGACAGCAGGTCGTCGACGATGATCTCGCCGGCCGTGCGGCCCGCGCTGAGCGCGTCCAGGCTGTCGGCGAACGGTTGCCCGCGATCGTCCGCGAGCCGCACCGGCGAGAAGAAGATCGACGTAGTATGGCCCGCCCGCACCTGGACCACGGCGACGTAGCCGGGGGCCGGCGCGGCCATGTCGGCCGCTTCGGCCGGCTGATGCTCGCAGCGCACTTCGATCGTGTATCCGCGGTAGGTGTACAGGCTCGTCATGTCGGGCTCGCTGAAAGTGACGCGACGTCACGCGCGCGTCGTGGGTGCAACCGGCTTGCTACGCACGGCGTCGGCGGAATCGCGATGCCGATGAAAAATCCTGGCGGCCGCGCACGTGCGCGGTGTCCGCACCTGTCGCACGCGAGCCGCTTGCAACAGGCCGATAACGGGTAACTGTCCTTCGTCTGACATATTCGGCGTGCCGCTGCCGCTGCCGATGCGGCAATCGGCGGCCGCTCTTCCCGGGACGCACGAAGATGCGTCCGACCGAGCGCTCACCGCCCACGCGTTGCCGAAAGAATAGGTTAACTCGTGCGAAATGGTGAGCAAAAAATGCATCGCATCCGAAACAATGGATAGCGTGCCGCCGCCGCTTCACGAATACCGGTAGATCCCGTGTCGCGTCGGCCTGACATGCCGCACGTGGTGGCGATGCCGTTTGACTGCCGCGTGGCGGTGATGCCGGTGCAGCCTCGCGTGCGGCCGCCGCGGCGCGGGCCGCGACGTCGGCACCGCGCCCTGCGGCAGCGGCGGCGTCTGCACCGCGCCCGGCAGCGGCGCGGGTTGCGCCGGTTGCGCCGCGCCCTGCGGCTGCGTCCCGCCTTCGCCGAATTGATAGGTCTGGGTCTGCGCGTGCGTGACGCTCAGCGTCGCCGCGATCGTCACGGCGGCCAGCAGCAAGCGTTTCATGAAAGCTCCGGATTCGGGACCGTCGGAATGCCAGCTTAGCGAACGGCAGCGCGGCGCGGCAACCGGATCGCGTCCGTCCTCCTCGAGGCTCGCCCAATGCGCCGCCGTCGCGCACGCGCTCGTGCGATCAGCATTTTCATCGCTTGACACGAATATTCCCGTGCGTGAATATAAATTCACATACAGGAATTCAGCGTCGAATCGAAGCCGGCCCGATCGCCACGCGGAGCCCGCCGATCCGGCGTGCCGATCGACCGGAGCAGGAGCGAGACACATGGCGGAACACGAACAGCAGGGTGCGCTGACGGGCTTGCGCATCGTCGATCTGTCGCGGGTGCTGGGCGGCCCTTATGCGACGCAGATCCTGGCCGACCACGGCGCGGAAGTGATCAAGGTCGAGCCGCCGTCGGGCGACGAGACGCGCACCTGGGGGCCGCCGTTCGAAGGCGACACGGCGTCGTATTTCCTCGGCGTGAACCGCAACAAGCTCGGCGTCGCGCTCGACCTGTCGCAGCCGGCGGACCGCGAACGGCTGCTCGGCCTGCTCGAGCACGCCGACGCGCTCGTCGAGAACTTTCGGATCGGCACGATGGAGCGCTGGGGGCTCGGCTTCGACGCGCTGCATGCGCGCTTCCCGCGGCTCGTCTATTGCCGCGTGTCGGGCTTCGGCGCGGACGGGCCGCTCGGCGCGCTGCCCGGCTACGACGCGGCGGTGCAGGCGTGCACCGGGTTGATGAGCGTGAACGGGGAGGCGGGCGGGCCGCCGCTGCGGATCGGCGTGCCGATCGTCGATCTCGTCACCGGGCTGAACGCCGCGCTCGGCGTGCTGATGGCGCTGCGCGAGCGCGACGCGAGCGGCGCGGGGCAGTTCGTCGAAGCGACGCTGTTCGACAGCGCGCTGTCGATCCTGCATCCGCACACGCCGAACTATTTCCATTCGGGCCGCGAGCCCGCGCGCACCGGCAACGCGCATCCGAACATCACGCCGTACGACAGCTTCCGCACCGGCACGGTCGACATCTTCGTCGCGGTCGGCAACAACGGGCAGTTCGCGGCACTATGCGCGGAGCTCGGCGCGCCGGCGTGGCTCGACGATCCGCGCTTCGCCGACAACCGCGCGCGCAACGCGAACCGGGCGGCGCTGCGCACGTTGCTCGAAACCCGGTTCGCCGCGCACGACGGCGCGGCGCTCGCCGACCGGCTGATCCGCCGCGGCGTGCCGTGCGCGCCGGTGCTCGGCCTGGCGGCCGCGCTCGACCACCCGCATACCGCGCACCGGGCGATGCGGGTCGAGCTCGGCAAGCATCGCGGGATCGCGTCGCCGATCAAGCTCGGCCGCACGCCCGCAACGTACCGGATGCCGCCGCCCGCGCTGAACGAGCATGCGCAGCAAGTGTTCGCACCGGCCGACGACCGCGCGCCGTCATGAGCGGCGCGGCCGCCCACGTGTCCCGGGAGGCATCCCATGCAATTCGACCTGACCGACGACCAGCGCGCGATCGAACGCGCGATCGAGCAAATCTGCGCGCGCTTCGGCGACGACTACTGGCTCGAGCGCGACCGTGAGGGCGGGTTCCCGGCCGACTTCCACGCGGCGCTCGCGCAGGCCGGCTGGCTCGGCATCGCGATGGACCCGGCCCACGGCGGCGCCGGGCTCGGCATGACCGAGGCCGCGCTGATGATGCGTGCGATCAGCGCGTCTGGCGCGGGGCTGTCGGGCGCGTCGGCCGTGCACATGAACATCTTCGGGCTGAACCCGGTGCAGGTGTTCGGCACCGACGCGCAGAAGGCGCGCTTCCTGCCGCCGCTGATCGCGGGGCGCGACAAGGCGTGCTTCGCGGTGACGGAGCCCGACGCGGGCCTCGACACGACGCACCTGACGACGCACGCGCGGCGCGACGGCGACCACTACGTGCTGAACGGCCGCAAGATCTGGATCTCGACCGCGCAGGTCGCGAACAGGATGCTGATCATCGCGCGCACGACGCCGCTCGAGCAGGTCGCGAAGCCGACCGACGGGCTGAGCCTGTTCTATACGGCGCTCGACCGCACGCGCGTCGAGGTGCGCGAGATCGACAAGATGGGGCGCAAGGCGGTCGATTCGAACATGCTGTTCATCGACGACCTGCGCGTGCCGCGCGACGACCTGATCGGCCACGAGGGCGAAGGCTTCCGGTATCTGCTGCATGGCCTCAATCCGGAGCGGATCCTGATCGCCGCGGAAGCGATCGGGCTCGGGCAGGCGGCGCTGCGGCGCGCGACGCAGTATGCGCGCGAACGCGTCGTGTTCGGCCGGCCGATCGGGCAGAACCAGTCGATCCAGCATCCGCTCGCGCAGGCGTGGATGCAGCTCGAGGCCGCATGGCTGATGGTGATGAAGGCCGCGACCCGCTACGACGCGGGGCAGCCGTGCGGCGCGGAAGCGAACGCCGCGAAGTACCTCGGCGCGGAAAGCGCGTTCCAGGCCTGCCAGACGGCGATCGCGACGCACGGCGGGATGGGCTACGCGAAGGAATACCACGTCGAGCGCTACCTGCGCGAGTGTATGATCCCGAGGCTCGCGCCCGTGAGCCCGCAACTGATCCTGTGCTACATCGCGGAGAAGGTGCTGGGCCTGCCGAAGTCGTACTGATCGTATCGACCGGGCGGCCCGTTCACGGCGCGGCGACCTTCCACCGTTTCGACCGCTCGTCATGGACGTCAAACTTGTCGCTCGGACGCTCGACCTGTTCGAGCTGTTCGCCGCCGAACGGCGGCCGCTGCCGCTCACCGAACTCGCGCGCCTGCTCAACGTGCCGGCGTCGAGCTGCCTCGCGATGACGCGCACGCTCGTCAGCCGCGGCTACCTGTACGAAGTGCGCAAGCGCGGCGGCTACTATCCGACGCGCCGCCTGCAGACGATCGCCGCCGCGATCGACGCGACCGACCCCGTGGTCGACATGGTGCATCCGCACCTCGTCGCGCTGCGCGACGCGAGCCGCGAAACCGCGGTGCTCGGCAAGATCCACGGGGCGTCGGTCACGTATCTGGACGTCGTCGAATCGGAGCAGGCGATCCGCTATACGCGCCAGCCGGGCGAACTGCGTCCGCTGCATGCGAACTCGATCGGCAAGGCGATCTTCGCGGAGTTGCCGCCCGACGCGCAGCAGGCGCTCGGCGCGGTGCTGTCGTTCGAGCGCTTCACCGACGCGACGGTGACGAATCTGCCCGCGCTGATCGAGCAGGCCGCGCGGTGTCGTGCGCAAGGCTGGGCCGACAATTTCGGCGAGAGTGCGCCGGAACTGTCGGCGGTCGCGGTCGCGCTGCCGATCGACGGCGACTGGTACGGGCTGTCGATCGTCGGGCCGACGGAACGGATTCGCCAGCATCACGACGCGCACGTCGCCGCGCTCGTCGACGAGAAGGCGCGCGTGCTCGCCGAGCACGCGCGCGGCTGAACGTTCACAGTGAGCGGGCAGGGCCGTCGAGCCGCGCTCGCTTGCGGCCGGGCCGCGCCGGCGAGGACTGTCGCCGACGCGCCCGGCTTGCATCACAGGAGCGCCATTAGCGGCCCGCGCTGACGGCCCGCATGCGCGCCGTCACGACTTCACCCACACGCCGCCCGCGCTCGGCGTATCGCCCTGGGTCCACCATTTCGCGCAGTACTTCGCGCCCTGGTACATCACGCACGCGCCGGCCTGATAGGCGGTGGTCGCCGACCAGGCGGGCGTGCCGCCGTTCACGGCCTTCCACACCGACGACTGGCCGGGGATGTCGCCCTTGGTCCACCATTGCGCCTGGTAGGTGACGCCCTGGTACGTGACCGTCGCGCCCGCCGTGTACACCTGGCTCGCGGACCACGGCGCGCCCGGCTGCGGCGTGCCGCCGCCGTCCGAGCCGCCGCCGTAGTTCGGGTCCTGCGTGACGCCGGTGCCCCACTTGGCGTCGAGCTTCTTGAAGATCGACGCGAACGCGTACGGCTGCTGCGTGACGCCCGAGCAGATCGGCGATGCATAGCCGCTGTTGCTGTCGCACTGCTTGTCGCGGGTCGCCGACCAGTAGCTGATGAAGCCGTAGCCGTTGTTGATGCCCGCGTTCAGCACGCTTTGCGCGTTGTCGAGCGTGAACGTCTCGCCCTGCGTGTCGTTCACGCCGATCATCGGCGTGACGCCCACCATCTGCCACAGCTGCGAGCTGCTCAACGGCCGGCCGGCGGACTTGTATGCGGTGTCGAGCTGCGAGTAGAGCCCCTGCGCCGCGCTGATCGCGGCCGCGCCCATGTCGATGCCGGCGGGACCGTAGTCCATCGTCATCACGTTCACCGCGTCGAGGTCGACCTTGCTCGCGATCGCCGCGTTCAGGACGTTCAGGCCGTCCTGGATGAGCCCGGTCGGCATCGCCGGCAGCGTCAGCGTGACGTGCAGCGGCTTGCCCTTCGCCGCATAGTCGGCCTGCAGCTGCGCGACCGCCTGGAAGTTGCGGGCGACGGCCGCCGAATCCAGCTGCGACGAGCCCTCGATGTCGAAGTCGACGTGCGTGAGGCTGTACGTGTCGATCACGGTCTGGAGCGCGGTCTTCAGCGCGGGGACGCTCGTGCACGCCTGCATCAGCGGCGTGCCGTTCGCGCCGCCGAACGACACGGCGACTTCGCCGCCTTTCGCGCGATAGTTCGTGACGGCGGTGCCGATCGACGTGAGCAGGTCGCCGGTCGCGCCGTTGCCGATGGCCTGTACGCCGCCCCACGACGGCGTGCAGCCGTTGCCCGCGACGACGAACGCGAGCGTGAATTGCTGGATGCCTTGCTGAACGCCGATGCGATCCACGAGCGGCGTCGGGTAGAGCGTCACGTCGACATAGGGCGCAAAGGCGCCCGCCGCCTGCGACACGCTCGCGCCGGCGAGCAGACAGCCCGCGGCGATCGCGCGCGGGATGAGATGCGACAACACGCTGTTTTGCATTGTGTTCTCCATGGTGATGAGCGCTACGCTGGTTTGCGTATCACCGCCGTAATCGGACCGGGCATGGGTTGGACCCGGACGGCGGCGTGCTCATCTTGGAGGATTGCAGATCAATCGGGAATCCTCGATTACGTTTTTATTTGGTTTGAATCGCGGTGCGAAATGATTGCGTGCATTCGATACGGCGCCGGGCGCGCGGCCCGGCGCGCATTCAGCGATACCAGCGCGGCGTGTAGACCCAATCCCGTCCATTGTTGACGGAAAAGCGCCGCGTGGTGGACGAGCCGACGATCACCATCGTGCGCATGTCGACCTGCTCGGCGCGCAACGCGCCGAGCGTCGTATTGACGAGCGTCGCGCCGGGCCGGCCGATGTCGCGGCCGAGCACGACGACGGTGTCCGGCGCGCGATGCGCGCGCACCACGTCGAGCGCGCGATCGAGCTGCCACGGCCGCGCGCGCGAGATCGGGTTGTAGAACGCCATCACGAGATCGGCCTCGGCCGCGTGCGCGAGGCGCGTCTCGATCACGTCCCACGGCTTCAGGTTGTCCGACAGCGAGATCACGCAGAAGTCGTGACCGAGCGGCGCGCCGGCCTGCGCGGCGGTCGCGAGCGACGCCGACACGCCGGGCTCGACGCGCAGGTCGACCGCGGCCCAGCGCGGATCGCGCGCGTCGTCGAGCGCTTCGAGCACGGCCGCGGCCATCGCGAACACGCCCGGGTCGCCCGACGACACGACCGTGACGCGCCGGCCCTCGGCCGCCAGCTCGAACGCGTGGCGCGCGCGCTGCATTTCCTCGCGGTTGTCGGTGCCGTGCACGCGCTGGTCCGCGCGGAACGGCCCGGCCATGTTCACGTAGGTCGTGTAGCCGAGGATGTCGGTCGCGTCGGCCAGCGCCGCGCGCGCGGCGGGCGTCAGCCATGCGGCGGCCCCGGGCCCGAGGCCGAGCACGGTGAGGCGGCCGCGCGCGCGGCCGAGCGTCGCCGGATCGACCGGCTGCGCGGCGACCGCGCAGGCCAGCCCGTCGAGCGGGGCCTGCCGCGTGTGCGGCACGCGCAGTGCGCGTTCGAGCACGTCGGACGCCACCGCATCGGGATCGGCATCGACGTCGGCATCGACGAAGCGCAGCGGCGCGCCCAGCGCATCGGCAGCCGCTTCGAGCGCCGCGTCGCCGATCATCGCCGCCGGCGCGACGAGCGCAGCCAGCGCTTGCGACGCGAGACCCTGTGCGTCGAGCAACGCGCCGATGCGCGCATCGAGCGGGGCGTCGTCGCTGGCCGATGACGGGAGGCGCGCACCGATGCCGATCACCACGCTGCGCGGATGGATCACGAGCTCGTCGCGCGCGCCGCGCCATGCAAGCGGCGTGACGCGGATCGCATGCGCGGCCGCGTCGTCGCGCGGCAGCGCGACGTCGTCGAGCCACGGCGCGGCGCCGTCGATGCGCGTCGGCGCGCCCGCGAGCAGGTCGGACACGAAGCGCTTGCCTTGCGCGAGATCCGCGAGCGCGTAGCCGTCGGGCGGATTGAGCACGCATGCGCCGAAGCGCAGCTCGCCGCTCGTCGTGATCGCGGGCGCGACGCCGAGCCAGTCGGCCAGCTCGCGCGCGATCAGGTTCACGCCGGTCAGGCCGCCGAGCAGCGGCACGACGGCCGAGCCGTCTTCCGCGACCGCCAGCACAGGCGGCTCGACGCCCTTGTCGGCGAGCGCGGGCGCGATGCAGCGGATCACGATGCCGGCCGCGCACAGCGCGACGATCGGCAGGCCGCGCGCATACAGCTCGCGCAGATGCGCGCCGAGCTCGTCGAACGGCACGTCGGCGGCGACGCGCGACGCGAGGCCGTGCACCTGCGCGCCCGGATAGCGCGCCTGGATGCGCCGCGCGGTGTCGAGCGCGCCGGCGCCGAGCACCACGATCGCGGGCGGGGTCGTCATCCTTGCCATCTTTCCCCCGGCACGACGAGCAGCGAAAAATACGGCGACGCCATCGGATCGACCGCGTCGAGCGGCACGATGCGCTGGTTCGCCATGGTCGCGCGCTCGACGTACAGCGCGCGTTTCGCGAGGCCGAGTTCGTCGAGCACGCGCCGCACCTTGTCGAAGTTGCGCCCGAGCTTCATGATCACGGCCGCGTCGGCCTGCGCGAGCCGCGCGCGCAGCTCGTCCTCCGGCAGCACGCCGGACAGCACCGACAGGCTCTGGTTGCGATACACGAGCGGCTGGCCGAGCACGGCCGTGCCGCCGAGCATCGAGCACACGCCGGGCACGACTTCGGTGTCGTAGCGCGGCGCGAGGCGGTCGTGCAGATACATGTACGAGCCGTAGAAGAACGGATCGCCTTCGCAGATCACCGCGACGTCGCGGCCCGCGTCGAGATGCGCGGCGACGACGTCGGCGGCCGTGTCGTAGAAGTCGGCGATCACGGTTTCGTAGCAGAGCGGCGGCGGCAGCGCTTCGGTCGTCACCGGATAGACGAGCGGCAACTGCACCTGCGCGTCGCGCAGATGCGCTTCGACGATGCCGAACGCATTGCCTTTCTTGCCCTTCGCGACGAAATACGCGACCACCGGCGCGGCCTGCAGCAGGCGCACCGCCTTCAGCGTCATCAGTTCGGGGTCGCCCGGGCCGACGCCGAGGCCGAACAGGCGTCCGCGCGCGGCCGTCATTCGACCTCCGTCGCGAGCGCGTTGACCGCGGCGGCCGCCATCGCGCTGCCGCCGCGCCGGCCGAGCAGCGCGACGTACGGCACGCCGCGGCTGTCGGCGGCGAGCAGCGCCTTCGATTCGGCCGCGCCGATGAAGCCGACCGGGAAGCCGAGAATCAGCGCGGGGCGCGGCGCGCCCGCGTCGAGCATGTCGAGCAGGTGGAACAGCGCGGTCGGCGCATTGCCGATCACGACGACGCTGCCCGCGAGGTGCGCTCGCCACAGTTCGAGCGCCGCGGCCGAGCGCGTGTTGCCGAGCTGCCGCGCGAGGTCGGGCACCTCCGGCTCGCCGAGCGTGCAGAGCACGCGATTGCCGGCCGGCAGCCGTGCGCGCGTGATGCCTTCCGCGACCATCTTGGCGTCGCAGAGGATCGGCGCGCCGGCGGCCAGCGCCGCGCGGCCCGCCGCGCCCGCACCGGCGGAGAAGCGCAGATCGTCGACGACGTCGACCATCCCGCACGCGTGGATCACGCGTACCGCGAGTTTCTCGAGGTCGGCCGGGATGCGCGACAAGTCGGCCTCGGCGCGGATCGTCGCAAACGACTGGCGGTAGATTTCCTGCCCGTCGCGTATGTAGTCAAGCATCGGTGGTGTCCTGGCATTGCCGCGGGTTGCCCAGTCGGGCCGCGGCCTGGTCGATCGTCAAGTGGCGCGCGAGCGGGGCGCCGAGGCCTGCTGCGCCTGCTGCATCGTCGCGCCGGTAAAGGTCGTAGCGCGCCGGCGCGACCGCGACGAGCGTGTGCTCCGCCGGGTGCGGCAGCGCGCAGTGGCGCTCGCAGCCGGTCAGGTGCACGAGGTGCGCGAGGTGCACGCCGCGCGCATGGCCGATGCGCGCGGCGAGCGCGAGCGCGTCGTGCTTCGTGTCGGCGCGCGCTTTCGCGCAGCCGGTGCTGCCCGCGCACGCGACGAGCTGCGCGAGCGGATGCGTCGGCTCGCACACGAGGCCGAGCGCGGCGAGCGCGTCGCGCAGCGCGGGCGCGTCACCGGCGGCGACGCCGTGGACGAACACGCCTTGCCACGGCGTCATCGACAGCGTGCCGTCGCCATGGGTGTCCGCGAGCGCCGCCAACTGGTCGAGGCTTTCGGCGTCGAGACGGCCGAGCGCGAATTGCGCGCCGACGCTGCAGCGCGCGGCGTCGCGCGACGCCTGCGCGCCGAAGCGCAGCGCGGGCGCCGACGGCGCGCGCCGCCATGCGGCGAGCGCGGGATCGGCGGCAAGCGGAAACGGCAGATACGCCTGCGCGCGTTCGAGCAGCGCGCGTTCGCCGTGCGTCGCGAGCAGCGCGCGCATGCGCGTCGTGTCGGCCGGCGCGAGATCGAGGAACGCGAGCATCAGGGCGCGCACGAGCGCAACGGCGTCGCCGGGCGCGACGTCGGCGCACGCAGGGGCATCGTCGGCGGCGACGGGCGGACAGCCGGCCAGCCCGGCCGCGACGCGCACGGCGCCGTCGCCGCGCCGCCACGCGGACAGCCAGATGTCGTGCGGATGATCGAGCGCCGCGACGGCCTCGCCGCCGTCGAGCTGGATCGAGAATTTCGGCGACAGCTCGAACCGGCGCGGCTCGCGCGCGAGCATGCCGAAGATCGGCGCGGCGAGCGCCGCACTGTCGATGAGCGCGGCCGGGTCGCGTCCCGCGAGCGGGCTCAGCATCAGATTGCGGACGTCGTCGCTGGCGGCCAGTGCGGCGGCGTCGCCGTCGGCGTCGACGAGCGGGCCGAGGCCGGCGCCGAGCAGCGCGGCGGTGAGCGCGGCCGCTTCGCCGTCGCGGATGCCGCGCAATTGCAGGTTCGCGCGATTGGTCGCTTCGATCACGCCCGAGCCGTGCGCGCGGGCGACGGCGGCGATCGCGCGCGCCTGCCGCGCGTCGAGGCGGCCGCCCGGCAGCTTGATCCGGCACAGGCCGCCGTCGGCGGCAGGGACGACGCGCACGAGCCCCGGGCAGGCCGATGGACGCACGACGGGTGAAGCAGACGGAACGGGGACGGAATTCAACGGGGCACCGACGCAGTGTCGCGCCGCGGCCAACGCATCGGTACACCCCGCCCGATGCCGGCTGGCACGCACGCACTTTCAAGCCGGCAGGTCTCCTGGCTGACAGGTCGACGCCCGCTCCAGGCCTTCCCGGACAAGCCAGTGGCGCGAGATGGAGGCGGGCTCGCTGCCTACAGTTGCGGGGGCAGCCACAGCGGCGCGGCATGCGCCCTGTGTTCCCTCTTGGGCCCCGAGGGGCGCCGGCGAACGAACGGGCGTAGGATACCCGATTTTTCGGGCGCCGCCGGCGCGAACGAGTGCCGGAAGGCGGGACTGGCGCGGCTTTCGGCCGGGAAGCGGGCAGTCGCCCGAATGGTACGATGGCGCCGTGACAGACTGGGATTGGGCAAGGCGGATCGGCGCGCGGCGGCGGAGCGCCGTGCAACGCAACGCAACTGAGCGGAACGACGAACGATGGGGAAGGGTGCATGACGGCGTGGCTGACGGTGGTGGGCATCGGCGACGACGGTTACACGGGGCTCGGGCGCGCCGCGCGCCGCGCATTGCTCGACGCGACGCTCGTGGTCGGCGCGCCGCGGCACCTCGACATGCTGCCCGCGCGGATCGCGGCCGCGCGCGAGGCATGGCCGTCGCCGTTCGATCTCGCGGGCGTGCTCGCGCGTCGCGGGTCGCCCGTCTGCGTGCTCGCGAGCGGCGATCCGATGCTGTTCGGCGTCGGCGCGACGCTCGCACGCCAGCTTGCGCCCGGCGAATGGCGCGTGCTGCCCGCGCCGTCGTCGCTGTCGCTGGCCGCGGCCCGTCTCGGCTGGGCGCTGCAGGACGTCGGCGCGGTGTCGCTGGTCGGCCGGCCGCTCGCGGCGCTCGCCGGCCATCTGCTGCCGGGGCGGCGCCTGTTCGTGCTGAGCGCGGACGGCCGCACGCCCGCCGTCGTCGCGGCCGAGCTGACCGCGCGCGGCTTCGGGCCGACCCGCATCAGCGTGTTCGAACATCTCGGCGGCCCGCTCGAGCGGCGCATCGACGCGCTCGCGCACGACTGGGCGATCAGCGAGACCGCGGCGCTGAATCTCGTCGCGCTCGACTGCCGCGCGGCGCCCGACGCACCGCGCCGCGCGCTGACGCCCGGCCTGCCGGACGACGCGTACCGCCACGACGGGCAGCTCACCAAGCGCGACATGCGCGCACTGACGCTCGCGCGGCTCGCGCCCGCGCCGGACGAACTGCTGTGGGACGTCGGCGCGGGCTGCGGGTCGATCGGCATCGAATGGATGCGCGCGCACCCGTCGTGCCGGGCGATCGCGATCGAATCGCACGCGGAGCGGCAGCGCTACATCGAACACAATCGCGACGCGCTCGGCGTGCCGGGCCTGCAGCTCGTCGCGGGGCGCGCGCCCGATGCGCTCGCGGGGCTCGCCGCGCCCGACGCGATCTTCATCGGCGGCGGCGCGACCGTGCCGGGCGTGCTCGACGCCTGCTGGTCGGCGCTGAAGCCGGGCGGCCGGCTCGTCGCGAACGCGGTGACGCTGCAGGGCGAGATCGCGCTGGCCGCGTGGCGCGACGCGCACGGCGGCACGCTCACGCGCGTGGCACTCGCGCACGCGGAGCCGCTCGGCCGCTTCGACACCTGGCGGCAGCCGTTGCCCGTCACGCTGTACGACGTGTGCAAGCCGGCGGAGATGCACGCAACGGCGGCGGCGTGATGCGCGACGAAACCCCCGAGCAACCCGCGCCGCTGCGCTTCGGCTACACGACCGGCAGCTGCGCGACCGCGACGTCGCTGGCCGCCGCGCGGCTGCTGCTGACCGGCGACGCGGGCGACGCGGTCGAGATCGTGCTGCCGAAGGGGCAGCGCGTCGTGATGCGCCTCGAATTCTGCCGACTAATCAGCGACGGGAACGGCGGTGCGGAGGCCGGCACGATCAAGGACGCCGGCGACGATCCGGACGTCACGCACGGCGCACTCGTATTCGCGCGCGTCGCGCTCGCGGCGGCGCCCGGCGTGCGCTTCCATGCGGGGCCGGGCGTCGGCACGGTCACGCGCGCGGGGCTCACGCTGCCGGTCGGCGAGCCGGCGATCAATCCCGTGCCGCGCCAGATGATGACCACGCACCTGAATGCGCTCGCAGCCGAACACGGCCATGCGGGCGGCTTCGACGTGACGATCGGCGTCGAGGGCGGCGAGGCGCTGGCGCTGAAGACGATGAACCCGCGCCTCGGCATCGTCGGCGGGCTGTCGATCCTCGGCACGACCGGGATCGTGCGGCCGTTCTCGTGCTCCGCGTACATCGCGTCGATCCATCAGGGCATCGACGTCGCGCGCGCGAACGGCGTCGCGCACATCGCCGCGTGCACCGGCAACGCGAGCGAGGACGCGATGCGCGCGCACTACCATCTGCCGGACATGGCGCTGATCGAGATGGGTGATTTCGCGGGCGCGGTGCTGAAGCATCTGCGGCGCGCGCCGGTTGCGCGGCTGTCGATGTGCGGCGGCTTCGGCAAGCTCAGCAAGCTGGCGGCCGGCCATCTCGACCTGCACAGCCGCCATTCGAGCATCGACCTGCCGCTGCTCGCGCAATGGGCCGCGCAAGCGGGCGCGAGCGACGCGCTGCAGGCCGCGATGCTGGCCGCGAACACGAGCCAGGAAGCGCTGAAGCTCGCGCAGGCGGACGGCGTGCCGCTCGGCGACATCGTCTGCGCGCACGCGCTCGCCGTCGCGCGCGACATCGTGCCCGCGTCGGTCGCGCTCGAGATGTTCGCGATCGACCGGCAGGGCCGTTTCGTCGGGTGCGCGCGATGAGCCCGCGCATTTTGCTGCTCGGCGGCACCGGCGACGCGTTGAAGATCGCGCGCGCGCTCGGCCCGCGCCACGTGTACAGCCTCGCGGGGCTCGGCAAGGTGCCCGGCGATCTCGCGTGCGAGGTGCGGGTCGGCGGCTTCGGCGGCGCGCAGGGGCTGGCCGCGTACCTGCGCGAAGCCGGCATCGGCCTCGTGATCGACGCGACCCATCCCTATGCCGCGCGGATCAGCGCGAACGCGGCCGCCGCCGCGCGCGACGCGGGTGTGCCGCTCTGGGCGCTGCGCCGCGCGCCATGGCAGCCGCAGCCGGGCGACGACTGGCGGATGGTCGACGACTGGGCCGGCATCGAGGCCGCGCTGGCGCCGTTTCGCCGGCCGCTGTTCACGCTCGGCCGCGAGCCGCTCGCGCATCTCGACGCGATTCCGGTCCACCAGTTCTGGCTCGTGCGCTGTCTCGATCCGCATCCGGGCAACGCGCGCGCGCAGATCGTCGCCGCGCGCGGGCCGTTTACGCTCGACGGCGAGCGCGCGCTGTTCGCGCTCGCGGGCATCGACGTCGTCGTCAGCAAGAACAGCGGAGGCGCGGCGACCGAAGCGAAGCTCGACGTCGCGCGCGAACGCCGGCTGCCGGTCGTGATGCTGCGCCGGCCGCCGCTGCCCGACGCGGACCGCGCGTTCGACTCGGCCACCGCGCTGCTCGACGCGCTCGATCCGGCCGCGCGCGCGTGACGCCGGACGGCGGGTCGTCCCCATGAACTGACGGAGTGTTATCGATGACGGTGTATTTCATCGGCGCGGGTCCCGGCGACCCGGAGCTGATCACGGTGAAGGGCCAGCGCCTCGTGCGCACGTGCCCGGTGATCCTGTATGCGGGGTCGCTCGTGCCCGCGGCGGTGCTCGACGGGCATCGCGCGGAGCAGGTCGTCAACACGGCGGAGCTCGACCTCGACGCGATCGTCGCGCTGCTCGCCGGCGCCCATGCGAAAGGGCAGGACGTCGCGCGCGTGCACTCGGGCGACCCGTCGCTGTACGGCGCGATCGGCGAGCAGATCCGCCGGCTGAAGGCGCTCGGGATTCCGTATGAAATCGTGCCGGGCGTGACGGCCGCCGCCGCGTGCGCGGCGACGCTCGGCTGCGAGCTGACGCTGCCCGGCATCGCGCAGACGGTGATCCTCACGCGCTTCGCGGGCAAGACGACGATGCCCGAAGGCGAGTCGCTCGGCTCGCTGGCCGCGCACCGCGCGACGCTCGCGATCCACCTCGGCGTGCGGCATCTCGCGCGCATCGTCGACGAGGTGCTGCCGCACTACGGACCGGATTGCCCGGTCGCGGTGATCTACCGCGCGAGCTGGCCGGACGAGGCGCGCGTGACGGGCACGCTCGCGGATATCGTCGCGAAAGTGCAGGGCACGCGCATCGAACGCACCGCGCTGATCCTGATCGGCCGCGTGCTCGATGCGCAAGGGTTCGCCGATTCGACGCTGTACGCGAGCGCGGACTGACGGCGCTTGCCGTTGCTACCCGCTGCTGATCGGCGGCGGCTGGGTTGCGCGGGCAGCCGATTCCGCGCCTGCGCTCACGCGCGCGCGACGCGCCGCGCAACGTGCGGCGCGAAGCCGGACGCCAGCGCGCACAGCACGACGCACAGGCACGCCATCGCGATCCACGCCGGCGTCAGGTCCGCGAGATGCTGGCGCACGATGCCGGCCGCGAACGGGAACAGCCCCGCGATCAGGTAGCCGATGCCCTGCACGAAACCGGTCAGCGACGCGGCATCGGCCGGCGTCGCCGCATGGTCGACCGTGACGATCAGCGACAGCGGGAACAGCGCGCCGATGCCCGCGCCCATCAGCAGCGCGACGGGCAGCGCGAACCCCTCCGGCGACGCGAGCATCAGCACCAGCCCGACGAACAGCGCCGCGATCGCCGCGAACAGCGCCGCCCGGCGATCGGGCATGCGGTCGATCGTGGCGGACACCGCCAGCCCGGCCACGACTTCCGCGAGCGTCACGCCGCCGAGCAGCCCGCCGGCCGCCGTGGGCGACCAGCCGAGCCGCATGTAGAACGGCGGCAGCCACGCGAGCACGAGCGTGTACGCGCCGGTCGCGATCCCGAAGAACAGCGCGAGCCGCCATGCGCGCGGCGAGCGCGACGGCCGCGCGAGCACCGGCGATGCGGCGGCGGAGATCGGCGCGCCGTCGCGGCTCGCGAACGGCCACACCGCCGCCGCGACGACGGCCGGCAGCGTCCAGCAGGCGAGCGCCGCGAGCCAGCCCCAGCGCGCGGCGGCAAGCGGCGCCGCGACGCTCGCGAGCACCGCGCCGCCCATGATCGACGTCGAGTAGACGCCCATCACGCCGCCGATGCGCGTCGCGAAGTTCGCCTTCACGAAACCGGGCAGCAGCGCCTGCACCATCGCAATGCCGATGCCCGCGCAGCACGCGCTCGCAAGCAGCAGCCACGCATGCTGCGCGCCGACGCGCGCCGCACACGCGAGGCCGATCAGCACGATGCCGATCCCGACGCCGGCGGCGATTCCGGGCGAGCGCTGCAGGCGGCGCGCGCACAGCGCGCCGAGGCCCATCAGCACGATCGGGATCGTCGTCAGCAGGCTGGCGGTGCTGTCGTCGATGCCGGTCGTGCGCTGGATCATGTCGAGCAGCGGGCCGACCGCGGCGAGCGCCGGGCGCAGGTTCAGCCCGACGAGGACGATGGCGGCGAGCCGCCATCCGGGGGAAGTGAAGCGATTCATCGTGTGGCCCTCGGTGACGTGCGCGGCGTCGAGGCGGACGCCGCGCGTTTTTCAGGTAAATTATCTTGACGTCAAGATAAATGCTGATTTATCTCGACGTCAAGATAACTTGTTGGCGGAGGAGGGTTAATGGAACGAAGGGATCGAGCCGCGCACGCGGTCGCGCAATGGCGCGACGAACGCCCGGATCTCGACGCGTCGTCGATGCTCGTGATGGGCAGGCTGCAGGAAGCGGCGCTCGCGATCGGGCGGGACCGTCTCAATCCGCTGTTTGCGCGCTACGGGATGCAGCCCGGCGAATTCGACGTGCTGGCGACGCTGCGTCGCAGCGGCGCGCCGTTCGCGCTGACGCCGACGGCGCTGTACGACGCGCTGATGATGTCGTCGGGCGGGATGACGGCGCGCATCGACCGGCTGCAGAAGGCGGGCTGGGTCGAGCGCCGCCCGAATCCGGCCGACGGGCGCGGCACGCTCGTCGCGCTGACGGAGGCCGGCCGCGCGCTGATCGACGAGGCCGTCGTCGCGCACGTCGAGAACCAGCGCGCGATCCTGGACGCGCTGTCGGCGTCGGAGCAGGCGCAGCTCGCGCGGCTGCTCGGCAAGCTGCTGGCGGGGTTGGGAAACGGGGACGGCGGGGCAGGTTAGTCCCGCCGAGCGGCCGGGCGTCGATCGGCCGCATCGGCCCGCCGCGCGAGGCGGCGGGCGGTCAGGTTGCCGGCGCGACGGATGCGCGGCCGGCCGCGCGGATCAGCCGCGCGCCGGGATGTTGAGCCCGCGTGCGACGGCCGGGCGGGCGACGAACGCGTCGAGCGCGCGCGCGACGTGGCGGAATTCGCTGAAGCCGACGAGGTCGCCTGCCTCATAGAAGCCGATCAGGTTGCGCACCCACGGGAAGATCGCGATGTCGGCGATCGTGTACGCGTCGCCCATCACCCACTTGCGCTCGGCGAGGCGCGCATCGAGCACGGCGAGCAGCCGCTTCGATTCGGCGACGTAGCGGTCGCGCGGGCGCTTGTCCTCGTAGTCGCGGCCGGCGAACTTGTGGAAGAAGCCGACCTGGCCGAACATCGGGCCGATGCCGCCCATCTGGAACATCACCCACTGGATCGTCTCGTAGCGGCCCGCCAGATCCTTCGGGATCAGCTGGCCGGTCTTGTCGGCCAGATAGATCAGGATCGCGCCGGATTCGAACAGCGGCAGCGGCTTGCCGTCCGGGCCGTTCGGATCGATGATCGCCGGGATCTTGTTGTTCGGGTTCAGCGACAGGAACGCGGGCGAGAGCTGGTCGTCCGTGTCGAAGCGCACGAGATGCGGCTCGTACGGCAGGCCGGTTTCCTCGAGCATGATCGACACCTTGACGCCGTTCGGCGTCGGCAGCGAGTAGAGCTGGAGGCGGTCGGGATGCTGGGCCGGCCACTTTTGCGTGATCGGGAAGGCGGACAAATCGGACATGGAGGGGTTCGCTCGTCGGGGTGAATCATCCACGGCCCGCAGCGCCGCCGCGCGTGGGCGGGCCGTTCGTGGATTCGGGAACGGCAGGCTCACGCGAGAGCGGGCGCGGCCGGCCGCGCCAAAGCGCCCACTGTAGCCGATTCGACGAATCGGTGCAGTCGGTGCTCCGGCTGGCTTGCGGAAAGCTTGCCGCCGGGTGCTACCGGCCAGGCGCGCCCCGAGCTAGGCGCCCCCGGCTAGGCGCCCCCCTCAAAAGCTATGCCGCAACCCGATCATCGCAGCGGTGGTTCCGACACCCGGCGCGACCGGCTGCCCGTACACGAGCATCTGGTTCATCGTGCCGCGGTTGTTCACATGCCCGACCTGCGCGTAGACCATCGTGCGCTTCGACAGGCTGTAGTCGGCCGCGAGCACGACCGACGTCGACTTGTTCGCCGACCGATTGCGGTCCTTCAGGTAGTACACGGCCGACGTGACCTGCAGCGCGGGCGTGAAGCGATAGCCGACGCCCGCCGACATCATGTCGAAATTCGCCCGGTCCGCGTGCGCGGGATTCTTGCCGTTCGCGTACGACGCGGACACCGAGAAATCGTGAATCGTGTATTTCGCGCCGACGTACACGAACCGGTTGTTGTTCACGCCGGTCGGGGTCGAGCCGGGCGCCGGATTCGCGTCGTGACCGTTGTAGTAGACCGCCGCGGCATTCAATCCGTAGTTCGAATACTTGAGCACGACTGACTCGCGCGTGCCGCCCTGAAATTGCCCGGCGACGCCGCCCGGCGCATATTCGAGCGCGACCGACACGCCGCCGAACGTCGGCGACTGGTAGACGAGCGCATTGCTGTCGTACAGCGCGCCGATCGCGCCGTTGGTGCTCGTGCCGGGCCAGCCCGCCGCGGTATTGATGCCGAGCCACGCGGTCAGGATGCTGCCGAAGAACTGCGCGTTGCGCACGTCGGTGTCGGCCATCGCGTAGATCATCGGCACGATCTGGCGGCCCGCCGTGAAGCTGCCGAACGGGCCCGACACGCCGACCGACGCGATCTGGTTGAACATCGCGACCGCGCCCGGCGTGTCGCTCAGCTGGAACCGGCCGGTGCCGCTGTCGAACGAGCCCTGCAGCTTGAAGTTGACCTTGTAGCCGCCGCCGATGTCCTCGCTGCCCTTGATCCCCCAGAAGCTCGAATAGATTCCGCCGTCCTTCATCCGGAACACCTTGCCGGTGTTCGGCGCGCTCGGGCTGAACGACGAGGCGGACGTGCTCTGGTACAGCATGCCGGTGTCGATCACGCCGTACAGCGTGACGGAGGATTGCGCGTGCGCGAGCGCCGACCAGGCGGCAAGCGCGGCGAGCGCGGCCAGTTTCGTCTTCATCCGAGTCTCCGGGATCGTGTTGTTCCCGGGCGGGATCGAGCCTGCCCGGGTGATGCTCAAAGACTACGCAACGACGCGCGGCCGCTCCCCCCCACGCGCGGGGGGCAGGGTTGCGGAGAATCGACGGGACGAAGGTGTGCTGCTGCGGCGCGCTACGGCGCGTTTTCAAGCAGGCCGAGCACCAGCGCGCGGCGCACCGCGTGCTTGCGCGAGCTGGCGTCGAGCTTGCCGAACAGGTTCTTCAGGTGCCATTTCACGGTTTCCTCGCCGACGGCGAGCGCGACCGCGATTTCCTTGTTCGACAGGTTGCGCGCGAGCAGTTCGAGGATCGCGCGCTCCTTCGGCGTCAGCACGACGCTCGGCACCGCGCGCGGCCCGGCCGCGCTGCGTGGCGCGGGCGGCACGACGCGCGGCTGCGGCAGCGCATGGCGGGCCTGGCCCATCGGGCTCGCGCCCGCCTCGTCGCCGACCCGGCGCGCCCAGTCCGCGACGGCCGGATGCGCGTCGGCGAGCGTGCGCGTGAGGCCGAACACGTCCGCGAGGTTCATCGCCTCGACGAGCCGCGCGCGGCCGCCCTGGCCCGACTGCTCGAGCGCGAACGCGCCGAGCGCCATGATCTCGATGCGCGCGCGGCCGACGTTCATTTCGCGGGCGAGCGCCGCCGCCTCGTCGAGCGCCGCGCACGCGTCCTCCCAGCGGCGCGCGGCCAGCGCCGCGCCGGCATGCGCGGTCGCCTGCAGCAGCACGACGGGGCGCCGCCACAGCGGCCCGTGGGCCGGGAACTCGGCGGCGGCGATCGCATCGATCCGCTCGACCAGCGCGTGGCAGGTCGCCTCGCGGTAGCGCGCCGCATGGATCCGCACCTGCTCGGCGAGGCTCGCGACCGACAGGCGCGGCAGCCGCCGCGCGACGCCCATCGCGTCCAGTGCTTCGAGCAGGTCGATCGCGCGGTGCTCGAGGCCGCGCAGCATCGCGATGCGCGCCGCGGTGCAATAGCCGAGCAGCACCGTGTCGGGGATGCCCGCGTGCTCGAGCACGTCGAGCCGGTTCGCGAGCAGCGCGGCCGCCTGGTCGACGCGATCGGCCTCGTACGCGAGCGCCGCGCACAGCGCGGCGAACATGCAGGTCAGCGGATGGCGGCGGCCGAGATCGGCTTCCGCGCGGGCCAGCGCAGGCGACAGCACGTCGTCCGCGAGCTGCCGCTGCCCCTCGCACAAGTAGCTGAAGCCCGTGATCAGCTCGCCCCAGCGCGCGACGTAGCCGAAACCGGCCGCCGTCTCGCTTCTCGGCGCGGCTTGCTGGAAGCGGCGCGCCTGTGCCGGCTCGCCGAGGATGATCGCGCGCGCCGACAGCCGGTTCGCGTGCATCTGCGCGAGCCAGGTCGCGGGCGGCGGCGCGAAGTCGGCCCACGGTTCGAACAGCTCGACGAAGCGGTCGATCTCGTCCGCGTAATACGCGGCCGCGCTCAGGATCAGCGCGCATTCGTAACGCATCGCGGGCGGCGTGTCGGGCGCGGCGAGGATGCCCGCGATCTGGCGGCGCGCCTCGACGTGCCGCTCGCCGAGCGCGAGCGCCCACGCGACCGCGATCCGCAGCGCCGGGCGCTTGTCGAGCTCCGCGTCGGGCAGGCGCGCGAGCCAGTCGAGCACGTCGTCGATGCGGCCTTCCTTGATCGCGTCCTCCAGGCAACGCTGCGCGAGCGCATAGGCGAGCTCGAACTGGCCGGCCGCATACGCGTGGCGGGCTGCTTCGTCCGTCATCCCGTGCGCGTCGAGCCAGCCGGCCGCGCGCGCGTGCAGCACGCCGCGCGCGGCGTCGGGGCCGGCCGCGAGGCGGTCGCGCAGCGCGTCGCGCACGAGCGGATGCAGCCGGCACCAGTCGGAATCGTCCGACGTGATGAAGAGCGGCGTGTCGCGCGCGAGGCGCGCAAGGCGCGCGGCCGCGCCGGCGTCGTCGAGCAGCGCGCCGCACAGCGACGGATGCAGCCGGTCGACGATGCTCACCTGCGTGAGGAACGCGGTGTCGTCGACGGACAGGTTCGCGAGCAGCAATTCGACGAGCCTATCGCGGGTGCCGCCCGCGCGCGCGGCGAGCGCATCGACGGCCTGGCGCGGATCGGCCGCGCGCGCCGTCGCGGCCATCGCGAGCTGCAGCCCGAGCGGCCAGCCGTCGACGCGCTCGAACAGCCGCGCGCACGCATCGGCATCGACGCGCTGCGCGAAGCGCGCGCCGACGAGCGCGATCGTCTCGTCGAGCGTGAAGCGCAGCCAGTCGGCGCCGACCAGCAGGCATTGGCCGCCGGCGAGCAGGTCGGCCGCCGCGTGGTCGAGCCCGCGCCGCGCGGCGACGACGACGCGCAGGTTCGGCGGTGCGTTGTGCAGCACGTAGGTCAGCGCGTCGAGGCCGGCGGCGGGCAGCCGCTCCGCATCGTCGACGATCAGCAGCGCGTCGATCGACAGTTGCGCGACTTCGGCGAGCCACGCGGTCATCCCTTCCAGCGCGCGCGCCGCATCGGGCGCGCCGCGCGCGATCAGGCGGCCGAAGCCGGGCCTGGCGCACCCGGTCCGCACGGCCTGCACGAGCCCCTGCAGCAGCCGCGGCGCGTCGTCGCGCTCGTCGGCCGACAGCCAGATGACCGCGCGGCCGAGCGCCAGGCATTCGCGGCGCCATTGCGCGAGCAGCGACGTCTTGCCGTAGCCGGCCGGCGCCTGCACGAGCGTGATCGGGCGTTCGTCGAAGCCGGGCGCGGCCAGGCTCAGCCGTGCGCGGGCGAGCAGCTGCGCCGGCACGCGCGGCGCGGTGGTCTTCAGCACCAGCTCGGTGGGGGCGGTGTCGGCGCGATCGGGTGGGTGGGCCATCGGGGGAGCAGGTCGGAATCCCGGCGGTGCCTTGCAGGCCGGCGTCCGGTATGGAACGTGGGGGAAGGATCGGCCGAACACCGTGCGGGCGTCAATCCCCCCCGTCACGAGTGGGGCCGCAACGATCCCGCGCCGATAGCATGGGTGCCGATGAATCACGAATGCGACGAGGAGAGCGCCCATGACGACTGCATCGACCGGCACGCCCGCCAGCGCGTCGCTCGCCGGATAAGCGGAGCCGCGTGATGTATCGCCATCTGCTCGTGACGGTCGACGGCGCGCCCGGCGGCATCGACGCGGTCGGCCATGCGCTGGAGCTCGCGCGGGCCGTGAGCGCGCGGGTCACGTTCGTGTTGTCCGGCACGCCGCCGGACGCGTATTTACCCGGAGCGCGGATGCCGGAGCACGGTGCGAAAGTGGAAGCGGCCGCGCGGGCGCAGGGCGTGTCGTATGCGATCGCGCCCGCCGGCGGCACGCCGCTGCCGGACCTGGCCCGCGTGCTCGGCTGCGACCTGATCTGCGTCGCGGCGCTGCCGCACGGCGCGCCCGCCGACGCAGGCGCGCAGCGGCGGCGCCTGTTCGCGGCAAGCGGCGTGCCGGTGCTCGTGTGCGCGGCTTCGCACCCGCCGGCCGCGGCGCGCGTGATCGCCCGCTGTCTCGACGCGCATCGCGTGGTGGCCGCGCTGCTGCATGCGTTGCTGCGGCATGCGGCGCACGCGGGCGAACCGGGGCCGGATGCCGCCGCGTGCCGCCGCGTGCTCGCGGATCTCGCCGGCCTGCAGGCGCAGCATTTCGGCGCGGGCGCGGAAGCGCGGCTGTTCGCGACGCTGCGCGCACGCACGGAGAGCGTCGAAGCCGAGCTGGACGAACTCGAGCGCCAGCAGCGCCGCGATGCGCAAGCGCTCGACGCGCTGGCGCGGATGGCCGGCGACGCGCAGCCGGACGCCGCGTTCGACGCGGCGCTCGCCCGCTACGCACGCGGCGTGTTCGAGCAGATGGGGCGCAAGGAAGGCGTGATTTTCCCGGCGGCGCGGCGCTACCTGAGCGACGCCGACTGGACGGAACTGGATGAGGGCCCGGCCGAGCGCGCAGCCGCGACGCCGGGTGCGGACGAACCCGAGGATGCGCGGCGCGCGTCCGACTGAACCACCACGGAGAAACACATGGCACATGCAGTGCGATTCCATCAGACCGGCGGCCCGGACGTGCTGCGCTGGGAGACCGTCGAGGTCGGCGACCCGGGGCCCGGCGAAGTGCGCGTGAAGCACGCGGCGGTCGGCCTGAACTTCGCGGACACCTATTTCCGCAGCGGGCTTTATCCGGTGCCGCTGCCGTCCGGCATCGGCGTGGAGGCGGCAGGCGTGGTCGAAGCGGTCGGCGACGGCGTGACCCACGTCGCGGTCGGCGATCGCGTGACCTACACGGGCTTCATCAACACGCTGGGCGCGTACAGCACCGAGCGTCTCGTGCCGGCCGCGCCGCTGATCCGGCTGCCCGACGCGATCGCCTGCGACACCGCGGCAGCGATGACGATGCGCGGCCTCACGTCGGCCTACCTGTTGCGCCGCATCCATGCGTTCAACGCGGGCGACAGCATTCTGCTTCATGCGGCGGCGGGCGGCGTGGGCCTGATCGTGTCCCAGTGGGCGAAGCTGCTGGGGCTGACCGTGATCGGCACGGTGTCGAGCGAAGCGAAGGCGGAAGTCGCGCGGGCGCACGGCTGCGATCACGTGATCCTGTACCGGCAGGAAGACATCGCCGGCCGCGTGCGCGAGCTGACGGACGGCAAGGGCGTCGACGCCGTGTTCGACAGCATCGGCAAGGACACCTTCGACGCGTCGCTGGATTCGCTGAAGCGCCGCGGCCTGATGGTGTGCGTGGGCACCGCGTCGGGCCCGATCCCGCCGTTCAATCCGCAACTGCTCGCGATGAAGGGATCGCTGTACCTGACGCGCCCCGCGCTCGCCGACTACATCGCCGACCCGGCCGAGAAGGCGGCGCTGGCGGGCGAGCTGTTCGACCACGTCGCCGCGGGCCGCATCCGGATCGAGATCAACCAGCGCTACGCGCTCGAGGACGCGGTGCGCGCGCATCGCGACCTGGAAGCGGGCAAGACCACGGGTTCGTCGGTATTCGACGTCTGAGGAGCCGGCCATGCGAGTCGAACCACTCACTTGCGCGATCGGCGCGGAACTGTCCGGCGTGAGCCTCGCCGACGCCGTGCACGACGACGGCCTGTTCGCCGAGATCCGCGCACTGCTGCTGAAGCACCGCGTGCTGTTCCTGCGTGACCAGGACATCACGCGCGCCGAGCACGTCGCGTTCGCGCGGCGCTTCGGCGAGCTCGAGGCCCACCCGGTCGCGGGCAGCGATCCCGAGCATCCGGGCCTCGTGCGGATCTACAAGTCGCCCGACCAGCCGAACGACCGCTACGAGAACGCGTGGCACAGCGATGCGAGCTGGCGCGTGGCGCCGCCATTCGGCTGCGTACTGCGCTGCGTCGAGTGCCCGCCGGTCGGCGGCGACACGATGTGGGCGAACATGGTGCTCGCGTACGAGAACCTCCCCGGGCACATGAAGCGGCAGATCGACGGGCTGCGCGCGCGCCACAGCATCGAGGCGAGCTTCGGCGCGGCGATGCCGATCGACAAGCGGCTCGCACTGAAGGCGCAGTACCCGGACGCCGAGCATCCGGTCGTGCGCACGCATCCGGAGACGGGCGAGAAGATCCTGTACGTGAACGCGTTCACGACGCACTTCACGAACTTCCACACGCCGGAGCGCGTGCGCTTCGGGCAGGACGCGAACCCGGGCGCCGGGCAACTGCTGCAGTACCTGATCAGCCAGGCGTATATCCCCGAATACCAGGTGCGCTGGCGCTGGACGAAGAACAGCGTCGCGATCTGGGACAACCGCAGCACCCAGCATTACGCGGTGATGGATTACCCGCCGTGCGTGCGCAAGATGGAGCGCGCGGGGATCGTCGGCGACATGCCGTTCTGAGCACGGCATCGACACGAAACACAAGCACAACGATTCAATCTGGAGGACGACATGCAATTTCTCGACGATTCGCTGCACCCGGAGAACCAGGACAAGGTGGTCATCACGGTCGCGCCGTACGGCCCCGAATGGATGCCGGCGGATTTCCCGGAGGACATTCCGGTGACGATGGACGAGCACGTGCAGAAGGCGGTGGACTGCTACGACGCGGGCGCGACGGTGCTGCACCTGCACGTGCGCGAGCCGGACGGCAAGGGCAGCAAGCGGCTGTCGAAATTCAACGAGCTGCTCGGCCGGCTGCGCGACGCGGTGCCCGACATGATCCTGCAGGTCGGCGGCTCGATCTCGTTCGCGCCGGAAGGCGAGGGCGCCGAAGCGAAATGGCTGTCCGACGACACGCGCCACATGCTCGCCGAGCTGAGCCCGAAGCCCGACCAGGTGACGGTCGCGATCAACACGGTGCAGATGAACATCACCGAGCTGATGGATCGCCGGGACATCGCGGGCACGTCGCTGAACGAGGCCGCATACTGGGAAGCGTACCGCGAGATGACCGTTCCGGCCGGGCCCGGCTGGGCCGACGAGCACCTGCGCCGGCTGCAGGCGGCCGGCATCCAGCCGCACTTCCAGCTCACCGGCATGCATGCGCTGGAAACGCTCGAACGGATGATCCGCCGCGGCGTGTACCGCGGTCCGCTGAACGTCACGTGGGTCGGCATCGGCGGCGGCTTCGACGGCCCGAATCCGTACAACTTCATGGAATTCGTGCGGCGCTGCCCGGACGGCGCATGCATCACGCTCGAATCGCTGATGAAGAACGTGCTGCCGATCAACACGATCGCGATGGCGATGGGTCTGCATCCGCGCTGCGGGATCGAGGACACGATCATCGACCAGAAGGGCAACCGGATGACGTCGGTGCAGCAGGTCGAGCAGTGCGTGCGGATCGCGCGCGAGCTGGGGCGCGACGTCGCGACCGGCAAGGAGGCGAAGGCGATCTACCGGATCGGCGTGCAGTACGACGGCGTCGACGAGACGCTCGCGCAGCTCGGGATGGCGCCGAACCGCCGGCCGGGCCAGGTGAACGTGCCGCTGCGCGCGGCCTGACGCGGCGCGCAGCCGGGCGGCCGGCGCTCGCCGATCGCAGATTGCTGTAGCGCGGCGCCCACCCTTGCGCGCGGCGCAAGGCGGACTCCGGGAAACGGAGCGGGGCCGCGCAAATCGTGCCGACGCGCGAGTGCGCGCGGCACCGGAGGAGACACCCATGCTGATTCATCACGTCGAGCCGTCGATGCAGGACCTGAGCGTGGGCCGCCGCCGCACGCCCGCGTTCGCGTGGCTCGTGTTCGGGCTGACCGTCGGCCTGCTGCTGTCCGACTACATGTCGCGGCAGGTGCTCAATGCGGTGTTTCCGCTGCTGAAACACGCGTGGGGCCTGTCCGACACGCAGCTCGGCTCGCTGAGCGGGATCGTCGCGCTGCTGGTCGGCGTGCTGACGTTCCCGCTGTCGGTGCTCGCCGACCGCTTCGGCCGCGTGCGCAGCATCGTGCTGATGGCCGCGCTGTGGAGCCTCGCGACGCTCGGCTGCGCGCTGTCGACCAATTACGCGGAAATGCTCGCGGCGCGCGGGCTCGTCGGGCTCGGCGAGGCCGCGTACGGCAGCGTCGGCGTCGCGCTGATCCTGAGCATCTTCCCCGCGCACCTGCGCGCGACGCTGACCGGCGCGTTCATGGCCGGCGGCGCGTTCGGCTCGGTGTTCGGGATGGCGCTCGGCGGCCTGGTCGGCGCGCATCTCGGCTGGCGCTGGTCGTTCGGCGTGATGGCCGCGCTCGGGCTCGTGCTGCTCGTCGCGTACCGCTGCGTCGTCACCGAGCGGCGGCTCGCGGCGTATCGGCCGGAGCCATGCCGGCGCGACGGCGCTGCGCCGCGCGGGATGCGCGGCAGCCTGCGCGTGCTGATGACGGGGCTGTTTGCGTCGCGCTCGGTGATCTGCGCGTATGTCGGCAGCGGGCTGCATCTGTTCGTGCCGGGCGCGATGTTCGCGTGGCTGCCGAGCTACCTGAACCGCGACTACGCGATGGCGCCCGACCGGGCCGCCGTGCTCGCGGCGGGGTTCGTGCTGCTCGCGGGCATCGGGATGGTCGGCTGCGGGATCATCACCGACCGGCTCGGCAAGGCCGACGGCGCGCGCAAATGGCTGACCGCGATCGCCTATTGCCTGCTGACGTGCGGCAGCCTCGCGGTTGCGTTCCGGCTGCCGCCCGGGCCGCTGCAGCTCGCGCTGATCGGCGTCGGGATGCTGGTCGGCGCGGGGGCGTCCGGCGCATCGGGCGCGATGGTCGCGAACCTCACGCCCGCCGCGATCCACGCATCGGCGTTCGCGACGCTCACGCTCGCGAACAACCTGCTCGGCATGGCGCCCGGGCCGCTCTTGACCGGCTGGGTCGCCGATCACGTCGGGCTCGGCGCGGCGCTGCAATGGATTCCCGTCGTGCCGCTCGCGGCGGCGGCGACGTTCGCGATCGGGCGCGCGAGTTATGCGGCCGATCTCGCGCGTCTCGAACGCGGGCAGCGTGTGACTGCTCGTTCCTGAACCTTTGTCGGAGACTGCATGACCCTGGCGAACCTACCCACCATCCTGATCGTGCCCGGCTTGCGCGATCACGTCGAAGACCACTGGCAGACGCATCTCGAACGGCGCCTGCCGAATGCGCGGTCGGTCGCGCCGCTGGAGCACGACAAGCTGAGCCGCGCCGCGCGGGTTGCGGCGCTCGACGCGGCGCTGGCGGCGATCGACGGCCCGGTGATCCTCGTCGCGCACAGCGCGGGCGTGATGATCGCCGTGCATTGGGCGCGGCGGGCGACGCGCCCGATCCTCGGCGCGGTGCTCGCGACGCCGGCGGATCTCGATACGCCGATGCCTGCGCCGTATCCGTCGATTGATGCGATTCGCGACAACGGCTGGCTGCCGGCGCCGCGCGAACGCCTGCCGTTTCCGAGCCTCGTCGCGGCGAGCCGCAACGATCCGCTCGCGCGCTTCGAGCGCGTCGAGGCAATGGCGGCGGAGTGGGGCAGCCGGTTCGTCGATCTGGGGGAGGTCGGGCATCTGAATCCGGCGTCGGGGTATGGCGAGTGGCCGGGGGCGCTTGCGCTGATCGGCGAGGTTCAGGCCAGCGGCGCGCATTGACGCGTAGATGCCGGACGGACGTGGACGGCGCGTCGGCCGCCCGATGCGACTGGCGACCGGTAGTCGGCACGCTCTCATGGGTTGTAGCGGCGCGAGTTTGTTAGGGAAGCCTTGCCATAGAACGATCGTAAAGCGTTGGTGGCAGGTTGATCGTGCCTAGGTCTTGCCCTTCGGGATACATCAATGTCTCCTTCGCCCAATGGAGGTTAACAGGCATGCCAGACGTGTCTCGATACGTTCGCTCAGCAAGGAGGCGCTTTCTTTCTTTGTCGTAAAGTCTGAGAATGACCGTGTCTCCAAAATAACAATATCGAGCCCAGTAACTACCGTCCGGAGAGCGCTCGCTGTTTCGCTCTTTCGGCTCGCAAATCGCCCGCAGTCGCGCATCCTTCCAGTAGCCCCACGCAATTCCGAGGGGAACAACGATAGCAATTAATGTGGCTGAGCGTCGAATAAAGGTTATTGCCACCTCTTTGACAGTGCCTCTCCAATGGCCTGGATTGGGTAAGATCGTATGCATCAATTCCACAAGTGAGGCGAGCGCGATGACGGGTAATATTAATATCAGAACAATTGCCATTAGTCCGATGCCGGCTTCATTGATTGTCGAGTTCATGTGAATCGCAGTTGAATAGGTTCTCGTAACGTAATGTATCGGTGGTCAGAAAAAATGACAAAATCACCGCCGCGATTATGGCGCTGCCGCCATTCGCGGAAAGAACTATTCCGGACCGGGTAGTAGACGTTTCCTGGAATTCGCGTGTCGCCAACCGCAACAGGATAATCCACCCATGGAATGCCAGCCACAACAGCGGCCATCGATGCGGGCACAATGACTACACCATTACGATTCCAATGTCCAAGATACTGCGATGGTTGGGCGGCCTCCGTGGTGAATGTGTAATTATCTTTAATGTAGATGATGATGGATGTGATTGCTGCGTGGCTGCCGTTTTGATTGAAGTTCGCATAACCAATTGCTGCGTAAAAATTGAACGAGCCAAGCGCGCCGGTCAAATCATCGGGTATTCCGCTATTGCGCGCTCGTTGAGCAATGAACGTACCAATCTTTTGACTGAGTGAGCTTTCCACTCCTATGCGCTGGAACTGGAAACGCTTGTGCAGTTCCTTCAAGTCTCCATTGCAAAGGTCGAGTGCGTCGATTTCTCCATACGGAGCTCTGAGCGAGAACAGGGCTTCCCCAATCGATTTTAGTGATTTTGGAGTAAGCAAGTATTCAGTTTTTTGAAGGGCGTCATACTGTGCTTTTGCTCGCTCATATTTCAACACCCAATCGAGCTTGACCGTTGTTGTGTCGTACATTTCCAACGGGTACGGCATGCCATCCTGATTGATGTATGCCGCCTCATCATCATCGGTTGGCGAATAGTTGAGCGCTCCAGCAAACCATCGCTCCATCAATTTTGCCGATATCGGCATCCAGAGTTTACGCATTGCACTGGGAATTTCCTGAAGATCAAATGGTGGTACGGTTTCCTTCTTTTTTTCAATAGGGGCCGGTTTAGGGACTTTCGGCGGGTCCGGTGTGTTCAGCCAGGTCTTGAAGCGTGAGATTGCATTGGACACACGCTCGATATCATCGACCATCTTGTCAAACGCATGGGGCTTCGGAGGCTTTGGTGCGGGCTTGGTCGGTACGGTTTTTGGTGCCGGCTGTTTGGGTAATGGTGGCGGAGCCATGTCCATTGATAACGCGATATCGGGAACAATCTTGCAACCATCAGTGCCGTCGCGGAGTTTCCATCGCCAAAGCAGTTTGTCAACTCTGTAATAACTTATTCTTTCGTTATTGAGTGGCATCACAGTCCTGAATATGCTGATTACTCTGCGCTATCGGAGAGTGATTGACACGCTACTGCCATTCATGTGTGAGATCAATCGGACTGGTCTGATATTGAATGGCCTCAAAAAATCTCAGCACTGGTGTGCACGAAACATCTCGTCGACGCTAGTGCTTCTCCGTTACGGAGCGTGCCTACGCCAAAACGCTCCCGCCCAGCGGGAGCGCTGGATCGGCGGCTCGTCCTGTGCAGGCGACCTCGCGTCATGGCCAGCGCGTATCGATTCCATCTCTCGATTTCTAATATCTGACGTCGTAACACTATGGTTTCGCCGACCTGCGTGATGCGCTTAGACTTTTCCGCCGGATAACGACGAACAATAGGGCAATCGATCAGGGAAACCCCCATCCCGCCCCCGAAGCTTTTTTGTTGACCGACATCGTATAACAAAGTCATGATTTCCCAAAAGAAAGGTCCCATCCACCCGACCGCAGAGAGGAGACATGAACTCATCCAGGATCGCGCGCCGCGTCCGCCGCATTGCGTTGGCGCTGGGTTTCACGCTGTCGGCCACGGCCGCCGTCGCCGCGCCGGTGTCGATCAACGTCGTCGACGTCGCGGGCAACCTGCAGCTCACGCAGAAGGCGATCGAGGCGTTCAGGGAGAGGAACCCGAACCTCGTCGCGAGCGTCACCTTCACGAACGCGCCGGCGCCGCAGCTGCCGGGCAAGATCAAGGCGATGCAGGCGGCCGGCCGCTCCGACATCGACCTCGTGCTGACCGGCACCGACGCGCTCGCGGCCGGCATCGAGCAGAACCTGTGGCTGAAGCTGCTGCCCGACAACGCGGGCGCGCTCCCCGGCGTGCTCGACAAGTACGCGCCCGGCCCGCGCAAGATGCAGGATCTCGCGCAAGGGTTCGGCCTCGAAGTCACGTACATGCCGGCCGGGCCGCTGCTCGAATACAACCCGGCGAAGGTCGCCGATCCGCCGAAGACGCCCGCGCAGCTGCTCGCGTGGTGCAAGGCGCACCCGAACAAGCTGATCTACGCGCGTCCGGCGAACTCGGGCCCGGGCCGCACGTTCCTGATGGGGCTGCCGTATGTGCTCGGCGACAAGAATCCGCAGGACCCGATCAACGGCTGGGACAAGACCTGGGCGTTCCTCAAGCAACTGAACGACTGCGTCCCGTACTACCCGGGCGGCACGTCGGCCGTGATGAAGGAGCTCGGCGAGGGCACGCGCGACATGACGGTGACCGTCACCGGCTGGGACCTGAACCCGCGCGCGCTCGGCATCGTGCCGGCCGACTTCAAAATCCAGGCGTTCGACGACATGACGTGGGTCAACGACGCGCACTACATGGTGATTCCGAAGGGCGTGCCGAAAGAGAAGCTCGACGTGCTGTTCAAGCTGATGAACTTCCTGCTCGAACCCGCGCAGCAGGCGATGACCTACGACGACGGCTACTTCTATCCGGGCCCGGCCGTGAAGGGCGTGACGCTGGAGATGGCGCCCGCGCACAGCCAGGAAGTCGTCCGGAAATTCGGCCGCCCCGAGTACGCGAAGCTGCTGGCCGAGCGTCCGCACGTGCAGCCGCTCGGCGCGCAGGCGATGGTCGCCGCGTTCCAGAAGTGGGACCGCGAGATCGGCTCGCAGAAATCGAAGTAGCCCGCCGCCATCCCGCATGACCCGGCGGGCGCCGCGGCGCCCGCACCATCGGAGGCCGTCAGGAAGATCGCGATGAAGCACACTTTCGAACAGCTGCGCCTCGACGCGGTATGCCGCAGCTTCACCAATGCGGAAGGCGCGCAGGTCGCCGCGCTGAGCGGGCTCGACCTCGACATCCGGCGCGGCGAGTTCATCGCGCTGCTCGGCCCGTCCGGCTGCGGCAAGTCGACCGCGCTGAACTGCATCGCGGGCCTGCAGCCGCTCACGAGCGGCGGCATCTGGCTCGACGACGAACGCATCGACGTGCTGCCGCCCGAGCGCCGCGGCTTCGGCATGGTGTTCCAGAACTACGCGCTGTTCCCGCACATGTCGGTGCTCGACAACGTCGGCTTCGGCCTCAAGATGCGCGGCGTGTCGAGGCAGGAAACCCGCAAGCGCGCGCAGGAGGCGCTCGAGCTCGTGCAGCTCGTCGGCCACGAGGGCAAGCTGCCCGGCCAGCTGTCGGGCGGCCAGCAGCAGCGCGTCGCGATCGCGCGCGCGATCGTGATCGAGCCGCCGCTCGTGCTGATGGACGAGCCGCTGTCGAACCTCGACACCAAGCTGCGCATCGAGATGCGTGCGGAAATCCGCCGCATCCACACGCAGCTCGAACGCGCGACGATCTACGTGACGCACGATCAGGACGAGGCGCTGTCGATGGCCGACCGGATCGTCGTGATGAAGGAGGGCGTCGTCCAGCAGGTCGCGTCGCCGAAGGAGGTCTACACGCGGCCGCACAACCTGCACGTCGCGCGCTTCATGGGCTATCGCAACGTGCTGCCGTTCACGCTCGAAGGAATGGCGGGCGAGCACGTGGCGGTCGCCGCGTCAGGCGTGCGGCTCACCGGCGTGCCGATGGCCGGCTTCGATCGCAAGGACGTCGCGGTCGCGCTGCGCCCCGACGATTTCGCGCGCGCCGGCGCCGCCGACGACAATGCGTTCGACGCGACGGTCGAGACCGTCGAGTACGGCGGCCGCGATTCGCTGATCCGCGCGGTCGCGCCGTTCGGCAAGATCTGGGCGCGCGTGGCCGGCGAATTCGGCGAGGGCGAGCGGCTGCGTCTTCGTATCGCCCCGGAGCGCACGCTGGTCTATGCGGGAGAAGCAGAATGAACCGCCCCCACGCTCACATTCGTTCGCTGCCCCCCAAGGGGGCGGCTACCGTCCACGGCCGGCTTTGCAAAGCCGGCCGGCTGCGCGGGCGCGGAGCGGTGCTCCGCGAATTCCCCGCTACGCCCCTTGGGGCGGCCCGGCGGGGGGCAGCATGAGCACGCTCGTCGCGCCCGGCGCGCCGCGCGACGCGAAAGGCTGGCTCGTCACGCCCGCGCTCGGCTTCATCGTCGCGCTGTTCATCTATCCGTTCGCGTACGGCGTCGTGCTGTCGTTCCAGCCGATGAACGGCGGCGCGCTCGCGAACTACGTGCAGTTCTTCACCGACACCGCGATGTGGCCGACCGTGATCGTCACGCTGAAGCTCGCGGTGCCGGCGACGCTGATCAACGTCGGCGTGTCGGTGCCGGTCGCGTTCGCGCTGCGCCGCCATTCGCCGTACCAGAAGCTCGTGACGACGCTGCTCGTGATTCCGGTCACGCTCGGCACGGTGCTCGTCGCCGACGGGATGCTCACGTACTTCGGCCCGAACGGCTGGTTCCCGCAGGCGCTGCAGGGGCTGCACCTGTACTCGGACGAGGTGCGCCTCACGCACAACTACTGGGGCGTGCTGCTGTCGCTGATCGTGTCGGGCTTTCCGTTCGCATTCCTGCTGATGCTGTCGTACGTGAGCGGCATCGATCCGACGCTCGCGCGCGCGGCCGCGACGCTCGGCGCGAACCCGTGGCAGCAGTTCCGGCAGATCTACCTGCCGCTGCTGGTGCCGGGCCTGACGATGGCCGCGTGCCTGTCGTTCGTGCAGGCGTTCTCGGTGTTCCCGTCGGCCGTGCTGCTCGGCGCGCCGGCCGGGCCGACGCGCGTGATCTCGATCGCCGCGGCCGAGGCCGCATTCGAGAGCTACGACTATTCGCTCGCGTCGGCGATCGCGATCGTGATGGGTTTCGTGCAGCTGGTGGTGGTCGCGTCGATGCTCGGCGCGCGTCGTTTCTTCTATACGGGGCCGGTGACGGGAGGCAAGGGCTGATGGCGACCGACAATCATGCCGCGCGGACGTGGCCGTCGCAGTCCGGCCCGCACGACGCGCGACGCGGCGACGGCGCACGGCCCGTCAACACGATGAAGCCGCAGAAGGCGCGCCGCAGCATGGCCGCCCGCGCATGGCAGGCGCTGGTCTGGGGCGTGATGACGTTCTTCCTGCTGAACGTGATGCTGCTGATCGCGACCGTCGCGGTGAACTCCGTCGCGACGCGCTGGTTCGGCACGCCGCTGCCGCAGGGCTTCACGCTGCACTGGTACGCGAAGGCGTGGGAGGACTTCCAGCTCGCGAGCGTGCTGTGGGTGACGGTCGAGGTGGTCGGCGCGGTCGTGCTGCTGTCGATCGCGCTCGGCGTGCCGGCCGCCTATGCGCTCGCACGCGCGCGGTTTCCGGGCAAGCGCTTCGCGCTGCTGGTGTTCCTGCTGCCGCTGATGGTGCCGCCCGTCACCTACGGGATTCCGATGGCGACCGTGATGTACAAGGTCGGGCTCGCGGGCACGCTGTCCGGCGTGATCCTCGCGAACCTCGTGCCGGCGCTGCCGTTCGTGATCCTCGTGATGACGCCGTTCATCGAGCAGATCGATCCGAACCTCGAAGCGGCCGCGCGCATCTTCGGCGCGAACACGTGGCGCTATTTCCGCTACGTGCTGCTGCCGCTGCTGGTGCCGGGCATGCTCGCGGCGGGGCTGCTCGTGCTGGTGCGCACGATCGGGATGTTCGAGCTGACCTTCTTCACCGCCGGGCCGAGCACGCAGACGCTCGTCGTCGCGCTGTACTACGCGGTGTTCTCGACCGGCGTGCGCGCGCCGCAGTCGATCGACGCGATGGCGATGATCTACATGGCGATCACGCTCGCATGGGTCGTGATCGCGCTGCAGTTCGTGAGCCCGACGCAGCTCGTGAGCCGCGTGAAGCAGGAGCGGCCGTAGCGCGCCGCGCAATTGGTTACAAATGGATACCGCATACGGGGCGCGAACGTTGCAGACTACGCGCAATACCGGCGCGCGGCCGGCGTCCTGCGGGGCGCGGGCGCGGCGCGTTTCCCGTCGCTCACCGGATCGCGAATCACATGAAGTTTCAAACGCTGCTGACGCTCGGCGTCTCGACGATGCTCGTCGCCGCCTGCAACCTGTTCCACGAGGGCCCCGGCGCACGCGACATCGACGCGGCCGTGCGGCGCTCGCTCGAAGCCGAAAACCACGGCGGCCTCAATGCGCTGCTCGGCCAGCCGCTGCCGGTGTCGGCCGACGTCGTGTCGGTCAAGCCCGACGGCGACTGCAAGAAGGCCAGCGAGCGCACCTACACGTGCAACGTCGTGTTCACGTGGCGCAACACCGACAACGCGCCGACGCGCGCGGAGCTGACCTTCGTGCAGGGCGCCGACGGCGCGTGGCAGACGTCGAACGTCGACGCGGCGCTCGCGGCCGGCGCGGCGAAATCGATGATCGACCGGATCGGCAAGGCGTGGCCGGGCAGCCCGGCGAGCGCGGCGTCGGACGCGCACTGACGCGTCGACGCGTATTGCGGGTCAGTGGTGGCTGAACAGCATGTCGGCGCCATGCGCCGGCATTACGCGCGTGCCCGACTGGGCAGTCGCGCCGGCTTCGCTGCCGACGCCCGAGGTTTGCGCGACGCGCGCCTCGGCGGCCTGGATGTCGGCCGGGTACTGATTGCGTGACGGCTTGTAGCCGGCTTGTTCGAGTTGCTGCAATTGGGACACGACTTCGGTGCGCGTGACCGGATCGCTGGCCGGTTGCGATTGCGCGAACGAAGCAACAGGGGCCGCGAACGCGGCGGCAACGAGCAGGGACAGGGCGGATTTCATGATTGGAACCTCCGAAAGAGATAGTCGGCAGGAGCAAACACACCCGCAACCGACATTCCCATCCTGACGATCCGCACTTAAGCGAATATTAACGGCGGCCACATGAGCGGGCGGCGCACGCAGGGAGGCACGCCGCCGTGTATGCCCGCTCCGCCCTAGGGAAAACCCTTATTTGAGATATAATGTCGACCTCGAAGAAAGGTCGAATCATGCCTGAACGCTTACAAGCCTTTGAAAGAATTGCATTTTCGCTGGTCTGCATGTCCGCGGTCGTGTGTTCCGCATTCCTCGCCTACGCGCAGCATCCTGAAATCAAGGATGCGCTCCGCCAGGGCGAAGCCCTGATGCGCGAAAGCGCCAAGTACTCGGCGATCTGCTCGCCGAGCAAGGTCGATCCCTGCGCTGAACTGTCCACGTATTGAACCGGACGGCGTGATGCCCGCGAGCGGGGTTATCGAACCCGTCGCGCGTTGCATCTGCCGCTTCCCCTGCGGCGCCGTTCCGGGCACCCGATCCTCCAGTCCCCGATTCCCCGAGCCGGTGCCGTACCGCTCAACCCGCGGTCACGACGTTGCGCGGCGCGCCGTCGACGAACGCGGCGACGTTGTCCACCAGTTGATCCGCGAGCGCCTGCACGGCTTCGTCGCTCGCCCACGCGACATGCGGGGTGAGGATGAACCCCGGATGCGACAGGATCGCCTGGAACGGATGCGCGGCCGGCAGCGGCTCCTCGCCGACCACGTCGAAGCCCGCGCCTGAAATCTGCCCCGACTGCAATGCATCGACGAGCGCCGACTCGTCGACGAGCCCGCCGCGCGCGGTGTTGATCACGAGCGGCCGGCGCGCCATCCGCGCGAACGCGGCCGCGTCGATCAGGTGCCGGGTCGCGGGCGTGAGCGGGCAGTGCAGCGACAGGATGTCGCTGTCGCGCAGCAGCGTGTCGAGCGGCGCGTAACCCGTTTGCGGATCGGTGTGGCCGCCGTGCGCGGCGAACCGCACGCGCATCCCGAGCGCATGCGCGATGCCGGCCACCGCGCGCCCGAGCGCGCCGTCGCCGACGATGCCGAGCGTCGAGCCCGCCAGATCCCGGATCGGAAAATCGAAGAAGCAGAACTGGCCGCTGTCGAGCCAGCGGCCCGCGCGCACCGCGTCGCGATACGCGACGAGGCTGCGGCGCAACGCGAAGATCAGCGCGAACGTGTGTTCCGGCACCGTGCGCACCGCGTAGCCGCGGATGTTGCTCACGACGATGCCGCGCGCCGCGCAGGCGGCGAGGTCGACGTTGTCGGTGCCGGTCGCGGCGATCGCGACGAGCCGCAGGCGCGTTGCGCCGGCGAGCGCCGCCGCGTCGAGCCGGACCTTGTTGGTGATGACGATATCGGCGTCGCGGATGCGCTCGGCCGTCTCGCTCGCCGCGGTGCGCTCGAACGCGTGCAGCACGTGCGGAAACGGCAACGGCTTCAGCATCGTGCGCGGCGACAGCGTCGCGCGATCGAGGAAGACGATGTTCACGGGGGCATGGGTCATGGTCGGGCCTGTCGGTGTCGGTGACATGCGTCCGCAGGAGAGAGGGACGCGGCAAGCGCACGATTGTGCGCACCGCGTCCGCGCGTGATTTGATCGTTGCGCGAGTGTGCTTTCCCGCCGGGAAAGCCCGGGCCGTCCGTCCGCCCGGCATGGGGCCGCACTGCGCACCGCCTGCCTTTCCATTCCGGCAAGGCTGCTTGACCATCGATCGATTTTCGGGCGGAGCGATCCCGGTCATGATCGCCGTCATCGACAACACGACTTCATCGGAGACAGTCATGACGAGACCGCTGGACGGCATTCGCGTGCTGGAGCTCGGGCAACTGATCGCCGGGCCGTTCGCGGGCCGGATGCTCGCCGAGTTCGGCGCGGACGTGATCAAGGTGGAGCCGCCCGGCACCGGCGACCCGCTGCGCAAATGGCGGATGCTGCACGACGGCACGTCGGTCTGGTGGGCCGCGCAATCGCGCAACAAGACGTCGCTGACGCTCGACCTGCGCACGCCGGAAGGCCAGGACGTGATCCGCCGGCTCGTCGCCGATGCCGACGTGCTGATCGAGAACTTCCGGCCCGGCACGCTCGAAGGCTGGGGGCTCGGCTGGGACGCGCTCTCGGCGATCAATCCCGGGCTGATCATGCTGCGCGTGTCGGGCTACGGGCAGACCGGCCCGTATCGCGACCGGCCGGGCTTCGGCGTGATCGCCGAGGCGATGGGCGGCCTGCGGCACCTGACCGGCGAGCCGGGGCGTACGCCGGTGCGCGTCGGCGTGTCGCTCGGCGATTCGCTGTCGGGACTGCACGGGCTGATCGGCGTGCTGCTCGCGCTGCGGCATCGCGAGCAGCAGGGCGGCAACGGGCAGGTCGTCGACGTCGCGCTGTACGAGTCCGTGTTCAACATGATGGAAAGCCTGCTGCCCGAATACGCGGTGTTCGGCGCGGTGCGCGAGGCGGCCGGCAGCAGCCTGCCCGGCGTCGCGCCGACCAATGCGTACCGGTGCCGCGACGGCCGCTACGCGCTGATCGCGGGCAACGGCGACAGCATCTTCCGGCGGCTGATGGCGCTGGTCGGGCGGCCCGATCTCGGCGACGATCCCGCGCTCGCGCACAATGACGGGCGCGTCTCCCAGGTCGAGCGCATCGACGCGGCGATCGGCGCATGGACGGCTCTTCAGGACCGCGACGACGTGCTGGCCGCGCTGAACGAAGCGCGGATTCCGGCCGGCCGGATCTACGACGTTGCCGACATCGCGGCCGATCCGCATTACCACGCGCGCGGGATGATCGTCGACGACACGCTGCCGGACGGTACGCCGGTGCGGGTGCCGGGCATCGTGCCGAAGCTCGGTACGACGCCCGGGCGCATCACGCGCTCGGCACCCACGCTCGGCGAGGGCACCGACGCGGTGCTCGACTCGCTCGGCATCGATGCGGCGACGCGCGACGACTGGCGCGCGCGCGGCGTGATCTGAATTCTCACGGCTTTCGAGGACGACATGACGATGACAGGCAAACGGCACGCCAGGCTCTACATCAACGAAGTCGCGACGCGCGACGGTTTCCAGAACGAGGCGCGCTTCGTCGACACCGACGACAAGATCGCGCTCGTCGACGGGCTGAGCGCATGCGGGTACGCGAAGATCGAAGTGACGTCGTTCACGTCGCCGAAGGCGATTCCGGCGCTGCGCGACGCGGAAGGCGTGATGCACGGCATCGCGCGCGCGCCGGGCGTCGTCTACACGGCGCTGGTGCCGAACGTGCGCGGCGCCGAGCGCGCGCTGTCGTGCCGCGTCGACGAAGTGAACCTCGTGATGTCGGTCAGCGAGACCCACAACCGCGCCAACCTGCGGATGACGCGCGAGCAGTCGTTCGCGCAGCTGCGCGACGTGATCGATGCGGTGCGCGGCGCGGGCGCGGGCGTGGCGACCAACGTGTCGCTGTCGACCGCGATGGGCTGCCCGATGGAAGGCGACGTGCCGGCCGAAGCGGTGCTCGCGTGGATGCAGCGCTTCGCGGACCTCGGCGTGCACGGCTTCACGCTGTGCGACACGACCGGCATGGCGTATCCGTCGCAGGTGCGCGCGCTGTGCGAACGCGCGGCCGAGCGCTTCGGCGCGTTCGAGCTCACGCTGCATTTCCACAACACGCGCGGGATGGCGCTCGCGAACACGCTCGCGGCGCTCGACGCCGGCATCGTCCGCTTCGACGCGTCGCTCGGCGGCCTCGGCGGCTGCCCGTACGCGCCCGGCGCGACCGGCAACGTGTGCACCGAGGAGCTCGTGCACATGCTCGAGCTCGACGGCTACGATACGGGGGTCGACCTCGCGGCGGCGCTCGCCGCGGCCGCGCGCCTGCCGGCGTTGCTCGGGCACGACGTGCCGAGCCAGATCCTGAAAGCCGGGCGCCGTTCGGACCTGCATCCCGCGCCCGCGTCGACCGCGGACGGCATGCCGGCGCAGCGGGCGTGCGCGTGACGCCGTCGATTTTCATCACAAGGAGAACCACATGGCGCTGATCGATCATCTCGACCACCTCGTGCTGACCTGCGTCGATCCCGACGCGACGAAGCGCTTCTATGTCGACGTGCTGCAGATGCGGCTCGAGACCTTCGGCGCGGGACGCATCGCGTTCCGTTTCGGCAACCAGAAGATCAACCTGCACGTGCGCGGCGCGGAGTTCGAGCCGAAGGCGCACCTGCCGGCGCCGGGCGCGCTCGACCTGTGCTTCATCGCGTCGGTGCCGCTCGACGACGTGATCGCCCACCTGAAGCGGATGAACTGGCCGATCGTCGAAGGGCCGGTCGAGCGCACCGGCGCGACGCAGAAGATCCGCTCCGTCTACGTGCGCGATCCCGATTTGAACCTGATCGAGATTTCAGAGCTGATCTGACGCGCGCCGTCGTCGCGTGTTTCTCTCGCCCGGTCCCGCCGCGACCGGGCTTTCCGCACTTTCGCCGCACGGCCGGTTGACGCACAATCGGTCACGCCGCGCATCGCGCCGCCCCCATTCCCGGCAAACACGCAACCCGACATGGTGAATCCGCTTCATTTCGACCTGCAGTCGCTGCGGGTTTTCGTGCTGGTCGCGGAGCACGGCAGCCTGACGAAGGCGGCCGAGCACGGCCAGCTCACGCTGTCCGCGGTCAGCAAGCGCATCGCGGAGCTCGAGAGCGTGACCGGCAGCGCGCTGTTCGTCCGGCACGCGCGCGGCGTCGAGCTGACGCCGGCCGGCCGCGCGCTGCTCGACCATGCGGCGAAGGTCATCGACCAGGTGAACCGGATGGCGCACGAGATGAGCGATTACGTCGCGGGCGTGCGCGGCCATATCCGCGTGTGGGCGAACACGTCCGCGATCGTCCAGTTCCTGCCGGTCGATCTTGCCGGTTTTCTCACGTCGAACCCCGGCATCAAGGTCAGCCTCGAGGAGCGCCTGAGCCACGAGATCGTCGACGCGCTTTCATCGGACAAGGCCGATCTCGGCGTGTTCGCCGACAACGTGCCCGCGCCGGGCATCGAGCGCCGGCTGTACCGGCGCGACGAGCTCGTGCTGCTGGTGCCGCGCGGCCATCGTTTCGCGGAGCGCGGGACGGTTCGCTTTGCGGACACGCTGGACGAGGATTACGTCGGGCTCAGCGACGGCAGCTCGCTGCTCGCGCGCATGACCGACGCGGCGTTCGCGGCCGAGCGCTCGCTCAAGCTGCGGATCCAGGTGTCGAATTTCGACGGCGTCAGCCGGATGATCGAGGCCGGGCTCGGGATCGGCATCCTGCCGCGCGACGCGGTGACGACCGAGCGCGCGGGGGCGAGGCTGTGCGTGGTGAAGCTCGATGACGCGTGGGCGACGCGCACGCTGTGGGTCGGCGTGAAGGCGGGCAGCGTGCTGACGACGGATATCGCGAAGCTGTTCGACTTCATGTCGGCGCGCTGACAGGGCGGCGACCGAAGGCCGTCGCCCCTTGTGCTTACTGCAGCCCCGAGATCTTGCGGGTGAATTCGGCCGTCACGTTGTGACCCGTTGCGATGCCGAACACCGGGTACACGGTCGTCGGCCCGCTCGCGGTCAGGCCCATGTAATCGCCGAGGAAATGGCCACGCGCCACGGGGGCGTCGAGTATGTTGAACGAGGCCGTGGTCAGTCGCTGCTCGTTGCCCCAGTTGGCAGCATTCGTGCATGCGGTCGCGGTCGAGCAGAAGAGCGCGAAATAGTCGGTGCCCTCGAAGCCGACCGGCGTATTGGTGTCGTTACGAAAGTCGTAGTAGGTCACCACGACCGTCTTGCCGTCGCCCGACGCCACCACGGCAGGAATGAAAGCCTGCTGCCGGCACCGGTTCACGGCGTTCGCCGGCGTCTTGTTGATCATCACCGGCGTCGACCAGGTCGCCCCGCCGTCATCCGACTCGCTGAAAGCGATCCCGTCGACCGGGATCGAGCCGGTGGGCGTGGTGCAGTCGGCGGTCGAAAAGCGATCGTCCTGCCACGCGAGATAGATTGCTCCCGTCGCCGGGTTCACTGCGACGCTGTAGAGAATGGAGGCATCGCGTATCGGCTGGCCGGAGTCCGGCGTGACCACGCCGACCACCCGAATATCGGTGGCGAACGCCGCCCCCGTCCAGTTCCCGCCCTTGTCCGTCGACTTGATATAGCCGATGTTGAGCACCTGCGGCGTGACGTTGATCGCCGTGAAGAAATCGAGCAGGGTTCCATCGGGCAATGCCCGGACGATGTTGTCGATCGTCTGCTTGTTCGTCCCCGGCTGGTAGATCGGCGCGGCCGTGCTCCAGGTCACGCCGTTGTCGGTGGATCGCGAGAAGAAGGTCGGGCCGGTGAAGTTGAACTTGAAGGCCGGAGCGCCGCCCTTGCACGGCGGACTCGTGAACGGCTCGCATACCGACGATGCGCCCGCCGTGGAATTGAGCAATTGGCGCGCGATCGCGACGCCATCGTTGCCCGCGAGCAGCTGTGCAGCGTCTTTGCTCGGCGGGAAAACGCTCAGCTGATCCCACACCGCGTAGACGTAGCCGTTCGCGGTCGGATCGGCGGTGAGCGAGTTCTTGTCGTTCAGCACGTGGGACGAGGTGTTGTGGATCAACTCGACGGGAGCCTGCCACGTTGCGCCGTGATCGACGGAGCGGCTGACCAGCATCCCGCTGTTTCGTGCGCCGAATGGCGACGTCGGCTGCATGGGGTCCAGCACCAGCGAGAAGAAGAAGGCTGTTCCGTCCTGCGCGAAGTCGACCCAGGGATCGGACGCGCGACGGAAGTTGCCGCCGGTGCACTCGGTCACGCCGGTCGGGATCGAATTGGCCCAGCTGCTGCCCGCATCGCCGGAGACGACGCCGACGAGGCCGCGTGAGCCGCCGTCGCTCCAGCGGTCCTGCTGGTGGCCGACGAGCAGGCGGGACGCATTGGTCGGGTCGGCCGCCACCCACGGCTCGATCGACGTCGCCGGATAAAGGACGCTCCCGAACGCGGCTTCCTGCGCATGCACCTGGTCGGCGGTGCATCCGCTGAATGGATCGCCCGCGGCCACCTGGACGAGTGGGCCGAGCACTTGCGCCTGCACGCCCGGGCCGAGCGTGGATGCGAGCGCGATGACGCCGCCGGCCGCGAGACTCTGGGAAACGGAGCGGGACAGGCGTCTGCAAATGGAATTCATCTTGTACCTCCGATAAGCCGTACAACGCCTTTGCACAGCCGGCCGTACAGGGCCGGCATCCTGACTCTCGCACGCGAAATCCATCCAGGTGCGAAAGCGACTTCCCCCCGACAAAACCAATGCTTGCGGTGCAAATATGTCCGATGGCAGGGTTCGCCGCTTCAGAGTCAGCGGCAACGACATTCAGTCGCAAACGCATCTCACGCGTCGAGCGCGTGATCAGTCGCGTTTGATACGTGCCATGTGGCGGGAGATGTCCCTGACAACCGTCAACCTCGGAGCCGGCCGGGCGATCGGGCGCGAAACCGCTGCTTCAGGATTCGAGACCAATTCCAGATGGAACGTGGTGAGTGTCATGTGCAGCGGCACTTCACCGAGCGCAGCGGCGATGTCGGCCGTGCGCAGCAGGCCGGATTCGACGATGTCGACGTTCATCGACTCGATCCCCGTGTTGAGATCGACATCGATCCGCACGCGGCGAACTTTCGCGCCGCGATTTGCCAGGCAGCGCCATATCGACACCGCCTGAAGCTTGCCCGAGGCAGCCAGGATCGAGAGCCTTTGTACGACCATTTTGATTACCTGTCGTCGTGTCCGCCTTGGCCAAGAGAAGACAGTACCAAGCATATGTCGGAAAGGTGGAAACGTACATGCGCGAGCGTGTTCGTATGTTCAGCTTTGCGAACAGGAACGGTGCTTGCAGGGAGCTGTGATATCGCCGAACCCTTCGCTTTCGAGAGAAGTTGACAGCGCATCGAATGGCAGGTCGATATCGGGCGAGTCGGCAGTGTCGCGATGGATTGCGTCAGACGATTCGGCGGACAGCATGCCGGCGCGTTCATATAAGAACCGGAAAAAGCGGAGCGCTCGCGCGGCGCGTACCGCTGCGCCGCCGAGTTGACGCCGGCCGGCCGTGCGCTGCTCGACCATGCGGCGAAGGTCATCGACCAGGTGAACCGGATGGCGCACGAGATGAGCGATTACAGGTAGGGCGCTCAGCCAGACAGGGCCGCATCGCTTCGTCAGCAAAACTGACCGCCTGGTGAAACAGTTACAAGATAACTATTGACGCTGGTGCTACCCAGCGGTTAGTGTGTCGTTCGAAGTTCAAGAAGTTCGATTGCTGTTCATCAATTGCTCGCTCCTTAGCGGTATTCGTTGTCCTCTCCCTCCTTGACGCTTCACGCGCTCTTTAACAGAGCAGATCTTCGTATTTTTTCCTCAAGGATTCTTCATGGATACCGGTACCGTTAAGTGGTTCAACGACAGCAAGGGCTTTGGCTTCATCACCCCGGATAAGGGCGGCGACGACCTGTTCGCTCACTTCTCCGAAATCAGAGCCGACGGCTTCAAGACGCTGGCTGAAAATCAGAAGGTGAGCTTCGAAACGAAGCAAGGCCCGAAGGGTCTGCAAGCGGCTAACATCAAGCCGCTGTAAAGTTTGAAGGACCCGGCCTCCCGCGACGGACGCCGGGTTGCAGCGACACCCTCGCGGAGCCTTGTCTCCCAAAGCTGGCGCGATCGCTCTTAGCTGCATCGGTTTTTTCAGCAGCTGGCCAAGCGCCACACGCCTCGTTTCGCTTCATTCCCCCCCCCTGGCTGCAACGCCCTTTTTTCGCTTTCCGACTGCTTCAGATTCGGCTCGCAATGGCTTTGAATCGGCGCACCCGTGCACATTTCGCACGGCACGCGCGCACTCGAACATCATTAAAATTAAAATGCAGAACAAACAAATTCAACAGTACAACGGCTATGCCGTCCAACCCTCGGCGCATCGTTTGCCCGACGGTAGTTTTTCATCCAACCTGCTGCTCGAACGCACCGATAGCGCGTGCGCCGAAGGCAGCTACCAGTTTTATTCGCTCGATTACTTCACGAGTGAAAAACAGGCGCTGCAGCACGCGACGCGCTGGGCACGCAACTGGGTCGACACGCGCGGTTAAAGGCGACGCCCCGGTTCGAGACAGCCAATGCATTTCTCAGTACGTGAAATTCCTGGCACCTCCCGCTCGCGACGCGCACCGCCGTACGGCCCAGCGCCCCCGATCCACATCGAATCACACCGGATTGATCTCATCCTGACTCCGCCGCGTCGTCAACGGCCCGAGCGCACGCAACGTAACGGCAACGATCCCGAGCGCGACCGAGATCACGCCGAACATCGCGCCGGCCCCGTACCGGACGAGCACCGGCAGCAGGATGAACGGCAACGCGCCGCTGACGATGCGCGACAACGCATAGGTGCTGCCGATCGCGGTCGAGCGCACGCGGGCGGGGAAGATTTCCGCCTGATAAACGTGGTACGCGTTGCTGAACACGTTCGACGCGCAGGTCGTCAACACGCCGAAGCAGACGATCAGTGCGGTGTTGCCCGAGTACGCGAAGCCGAGGCCGAACACCGCGATCGACAGAATCGAGCCGATCACCAGCGTGCGGCGCTCGATCCAGTTGAGCAGCGGAATCGACAGCAGCGAGCCGATCGGATAACCGACGAACGACAGCGCGATGAACAGCGTGCTGTTGGTCACGTCGAAGCCGCGGCTCTTGACCACCACGCCCGCCAGCGCGCCGAAGCCGTAATAGCCGAAGCCCTGGAACAGGTGGAAGATCGCCAGCATCAGGTAGCGCTTGCCGTACGGCCGGCGGCGCAGCAGCGCGACGCGCTCGCGCAGCGCGAGCGGCCGCTGCGGCTCCGCCGAGGTCGCGAAGCGCGCCGGCATGCTTGCGCCGGCGCTGTCGGCGAAACGGCGCAGTGTCGCTTCGGCCTCGCCCGCGCGCCCCTGGGCCAGCAGCCAGCGCGGGCTTTCCGGCAGGCGGCGCTGGACGAACAGTACGTACACGGCGCCGAGGCTGCCGATCGCGAGAATGATGCGCCAGCCGGCCACGCCGCCAACGTGCAGCGGATTGAGCCACACCGCGAGAAAGCCGACGAGCGGCACGGCGACGTAGGACGTCGTGTACGCCCACGCGGCGAGCCGGCCGCGGCGCGCCTTCGGCAGGATCTCCGACAGGAAGCTGTCCGCGACCGGATAGATCGCGCCGACGCCGATGCCGGTCAGGAAGCGGCAGATCACCAGCATGTCGGCATTGACCGAGAACGCGCCGATCAGCGAGAACGCGCTGTACCAGCTGAGAGTCAGCAGGAACGCCTTGCGCCGGCCGATGCGGTCGGCGAGGCTGCCGAGGCACATCGCGCCGAAGAACATGCCGATGAACGCGGACGCGAGCAGCAGCTTGAAATCACCGCTCTGCGGGTTCAACCCGTATTCGTGCTGCAGCGCGGTGCCTATCGTGCTGACGAGAAAAATCTCGTACATGTCGAAGAACAGCCCGACGCCGATCACCCACACGACGAACCGGTGCAGCGCGCCGACCGGCAGGTCGTCCATGAAATCGCCCAGCGTGACGTCGCGGTCGGCGGGGCGCGCCGCGGCTGCATCGGCGGCGCGAGCGGGCGACGCGGGCAAGCCTGTGTCGCCGCCCAGGTCGAGGGATTGGCTGTTCATCGCGTCTCCTGATTTTCGATTTGCCGCGGCGCGGGGCCGGGACGCGCCGGCGTCCGGGATGCGCCGATCGTCCGGCACATAGTGGGCGATTTCGGCGCGCACGAAAATTGAGCAAGCCTCAAGCGTCCTTTCCCGGCGAGAAAGGCTGGCGAGCGCGCCTGTCAGCAGAGGCGCGCCGGGGGACCGACCCGACCGGGAATGGCCATCGCGCCCCCTCATGCCGCGCGATCGCGCCCGTGGTTCGCCCGAGCGCCCGCGCTCAGCCCGACGGCGTGAACGCGACGCCGTGAAACACCCGCACCGGATTGCCGCGTTCCAGTGCGAAATGCTGCATGCGTCGCTGCTCGCGCGCATGCCCGGCTTCGCGGTCGGCCTGCTCTTGCAGGCGCGCGTGCAGCTGCAGCGCCAGCCGCTTGTTCGCGTGCTGGCTGCGTTCGCTTTCGACCCGGACCGACGTGCCGGTCGCGAGATGCGTCGCGCGAATCGCCGAGCTGGTCTTGTTGACGTGCTGCCCGCCGGGGCCGCGCGCACGCATCGCTTCGAACTTGACCGCGCCGTCCGGCAACGGCGGCGCGTCGGCGCAGCGGGTGACGCCGACGAACCAGTTCTTGCGCGGATGACGCAACCGGTAAGGGCTCGCGCAGATCCACTGCAGCGTGCCGGTCCAGCGGTCCGCGAGCGCGGCGGCGTCGGCGCCGTCGAGATCCAGCAGCACGGAGCGCACCGTGCCTGGGCGCTCGCCCGGTTGCAGGTCCAGCACCGTCAGCGCGACGCGGCTCGCGCCGGCTTCGACCTGCAGGCGCTGCAGCGCCTTCGCCGCGGCGAGCTGGCACTCCGCCGGGCCGTGTGCGGAAGAAATCTGGAGCAGCATCAGCAACACTCCCCGGACGTCTTGTAGGTCAGCACCGGCGTGAGCCGCGCGAGCTTGCGCAGCAGTCCCGCCGCTTCGAGCGCGTCGACGACGCTGTCGATCGGCTTGTACGCCTGCGGCGCCTCCTCGTACAGCAGCTCGCGATTCTCGCAGACGACCTGGCTGCCGAGCCGCGTGCGGATCAGCTGCCACGGCGCGAAGCGCCGTTCGAGCCGGCCCTTGCAGTCGGCGCGCGACCACTTGCGCCCGGCGCCGTGCGCGAGCGACGCGAGAGTCGCCGCGTCGTCGCGCGGCAGCGGCTCGACGAGATAGCTGTAGTCGCCGCGCGAGCCCGGGATCACGACCGGCCCCGCGTCGGCGGGCGTCGCGCCCTTGCGATGCAGCCAGCCCGGCACGCCGTCGACGACGGCGCGGCTGACCAGGTTGTGATTCACGTCGAGAACGCACCGGCCGCTGCTGCGCCACCGCGCGAGCATGCGGCGCGCGATCAGGTCGCGATTGGCGATCGCGTAGCGCAGCGCTTCGTCGTGACGCTGCAGGTAGTCCGCGCACTCGGCGAGCGTGTCGTCGAGCGCGTTGTAGCCGTGCGCGGCCATGTGCCGCTCGAGGATCGACTGGCCGAAGCCGCGCGAGCCGCTGTGCACGAGCAGCTGCAGCCGGCCGCGATCGAGGCCGAGCGCCTGCACGGCCTCGGCGTCGTACACGGTGTCGAGCTTCTGAAGTTCTGCGAAGTGATTGCCGCTGCCGATCGTGCCGAGCGACGCGGCGAACGCGTGGCCCGCCAACCCGGCGTCGGCGATCGACGCTTGCCAGCTGTCGTCGAGACGCGCGTCGATCGAGCCGAGCCGGCCGACGAGCCGCACCGCACTCGCGCGCCGCGCGTCGAGCGCGGTTTGCCACAGTGCCATTCCGCAGCCGATGTCGCCGCCGATCAGCGCCGGATACAGGCAGCCGGTCGAGAAGAATGCGGCGCCGACCGGATAGCCGCGCCCGGGGTGTAGATCCGGCATGCCGGCGACGCGCCGCATGCCGGGAAGGGTGGCAGCCAGTTGCAGCTGCCGGATCGCTTCACCTTCGATCCAGGTGTCGGCGGATGCGCACAGCGTGACGCGTTCCGCCAGATATTGCAGGGTATTGCCCATGGAATAGTCCGTTCAATGCAGAAAGGGAACGGCGGGCCATGGCACGGGCAGCGCGCGCGAATGCACTGCCTGACATCGGATGTCGGGAGAACGGCAGACTGAACCGGGTCAGGACGACCCGCCGCATCGCCGGAACGGCGATGCAATCGACTGCGATGCGTGAACGATGAAACGAACGGACGCGATGAACCCGAACTACGACCCGCGACGGGAGGAGAGCTGGCGTGACGTCATGTTTTTTTCTCCTTGCGGTGAGTGGGGGAATCGGAATGGCGGCGACTCTAGCATGGGGTGAACGGAATTCGCAAGAGGGCGGTGTTGCGTGGTGGCGCGGATGCGACAGCGGGAGGGCGGTCGGTCGTATTTCCGTTCCATGCGCAATCACGCGTGAAGGCAGGAATCCTGAGCATTTGCGATGCGGCATCCGGTTCGCCGCCATCGCTTGACAATGTCGGACGCCTTTCGTAGCATCCGCCTCGTTTGCTCTCAACCCTCATCGAACCGGTGATCCAAGTGCCCGTAGTCATTCGTCAATTCGCCTGATACGCCGACGACTGTCGTCCTGGTCGCGCGCCGTCCTGCCCGTTTCCGCCATTCGCTCTTGCGAGCCGGTGACGCATCGCGCAGGTCCGCGTCCGGGAACGCACTGCACACCGCAACGCTTTTCATATCGTTCGTTCACGTCGTCGGCTCTTCCCACCTTGCTGGAGAAAGACCATGACGCTGGATTTTCGCGCCTACGCGCAATCGCTCGACCTCGCCCGCTATCCCCGCACGCCGCATCTCGAAGGCTCGCGGTTGCAGGACGGAGACGAGGGCGACGCCCACATTCCGTATCGCGCCCTTGCGGGCACGCATATCGTCGTCGAGGAAAAACTCGACGGCGCGAACACGGGCATCAGTTTCAGCGCTGCGGGTGAACTGCTGCTGCAGTCGCGCGGCCACTACCTGGCCGGCGGCGGCCGCGAACGCCAGTTCAGCTTCGTGAAGGCGTGGGCGTCCGCGCACGCGGACTGGCTGCTCGAACGGCTTGGCGATCGCTACGTGATGTACGGCGAGACGATGAGCAAGAAGCACGCGGTCTTCTACGACGCGCTGCCGCATCACTTCTTCGAATTCGACGTGCTGGACCGCGTCACCGGCCGGTTCCTGTCGACGCCGGCCCGCCGCGCGTTGCTCGCGGGCGGCCCGGTGTTGTCGGTGCCGGTCCTGTACGAAGGCGTCGCGCCGGCGAGGCTGGCGGACCTGAAGGCGCTGCTCGAGCCGTCGCTCGCGAAGACGCCGGAGTGGCGGCGCGCGTTCGAGCAGACCGTGCACCGTCAGGGCCTCGATCTCGCACGCGCGTGGCGGCAATGTGACAAGTCGGACCTGTCGGAAGGGCTCTACGTGAAGATCGAAGCCGGTGACGCGACGACCGGACGCCTGAAATGGGTTCGCCGCGACTTCGTGCAGGCGATCATCGAATCGGACCGGCATCACTCGGAGCAGCCGTTCATCCCGAACCTGCTGGCGCCCGGCGTGGACCTGTATGCGCCGCAGCCGGCCGTCACGTGGGCGACGCTCGGCACGCCGGAGATCGCCGCCGGCCGCTGATGAATGCCGCGGGGCGCAGGAAAGCCATACGACGCATCCGCGCCGCCGCTCGAAAGAGGAACGAACATGAAATACGAACAATTGCAGGCGCTGGTGCCTGCGCCCGGCCAGGCGCCGGATTATCACGCGTGCCTGGCGGCTTTTCCGGCGCTCGAGCACGCGAAGACGACGCCGCAGGAGCCGGCGCATCACGGCGAGGGCGATGTCTGGACGCATACGACGATGGTCGTGGACGCGCTGCTCGCGCTGCCGGAATATCAGGCCGCGTCACGCGCCGATCAGGAGATCGTGTTCCTGGCCGCGCTGCTGCACGACATCGCGAAGTACAGCACGACGACGATCGATCCCGAAACCGGCGCGATCGGCCATCCCGGGCATTCGCGCAAGGGCGCGATCGACGCGCGGATCGCGTTGTGGGACGCGGGCGTGCCATTCGATACCCGCGAGGCGATCTGCCGCCTCATCGGCATCCACCAGGTGCCGTTCTTCGCGATCCGCGGGGCGCGCCGGGGATCGCCCGAATTCCTTGCGCGCGAGCTGTCGTGGCAGGTGAGCCTTCCGCTGCTGTGCCTGCTCGCGGAGGCCGACATGCGCGGCCGCATCTGCGACGACGCGCCCCGCGTGCTCGACGACATCGAGCTGTTCCGGGAACTCGCGAGGGAGGAGGGCTGCTACGGCCGGCCGCGCGCGTTTGCCGATGCGCACACGGCAGTCAGCTACTTTCGCGGCGCGGACGTGCATCCGGATTACCCGTTGTTCCAGCCGCCCGGCTCGAAGGTCATCGTGATGTCGGGGCTGCCGGCGTCGGGCAAGAACACGTGGGTCGCGCAACACCACCCGGATCTGCCGGTCGTTTCGTTCGACGATGCGCGCGAGGCGCTCGGATTGCGCCACGGCCGGAACGAGGGGCGCGTCGCGCATCGCGCGATCGACAACGCGAAGGCGCTGCTGCGCGACGGCAGGCCGTTCGTCTGGAACGCGACGAATCTTTCGGCGCTGATGCGCAAGAAAACGCTGGACCTGCTGTTCGCGTACCACGCGGAAGTGACGCTCGTCTATCTGGAGCAGCCGCGCGCGACGCTGCTGCGCCGCAACGCCCGGCGCGACACGTCGCTGTCGAACCGGACGCTCGAAGGGATGCTGCTGCGCTGGGATTTGCCGCTGCCGACCGAAGCACACGCGGTGATCTACGGTGGCTGACGCGACGACGGCCACGCGTCGCAAGAGGGCGCCGTAGCGCGTTGGCGCGTTGGCGCGGATGGCGCGAGCCGGGGGCAAGCCGTCTCGCGCGTATCGACCGGCATCAATGACCGCGATAGAGCGCGTTGCGGCTGTCGGGGATCGCCGGGCGGCCGGATTCGGTTGCGGCGCGGGCGTCGCTCCCGAAATCCGTCGCGGCAGGCTCCGGCGCTTCGGCTGCGCCGCTTTGAGCGGCCGGCTGCGCGTTGACTCGCTGAAGCGCAGACTGAACATCGTCCGGATAAGGCGTTTGGGCCAGGGTCGGGTGGTATCCGACGGCCGCGAGGCGAGCGAGTTCCGCCTTGACCTCGGCGCGAGACAGCGCGTGATCGGCCTGCTGGGCGGACGAGTGGATGGGCGCGGCAAGCGCCAGCGCGGCGACAGCCGAGAAGACGAACGATTTCATGATGGGCATCTGTGCAGGGTGAATCAGGGGCAATGACATCGACGTCGATGTCGCTGCGAGTGGCGCCAATATAGGATTCCCGTCGCCGCGGAAAAACCGGCTCTGCGTGAATTTAAATTTGATCTTTATTCAAGAGTCGAGCGCCGCCGGCTACGCGCCAGCAACGGCAACCCAGTCGGGCATATGAGACCTTCGGCGACTCAAGTTTGTCGAATCCGGTCTTGGACACTCCGGTGCGGGCTACTTAGACTCGGCTCACGTTTTGTCACGCCTGGAGAAATTCGTGAGCCTCAAAGACACGCTGTCCGCCGGCAGCGCCTTGGGTTTCGGCGCAGCGCCGCTCGGCAACATGTTCCGCAACATTCCCGACGAGGAAGCCGCGGCCACCATCGAAGCCGCATGGCAGCACGGCATTCGCCTGTTCGACACGGCGCCGTCATACGGCGCAGGTCTTGCCGAGTTGCGTCTCGGCGAAGCGCTGGCCGGCCATTCGCGCGACGACTATGTGATCAGCACGAAAGTCGGCCGGCTCGTCCTCGACGAGCTCGAAGACGCGAAGCTGCGCGACTACGGCGAGAAAAACGGGATTTTCGAGCACGGCCGGCCCAATCGCCTCGTCAGCGACTACTCGGCCGATGCAACGCTGCGCTCGATCGAAGACAGCCTGAAGCGCCTTCGCACCGACCGCCTTGACATCGTCTGGGTGCATGACATCGCGCAGGACATCTACGGCGACGAATGGATCGCGCAGTTCGAGATCGCGCGCAAAGGCGCGTTCCGCGTGCTGACGCGGCTGCGCGATGAAGGGGTGATCAAGGCATGGGGCCTCGGCGTGAATCGCGTCGAGCCGTGCGAGCTGACCCTGGATCTCGCCGAGGCGAAACCGGACGGTTTCCTGCTGGCCGGGCGCTACACGCTGCTCGACCACGAGCGCGCGCTGCAACGCCTGATGCCGGCGGCCGGGGCCAACGAAGTCGGGATCGTCGTTGGCGGTCCTTACAGTTCGGGTGTGCTCGCAGGCGGCACGCATTTCGAATATCAGAAGGCCCCGCCCGAAATCCTGGCCAAGGTCGAACGGATCAAGGCGATCGCCGAGCGTCATGGCGTGCCGGTCAAGGCGGCCGCGCTGCAATTCGTGCTCGCGCATTCGGCGACCGCGGCAGTCATTCCGGGCGCGAGCCGTCCGGAGCGGATCGCGGAAGACCAGGCGGCGCTGAAGGCGGACATCCCGGCCGACTTCTGGCACGAGATGCGCGAGCAGGGGCTCGTCGCGGGCGATGCGCCGCTGCCGATCGACCGTTGAGCCCGACGCGATGAAACCGCACCGGCATTCGCAAGCATTGCGATGCCGGTGCCGAACCGGGAGCGTCAGCCCGTGGTCGATGTCCGCACTTCTCAGTGCAACGGATTCTGGCCGAAACGGGCGGCCTTACTGCCATTCACCGGGATGGCAGATCACCCAACCCGGGTGATAGCTATCCATGTCCGTATGACCCCAGCACCAGCCGTGCTGGCGAATGGTCTTCATCAACTGTTCGCGTTGTGCGCAGGCGCTCCCCGGAGCATATTGCCCGTCAGGCAATAGTCTTGGTGCCGGGCCGTTCCGGCATGTGCCATCGACCACTTCTTCCTGATGCATCAGTGCCTGGACGGCGGGTGGAATGGTGCGGGCCAACGTGGCCTTGTATTCGATGCAGGCCGGCGCCTTGGGATCGTTGGACTTGCGGGCACATTTGGACTGGAGTTTGTCGATGTTTCTCGATACTTCCGGCGGGTACGTCTCGGCGTGCGCTGTAGCAATACATCCAGCCAGCAACAGGCAGGCGGCGGCAAGTGATCTGATCAAAATCATTTCGCGTAGGACACGATGCGTTCGGTAGCTCAGGAACTGGCGAATTATGGCATGTGCGTGTTTCAACGACCCGGCCGGCAATGGCGTTGAATTGATACTTCGCACAATGTGAAGTCGATTGACCGCTCGGGAGAAGTCTGAAGGGCCGTTCCGGGTGGCGGAGCGGCGCGCGGCGGGAAGCCCGTCGTGCGGGCGACCCGCCATTCGACAAGCGCACGCGGCGAATGAGCCGCGTCGCTCGTCGGGATGGCTCGGCACCGGCGGCCGAGCCGTTGCGTTACCGGATCGCGACCGGGTTGATGTTGACCTGCGTCGAGCCGATGTACAGCGGCTGGCCCAGCACGAACAGGAACTCCCACGCCTTGTCGCGCACGAGCGCACGACTGTCGATCAACTCCAGGTTGTAGATGCCGCGCTTCGCGAGCATGTACTGGTTGATCGGGAATTCCTCCCTGGTACCGGGGTTCGGATAGACCTCGGACGCCCAGGTGTCGCCGCCGAACGCGACGATGCCCTGGTCGGCCAGCCACTTCGCGGCTTCCATGCCGATGCCCGGCTCCACTTCCAGGAACTGCTTGTTGTCCCTGCCGATCAGCTCCAGCCAGCCGGTGTTGAACAGCACCACGTCGCCCTTGCGCAGGGTCACGCCTTCCTGCTTCAGCACGGCCTTGATGTCGGCCACGGTGAACTCGGTGCCGCCCGGGACGATCGGCTTGCCGTAGTACGCGGTCATGTCGAGCACCACGCCGCGCGTGACGATCGGCGGCACCTTCTCGACGCCGAGCTTCTTCACGCCGTCGACGGTGACGAAGTCGGCCGCCTTGTTGCCGTTGTAGTAGACGTTGTCGATGCCGATGTGGCCGATGCCGTTGAGCTGCGTGCCGACGCCGGTCCACGCGTTGACGAGTTCGTCGTTGAAGGTGAACTTGTTCGGGCCGAGGCTCTTGCCGGCCTGCTGGCCGACCTGCACGTTGTACAGGCGGAAGCTGCGATGGCGGAACGCCGGCAGGTTCTTGTCCACCGGCACGGCCAGCGGGTAGGTCTTGCCGGCCTTCACGAGGCCGACGGCCTGCTTGATGACGTCGGGCGTCAGCAGGTTGGCCGCGCCGATCTCGTCGTTCGGGCCGTAGACGGACGGATACCAGTCCGCCGCATGCGCCGCTTGCGCGGCAGCGAACGGCAGCAGCGCGGAGAGTGCGAGTTTCGCGAGGGTTTTCTTCATCATCATCGGTTAGCGCGTTCGTTCAGGCCGCGGCTTCGGCCAGCGTCGGATAGTCGGTCAGGCCGCGCGCGTCGCCGCCGAACAGCGTGTTGCGGTCGTGCGACGCGAGCTCGGCGCCGATGCGCAGGCGTTCGGGCAGGTCGGGGTTCGCGACGAACGGACGGCCGAACGCGATCAGGTCGGCCCAGCCGGCGGCGATCGCTGCGCGTGCGCGTTCCGCGGTGTACTTGCCCGCATAGATCAGCACGCCGGGGTAGACGGCGCGCAGCTTCTGCTTGAATTCGACCGGCATCAGCGGCGCATCGTCCCAGTCCGCTTCCGCGATGTGCAGGTAGCCGACGCCGAGATCGGCAAGCAGTTTCGCGGCGGCGAGATACGTCGTTTCCGGATCGGCGTCGACGCAGCCGTTCAGCGTGGTCAGCGGCGCGAGGCGGATGCCGACGCGCGAGGCGTCGCCGGCGCCTTCGATCAGCGCCTGCGCGACTTCGCCGAGGAAGCGCAGCCGGTTCTCGAGCGAGCCGCCGTATTCGTCCGTGCGCGTGTTGGCGTTCGAGTCGATGAACTGGTTGACGAGATAGCCGTTCGCGCCGTGCAGCTCGACGCCGTCGAAGCCCGCGTCGATCGCGTTGCGGGCGGCGGCGCGATACTGTTCGACGACTTCGCGAATTTCCTCGACCGTCAGCGCGCGCGGCTCGGAGGCCTGCACGAAGCCGGGCGTGCTGCCGTCCTCGCCCGCGATGAACACGTTCACGCCCGTCGCCTGGAGCGGCGAAGACGATACCGGCTGCCGGCCGCCGAGCAGGCTCGTGTGGCTCAGCCGGCCGACGTGCCAGAGCTGCGCGAAGATGCGCCCGTCGGCGGCGTGCACGGCGTCGGTCACCTTGCGCCAGCCGGCGACGTGCTCGGGCGCATGAATGCCCGGCGTCCACGCATAGCCCTTGCCGAGCGGCGCGATGTAGGTGCCTTCGCTGACGATGAGGCCGGCGCCCGCGCGCTGCGCGTAGTACGCGGCCATCAGGTCGTTGGCGACGTCGCCGGGCTGGCTCGCGCGCGAGCGGGTCATCGGCGGCATCACGATGCGGTTCGGCAGCGTCAGCGCGCCGAGTTGCAGCGGTTGAAACAAGGGGTCCTGGGTCATGATGGGTGTCCTGTCAGGCCCGCGGCCTGCGGGCCGCGGGCGGGTATGAGAATGTGCCGGGGCGATCAGTCCCACTCCGGCGCGAGGCCGGCGGGGTCGACTTCGCGGCCGTTGCGCTCGAGCGCGGCGATCTGCGCCATGTCGTCGTCGGTGAGGCGCAGCGTCGGCGCGAGCAGGTTGCTCGCGAGGTTCTCGCGCTTCGTCGACGACGGAATCACCGAGTAGCCGAGCTGCAGCGCCCACGCGAGCGCGACCTGGGCCGGCGTGGCCTGGTGCTTCTGCGCGATCGCGCCGATCACCGCGTTGCCGAGCACCTTGCCGTACGCGAGCGTCATGTACGACGTGACGTGGATGCCCTCGCTCTGCAGGAACGCGACCAGCTTGCGGTTCTGCAGGTACGGGCTCAGCTCGATCTGGTTGGTCGCGATCTCGCCCTTGCCGACGGCGGCGATCGCCTGCTTCGTCAGCTCGATGTTGAAGTTCGAGATGCCGATCCGGCGCGTCAGGCCCTTCGCCTTCGCGTCGGCAAGCGCGGTCATGAATTCCTCGATCGACACGCCGTTGCCGGGCGCCGGCCAGTGGATCAGCGTCAGGTCGACGTAGTCGGTGCGCAGCTTCTCGAGGCTTTCCTGCAGGCTCGGCACGAGCTTGTCCTTCGCGTAGTGGTCGACCCAGATCTTCGTGGTCAGGAACAGCTCGTCGCGGCGCACGCCGGACGCGGCGATCGCTTCGCCCACTTGCGCTTCGTTGCCGTAGATCTGCGCGGTGTCGATCGCGCGGTAGCCGAGTTCGAGGCCGTTGCGGACCGAATCGATGACGACCTGCTCCTGCAGGCGGAACGTGCCGAGGCCGAAAGCGGGGATCTTGCTCATGATGTGCTCCGTGGAGTGTAGGTGGACCGGGTGGGTCCGTGAGGCATTCAGGCATTCTGGCGCTTGCCACTAATGAAATAAACGCCTCTAGAAGACAAAAATATTTGATTTGAAATCAAATACGGTTCATGCGACGGGCGCGTCCGCCGGCGCATGGAACGCGGGCAGGACTTCCGCGGCGATCTCGGCCAGCGTCTCGTCGAGCGGGCGGCGGTTGCGGCGGAAATGCAGGCCGATGTGCTGCACGCCCGCGTCGCGCATCGCCGCCAGTTCCTCGATCAGCCCGATGCGCCCCGCGCGCGCGCCGAAGCGGTGGCGCTGCAGCGGCTCGTGCGGATCGGCGGCGAGGTCGAGGTGAATGAAGCTCGTGTACGGCTTGTCGCCCGCCACCGCGCGCCACGCGGCGACGCGGTGTTGATGGTCGGACGGTGTGCCCGGGTACGCGAGGCAGCCGTCCAGGTGTGCGCCGATCCAGGCCGGCGTCTGCTGCGCGAGGCCCGCGACGAACAGCGGAATCGGCGTGCGCGCGGCGGGCAGCACGTCGAGGCCCGGCGGCAGGTGCCCGCGCGCGCCGTCGCGCAACAGCGCGATCTGGTCGCGGAAGTTCGCGCCGCGCGATTCGAAGTCGCGGCCGAACAGCGGGTATTCGACCGGCCGGTCGCCGCTCGCGACGCCGAGCAGCAGGCGGCCGCCGCTCAGTTCCTGGATCGTAGCGGCCGACTTCAGCGTCAGCAGCGGCTCGCGCAGCGGCAGCACGACGGCCGCCGTGCCGAGCAGGATGTCGCGCGTGATGCCGGCGAGGTAGCCGAGATACGAAAACACTTCGAACACCTGCGCGGCGTCGCCGAACGCCGGGTCGTACACCGGCACGTCGCGCACCCAGAGCGCGCGAAAGCCGAGCGTATCCGCGAGCCGGGCGAGTGCCGCGTGGTTTTCCAGGTCGGGCACGCCGGGGCTGCGCGCGTCGCGCTGGCGCTTCGCGTCGCCTGCCGGCGACCAGTCGTTGTCGAGCGGCAGCTCGATGCCGATGCTGAAGCCGCCGCGCGTCAGTTTGCCAAGGGGAGTGGGCATGGTCGGGAAGATCCGTTTCAGAGCGCGCGCAGGCTGCCTTCGAGCCGATGAAAATCGAGCGACGGCGCGGTGAAGAACGAGCGCGACGTGCCGGCGGCGAAGTCGTCGATGTGCACGACGGTCGCGCGGTCGGCTTCCTGCCACGAGATCGCGTAGATCTCGCCGGCGACGTGCTGCCACGCATAGGCGACTTCGCCCTTCGCGCCGGTGAAATCGCCTTCGGTGATTTCGTAGCGCATGTGGACGCCGTCGTCGGCATACGCGTTGATCGCGGTCAGCCCGGCGTAGCGGACTTCGAAGGTCTTGCCGGCAAACGGCGGACGTTGGGTCGATGCGTTCATGGTGGTGATCTCCTGCGGGTAGCGGACGGGCTCAGTGGGCGAATTCGGCGGCTTCGGCGGGCTCGGCCGTGCGCTCGGGCAAGCCGGCGCGCTGGTCGAGGCGGCCGCTCAGCGCGGTGAGCGCGAACGCGCCGAGCGTGACGACCGCGGCGATCCACGGCGTGTGGCCGAGGCCGACGTGCGCGACGATCAGGCCGCCGAGCGACGAGCCGCCCGCGACGCCGAGGTTGAAGGCGGCGATGTTGAAGCCCGACGCGACGTCGGCGGCATCCGGCGCGAAATGCCGCGCCTGCTTGACGACGTAGACCTGCAGGCCCGGCACGTTGCCGAACGCGACCGCGCCCCACGCGAGCATCGTCAGCACCGCGAGCCACTTGACGTGAACCGTGAACGTCAGCGCCAGCAGCACGACGGCGAGCAGCAGGAAGATCCGCTTGAGCGCCTTGACGGGGCCGACGCGATCCGCGAGCTTGCCGCCCCACACGTTGCCGAATGCGACCGACACGCCGTAGCCGACGAGCACGAGGCTGATCTGCGACGGCGTGAAGCCGGCGATCTGCTCGAGCAGCGGGGCCATGTACGTGAACGCGATCAGCGAGCCGCCGTAGCCGACCGCCGTCATCGCGAACACGAGCAGCAAGCGCGGCTGCGCCAGCACGCGGAACTGCCGGGCGAGCGGCGCGGGTTCCGTTTGCGGCAGCCGGCGCGGCACGAACGCGACCGCGCCGAGGAACGCGACGAGGCCGAACAGCGCGACGACCAGGAACGTCGCGCGCCAGCCGAAGTGCTGGCCGATGAAGGTGCCGAGCGGAATGCCGGCGACGAACGCGACGGTCATCCCGCTGAACATCGTCGCGATCGCGCTCGCGGCCTTGTGTTTCGGCACGAGTGTGGTCGCGATGATCGAGCCGACCGAGAAGAACACGCCGTGCGCGAGGCCGGTGAGGATGCGCGCGACGATCAGCGATTCGTAGCCGGGCGCCTGCCACGCGACGAGGTTGCCGACGGTGAACAGCGCCATCAGCCCGGCGAGCAGCGTCTTGCGCGGCACGCGGCCGGTGAGCGCGGTGAGCAGCGGCGCGCCGATCGCGACGCTGAGCGCATAGAGGCTGACGAGCAGGCCCGCGGAGGGCAGGGTGACGGCGAGATCGGTGGCGATCGTCGGGATCAGCCCGACGATCACGAATTCGGTCGTGCCGATGGCGAATGCGCTGATCGTCAGCGCGAGCAGGGCAAGAGGCATGATGGGCGCTCCAGGTTCCAGTAATGACGGAGCGCAGTGTGCCCGGTTTATTTTTGCGGAAAAACCAGTCGATTCACCAAATTGTTTTGATTTGAAATCAAGAATTGAGGGTGTCGCCCGGCCGCCTGCCGCCGCAAGATGCCCGCCGGCAGTGCGATATGATCGCTACTTCTGTTTTGTGTATTGGAAATGCCGCCATGCAAGTGCTGGTCGATGCCGACGCGTGTCCCGTCGTGATCAAGGACATGTTGTTTCGGGCCGCGCGTCGTGCCGAAGTCCACGTGACCCTGGTCGCGAATCAGTATCTGCGCACGCCGCCGTCTCCCTTTATCAAGGCGCTTCAAGTACCGGCGGGTTTCGATGCCGCCGATGCCCGCATCGTCGAGCTGGTCACCGCCGGCGATCTCGTGATCACGGCGGACATACCGCTTGCGGCCGCCGTCCTCGACAAGGGCGGCCACGCGCTCGATCCGCGCGGAAACTGGTTCAGCCGCGAGAATATCGAGGAGCGCCTGTCGACGCGTGCCATGCTGGATCAACTTCGCAGTACGGGCATCGACACGGGAGGGCCGGCGCCCTATAGCGCGCGAGATGGCAAGGCGTTCGCGGGGCAACTCGACCGGTTCCTCGCCCGTCGCACGGGTGCCGAATGATTCGAAGCTAAAGCGACGACCGACGTGTTCCTCTATCCGGGTCCTTGACCTTGAAGTCGCGTTCAACCTTAAAGTGCTTGCTGACGGCAATACCGGACTTCGGTGCAGACCGATACGCCGTCGTTCACGCAGGGCCTGTTGCCGCGAGACGTGAAGCCGGCCACGCCCGCTCCAAAGGAATCGTCCATGACCACGCCGACCCATGATCTCGTCGTATTTGGCGCCACCAGCTTCGTCGGGCAGATCCTGACCCGCTACCTGTCCGAACACCTGTCGGGCGACGGTGAGACGCTGCGCTGGGCCATCGCCGGCCGCTCGGAAGCGAAGCTCAGGCAGGTCAGGGATTCGCTGGGCGCGGCGGGGCAGTCGTTGCCGATCATCGTCGCCGACGCGGCCGACGACGCGCAGCTGCAAGCGCTATGCGCACAAACGCGGGTGGTGGTGTCCACCGTCGGACCCTATGCGCTTTACGGGGAGCCGCTGGTCAGGACGTGCGCGGAAAGCGGCACGGACTACTGCGACCTCACCGGCGAGACCCAGTGGATCAAGCGGATGATCGACAGGTACGAGCCCGCGGCCCGGCAGTCGGGGGCGCGCATCGTCCATTGCTGCGGCTTCGATTCGGTTCCGTCGGACATGGGCGTCTTTTTCCTGCAGCAACAGGCAACGCGGCAGTGGGGCGTGCCGGCCGAGCAGGTGAAGATGCGCGTCAGGACGCTGAAGGGCGGGGCGTCGGGCGGAACGGTGGCGAGCGTGATCAACGTCGTTCGGGAAGCCGCGGCCGACCCTGCGTTGCGCAGGACGCTGCTCGATCCTTATTCGCTGTGCCCGAAAGGCCACGGATTCACGGTGCGGCAGCACGCCGTCAGATCGGCCGAATTCGATCGCGACTGCGATGCGTGGATCGCTCCCTTCGTGATGGCGGCCGTCAACGAGCGTGTCGTGCACCGCTCCAACGCGCTTGCGGACAACGCCTATGGCAGCCGGTTCACCTATGACGAAGCCGTCATGACGGGCACGGGCCTCAAGGGCCGGCTGGCCGCCCTGGCGATCGTCGCCGGCCTGGGTGCGTTCATGGCGGGCGTCGTCATCAAGCCGGTGCGCGGCCTGATGGAGCGGTTCCTGCTGCCGAAGCCCGGCGAGGGGCCGAGCGTCGAGGCCCAGTTGGCCGGCCGCTACGACTTGCGTTTCTTCGGCCGCACCGGCGACGGGCAGACCTTGCGCGTGAAAGTCACCGGGGATCGCGACCCGGGTTACGGCTCCACGGGCAAGATGCTGGGCCAGGCGGCGATCAGTCTCGCGCTGGATTGCCGCAGGGACGGCGAGAAGACGGGGCGCGGCGGCAGCTTCTGGACGCCTGCGACGATGTTCGACGAGCGCTATATCGAGCGTCTGGTTCGTCATGCGGGGCTGCGTTTCGAGCGGATTTGAGGCCGTCGCCTTCGCCGATTGCGGATTCTGTGCGGTCACCCGACGACCGTCGACGCCGTCATTTGCCCGAGAACTCGACGCTGTTCGCGGTGACCAGGATTTCCCGGAAGATGCCGACCAGCGGCCGCAGGTTGACCTTGTGCCACGCGGCCCACAGGGGCGTGCGGTAGCTGAACCACGGCAGCTCGCGCACTACGACGCCTTGCGGCACTTGCTCGCGAAGGCTCTGCTGGATCATCGTCACGCCGAGTCCGGCCGCGACGAGCCCCAACGCCGCCAGGGGCTCGGTTGCCTCGACGGTAATGTTCGGGGAAAAGCCGGCCTTCGCGCAGGCCGCCACGAACGCGCCGTGACGCGGCGCGCTTTCCTCCTGCGTGACGCCGATCCAGGGTTGCGTGGCGAGGTCGTCCGCCGACAGCGTCCGCTTCCCGGCCAGCGGATGCTCGTCGGGCATCGCCAGCAGCATCGGATCGTTCAGCACCAGCGACGACTCCAGTTCCGCGTCGTCGGCGGCAGGGGGCTCGCTGACGAGCGCGATGTCGAGGCTGCGTTCGCGCAAGCCTTCGAGCTGCGCGGCGGAATGATAGTTGTACAGCGCGATGTGCACGGCCGGACGGTCGGCGCGCAGCGCTTTCAGCGCGCGGGGCAGCACGCCCGAGTGCATCGACGTTTCCAGGTAGCCGATGCACAGGCCGCCTTCGTCGCCTTTGCCGAGCCGCCGCGCGAGCGATTCCAGCCGGTTCGCGTGCGTCAGGAAGGCGCGCGCCTCGTTCAGGAAGGTGCGGCCGTCCCGCGTCAGCCGGATGCGTTGCTGGGTGCGCTCGAACAGCGTCAGGCCGAGCTTTTCCTCGAACTGGGCGATCTGGCGGCTGAGCGGCGACTGCGAAATGTGCAGACGCTCCGCGGCGCGCCCGACGTGTTCTTCCTCCGCCACCGCGATGAAGTACTGGAGTTGGCGCATGTCGAGCATATAAGACCTTGTGTGACTTAAGTGTGTCGAATTATGTCTTGGACAGGCATAACTACGCAACCTAGACTGGGCTCACTTTCCCTAACACATGGAGAAGTTCATGAGTCTCAAAGGCACACTTCCGGCTGGCAACATCATTGGCTTCGGCACTGCACCGCTCGGCAACATGTTCCGCAACATTCCCGAGGACGAAGCGCTGGCGACGGTCGAAGCCGCGTGGCAACAGGGCGTGCGCTATTTCGACACGGCGCCGTTCTACGGTGCAGGCCTGTCTGAAATGCGCGTCGGCGAAGCGCTGGCCAACCATCCGCGCGACGAATTCGTGCTCAGCACGAAGGTCGGCCGAGTGATCCTCGACGAGATCGAAGACGTCACGGCGCGCGATCTCGGCGAGAAGGGCGGGCTGTTCGAATTCGGCCGCCCGAACAAGATCGTCAACGACTACTCCGCCGACGCCACGCTGCGCTCGATCGAGGACAGCCTGAAGCGCCTGCGCATGGATCGCCTGGACATCGTCTGGATCCACGACATCGCGCAGGATTTCTACGGCGACGAATGGCTCGCGCAGTTCGAGGTCGCGCGCAAGGGCGCGTTCCGCGTGCTGACCCGGCTGCGTGAAGAAGGCGTGATCAAGGCGTGGGGCCTCGGCGTCAACCGCGTCGAGCCGTGCGAACTGACCCTCGATCTGTCCGAGGCGCAGCCGGACGGTTTCCTGCTGGCGGGACGCTATTCGCTGCTCGACCACGAGCGCGCGCTGCAGCGCCTGATGCCGGCGGCGGCCGCGCAGGGCGTCGATATCGTCGTCGGCGGCCCGTACAGCTCGGGCGTGCTCGCGGGCGGCACGCACTTCGAATACCAGAAGGCTTCGCCGGAGATCCTGGCCAAGGTCGAACGGATCAAGGCAACTGCCGCGCGCCACAACGTGAGCGTGAAGGCCGCTGCGCTGCAGTTCTCGCTCGCGCATCCCGCGTCCGTCGCGGTCATGCCGGGTGCCAGCCGTCCGGCGCGGATCGCGGAAGACCAGGCCGCGCTGAAAGAGGTCATTCCGGCCGACTTCTGGCGCGAGATGCGTGAACAAGGTCTCGTCGCGGCCCATGCGCCGCTGCCGACCGATCGTTGAACAGGGGATGACGACATGGCACAGGCATGCGCAAGCATCGACATCCCGGCGTCGGCCGACGAGGTCTGGACGCTGATCGGCGGGTTCGGGTCGCTGCCCGACTGGCTGTCGTACATTCCGAGCAGCGAACTGAGCGAAGGCGGGCGCGTGCGCCGGCTGGCCAATCCGGCCGGTGCGACGATCGTCGAGCGTCTGGTCGCGTTCGACGAAGCGGAGCGCAGCTACAGCTACGCGATCCTCGAGGCGCCGTTCCCGGTCGTGAACTATCGCTCCACGCTGCGCGTGCGCGAGAACGGCGGCCCGAACGCATCGAAAGTCGAATGGTCCGGCACGTTCACGCCGAACGGCTCGACGGACGAGGAAGCGAGCAAGCTGTTCCGCGGCATCTATGAAGACGGCCTGAGCGAACTCGCGAAGCGGTTCTCGGCAACCGCGTAACGATGCGTCGGCCGGGCGGTCGCGGCCGCGGCCGCGTACCGCAAGCCGCCCGAAATGAATCGCGATGTATCCGCCGGCGACACGGATACATCGCGATACAAGGCAACCTGTCGCGTGCGCTATAACGCAAGGCATGACCTTGATACGGAGCGCAAAATGCAACATGCTGCCTGGCACAAAGGGTCCTGCCATTGCGGGGCCGTGAAATTCGAAGTCCGCACCGCCGTCACGCCGGCGGCGCGCTGCAACTGCAGCCTGTGCCGCCGCAAGGGCGCGCTGATGAGCCCGATGTTCGACGGCCATGAGCTAAGAATCCTGGCAGGTCGGGACGCGCTGACGGTCTATCAGTTCAACACGCGCGTCGCGAAACACTACTTCTGCAAGCACTGCGGCATCTATCCGTTCCACCAGACGCGCAAGGACCCTGCATGCTGGCGCGTCAACCTCGGCTGTCTCGACGGCGTCGATGCGTACGCGCTCGATGCCGCCGTCTCCGACGGCGCCAGCCTGTCCGTGGTGGAGGACGCATGAAGCGCTGGCTGACGATCCTCCTGTTCGCCGCGGGCGGATTCGCGACCGAACTCGTTCATCCCCTGCAGTGCTCGCTGCTGACGGAAAGCCGGCTGCGAGCCGACAGGAAAGCGGACCGGCACGGCGACCGGCGACGGTGAGCGCCGGGGCGCAACCGGCATCGTCCACATCGTTGCGCAACAGCCGGCCGCGGCATGCGCCGCGCGTCGGCCATCCCGATTGCTTCCGATAAGATCGCACGCGACATATAATGCGTGCATTCGCCGCGATCTTTGCCAAGGAGGCAGCCGATGAAACCGACCCAGACAGCGCCCAGGCTGTCCGACTTCCTGTGCTTCGCCGTCTATTCGGCGAACCTGGCCTTCGGCAAGGCCTACAAGCCCATTCTCGAGGAGCTTGGCCTCACGTACACGCAATACATCACGATCATTGCGCTGTGGGAGGAGGACAACCAGACGGTCGGCAGCCTCGGCGAAAAGCTGTTCCTCGAATCCAATACGCTCACGCCGATCCTGAAGAAGCTCGAAGCGATGGGCTACCTGCAGCGTCAGCGCGATCCCGCCGACGAGCGCCAGGTGCTCGTCAGCCTGACCAAGAGCGGCCGGCGTTTGCGCGAGAAGGGGCTGGGCATGGATCTCGTCGAGGCGACCGGGCTGAAGCCCGACGAGTTCGCCAAGATGCAGAAGGCGATCGTGACGCTGCGCAATAACCTGATCCGCTCGACCGAGGAGCAGGAACAGGCGTGACGGCGGGGCAGGCAGGCGGAAGCAGGAAATGCTTCCGCCTTTTTTCAAAACAAAACACCGCATGCGATTACATCGTATGCGGTGTTTTGTGGAAATGTAATGACATCGATGCGGTCGATTCCGGCCGCTTGTCCATTCAATGACCGAAGTAGATCGAACGCTCGGCGCTGCGGATTACGTTGCGGCGGCCGGCCTGCGTGGCGGCGTCGGCGTTGCCGCCGTAGCCGGACGCCGACGTGTCGCCTGCGGCCGCGTCGTTCGCGTGAATGCGCGTCAGGGCCGCCTTCAGGTCGTCCGGGTAGTGCGGGTCGTTGGCGCGGCCCGGCTGGTAGCCCGCTTTCTGCAGTTCGGCCAGCTCCGCCCGCACTTGCGCGCGGGTGAGGGCCGCAGCGGAAGGCGAAGTTTCGACGCCGGCGAACGCGGGTGCGGTGAAGGCGGCTGAAACGGCGACGAGCAGGGCAGCGATCAGAGGGGTTTTCATGGTTGACCTCGACAAAAGATGTTCAATGGTTAGGGGGCCGATTTCGGACCGACAGGCCGCGGACATCGGGTGATGCAAAGGCATGCTCAGACCAGATTGATGGCGACGTCGATGTTGCCGCGCGTCGCTTTCGAATATGGGCAGGTCTCATGCGCGGCATCGACGATGCGTTGTGCGACGTCACGTTCGAGGCCGGGCACGCTGACGTTGAGCCGCGCCTGAAGGAAATACGCATTGCCGGACGTGCCCAGATCCACTTCGGCGTCGACCGCGAGATCCGCCGGCAGCGTGATCTTCGATGCGCGCGCCGCGAGCTGCATCGCACCGATGAAACACGCCGACCAGCCCGCGGCGAACAGCTGCTCCGGATTGGTGCCGCCGCCCGCGCTGCCCGGCGACGAAAGCTGGAGGTCCAGGCGGCCGTCGGAACTGCGCACCGCGCCGTCGCGGCCGCCGGACGAGGTGTGGGTTTTACCGGTGTACAGCACTTTTTCGATCTTGCTCATCTTGAACTCCTGACGTGGTGAAGTGGGTGTCTGCGCATGCGATTCGATCGCACGCGATGCATTCTGCGACTGGTGCTTTGCAATGTCAAGCGGTATCGATTAAATCGCATGCGATGTATATGGATGTATCCGAGGCGATACAGGGACGTATCGCCGGATCGTCCGACGGCATTAACTCGCAGCGGGCGCGTTGCGCGGCGGGGCGGCGGGGTTCAGGCCGGCAGAATTTGCGCGATTACGCAGCCCCCATGATCCGCGTGCCGAGCGAGACGCCGAGTTCGGCCAGCGACGCATTGGCCGCGAGCTGGCGGGCTTCCCAGCGTGACAGCGCGACATCGACCGCCGTACCGCGCGTGACGTCCCGCAGCGCTTCGGCGAGATCGACCGCGTTTTCCGCGGCTTTCGCGACGCCGGCCGCCGTATGCGGCCGGACGAGGCACGCCGCGTCGCCGAGCAACACCGCCCGGCCGAAGACCATCCTGTCGACCGCGAGATCCTGAATGGCCTGGGCGAACGGCGCGCGCGTCGCGTCGACGAGCGCCGCGAGCGTCGGCGCGAGCATCCGGCGGCCCGCATCGACGAGTTCGAGCCGATTGTCGTCCCGCATTGCGCCGGGCGGCAGCGAGCCGTCGCGCTGGGTGCCGTCCTGTGCGAGGAACAGCGCCGGCAGCCGGTCGGGCGCGAGACGCCGGTACCAGACCCAGTTCACGCGCCGCTCACCCGGCTCGACCGCGCCGTCGCGGCCGGGCACCAGATAGGTCAGGAAAAGATGCGCGTTGCCTTGCTGAAACGTGAAGCGTTCGCGCAACACGCGCAGTACCGAATCGGAAAGATCGCGTTCGTCGACGAGCCCGCGCCACGCGACATAGCCCGCATACGCGGGCCGCGCATCCGGAACGAGCTGCGCGCGCACGCTCGACCGGCCGCCGTCGGCGCCGACCAGCAGGTCGGCCTGCTCGACGCGGCCGCTCGCGAAGCGCGCGATCACGCGGTTGCCGTCCTGCTCGAGCCGCTCGAACGATTCACCCGCATGAACGACGCCGGCGGGCAGCGCGCGCTTCAGTGCCGTGTAGATCACGTTCCACGCGGTTTGCGTTTGCGGCATGTGGAGGCGTTGCACGATCCTGTCGTGCTCGTCGACGTAGATCCGGTCGACCGAATCGACGCCTGCATCGCGCGGCACGGGCACGCCGCCGAACGCGAACGCGCGGACGATCGGCGGCTGCAGCACGATGCCGCCGCCGCGGCTGTCGAGGTCGTGCGGCGACTGCTCGAATACCTTGACGCGCCATCCGGCCGCGCGCAATGCGGTCGCCGTGAAAAGCCCGCCGACCGATCCGCCGATCACGACTGCCAGCGGGCCTGATAAGTTTTCCATGATGCTTTCCTCGTGCAAGCCGGACCGGCCGGCGAAATCAGCGCGGCGCGCGCGCAAGCGATTCGACGAAATCGATGAACGCTCCGACGCGTTTCGAGCCCCGCTGATTCGGCAGGTAGAGCGCGGTGATGACCGAGCGGGCCGCATCGGGCGTGACTTCGTACTGTTCGAAGAGCCGGCGCAGCCGGCCCGACCGGACGTCCGCGTCGACCAGCCAGTCGGGCAGCAGCGCGATGCCGGCGCCGTCCAGCGCGGCATGCCGCAGCACTTCGCTGTGGTTCGACTTGAGGCGCCCGGCAACGATGACTTTCGCCGCGCCGTGGGCATCGGCAAACGTCCAGGCCTGCTGATCGCCGCCGAAGTGAAAGCGCAGGCACGCGTGATCGACCAGCTCGGCGGGCGTCGCCGGCGTGCCGCGCGCTTCCAGGTACGCGTGGCTCGCGACGACGTATCGCTGGAACGCGCCGTACTGCCGGGCGACGACATCCGCGGACGGCGCCGCTTCGCCGAGCCGGATCGCGACGTCGATCCTGTCGACGACGAGATCGACCCGTTCGTCGGTGAGCTGCAGATCGATGTCGAGCTTCGGGTAGCGGGCGAGGAACGCGGCGATGTGCGGCGCGATGCAGCGCACGCCGTAGGCGACGGGCACCGACACGCGCAGCGGTCCGGACGGTTCGCTGCCGCGATCGGATACGAGCGCGTCGGCCTCGGCCAGTTCCTCGAGCAGCCGCTTCGCACGCGCGTAATAGACGGCACCCGCGTCCGACAGGGTCACCTGCCGCGTCGTGCGGTTCAGGAGCACGGCGCCGAGCGACGCCTCGAGCGCGTCCACCGCGCGCACCACGGACGAAGCCGCGAGATCGAGACGCCGCCCCGCGCTCGAGAAGCCGCCGGCTTCCGCCACTTCCACGAACGCGCGCAGCGCGGAGAATTTGTCCATGTCGTCACCTTGGTGCCATCCGCAACGTTGCGTTGCATGCCGTTCGAATGCTATCCCCGGTCCTCGAGCGCTCAGGCCGCCGCGACGGCTTCGCCGTGACGCGCATAGTCGACGTACCCCGCGCGATCCCCGCCGTACCAGCCCACCGTCCTGGGTGCGGCGAGCGGCGCGTTCGCCGCGATGCGCTCGACGAGATCGGGGTTCGCGATGTAGGCGCGCGCGAACGCGACGAGATCGGCGTCGCCGGCTTCGATCAGCGTGTTCGCGGCATCCGGCGAGATTCCGCCGTTGACGATCAGCGTGCCGCCGAACGTCTTGCGCGCGTTTTCGATGATGCGCGGCAGATCGGGCTCGCCGCTCCAGCCGTTGGTGTCGGCCGCATGCAGATAGGCGACGCCGGCTTCGTCGAGCATGCGGCCGACGTAGGCGTAGGTCGCATCCGGGCTCGCGTCGCGCACGTTGTTGTACTTCGCGTACGGCGAGATGCGCACGCCGACGCGGCTCAGCGGCATCACGCCGCCGACCGCGTCGACGATTTCCTCGAGAAAGCGCGCGCGGTTCGCGACCGAGCCGCCGTAACGGTCGTCGCGCAGGTTCAGCGTCGACGACAGGAACTGGTGCGGCAGGTAGCCGTTGGCCGCGTGGATTTCGACGCCGTCGAAGCCGGCCGCCATCGCGCGAGATGCCGCGCGCCGGAATTCGGCCACCGCTTCGACGACTTCGTCCGTCGTCATCGCGCGCGACGGCGTCGCATGAATCTTCGTGTAGTAGCCGTTGCTCAGTTGGGCCCACACCTGAAGCTGCTCGAGATCGTCGTTCACGCCCGACGGCGACAGCGGGGCCGCGCCGCCGAGCAGCGTCATCGAGCTGACGCGTCCGCCATGCCACAGCTGCGCGAAGATGCGGCCGCCCTTCGCATGGACGGCGTCGGTGATCGTTTTCCAGCCGGCAGCCTGCTCGTCGGTGACGAGCCCCGGCGTCAGCTCGAACGACGCGGAGGCCGGGCTGACGTTGGTCGCCTCGGTCACGATCAGCCCGGCGGATGCGCGCTGTGCGTAGTATTCGGCCATGAGTTCGGTCGGCTGGCCGCGCGACGGCGCGCGCGAACGCGTCATCGGGCCCATCACGACACGGTTGGGAAGCGCGAGGCCGCGCAGATCGTAATTGCCGAGCAGGGAAGACATGGTGGTTTCCTCTTGAGTGAGGCAGGGCCGTGCTGCAATGCGTCCGGTCGTGCCGGGCGCAGCGGAGCGGCGGCTCCTGCGGGAAGTCGGGGGTGACGTGCCGGCAGCGTTCCTGCGCGCGAACGGCCCTGGCCGGCATCGCGCGTGAACCGGTGCCGGCGCCGGTTCAGGTCCGTGCGTGGCGTTCCGCGTGCGGCCGCCCGATCGCGAGGTAATGCGCGAGCGCGACGATCGGGAACGCGCCGGCGACGGCTGCGACGAGCGGCCAGCCGCCGTGCTCGTACAGCGGGCTCGCGAGCGCGGAGCCGGCGGCGCCGCCGACGAAGATGCTCGTCATGTAGAGCGCGTTCAGGCGGTTGCGGCTCGCGGCATGCAGCGCGTAGATCTCGCGCTGGCCGAGCACCATGTTCATCTGCACCGCGAAATCGAGCGCGATGCCGGTAATGACGAGACCGTACAGGCCGGCGCCGTGGATCAGCGCCGTGGCGTACGACAGGGTGCCGGCGACCAGCGCGATCAGCGTCGCGCGCACGGTATGGCCGGCATCCGCGAGACGACCCGCGACCGGCGCCGACGTCGCCCCGATCGCGCCGACGAGCGCGAACAGGCCGATGGCGGATTGCGACAGCCCGTAGTGACGCGTCAGCTCGACCGGCACGGCGGTCCAGAACAGGCTGAACGATGCGAACATCAGCCCCTGGTAGAGCGCGCGGTGGCGCAGCACCGGCATCGTCCGGACGAGATGCAGCAGCGAGCCGATCAGTTCGAAGTAGGTGGCGCGATGCTCGGGCTGGCGCGACGGAATCGTCAGCGCAAGCACGGCCGTGACGAGCGTCATCAGCACGGCGGCGGCCATGAACACGAAGCGCCAGCCGAACGCGTCGGCCACCACGCTCGACAGCGGGCGGGCAAGCAGGATGCCGAGCAGCAAACCGCCCATGATCGTGCCGACCACGCGGCCGCGCGAATGATCCGGCGCGAGGTGCGCGGCGAGCGGCACCAGAATCTGCACCGCGACCGAGCTGAAGCCGATCAGCAGCGAGATCGCGAGGAACAGCCCGGGCGTGCGGACCAGCCCCGCCGCCGCGAGGCTCGCGATCGACACGACGGCCGTCACGATCATCAGCTTGCGGTTCTCGAGCAGGTCGCCGAGCGGCACGATGAAGAACAGGCCGAGCGCGTAGCCGATCTGCGTCAGCGATACGATGAGGCTCGCCGTGTCGCCGGACATATGCAGGCCGGGCGCGATGAGTTCGGTGATCGGCTGCGCGTAGTACAGGTTCGCGACGATCGCGCCGCAACTGAACGCGAAGAGCAGAATGAGCCCGCGCGTGAGCTTGGGCACATGCCCTTGAGCCGCGAGCGAGGGGGTATGCGTTGACATGGTCGACTCCTTGAAAAGTGATGCCGGGCGCCCGTCCGCGGAGCGGGTGCAGTCATTGCCGCCGCGGTGAAACGAGGCCACCGCACTGCCGTCCAGCTTATTGATCGATCGATAACCGGGGAATACGCCCGGCGCGCAATCGAGCATTGCGCGCCGTGCAAAGGCCGGATCGGTCGCGCGTCGTCATGCGCTTCCCGAAACGTGCCGCCCACGCAGTCGTCGCGAATGGCGAAAGGCTGTACGGCCCAGTCTGGCTTGAAGCGGCTGAAATGTCCTAAACCCGCCTGAATTCCGTCGCTCGATGCGATGGGCGGCCGGCGTGGCGCGCATCCGGGGCGGCACGAGGAAGCGGGGGCGTTCGCGGCGGGCGCCGGGCGATATCGCGCTGAACGCCGAGCGCCGAGCGTGCGCAACCGCCGCGTTCAGTCCCGCTTGCCCTGCAGCGTCGGAATCTGCTCGAACAGGCTGGAGAGCCAGTCGACGAAAAGCTTGAGCTTGGCCGGCACGTGCCGATTCGGCGGATACAGCACCGAAATCGGCCGCGCCGGTGTATTGAAGCCGGTCAGGACTTCCCGCAATTCGCCCGACTTCAGATAAGGATCGACCAGATACAGCGAGGTCTTGATCAGGCCGATTCCCGCGACGCCGCACGCGATATAGGTATCCGCATCGTTGACGGCCACCGTGCCGCACATCTGCATCACGCGCGGCTCGCCGTCGACGACGTATTCCCACGCCCGCGGCCGCCCCGTATCGGCGGAGACGTGGCTGACCGCGACGTGCTGCGCGAGATCCTCCACCGTTTCGGGTTCGCCGAACCGTTCGAGATAGGCGGGGGACGCACAGGTGCAGGTCGTCAGGCTGCCGATCCGCTTCGCGATCAGGCCGGAGTCGTCGAGCGCGCCGACGCGCACGACGCAATCGACGCCCTCGCCGACGAGATCGATCTGGCGATCGGTCACGCCCAGCTCGATCGTGATGCTCGGGTGCGCGGCCAGGAACGCCGGCAGCGCCGGCACCATGATCTGTTTCGCCATCGCCGGCGGCAGATTCACCTTCAGGCGGCCGCGCGGCGCATTGCGTGCGTGGGACACCGATGCTTCCATGTCGTCGATCTCGCGCAGCACCGCGACGCAGCGTTCGTAGTAGGCCCGCCCGTCCTCGGTCAGCGCGATCCGGCGCGTCGTGCGGTTCAGCAGCCGGCAGCCGAGGTGTTGCTCGAGCGCGCTCAGCAGCGCGGATACGCGCGGCGTCGTGAGCCCTGTCGTGTCCGACGCGCGCGTGAAGCTGCCCGTCTCGACGATACGCGTAAACACCCGCATCGAAAGCAGTGTATCCATCGTTCGATCCTCTCCAACCCGTGAATCGTCGGCGCCGGTGCGTGCCGGCGCGCTGTCGAGTGCGTGCCGCTATGCGTCGATGCGCTTGCGGAGCCCGTCGCCGGCGAACGGCATTTCACGCATGCGCTGGCCGGTCGCATCGAAGATCGCGTTGGCCAGCGCGCCGGCGGTCGGCCCCATCGACGCCTCCGCCGCGCCGAGGAACGGCGCGCCGGGACGGTTGATCAGATGGACCTTCATGCTCTGCGGCGCGGCCGAGAAGCGCAGGATCGGATAGCTGCTCCAGTCGAAGCTGCGAATGCGCTGCGTGTCGTATTGCAGCGCCTCGTACAACGTCCAGCTCGCGGCCTGCACGATGCCGCCCTCGATCTGGTTGCGAATGCCGTCCGGCGACACGATCTGGCCCGCGTCGACCGCGGCTTCCGCGTGTTCGAGCGTCACGTGGCCGGTTTCCGGCACGACCGAAATCTCGACCGCGAGCGCGACGTAGGCCATCAGGTTCTTGTACTTGCCGAACGCGAAGCCGACCCCGCGGTTGCGCGCGCGCGGCGGCCGCGGCCAGCCGAAGCGCGTCGCGGCGAGCTGGATCACGTGACGCGCGCGGGGGTCCTGCATGTGGCGCAGCCGGAACTCGACCGGATCGACGCCGGCCGCGTGCGCGAGCTCGTCCATGAAGCTCTCGATCGCCCACACGTTCGTGTGCGCGCCGAGCGAGCGCATCGCCGAGGTCTGCAGCGGCATCGTCGGCGAGAAATTGTTGACGACGTGCAGGTTGGGCAGCGCATACAGCGGGATCGCGTTGCGGTCGCCGCCGCCCTCGGGCTGCACCATCGGCGTCGACGGCGCAGGCACGAACGGCGGCTCGAGCATGCGCGCGGGCAGCAGCCGGCCGGCGTTGACGATCCGCTCGTTGTGCGAACTGCTCCACAACGCGTAGTTCCAGTCGACGATGTGGCCGCTCGCATCGAGCGACGCGCTGAGTTCGGTCACCATCGCCGGCGTGAAGTGGTCCCACGTATGTTCCTGCTCGCGCATCCACTGCACGCGAATCGGCTTGCCGGGCATCGCGGCCGCGATCAGCGCCGCGTGCGCGGCCGCGTCGTCCGCGCCGTTGTGCCCGTAGCAGCCCGATCCTTCGGTATGGATGCAGCGCACGCTCGCCTTCGGCATCGACAGCATCTCCGCGAGCGCGTCGCGCAGCGGGTAGACGCCCTGCGAGTGGGTCCACACGGTCAGCATGCCGTTCTCGAGCCGGGCGACCGCGCACGACGGCCCGATCGAGCCGTGCAGCAGGTAGTTCTTCAGGAACGTCGCGGTGAGCGTTTTCGTGGCCGGCGCGGTCGTCGCATGCGCGTTGGCGATCTCGATGCGCTGCGTCGCGATCCGCTTCAGGTCGTCGTGAACCGTCTTGCGATCGGGCAGCGGCCGGCCGGGCGACCAGCGGCAGCCGGCGGCCAGCGCGCGCTGCGCGACGACGGCCTGCCATTCGCCGCGCGCGACGACCGCGAGCATGCTGCCGTTGCGCACGATCCGCACGACGCCGGGCAGCTTCAGGATCGCGGCCTCGTCGAACGCGAGCAGCTTCGCGTCGTATACGGGCGGCATCACGACGCGCGCATGCAGCATGTCCGGCAGCGTCATGTCCTGCACGTAGCTGACGCCGCCCGTGACCTTGTTCGGAATGTCGACGCGCGGCAGCGACGTGCCGATCACGGCGAACGTGGCCGGATCCTTCAGCGGCGACGTCGGGGTCGCGCTGCGATGCAGGTCGACGCTGCGCACCGCGTCGCCGTAGCGCATCGTGCGGCCGTCCGGCGCCTTGATCACGGCGTCGGCGGTCGTCAGCAGGCGCGCGTCGATGCCGAACTGCTTCGCCGCCGCGTCGACCAGCAGCCCGCGCACCTGCGCGGCGGCATTCAGCAACGCGGAGCCGCTGTCCGCCATCGTGTGGCTGCCGGCGGTCAAGCCCTCGTCGGGCGACGCGCCCGTATCGGCGGTGAGGAAGGTGATCAGCGAGGGCTTCATCCCGAGCTCCTCGGCGGCCACCTGCAGCAGCGCGGTGCGCACGCCGGTGCCGAGCTCGACCTTGCCCGTGAACACGGTGACCTTGCCGTCGGGCGTGATCCTGATCCACGCGTCGAGCAGCGGGTTGGTCTTCAGGCTGCCGGCGAGCGTTGCCGTGGCTTTCGACACGTGCACGGCGGCGCCTTCGTCCGCGATCACGACCTGGGCGGCGGCGCGGGCGGCCGGCGCGAGGCTGAACGCGACGAACAGCGCGCCGGAAACCATGAAGTGCCGGCGGCCTTCGTCGATGTCGTCGTGAGCGTTCATTACAGTGCCTTGTTGATCATGACAGGGGCGGAGCCGGGCTCCGGCTCGGGCAGGCCCGCGACCTGGCGCACGGCTGCCAGGATTCGCATGTGGGTGCCGCAACGGCACAGATTGGGTTCCATGTGCGTGCGCAGCTCGTGCTCGGTCGGCTTCGGATTGCGCTCGAGCAGCGCCTGCGCGCGCATGATCATCCCCGCGATGCAGTAGCCGCACTGCGCGGCCTGGTGATCGATGAACGCGCGCTGCAGCGGGCCCGGATGCTCGGCGGTGCCGAGGCTCTCGATGGTCCTGACGCGGCGCGTGCCGACGGCGGCGACCGGCAGCAGGCACGAGAACATCGGCTTGTCGTCGACGATCACGGTGCAGGCGCCGCATTGTCCGAGCCCGCAGCCGAACTTCGCGCCGTGCAGATGCAGGTCGTTGCGCAATGCATAGAGCAGCGGCGTGGACGGATCGATGTCGAGCGTGTGCTGCACGCCGTTCACGTTGAGGGTGATCATCGCGCGCTGTCCTCCTTTCTGAGCTTCGCGGCCATCGCTTCGACGCCGGTCCACGCGGGCCGGTCGGAGTAGGCCGCGCGAATGTACGCGGCAAGGTCCGCGATCTGGGCGTCGTCGTACTGGTCGAGATACGACGGCATGTAATTCAGTGAGTCTTCGCCATGCCAGCCGATCCCGTTGAACATCATCTGGATCGCGTTGCGCGGCGTATCGGCGCTGACGGCCGTGCTGAACGCGAGCGTCGGCCGTTCGCCGATCGCCTGCATCGGCGACGCGGGCCCGTGGCACTGCGCGCACGACGCCTGGAACAGCACCGCGCCGCGATGTTCGTCGGGCGTCGCCGCATTGCGCGCGGCGACGGGCGTCGCGGGCCGTGCGCCGGCCGGCTTCTGGATCGACAGGATGTAGGCGGCGATCGCCTCGACGTCCTCGACCGGCACCGTCGCGAGATCGCGCGTGACGGGGAGCATCGGCCCGGCCGCCGCGCCGTGCTCGCTCGCGCGGCCGGTGCGCAGGTACGTGACGAGCTGCGCCTGCGTCCACGGGCGCGTCGCATGGCCGAGCGTATTGAGCGGCGGCGCTTCCCAGCCGTCGACGATGCCGCCGTCGAACGCCTTGCCGGCCTGTTCGCCGCCGATCGCGTTCAGCGGCGAATGGCAGGACGCGCAGTGGCCGAGGCCGTCGACGAGCAGCTTGCCGCGGTTCCATTGCGCGGATTGCGTCGCGTCGGGCTGGTACGCGCCCTTGCGCAGGAACAGGATGTTCCAGAACGCCAGCGGCGGACGGAAGTTGAGCGGGAAGATCAGGTCGTTCGCCGGCGCGGCCGCGCGAACGGGCTCGCGGGTCATCAGGTACGCATAGGCGGCCGCGATGTCGTCGTCGGTCATCCGCGTGAAATGAATATACGGAAATGCCGGGTAGAGCAGGTGGCCGTCGCGGGCGATCCCGCTGCGCAGCGCGCGCGCGAACGCGTCGCGCGACCAGCGGCCGATGCCGGTGTCGGGGTCCGGCGTGATGTTGGTCGCGTAGATCGTGCCGAACGGCGTCGCGAGCGGCAGCCCGCCGGCGAACGGCCGGCCGTCCTTCGCGGTGTGGCAGACGACGCAGTCGCCGAGTGCGACGACGCGCGCGCCCGCGCGCACGAGCTGCGGATCGAACGACGTGCGCGCGGGCGGGTCGATCGGTGCGATCGACGGCTGCACCATGATGCCGATCGCGATCGCGAGGCCTGCGATCGCAACGCCGGCCGCGCCGAACCAGAGTTTTTTGTGCTTCATGCGGGCTCCGCGCGGCGGCGAATCGCAATGGGGATCATGTCGTCACTCCAGGGAGGGAGGCCGCGCGCGGGCGATGGCCGGCGCGGCGTTGGGTGCAGGCAGTCTATGCCAGCGTCGACGTCATATCTTGAAGCGAGGCTGAAACGTTCTGAATCAGGACGACAGGCCGAACTACGCCAATCAATCGTCGTGAATCGATGTGCCGAGCCCGAACGATGCGGCGAGCTGCGGTCCTTTCGCGAGCAGCGTCGTCACTTCCGTGCGCCGCTGCGCCGACCAGCGCGCGAGGCGCTCGACCACATCGGCCGCATCGGGCGGCAGCGCTTCGGCGAGCGACACGGCGTCTTGGGCCGCCTTCGACGTGCCCGACGCCGTATGCGGGCGCACGGTGCATGCGGCGTCGCCGACCAGCGCGACGCGGCCGCCGACGAAGTCGGGGCTCATCGCGTCGAAAATCGCCTGCACGAACGGCGCGCGCGTCGCGAGCACCAGTTGCGACAGCACGGGCGGCAACCGCTCGGCGGCCAGTTGCCGCAGCGACGCGGTGCTGTCGTCGGCGAGCTGTCCCGGATGGACCGACGCGTGATGGACGCGTCCGTCGCGATCGGTCAGGTGGCGGCGCAGCGCATCGGGGTCCGCTTCGTTGCGATACCAGAGCCAGTTGAAGCGGCGTGCGCCGGGTTCGAGCGAGCCGTCCAGCGCGGGAATCAGAAACGCCATGAACAGTTCGCCCGGCGCCTTGTGAAGCGTCATGTTCTCGACCAGCGACGCGATCGCGGCCGCGTCGAGCGCGGCTTCGTCGACGATGCCGCGCCACGCGACATAGCCGGCGAACGACGGCGCGTAGCCGGGGAAGAGCCGCGTGCGCAGGCTCGATCCCGCGCCGTCGGCCGCGATCAGGAGATCCGCGCGGACGCGTTCGTCTTCGACGTGCACGTCGATGCCGTCGGCGTGCTGGTCGAAGCCGGTGATCGCGCGGCCGTAGCGGATCCGTCCCGGCGGCAGCGTATCGCACAGCGAGCGGTAGACGGCGTCCCACGACGAGAACGGCAACATCTCGGGTTCGTCGCGCGTGACGGCGCCTTGACGATCGATCCATCGCCGCCGATGCGTCGGCACGCTGATCATGCGGCGGCAATGCCGGCCATGCTGTTCGAGAAACGCCATCATGCGCCGCAGCACGGCCACACCGCCGCCCTGGCCGCGCAGCGGGTTGGGCGAGCGCTCGTAGACGGTCACGTCGTGCCCGATGCAATCGAGCGTCAACGCGGCCGCGAGGCCCGCGATCGAGCCTCCTGCAATGACTATCTTCATCGTGCGTGGCCTCGGTTCTTGCGCGGATTCGATTGTGCACGATCGCTTTGCGGCCGGGCCTTAATTCTTATTAAGCGCGACAACGCAACCCGTACCGACGTCGAGTCGGGATGGCGGACACATGACTCGGTCGCGGCACGGATTGATCGTCGCCGGATTGCGCGTTTATCTTTTTTCAGGATCTGCGTCCGACGCGGGCGGCATCCAGCCGCCACCCAACGCGCGCACGAGGCTCAACGTCGCGATGGCGAGCGCCTGGCGGCTGTGGATCAGCTGACGGCGCGCATTCAGCGCGTCACGGTCGGCGTCGATGACCTCGAGATAGCTGACGTAACCGTGGCCGTAGCGGCTCGACGACAGTCTCGCCGCCGCTTCGGTGGCGTGCGCCGCACTGTCGTAGCGCGCGATCCGCTCCTTCTGCGCCGCGATGTCGTTGAGTGCGTCCTGCACCTCGCGCAGCGCGCCGATCGAAGTTGCGCGATAGTTTGCGTCTGCAATGGCCGCACCCGCCGCCGCCGCGGCGACGGCGGCCTGGCGCTTGCCGCCGTCGAGCAACGTCTCGGCGACGCTTGCGCCAAGGCCCCACAGCGAACTGTTGCGGTCGAGAAACGCGCCGAGGTCGCGGCTCGCGAACCCGCCCTGGGCGGTCAGCGTCAGCGTCGGCAGCCACGCGGTGCGCGCGACGCCGAGTTCGAGGGACGCCGCATCGACGCGTCGCGCGGCCGCGAATACGTCCGGCCGTTGCGCGAGCAGCGTGGACGGCAGGCCGGGCGGAACGTCCGGCACGCGGAGGGTTGCCGCGGTCGGCGCCACGTCGAACGCGGTGGGCGAGACGCCGGTCAGCACGGCGAGCGCGTCGGCGAGATTTTCGCGCAGCCGCCGGCTGTCCGCGAGATCGGCGCGGGCCGTATCGAGGTCGGCCGCCGCGCGCAGCGCGTCGAGATCGCTGGCGGCGCCGGCCCGCACGCGCGCGGCGATCACGTCGAGCGCAGTGCGTCTCAGCTCGATCGCGCGGGCGAGCGTCGCGAGGTCCTGTTCGACGTAATGGAGCGTCAGGTAATCGCTCGCGACGTCGATCGCGACGCGCAGGCGGACGCTATCGCTGTCCGCGGCTGCCTGCAGCACGTTCTGCCGGCCGATATCCGCATCGCCGCGCAGGCGGCCCCACAGATCGACTTCATAGCGCGCCGCAAACGGAACCGACCAGTTGCGCATCATGCGTTTCGGCAATGCGTTGTCGACCGTGCCGGACGCGCGCGCCCGACTGAACGACGGATCGACGCTCACGGTTGGCGCCAGCACGGCCTCGCGCACGCCGAGCAGCGCCTGCGCCTGATCGACGCGTGCCGCAGCGGCGCGGATATCGAAATTGTGCGCGAGCGCGGCATCGACGAGCGCGTCGAGATGCGGATCGCCGAACAACGCGGGCCACCGGGCAAGCGACGGCCGGCGCTCCGGCGGCATGTCCGCGTGGCGGTACCGGTCGAGGCCGAGCGGTACAGGGGCGAGGGGCTGCGGTGCGATCGTGCAGCCGCTCAGCACGCAGGCGACGAGCAAGGCAATCGAGCGGTTCATGGATACTCGCGGCCGCGTTGCAGCGTGACGACGACCGACAGCCCGGGCCGGATGCGCGGCTCGGCCGCCGCCCGGCCGTCGAGCAGGATCTTGACCGGCACGCGCTGCGTGACCTTCGTGAAATTGCCCGTCGCGTTATCGGGCGGCAACAGCGAGAATTGCCCCCCGGTCGCGGGCGACAGGCTGTCGATACGCCCGCCGAAGGTCAGGCCCGGAAGCGCATCGAAGCGCAATTGCACGGCGTCGCCCGCGCGAACGCGCCGGAGCTGGGTTTCGCGGAAATTCGCGACGACCCACGCGCGCGGCTCGACGAGCGTGAGCAGCGCCTGGCCCGGCGACACATGTTCGCCGGTTTCGACGGTCTTCTTGCCGACGTAGCCGTCCGACGGCGCGACAACCGTCGTGTACTGGCGCTGGAGCAGCGCATCGCGCAACTCGGCGTCGTTCTGGCCCGACACGGCATCGGCCGCCTGCCAGGCGGCCAGCGCGCTGCGTCGTTGCGCATCCGCTGCCGCGATCCGTGCATGCGCGGACTTGCGCGCCGCGTCGGCCGCATCGTATTCCTGCTTCGACAAGCCGCGCGGCGTCTCGCGGGTCAGTTCGCGCGCCCGAGCGTAATCGAGTTCGGCCTTTTCGGCATCGGCGTGCGCCGACACGCGCGTGGCGTCGGCCTGCTCGACCAGCGCACGCGCGCGGCCGGCATCGGAGCGCGCCTGTGCGACGCGTGCTCGCTGCAGCGCGACGCGCACGTCGAAATCGCGCATGTCGAGCTGAACCAGCGGGTCGCCCGCATGCACGAACTGATTGTCGTCCACCAGCACGCGCTCGACCGTGCCGGCCACGCGCGGGGAAATCACGTGCAGGTGACCCGTCACATACGCATCGTCGGTGCCGCGATCGCGTGCCTCGAATTCGTAGATCAGCAGCGCGACGAGCACGAGCGCGAATCCGGCAATCAGCACGATCGGGAGCCTGCGCGAGCGCGCGGCGGGAACGGACGGCGTGTCCGGGGAAATCGGGTTCACGGTCGGGAAACTCCATCGAACAGACAGGTTACGGAACATCGCGCTATGCTTGCGCGAGCTTTATTTGCGGGAGCCGATCGACGATGAACACCACGTACGCCACCGACAGCGCGGCGCCGACCACCGGCGCGTCGTCGGACATACCGACGCTTCGTTCGATCGCGGCGATCGCGGCCGTGCTGCTCGGCGCAATCATTTCGACGCTGACATCGCGCATCACGTCGCTCGGACTTGCCGACGTGCGCGGCGCACTCGGCGTCGGGTTCGACGAGGGCGCGTGGATCAACACGGCGTTCACCGCGTCGCAGATGTTCGTCGGACCGCTCGCGATCGCGGCGGCCTTCATGTTCGGCACGCGTCGCGTGCTGCTGGCGGGAGCCGCGGTGTTTCTCTGCGCCGAAAGCGCGCTGCCGACGTGCACGAACTTCGGCACGTTCATCGTGTTCCAGAGCATTGCCGGGCTCGCGTCCGGCGTGTTCGTGCCGTTGACCGTCGGGTTCGTCGTCCGCACGCTGCCGCCGCGGCTCATTCCGTTCGGCATCGCCGCCTATGCGATGAACCTCGAAATGTCGCTCAACCTGTCGGCGACGCTCGAGGGCTGGTACAGCGAACACCTGAGCTGGCGCTGGCTGTTCTGGCAGAACGCGCTGCTGACCGTGCCGTTCATCGTCTGCCTGATGCTGTCGCTGTCCAACGAGCCGATCAAGCGCTTCGCGACCGGCATCGACTACCGCGGCATGCTGCTCGGCGCCGGCGGCTTCGCCTGCCTGTGCGTGGCGCTCGATCAGGGCGAACGGCTGTTCTGGCTCCAGTCGCCGCTGATCGTCGCGCTGCTGTGCATCGGCATCCTGATGGTCGCGGCCTTCCTGATCCACGAACTGGCATCGCGGCAGGCGGGTCTCGACCTCGGCTACCTCGTGCGGCCCAACGTCGCGCTGCTGCTCCTGCTCGTCGGCCTCGTGCGCTTCACCGTGCTCAATACGAGCTTCATTCCGTCGGTGTTTCTCGCGAGCACGTACGGGCTGCGTCCGCTGCAGATCGGCGACACGCTCCGCTGGATCGCGATGCCGCAGCTCCTGTTCGCGCCGTGCGTGGCATGGCTGCTGCAGCGCGTCGATCCCCGCCGGCTGATCGTGGCCGGCTTCGTGATGGTCGCGGTGGCTTTCGCGCTCGGTTCGCGCCTCACGCCCGTCTGGGCCGAATCCGATTTCATTCCGTCGCAGATGCTCCAGGCGCTGGGGCAGACGATGGCGCTCACGTCCGTCGTGTACTTCTTCGGCAAGCACGTGACCGCCGAGCATGCGCTGACGTTCGGCGCGGTCGTGCAGACCGCGCGCCTGCTGAGCGGACAGCTCGGCACGGCGTCGATCGCGGTGATTCAGCGCATCATGGAGGCTACCCATTCGAATCTCGTCGGTCTGCATGTCACGCTGTCGGATCCGGAAACGCTCGAGCGGCTGCGAGCCGGCGCGGCGTCGCTCGTTTCGCACGGCGCGACTGTCACGGTGGGCGGCCAGGCTGCCTATGCGCTCCTCGATCGGGCGGTTCGCGTCCAGGCGACGACGCTCGCGCTTGCCGACAACTTTCGGGTCGCGACGGCATTCGCCGTCGCCGGGGCGCTGATCGGCATGCTGCTCAAGCCGGTGCGTTCGCGTTGAGCGCCGGATGCCGGGCCGGCGGATTTCCCGCATCGACGATGTTAGCGATCGCGCGCCAAAACGGAATCGCCGCGGCCTGAATCGTCCTGAAACGTGCTGAACGGCCGCCGCGGAATTCAGAACATTTCAGCCTGAACTCAGGACACGCGCCGTCGGCGCGCCTACATTGCCGATACGGAGATCGTCAGCGGGAGCGCGGGCAGGAGGCCTGCCTGCACGGCCGCTCGGTCGACGTCGACGAATCCATTGAATGCAAGACAGGCCGATGCCATGCGGCGACGCGCAGTCGTCATCGGTCGCCATGCGTGCCCGAGTCCCGCTTCGATATGCTGATCCTCTCCGACACGGTCGCGTACGGCGCGCCGATCGTACTTGCCGACGTTGCCGCGTGGCGGCTGCTGGGGCCAGGCCGCTCCACCGCCGGCGCGGCATGGCGATGCGCGGCGTTCGCGGCGCTGACGTACGTGCTTTTCGCGACCGGCGTCAGCCCGCTCGCGGTGCCCGCGTCGCCCGACCGCTTCGGTCGACTTGCCATCCAGGCGATCTGCGTCGCGTGGTGGCTGCAGTGCGCGATCGTTTTCAGCCTGATGCTCGATCATCTGCTGCCGCGGGCATGGCGCAGTCAGCGGCTGTTCCACGATATCGCCGCCGGCGTCGTGTTCGGCGCCGCCGCGGTTGCCGCATTGGGCTATGTGCTCGGACTGCCGCTGAGCGGGTTGGTCGCGACATCCGGCGCCGTGGCCGTGATACTGGGTCTCGCCGTCCAGAACACGCTGAACGACGTGTTCTCCGGCCTGGTCCTGAACACCACGCAGCCGTTTCGCCTGAACGATACGGTGTCCATCGGCGGTCTGGAAGGGCGGATCGTCGAAAGCAACTGGCGCGCGACGAAGATGATCAACAGCCTCGGCAACCTGGTCGTCGTGCCGAACAGCGCCGCCGCCAAGGCGACGATCGTCAACCTCAGCGAACCCGCGAACACGCATGGCGTGACGCTGACACTCGAGATCGATCCCGAAGTGCGGCCCGCCATCGTCATCGATGCGCTCGACCGGGCCGCCGCCAGTTCGCCGGACGTGCTGACCAGTCCGGAACCGATCGCGCTCGTCAAGGCGTTCAGGACAAACTCGGTCGAATACGAGCTCATCTGTTACGTCGATGCGCTGCAAAAGAAGGCGGCCGTGCGCAACCGGCTTTACGATCTGGCCCATCGGCATCTGGCAGCCGCGGACGTTGCGTTGCGCCCGCTCGCAGGGACGTCCGCGGATCGCCGTCCCGCTTCGCGCCGTCAGCGGCTGCTGCGCGCGGTCGAACTTTTCACGCGTCTCGACGACGAGGATCTGGCAGCGCTGGCCGACACGCTCACATCACGCGTGTTCGGCAAGGGCGATGTGATCTATGCGTCGGATTCCGATACGCGCCTGCTGACGATCGTCGAATCCGGCGTGGCGTCGGTGCGCGTACCCGGCGCGACGGGCGACGTGGAGGTCAGGCGGATGGCGCCCGGCGATGCGATCGGCCAGTCGGTCGTGCTCGCCGGCACGCGGCTTCACGCGACCGTTTACGCCATGACCGCCATGACGGTCTATCAGCTACGAAGTCGCGACCTGTCCATGCTCATCGGCAAAAAACCCGAACTCGGCAGATTGATGTGCGAATCCCTCACCGAGCACATCGCGACGGAGGAGAAGATGATGATTCCGCCGGCCGTGAAGGAGCATGCGTCGTTCAGCCTGGTTGCGTGGATCGAGAAGGAGATGAAGCGCTTTCACGATTCGATCGCCTGATTTCGGTCGCCTGATTTCGATCGCCTGATATGCGGCGACCGATTGCGGCCGGGCTGTCGAGAACGGCCGCTTGCCGCATTGCGCGCCTTGCAAGCGGCCGTTCTCGTGGCGACGCATGCGCGGTCCATCTGTGCGCTGCATCGCCGGCGTCGCGTCAGCGCACCGTCGCGGCGGATTGCCCGAACAGGATGCTGCGCGATTGCTCGTCGACGACGGGCGTCACGTTGATTTCCTTCGCGCGCTCGTACGCGCGGGTCGTCGCCGGCCGCGCACCGATCCGCTCGAACCACCGCGCGAGATAAGGGAAATCGTCGAGACGCTGACGCTGGCGCTCGTGCGGCACGATCCACGGATAGCATGCGATATCGGCGATCGAGTAATCGCCCGCGATGTAGTCGCGGCCGTCCGACAGCTGCTTGTCGAGCACGCCGTACAGCCGCGACGTCTCCTTCACGTAGCGATCGATCGCATACGGCAGCGGTTCGGGCGCGTACTGCGCGAAATGATGGTTCTGCCCGGCCATCGGCCCGAGCCCGCCCATCTGCCAGAACAGCCACTGCAGCACGAGATTGCGGCCGCGCAGGTCCTGCGGAATGAAGCGGCCGGTCTTGTCCGCGAGATACAGCAGGATCGCGCCCGATTCGAAGATCGACAGCGGCTCGCCGCCGTCGGCCGGCGCCCGGTCGACGAGCGCGGGAATCCGGTTGTTCGGCGCGATGCGCAGGAAGTCGGGCGCGAACTGCTCGCCGCGGCCGATGTTCACCGGGACGATCCGGTACGGCAGCCCGGCTTCCTCAACGAACATCGTCACCTTGTGCCCGTTGGGCGTCGTCCAGTAGTAGAGGTCGAGCATGTCACGCTCCGGTCGCGGCGCCGGCCGCGAGCCGCGCGTTCTGCGGGAACATCGCGCGGCGGGCCTCGTCGTCCATCTCGAGCTTGAACGCGTGGCGCGCCTTCAGCGCCTCGGCGCGCTGCGCGGCCGGCCGCGCACTGATTTCGTCGAGCAGGCGCTTCACGTTCGGCAGTTGTTCCCACGCGGCTTCGCCGAGCACGAACGGCACCGCGCGCGCCCAGCCCCACACCGCCATGTCGACCAGCGTGTACGTGTCGCCGAGCATGTAGCGCGACGTCGCGAGTCGCTCGTCGACGATGCGCCAGTGCCGCCACGCCTCGAAGTCGTAACGGTTGATCGCGTACGCGTTCGGCTCCGGCGCGTGGTGCTTGAAGTGCACCGCCTGTCCCGCATACGGGCCGATGCCGGTCGCGACGAACATCAGCCACGACAGCATCGCGCCGCGCGCGGCCGGCGTGTCGTCGGGGAGGAACCGGCCGGTCTTTTCGGCGAGGTACAGCAGGATCGCGTTGCTGTCGAACACCGTGGCGTCGCCGTCGACGATCGCGGGCGTCTTCGCGTTCGGGTTGATCGCCCTGAATGCGGCCGAGTGCTGTTCGCCCTTGCGCGTATCGACCGGCACCAGCTCGTACGGCAGCCCGGCTTCTTCCAGGAACAGCGCGACCTTGGCGGGATTCGGGGAAGGGTGGTAGTGGAACTGGATCATCGGCGTGATTCCTTCGTTGAAGTAGGGTTGAACCAAGGGCTCCAATCTACCGGAATCGACGGGATGGCAAGTTACAATAAGTCCGAAAATCGCAACCAATCGTCCCATGCCAGATCGACTCTCCAATCTCATCAGCCGCTTCGACCTGCAAGCGCGCGTGTTCTCCGACCACAGCGCATGCAGCGTCGACGATGCCGGCAGCCACGACGGGGCCGGCCATCTGCACCTGTTGCGCGCCGGGCGGATCGTCGTGACCGGGGCCGCGACCGGACGCCAGACGATCGACGCGCCGAGCATGCTGTTCCTGCCGCGGCCCCAGTCCTGCCGGGTCGACATGGGGGCGCACACGCCGGCCGATCTCGTGTCCGCGCGCATTGCCTTCGGGTCTCGCGACGAGAATCCGCTGCTGCGCAGCATGCCTGACCTGCTGGTCACGCCGCTGAACTGCGTGCCGTCGCTCGACGCGGTCCAGCAACTGCTGTTCGCCGAAGCGCTCGAGCCGGCCTGCGGCCATCACGCGATGGTCAACCGGCTCGTCGAAGTGCTGATGGTCCAGATGCTCCGCCATGCGATGCGCAAGCAGCTCGTCGATACCGGCTCGCTCGCCGGCCTGTCCGATCCGCGGCTCGGCAAGGCGCTGACCGCGCTCCATTCGGACCCGTCGCGCAACTGGACGCTCGAGGACATGGCCGGGACGGCCGGCATGTCCCGGTCGCGGTTTGCCGCGCATTTCGCGGACATCGTCGGCGTGCCGCCGGGCGAATACCTGCTGCAGTGGCGGATCGGGCTCGCGAAGTCGCTGCTGCGCCGCGGCCGGCCGGTCAAGCTGGTTGCCGCCGAAGTCGGCTACGGCAGCGCCAGCGCGCTCGCGCGGGCGTTTGCGCAAGGCGTCGGGCTGACGCCGACGCAGTGGCTCGCGCTGCAGCGCGGGTAGGCCGACGAGCTGTGGTTATCGAGATCCGGCGCGACGTAGTCGGGTGCGTTTTCGTGGTCGCCAGTTTCGCTTCAAAATACGATCGTTAAGATAAGAAAACTTATCCTGACCGCGCCGAAAAATTGCAAACCGGATGCATTCGAAATTCACTTTTAGTCGGATTCGGGGGGCCTTATCCGGGGGAGGGCGGGGGATGACGCCGACGCGCGCGTCCGGCGAAGCCCTCGAGAATGCGAGTAGCCGAAAGCCGGGCAAGGGCAGCGCATGGTCCGGACAGCCGCCTGGCGCGGCTTCCTCGCCAGGCCGGCGCGCGCGCCGAATGCGAGTTGTTGGGAGCGGGCCACCGCTTATATTCTGACGTCCTCAGGCGGTAACGGCATCGGGCCACCGCCACTGCACGAGAGATCGAACATGACCGACGTCACCCGAACCATGAAGCTCAATCACCTGAGCTTCCCCTCCGCCGACACGCTCGCGACCGCCAGATTCTTCGAGCGGTATCTGGGTTTCACGATCGCGGGAAGCTGGCAACAGTCCTACATCCTCAAGCGTGCCGGTTTCGACGTGGTCATCGATCACGCCGGCGACACCGTGCCCGCCTGGCCGAAGGCGTTTCATGCCGGGTTCGAGCTGCCGAGCCTCGATGCCGTTCGCGAGCTGTATGAGCGCTTCAAGGAAGAGGGCGTCGAGATGGAAACGGAGATCTTCAACAACGGACGCGGTTCGCGCTTCTTCTGCCGCGCGCCGGGCGGCGCGATGTTCGAATTGAACACGCGCGCGGACGCCGCACCGGAATACCGCGGCACGTTCGACGACTGATTCCCGGTCGTTCATCGGCCGGTTCCGGACCCGGATGATCAGTTCTACTGCCGATTCCGTGCGGCGGCATGTCATGGCGAGGTTGACACTGCCGCCCTGCGACCGTTACATTCGCGTCGCGGGGCGGTGGGTCAAGCACACCCCCGGAGCAGGCAGCGCATGTTCCAGGACTACGGGGCTACCCCGTGGATGAGATCGACTCCCCGATGCGTCGCAAGAGCCGCGATTGCGCGTTGCGCAAGACAGCTCTCGCAGCACCAGGCACGTTGGCTCATCGTCCCGCCCATCCATATTCATGCGTTCATCCGTATACGACACCGCGCGCACGATCGCCGATGCGATGCTGGCCGGGCCGCCGGACCCCGGCGGCGTGGCCGCGCGCATGGCGGCCGTGCTCGGCGATGCGCCGGCGTGGCTGCTCGACGTCGCGCGCGACGCGGTCGCGCGTTTCGGCGCGCGCTGGGCCGCCGTCGAGGCCGGCGACCTGACGCGGCTCGTCGCCGAGGCGCCGGGATTTGTCGCAGCATGGCGCAGCGACAGTCCGCCCGCGATCGTCCGCATCCTGCCGCGCCCCGCGGTGCAGCGGCCGTTGCCGGCGGCGCTCGGCGCGCTCGATTTGCCGCAGTGGCCGACGCCCGGCGAGCTCGCCGGCTGGCTCGGCGTCGCCGTGCCCGACCTCGACTGGCTGGCGGACCGGTGGCGCGTTGCCGCGCGCGGCAGCGAGACGCCGCTGCATCACTACACGTACCACGCGTTCGACAAGCGCGACGGCGGATGTCGCCTGATCGAGATTCCGAAGGGCCGTCTGCGCGAAGCGCAACGCAGCATCCTGCACGGGCTGCTCGATCGCGTTGCGCCGCACGACGCCGCGCACGGCTTTCGCAAGGGGCGCGGCATCGTGTCGTTCGCCGCGCCGCACGCGGATCGCGCAGTCGTGATCCGGTTCGACCTCGCCGACTTCTTCGCGTCGGTCAGCGCGGCGAAAGTCCATGCGCTGTTCGATACGCTCGGCTATCCGGTCGAGGTCGCCAGGACGCTGACCGCGCTTTGCACCAACCGCGTGCCGTCGGCGCGGCTCCTTGCGCCCGACCTGCGCGACCGGCTCGACTGGTCCGGCCGCCAGCGCTATCGCAACCGGCACCTCCCGCAGGGCGCACCGACGTCGCCCGCGCTGGCCAACCTGTGCGCGTACCGGCTCGACACGCGGCTTGCCGCGCTCGCACGCTCGCTCGACGCGACCTACACGCGTTATGCCGACGATCTCGCATTCTCCGGCGGCGCCGTGCTGACGCGCGCGACGGAATGGATGACGGTCAGGGTCGCCGCGATTGCGCTCGAGGAGGGCTTCGCACTGCAACTGCGCAAGACCCGGGTGATGCGGCGCGGCGTGCGGCAGCGGCTTGCGGGCGTGGTCGTCAACCGGCACCCGAATCTCGCGCGCGACGAATTCGACACGCTGAAGGCGATACTGACCAACTGCGTGCGACACGGGCCGGCGTCGCAGAACCGCGCTGCGCATCCGGATTTCCGCGGCTATCTCGCCGGGCGCGTCGCGCATGCGACGATGCTGAACGCGGCGCGCGGGATGAAGCTGCAGGCGATCTTCGACCGGATCGTGTGGGACGCGGGCGATATCGGCACCTGAGATCCGTCGACAACGGAACAGGAAACTGCCTAGCGGGTCTCGCTCGTGCGCCGGCCGGCGATACCAAGCCGCTCTTCGAGATAGCATCCCAAGGCCCGCTGCATCTCCCGACGCAACGATACGCGCTCGCGCGGGTCGACCAGCCGGATTCCCTGAATCGTCGCGCGGATCATCAACGCGCCGGCATGGTGTGCGATCCCGCCCGCATTTTGCGTGATTAAGGTCAACCCGTAATCGCGGTGTTTTTGCGATTGTGTGAATCGCCCGGCGTATTGTCCGTCGACTTGAATCCGTGTTCAACGGCATCGTCATGCGGCGCAGCGCTGCGTCACGCTTTCGACCGGCTGATCGATCAGCCGAAGTGTCGTCTGCTTCGTCCGAAGTTCCTCAAACAGGAGTTGCAGCATGTCCGATGTCAACCACGCGGTACCATCCCCGGTCCAGTGCGCGCAAGACGCGATCGAATACGGGATCGATGCCTGGCAACGCAGCGTATTGCTGCTGGACGTGCTGCGTGAGCGCGGCAACATCTATCTCGATCATGCGCGGTCCGGCAAGCCTCCTGTTCTGGCGTTCGAGTACGAAGTCGTCATGGACGGCCGAGCGCTGTCCGAGCCGGCAAATTATGCACTGGCGCGCATCGTCCCCCCGGACGGATCGCCCGAGACCGATCCGAAGAAGCGACCGTTCATCGTCATCGATCCCCGCGCCGGTCATGGGCCGGGCATCGGCGGCTTCAAGATGGACAGCGAGATCGGCATCGCATTGACGCAGGGACACCCATGCTATTTCGTCTTCTTCTTTCCCCACCCGGAACCGAGCCAGACGATCGAATCGGTCACGCGCGCGGAGATCGCCTTTCTCGAATGCGTGGCGCAGCGGCACCCCGACGCCGAAGACAAGCCGTTCCTGATCGGCAACTGCCAAGGCGGATGGGCTGCGCTGATCCTTGCCGCCGCCGCGCCCGAGATGGCCGGGCCGCTGCTGCTCGCGGGCTCGCCGGTGTCCTACTGGGCCGGCGTGGCCGGCAAGAACCCGATGCGCTATACGGGCGGCCTGCTCGGCGGGACATGGCTCGCGTCGTTTGCCGGCGACTGCGGGAATGGAACCTTCGACGGCGCCAACCTGGTCAACAACTTCGAGCAGATGAATCCGTCCAATACCTATTGGACGAAGCTCTACAACGTCTACGCGAACATCGACACCGAGCCTGCCCGTTTCCTGGAATTCGAGCGCTGGTGGGGCGGCCATTTCCTGATGAACAAGGAGGAAATGGAATGGATCACGCAGAACCTCTTTGTCGGCAATCGCCTGTCCGCGGGCGAGGTGGTATCGGCTGACGGCAGGACGCGCATCGATTTGCGCAACATCCGTTCGCCGATCGTCGTCTTCGCATCGTGGGGCGACAACATCACGCCTCCGCAGCAGGCGCTTTACTGGATTCCGGATCTGTACGACAGCGTCGACGCGATCCGCTGCAACGAGCAGACGATCGTCTATTGCCTGAACGACAGGATCGGGCATCTGGGGATTTTCGTGTCCGCCGGCGTCGCGAAGAAGGAACATGCCGAACTCATCAGCGCGCTCGACCTGATCGACGTGCTGCCGCCCGGCCTGTACGAGGCGGTGATCGAGGATACGCAGCCCGACCTGCCGGGTCTCGAGTTTGTCGCGGGGCGGTATCTGATTCGTTTCGAGGCCCGGGAGATCAGCGACATTCTCGCGCTCGGCGACGGGCGCGATGGGGAGCGCGCGTTCGAAGTCGTCAAGCGCGTCGCCGAAATCAACCAGGGCGCTTACGACAAGTTCGTTTCGCCGTGGGTGAGGGCTGCATCGAATCCGTGGACCGCGGCGTGGGCACGGCTGATGAACCCGGCACGCGTCGAGCGGTGGGCGATTTCGAACCTGAATCCATGGGCGTTGCCCCTCGAGCTGACGGCGGACGCGGTACGGACCTGGCGGCAGGCGGCGTCGCCCGAGAACCCGCTGGTCAAAGGCGAGAACCAGGTATCGCAGGCGATCGTACGAGGTCTGGAAGGCTATCAGGCATGGCGCGACGGCGCCGTCGAGATACTGTTCAGGACGATCTACGAATCGCCGTGGCTCGCATCGCTGGTCGGCCTGAAGGAAGGGTCCGTACAGCGACGCACGAACGAAACGGAGAGTTGGCTCGAAGAGGAATTCAAGCGGCTCAAGCGGCTTGAGCTTGAAACCTGGTTCGAGAACGGCACGCTGCTCGACGGCGCGATGCGCCTGCTCATCTACTGCGGGCGCGACCTTCGTGTCGTGGATGAGCGCCCGTTCAACGCGATGCGCGAGCTGATGCGCGAATCCGGACTCGACGCGCAGATCCGGCTCTCCGACCTCAAGCAAGTGACCAAGCGTCAGACCTTTCTGGTGCTGCTGGACGAGGAGCGCGCGCTGGCGGGGCTTCCCAGGCTACTGGTGCGCGAGTCCGACCGCCGTCGCGCGCTCGACGCCGCCTATGCGTTGGCAGCCACCGTCGGCGAGATCGCGCCGGCGGAGCGGGCTCGATTCGACCGTGTCGCCGAGGTGCTCGGCTTGGCGCCGCGCGCGCGTCGCGCGACGCAGTCGACGGAATCCGCGTGAGTGCCGGCCATGGAACGCAACAATGAAGAATGGATGATCGCATCGCATACCCTTGATCTACTGGGAGAGCCTGAATGGAGAAGATCCCGAACTTGCCGCTCGAGGGGCGCAAGGCGCTGATCCTCGGCATCGCGAACGAGCATTCGATCGCCTATGGCTGCGCGCGGGCTTTTCGCGAGCTGGGTGCGGAACTGGCGATCACCTACGCGAACGACAAGGCCCGTCCGTATGTCGAGCCGCTCGCGCGTGAGCTCGGAGCGTCGCTCGTGATGCCGCTCGACGTGTCGACGCCGGGTGAAATGGACGCGTTGTTCGACGCGATTCGCCGTACGTGGGGTCGACTCGACACGGCGGTTCATTCGATTGCATTTGCGCCCAAGGCGGATCTCCAGGGCGGTTTGATCAACAGCTCGGCGGAGGGGTTCGCAACGGCCATGGATGTGTCGTGCCACTCGTTCATTCGGATGGCGCGGCTCGCCGTACCGTTGATGGATCAGGGCGGAACGCTGTTCGCGATGAGCTATCTGGGGGCCTCCAGGGTCGTGCCGAACTACGATCTGATGGGGCCGGTCAAGGCGGCGCTCGAGGCGACGTGCCGATATCTCGCGCACGAGCTTGGTCCGCGCGGCATTCGCGTTCATCCGATTTCGCCGGGGCCGCTCAAGACGCGTGCCGCGTCGGGACTCAAGGATTTCGATTTGCTGCTCAACGAAGCGGTTGAGCGGGCGCCGCTTGGAGAACTGGTCGACATCATGGATGTCGGTTTCAGCTGCGCCTATCTCGCCACACCGTATGCACGGCGTATTACTGGAAACACCATGTTCATCGACGGCGGCGTCAGCATCATGGGCTAGGCGCCGCGCGCGGCGATCCTGGACACCGTCGAGCGCGTCGCTTGATTTCCTTGCAAAGAGATTCCCGACATGAGATTGCTGATCGGAAACTTGCCGCCCGGTACCGGGAGCGTGCGCTTCAACCAAGGCAGGAATCGGACATTTCTAATGAGCCCAAATCGGACATTACTAAAAAGCTCTAACATATGAGCTGGTGATAATTGAGATTATGTAAACTTTCAGGGGCTAACGAAAAACTGATATTCATCGAGGTCGGTTGCATCAAATGAAAACCCCGGCTTCGACTGGGGTTTCAGCTTGCGTACACGCCCAGGCACACCAATCGCCAGCATGCGCGGCGGAATGTGCCGCCTCGCAGAAACGAACGCGCATGCTCCGGCAATTGTTATCGCACCAATGACGGCCGTCCGTCACGGCTGCGTTCATACCGACCATCACTTCCCGGCCAGATCATTCGCAAACTGATTCGTATAGCCAAGAGTGCCAACGCCGCCGATGGAGTTGCACGTCGACGATGCGGCGCCGGGCGGACAATCGACGTCACGGTCAAACGACCAGAAGTGGACACCCACGAGCCCGTTCTGTTTCACAAACGCGGCCGTGGTGTCAGCATCCGCAGGTGTGAAGGTTTCACCGGCCACATCGTTGCCACCAATCATCGGAGTCAGCTCCATCTGACTGTACGGTACGCCCCAGTGATCGTGCAGGTTCATGGCCGCCTGAATGGCCGACTGTCCCATCTGGCAGGCACCGTTCGCGACCACGCAGTTCCCCGGCCCCGCCGAACCGTAGTCCATCGTCATCAGGTTGATGGTGTAGTTCTTCAGGCCGTACGTCTGGATAGCCTGCATCACCCAATCACCGTAAATGTTGAAGCTGTCTGGTGCGCTTGCGCCCCATGAACTGGCCGTGACCGCTCCCGGCTGCGAAGGGGCAAGTGTCGCCAGAGTGAAGCTGAAACGCAGATTGGGATAATTCTGCTGGGCCACGGCCACGCGCTGCACCAGATCGTTGATCACCTGTTGCGTCTGCCCTGCCTCGATATCGAAATCGATTCCGACGAGGTTATTTGAGGCATAGCGATTGATGAAAGTCGCCATGCCCGCATCGCTACCGCACGTGAACGAACCCGCTGCGCCGCCGGTGGAAATCACATAATTCACGTTGGCCGCGGTGAACAGCGGCACATTTGCGGCGGCCAGCGCCCCACCATCGACGCCCGCCCAGTTCTCGCTGCCGCATTCGCCGGTTGCAAACGCGAGCGTCAGCGCGCGAACATTGGTCGGAAGCACCGACAGCACCGGGCTCATCTGGCCTGTGACGTTCGACGAGATGACGTTCGTGTTCCAGTTCATCGAAATCGTCGCATCCTTGTACGGGCTATACAGGAATGCCGGAGCCGTGCCGGTACCGGAGCTGGCCGAAGGCGCCGTGGTCGTGGCGGCGCCTGTGTCGAACGGTGCCCACGCTAACAGGAGAGCCGATGCGACGCCCAAGATCGGCCGCCTCGTGATTCCGGATGGTTCTTTCTTCATTTCCCTGCCCTCGTTGAGTTGGGTGATTTATTTCATGTCTGTCATCTGAACTACCGAATCAACGTCGTAATCAGATCCGCCTTCGGACTACCCCAGCCGGTTACCAGGTCGTAGCCCTTCACCGCCGAGTAACTTCCCGACGTGCCGCTCGCAATATCGTGGAAACCTGCCGTATAGGCCGGCGTCAACGCGCCATTGACCTGGTTCTGCGCATAAATCAACGGATTGAAGTAACCGACGGGCGCTTTGTGCGACGCGGCGGCCTGCTGGTTGGCCAACGCAATGAAGCCGGCCCACATGGGTGCGGCAAAACTGGTTCCGCCAAACTCGTTCGCAGTACAGTCGGTCTGGTTGGCGCATACATAGAAGGTGAAGTCGGCGTTGGCGGAGACGTCCGGTCCATTGCGGTAGGTCGTGGAGCCATGGTTACTGGAATTGATCACGCCGCGGATCTTCTGCCACGATGGGATCGCGATCTGGTCGGGGGAGACGCCGCCGCCGCTGTCGCTCCAGGCCGTCTCGGCCTTCCATGCGCCCGCCGCGGAGCCGGTCGTCAGATCGGTCCCGCCGACGGAAATGACGTAGGCGCTGTCCGCGGGCCATGCCTCGTTGCTCGTCGACCAGGTCGAGCTGTCGCCGGACGCGGCAAAGAACGATTGTCCCTGGGCGGCCATTTTCTCGAAGTACGGGTCCAGCGTGGACGGATCGGCCGGCGTCCAGCCCCACGAGCAGCCGATCGTCATCGGCAGCGGGTTGCGGGTCGTCATCGCGCTGAGGATGGCCGTGTCGGTGGAACCCACATACATCGTCAGACTCGCGAGCCCGGGCGCCATGCCGAGGGCCTGGGTCATGTCGAGCGTCTGTTCGCCGTCATCGCACACGCTTGGGTCGCAGGACGTCGCGGTCCCGTCGGTCGAGAGCAGCGTGATCGGGACACGATTGGTCTGGCCGGCGTTGCGGAAATAGGTGTCGAGGTCGGCCAGCTCGGTTCCCGCGTATTCAAGCAGGGCCAGGTGTTGCCCCGCGCCCGTCAGGCCGGCGCCGCCATAGTAGGCCGCTCGCATGTCGCTTCCCAGGAACGAAGCGAACGGACCCGAACCGGTCGTCGCACGGGTGACGATGGAATCCGGGCTGATGCCGTGCGCTTTCGCGTAGTCGCCCTTCTTGACGAACAGCGGATGCGGGATCGAATAGTTGTCGAGCCCCGAGACGTGCCAAAGCGGAACGTCCATCGAGGTCGTCGGTTCACGATCCGGGCCGAAAAAAAGCCGGCCTTCCGTCGGATGCCGGTAGTAATGCAGCCTCAGGTTGAAGGCCGCTTCAATGACCGAAGCGGGTCCGCTCACCTGTACATCCATGCCGTCGCGGCTGCCGCCTGTCAACGTCAGGCCGTGCTTGACGAGATACTGCACGGTCGAATCGTAATCCGCTTGTGTCGGACCAAATCGGGCGCTGAATTCGGCAGGCGTCAGGTAATGACGGAAGTTTGGACTGGCCGGATTGGTGACATCCGCGACGAACGCGTCCAGGCCCTTCCGATCCCGCAACGGGAGAACCACGTCGAGCACCATTCGTTGGTCCGCAGGGAAGTCTCTAACCGGCGCAGCCATTGCGATGCCGGTACCGGCCCGGACGTGGCGAGTCAGCAACTCCGCTGCGTGGCTTGCCGCCGCACCAAGCGTGAAGCACAAGGCGAGCGAAAGTGAACAGGCATGTGGAATGCGGCCGACTTTACTTTTGAAACACTGCCTTTCAGTAAATGTGACTTGAGTCATGGCTGCTCCTTGAATTGACAATGAGCTGCTTGAGTCGCGCCTTAATGGATTGCAGATTGGGAGTTGCGATTGGCATTTTTTGGTGCCAATATCGGAGGCAAATTTTTTATTGTTGATTCTTTCGAAACATCACCGGCCTGGCTGGCAATTTTTGCTTGAGACAAGCATAGAACCTCGCGAATAAACATCAAGCATTATTTAGAAGATTGTGCTCGACCGCACCACGGCCAGCCAAGGCGCAGCATGGAGTCGAATGAAAGGAAAGAAAGATTCGATGTTCAAGGCATCAAACAAGCGCCCCCGCCCCTCGGATTGTTATTTTTCTCGGCGATTGTTTTTAAATATAAAAACTGCCTGCGGGCAGCGAGAAATCGTTAACGAAATTACCGATTTTTTATTCATTAAAAATATTCCGGCCCGCAACCAACCTCCACACCTCGCTATCACCCACCCGGCGCATCATCGGCCTCATCCGCCTCGGCAGGATACCGATGCTGCCCGAACCGCAGAATCAGCACGCCCACGGCAAGCAGCACGATGCCGAGCGTCGTCATCAGCATGTGTTCGGGGCTGTCCGTCACGCCGCGCAGGATCAGGTCACGCGCGAGCGACGTCATCGCGATATAGAGCGGGAAGCGCACCGGCAACCGCCCCAGACGCAGGTACCGCACGGTCATCGCGAGCACTTCCAGATACAGGAACATCAGCAGCAGGTCCGTCAACGAAACCGCGCCGGCCACGACGACCTTCCAGGCTTCCTGTCCCATCGCGAACGACGTCGCGAGACCGATCACCACGAGCCCGGCGAGTTCGGCCGCATGAAGAAAGCGGTCGAAGCGCCGGCGGATGCGGTCTGCCGCGGTGGCCAGCGGCCGAGAGGTATTCAATGTATTCAATGTGTTGAACAGCATAAAAAGTGGATCGACATCCTCGTTCTCCCGATCGGCGACGAAACCATCATTGATTCGTTATCCCGATCAAACTGCGCACTGCGCCCGACTGCCTGCCTTGCTCGACCACCGCGACATAAACGCGCATTGCGGCCGACGGCTTCATCGTGACGCTCATTGCCGGATGAGCCGAAGCCCTAATCTACTTCACGCGGCGCGCCGGCATCAAGAGCACAGCTGCCGCCGGGCTGTGCTCCAATCCGGCGTCAATCAAGCATTCGAATAACAGATCGGCGATTCGTGTTCCAAAGTCGCATCGAAGCTGTTAGATTGCTTTCGCATCGATATCCTGCGATGCGGCGGTCGCGCATGTCGCAATCGAGAACAGACGCCTGTCACACTTCTCCGATACGCTTTCGCAAAGCAGCATTTCAACAACCCGCGTATCGTATCGGCATCAATAACACCGACACACCCGATGCAGACAAACCTTCCCTCCCCTCAGAACGTCCATAGCCCGCCGACCCGCAACGCGATCTTCCTCGTCGCGACCCTCCATCCCGGCGCAGACCACGCGGACACGATCCGTGCGTGGTGCGGCGACATCGCCGCCCTCGTCCGCTCGGTCGGCAAGCGCGTGCCGTCCGGCAACCTGTCGTGCGTGTGCGGCTTCGGCGCCGATGCCTGGGATGCGCTGTTCGGCGCGCCGCGGCCCGCGTCACTGCATCGGTTTCGCGAATTCGGCGCGGGGCAGCGCGTTGCCGTGTCGACGCCCGGCGACATCCTGCTGCACATCCGGGCAGACGCGATGGATCTGTGCTTCGAACTCGCGACCCAACTGGTCGGGCGCCTCGGCGACGCGGTGCAGTTCGTCGACGAAGTGCACGGCTTTCGCAATTTCGACCAGCGCGCGATGATCGGCTTCGTCGACGGCACGGAAAACCCGGACGGGCGCGAAGCGGTCGACTTCACGGTGATCGGCGAAGAAGACCCGGAATTCGCGGGCGGCAGCTACGTAATCGTGCAGAAGTACCTGCACGACATGGCCGGATGGAATGCGCTTCCGGTCGAAACGCAGGAGCGCATCATCGGCCGCACCAAGCTGTCGGACATCGAGCTCGACGCCGCGGTCAAGCCGTCGTCGTCGCACAGTTCGCTGACGACGCTGGTCGAGAACGGCGAGGAGGTGAAGATCCTGCGCGACAACATGCCGTTCGGCCGTCCCGGCGCGGGCGAGTTCGGCACCTACTTCATCGGCTATGCACGCTCGCCCGCCCCGATCGAACAGATGCTCGAGAACATGTTCGTCGGCCGGCCGCCCGGCAATTACGACCGGCTGCTCGATTACAGCCGCGCGGTGACGGGCTCACTCTTCTTCGTGCCGTCGGCAGACCTGCTCGACGCGCTCGCCACGCGCGCCGCACCAGCCGCCGATGCCGGCCAGCCGGCCGCCCCCCCATCGACCGAGCCGGCCTCCGGCGGCTCGCTGAAAATCGGATCGCTCAAAGGAGCCCACCCGCATGAATAACCTGCACCGCGAACTCGCCCCCATCTCCGCAGCCGCCTGGGCGCAAATCGAAGAGGAAGTGGCCCGCACCTTCAAGCGCTCGGTCGCCGGCCGGCGCGTCGTCGACGTCGAGGAGCCGGGCGGCGTCGAGCTGTCGGGCGTCGGCACGGGCCACCTGAGCGACATCGCCGCACCGCGCGAGCACGTCGGCGCGAAGCTGCGCGAGGTCAAGGCGCTGGTCGAGTTCACCGTGCCGTTCGAACTGCGGCGCGATGCGATCGACGCCGTCGAGCGCGGCGCGCGCGACGCCGACTGGCAGCCGGCGAAGGACGCCGCGCAGCGCCTCGCGTTCGTCGAGGACAGCGCGATCTTCGACGGCTATCCGGCCGCGGGCATCGTCGGCATCCGCGAAGCGACGTCGAACCGCAAGATCGCGCTGCCGAGCGACGTCGGCGCATACCCGGGCGCGATCGGCGACGCACTCGAGGCGCTGCGGCTCGCGGGCGTCGACGGCCCCTATTCCGTGCTGCTCGGCGCGGACGCGTACACGGCGCTCGCCGAGGCGCGCGAGCACGGCTATCCGGTCCTCGATCACATCAAGCGGATCGTCAGCGGCGAGATCATCTGGGCGCCCGCGCTCAGCGGCGGCTGCGTGCTGTCGACGCGCGGCGGCGACTTTGCGCTGCATCTCGGTGAAGACGTGTCGATCGGCTACCGCAGCCACAACGACGAAGTCGTGCATCTGTACTTGCGCGAAACGTTCACGTTCCTGATGCTGACGAGCGAAGCATCGGTGGCGGTGGAGCCGCAGCAGGCGGCCGTGTAACCGGATTAACGGATCGCGTCAGCGGCTCGCCATGAACCGCTGACGCCGACGCACCCCTTCAAGTCCCGCGGTGTCAGGCGTTCAGCCACGGCATCGCGGGCGCATCCCGGGCCGTTCGTTTGCCCGAGTATTCCCCTCCTCACGCGGATGCCGGATCGCCTCCGGATTCTCGCCCCGTCTCACCCGAACGCATTCGCACGACGAAACGACGCAAGACGTTTCGCGCCTGTGACGAACGCGTATTCGTCTGTACTCCAATTCAGCACGCCTCCCCTTCGCGCAAGGGTGCAATTCACGCGCCACGACGCCGCCAACTGTGTCTTGGATGGCATCCGTCGATCCGTTATTTTTTGACGCATTCAACGTGATGCGGCGAGCTCCTCGAAGCACTGCGCCGCACCGCATCGGACATTGCCCATCGACCTCTTTCACGGACAGGAGCCACCCCACGATGCCCGCCGTTTGCGATATCTGCGATGCCCGGCCTGCCGTCTCGCGCGCGACCGTGAACGATGCGGCGAACGACTCGAAGGAGACTCGCTGACCCGCCCGTGCTCATTTCGAACGGCGCGCGCCCCCGCACGCGCCGCTGGCGCCGCCCCGCCCTCGCGCGGCGGCGCCGAACCCGGCCGCCACGCGGCCTAACCCGAGCCGCGATCCGGCCTGCCCGGAACGGCTCACGGAGCATTCACATGACAAATCGACGCGAAGTGCCAGGTATCAGGAAGTACGACGGGCCCGCCGGCGGTTGGGGCGCGCTTCGCGCCACGGCCGACGCCGTACGGACGCAGATGGACGCCATCGAGGCGCCGATCATCCTGATGCGGACCAACCAGCCCGACGGCTTCGATTGCCCCGGCTGCGCGTGGCCCGACAAGGAGCACAAGTCCACGTTCCAGTTCTGCGAGAACGGCGCGAAGGCCGTCACGTGGGAAGCAACGAGCAAGCGCGTGACGCCCGAGTTCTTCGCGGCGAACACCGTGTCGTCGCTGTTGCGCATGTCGGACTACGAGCTGGAGAACATGGGCCGGCTCACCCATCCGCTCGTCTACGATCGCGCGACCGATACGTTCCGCGCGGTCGAATGGGACGCCGCGTTCGCGCGCATCGGCGAGGTGCTGCGCGGCCTGCCGCCCGAGCAGGTCGAGTTCTATACGTCCGGCCGCGCATCGAACGAGGCCGCGTATCTGTACCAGCTGTTCGCGCGCGAGCTCGGCACCAACAACTTCCCCGACTGCTCGAACATGTGCCACGAGCCGACCAGCGTCGGCTTGCCGCAATCGATCGGGATCGGCAAGGGCACGGTGTCGCTGGAGGACTTCGACAAGTGCGAGCTGATCATCTCGATCGGCCACAATCCCGGCACCAACCACCCGCGGATGATGGGCACGCTGCACGAGTGCTCGCGGCGCAACGTGCCGATCATCGTGTTCAATCCGCTGCGCGAGCGCGCGCTCGAACGCTTCGCGGACCCGCAGGACATGATCGAGATGGCGTCGTTCGGTTCGACCCGGATCGCGTCGACGTACTTCCAGGTCGATGCGGGCGGCGACGCGGCCGCGCTCAAGGGGATCATGAAGGCGCTGCTCGCGCTGGAGGCCGAACAGGGCAACGTGCTGGACCGCGCGTTCATCGCCGAGCATACCGAAGGGTTCGACGCGTTCGCAGCGGACCTGGAAGCGACGCCGTGGGACGACATCGAGCGGGCCAGCGGCCTCAGCCAGGCGCAGCTCGAACAGGTTGCGATCGCGTATGCGAAATCGAACGCGACGATCGTCACGTACGGGATGGGCGTCACCCAGCACAACAAGGGCACGGCCAACGTGCGCCTGATCGCCGACCTGCTGCTGCTGCGCGGCAACTTCGGCAAGCCCGGCGCGGGCATCTGCCCGCTGCGCGGCCACTCGAACGTGCAGGGCAACCGCACCGTCGGCATCACCGAAAAGCCGTCCGAGGAGTTCCTGAAGAAGCTCGAGGAGGTGTTCGGCTTCACCCCGCCGCAACACCACGGGCACGACGCGGTCCAGGCGATGCAGTCGATGATCGACGGCACGTCGAAGGCGCTGCTGTGTCTCGGCGGCAATTTCGCGGTGGCGCTGCCCGATCCGGAGCAGTCGTTCCCCGCGATGGGCAAGCTCGACCTGAGCGTGCACGTCGGCACCAAGCTCAACCGCTCGCACCTGCTGGTCGCGAAGGAGACCTACGTGTTCCCGTGCCTCGGCCGTACCGAACTGGACGTCCAGGCGAGCGGCCCGCAATCGGTGACGGTCGAGGATTCGATGTCGATGGTGCATGCGTCGGCCGGCAAGTTGAAGCCTGCGTCCGAGCAGCTGCGCTCGGAACCTGCGATCGTCGCGGGGATCGCGCACGCGACGCTGCCCGACAGCAAGGTCCAGTGGCTCGACGCGATCGCCGACTACGACCGCATCCGCGACATGATCGACCGGACGATTCCGGGCTTCGAGGCGTTCAACGAGCGTATCCGCACGCCGGGCGGCTTCCGCATGCCGCTGCCGCCGACCGAGCGCGTGTGGCCGACGCCGACCGGCAAGGCGATGTTCTCCGTGTACAAGGGCGTGAAGGAAGACGCGGACGTGCTCGGAGCGGAGCAGGTGCTGCGGCTGATCACGCTGCGCAGCCACGACCAGTACAACACGACGATCTACGGGCTCGACGACCGCTATCGCGGCGTGTTCGGGCGTCGCGACGTGCTGTTCATGAACCCGGCGGACTTCGCGAAGTACGGGCTCGAGCACGGCGACCTGGTCGACATCGAGACGGTCACGCCGTCGGGCCGGACGCGGCGCCTCGAGAAGATCACCGCGATCGAGTACGACATCGCGCCGGGGTCGGTCGGCGCGTACTATCCGGAGGCGAACGTGCTGGTGCCGCTCGACTATATCGACAAGGAAAGCGGCACGCCGTCGTACAAGTCGGTGCCGGTGCGGGTTGTGCGGTCGGCTACGGTGTGATGATGGGCGGCACGGGCACGAATCGGTGCCCGTGCCGCCAACGTGAAAATGGCGCGTCGGGATGACGCGCCATTTTTGGGGTTCGCGGATTTCTGTGAATGTCGCTGTCCGACCCATCGCCGTCAGACGGTCAACACGGAATCATCGGCTTTTGGAAATCACGTCACTCATGTATTCATTCAGATCGCGAAAATCCTGAACGGTCCAGGAGTGCGGCGCCAGCTTTACGCCGTTCTCCCTCAAAGTTCTCGGAATCAGGTCCCCGTTCGGACGAAGTATTACCGATGAAACAATGACGCCTGGATAATCATGGAGTCGCTTTTTGAACGCAGCAGTTGTGAGGTCAGGCGTGGCAGGGTTGCTTTTCTTGGCCAATGGCCCGGTGCCCTTGATATCTGCGCCATGGCACATCGCGCATCTCTGGATATAGAGATTTTTCCCGTTGATGTTTTGCGAGAAGGATAGTGAAGGTTGAGTCAACACCAACGCTCCTAGCGAAGCGATGAACAATTCTCTTGCTGTCATTTGGCCTTGTCGTATCACGCAGATTGCCGGGCCGGGGAGTATAAACTCGTATTCGCGGAATGACCGCAGCCGATCGCCGACAGTCTGCCCCGCGCTCCCCGAAAATCCGCGAAGGACCATTTTTTTGCCTTTTTCGCGCCGCGCGCTGCGCCGCGGCCAATCTGGCCAATTCAGGTCAACTGGTAAGTCTCCGTCGGCGCGACCTCCTTCGGCAACTCGGCGCCACACAGCTCGAGCACCGACCGCTCGATCGTCCTGGCCATCGCATCGAGCGCCAGCGCGTTGGGCGCCGTGCTGAACGGCTCGGCGACCTCGTTGGCGATCGCCTCCAGCGCGATCAGCGTATAGGAGATGAACACGCAGATCAGCGGCGTGAAGAATTCCGTCGAATCGACGAGGCCGAACGGCAGCAGCACGCAATACGCGTAGACGGTGCGGTGCAGCAGCACGCTGTACGCGAACGGGATCGGCGTCGACGCGATCCGCTCGCAGCCGCCGACCGCGTTGCCGAGATGATTGAGCTGCTCGTCGAACATCCAGGTCGCGACGTCCGGGCCGTCGGCGCGGCCCTGCATCCGCATCAGGCGACCGCGAATCTCGTCGAGCAGCGCGACCGGCTTATAGCATTTGCGGGCGAGCGCGTCGGTGCGCGCGCCCCCGAGGATGCGCGTCAGGTCGTCGGCCGGATCGGTGTGGCGCAGCTGATGCTTCAATGCGTAGACGAATGCGATCAGCAGGTCGATCGTCTGGTTGCGCAACGCGTCGTCGACGTGCTCGGGCAGATAACGCCGCATCTGCGACGTCAGCGTGCGCGACGCGATCAGCACGTCGCCCCACAGGTGCCGTGCTTCCTTGAAGCGCTCGAAGCTCGCGTTGTTGCGGAAGGCGAGGAAGATCGCCAGCGCGAGCCCGAACAGCGTGAACGGCGCCGTGTTGAGCGGAATCTTCTCGCCGAAGATGCGACCGTTCGTAAAGACCGCCAGCGTGCTGACGATCGCCATGAAAACGAGCTGCGGAATGATCGATTGCAATACCGAGCCGTTCCACACGAACAGCATCTGCAACCAGTTTTGTCTCGGTCTGACGATCATGATGATTCTCTGCGGGCCGTGGCGCAGCCGCGTGGCCCCTGCGTAACGAAAACGGCCCCGCGAGGCGGGGCCGGGGTGCGGGTGTCGCAAAGCCCGTCGGCATGACCTGCGCCCGCAGGCGTCAGTGGTGGTAGCCGTCCCCTTCGCGCACCTTGCCGCGGAACACGCGGTATTGCAGCCCGTTGTAGACGAGGATGACCGGCAGCACGATCACCGTGCCGACCAGCGCGAACAGCTGGCTCGAATGGCTCGACGATGCATCCCAGATCGTCAGCGACGGCGGCACGATGTTCGGCCAGATGCTGATGATGAGGCCCGTGTAGCCGAGGAAGCACAGCGCGAGCGTCAGCAGGAACGGCGTCGCCTCGTGCTTGCGGCGCACGGTGTGGAAGATGCCCCACACGCAGACGAGCACCAGCACCGGCACCGGCAGGAACCACACCAGGTCGCCGCTGCCGAACCAGCGATGCGCGACGGCCGGCAGGCCGATCACGGTCCACAGGCTGACGACGGCCATCGCGCCGAGCAGCACGCCCGTCAGCGGCTTCATCAGCACGCGCATCTTGCGCTGCAGCTCGCCGTCGACCTTGAGGATCAGCCAGCCGCAGCCGAGCGCCGCATAGGTCGCGAGCACGCCGAGCCCGCAGAACAGGCTGAACGGCGACAGCCAGTCGAACGGGCCGCCGACGAACGTGCCGTTGGCGATCTTGATGCCCTGCAGCAGCGAGCCGAGCACGACGCCCTGGCAGAACGCCGCGAGCGCGGAGCCGCCGATGAACGCGAGATCCCACAGATGCTGGGTGCGCGTCGCCTTCGCGCGCAACTCGAATGCCGCGCCGCGGAAGATCAGCCCGACGACCATCAGGATCAGCGGCAGGTAGTTCGCCGGCAGGAGCGTCGAATACACGACCGGGAATGCGCCGTACAGCCCCGCTCCGCCGAGCACCAGGAACGTCTCGTTGCCGTCCCACACCGGCGCGACGGTGTCGAGCATCACCTGCCGCTCGGCTTTCGCGTCGAAGAACGGAAACAGCAGGCCGATGCCGAGATCGAAGCCGTCCAGCACCACGTAGATGAACACGCCGAGCCCGATGATCGCGGCCCATACGACAGGAAGATCGATGTGCATGGCTTACTCCGCTTCGGTGACGTTGAGCGGCGTGGACAGCGCGCTCTTGCGCAGCCCCGGATGCCGGTGCAGTTCGATGTATCCGGCGTTCGCGGCCGGCCCGTGCTTCATCAGTTTCAACATGTAGTAGACACCCGTTCCGAATACGAGGAAATACACCACCACGAAGATCAGCAGCGACACGCCGACCTGCTGCGCGCTGAGCGGCGCGACCGAATCCGCGGTGCGCAGCACGCCGTACACCGTCCAAGGCTGCCGGCCGACCTCGGTCGTGATCCAGCCGGCGAGCAGCGCGACGATGCCCGACGGCCCCATGCACAACACGAACCACTGGAACCAGCGCGTTTCATAGAGGCGGCCGCCCTTTCTGAGCAGCAAGCCGAGCAGCGCTGTGAGCAGCATCAGCATGCCGAGGCCGGCCATGATCCGGAACGTCCAGAAGATGATCGTCGAGTTCGGGCGGTTCTGCGGGGGGAATTCCTTCAGCCCGCGGATCTCGCCGCTCCAGCTGTGCGTGAGGATCAGGCTGCCGAGGTGCGGCACCTGCACCGCGTAGCGCGTGACTTCCGCCTGCATGTCGGGCAGGCCGAACAGGTTGAGCGCGGTGCCGCCCTTCTCGGTTTCCCACAGACCTTCGATCGCCGCGATCTTCGCCGGCTGGTATTCGCGCGTGTTGAGGCCGTGCGCATCGCCGACGACGATCTGCACCGGCGCGAGCAGCAGCAGCATCCACAGCGCCATCGAGAAGCTGCGCTTGACCGGCTCGTCGCGGCGGCCGCGCAGCAGATGCCACGCACCGCAGGCGGCCACGATGAAGCCCGCGACGATGAACGCCGCGATCGTCATGTGCGCAAGGCGGTACGGGAACGACGGATTGAACACCACCTTCATCCAGTCGACCGGAACGACGATGCCGTCCCGGATCGCGTAGCCCTGCGGCGTCTGCATGAAGCTGTTCGACGACAGGATCCAGAACGTCGAGATCAGCGTGCCGACCGCGACCATCAGCGTCGCGAAGAAGTGCGCGCGCGGGCTCACGCGGTTCCAGCCGAACAGCATCACGCCGAGGAAGCCGGCTTCGAGGAAGAACGCCGTCAATACCTCGTACGTCAGCAGCGGCCCGGTGATGTTGCCGGCGATCCGGGAAAACCCGCTCCAGTTGGTGCCGAACTCGTAGGCCATCACGACGCCGGACACGACGCCCATGCCGAAGCCGACCGCGAAGATCTTCGACCAGAACTGGAACATCGATTTGTACGCGGCGTCGCCCGTGGCCAGCCAGCGCCATTCGAGCACGGCGAGAAAGCTCGCCATGCCGATGCTGATCGCGGGGAACACGATATGAAAGGACACCGTGAACGCGAACTGCAGCCGCGCCAGGTGGAATGCATCGAAGATTTCCATGATCGTTGTGTGGTCGTGGTTGTGAAGACGTCCGCCCGAAGCAGGAAATCCCCGCGAGGCCCGACGGCCGCCCCTGCGGCCGGCCCGGCGATCGCATGTGAATCGCATCGCACCGGCATCGAGGCGAAACGACGATATCGCGTTTCGAATGCCGCTCGCAATCACTCGCTCGCGCTTGCGAACTGTGCTCGTTGCCCCCTTCGCGAGGTGTGCATGTAAAACCGGGTTGCCCCGCATCACGCCTGCTATCTGTACTGCTTTTTCGGTCGCGGCGCTGTGCACGTACGCCCCAACCGAACGCCCGTAAGCTGGCAGCGGATTCGGGTTCCCGGCACTCGGCGTACAGATGCGACGGCCGTCGCGGGTCCCGTCATCCATCGGCGCGCCGATCGTTCGGCCGCCTGTCGAAATTCAGGGGATCTTTCATGCAGCCATGCGCCCTTCCAGTCGAGCCGGTCGGCAGCGTCGCGTGCGACGTGACGCGCCATCGTCACGGAGACCTCGCACAGGTCGTCGACCGAGTCGTCGAGGAGTGCCCGGTCGCCCTCGTGTTCAACGATATTTCGCATGCCGTGATGATGGCGACGCCGATCGACCTCGACGTGTTCGGCCTCGGCTTCGCGCTGAGCGAAGGCATCGTCGAGCGCGCGTCGGACGTCTTCGACATCGAAAGCGAATGCACGGCAAGCGGCGCCGTGGTGCGCCTCACCGTCGCCCAGCAGGCGTTCATGGCGCTGAAGGCGCGGCGGCGCGCGCTGGCCGGCCGCACCGGCTGCGGCGTGTGCGGCATCGAGAGCATCGAGCAGCTCGACCTGCATCCGTCACGGATCCGACACGCGGGCGCCGCGGCCGGCATCGGCGCCGACGCGGTCGAACGCGCGTCGCGCGCGCTGCCTGCGCACCAGGTGCTGATGCGCGACACCGGCGGGATTCACGCGGCCGCGTGGTGCAGCCGCGACGGCGCGGTCGTCGACGTCTTCGAGGACGTCGGCCGGCACAACGCGCTCGACAAGCTGATCGGCCAGCTCGCGCAGCGCCGCGCGGACACGCGCGACGGCTTCGTGTTCCTGTCGAGCCGCGCCAGCTACGAGCTCGTCCGCAAGGCCGCGCGCCTCGACATTCCGATGGTCGCGACGATCTCCGCGCCGACCTCGCTCGCGATCGACGTCGCGCGCGAAGCCGGCATCCGCCTGCTCGGCTTCTGCCGCGGCGACGGCTTCGTCGAATACACCGCTCCGGCCGCTCAGGCCCATTCTCCGGCAGCCCTTGAACAGTAACGCCACGATGACCCGACCGATCGACTTCGAAACCGCCCAGCAGCAGTTCGCGCACGCGTTCGCGCGGCCGCTCGCCGCGACGTCCGTGCCGACCGCCGACGCGGCGGGCCGCGTGCTGGCCGCGCCGCTCGTCGCCGTGCTCGACCAGCCGAGCGCCGACCAGAGCGCGATGGACGGCTACGCGGTGCGTCACGCCGAACTCGCGAGCGGCACGCCCTTGCCCGTCGCGCAGCGCTGCTACGCGGGCGATGCGCCGTTGCCGCTCGCGCCGCGCACCGCGGCGCGCATCTTCACCGGCAGCCTGATCCCGCCCGGCGCGGATACGGTCGTCATGCAGGAAGACGCACAGGAACGCGACGGACACGTGACGTTCGATGCGGACGTGCGTTGCGGCATGCACATCCGCCGCCGCGGCGAGGAGCTGCAGGCGGGCCGCGTGCTGATTCCCGCCGGCGTGCGGCTGCGGCCCGCGCACGTCGGGATGATCGCCGCGCAGGGCATCGGTTGCGTCGACGTTCATCCGGCGCTGCGCATCGGCATCCTGACGACGGGCGACGAGCTCGTCGCGTGCGGCCAGCCCCGGCTGCCGCAGCAGATCTACAACAGCAACGCGCCGATGCTGGCCGCGCTGGTTGCGGGCGCCGGCGCGATCGTCGCGGCGAGCACGCATGCGCACGATACGGCGGACGCGATCGACCGCGCGCTGCGCGACCTGCATGCCCGCTGCGACCTGATCGTGTGCGCCGGCGGCGCGTCCGTCGGCGACCGGGATCTCGTGCGACCCGCGCTGACCGCGCTCGGCGCGTCGTTCGTGCTGTCCGGCGTGCGCATGAAGCCCGGCAAGCCCGTCGCGCTCGCACGGCTCGACGGCAAGCCGGTGGTGCTGCTGCCCGGCAATCCGGGCGCCGCGCTGACGGCGTTCGCGCTGCTCGTCACGCCGCTGATCCGCTGCCTGCAGGGGCGCGACGAGCGCCTGCCGCTCGCGCCGTCGCTGCCGATCGGCGCCGACATCGAAGCGGACGACGCGCGCGACCGTTTCATCCGGGTGCGATGCGGCGTTGCATCGAACGGGCTGCCGGTGCTCGATACGCTGCGGCAGCAAGGCGCCGGCACGCTGTGCTCGCTCGCGGACGCGGCCGGCATCGCCCGGCTGCCGGCCGGCCGCGCGATCGCGCGCGGCGACGCGGTGCCGTACTACGATTTCGCGCAATGGCTCGCATGACGGCCGCGACGCGCATCGTCATGCTGCGGCGCGGCGGCGAACTGTATTCCTGCGATTCGGCCGGGATTGTGTCTCTGCACGGCCATTGCGGCGGACTATCCTCCGGCTTGGCGCCTGTCACGGCCGCCGTGCCGTCGTGCCGACGCGTCGCGCGGGCCGCCGACGGCCCGTTTCCTCTCATCCTGCGCAGGCCAACGGACAGATCGTGAACGTCATCGACTCCGTCACGCCGACCCTCACCGCGCCGAGCCGCGGCGCGGCGGCGAGCGACCCACCCGGCACCGTCGACACGCTCGCCCGCCCGCTGCGCGACTTGCGGCTGTCCGTCATCGATCAGTGCAACTTCCGCTGCACGTACTGCATGCCGCGCGAGAGCTTCGGTGCCGACTACGCGTTCATGCCTTCGTCGGCGCGCCTGTCGTTCGCGGAGCTGACCCGCATCGCGCGCGCGTTCGTCGCGCTCGGCGTCGAGAAGATCCGCCTGACCGGCGGCGAGCCGCTGCTGCGGCGCGGGATCGAAACGCTGATCGAGTCGCTTGCGGCGCTGACGACCGTCGACGGCAAGCCGGTCGAGATCGCGCTGACGACGAACGGATCGCTGCTCGCCGCGAAGGCGCGCGCGCTGCGCGACGCGGGCCTCGGGCGCGTGACCGTGAGCCTCGATGCGATCGACGACGCGGTGTTCCGCAAGATGAGCGACGTCGACATGCCGGTGTCGCGCATCCTGGCCGGCATCGAGGCCGCGCAGGCGGCCGGGCTCGCGCCCGTCAAGGTCAATTCGGTGATCGAGCGCGGCGTCAACGACGACCAGCTGCTGCCGCTCGTGCGCGCGTTCCGGCACACCGGCATCGCCGTGCGCTTCATCGAATACATGGACGTCGGCGGCGCGCAATTCTGGGCGACCGACAAGGTCGTCACGACCGCGCAGATGCGCGGGATCATCGAATCCGCGTATCCGCTGCTCGCGGACGCCGCCGACGACGACGCGCACGTCGGCACCGCGCTGCGCTATCGGCACGCCGACGGCGCGGGCGAAGTCGGTTTCATCGCCAGCGTCTCGCATCCGTTTTGCGGCACGTGCTCGCGCGCACGCGTGTCGGCCGACGGCCAGCTGTACACCTGCCTGTTCGCGACGCACGGCACGGACCTGCGGCCGTGGCTCGGCGACGCGGCGCCGCTCGATCAGCTCGTCGCCGCGATCCGCGGCCGCTGGCTGCGCCGCGACGACCGCTACTCGGAGCTGCGCGCGGCGCACCGCGCCCGTCGCACCGGCAAGACCTACCCGACGGTACGCATGTCGCTCGTCGGCGGCTGACGGACGGCTGACCGCTGCCGCGCGATGCGAGACGAACCGCCCCCTGGAGAACAGTCATGACGTCACTCATCGATCCGCAAGCCGAGCCGGACGACCCGGCACGTTCCGACCGCCGTCACGGCGACGAGCCCGCCGGGCCACCCCCGCATTCGCCGCCCGCGATCTCCGGCGGCATCGAGGTCCGGGTCCAGTACGAACCGATCGACGTCGATGCGGAGATCACGCCGATCGTGCGCAACCCGCGCGTCGGCGCGGTCGTGAATTTCCTCGGCGTCGTGCGGCAGTCGGGCGACGTCGACGACGTCGTCTCGCTCGACATCGAGCACTATCCTGGCATGACCGAACGGTCGCTGTGGAGCATCGTCGAGGAAGCGTCCGCGCGCTGGCCGCTCGAAGCGGTCAGGATCGTGCACCGGATCGGCCGGATCGCGCTCGGCCATCCGGTCGTGCTGGTGGTCGTGGCCGCGCCGCATCGGGCCGCGGCCTTCGACGCGTGCGAATTCATGATGGATTTCCTGAAGACCCATGCGCCGTTCTGGAAGAAGGAAATCCGGCACGACGGCGTGGCCGAATGGGTCGAGGCCAAGACGCACGACGATCACGCCATGAAGCGCTGGGGCTGACCCGCCCGCCGCACCTTCCCTTCCCGCCAACGACCCATCATGAGACTGACGATCAAATATTTCGCGAGCATTCGCGAACAACTCCGCATCGACGAGGAAACCCTGGAGATCGACGCGCCCGAGCTCACCGTGGATGCATTGCGCGGCACGCTCGCCGCACGCGACGAACGCAGCGCACAGGCGCTGCGCGACGAGCGGCCGGTGCGCACCGCCGTCGATCACGAGATGGTGACCGGCTCGTTCGTGTTGCGCGAGGACTGCGAAATCGCGTTCTTCCCACCCGTCACCGGCGGCTGACGCACGGCGCGGCGAACCCGCCGCGCCGTGCGCTGCGCCCCGCTCAGTTCAACTCAGCGCGCGCAGATCGCCGCCAGCTTGCCGACCGTGATGACCGCCTGCTCGATCTGGCTCGACCATGGGCTGCTGTAGTTCAGCCGGATGAAGTTCCTGTAGTTGTCCGAAATCGAGAACATGTAGCCGGGGCCGATGGTGATCCCCTGCTCCAGCGCAAGCTGGTACAGCCGCATCGCATCCACCTTCGCGGGCAGCTCGACCCACAGCACGTAGCCGCCCGCCGGGCTCGAGATGCGCGTGCCTTCGGGGAAGAACCGTGACACGATCGCCCGCATCAGGTTCGCCTGCTGCGCATACGCCTTGCGGACCCGCCGCAGGTGATGCTCGTAGCCGTCGCGTTCGAGGAATTCCGCGATCGCGAGCTGCGGCAGCAGCGGCGTCGTCAGCGTGTTCAGGAACTTCAGCTTCTCGACCTGATCGCGGTAGCGGCCCGGCAGCGCCCAGCCGATCCGGTACGCGGCCGTCAGGCTCTTCGAGAACGACGAGCAGTGCAGCACGAGCCCCTTCTTGTCGAACGATTTCAGCGTGCTCGGATGCGTGTCGCCGAAGTACAGCTCGTTGTACACGCCGTTCTCGATGATCGGCAGCTCCGCCTTCGCCGCGAATTCGACCAGTTCGCGCTTGCGCTCGTCCGGCATCTGGAAGCCGAGCGGATTCTGGAAGTTCGGCATCACCATGCACGCGGCGATCGGCTGCGACTTCATGATCGCCGCGAGTGCGCCGATGTCGATGCCGTACTCCGGATGCGTCGACACCTCGATCGCCTTCATCCCCATCCGCTCGATCGCGTGCAGCATCGCATAGAAGGTCGGCGACTCGACCGCGATCACGTCGCCGGGCTTCGCGACCGCCTGCAGGCACAGGTTGATCGCCTCCGTCGCGCCGACCGTGACGATGATCTCGTTCGGGTCGACCGACATGCCGTTCTCCAGGTAGCGTCGCGCGATCTGCCGCACGAGACGCGGGCTGCCGGGCGGCAGCCCGTCCGTCACGCCCCACAGCGACTTGTCGCGGCCGGCCGCATACGCGTAGCGGTTCAGCTTCTCGAACGGAAACAGGCCGGGGTCGGGGTACGGCGAGCCGAGCGGCACCGCGTCGTCGGCGTCGATCGAGCGCAGCGTCGACAGCACGAGCCGGCTGACGTCGACCGACGACGAGATCGCGATCGGCTTCGACGGGCGCAGCTCGTGCACCTGGCCGTTGCCGTCGTCGCGCCGCAGGTTCACGAAGTAGCCGGACTGCGGGCGGCTTTCCAGCAGGCCGCGGCTTTCGAGCAGCAGGTATGCGTGCAGGACCGTCGTGATGCTGAGCCGGTGCTGCTGGCTCGCCTGCCGCACCGACGGGATCCGGTCGCCGTGCCGGTACACGCCCTGGCGGACCAGGCGCTCGATGTCGTCCGCGAGCTTCTCGTACAGTTTCATCGTGCGCCTCCCGCCGGGGCGCCGCCCGGGACGTGATGCGTCGCGCGCTTTCCGTTCGACCTTGCCTTTTCCATCGCTTGACTCTCTCGTGGGGGCATCCGCAGCGCCCCCAAACCTCGGGCGCCGCGATGCTGTGCTTTTGATGATGGAAGAGTAAAAGGAGAACAGTCGGTCGCGAGCACACACATTCATCGTGCGCACAAGAGTACAGTTTGGGCAATCAGGGTTACTGCGCGCGAACTGTACGTCTTACGAATTCGCGACGGGGAAGTGTCGGGAAGAGAAGTCGAATCGCGGAAAGGTAGGGAGCACGAACGGTCCCCGACGGCAATTTACTGGCGCACGCTCGCCCCTCGGGCGCGCAGCCTGAAAAGATGCGTCGCCTCGATCCCGCCGTCGGCCGCCATGACGGCCGACGACGATCGCCCGCGCCGGCTGCCGCTCAAGACGCCATGCCCTGCATCTTGTGCGAGAAATGCGCGCGCTCGGCGGTTTCCATCAGCGACAGGAACTCATCCTGCGTCATGTGGATCAGCGCTTCGTGGTCGCCGGCCTCGAAATAGACTTCCGGCTGCGTCGCCAGATTTTCCTCGAGGAACGTCTGCATGCCGTAGGCCATGCAGACCGGCGGCAGCGCGCCCGCATCGCAGTCCTTGAACAGCTCGCGCAACTCGAGCTCCTTCGCGAGCACGAGATGCCGGCCGGTCTTCGCCCAAAGATCGGACAGGCGCACCGCGTGCGTCGTCGGCAGCACGGCCGCGACATAGCCGTCGTCGTCTTCGAGCAGCACGGTTTTCGCGAGGCGATCGCCGGGGATATGCGCGGCGGCGGCGGTCTCCATGCTCGTATGGCTATAGGGGTGGTACACGACTTCGTACCGCGAGGACTTCTGCCGCAGGCAGTCCTGCAGGGTCGCAGACATGGACATGGCACACCTCGTCTGAACGAATCGGGCGAACGGCGTTCGCTCCGGATTCGTTCAGCATAGGTCGCAATCGCGCGAATGGAAAATCCCGTTGCCCCCCATCGTCACGCCGGTTCCAGACCCTTCTCGCGCAGCCATGCGGGGTTGAACAGCCGCGCGCGATAGATGTCGCCGCGATCGCACAGCAGCGTCACGATCGTATGTCCGGGTCCCATCCGGCGGGCGAGCCAGACTGCCGCCGCGACGTTGATGCCGCTCGATCCGCCGACGTACAGCCCCTCCTCGCGCAGCAGCCGGTAGACCATCGTCACGCACTGCACGTCGTCGATGCGCACCGCGTCGTCGATCGGCGCGCCGGCGAGATTCGCGGTGATCCGCGTCGAGCCGATCCCTTCGGTGATCGAGCTGCCTTCCGCCTTGATCTCGCCCGTTTTCACGTGGCTGTAGAGGCCGCTGCCGTGCGGGTCGGCGAGCACGATCCGGATCTCCGGGTCCTGCTCCTTCAGGTAGCTGCTCACGCCAGCCAGCGTGCCGCCTGTGCCGGTCGCGCACACGAATGCATCGACCGTGCCCGCCGTGTCGCGCCAGATTTCCGGCCCGGTCGTCTCGTAGTGCGCCTGCCGGTTGACGAGGTTGTCGAACTGGTTGGCCCATACCGCGTTGTCGAGCTCGTCCGCGAGCCGGCCGGCAATCTTCTGATAATTGTTCGGGTCGCGGTACGGCGCCGCCGGCACCGGCCGCACCTCGGCGCCGAGCGTGCGCAGGATTTCCATCTTCTCCGGCGATTGCGTTTCCGGTATCACGATCACGCAGCGATAGCCGCGCGCCGCGCAGATGTGCGCGAGCCCGATGCCGGTGTTGCCCGCCGTCCCTTCGACGACGGTGCCGCCCGGCGTCAGCACGCCGCGCTGCTCGGCGTCGCGGATGATGTAGAGCGCCGCGCGGTCCTTCACGGAGCCGCCCGGATTCATGAATTCCGCCTTGCCCAGGATCTCGCAGCCGGTCTCCGCGCTGAGCTTCGCCAGCCGGATCAGCGGCGTGCGCCCCACGCAGTCGACGAAACCTTGTCGCACGTCCATATGCCCCTCCGTCGCGCGCCCAACCCGCACACAACGAAGGATAGGACGCCGCGCCGCCGCCCGCTTTCGCCGCCGGCGATCGCGTACTAAGCTTGGAGAGCCCATCCGCGACGCCCGCGCCGCATCGCCCCAGACGAGGTCCGCCATGCTGCAATTGCACACCGTGACCGTCCACAAGCCCGAGACGATGAACTTCATTCTCGGCCAGACGCACTTCATCAAGTCCGTCGAGGACATCCACGAGGCGCTCGTCGGCACCGTGCCCGGCATCCGCTTCGGCCTCGCGTTCTGCGAGGCGTCGGGCAAGCGGCTCGTGCGGCGCTCCGGCACCGATCCGGACCTGGTCGAGCTCGCGTCCCGCAACGCCACCGCGATCGGCGCCGGTCACGCCTTCATCGTGCTGCTCGGCGACGGCTTCTACCCGGTCAACGTGCTGAACGCGATCAAGGCCGTGCCGGAGGTCTGCCGGATTTTTTGCGCGAGCGCGAACCCGACCGAGGTAATCGTCGCGGAGACCGCGCAGGGCCGCGGCATCGTCGGCGTCGTCGACGGCTTTACGCCGCTCGGCGTCGAAAACGACGACGACGTGCGCTGGCGCAAGGAGCTGCTGCGCACCATCGGATACAAGGCGTAGGCGGGATACGCCGCGAACCCGCGCCGGCCCTGGTGGCTTTGCAGGCCAGGCTCCGCGATGACGCGTCAGGATTCGGCGGCGGTAAAAAAGCTCGACCGTTAGTTGCGATTCGTCGGGATGTGCGGTGCGTGTGCCCTATACTTCCCCGCAGGCCGATACCGGGAGCGACGCATGCATTACCAGCTGATCTACGAACTCGTCGACGACTACCTGACGCGGCGCGAGCCGTTCCGCGCCGAGCATCTCGCGCTCGCGCACGCCGCCACCGAGCGCGGCGAGCTGGTGCTCGCGGGCGCGTTCTCGGACCCGGCCGACCAGGCCGTGCTCGTCTTCGAGGGAGACTCGGCCGAAGTGGCCGAATCGTTCGCGCGCGCCGATCCTTACGTGCAGAACGGCCTCGTCAAGTCGTGGCGCGTGCGTCCGTGGCGCGTCGTGGTCGGCAAGCACGCGCCGCGCTAGGGTCTGCTCACCAGGCTACAGCCACCCTGCCCGCTTGAAGCGCCACCACAGCGCGAGGTCGGTCACGAGCATCACGCCGAGACAACCGTAGAAGCCGTACTTCAAGTGCAGTTCGGGCATGTTGTTGAAGTTCATCCCGTAGATGCCGGCGATCATCGTCGGAATCGCGAACAGCGCGGCGAACGAGCCGAGCCGCTTGGTCACCTCGTTCTCCGCGAGCGAGATCATTCCGAGATTGACCTGGACCGCCGTCACGACCATCTCGCGCCGCCCCTCGATCGTCCTCACGATCCGCTGCAGGTGGTCGTACACGTCGCGAAAGTAATGCTCCATCCCGCTGCAGACCTGCGGGATGCGCCCGCCCGTCAGCTTCGCGAGCGGCTCGAGCAGCGGCGCCGTGTGCTGGTGCAGCATCACGAGCTGGCGCTTCAGCGAATACAGGTCCTCGATGATCGCGCGCGACGCCGCGGGCGTCGCTTTCGCGAAGATGCGGTCCTCGAGCTCCTCGAGCTCGTTGCCGAGCGTCTCGAGGACCGGGAAATAGCGGTCGACGACCTGGTCCATCAGCGCGTAGAACACGAACGCAGAGCCTTCCTGCAGCAGATGCGGCTCGCGCTCGCAGCGCGTGCGCACCGCGCGGAAATCCTGCTCGGTGTGATTGCGGATCGACAGCACGTAGTTCGGCCCGACGAACACGTTCAGCTCGCCGACGTTGAATTCGCCGTCCTTGTCGAACTCGACCGTGTGCAGCACCGCGAACAGCGAGTCGCCGTATTCCTCGATCTTCGGCCGTTGATGGCCCTTGCGGGCGTCCTCGAGCGCAAGCTCGTGCAGCCCGAATTCCTCGCCCATCAGTTCGAGCTCGTCCGGCGTCGGGTCTTTCAACGCGACCCACACGAAGCACTCGGGCTTCGACACGTAGTCGCTGATGGCGTCGATGTCGATGTCGGCCAGCTTGCGGCCGTCCTGGTATGCAGCGCAGTTGATCAGCATTGTTTCCATCATGTTGCGGTTTCGTCCGCCAGTTTACCGGTTTGTCGCAGGTCCGGTCCCGCTTCGGCGCGGCTTGCGCGGCGCGCCGTTATTGGTCATGATCGGGCTGCGTGCGCCGCGGCATGCGCGGGCACGCACCCGCACGCCCGCACGCGGCCCGGCCGCGCGGCCTCATCACCTCAGCGTCAAGGAGACGGACCCATGTGGTATTTCTCGTGGATACTCGGCATCGGCGTTGCGCTCGGCTTCGGCATCATCAACGCGATGTGGCTGGAAGCGGAAGTGTATCCGCGCGACCCGAATCTCAACGGCGCCAGCCGGCCCGGATCGGGGAGCACGCCCTCGTGACGCATCTGGTGTTCTTCTGCGGCCACGCCGGCACCGGCAAGACCACGCTCGCGAAGCGGCTCATCGGGCCGCTGATGCGCGCAACCGGCGAGGCCTTCTGCCTGCTCGACAAGGACACGCTGTACGGCCGCTACAGCTCGGCGGCGATGGGCGCCCTCACCCACGACCCGAACGACCGCGACAGCCCGCTCTACCTGAAGCATCTGCGCGATCCCGAATACCAGGGCCTGCTCGACACCGCGCGCGAGAACCTCGCGCTCGGCATCGGCGCGCTCGTCGTCGGCCCGCTGTCGCGCGAGGTGCGCGACCGGCGCATCTTCGACCGCGCGTGGCTCGGCATCGGCCCCGAGGTCACGCTGACGGTCGTCTGGGTCCATGTGCCGGAAGACGTCGCGCACCAGCGGATCGTCGCGCGCGGCAACCCGAACGACGCGTACAAGCTCGCGCACTGGGACGAATACCGGCAGCGCCGCTTCGTGCCGACCGGCGCCGAATGCGAAGGGCTCGTGATGTTCGACAACACCGCGGCGACCGACGCGGACGTCAACGCGCTGCTCGCGCGGATCGTGCCGCCGCCGCGGGCGCCGCTCGTCCCGCCGCTGCCCGCCTGAACGCTCCTGCCGCAAAGCATCCTGCCGCAAAGAAAAAACGCCGGGCGGCGCATCGCGCCCCCGGCGTCGTGACGGCGTCGTGCGCCGACGTCAGGCCATTCAGGCCAGCGCGTGCACGCGCTCCATCGTGCCGCCGTCGTACAGCTTGCCGAAGCGGTTCGCGAGGAACGCCTTCAGCGACACCTTCTCCTGCGGGATGAAGCCGTGCTGCGGCAGCTTCTTCTCGCGGAACAGGTCCAGCACCGCGCACATCGCGCCGGCCGTCGTGATCTGGATCGCGCTCATATGCATCCCGCACACGTCCTTCGCGAAGATCTTGCGCGTGAACACGTCCTGCACCAGCTGGCCGTCCTTCACGCCCGTCACCGTGACGAACACGAGTACGACGTCCTGCTTGGTCGACGGCACCGCGCGGCGCATGATCGACTTCAGCGTGTCGCGATCGGTCGACAGGCGCAGGTCCTCGAGCAGGAACTGCACGAGGTCGCGGTGGCCCGGGTAGCGCACCGACTTGTAGTCGAGCGTCTCGACCTTGCCCGACAGCGTCTCGCACAGCGTGCCGAGGCCGCCCGACGTGTTGAACGCTTCGTATTCGGTGCCGTCGAGCGAGAAGTGCTCGAGGCCTTCGAGCGGCTGCACCCACTGCTTGCGGCCGTCGCGGATCGCCTCGCACGGCTGGCAGTATTCGTTGATCAGGCCGTCGACGCTCCACGTCAGGTTGTACTTCAGCGCGTTGGTCGGGTACTCGGGCAACGCGCCGACGCGCATCTTCACGTCGCGCACCTCGCTGAAGCCGTTCACGAGCTCGTGCGCGGCGATGCCGATGAAGCCCGGCGCGAGGCCGCACTGCGGCATGAACGCGCGGTCGGACCCGTCGGCCAGCTCGCGAATCGCGTGCGTCGCGCGCACGTCCTCGGTCAGGTCGAAGTAATGGACGCCTGCCGCCTTCGCGGCGGCCGCGACGTTGACCGCGAGGTAGTACGGCAGCGCGTTGACGAGCGCATCGAAGCCCTTGACCGCTTCGCGGATCGCATTCGCGTCGGCCGAATCGACACGCTGCGTCGCGATGCCTTCGCGCGACAGCTTCGCGAGCGCATCCGCGTCGCGATCGAACGCGACGACTTCGTAGTCGCCGGTTTCACGCAGCATGTGAGCAATGGTGTGGCCGATCAGACCTGCGCCGACGATGGCGATTTTCATGCGCTTATCTCCTGATGATGGGTTGTGTTGTGTACGGCGTTGAGCCATGCACACAGTCTAGGGATGCGCAAAATCAGTTCCAAGACGAAGAATGATGCGAAACGACGGGTATCTTCGACGTTATGACGTCACATTTCGTCGGTTCGTCGAACCACGCCGTTTCCGCCCTGCCGGCCGCGCTATGGGTGGCCTAAGTTTCCCGCGCCAGACTGCTTGCCGATCACCCGACTCCAAGGAGGCTTCGGCATGCAGCAAACCCTATCCGTCCATCGCGCGCCGCACTGGCTGAACAAGGTGCCCGACGTCGCGCTGTCGTTCTGGATCATCAAGATCATGTCGACCACGGTCGGCGAAACCGGCGCGGACTTTCTCGCGGTCAACGCAGGCCTCGGCCAGGCCGTCACGCGCATCGCGATGGCGTCGCTGCTCGCGATCGCGCTGTGGCTGCAATTGCGCACGCGCCGGTACGTGCCGTGGATCTACTGGCTCACGGTCGTGCTGGTCAGCATCGTCGGCACGCAGATCACCGACCTGCTCACCGACGGGCTGGGCGTCAGCCTGTATGCGAGCACCGCCGCGTTCGCGGTCGCACTCGCCGCGATCTTCTTCGTCTGGCATCGCGTCGAGGGCACGCTGTCGATCGACACGATCGTCACGCCGCGACGCGAACTGTTCTACTGGGCGGCGATCCTCTGCACGTTCGCGCTCGGCACCGCCGCCGGCGATCTCGCAACCGAAGCGCTCGGCCTCGGCTTCACGGTCGGCGCGCTGTGCTTCGGCGCACTGATCGCGGCCGTGTTCGCGATGTGGCGGCTCGGCATCGACGCGGTCCTCGCGTTCTGGATCGCCTACATCCTCACGCGGCCGTTCGGCGCGTCGCTCGGCGACCTGCTCACGCAGGCCCGCACGTACGGCGGGCTCGGCATCGGCGCTGCGTGGACGAGCCTGCTGTTCCTGACCGTGATCGTGCTGCTCGTCGCCGCCGCGCAGTTTGGCGTCGGCCAGCGCACACCGGCCGACGCCGCCGAATGAATCCCGACCGTTTCCGTTCATCGACTCGAGGACACATCATGCGCATTCCGGATTGCGTTTCCCGTCTCGCCCTCGCCGCGGTCGCGGCTGCCGCGCTGAGCGTCGCCGCCGGCTGTTCGAAGCATCAGGACGCGAATGCGTCGACCCCGGCGGCCGCGCCGGCCGCTTCGTCATCCGCCCCCGCCGGCGCAACGAAGCTCGGCGACCTGTCGGCGTTCCGCACGATCGCCGCCGACGTGAGCGCGCGGGTCGGCAAGGGCGACCTGCCCGGCGCGAAAACCCGCATCAAGGATCTCGAGATCGCGTGGGACTCGGCCGAGGCCGGCCTGAAGCCGCGCGCCGCCGACGACTGGCACGTGGTCGACAAGGCGATCGACCGCGCGCTCGCCGCGCTGCGCGCCGATCACCCGACCCGGGCCGATTCGGCCGCCGCGATGAAGGTCCTGCTCGCGGCCTTCGACCGGTTCGGCGGCAGGTGATCCCGCCCGGGGCGCGCGGCGCACGTGACGCGAAGCCGGGAATCGCATACGCTGGCGGCGTTTGCGCCGCACGGAGAGCACGCATGCGAATACTGCTGGTCGAAGACGACCCGATGATCGGCGAAGCGGTCCAAGCCGCGCTGAAGGATGCGTCGTATGCAACCGATTGGGTGACGGACGGCGCGCACGCGTTGACCGCGTTCACGGCGCAGCATTACGACCTGGTCCTGCTCGACCTCGGCCTGCCCGGCCGCGACGGCCTCGACGTGCTGGCCGGCATCCGCGCGCAGGACGCCACCGCGCCGCTGATCGTCGTCACCGCGCGCGACGGTCTCGACGACCGCCTGCGCGGCCTCGACGGCGGCGCCGACGACTACATCGTGAAGCCGTTCGAGATGGCCGAACTGCTCGCGCGGATCCGCGTCGCGATCCGGCGCCAGGCCGGCTCGGCCGCGCCGGTGCTGAGCAATGGCGTCGTGTCGCTCGACCCGGCGACGCGCGAAGCTGCCGTCGACGGGCTTGCGCCGGTGCAGTTGTCGAATCGCGAGTTCTCGCTGCTGCGCGCGCTGCTGGTGCGCCCCGGCGCGATCCTGTCGCGGCGCGAGCTCGAGGACCGCCTTTACGGCTGGGGGGAGGAAGTCGAGAGCAATGCGGTCGAATTCCTGATCCATTCGCTGCGCCGCAAGCTCGGCAGCGCCGTCATCAAGAACGTCAGGGGCGTGGGATGGATGGTTTCAAGAAGCGCCTGAGCGAGTCGATCCGGTTTCGCCTGTCGGCGGCGCTGTCGGTCGCGATCCTGGTCGTCGCGACGGTCGCGGCCGCGTTCGCGTTCTCGTCGGCGTTCGACGAAGCGCACGAACTGCAGGATGACGTGCTGCGCGAAATCGCGACGCTGCTCGACCGTCAGCGCGCGCCGTCGCCCCCCGGCGGCGCCGCGCACGCGCGCGAAAGCGACGAGCTGTCGCGCGTGATCGTGCAGCCGCTCGGCCGCGACGCGCGGCCGGCCGCCGTCGGCGGGCCCCGGCTCGCATTGCCGGCCACGCTCGCCGACGGGCTGCATACGCTCGAGGCCGGCGGCAAGCCGTATCGCGTGATGGTCCACACGCTCGCGAACGGCGAGCGCATCGCGGTCGCGCAGGAAGCCGGCATGCGCGACGACGTCGCGCGCGAAAGCGCGTGGCGCACCGCGCTGCCGCTCCTGATCCTCGTGCCGATCCTGCTGCTGCTCGTCGCCGATCTCGTGCGCAAGCTGTTCCGCCCCGTTGCGGCGCTGTCGGCCGGGATCGATGCGCGTGACGAGCACGACCTGCGGCCCGTGCCGGCCGGGCACGTGCCGGTCGAAGTGCAGCCGTTCGTCGTCGCGATCAACCGGATGCTGGGACGCGTCGCGCAGTCGGTCGACGCGCAGCGCCGCTTCGTCGCCGATGCCGCGCACGAATTGCGCTCGCCGCTCACGGCCATGTCGCTGCAGGCCGAACGGCTCGCCGACACCGACCTGCCGGCCGATGCGCGCGCGCGCCTCGCGGCGTTGCGCGGCGGGCTCGAGCGCAGCCGCAACCTGATCGAGCAGCTGCTTGCGCTCGCACGGGTGCAGAACGCGCCGGCCACGGCGCACGGCCCCGTGTCGGTGCAGGCGGTCTATCGCCGCGTGCTGGAAGACCTGATTCCGCTCGCCGAAGCGAAGGCGCTCGACATCGGCGTCGAGGAAGGCCCCGACGCCGACGCATGTGTCGACGAAAACGAGCTGGCGTCACTGGTCAAGAACCTCGTCGACAACGCGATCCGCTATACGCCGCGCGGCGGCCGCGTCGACCTGTCGACGCAGGCGACGGCGTCGCACGTGGTCCTGACGGTCACGGATACCGGGCCGGGCATTGCGCCGCACGAACGCGAACGTGTATTCGATCCGTTCTACCGGGTGCCCGGCAACGAGCAGATCGGCTCGGGGCTCGGCCTGTCGATCGTGAAGACGATCGCCGACCGGATGGGCGCCGTCGTCACGCTCGCGTACGCGGACGAACGGCAATGCCGCGGGCTGCGCGTGTCGCTGCGGATTCCGCACGGCCGGCCGCCGCGCGCTGCGCCGGCCGAGGCCCGACAGGACAGGCTGCCCGCCGCCGGCATCACGGCGCAGGCGACGGACGACGAGCGCCGACCGCGCTGACCGCGCGCATCACCCGCCGATCGTGCCGCGGTCGATCTTGCGCGACAGGATGATCGACGTCGTCGTGCGCTCGACGCCTTCGAGCGCGCCGATCTGGTCGAGCAGGTCGTTGAGCCGCTCCGGCGAATCGGCGCGCAGCCATGCGACGTAGTCGTATTCGCCGCTCACCGCGCACAGCAGCTGCACTTCGGGCATCCGGTCGAGCTTCTTCAGCACGTCCTTGCCGTACTTCGGCGCGAGGATGATGCCGACATACGCATAGATGCTCGCGTCGAGCACGTCCTGCCCGAGCCGCACGCTGTAGCCGGCGATCACGTTGGTCCGCTCGAGCCGTGCGATGCGTGCGACGACCGTCGTGCGCGCAACGTCGAGCTGGCGCGCGAGATCCGCGACGCTCGCGCGCGCATCGGCTTGCAGCAGCGCGACGAGTTGCCGGTCGAGGTCGTCGAGTTGGTCGAGGCGAGGTGGACGCATGAGGCTTGAGGCACGCGCGGAGCGCATTCGGATTGGAAGGTGACGGGATGATAGCGCCGAACGCCTGCCCGCCCAACCGGCGCGTGCATCGGCGACGGCAGACGGCCTCGCCGAACCTCGCCGAAAGGTTACGCAACGATTGCGATTCGTATCGGATGTAAGCAAGTGTCGCGTTGGCTGAACGCGCGGCGCGCGTCGTGCTACTAATATGTTGCGACGCGAAACCCGCGTGCGCCGCAGAAGCGCCCGCACCCGCTCGCACGACACTACCCGGAGAGCCACCATGAAGAACATTTCGCTCACCCTCGCTGCGCTCGCGCTTGCGACCAGCGCGTTCGCGCAGACGCAGACGCCGCCGCAGGCGCCTGCGCAGCCGGCTGCCGCCGCCCGCCACGAAGCGCGCCTCGAGGAGCGCATCACGTACCTGCACAGCCAGTTGAAGATCACGCCGGCGCAGGAGCCGCAATGGAAGACCTTCGCCGACACGATGCGCGCGAACGGCGAAACGATGGGCCGCCTGTACCGGCAGCGGATGGAAAGCCGCAACGCAACCGCAATCGACGACATGAAGCAGTACGCGGAGCTCGCGCAGGCCAACGCCGACGGCGCGAAGAAGCTGGCCGACGCGTTCGCGCCGCTCTACGCGAGCTTCCCGGCCGACCAGAAGGCGCTGGCCGACACGACGTTCCGCAGCTGGCTGCACCGCGGCGGCGAGCCCCGCGGCAAGGCCAAGGCGGCGCCCGGCGCGGCCGCGAGCGCACCCGCGAAGCCCTGACGCGTGACGCGCAGCCGCCCCGCCCTCGCCGGGCCGGACGGCTGCGCGGCTTCCGCCGGCGACCGGCGCCGATTTCACAGCGCGCCGATTTCGGGATAAGCTCCACGCTTTTCCCGCATTTCCTCGCCATGCTAGAACTCAAGCAACTCGATCTCGGCACCGATCCGCAGGCCCGGCGCGTCGTCAAGGACGAGACCGTCGCGGTCGCCTTCGCGGCCGGGGACGGCGAACTGATGAGCCTCGAAGGCCCGAACCGCTACGTGGCCGGCGATGCGCTGATCACCGGCTCGACCGGCGACCGCTGGGTCGTGTCGCGCGCGCGCTTCGACGCGAAATACCTGCCGGCCGATCCGGCGCTCGCGCACGGCGAGCCCGGCGCGTACCGGAACCGGCCGGCGGTGGTCCTCGCGAAGCGCATGGACGAGCCGTTCACGATCGCGCGCTCCGCGAACGGCGACACGCTGCGCGGCGTCGCGGGCGACTGGGTGATGCAGTACGCGCCCGGCGACTACGGCGTCGTGCAGGCGCAGCGCTTCGCGCAGGTCTACCGCGACGCCGGCTGACGCCCGGCCGGCACCCTCAAGACGCCGCGCTCAAGCAAACTCCTCGTCGAGCGCAATCTCCGCGTCGCGCGACACCGCTTCGCCCGCCGCATGGCGCTCTTCGAGCGAACCCAGCATCGCTTCCACATACGCATGCAGCACCGCGTGGCTGCGCGCGCGCTGCATCGGCCTCATCGCCAGATAGCGCGCGAGCGCGGCCGGCGCGATGCGCACGTCGAGCGTCATCCGTTTCGGCGTCGCGCCGAAACGCATCGCGAGCCAGTGCACGGACAGGAAGCGGCCGCGTTCGTCGCGGCTTTCGACGAAACGGGTCTGCTCCGGGAACAGCTCGCAGATCACGCGCGCGAGCGCATCGAATTCCCCGCTTTCGCATTCGATCAGATAGTCATCCATCTCACGCCTCCCGTCGGGCCGCCGCGCGCGACGGCCGGCAGAGCTTCACCAGCACGCCGATCAGCAGCGCGGCCAGCATGAAATGCCACGCCTCGGCCCACGCGGCCGGCAGGATGCGGACCTGATAGAGCATCCCCGGCACGTACGCGAGCGCGTGCAGCGCGATCGCGAGCGGCAGCACGCCGCGCCAGCCGGCGCGCATGCCCCGCCACATCAGCATCGAAAGCGCGACCTGCAGCGCGAACGCCGCAACGCGCTCGAGCAGCAGCATCGCGATCGACGGCGCCGACAGCGTCGCGAGCATCACGTGCAGACGCAGCACCGCATCGCCCGGCAGCCCCGCGAGCTGCGCGTCGAGCTGGCCGTGATTCGCGAGCCATGCGAGGTAGATCCACTGCCCCCAGACGAGCACGCCGACGAACCATGCTTGCGCGCCGCCGTGACCGAGCCCGTAGCCGATCGCGCGACCGTCGCCGGCCGTCGCGCCGTAGCGGCGGCTCAGGTAGCGCATCCCGAGATAGCGCCCCACTTCCTCGAACACGCCGGCCGTGAGCGCGCCGTACGCAACGAACGCGAGCGGCTGCGTCAGCCAGCCGCCGGCGGACGCCTGGCTCAGCACGATCCCGTGAAATGCGCGTTCGACGACCATCGCGAACAGCGTAAACGCGGCGACGCCGACGATCGCGTCGCGCTTGTCGAGCGACAGCGGCTTGCGCAGGATGCGGTAAAGGACGAGCGGCAGCAGTGCGAGGATCAGCGTGGCGGCGATCAGCAGCGCCAGCGTGAAGGGGGAAACAGTCATGTAAATCCTTGTTCGGGGCAGCGCACCTGGCGCGCTGTGTGCCCCGAATGATACTCAGCTTGCGGTCGACGCGCGCGCGATCAGCTCGCCGGGCAGCAGCGCGACGCGCACGTCGCCCGCCGCGCCGTCGATCCGCTCGTGGACGAATTCCACCGCCTTGTAGCCGATCTCGTAGGTCGGCTGACGAATCGTCGTGATGCCGATCAGCTCCGCCCATTCCGGATCGTCGATCGACACCAGCGCCGCCTGCGTCTGCCACGCGGAGCCGAAGCGGGCGCGCAGATGCCGCGCGATCGCGAGCGCGACCGGCGCGTTCGCCGCGAACAGCGCCGCGCGCGTGCCCCGCTGCGCGGCCGCGTCGATCCGCGCATCGAGTTCGGCGAGCGCGGCGGCCGCGGCCTCGGGCGCATTCAGGTCGAGCACGACGGTCCGGGGCACCGGCCGGCCGTGCGCGGCGAGCGTCGCACGGAATGCTGCCTCGCGCAGGCGCCGCGAGCTGACCTGCTCGAACGGCTGCACGACGAAGTGGATTGCGTCGAAACCGCGCTCGATCAGGTGCCGCACGCCCATCTCGATCGCATCGCCGTTGTCGAGGCCGATCAGGTCGGCGTCGAAGCCCTCGACCGTCCGGTCGACCAGCACCGCCGGAATCCCGCCGCCGCGCAGCGGGCGCAGCACGTCCTCCTCGGCGCCGAGCGCGTTGACGATCAGCCCTTCGACGCGATACGTGGTGAGCAGCTGCAGGAAGCGGCGCTCCATCTCGACCTCGTTCGCCGCGTGGCAGATGAGCGGCATGTAGCCGAGCGCGTGGCACGCGGCCTCGACGCCCAACAGCACCTCGACGGTATAGGGATTGGTCAGGTCGGCCGCGAGCATGCCGAGCAGCCGGTTGCGGCCGCGCTTGAGGCCGCGCGCCATCTGGTTCGGCCGGTAGTTCAGCCGCGCGATGGCCGCTTCGATCCGCTGGCGCAGATCCGCGGACAGCACATGGGTCTCGCCGTTCAGATAGCGCGAGACGCTGGTCTTGCCGGTACCAGCCTCGCGGGCGACGTCGCTGATCGTCGCGGGACGCTGGCTGATGGGGTGCGATTCGGTCACTGTCGTGCCTCGCGACGTGCGATCCGCTCTGCGACATACGCGGGCGGACGTTTGTTGTTGGATAGGTAAGCCAACTGACGGACTCTCCTGTCGGTCAGCCGCGCCGGACCCGGCGCGGATACGGGTCGCCCGAAGCCGCTTGCAACGGCGCCGGCTTCGAGACGACGAGCGGGCGATCATAACGCAGCCGACGGGGCCGCTCCAAGTCCATCGACTCTAAACGATCGACGCGAAAAACGCCCGTCGTACGCGGCCCCTCCCGGCCGCGCCCGCGCGCTCAGCCGGCGCGTGCGCGGGTCAGCGCGTCCGGATTGACCAGATTGACGCGCAGCGTGCCCGCCAGCGCGCCGACCAGGTTTTCCGCCGCGCAGCGCGCCATCGCGTGCCGCGTTTCGTGGGTCGCCGAGCCGATGTGCGGCAGCGCGACGACGTTGTTCATCCGCAGCAGCGGCGAGTCGGCCGCGAGCGGCTCCCGCTCGAACACGTCGAGGCCCGCGCCGCGGATCGCGCCCGCGCGCAGCGCGTCGATCAGCGCCGCCTCGTCGACGACCGGCCCGCGCGACGCGTTGATCAGGATCGCGCCGCGCTTCATCTTCGCGAATTCGGCCGCGCCGATCAGGTGGCGCGTCTCGTCCGACAGCGGCACCTGCAGGCACACGAAATCGGACGCGGCGAGCAGTTCGTCGAGCGTGACGCGGCGCGCGCCGTACTGCGCCTCGGCATCCGGCTGCGCGGAGCGGTTCGTGTACAGCACCCGCATCCGGAAGCCGAGCGCCGCGCGGCGCGCGACCGCCGCGCCGATCCGCCCGAGCCCGACGATGCCGATCGTCTTGCCCTGCACGTCGGTCCCGTACAGGTCCGGGCCGATGCTGTGGTGCCAGCGGCCGGCCTTCACCCACTCCGCCAGCTCGACGACGCGCCGGGCCGACGCGAGGATCAGCGAGAACACCGTGTCGGCGGTCGACTCGGTCAGCACGTCCGGCGTGTGCGCGAGCACGATGCCGCGCCGGGTCAGGTCCGCGACGTCGAAGTTGTCGTAGCCGACCGAGATCGTCGACCACGCCTTCAGCCGCGGCGCGCGCTCGAGCATCGGCGGCGGGATCTTCAGGCTCGCGCCGATCGCGCCGTCCGCGTTGCCGAGCGCCGCGGCGAGCGCGTCGGCGCCGTCGACCTGCACGACTTCCGCATGCTCGCGCAGGTACGCGAGGACGTCGTCGGGCAGCGGCTTGTAGGCGACGATACGAGGCTTCATTGAGGCATTTTTCCTTGCAGCGGCGCGCCGAGCGGCTGCGCATCGCGCGCCTGGGGTTTGACGGACAGCGTGAGGATCACCGCGGCGACCAGCGCGGCGCTCATGAACGCGTACGACGCGACGGGCGAGCCGGTCGCGCCGTTCAGGTAGCCGACGAAATAGGAGCCGACGAACGAACCGAGCGCGCCCATGCTGTTGATCAGCGCCATCGCGCCGCCCGCGACGTTCCTCGGCAGCAGCTCCGGCACGATCGCGAAGAACGGGCCGTACGGCGCGTACATCGCGGCGCCGGCGACGACGAGCAGCGCATACGAGATCCAGAAGTGCGTCGAGCCGAGCGCATACGATGCGGCGAACGCGGCCGCGCCGATCAGCAGGAACGGCCACACGAAGCCGCGGCGCGAGCCGAGCCGGTCGGACGCCCACGACGCGGCGAGCATCGCGATCGTCGCCGCCAGGTACGGCAGCGCGGACAGCCAGCCGGTCGCGACCATCCCGAGCGCGGAACCGTTCTTGACGATCGACGGCAGCCACAGCACGAAGCCGTACACGCCGATGCTCCAGCAGAAGTACTGCGCGCACAGCTTGATCACGGCCGGCGAGCGGAACGCCTCGCCGTAGTTGCGCATCGGCTTGATCGCCGCCTGCTCGGCCGCGAGCGCGGCGTCGAGGTCGCGCTTTTCCTGCGCGGTGAGCCAGTTGGCCTGCGCGGGCTTGTCCTGCACGAGGAACCACCAGCACACGGCCCAGAGGATCGCCGGCACGCCTTCGGCAATGAACATGTGGCGCCAGCCGAATTCGTGGACGAGATAGCCCGACACCACCGACATCCACAGCACCGTGACCGGGTTGCCGAGGATCAGGAACGTGTTCGCGCGCGAGCGTTCGCGCTTCGTGAACCAGTTGCTGATGTAGATCAGCATCGCCGGCATCACGGCCGCCTCGACGACGCCGAGCAGGAAGCGGATCGCCATCAGCGACGGGATGTTGCTGACGACGCCCGTGAGCGCCGCGCACGCGCCCCACAGCACGAGGCTCCAGAACACCAGCGTCTTGACGCTGCGGCGTTCCGCGTAGATCGCGCCGGGAATCTGGAAGAAGAAGTAGCCGAGGAAGAACAGCGCGCCGATCAGCGACGACAGGCCCTTGCTGATGCCGAGATCCTGGTTGATGCCGGCCGCCGCCGCGAACCCGTAGTTCGCGCGGTCGAGATAGGCGAGGCTGTAGGTAATGAAGATGATCGGCATGATCATCCACCAGCGACGAGCGGCGAGATTGGCAGTCATGGATGTGTCTCCTGAGTCGACCGGGGTGCTTCAGCACCGGCTACGGTCCCATGCAAAGCGATGAAATAGCCCGCGATTGTGCCGTGCACGGCATCTCATTGCGCGGCGAAGTTTTCCTCTAAGCGATCGGCCCGATTGCTGACGTTTTCGAGACAGTCGAGCTGCTCGCGGGTCGGCAGGCCCTCCGAGTCGCCGATCACCTGGATCGCCAGCGCGCCGATCCGGTTGCCGCGCGTGACCGCCTGCTCGACGTCGCGGCCTTCGAGCAGCGCGCTGACGACGCCGACCGCGAAGCCGTCGCCCGCGCCGACCGTGTCGACGACGTGCTCGACGCGCACGCCGTCGACCGTGCCTTCGCGGCCGTCGGCGGTCAGATAGTACGCGCCTTGCGCGCCCAGCTTGATCACGACGCCGCGCGCGCCCTGCGCGAGATAGAAGCGCGCGATGTCGGCCGGCGCGTCGCGCCCGGTCAGCTGCCGCCCTTCCGCGAGGCCCGGCAGCACCCAGTCGGCGAGCGCCGCGAGCGCGTTCAGCGTGTTCGCCATCGCTTCGGCGGACGGCCACAGCGTCGGGCGCAGGTTCGGATCGAACGAGATCGTCTTGCCGGCCGCGCGCATCTCGCGGGCCAGGTGGAACGCAAGCTCGCAAGACGTCGCGGAAATCGCCGGCGCGACGCCCGTCAGGTGCAGGTGGCGCGCGCCGAGCACGTAGTCGGCCACGTAGTCTTCGCACGACAGGTGGCTCGCCGCCGAGCCCTTGCGGAAATACTCGACGGTCGGATCGCTGCCGTCGTCGTTGCGCGACTTCAGCTGGAAGCCGGTCGGGTAGCGGTCGTCGACCGTCACGCACGACGCGTCGATGCGTTCTCGCGCGAGCGTGTCGAGCACGTAGCCACCGAACGAGTCGCGCCCGACCCGGCTCACGTAGCCCACGCGGAAGCCGAGCCGGGACAGGCCGATCGCGACGTTCAGGTCGGCGCCCGCGATCCGCTTCGTGAATTGCGACGCGTGCGCAAGGTGGCCGGTCTCGGCGGCGACGAACATCGCCATCGCTTCGCCGTAGGTGACGACATCGAGTTGCTGGTGCATCAGTGAATTCCTCCGTGTCCTTTACGCATTCGTGCGCGCTTCAAGGGGCTTCATGCGGCATCAAGCGGCTTCGAGCCACGCGACGCGATGGCGCGCGTCACGCCCCAGGTCGGCGGCATCGAACGGAAACTCGATGCCGCGCGGCGCGTGCCGCGGCAGCGCCGCCAGCACGGCCGTGACGAGCGGGTCGCGCGGCGCCGGCGCGACCGCGAAACGGCGCGCGCCCTCGCCTTCGACCGCCTTGCAGTGAATGTATTCGACATGCGGCGCGAGCGCATCCGCGCACGCGAGCGGCGCTTCGCCCGGCCATTGCCAGTTGCCGATGTCGAAGGTCATGCCGAGCGCGCGCGGCGCGCCGGCCGCGTCGAGCGCGGCGAACAGGCCGCGGAACTGCGCGAGCGAGCCGCCGACCGGCAACTGCCCGTTCTCGACGACGACCCGGGCGCGCGCGCCTTGCGACAGCGCGACGATGTCGGCCGCCTGCGCGTTGCCGGCAAAGCCGCCGAGCTGGAATTTCACGAAGCGCGCGCCGAGCGCATCGGCTTCGGCGAGCGTGTCGCGCAGCGCATCGGCGTCGAGCGCGCCTGCGTCGGTGTACAGGTTGGCGGGCGTCGAGTAGACCGACCACAAGCCGTGCGCCGCGAGCTGCGCGCCGAGCGCGGCCAGCGCGTCATGCGACGCGTCCGCGTCGGACGCGAACAGCTCGCGCCGCACCTCGAACCCGGCCGCGCCCGCCTGCGCGGCGGTCGCGACGAATGCCCGGTGGCCCTCCTGTCGCACCCGGTCCATGCCGAATGCGCTCGCCACGATCACGATGTCTGCCATGTTGCCCTTTATCACCGAAATGGAACCGGTTCCATTTGCGTGAAACGGATGGTGCGCCTCGTGCGGGGGGCACGCCATAGAGGAAATCCCTAGGAACCGCCCCGTGCGCGCGTCAAATCCCGTTTTGCGCAAGGCTCAACGCCAGGAACTGCGCCGCGACCCGCGACGGCGCGCCGCCGTGCGGCACGAGGATCGAGAAATGACGCGTGAGCGGCGCAGGCGCGAACGAGCGCATCACGAGCGCGGCATCGTCATGCCGCAGCGACATCGCGGACACGAAGCCGACGCCCATTCCCGCCCGCACCGCCTCCTTCACGGCCTCGACGCCGGCGATCTCGAGCGCGACGCGCAGCGGCGCGCCGGTGTGCGCGAACGCGCGCTCGACGAGCTGCCGCACGCCCGAGCCCGCCTCGCGCAGCACCAGCGGATGCCCGGCCAGCGCGTCGAGCGACACGCCGCCCGCGTGCGCGGGCCCCGCCAGCGGATGCCCGGCGGGCACGATCGCGACGATCTCGTCCTCGTGCCACGCATGCACGGCCGTGCCGGGCGGCAGCGCCTCGCCCGGCGGGCCTTCGATCAGCGCGATGTCGAGCGACGGCAGCGCGGCGACCACTTCGGACGTGTTGCCGCTCATCGTCTGGATCGCGACGCGCGGCGCCGTCGGCTGGAACGCGGCGATCAGGTACGGCAGCAGGTAGCTCGCGGGCGTCGTGCTCGCGCCGATCCGCAGCGTGCCGGCGTCGAGCCCGCGCACCGCGTCGCGAAACGCGCGCGCCTGCGCGAACGTGTCGCGCAGCGCGTTCGCATACTGCGCGAGCTGCTCGCCGGCCGGCGTCAGCCGGATGCCGCGGCCGTCGCGCTGGTACAGCGGCTCGCCGAACTCGTCCTGCAGCAGGCGCAGCTGGCCGGACACCGCCGGCTGCGACAGATGCAGCGCCAGCGCGGCGCGGCTGATGTTCAGGTGCTCGGCGACGGCCGCGAACGTTATCAGTTGATCCGGGGTCATGGAGATGAATTATCGGTTTTCCGGATAGTTTATGTCACAAATCACAATTTTTCATATCGATATAACCAAACTAGGATTAGGGCATTGAAATGACGATCCGATCCGGGTTCCATCATGTCCACTGCTCCGACTCCCCATCTCAGCCACGCCGCGCCGTCGATGCGCGGCCAATTGAACGGCATCCTGTTCGTCGCGCTGTTTGCCGCGGCCGTGACGAGCCTGTCCGAACTGCCCGCGATCGCCGGGCTCGGCCTCTCCCCGCTGATCGTCGGCATCGTCGCCGGCGCGTTGTACGGCAATGCGCTGCGCGACGGCATGCCGGCCAGCTGGGCGGCCGGCGTCAACTTCTCGGCGCGCAAGCTGCTGCGCATCGCGGTCGCGTTCTTCGGGCTGCGCGTGAGCCTGCAGGAAATCGCGCAGGTCGGCCTGCCGGGCCTGACCGTGTCGGTGCTGGTCGTCGTCAGCACGCTCGTGATCGGCACCTGGGCCGGCATGAAGCTGATGAAGCTCGACCGCGATTCCGCGCTGCTGACCGCCGCCGGCAGCGCGATCTGCGGCGCGGCCGCGGTGCTCGCGTTCGAATCCACGCTGCAGTCGAAGCCGCACCAGAGCGCGATGGCGGTCGGCAGCGTCGTGCTGTTCGGCACGCTGTCGATGTTCGTGTACCCGCTCGCGTATCACGCCGGGCTGCTGAACCTCGACGCGGCCGGCCTCGGCCTGTTCTTCGGCGGCACGATCCACGAGGTCGCGCAGGTGGTCGGCGCGGCGAGCGACGTCAGCCCGCAGGTCGCGCACATCGCGACGATCGTCAAGATGACCCGCGTGATGCTGCTCGTGCCGGTGCTGCTCGCGCTCGGCTGGTGGCTCGCCCGCTCGGCCGGCGCAGCGGCCGGCGGCGCGCACGGCAAGCGCAGGATCGCGGTGCCGTGGTTCGCGCTCGGCTTCCTCGGCTTCGTGATCGTCAATTCGCTGAACGTGCTGCCGGCCGACGTCACGCACACCCTCAACGTGCTCGACACGTTCGCGCTGACGATGGCGATGACCGCCCTCGGCATCGAGACCCGCGTGTCGCAGATCCGCGAAGCCGGCCCCCGCGCGTTGACGACCGGCCTGATCCTGTACGTGTGGCTGATCGCCGGCGGCTACGGGATCACCTGGGCGGTCCAGCACTGGCTTGGCTGAGCCGCACGCCCGCTCCGCCTCGCGCGCCGCGCCCGCCGGGAAGGTCCCGCGGGCGCGGCGCAGTGCTATGCTTCGCGTCGTTTTCCACGGTCCTCGCTCAGTCGTGCTTTCCTTCCTGCTGAAGCTGCGCACCCGCGCCCAAACCCTGTTCCGCCTGTCGGACGCCCATACGATGCTGATCTGGTCGGTGATCGTCGGGATCGGCGGCGCGTTCGCGACGATCGCGTTCCGTGAAGGCATCGAGGTCGTGCAGCGCGTGGTCTCGGGCCACAGCGGCAGCTTCGTCCAGATGGCGAAACGCCTGCCGTGGTACGTGCGCTTCTGGCTCCCCGCCGCGGGCGGCTTCCTCGCCGGCTGCGTGCTGCTGCTCGCGACGCGCAGCGACGCGAAAACGCGCAAGACCGACTACATGGAGGCGGTCGCGCTCGGCAGCGGCGTCGTGCCGGTGCGGCAGAGCCTGTGGCGCAGCGTGTCGTCGCTGCTGACCATCGGCACCGGCGGCTCGATCGGCCGCGAAGGCCCGATGGTGCAGCTCGCCGCGCTCGCCGCGTCGCTCGTCGGCCGCTTCGCGCACTTCGACCCGCCGCGGCTGCGCCTGCTCGTCGCGTGCGGCGCGGCGGCCGGCATCACGTCCGCGTACAACGCGCCGATCGCCGGCGCGTTCTTCGTGTCGGAGATCGTGCTCGGCGCGATCGCGATGGAAAGCTTCGGCCCGATGGTGGTCGCGTCGGTCGTCGCGAACATCGTGATGCGCGAGTTCGCCGGCTACCGGCCGCCGTACGAGATGCCGGTGTTCCCGGCGGTCGCGGGCCCCGAGGTGCTGCTGTTCGTCGTGCTCGGCCTGCTGTGCGGCGTGCTCGCGCCGCAGTTCCTGCACCTGCTCGACGCGTCGAAGCACCAGTTCAAGCGGCTGCCCGTGCCGCTGCCGGTGCGGCTCGCGCTCGGCGGCCTGATCGTCGGTGTGATCTCCGTGTGGATTCCGGACGTGTGGGGCAACGGCTACAGCGTCGTGAACCAGATCCTGCATTCGCCGTGGACCTGGCAGGCGCTCGTCGCGGTGCTGGTGTTCAAGGTGCTCGCGACGGCGGCCACCGCCGGCTCCGGCGCGATCGGCGGGGTCTTCACGCCGACGCTGTTCGTCGGCGCGGTGCTCGGCTCGCTGTTCGGGCTCGGCATGCAGGCGCTGTGGCCGGGGCACACGTCCGCGTACTTCGCGTACGCGATGGTCGGGATGGGCGCGTTCCTGGCGGGTGCTACTCAGGCACCGCTGATGGCGATCCTGATGATCTTCGAGATGACGCTCAGCTATCAGGTCGTGCTGCCGCTGATGGTGTCGTGCGTCGTCGCGTATTTCGTCGCGCGCGCGACCGGCACGACGTCGATGTACGAGATCACGCTGCGCCACCACCAGGACGCGCAGGAGCGCCTGCGGATCCGGACCACGCAGATGCGCGAGCTGATCCAGCCCGCGCAGACGGTCGTGCCGCTGACCGCGAGCGTGGCCGACATGACGCGCGTGTTCCTCGAATACCCGGTGAAATACCTGTACGTGACCGACGACGCGGGGCGCTTTCGCGGCGCGGTCGCGCTGAAGGACATCACGTGCGACCTGCTCGACAAGCGCGACACCACCGACAAGACGGCCGCGCACTACGCGCACACGCCGTTCCCGCTCCTCACGCCCGACATGCCGCTCGGCACCGCGCTCGAGCTGTTCATGGGCTTCCAGGGCGAGCGGCTGCCGGTGATCGAGAGCGAGGCGGAGCCGACGCTCGCGGGCGTCGTCTACAAGACGTCGCTGCTCGACGCGTACCGGCGGATGACGGGCGAGCGCTGATTCAGTCCGGCGCGCGCCCCAGCACCGCCCACGAGAAGAACCCCGCGAGCACGGCCTCGGCCGCCTCGGCCGACACGTGCTGCGGGTCAGCCGTGTAGTACGACTGCACGCCGTCGCACAGGCTCATCAGCCCGAGCGCGAGCGTCTCGGCCGGCAGCCGCAGCGGCGTGCCCGAGTGCTCCGAGAACGCACGGATGATGTCGGTCATCCGCGTGCGCGATTCCTGCAGGAACTGGTTGAAGCGCACGCGGAACTTCGCGTCGCGCGCCGCCTGCAGCTTCGCCTCGACCCAGAGCAGGTGGCACCGGTCGTCGATATGCATCCGCCGGTAGTAGGCAAGCGCGGTCGCCTCCATCTGCTCGCGCGTGCCGCCGCCCTCGAAGATCTGCCGCAGCTCCGCCTGCACGGACGCGTGATCCCGCTCGAGCAGCTCGAACAGCAGCTCCGCCTTGCTGCGGAAATTCGAGTAGAACGCGCCCCGCGTAAAGCCGGCGGCCGCGGCGATGTCCTCGACGCTCGCGGCGACGAAGCCTTTCTCCAGAAAAATCGACTGCGCAGCACTCAGCAGACGCTCGCGCGTCTGGTCCTTGCTCTGCTCCCGGGTCAAGCGCGTTGGTTGTTTCATGCCGCGAAGTCTAGCACCAACCCAGCACCAGCTGGCTTTCAGATTCATCTTTGCATTCAGATACAGCACTGTATTAGAATCCGCAACAGTATCCGAAAGATCTGGTCCGCGCGCATCGTCGCGCGCCGCTCGGGGCAAGCGCCCGCCGCTTGCCGGTTTCGCTCCGCTCTTACCGCCTCTGGGGGTTTCGTGAATCGCTCCGGTTCCCGCGCTGCGCTGCTGGTCGGCGCCGCGCTCGTCGTCGCTGCCTGTCACCCGAAAGAATCCGCACCACCCGCACCCCGCCCCGTCGTTGCCCAGCCGGCTCGCGCCGACGGCGTCGCGATGTCGCGCACGCTGCCCGGCGAGATCCAGCCGCGCTACGCGACGCCGCTGTCGTTCCGCATCGCCGGCAAGATCGTCGAGCGCAAGGTGCGGCTCGGCGACACCGTCAAGGCCGGCCAGGTCGTGGCGCTGCTCGATCCTTCGGACGTCGAGAAGAACGCCGCGAGCGCGCAGGCGCAGCTCGATGCCGCGTCGCACCGCCTCGCGTTCGCGAAGCAGCAGCTCGACCGCGACCGCGCGCAGGCCCGCGAGAACCTGATCGCGACCGCGCAGCTCGAGCAGACCGAAGATGCATACACGTCCGCGCTCGCACAGCGCGACCAGGCGCAGCAGCAGCTCGCGCTCGCGAGGAACCAGTTGCGCTACGCGACGCTCGTCGCCGACCACGCGGGCACCATCACCGCCGAACAGGCCGACACGGGCCAGAACGTGTCCGCGGGGCAGCCCGTCTACCAGCTTGCATGGGCAGGCGACGTCGACGTCGTCAGCGACGTGCCGGAAGCGGCGCTCGCGTCGCTCGCGCCGGGCCACGCGGCGAGCGTCACGCTGCCGTCGCTGCCGGGCCGGCAGTTCGCCGCGAAGGTGCGCGAGGTCGCGCCGGCCGCCGATCCGCAAAGCCGCACCTACCGCGTGAAGCTGTCGCTCGAACGGCCCGACCCGGTGATCCGCCTCGGCATGACGGCCGACGTCGCGTTCGACGGCCCGCCGGCCGGCAACGACGCCGCGACCATCACGCTGCCCGCGACCGCGCTGTTCCATGACGGCCAGCATCCGGCCGTGTGGGTCGTGCGCGCGAAGAACGACACGCTGGAGCTGCGCCGCGTCGACGTCGCGCGCTTCAACGAGCGCACCGTGACCGTGTCGCACGGGCTGCAGCCGGGCGAGCGCGTCGTGCTGCAGGGCGTGCACACGGTCAGCGCGGGCGAGAAGGTGCGCGCGATCGCGCCGCTGCATCCGGAGGACTTCGCGTCATGAGTTCGTTTCGCGAAGAAAGCCGCTTCAACCTGTCCGCGTGGGCGCTGCGCCACCAGGCGCTGGTCGTCTACCTGATCGTGCTGGCGACGGTCGCGGGCATCCTCGCGTACACGCGCCTCGCCCAATCCGAAGACCCGCCGTTCACGTTCCGCGTGATGGTGATCCGCACCTTCTGGCCGGGCGCGACCGCGCGCCAGGTGCAGGAGCAAGTGACCGACCGGATCGGCCGCAAGCTGCAGGAAACCCCGGCGATCGACTTCCTGCGCAGCTATTCGCGCCCCGGCGAATCGCTGATCTTCTTCACGATGAAGGACTCGGCGCCCGTGAAGGACGTGCGGGAGACCTGGTACCAGATCCGCAAGAAGGTCGGCGACATCGGCTACACGCTGCCGCCCGGCGTGCAGGGCCCGTTCTTCAACGACGAGTTCGGCGACGTCTACACCAACATCTACACGCTCGAAGGCGACGGCTTCTCGCCCGCGCAGCTGCACGACTACGCGGACCAGCTGCGCACGGTGCTGCTGCGCGTGCCGGGCGTCGCCAAGGTCGACTATTTCGGCGATCCGGACCAGCGGATCTTCATCGAGGTCAACAACGCGCAGCTCACGCGCGTCGGTATTTCGCCGCAGCAGCTCGGCCAGGCGCTCAACGCGCAGAACAGCGTGGCGTCGGCCGGCGTGCTGACGACCGCCGACGACCGCGTGTTCATCCGGCCGAGCGGCCAGTACGACAACGTCGCCGCGCTCGCCGACACGCTCTTGCGCATCAACGGCCGCACGTTCCGCCTCGGCGACCTCGCGACGGTGAAGCGCGGCTACGACGATCCGCCCGTCACGCAGATGCGCAGCGCGGATGCAGGGACGAACGGCAAAGGCGCGGCCGACAAGAACGCGGCAAGCAAAGCCGTCGTCGGCAAGGCGGTGCTCGGCATCGGCATCACGATGCAGCCGGGCGGCGACGTGATCCGGCTCGGCAAGGCGCTCGACGCGACGTCGCAGGAACTGCGCGCGCAATTGCCCGCCGGCCTCAAGCTGACCGAGGTGTCGAGCATGCCCGATGCGGTGTCGCGCTCGGTCGACGACTTCCTCGAGGCGGTCGCCGAAGCGGTCGCGATCGTGCTGGTCGTGAGCCTCGTGTCGCTCGGGCTGCGCACCGGGATGGTCGTCGTGATCTCGATTCCGGTCGTGCTCGCGGTCACCGCCCTCTTCATGTACCTGTTCGACATCGGCCTGCACAAGGTGTCGCTCGGCACGCTGGTGCTCGCGCTCGGCCTGCTCGTCGACGACGCGATCATCGCGGTCGAGATGATGGCCGTGAAGCTCGAGCAGGGCTACAGCCGCGCGCGCGCCGCCGCGTTCGCGTACACCAGCACCGCGTTCCCGATGCTGACGGGCACGCTCGTCACGGTGTCCGGCTTCCTGCCGATCGCGCTCGCGAAGTCGAGCACCGGCGAATACACGCGCTCGATCTTCGAGGTGTCGGCGATCGCGCTGATCGCGTCGTGGTTCGCGGCCGTCGTGCTGATCCCGCTGCTCGGCTTCCACATGCTGCCCGAGCGCAAGAAGCACGCGCACGAAGCGCACCTGCCCGACGATCACGAGCACGACATCTACGACACGCGCTTCTACACGCGGCTGCGCGGCTGGATCCACTGGTGCATCGAGCGGCGCTTCGTCGTGCTGGCGATCACGGTGGCCCTGTTCGTCGTGTCGCTGCTGGGCTTCTCGCTCGTGCCGCAGCAGTTCTTCCCGAGCTCCGACCGGCCCGAGCTGCTCGTCGACCTGCGCCTGCCCGAAGGCGCGTCGTTCGCGGCGACGCTGCGCGAAACCGAGCGCCTCGAGCAGACGATCGCCGGGCGCCCCGAGATCGACCACGCGGTCAATTTCGTCGGCAGCGGCGCGCCGCGCTTCTACCTGCCGCTCGACCAGCAGCTGCAGCTGCCGAACTTCGCGCAGTTCGTGATCACCGCGAAATCGGTCGAGGATCGCGAAAAGCTCGCGCGCTGGCTCGAAACCACGCTGCGCGACCGGTTTCCGGCGGTGCGCTGGCGGCTGTCGCGGCTCGAGAACGGGCCGCCGGTCGGCTATCCGGTGCAGTTCCGCGTCAGCGGCGACACCATCGCGACCGTGCGCGGCATCGCCGAGCAGGTCGCGGCGACGATGCGCGGCGACGCGCGCACGGTGAACGTGCAGTTCGACTGGGACGAGCCGGCCGAGCGCTCGGTGCGCTTCGAGCTCGACCAGAAGAAGGCGCGCGCGCTGAACGTCACGCCGCAGGACGTGTCGAGCTTCCTCGCGATGACGCTGTCGGGCACGACCGTCACGCAATACCGCGAGCGCGACAAGCTGATCGCGGTCGATCTGCGCGCGCCGCAGGCCGACCGCGTCGATCCGGCGAAGCTCGCGGGCCTCGCGCTGCCGACGCCGAACGGCCCCGTGCCGCTCGGCTCGCTCGGCCGCTTCACGCCGTCGCTCGAATACGGCGTGATCTGGGAGCGCGACCGCCAGCCGACCATCACCGTGCAGTCGGACGTGCGCGCCGGCGCCCAGGGCATCGACGTCACGCATGCGATCGACGGCAAGCTGAACGCGCTGCGCGCGCAATTGCCGGTCGGCTACCGGATCGACATCGGCGGGTCGGTCGAGGAAAGCGCGAAAGCGCAGAAGTCGATCAACGCGCAGATGCCGCTGATGGCGATCGCCGTGTTCACGCTGCTGATGATCCAGCTGCAGAGCTTCTCGCGCGTGCTGATGGTCGTGCTGACCGCGCCGCTCGGGCTGATCGGCGTGGTGTCGACGCTGCTGCTGTTCGGCCAGCCGTTCGGCTTCGTCGCGATGCTCGGCGTGATCGCGATGTTCGGGATCATCATGCGCAACTCGGTGATCCTCGTCGACCAGATCGAGCAGGACATCGCGGCCGGCCACGGGCGCTTCGACGCGATCATCGGCGCGACCGTGCGGCGCTTCCGGCCGATCACGCTGACGGCCGCCGCCGCGGTGCTCGCGCTGATCCCGCTGCTGCGCTCGAACTTCTTCGGGCCGATGGCGACCGCGCTGATGGGCGGCATCACGAGCGCGACCGTGCTGACGCTGTTCTACCTGCCGGCGCTGTACGCCGCGTGGTTCCGCGTGAAGAACGACGAGCGCGATGTGCCGGGCAGCACGCCGCCCGCCGCGCCGTCCGGAGCCTGACCATGGAGCTGTCGATGAATCTGATGACGAACACCGCGCGCGCGCTCGCGGCCGCGGGCCTCGCCGGCGCGCTCGCGGGCTGTGCGTGGTTCGCGCCGAGCGGCGAGCCGCCGGCGATGCCGTCGCCCGCGCACTACGGCGCGACGCCGCAAGCGGCGCAGACGGTCGCGGCGCAAGGCGTCGCGCAGCATTTCGAAGTGGGCGCGCAGCCGGTGCCCGACTGGTGGACGCAGTACCGCTCCGACGCGCTGAACGCGCTCGTCGACGAAGGGCTGCGCAACAGCCCGACGCTCAGCGCCGCCGCGCACACGCTGAACGCCGCGCGCGAGCAGCTGCGCGCGCAGATCGGCAGCTCGATGCTGCCGTCGATCGACGCGGGCGGCCAGGCCGCGCGCCAGCGCGCGCTCGGCGTGCCGATTCCCGCGCTCGGCGCGCCGACGCTGCTGTACGACACGTTCATCGGCCAGCTCCAGGCGCGCTACACGATCGACCTGTTCGGCGCGTCGCGCTTCGCGAACCGGGCGCTGGCCAAGCGCGTCGACGTCAGCGCGTTCGAGCTCGAATCCGCGCGCCGCGCGCTCGCCGCGAACATCGTCGTCGCGTCGGTCACGAGCTCGGTGCTCGGCGCGCAGATCGACACGACCGAAAGGCTCGTCGCGCTCGCCGACGCGCAGGCGCGCGACGCGGAACGCCGCTACGCGCTCGGCGCCGCGTCGCGCGGCGATGCGCTCAACGCGCGACAGAGCGCGGAGACGGCCGCGGCCGGCCTGCCCGCGCTGCGCCAGCAGCGCGACTCGGCGCGCCATGCGCTCGCGGTGCTGGTCGGGCGCACGCCGGACCAGCCGCCCGCGGACCTCGCGCTCGCCGACCTGCATCTGCCCGCGCAGGTGCCGGTCGTGGTGCCGTCCGACCTGCTGAGGAGCCGGCCCGATATCCGCGCGGCCGACGCGGCGCTGCAGGCCGCCGCGGCCGAGGTCGGCGTCGCGACCGCGCAGCTGTTCCCGCAGCTGTCGCTGTCGGCGTCGATGGGGCAAGGCGGCTTCAACTGGCCGGCGATGCTGTCCGGCGCGGGCGCGATCTGGAGCATCGGCGCGTCGCTCAGCCAGCCGATCTTCCACGGCGGCGCGCTGCTCGCGCAGCGCCGCGCGGCCAAGGAAAGCTACGCGGCCGCCGTCGACCAGTACAAGCAGACCGTGCTCACCGCGTTCCAGGACGTCGCCGACTCGCTCGCGGCGCTCGAGCACGACGCACAGGCGCTCGACGCGTCGGGCCGCGCCGCGCTCGCCGCGCGCGGCGCGTATGACGATGCGGCCGCGCGCGTGCGGCTCGGCGCGCTGCCACCGTCGGCGTCGCGCGCGAGCGAGCTGCAGTACCGCAACGCGCGGCTCGACGAGATCCGCGCGACGGGCGCGCGGCTCGCGGACACCGCGCGGCTGTACCAGGCGATGGGCACGCCGCCCGACGGTACGGCGGCCGGCCAGCAAGCCCGCGCCGCGATCCCGCACGCGACGAACGCGCCACCCACGCCGCAATGAGCCGGCCCGGGCGTCGGGCGCCGCGCCCGACGCCCGATCTTCCGCTTGACCCTCACGTAGCGTAACGTTCGAGACTCCAGCGTGCGCACCAAACGGAGGAACGAATGCGGCTGAAAGTGGGAGAACTGGCGAAACGCAGCGGGCTGACCGTCCGCACGCTTCATCACTATCACGCAATCGGTCTGCTGACGCCTTCGGCGCGCGCCGACAACGGCTACCGGCTGTACGACCGCGACGACATCGCCCGGCTCCACCAGATCCAGGCCCTGCGTCGCTTCGGACTGTCGCTCGCCGAAATCGGCGACTACCTGAACCAGTCCGGCGCCCCGCTCGTCGACCTCGTCGCGAAGCAGATCACGCTGCTCGACCGTCAGATCGAACAGAGCGCGCAGTTGCGCGAGCGGCTCGTGCGCCTGCACGCGCAGCTCGCCGAAGGCACGGAGCCGGAACTGGCCGATTGGCTCACCACCCTGGAGTTGATGACCGTGTACGACAAATATTTCTCCGAGGAAGAACTCGCACGCATGCCGATGTACCGCAAGAGCCAGACCGGCGACGCGGAATGGATCGCGCTCGTCGCCGACGTGCGCGCGCTATATGACACGGGCGTGCCGCCCGAGGACGAACGCGTGCGCGCGCTCGCCGACCGCTGGATGACGCTGCTCGTGCGCGACACGAACAACGACCCGCGGCTGTTGGCGAAACTGAACCTGATGCACGAACGCGAGCCGTCGATGCAGACGCAGACCGGCATCTCGACCGCGTTGCGCGACTACGTGCTGCGCGCGGTGGCCGAAACGAAGATGCGGATCTTCGAGCAGTACCTCACGCCGGACGAGATCCGCTTCATGCGCGCGCACTACGGTGAGCGTGCGATGGAATGGCCGCAGTTGATGGCCGACGTGCGCGATGCGATCGACGCGGGTGCACGGCCCGATTCGCACGAGGCCCGCGCGCTCGCGCGGCGCTGGCTCGACCTGTTCCGCAGCTATGCGGGCGACGATCCGGCCACGCACGCGAAATTCCGCCACGCGATGATGAACGAGCCGGCGCTGACGAAGGACGCGTGGGCCGACGAGACGCTGCTCGGCTTCATGCGGCAGGCGATGGCGCAATTGAGTCCGCAGCAGCATTGAGCGAGGTTTGGCCGGGCCACATGCTCACCGCATGCGGCCCGGCCGCTTGACGGACCGGACGGGATGCGCGCGCTTACGGATAAGCGCGCAGGCTGACGCCGCGCCAGTGCTTCGTCATGTAGCGGAGAAACGCGGGGTTGGCCTTCAGGTCCGCGTTCGGGACGGGCCGCGCGCCGCCGTCCATGAACTTGCCCTGCATCGTGATGAGTTCCTCGCCGCGCAGCACGTATTTCCGGCCCTGATCGATCAGGAAGTACTTGACCTCGTCGGGGCTGACATCGCCGCGGCAGCCGATCTTGTACGCGAACAGGAACTGCTTGCGGCCGTTGCCGAGCAGGTCGAGCATTTCGACCGACGACGGCACGACGTCGAGAACCTTGTCCAGATCGCATGCCGTCACGTCGTCGCGCACCTTCCAGTCCGGCTGTCCGTTCAGCGTCCCGACGATCCTCAGCTGCGCGCCGTCCGGCCGCGGGGTCTGGGTGATCGTGACCGCGTGCGCGCCGGTCGTGTCGGTCCAGGTGTACTCGGCTGCGTGAGCGGCGTGGCTGAAGAGCATGGCGGCGATCGCGGGCCATGCGTAGTGGAAGCTTGTTTTCATTGTGACGGCGAATCGCGGAATGGACGCGCCATTATCCCGAAAGGTGCAAGCTGCCGCCATGCGACGCACGCCGCTCACCACTTGCAGCCGGTATCGCGCACCGCGTCGATCGCGAGCGCCGGAATCGCGAGCAGCCCCATTCCCGCATACGCATTGCGGCAGTCGGCACGGCGCGCCTCCGACATCCCGCGCGCGAGCGTGGCGTCCGCCGTCGCCCGCCTCGACACGCCCGCGCCGGACGAGGCCCCCAACCCGCTGATGGTCGCGGCCGCCGGACTGCGCCGGCTCGTTCGCGGCGCGCCGATCGCATCCAGGTCGCGCCGCCAGTCGACGTCGGGCGCCGGCGCGTCGGCCGGGCCGCTTTCGCGGGCGCTCACGGTGTCCGCACGCGTGACGGCCTCCGCTTTCGCCATTCGCGTCGCCGCTGCGGTCGAACGCGCCGGCACGCGTGTCGCCATGCTCGCGCCCCGGTCGCGCAGCGGGCGCGCGCCGCCGGACCCGGCCGCATCCGTCCGGCCCCGAGCCGGTGCGATCGTCGCCGGCTCGCGCGGCGGCTGCGCCGGCGTCTGCATCGGAATCAGCTCGACGCTCAGCGCCCGCCTGGCCGTGTCCGCCACCGGCAGTCTCGCGGCGCGCTCGGCCATCGACGCCGACCGCAGCGCCAGCCAGCCGAGCAGATGGAGCGACGCCACGACGACGAACGCCAGCACGCCGACGCCCAGCCGCTGCCGCTGCCGCAGCGTATCGACCTTGCCGACCGCCACGTTTCCCGTCATGCCCGAACCGCGCGTTTGCGCGACGCGTCAGCCCGCGTCGGCGACATCGTCGTCGCTGAATGCGAGCAGATCGCCGGGCTGGCAATCGAGATGGCGGCAGATCGCCTCGAGCGTCGCGAAGCGAATCCCCTTGACCTTCCCCTGCTTGAGCAGCGACAGGTTCTGTTCGGTGATGCCGACGGCCGCCGCGAGGTCCTTCGAGCGGACCTTGCGGGTCGCGAGCATCACGTCGAGCTTGACGATGATCGGCATCGCGCGCGCCTCACACGAATTGCCGGTGCTCGGCGTCGAGCGCGCTCGCCTGCCGCAGGATGTGCGCGATCACGAGGATGCAGGCCGAGGTGAACAACGCGACGACATACGGCATGCCAATGCTGATCGTGACGACACGGTGTCCGGCCGGCTCGCGCATCGTCGCCCACATGCTCAGGAGCGGCTCGCACACGATGCTCAGCAGGACCCACAGACCGACCGCGCGCCCCATCTTGCCGAGGTGCCCGGCGGCGTCCGCCGAGAAATAATCGCCGCCCGCGTAGCCGCGGAACAGCAGGCGCAGATGACGCAGGCCGCTCGCCAGCGCGACGAGCGGCACGCTCGACAGCACGATGCCGCCGGCCTTCTGCCACCACGGAAACGCGGCGACGTCGACGCCGAGCCCGGCGATCAGCGAATCGGTCAGGCCGAAGCCGAGGCCCGCGCCGGACGGCGTCGCATTCAGCGACGGCGCCACCCAGCATGCGGCGTTGAGCAGCATCATCGCGACGATGAACCAGAGCGTGACGGCAGCCATCCGCTGGCTGACACGGGCAATGCGATCGGCAGGCATGCGAATTCCTCGCGGTAGGGAGAACATGCCCGGATTCTAAGCGATGAATTATCGTAAAACAATCATTAATGATCGTCCGGGTTTTAATATTTGTCGCAATGCATGCATATGCGGCGATCGGGTGCCGTCACGCGTCCCGCGTCGCGATCCCGAGCGCGCGCAGCCGCCGGTACAGCGTGCGCTCGCTCAGCCCGACGCGCTCGGCGAGCGCGCGCCGCGTGCCGCGGAACGAGCGCGCGATCCGCACGAGTTCGTCGTCGGACGGCGCGCGCGACGCGTCCGGCAGCCGCGACGCCGCGTCCGCAAACGCGACTTCGTCCGGCAGGTGCTCGACGCGGATCGTGCCGTCGTCCGCGAACAGGCATGCGCGTTCGAGCACGTTGCGCAATTCGCGGATGTTGCCGGGCCACGCATAGGCGTCGAGGCACGCGCGCGCGGCGTCGGTCAGCGTGTGCGGCGCGGCGAGCGCGTCGCCCGCCGCGGCGCGCGCGTTCGCGATCCGCCGCAGGATCGACGCGGCCAGCAGCGCGACGTCGCCGTGCCGCTCGCGCAAGGCCGGCAGGTGAATCGGAAACGCGTTGATCCGGTAATAGAGATCCTGCCGGAACCGGCCGTCGTCGATCATCGCGCGCAGCGGCTTGTGGGTGGCGGCGACCAGCCGGAAATCCGCGCGCAGCGTCTCGACGCCGCCGACGCGCCGGAACGTGCCCGACTCGATCAGCCGCAGCAGCTTCACCTGCATCGGCAGCGGCACGTCGCCGATCTCGTCGAGAAACAGCGTGCCGCCCTGCGCGGTTTCGACGAGGCCCGGCTTGCGCGCCGCCGCGCCCGTAAACGCGCCCTTCTCGTAGCCGAACAGCTCGCTTTCGAACAGCGTCTCGGCGATCCCCGAGCAATCGACCACGACGAACGGCCCCATCGCCCGCGCGCTCGCCTCGTGCAGCGCCCGCGCGAACAGTTCCTTGCCGGTGCCCGACTCGCCGAGCAACAGCACCGGCAGCAGCGACGGCGCGACGCGCTGCAGCGCGCCGAGCGCCGCGTTGAACGCGTCCGAGCCGCCGACGAGCCCTTGCGCGCTCGGCTGCGCGGACGCGCTCTTCAGCGTCGTCAGCCGCTCGACGTACGCGATCACGTCGCCCGCCGCATCGAAGATCGGGCGCAGCTCGACGTCGACGTGCTCGGGGCCGCGCGGCGTGTGATGGATGTGCAGCACGCGGTCGGCGCCGCGCGATTCGAGCGCCTGCTTCATCGGGCAGTGCTCGCCCGCCTGGTCGCACGGCACGTCGTAGTGGTGCGACACGCGGTAGCAATGCCGGCCCACGTGCTCGACGCCCGCGACGCCGAACTGCCGCCGGTACGCGCCGTTCGCCGCAAGGATCCGGTAGTCGGGATCGACCACGATCATCGGCTGCGGATCGTGTTCGAGGTAGGAGACGAGCGCGCCCACGTCGGGCGCGGCGCCGCGCGGCTGTGCGGGAACGATCGGGATGATGTCGTGCTGGCTCATGGTCGGGTTCGGCGGGATCTGTCATGCGAACTGCCAATTCTGCCATGACACTGCCGGAACTGGCAGCACGCATGCGCCGGCAGGTTGCGCGCGGCGCCGCCCGCCGCGTGCCCGATGGTAAAAACCCGAACTGAATCAAGCCTCTGGCGCGTTCCCCGGTGCGTTACGGCCGCCTGGCACGGTTTTTGTACTACCGGACGTCGATTGCAGAACCTGAATGAGGACGATCCCGTGAGCAACCTGCCCGTCATGTCGGTCGAAGGCTTCTTCGACCCGGCGACCAGCACCATCAGTTACCTGCTGCTCGATACGACGAGCCGCGAATGTGCGCTGATCGACAGCGTGCTCGACTACGACCCGAAGTCGGGGCGCACGCGCACCGCCAGCGCCGACCGGCTGCTTGCGCGCGTCGCCGAGCTCGGCGCGACGGTGCGCTGGCTGCTGGAGACGCACGTGCACGCCGACCACCTGTCGGCGGCGCCGTACCTGAAGGCGCGCATCGGCGGCGCGATCGCGATCGGCGCGCAGGTGCGACGCGTGCAGCATGTGTTCGGCCGGCTGTTCAATGCGGGTGCCGGCTTCGCGAGCGACGGCAGCCAGTTCGACCGGCTGCTCGACGACGGCGACGTGCTGCCGCTCGGCGCGCTGTCGATCCGCGCGCTGCACACGCCCGGCCACACGCCGGCGTGCCTGACCTACTGCGTCGACGACGGTGAGCAACGCGCCGCGTTCGTCGGCGACACGCTGTTCATGCCCGACTACGGCACCGCGCGCTGCGACTTCCCCGGAGGCGACGCGCGCACGCTGTACCGGTCGATCGCGCGCGTGCTCGGCCTGCCCGCCGACACGCGCCTCTACATGTGCCACGACTACCCGCCCGGCGGCCGCGACGTGCAGTACATGAGCACCGTCGCCGAGCAGCGGCGCGCGAACGTGCACGTGCGCGACGGCGTGACCGAGGACGACTTCGCCGCGATGCGCACCGCGCGCGACGCGACGCTCGACATGCCGGTGCTGATGCTGCCGTCGGTGCAGGTCAACATGCGCGCGGGCCACCTGCCCGAACCCGAAGACAACGGCGTGCGCTACCTGAAGATCCCGCTCGACGCGATCTGAGCGCCCCGCCGCCGCCCCAACCGAAGGACCCACAAAATGAACATCCGCAAGCTGACCGACACGCTGTCGGTCTCGCCCCAGATCACGGCGGCCGACCTGCCCGCGCTGCACGCCGCGGGCTTCCGTGCGATCGTCTGCAACCGCCCGGACGGCGAAGGCCCGGACCAGCCGACCGTCGCCGAGATTCGCGCGGCCGCCGCGCCGCTCGGCATCGCCGTGCACGACCTGCCGGTCGATTCCGGCAAGGTCACCGACGATCAGGCCGCGCGCTTCGGCGCGCTCATCGCGTCGCTCCCCGCGCCGGTGCTCGCGTACTGCCGCACCGGCACGCGCTCGGCGACGCTGTGGGCGCTGTCGCAGGCGGGCCTGCGGCCGTTGAACGACATCGTCGCGACGGCCGCCGCGGCCGGCTACGACCTGGCCGGCATCGCGCCGCGCGTCGCGGCGCGCGGCCAGCGCGCGACGCAGGCCGTCGACGCCCGGCACGACATCGTGATCGTCGGCGCGGGCGCGGCCGGCCTCGCGGTCGCCTCGAGCCTGCTCGCGCGCGACCGGTCGCTCGACATCGTCGTGATCGATCCCGCCGACGTGCATTACTACCAGCCCGGCTGGACGATGGTCGGCGCGGGCGTGTTCCGGCCGGAGACGACCGCGCGCCGGATGTCCGACGTGCTGCCGCGCGGCGTGCGCTGGATCCAGGCGGCCGTGGCCGGCTTCGAGCCGGACGCGCATGCGGTCGTGCTCGACGGCTGCCGGCGGATCGGCTACCGGCAGCTCGTCGTCTGCCCCGGCCTCAAGCTCGACTGGCATGCGATCGACGGCCTCGCCGACACGCTCGGCCGCAACGGCGTCACGTCGAACTACCGCTACGATCTCGCGCCGTACACGTGGCAACTCGTCCGCGAATTCCAGGGCGGCCGCGCGCTGTTCACGCAGCCGCCGATGCCGATCAAGTGCGCGGGCGCGCCGCAGAAGGCGATGTATCTCGCGTGCGACCACTGGCTGCGCTCGGGCCGGCTCGGCGCGGCGAACGTCGAGTTCTGCAATGCGGGCGCCGCGCTGTTCGGCGTCGCCGACTACGTGCCCGCGTTGATGGAATACGTGAAGCGCTACGACATCGGGCTGTCGTTCGGCCACAACCTCGTCGCAATCGACGGGCCCGCACGCCGCGCGACGTTCCGGCGCACGCTGCCCGACGGCGGCGCGGAAACCGTCGAGCGCGAGTTCGACATGATCCACGTTGTGCCGCCGCAGAAGGCGCCCGATTTCGTGCGCGCGAGCCCGCTCGCCGACGCGGCCGGCTGGATCGACGTCGATCCGGCCACGCTGCGGCACAAGCGCTTTCCGGACGTGTTCGCGCTCGGCGACGCGACCAACACGACCAACGCGAAAACCGCCGCCGCCGCGCGCAAGCAGGCGCCCGTCGTCGCGCACAACGTGCTCGCGGCGCTCGGCAAGGCGCAGGGCGACGCGGCCTACGACGGCTACGGCTCGTGCCCGCTGACCGTCGAGCGCGGCCGGATCGTGCTCGCCGAATTCCTGTACGGCGGCAAGGTCGCGCCGACCTTCCCCGCGTGGCTGATCGACGGCCGGCGTCCGTCGCGGCTCGCGTGGCTGCTGAAGGAGCGGTTGCTGCCGCCGCTCTACTGGAAGGCGATGCTCAAGGGCCGCGAATGGCTCGCGAAGCCGACCATCGCCGACTGATCGTGCCCGACCGGATGACATCATGCTGATCTCTCTCGTGCTGGGCGGCATCGTCGGCGCTGTGCTCGGGCTCACGGGCGCGGGCGGCGGCATTCTCGCCGTGCCCGCGCTCGTCGTCGGGATGGGCTGGCCGATGCAGCAGGCGACCCCGGTCGCGCTCGTCGCGGTGGCCGGCAGCGCCGCGCTCGGCGCGCTCGAAGGCTTTCGCCGCGGCCTCGTGCGCTATCGCGCGGCGTTCCTGATGGCCGCGGCCGGCGTGCCGCTCACGACGCTCGGCGTGCGGCTCGCGCACGTGCTGCCGCAACGCGTGCTGCTCGCGCTGTTCGCGGCGACGATGCTGGTCGTCGCCGGCCGGCTGCTGCGGCAAGCGCTGCGCACGCCTGGCGGCGCCGTGCAGGCTTCGCCGCTGTGCGTCGGCCGCGTGAACCCCGACACCGGCCGGCTCGTCTGGTCGTGGCCGGCCGGCCTCGCGCTCGCGTCGACCGGCGCGATGACCGGCCTGATGACGGGCCTGCTCGGCGTCGGCGGCGGCTTCGTGATCGTGCCGATGCTGCGCAAGTTCACCGACGTGTCGATGCACGGGATCGTCGCGACGTCGCTGATGGTGATCGCGCTGGTCGGCACGGGCGGCGTGTTCGCGACGCTCGCCGCCGGCACGCACGCGCCGCTCGACGTGACGCTGTGGTTCACCGCGACCACCGCGCTCGGGATGGCGGCCGGCCGCGGCGTGTCGCGCTTCCTGTCCGCGCGCCACGTGCAGGTCGGGTTCGCGGCCGCGCTCGTGTGTGTCGCGCTCGGGTTGCTTGTGAAGGCGGTGTTGGGTGGGTGAGCGAAGGGGCGCACGTCACAACTTACTTCGGTAATCATCCATCAACGCCCCCCAGCAAAGCACCGGAACCAGCGGCATCGCGAACGTCGCGATGCCCGCCTCACTGTCCGCAAAAATGACAGCCGTCCAGTGGAGTGGTGGCAACCGTGAATCGCTCGGGCGGCACCTGCAAAACGTCCCTGACAACGTGGATCGCCAGTTGCTTTCGCACTTCCGCCAGCGCTTCCGGATTATTTGATGACCCTGCTATTCGGCGTCACTCTTGGGTCGTTACAAAGGCGCTCGCATCCTCCCTTGCACAACGGCAAGAGACTTACACCGAGTTGCAGATAGCCACCATTTCCAGTGCTATCCCTTTCATAAGGCGAGTTCATTACGTGCGTGTCAACATAAATATATTGCCGCTTTATTCCAAGTTGAATTAAGAAATCCCTAAGTTGCCAACCTCTCGATTCCGCCAACTCCTTGGGGCTGTTTTCGCCGGAAAAAGCGTTCGCAACAACCTGTGCTTGAATTTCGACGTCGGGCCATCGCCGCGCATTCAACACAAGGTCTACCATTTTTAAGCGATACGAATTTGGTATGCCTTGATAATTCAACGGAACGCTTTCGACCACATCCTCAGATATGGCGCAGGCGACAACCTGTTGAAAAGCACCCAAACCAAATATCAGAAAGACGGTTAAAACGCACTTTCTCATAACATCACCAAATTCCCTTTTTCTTGAAGTCATCCATATACTCAAAGTGAGCAATATAGCACGCAATATTGTCCGCATTCCTGCTTGCCGCATCCGGATCACTTTGCGCCCAATAGCCGATACCGCTAGCAAATCCGTAATTCACGTCGTCCGAGTCAAATGTGTCAATATAATGTGTACACTCGTGAATTAGAATCTTCAGCTTGCAGTTTCCAGCGACGTAAACGTCTTCAACTGTGCAAAAGTGCGGATAGATTGCAATAATTCTTCGCGCCGAATCCGGCTTGCATACTGCTGCATCGTTACTGCCGCTGTTCGGCACGATGTCGCAGGTAATATTTCTAGCCTTCTGCTCATCCCACCGGATGATGTTCTCAGGCTTCAACTCTTGCATCGCCACAGCGAGCTTTGGCAATCCGGCACTCAATTTCGCCCGGAGTGCGTCGTCAGCGCGACCGAACCAGAATTGCGCCCGCTTTTTTGCAGATACGTCCCATCGAGCCACGTCTGCGATTCTTTCTTTAATAAGAATCACCGCAGTATCTCGCAGTCGCATTATCAGCGCGCGAAATTCCTTATTGCTCATGCTTGGGCAGATTGGCGTTGTGTTTACGAGAACGTCGACCTTCGAGCCCGGCGTCGTGTTCGTCGCGGCAGAATCGTGAACAAGTTCGTAGCCGTCATTAGGCATTTTCGTTTCTCACAATTTCAAGGTAAAGCGATTCGATGTTGGTCGTGGTGACGCGCTGCGTATGGCCGGTAGCGTCCGTGGCACCGCTGAACACTTTTCCGGACGCAGTACGGATTCGGTATTGCACACGCGCCAGTGGTCGACCGGTGTCGGCGTCGCGCAAAACATATTGTTCGTCGTGTTCGACCCGCCCCTCCGCCGCCGAACGCAGGGCACCTTGACCTGTCAGCGTCGCCACTTGCTCTGCCGTGAAAACCATTCTCATGTTGCGCTCGGCGTAGAAGACCGGCGGTGGGTTGCAACCGCACACGTTAATGTCGCCGCTCAACGCCCATTGCTTGCCGTTCGGGCCTGTGCCGGGCCAGCGCGGCCCTTTCGGCGCGATGAATCCTTCCTGCTTGCAGGCCGTGCAGTAGGTTTTCATGTAGAGCGTGGCGATATGTACCCTCGGCGGTGGGTTCGAGCAGGTCACGGTGCTGAGACCTTCGGTGATGACCGCACTGCCGGCGCGGTCGCCTTGAGCGAGAAAAGACCGGATCATGTCGCCGCCGCTTGGTCAGCCACAGTCGCCAGTTTCACCACCGTGAACGTATCGGCGAAGCCCCTGCCCTCACGTTCCGGGCTATCGGTGATCGCGTCGCCATTGTCGAGTTCGCTCCCGACGAAAGCGAGCGGCGCGAAGTCGTTGCTCAGTTGCGAGCCGGCACGCACGAACGGCTTGCTCTCCGACGCAGCAGCAAATCCCGCCCCGTCGATGACGACGGCTTCGCTGCCGTCATCGTAATTAACGATGTCGCCAACACAGGCCAACAACAGTCCGCGATAACTCGCCTTGCCCGTGACTTCGGCGCCCCACCCTCCGCGCTCGGTACGTGAGCCGATGGTCGCGAAAAGATGCGAAAGTGCGTTTGCATCTTGTTCATTCGTCATCCTGAACCCCTTTCCGGTTAGCGGGCAAAATATGCCCCTTGCCAACCTAACGCTGCCCCAACAGTGGGATCAATCGGCCGCGTACGAAAAGGTGATAACGGTTTTCTGGTATCCGAACGAATGTCACGAAAAGCTGGCGGGCAAACAATGGCGGGGGTGAAAGTCAATTGTTCGGAGGCGCGGCGTCGGCCGGATGCCCGTACCGACTGCTAGACTTGCCGCCACGCGCCATCGCCCGGCGCACCAACACCTGCAGACAACGAGAAAGGAGTCAATCCATGCCGATCAACAAAAGAAGATGCACGGCGATTGCGGCGTTGATGCTCACGCCGCTCGCCGCGTTCGCAGCACCCGCCTATACCGCGGCACTAACCCTCGCCAGCCTCAACCCATCCGTCGGCGGAACCGACAAGGCGACGCTGCAACTCTCCAACACCGGCACCACACCCGCCGCCGCCGGCCTGACGATCGGCATGCCCGCCGGCTTCACGGCGGACGGCTTGACGAGCGTGTGCGGCGGCGCGCTCACCGCAAGCGACGCCACTGTCACGCTCTCCGGCGCGACGGTGCCTGCCGGCGGCGCCTGCACGTTCACGTTCACGACTCACGTGCCGCCCGTCGCATCGCTGCCGCCGCCGGGCGCGCGCAGCTTCAGCATCACGGCGAGCACCGCTGCGGGCCTCGCGACGCTGTCGTCCAGCAGCGCGCCGACGCTCAAGGGCTTCCTCGGCGCGACGCCGGGGCTGTACAGCAATACGTGGTTCCCGTCGACGGTGCGCAGCGTCGCGATCCTCGACCTGTTCATCACGCCGCAGACCGACCCCGGCCCGAACTCGAACGTGTTCTGGTCGAACCAGGTCAACTCGCTGCACGGCTATACGGGCCTGCAGTCGACCGAACTGGTGTCGGCCACCGAAGGCGTCGGCAAGCAATTCCTGTTCAGCCTGTGGGGCGCGACCGCCGCGAAGCCCGGCACCCCCGCGAGCGCCGGCATCGGCGCCGGCAGCTACTGCACGGTCAGCGGCTCGGCGACGGACGGCAGCGCGGGCGCGCAGTGCCGCTACCGCTATGAGTGGCAGGCAGGCCACACGTACCGGTTCCGCATCACGCCGGACGCGAACCAGGGTCCCGGCTGGTTCAAGAGCAACGTGACCGACGTGACGAACGGCGCGACCGGCGACAGCTTCGACATCGGCAGCATCTACGTCGGCACGACGCAGACGCAGGTGCCGGTCTCGTCGATCAGCCAGTGGGTCGAGTACTTCGACTGGAATTCGAGCCGCACGAGCTGTGCGTCGGTCGCGTACACGAACGCCCGGTTCAGCGTGCGCGCGTACGACACGCTCGGCAATGCGGTGACGGTGCCGGCCCCGTCGGTCACGGTCAACAAGACCTGCCCGGCGTCCTACGCGAACGCGTCCGCGTCGAACGGCGTCGCGACGCTGATCGGCGGCCCGCAGCAGTCGGCGGCCGGCCTCGTCAAGGCGAACGGCGCATGCCTGACGGCCACGAGCGGCCTGCGCGACGGCAGCCCCGCGGCGCTCGGCGCCTGCCCGACGCTCGCGTCGGTGCGCGCGTCCGGCGGCACGCACTTCAATCCGCAGCTGTGGGTCGCCGCCGGCGACGGCACGCTGCAGACCAAGTCCAGCTACTGCCTGACCGCCCCCGCGCCGGGCGCTGCCGGCGGCGCGCTGCTGCGCACCTGCGTGCCCGGCGAAGCGGACCAGCAATGGCAGGTGACGGCAGGCCCGCAGCCGGGCGCCGTGCAGCTCGTATCGCTGCCGTCGAGCCGCTGCCTCGCGCCGGCCGGCAGCACGCTCGGCCTCCAGCCGTGCACGGCGGCCACAGCCGTCTGGACGACGCCGGGCAAAAGCTTCGCGTACTGACCTGACCGGCGTGCCGCACGACGGTACAGAAGAAAACGCCCGGCCCGACTCGTCGTCGGCACCGGGCGTTTTACGTGGCATCGGGCGAAACGGCGTCAGGCCATTGCCGCAGCTGCCGCCGTCATCCTGCGCCGCTCCTGGCGCAGCATCACGAAGTTCGCAATCACGACGCCGGCCGTCACCGCGAAGATGAGCAGCGTCGCGAGCGCGTTCATCTCCGGATTCAGTCCGAGCCGCACGCGCGAGAACACGACGAGCGGCAGCGTCGTCGAGCCGGGGCCCGACAGGAACGCCGACAGCACGAGGTCGTCGATCGACAGCGTAAACGACAGCAGCCAGCCGGCGATCAGCGCCTGCGAGATCAGCGGCAGCGTGACCGCGAAGAACACCTTGAGCGGCGTCGCGCCGAGATCGAGCGCAGCCTCCTCGAGCGACGGGTCCAGCTCGCGCACGCGCGACTGCACGATGATCGCGACGTACGAGATGCACAGCATCACGTGGCCGAGCCAGATCGTGAAGATGCCGCGCTCGGCAGGCCAGCCGATCCACTTGCCGAGCTCGATGAACAGCAGCAGCAGCGAGATCCCCTGGATCACTTCCGGAATCACGAGCGGCGCATTGATCATTCCGCTGAACAGCGCAAAGCCGCGAAAACGCCCCATCCGTGCGAGCACGAAGCCGGCCCACGTGCCGATCACGACCGACGCGGTCGCGGTCATGAGGCCGATCTTCAGCGACAGCCACGCGGCGGTCAGCAACTCGTCGTCGTCGACGAGCGCCGAGTACCAGCGGAACGAAAAGCCGGACCAGACCGTGACGAGCTTCGACTCGTTGAACGAATAGACGATCAGGCTGACGATCGGGATGTACAGGAACGCAAAACCGGCAAGGAGCGCCGCGAACTGCAGGAAACGATTCGGCTTCATTGACGGCGGCCCTCCTGCTCTTTCGCCTGGAAACGCTGGAACATCGCCATCGGCACGAGCAGCAGCAGCACCATCGCGCAGGTGACCGCGGAAGCCATCGGCCAGTCGGCGTTGTTGAAGAACTCGTTCCACATCACGCGGCCGATCATCAGCGTGTTCGCGCCGCCGAGCAGTTCCGGAATCACGTATTCGCCGACCGCCGGGATGAACACCAGCAGGCAGCCCGCGATGATCCCGTTCTTCGACAGCGGCAGCGTGATCTGCACGAACGCCTTCCACGGCCTGGCGCCGAGGTCGTATGCGGCTTCGAGCAGGCGCAGGTCCATCTTCACGAGGTGCGCATAGAGCGGCATCACGAGGAACGGCAGGTACGAATACACCATCCCGATGTAGACCGCGTAGTTGGTGCGGTACAGCTCGATCGGCGTATGGATCAGGCCGATCGCCATCAGGAAGTTGTTCAGGAGGCCGTTGTTCTTCAGGATGCCGATCCACGCATACACGCGGATCAGGAACGACGTCCAGAACGGCAGCATCACGCCCATCATCAGGATGTTGCGGGTCGCCGGGTTCGAGCGCGCGATGTAGTACGCCATCGGATAGCCGAGCAGCAGGCACAGCAGCGTCGTGATCGCGGCGACCAGCACCGAGTTCACGTAGGTCGCGAAGTACAGGCTGTCGGTCAGCAGGAACGCGTAGTGCGACAGGTTCAGCGCGATGTGCACGACGCCGTCGGTGTACGTCGCGAGCTCCGAGTACGGCGGGATGCCGAGCTGCAGCTCCGCGAAGCTGATCTTGACGACCAGCACGAACGGCACGAGGAAGAACAGCACGAGCCACGTGAACGGGCCGGCGACGACCGCGGTGCGGCCGGTCAGGTTGAAGCGCCTCACCGGCCAGTTGAGCAGGGACTTGAACGCGGTCATGAGGTCAGCACCACGCCCGCCGATGCGCTCCAGCGCACGTAGATCTCGTCGCCGAGCGACGGCGTCTCGAGCTCCGAGATCGCGAGGCTCGACACGTTCGCGATCACGGTCTTGCCGCCGTCGAGCTTCACGTGATAGAGCGAATACCCGCCCATGTACGCGACGTTCGAGATCCGGCCGTGCGCCCAGTTGAACGCGCCTTCGGGCGGCTTGCGCGTCAGCGCGATGCGCTCGGGGCGCACCGACACCGAGACCGGCATGCCGAGCGGGCCGGTGATGCCGTGGTTCACGTACAGTCGGCACGGCAGGCCCGGCGACTCGATGAACACGTGGTCGGGCTCGTCCTCGACGGTGACGCCGTCGAACAGGTTGGTCGAGCCGATGAACTCGGCCGAGAAGCGGGTGTTCGGATACTCGTAGACCTCGTTCGGCGAGCCGATCTGGACGATCTGGCCTTCGCTCATCACCGCGAGCCGGTTCGCCATCGTCATCGCCTCTTCCTGGTCGTGCGTGACCATGATGCAGGTGACGCCGACCTTGTTCAGGATGTTGACGAGCTCGATCTGCGTGCGCTGGCGGATCTGCTTGTCGAGCGCCGACATCGGCTCGTCGAGCAGCAGCAGCTTCGGGCGCTTGACGAGCGAGCGCGCGAGCGCGACGCGCTGCTGCTGGCCGCCCGACAGCTGGTGCGGCTTGCGCTTCGCGAACTTGCCCATCTGCACGAGCTCGAGCGCCGCATGCACGCGCTCCTTCAGCTCGGCCTTCGGCACGCCTTCCTGCTTCAGGCCGAACGCGACGTTCGCTTCGACCGTCATGTGCGGGAACAGCGCGTACGACTGGAACATCATGTTCACGGGCCGCTTGTACGGCGGCATCTGCGCGAGGTCCTCGCCGTCGATCAGGATCTTGCCCGACGTGACCGTCTCGAGGCCGGCGAGCATCCGCAACAGCGTCGACTTGCCGCAGCCCGAGCTGCCGAGCAGCGCGAACAGCTCGCCTTTGCGCACCGTCAGGCTGACGCTGCGCACCGCTTCGGTCTCGCCGAATTTCTTGACGACGTCGATGATCTGGACAAAGTTCTCGGCGCGCGAACCGGCGCCGGACGAGGAAACGAAGGACGGCGCGCTCGCAACCGGCGCACTCGACTGGCTATTCATGATGTGCTGCTTCTCTCCTGCGTTTGACGAACAAAGCCCCCGGGGGCACCAGGGGCTTCATGACTGCATGTGCGACTCCGGCCCGCTTTGCGTCAGCGTCCCGATTTCAGCTCGGTCCACAGACGCGTCTGCAGACGCTGGATCTCCGGCGGCAGCGGCTTGAGCAGGAACAGCGTCTTCACGACGTCGGCCGGCGGATAGACGGCCGGATCGTTCGCGACGTCAGGCCGCACGTACTTGCGCGCCTCGGCGTTCGCGCTCGGGTAGTACACCGCGTTCGTGATCGCCGCGTGGACCTTCGGGTCCTCGATGTAGTTGATCCACTCCAGCGCGGCTTCCTTGTTCTTCGCGTCCTTCGGGATCGCCATCACGTCGAACCAGACCGGCGCGCCGCCCTTCGGGATGTAGTACTCGACCTTGTACGGCTTCTTCGCTTCCATCGCGCGATGCTTCGCGATCACGACGTCGCCCGACCAGCCGAACGCGAAGCACAGGTCGCCGCCGACCAGGTCGTTGATGTAGCCCGACGAGTTGAACTGCGTGATGTACGGGCGGATCTTCTTCAGCACTTCCATCGCGGCCTTGTAGTCGGCCGGGTTCGTGCTCATCGGATCCTTGCCGATATAGTGCAGCGTCGCCGCGAACATCTGGTCGGGCGCGTCGAGCACCGACACGCCGCACGCCTTCAGCTTCGAGATGTTTTCCGGCTTGAACAGGATGTCCCAGTTGTCGAGCGGCACCTTGCCGAGGATCTGCTGGGCCTTGTTCACGTTGTACGCGAGGCCGGTCGTGCCGTATGCCCAGGGCACCGCGAACTTGTTGCCCGGGTCCGCGCCCGCGACGAGCGCCATCAGTTGCGGATCGAGATGCTTGAGGTTCGGCAGCTTCGACTTGTCGAGCGGCGTGAAGATGCCGGCCGCGATCTGCTTGCCCGCGTAGTTGCTGGTCGGCACGACGATGTCGTAGCCCGAGCTGCCGGTCAGCAGCTTCGCCTGCAGCGTGTCGTCGCTGTCGTAGTTGTCGTAGCGGACCTTGACGCCCGTCTGCTTCTCGAAATTCGGGATCGTGTCCTTCGCAATGTAGTCCGACCAGTTGTAGACATTGAGCTGCGTATCCTTCGCCGCTGCCGCCGATGCGCCCACGCACAGCGCCAGCGCTGCGAACCGGCCCGCCACCTTTGCTTTCATCCCGTTCTCCCGTCCGGCCGGACGCGTGTCCGGCTGTCGTCTGCCTCGCCATGACCGCGCGTGAAAATCCGCGCTGTCCCTTGAAAACCCCGAAAGCTACCATTATTCGACGCCCGTCACAAAAAAATCATGCCGGTGTCGCGCAAACGGAACAGATTCCTGTCGCAAACCGCATACCGGCTCGCGCAGCGGGGTAATCCGGGGGAAATTCTATCGGGTAATTTCCGTCTGTCCATCCCGAAAATGGACGGCCGAAAGCAATCGGCCGACAGGCGGCCTCGCCCGGCATCACGCCGGGCGCCGGGAGCGGTCGCGTCCGATGCATTAAAATGCCCGCTGACGTTTTCCCGTGCGAACCTTCCGATGGCCTCCAATCTTCACGACCTGCCCGACAGCCCCTGCATCGGCGTCTGCTCGACCCTCTTCGACGAAGTCTGCAAGGGCTGCGGCCGCACGGCCACCGAGGTCTCGAACTGGGTCTTCCTGAGCGACGACGAAAAGCGCGCGGTGTGGGAGCGCATTTCGCGCGAAGGCACCGCGATGCGCTTCCAGTACGACAAGCTCTGACGCGACGGCGCGTTCCGGCGCGCAAACAAAAAAAAGCGGCACGCATACCGCCGTGCCGCCAACCCCAACTCTGTTCTTATTGCGTCTGTTGCGCGTGCTGCGTGATCAGAACTTCATCCCGACGCCCACGCCGACGATCAGCGGATCGATGTGCAGCGTGCCGATCGGCTTGTCGCCGAGCGTCGCGTCGGTGCTCATCCAGATCTTCTTCACGTCGACGTTGACGAACACCTTCTTCGTCACCTGCACGTCGAGGCCGAACTGCAGCGCCGGGCCGAAGCTGCTCTTGTTGATCGACACGCCCTGCCCGCCGACGTTGAGTCCGTTGTTGTAGAAGTACGTGTAGTTCAGGCCCGCACCGACATACGGACGCACCTTGCCGGCATGGTTGAAGTGATACTGCAGCAGCAGCGTCGGCGGCAGCACGTTCACGCCGCCGAGGTTGCCGAGGTTCGACGTCATCTGGTGCCGCGACGTGCCGAGAATCAGCTCGACGCCCAGGTAGTCGCGGATCATGTACGTGAAATCGAGCTCCGGCACGATCGCGTTCTTCACGCCGACGTTGATCGCGCCCAGCGTGTCGCTGCCGCGCTCGTTCGGCTGAATGCTGATCGCGCGCAGGCGGGCCAGAAAATCACCCTGGTAAATACCGTCGCCCTGCGATGCTGCGTGCGACACCGCCGGCATCGCGGCAAGACCCGCAGCGCATGCCGCGGCGGTAACAAATTTTTGAATCGTCTTATGCATCTGTATGGACCCCCAAAGAACGGAATCCATTCTGCCGGGAGGGTCTTGGGTGCGTTTTGATGTTCGTCAAGCCAGCGTAAACGCTGGACGGTTTGTCGCAGGCTCGCCCGCGCTGCCCGTGAGCAGCAGGTCGAGCAGATCGCGCACGCTGCGGATCGCACGGCCGAACGGCAGCGCTTCGCGGCCGCGGAAGAACAGCCCGTTCGCGACGTCGCCGCGCAACGCGGCCGCGAGGCGCGTATCGATGCAGAAGTGCCCGAACTTCTCGATGCCGTCGCGCAGCCCGCACACGCTCAGGCATTCGAGCGCGGCCGGACAGCGCAGCTTCAGCGCGCCGAGCTTCTCGCGTATGCGCGCCTCGTTGCGCAGGTAGCGCTCGAGCCACGGCGTCTTCACCGCGCGCGCGGGCAGGCCCGTCACGCTGACGAACTCGACGATGTCGTCGGGGCTCGCGTCGGCGAGCACGCGCTTGAAATTCGGATGGGCGTCGCCTTCCGCGGTGACCGCGAACGGCGTGCCGATCTGCACGCCGTTCGCGCCGGCGGCCAGCGCGTCGCGCACCGCGTCGTGACTGTTGATCCCGCCGGCGACGATCAGCGGAATTCGCTCGCGCTCGAGGCCGAGCGACGCGATCACCTGCGTGGTCTCGTCGAGCACGCGCGCGAAATCGAAGCGCGCGTCGTGCATGTCGTCGAGCTGCGTGACGCCAAGATGGCCGCCCGCGTGCGCGGGATGCTCGATCACGATCGCATCCGGCAGCCGGCCCTTCTTCATCCACTTCTTCAGCACGAGCGCGATGCCGCGGCTGTCCGACAGGATCGGAACCAGCGCGATGTCGCGGCCGTGCGTCAGGTCCGGCAGGTCGAGCGGCAGGCCCGCGCCCATCACGATCGCGTCCGCGCCTTCGTCGCAAGCGACGCGCACGTAGTCCGCATGCGCGCGGACCGCCTTCATCACGTTGACGGCGATCATCCCGCGCCCTTCGCCATAGGTTTTCGCGAGACGGATCTCGCGCGCGAGCGCCTCGAGATTCGCGGCTTCGAGCGTGGCGCGGTCCGGTTGCGCGCGGCAGCGCGCGAGCAGGTCCGCATGGTGATGCCGCAGGTCGATGCTCGCGATCGTGCCGAGCGCGCCTTCGCGCGCGACGCTGCCGGCGAGGCGATGCGCGGACACGCCGACGCCCATGCCGCCTTGCACGATCGGCAGCAGCGAACGGCCGCGAATCACGAGCGGCGGGAAGGAAGTGCGTGCGGACATCGGGTACCTCGTCGAACATCGGGAAATGCGATGATCGGCGCGTCCGCCGACGCGCACCTTGAGCGGCGTCAAGAAAAAACGGCACGCGCGGTGCGTGCCGTTTTCAGAAATCGCGCGTCGTGCCGTTCAGGCGGGCTTCGCCGGCTTCAGCTGCATCGACTTGTATTCGAGGTATTCCTCGAGTCCGTAGACGCCGTTCTCGCGCCCATGGCCCGACTGCTTGAAGCCGCCGAACGGCGCGGCCATGTTCCACGTGCCGCCGTTGATGTCGACCTGCCCGGTGCGCATGCGCCGCGCGACGCGCAGCGCGCGCTCGTCGCTGCCCGCCCACACCGCGCCGCCGAGGCCGTACGGCGAGTCGTTCGCGATGCGGACCGCTTCCTCCTCGTCGCGATACGTGATGATCGACAGCACGGGCCCGAAGATTTCCTCCTGCGCGATCGTCGATTTCGGATCGACGCGGCCGAACACGGTCGGCTTCACGAAGAAGCCCTTCTCGATGCCGTCAGGCAGGCCGACGCCGCCCGTCACGAGCTCGGCGCCTTCGTCGATGCCGCGCTGGATGTACGACTGCACGCGCTGCTGCTGCGCGGCCGACGCGAGCGCGCCGAGACGCGTCGCCTCCTGCCGCGGGTCGCCGGCGACGTACGCTTCGGCCGCGGTCTTCGCCAGCGCGCGCGCCTCGTCGTAACGCGCCTGCGGCACGAGCATCCGCGTGTGTGCCGAACAGGTCTGCCCGGCGTTCAGGTAGCACGCGTTGACCGTGCCCTTCACCGCCGCCGCGAAGTCGGCGTCGTCGAGGATCACCGACGCCGACTTGCCGCCCAGCTCGAGCGCGACGCGCTTGACGCTCGCGGCGGCCAGCTCGGCCACGCGCTTGCCCGCGCGCGTCGAGCCGGTGAACGACACCATGTCGACGTCGGGATCGGTCGCGAGCACTTCGCCGACGACGGGCCCGTAGCCGCACACGAGGTTGAATACGCCGGCCGGCAGCCCCGCGGCATCGATCGCCTCGGCGAGCATGAACGCGTTGAGCGGCGCGACTTCGGACGGCTTGAGGACCACCGTGCAGCCGGCCGCGAGCGCCGGCGCGACCTTCAGCGTGATCTGGTTGAGCGGGTAGTTCCACGGCGTGATCGCCGCGACGACGCCGACCGGCTCGCGCACGACGAGCGAATTGCCCACTTGCGCGTCGAACTCGAACGACTCCGCGAGCTTCGCATACGCGTTCCAGTTGTAGATCGGCCCGCCGACCTGAATCGCACGCGACAGCTTGATCGGCATCCCGACTTCGCCCGTGATCGACTGCGCCAGCTCCTCGCTGCGCGCCTGCAGATGCTCGGCGATCTTGCGCAGATACGCGGCGCGGGTCGCGGGCGGGGTCGCGGCCCAGCCGTCGAACGCGGCGCGCGCGGCGCGGATCGCCGCCTGCGCATCGGCCGGCTGCCCTTCCGGAATCCGGCCGATCACGGCCTCGGTGCCCGAATCGATCACGTCGATCGTGCCGGCGCCCGCCGGTTGGCGCCAGGCGCCGTCGATATAGAACTGGTCGTAGGTTTTCATCGTCGTGTTCCGTCTCCGTGGAAACGACCATTTTAGCGAGCGCGGAACGCGCGTGACGGCATGCGGCGCCGGCGCGGCGATCCGCGCGGTGCAGGATGACGCCGCGCCGCCATGCGCCCCCCTATCCGCACCAGTCCGGGTGCGCGGCATGGTCCGCATCGTGCTATGTTTTTAGTATCGGCACCGGCGCCTTGCGCCCGGCCGCCACCCGGAATCGACGCTTATCGTGAGCGCTGCCATGACCGACGCCCGTCCCACCCTCGGCTCGCACGACCGCCTGGAGCTCCTCTGCTGGCTCACCTGCGGCAATCTCGGCGCGTACTACCTCAATGAGGCATGGCCGGATTCCGCGTTCCAGGTACAGGCCGCGCACCGCTGGCTCGACCGCCATCACCGCATGGCCGACTGGCTGGCGATCGCGAAGCTGTCCGCGCTCGCGCAGGACATCGCGAAACGCCACGCCGGCTTCGTCGACGCGGCCTGGGCGCGCGACGCGGTCGAGGAGATCGTCGACACCGACGACCTGAACTATCAGGCGCGGCTCGTGCAATGGGTGTACGACGACTGCTGCAAGGCGCTCGCGGACCAGCGGCTGGCGGATTGACGACGAGGCGGACATGCGGCGCACGGATCGATGCTCGGGCGCCGTGCCTGCAGCCCAACTGAACCTCGAACCTGCAAGGATGATCGCGTGACACGCGCATACCGACTTTCGCTGATCGCCGGCGCCTTCGCCGTGCTTGCCGCCTCGGCCCGCGCGGCCACCCCGGCGGCGCCCGCCAGCGCATGCCCGTCGCCATCGTTCGACCGATACCCGGCTCGCGCCGTGCGCGCGCCGCGCACGCTGCCCGACGCGCCTCGGCTGCGCAGCAAGGAAGCCCGCCTCTACCGTACCGTCATTCGAGGCGAATTCACGGAACCCGCCAATTTTGCCGGTCACTACCGCGTCGCCGTGTGGGGTTGCGGGACGGACTGCCGGAATTTCGCGATCGTCGACAAGTACACGGGAACGACCTACACGATGCCCGGCGTGCAGGAGATCTCGGGGGTGATGGGCAATGGCGACGAGCGGCTCGACTTCCGGAGCGGCAGCACGTTGCTGATCGTTTCGGGCTGCTTCAACGACGACTGCGACCACGGCAACGCCAAGGCGGCCCGGTTCTTTTACGAATGGACCGGCACGCGGTTGCGCCTTGCCGGCACGTGCCCGCTGGACATCGAGCCGGCCGAGTGATTGGCGACCTGCCGGTTCGCCGCTCGGCGCGCCGGCTCGTCGCGACACATGCGCTTCGCCACCTTCATGCAGGGCGCCCGTCCACTGATACGGCATGCCCGCCCCGACGACGCGCTGACTGCCGCTGAAACCGCCATTCGGCGTCCCCTTCCGATTCCCTGCAACGCGGCCTGCACGCCGGCGGCCATCGCCTTCCGGCCTGCGAACGTCGTCGCGGTCGAACCTCTGCCGTTCGCCGCCTTTCGCCCCTCGGATACCTGCACCTGGCGATACGGCCCGCGCAACGTCGAAGCGCATTGTTGCAGCGCTATGCATACAAGCCTTTTCCCGAGCGTCCAAACCTTTTGCTCGGGGGTAATTTTTTGATATTCCGCAGATCAATGCGATCTGATATTCTGCGCGGCAGCCGGCGATACCGCGTCGCGCCTTGTCACCGGGGTGCCGCATGCGCCGCTGCAGTGCAGCGATTCGGGCCAGGCAAAACAATCGTGAGAAGTCGGTAAATCAGACCGGTCGCGTAGAACGCGAATTGACACAGCGACCGAAAGACAACCGAAAGCTTGATGTCGGATCGCAATCCGCAACGCCTGCACGTATCCACCATGCTGCCCCGACCATCCGCACTTGCCGACGCGCACATTCTTGTCGTCGACGACCAGCCGGACCAGCTTCACCTGTTGATCACCATCCTGCGCCGTGCCGGCTACCGGATCAGCATTGCATTCGATGGATCACAGGCGTATCAGCGGGCGCTGGCGATCTCGCCCGACCTGATCCTGATGGACGTCCGGATGCCGCGCATGGATGGCTTCGCGGCCTGCCGGCTGCTTGCCGAAACGCCCGGCACGTGCGCGATTCCGATCATTTTCCTGACGGTGGCCGGCGACCTCGACGAGCGTCTCGAGGGGCTGGAGATCGGCGGCGTCGACTACGTGCTGAAGCCGTTCGAGCCTGCCGAGGTTCTTGCGCGGATTCGCATCCACCTCGGCCGCGCGAAAGGCGGCCGGCATGCCGAAGCCGATCCGGCTGAGTCGGACCCCACCGGCAACAACGCCATCGTTCGCGCGGCCATTCGGCATCTTTCGCAAAGACTGAGCGACCCGCCCACGGTCGAACGGCTCGCCCACCTGGTCGGCACCCATGAAAAGCGGCTGACGCGCGCATTCCGGGACACCCTTGGCCAGACCGTATTCGAGTATCTGCGCAACGAACGTTTGCGGATTGCTCAAGGCCTGCTGAGTACCACGCCGTTGAGCATCGCCCAGATTGCCGAAGAAATCGGCTTTTCGAGCCCCGCGAATTTCGCCACGGCGTTTCGCGAGCGATTTGACGTCACGCCGTCGGCCTACCGGGACGAATGTCGTTCATGTCGCTTGCAGGAGCCGGCCGTCATCCTGGATGCCCGATCTTGATCTCGGCTAGCGCCGCGACAACGACCGTCATGTGGCGACGGTTGCTCTTGCTGTTCCTGTGCCTGTGCGGGTGGGTGTCGTGCGCCTTTGCCGTGCTGCCCGATGCGTCCGCCCAACCGATCCCGCAGCGTGCTTCGCTGGACCGGATTCAGGTATTCGAAGACGTGTCGGGCCGGATGCGGCTGGACGACGTACTCGCGCTGCCGACCGAACGCCCGGGCGGGTTTCGCTCCGTGCGGCAGGACGGATTGAAACCCGGCTTCTCGCATTCGGCGTGGTGGCTGCGGGTGACCGTGACCAACCGCGGCACGACGGAATCGTCGCTCGTCCTTGCGCTCATGGAACCGCGCCTCGTGCACGTGGACTTCCATATCGGAAGGGGCGGCCATCGGACACCTGACGGCATCGATGCCGTCGCGGCGCCGGCAGCGCGGCCATCGGCATCCCGCAATCCATTGACGCGATTCACCCTCGGTCCCGGCGAGCAGGCCGTCGTCCTGATTCGCGTGACGGGCGATACCGCGCTCGCGCTCGAGCCGAAGCTGTATGCGGCCGCGGAATACGACGCGTTCGAGAAGCGCGCGGCGCTTTGGGGCGGCGGCCTGATCGGCGGCATCCTGGCGCTCGGATGGTGCGCGTTGCTGATCGCCTGTTTCTCGCGCAGCGTCTCGTTTCTCCTGCTCGCGGCCGTCTGTTTCATGACGGCATCGTATGAAGCCGCCGTGCGCGGTTATACGAAAGTCTATCTATGGCCGCACGCAGTCGAATGGAGCGCCCGCAGCGTTTCGGTGTTCGGCTGCATCAGCCTGCTGCTGTTCATCGTCTTCATCCTGCGCATCGCCCACGGCGAGCGAACCATGCTCCCCGCGCGCCGCGTGCTGCTCGGATTCGCGGTCCTGGAGGGCGTCACGGCGGCAGGCGCCGCGTTCGGGAATCTGTACTTTTTCGCGCAGGTCAGCCTGGCCGTCAACGGGATGTTCGGCATCGTCGAAGTGGGCGTTGCCGCCGTGCTCTCGCGCCAGGCTACGCCCACCGCACGGATCATGCTGATCACGGTGGGCTTCGGGTTGTTCAACTTTGCGTTGCACCTGGTCGAGACGCTCGGCTTCCTGCCGGCCGGCCTGGCATGGCTGAATGCCGACATTCGTCCGAACCCCGTCATCGCCGTGATTGGACTGGCCAATCATCTCGTCGTGCTCGCCGCATGGATCAACCACGTCGGGAAACAGCGGCAGGAGGCGCGGGAGGAACTTGCCGACTGGCAGCGAAGCGAGCACGAACGGCTGCGGCACGAGGTCGCGCAGCGCACGGCGGCATTGAACGCGGCCTTGCTCGACGCGGAAGAGAAAAACCAGCAGAAGATCGAAACCCTCGGCTATGTGAGTCACGACCTTCGCGCCCCGCTTGCGACGATTGCCGGCTACGCCGGACTGCTGCTGGACGCCGCCGATTCGAAGCAGGCCAACCTGATCCGCGCGATCGAGCGCAGCGTGAGCTATCAACTCGGCCTGATCGACGAGCTGATCGGGTATGCGAAAGCCGAGCTGCAGCCGCTGGACATCGCCCCGGCGCCAACGGACCTGCTCGCGCTGCTGAACGACATCGCCGAATATGCGATCGCACTCTGTACGCAACTGAACAACCAGTTCCACTATCAGGCGCTGACGTCATTGCCTCGCCGGGTGGCGATCGATGGCCGCCGGCTGCAGCAGGTGCTGCTCAACCTGCTGTCCAACGCGTCCAAATTCACCCGTGACGGCATCGTCATGATGACCGTGCGAGCGCGCCGGCAGGACGACCGCTGGCTGATCGGATTCGACGTCGCGGATACCGGCATCGGGATCGGCATCGAGCAACAGTCGAGCCTCTTTTCGGCCTTTCGCCAGATGCAGTCGATGAACGGCACCACGGGCCTCGGGCTGTTCATTGCGCAGCGCATCGTCACCACGATGGGCGGCGACCTGCGCGTGTCGAGCGCGCCTGCTCGCGGCACCTCGTTTTCGTTCGAGATCGTCGTGGCCGCCGCGGAGGCTGGCGCTGCGGCGACGTCGAACGTCATCCCCTATTCGTCCTTCGGTTCCGCCGACATGGGCTTGCGACGCGATCGCCCGCCGGCGATTGCCGTTCCACCCGAAAGCGACCGCCGGGAACTGGCGGTTCTCGCGAAAGACGGACGCCTGACCGACATCGAGCAATGGATCGACAGCACGAGCCGCGTTCACCCCGCAGCCACGGCGTTTCTGGCTGAGATCCGGCTCAGTCTCGACGCACTGGATTTCTCGGGCATCGAAGCGCTCGCGCTGGCGCCTCACGAGCGTCCGGTACATTGAAAAAACCGAAGGCCCGCTACCGGCAAATTGCCGATGCGGGCCTTGGGGGATTCCGATGGCGTCAGCCTATGCACTCGGCTCCAAGTTCCTCGAGGACATTACTGGCACGACAACACCACAACGCCGCCAGCATGGTATTGGCCTCCATTCTTTCCCAATATTGTTGGGAGGTGGTTTTCGGATGAGGTGCTTTGCCTCACGTGTGATTAGGCGCGCGCGATGGACGCTGCGATGACGCACTGGATATGCCTGAAGTTCTCCTTTCGAAGTTTGCGCGGGACCGTTCACAGAGCCTGTTTTGCAAGATCGAAATGGCGCGAAGAAATCAGGCAGGTCGCAACTACCGCGTTTCTCCGTTATTAATGGAGCGTGCGGCCCCGCCTATGGATACAACAAAAAGCCCGCCGGGTTGCAAACCGGGCGGGCCTCTTGGGTACAACTGGGTACATCAGGTCTGGTACATCGGACGGACCGTTACGCCTGCCCCTGGCTCGCGAGGAAGTCCTCGTAATTCCCGCCGAAGTCGGTCAGCGTGCCATGCGTGGTCACTTCGATGATCCGGTTCGCCAGCCCGCTCACGAACTCACGGTCGTGCGACACGAAGATCAGCGTGCCTTCGAACTTCTCGAGCGCGATCTGCAGCGACTCGATCGATTCCATGTCCATGTGGTTGGTCGGCTCGTCCATCAACAGCACGTTGTGGCGGCCGAGCATCAGCTTGCCCCAGATCATGCGGCCCTTCTCGCCGCCCGACAGCACCTTCACCGACTTCTTGATGTCGTCCGCCGAGAACAGCAGGCGGCCGAGCGTGCCGCGCACCATCGTCTCGTCGTCGCCGTCCTTGCGGTACTGGTCGATCCAGTCCATCAGCACGACGTCGTCCGGAAACTCCTCGTACGTATCCTGCGGCATGTAGCCGACGTTCGCGTTCTCGGACCACTTCACCGTGCCGTGGTCGAGCACGAGTGCGCCGAGCAGCGAGCGCAGCAGCGTCGTCTTGCCCGCACCGTTCTCGCCGATGATCGCGATGCGCTCGCCCGGCTGCACCGACAGGTTGAAGTTCTGGAAGATCGTGCGTTCGTACTTCTTCGTGATCTCTTCCGCGACGACCGCGACGTTGTGCAGCTTCTTCTCGAACTCGAAGCGGATGAACGGGTTCTGGCGCGACGACGGCTTGAATTCCTCGATCTTGATCTTGTCGATCTGCTTCGCGCGGCTGGTCGCCTGGCGGGCCTTCGACTTGTTCGCCGAGAAGCGGCGCACGAAGTCCTGCAGTTCCGCGACGCGCTCCTTGGCGCGGGTGTTTGCCGCAGCCTGCCGCTCGCGCGCCTGCGCCGACGCGAGCATGTAGTCGTCGTAGTTGCCCGGCCAGACCTTCAGCGTGCCGAAGTCCATGTCGGCCATATGCGTGCACACCGAGTTCAGGAAGTGACGATCGTGCGAGATGATGATCATCGTCGAGTTGTACTCGTTGAGCATGCTCTCCAACCAACGGATCGAGTTGATGTCGAGGTTGTTGGTCGGTTCGTCGAGCAGCAGCACGTCCGGCTTCGAGAACAGCGCCTGCGCGAGCAGCACGCGCAGCTTCCAGCCCGGCGCGACGTCGCTCATGGGGCCGGTGTGGAATTTCTCCTCGATGCCGATGCCGAGCAGCAGCGCGCCCGCGCGCGCCTCGGCGTCGTAGCCGCCGTACTCGGCGAACTTCGCCTCGAGTTCGGCCGCGTGCATGTAGTCGTCATCGGTCGCTTCGGGGTTCGCGTAGATCGCGTCGCGCTCGGTCATGGCGGCCCACATCTCGGTGTGGCCCATCATCACGACGTCGAGCACGCGCACGTCTTCGTACGCGAACTGGTCCTGGCGCAGCTTGCCGAGGCGGACGTTCGGCTCGAGCGCGACGTTGCCGCCGCTCGGCTCCAGATCGCCGCCGAGGATCTTCATGAACGTCGACTTGCCGCAGCCGTTCGCGCCGATCAGGCCATAGCGATTGCCCTCGCCAAATTTGACCGAGATGTTCTCGAACAGGGGCTTCGGCCCGAATTGCATCGTGATATTGGCAGTAGAAAGCACGGCAGATCCCGTTAAGAGGTAATCGACGGAAAACCGGGTATTTTAGCAGGAGTCGGTGAATCGCTGGGTCACACCGCGTCCGGCTGCCGGATAAACGGGGGCGTATCGCAATTTCCGCGGGGGCGGCAGCCGGCGCCGCAGGCGTCGCGGCCGCCGTGCGCGCCCGTCATTTGCCGACCTTCGCCGACACCTTCGTCGGCGTCTTCAGCTGCGCGAACAGCTCGCTGCACGGCACGTCCTTGTTGTTGCTCGGCGCGATCAGCGGGATCAGCGCGGCCAGCGGGTTGATCAGCCCGAGGCCGACCATCGCGCCGGCGCGCAACGCGAGCGCGCCCGCATCGACGCCGACGTCCGGATTCTTGAACGTGCCCTTCACGTACAGCGGCGAGCGCAGCGAGAAGATCCGGAAGCCCTTCGTGTGCGGATGGACCTTCAGGTTCATCGATTCGTCGCGCAGGCTGATCGGGCCGTCGACGTTGATCAGCGCATCGTCGGTGTCGAGCGCAAACACCTTCGTGTCGAGCACGCCGTTGGTCGCCTGGAAATCGACCGCCGCGCAGTTGATCTTCACGTCGCGGCCGCCGAACAGCTTCTCGTAGACGACGTTCGCGACGTTCAGGCCGGCCGCTTCCATCAGCAGCCGGCTGATCGCGCCGTTGGTCACGATCGCCTTCACCTCGCCGTTCGACGTCGCGGCGAGCGCGGCCGGCGAGTTGCCGGTCGCGGACAACGACGCATCGCCGTTGATCTCGCCGAGCGCCGACTGCATCACCTTCTGCGTCGGGAACAGCTGCTTGAGCTTCAGGTGCCGCGCGGCGACCGTGAAGCGGCCCTTGAGCGGCGCGCCGCTGCCGTCGAGATGCGCGGTCGTCGCGAGCGAGCCGCCCGCGACACCGAACTTCAGCGGCTCGAACGACAGCACACCGTCCTGCATCACGACGTGCGTGTACAGGTCGGTGATCGGCAGGTCAGCGCTCTTGATCAGCTTGCGGCCGGTGAACTTGACGTCCGCGTCGAGCGCGCGCCAGCGGTCGGTGCGGAACGCCTCGACCGGCAGCACGCGGCCTGCAGGCTGGCGCGTCGTGTCGCCGCGCTGCGCCTTGCTCGCGGCGGTGTCCGCGCCGATCACCGGCGCGAGGTCGGCGAAGCGCAGCAGGTTCGACACGAGCTCGCCCGACAGCAGCGGACGCGGCTCGCGCTGCGCATAGGCGAGCGTGCCGCTCAGGTCGCTGCCGCCGACCCGGCCGTTGAAGTTCTCGTAGCGGAACGTGCTCGCGTGCGGCTTGAAGTTGCCGATCAGGCGCCCTTCGGTCGCATAGGGCGGCGTGTCCGGCAGCGTGATGCCGGTCAGCGCATACAGGTGCGACATCGTCGTGCCCTGCAGCCACAGGCGCAGGTCGATCGCGGCCAGTTGACGCGGATCGGTCAGCGTGCCGACGATCGCGAGGCGCGTGTCGCCCGCCTTCAGGTCGGCCTGCAGCGGGAACGGCCGCGACGCATCCTCGAGCGCGAGCACGCCGCCGAGCTTGCCGGTGCCGCTGATCGGCACGCCCTTGTAGCGGCCGTCGACCTTCACGCCGAATGCGTACGCGGGGCCGGCCGCCTTGGCGGTCGCGCGGGCGCCGCTCGCGCCGGAAACCGACGCGACCGCCGCGGTGGACGATGCCTGCGTCGCGGACGAAGCCGCCGGCGTGGATGACGCGTCTGCCGCACTTGCCGCCTGCGCGGCAGACGCGCCCGACGCCGCCTCGGCGCTCGCCTTCGCGCTCAACTGCGCGGCGCCATGCTTGCCGACGCGCTGCGCCGACGCCGCACGCGACGTTTCCTCCTGCTCCTTCATCACGTCGCCGAGCGGAATCGGCTGGCCGAGCGTGTCGATCGCGATCGTCAGGTCGGCCTTCGTGATCGCGTCGTGATACGTGACCATGCCCTTCGCGAAGCCGAAGCTGTCGAGCCGCACCTTCCACGGCGACGGCTGGTTCGACTGCTTGAACTGGAAGGTCCACGTGTTGCGGCCGTCGGCGAGCCGTTCGAGATCCACCGCGGGATTGACGACGTCGATCGACGGAATGACGATTTCATGCGCAAGCAGCGGCAGGATCGCGAGATCGAAATGCGCGGCGTCGAGCGTGACGAACTTCGGCGCCTTCGCCCAGTCGGGGTTGCCGATTTCGATTCGTGTCGCGGAGAGGCTCGGCCACGGCACCCACGCGCGCCAGCCGGTTTCGCCGTCGGGGCGGCGCCAGTCGACCCTGAGGTCGCCGTTGATCGCGAACGGGCGGCCGAGCGCCGCGCTCACCTGTTCGTTGACCCACGGTTTCACGTGGTTCCAGTCGAACGTGTAGACAAACACGCCGGCCGCCGCGATCACGACCGCGACGATGCCGACGATCCATGCAGCCGATTTGCCGATGGCTCGAGTAAGCGTCATGGCGGTTCCGTTGTTGTTCTCGATGCATGTCGCGCCATGCCGGGCCGCTTGCGTGTTGCGTGGACGAACGGCGCACGACACCCGCGCGAGCTTTTCGCTGGGTATTATGACGCACGCTTGCGCGCCGCTTCGGCGCCATTAACGCTTTTTTTCATTTGTGACATGACAGCCATCGGCCTCATCGACGCGCGGGGTGTGACCCGGCGGGACGCGAGAAGCGGCAAGATCCTGCTTGCCCCCACCGATTTCAGCCTGCCCGCGGGCGCGCGCGTGGCGATCACCGGGCCTTCGGGGTCGGGAAAGAGCGTGCTGCTGCGCGCGCTCGCGCTGCTCGACCCGCTCGACGGCGGCCGCGTGCTGTGGCGCGGCAAGCCGATCCGCCGCAGTGCGATTCCGCGCTATCGGCGCAGCGTCGCGTATCTGCGCCAGCGCCCCGCGCAGACGGACGGTACGGTCGAATCGCAATTGCGCTATCCGTATTCGCTCGCGGTCTATCGCGACCTGGCGTTCGACCGCGCGCGTGCAGAGCAGCTCGCCGGGCGCGCGGGCCGCGGCGCGGACTTCCTCGACAAGCGCGCGAGCGAGCTGTCGGGCGGCGAGGCGCAGATCGCCGCGCTGCTGCGCGTGCTGCAGCTCGATCCCGACGTGCTGCTGCTCGACGAGCCGACCTCCGCGCTCGATCCGGACTCGACGCGCGCAATCGAGGCGCTCGTCGGCGCGTGGTTCGATGCGGCGCCCGACGCGCGCGCCTACATGTGGATCTCGCACGATCCCGCGCAGGCCGCGCGGATCGGCACGTTGCGGGTGACGATGCAGGCGGGTGTGCCGAGCGCCGCACAAGCCATGGAGGTCGCGCGATGAATTCCGTCCTGCAGGATCTGAGCCTCGTCGACGTCGGCATCGCGGCGGCGCTCGTCGCGGTCAACGGTGCGATCTCGGCCGCGCTGTCGCTCGGGCTCGGCCGCCAGCTCGCGCTCGCCGCGGTGCGCACCGTCGTGCAGCTGCTCGCGATCGGCTATGTGCTCGGCTGGGTGTTCGGGCATGCGCACTGGTACGTCGTGCTGCCGCTCACCGCGCTGATGACGCTGATCGCCGGCTTCGCGGGCGCCGGCCGCGGCAAGCGCACCTATCGCGGGCAGCGCGTCGACAGCATCCTGTCGATCTGGGCCAGCAGCTGGATCGTCGCGGCGATCGGCCTGTTCGTCGTGATCCGCATTCATCCGTGGTACGCGCCGCAGTATGCGATCCCGATTCTCGGGATGATCCTCGGCAATACGCTGACCGGCGTGTCGCTCGGCGTCGAGCGGATGACCGAGGAGCTCACCGCGCGCCGCGACCGCGTGGAAACGGCGCTCGCGTTAGGCGCGACGCGCTGGGAAGCCGCGCAGGACGCCGCGCGCCAGGCCGTGCGCGCCGGCATGCTGCCGACGCTCAACCAGATGGCCGTCGTCGGCGTCGTCAGCCTGCCGGGCATGATGACCGGCCAGGTGCTGGCCGGCCAGTCGCCGCTGCAGGCCGTGCGCTATCAGATCGTCATCATGTTCCTGATCGCCGCGGCGTCCGCGCTCGGCACGGTCGGCGCGGTGCTGCTGACCTATCGGCGGCTGTTCTCCGCCGATCATCGCTTCCTCGCCGCGCGGCTCGAAGAACGCGCGCATTGACATGCATCGGCGTGCCGCTAACGCGCGCGCCGCTTGCCGAGCGCCTGCCGCAGCGCGGCGAGCACGTCGGCGTCGGGCGCCAGCGCGTCGACCGACGCGACGAGCCGCACCGCGCGCGGCGTCGTCACGTAGGCCTGCGCGCCGACATAGCTGCCGCTGCCGGCCGAGCGCGTCGTCACGACGAGCGCCTGCGGCGCCCGCGCGCCGAGGTCGGCCGTGAACGCGTCGGCGATCGTGCCGTCGCGCGGATGCAGCACGCCTGCCACGTAGTCGTCGGTGTCGAAGCCGGGCGCGGCGTGCGCGGTCGAGTACACGCGCACCGCGTAGCTGCCGGTCGAGCACGGCTCGAGCGCGCCGCTCGACACGACGGCCGTCTGTTGCCGCGACGGCAACGCGACCTTCTTCACGAAGCTGCAGTCGTCGGCCGCATGCGCCGGCGCGGCGACGAGTACAGCGCCGGCGAGCAGCGCGCGCATTCGGTCTTTCATCGGGATTCCGTTCGGAGACTGGGGGTAATGCCGGGGAGGATAACGTGACGCCGGCGTGACGTCACGCCGGCGGTCACGAGCGCAGCGTCGCGCGACCGTTTCGTGTCACGCCGCGCTGCGCCCACGCACCGTTCAGCGCTTGATCGACACCGCCACCTTCGTGCCGTCGCTCATCGTGACGGTTTTCGATCCGCCGTTGGACGAGATCGTCAGCCACTTCACCTGGCTCACCGACACGACGTTCGGGCACAGCAGCGACTTGCCGCCGACCGTCACGCTGCGCGTGCCTTTCGGCGCGGCCGCCTGGAAGCTCATCTGCACGTTCGCCATCCCCTTCGCGTCGATCGACGGCGCGAGCCGGACCTGCGTCTGCCGGACCATCGCGCCGTTCGCGTCGCGCGGCAGGCTGCCGGCGTTCGGACATTCGTCCGGCATCGCGACCGCGCCATCGGGCGGCACCGATTTCCAGTTGAAGTCGTCCGTCTCGCCCGAGCGGATCTTGCGCGTCTCCTGCGTACTGCCGAACGTCTTCGAATCGACCTTGACGGTGTATTCGAGCTGCCCGGTACCGCCGCCCTTCAGGCTGCCCTTGACCGGCGGCGCCGCGAACACGCTGGCGCTGACGCACGCCGCCGCGAACGCGATCGACCACGATGCGGCGACCGACACACTGCGTTGGCTCATGCTGACCTCCTTGTTTTGCGGCGCTGGCGCGCGCCGCGCGGTTTTCGATGCATGATGCGCTGCCAGTCTACCGCCAAGCGGCCCGCCATGCGCCACGATCGCATCGGGTGTTACCCCGCTTGCGCTCGCCGCGCATGCCGTGCGTCCGATGCCGCGCTCAGAAGCCGCTCAGCACCAGCTTGCCGATCGCGCGCCCCGCCTCCAGCAGCCGATGTGCGCGCCGCACGTTGTCCGCGTTGATCGGGCCCAGGTGCTCGCCGAGCGTCGTGCGCAGCACGCCGTCGTCGACGAGCCGCGCGACTTCGGTCAGCAGCTTGTGCTGCTCGATCATGTCCGGCGTCTCGAACATCGCGCGCGTGAACATGAATTCCCAGTGAAACGCGGCGCTCTTCGTCTTCAGCAGCTCGACCGGAATCGGCTTCGCATTCTCGACGATCGTGCAGATGCCGCCCTGCGGCCGGATCACCTCGGCCGCCGCCGGGAAGTGCCGGTCGGTATCGTTGAAGATCAGCACGTAGTCGACCTGCGGGTGGCCCGCATCGCGCAGCTGCGCGGGCAGGTCGCCGAAGTGGTCGACGGCCTGGTCGGCGCCGAGCGCGCGCACCCACTGCACCGATTCGGGCCGCGACGCGGTCGCGATCACGTGCAGCTTGCCGAGCGTCTTCGCGAGCTGGATCGCGATCGAGCCGACCCCGCCCGCGCCGCCGATGATCAGCACCGACTTGCCCGCGTCCGCGCCCTGCGGCGACACGCGCAGCCGGTCGAACAGCGCTTCCCACGCGGTCAGCGCGGTGAGCGGCAGCGCGGCGGCCGCCGCGAAGTCGAGCGTGCGCGGCTTCAGCGCGGCGATGCGCTCGTCGACCGCGTGGTATTCGCTGTTCGCGCCCGGCCGCGTGATGCTGCCCGCGTAGAACACCTCGTCGCCCGGCCGGAACAGCGTCACGTCCGCGCCGACCGCGACGACCGTGCCGGCGGCGTCCCAGCCCAGCACGCGCGGCGCGGCTTCGACCTGCGGCTTCGGCGCGCGCACCTTGGTGTCGACCGGATTCACGGAAATCGCCTCGACCTTCACGAGCAGGTCGCGCGGGCCCGGCACGGGCTGCGGCAGCTCGACGTCGAGCAACGCCTGCGGATCGTCGATCGGCAGGTAACGGGTCAGTCCAACGGCTTTCATCATGCGGCTCCTTGCAGGGGATCGATCGGGCCGCGACGGCGGCCCTGTGACACCGCATCGTAGGCCGCGCGATCATTCGCGAAAACCGCTATATTTCCTGAAACATTTTCTTGAATTTCCGAAGAATGGCATCACCCCCCATTCCCGCCCCCGACAAGCCGCTCGACCTGCTCGACGTCGGCCTGTTCGTGCGCGCGGCGCTGCTCGCGAACGTGACCGCCGCCGGCCGCGAGTTCGGCGTATCCGCCGCGGTCGCGAGCGCGCGCATCGCGCAGCTCGAACGCCAGCTCGGCGCCCGCCTGCTGCATCGCACTACGCGCCGCATCAGCCTCACGCAGGACGGCGAGATCTTCATGGCGCGCGCCGAGGCGCTGCTCGCCGCCGCCGACGCCGCGCGCGCGTCGGTCGGCCACGGCCGCACCGAGCCGTACGGGCGCCTGAAGGTGTCGATGTCGTCGTCGTTCGGCCGCCAGCACGTCGCGCCGGTGATCCCTGCCTTCCTGCGCCGCTACCCGTCGGTGTCACTCGACCTGCGGCTGTCCGACGAGATCGTCGACCTGGTCGACGAAGGCATCGACGTCGCGATCCGGCTCGGCGCGCTGAAGGATTCGACGCTGGTCGCGCGCAAGCTCGCCGCGAACCGCCGCGTCGTGTGCTGCTCGCCCGCCTATCTCGCCGAGCACGGCGCGCCGCGCCATCCGGCCGATCTCGCGCAGCACGAATGCGTGATCCTCGGCGACCAGCGCGACTGGTCGTTCGTCACGCCGCAGGGGCCGCTCACGGTGCGCGTCGGCGGCCGGCTCGTCGCGAGCAACGGCGAGGCAATCCGCGAAGCGCTCGTCGACGGCTTCGGGATCGCGATCAAGTCGACCTGGGACGTCGCGCCCCAATTGGCGCGCGGTGCGCTCGTCACCGTGCTCGACGACTACCCGCTCGCCGACGAAGTCGCGATCTGGGCCGTCTACCCGAGCCGCGCGCACGTGCCGCTGAAGACGCTCGCGTTCATTGCGTTTCTCGCCGGGCATTTCGGTGATCCGCCTTACTGGGATCGGGCGGATGCACGATAGACGGCGCGCGTGGCCGGTGCGGGCCGGCTCCGGGGGCGCGCGTGAGTGAGCCCGACTGCCCGCCCGCGATCGCCGCGTGCCGCCGTCCGGCACCCGAGCCGCACCGACCGGCTACAATGTTGCGTTTGCGGCGCAGCCGCCCGCCGCCGGCATCGGGCGGCCCGGTTCGGCGTCCGCAGGCGGCCACGGCCGCCCACGCATTCCATTCGCATTCCAACCCATCCGTCATGATTCAGAATCTCGTCATCCAGAGCGTCGCGCCGTTGTCGGACGCGCATCACAAACCGTTGCTCGCGCTGGCGCGCGGCGCCCGCGTCGTGCAGGTCGACGAGCACGCGCTGCGCATCGAGGGCGCCAACCCGGCGCAGCGGCCCGACATCGACGTGTATTGCGGCACGCACGCGCTCGACTTCGCGTTCGTCGACGCCGGCCGCACGCTGCGCGACTTCGGGCTCGTCGTGATGGACATGGATTCGACGCTGATCACGATCGAATGCATCGACGAGATCGCGGATTTCTGCGGCCTGAAGGCGGAGGTGGCGGCGATCACCGAGGCGTCGATGCGCGGCGAGATCCGCGATTTCAACGAAAGCCTGACGCGCCGCGTCGCGCTGCTCGCCGGCCTCGACGCGCAGGCGCTCGAGCGCGTGTATGACGAGCGGCTGCGGCTGTCGCCGGGCGCGGAAACGATGCTCGCCGGCGCGAAGGCCGCCGGCCTGAAGACGCTGCTCGTGTCGGGCGGCTTCACGTTCTTCACCGAGCGCCTGAAGACGCGGCTCGGCCTCGACTTCGCGCACGCGAACACGCTCGAGATCGTCGACGGCAAGCTGACCGGGAAAGTGATCGGCGAGATCGTCAACGCCGACGTGAAGGCGCGCATGCTGCGCGACACGTGCGCGGCGCTCGGCATCGCGCCGAGCCGCGCGATCGCGATGGGCGACGGCTCGAACGACCTGAAGATGATGGCGGAAGCCGGCCTGTCGGTCGCCTTCCGTGCGAAGCCGATCGTGCGCGACGCGGCGACGGTCGCGTTCGATCACGTCGGCCTCGACGGCCTGCTGCGCCTGTTCTGAAATCAAAACGCCGGCGCGACCTCGGGTCACGCCGGCGTCTAGCCTATCCGCCCTCTGCGAGCGCCGCTCAGCCGAGCGTCGCCTGCATCGCGCGCTCGATGTCCGCGCGCAGGTCGGCCTCGTCCTCGAGGCCGACGTAGAAGCGCACCAGCGTGCCGCGATGCGGCCACTCCGGCCGCATCGACGCGACGTCGTACGGCATCGCGAGGCTGCACGCGCCGCCCCAGCTCCAGCCGATCGCGAACAGCTCCAGCGCCTCGACGAAGCGGTCGACCTGCTCCGCGCTGTAGCGCGCGTCGAAGATTACCGAGAACAGGCCGCCCGCCGCCGGAGCGCCGCCCGCGGTGAAATCGCGAACGAACGACGCATGCCCCGGACAATCCGGCAGTTGCGGATGCAGCACGGTCGCGATTTCGGGCCGCGCCTTCAGCCAGTGCGCGAGCGCGAGCGCGCTCTTGCTGTGCGCGTCGAAGCGCGCCTGCATGCTCGGCAGGCTGCGCAGCACGAGCGAGCAGTCGTCGACCGACACGCCGATCCCGCAGCGCATCCGCGCGAGCTTCAGATGCGCGTGCAGCGCCGCGTCCGCGGTGATCGTCGCACCCATCAGCAGGTCGCTGCCGCCCGACTGGTACTTGGTCAGCGCCTGCACCGAGATGTCGACGCCGTGCTCGAACGGCTTGAACGCGAGCCCCGCCGAATACGTGTTGTCGATCGCGGTGACGACGCCGTGCTGCTTCGCGACCGTCGTGATCGCCCGGACATCCGGCACTTCCATCGTCACCGAGCCGGGCGCCTCGAGCCAGATCAGGCGCGTGTTCGGCCGGATCAGGTCCGCGATGCCGGCGCCGACGAGCGGATCATAGAAACGCGCGGTGATGCCGAAATCCTTTGCGAGCCAGTTGCCGAAATCGGCGTTCGGGCCGTAGACGTTGTGCGGGATCAGCACGTCGTCGCCGGCCTTCACCAGGCCGAAGTAGACGTTCATGATCGACGCGAGACCCGACGGCTGCAGCAGCGCGTGCGTGCCGCCCTCGATCTCCGCGAGCCGTTGCGCGAGCGCGAGCGAGGTCGGCGTCGCGTGCAGGCCGTAGCGCCACTGGCTGTCCTGGCGCCAGTCGAGGTTGCGCATCGTCGCGAGGTCGGGAAACACGACCGTCGACGCACGCGCGACCGGCGCGGCGAACGAACGGAAGCCTTCCGGAATCACGTCGTCGGGTTGAACGATGCGGGTTTGCAGCGCGCGCTTGGAAGTGGATGCAGTCATGGCGATGAGGCCGGGAGGTAGCCGAACGGTTGCTAAACGGACCGCCAGCATAGTCAAAACGGCCGCGTTTGGCCCGGTACAATGCGCGCCGCGCACACCGAGCCAGCGCGGGACTCAGTCGTCGGCGCGCAGGTCGACGACGCCGCCGACCGTTTCGATCTCCTGCACGCGGCCATCGCGCACCTGCAGCGCCGCGCGCGACCCGCGCGCCGGCCGCAGCACGACCGGCTGCGGGTCCGATTCATCCGAGTTCATCCGGTCCGCCTTCAGGCCGCCCGACGCATCGAAGCGGCCGATCCACACGCCGGTGATGTTGGTGCCGTCGTTCGATTCCTCGATTTCGAGCGTATCGCCGTCGCGGTCGCCGGCCAGCAGGATCACTTCGCCCGTGTCGGCGAACTGGTACTCGCCGTGCACGCCCTCTTCGTTCTCCTTCGGACCGAGACGCACGACGATCGGCCGGCCGCCGAGCGTGCCTTCGTAGCGCGGCAGGCGGGCGAACTCGGGATTCGGCTTGAGCGGCCGCGCGGGGGCCGAGTCGTCCTGTTGCGGGTCCTGCTGCGCGTCCGGCGCGATGACGTGTGCCGCGAATGCATGCGGCGTCGCCATGCCCGCCGCCAGCGCGCATGCGACGACGAGTGCCCGTTGCCATCCCGAATATCGACCCACCTTGTGTTGCTCCTTGCTCTCAGATCCGCTCGAAAATCGCGGCGATGCCCTGCCCGCCGCCGATACACATCGTCACGAGCGCGTAACGGCCGCCGATGCGCTGCAGCTCGTACAGCGCCTTCACGGCAATCAGCGCGCCCGTCGCGCCGATCGGGTGACCGAGCGAAATGCCCGACCCGTTCGGATTCACCTTCGCCGGGTCCAGCCCCAGCGCCTTCGTCACCGCGCAGGCCTGCGCGGCGAATGCCTCGTTTGCCTCGATCACGTCGAGATCCGCGACCGTCAGCCCTGCGCGCTCGAGCACCTTGCGCGTCGCCGGCACCGGGCCGATTCCCATGTACGCGGGATCGACGCCTGCGTGCGCATACGCGACGAGACGCGCGAGCGGCCGCGCGCCGCGCTGCTCGGCCACGCCGCGCTCCATCAGCAGCACCGCGGCGGCCGCGTCGTTGATGCCCGACGCGTTGCCGGCCGTCACCGTGCCGTTTTCCTTGACGAACACCGGGCGCAGCTTCGTGAAGTCATCGGCGCTCGCGTCGTGCCGCACGTGCTCGTCGCGGTCGAACACGACCGGCGTGCCCTTCTTCGAGCCGATCAGCTCGACCGGCAGGATCTGGTCCTTGAAGTAGCCGGCCTGCGCCGCATGCGACGCGCGCCGGTGCGATTCGAGCGCCAGCGCGTCCTGCTCGTCGCGCGAGATCCCGTATTTCGCCGCCACGTTCTCCGCCGTCACGCCCATATGGATCGACTGGAACGGATCGTTCAGCGCGCCGACCATCATGTCGACGACGCGCATGTCGCCCATCCGCTGGCCGAACCGCGCGGCCTGCATCGAATACGGCGCGCGGCTCATGTTTTCCGCGCCGCCGGCGATCGCGATGTCCGCATCGCCGAGCAGCACACCCTGCGCGGCCGACACGATCGCCTGCAGGCCCGAGCCGCACAGCCGGTTGACGGTGAGAGCGGGCACGTGCGGCGCGACGCCGCCGTCGATCGCGGCGACCCGCGCGAGGTACATGTCCTTCGGCTCGGTATGCACGACGTTGCCGAACACCACGTGGCCGACCTCGTCGCCCGACACCTGCGCGCGCTGCAGCACTTCGCGCACGACCTTCGCGCCCAGCTCGGTCGGCGGAAAACCCTTCAGGCTGCCGCCGAAATCGCCGATCGCGGTCCGCACGCCGCTCACCACCACCACTTCACGCTGCATGTTGCCTCCTCATCCCTTGTCCGAATGAAACAACCCCGTGGCCCGGCCGGCGTGCGGCATGCGCGTCAGCCCTGCATCAAGCGCTCCACCGCATCCCGCCGCGGAATCGGCGCGACCGCGCCGTAGCCCGTCGTCGACAGCGCCGCCGCCGCATTCGCGTAGCGCGCCGCCGTGAACGGATCGTCGCCCGCGACGATCCGCGCGACGAACGCGCCGCCGAAGCAGTCGCCCGCGCCCGTCGCGTCGATCGCCTCGACCGTGAAGCCCGGCACGACGCGCCGTTCGTGCGGCGTCGCGACATACGCGCCGTCCTTGCCGAGCTTCAGTGCGACGACCTGCGGCCCGAGCTCGAGCATCGCGTCGACGATCGCATCGCGATCGTCCGCGCCCGTGATCGCCGTGACGTCTTCCCAGCTCGGCAGGCAGATGTCCGTCTGGCGCAGCGCTTCGCGCATCACCGCGCGGGCGCGCGGCAGCGGCCACAGCTTCAGGCGCAGGTTCGTGTCGAAGCTGACCTTCGCGCCGTTGCGGCGCGCATGGTCGATCGCCGCGAACGCGGCGTCGCACGCGGCCGTGCCGATCGCGAGGCTGATGCCCGACAGGTGCACGGCTTTCGCGGCGGCGAGCGCGTCGAGCGGCAGGTCGCCGGTCGCGTAGCGGCTCGCGGCCGAGCCGGCGCGCAGGTAGTCGAACTGATGGCCGGTCGGGCCGTGCGTGACGAAGTACACGCCGGTCGGCGCCGCACGGTCGATGCGCACGTACGTCGTGTCGACGCCTTCACTGCGCCACAGGTCGTTCAGCAGCCGGCCGAACGGGTCGTCGCCGACCGCCGACACGAAGCCCGCCGACGCGCCCTGGCGCGCGGCCGCGATGCAGAAGTTCGACGTGTCGCCGCCGAAGCCCTGCAGGAATTCGGGACGGCCCGGCTGCGACTGGTTGAATTCGACCATCGCCTCGCCGAGCGCGAGGATCTCCGGAAACGGCGCCGCCATTGCTTACACCTCGCCCCACAGATCGTGACCGTCGGCGCCCGTGATCTTCACGGACACGAAATCGCCGACCTTGTAGCGCTTCGACGCCTTCTGCGCCGGCTCGACGTAGACGACGCCGTCGATTTCCGGCGCATCCGCCGCCGTGCGGCCGATACCGCCTTCGTCGCTCACTTCGTCGATCAGCACCTTCAGCGTCTTGCCGACCTTGCGCTCGATGCGCTTCGCCGACACCTCCTCGGCCACTTCCATGAAGCGCGCGCGGCGCGCCTCGCGCACGTCGTCGGGCAGTGCGCCGTCCAGCTCGTTCGCGGTCGCGCCTTCGACCGGCGAATACGCGAAGCAGCCGACGCGGTCGAGCTCCGCCTCGCGGATGAAGTCGAGCAGCGTCTCGAACTGCTCCTCGGTCTCGCCGGGGAAGCCTGCGATGAACGTGCTGCGGATCGTCAGGTCCGGGCAGATCTCGCGCCACTTCTGCACGCGCTCGAGCACCTTCTCGGCGTTCGCCGGGCGCTTCATGCGCTTGAGCACTTCCGGATGCGCGTGCTGGAACGGCACGTCGAGGTACGGCAGCACGTGGCCCTTGAACGGGCCTTCGGCCATCAGCGGAATGACTTCATCGACGCTCGGATACGGATACACGTAGTGCAGGCGCACCCACGCGCCGTACTGCGCCGCGAGCTCGCCGAGCGCGGCGACCAGGTCGGTCATGCGCGTCTTGATCGGCTTGCCGTTCCAGAAGCCCGTGCGGTATTTGACGTCGACGCCGTAAGCGCTCGTGTCCTGCGAGATCACGAGCAGTTCCTTGACGCCGGACTTGAACAGGTTTTCCGCTTCGAGCATCACTTCGGCGACCGGGCGCGACACGAGGTCGCCGCGCATCGACGGGATGATGCAGAACGTGCAGCGGTGGTTGCAGCCTTCGGAAATCTTCAGGTACGCGTAGTGGCGCGGCGTGAGCTTGATGCCGGCCGCGGGCACGAGGTCGACGAACGGATCGTGCGGCTTCGGCAGGTGCGAATGGACCGCCTGCATCACCTCGCCGACCGCGTGCGGGCCGGTGACCGCGAGCACCTTCGGATGCACTTCCTCGATCAGGCCCGAGCCGCTTGCGCTCTTTTTCGCGCCGAGGCAGCCGGTGACGATCACCTTGCCGTTTTCGGTCAGCGCCTCGCCGATCGCGTCGAGGCTCTCCTGCACGGCTTCGTCGATGAAGCCGCAGGTGTTGACGACGACGAGGTCGGCGCCGTCGTAGGTGCCGGAGATTTCATAGCCCTCGGCGCGCAGCTGGGTGATGATTTGTTCGGAGTCGACCAGGGCTTTCGGGCACCCGAGGGATACGAACCCTACTTTGGGGGATTGGGACATCTTGAATGTGGGGGCGTGGCGGCAAAAAAAGAGAGTTTACAGCCATTTAGGGTTCGGCGAGCCAAAATGAGCGGGCGGAATTCACGAGCCACAGGGCGACGTGCGTATCTGCCCTTGTTCTTTCATCTGATGTATCGTGGCGCGATGCGAGCGCCGAACAACGGCCGTTGCGTCGCCTCATACGACCGGCACACGGCGCGCCCGCCCCCGAAACACGAAAGCCGTCCGCCGCGCGAGCGCGTTCGGCCAAACCCCTTCCACCTGCCCTGAAACCCTCGCCATGAAGAAGCTTGTCAACCGCCCGTCCGACGTCGTGCGCGAAATGCTGGAAGGCATCGCGCGGCAGTCGCCGCATCTCGCGATCCTCGGCGACGAGCACGTGCTCGTCCGCAGGCCGCTTCCCGAACCGTCGCAGCGCGTGGTCGCGGTCCTGTCCGGCGGAGGCAGCGGCCACGAGCCCGCGCACGGCGGCTACGTCGGCGACGGGATGCTGAGCGCGGCCGTGTGCGGCGAGGTGTTCACGTCACCGTCCACCGACGCCGTGCTGGCCGCGATCCGCGCGACCGCCGGCCCGAACGGCGCGCTGCTCGTCGTCAAGAACTACACGGGCGACCGGCTCAATTTCGGGCTCGCCGCCGAACTCGCGCGCGCGGAGGGCATTCCGGTCGAGGCGGTCATCGTCGCCGACGACGTATCGCTGCGCGAGCGCGTCGAGCGCGGGCAGCGACGCGGGATCGCGGGCACCGTCCTGATCCACAAGCTCGCCGGTGCCGCCGCCGCACGCGGGCTGCCGCTCGCCCGCGTCGCCGCGATCGCGCGCGAGGCCGCGGCCGATCTCGGCACGATGGGCGTCGCACTCGACGGCTGCACGATACCGGGCGCCGACAAATCGGGCTTCAGCCTCGCCGACCACGAAATCGAGCTCGGCCTCGGCATCCATGGCGAAAAGGGCGTGGAACGCACTGCACCGCTGCCGGCCGACGCGCTGGTCGACACGCTGCTGTCGAGCATCGTCGCCGATCTCGTCCTCGCCGGCGGCGAACGGGTCGCACTGCTCGTCAACGGTCTCGGCGCCACGCCCGACATGGAGCTGGCGATCGTGCTGCGCGCCGCGTACGACAACCTGAGCCGGCGCGGCATCGCCGTCGAACGCGCATGGGCCGGCACGTTCCTGTCGGCGCTCGACATGCCCGGCTGCTCGATTTCCGTGCTGCGGCTGAACGACGAGCGTGCGGCGCTGCTCGACGCGCCGACGCAGGCGCGCGCGTGGCCGGGCGGCGGCGCTGTCAACCCGCAGATCCGGGTGGCCGCCGAGGAAATCCGCGATGCGCCACCCGCAGCGCTCGACGCAACCGGCCGCGCATGGGCCGCGCGCCTGCAGCCGGCACTGCACGCGGTCGCGCGCACGCTGATCGACAACGAAGCGACGTTGGCGGAACTCGACGCGGCGGCCGGCGACGGCGACCTCGGCGCGAGCATGCATCGGGCCGCTCAGGCGATTCTCGCGTTGCCCGACGCCGCGTACGGCACGCCGGCCGGCGCGCTCACGGCGCTCGGCGCCGCGTTGCGTCGCGCGATCGCGGGCAGTTCGGGGCCCTTCTACGCAACCGCGCTGCTGCGTGCGTCGCGCCGCCTTGCCGACGTCGCCGAGCCGTCGGCGCGCGACTGGGCCATGGCGTTCCGCAGTGCGGTGGAGTCGATCGGTGAGCTGGGCGGTGCGCGCGCCGGCGACCGGACGATGCTCGATGCGCTGGTGCCGGCCGTCGACGCGTTCGACCGTGCGCTCGAAGACGATCCGAACGGCGCTGCCGCATGGGCCGTGGCCGTCGAAGCCGCCGAACGCGGCGCGCAGGCAACCGCCCGCATGACGCCGCGCGCGGGGCGTGCGAGCTATCTGGGCGAACGCGCGATCGGCACGCCCGACGGAGGCGCCGTCGCGGTCGCATACTGGTTGCGGGCGTTGCTGCCGCACGTGCGGTAAGCGGCAACTCGGCCGTGCTCGCCAATTGAAGCGGTGTTGTAGTAAGCAAGCGCGTCGCCTTGGTTGCGCCACTCGACAGCCTCTTCGACCATTGCGTACCGGGCAACGATAGAAGCACAGTCTTCGCCACGCTGGACGAGCGCAAGGATGACTGACCGCTGTCTGTCCGGGCGCACGGTCGCGAAGATGCGTCCGCCACCTTCTCGCCGGCCACTCAGGCCGGCGCCTAACCCTCCGCAATCACCCTGCCGAAACGAAAGGACGGCTCCATGTCATTACGACGTTTGATACGCACTGGGCTCTCGCTATGCCTGTTGATCGCAGGCACGGCGATGGCCCAACCGGTCGAAGTACCGGGTTTTACCCACGTACGCTCCCTGGGCGGTATCGACGAATACCGCCTGGACCCCAACGGTCTCACCGTGCTGGCCATGCCCGACCCTGCCGCGACGGTGGTCAGTCTCCAGGTGTTGTACAAGGTGGGTTCACGCAACGAGGTCACCGGCACCACCGGCGGCACCCACCTGCTGGAGCACCTGATGTTCAAGGGAAGCCGGCACTACAACAGGGAACAAGGCAACTCGCTGAACGTCTACATGGAGCGGGTCGGCGCCAGCTTCAACGCCACCACCTCGATGGACCGCACCAACTACTTCGGCACACTCGGGCGTGATGCGTTGGAAGGCTACATCGCGATCGAGGCCGACCGCATGCGTAACCTGCTGCTGCGCCCGGAAGACCTGGCCAGCGAGATGACGGTGGTGCGCAACGAGTACGAGCAGGGCGAGAACAGTCCTTTCCGCGCCTTGTTCCAGCAGGTACTGGCCACCGCTTACCAGGCGCACCCCTACCATCACCCCACCATCGGCTGGCGTAGCGACATCGAGCATGCCAGCGTGAACAAGCTGCGAGCCTTCTACGACACCTACTACTGGCCGGACAATGCGGTGGTCATCCTGGTCGGAGACTTCCGGCCGGAGCAAGCGCTCGGCTGGATCAAGCAGTACTACGGCGACATCCCGCGCGCACCCGCGGCGATCCCGGCGTTGACTACCGAGGAACCGCCGCAGCAGGGGCCGCGACGGCTGGTGCTCAAACGGGCCGGTGCAACGGGCAATCTGATCATCGCCTTCAAGGCACCTCACGCCCTGCATCCCGATGCGGCTGCATTAACCGTGCTGGGCCTGGTATTGAGCCAGGGCAAGAGCAGCCCGCTGTATCGCACGCTGGTGGACACAGCGGTTGCCACGAATGCCAGAGCCAGCTTCATGGCGCAGCACGATCCCGGTCCGTTTCTGGTCACGATCAGCCTGTCGCCCAACGCCAAACACGAGCAAGCCGAGAAAATCGCCTGGGCCGAACTGGAACGCATCAAGACCGAGGGCGTGACTCGCGAGGATATCCAGCGGGTGCTGGGTCCTTACCGCGCCGAACAGATCTACAAGCGCGACGGTGTCGGCATGACCTCCGCCCTGTTGGGCGAGGCGGTCGCGCAGGGCGATTGGACCCAGTTCGTCACCGAGCTGGAACAACTGGAAAAGGTCACGCCCGCCGATGTGCAGCGGGTTGCCCGCAAGTACCTCAATGAAGACCAGAGCACCACCGGCTGGTTCGTACCGGAGAAGTCCACATGATGCGCGTTCGTTTCAACTACCTGCGGCCATGGCTGGTGTTGTTCGCCGCGCTGTGGTTGCCTATTGCGGCTCAGGCGGGCATCGCCGATCGCGTCGTGCGCTCCCGGGCCGGCAGCATCGACCTGTTGGTCTATCCCATGGCGCCGCAGGAGATGGTGTCCCTTTCCGGCGTGATGCCCCTGGGCGATGCCGATGCGGCGAGCAAGGCGGCCAATCCCGCCGTGCCCTTGCTGACCGGCATGTTGCTGCAGGAAGGCAGCGCCCGCCGCGACAAGGTGGCCATCTCCGCGCTGCTGGACAGCCTGGGCGCGCAGTTGTCGTTCCGGACCGAGGGAGGCTACGTCGGCATCCACGGCCGAAGCCTGACCAAGGATTTGCCTACGCTGATCGACCTGATGGCCGAGCAGTTGCGCCTGCCGGCCTTCAAGGCGGAGGAACTCGCGAAGGCCAAGACCCGGCTGGAGGCTCAAGTCCGCCAGAGAGGGGAAAATCCGTCCGCGCAGGCCGCCGAGGCGCTCTATCGATCCATCTACCCCGACGCGCACCTCAACGCCCCGGTGCCACGCGAGCGGATGCTCCAGGCCATTGCCGCCGCCACGCTGGACGATATCAAGGCGTTTCATCGGGCCTACTACGGACCGGCGCATATGACCCTGGTCGTGGTGGGCGGTGCGGACCCTCGCCGCCTGCAGTCCTGGGTGACCGACGCTTTCGCCGGCTGGAGCGGTGGCAAGGCCCTCGTGCGGCAGGGGCCGCCACGCAAGGCGAACCGGGCCGACACGCAGCGCATCGCCATGAAGGACAAGGCGTCCATCAGCGTGATGCTGGGTCAGGCCATCGACGTGCGCGCCAACGACGCCGACTACCTGCCCCTGAGCGCGGCCGTCAACATCCTGGGCAGCGGCTTCACCGGCCGGCTGATGGCGAGCGTCCGCGACAAGGAAGGCCTGACCTACGGCATCCGTGCGAGCCTGTCCGGGCTCTCCATCATGGACGGAGGATTCCTCATCAACACCAGCTTCGCCCCGCCCCTGCTGGACAAGGGCGTCGCAAGCACCCGCCGCGTACTGGACGCCTGGTGGAAACAGGGCATCACCCAGGCGGAACTGAATGCGCGCAAGGACGGCATGATCGGCCGCCATCAAGTCGCCATGGAAACCACGGGACAGATGGCCGCCATGCTCACCCAGACGGTGCTCCAGGACCAACCCCTGAGCGACCTGGATACCTATCCCGAGCGCGTCCGTGCGCTGACCGTGGACCAGGTCAACGCCGCCATCCGCAAGCACCTGGACCCCAGCAAGATGGCGCTGGTCGAAGCGGGGACGTTTGCGGAGAAATAGCACGCCTCCCGCTTGATCGCTTCACTCCGACCCGGCTCGCCCGGGTCGTTCTTCGTCAAGGTCCGCGCCGCATTCCCCGGTAATCCGCGACGAACCCGAAAATATGGGGTTCACGAAGAAGTTAAAGCTCAGGCTCGCACTACCCGCCATGTTCCACTACCGGCATCACGATTGTAAAAATACGAAGCCGAGACGTTGAACAGGAAACCGGAGCCAGGACTGGCGTGATTGCGGGTGTCCAGAAAGCCGGTGCCGTTATTGAAATCATTTAAAAGATGCAACTGATCCCCGGCGACGAGACCAGGGTTATTGTTGGCACTTGATTCAATTAAAATGTGCCAGACAGCCGACCCATTACCCGTCGCCACACCGAAATCACCATTGGGCAAAAATGTGTTGCCGAACAGCGCCAAACTTGCTTCATTCTTGAGAGCCAGAATGGCCACCCGATCGCAACTTCTAATTATATTCCCATTATCCTTGGCGCCACCGAGCGAAAAAATTACCCATTGCGTTACAGTGTCATAGCCATTTATGGACGGATAGGTTCCGACATCGTCCACGGCACCGGCAATGTTCGACCCCGCCCCTGCACCGAGGTAGCTACCGCCCTGGTAGCCGTTTACGAAACGAACAAGATCGCCATACCTAATATAATCTTCCATTTTCACCCTCCGGGTCGTGACGCATTGGTCCATACAGTCATGCAGAATGGGCCTCACAAGCCAACCAGACAATACTTACACATATAAAGCCACGTTTTGGAGCCCGCGCACTGCAAACATACTCTCCCCAACACAACAACAGCAAGAAACAAGCACACCATTCAACAAAGTCGCGCACCATTCAACAAACTCGAATATCCCCTGAAGCTTGCGCAAAGGCGACCGGGAAGCGTCTTGCCGCGCGCCTCCCTACGCTCACCTCATCGTCATCTCGCCATCAACCATCCGATTCAACATCGATACTCATTCAACATCCACAACTACCACCAAAGCGCTGAACAATATCCATCACAATATTGCAAAATCCAGCCAATCCAGCCCCTTATCAACCCGGAAAAACGATAAATTAATTTAATTGGAATTGTTCAATGCCAAACCATAATCTCTGTTGCGCACCGCAGCAGAGGAACACTGCAGTCCAATTACGAAGCAATATGGAATTCCGGACAGCCTTCCAAAACAGATAACTCACGCCCGAAAGCCGCAGAACCAAAACGAACCATAAGGTCACAGACCCCATTTCCTTATAAAAACAAACGCCACCTCACCGAGCATCAACCGCATCAAAAACCACATCATCGATTAACTCACAAAGGAAAAATCGTGAAAAAGATTGTACCGATGCTTTTTACTGCCATGATGCTCGCCTCTTCCTACGCGTCTGCTGACACCCTGTGCAAAGCCGGCAAGATCGACAAGATCGAAACCGATACCAGCGGCAATCTGGTGGTCGTTATTGCCGACGGCTCCTACGCGTTCAGCGCGAAGGAATTTTTCCCGATCATTTATTCCGCCTACAACGACAACCGGAATTTCTTCATCTACGGCAATGGATGCGCGAACGGAACGGTGGCAACCCGCTTCGCGATTCGATAAGCGCACCTCGCGGTTAGTCGACGGCAACGGCGATTAACTTTTATTTTCATGTCGGCGACCGGCATTCGCCGGTCGGCCTCACTCGAGGTTGCCTGACGCCGTTTTTTCGGCGCACAGAATCCACCCGCATTTGGACGGCGCGTTTCGCGCGCTGATCGACGCCGGCGCGCGCGATCACCGCTGCGGGGCTGACGTCACCAGTTGAACCGCGCATGTTGCGCAAGCGATGCATGCGCATGTCGAACGCACGCGCACGACGATCGAGCGGACGGCATTGCCATGCGCTCGTGCGTGGAAGATCGGGAAATCGGGAGCAACACGCTACGGCAGCGATTCAGGCTCGCTCCGTGCATCAGAGAGCCACGAACCCGCAGACGCCGATGCAAACGACCGGCCCAGGGTATCGTCGTACGGCGCCGCCGTCGCAGCGGACCACGAGTCCGCACGACATGCGGCGACCTTGGCGCGGACCTTGGCGCAATACGACAGACTTGCGTCCAATCCACGCGATCCCGGCGCGGCGCGTTGCGCGCCCGCACCGGCTATCCGCTTACTTCTTCTCCGGCTCCGAGCCAGGCGGCTTGAACGGAAACGAACTGAACATCGACTTCGCCTGACTCTGCATCTGCTCCTGCATCTGCACGAACATGTTCTTCGATTGCTCGATGTAGCTCGTCATCATGCCCTGCATCATCGGCGCCTGCATGTTCATGAACTGCGACCAGATCTCCGGATTCATCGCATTGTTCTCATACAGGTTCTTCGACTGGTCCGCGAGCTTGTTCTGGATGTCGATGAACGCCTGGATGTTCTTCTCCAGGTAGGTGCCCATCATCCCCTGCATCGCATGCCCGTAGAAGCGGATGATCTGCGACAGCATCGACGACGAGAACATCGGCACGCCGCCGCTTTCCTCTTCGAGGATGATCTGCAGCAGGATGCTGCGGGTCAGGTCTTCGCTCGATTTCGCGTCGACGACCTTGAAATCCTCCTGGTCCAGCACGAGCTGTTTCACGTCGGTAAGCGTGATGTACGTGCTTGTCTCGGTATCGTAGAGCCGGCGGTTCGGATATTTCTTGATGAGCCGTTCAGCCGTTTTCTTTGTAGTAGTCATGTAACGCCTTTAAATGCCAGCGCAGCGCAGTGACGATCCCCCGCCGCCCGAAAGACGGGCGGCGGGGCCCCTTTGTAGACGCCGAGCCGCGCGGCCACCCGGCCCGCGCGGTTCGGGGGCTCAGCCCATGTGCAGGCCGCCGTTCAGCGAGAAGTCGGCGCCCGTCGCGAAGCCCGAGTCGTTCGACGCGAGCCACGCGACGATCGAGCCGATCTCCTCGGGCCCGCCGAGGCGGCGCACCGGAATCGTGGCGACGATCTTCTCGAGCACGTCAGGGCGGATCGCCTTGACCATGTCGGTGCCGATGTAGCCCGGCGACACGGTGTTGACCGTCACGCCCTTCGTCGCGACTTCCTGCGCGAGCGACATCGTGAAGCCGTGGATGCCGGCCTTCGCGGTCGAGTAGTTGGTCTGGCCGAACTGGCCCTTCTGGCCATTCACCGACGAAATGTTGATGATCCGGCCCCAACCGCGCTCGACCATCCCGTCGATCACCTGTTTCGTCACGTTGAACAGGCTCGTCAGGTTGGTGTCGATGACGGCCGTCCAGTCCTCGTGCGTCATCTTGCGGAACACGACGTCGCGCGTGATGCCCGCATTGTTGACCAGCACGTCGATCTCGCCAACCTCGGCCTTGACCTTGTCGAACGCTTCCTTGGTCGAGTCCCAGTCGCCGACGTTGCCTTCCGATGCGATGAAGTCGAACCCGAGCGCCTTCTGATCCTCGAGCCACTTCACGCGGCGCGGCGAGTTCGGGCCGCAGCCCGCGACCACCTTGAAGCCGTCCTTCGACAGACGCTGGCAGATGCTTGTGCCGATGCCGCCCATGCCGCCCGTTACGTAAGCAATTCGCTGAGACATAAATCTCACTCCATTTTTTTGGTTTCGAGAGCAGCCAAGGCCACCTCTGACTTCACGCGGCGCCGGCCGGACCTCACGGCCGGCGCCGAGAACCGGACGACGGGATTACGGACGCTCGAGCGCGAGCGCAACCCCCATCCCGCCGCCGATGCACAGCGACGCCAGCCCGCGCTTCGCGTCGCGCTTGACCATCTCGTGCAGCAGCGTCACCAGGATCCGGCAGCCCGATGCCCCGATCGGATGACCGATCGCGATCGCCCCGCCGTTCACGTTCACCTTCGACGTGTCCCAGCCCATCTGCTTGTGCACCGCCAGCGCCTGCGCCGCGAACGCCTCGTTGATCTCCATCAGGTCCAGGTCGCCCGGCGTCCAGCCCGCACGCTCCAGGCACCGACGCGACGCCGGCACCGGACCCATCCCCATCACGCTCGGGTCCACCCCCGCGTTCGCGTACGCCTTGATCCGCGCCAGCGGCGTCAGACCCAGCGCCGCCGCCTTCTGCGCCGACATCACCAGCACCGCCGCCGCGCCGTCGTTGATCCCCGACGCGTTCGCCGCCGTCACCGTGCCGTCCTTCGCGAACGCCGGCTTCAGCCCCGCCAGCGCGTCCGCCGTCACGCCGTGACGCACGAACTCGTCGGTCGCGAACTGCAGCGGCTCGCCCTTCCTCTGCGGGATCGCCACCGGCACGATCTCGGCATCGAAGCGCCCCGCCTTCTGCGCCGCTTCCGCCTTGTTCTGCGACAGCGCCGCGAAGGCGTCCTGCTCCTCGCGCGTGATCCCGTATTCCTTCGCGACGTTCTCCGCCGTGATCCCCATGTGGTACTGGTTGTACACGTCCCACAGCCCGTCGACGATCATCGTGTCGACCAGCTTCACGTCGCCCATCCGGAACCCGTCGCGCGAGCCCGGCAGCACGTGCGGCGCCGCGCTCATGTTCTCCTGCCCGCCCGCGACCACGATCTCCGCGTCGCCCGCCGCGATCGCGTTCGCCGCCAGCATCACCGCCTTCAGGCCCGAGCCGCATACCTTGTTGATCGTCATCCCCGGCACCGCGCTCGGCAGCCCGGCCTTGATCAGCGACTGCCGCGCCGGGTTCTGGCCCGAGCCGGCCGCCAGCACCTGGCCCATGATCACTTCGCTCACCTGCTCCGGCTTCACGCCGGCGCGCTCCAGCACCGCGCGGATCACCGTCGCGCCCAGCTCCGGCGCCGCGATCTTCGCGAGCGTGCCGCCGAATTTGCCGACCGCGGTCCGCGCGGCCGATACGATCACTACGTCCGTCATTTCCATTTCCTCCGGGCCGGCGCGACACGGCGCATCGCTCCCCGCCCTGTTAAAAAAACCGCGGCGCACCGGACAGCGTGCGCCGCTGTCCGGTTTTCGTCAATCGCGCTGCAACACGTACCGGCCAGGCGCCGGCTCGATCACCGGGAACTGTGGCGAGCCGAGCTGCGCGCGCGGAGCCACCTTGCGGCCGCCGTACTGATCGAGCCATTCGATCCAGGCCGGCCACCAGCTGCCGGGCTGCTCGGTCGCGCCGGCGAACCAGTCGTCGGCCGATTCGGACGGGCTGTCGTCGTTGACCCAGTAACTGCGCTTCTTTTTCGCGGGCGGATTGACCACGCCGGCGATGTGGCCCGACGCACCCAGCACGAACTTCAGCGGGCCCGTCAGGATCGACGTCGACGCGTAGGCCGTCTGCCACGGCACGATGTGATCCTCGCGCGAGCCGTAGATGAACGTCGGCACGTCGATGCGCGACAGGTCGACCGCTTCGCCGCACACGGTCAGCGCGCCCGGCACGCGCAGCCGGTTCTCGAGATAGGTATTGCGCAGGTACCACGCGTACATCGGGCCGGGCAGGTTCGTCGAGTCGCTGTTCCAGTACAGCAGGTCGAACGGCGCCGGCGTGCGGCCCTTCAGGTAGTTGTCGACGACGTAGTTCCACACGAGATCGTTCGGGCGCAGGAACGAGAACGTGTTCGCGAACTCGACGCCGCGCATCAGCCCGGGCGGCGTGCCGTTCTTGCCGCCGATCGTCTGTTCGCGCATCTGCACGTGCGCCTCGTCGACGAACACGTCGACGACGCCCGTATCGGAGAAGTCGAGCATCGCCGTGAGCAGCGTCATCGACGCGGCCGGGTGCTCGCCGCGCGCCGCGAGCACCGCGAGCGCGGTCGCCAGCATCGTGCCGCCGACGCAGAAGCCGAGCGTGTTGATCTGCTCGCGGCCGCTGACCTGCTGCACCGCATCGATCGCGGCCAGCATGCCTTCGTTCATGTAGTCGTCCCAGGTCTTGTGGGCGACCGACGCGTCCGCATTGCGCCACGACACGAGGAACACCTGGTGGCCGCACGACAGCGCGTGCGCGACGAGCGAATTCTCGGGCTGCAGATCGAGGATGTAGAACTTGTTGATGCACGGCGGCACGATGAGGAGCGGCCTTTCGAACACCGTCTCCGTCGTCGGCTTGTACTGGATCAGCTGGATCAGGTCGTTCTCGTAGACGACCGCGCCCTCGGTGCAGCCGAGGTTCCTGCCGACCACGAACTGCGATTCGTCGGTCTGCGAAATCTTGCCGCGCTGCAGGTCGCCGAGCAGGTTCATCATCCCCTGGCGCAGGCTCTCGCCCTGGGTCTCGATGATCGACTTCTGCGCGTCCGGATTGAGCGCGAGGAAGTTGCTCGGCGCGGCGGCGGCCGTCCACTGCTGGACCGTGAAGCGAATCCGCTCGCGCGTCTTCGGATCGGTCTCGAGCGCGTCGGCAAGCTCCTGCAGGTAGCGCGCGTTGAGCAGGTACCACGCCGCGGCGAACGCATGCGCGGGCGACGCCTTCCATGCGTCGCCGCTGAAGCGGCGATCCTTCAGTTCGGGCGCCTCGAGCTTCGCGGCGCTCGCCTGCTGCATCAGCGTCACGCAGTCGCGCGCATAGTCGGCCTGCAGCTTCTGCAGGCGCTCCGGGGCAATCGCGGCGACCGGCAGCTTCAGGCCCGCGAACGGCGACGCCGCGCCGCCGAAATCGGGCATCGACGGCACCTGGAACGGAAACGACTTGGGAAACTGGAACGTCGCGAACGGATTCGTCGCAGTCGACGCCGCTGCCGCGCGCGCCGGGTCCGCGAAGCCCCGCCACGCGCTCAACCACGCCTCGAACATCTGCTGCATCGGCTGGGCTGCCTGATCGAATGCCTGGCGGCCCGTGGAAGTGTCCGCCTGTGCGGACGTCGACGAGTTTTTCGATGCTGTCATTACCTGCCTTACCGGTGATTCCTGAGCGTCAATCGTAGAAATCCTGCTCGCGGCGCGGCGTGCCGGCCGCACGAGCCGGGCCGTCATGCACTGGAGAGGCGCCTCCAGATTCTGCCGCAGTGCGGTATTTTTATCATTATCGTTTTCCCCATGTGAAGCGTTGGATCAAAGCAGCGTCCCGTTCACCGTTACACATCGAGATAATCCGCGCAAAACAGACGGGACAAGGCTTTCGACGAACCTTGATCATTTTGATTCGCTTGACTTCACATATTTTCTATCGACTGCGGACACCGCGGCGCAACGCCGCGCAAATATCGAGATAAACCGATTCCGCATCGCAGCAAGCCCGTGCGCGCACCGGGTCAGTCGGCCAGCCAGATCGCCGCGGCCATACGGCCCGTCACGCGATCGCGCCGGTACGAATAGAAGCGCGAACGCTCGGCGACCGTGCACGCGCCGCCGCCGCTCACGTGCACGACGCCCGCGCGCGCGAGGCGCAAGCGCGCCAGCGCGTACAGATCGGAGAGATACTTGCCGGGCGCGCCCTCGATCGCGACGAACGCGCGGCCGGTTTCATCATGCTCCGACTGCGGGGCCGTGTCGAGAAATGCGTCGCGCACGTCCGCGCCGACCTCGAACGCATCCGGGCCGATCGCCGGCCCGAGGAACGCGTGCAGGCCATCCGTCGCGCCGCCGGCAAGCGCCGCGACGCGCGCGGCGGTCTGCTCGACGATGCCGGCCGCGAGCCCGCGCCAGCCCGCGTGCGCCGCGCCGACTGCGCGCCCCTGCGCATCGCACAGCAGCACCGGCAGGCAATCGGCGACCATCACGACGCATACCGCATTGGCGCGATCGGTCACGCTCGCGTCGGCCTGCGCCGGCGCCGGCGCCGCGGATTCGGAATCGGCTCCGATCACCTCGTCGGCACGCACGATCCGCGCGCCGTGAACCTGATCGAGCCATGCGGCGCACGGCTGGCCCGCGAGCGCGAGCAGCCGTGCACGGTTCTCCGCGACATGGGCCGGGTCGTCGCCGGTATGCAGGCCGAGATTCATCCCGCCCGGCAGCGCCACGCCGTCCAGCCAGCGCCCGTAAGGGCCTTCGCTGACACCGCCGTTGCGCGTCGTGACCAGCGCGCGCACGCGCGGCGACACCTGCCAGTCGGGCTGCACGCAGTCCTGCCACGTCAACGGCGCCAGGTTCGTCATCGCCACTCACTCCTCCTCGTCGTCCAGGTACGGCTCATCGTCGTGATAGTCGCCGCCGAAATCATCGTCGTAGACACCGTCGTCGTCGTCGAATTCCCCTTCGTCCTGCCCGAACCCGAGCGCCGCGACGAGCGCGTTCATGTCGTCCGGCAGCGGGCAGCGCCATTGCATCGTCCTGCCGCTCACCGGATGCACGAGACCAAGCCGCCACGCATGCAGCGCCTGCCGCGCGAAACCGTCCGGCAGCGGCGTCACCGAGCGCTTGCCGCGCACGCGTCCGTACACGGGATCGCCGAGCAGCGGATGCCCGGCGTGCGCGCAATGCACGCGGATCTGATGCGTGCGGCCCGTCTCGAGATCGCACTGGATCGCGGAAACCGGCTGACGTTGCCACAGACATGTGTCAACCGTGCGGAAATGCGTGCGCGCCGGCTTGCCGGACGCGCCGGTCACGACCGCCATCCGGGTGCGCTCGCGCGGATCGCGGCCGATCGGCGCGTCGATCGTGCCTTCGTCGGGCATCGTGCCCCAGACGAGCGCGAAATAGCGGCGCTTCACGGTGCGGGCCTGCAGCTGGCGGACCAGGTCGGTCTGCGCGGCAAGCGTGCGCGCGACGACCATCAGCCCCGAGGTTTCCTTGTCGAGGCGGTGGACGATCCCCGCGCGCGGCAGGCCGGCCGCCGCGTCGCCGTAGCGGTGCAGCAGGCCGTTGAGGATCGTGCCGCTCCAGTTGCCGGCGGCGGGATGGACGACGAGGCCGGCCGGCTTGTTGATCACGACGAGCGCATCGTCCTCGTACACGATGTCGAGCGGCACCGGCTCCGGCGTGAACGCGAGCTGCTCCGGCAGCAGGTCCGGCACGAGCTCGATCGTCGCGCCGAGCGGCACCGGCTGGCGAATCTTCGCGGGCGCGCCGTCGACGCGCACGCGCTGCGCGTCGATCCAGCTCTGCAGCCGGCTGCGCGAGAATTCGGGGAACAGCTGCGCGAGCGCCTTGTCGAGGCGTTCGCCGGCGAGCGACGGCGGGACTTCGACGACACGCGGTGCGTCGTCGGCCGTGGCGGACGACGCGCCGGACGACGGCAGCGCGTCGCCGACGAGGTCGTCATCGAGCGAATCGCCGGGAGCGGCGTCGGCGGGCCGATCGCTTGGGCTATAATCTTCGCGATTTGACTTGCCCTTCCGGGCATTCAGCGAATTAGAACGGGTCATTTAGACTGGGTCACCGAGACTTGAAGCTAGGACATGCGAGCATGATGAATTCGACCAAACGTGCGGCAATAACCGTCGCCGCCCGGGCAACGGCGGTTGCGGCCGCAGCCCTCATCGCGGGTTGCCACGGCTTGCCGCAGAAGCAGGACGAGACCGCGACCTGGTCGAACAACAAATTATACTCAGAGGCTCAGGATGCCCTGACCGGCGGCGACTGGGGCAAGTGCGCGAAATACTTCGAAGCGCTGCAGGGCCGCGACCCGTTCGGCCATTTCGCGCAGCAGGCGCAGATCAACGTCGCGTACTGCAACTGGAAGGACAACGAACCGGCCGCCGCCGACCAGGCCGTCGACCGCTTCATCCAGCTCCACCCGGATCACCCCGACATCCCGTATGCGTACTACCTGAAGGGCATGATCCACTTCAACGACGATCTCGGTCTGTTCGGCCGCTTCTCCGGCCAGGACATGAGCGAGCGCGACCCGCAGGCGCTGCGCGAATCGTATGACGCATTCAAGGTCGTCGTCGACCGCTATCCGAAGAGCAAGTACGCGCCCGACGCCGCAGCCCGGATGCGCTACATCGTCAACGCGCTCGCGTCGCACGAAGTGCACGCCGCCGACTATTACTACCGTCGCGGCGCCTATGTCGCGGCGATCAACCGCGCGCAGCTCGCAATCAAGGAATACAAGGGCGCGCCGGCGATCGAGGACGCGCTGCACATCATGGTCCTGTCGTACGACAAGCTGCAGCAGCCGCAGCTCGCCGAGGACACGAAGCGCGTGCTCGCGGGCACGTTCCCGGACAGCCCGTACGTGACGGGCAAGGCCCGCCCCGGCGCGAAGAAGTCGTGGTGGCAGTTCTGAGCCGCTGCTGCGCATGAAGCGACAAAAAAACCCGGCCGATTGGCCGGGTTTTTCATTGGCGGCGCGCCGCTACACCCGCTTCGCCGCGCGCTGCTCGTCGAAGAACTCCTCGACGACTTCGATCTCGCGGGTCCGCTTGAACGGCGGCAGGCTCTGCCAGATCCGCCGCCCATAGGGCTTGTCGACGAGGCGCGTGTCGCAGATCATCAGCACGCCGCGATCGGTTTCCGCGCGAATCAGCCGGCCCGCACCCTGCTTCAGCGTAATCACCGCCTGCGGCAGCTGGTGCGCGGCGAACGGACTCAAGCCCTTCTTCGCGAGCGCGTCGAGCCGCGCGGCCAGCACCGGATCGTCGGGCGGCGCGAACGGAAGCTTGTCGATCACGACGAGCGACAGCGCGTCGCCGCGCACGTCGACGCCTTCCCAGAAGCTCTGGCTGCCGACGAGGATCGCGTTGCCGTACGCGCGGAACCGATCGAGCAGCTCGGTGCGGCTCGCATCGCCCTGCACGAGGAGCGGCGTGTTCCACCCGCGCGACTCGATCACGTCGCGCAGCTTCGCGGCGATCCGGTCGACCGCGCGCAGCGTCGTGCACAACATGAACACACCGCCGCCCGATGCCTCGATGGCCGGCAGCGCGGCGTCGAACACCGCATCCGTGAAGGCCGGCGACGACGGCTGCGGCAGATTGCGCGGCACGTACAGCAGCCCCTGCGCCTGGTAGTCGAACGGGCTTGCGAGCGTCATCGAGCGGCGCGAGCTGAGCCCCATCTGCGCCGCGTAGTGCGTGAAATCGCCGCGCACCGACAGCGTCGCCGACGTGAACACCCAGGCGCGCGGCACGCCCGCGCGCTGCTTCGCGAAGATCGGCGCGACGGACAACGGCGTCTCGTGCAGCTGGACCGTATGCGAGAACACCTCGACCCAGCGCACCTTCTCGCCGGCGTCGCCGCCCTCGCCGGCCTTCGATTCCGCCGCCTCCGCGCCGGCAGCTGCCTGCGCGGCGCCGGGCGCGACCCAGCCGGCGAGCAGGTCCTGCAGCTCGCGCGCGCGCCGCAGGCATGCGCCGAGCGATTCCGCGCGTTCGGCCTGGCTTGCGAGCGCCGATGCCAGCGCATCGAGCGCCGCCTCCAGATCGTCGAGCGCGCCGAACATCGGATGGTCGTCGCCGAGCTGCGCGAGCGACATGCGCACGATCGTGTCGTCCGCGAACGCGAGCCGCAGGTCCCGCGCCGCGCGCTCGAGCGCGCCGCCGAGCTTCACCCATTCGACCGCGTCGCGCGCGTGGCTCAGGCCCTCCGCGACCGTATCGCGCGCAAGCTCGAGGATTTGCGTCGTCGACAGCGTTTCGCCGAAGAACAGCGTCGCCGTCTCCGGCAGCTGGTGCGCTTCGTCGAAGATGATCGTGTTCGCGTTCGGCAGCAGCTCGGCCATGCCGGTGTCGCGCAGCATGATGTCGGCGAAGAACAGGTGATGGTTGACGACGACGATGTCGGCCTGCTGGGCCTCGCGCCGCGCCTGCATCACGAAGCAGTCCTTGTAGTGTGGACACTCCTGGCCGAGGCAGTTGTCGCGCGTCGACGTGACCATCGACCATACGGGCGCGTTCTCCGGCACGCTCGCCAGCTCGGCCTTGTCGCCGCTTCGCGTGACTTTCGCGAAACGGACGATTTCCTGCAGGTACGCGGTGTCCTGCCGCGACGGCAGCCTGCCGTTGTCCGCGGTGCGCTGCAGGTAGTAGTGGCACAGATAGTTCGCGCGCCCCTTGAGCATCGCGACCGTGACCGGCACCGCGAGCGCGTCGCGCACGGTCGGGAGGTCGCGCAGGAACAGCTGGTCCTGCAGGTGCTTGGTGCCGGTCGACACGATGACCTTGCCGCCCCACAGCATTGCCGGCACGAGATACGCGTAGGTCTTGCCGGTGCCCGTGCCCGCCTCGACGATCAGCGTGTTGTCGCCCGCATCGCTGTCGGCCTCCGCGGCCGCGGCGCCATCCGCACCGGGTTCGGCCGCGTTCTCCGCATCGCCCTGCAGGCGCCGCGCCGGGCGCTTGCGGGTCTCGAATATCTCGGGTTCGGGCATCCGGCGCGCGGACGCCTCCATCGCGGCCGCGACCGCACGCGCCATCTCGATCTGCGATGCACGGGGTCGGTAGCCGTCGAGCGCTCGCGCGAACAGCCCGCCGTCGCCGAAGATCGCGTCGAGCTCGTCGACGCGCTTGCGGCTCAGCTCAAAGGCGGCTTCAGGCGCACGGGCGCGCCCGGCGGACGAGGTGTCTCGCCGGGCATCGGGGGTGGCTTCAAGCGGTGAATTCAAGGCAAGCGTTCCTGTGTCCAGCGCCCAAGCGGCGCCGGCGCTTGCCAGGCCGCGCTCAGGCGCGCTTATCTGGTTCCAGCTGCGATTGCAGCATGATGATTTTGTCTTTGGCCGCCAGCTTTTCTTTCTTCAGTCTGTGCAGCGTAATGTCGTCGATGTCGGACCGCCCTTCCTTCTGCTCGATCTCCCGAGCAAGCTGAGCGTGGAGCTCCTGCAATGAAGCCAACCGGTTGTGCAATTCCTGCTGCTGTTCCGCATGACGGCTTTGCATATGCGCCTCCTCATCGAAGCGGCGCGCCGGCCAGCGTGCCGGTGCGCTCGAGACTGCTTTCCGGATCAACCCAACACGTTACTGCCCCTGCATTTGCTGCTGTTGCTGCCTGGCCTTCTCGGCCGCTTCCTTCTGTCGCTGCTCCACGTCGGCCTTGTGCTGCGCGGCCTCCTTCTGCTTCTGCTCGTAGCGCGCGGCGTTGTCCGTCCGTTCCTGCGCCTTCTGGGCCGCCTGCTGGTGAGCTTCGTCGAGCTTGCGCTGGAAATCGGCCTGCTTCTGGTCGTAGGCCTGCTTGTTCGCCGCGCGCTGCGGGCCATCCGCGCCGCGCTGCGCCTGCTTCAGCGCATTCTGCTCCTGCTTGTCGCGGAACGCAGCCGCGTTCGCCGCTTCGTTCGCCGCGCGCTGCGGCGCCTCCGCCGCATTCTGCGCCTGTTTCAGCGCGGCTTGCTGGTCACGCTGCTGCGCCCGCACTGCACGCTGCTCGTCGTCGAGCGCGAGCTGCTCCTGCCGGATGCTCGCGCGCTCCTCGCGCATCTGGTCGCGCGCCTTGCCGAGACAGTAGTTGACGAAAAACTTGCTGTAGCAGTCGTGTTCGGCCACCGCATAACGATAATCGTTTTTGGCCGTGCGTTGATCGAGCACTTTTTGACGTGCGTCGAAGTCGTGCGTGGTCGAGGCCGGGACGGTCGCAGCCGCGTCGGCGGCCGATGCCGCGATGGCGGACGCCTGCGCATGCGCGCCGGCCGCCCCGAAGGACAAAGCCGCGGCAAGCGCTGCGCCGAGCGCGACGAGAGGAAAGCGGGAGGTTGGCAACGTCGTAGGAAAGCTGCGGGACATGTGTCAAATTCTATCACCCCGCGGATGGACGCTCTGCCATTTATGGCAAAATGCCCCGCTTCATTCACCCGCGGCGTCTGGTTCGGCGGGCTCGCCGCGAGCGGCCCGCCAGGCGGGCCTCACCGGCCCGCGCCGCGATTTCAGCAGGCAGAGATCATCCACGACATGACGGAAACCGTAGCACTCAAGATCGTACAGCGCATCGCCACCGAACTGACCGTCCAGCCGCGCCAGGTCGCGGCGGCAGTGCAACTCCTCGACGAAGGCGCCACCGTTCCGTTCATTGCCCGGTACCGCAAGGAAGTGACCGGCAACCTGGACGACACGCAACTGCGCCAGCTCGAGGAACGCCTGCTGTACCTGCGCGAGCTCGAGGAGCGCCGCGCCACGATCCTCGCGAGCATCGACGAGCAAGGCAAGCTGACCGACGAACTGCGCGCCGCGATCGACGCCGCCGACAGCAAGCAGGTGCTCGAAGACCTTTATCTGCCGTACAAGCCGAAGCGCCGCACGCGCGCGCAGATCGCCCGCGAAGCCGGCCTCGAGCCGCTCGCGCAGGCGCTGCTCGGCAACCCGCTGCTCGACCCGCAGGCCGAAGCGGCCGCCTACGTCGACGCCGACAAGGGCGTCGCCGACGTGAAGGCCGCGCTCGACGGCGCCCGCGACATTTTGTCCGAGCAGTTCGGCGAGACGGCCGAGCTGCTCGGCAAGCTGCGCGACTACCTGCACAACCAGGGCGTCGTGTCGTCGGCGGTCGTCGAAGGCAAGGAGAACGAAGAAGGCGAGAAATTCCGCGATTACTACGACTACGCGGAAACGATCAAGACCGTGCCGTCGCACCGCGCGCTCGCGCTGTTCCGCGGCCGCAACGCCGGCGTGCTGACGGTCAAGCTCGGCCTCGGCGAGGAACTCGACGCACAGGTGCCGCATCCCGGCGAGGCAATGATCGCGCGCCATTTCGGCATCGCGAACCAGAACCGGCCGGCCGACAAGTGGCTGTCCGACGTCTGCCGCTGGTGCTGGCGCGTGAAGGTGCAGCCGCACATCGAGAACGAATTGCTGACGCAGTTGCGCGAGGACGCCGAGCACGAGGCGATCCGCGTGTTCGCGCGCAACCTGAAGGACCTGCTGCTCGCGGCGCCGGCCGGCCCGAAGGCCGTGATCGGCCTCGATCCCGGCCTGCGCACCGGCGTGAAGGTCGCGGTCGTCGACCGCACCGGCAAGCTGCTCGCGACCGACACGATCTACCCGCACGAGCCGCGCCGCGACTGGGACGGCTCGCTCGCGAAGCTCGCGCGCATTGCCGCGCAGACCCAGGCGGAACTCGTCAGCATCGGCAACGGCACCGCGTCGCGTGAAACCGACAAGCTCGCGAGCGAGCTGATCGCGAAGCACCCCGAACTGCGCCTGCAGAAGATCGTCGTGTCGGAGGCCGGCGCGTCGGTGTACTCCGCGTCCGAACTCGCGGCGAAGGAATTCCCCGAGCTCGACGTGTCGCTGCGCGGCGCCGTGTCGATCGCGCGCCGCCTGCAGGACCCGCTCGCCGAACTCGTCAAGATCGAGCCGAAAGCAATCGGCGTCGGCCAGTATCAGCACGACGTGAACCAGCGCGAACTCGCGCGTTCGCTCGACGCGGTCGTCGAGGACTGCGTGAACGCGGTCGGCGTCGACGCGAACACCGCGTCGGCCGCACTGCTCGCGCGCGTGTCCGGCCTGAACGCGACGCTCGCCCGCAACATCGTCGACTACCGCGACGCAAACGGCCCGTTCCCGTCCCGCGAGCACCTGCGCAAGGTGCCGCGCCTCGGCGACAAGACCTTCGAGCAGGCAGCCGGCTTCCTGCGCATCAACGGCGGCGAGAATCCGCTCGACCGCTCGTCGGTCCACCCGGAAGCGTATCCGGTTGTCGAACGGATCCTCGCGAAGATCAGCAAGCGCATCGACGACGTGCTCGGCAGCCGCGAAGCGCTCGCGGGCCTGTCGCCCGCCGAGTTCGTCGACGAGCGCTTCGGCCTGCCGACCGTGCGCGACATCCTGTCGGAACTGGAAAAGCCGGGCCGCGACCCGCGCCCGGAATTCAAGACCGCGACGTTCCGCGAAGGCGTCGAGAAGGTGTCGGACCTGGTGCCGGGCATGGTCCTCGAAGGCGTCGTGACGAACGTCGCCGCGTTCGGCGCGTTCGTCGACGTCGGCGTGCACCAGGACGGCCTCGTCCACGTTTCCGCGCTGTCGACGAAGTTCATCAAGGATCCGCACGAAGTCGTCAAGGCCGGCCAGGTGGTCAAGGTCAAGGTGCTCGACGTCGACGTCAAGCGCCAGCGCATCTCGCTGACGATGCGCCTCGACGACGATGCGACCCCGGGCACGGCGGCGCGCGGCGGCCAGGATCGCGGCGGCGCAAGCCGGGGCGGCCAGGCGCGGCCGCCTCGCTCGCGCGAGCCGGAACCGTCCGGCGCGATGGCCGCGGCGTTCGCGAAGCTCAAGCAGCGCTGAGCGCGAGCGTTCCACAAAAGGAAAAGCCCCGCTGGTTCGACGGGGCTTTTTTTCGTTCCGGCACGGCCAACGCGGGGCGCGCGCCCCGCAGCCGTCAGATCTCGATCTTCGTGCCGAGCTCGACCACGCGGTTCGCCGGAATCGCGAAGAAATCGGTCGGCTTCGCGGCGTTCTGGTGCATCCACGCGAACACGCGCTCGCGCCAGATCGACATGCCCGGCAGCTGCGTCGGCACGACCGTTTCGCGCGCGAGGAAGAACGACGTGTCCATCAGCTCGAACGTCATGTCGTGGGTGCGCCCGAACTCTTCCAGCACCGCCTTCACGTCCGGCGTTTCGTTGAAGCCGTATTCCGCCGTCACGATGTAGAGCCCGCCCCCCGCGTCGCGCGCGCTCAGCCGCTTGTCGTCGCGCACGTATGGGATGTCGCGCGTGACGAACGTCAGGAAAATGGTCCGCTCGTGCAGCACCTTGTTGTGCTTCAGGTTGTGCAGCAGGCTGACGGGCACGAGCTTGTCGTTGCCGGTCAGGTAGATCGCCGTGCCCGACACGCGGTGCGGCGGATGCGCGAGCAGCCCCTGCAGGAACGGCTCGAGCGGGATGCCGTCGGCCGCCGTGCGCTCCTTCACGATGTGCCGCCCCTTGTACCAGGTCATCAGCAGGAAGAACAGCAGCGCGCCGATGCCGAGCGGCAGCCAGCCGCCCTGCGCGACCTTCAGCAGGTTCGCGCCGAAGAAGCCGAGGTCGACCGCGAGGAAGACCGCGATGATCGCGCCCACCAGCAGCCGGTTCCAGTTCCACACCTTCACCATCACGACCGCGGCGAGCACGGTCGTGATCACCATCGTCGCCGTCACCGCGATACCGTACGCGGCGGCGAGGTTGTCCGAGCTCTTGAAGCCGATCACGATGCAGAGGATCACGAACAGCAGCAGCCAGTTCACGACCGGCACGTAGATCTGGCCGATCGCCAGTTCGGACGTGTGCAGCACCTTCATGCGCGGCACGTAGCCGAGCTGGATCGCCTGCGAGGTCAGCGAATACGCACCCGAGATCACCGCCTGCGACGCGATCACGGTCGCGACCGTCGACAGCACGACGAGCGGCAGCAGCGCCCAGTCGGGCGCGAGCAGGAAGAACGGGTTCTCGATCGCCTTCGGGTTCTGGATCAGCAGCGCGCCCTGCCCGAAGTAGTTGAGCACGAGCGACGGCATCACGAGCCCGTACGCCGCGATCCGGATCGGCTTCGCGCCGAAATGGCCCATGTCCGCGTAGAGCGCTTCGGCGCCCGTCAGCACCAGCACGACCGAGCCGAGCACGACGTAGGCCTGCAGCACGTGGTCCGACATGAACGATACCGCGTAGTACGGATTGATCGCCGCGACGATGCCCGGCACGCGCACGATGTGATACACGCCGAGTGCTGCGATCGCGACGAACCACAGCACCATGATCGGGCCGAACAGCTTGCCAACCGTCGCGGTGCCGTGGCGCTGGATCCAGAACAGTGCGATCAGGATCACGATCGTGATCGGCAGCACGAGATGCGAAAGATGCGGGGTCGCGATTTCGAGACCTTCGACCGCCGACATCACCGAGATCGCCGGCGTGATCACCGCGTCGCCGTAGAACATGCATGCTCCGAAGATCCCGAGCGCCATCAGCGCGCCCGTCACGCGGCTCTTCGAATTGAGCGGCCGCAGCGACAGCGCCATCAGCGCCAGCACGCCACCCTCGCCGTTGTTGTCGGCGCGCATCACGAACAGCAGGTATTTGATGCCGACCACGAGAATGATTGCCCAGAACAGCAGCGAGATCACGCCGAGGATCGAGCTTTCCGTGAGCGGAATGCCGTGTGCGGGGCTGAACGCCTCCTTGAGCGAATACAGCGGACTCGTGCCGATGTCGCCGAACACCACGCCGATCGCGGCGATCGCGAGCGCCTGCAGCGAATGTTGTTGCGTCGACGAATGCGGCGCGTGAATCGCGTTGGTCGCGTGAGTCGTATCGTTCATATGCAGCGAAATAATCGGGTCCGGAGTCGAACAAAACGAGCGCTATTCTACTCGCGCGGGGGTCGAATGCCGTCCTGTCCTGTTGCCGCGAAGCCACGAGGCCCATTGCGCCGATGCAACGCAGCGCGAGCTGTGGCAGGGAGGCCATCATAGCCGTGACGCCGGCGGTTGCCTACCCGGGTCGCGACGCACCAATGAAAAACGGCGCCGCAAGCGGCGCCGTCGGAGCGGTTTGGCGATCGGCCGGCAGGCGCTTACGCGCGTGCGCCATCGCGCTGCGCGTCGCCCCGCTTGATCCAGGCCTCGAGATTGTGCGGGCGAACCGTATCCCATTCCTCGAACGGCTGATGGATCCACGGATTCGTCGGCAGGAACTGTGTGTGGTAGTCGGGCTTCACCTTCGAGCAGCCCTTGTACCAGAGCACTGCCGAGCGCACCGCCGTGACGGCCGGATAGCGCTCCTTCAGGTGCTCCTGCACGCGCGCGAGCGTGACGCCGGAGTCGACGAGGTCGTCGACCAGCAGCACGTTGCCGGCGAGATTGCCGCGCGTCATCGTGATGTACTGCGCGATGTCGAGATCACCCTGCTCGCGGCCGGCCGCTTCGCGGTACGAACTGGTCGCGAGGATCGCGAGCGGCACGTCGTAGATGCGCGACAGCTGGTCGCCGACGCGCAGGCCGCCGCGCGCGAGGCACAGGATCTGGTCGAACTTCCAGCCGGACTCATGCACCTGGAGCGCGAGCATCTCGATCAGGCGGTGATATTCGTCCCAGCCCACCCACAGGTTCTTGTCGTCGTTGCGCGGATCGGTCATCACAAGCGTCATCGTGTTCTGCTGCGTCATCGTGCATTACACCTTGAACGGATGACGGAGCAGGATCGTCTCGTCGCGGTCCGGGCCGGTCGACACCATGTCGATCGGCACGCCGGCCACTTCCTGGACGCGGGTCAGATACGCACGGGCGTTTTCCGGCAGCGCATCCCACGTGTTGATGCCGACGGTGCTTTCCTTCCAGCCGACGAACGTCTCGTACACGGGCTCGCAGCGCGCGACATCGGCCGCGCCGCGCGGCAGGATGTCCGCATCCTTGCCGTCGATCTTGTAGCCGACGCACAGCTTGACCTCGTCGAGGCCGTCGAGCACGTCGAGCTTCGTCATGCACAGGCCCGACACGCCATTGATCTGGATCGAGCGGCGCAGCGCGGCCGCATCGAGCCAACCGGTGCGGCGCGGGCGACCCGTGACCGAACCGAACTCCTTGCCGACGTTCGCGAGCGTGACGCCGACCTGATCCTGACGCTTCGGGTTGTCGGCGTCGTACAGCTCGCTCGGGAACGGGCCCGAGCCGACGCGCGTGCAATACGCCTTCGTGATGCCGAGGATGTAGTTGAGCTTCTGCGGACCGACGCCCGCGCCTGCCGCCGCCGCACCGGCAACGCAGTTGCTCGACGTGACGAACGGATAGGTGCCGTGATCGATGTCGAGCAGCGTGCCTTGCGCGCCTTCGAACAGCAGGTTCTGGCCCGCGTTGTTCGCGTCGTACAGGCGGCGCGACACGTCGGCCACCATCGGCTTCAGTCGGTCCGCATAGCCGAGCATCGTGTCGAGCGTGGCCTGGAAGTCGACTGCCGCGCCGCCCAGGTACTGGGTCAGCACGAAGTTGTGGAAGTCGAGGTTTTCGCGCAGGCGGTCGGCGAAGGTCTTCGCGTCGAACAGGTCCTGCACGCGCAGCGCGCGGCGGCCGACCTTGTCCTCGTACGCCGGGCCGATGCCGCGGCCGGTCGTGCCGATCTTGCCCGCGCCCTTGCGCGCTTCGCGCGCCTGGTCGATCGCGATGTGATACGGCAGGATCAGCGTGGTCGCTTCGGAAATGAACAGTCGGTCGCGGACGTTCAGGCCGGCCTCTTCGAGCTCGCCGATTTCCTTGAACAGTGCCTCGGGGGACAGGACGACGCCGTTGCCGATGTAGCAGGCGACGCCTTCACGCATGATGCCCGACGGAATGAGGCGCAAGATGGTCTTCTTGCCGCCGATGATGAGGGTGTGGCCGGCGTTGTGGCCGCCCTGGAAACGCACGACGCCCTGAGCGTGGTCCGTCAGCCAGTCGACGATCTTGCCCTTGCCTTCATCACCCCATTGAGTCCCCACGACGACGACATTGCGCCCGGGAGTCACATTCACTGCGCTGGCAGACATGTTGATTCGTTAGCTGGTTAAAAACGTATTCTACCTATGTTCGCGGGCGATTCCGAATTTTTCCGTTTCGCTTCAACGATGTGGCACGCGAAAACGCGGCCCGCGAACGCCTTTTTAGCGGGGCTCGACCACCCACGCGCCGTTGCGCTCGACGAGCGAGCGGTCGCAGGCGAACTCGTCGAGCACATGATCGTGCCCCGGCAGCGCCTGGATCACGACCTCGCCTGCATCGCGCAGCGCCGCGACGGCCGCGCGCAGCGCGTCGTCCTGCGCCCACGGCGCGAGGATCGCGGTGCCGCGCGCCTCGACCGGCGAAATCCGCGCGAGCTCGCGCAGATCGAGCGAGAAGCCCGTCGCCGGGCGGGCGCGGCCGTACGCCTGGCCGACGTGATCGTAGCGGCCGCCGCGCGCGATCGCGTTCGGCACGCCATCGATGTAGGCCGTCAGCATCGCGCCGCTGTGGTACGCGTAGCCGCGCAGGTCGGCGAGATCGATCGCGACTTCGACGCCCTTCGCCTGCGCCGCGAGCTGCGCGAGATCGTCGAGCGCCCGCGTGATCTCCGGCAGTGCGGGCAGCCGCGCGCGCGCCTCGTCGAGCACGCTCGCATCGCCGTACAGATGCGGCAGCGCGCGCAGCGCGGCCCGTGTGTCGGCGCCGAGATCGTCGGTCAGTTCGTTCAGCAGCGGCACGTCCTTGCCCGACAGCGCGTCGTACAACGCCTCGCCACGCTCGGCGGCCAGTGCGTCGCGCGCGAGCAGCGCCGCGAGCACGCCCGCATGGCACAGGTCGAGCCGGATGCGCGACAGGCCCGCGAGATGCAGCGCGTCGAGCATCAGCTGCTGAATTTCGAGATCGGCTTCCAGCCCGGCGTGACCGTAGATTTCGGCGCCGATCTGGATCTGCTCGCGGGTGGCGTGCAGGCCGCGCGGGCGCGTGTGCATCACGTGGCCCGCATAGCAAAGGCGCGTCACGCCCTGACGGTTCAGCAGGTGCGCGTCGATGCGCGCGACCTGCGGCGTGATGTCCGCGCGCAGGCCGAGCGTGCGCCCCGACAGCTGGTCGACCAGCTTGAAGGTGCGCAGGCGCAGATCGTTGCCACCGCTCGTCAGCAGCGACTCGAGGTATTCGAGCAGCGGCGGCATCACCATTTCGTAGCCGTACGAACGGAAGCGATCGAGCAGCCTGCGGCGCAGCTCCTCGATCTTGCGCGCTTCCGACGGCAGCACGTCGGCGATATTCTCGGGAAGTAACCAGGTCGACATCGGTACGGTCCTACGACGGGAAACGCGGCGCGCGACACGCGCACCGCGGTGTGAATCGGAATCGGGTTCAGGCAAACGGCCGGGTGCGCCGTCCGGATCAGGTGGCGAGCAGCAGCAGTGCGAGCCCGAGCGCCATCACGATCAGCCCGCCTATCCGGATATGATGCGGCGGCCGCTCCGCTATTCTACGAAACGTGTCCCGCCATGCGGACGGAAACACGAAGGGAAATGCGCCCTCGATAATCAGCATCAGCGCAACTGCGAGCAACAACGAGCCAGCCAGATCCATGCGAGCGACGGCGCCGCAAGACGCGGCGCCCCAAGGTCAGTGTTTGCGGGGAGCGGGCGCCGCCGGTGCGGCGCCGCCCGTCGGGCTGCGCATGAAGCGGAAGAACTCGCTGTCGGGGTCGACGACGATGATGTCGTTGCGCTTGAACGTGTTGCGATACGCCTGCAGGCTCGCATAGAACTGGTAGAACTGCGGATCGCGGCCGAACGCGTCCGCGGCGATCGTCGCGGCCTTCGCATCGCCCTCGCCCTTGATCGTCTGCGCCGATTTGTATGCGTTCGCCAGTACCGCCTGCTGCTCGCGCTCGGCGTCGGCCTTGATCTGCTCGACGTCCGCCGCGCCTTCGGCGCGCACCTGCGCAGCCTGCTCGCGCAGCACGGCGATCATCCGCTGGTATGCGGCGTCGGTCTGCGCGGCCGGCAGGTCGACACGCGTGAGCTGCACGTCGACCACGTCCACGCCGAACCCGGACGCCGTCGCCAGCACCGCGCCGCGGGCGGCGTCGGCGATCGCGCGCTGGCCGCCGATCACGTCCTCGCGCTCGCGCTTGCCGATCGCGTCGCCGAGCGCGCCCTTCAGCGCGACGCTCAGGCGGTCGCCGGCCGCGGTCGGCTCGCCGCCCGTCGCGGCGAAATACTTCATCGGATCGGCAATCCGATACTTGACCATGTAGCCGACGAGCAGGTCATGCTTGTCCGCGGTCGCGAACTGCAGCGGATCCGCCGATTCGAGCGACTGCAGGCGGGTGTCGATCAGCGTCGCCGTCTGCAACGGCGGCGGCAGCTTGAAATGCACGCCGGGGCCGGCCAGCGTAGGGTCGGCGCCCGAACGGCCCGACAACACGGCCGCGTGGCGCGGGTCGACGGTCAGGACGGTCGACGACGCAGCGAAGGCAACGATCACGATTGCGACGACGAGCGCAATGATTCGATTCATGACACGCGCTCCCGTTACTTCAGATCGTCTTCGCGCGACCGGCTGCGAAAGGCTTCGCGCGATCGCAGCACATCGCTGCCGGATGCCGGTGCGGCCGCCGAGGCGGGCACGCTTGCCGACGGCGTCGATGCCGCGGCCGGCGCCGGCGCTTCCGCCGCCGATGCGCCGGCGGGCGCAGCGGCCCCCGCCGCGCTCTGCCGGCCCTGCTCGACCAGCTTGTCGAGCGGGAGATACAGCACGTTGTTGCCGCCCTTGCTGCCGACGAAGATCTTCGTCGAGTTCGAATAGATTTCCTGCATGGTCTCCAGGTACATCCGTTCGCGGATCACGGCCGGCGCCTTCGAATACTGCGCGTAGACCTGCTTGAAGCGCTCCGCGTCGCCTTCGGCCTGCGTGACGACGCGATCCGCATACGCCTTAGCCTCGTCGATCAGTTTCGCGGCATCGCCCTGCGCCTTCGGCAGCAGGTCGCTCGCATAGGCCTGCGCGGCGCGCTTCGCGGCCTCGCGCTCGTCGCGCGCCTTCGCCACTTCGCCATAGGCGGCCTGCGTCTGCTCGGGCGCCGCGACGCTTTGCATCGTCACGGACGTGACTTCGAGCCCCGTGTGATAGCGGTCGAGATCGCGCTGAATCGCTTCGCTCACCTGCTGGCGCAACGCATCGCGATCCTGATTGAGGATGTCCGCCGCGCTGCGCGTGCCGACGATCGCGCGCACCGCGGCCTGTGCGGCCTGCGTGACGCTGCGCTCCGGATCGACGCTGCGGAACAGGTAATCGGTCGCCGAACGGATCCGGTACTGCACCGCGAAGCGCACGTCGACGATGTCGGCGTCGCGCGTCAGCATCGCGGATTCCTTCACGTTCGCGAGGCGCACGACGTTGTTGCGGCCGACCTCGACCGAGCGGCTCTGCGACGTGTCGACGATCTCGTGCGATGCGAACGGATACGGCGCTCGCCAGTGCACGCCCTGCTCGACGGTGCCGGTAAGCTGGCCCATCTGCAGCACGACGCCCGTCTGGCCTTCCGGCACGACGAACAGGCCGCTGCCGGCATAGACCGCGACCAGCACGCCGATCACGATGCCGACACCGACGCGCGCGGCACGGCCGTTGTCCGGGCGGAACCCGTTGCCGCCCTTGCCGCCGAACAGGCCGCTCAGGCGCCGGTTGAAATTGCGCCACATTTCGTCGAGATCGGGCGGGCCTTCACCGTCACCGCCTGGTGGGCGCTTCGATTCGTTCGCGCGGGGCTGCGTCCCGCCATTGCCTTCGCCACGTCCCCAGCGGGGATCGTTGATCGACAGCAAGGCGTGCTTGCGCCGCCCGTTACTCCGCTCGTTGTATTCGTTCACCAGAGTTTGTTCACCAGATTAGACGCCGGCAAACCGGCCGGGACCGGCTAGCGCCCGTGTTCGGAAAGCGTATGGTCTTCGTGTGATTCCGCGGGCGCGCCGTCGAGCGGCATCGCGCCGTCAAGGTGTTCCGCAGAGGCGATTTCGGCGATGGCGGCGCGCAGCGCGTCCAGCCCTTGACCGGTGCGCGCGCTCAAAAAGACGCGCGAAATATTACCATACTCGTCCCGCTCGACCGCGTCGCCGCGGGCCGCCAGCTCAGGCACGGCGTCGATCTTGTTGAATACCAGGACCTGCCGGATCGTGTCCGCGCCGATCTCGTGCAGCACACCGTTGACCTGCTCGATCTGCTCGAGCCGCACCGCGCTCGACGCATCGACGACATGCAGCAGCAGATCCGCGTGGATCGTTTCCTCGAGCGTCGCGCGGAACGCCGCGACCAGCTGGTGCGGCAGCTCGCGGATGAACCCGACCGTGTCGGACACGACGATCTGGCCGATCTCGTCGCCGAGATACACACGCCGCGACGTCGTGTCGAGCGTCGCGAACAGCTGGTCGGCCGCATATGCCTGCGCTTTCGTCAACGCATTGAACAGCGTCGACTTGCCTGCGTTCGTGTAGCCGACGAGCGAGACCGACATCGTGCCGCTGCGCGCCCGCTGGCGACGCTGCGTGCTGTGCTGGCGGCGCAGCCGGTCGAGGCGCGACTTCAGCATCTTGATGCGATCGCCGATCAGTCGGCGGTCGGTTTCGAGCTGGGTTTCACCGGGGCCGCGCAGGCCGATACCGCCCTTTTGCCGCTCGAGGTGGGTCCACGCGCGAATCAGCCGGGTCGACAGGTATTGCAGTTGAGCGAGTTCGACCTGCAGCTTGCCTTCGTGGCTGCGCGCGCGCTGCGCGAAGATGTCGAGGATGAGGCTCGTGCGGTCGACGACCCGCCTGTTAAGCGCACGCTCCAGATTGCGCTGCTGGGCCGGCGCCAACGCGTGATTGAAGATGACGATGTCGACGTCGTTGGCTTCGCAGGCGAGCCGCAATTCTTCGGCTTTGCCGCTGCCGACGAACATCGCGGCATCGGGGCTGGAGCGGCGGCCGGTCAGGGTGACGGCGGGATGCGCACCCGCGCTGGATGCGAGAAGACTGAGTTCTTCGAGACTGGCCTCGAAATCGGTCTTGCCGAAATCGATGCCGACGAGCGCTGCGTTGATCAAATTGTCAGGTGTCAAGATTTGGCGGCTGGCATCGGTCGCACGCGGCGACCGGATGCCGGCCGCTGCGATAGGTTAGGACGAGGCTTCCGCGTCCGGGTGGAAGTTCACCGGGCGCGCCGGAACGACCGTCGAGATGGCGTGCTTGTAGACCATCTGGGTCACCGTATTACGGAGCAACACGACGTACTGGTCGAACGATTCGATGTTCCCTTGGAGCTTGATGCCGTTGACGAGATAGATCGAAACGGGAACGTGCTCCTTGCGCAGTGCGTTCAAAAACGGGTCTTGTAACAATTGCCCTTTGTTGCTCATGGCGTACTCCATCTTGTTTTGCAGGTTGATCTGGATTGGCGACGAAGAAAAAGAGATCCGGCGCCAATCGCTACACTATAGCTGATTTTGCGTGCCCCGCCCGGGCATCGGCCATGCGGCCTACCCTTGCGGGACGTGCGTTCAGCTCTTGTCCGCGTACGGGTTGTGCGACGAACGGAACTCTATGCGCAATGGAGTCCCGGTCAGGGAGAAAGTTTCGCGGAAGCGGTTCTCCAGGTAGCGCTTGTAGGTGTCGGTCACCGCATCGAGCGCATTGCCGTGGATCACGATGACCGGCGGATTCTGGCCGCCCTGGTGCGCGTAGCGCAGCTTCGGGCGCACCGGGCCGCGACGGCGCGGCTGCTGGAACTCGACCGCCTCGATCAGCGCGCGCGTGAGTTTCGGCGTCGGCAGCTTCGCCATCGCCGCGCCGTACGCGTCGTCGACCGAGCGCATCAGCGGGCCGATGCCGGTCTTTTCCGCTGCGGAAATGAAGTGGAATTTCGCGAATTCGAGGAATTTCAGCTTGCGGGTCAAATCGGCTTTGGTGCGTTCGCGCACGTGCGGATCGAGACCGTCCCACTTGTTCACGCCGACCACCAGCGCCCGCCCTTGCTCGACCACGAACCCGGCGATGTGCGCGTCCTGGTCGGAAATGTCCTGGCGGGCATCCAGCAGAAGAATGACGACATTCGCGTCGGCAATCGACTGCAGCGTTTTCACGACCGAGAATTTCTCGATCGCCTCGAACACCTTGCCGCGGCGGCGCAGGCCGGCCGTGTCGATCAGCGTATAAGGCTTGCCGTTGCGCTCGAAATCGACGTAGATCGAATCGCGCGTGGTGCCGGGCATGTCGAACGCGATCACGCGGTCCTCGCCGATCAGCGTGTTGACGAGGGTCGACTTGCCGACGTTCGGCCGGCCGACGATCGCGATCTTGGTGCCGCGCGACGCCTTGTCCTCGTCTCCCTCTTCCGGCTGGCCCGCGTAAGCGACCCCGAGCGCCTCGTTGATCATCTCGGTTACGCCGTCGCCGTGCGCGGCCGAAATCGCGCGCGGATCGCCGAGCCCGAGCTCGTAGAAGTCCGCCGCGACGGCCGTGTACTTCATCCCCTCGGACTTGTTGACGACGAGAAAGATCGGCCGGCCGGTCTTGCGCAGATAGTCGGCGATCGACTTGTCCTGCGGCGCGAGCCCGTTGCGACCGTCGACGATGAACACGACGACGTCGGCCTCCTCGACCGCCTGCCGCGTCTGGCGCGCCATCTCGTGCAGGATGCCGTCCTTCGCGACCGGCTCGAAGCCGCCCGTGTCGACGACGAGATACGGCCGCTCGCCGACCCGCCCTTCGCCATAGTGGCGATCGCGCGTCAGGCCCGGCAAGTCGGCTACCAGCGCATCGCGCGAGCGCGTGAGCCGGTTGAACAGCGTGGATTTCCCCACATTGGGGCGCCCAACAAGGGCAATGACCGGTTTCATCTGTGTAGTCTACGGTGAGGCGCAGCAGCGGGAGGCCCGCTGCTGCGGGCGGCTGCGCTGAATGAAAATATCACGAATTCGCGCCGCGCCGGATGCGCGCGCCCGGCGCGCGCCGCGCGCCGTCCATCTTTCGTCTCGTACTGCCTTCCAAATACCGAACGGCCGGGAGCACCCGGCCGCCTTCATGTGATGCGCGGCGCACCGTGCGGCGAACCGCCGCACGAGGCGAGCGCGCCGTCGCGTCAGCGCGGACGGAAGCCGTACAGCCCGCCGTCGCTCGTCTGCACGACGAGCGTGTTGCCCGCGAGGACCGGCGCCGCCGTGATCGGGCTGCCGTCGGTCTTCATCCGTGCGATGAACGAGCCGTCTTCGCGCGACAGAAAATGCACGTAACCCTTGTAGTCGCCCATCACGACCGCATGACCCAGCAGGTACGGCACGCCGACGTCGCGGCTCTTCAGCTTGGTGTTGCGCCACAGCTCGTTGCCGCTCGCCGCGTCGTACGCGGTGACGACCGACCAGTCGTCGCCGCCCGCGACCACCGAGTCGTCCTGCGCGATGCCGCTGCGGCTCGAGAACGCCTTCTCCCACACCGGGCGGCCCGAGTTCGCATCGAAGCAGCCGAGCTGCCCCTGGAACGTCACTGCGCACGCTTGCGCGCCGACGAGCGTCGGCGGACCGCTGACGTCGTTGATCCGCTCGACTTCCGTCACGCCCTTCGGAAACGACACCGGCGTCTGCCAGTACGGTTCGCCCGTCTGCAGGTTGATCGCGACGAGGCCGCCACCCGGGAAGCCCGCGAGCACCGCGGCGTCGCCCGCGAACGTCATGCCCGCCGACACGCGCAGGTTCAGCGGCACCGCGCGGTTGCGGTAGTTCCACTTCTGTTCGCCGGTTTGCGCGGAGAACGCGATCACCTGGCCGTCGATCGTGCGGACGATCACGAGGCCGTTGCCGACGAGCGGCGGCGAGAAGATCTCGCCCTGCACGCTCGTCTTCCACAGCAGCTTGCCGTCCGGGCCGAGCACGAACACGCCGCCCTTCAGCGCGCCGACCGCGGTCAGGTTGCCGTCGCTGCCGACGCCTGCCGACAGGTCCGAGTCGAGCTTGGTGCGCCAGATCCGCTGACCGGTCTTTGCATCGATCTTCTCGACCGAGCCGTTTTCGCCGGCCGCGAAGACCGCATCGCCCACCGCCACCGGCGAGAACAGGTAGCGGCCGCCCTTGCTGACGCTCGACGACCAGACCTGTTGCACGTCGAGGGCGGGTTTGAACTCGGTCAGCGGCGTCGGCACGCGACGCGCGTCCTTCGTCGACGAGCAGGCCCCCAGTGCCAGGACGGCCGCCGCGCAGGCAACGGGCACAGCGTAACGTTTCAGCAAATTCATCGGTTAGCGAAGCAAAGTTAAGAGGTTGAGGAAGCCGTGGCTCAGCTGCCCAGCGCGTCCAGCTTGAACTGCACGAGCTGGCGCGCCGACATGTCTTCCTTCGGCAGGCTGTCGAGCGCGAGCTTGTACGCGGCGCGCGCATCGTCCGCCTTGCCTTGCGCGGCGAGCAGATCGCCGCGGCGATCGGCCACGAGGCCCTTGAATGCATCGATCGGCGTGCCGGACAGCAGCGCGAGCCCCGCGTCGTACGCCTTCTCGTCGAGCAGCAGCGACGCGAGGCGCAGCTTCGCGATCTGCTTGTACTCGTCGTCCTTAGCGTGATCGACCGCCCATTGCAGCTGCGTCTTCGCGCCCGCGGCGTCGCCCGCCGCGTACAGCACCTTCGCGGCCGCGAGCGCCGTCATCTGCGCATACGGCGTGCCGCCGTACTTGTCTTCCATGTCGGCGGCAGCGCGGGCCATCGTCGCCTTGTCGTTCGACGCGGCGGCCTTCTGCACCTGCTCGTACAGCCCCGATGCCTGCGCGGCCTGGCGACGCTGCCAGAAATTCCAGCCGTTGAAGCCGGCCGCGACAACGAGCGCCGCGAGGACGATCCACGTGGTGAGGTTGCCCCAGCGGGCCCACCACGCCTTGAGGCTTTCAATCGATTCTTGTTCGTCGTGGTAACTCATCGGCGAGCGATTCCTTCCTGTTCAGGCCTTTCTTGTCGAGCGAACACCAGCGCGATCAGTCGTCGCCGTCTTCGGCGGATGCAACCATCGCATTGATTAGGAATTCGGTCAAGCTTTCGACCGGTACGGTCTGCTGAGCGTTCTTTTCCCCTTCCTCGCCCATGCCGCGCAGCGCTTTCACGCCCACCGTGCCGTTCGCGATCTCTTCTTCGCCGAAGATCACCGCGAACGCGGCGCCGCTCGCATCGGCGCGCTTCATCTGCGACTTGAAGCTCGCCGGCGCGCCGTCGGCGCTGCAGTGGAAGATCACGTCGAGGCCCGTGTCGCGCAGACGCTCGGCGGCGATGAACGCCTGCTCGCGCGCCGCCTCGCCCTGGTGCACGACGTACACGTCGACACCGTCCTGCTCGGGCACGAGCTGCTCTTCCTTCAGCAGCTCGAGAATGCGCTCGACGCCCATCGCCCAGCCGCACGCGGCGGTCGGCTTGCCGCCGAGCTGCTCGATCAGCGGATCGTAGCGGCCGCCGGCCGCGACCGTGCCCTGCGCGCCGAGCTTGTCGGTGACCCACTCGAACACGGTCAGGTTGTAGTAGTCGAGGCCGCGCACGAGGCGCGGGTTGATCGTGAACGGAATGTTGTTCGCCTTCAGCAGGCGCTGCAGCCCGTCGAAGTGCGCGCGCGAGTGGTCGCCGAGGAAATCGATCAGCTTCGGCGCGTTCTGCACGATTTCCTGCAGCGCCGGGTTCTTCGTGTCGAGCACGCGCAGCGGGTTCGTATACAGGCGGCGCTGCGCATCGGCGTCGAGCGCGTCGACGTGCTGCTCGAGATACTTGATCAGCTCGACGCGGTGCGCCGCGCGCTCTTCCGCGAGGCCCAGCGAGTTGATCTCGAGCTTGATGCCGGTCAGGCCGAGGTCGTCCCACAGGCGCTGGCACATCATGATGATTTCCGCGTCCGCGTCCGGGCCCGCGAAGCCGAGGGCCTCGACGCCGACCTGGTGGAACTGGCGATAGCGGCCGCGCTGCGGACGCTCGTGACGGAACATCGGGCCGATGTACCAAAGGCGCTTCGGGCCGTCGTACAGCATGTTGTGCTCGATCGCCGCGCGCACGACGGCGGCGGTGTTCTCCGGACGCATCGTCAGGTGTTCGCCGTTCAGCGCGTCGGTGAAGCTGTACATCTCCTTCTCGACGATGTCCGTGACTTCGCCGATGCCGCGCGTGAAGAGCTGCGTGTGCTCGACGATCGGCGTGCGGATGTTCTGGTAGCCGTAAGCGCGCAGCAGCGACTTCACGGTGGCTTCGAAGAACTCCCAAAGGCCGGCATCCTGCGGGAGGATGTCGTTCATGCCCTTGACGCCCGCGAGCTTCTCGATCTTGCGTTTCTGTTCAGTCATCGTGTCTGTTACGAATTAGTTCTGGACGGCCGCGCGGCCGTAATTGCGTTCGACGTAGTCGCTGACGATCTGCTGGAATTCCTCGGCGATGCGCTCGCCGCGCAGCGTCCTGACCTTCTCGCCGTCGATGAAGACCGGTGCGGCCGGGTTCTCGCCCGAGCCCGGCAGGCTGATGCCGATGTTCGCGTGCTTCGATTCGCCCGGGCCGTTGACGATGCAGCCCATCACCGCGACGTTCATCGTCTCGACGCCCGGATATTCCTTGCGCCAGACCGGCATCTGCTCGCGCAGGTAGGTCTGGATCTGCATCGCGAGCTCCTGGAACAGCGTGCTCGTCGTGCGGCCGCAGCCCGGGCACGCGATCACCATCGGCGCGAACGAGCGCAGGCCCATCGTCTGCAGGATTTCCTGGCCGACCACCACTTCGCCCGTGCGCGATGCGCCCGGCTCCGGCGTCAGCGAAATGCGGATCGTATCGCCGATCCCTTCCTGCAGCAGCACGCCGAGCGCCGCCGTCGACGCGACGATGCCCTTCGAGCCCATGCCCGCCTCGGTCAGCCCGAGGTGCAGCGCGAAGCCGCAGCGGCGCGCGAGCTCGCGGTAGACGGCGATCAGGTCCTGCACGCCGCTGACCTTGCACGACAGCACGATGCGGTCGCGGCCGAGGCCCAGTTCGACTGCGCGCTCCGCCGAGCCGATCGCGGACTGGATCAGCGCTTCGTACATCACGCTCTGCGCATCCCACGGCTGCGCGCGCGCGCCGTTCTCGTCCATCATGCGCGCGAGCAGGTCCTGGTCGAGGCTGCCCCAGTTCACGCCGATCCGCACCGGCTTGTCGTACTTGATCGCCGCCTCGATCATCTGCGCGAACTGCGTGTCGCGCTTCGCGCCCTGGCCGACGTTGCCGGGGTTGATCCGGTACTTCGACAGCGCCTCCGCGCAGCCCGGATGGTCGCGCAGCAGCAGGTGGCCGTTGTAATGGAAGTCGCCGACGAGCGGCACCGTCACGCCCATCCGGTCGAGCTGCTCGCGGATCGCGGGGACGGCCGCCGCCGCCTCGGCCGTGTTGACCGTGATGCGCACGAGTTCGGAACCCGCGTTCGCGAGCTCCTTGATCTGGATGGCCGTGCCGATCGCGTCCGCGGTGTCGGTATTCGTCATCGACTGCACGCGCACCGGCGAATCACCGCCGATCGTCACCAGCGTTCCGCCCCAGCGGACATTCACCGCATGCGATACGCGGCGCGGCGCATGCCCGCCGAACACCGGCTCGGTTGAACAAATCTGGCTGCTGCGTGGGGATTGAGCTTCGGATTGCATCGATAGATCCATTTACGCCGAATGCGCCGCGTTGCGGCGCATGAATTGAAAAAGCGCCGTGCCTTCAGGGTCCGTCGACGCACGTCACAGACCCTCGCCACGGCGCTTGCCGTCAGGGCAACGTGAACCGTGCCACGTTACCCCGCGCTGCCGAATATTTTGCCGGATCGACCGGTTTGCCTTCGAACGCGATCGCGTCGAGGCCCGCCTTGTTGCCGATCGTGACCTTGAACGGGCCGTCGCCCGCGACCTGCTTCGTCTCGCCGCCATGCACCAGCCCCGAGAACAGCTCCTTGCCGCTCTTGTCGCGCACGCTGAACCAGCTGTCCTGCTTGACCTTCAGCTCGACCATCGACTGACCGGCCGCGACCACGACGCTCGCCGGCTGGGCCGCGGCCGCCACGACCGCGCTTGCCGCCGGCGCGACCGCCGCGGGCTGCGACACCGGCTCGGCTGCGGCCGGCACGGCGGAAGCCACGACTTGCGGCGCGGCTGCCGATGCGACCACCTGCGGCGCCGCTGCCGTCACGGCCGGCGCCGACGCCTCGACCGCGGTCGAGACCGACGCACCGCCCGCGCTCGCCGCGTCGGCGCTGGCCGCCGACGCCGCCGGCGCCGATGCGGCGGACGCACCGCCCTGCACCGCGCCGCTCTTGAAGCGCGCGAGCCAGTTCGACGAATCGCCGCCAGTGTGCCACATCGCCGCCGCGATCAACGCGACTGCCGCCGCCGCCGTCCCCCACAGCCATGGCCGATGGCGCGACGAGCCGCCGAGCGGAATCGACACGCGGCCGCGCGGCAGATCCGTCCCCGACGACGCGGGCATCGACAGATCCACCTCCGGCTCGCCGCGCTCGCGGCGCAGCGCCTGCGCAAACGGTTCCGGATCGACGCCGAGCATCTTCGCGTAGCTGCGCACGACGCCGATCGCGAACGTCACGCCGGGAAGATGGCTGATGTCGCCCGACTCGAGCGCCCGCAGCTTCTGCGGCGCGACCTTGAGCCGCGCCGACACGTCGTCGACCGTCCAGCCCTTCGCCTCCCGAAGCTGCGCCAGCCGTCCCCCGACGGCCGTCAGCGATTCCAGTCCAGCCGTTGCCGGCTTCGCGGCATTCGTCTCTGCGCCGTTTGACGGCTGCGGCTCACTCATCCTTTTCCTCGCGTCGATTCTTCTTCACTGGCGGGCGCACCCGGCTCCTGCCGGCGCGGCGCTCGCGCGTCGTCCATACCATGCGCGGCGCACGAGGCGCCGCGTCCGATCGCTATTCGCGTGTTGTACCGCCAAAAAGTCCGGGCATCCCCACCTAGGCGGCCCCGTCAAACCGCCCGGACCTCGATTATTTTTCCTGCTGCGCCCGTGCGCTCGGCAAGGCGCGTGCGATCCTTCACCGCACCGGCCAGCTGGCCGCACGCAGCGTCGATGTCGTCGCCGCGCGTCTTGCGCACCGTCGTGACGACGCCCGCGTCGATGAGGATCTGTGCGAAGCGCTTGATCTGCTCCGGCTTCGAACGGATGAGCCCCGACTCCGGAAACGGATTGAACGGGATCAGGTTGAACTTGCACGGGACGTCGCGCGTCACCGCCAGCAGTTCGCGCGCATGCGCTTCGGTGTCGTTGACGCCGTCGAGCATGCAGTATTCGAATGTGATGAAGTCGCGCGGCGCCACCTTCAGATAGCGCTGGCACGCGGCCATCAGTTCGCGAAGCGGGTGCTTCTTGTTGAGCGGCACGAGCATGTCGCGCAGCGCATCGTTCGGCGCGTGCAGCGACACGGCGAGCGCCACCGGCAGCTCGGCGCCGAGGCGGTCCATCATCGGCACCACGCCGGACGTCGACAGCGTGACGCGGCGGCGCGACAGCCCGTACGCGTTGTCGTCGAGCATCAGCCGCATCGCAGGCACGACCGCGCTGTAATTCAACAGCGGCTCGCCCATGCCCATCATCACCACGTTGGTGACCACCCGTTCGGCCTTGCCGTTCGGGCCCGGCGCGCGGCCGAGCGAAGCGCGCAGCGCGAATTCGGCCATGCGCAGCTGGCCGATGATTTCAGCCGTCGACAGGTTGCGGGAGAAACCCTGCTTGCCCGTCGAGCAGAAGCGGCAGTTCACCGCGCACCCGGCCTGCGACGACACGCACAGCGTGCCGCGCGTCTCTTCCGGGATGAACACGGTTTCGACCGCATTGCCGTTTCCGACGTCGATCAGCCACTTGCGCGTGCCGTCGGTGGAAACGTGGTCGCTGACGATATCCGGCATCACGATCGATGCGCGGCCCTTGAGCTTTTCCCTCAGGGACTTCGCGAGATCGGTCATGCCGTCGAAATCGCCGGCGTTGTATTGGTGGATCCAGCGCTGCAACTGCTTGGCGCGGAACGGCTTCTCGCCGAGGCTGCCGCAATACGCGACAAGACCCTCGGCGTCGAAGTCGAGAAGATTGACGGAAGTTTCGCTCGTCATGATGTGCTGCCTTGCCGCGTGCGCTGAATCCTGCCTGCCTGAATGCTCAGCCAGTGCTTAACGCGAGTAGACGTTCATTTCCGGGAAGAAGAACGCGACTTCGACGCTTGCCGTTTCCGGCGCGTCCGAGCCGTGCACCGCGTTCGCGTCGATGCTGTCGGCGAAGTCGGCGCGGATCGTGCCCTTTTCCGCCTTCTTCGGATCCGTCGCGCCCATCAGGTCACGGTTCTTCAGGATCGCGCCTTCGCCTTCCAGAACCTGGATCATCACCGGGCCCGAGATCATGAAATCGACGAGGTCCTTGAAGAACGGACGCGCCGCGTGGACTGCGTAGAACTTCTCTGCATCAGCGCGCGACAGGTGTGCCATGCGTGCTGCGATGACCTTCAGACCGGCGCCTTCGAAACGGCTGTAGATCTGGCCGATCACGTTCTTTGCCACCGCATCCGGCTTGATGATCGACAGGGTACGCTCGATTGCCATAAAAACTCCAAGAAATTAAGAAGTTACACTTCCAAATGAATCCGCTATTGTAGCACGATCCCGTGTATCATTGCGATTGAACCCTTACACGTGTGAAAGGTTCCAAATCCATATGTTTTGCGCCGCCCGGCCATTGAAACCTCCCGGCGCGGAACATATCTTAGCCATAGCTGTTCCGGTTTGCTGCGCCGCACACCGCGCGCGCCGAACCGGCCCCGGACGCCCACGCGTTCAATGTTAGGAGAAACCATGAACGACTATCCGTACAATTTCGGCCGCGGTGGCTCCGTCAGCACCGTCGAGGTTCGCAACCGCGTGCTGCGGAACACGTACTGGCTGCTCGCGCTGTCGATGGTGCCGACGGTGCTGGGGGCCTGGGTCGGCGTCGCGACCGGCTTCTCGCTGTTCGCGGCCACCAGCCCGACGATGAGCCTCCTCGCATTCTTCGCGATCGCGTTCGGCTTCATGTTCGCGATCGAACGCACGAAGAACAGCGCGGCCGGCGTGTTCGTGCTGCTCGGCTTCACGTTCTTCATGGGCCTGATGCTGTCGCGCCTGCTCAGCTTCATCCTCGGTTTCTCGAACGGCCCGTCGCTGATCATGCTGGCATTCGGCGGCACCGGCATCATCTTCGCGGCGATGGCGACGATCGCCACCGTCAGCAAGCGCGATTTCTCGGGCCTCGGCAAGTGGCTGTTCATGGGCGTCATCGTGATCCTGCTGGCGTCGGTCGCGAACATCTTCCTGCAACTGCCGGCGCTGATGCTGACCGTGTCGGTGCTCGCGATCGTGATCTTCTCCGCGTACATGCTGTTCGACGTCCAGCGCGTCGTGAACGGCGGCGAGACGAACTACATCAGCGCAACGCTCGCGATCTACCTCGACCTGTACAACGTGTTCACGAACCTGCTCGCGCTGCTCGGCATCTTCGGCGGCAACCGCAACTGACGTTCGCCGCACACCAGCAAAAAACCGGCCCGAGGGCCGGTTTTTTTACGTCCGCCTTCCGGCGCACTCAGTCGCGCTCGAACAGCGCGATCGATTCGACGTGCGACGTATGCGGGAACATGTTGACGACGCCCGCGCCCTTCAGCCGGTAGCCGGCCTCGTGCACGAGCAGGCCCGCGTCGCGCGCGAGCGTCGACGGGTTGCACGACACGTAGACGATCCGGCGCGGCAGCGGACCTTCGCCGCTCTGCGCGATGTCCGCGAGCGCCTTCGACACCGCGAGCGCGCCTTCGCGCGGCGGATCGATCAGGAACTTGTCGAACGCGCCCAGCGCGCGGATGTCGTCGGCGGTCACTTCGAACAGGTTGCGGCACGCGAACGTCGTATGGCCGTCGACGCCGTTCTCGCGCGCATTCGCGAGCGCGCGCGTCGTCAGCGTCTCGCTGCCCTCGATGCCCATCACCTCGCGCGCGAGGCGCGCGAGCGGCAGCGTGAAATTGCCGATCCCGCAGAACAGGTCGAGCACGCGATCGTCGCGCGACGGCGCGAGCAGGCGCAGCGCGCGGCCGACCAGCACGCGGTTGATCTGATGGTTGACCTGCGTGAAGTCGGTCGGCTTGAACGGCATGCGGATGCCGAACTCGGGCAGCGTATAGTCGAGCGGCACGTCGAGCGGATAGAACGGCGCCACCGTGTCCGGACCCTTCGGCTGCAGCCAGAACTGCACCTTGTGCTCGTCGGCGAACGCGCGCAGCAGCGCCTCGTCGGCCGCGTTGATCGGCTCCAGCACGCGCAGCACGAGCGCCGTGACCTGAGAGCCGACCGCGAGCTCGATCTGCGGCATGCGATCACGGATCGACAGCCCCTCGACCAGCCGGCGCAGCGGCACGAGCATCGCCGACACGTGCGGCGGCAGCACCTCGCAGCTCGTCATGTCGGCCACATAGCTGCTCTTCTTTTCGTGGAAGCCGACCAGCACGCCGCCCTTCTTCACGACGTTGCGCACGGTCAGGCGCGCGCGGTAGCGGTAGCCCCACGACGGACCGTGGATCGGCGCGAACATCGTCTCCGCGCGCAGCTTCGCGAGATGCAGCAGGTTGTCCTCGAGCACGCGCTGCTTGATCGCCACTTGCGCGCGCATGTCGAGATGCTGCATCGAGCAGCCGCCGCAGGTGCCGAAGAACTTGCATTTCGGTTCCGTGCGCATCACGCTCGGGCGCAGAATATCGACAACCAGCGCCTGCTCGTAGCTCGGCTTGCGGCGGTAGCTCGAATAGGTCACGCGCTCGCCGGGCAGCGCGCCCTCGACGAAGATGACCTTGCCGGGCTTGCCGTCCTCGGTCGTCATGCGGCCGACACCGCGCGCTTCCATGTCGAGCGATTCGATCTCGAGAACCGGGGCGCTATCGGGCGCGGCGGGCACGCTTTTCAATTTGCGCGCAGAAGTGGGGGCGGCTTCAGACACCAGCTTTTCCTGACAAACGTTGAAAGGCGAGATTGTAGACGAAGCACCGCCTCACCGGCTCTGCATGGGACCCAAGTAAGCGCTAAAGCGCAAACTCGGGTCGACAGGAGATTCGACCATGCGACTGATCGACTGGAACATTCAATGGGGTCGGGACGCGGATGGCGTCGTCGACCTCCCCCGCACCGTTGCCGCCGCCCGCGGGCTCGGCGATTTCGACGTGCTGTGCCTGCAGGAAGTCACGCGCGGGTTCGGCGCGCTGGCCGGCCATCCCGGGCCGGACCAGTTCGCGGAGCTCGCCGCGCTGCTGCCCGGATTCACGGTCGTCGAGGCCCTCGGCGCCGACCTGCCGCCCACCGCGCCCGGCGCGCCGCGCCGCCAGTTCGGCAACGCGATCGCCAGCCGCCTGCCGGTCGGGCGCGTGATGCGCCGGCTGCTGCCGTGGCCGGCCGACGATGCCGCGCCGTCGATGCCGCGCGTCGCGCTCGAGGTCGAGCTGGCGACCGCGTCGGGTCCGCTGCGTGTGACCACCACTCATCTCGAATATTATTCCGCCCGACAGCGGCGCGCACAGGTCGATGCGTTGCACGACCGGCATCGGGAAGCATGCGCGCACGCGGACCGCCCCGCGCGCGCCGAGCATGCGGACAGCCCGTTCAGCGCGACCGCTCAGCCGCGCGACGCGATCGTCTGCGGCGACTTCAACAGCGCATACGACAGCGACGCGTATCGGCGCTTTCTCGAACCGGTCAACGGCGCGCCGCGCTTCGTCGATGCGTGGGCGGCGCTGCACCCGGGCGTCGCGCCGCCGCCGACGGCCGGCGTCTACGACACCGTGCAATGGTCGGAGGGGCCGCTTGCGTGCGACTTCGTGTTCGTCACCGACACGCTGCTGCCGCGCGTCGCACGCTGCGAGATCGACGGCGACCTGCGCGCATCCGATCACCAGCCGATCGTACTCGAGCTGAATTGACGGCGTGCGCTACGCGTCGAAGGCGGCGAGGTACTCGGCCCAGTGCGGCGCAAGCTCCTGGGCGAGCGCGTTCTTGACGAGCACGATCTCGTTCGCGTACTCGTCCGGCGTCAGGCCGCCGCGCATCAGCTGGAACCGGCAGTAGAGCAGATAGGTATTGACCACGTCGGTTTCGCAGTAATTGCGAATCTCGTCGATCCGCCCTTCCCGGAACGCGGTCCAGACCTGGCTGCCGTCCATCCCGAGCTTGCCCGGGAAGCCGCACAGCTTCGCGAGCGCGTCGAGCGGCGCGTTCGCGCGCGCCTGATACATCGCGAGCAGGTCCATCAGGTCGGTGTGCCGCGAGTGATAACGCGAGATGTAGTTGTTCCACTTGAAATCGCGGTCGTCCTCGCCGAGATCCCAGTAGCGCGTCGCGGGAATGCCGTGCACGAGCGCGCGGTAATGGAGCACCGGCAGGTCGAAGCCGCCGCCGTTCCACGACACGAGCTGCGGCGTGTATTTCTCGATCACGCGGTAGAACGACTGGATCAGCGTCGCCTCGCCGTCCTGCGGCGTGCCGAGCGAGCGCACGCGAAAGCCGTTGGCGTCGCGGAACACGCACGAGATCGCCGCGACGCGCTGCAGATGGTGCGGCAGGAAATCGCTGCCTGTCTTCTCGCGACGGGCGGCAAACGCATGTTCGGCCACCGCGGCATCGTCGAGCGTCGCGGGCAGATCGTCGAGACGGCGAATGCCGTCGACATCGGGAATCGTCTCGATGTCAAAAACCAGAATCGGAGTCATCTTTACAGAACGGCGTCCTTGCGAACGCCATTGGAGGCGAAGAACCGCTTGAGGCGCACCAGCGCTTCCTGCTGGATCTGCCGCACGCGCTCGCGCGTGAGGCCCATTTCGTCGGCGAGCTCCTCGAGCGTCGCCGGTTCGATGTGGTTCAGGCCGAAGCGGCGCTCGATCACGTGCCGGTGCTTGTCGGACAGCCGCGACAGCCACGCGCGCGTGAGCGTCTCGAGCTCGCGGTGCTGCACTTCGGCGTCCGGCGACTGGCTCTGGTCGTCCGGCAGCAGATCGAGCAGGCTGCTTGCCGGATCGAGATCGAGCGGCGCGTCGAGCGACGCGGTGTGCTCGTTCAGCGCAAGGATGTCGGTGACTTCCTCGGCGGTCTTGCCGGTCAGGTAGGCGATGTCGTCGATGCTGGCTTCGCGGCGCTCGGCCGCCTCGCCCGTCGACATCGAGTTCTTTTCGAGGTGGCGCTTCGCGCGCAGCACCTGGTTGAGTTCGCGGATCACGTGCACCGGCAGGCGCACGGTGCGAGCCTGATTCATGATCGCCCGCTCGATGCTCTGCCGGATCCACCACGTCGCGTAGGTCGAGAAACGGAAGCCGCGCGTCGGGTCGAACTTCTCGATCGCGTGCATCAGGCCGAGATTGCCTTCCTCGATCAGGTCGAGCAACGGCACGCCGCGATTCAGGTAACCCTTCGCGATGCTGACGACGAGCCGCAGATTGCGCTCGATCATCACCTGCCGCGCCTCGAATTCGCCGGCCTTCGCGAGGCGCGAATAGCGCTGCTCTTCCTCGACGGTCAACAGCGGCTTGACGCTGATGCGGTTCAGGTAATGCTGAATCGTGTCGGCGGTCAGCTCCGCCTGCAGCATCGCCCGGAAATCGTCCAGCTCGGGCGACGCTTCCGCGCCGCCTTCGCGCTCGTCGTCGCTGCTTTCCGAGTCGGCTTCGCGCGCCTCGAACTCGCGCTCGTTGTCCGCGGCGTCGTCTTCGTCGTCCGTCGAAGCGCCTGTTCGCTCCACCGATGCTTGCGTGGCGCGACTGAGGTTCTCAGACTCGGCTTGCGGCTCGTGGCGCTTCGATTTCGGCATGGTCGTCTCGGTTATTGAGGCGGCAAATACTTCAGCGGATCGACAGGTTTACCCTGACGGCGAACCTCGAAATGCAGCATCACGCGGTCGGCATCGCTATTACCCATCTCGGCGATCTTCTGCCCCTTCGTCACCGCGTCCCCCTCTTTTACCATCAAAGCGCGATTGTGTGCATATGCCGTGAGGTAAGTTGCGTCGTGCTTGATGATAATGAGGTTGCCGTAGCCGCGCAGGCCGTTGCCCGCGTAGACGACGCGGCCGTCCGCCGCCGCCTTCACGGTCTCGCCGGACGCGCCGCCGATGTTGACGCCCTTGTTCTTCGCGTCGTCGAAATTGTTCAGCACCGGGCCGCGCGCGGGCCATGCGAACGTGACGGGGCCGCTCGGCGCCGCCGACGTGTCGCTCGACGCCGCCGCGGCAGCGGGCGGCGCAGCGGTGGCTGCCGACGCGCCGCGGGCCGGCGTGGCCGGGCCGCTGCTCAGCGGCGCGGTCGCGACGGCGCCGCCCGTGATGGGCGCGGCGCCCGGCGCAACGGCGGCGGTTGCCGCGCCGCCCGGCGGCGCGACGCGCAACAGTTGGTCAACTTCGATCTGATTCGGATTCGCCAGGTTGTTCCACGCGGCGATGTCGCGATAGTTCTGTCCGTTCTCCAATGCAATCCGGTACAGCGTATCGCCCGGCTTCACACGGTAGTAACCCGGAGGAGGCGGACCGAGCGGAACCGCCGGCTGCGCAGCGGCCGCCGTGCCGAGCGAGCCGGAGCGGTCGACGACGGGCGCGTTGTCGAGCCGCGTCGCACAGGCGGCCAGTAGCGTGGTGAACGCGGCCACACAGATCGCGCGCTCGGCGAGCGTGAGCGGTTCCTTGGAACGTTTGTTTTGCATCGCGCGCAACATACTCATCGGTTTCAAATTACTCCGGATTTTAAAGGGACAAAGAAAACGCGATCAAGCCGCGACTCCCGCCACTGTGCGGGCGCGACGCGCTCGACGAGCGTGAGCACCTGGGGCTGCCCGCTCTGCCCGCCGACCGGCGCGACGAGCCGCCCGCCGACCGCCAGCTGCTCGAGCAGCGCCTGCGGCACATCGAGCCCGGCCGCGGCGATCACGATCGCGTCGAACGGCGCCGCGGATGGCAGGCCCACGCGCCCGTCGCCATAGTGGAGACGGATGTTCGGCACGCGCAGCGGCCGCAGGTTCAGCTTCGCGCGCTCGTAGAGCGGCTTGATGCGTTCAATCGAATACACGTCGCGCGCCACATGGCTCAGCACCGCGGCCTGGTAGCCGCAGCCGGTGCCGATTTCCAGCACGCGCTCGAGGGTGCGGCCGGCCATTGCGAGTTCAATCATCCGCGCGACGACCGACGGCTTCGAGATCGTCTGCTGGTGGCCGATCGGCAACGCGGAATCCTCGTAGGCCTGCGTCGCGAGCCCGGGATCCACGAACAGGTGGCGCGGCACCGCGGCCATGGCCTCCAGCACGCGGGCGTCGGCGACGCCGTTTGCGCGTAGCCGTTCGACCATCCGTTCGCGCACGCGTTCCGACGTCAACGCATGCGCGCCGGCAAGCGCGGCATTCTGCATTTGCATCGCGGGCTTGGAGGCAACCTTCGGTGCGGCTGGTGTCGCGGCGGGCTTGCCGGCCGCCGGCCCGGGCGCGGGCGGCTTCGGCGCCGCCGGTTTGCGCGTGACCGCGACGGGCGTCACCAGCTTGGGTGCAATCGGTTTCGGCGCAGCAGCCGGCTTGGGCGCAGGCGCCTTGCCCGGCCTGGACGCGCCAGGCGGATCGGACGCCCGTGGCGTCGCCGCCGCGCCGCCTCGCGCGGACGCGCCGGAAGACAACCGCTGGCGCGTGCCGTCGCCCGTCGCATGGCGCTCGCCCGCCCGGCCCTCGGCCTTGCGCGGCGCCCGCTTGAGGTCTTCGAGCGCGAGCGGGAACCGCTTCGCGCGCTCGCCGCTCATGAAGCGCGCCCCCCGGCGCGCACCCAGTCGTGCGTCGCGGGCAGCATGTGCGTATGCGTGAGATCGAGCTGCAGCGGCGTGATCGACACGAAACCGTTTGCGACCGCATGGAAATCGGTGCCTTCGCTCGCATCCAGCGCCGCCCCCGCCGGCCCGATCCAGTAGATCGGCTCGCCGCGCGGGTTGGTCTGGCGGATCACCGGCTGCGACGGATGACGCTTGCCGAGGCGCGTGACCTTCCAGCCTTTCAGCTCGTCGTAAGGCAGGTTCGGGATGTTGACGTTCAGCAACGGCTGGCCCGGCAGCGGATGCGCGAGATAGTGCTGCACGATCTCGGCAGCGACGCGCGCGGCGTCGGCAAGATGCGCCCAGTCCTTGTCGACCAGCGAGAACGCGATCGCAGGCACGCCGAACATGATGCCTTCGGTCGCCGCCGCAACTGTCCCCGAATAGAGCGTGTCCTCGCCCATGTTCTGGCCGTTGTTGATCCCCGACACGACGAGGTCCGGCTTCGCATCGAGCATGCCGGTCAGCGCGATATGCACCGAATCGGTCGGCGTGCCGTTCACATAGAAGAAACCCGTACTCGCCGAGCGCTGGATCGACAGCGGTCGCGACAAGGTCAGGGAATTCGATGCGCCGCTGCAGTTCTGCTCGGGCGCCGTCACCGTGAGTTCGGCCAGCGGCTGCAGCGCGTCGTGAAGCGCCGCGAGACCGGGGGCGAGATAGCCGTCGTCGTTGCTGAGTAGGATTCGCATGCGGCGATTGTAACCGAGGAAAGATGGCGCGAGAGCGACAGTCCGGCCCGCGCAGACGCGTGCTCGCGCGGCATGCGCCGCCGCGTTGCGCGGCGGCCTTCCCGGTCAGATCGCGCCGGCTTCGCGCAGCGCCTCGATCGCCTGCGCGTCATAGCCGAGACCGCGCAGCACCTCGTCTGTATGCTCGCCGAGCTCGGGCCCGAGCCAGCGCGTTTCGCCCGGCGTGCCGGACAGTTTCGGCGTGACGTTCGGCAGCGGAATGTCGGTGCCGTCGGCGAGCTTGAAGCGCTGGATCATCTGCCGTGCAACGAACTGCGGGTCGGTGAACATGTCGGCGACGCTGTAGATCCGTCCGGCCGGCACGTCCGCCGCGTTGAGCACCGCGAGCGCTTCGTCGATCGTGCGCGGCGCGAGCCACGCGGCGATCGCGTCGTCGATCTCCCGGGTGCGCGGCACGCGCCCGTCATTGCGCGCGAGCGCCGGATCGTCGGCGAGGTCGTCGCGCTCGATCGCCTTCATCAGCCGCTTGAAGATCGGGTCGCTGTTGCCGCCGATCACGATGCTGCCGTCGCGGCACGCGTAGGTGTTCGACGGCACGATGCCCGGCAGCGACGCGCCGGTGCGCTCGCGCACCATCCCGTACACGCCGTATTCCGGCACGACGCTTTCCATCATGTTGAACACTGCTTCGTACAGCGCGACGTCGACCACCTGCCCCGCGCCGCCGTTCATGTTGCGATGATGCAGCGCCATCATCGCGCCGATCACGCCATGCAGCGCGGCGATCGAATCGCCGATCGAGATGCCGATGCGCGGCGGCGGCAAGTCGGGGTAGCCGGTGATGTGGCGCAGCCCGCCCATCGATTCGGCGATCGCGCCGAAGCCGGGCCGGTCGCGATACGGGCCGGTCTGCCCGTAGCCGGACAGGCGCACCATCACGAGGCCGGGGTTTTCGGCCGACAGCACGTCGTAGCCGAGCCCGAGCTTCTCGAGCAGGCCCGGGCGGAAATTCTCGATCACGATGTCCGCGTCGCGCGCGAGCTGACGCGCGATCGTCTTGCCTGCATCCGATTTCAGATTGAGCGTGACCGATTTCTTGTTGCGCGCCTGGACCGACCACCACAGCGACGTGCCGCCCGTCTCCGGATGCAGCTTGCGCCACTTGCGCAGCGGATCGCCGCCGTTCGGATCCTCGATCTTGATGACTTCCGCACCGAATTCGGCAAAGAGCCGCGACGCGAACGGCCCGGCGATCAGCGTACCGAATTCGAGCACTTTGACGCCCGCGAGCGGGCCCTGGCTGGTGCTCATGTGTCTCCCTGGCATGAGGAACGGCGCCGCCAGAACGGCGGCGGCCGTAGCGTTACATCGTGCGGCGGTCGAGCATCGCGCGCGCGATCGTGCCCGCGTCGACGTATTCCAGCTCCCCGCCGACCGGCACGCCGCGCGCGAGACGCGTCACCGCGAGCCCGCGCGCCTTCAGCGTCTGGCCGAGATAGTGGGCGGTGGCCTCGCCTTCGTTCGTGAAGTTGGTCGCGAGCACGACCTCCTTCACGATGCCGTCGGATGCGCGCCGCACCAGCCGGTCGAAATGGATTTCCTTCGGGCCGATGCCGTCGAGCGGGCTCAACCGCCCCATCAGCACGAAATACAGCCCGCGATAGGTCATCGTCTGTTCGAGCATGATCTGGTCGGCCGGCGTCTCGACGACGCACAGCAGCGTCGGATCACGCTCCGTATCGCTGCAGACCTCGCAGATCTGCGCCTCCGTGAACGTATTGCACTTCTCGCAGTGCTGCAGATGCTCGGTCGCGAACAGCAGCGAACGGCCGAGCCGCTCCGCCCCCTCCCGATCGTGCTGCATCAGGTGGTACGCCATGCGTTGCGCGGATTTCGGCCCGACTCCGGGCAGCACGCGCAGCGCTTCGACGAGGGCGGACAAGGCGGACGGCTGTTTCATACGTCGACGGGTGCCTGGACGGAAGCGCCGCTCAGAACGGCAGCTTGAAGCCCGGCGGCAGCGGCAGGCCGGCCGTCATGCCGCTCATCTTTTCCTGCGACGTCGCTTCGGCCTTGCGCACGGCATCGTTGACCGCGGCAGCCACGAGATCCTCGAGCATGTCCTTGTCGTCCGCGAGCAGGCTCGGGTCGATCGACACGCGGCGCACTTCGTTGCGGCAGGTCATCGTCACCTTGACGAGGCCCGCGCCCGACTGCCCTTCGACCTCGATCTGCGCAAGCTGCTCCTGCATCTTCTTCATGTTTTCCTGCATTTGCTGCGCTTGCTTCATCAGTCCGGCGATGTTGCCTTTCAACATGGGAATACTCCTTCTTGATCGTGTGAAAACCGGCACGCGGCGCGTGCCGGCAATGTGCTTGGGCGTGATTGTGCCTGTCGCTGCACGGCCCGTTCAATGCAGCGTCGGCGACGCGCCGTCCGCCGATGCGGCGGCATCCGCGAGCGGACGCACCGAGCCGTCGACGATGCGTGCGTCGAAGTCGCGCACGAGCTGCTGGACGAACGGATCCGCGTGAATCTCCTGCTCCGCTTCGCGCTGGCGCGCCGCGCGCGCGGCCGCGTCGAGCGCCGCCGCGGTGCGCCGCGCGGGCCCGACCTCGACGGCAACGTCGACCGGCTTGCCGAGCGCATCCGCGAGCGCGGCCTTCAGTTTCGCGACCTGCGCCGCATCCGCGTACTGCGGCACGGGCACCGACAGCTTGAGCGTCGTCGCGTCGACCGCCGTCAGCTCGCTGTTGAACGCGAGCTGGTATGCGACGCCCTTCAGCGGCAGCCGCGCGGCCAGCGCCGGCCACTCGCCGTCGAAACCGATCGGATCGAGCGCGATGGCGGGCGGCAGCGGGCGCGTATCGACCGGCGCGGACACGGCCGGCTTCGGCGCGACGCGCACGTCGTCCGGCCCGCTGTCGAACACCGGCACGAAGCCGTCGTCGGGCGGACCGCCGAACATCTCGTCCGCGCTGAGCGGCACGTACTCGTCCGGCGGAATGTCTTCCCAAGGCGGCGGAGCCTGACGCGTATCCGGCTGCGGCGCGCGAGCCGCGGCGCGCGGCGTCGGCACCTGCACCGCGGGACGCGGCGCAGCCGGTTTGGCGGCGGCCGGTGCGGTCGGCGCGGCCGATTTTGCCGCCGCCCCGGCGCGCGAGCGATCGGTCGACACGCGCATGCCGGCGTTGCGCAGCACATCGAGCGCCGCGGCGGCGCCACCTGCGCGTGCAGCCGATCGCGGGGCGGCTTCCGTCGACGCGGCGCGCGGCGCGGATTCGGCCGGCACGGCATCCGCCGCACCGGTACGGAATTCGGATTCCGCCGGCGACGCGGGCGGATCGTTCTTCACGGCTGCGGCGGGCGCTGCCGCGGGCGCATCGGCTGCCGCGACCGGCTGAGCCGCCGCGGTCGGGACGGGCGCCTCGGTTGTCGCGGGAACGGCCGGCGGCTCGCTTGCGCGTTCGCCGGGTTGCGCAGGCACATCGGCAGCCGGTCGCGCGACCGGCGCGGCCGACGCGGCAGACGCCGTGGGCGCCGCGGCTGCCGCCGGCTTGCGCGTCGCCTCGGCGGGCACTGCCGGCGCAGGCTTCGCGGCCGACACGGCCGCACGCGGCCCCGGCACGGCGCGCGGCGCCGAAGGCTGGCCGACCGGCGCACCGCCGGCAGCGCCGGCCGCCGGCTCGAACGCGAGCATCCGCAGCAGCGTCATCGTGAAGCCCGCGTACTCGTCGGGCGCGAGGCCCAGTTCCGCACGCCCGACCGTCGCGATCTGGTAGAACAGCTGCACCTGTTCGGGGCTGAGCGCCTGCGCGAACCGGCGCAGGTCGGCCGCTTCCGGCCACTCTTCGAGCACCGAGCCCGGTGCGAACTGCGCCCACGCGATCCGGTGCAGCAGGCTGGCGAGATCCTGCAAGGCGGTCGAGAACGACAGGCTGCGCAGCGACATTTCGTCGGCGATCGCGAGAATCTCGGTGCCGTCGCCGGCCGCGAGCGCGTCGAGCAGGCGCACCATGTAGGTCTGGTCGAGCGCGCCGAGCATCCCCGACACGGCCGTTTCCGTCACTTCGTTCGCCGAATAGGCGATCGCCTGGTCGGTCAGCGACAGCGCATCGCGCATGCTGCCCTGCGCCGCGCGCGCGAGCAGGCGCAGCGCCTGCGGCTCGAACGTGATCCGCTCTTCGCCGAGGATGCGCTCGAGATGCGACACGATGTGCCCGGCCGGCATCTGCTTGAGGTTGAACTGCAGGCAGCGCGACAGCACCGTGACGGGAATCTTCTGCGGGTCGGTCGTCGCGAGGATGAACTTGACGTGCGGCGGCGGCTCCTCGAGCGTCTTCAGCATCGCGTTGAACGCGTGGTTCGTCAGCATGTGCACTTCGTCGATCATGTAGACCTTGAAGCGCGCATCGACGGGCGCGTACACCGCGCGCTCGAGCAGCGCGGCCATTTCGTCGACGCCGCGGTTGCTCGCGGCATCCATTTCGACGTAGTCGACGAAGCGGCCTTCGTCGATCTCGCGGCACGCGCGGCACACGCCGCACGGCTGCGACGTCACGCCGGTTTCACAGTTGAGCGCCTTCGCGAAGATTCGCGACAGCGTCGTCTTGCCGACGCCGCGGGTGCCCGTAAACAGATAGGCGTGATGCAAACGCCCGCCGTCGAGCGCGTGCGTGAGCGCCCTGACGACGTGCTCCTGGCCGACGAGCGAAGCGAAATCCTTCGGACGCCACTTGCGTGCGAGAACTTGATAGGTCATCAGGAAATTGTATCAGCAACGCTGCGTCGCGCCGACACGCGAAACGGTACGGAACACGGATGCGAAAACGTGGAAAGCGCGTGAAAAGCGAGAGCGGAAATAAAAAACGCCCTGCGAACGGGGCGAGAAGGAAGGTGACGAGCCCGACCCTCGGCACTGGCGGAAAACGGCTGTGGCTGCTTCGTTCCCGACCTGACCAGGTTCACCGGCCCACCATGCGAGGAGGCCCGTCACGCAGCATTCTATCACCGCTTCGCGCCGAATGCGACCGTTATTCGAACGAACATGCGAAAGCAGGCACATGCAATTGCAGGCGCGCGCAGCAGGCGCGCACAGCACGCGCGTGCAACGGCCGCATGCGCCCTCTTGTATTTTGCACGCCGGCCTCCACCTGCGTGACGCAACGGTCTTCGGCGTACGTGCCCCTACTCGCGAAGCGGCTACTATCGCCGTCAACAGCGGATAGCAATTTAGGCTAATATGACGCCCGAATGACCCGCGAGCCGCGGTACGCAGCGCTTACGCCCTTCCTTTCCGGAGTGCGGAGCTACCTGCCGCAGCGGCCGGCGCGCCGAGAAGGCGCCATGCAGGCAGTCCCCGAACTGAAAGAGGTATTGACCAAATGAGCGAACAGATCAAACACATCAGCGACGCATCGTTCGAACAGGACGTCGTCAAATCCGACAAGCCGGTGCTCGTCGATTTCTGGGCCGAATGGTGCGGCCCGTGCAAGATGATTGCCCCGATCCTCGACGAAGTCGCGAAGGACTACGGCGACAAGCTGCAGATCGCGAAGATCAACGTCGACGACAACCAGGCGACGCCGGCGAAGTTCGGCGTGCGCGGCATCCCGACGCTGATCCTCTTCAAGAACGGCGCGGCCGCCGCGCAGAAGGTCGGCGCGCTGTCGAAGTCGCAGCTGACCGCGTTCCTGGACAGCCACCTGTAAATACACCGGCAGGTCCGCGGACGTGTTGTCAACCGGCAACACGTCCGCCGCCAAGCCGCCGATCGGCTGCTCAAGCGCGAATCGGCATATGCTAGAATTAAAAAACGTCTACAAGACGCATTTAAGTCTCTGAGCGATTCCGCTCGCCCTCCTCCCTTTTTCTTTCGTCGCTTCTCTTCCCTGGCGGGATTCCCGTATGCATTTATCCGAGCTCAAGTCTCTGCACGTGTCCGAATTGATCGAGATGGCCAACGGCCTGGAGATCGAAAACGCGAACCGCCTGCGCAAGCAGGAGCTGATGTTCGCCATTCTCAAAAAGCGCGCCAAGACGGGAGAGACGATCTTCGGCGACGGCACGCTCGAAGTGCTGCCGGACGGCTTCGGCTTCCTGCGCTCACCGGAAATGTCGTACCTCGCGAGCACCGACGACATCTACATCAGCCCGTCGCAGATCCGCCGCTTCAACCTGCACACCGGCGACACGATCGAAGGCGAAGTCCGCACGCCGAAGGACGGCGAGCGCTACTTCGCGCTGGTGAAGGTCGACAAAGTCAACGGGCAGCCGCCCGAGGCCTCGAAACACAAGATCATGTTCGAGAACCTCACGCCGCTGCACCCGAACAAGCCGCTGTCGCTCGAGCGCGAGATGCGCGGCGAAGAGAACGTCACGGGCCGAATCATCGACATGATCGCGCCGATCGGCAAGGGCCAGCGCGGCCTGCTCGTCGCGTCGCCGAAGTCGGGCAAGACCGTGATGCTCCAGCACATCGCGCACGCGATCAAGCAGAACCACCCGGACGTGATCCTGTTCGTGCTGCTGATCGACGAGCGCCCTGAAGAAGTGACCGAAATGCAGCGCTCCGTCGCGGGCGAAGTGATCGCGTCGACGTTCGACGAACCGGCCACGCGCCACGTTCAGGTCGCCGAAATGGTGATCGAGAAGGCCAAGCGCCTCGTCGAAATGAAGCACGACGTCGTGATCCTGCTCGACTCGATCACGCGTCTCGCACGCGCGTACAACACCGTGATCCCGGCGTCGGGCAAGGTGCTGACGGGTGGTGTCGATGCGAACGCGCTGCAGCGCCCGAAGCGCTTCTTCGGCGCGGCGCGCAACATCGAGGAAGGCGGCTCGCTGACGATCATCGGCACCGCGCTGATCGAAACCGGCAGCCGCATGGACGACGTGATCTACGAAGAGTTCAAGGGCACCGGCAACATGGAAGTGCACCTCGAGCGCCGCCTCGCGGAAAAGCGCGTCTACCCGTCGATCAACCTGAACAAGTCGGGCACGCGCCGCGAGGAAATGCTGATCAAGCCCGAGATCCTGCAGAAGATCTGGGTGCTGCGCAAATTCATCCACGACATGGACGAAGTCGAGGCAATGGAATTCCTGCTCGACAAGATCCGCCAGACGAAGAGCAACTCCGAGTTCTTCGACCTGATGCGCCGCGGCGGCTGATCGCCCCGGCAGCGGATACGACGGCCGCCCGCGCGCTGCGCCCGGCGGCCGTTTTTTCGTGCCAACCTGAACGTGAACGTACACGTTGATCTATAATCCATCTCGTCGCCCCGACCTACCGACCCCGCCCCGATGACGACCGGCACCCCCACCCTGCTGCTGACCGTGAGCGACGCCGCCGCGCGGCTCGGCGTCACGCCGCGCACGCTGAAGTACTACGAGGAGCGCGGGCTCGTCACGCCATCGCGCAGCGAAGGCCGCTATCGTCTCTACGACGAAGCCGACCTCGAGCGCTTCGCGCGAATCCTGCGCCTGCGCGCGCTCGGCTTCTCGCTGCAGGGCATCACCGAAATGCTCAAGCGTCCGCTGGAAGAAACGGACGACGGCCGGCGCCGCTACTCGGACGCGTCGCTGCGGGACATCCGCACCGGTCTCGCGGAACAGATCGGCACGCTGGACCGGCGCATCGCGGCGGTCCAGCGCGAGCTGAAGGAAGCGATGGCGCTGCGCAAGGAACTGCAGCGCGACATCGACTACGTCGAGCGGCGCCTTGCCGGCGAAAGCGCGGATGCGCTGATCGCGCAGCGGCGGGCCGAGACGAGCGAGCGCCGGTCGCGCAAGAGCCGCGCATGAACGCAACGCCGGGCCGCCCGCCACTGTGGAGCCGCGCGAGCCTGCGCGCCGACCTGTTCCCGTGGGCGCTCGCGCTCGTCACCGGCATCGACTATTTCGACAACGCGACGTTCTCGTTCTTCGCCAGCTACATCGCGGGCGGCATCAACGCGTCGCCGGACGAGCTCGTGTGGTCGTCGAGCGCTTACGCGGTCGCGGCCGTGCTCGGCATCCTCCAGCAGCAATGGTGGATCGACCGCCTCGGGCATCGCCGCTACGTCGCCGGCTGCATGCTGATGTTCTCGTTCGGTGCGATCGCGTCCGCGCTCGCCGATACGTCGCTGCAGCTCGCGTTCGCGCGCGGCTTCCAGGGCTATTTCATCGGGCCGATGATGGGCGCGTGCCGGATCCTGATCCAGATCAGCTTCACGCCGCAGGAACGGCCACCCGCGACGCGCGCGTTCCTGATCATGATCCTGCTCGGCAGTGCGCTCGCGCCGATCGCCGGCGGCCTGCTCGTCGCGCATTCGACGTGGCGCGCACTATTCGCGTGCACTGCGCCCGCAGGCGTCGCATTCGCGATCCTCGCGCTGCTGACGCTGCCCGACACCGGCAACCTGCCCGACGACGAACGCGGCACCGGGCATTTCTGGCCGTACGTCGTGTTCGCGCTCGCGCAGGGCGCGTTGCAGATCGTGATGCAGCAGGTGCGGTACCAGCTCTACAGCGGCTCGCCGATGCTGATCCTGCTGACGGTCGCGGGCCTCGGCGCGCTCGCGTGGTTCGCGCACCACCAGTGGCACCACCCGACGCCGCTCGTGCGCCTGCACGCGTTCCGCCAGCGGACCTTCCAGGTCGGGCTCCTGCTCTACATGTTCTATTACTACGAGTCGACCGGCTTCAGCTACCTGACCTCCCGCCTTCTCGAATCGGGGCTCGGCTATCCGGTCGAGAACGCCGGGCGCCTCGTCGGCACGATGTCGCTGATCTCCGCGACCGCGCTGTTCGCGTACCTGCGCTACGCGAAGCTGATCACGCACAAGAAATGGATCATCGTGCCGGGCTTCGCGGTCGCCGCGTTCGCCGCGCTGTGGATGACCCGCATGACGCCGCAGGTCGGCGAAGCGGCGCTGATCGTGCCGCTGCTTCTGCGCGGCCTGCTGCTGCTGTTCATCGTGCTGCCGGTCGCGAACCTGACGTTCCGGATCTTCGCGATCGACGAATACACGCACGGCTACCGGCTCAAGAACATCGTCCGCCAGCTGACGATCTCGTTCGCAACGGCGTCGGTGATCATCGTCGAGCAGCATCGGCAGGCCATGCACCAGACGCGGCTCGTCGAGCGCGCGAGCGTGTTCGATCCGCTGTTCCAGCAGACGGTCGACGCGCTGGCCCGCAGCTACGCGGCCGCCGGCCATGTGCCGAGCGACGCGCACGCGCTCGCGATCTCGTCGATCGCGCGGATGGTCGCGCAGCAGGCGTCGTTCCTGTCGTCGCTCGACGGGTTCTATTTCCTCGCCGGCGTCGCGATATGCGGCGGGATCTTCGCCGCATGGCAAAAAGACATCGATTGAGTTAAAAGACAGGCTTTGGGATTCCATTGCCGTTTCCATGCTTTCGAAACTCGCCCGCTGGCTCGACCATCGCCGCCGCGACCGCGCGCTGCGCAGTCATCCGATCCCCGACGCGCTGTGGCAGGACACCATCGCGCGGCTGCCGTTCCTCGACTACCTGCCGCCCGACGACCTCGGCCGGCTGCGCGAGCTGACGAGCCTGTTCCTCGCGCGCAAGTCGTTTTCGACCGCGCACGGCCTCGAGCTGACCGACGAGATGATCGTCGGCATCGCCGTGCAGGCCTGCGTGCCGGTGCTGAATCTCGATCTGTCGCTGTACGACGGCTGGGTCGGCGTCGTCGTGTATCCGGGTGAATTCGTGATCCGCAAGACCGTGCAGGACGAGGACGGCGTCGTCCACGAGGTCGAGCAGGACGCGAGCGGCGAAGCCTGGGAAGGCGGACCGGTGATCCTGTCGTGGGAAGACGCGCAGATGACCGACGGCCGCGACGCGTACAACGTGGTGATCCACGAGTTCGCGCACAAGATCGACATGATCAACGGCGCGGCCGACGGCTATCCGCCCCTCTTTCGCCGCTGGCATGCGCCGCATCTCGACGCGCAGGCGTGGGCCGACGTGTTCGAAAACGCGTACGACCAGTTCTGCGCGCGCGTCGATGCGGTGCCGGATCGCGCCTGGGCGCGCTTCGAGCGGGAGTCGCTGATCGATCCCTATGCGGCCGACCACCCGTCGGAATTCTTTGCCGTATGCAGCGAGGCGCTGTTCGTGCGGCCGCGCGCGTTCGAGGCCGAGTTCCCCGAGCTCTACCGGCTGCTCGCCCGCTATTACCGGCAGGATCCGGCCAAAACCGGCGCGCTCGACGCGCGCTGAAAATTAATCGTCAACCGTCTGATTTTCTGGCATAATCACCGTTTTTCGACCTTAGGCAAGTGGCTCGCGCCGGGCTTGACGCCAGCCGACACGCGCAATTCGCGCGGTTCGGAGCGGCAAGCGGCGGGTTGGCTACCGCTCTCACCAAGGAAAATCATGAAACCTGGCATTCACCCGGATTACCGCGAAGTCGTCTTCCAAGACATGTCGAACGGCTTCAAGTTCATCACGCGCTCGACGATCCAGACGCGTGAAACCATCGACTTCGAAGGCAAGACCTACCCGCTCGCCAAGATCGAAGTGTCGTCGGAATCGCACTCGTTCTACACGGGCCAGCAGAAGATCATGGACACGGCCGGCCGCGTCGAGAAGTTCAAGAACAAGTTCGGTTCGCGCGCCAGCGGCAAGGTCGCGAAGTAAGCTTCGCGCCGCATCCGGTGGCCACAACGCACCGGTACCGCACCAAAGGGCAGCCCAGGCTGCCCTTTTTCGTCTCTGCTCGCCCGAGCGCCGTCGGCCGGCGCCCGGGCGCAACCGCTGACGCGCAACGGCCGGCGCGTCTACAATGCCGGATGCTCAAAACCGGCGCGCCGCGCGGCATCGCGCGAGCCGCGCCCAGAACAATTCGTCCATCTGCATGAAGCCTGTCGTTCGTCTCACCGCCTCCGCCACGCGCGCGCTGCCGCGCTGGCTGCTGCTCACGCTCTGCCTCGTCTATGCGGCATTCGGCCTGTTCGGCCGCGACCCGTGGAAAAACGAGGACGCGGCGGGCTTCGGCGTCATGTGGACGATGGCCAAGGGCGGCTGGCACGACTGGCTGCTGCCGAATCTGGTCGGCAAGTTCATCACGACCGACGGACCGCTCGGCTACTGGCTCGGCGCGCTGTCGATCCGCTCGCTTGGGTCCTGGGTCGACGCGAGCAACGCGTCGCGGCTCGACACCGGCATCCTGTTCTGCGTCGCCTGCGCGTTCGTCTGGTACGCCGCGTATCTGCTCGGCCGGCGCGCCGAAGTCCAGCCGTTCAAGTACGCGTTCGGCGGCGAGCCCGAGCCGCGCGACTACGGCCGCACGCTCGCCGACGGCGCGCTGCTGATCCTGCTCGCCTGCTTCGGCCTCGCGGAACGCGGACACGAAACGACGCCGCAGCTCGCGCAGTTCGCGTGGATCGCGATGCTCGTCTACGGGCTCGTGCGCGGCATCGACAAGCCGCTGCAGGGCGCGCTGTGGTGGGGCGCGGCGATCGGCCTCGTGTGCCTGTCCGGCAACCCGGTGCTCGTCGGCGCGCTCGTCGTCGGCACCGCCGTGCTGTGGCTCGTCACGCCCGAGATGCGCAACCTGCACCTGCCCGCGATCGGCGTGCCCCTCGCCGCCGCGATCATCGCGCTGTGGGTGTTCGCCGCGCTCGCCGCGGCGCCGGACGACGCCGCGTGGTTCTTCGATCAATGGGTGCGCGGCAGCCTGATGCGCTTTTCCGGTCCGCCGACCGCCGTGCTGATGTACGCGGCGAAGAACCTGCCGATCTTCGCGTGGCCCGCATGGCCGCTCGCGATCTGGGCGTGGTGGAGCTGGGCCGGCCTGCGCCGGCGCACGCACATCGCGATCCCGCTGTCGGTCGTCGTGCCGCTCGTCGCGCTCGTGATCCTGCAGAGTCAGCAGTCGAACCGCATGTACATGCTGCTGCTGCCGCCGCTCGCGGTGCTCGCGACGTTCGCGCTGCCGACGCTGAAGCGCGGCGCGATCAACGCGATCGACTGGTTCGCGGTGCTGAGCTTCACGATCCTCGGCAGCTTCGTGTGGCTCGTCTGGCTGGCGTCGATGACCGGCTTCCCGCACCCGCTCGCGCGCAACCTCGCGCGGCTCCTGCCCGGCTACGAGCCGCACTTCAAGGTGCTGTCGTTCGTCTGCGCGGTCGCGGTGACGGTCTGCTGGTTCCTGCTCGCGAGGTGGCGCGTGTCGCGTCAGCCGAAGGTGCTGTGGCGCAGCGTCGTGCTGTCAGGCGCCGGCACCACGCTGATGTGGGTGCTGCTGATGACGCTGTGGCTGCCGATCGTCAACTACGGCCGGACCTATCGCGACGTCGCGCAGCAGATCGCCGCGCACCTGCCGTCCGATTACGAATGCATTGCGCCGGTGCGGCTCGGCGACGCGCAGATCGCGACGTTCGCCTATTTCGGCAACATGCACTTCGATTACTCCGGCGACTGCGACGTGATCCTGCGCCAGGACCGTGCCGATTTCGGCGAGCCGAGCTCGATGTCGCAGTACGTGTGGCGTCTCGTCTGGGAAGGCCGCCGCGTCGCCGACCGCGACGAGCGTTTCCGCCTGTACGAGCGCATCGAGCGGCCGAAGACGCCGGTCAAGCGCCGGCCGCCACGCCGCAAGGCGGACGATTGACGATGCTGGCCGATATCCGTCGGATCATCGGCCTCGCGTGGCCGGTGCTCGTCGGCCAGCTCGCGATCATTGCGTTCGGCGTGACCGACACCGCGATGGTCGGCCGCTTCTCCGCCACCGATCTCGCCGCGCTCGGGCTCGGCGCATCGATCTACCTGTCGGTCTTCATCGGCCTGACGGGCATCCTGTCCGCGCTGCAGCCGATCACCGGCCAGCTGTACGGCGCGCGGCGCTACGCCGAGATCGGCGAGGAAGTCCGCCAGGCGCTGTGGCTCGCCGCGCTGCTCGCGGTGCCCGGCTTCCTGCTGCTGCATTTCCCCGAACCGCTGCTGCGTCTCGCGCACGCACCCGCCGCGCTGCACGAGCGCACCGTCGCCTATCTGCGCCTCCTGTCGTTCGGGCTGCCGGCGAGCCTCGTGTTCCGGATCTACGGCGCGCTCACCAACGCGGCCGGCAAGCCGCGCCTCGCGATGATCCTGCAGATCGGCGCGCTCGCGCTCAAGTTTCCGCTGAACGTCTGGTTCATCTTCGGCGGGTTCGGCGTGCCGGCGCTCGGCGGCCCCGGGTGCGGGCTCGCGAGCACGGTGATCAACTGGGCGCTCGCGCTGGTCGGCTTCACACTGCTCGCGAAGCTCGACGTGTTCGCGCCGCTCGCGATCTTCTCGCGCTTCTGCTGGCCGGTCTGGGCGCGCCAGAAGGCGATCCTGAAGCTCGGCGTGCCGATGGGCCTGTCGTACCTGATCGAGGTCACGTCCTTCACCTGCATGGCGCTCTTCATCGCGCAGTTCGGCACGACGACGCTCGCCGGGCATCAAATCGCCGCCAACATCAGCGGCGTGCTGTACATGACGCCGCTGTCGATCGGCGTTGCCACGTCGACGCTCGTCGCCCGCGCGCTCGGCGCCGGGCAGCTCGACGAAGCCCGGCTGCTCGGCCGCCACGGCGTGACGCTCGCGTGCGGGATCGCTGCGCTGTATGGCCTGCTGGTGTTCGCGCTGCGCCCGCTGATCGTCGGCGGCTACACGCCGAACCCGGCAGTCGCCGCGGCCGCGATGCCGCTCGTCGCGATCGTCACCTGCTATCACTTCTTCGACGCGCTGCAGGTCACGTCCGCATTCGCACTGCGCGCGTACAAGGTCGCGGCCGTGCCGACCGTCATCTACGCGGTCGCGCTGTGGGGCGTCGGGCTCGGCGGCGGCTACCTGCTCGGCTTCGACGTCGGCGGCCACTCGCCCGCGTGGCTGACCGGCGCGCGCGGCTTCTGGTTCGCGAACACGATGAGCCTGATGCTGGCGGGCGCCGGGCTCGCGCTGTACCTGCGCCACGTGAGCCGCGCGCCGGCGCCCTCGCCCGAGCCCGCCTGCAAGCACGCATGACGGGCACGCGCCGCCCGCGTCATGCGGCCGCCCGTGCTGCCTATGCCGCCGCCTCGCCGTCGCGCTGCCGGAATACCTCGTGCGCGGCGAACAGCGCATTCAGCGCGGCCGGAAACCCCGCATAGACGGCCATCTGCATGAACACTTCGACGATCTCGTCGCGCGTGCAGCCGACGTTCAGCGCCGCCTCGATATGCACCTTGAGCTGCGGCTGCGCGTTGCCCAGCGCGGCGAGCGCGGCAATCGTCGCGATCTCGCGCGCCCTCAGGTCGAGCTGCGGCCGGCTGTAGATGTCGCCGAAGCCGAATTCGACCAGCAGCCGGCCGAAATCCGGTGCGATCGGCGCGAGCGCCGCGATCACGCGTTCGCCCACGTCGCCGTCGATTTCCTTCAGTTTGTTCCAGCCGCGCGTGTAGCGGTCGTCAGCGAGTCGTTCCATCGTGTGTGTCCTGTTCCGGTTGTGGGGATGTCGCCTGTCGCCCCGCGTCGCGCTCCGCCGTCTCGTAATAGGCGATTTTCTCGCCGATCACGTCGAGACTCGCCTGCAGCTCCGCGATATGCGCGCGCACCGCATCGCGATGTGCGACCAGCAGTTCGCGGCGTGCGCCGAGCGTCGGCTCGCCGCGTGCACGCAATGCGGCGAACTGCTGCATCTGCGTGATCGGCATGCCGGTCGCCTTCAGTCGCATCACGAAGCGCAGCCAGTCGAGGTCGGCCGGCGCGTACAGCCGGTGCCCGGCCGGCGTGCGCGCGATTGCGCGCAGCAGGCCCGCCTGCTCGTAGTAGCGCAGCGTGTGCGTCGACACGCCCATCAGTTCGGCAACCTGACCGATCGTCAGGGCGCGTGCGGCGGAAGTCTTCGATACGGGTGACATGACAGACAGGCTCAAGGTTAGGACTTAGAGTTCACTCTAAGTCAACACCTTGTCGACGGCCAGTGCGACGTGAGCGGCAATTCCGTCAAACATCGTCAAAACCGCGGTCCGACGGGGCTTGCGCCCTTTACAGCAGCGCAAGCGTTGAGCAAGATTCCGGCAGTCTGTCTTAAAAAGGGCACGCACTTGTCCTATGCTTAACGGCGACGCCGGGCCCCGTGCCGCCCGCCGTCCGTTGCAACAGCCATTCATCCGTTCGAACCAGGGAGCCTTTGCCATGCTGAAAAAGCTGCTGATGCTGTTCGTCGCGCTATCGCTGTCGCTGACCGCGGCCTTCGCCGCGGCGGTCGAAGTCAACACGGCCGACCAGGCCGCGCTCGAGTCCGTCAAGGGTCTCGGGCCCGTGAAGTCGAAGGCGATCATCGACGAACGCACCAAGAACGGCCCGTTCAAGGATGCTGACGATCTCGCGAACCGCGTGAAGGGCCTCGGCACGAAGTCGGTCGCGCATCTCGAGGAAAACGGCCTGACGATCGGCGGCTCGGCGACGCTGCCGAAAGGCGTGAAGGCGTCGAAGCCGGCCGCGACGGCGGGCACGACGGCGCCGGCGACGAAACCGGCCGCAACGCCGGCCACGACGGCTCAGGCCACGACGGGCGCCGCGACGACCGCCGCGGCCGCGTCGGCCGCGAGCGCGCCGGAAGCGGCGTCGAAGCCGGCCAAGACCAAGCGCGCGTCGAAGAAGGACAAGGCCGCCGCGGCCGCCGGCGCATCGGCGCCGGCCGCGGATGCAAGCGCGCCGGCCGACGCGTCGTCCGCGAAGGCAACGAAGGGTTCGAAGAAGAAAGGCAAGAAAGACAAGGCTGCCTCCGCCGCCGCGGCGTCGGGCGCCTGATGCGCGCCGCGTGCGCAGCAATGCGCGCGCGGCTTCGTTCCACGGGCGCCGCCGTCGCGGCGCCGTTTCATTGAAGGTGAAGAATCATGGGTCTACTCGACATCGTCGGCGGTCTGCTCGGCGGCCAGGCCGGCGGCAATTCGCAAAGCGCGCTGCTGTCGGCCGCGCTCGAATTCATCAACAACCAGCCGGGTGGCCTGAACGGCCTGATCGAGAAGTTCAAGGCCGGCGGCGCCGGCGACATCATCGGCTCGTGGGTCGGCACCGGCGAGAACCAGCCGATCTCGGCCGACACGCTGCAGAACGTGCTCGGCTCCGACGCCATCGGCGCGCTGGCGAGCAAGTTCGGCGTCGATCCGGCGCAGGCGTCGGGCCTCCTCGCGCAGGTGCTGCCGCACGTCGTCAACCATGCGACGCCGAACGGCGAAGTGCCGGCCGACGGCCAGGTCGACACGTCGAACGTGCTCGGCACGCTGACACAGCTCGCAGGCCTGTTCGGCGGCAACAAGCCAGCGTGAGCCTGAGCCGGCAGTTGCACGCCGGATGAAAAAACACCCCGCCTCGCGGCGGGGTGTTTGCTTTTGGCTGCCCGGCATTGCGCACCGGGCCCGGCACCAAGACGCGCGCTCAGTGAACGACGCGGTCGAACACGAACTTGCCTTCCCGGACGTCGACCGGAATCACGTCCTTCGGACCGAAACGGCCCGCGAGGATCAGCTTCGCGACCGGGTTCTCGATCTCCTGCTGGATCGCGCGCTTGAGCGGCCGCGCGCCGAACAGCGGATCGTAGCCGACCTTGCCGACCTGCTCGAGCGCCGCTTCCGACACGTCGAGCGCCATGTCGAGCTTCGCGAGCCGGTCGTGCAGGCGGGCGAGCTGGATCTTCGCGATCGACTGGATGTTGCTGCGGTCGAGCGCATGGAACACGACGACGTCGTCGATCCGGTTCAGGAACTCGGGGCGGAAATGCTGCTTCACCTCGAGCCACACCGCGTCCTTGATCTCTTCCTGCGGCGAACCCGTCATCGCCTGGATCACCTGCGAGCCGAGGTTCGACGTCATCACGATCACCGTGTTCTTGAAGTCGACCGTGCGGCCCTGCCCGTCCGTCATCCGGCCGTCGTCGAGCACCTGCAGCAGCACGTTGAACACGTCCGGATGCGCCTTCTCGATCTCGTCGAGCAGGATCACGCTGTACGGCTTGCGGCGCACGGCTTCCGTCAGGTAGCCGCCTTCCTCGTAGCCGACATAGCCCGGCGGCGCGCCGATCAGCCGGGCGACGCTGTGCTTCTCCATGAACTCGCTCATGTCGATGCGGATCAGGTGCTCTTCCGAGTCGAACAGGAACGCCGCGAGCGCCTTGCACAGCTCGGTCTTGCCGACACCCGTCGGGCCGAGGAACAGGAACGAGCCGTACGGACGGTTCGGATCGGCGAGACCCGCGCGCGAACGGCGGATCGCGTCGGCGACCGCGTCGATCGCCTCGTTCTGGCCGACCACGCGCTCGTGCAGCTTCTCCTCGATGTGCAGCAGCTTCTCGCGCTCGCCCTGCATCATCCGCGACACCGGAATGCCGGTGGCGCGCGACACGACTTCCGCGATTTCCTCCGCGCCGACCTGCGTGCGCAGCAGCCGCGGGCGCGTCGGGTTGTGCTGCTCCTGCTCTTCGGCCTGCGTGACCTGCTTCAGTTGCGCCTCGAGTTGCGGCAGCTTGCCGTACTGCAGCTCCGCGACCTTCTCGAGCTTGCCTTCGCGCTGCAGGCGCGCGATGTCGGCGCGCACCTTCTCGATCTCTTCCTTGAGCTGCGCGCTGCCCTGCACCGCGGCCTTCTCGGCGGTCCAGATCTCCTCGAGGTCCGAGTATTCGCGGCCGAGCCGTTCGATTTCTTCCTCGATCAGCTGCAGGCGCTTTTGCGACGCTTCGTCCTGCTCCTTCTTCACGGCCTCGCGCTCGATCTTCAGCTGGATCAGCCGGCGGTCGAGCTTGTCCATCTCTTCGGGCTTCGAATCGATTTCCATCTTGATCTTCGACGCGGCCTCGTCGATCAGGTCGATCGCCTTGTCCGGCAGGAAGCGGTCGGTGATGTAGCGATGCGACAGCTCGGCCGCGGCGACGATCGCCGGGTCGGTGATGTCGACGCCGTGGTGCAGCTCGTACTTCTCCTGCAGCCCGCGCAGGATCGCGATCGTCGCCTCGACGCTCGGCTCGTCGACCAGCACCTTCTGGAAGCGGCGCTCGAGCGCGGCGTCCTTCTCGATGTACTTGCGGTATTCGTCGAGCGTGGTCGCGCCGATGCAGTGCAGTTCGCCGCGCGACAGCGCCGGCTTCAGCATGTTGCCCGCGTCCATTGCGCCTTCGGCCTTGCCCGCGCCGACCATCGTATGGATTTCGTCGATGAAGACGATCGTCTGCCCTTCGTCCTTCGCGATGTCGTTGAGCACCGCCTTCAGGCGCTCCTCGAATTCGCCGCGATACTTCGCGCCGGCGAGCAGCGCCGCCATGTCGAGCGACAGCACGCGCTTGCCCTTCAGCGTCTCCGGCACCTCGCCGTTGACGATCCGCTGCGCGAGCCCTTCGACGATCGCGGTCTTGCCGACGCCCGGCTCGCCGATCAGCACCGGGTTGTTCTTGGTGCGACGCTGCAGGATCTGGATCGAGCGGCGGATTTCGTCGTCGCGGCCGATCACCGGATCGAGCTTGCCCGCGCGGGCGCGCTCGGTCAGGTCGACCGTGTATTTCTTCAGCGCCTCGCGCTGGCTTTCCGCGTCCTGGCTGTGCACCTGGGAGCCGCCGCGCACCGCGGCGATCGCGGCTTCGAGCGCCTTGCGCGTCAGGCCGTGCTGGCGTGCGAGCCGGCCGACCTCGCCCTTGTCGTCGGCGGCCGCGAGCAGGAACATCTCGCTCGCGATGAACGTGTCGTTGAGCTTCTGGGCTTCCTTGTCCGCCTGGTTCAGCAGGCCGATCAGCTCGCGGCCGAGCTGGATGTCGCCGCCCGTGCCCGTCACTTGCGGCAGGCGCGAGATCGCCTCGTTCAGCGCGCCTTGCAGCGCCTGCACGTGAACGCCCGCGCGCGACATCAGCGAGCGCGCCGAGCCGTCCTGCTGCGCGATCAGCGCGGCCAGCACGTGAACCGGTTCGATGTATTGATTGTCGCGGCCTGCCGCGAGGCTTTGCGCATCCGCCAGCGCTTCCTGGAATTTGGTGGTGAGCTTGTCGATTCTCATTTGGTAGAGACCTCCAATTTTCGATTAATACCCAAATGAGGATCGTTATGCGGCTTTCAAGCGGATTCCTGTTGATTCAGCGCAAAAGTGTTGACGGACGGGCGCAATCTGCGAACGGACGGCCCGCAGTGCGCGGCGCACGCGTCAGCTGGCGAGCGGCGACGGCTCGGCGGGCGCTGCCGCGTCCCGCACGAAGGCGATCGGCTTGATGCCGAGCAGCGCCGCGAGCGGCGACGCAGGCTGCGCGAGCTCGCCGAGCGTGTGCCGGTCGAGTTCCGCGAAGAACGCGTCGCGCGCCGCCGCCAGCACGCCCTTCAGGCGGCAGTGCGGCTCGATGACGCACGCGCGCGTCGATTCTCCGCCGGCAAAGCAGCCGACCAGCGCGAAATCGTTCTCGGTCTCGCGCACGACTTGGCCGACCGTCAGCCGCGTCGAGTGCGGGAACAGCCGCAGCCCGCCGTTGCGGCCGCGCACGGTATCGACCCAGCCAAGCTCGCCCAGGCGCTGCACGACCTTCATCAGATGGTTCTTCGAGATGCCGTAGGCGTCCGAAATCTCCTGGATCGTCGCGAGCCCGTCGCCGCGCACGGCAAGGTACAGCATGACTCTCAGCGAGTAGTCGGTGTAGTCGGTCAGTCTCATGGATGAAAGCGGTGTTTGATGATCATGCGCTGATTACGCGCGCGCCCCCGGTTGCCGGGACGGCCGGCGCGCAATAAGATGCGGGACATCAGCACGTTTATCGAGGGGTTGGCCGACGTTATTGTGCGTCAAAATCATGCCGGCGTCCCGCCCTTCGCCCGGCCCCTTTATCGTCACGTCATGACCGCCACGTCTACCCCGCCCGACGCCGCGCCGAACCGGCCCCGCGACGCGGAACCCACTGAAGACAACATTCGCGCGCTCGTCTACGCGTTCTACGACCGCGTGCGCGCCGATCCGCTGCTCGGGCCCGTGTTCGACGGCAAGCTGGCCGGCCGCTGGGACGAGCACCTGCCGAAGATGGTGACCTTCTGGTCGAGCCTCGTGCTCGGCACCAAGGGCTACCGCGGCAACGTGCAGCAGGCGCATCAGCCGCTCGACGGCCTCGAGCCCACGCATTTCAGCCGCTGGCTGGCGCTGTTCCTGAATACGGTCGAAGCACGCTACACGCCGCCCGCGGCGGTCCGCTTCATGGAGCCGGCGCTGCGGATCGCGCAAAGCCTGCAGTTGAGCCGCTTCGGCTGGGATTACCGGATTCCGCCCGAACAGCAGGCGCTGCTCGACGCGGTCGCACCGCGCCGTCGCGACGATCCGGATCACCTGCCGTCGCGCACGCGCGGCGAACCGTTCCCGGCGAAGATCATCGGGCGCGGTTCGTCAGAGGATTGAGCCGCGCGGAGCAGTCGCGCGAAGCAGCCGCGCGACGCTTTGACGCAGGCTCCGTCCCGCCGCGACGCAACGACGCGGCCCCTGCGTGGCCCGCGCACAACGCCGGCGGCGCCCCTTGGTCCGTACCCTTGGCCGCGCTCAGCGCGGTGCGTTGCCCGATTCGACGCCCCAGCGCGCGAGCGCGGCGTCGTCGGTGCTGCGGGCATCCACCCAGCGCTCGCCGTCGGGCGTCGTTTCCTTCTTCCAGAACGGCGCCTGGGTCTTCAGGTAGTCCATCACGAACTCGCACGACGCGAACGCGTCGCCGCGGTGCGCGGCGACCGTCGCGACCAGCACGATCTGGTCGAGCGGGTAAAGCTTGCCGACCCGGTGCACGATCGCGACGTCGATGCCCGGCCAGCGCCGGCACGCATCGGCGGCGATCTGCTCGAGCGCCTTCTCGGTCATCCCCGGATAGTGCTCGAGCTCCATCGCGGCAACCGAATCGCCGTCGTTCAGGTCGCGCACCGTGCCGACGAAGCAGGCGATCGCGCCAATCCGCGGATTGCGCGCGCGCAGCGCCGCCACCTCGGCATTCAGGTCGAAGTCGCCGGCCTGGACTCGCACCGTTGCCATCGCGCCTCCTCAGCCGCCCGTGACCGGCGGAAAGAACGCGACCTCGCAGCCGTCGGTGATCCGCGTGCCGGCGTCGGTCATTTCGTGATTGCAGGCCATGCGCAGCGCGCGGCCTTCCGCGAGCGTGTCGGCCCACGCGCCGCCGCGCATGCGCAGCCACGCGCGCACGTCGCCGACGGTCGTCACGCCGTCCGGCACGTCGGCCTGCTCGTCCGAAACGCCCAGCGCCTCGCGGACGCTCGCAAAAAATTTCAGTTGAATCTTCATGTCGAAAGGCTCTGCCCCGTCAGGACAGCAGTTCGGAAAACGGCAGGAAGCGGACGGTCTCGCCCGCGCTGATCGCATGGTGCGGCGGATTGTCGATCAGGCCGTCGCCCCACACCGTCGACGTCAGCACCGCCGAGCTCTGGTTCGGGAACAGGTCGAGGCCGCCCGCCGAATTGATGCGCGCGCGCAGGAACTCGTTGCGCCGGTCGGACTTGCCCTGCGTGAAGTCGGCGCGCAGCGACAGCGCCCTCGGCGCGACGTCGCGCACGCCGGACAGGCGCAGCAGGAACGGCCGGACGAACAGCAGGAACGTGACGAAGCTCGACACCGGATTGCCGGGCAGCCCGATGAAATGCGCGTCGGGCCGGCTGTCGCCGCGCCGGATCGCGCCGAACGCGAGCGGCTTGCCGGGCTTCATCGCGATCTGCCACAGCGCGAGCCGGCCTTCGGCTTCGACCGCGGGCTTCACGTGGTCCTCGTCGCCCACCGACACGCCGCCGCTCGTGAGGATCACGTCGTGGTCGCGCGCGGCCTCGCGCAGCGTATCGCGGGTCGCGGCGAGCGAATCGGGCACGATCCCGTAATCGGTCACGTGGCAGCCGAGCCGCTCCAGCAGCCCGCGCAGCGTGAAGCGGTTCGAGTTATAGATCGCACCCGGCTTGAGCGGCTCGCCGGGCATCGTCAGCTCGTCGCCGGTGAAAAACACCGCGACCTTGATCCGCCGCGCGACCGACAGCTGCGCGCAGCCGACCGACGCGGCGAGGCCCAGCGCCTGCGGCGTCAGCCGGGTGCCGGCGGGCAGGATCACCGCGCCGCACCGGATGTCGGAGCCTTGCGCGGTGATCCATTCGCCGGCCTTCGGCGTATGCAGGATTTCGACCGCGTCGCCGTCGGCTTCGGTCTGCTCCTGCATCACGACAGCGTCGGCGCCGGGCGGCACCGTCGCGCCGGTGAAGATGCGCGCCGCGGTGCCGGCCGCGAGGGGGGCTGCCGGATGGCCGGCGGGAATGCGCTGCGACACCGGCAGGCGTCGCTCGCCGTGCAAAAGGTCGGCAACGCGCACCGCATAGCCGTCCATCGCGCTGGTGTGCATCGGCGGCACGTCGAGCGGCGACTCGACGTCGGCGGCCAGCACGCGCCCGAGCGCGTCGAGGGTGGCGACGGATTCGGCGCCGGCCAGCGGCGTTGCGGCATCGAGCAGCGCGCCGAGCGCCTCGGCGGTCGACAGCATCGGCGCGCGCGGCGCCGCGGGATTCGGATTCGACATCGATTGAATCGGTGAGCGTGGAAAGCAATACGTCATTGTAGCGACGACGCCGCGCGGACGTGCGATATGGCGGGCATGCGGAGGCGGTTATCGGCGGCGAACGGGCACCGGCTTCGGCAACGGGCCGGCCCGGCCGCCAGGTGTACGGCATATCCCGCCTCGCGGCCGACCGGACGCCGCGCCGCCGGACAGAACACCAAACGGAAACGGCCGGGAAACCGATCCGTCACCGAATCGGCTTCCCGGCCGTCGGGCCGCGCCGGGCTCACCGCCCGGCGGCGGATCACGCTTCCGTATGCGCGGCGATGAAGGCCTTGACCTGCTGCGCGTCGGCCTGCACGACCTCGAAGCGCTGCGGCAGCGCCTCCAGCCCGTCGAACGCGGCCGGCCGCTCCGGCTCGCGGTCGAGCGCTTCGCGGATCGTCTCGCCGAACTTGATCGGCTGCGCGGTTTCCAGCACCACCATCGGCACGCCCGCCTCCAGATGCTCGCGCGCGACCTTGACGCCGTCGGCCGTATGGGTGTCGATCGTCGTGCCGTAGCGCGAGAACACGTCGCGGATCGTCGCGAGACGGTCCGCATGGCTGCTGCGGCCCGACACGAAACCGAACTGCGCGACGCGTGCGAAATCGCCGCTCGCGGCCAGATCGAAGCCGCCCTTCTCCTCGACGTCGCGGAACAGCTGCATCACGCGCGCCGGATCGCGGCCGAGCAGGTCGAACACGAAGCGCTCGAAGTTCGACGCCTTCGAGATGTCCATGCTCGGGCTGCTCGTGTGATACGTGTTTTCCGCGCTGCGCACGCGGTACGCGCCGGTGCGGAAGAACTCGTCGAGCACGTCGTTCTCGTTGGTCGCGACGACGAGCTTCGCGATCGGCAGCCCCATCATCCGCGCGATGTGGCCCGCGCAGACGTTGCCGAAGTTGCCCGACGGCACCGTGAACGACACGCGCTCGTCGTTGCTCTTCGTCGCGGCGAAATAGCCCTTGAAGTAGTAGACGACCTGCGCGACGACGCGCGCCCAGTTGATCGAGTTGACCGTGCCGATCTTGTGCTGCGCCTTGAACGCGTGATCGTTCGACACGGCCTTCACGATGTCCTGGCAGTCGTCGAACACGCCTTCGACCGCGAGGTTGAAGATGTTCGGGTCCTGCAGGCTGAACATCTGGGCCGTCTGGAACGCGCTCATTTTCTTGTGCGGCGACAGCATGAACACGCGCACGCCGGCCTTGCCGCGCATCGCGTACTCGGCCGCGCTGCCGGTATCGCCCGACGTCGCGCCGAGGATGTTCAGCGCCTGGCCGTGCTTCGCGAGCGTGTACTCGAACAGGTTGCCGAGCAGCTGCATCGCCATGTCCTTGAACGCGAGCGTCGGGCCGTTCGACAGCTCGAGCAGCGAGATCGGCGCGCCGCCTTCGGCGCCGAGCGTCCTGAGCGGCGTGATGTCGGCCGCGTTCTCGCCGTGACGCGTGTTGCGGTAGACGTCGGCCGTATACGTGCGGCGCGTGATCGCGCGCAGGTCGTCGGCCGGAATGTCGTCGCTGAACTTCGACAGGATCTCGAACGCGAGATCCGCGTACGGCAGCGAGCGCCAGCGGGCGAGCTCGTCGGCCGAGACCTGCGGATACTCGGCCGGCAGGTAGAGCCCGCCGTCCTTCGCGAGGCCGCCGAGCAGGATGTCGGAGAACGTGTGGCGCTCGCCGATGCCGGCGCCGCGCGTGGAGATGTAGTTCATGTCGCCCTCGACCCTCAGTTCAGCGCTTCCATGCGCAGCTTCGTCACCTTCGACACGACCGTCGCGAGATCCTCGATCCGCGCGATCGCCGCGTTGACGTTCTTTTCGACCGTCACGTGCGTGATCAGGATGATGTCGGTCTCGCCGTTCGCGTCGTCGACCTGCTCCGACTCCTTCTGCAGCAGCGCGTCGATCGAGATGCCCGAATCGGCGAGGATGCGCGTGATGTCCGCGAGCACGCCGGTCTGGTCGGCGACGCGCAGGCGCAGGTAGTAGCCGCTCGTCACTTCGTCGATCGGCAGGATCGGCGTGTTCGACAGGCTGTCCGGCTGGAACGCGAGATGCGGCACGCGATGCTCGGGGTCGGCCGTGTGCAGGCGCGTGACGTCGACGAGATCCGCGACGACCGCCGACGCGGTCGGCTCCGCGCCCGCGCCCTTGCCGTAGTACAGCGTCGTGCCGACCGCGTCGCCGTGCACGACGACCGCGTTCATCGCGCCCTCGACGTTCGCGAGCAGGCGCTTCTCGGGAATCAGCGTCGGGTGCACGCGCAGCTCGATGCCGTTTTCGGCGCGGCGCGTGATGCCGAGCAGCTTGATCCGGTAGCCGAGCTCTTCCGCGTAGCGGATGTCGGTCGCGTCGAGCTTGCTGATGCCTTCGACGTACGCGCGGTCGAACTGCACCGGCACGCCGAACGCGATCGCGCTCATGATCGTCGCCTTGTGCGCGGCGTCGACGCCTTCGATGTCGAAGGTCGGGTCGGCTTCCGCGTAGCCGAGCTCCTGCGCGGCCTTCAGCGCGGTCGCGAAGTCGAGGCCGCGGTCGCGCATTTCCGACAGGATGTAGTTGGTCGTGCCGTTGATGATGCCGGCGATGTACTGGATCCGGTTCGCGGTCAGGCCTTCGCGCAGCGCCTTGATGATCGGGATGCCGCCCGCGACGGCCGCCTCGAACGCGACCATCACGCCCTTCTCGCGCGCCGCCTCGAAGATCTCGGTGCCGTGCACCGCGAGGAGCGCCTTGTTCGCGGTCACGACGTGCTTGCCGTTCGCGATCGCGCGCAGCACGAGCTCGCGCGCGACGCCGGTGCCGCCGATCATCTCGGCGATGATCGCGATCGACGGATCGTCGACGACCGCGTTGAAGTCATCGGTGATCTGCGCGCTGCCGGCGTCGCCGGCAAGCGCGGCCTGGGCCTTGGCCGGGTTGCGCACCGCGATGCGGACCACCTCGATGCCGCGCCCCGCGCGTCGCTTGATTTCTTCCTGGTTGCGGCGCAGCACCTTGAAGGTGCCGCTGCCTACCGTGCCGAAGCCCAACAGGCCAACTTTGATCGGTTCCATGCTGCGTGTGATCGTGAGTAAAAGTTAAAAACGGATGGCGCGGTGTCGCCCGGCTCAGACCGAATGACGCTTGCGATAGCCGTCGAGGAAACGCGCGATCCGGTTGATCGAATCGGTCAGGTCGTCGAGATTCGGCAGGAACACGACGCGGAAGTGATCCGGCGTCGGCCAGTTGAAGCCGGTGCCCTGCACGAGCAGTACGCGCTCCTCGAGCAGCAGGTCGAGAATGAACTGCTGGTCGTTCTGGATCGGATAGAGCTTCGGGTCGAGCCGCGGGAACATGTAGAGCGCGGCCTGCGGCTTCACGCAGGTCACGCCCGGAATCGACGTGAGCATGTCGTACGCAAGCTCGCGCTGCTTGTAGAGACGCCCCGACGGCACGATCAGCTCGTTGATGCTCTGGTAGCCGCCGAGCGCCGTCTGGATCGCGAACTGCCCCGGCACGTTCGCGCACAACCGCATCGACGACAGGATGCCGAGCCCCTCGAGATAGTCCTTCGCGCGCCGGCGGTTGTCCCCGCCCAGGCCCGACACGGCCATCCAGCCCGCGCGGTAGCCGCACGAGCGGTAGCTCTTCGACAGGCTGTTGAACGTGACGGTGATCACGTCCTCCGACAGCGCGCCCATCGCCGTGTGCTCGCGGCCGTCGTAGACGATCTTGTCGTAGACCTCGTCGGCGAACACGATCAGCCCGTGCTGGCGCGCGATCGCGAGCAGTTCGAGCAGCAATTCGTCCGAATAAAGCGCGCCCGTCGGGTTGTTCGGGTTGATCACGACGATCGCCTTCGTATTCGGCGTGATCTTGCGGCGGATGTCGTCGAGATCGGGCATCCAGTCGTTCTGCTCGTCGCAGACGTAGTGGACCGGCGTGCCGCCCGACAGGCTGACCGCGGCCGTCCACAGCGGGTAGTCGGGCGCCGGCAGCAGCACCTCGTCGCCGTCGTTCAGCAGCGCCTGGGTCGCCATCACGATCAGCTCGGATGCGCCGTTGCCGATGTAGACGTCGTCGAGGCCGACCCCGACCACGCCCTTTTCCTGCGTGTAGTGCATCACCGCCTTGCGCGCCGAGAACACGCCCTTCGAGTCCGAATATCCCGACGACGTCGGCAGGTTGCGGATCATGTCCTGGATGATCTCGTCCGGCGCGTCGAAACCGAACGGCGCAAGGTTGCCGATGTTCAGCTTGATGATGCGGTGGCCTTCTTCCTCGAGGCGCTTCGCGTGCTCGAGCACCGGGCCACGGATGTCGTAGCAGACGTTGAGCAGCTTGTTCGATTTCTGGATCGGTTTCACGACGACACGGTTCCTGGATAATGCCTGGCGGCCTGGGGACGGGAATCGAAACTGGAGAGCGGCCGGTTTACGCGCGCTGTCTAGACTGGACGATTTTGCGGCGGCCGGGCGCGGCTTGTGGCGACGCACGACGCGGATGCCGCCCGGGGGCGGCCAAAAAGTTATAATTTAGCGGATTTTGGCCGACTTTCGCAATGCACAAAGCCGCGCCGGGCCCGCGCCGTCGGGCATCGCGCTCGAAATCGGCCTCCCGGGCCCGCGCGGCCCGTCCGGGAAGCCCCGCCTTGGCAGCCCCATTTAGGCGGCCCTACTTGGGCGGCCCCACCTAGGCGGCCCCATCGAACACCTATCGGAACTGCGGACATACTGATTTGAAACTGCACCAGGACGCGAGCGGCGCGCTCAACACCGTTACCGGCTATGGCCCCGATTATGTCGACGTCAATCTCGAGCGTCACGAACAAAGCGTCATCGTGCTGCCCGGCGGGCCGGTGCTCGCGTGGCCGGTGTCGTCGTTCGACGCGCTCGCGCCCGAGCATTTCGCGATGCTGCTCGAACCGGCGCCCGAGGTCGTGATCTTCGGCAGCGGCGCCCGCCTGCGCTTCCCGCATCCGCGCCTCGTCGCGGCGCTCACCGCGCGGCGCATCGGCGTCGAGACGATGGACTTCCAGGCCGCCTGCCGCACCTACAACATCCTGATGGCCGAAGGCCGCAAAGTCGCCGCCGCGCTCTTAATTGAACGTTAATCCCCGATGCGGTAAAACTCTCGCCGGCGTTCCGGGCCACGCCAGGCCGGGTCCGATCCCCGGTCCGGCGCATGCCCCGTCGTAAGCCGCCGGCGGCACATCACAACAACCAACAGGCTGAAACTTCCATGAACGATACGCCGTCGAGGCTACCGCTCAATCGCACCGCGCTCGCCCTCCTGATCCTCGCGCTCGCCGTCATCTGGTTCGCGCCGCTCGGCCTGCGCCACCTGATTCCCAGCGACGAAGGCCGCTACGCCGAGATGGCGCGCGAGATGTTCGTCACCGGCGACTGGATCACGCCGCGCTACAACGGCTACAAGTACTTCGAGAAGCCGCCGCTGCAGACCTGGCTCAACGCGCTCACGTTCGCGTGGTTCGGCGTCGGCGAGTGGCAGGCGCGCCTCTATACCGCGCTCGCGAGCTTCGCGGGCGTGCTGATCGTCGGCTTCACCGGCGCGCGCCTGTTCAACCCGCTGTCCGGCTTCCTCGCGGCCGTCGTGCTCGCGTGCTCGCCGTACTGGAACCTGATGGGCCATTTCAACGCGCTCGACATGGGCCTGGCGCTCTGGATGACCATCTCGCTCTGCGCGCTGCTGCTCGCGCAGCGCCCCGGGCTGCGGCCCGCCGCCGCGCGCGGCTGGATGTGGGCGTGCTGGGCGTCGATGGCGCTCGCGGTGCTGTCCAAGGGCCTCGTCGGCCTGATCCTGCCCGGCGCCGTGCTGGTGCTCTATACGCTGATCGCGCGCGACTGGGCGTTGTGGAAGCGCCTGTACCTCGTCAGCGGGCTCGTGGTCTTCTTCGCGATCGTCACGCCGTGGTTCGTGCTGGTCCAGCAGCGCAACCCGGAATTCTTCAATTTCTTCTTCATCGTCCAGCAGTTCCGCCGGTATCTGACCCCGGAACAGAATCGTCCCGGCCCCTTCTATTACTTCGTGCCGGTGCTGCTGATCGGCTTCCTGCCGTGGCTGTCGGTCGCGTGGCAGAGCCTGCGGCATGCGCTGCGCATGCCGCGCCAGCCGAACGGCTTCGCGCCGATGCTCGTGCTGATGATCTGGAGCGCGTTCATTTTCCTGTTCTTCAGCGCGTCGCATTCGAAGCTGATCTCGTACGTGCTGCCGGTCGCGCCGGCGCTCGCGCTCATGATCGGCGCGTACCTGCCGCTCGTGCCGGCCGAGCGCTTTCGCCGCCACCTGCTCGGCTACCTCGTGTTCCTGGTCGTCGCGGCGTTCGGCGTCATCTTCCTCGCCTACCAGGGCGATGCGCGCACGCCGAACGCGCAGTACCGCGCATTCCAGCTGTGGCTGTACGCGGGCCTCGCGGTCGCGGCCGCGCTGACGCTCGCCGCCGCGTGGCTCAACCGGCATGCGCGCGCCGGCGTCGCCGCCGCGATCACCGCGTTCGGCGCCGCGTGGCTCGCGTTCGGCACGATCGGCGGCACCGGCCACGACGAGTTCGGCCGCTACAGCTCGGGCGCGCTGCTCGCGCCCGCGGTGCGCGCCGAACTGGCGAAGCTGCCGGCCGACACGCCGTTCTACTCGGTCGAAATGCTTGACCACACGTTCCCGTTCTACGCCGGCCACACGACGATCATGGTCGCGCGCACGGACGAGCTCGCCTTCGGCATCTCGGTCGAGCCGGACAAGTGGATCCCGACCGTCGACGAGTGGATCGCCCGCTGGAACAACGAGCGCTACGCGCTCGCGATCATGCCGGTGAACCGCTACGACGATCTCGCCAAGACCGGCCTGCCGATGCGCGTGATCGCGCGCGACAACCGCCGCGTGATCGTCGAAAAGCCGCAATCGTAAGGACGCCGCCCCGTGAACCCGATCTCGCTCGTCTGCATCATCACCGGCGTCATGCTCAACGCCTGCGCGCAACTGCTGCTCAAGGCCGGCGTCAACGCCGTTGGACACTTCGAATTCACCCGTGCGAACATCGTGCCCGTCGGCCTGAAGATCGCGACCCAGTTGCCGATCATCGGCGGCCTCGGGTGCTACGTGCTCAGCGTGGTCGTGTGGATCGTCGGGCTGTCGCGGGTCGACGTGTCGATCGCGTACCCGATGCTGTCGCTCGGCTACGTCGTCAACGCGTTCGCCGCGTGGTACCTGTTCGGCGAGGTGCTGTCCGTCCAGCGGCTCGTCGGCATCGGCATCATCCTGGTCGGGGTGTTCGTGCTCGCGCGCAGCTGAGCCGCCCGGCCGTTAAGCGCCTGCCTACAAAAAATCACGGTACGAATCCGTCAACCGGTGTTTAATGCCGGTTTCGGGCAAGCGCCCGACCCTTTTCACACGCCATTACGAGTCATGCGTTCATGAGCCAGACTACCGTTCCGTTCCTGCCGTTCACGCGCCCGGAAATCGACGAGGAAACCATCCAGGGCGTCGTCGAGGTGCTGCGCTCGGGCTGGATCACCACCGGCCCGCAGAACCAGCGCTTCGAGGCCGCGCTGTCCGAGTACTTCGGCGGCCGCCCGGTGCGTGCGTTCAATTCGGGCACCTGCACGCTCGAGATCGGCCTGCGCATCGCCGGCGTCGGCCCCGGCGACGAAGTGATCACGTCGCCCGCTTCCTGGGTGTCGACCAGCAACGTGATTCTCGAAACCGGCGCGACGCCGGTGTTCGCCGACATCGACCCGGTCACCCGCAACATCGACCTCGACCTGCTCGAAAAGGCGATCACGCCGCGCACGAAGGCGATCATCCCGGTCTACCTGGCCGGCCTGCCGGTCGACATGGACCGCCTGTACGCGATCGCGCGCACGCACAACCTTCGCGTGATCGAGGACGCCGCGCAGGCGCTCGGCTCGACATGGAAAGGCAAGCGCATCGGCGCGATCGGCGACATCGTGTCGTTCAGCTTCCACGCGAACAAGAACCTGACGACGATCGAAGGCGGCGCGCTCGTGCTCAACAACGAGGACGAGGCGATCCTCGCGCAGAAGTACCGGCTGCAGGGCATCACGCGCACCGGCTTCGACGGGATGGACTGCGACGTGCTCGGCGGCAAGTACAACCTGACCGACGTCGCCGCACGCGTCGGTCTCGGCCAGCTGCCGCACCTCGAACGCTTCACCGCGCAGCGCCATGCGCTCGCCCGCGCGTACTTCGCCGCCTTCGAAGGCGGCCCGGCCGCGAAGCTCGGCCTCGGCCTGCCGCTCGCCGAATTCGAGCACGGCAACTGGCACATGTTCCTCGTCACGCTGCCGCTCGAGCGGCTGACGATCACCCGCGCCGAGTTCATGGCGCAGATGAAGGAGCGCGGCATCGGCACCGGGATCCACTACCCGGCCATCCATCTTTTCTCGCTGTACCGCGCGCGCGGCTTCAAGGAGGGCATGTTCCCCCACGCCGAACGGTACGGCGCGTCGACCGTCACGCTGCCCCTCTTCACGCAGATGACGGAGGACGACGTGCGTCGCGTCGTCGACGCCATCAACCAGATTTGCGAACAATACGGAAAGTAAGCCTACATGAGTCACCTTGAAGCACGCGCCGGGCATCCGGGCGCCGGACGTCCGGGCGCAGCCAACCCGGAAGTATCGGTCGTCATTCCCGTGTACAACGAGGAAGACGGCCTCGCCGCGCTCTTCGCGCGGCTGTATCCGGCGCTCGACGCGCTCGGCACGTCGTACGAAGTGATCCTGATCAACGACGGCAGCCGCGACCGCTCGGCCGCGATGCTCGCGGACCAGTTCCACGTGCGCCCCGACACGACGCGCGTCGTGCTGCTGAACGGCAACTACGGCCAGCACATGGCGATCCTCGCCGGCTTCGCGCAGTCGCGCGGCGATATCGTCGTCACGCTCGACGCCGACCTGCAGAACCCGCCCGAGGAAATCGGCAAGCTGATCGCGAAGATGCACGAGGGCTACGACTACGTCGGCTCGATCCGCCAGCAGCGCCAGGACAGCCTGTGGCGGCGCAAGGCATCACAGGTGATGAACCGGCTGCGCGAGCGCATCACGCGCATCAAGATGACCGACCAGGGCTGCATGCTGCGCGCGTACAGCCGCCGCATCATCGACACGATCAACGTGTGCGGCGAGGTCAACACGTTCATTCCGGCGCTCGCCTACACGTTCGCGCAGAAGCCGACCGAAGTCGAGGTCGCGCACGAGGAGCGCTTCGCGGGCGAATCGAAGTACTCGCTGTACAGCCTGATCCGCCTGAATTTCGACCTCGTGACCGGCTTCTCGGTCGTGCCGCTGCAATGGCTGTCGTTCATCGGCGTGATCCTGTCGCTCGGCTCCGCCGCGCTGTTCGTGCTGCTGCTCGTGCGGCGCTTCATCGTCGGCGCGGAAGTGCAAGGCGTGTTCACGCTGTTCGCGATCACGTTCTTCCTGCTCGGCGTGATCATCTTCGCGCTCGGCCTGCTCGGCGAGTACATCGGCCGCATCTACCAGCAGGTGCGCGCGCGGCCGCGCTACCTGATCCAGACCGTGCTCGAGCGGCACGGCAACGTGCAGGATGCGCCGGCCGACGAAGGCCGCCAGGAGGTCGCGCGATGAAGCCGCGCGCCGTCGTCTTCGCCTATCACAACGTCGGCGTGCGCTGCCTGCAGGTGCTGCTCGCGCGCGGCGTCGACGTCGCGCTGGTCGTCACGCACGAGGACAACCCGAACGAGAACATCTGGTTCGGCAGCGTCGCGTCGGTCGCGGCCGCGCACGGCATCCCGGTCGTCACGCCGGCCGATCCGGCGGACCCCGCGTTGCGCCGCGCGCTCGTCGATGCGCGGCCGGACTTCATCTTCTCGTTCTATTACCGGCACATGCTGCCCGTCGACCTGCTCGCCGTCGCGCCGCGCGGCGCGTACAACATGCACGGGTCGCTGCTGCCGAAATACCGGGGTCGGGTGCCGACCAACTGGGCGGTGCTCAACGGCGAGACGGAAACCGGCGCGACGCTGCACGAAATGGCCGCGAAGCCCGACGCGGGCGCGATCATCGGCCAGACCGCGGTGCCGATCCTGCCGGACGACACGGCCTCGCAGGTGTTCGACAAGGTCACGGTGGCCGCCGAGCAGACGCTCTGGCGCGTGCTCCCCGCGCTGCTCGCGGGCGAAGCGCCGCACCTGCCGAACGATCTCGCGGCCGGCAGCTACTTCGGCGGGCGCAAGCCCGAGGACGGCCGGATCGACTGGTCGAAGCCCGCCGCGCAAGTCTATAACCTGATCCGCGCGGTCGCGCCCCCGTATCCGGGCGCGTTCACCGACCTGAACGGCGCGCGCTTCGTGGTCGCGCGCGCGCGCGTCGCGGCGCCCGGCAGCCCGGCCGCCGCGGCGGCGGCGGATTTGCCGCCCGGCCTGCACGTAAGCGATAATGCGCTATTCGGCGTCTGCGGCGACAGCCGCGCCATATCCATTCTCGAGCTGTGGCAACAGCGCGACGGCAGCGAAACCGTCGTGACGCCCGCGGAATTCGCGCAGTTCATTCATTCTTCCCGTCATTCATGAAAGCAAAAAAAGTCCTGATCCTGGGTGTGAACGGCTTCATCGGCCATCACCTGTCGAAGCGCATTCTTGAAACCACCGATTGGGAAGTGTTCGGCATGGACATGCAGACCGATCGGCTCGGCGATCTCGTCAACCACGAGCGGATGCATTTCTTCGAGGGCGACATCACGATCAACAAGGAGTGGGTCGAGTATCACGTGAAGAAATGCGACGTGATCCTGCCGCTCGTCGCGATCGCGACGCCCGCCACCTACGTGCAGCAGCCGCTGCGCGTGTTCGAGCTCGACTTCGAGGCGAACCTGCCGATCGTGCGTTCGGCCGTGAAGTACGGCAAGCACCTCGTGTTCCCGTCGACCTCCGAGGTCTACGGGATGTGCGCGGACGAGCAGTTCGACCCGGACAACTCGGCCCTCACCTACGGCCCGATCAACAAGCCGCGCTGGATCTACGCGTGCTCGAAGCAGCTGATGGACCGCGTGATCTGGGGCTACGGGATGGAAGGCCTGAACTTCACGCTGTTCCGCCCGTTCAACTGGATCGGCCCGGGCCTCGACTCGATCTACACGCCGAAGGAAGGCAGCTCGCGCGTCGTCACGCAGTTCCTCGGCCACATCGTGCGCGGCGAGAACATCAGCCTCGTCGACGGCGGCTCGCAGAAGCGCGCGTTCACCGACATCGACGACGGCATCAGCGCGCTGATGAAGATCATCGAGAACCCGAACGGCGTCGCGTCGGGCAAGATCTACAACATCGGGAATCCGAAGAATAACTTCTCGGTCCGCGAACTCGCGCACAAGATGCTCGAGCTCGCCGCCGAGTTCCCCGAGTACGCCGATTCCGCGAAGAACGTGAATCTCGTCGAGACCACGTCGGGCGCGTACTACGGCAAGGGCTACCAGGACGTGCAGAACCGCGTGCCGAAGATCGACAACACGATGCAGGAGCTCGGCTGGGCGCCGCAATCGACGTTCGACGAAGCGCTGCGCAAGATCTTCGAGGCGTACCGCGGCCACGTCGCCGACGCGCGCGCGCTCGTCGAACAGCAAGGCTGAGCGGGACGCACGCTTGGCTCGCATCGTCCTCAAGATCGACGTCGACACGCTGCGCGGCACGCGCGAGGGCGTGCCGAACCTCGCGCGCATCTTCGACCGCTTCAGCGCGCGCGCGACCTTCCTCTTCAGCCTCGGGCCCGACCATACCGGCTGGGCGCTGCGGCGCGTGTTCCGCCCCGGGTTCCTGAAGAAGGTGTCGCGCACGTCGGTGGTCGAGCATTACGGCGTGAAGCAGCTGATGTACGGCGTGCTGCTGCCGGGCCCCGACATCGGCCGCCGCGCGATCGCCGACATGCGCGCGATCCACGAGGCCGGCTTCGAATGCGGGATCCATACGTGGGATCACGTGTACTGGCAGGACAACGTGCGCGCGCGCGACCGCGACTGGACCGCGCGTGAAATGCAGAAAAGCCACGCGCGCTTCGTCGAGATCTTCGGCGCGCCGCCCGTCACGCACGGCGCGGCGGGCTGGCAGATGAACGACGCGGCATTCGAGCAGATCGACGCGTGGGGCATGCGCTACGCGTCCGACGGCCGCGGCCATTCGCCGTACCTGCCGGTCGTCGGCGGCAGGACGCTCGCGCACGTGCAGATGCCGACGACGCTGCCGACGCTCGACGAAGTGCTCGGCATCGACGGCGTCGATACGCACAACGTCGCCGCGCATATCCTCAAGTTCACCGAAACCAATCCGCACGACCAGGTCTTCACGCTGCATGCGGAGCTGGAAGGCCAGAAGCTCGCGCCGGTGTTCGAGCAGCTGCTCGCCGGCTGGCGTGCGCAAGGCCATACGTTCGCGACGATGGGCGACTATCACGCGACGCTGGACCGCGACACGCTGCCATCGTACCCTGTCACGTGGGGCGAGATTCCGGGCCGGTCGGGCGAGCTGATCGTCCAGCCCGACTGATCCACGCGGGCAGGCGACGCCATGCGCCTGCCCGTCGACGCGGCCGCCGCCGCGCCCTTCCCTGTGCGGCGACGCGAGTCGCGCCGTCACCCACGCGCGCCGTCGCCAAGGCGCCCTCCCATAACAACAGGAGAAACACGTGTCCGTCGAAGTTGACCGTCAAGTTCCCGATTTCACCGCACCGGCCACCGGCGGCGATCTTTCGCTGTCCGACCTGCGGGGCAAGAAGCTCGTGCTGTATTTCTATCCGAAGGACAACACGCCCGGCTGCACGACCGAGGGGCTGCAGTTCCGCGATCTCTATCCGAAGTTCAAGAAGGCCGGCGCGGAAATCGTCGGCGTGTCGCGCGACAGCCTGCGCTCGCATGACAATTTCAAGGCAAAGCTCGAGCTGCCGTTCGCATTGATTTCCGATGCCGACGAAGCGTTGTGCACGCTGTTCGATGTCATCAAGATGAAGAAAATGTATGGCAAGGAAGTGCGCGGCATCGAGCGCTCGACGTTCCTGATCGACGCCGACGGCGTGCTTCGCCAGGCATGGCGCGGCATCAAGGTGCCGGGTCACGTGGACGACGTGCTGGGTGCTGTACAAGCGCTTTGAGGCGCGCTATATTGGGCCGCAATGAATGCCAGTCCGCCCCATATTTCTCGTAGCTGCGCCGGTGCTCGTAGCAATGCTTTCCGGCACCTGACGCGCATCACGACGGTATCAGCCGAGCCGCATGTCCCGGTCGACGGGGCAGCGGCTTTTTTTATGGTCTGCGCGCCGGCGCTCGGTCCGGCCCTTCACCCGTCAAGGAGTTGACCGACACTTAGGCGAACCGGCTAAACGAAATTCATGTGCGCCACCGCGCGCAAACCGCACGCGTGTTCGTCACGCAGCAGGATGCGATCAGCGGCGCACCCCAGCGACACGATTCCTCCCGAGGGACACCATGCCTTTGCCTACCCCCCCCAGCAAGCTCGGCAGCCTGCTGCCGCCCGACGAATACAAGGCGAAAGCGCGGCCGACGAAAGCTGCAAAGAAATCCGCCGAAGGGGACGTTTCCACGGCCGCTGACTACGGTCCGGCTAGCGTGGCCCAACCGATGACGCAAGCCGCCAACGCCGCCGCCGCACAACTTCGTGCGGTCGCGTCGGCACCTGAAGCCGCGAGCGCGCCCGCGCGCAGCCGCAAGACCAAGCAGACGGCCGCGCTGCTGCAGCCCGTGCCGGCGCCCGTCGAGCCCGCCGCGCCGGTCGCGCGCGCAGAGAAACCCGCCGCCGCCAAACCGGTCGCGGCGGTTGCAGCCGCCGCGAGCGAAGCCGGCGCGGCAACCAGGTCGCGCGGCCGCAAGGCCGCCGAGGCCGAGATGCAGAAGCTGTTCGTGCTCGACACGAACGTGCTGATGCACGATCCGAGCAGCCTCTTCCGCTTCGAGGAACACGACGTTTATCTGCCGATGATGACGCTCGAGGAACTCGACAATCACAAGAAGGGGATGTCGGAAGTCGCGCGCAACGCGCGCCAGGTGAGCCGCACGCTCGATGCGCTCGTCGCCGATGCGGGCCCGATCACGAACGGCATTCCGCTGTCGCGCCTCGGCAGCCGCGAGGCGCTCGGCCGCCTGTACTTCCAGACGACGCTCGCCAACATTCCGCCCGTCGAGGGCCTGCCGGAAGGCAAGGCCGACAACCAGATCCTCGGCGTCGTGCGCGCGCTGCAGCGCGACCGGCCGGACCGCCAGGTCGTGCTGGTGTCGAAAGACATCAACATGCGGATCAAGGCGCACGCGCTCGGCCTGCCCGCCGAAGACTACTTCAACGACCAGGTGCTCGAGGACAAGGATCTCCTCTACACCGGCGTACGCGAGCTGCCGCAGGACTTCTGGACCCGGCACGCGAAGGGCATGGAGAGCTGGCAGGACACGAAGACGGGCACCACGTACTACCGCGTGACCGGCCCGCTCGTCACGTCGATGCTGGTCAACGAGTTCGTCTATCTCGAGCCGCAGAACGGCGAGCCGACGTTCCATGCGCTCGTGCGCGAACTGAACGGCAAGACGGCGCTCCTGCAGACGCTGCGCGACTACAGCCACCACAAGAACAACGTGTGGGGGATCACCGCGCGCAACCGCGAGCAGAACTTCGCGCTGAACCTGCTGATGAATCCGGAGATCGACTTCGTCACGCTGCTCGGCCAGGCCGGCACCGGCAAGACGCTCGTCGCGCTCGCGGCGGGCCTCGCGCAGGTGCTCGACGACAAGCGCTACAACGAGATCATCGTGACGCGCGCGACCGTGCCGGTCGGCGAGGACATCGGCTTCCTGCCCGGCACCGAGGAAGAGAAGATGCAGCCGTGGATGGGCGCATTCGACGACAACCTCGAGGTGCTGCAGAAGACCGACGACGCAGCCGGCGAATGGGGCCGCGCGGCGACGCAGGAACTGATCCGCTCGCGCCTGAAGGTCAAGAGCATGAACTTCATGCGCGGCCGCACGTTCGTCGACAAGTACCTGATCATCGACGAGGCGCAGAACCTGACGCCGAAGCAGATGAAGACGCTCGTCACGCGCGCAGGCCCCGGCACGAAGATCGTCTGCCTCGGCAACATCGCGCAGATCGATACGCCGTACCTGACGGAAGGCAGCTCGGGCCTCACTTACGTCGTCGACCGCTTCAAGGGCTGGGGACACAGCGGCCACGTGACGCTCGCGCGCGGCGAACGCTCGCGGCTCGCCGACTACGCGTCCGACATCCTGTAACGCAGCCTGCCGGCCGATTCAGGCCGGTTCGCGAAAGCACAACGGCGCTCCCGAAACGGAGCGCCGTTTTTATTTTTGGGGTCGAAAGCATTGCGCGGCAGTGTCACGCAACAACCACTCGTTACGCGCGAAACTTCAAGTAAATTCTCAAGAACGGTTGCCTAAGCCCCGTCGGAGCGACTACCATCGGGCCTATCCGTTGTCATATGAATTGCGAGCGCGCCGCGCTCGCCCGCCTGTCATGCTTCGAATCTGGCTTCCCGTCGCCGTCGTCTCGCTGCTTGCGGCCTGTTCCAGCGTGCCGCCGCAGTCGGCTTCGCGCTCGTCGGGCATGAAGATCACGACGCCCCGCGCCTTCGCCCCGCCCGCCAATTTCCCGAAATTCGTCGACCACAGCGTCGGCCAGGAAGAAATCTCGATCCAGGCGATGAGCCTCGTCGGCGTCCCGTACCGCTGGGGCGGCAATACGCCGGACAGCGGCTTCGACTGCAGCGGGCTCGTGCGCTACGTGGTCGGCCGCGCGGCGGACGTGAACCTGCCGCGCACGACCGCCGACATGAGCGGCCGCGGCATGTCGATCGACCCCGAACAGGTCGCGCCGGGCGACCTGATCTTCTTCAACACGACCGGCCGGCCGCATTCGCACGTCGGCATCTATGTCGGCAAGCTGCGCTTCGTCAACGCGCCGTCGACCGGCGGCACCGTGCGGCTCGACTACTTGACGAACCCGTACTGGGCGAAGCGCTTCGACGGGATTCGCCGCGTCGCGCCACCAAAGTCGCAACCGACGCCGTTCGATGCGCCGACTTATGAAGCGCGGCGCGACGACGTGCCGCGCGCGCAGCCGGCGGCGCCCGCGCCTGTCGTAACGGCAGCAGCGCCGCGGCAGCCCGCTTTTGCGGCTGCGCAGCCGAGCGTGTCGCCGGCGCCGGCTCCGATTGCGCCTGTCGCAACAGCCGCGTCGGCGGCGCCTGCCGATGCGTACGAACCGCCGCCGCCGCGCATGGCCGTGGCCCAGCAACAGGCCTCGTCCGTGGGCGGCGCCGCCGCCCAGACGGCAAACGCGACGCCGGTCGGCACACCGGAAGTCGGCACGCCGATTCCGACGACGGCGCTAACGGCCGCCGAGGCCGCCGCATTCGATGCGGAACCGCCGCCCGCCGCCGCGCCCCGTCAAGCGCGCATCGCCGAGTCCGACGCCGTGCAGGTGCTGCGCGCGTCGACGCGATCCGCGCCCGTCAGCGCGCGCACCGGCACGGCCGATGATCCGATTGCACGATTCGCCAACGGAAATGACTGATTCGCGCGGCGTTGACGCCGCGCTGCGTTCTCATCACGGGCAAGCTCCGCCCGATTGCGCTCTGCACTTGTAGAGATGATCGGCACATCGAACGGCATACGGTCGCCGTAGCCCGAGCCCGGCTCGGCGCCCCGTCCTGCTTCCCCCCGCCGTACCCCTGATCCGCAGAGCCCTCATCCGCACTCTGCATTCCAACCCGCCCGACCAAATAAAAAGCGCCGCAGCCTGTCGGCATGCGGCGCTTTCGATGTGAAGCGTCGTTCGGGCGCGATCAGAAGATCCGATGGCCGAGCCACCAGCCGCCCGCCGCGAACAGCGCGGACGCCGGCAGCGTCAGCACCCACGCCCACACGATGTTGCCGGCGACACCCCAGCGCACGGCCGACAGCTTCTGCGTCGCGCCGACGCCGACGATCGCGCCGGTGATCGTATGGGTCGTCGACACCGGAATGCCGAGGAACGACGCGATGAACAGCGTCATTGCGCCGCCCGTCTCCGCGCAGAACCCGCCGACCGGCTTCAGCTTGGTGATCTTCTGGCCCATCGTGCGCACGATCCGCCAGCCGCCGAACAGCGTGCCGAGGCCCATCGACAGGTAGCACGCACCGATCACCCATGCCGGCGGTGCGTCGGAGCCCGCCGACGCGTAGCCGGTCGCGATCAGCAGCATCCAGATGATGCCGATCGTCTTCTGCGCATCGTTACCGCCGTGGCCGAGGCTGTACAGCCCTGCCGACAGCAGCTGCAGACGACGGAACCGCCGGTCGACCTTGCTCGGCGCGGTGCGGAAGTACAGCCACGACACGCCGAGCATGAACAGCGAACCGAGGATGAAGCCGAGCAGCGGCGAGATGAAGATGAACGCGATCGTCTTCATCAGGCCGTCGATGTTCAGCGATCCCCAGCCCGACTTCGCGAGCGCCGAGCCGACGAGGCCGCCGATCAGCGCGTGCGACGAGCTCGACGGGATCCCGTAGTACCAGGTGATCACGTTCCAGGCGATCGCGCCGACGAGCGCGCCGAACACGACATAGTGGTCGACGATCCCGGGATCGATCGTGCCTTTGCCGACGGTCTGCGCGACCTTCAGGTGGAAGATGAAATACGCAATGACGTTGAACGCGGCGGCAAACGCGACCGCCTGCTGAGGCTTCAGCACCCCGGTGGACACGACGGTGGCGATCGAGTTCGCCGCGTCGTGGAAGCCGTTCATGAAGTCGAATACGAGCGCGACGAGCACCAGCGCCGCGACCATCCATAGGGCAAGTTGTATCGAATGCATCGTGTTCCGCTCAGGCGTTTTCCAGCACGATGCCTTCGATGATGTTCGCGACGTCCTCGCATTTGTCGGTGATCTCTTCGAGCAGCTCGTAGATCGCCTTCAGCTTGATGAGGTTCTTCACGTCGTTTTCTTCGCGGAACAGCTTCGACATCGCCGCGCGCAGCACGCGGTCCGCCTCCGATTCCCAGCGGTCGATCTCCTCGCACGCCTTGAGGATCTGCGCGGACTGCTTCATGTCCGACAGCAGCGCGACGGCCTGCTGCACGTGCTGCGCCGACTGCGTGACGATATGCGCGAGCTGGCTCGCCTCGGACGTCACCGCCTGCACGTCGTACAGCGACACGGCGGTCGCGACGTCCTCCATCAGGTCGAGGATGTCGTCCATCGTCGTGATCAGCTTGTGGATCTCGTCGCGGTCGAGCGGCGTGATGAACGTCTTGTGGAGCAGATCGATCGCTTCGTGCGTCAGCTTGTCAGCGGCCTTCTCGGCCAGCTGCACATTCTGCTTGTGAATCTCGGCGTCGGCGAGATTGTCGATCAGCAGTTCGAGTTCGCGGCCACCGGAAACGATGTACTTCGCGTGCGCGTTGAAGATTTCGAAGAACTTGCCCTCGGTGGGCATGAATCGACCGAACATGGAATTCCTGAAAGATGGTCAAACGGCTGTCACAAAAATCGGCGACATTGTACCGTTTCCCGTCCGGCGCGCACATGAAGCGTGCGCGCGCACCGAGACGGGATACAACGTTTCGTGAAATAGGGGTTTACAACCGGCGTTACTCGCCGTAGAAGCTCTGTGCACCTGCAAAGTTGTCGAACTTCGTGTATTGCCCCAGGAACGTGAGTCGAACGGGCCCGATCGGGCCGTTACGCTGCTTGCCGATGATGATTTCGGCAGTGCCCTTGTCGGGGCTGTCCGGGTTGTAGACTTCGTCCCGGTAGATGAACAGGATCACGTCCGCGTCCTGTTCGATTGCACCCGATTCCCGCAGGTCCGACATCACCGGACGCTTGTTCGGACGCTGTTCGAGGCCGCGGTTGAGCTGCGACAGCGCGATCACCGGCACGTCCAGCTCCTTCGCGAGGCCCTTCAGCGAGCGGGAAATTTCCGAGATTTCGGTCGCGCGGTTCTCGCCCTGCGACGACCCCGACATCAGCTGCAGGTAGTCGACGATGATGAGGCCGAGCTTGCCGCACTGGCGCGCGAGCCGGCGCGCCCGCGAACGCAGCTCCATCGGGTTCAGGCCGCCCGTCTCGTCGATGAAGAGCTGCGCCTCGCTCATCTTCTGCACCGCGTGGGTCAGCTTCGGCCAATCCTCGTCGGTCAGCCGCCCGGTCCGCATCCGGTGCTGGTCGAGCCGACCGACCGAACCGAGCATACGCATCACGAGCTGCGTGCCCGGCATTTCCATCGAGAACACCGCGACCGGCAGCCCGTACTCGACCGCGACGTATTCGCCGATGTTCATCGAGAACGCCGTTTTACCCATCGACGGACGGCCGGCGACGATGATCAGCTCGCCGCCGTGCATCCCCGACGTCATCTTGTCGAGGTCGACGAAGCCCGTCGGCGTGCCGGTGACGTCGCTCGGGTTCGCGGTGTGATACAGCGTGTCGATGCGCTCGACGACCTGCGTGAGCAGCGGCCCGATCTCGAGGAAGCCCTGGTTGCCGCGCGCGCCCTCTTCGGCGATCGAGAACACCTTCGCTTCCGCCGCGTCGAGCAGCTGGCGGACTTCCTTGCCCTGCGGGTTGAACGCATCGGCGGAAATCTCGTCGGCCACCGATACGAGCCGGCGCAGCACCGCGCGGTCGCGCACGATTTCCGCATAGCGGCGGATGTTCGCGGCGCTCGGCGTATTCTGCGCAAGCGCGTTCAGGTACGCGAGCCCGCCGACGTCGTCCGCCTTGCCCGACGTGGTCAACGCTTCGTACACGGTCACCACGTCGGCCGGACGCGTCGAGGCAATCAGCCTGCCGATGTGCTCGAAGATGATCCGGTGGTCGTAGCGGTAGAAATCGCCCTGCGACAGATAGTCGGCGATCCGGTCCCACGCCGCATTGTCGAGCAACAGGCCGCCCAGCACCGACTGCTCGGCTTCGACCGAGTGCGGCGGGACTTTCAGCGATTCGATTTGAGGATCTTGCGGCGCGTTCATGGGTTGGGATTATCGCGAATTGGGCGCGGAGATGCCAGCGCGGTCGCCGGCTGCCGGGCAACAAAAAAGGCAGGACCCGGTTGCCCGGGCGCCTGCCCTTCATCCGGGCGGCGGGAGCCGCCCGGCGAGACTGCCTGTCGCTTACGCGTGGTCGCCGATCACGTTGACCGTGACGTCGACGACGACGTCCGTGTGCAGCGCGACCTGAACGCCGTGCTCGCCGATCATCTTCAGCGGGCCTTCCGGCATGCGAACCTGCGACTTCTCGACGTCGTAGCCTGCCTTCTTCAGCAGTTCAGCCACGTCACCGTTCGTGACCGAGCCGAACAGACGGCCGTCGACGCCCGACTTCTGCGTGATTTCGAACGATTGGCCTGCCAGCTTCTCGCCGACTGCCTGCGAAGCTGCCAGCTTTTCAGCGGCGACCTTCTCGAGCTCTGCGCGACGCACTTCGAATTCAGCGATCGCTTCCTTCGTTGCGCGGCGAGCCTTGCGGTTCGGGATCAGGAAGTTGCGAGCGTAACCGTCCTTGACCTTGACGATGTCGCCGAGGTTGCCCAGATTGGCGACTTTTTCCAACAGAATGATTTGCATTCGAATTCTCCTTATTGCGTCGCCTGATTACGCCTTGTGCTGATCGGTGTACGGCAGCAGCGCGAGGAAACGCGCGCGCTTGATTGCCGTGTCCAGCTGACGCTGATAGTGCGCCTTCGTACCCGTCAGGCGAGCCGGCGTGATCTTGCCGTTTTCGCCGATGAAGTCCTTCAGCGTTTCCGTGTCCTTGTAGTCGATCTGCTCGACGCCGGCCGCGGTGAAGCGGCAGAACTTCTTGCGCTTGAAGAGCGGGTTTTGTTGCTGACGACGCTTGTCGAATTTCTTACCAGTGGGGCGGGCCATGTTCAGTCCTTTCCAATGTCCTGCAATGCTGTGATGTGAAACACCAAGGTGCGCGCGTTGCGGCTTTTCTTCGCCAGGAAGCCCGTGAACAGCGTCTCGACGCCCATTTCACAGCCTTCCAGCCTGCCGCTCGCCTCGCCGGCCGCCACCGCCTCGATCGTCATCTCGACCTGACGGCGAATGCCTGCCTCGACGACTTCCGTGCGGTGCTGCAACGTGGCGCTTGCGATCGGAACGCCGGCGGGCGTGTACCGCACCGCTGCGCGCTCGACGACGCTCGCCGTCAATTGCAACCTGTTCACGTGAGTCGCGTGCTCCTTGATGGCTTAAAGGTTACGAGCTTAAGCCTGCGCTTCGGTCGGCTGAGCAGCAGCCGCCTTCTTGGCTTCTTCGCGCTGAACTTCCTTCATCATCGGCGACGGGCCGGTCTCGGCCTTCTTCATCTTGACGATGAGGTGACGCAGCACGGCGTCGTTGAACTTGAACGCGTGTTCGAGTTCGTCGAGCGTCGTCTGGTCGCACTCGATGTTCATGCAGACGTAGTGAGCCTTCGCGAGTTTCTCGATCATGTAGGCCAGCTGGCGACGGCCCCAGTCTTCGACACGGTGGATCTGGCCGCCGTGCGTCGTGATCGTGGTCTTGTAACGCTCGATCATCGCGGGCACTTGCTCGCTCTGATCGGGGTGCACGATGAATACGATTTCGTAATGACGCATTACACACTCCTTGTGGATTGAAGCCACCCGGGCGTCTGAACCGGTGTGGCAAGTGAGAAGCCGAAGATTCTAACCCGGATATGGGTCGCGTGCAAGGCGAACCGTTGATTCGCCGCGCGAATCGGCCGTGTTTTCAACGACTTGAGCCCGGTCGGCGGCGGCGCCCCCCGCAGATCGTGATGGGGCCGCATCGCGCGGCCCGCCGTCATTCGGTGCGCGGCGCGGCAAGGCGCGCGTTCAGCGCCGTCTTGAATGCCGCAAGCGCTGCCGGCTCGGCGTCCGTCACCGCCCACCACGTCATGCCGGCCGCGTCCCAGCGGTCGAGCGCATAGCCCTGCGACACGGTCGCATACGGCGCCGCCCCGCCCTCGCCGGCCGGCCGCACGTAGACGTCGATCACGTGCTGCCGGTAGCGGTAGACGAGCACCGCGACGCGCCGCTGCCCGACGTAGTCGAGCCGCCCGCCCGCGAGCGGGAAGCCGCTCGCGCCCAGGTCCTCGACCGGCGGCGCGTAGTCGAGCCGCCCGTTGAACCACGGCTTGACCGTGTGGCGGTCCGTCGAGATCACGTCGATGTCGCGCGCCGACAGGCCGGCCCGCACGTGGCTCGCGACAAGCTCGTCGACGGCGCGCTCCGTCGCCGCGCGGTGCGCGGACAGCGTCAGCCCCGCCGCCGCGGCCAGCGCGACCACGAGCGCAACACCCCAGCCGAGGCCCGGCAGCGCGACGGCGCCCGGACGCGGCCGAACCGTCGCCTGGCCGCGCGGCGCGCCCCGCAGGCCGAGCCGTTCCAGCCAGCCGGGCCCGCGCGCGGCCGCCCGGGGTTCGGCGTCCGCCGCCGGCAGCCCCGCGAGAATGCGCGCGCGCAGCGCATCCGGCGCGCGATGGTATTCCGCCTGCCGGACTGCCTGGCCGAGCGCGACGATCCGGTCGCGCTCGCGGCGGCACGCGTCGCAGGCGTCGACGTGCCGCTGGATCCGCATCGCATCGGGCGCCGGCAACTCGCGGTCGACGTCCGCGCCGAGCAGTTCGCGCGCTTCGTTACAGTCCATCGATGGCCTCCGATGCGGTTCCGGCCGCCGGCGCGCCGCCCGATGCGGCGCCGGCCTGCGGCGCTTCCTTGCGGGCCGCGCCGCGCGCACCGCCGAGCAGCGCGGCGAGGCGGCGGCGGCCGCGCGCGAGCCGCGACATCACGGTGCCCACCGGCACGTCCGCGATCGCCGCGATCTCGCGGTAGCTCAAATCCTCCATTTCGCGCAGCACGAGCACTTCCCGATATTCGGTCGGCAGTTTCGCGAGCGCGGCGTTCACGAGCCGGGCGTCTTCGCCGCGCAGCAGTTGGGCGAGCGGATCTTCCGCCTCCGGGTGCCAGTCGTCGACCGACTCCGATCCATCGAGCGTGTCGGGCACCGCCACTTCGTGCGCGTGCGTGCGCCGCCGCCATTCCGTGTACCAGGTATGGCGCACGATCGTCAGCAGCCACGGCCGCGCGTTGCCGCCGTGGCAGCCGTCGACGAAGCGCAGCGCCCGCACGCACGCCTCCTGGACGACGTCCTCGGCGTCGCTCGCGTTGCCGCTCAGCCAGCGCGCGAGGTTGTACGCGGCGTCCAGATGCGGCAGCACGAGCGTGCGAAAGCGTTCGCCGCGTGCCGCCGCGCCGCCGTCGTCCACCGCCCGTTCGTCGACCCTCCGGCCGGATTGCCCCACGTCGCCTCCTCGTTGATCCGCGCGGCCGCGGCCGCCTCCGTCCGGCGTGCGGCGCCCGGACAGACTGGCGATACGCACGCGGTCGAAGATATCTACCGCCCGTGAATCGAGTTTATTCCCGCCGAACGCGCCGGGAGACGAAAAATAATCCGGGAATGACGGCCATGCGAGGGCGGTATCACAGGCAAACGCCGTCGTCATCATCCGCACAGGTGCCGCCATGCCATACGCCCTCGCGTTCCCGAAGCACCCCGATTCGCGCGCGGCCGGCCGCACCCGCCGCGGCGAACTTCGCGCTCCCGCGCCGCCCGCCGCCGCGCCGGGTCGCACCCCGGCCGCCGCCGCGTCGCGCGCGCCTACGGCGTGCCGCTCCAGTAGCCGGCGCGCGCGTACGCGTCGCGCAGGTAGTCGATGAAATAGCGCACGCGTGCCGGCACGTAGCGCTGCTGCGGATAGACGGCGAGGATGTCGTAATCGGGCAGCGCATAGTCGTCGAGGACGGTCTCGAGCTCGCCCGTCTCGAGCTGCGCGGCGATCTCCCAGGTCGAGCGCCAGCCGAGCCCGAGCCCTTCCGACGCCCAGCGGTGCAGCAGTTCGCCGTCGTTGCAGTCGAGGTTGCCCGTCACGCGCATCGTGACGATCTTGCCGTTGCGCTGGAAGTACCAGCCGCGGTTCTGGCCGCCTTGCAGGTTGAACGCGAGGCAGTTGTGCTTCAGCAGGTCGTCGAGCGTCTTCGGGCGGCCGTGCCGGCGGAAATAGTCCGGCGTGCCGCAGACGACGCGCCGGTTCGACGCGAGCTTCACCGCGACGAAGTTCGGATCGACCGCGCCGCCGATCCGGATCGACAGGTCGTAGCCTTCGCGCACGAGGTCGACGACCCGGTCGGTCAGGTTGAACGACAGCTGCATGTCCGGCTTGTCGGCGAGAAAGCCCGGCGCGTGGGGCGCGACGTGCTTGCGGCCGAACGCGGCCGGCGCGGACACGATCAGGTGGCCGCTCACCGCGCGCCGCCCGGCGGCCAGCTCGTTCTCGGCCTGGTCCCATTCGGCGAGCAGCCCGCGGCAGCGCTCGAGGAACGCCGCGCCCTCCTCGCTGACGACGAGCCGCCGCGTCGAGCGGTACATCAGCTTCACGCCGAGACGCTTCTCGAGCGCGTCGATGCGCCGGCCGAGCACGACCGGCGACACGCCCTCCTCGAGCGCCGCGGCCGCGAGGCTGCCCGCGTCCGCGACCCGCACGAACGTCTCGATCTGCTTGAAGCGGTCCATCCCGTGTCTCCGGTCCCATGCAAAGCGCATGACGGTGACGGCCGGCCAACGCCCGACCTGCCGTCATTCGATACTTTTAGTTTCGAAAAAAGCGACTTCGGCTGATCTTATCAAACCTTTGATGCATCCCTAAAGTGTCTCCAACAGACCGATTCGCAAGACCCGCAAACATTCAAGGAGACATTCATGGCCAAGATGAGAGCCGTCGACGCCGCTGTGCTCGTGCTCGAGAAGGAAGGCATCCAGACCGCGTTCGGCGTGCCGGGCGCCGCGATCAACCCGTTCTATTCCGCGATGCGCAAGTCGGGCGGCATCAGCCACGTGCTGGCCCGCCACGTCGAGGGCGCGTCGCACATGGCCGAAGGCTATACGCGCGCGGCTCCTGGCAACATCGGCGTGTGCATCGGCACGTCGGGCCCCGCCGGCACCGACATGATCACGGGCCTCTACTCGGCGTCCGCCGACTCGATCCCGATCCTCGCGATCACCGGCCAGGCGCCGCGCGCGCGTCTCTACAAGGAGGACTTCCAGGCGGTCGACATCGAGTCGATCGCGAAGCCGGTCACCAAGTGGGCCGTCACCGTGCGCGAGCCGGCGCTCGTGCCGCGGGTGTTCCAGCAGGCATTCCACCTGATGCGCTCGGGCCGTCCGGGCCCGGTGCTGGTCGACCTGCCGATCGACGTGCAGCTCGCCGAGATCGAATTCGACATCGACACCTATGAGCCGCTGCCCGTCTACAAGCCCGCGGCGACCCGCGCGCAGGTCGAGAAGGCGCTCGCGATGCTCAACGACGCGGACAAGCCGCTGATCGTGTCGGGCGGCGGCGTGCTCAATGCGGCGGCCGAGGACCTGCTCGTCGCGTTCGCGGAAACCGTCGGCGTGCCGGTGATCCCGACGCTGATGTCGTGGGGCGCGATACCCGACGACCATCCGCTGATGGCCGGCATGGTCGGCCTGCAGACGTCGCACCGCTACGGCAACGCGACGATGCTCGCATCCGACTTCGTGCTCGGCATCGGCAACCGCTGGGCGAACCGCCACACGGGCAGCATCGACGTCTACACGAAGGGCCGCAAGTTCGTGCACGTCGACATCGAGCCGACCCAGATCGGCCGCGTATTCGGCCCGGATCTGGGCATCGTATCCGACGCGAAGGCCGCGCTCGAGCTGTTCGTTGCCGTCGCGCAGGAATGGAAGGCCGCCGGCAAGCTGAAGGACCGCGGCGCGTGGGTGGCCGAATGCCAGCAGCGCAAGCGCACGCTGCAGCGCAAGACGCACTTCGACAACGTGCCGGTCAAGCCGCAGCGCGTGTACGAGGAGATGAACAAGGTGTTCGGCCGCGACACGTGCTACGTCAGCACGATCGGCCTGTCGCAGATCGCCGCCGCGCAGTTCCTGCACGTATTCAAGGCGCGCAACTGGATCAACTGCGGCCAGGCCGGCCCGCTCGGCTGGACGATCCCCGCCGCGCTCGGCGTGCGCGCGGCCGATCCGCAACGGCCGATCGTCGCGCTGTCGGGCGACTACGACTTCCAGTTCATGATCGAGGAGCTCGCCGCCGGCGCGCAGTTCAAGCTGCCGTACGTGCACGTCGTCGTGAACAACTCGTACCTCGGGCTGATCCGCCAGGCGCAGCGCGCGTTCGACATGGACTACTGCGTGCAGCTCGCGTTCGACAACGTCAACGCGCCGGAACTGAACGGCTATGGCGTCGACCACGTCGCGGTGGCCGAAGGCCTCGGCTGCAAGGCGCTGCGCGTATCCCGGCCGGAAGAGATCGAGCCGGCGCTGAAGCAGGCGCAGGCGCTTGCGGAAGAGTTCAGCGTGCCGGTGATCGTCGAAGTGATCCTCGAGCGCGTGACCAACATCTCGATGGGCACCGAGATCGACGCGATCAACGAGTTCGAGGATCTCGCCGACAAAGCCGAACACGCGCCGACCGCGATCTCGCTGCTCGACTGACCCGCCACATTACAACTGACCGACCGAAGAGGCTTAGCTCATGCCGAAGTTTGCAGCCAACCTGACCATGCTGTTCAACGAAGTGCCGTTCCTCGACCGCTTCAACGCGGCCGCCGACGCGGGCTTCGACGCCGTCGAGTTCCTGTTCCCGTATCCGTACGCGAAAGAGGAACTCGCCGAGCGACTCGAGACGCACCGCCTGCGCCTCGTGCTGCACAACCTGCCCGCCGGCAACTGGGACCAGGGCGAGCGCGGCATCGCATGCCTGCCCGATCGCGTCGGCGAATTCCAGGAAGGCGTCGGCCGCGCGATCGAGTATGCGAAGGCGCTGAAGGTGCCGCAGCTGAACTGCCTGGTCGGGATTCCGTCGGCGAGCACGGCGCGCGACACGACCTTCGTCACGATCGTCGACAACCTGCGCTTCGCGGCCGATGCGCTGAAGCGCGAAGGCATCCGCCTGCTCGTCGAGCCGTGCAATTCGTTCGACATCCCGGGCTTTGCGCTGAACCGCTCGGCCGAGGGGCTCGACGTGATCCGCGCGGTCGGCTCGGACAACCTGTTCCTGCAGTACGACATCTATCACATGCAGCGCATGGAAGGCGAACTGGCCGCGACGATCGAACGCAACCTCGCGTCGATCGGCCACGTCCAGCTCGCCGACAACCCGGGCCGCAACGAGCCGGGCACGGGCGAGATCAACTACGCGTTCCTGTTCGCGCTGCTCGACCGGCTTGGCTATGCGGGCTACGTCGGCTGCGAATACAAGCCCCGCACCACCACGACCGAAGGGCTCGGCTGGCTGCAACGCATCGCCGGCTGCGCACCGGGCTCGGCGCGCCGCGCCGCCTGAGCCCCGCCCATTCCGTCATCGCCCCTATAAGGAGACACTCATATGGCAACCATCGGTTTCATCGGCCTCGGCATCATGGGCGCGCACATGGCGCGCAACCTGCTCAAGGGCGACCATCAACTCGTCGTGAACGGCGCGTTTCCGGTGCCGGACGACCTGCGGGCGAGCGCAAAGGTCGTCGCGAACTCGACTGAAGTCGCGAAGCACGCGGACATCATCATCTCGATGGTTCCGGACACGCCCGACGTGCGCAACGTGCTGTTCGCGGACGACGGCGTCGCGAAGGGCCTCGCCGCCGGCAAGCTCGTGATCGACATGAGCTCGATCTCGCCGCTCGACACGCAGGCATTCGCGAAGGACATCAACGCGCTCGGCTGCGACTACCTCGACGCGCCGGTGTCCGGCGGCGAAGTCGGCGCGCGCGAGGCGACGCTGACGATCATGGTCGGCGGCCCGGAGCAGGCCTTCGAGCGCGCGAAGCCGCTGTTCGAGCTGATGGGCAGGAACATCACGCTCGTGGGCGACAACGGCGCGGGCCAGACCTGCAAGGTCGCGAACCAGATCATCGTCGCGCTGAACATCGAGGCCGTCGGCGAAGCGCTGCTGTTCGCCGCCCGCTCGGGCGCCGATCCGGAGCGCGTGCGCCAGGCGCTGATGGGCGGCTTCGCCGCCTCGCGCATCCTCGAAGTGCACGGCGCGCGGATGACGAAGCGCACGTTCGATCCGGGCTTCCGCATCGAGCTGCACCAGAAGGACCTGAATCTCGCGCTCGACGGCGCGCGCAAGCTCGGCCTCGCGCTGCCGCATACCGCGAGCGCGCAGCAGCTGTTCAGCGTCTGCGCGTCGCACGGCGGCAAGGCCTGGGATCACTCGGCGCTCGTGCGCGCGCTCGAGATCATGTCGAACTTCGAGATCGCGCAGCCGCACGCGCAAGCCAAGGTCGCCTGACGCAACCCGCGCGCCGTCCGCGGTCATCGCGGACGCGCGCACACGCCACACTTGCGGTTCCGCGTGCCGGACCGCATCGATGCGCGCGTCATCGCGCATCACCGTGGGGCGCCCCGCCACGCATCGCAGCCCGCGTGCGACGGGGCGAAAAACGCCGCTCTGGGCTGAGAGCGGCGAGGTGGGGTCCGCAGCGGCACCCGGCGACGCCGGGGAAGCCTTGGTCGGTCAGACGTCGTCGTCGGGTGTCCGTCTGTCGGATTTCACGTCTTACACTTCTTTACGTTCACGCATGCAATAAGTCATGCAATCGTCGCCGTGAACGCCTACACTTTCGCCACGCCTTTCGAGAAAACCGCCGCGCGCGCATTCGTGCCAGCGCGGTGTTTTTTTCGCCACTTCACGGCGCGTTTTCTTTTCAACCACCTAGGGAGTGCAACGATGGGTCTTCTTTCGTTTATCAAAGAGGCGGGTGAAAAACTGCTGGGTCATGCCGACGCGCAAGCGGCGGAAGATCCGAATGCCGCAAACCAGACCGCGGCCGATGCGATCAAGAATTACATCAACACGCAAGGCCTCGACACGTCGAACCTGACTGTCGCGTTCGACGGCGCGTCGCGCACCGTGACGCTGTCGGGCAGCGTCGCCGATCTCGACACGAAGGCCAAGGTCAAGGTCGCGGCCGGCAACGTGCAGGGCGTCGCGGGCGTCAACGACGACGATCTCCAGCCGGACGATCCGGAAGTCCAGTACCACGACGTCGTGTCCGGCGACAATCTGTGGAAGATCGCCGAGAAGTACTACGGCGACGGCACGAAGAACACCGCGATCTTCGAAGCGAACAAGCCGATGCTGTCGAGCCCCGACCGCATCTATCCGGGCCAGAAGCTCGTGATTCCGCCGCAGTCCTGATCGCTCGCTCAGGAACGCAAAAGGAAAAGGCAGGCCGATCGGCCTGCCTTTTGCATTGACGCCGGACGCAACGCGTCCGGTCAGTAGGTGTCGAACAAGCGCTGCAGGTCGTCGCGCGCGCCGATCCCGTTCGCGAGCGCAAGCATCAGCAGCACGCGCGCCTTGAACGGGTTCAGCGAGCCCGCGCTCACGAAGCCGAGCGCGTCGTCGCAGGCCGCGCCGTTCTTCATCACGTGCCCCGAGCCGACCCGAGACGCGCGGACCACGGCGACACCCTGCTTCACCGCATCGGCGAGCGCCGCCTGCAGCGTCGCATGGATCGAGCCGTTGCCGGTGCCCGCGACGACGAGCCCGCGCACGCCTGCCGCGACGAGCGCATCGACGGCGATGCGCGTGACACCCGCATAGCTGGCAACAACCTCGACCGCCGGCCATGCATTACGCATCGCCAGTTGCGAATCGTGCGGACGCGTCACGCGCCGCGCGAATTCGACGCGGCCGTCCTGCACCCAGCCGAGCGCGCCGAGTTCCGGCGACTGGAACGCATCGACCGCATACGTGCTCGTCTTCACGACGTCGCGCGCGCCATGGATCCGGTTGTTGAATGCGACCAGCACGCCTTGCCCGCGCGCCGCCGGGTGAGCCGCGACCGTCACCGCGTTGAGCAGGTTGAGCGGGCCGTCGGACGACAGCGCGGTCGCCGGGCGCATCGCCGCGGTCAGCACGACCGGCTTGTCGCCCTGCACGGTCAGGTGCAGCGCGTAGGCGGTTTCCTCGAGCGTGTCGGTGCCGTGCGTGATCACGATGCCGTCGACGGCGTCGTCGGCCATCAGCGCGCCGATGCGCGCGGCCAGCGTGTTCCACAGCGGCAGCGCGAGATCCTTGCTGTCGATGCTGGCGACCTGTTCGGCGTCGATGCGCGCGACGGACGCGAGCGCCGGCACGGCGTCGAGCAGGAAGTTGACGCCGAGCGCGCCGGCCTGGTAGCCGGCCGTGCTGGCGGCGTCGGGCGCGGCCCCGGCGATGGTGCCGCCGGTGGCGAGGACGGCGATGCGCGGCAGGGCCGGCGGCGAAGCGGAAGCGGAATGCGGAGTATTCATGGGCGCGATTGTAATGGCTCGCGATCCGGGCACGATAGCCCGGCCGCGCCCGGTGCGTGCGCATCATGGTTTGTCCCGATCGCCCGCCTGCGCTTTTCGTCAACGCCGGTGCGGCCCGCCACGTTATAGAAAGTGCTGTTTTGGTGTTTTCACATTGATTCGCCATAATCGGAGCGCGCGGCGCGATGCGTCCCCGCTATGCGTCCCGCTTCGCGTTTGGCGTCAATAAAACGCAGTTCACCCCATGGGAGTGTCAAATGAAAATCCAATCGCTCGTAGCCGCACTGCTCGTCGGCGGCATGCTCGCTTCCCCCGCATTCGCGGCGAACAGCCAGCAGGACAAGATGAAGGCCTGTAACACCCAGGCAGCCGGCAAGACGGGCGACGAACGCAAGGCATTCATGAAGGACTGCCTGTCGGCGAAGCCGGCGAAGGCGATGTCGCAACAGGACAAGATGAAGGCCTGCAACAAGGACGCCGCCGGCAAGAAGGGCGACGAGCGCAAGGCGTTCATGAAGAGCTGCCTGACCGCTCAGCCGGCCGCCTGATTCCGGCCTCGTCATCAATGCCGCGCACCGTTTCGACGGGCGCGGCATTGTTGTTTTCGTTGCATGCGCATCAACATCCGGTCGCGCGGATGACGGGCTCGCCGCCGCCCGTCGGCCGCAGCGCGGCCCTCCCGACGACGGCTTTCCGTGCCGGCTCCGGCCCGCCGCGCGCCCCCCGCACATGATGCGGCAATTCGCCGCGTTTTCTTCTATGATGGCTGCAATGCGGCCCATCCAAGCATAAGAAGCGCCATCGGGCCGCCCTCGACACGGACGCGCACGCCGCGTCAAACGGAGGCTTGGATGGCATGGAGACAACACCGCTGGTTCCGCCGCTGGGTGATCGTGATCGTGTTCTGGGCCGTCCCCGTCGCGATCGTCGCCGTGCGCGAGATCCGCGAGGAAATGGCCTACAACAAGGCGGACCTGCAACTCGCGCTGACCACCTGGCAGCTCACCGATGCGCAGCGCGCCGCCGGCGCCGCCGCGCGCTGTCACGGCGACCCTGACGAAGCGCGCGCGGCCGGCTGCCCCGCCGACGTGCTCACCGCCAATGCCCCCCGCCAGAAGGCCGCGCGCGATGAGTACGTGGTGCGCCGCAACACGCTCGCGAGCTACCTGTGGCATGCATTCGTCGGCTATTGGGTCGTGCCGGCCGCGTTCCTGTTCGCGTGCGGCGTCGTCATCGCGCTGATCCGTCGCGCGCTGCGACGGCCCCCGATCAAGCCGCCGGTGCCGCACTGACGCGTGCATCGCCGCACCGCGCCCGCCCTCCCCCTGGCCTGCAAGCCGCCGGCGCATGCGCCGCGCCGGCGAGCGCGTGCGCGCCGTTCGTTGACGGATGGCGACACAACTTGACGATTTGACGCTTTTTCACTTCCGAGTAAAAAGCCTCCCGTAATCCGCTGTGATATAACTGCCGACGTGATCCGCCCCTTGAACGGCGCGACTCACGCTGAACATCACCCGATGGAGAACAACGATGCAAAAACGGAATCTCGCACTGAAAGCCGCCGCCGCGCTCATCGTCGGCAGCCTCGCGCTCGCCGGTTGCACCACGACCCCCGACAAGCCCGACACCGCCGCGACCAGTGCGTCGAAGCGCCAGGCGATCGATTCGAGCGTCGACGCGACGCTGTCGCGCCTGTATTCCACGGTCAAGGGCTCGCGTGAGCTCGTCGCGAAATCGCGCGGCGTGCTGGTGTTCCCTGAAGTGCTCCAGGCCGGCTTCATCGTCGGCGGCCAGTCCGGCAACGGCGCGCTGCGCGTCGGCGGCAGCACGGTCGGCTACTACAACACGTCGTCGCTGTCGGTCGGCCTGCAGGCGGGCGCGCAATCGAAGGCGATCGTGTTCCTGTTCATGACGCAGGAATCGCTCGACGAATTCCGCGGCTCGGACGGCTGGGCCGCCGGCGCGGGCGCGTCGGTCGCGCTGGTGAAGATGGGCGCGAACGGCGCGATCGACACCAACACGGCCACCGCGCCGGTGCAGGTGATCGTGCTGACGAACGCCGGCCTGATGGGCGACGTGTCGATCAACGGCACGAAGGTCACCAAGCTGAAGATCTGACGCACGCTGCCCATGTGCAAACGGCGATGCCCACGCGGGCATCGCCGTTTTTTTTTGCGCCTGCGCGACACGCGTCAGGTCGTCGAATCGATCACCTTGAAGCGCGCGCGCTTCTGCGCGCGGATCATCGACTGATAGACGTCGACGTACTCCTGCGCCATCCGGCGCGACGTGAAGCGCTCCTCGAAGCGCTGCCGCACGCGCGCGCGCGGCAGCAGGCGCAGCCGGTTGACGGCCGCGACCGCGCTGATCTCGTCCTCGACGATGAAGCCCGACACACCCTCGTCCAGCACCTCCGGCACCGAGCCGCGATTGAACGCGATCACCGGCGTGCCGCACGCCATCGCCTCGACCATCACGAGGCCGAACGGCTCCGGCCAGTCGATCGGGAACAGCAGCGCATGCGCGCCCGACAGGAATTCCGCTTTCTGGTGATCGGCGATCTCGCCGATGAATTCGACGTGCGGCAGCGCGAACAGCGGCTTGATCTCGCGTTCGAAATACTCCTGGTCGGCCGCGTCGATCTTGGCTGCGACCTTGATCGGCAGCCCGCACTGCTGCGCGATGCGGATCGCCGTGTCGACGCGCTTTTCCGGCGAGATGCGGCCGAGGAACGCGAGATAGCGCGGCTCGACCGGCTGCGGCGTGTAGAGCGTCTCCGGCAGCCCGTGATAGACCGTCGTCAGCCATTTCGCCTGCGGCAGCGGCTGGCGCTGCGCGTTCGAGATCGAGATCACCGGCGCGGTGTTGAACGTGTCGAACACCGGCTGCTGCTCGGGCAGGTCGAGCCGGCCGTGCAGCGTCGTCACGTACGGCACTTCCTGGCGGTTGAAGACCGAGAACGAGTAATAGTCCATGTGGAAATGCAGGACGTCGAAGTCCTTCGCGCGGCGCGCGACCGTTTCCATCAGCAGCATGTGCGGCGCGATCCGGTCGCGGATCGACGAGTCGAGCCGCAGCGCGCGCGGCCACACCGGCTCGAGCTTCGCGCGCGTCGTCGAATCGCCGCTCGCGAACAGCGTCACGTCGTGACCGAGGTCGACGAGCGCCTCGGTGATGTACGACACGACGCGCTCCGTGCCGCCGTACAGCTTCGGCGGCACCGACTCGGTCAACGGGGCGATCTGGGCAATTCTCATGATCCACGTCTCCAAAGGGTCGGCGCAGCACCGCCCGAATATCTCATTATTAGCGATCCGGCCGGGACACACCGGAGGTCTTGCATTTTATGGGTGTTGTTACAGACCGGATACACTCGGCCGCCCTGCCGATACAGGGGTCGGAGCCCCGGCGGACGACGCGCCGCGCGTCAGCGCGACGGCCACTTCCACGGCGGCAGGTCCCGCGTGTCGGCATCGACGAGCCCGGTCGCGCCGAGCCGCTTGTCGAGCACGAGCGACTCGCAGCCGGCCTCGCGCTCGAGCGTCGCGATCAGCCGCGCCGCGTGCGACACGACGATTACCTGCGAATGCCGCGCCGCCTGTGCGATCAGGCGGCCGAGCGCCGGCAGCAGGTCCGGATGCAGGCTCGTCTCCGGTTCGTTCAGCACCATCAGCGCGGGCGGCCGAGGCGTCAGGAGCGCCGCCGCGAGCAGCAGGTAGCGCAGCGTGCCGTCCGACAGCTCGGCGGCCGCCAGCGGGCGCAGCAGCCCCGGCTGGCACATCAGCACCTCGAAGCGGCCGCGGGCGCCCGGATTGTCGATCTCGACCGACGCGCCCGGAAACGCGTCGTCGATCGCCGCGTCGAGCGCCGCGCCGTCGCCGATCTCGCGGATCGTCTGCAGTGCGGCGGCAAGGTCGGCGCCGTCGTCCGCGAGCACGGGGGTGTGGGTGCCGATGTGCGACTGCCGCGCGGGCGCCTGCGCGTCGGTACGGAAATGATCGTAGAAGCGCCACGAGCGGATCCGCTCGCGCACCGCGATCATCTCCGGCGCGCCGCGCGGGTCAGCGAACTCCGTCATCATGCTGTCGAAGCTCGCGACCGGCTGCGGGACGGTCGACCAGTCGCCCGACGCGTCGCGCGCACGGATCTGCGCGCCCTGCCGGTCGACCAGCAGCGTCGACGGCCGTAACGCCGGCCCGCTCCAGATGCATTCGCGCTTGACGACCGGATCGAGCCCGAATACCGAGCCGCCGCCCGGAGCCGGCAACCCGAGATCGATCGCATAGCCGAAATCGTCGCACGCGAACCCGAGCTTGAGACTCACCGGCCCGTTGCGCACCGTGCCGGTGACGGGCGTGTCGCCCGCCAGCATCGACCGCGAGAACCGCTCGGGGCCGGCCCACAGCGTCGACGGCAGCCCGCCCTCGCGGGCCAGCGACGGGATCACGCGGCCCTGCGCGGTGTCGGCGAGCAGCCGCAGCGCGCGGTACACGCTCGACTTGCCGCTGCCGTTCGGCCCCGTCACGACGTTCAGCGCCGCGAGCGGCACGATCAGTTCGCGCAGCGAGCGGTAGTTGGCAATGGCGAGCGTATGGAGTGCCGTCATGATCGGGAGCGGGTCAGCGTCCGTCGACGGCCTGCGGATCGGCCGCGGTATTCGCCGCCGTGCTGGCGGCAGGCGCGCGTTCGCGCGGGCGCACGGGGTTCGGCGCGTCCGGCGCCGAGGCGTGCGGAAACAGCTCGGTGCGGCTGCGCGGCAGGCACTGCGGGTAATGCGACTGGATGTACGCGATCAGCCCCTCGCGCACGCGGCAGCGCAGGTCGAAGCACAGCGACGAATCCGCCGCGCTGACGAGCGCGCGCAGCTGCATCGTGCGCTCGGTCGCGTCGGTCACCTGCAGCACCTGCACGCGGCCGTCCCATTCGGGTGCGTGCTGGACGAGCCGCGCGAGCTCCTCGCGCAGCGGCGCGAGCGGCGTCCGGTAGTCGACGGACAGGAATACCGTGCCGATGATTTCGGCGCTGTTGCGCGTCCAGTTCGCGAACGGATTCTCGATGAACCATTGCAGCGGCACGACGAGCCGCCGCTGGTCCCACAGTCGCACCGACACGTAGGTGCCGGTGATTTCCTCGATGCGCCCCCACTCGCCCTGGATCACGACGACGTCGTCGAGCCGGATCGGCTGCGTCAGCGCGATCTGCAGGCCCGCGATCAGGTTGCCGAGCACCGGGCGCGCGGCGATGCCGGCGACGAGGCCCGCGACCCCGGCCGACGCGAGCAGGCTCGCGCCGACCTGGCGCACGTTCGGGAACGTCATCAGCGCGGCGCCGGTGCCGACGATCACGATCAGCACCATCACGGTCCGCGACAGCACGCGCGCCTGCGTATGGATGCGACGCGCCTGCAGGTTGTCCGCCGTGTCCAGCGGATGCGCCAGGATGATCGCCTCGCAGACAGCGGCCGCGAGCCGCGCGAGCAGCCAGGTCAGCGCCACGATCGTGCCGACGGCCGCCGCGGTGCGCATGCCGCGCACGAACGGCACGCCGTCGTCGGCCTGCAGCCAGACAAATTCGAGCGTGAGCAGCGCGAGCGTGACGAGCGACGGCTTGTCGATGTAGCGCAGTTCCACGCTCAGCATCGGATAGGGGCTCGCGAGGCGCTTGACGATGCGCGCGCCGATCCGGTGCGCGGCCGCGCCGACCAGCAGGATGACGGCCGACACGATCAGCGTGCCGAGCCACGAATGCAATGGCGCATCGGCGATGCGCCGCAGTTCCTCGAGTGAAATCATCGACGCCTGAGCCTCTTCGGTTCAGGAGGCGCGTCATGCGCCTCGTCCTGGATGCATCGGCGACGCCCGGGCGCGGCACGCGCCCGGACACGGCTTCGGGTCAGTTGCCGCCCCTGCAGGGAAACGCCTTGCCGAGACCGAGCGATACCGCGGTGCTCGCGTTGTAGTCGGCCAGCTTCGGATTTTCCGCGATGTACTTGCGCACCGCGTCGGTCATCTGCTGCGCCTTGATATCGGGCGGCAGGCAGAAATACTGGCCGACGCGCGGCCCGGTGGTGCCGCCGATCGCGTCGATCGTGTTGTAGACGCCGTCGGCAGCGCCTTCGATGTAGGCCGCGCACGACGCCCGCGATTTCACGTCCGTCTTCGCGCACAGCCGATCGAGATCCGCGCCCGTGAAAGCCGCCGCCGACAACGGCACGGCGAACGCCGCGGCACAAAACATAGCCCGCAACATGGTGTTCCTTATGTCAATGCGACCCGGGGCCGCCGGCCGCGCCTGGCCGGCCGCGCCTAGCCGGCCGCGCCCAAAACCGCTATTTTGCACTCTTTTGGGCATTGCCCGGCGTCGCCGCGCCGATACGCTCGGTGCGCTTGCTCAGGATGTCGATGGCATCCGGCGCCTTGTAGTGCTTCGCGAACTCCAGCGCGGTGATGCCGAGCTGGTTCTTCACCTGCGGATCGGCGCCCTGGTCGAGCAGCAGGTTGACCGTCGACGCGTGGTTGCCGCGCGCCGCCATCATCAGCGGCGTCGTGCCGTTCGGCGACGCGGTGTCGATATAGGCGTCGTGATCGAGCAGCACCTTGACGACCGCGTCCTGGCCGTTGGTGGCCGCGTAGTGCAGCGGCGCCCAGCCCTTCTTGCTGACCTCCGCGCCCTTGTCGATCAGGAGCTTCACGAGACCGACGTCGCCGTTCAGCGATGCGAGCATCAGCGCGTTCTCGCCCGCCTTGTCTTCCTTCTCGAGGTCGACGTTCGGCGCCGCGGCGAGCGCCGCCGCCACCTTGTCGGACTTCTCGCGCGCGGCGATCACGATGAGCGGATCGCCGTTCGGCGCGAGCGTGTTCGGATCGAGGCCGTTCTTCAGCTGCTTGCCGATATCGGCAATGTCGTCGAACTTGACCGCCTTGACGATCGCTTCGAGCGACTCCGCGTGCGCGCCGGCGGCCGCGAACAGCCCGCCCGCGACCAGCGCGGCGGCGACGAGCGCACGTTTCGGCAGATGTTTGATCGGCTTGGTCATTGTTGTGGGCTCCTTCCCCTGGGTTGTCGGCTGTGTCGCGCCGCCGTCAGCGGGCGATCTTGAACAGCCGGAAAAAGTTCTGCGTCGTCGCATCGGCCAGCGCCTCGACGGCGATGCCGCGCTCGGATGCGATAAAGCGTCCGACATGACTGACGTACGCAGGTTCATTCGGCTTGCCGCGATACGGCACCGGCGCGAGATACGGCGAATCGGTCTCGATCAGCAGCCGGTCGAGCGGCACGCGGCGCGCGACGTCCTGCACGTCGGTCGCGTTCTTGAACGTGACGATCCCCGACAGCGAGATGTGGAAGTTCTGCGCGAGCGCCTGCTCCGCGACCGGCCACGGCTCGGTGAAGCAGTGCATCACGCCGCCCGGCACCTCCGCGCGCTCCTCGGCCATGATCCGCAGCGTGTCCTCCGACGACGACCGCGTATGGATGATCAACGGCTTCAGCGTCGCGTGCGCGGCGCGAATGTGCGTGCGGAAGCGCTCGCGCTGCCACTCCATGTCGGCGATCGAGCGGCCTTCGAGGCGGTAGTAGTCGAGGCCCGTCTCGCCGATCGCGACGACCTTCGGGTGCGCGGCCAGCTCGATCAGCTCGGCGAGCGTCGGCTCCCGCGCGTCCTCGTGGTCGGGATGCACGCCGACCGACGCGTAGACGTTGTCGTGCGCCTCCGCGATCGCGAGCACCTCGGGCAAGGTCTCGAAATCGACGGACACGCACAGCGCGTGCGTGACGTCGTGCTCGCGCATGTTCTCGAGCACCGCCGGCAGGCGGTCCGCGAGACCCTTGAAATTGATGTGGCAGTGAGAATCGACGAACATCGTGTTTCCTGAATGCGGGTGACGGGCGGCCGCTCGGGCCGCGCGCCGCCGGTTATGCGCCCTGTGCGCGGTCGAGCCGCTTGCCGGCGCTCACGCGAACATTTCACGGTATCCGAGAAACAGTTCCTCGAATACCAGCCGCGCGTTGAGCGGATGGTTTTCGACCATCCGCTGGCGCGTCACGGTCTTCATGAAGCGCGCGAACGCATTCGCGTCGAGCGCGTCCGCGCAGCGCGCGAGCGCGGCGGCATGGACCGGGAAATAGCGCGGCGCGCCCGCCATCCGCTGCGCGAGCAGGTCGTACAGCCAGCGCTGCAGCCAGCCGAGCACGAGCGGCACCGGCAGCTTCTGCAGCGCCTCGCCGCACGCGAACGGGTCGCACCCCGCGCCGGCCGCGAGCTGGCCGAGCGTGAAGTCGCGCAGCGGCCGGTTCTCGTCGCTCGCGAGCGCCAGCGCCGCGAGCGGCGCGCCGCCCGCCTCGGCCAGCAGCGCCGGCGCGTCCGCGACGCCCTGCGCGGCCAGCCACGCGGCGGCCTCGTCCGGCGCCGGCACCGTCATCGGCCATTGCCGGCAGCGGCTGATGATGGTCGGCAGCAGGCGGTCGATGCGCGCCGACACGAGCAGGAACACGACGCCTGCCGGCGGCTCCTCCAGCGTCTTCAGCAGCGCGTTCGACGCGGCGACGTTCAGCGCCTCGGCCGGATACAGCACGACGACGCGCGCCCCGCCGCGGTGCGAGCCGACGCCGCAGAAATCCAGCAGCGCGCGCACCTGCTCGATCTTGATTTCCTTGCTCGGCGCGCGGGTCTTCTTGCCGCCTTCGTCGGCATCCGCCGGCTTGGCGTCATCCGCCGCGCCCGGCGCTTCGCCGGCGAGCGCTTCCGGCAGCACGATCCGATAGTCGGGATGGTTGCCCTGAGCGAACCACGTGCAGGCCGCGCACGTGCCGCACGGCTCGCCGTTTGCCTGGCGGGTTTCGCACAGGAAGCCCTGCGCGAGATGCTGCGCGAACTGCAGCTTGCCGATCCCGGCCTGGCCGTGCAGCAGCAGCGCATGCGGCCATTGCGCGCGCAGTTGCTGCAGGCGGTTCCAGTCATCGGTCTGCCACGGATAGATCATGTGTGTTCCAAAGGTAAGCGAAGCGGCCGTCCGGAATTACAGCGCGGCGAGCACGCCTTCGAGCTGCCTGCGGATCTCGGGGATCGACTGCGTCGCATCGACGATCGCGAAACGGTGCGGCGCCTCGGCCGCGCGCCGCAGGTATTCGCCGCGCGTACGCGCGAAAAATGCGTCGGATTCGCTCTCGAACTTGTCGGGCATCCGCGCCGCGCCGCGCCGCTCGCTCGCGACCTGCGGCGCGACGTCGAACAGCACGGTCAGGTCCGGCTGGAAGCCGCCCTGCACCCAGCGCTCGAGCGCCTCGAGCTTGTCGCGCGGCAGCCCGCGGCCGCCGCCCTGGTACGCGAACGTCGCGTCGGTGAAGCGGTCGGACACGACCCAGTCGCCGCGCGCGAGCGCGGGCTCGATCACGAGCGCGAGGTGCTCGCGCCGTGCGGCGAACATCAGCAGCGCCTCGGTCTCGAGGTCCATCGGCTGGTTCAGCAGGATCTCGCGCAGCTTCTCGCCGAGCTGCGTGCCGCCCGGCTCGCGCGTGACGACGACCTGCCGGCCGGCGCCGGCCAGCTTGTCCTGGAGACGTTCGCAGAACCAGTCCAGGTGGGTGGTCTTCCCCGCCCCGTCGATGCCTTCGAACGTGATGAATCTACCGCGCGCCATCATTGACCTCGTATGTATTTGTCCACGGCCTTGTTGTGGTCGTTGAGCGAGTCGGAAAACACGCTCGTGCCGTCGCCCTTCGCGACGAAGTAGAGCGCGCTCGTCGCCGCCGGATTGATCGCCGCCTGCAGCGCCGCGACGCCGGGCAGTGCGATCGGCGTCGGCGGCAGCCCGCGCCGGGTGTACGTATTGTAGGGAGTGTCGGCCTGCAGGTCGCGCTTGCGCAGGCGGCCGTCATACGCGTCGCCGAGCCCGTAGATCACCGACGGATCGGTCTGCAGCGGCATGCCGATGCGCAGCCGGTTCGCGAACACCGCCGCGACGAATGCGCGATCCGCCGCATGCCCGGTTTCCTTCTCGACGATCGACGCGATCGTCAGCGCTTCGTAAGGCGTCTTGTACGGCAGGCCCGGCGCGCGCGCCGCCCATGCCTCGTCGAGACGCGTCTGCATCAGGCGGTACGCGCGCCGGTAGATGTTCAGGTCGACCGTGCCCTTGTCGAACAGGTAGGTATCGGGAAAGAACAGCCCTTCGCCGCTGCCCCGCCTGACCGCGCTGTCCGGCGCGCCGATCGCGCGCAGCAGGTCGGCGTCGCTCATGCCGGCGGTGGTGTGCACGAGATCCGGATTCCCGTCGAGTTCCGCGCGCATCCGCTTGAAGGTCCAGCCTTCGATCACGGTCGCGACGTATTCGTTGACGTCGCCGCGCGCGATCTTCTGCAGCACGTCGTACGGCGTGATGCCGCTCTTGAATTCGTAGTTGCCGGACTTGAGCTGGCTGGACAGGCCGAGCACGCGCGTCATCGCGACGAACGCGAACGGCTCGACGGGCACGCCGCCGCGCTTGAGCTGCTGCGCGACGCTCTTCACGCTGCTGCGCGGCTTGATCGTGACGTCGAGCGGCGCGGCGCCGAGCAGCAGCGGGCGGGTTGCCCAGTAATACGCGCCGCCCGCGCCGGCGGCGACCACAACGACGGCCAGCGCCGCAACCGTTGCGGCGCATTTCTTCAGTAGGGACATGGAAACGTGACTCGGGTAAGACCCATATAATACTTGCTCGCCTCCGTCAAAGTCAGGGTTGACTGTTCCCTCATTCCATGAGCACACCGTTCGCTTCACCGGCTGCCCAGGCCGCACCCGCCCCGCTTCCCGTGTTCCCCCGTCCGCCGGCCGCCGATTTCGACGCGGCGGGCGCGTACATGCCGCTGCCGCAGTTCGGCGTGATCGACGTCGCCGGCGACGATGCCGCGACGTTCCTGCACACCCAGCTGACCAACGACATCGAGCACCTCGACGCCGCGAGCGCGCGGCTCGCCGGCTACTGCTCGCCGAAGGGGCGCCTGCTCGCGTCGTTCCTCGCGTGGCGGTCCGGCCATGACGTGCGCCTGCTGGTCTCGAAGGACGTGCAGGCCGCGGTGCAGAAGCGGCTGTCGATGTTCGTGCTGCGCGCGAAGGCGAAGCTCGCGGACGCCAGCGACGCGCTTGCCGTGGTCGGCTTCGCCGGCGACGTGCGCGCCGCGCTGTCGGGCATCTTCGACGCGCTGCCGGACGGCGTGCACGTGAAGGTCGACGGCCCCGCCGGCGCGCTGATCCGCATGCCGGACGCCGCCGGCAAGCGGCGCTACCTGTGGATCGGGCCGCGCGCGGAAGTCGACACGCGGCTCGCCGCGCTCGACGGCAAGCTGCCCGCCGTGTCGCCGGCCGTGTGGGACTGGCTCGACATCCGCGCGGGCGAGCCGCGCGTCACGCAGCCGGCCGTCGAGCAGTTCGTGCCGCAGATGATCAATTTCGACGTGATCGGCGCGGTGAATTTCCGCAAGGGCTGCTATCCGGGCCAGGAAATCGTCGCTCGCAGCCAGTATCGCGGCACGATCAAGCGCCGCACCGCGCTCGCGCACGCCGCGGGCGACACCGATACGGTGCGCGCCGGCATCGAGCTGTTCCACAGCGACGACCCCGGCCAGCCGTGCGGGATGGTCGTGAACGCGGCGGCCGCACCGGCCGGCGGCATCGACGCACTCGTCGAGATCAAGCTCGCCGCGCTGGAAAGCGGCAGCGTGCATCTCGGCGCGGCTGACGGCCCGGCGCTCGCGTTCGAGCCGCTGCCCTACGCATGGCCGACGGAGGCTTGACCGGCCATCCCAACGTTCAGGCGCCGGCCCGCGCGGTGCGGCCGGCGGCCGAGGTTCGAAGCGAGAAATTTGCCCGATGTGTCTGATTGCCTTCGACTGGCAGCCCGATGCCGCCGCCGGTCCCGTGTTCACCCTGGTCGCCAACCGCGACGAGTTCTTCCGTCGCACCAGTGCGCCGCTGTCGTGGTGGGAGGACGTGCCCGGCCTGCTGGCCGGCCGCGATCTCGAAGCCGGCGGCACGTGGCTCGGCGTGTCGCGCGACGGCCGCTTCGCGGCGCTCACGAACTACCGCGCGCCGTTCGACATCCGCGCGGGCGCGCCGACCCGCGGCAAGCTCGTGTCCGATTACCTCGGCGGGCAGCCGGTCGCGCCGCTCGACTACCTCGCGCGGCTCGCCGAGCATGCCGCGGTGTACAACGGCTTCAACCTGCTGGTCGGCGACTGGAAGCGGCGCGAGCTCGCGTGGTTCTGCAACCGCGCGGCGGAAGACGCGGCCGGCGTCGACGCGCCCGCGCTCGTGCCGGCCGGCGTGCATGCGCTGTCGAACGGGCGGCTCGACACGCCCTGGCCGAAAGTGGTGCGCAAGCGCGCCGAACTCGGCACGCTGCTGACCGACGACCCGACACCCCCGCTCGACGACCTGATCGCGCTGATGCGCGACCCGCACATCGCCGCGGACGACGCGCTGCCGCATACGGGCATCCCGCTCGAGCGCGAGCGCGCGCTGTCCGCCGCATTCATCGAGACGCCCGAATACGGCACACGCGGCACCACCGCGCTGCGGGTCACGATGAAGGAAGGCGTGCGGCTGACGGTGGAAATCAAGGAACGCTGCGACGACGACGGCTCGCACCGCATCGTCCGTCCCGGCGCGTTCGAGCGCGCGTTCACGTTCGACATCGACGCGACGCAGGCGCGTTGACGCTCACGGCGCGCGCGTCATCTCGACGTGCCGCACGCCGGCCTCGACGAACCATTCGCCGATCGTCGAGAAGCCATGCCGCACATAGAACGGCACGGCCGTCTCCTGCGCATATAGCCGCACGGCAGGCTCGCCGCGGCGCCGCGCCTCGTTCAGCAGCGCCTGCAGCACCGCCGAGCCGGCGCCCTGCCCGCGCGCGTCGGCCAGCACCGAGACCCGCCCGATCGTGCCCGACGGCAGCAGCCGCCCGGTCGCGATCGCGCGGCGCGCGCCCGTCGCCGCGTCGATCCGGTACGCGACGGCATGGCGCGACAGCGGATCGTCGTCGTCGAGCTCCCACTCCGGCGGAATACGCTGCTCGCGCACGAACACCGCGTCGCGAATGCGCGCGGCGTCGCCGCCCAGCATCGTCCAGTCGCCCGTCTCCACCTCGCAGTCCGTCATTGCGCATCCTCCGCGCGGCCGCGCCGCCGTCAAAGGTCGTCAAGCGTCGTCGAATGCCGCCTTCAGCGCCGCGACCGCATCCGCATGCGCGGCGAGCACTTCAGGCACGTAGCCGCCCATCTTGAAGAATTCGTGAATCATCCCCGCATAGCAGGTCAGCGTGACCGCGTTGCCGGCCGCGCGCAGCTTGTCCGCATACGCGACACCCTCGTCGCTCAACGGATCGTATTCGGCGGTCGCGATCCACGCCGGCGCGACGCCCGCGAACGACGGTGCGCCACGCGTGCCGTCGAGCGGCGCGAAACGCCAGTCGTCGCGATCGGACGGATCGCGCACGTATTGCGAGAAGAACCACTGGATCGTGTCCTGCGACAGCAGATAGCCGTTCGCGAGCCGCGCATGCGAGTCGGTCTGCTGGTGGCCGGTCACGCCGGGATAGATCAGCAGCTGCAGCGCGAGCCGGATGCCCGCGTCGCGCGCGAGCACCGCGCAGACGGTCGCGAGCGTGCCGCCCGCGCTGTCGCCGCCGACCGCGAGCCGCGCCGCGTCGATGCCGAACGCGCCCGCCTCGCGATGCAGCCAGCGCAGCGCGTCGTCCGCGTCGTTCGCCGCGGTCGGAAACTTGTGCTCCGGCGCGAGCCGGTAGCCGACCGACAGCACCGCGCATTGCGCGTCGCGCGCGAACATCCGGCACAGCGCGTCATGCGTGTCGATGCTGCCGACCGTGAAGCCGCCGCCGTGGTAGTACACGAGCGCCGGCAGCGGCTCCGCGAGGCTCGGCGCGACCGGCAGGTACAGGCGCGCGCCGATCGACCGGCCGTCGCGCGTCGGCACGACGCAGTCCTCGACCGAGTGCATCGGCGCCTGCGCGACGTCGAGGATCGGCGCGCTCTTCTCGTACGCCGCGCGCGCCTGCTGCGGCGTCTGATGATGATAGGACGGACGTCTGGCCCGCTCGACCATGTCGAGTATCTGGGCGATCTTCGGATTCAGCGGCATCGGCAAGCGGGCGCGAGAACGGCGCGGGAACGGTCGACAAGCGCCGTATCATGCCACGCCCGCGTCATACGAGCTGCACGAGCTGCTTGCCGAAGTTGCGGCCTTTCAGCATCCCGAGGAACGCTTCGGGCGCGCGCTCGAGCCCGTACGCGATCGACTCGCGGTAGTGCAGGTGTTTCGACGCGACGAGCTCGGTCAGCTCCGCGAGCGCAGGCGGCCACGCGTCCGGATGCTCGAACACGATGAAGCCCTGCATTTTCAGCCGCGAGCGCAGGATCAGCGCCGGCGCCGCCAACGGCGCGCTCGCGCCGTCGTACGCGGCGATCATCCCGCACACGGCGATGCGGCCGAACGCATTCATCCGCGCCATCGTCGCGTCGAGCACCGCGCCGCCGACGTTCTCGAAGCACCCGTCGACGCCGTCGGGCGTCGCGGCCGCGAGGTCGTCGACGAGCCGGCCTGCCTTGTAGTCGACGCACGCGTCGAAGCCGAGCGCCTCGACGACGTAGCGGCACTTGTCCGGACCGCCCGCGATGCCGACCGCGCGGCACCCGGCGCGCTTCGCGAGCTGGCCCACGACGCTGCCGACCGCGCCGCTCGCCGCGCTCACGACGACCGTTTCGCCCGCCCTCGGCACGATGATCCGGTTCAGCCCGTACCACGCGGTGACGCCCGGCATCCCGGTCACGCCGAGGCTCGCCGACAGCGGCACGCGCGACGTATCGACCTTGCGCAGCCCATGGCCGTTCGACGTGCCGTATTCCTGCCAGCCGAGCGCGCCGACCACGCGATCGCCGACCGCAAACCCGGGATGCCGCGACTCGATCACCTCGCCCGCGGTGCCGCCGATCATCACTTCGTTCAGCGGCTGCGGCTGCGCATACGACTTCGCGTCGTTCATGCGGCCGCGCATGTACGGATCGAGCGACAGGAAGTGATTGCGCACCCGCACTTCGCCGTTGGCGAGCGGCGCGAGCGGGGTCTCGACGAGCCGGAAGTTGTCGACGCTCGCCGCGCCCTGCGGACGCGACACGAGCAGGATCTGACGATTGACGATGCTCATCGCTGCCTCCAGTCCCATGCCTCGCGGCCGCGCGGAACGCGCGCCGCAAGAAAAAACGGCCCTGCCGGACAGGCAGGGCCGCACGTCGCCGCGCTTACGCGTCGCTCGGGCCGGGATGCGCGTCCGGCGCGGTGCGGTTGCGTTGCCGGCGGATGTCGCGGCCTACCGCGATTCGCTTCATGTACTTGAACGTACCGAGCGCCTTCGCGACGAAATGCCCTTCGCTGTCGCGCACCTCGCCTTCGCAGTACGCCATCGTCGTCGAGCGGTGCATCACGCGCCCGTACGCGCGCAACTCGCCGCGCCCGGGCTGCATGAAGTTCACCTTCATCTCGACCGTGACGACGCCGACACCGTCGTCGGTCAGGCTGCGCGCGGCCATCGCGAGCGCGACGTCCGCGAGCGTCATCGTCACGCCGCCGTGCGCGATGCTCCACGTGTTCATGTGCCGTTCGTCGAGCGGCAACAGGATCTCGCTGTTGCCGTCCTTCGCGGACACGAGCTGCACGCCGAGCATGTCGACGAACGGGCTCTCGATCTGCGGGCCGCCCGCCTGCTGTGCCGCGCCGCTCATCATGCCGCGTCGACGAGGTAGTCGATGCACTGGCGCGCTTCGCGCACCGCGCCGACGAATTTCTTCACTTCCTCGTGCACCGGATGCACCTGGTACGCGTCGAGCGCCGCCTGGTCGACGAAGTCGGACACCAGCACGACGTCGTAGGTCGCTTCGAGGCCCGGCGTCGCGAGACCGACTTCGAGATGAAGAACGCCCGGCACGATGTCGCGGCACGCTTCGAGCTTCTCCTTCAGCCTGAGCGCGTTCTGCGCGCGCGTCGCGCCTTCCGCGGTTTCCTTCAGTTTCCACATGACGATATGTCGGATCACTTCGTTTGCTCCAGTTTCAGGTCGTGATGGTTTGCCATTGTGGCTCAAACCTCGTCGACCGGGAATCCTGCCCCACCCGGCTCGCCAACCGGACGGATGGACGGACAAACGCGAGGCTACGTCATCCGCGCCGGTTGGCTACACTGCCGACTTGTCCCCGTTACGCGAAACGCACGCCATGAATCGCCCGCCCTATCTCTCGCACGCCGCGCTGCTGGAACTGGCCCACCAATCGGCCGCCGTGTCGTCGTCGTGTACCTGCACGAAAACACCGCTCGACGGATGGACGAGCCTGCCGCTGTCGCTGCCGGAAGATCAACTGGAAGTGGTCGGAACGCTCGTGGCGCCGGACGAGACCGACGAACCGACCTTCGAGGAACATCATCCGGCCGGAACGCGCTACTGGTCCGCGGATGCGCCGATCGCCGCGCGTCATTTCCCGTACAACCGCAGCAACGTCTGCCGGTGCCGGCCATGCGGGCGCGTGTACCTGCGTTACCAGGAGGGCGGCGGCTACTTCATCGATCAGCGGATTCGCGCACTGAAGCCGGAACTGATCGTCGATGCAGGCGGCTGACGCTTTCGCATCGCTCCATCACCCGACTCGCCCCAATCGCCGTCAATGCGCAACGACGCGATTGCGCCCTTCGCGCTTCGCCTGATACAGCCGCTCGTCCACCGCACGCAGCAGCGCGTCCACCGTGCTGCCGTCGATCCCGTACTGCGCGACGCCGACGCTGACCGTCACCTGCACCCGCTTGAAATCGAGCCCGAACGGCGCGCTCGCGATCGACGAGCGCAGGCGCTCGGCCGTCATCCGCGCCCCCTCGAGCGGCATCTCCGGCAACAGCGCCATGAACTCCTCGCCGCCGACCCGCGCAATCCCGCCCGCCGGCCGGACCACGAACTCGTCGCCACCGCCCCGCGCGGTCCCGCTCCCCGGCCGGATCGCCTCGATGCATTGCCGCACGACGCCGCGCAGCACCTCGTCGCCGATCTGGTGCCCGTACGCGTCGTTGATGTTCTTGAAGTTGTCGAGATCGAACGCGAGCAGCGAAAACGGCGTGCCGTCGCGTTCCGCGCGCTGGATCTCGCGTTCGACGAGGCCGATGAACTGGCGGCGGTTCGACGCGCCCGTCAGCGGGTCGGTCGCGGCCAGGTATTCGAGTTTCTGGTTGGTGCGCCGCAGTTCCTGCAACGCGCTCTCGGTGCGCGACATCGATTCCGACAGCCGGCTCATCAGGTCTTCCTGGCTGTAGATCGCCGAAAACGAACGGGTGGTCTGCAGCGCCTGCACGACGCCGTAGCTCAGCAGGAAGAACCCGCCCGCGAAGATCGCATGCGCGAGCCACCACATGTGGTTCCACGGCTTGCCGAGAATGAACGCGAGCGACGACAGCGCAAACGCCGTGATCGACATCCCGTAGATCGCCATCAGCGGCGAGCGGATGCGCCGCGCGAGCAGCACGCCGACGTTGAGCATCGAGAACACCATCGCGCCGCCCTCCATCGACAGGCGGGTGCCGAGCACGCCGGCGACAGGCGAATACGCGATATACGCAACCGCGGCATCGACGCCCAGGAAGAACACGACCCACGGCAGCCAGGTACGCAGGCTCGTGCGCCGGTCAACGCGATCGGACGGCCGCGAATACGACATCAGGCCGGTCAGCAGCAGGATCGCCATCACGAGCCGCGACGCCGGGCCGTACAGCAGGAACAGCCAGATGTTGTGATGCGCCATCCCGGTGAAGAGGCCGTGCAGCGCATAGATCATCGCGAAGCCGAGAAAGCCGAGCGTCAGCCAGCGCAGCAGCGGTTCGCCGGACGAGCGGTAGCACACCCACGTCACGTACGTGACGAAGGCGCCCTCGAGCGTGGCCGCGGCAATCGCGAGTTCATGGAACGCGTGGTTCTCGAACGTCAGGTGCGGATCGCCGAAGAACCACAGGTATGCGATGAGATAGGCCGGCAGCAGCGCGAATCCGATCAGCAGGCATTTCGCGTAGATCTTCGCGACGGCGCTGACGGCGCGCGGCGGCTCGCTTGCGGTGTATGTCGTGCTCAATTCGGCCCCCGATCGATCCGCTGCGTTGTTCGAATACGAAAGACGCCGGACCACGACACACCGCCCGCCCCCACTTACGGGCATGCGCGGCGACCGTCCGCGCGACGCGCTATCCGGCCCCTAATACCGAAAGGCAAATGTCAGAGGCTAGTATAGGTGGGGCGATTCGTTTGACAAGTAAGGGGAAACGGCATCGGTGCAGCCACGCGGATTGATTCTCGTCCGTATCGGATCGCGCGGATTGGACGCGTTGCCGTATCCGGGGAGAGGCTCGCCCGGGCGGTTGCGCAGCCGGCGTGCGAACACGTACGCCGGCTGCGCCGAGGTCAGACGATTTCGAACAGGCCGGCCGCGCCCTGCCCGCCGCCGATGCACATCGTCACGACCGCATATTTCACGCCGCGCCGCTTGCCTTCGATCAGCGCATGGCCGGTCAGGCGCGCGCCCGACACGCCGTACGGATGCCCGACCGCGATCGCGCCGCCGTTCACGTTGAGCCGGTCCTCGGGAATGCCGAGCGTATCGCGGCAATACAGCACCTGCACCGCGAACGCCTCGTTGAGCTCCCACAGGCCGATGTCATCGACCTTCAGCCCGGCCTGCTTCAGCAGCTTCGGCACCGCGAACACCGGGCCGATGCCCATCTCGTCCGGCTCGCAGCCGGCGACCGCGAAGCCGCGGAACACGCCGAGCGGCTGCAGGCCTTCCTTCTGCGCGGCATCGGCGCTCATCACCACGCACGCGGACGCGCCGTCGGAGAACTGGCTCGCGTTGCCGGCGGTGATCACGCCGCCCGGCACGGCCGAGCGGATCTGCGACACGCCGTCGAGCGTCGTGTCCGGCCGGATGCCTTCGTCGGCCGACACCGTCACTTCCTTCGTGAAGAGCCGCCCGGTCGCCTTGTCGGCAATGCCGGCGCGCACGGTGATCGGCACGATCTCGGCATCGAAGCGCCCCGCCGCCTGCGCAGCCGCCGCCCTCAGCTGCGACTGCACGCCGTATTCGTCCTGCCGCTCCTTCGAGATCCCGTAGCGCTTCGCGACGTTCTCGGCGGTCTGCAGCATGTTCCAGTAGATCTCCGGCTTGTGTTCGAGCAGCCAGCCCTCGTGCATCATGTGCCGGTTCATTTCGTTCTGCACGCACGAGATCGACTCGACGCCGCCCGCGACATACACGTCGCCTTCGCCCGCGATGATCCGCTGCGCGGCGAGCGCGATCGTCTGCAGCCCGGACGAGCAGAAGCGGTTCACCGTCATGCCCGGCACGCTCACCGGCAGCCCCGCGCGCAGCGCGATCTGGCGCGCGATATTGACGCCCGTCGCGCCTTCCGGGTTCGCACAGCCCATGATCACGTCCTCGACGCGCGCGGGGTCGAGCCCGGTGCGTTCGAGCGCGGCGGCGACCACGTGGCCGCCGAGCGTCGCACCGTGCGTCATGTTGAAGGCCCCACGCCACGATTTCGCCAGCGGCGTGCGCGCAGTCGATACGATTACGGCTTCGGTCATGCGAGTCTCCTTCCTGTTCCTGCTTCCTGATGAATGAGTGAATGCGCTACGCCGCCGGGCGCGCGCCGGCCGACGTGACCCGCGTCACGCCCGCCGCCTGCAGCTGTTGCCATGCGTTCGCGAGTGACCCGTTCAGGTCGATCGCGCGACATGCGTCGTCGATCACCGCCGCGTCGAAGCCCGCTGCCCGCGCGTCGAGCGCCGACCATGCGACGCAATAGTCGGTCGCGAGCCCGCAGCACCACACGCGCTTCGCGCCGAGTTCGCGCAGGTAGCCGGCGAGGCCCGTGCGCGTCGTGCGATCGGCTTCGACGAAGGCCGAATAGCTGTCGACCTGCGCGTCGCCGCCCTTGCGGATCACGAGCCGCGCGTGCGGAATGTCGAGGTCGCGATGCAGCGCCGCGCCGTCGGTGTCCTGCACGCAGTGCACGGGCCACAGCACCTGTTCGCCGTACGGCAGCGCGAGGGTCGAGAACGGCTCGCGCCCCGGATGGTTCGCCGCGAACGACACGTGGTCGCGCGGATGCCAGTCCTGCGTCAGCACCACCTGGTCGAAACGCGCGGCGAGCGCATTGATGACCGGCACGACCGCATCGCCGTCCGGCACCGCGAGCGCGCCGCCGGGCATGAAGTCGTATTGCACGTCGATCACGAGCAGAACGTCGTCGGTGTGTTTCATCGCGTTTCTCCTGTAGGCGCCGCTCGGCAGCACGGCGGCACGGCAGCGCAGTCAGCCGTTGAAACCGCGTCCGGCCTGCGCGAGTTCGGCGATCGACGGCGCAAGCTGCCACGCGTCGCCGTTCGCGGCGGCCGCATAGCGGCGGATCGCCCGCTCGACGTTGTAGAGGCCGACCGTGTCCGCGTACAGCATCGGGCCGCCGCGCCACAGCGGGAAGCCGTAGCCGGTCAGGTACACCATGTCGATGTCGGACGCCTTTGACGCGATCTTCTCCTCGAGAATCTTCGCGCCTTCGTTGACGAGCGCGAACACGAGCCGCTCGACGATCTCGTCGTCGCCGATCTTGCGCCGCGCGACGCCGCGCTCCTGCGAATACGCGACGATCATCTCGTCGACGAGCGCCGACGGCTTCGCCTTGCGCTCGCCCGGCGCGTAGTCGTACCAGCCCGCGCCGGTCTTCTGGCCGAAGCGGCCCTGCTCGCACAGGCGATCGGCGATCTTCGAGTAATGGAGGTCCGGCTTCTCGACGTAGCGGCGCTTGCGGATCGCCCAGCCGATGTCGTTGCCGGCGAGGTCGCTCATCCGGAACGGGCCCATCGCGAAGCCGAACTTTTCGATCGCGCGGTCGACCTGCGCGGGCAGCGCGCCTTCCTCGACCAGGAACAGCGCCTGGCGGATGTACTGCTCGATCATCCGGTTGCCGATGAAGCCGTCGCACACGCCCGACACCACCGCGGTCTTGCGGATCTTCTTCGCGATCGCCATCACGGTCGCGAGCACGTCCTTCGCAGTCGCCTCGCCGCGCACGACCTCGAGCAGCTTCATCACGTTCGCCGGGCTGAAGAAATGCATGCCGACGACGTCCTGCGGCCGCTTCGTGAACGCGGCGATCCTGTTCACGTCGAGCGTCGACGTGTTCGACGCGAGGATCGCGCCCGGCTTCGCGACTTCGTCGAGCTGGCGGAACACCTGCTCTTTCACGCCGAGCTCCTCGAACACGGCCTCGATGATCAGGTCGGCGTCCTTCAGGTCGGCGTAGGACAGCGTCGGCGTGATCAGCGCCATGCGCGCGTCGAGCTTCTCCTGCGTGAGCTTGCCCTTCTTCACCTGCGCGTCGTAATTCTTGCGGATCGTCGCCAGCCCGCGCTCGAGCGCGTCCTGCTTCGTTTCGAGCAGCGTGACGGGCAGGCCCGCGTTCACGAAGTTCATCGCGATGCCGCCGCCCATCGTGCCCGCGCCGATCACCGCGACCTGGCGGACCTCGCGCACCGGCGTATCGGCCGGCACGTCGGGGATCTTGCTCGCCGCGCGCTCGCCGAAGAACGCATGCCGCAGCGCACGGCATTCCGGCGTCATCATCAGCGCGACGAAGCCGTCGCGCTCCGCGATGACACCTTTGTCGAAGCCGTGCAGCACACCCGCCTCGATCGCGTCGATGCACTTGTGCGGCGCAGGGAAGTTCGGCGCGGCGGCCTTCGCCGAGTTGCGCGCGAACTGGATGAAGCCCGCGGCGTTCTCGTGGACGATCTTGCGGTCGCGCACGCGCGGATGCGGCCCCGCCTGCGCGCCGACCTTGCGGGCGAACGCGACGGCCGCGTCGAGCAGGTCGCCCTCGGCCATTTCGTCGAACAGCCCGCTCTTCGCGAGCTGCTCGGACGGCACCGGCGCGCCCGACACGATCATGTTCAGCGCGGTCTCGAGCCCGACCGCGCGCGGCAGGCGCTGCGTGCCGCCCGCGCCCGGCAGCAGACCGAGCTTGACCTCCGGCAGCGCGATCTGCGCGCCGGGCGCCGCGATCCGGTAATGCGCGCCGAGCGCGAGCTCGAGGCCGCCGCCCATCGCGACGCTGTGGATCGCGACGACGACCGGCTTCGCGCTCGCTTCCACCGTGCGGATCACGGTGTGCAGCGTCGGCTCCTGCAGCGCCTTCGGGGTATTGAATTCGGTGATGTCGGCGCCGCCCGAGAAGGCGCGGCCCGCGCCCGTCAGCACGATCGCAGCGACCGCCGGATCCTGCGCGGCGCGATCGAGCCCTTCCATGATGCCGAGCCGGGTCGACAGACCGAGCCCGTTGACGGGCGGATTGTTGAGCGTGATGACGGCGACGCCGTCGCGAATCGAGTAATCCACTGCCATCTGTCTGCCTCCATGCGTCGCGCGCCGGGGTGGCTGCGCTTCATTGTGCGCGGGTGAACAGCCGCTTGTCCAAGACGAACGGAGGCAGCATACAACGAAAAAGCACGGTCGTTCAATTTGAATTTGAACGCGATTCGGGGGCGGAACGAACGCTAGCAGTCCGCCGTCGGCAGCGTGTAATCGCGGAACATGTCGCGCAGCTTCAGCTTCTGCAGCTTGCCCGTAGCGGTGTGCGGCAGCGCGTCGACGAACACGACGTCATCGGGAATCCACCATTTCGCAACCTTGCCGTCATAGAACGCGAGCAGTTCCTCCCGGCTCACGTCGGCGCCGTCCCGCAGGACCACGACCAGGAGCGGCCGCTCGGTCCACTTCGGGTGCGCGCAGGCGATGCACGCGGCCTCGGCGACCGCCGGATGCGCGACCGCGACGTTCTCGATGTCGATCGAGCTGATCCACTCGCCGCCCGACTTGATCACGTCCTTGCTGCGGTCGGTGATCTGCAGGAAGCCGTCCGGATCGATCGTCGCGACGTCGCCGGTCGGGAACCAGCCGTCCGCGAGCGGCGACGCGTCGCTGCGGAAGTAGCGGTCGACCACCCACGGTCCGCGCACCTGCAGCTCGCCGAACGCGACGCCGTCCCACGGCAACTCGCGGCCGTCGTCGCCGACGATCCGCATGTCGACGCCGCAGATCACGCGCCCCTGCTTCTCGAGCACCTTGCGCTGCGCGTCGAGCGGACGTTGCGACTGCGCCCAGGTCAGCTTCGCGAGCGTGCCGAGCGGCGACATCTCGGTCATGCCCCACGCGTGGATCACGCGCACGTCGTACTCGTCCTCGAACGTGCGCAGCATCGCCGGCGGGCATGCGGAGCCGCCGATCACGGTGCGCTCGAGCGTCGAGAAGCGCACGCCCGCTTCGCGCATGTAGTTGAGCAGTCCGAGCCACACGGTCGGCACGCCCGCCGAGAAGGTCACGCGCTCGGCCTCCATCAGCGCGTACAGCGACTTGCCGTCGAGGTCCTTGCCGGGCAGCACGAGCTTGCCGCCCGTGAGCGGCACCGAGTAAGGCAACCCCCATGCGTTGACATGGAACATCGGCACGACGGGCAGCACCGCGTCCATCGCGGACAGGTTCATCGCGTCGGGCAGCGCCGCGCCGTACGCGTGCAGCACGGTCGAGCGGTGCGAATACAGCACGCCCTTCGGGTTGCCGGTCGTGCCCGACGTGTAGCAGAGCCCCGACGCCTGCTGCTCGTCGAGGCGCGGCCAGTCGTAGCGGCCGTCCTCCGCTTCGACGAGCGTCTCGTAGCACAGGAACGGCGTCGCGCCGGCGGGCAGGTGCGCGGCGTCGGTCATCGCGATCCAGCCCTGCACATGCGGGCATTGCGGCGCGAGCGCGTCGACGAGCGGCGCGAAATTGATGTCGAAGAAGACGTAGCGGTCTTCCGCGTGGTTGACGATATAGGCGATCTGCTCGGGAAACAGGCGCGGGTTGATCGTGTGGCAGACGGCGCCCATGCCGCTGATCCCGTAGTACGCCTCCAGATGCCGGTAGCCGTTCCATGCGAGCGTGCCGACACGCTCGCCCGCTGCGACGCCGAGCCGCGCGAGCGCCTGCGCGAGCTGCTTCGCGCGCCGTTCGCAGTCGCGATACGTGTAGCGATGCAGGTCGCCCTCGATCCGCTTCGACACGATCTCGACCGCGCCCGCGTGACGCGCGGCATGCGTGATCAACGAGGACACCAGGAGCGGCATGTCCATCATCTGGCCCAGCAACGGCTTACCCATCGTCTTGTTCTCCCGGAAGGACGCGAATCGGTGTACAGCCTCGGCCCGGCGCGCCGCCATGCGGGCGGCGCGAGGCCGCCTTACAATATCGGCTAAACCAGAGGCGCTCAACATGTCGTTTTCCCGAAGCGCAGCCGATCCGGCTGACACCCTGCCCGATCTCCCCGATCTTGCCGCCACGCTCGGCGCGCCCGCCGACGGCGCATTCGTGCGGCTCGGCGCGGCATTTCACACGCGCCTGCCGGCCGCGCCGCTGCCCGCCCCCTACGTGGTCGGCTTCTCCGACGAAGTCGCGCGGCTGCTCGGGCTGCCGGCGGCGCTCGCCGGCCATCCGCAGTTCGCCGGGCTGTTCGCCGGCAATCCGACCCGCGACTGGCCCGCCGACGCGATGTCGTACGCGTCGGTCTATTCGGGCCACCAGTTCGGCGTATGGGCCGGCCAGCTCGGCGACGGCCGCGCGCTGACCATCGGCGAGCTCGACGGCACGGACGGCCGCCGCTACGAGCTGCAGCTGAAGGGCAGCGGCCGCACGCCGTACTCGCGGATGGGCGACGGACGCGCGGTGCTGCGCTCGTCGATCCGCGAATTCCTGTGCTCCGAGGCGATGCATCACCTCGGCATCCCGACCACGCGCGCGCTGACCGTGATCGGCTCCGACGCGCCGGTGGTCCGCGAGGAAATCGAAACGTCGGCCGTCGTCACGCGCGTGTCCGAAAGCTTCGTGCGTTTCGGCCACTTCGAGCACTTCTTCTCGAACGACCGCCCCGACCTGCTGCGCGCGCTCGCCGATCACGTGATCGAGCGCTTCTACCCCGCCTGCCGCGACGCCGACGATCCGTACCTCGCGCTGCTCGAAGCGGCGACGCTGCGCACCGCCGACCTCGTCGCGCAATGGCAGGCGGTCGGCTTCTGCCACGGCGTGATGAACACCGACAACATGTCGATCCTCGGCGTGACGATCGACTACGGCCCGTTCGGCTTCGTCGACGCATTCGACGCGAACCACATCTGCAACCACTCCGATACGCACGGCCGCTACGCGTACCGGATGCAGCCGCGCATCGCGCACTGGAACTGCTACTGCCTCGCACAGGCGCTGCTGCCGCTGATCGGGCTGCAGCACGACATCGCCGACGACGACGCGCGCGCCGAACGCGCGGTCGAGGACGCGCAGGCCGTGCTCGCGAAGTTTCCGGAGCGCTTCGGCCCCGCGCTCGAACGCCTGATGCGCGCGAAGCTCGGCCTCGAGGTCGAACGCGACGGCGACGCGGCGCTCGCGAACCGGCTGCTCGAAGTCATGCACGCGAGCCATGCGGACTTCACGCTGACGTTCCGCCATCTGTCGCAACTGTCGAAGCACGACGCGAGCCGCGATGCGCCGGTGCGCGACCTGTTCATCGACCGCGACGCGTTCGACGCATGGGCGAACCTCTACCGCGCGCGCCTGTCCGAGGAAGCACGCGACGATGCGGCGCGCGCCGCCGCGATGAATCGCGTGAATCCGAAGTACGTGCTGCGCAACCATCTGGCCGAGATCGCGATCCGGCACGCGAAGGAAAAGGATTTTTCCGAAGTCGAACGGCTCGCGCAGGTGCTGCGCCGGCCGTTCGACGAACAGCCCGAATACGCGTCGTACGCGGCGCTTCCGCCCGACTGGGCCGGCTCGCTCGAAGTGAGCTGCTCGTCGTGACGCCCGCGTCCCGACCGTTCCATCAGGAGAAACGACACATGTCCCACGATTCAGACGACAAGTCCTATCCGTACCAGAAAGACGACGCGGAACTGCGCCGCCGGCTCACGCCGATGCAGTACGAAGTCACGCAGCACGCGGCGACCGAGCGCGCATTCACCGGCGAATACACCGACACGGAAGACGCCGGCATCTACAAATGCGTCGTATGCAGCACGCCGCTGTTCGAATCCGGCGCGAAATTCCATTCCGGCTGCGGCTGGCCCAGCTACTTCAAGCCGCTCAACGGCGAAGTGATCGAGGAAGTGATGGACTACACGCACGGGATGGTGCGCGTCGAGGTCCGCTGCAACCACTGCGGCGCGCATCTCGGCCACGTGTTCGAGGACGGCCCGCGCGACCAGACCGGCTTGCGTTACTGCATCAATTCGGCTGCGTTAAACTTCGACTCCCGACCCGAAGACCAATAAGCGGCGCTTCGCGGGCCCCTACAACGGTGAAAGGCCGCGCAAGCGGCCTTTCACGCAGCTGCGATCATCATGAAATTTTTGTTCGATCTGTTTCCGATCATCCTGTTTTTCGCCGCCTTCAAGGTGTGGGATATCTTCACCGCGACCGCCGTCGCGATCGTCGCGACGCTCGTTCAAGTCGCGTGGGTCGCGTTCCGGCACCGGAAGGTCGACACGCTGCAGTGGGTCAGCCTCGGACTGATCGTCGTGTTCGGCGGCGCGACGCTCGTGCTGCACAACCAGAAATTCATTCAGTGGAAATTGACCGTGCTTTACTGGCTATTTGCAATCGGCCTGCTCGCCGCGCGCTACGCGTTCGGCAACAACCTGATCGAGAAAATGATGGGCAAGCAGCTCACGCTGCCGCACCCCGTCTGGGACAGGCTCAACGTCGCATGGTCGCTGTTCTTCGCGGCGCTCGGCGCGGTCAACCTGTACGTGATGCGCAACTTCACCGAATCGCAGTGGGTGAATTTCAAGCTGTTCGGCACGACGGGCGCGATGGTCGTGTTCATCATCCTGCAGAGCCTCTGGCTCGCAAAATACCTGAAGGACGAATGACATGAGCGATGCCTTCCTGAACGCATCGCCCGACGCGCGCATCGCGCTGATCGAGGCGCGCCTCAACGCCGCGCTCGCGCCCGTATCGCTCGCGGTGCGCGACGACAGCGCGCAGCACGCGGGCCACGCCGGCGCGGCCGCCGGCGGCCACTACACGGTCACGATCGTGTCCGCCGCATTCGCCGGCAAGGCGCGCGTCGCCCGGCACCGGCTGGTGTATGATGCGCTCGCTGATGCGATGCAGCGCGGCATTCACGCGCTCGCGATCGTCGCGTACACGCCCGAAGAATTCAACGAATCTTCAATCTAGTCGTCTCATTAGGAATTCCCGATGATCCTGAAATCCCCCCGCCTGTGGGCCGCAGCGGCCGCTCTCGCAGCAGCGCCGGCCTTCGCCCAGAACATCGCCGTCGTCAACGGCACGCCGATTCCGAAGTCGCGCGCCGACGCGATGGTCGCGCAGCTGGTCCAGCAAGGCCAGCCCGACAGCCCGCAGATGCAGCAGGCCGTGCGCCAGGAACTCGTGAACCGCGAAATCCTGATGCAGGAAGCCATTCGCCGCGGCATCCCGAATCGTCCGGACGTGAAGGCGCAAGTCGCCGTCGCGCAGCAGACCGTCGTGCTGCGCGCGATGATCGAGGACTTCCTGAAGAAGAACCAGCCGACCGACGCCGAAGTGAAGGCGCGCTACGACGAACTGGTGAAGGGCGTCGCGAACCGCGAATTCCACCTGCACCACATCCTCGTCGACAACGAGCAGCAGGCGAAGGACCTGATCGCGAAGATCAAGGCCGGCGCGAAGTTCGAGGATCTCGCGAAGCAATACTCGAAGGACCCGGGTTCGGGCAAGAACGGCGGCGATCTCGACTGGGCCGATCCGAAGGCGTACGTGCCGGAATTCGCGGCGGCCGCGACGAAGCTGCAGAAAGGCCAGATGACCGACGAGCCGGTGAAGACCCAGTTCGGCTGGCACATCATCCGCGTCGACGACATCCGCGCCGTCGCGCCGCCCCCGTTCGACCAGGTCAAGCCGCAGATCGCGCAACAGATGGTCCAGCAGAAGCTGCAGGCGTTCGAGGAAAGCCTGCGGCAGCAGGCCAAGGTGCAGTAACGCCACGCTGCGCCGCATACGAGAAAGCCGCTCCACGGAGCGGCTTTTTCTTTTTGCCGGCACGCGAAGCGCAGTGCCGCTACGCGCAGAACGACGCGTGATACCGCACTTCACCCGCCGGACGTGGCGCTGCGGCATCGAACGGCAGCACCATCAGGTATTCCGGCGGCGCCTGCGGAAACACGATGTCGCCCGCGGGCCCGAAGCCGAAGCGCGCGTAATAGGCGGGCTCGCCGAGCACGACGCAGCCGCGCGCGCCGAGCCGCCGCAGCGCATCGAGACCGGTGCGCACGAGCCCCGCGCCGACGCTTTGCCGCTGGCAGTCGGGCAGCACCGCGAGCGGCGCGAGCCCGTACCAGCCTGATTCACCGCCGTCGCCGACCGTCCCGATCATCACCGAGGAAAACGCGACATGCCCGATGATGCGCTCGTCGCGCTCCGCGACGAGCGACACGCTGAGGCTGCCGTCCGCACGCAGCGCGTCGACGATCCGCTGCTCGAACTGCCCGTGTTGCGGCGCAGCCGCAAACGCCGCGGCGATCACGCGGGCAATCGCCGCGACGTCGCTCGCGCGCTCGTCGCGCAGCGTGACGACGTCGACCGGTGCATGCGGATCGAACATCGCGTCAGCCGATCCAGCGGCGCGCGTTGCGGAACACGCGCAGCCACGGGCTCGCCTCGCCCCAGCCTTCCGGGTGCCAGCTCATCGTGACCGTACGGTGCACGCGCTCCATGTGCGGCATCAGCACCGTGAAGCGGCCGTCGGCGGTCGTCACCGACGTGATGCCGGCGGGCGACCCGTTCGGGTTGAACGGATAGCCCTCGGTCGCGTTGCCGCGATGGTCGACGTAGCGCATCGCGACCGCGACGCGATCGATGTCGCCCTGCTGCGAGAAGTCCGCATAGCCTTCGCCGTGCGCGACCGCGACCGGAATCCGCGAGCCTTCCATCCCCGCGAAGAAGATCGACGGCGACGACTGGACCTCGACGAACGAGAAGCGCGCCTCGAACTGCTCGGACTTGTTGCGCGTGAACTTCGGCCACGCATCCGCGCCCGGGATCATCGACGCGAGGCTCGACAGCATCTGGCAGCCGTTGCAGATGCCGAGCGCGAACGTGTCCTGCCGCGCGAAGAACGCCGAGAACATGTCGGCGAGGTTCGCGTTGAAGCGGATCGTCTTCGCCCAGCCCTCGCCCGCGCCCAGCACGTCGCCGTACGAGAAGCCGCCGCACGCGACCGCGCCCGCGAAATCGGCGAGCGTCGCGCGGCCCGCGAGCAGGTCGCTCATGTGCACGTCGTGCGCGTCGAAGCCCGCGCGGTCGAACGCATACGCGGTTTCGAGATGCGAGTTCACGCCCTGCTCGCGCAGGATCGCGACACGCGGACGCGCGCCCGTCGCGATGTACGGCGCGGCGATGTCGTCGGCCGGCTCGAACGTCAGCACCGGCGAGATGCCCGGGTCGGCCGCGTCGAGCAGCGCGTCGTATTCGGCGTCCGCGCAGGCCGGGTTGTCGCGCAGGCGCGCGATGCGCCAGCTCACCTCGCCCCACGCGCGATGCAGCTCGGCGCGCGGCGCGTCGTAGATCTTCTTCGCGTCGCGGTACACCTCGATCACGTCGCGCTCGTTGACCGAGCCGATCACGTGCGAGCACATCGACAGCCCGAACTCGCGCAGCGCGCCGAGCACCGCGTCGCGGTCCGCCGCGCGCACCTGCACGACGGCGCCGAGCTCTTCCGAGAACAGCGCGCGCAGCGTGCGGTCCTCGCGGCGGCCGCTCGTCTGCTTCGCCCAGTCCTTCGCGTCGCCATAGTCGGATTCATGATTGGCGTCGAGCGTCAGCATGTCGACGTTCAGCGACACGCCAGCGTGGCCCGCGAACGCCATTTCGCAGACCGTCGCCCACAGGCCGCCGTCCGAGCGGTCGTGGTACGCGAGCAGCTTGCCTTGCGCATTCAGCGACTGGATCGCGTTGAAGAAACGCTTCAGGTCCTCCGGATCGTCGACGTCCGGCGTCGCGTCGCCGACCTGCTGCGTAACCTGCGCGAAGATGCTGCCTGCCATCCGGTTCTTGCCGCGGCCGAGGTCGATCGCGATCAGCACGCTGTCGCCGGCGTCGGCGACACGCTGCAGTTGCGGCGTCAGGTGACGGCGCACGTCTTCGACCGGCGCGAATGCGGAGATGATCAGCGACACCGGCGAAACGACTTCCTTCGCGACGCCCTGCTCGTCCCACTTCGTCTTCATCGACAGCGAATCCTTGCCGACCGGGATGCCGATGCCGAGCGCCGGGCACAGCTCCATGCCGATCGCCTTCACCGTATCGAACAGCGCGGCGTCTTCGCCGGCGGTGCCGCACGCGGCCATCCAGTTCGCGGACAGCTTCAGCTTGTCGAGCGACGCGATCGGCGCGCTCGCGATATTGGTGATCGCCTCGCCGACCGCCATGCGGCCCGACGCGGGCGCGTCGATCACGGCGAGCGGCGTGCGCTCGGCCATCGTCATCGCCTCGCCCCCGAAGCCCGCGTAGTCGAGCGCCGTCACCGCGCAGTCGGCCACCGGCACCTGCCACGGGCCGACCATCTGGTCGCGCACCGACGTGCCGCCGACCGAGCGGTCGCCGATCGTGATCAGGAACGACTTGCTCGCGACCGTCGGATGCTTCAGCACGTCGACCGCGACCTGCGCGAGCGCGACGCCCGTGACGTCGACCGGTGCGCGCTCGGTGCTCACGCGCGTGACGTCGCGGTGCATGCGCGGCGGTTTGCCGAGCAGCACTTCCATCGGCATGTCGACCGGGTATTCGTCAGCGCCCGTCGCCTCGTCGTCGACGAGCCGCAGCTGGCGCTCGTCCGTCGCGACGCCGACCACCGAGAACGGGCAGCGCTCGCGCGCGCAGATCGCCTCGAAGCGCGGCAGGTCGGCCGGCGCGATTGCCAGCACGTAGCGCTCCTGCGCCTCGTTCGACCAGATCTCGCGCGGCGACAGGCCCGACTCCTCGAGCGCAACCTTGCGCAGCTCGAAACGCGCGCCCTTGCCCGCGCCGTCGACGATCTCGGGGAACGCGTTCGACAGGCCGCCCGCGCCGACGTCGTGAATGCTCAGGATCGGGTTATCGTCGCCGAGCTGCCAGCAGCCGTTGATCACTTCCTGCGCGCGCCGCTCGATTTCCGGGTTGCCGCGCTGCACCGAGTCGAAGTCGAGCTCGGCCGTGTTCGCGCCGGTCGCCATCGAGCTCGCCGCGCCGCCGCCCATGCCGATCCGCATGCCGGGGCCGCCGATCTGGATCAGCAGGGAGCCGGCCGGCACGTCGTGCTTGTGCGTGTGCGCGTCGGAGATGTTGCCGAGGCCGCCCGCGATCATGATCGGCTTGTGATAGCCGCGCACCTGGCCGCCGACGTTCTGCTCGTACACGCGGAAGTAGCCGCCGAGGTTCGGGCGGCCGAATTCGTTGTTGAACGCGGCGCCGCCGAGCGGGCCGTCGATCATGATCTGCAGCGGCGACGCGATGCGGTCCGGGCGGCCGTACGGGCCGTGCTGCTCGTTCGGGTTGCGCTCGGCCACCGGCTGCGCGGCGTCGCGCGCGTTTTCCCACGGCTGGCGCGCGTCGGGCAGGTCGAGGTTCGACACCGTGAAGCCCGTCAGGCCCGCCTTCGGCCGCGCGCCGCGGCCCGTCGCGCCTTCGTCGCGGATCTCGCCGCCCGCGCCGGTCGCCGCGCCCGGGAACGGCGAGATCGCCGTCGGGTGGTTGTGCGTCTCGACCTTCATCAGCGTGTGCGTGAGCTCGGTGTGGCGGCCGTAGCGCTCACCGGGCTCGCCGGCCGCGCCCGCGCCGCGCGGGAACCAGCGCTCCGCTTGCGCGCCCATCATGATCGACGAGTTGTCCGAATACGCGACGATCGTGCCTTGCGGGCTCAGCTTCTCGGTGTTGCGGATCATCGCGAACAGCGACATGTCCTGCGCGTCGCCGTCGATCGTCCACTGCGCGTTGAAGATCTTGTGGCGGCAGTGCTCGCTGTTCGCCTGCGCGAACATCATCAGCTCGACGTCGGTCGGGTTGCGCTCGAGCTTGCGGAACGCGTCGACCAGGTAGTCGATCTCGTCGTCGGCGAGCGCGAGGCCCAGCTCGACGTTCGCGCGCTCGAGCGCGCCGCGGCCCTGCGCGAGCACGTCGACCGTCGCGAGCGGCTTGGCCGGTAGCTCGTCGAACAGGTGCTTCGCGTCGTCGCGCGACGTGACCGCGCTTTCGGTCATCCGGTCGTGCAGCGCGGCCGCGACCGCGGCGCGCGCGTCGTCGGACAGCGCCTTCTTGCCGCCGAGCAGGCCCGACTTCAGCGTGACCGTGTACTCGACGCCGCGCTCGATGCGGCGCACGTGCGTGAGGCCGCAGTGCTGCGCGATGTCGGTCGCCTTGCTCGCCCACGGCGAGACCGTGCCGAAGCGCGGCAGCACGACGAAAGTCTCGACCGCGCCCTTCTCGGCCGCCGGCTCGAACGGCGCGCCGTAGTGCATCAGCGCGTCGATGCGCGCGCTGTCATCGGCCGACAGCGGCTCGCCGGCATTGACGAAGTGCAGAAACTGGCCGCGCACCGCGACGATGTTGGCGTCGATTTGCCTGAGCGTGTCGAGCAGACGGGTTTGACGGAAATCGGAGAGGGCCGAAGCGCCGGGAAAACACGAGAAGTGAGCCATGGGCTGGACTGACGTCGATGAGTCGCGCAAGGTGGCGACGTGGGGCGAAAGGAAGGCCGTAATTATACCCGGAAGTCGGGCGCCCAAACCCGTCCGCGGCGCGCGCCGGGCGTGCCCGAACCGGTCGCGGGCCGCGCGCCGCCGGTTTGGCGCTATCATTGCCGGTTCACCGGGCCCCGCGGCCCGTCACGCGAATCACCCACCGGGCGGCCGGACGGCCGCCCGTCATCGAAGCAATCCATGGATGTCATCGTCATCGGCGGCGGAATCAGCGGCGTCGCCACCGCCTACCAGCTGCGCGCGGCCGGCCACCGCGTGTGCGTGGTCGAACGCCACGCGACCGTCGCGCAAGGCGCGACCTACGGCGATGGCGGCACGCTGCTGCCGAGCCCGCTCGACGTCTGGTTCGGGCCGACCTTCATGCGCCAGCGCCAGCCGCGCGACAGCGGCATCGTCTACAAGCCGGGGCTGAACGGCGGCGTGCGCCGCTTCGTGAAGCGGCTCGGCGAGCTGCGCGCGCCCGACGCGTTCGCCACCCAGTACGCGCGGCTGCGCCCGCTGGTCGACGCGTCGCGCGACGCGCTCGCCGACATCGAAGCCCGCTTCGATCTCGACTTCGAGCAGAAGACCGGCGTGCTGCACGTCGTGCGCGACGCCGGCGACTGGGACACCGCGCAGCCCGCGCTCGAGCTGCTGCGCACGCTCGACCTGCCGCACCGCGTGCTGACGGCCGCCGAATGCGCGGCGCTCGAGCCGTCGGTGCCCGCCGAGCCCGGCTTCGCCGGCGGCGTGCTGCTCGAGAGCGAGCGCACCGCGAACTGCCCGCTGTTCACGAAGCTGGTCAAGCAGGTGCTCGACGAGCACGGCGTGCAGTTCCGCTTCGGCGCCGAAGTCGCCGCGATCCGCGCGGACGCCGGCCGCGCCGCGGTCGAGCTCGCGCCGCCGGGCGCCGACCGGCGCGCGTCGAAGGCGCGCGAGGTCGACGTGATTTCTGCCGACGCGATCGTGGTCGCCGCCGGCGCGAGCAGCCTCGCGCTGCTCGAGCGGCTCGGCATGCACGTGCCGCTGCATCCGATGCGCGTTCACACGCTGACCGCGCCGGTCGCCTACGTCGAACACGCGCCGCACCTGGCCGTCGTCGATTCGATCAAGCGCATCTCGATGACCCGCACCCACCAGCGGCTGCGCGTCGGCGGCGGCGCAGTGCTGCAGAGCCTGCAGGACACCGCGCGGCCGCTCGCCGAGCCGTTGTCGGAGGCCGCGCTCGCGCTGCTCGGCCAGGCCGTCCACGACTGGGTGCCCGGCGCCGCGAAGATCTCCGCGGCGCTGTCGTGGCAAGGCACGCAGCTGCTGTCGCCGGACGGCCTGCCGGTCGTCGGTCCGACCTCGCATCCGCGCGTGTTCGCCAATTTCGGGCACGGCCCGGCCGGTTGGGGCCTCGCATGCGGGTCTGCTAAAGTGGTGGCGGATTACATCGGCGGCGCTGCGCAGCACTGGCCCGCCGACACGCTCGCCGCGCTGCGCGCCGAGCGCTTCTCGCCCTGACCGGCCGCGCGGGCTCGCCCGGCGGCGCCGACCTTCCTGCCGCCATGACGCTCGCCCGCCCCGCCCGCCCCGCCCGCCCCGCCCATCCCGCCCACCCGCTTCCCGCCCCTGAACCGATCGCGCTGCTGCGCGTCGCCGACCTGCGCGCCGCCGAAACCGCCGCGGCCGCGGCGCTGCCGCCGCACACGCTGATGGCGCGCGCCGGCGCCGCCGCCGCGCGCTGGCTGTCCGAACGCGTGGGCGACGACGACCGCCCCGTCTGGTTCGCGGTCGGCCCCGGCAACAACGGCGGCGACGCGCTCGTCGCAGCGGCGGAACTGCAGCGGCTCGGCGTCGCGACGCACGCGTGGATGCCCGTCGCGGTGAAGCCCGACGACGCGCAATGGGCGCTCGGCGTCGCCCGCGCCGCCGGCGTGCCGGTTTCGGCGGAGCCCCCCGCCTCGCTCGACGGCTACGCATGGGTCGTCGACGGCCTGTTCGGCATCGGTCTCGGCCGCGCGCTCGACGGCGCGTTCGCGGAGCTCGCCGGGCGCATCGCCGCGCGCGCCCGCAGCGTCGGCCGCGTGCTCGCGCTCGACGTGCCGAGCGGGCTCGACAGCGACACCGGCCGAATCGTCGGCGCGGGCGCCGCGGTCGCCGCGACGCATACGCTGACCTTCATCGGCGCGAAGCCGGGCCTCTACATGAGCGAGGGACGCGATCTCGCCGGCGAGATCGCCGTCGCGTCGCTCGACGTCCCGCCCCCGGCCGCGCCCGCGGTAACGCTGAATGCCCCGGCACGGTTCGCCGCCGCGCTGCCCGTGCGCGCGTTCGCGTCGCACAAGGGCACGTTCGGCAGCCTGGCCGTGATCGGCGGCGACACCGGCATGTGCGGCGCGCCGATCCTTGCCGCGCGCGCCGCGCTGTTCGCCGGCGCGGGCAAGGTGCACGTCGGCTTCCTGGGCGCCGGCGCGCCGCCTTACGACCCGCCGTTTCCCGAGCTGATGCTGCATCCGGCCGACGCGCTGGATCTCGACATGATGACCGCGGTCGCGGCCGGTTGCGGCCTCGGTATGCGCGAAGCCGCGGCGACGCTCGTGCGCGACGTGCTGGCGCACGCTGCGCCCACGCTGCTCGACGCCGATGCGCTGAACCTGGTCGCCGCGCACGCCGATCTCGCGGCAGCGCTCGCGGCGCGCGGCGCGCACGGCCGCGCGTGCGTCCTGACCCCGCATCCGCTCGAGGCGGCCCGGCTGCTCGGCTGCGACACCGCGGCCGTGCAGCGCGACCGCCTCGACGCCGCGCACGCGCTCGCCGCGCGCTTCGCGAGCGTCGTCGTGCTGAAGGGCGCCGGCACCGTGATCGCCGCGCCCGACGGCCGCCTGACGGTCAATCCGACCGGCAACGCGGCGCTCGCGTCAGGCGGCACCGGCGACGTGCTCGGCGGCCTGATCGGCGCGCTGCTCGCGCAGCGCGTCGACCCGTACGCGGCCGCGCTCGCGGGCGTCTACCTGCACGGCCTCGCGGCCGACACGCTGGTCGCGAACGGCACGGGCCCGGCCGGCCTGACGGCCGGCGAACTCGCGCCGACGGTGCGCACGCTGATCAATCGCCTTTTTTACCCGTCGACGCGCGCGGACACATAACGCCGCTATACTGGGTCCCCCGCCGCGCGGCGGGCCACTCGTCCGCCGGCGGTCCGTTGCCGACTCGCCGGCGCGGCATTCCTCCCTCCGATTCACGCCTCACACGAACCGCCATGACGCTGAAATCGTTCCCCGCCTGGACTGCCCTGCAAAGCCACTTCGAACAGATCCGCAACGCCCGGTTGCGCGACTGGTTTGCCCCGGAAAACGATCCCGCGCCCACCCGCGCCGAGCGCTTCACACTCTCGGGCGGCGGCCTCGCAGCCGACTTCTCGAAGAACCGCATCACCGACGAGACGGTGCGCCTGCTCGCGCAGCTCGCGCGCGACGCCGGCGTCGAGGCGCGCCGCGACGCGATGTTCGCGGGCGACATCGTCAACCCGACCGAAGGCCGCGCCGCGCTGCACACCGCGCTGCGCGCGACCGATCCGCTCGCGCCGTTCCATGCGCAGATCAGCGCCGAGCGCGCGAAGATGGCGACGTTCGCGCGCGCCGTGCGCAGCGGCGCGTGGACCGGCTACACCGGCAAGCGCATCCGCCACGTGATCAACATCGGCATCGGCGGCTCGGACCTCGGCCCGAAGATGGTCGTGCACGCGCTGCACCACGTCGCGACGCCCGAGATCTCGACGCACTTCGTGTCGAACGTCGACGGCGCCGATCTCGCGCGCGTGCTCGAGCAGGTCGATCCGGAAGAAACGCTCGCGATCATCGTGTCGAAGACCTTCACGACGCTCGAGACGATGACGAACGCGCGCTCGCTGCGCGACTGGTTCGTCGCGAAGGGCTGCCCGGAGGATGCGCTGTCGAAGCACTTCGTCGGCGTGTCGGCGAACCCGGCCGAAGTCGTCCGGTTCGGCATCGACGAGAACAACGTGTTCGAGATGTGGGATTGGGTCGGCGGCCGCTACTCGCTGTGGTCGGCGGTCGGCCTGTCGATCATGATCGCGATCGGCCCGGAACAGTTCGACGAGCTGCTTGCCGGCGCGAACGACATGGACCGCCATTTCCGCGAAGCGCCGCTCGAGCGCAACCTGCCGGTGCTGCTCGGGATGATCGGCATCTGGTATCGCAACTTCTTCGGCTCGCAGAGCTATCTCGTCGCGCCGTATTCGGAAGCGCTGCATTACCTGCCGTCGTACCTGCAGCAGCTCGAGATGGAGAGCAACGGCAAATCCGCGCGCCTCGACGGCACGTTCGTCGACTACCCGACGTCCGCCGTGACCTGGGGCGAGCCGGGCACCAACGGCCAGCATGCGTTCTTCCAGATGCTGCACCAGGGGCCGACGATCGTGCCGATCGACTTCGTCGCCGTGCTGACGCCCGAGCATCCGCTCGCGAGCCATCATCCGAAGCTGCTTGCGAACTGCTTCGCGCAGAGCGAGGCACTGATGCTCGGCCGCACGCTCGACGAAGCGCGCAAGGTCGCCGGGCCCGGCAACGAGGCGCTCGCGCCGCACCTGACGTTCCCCGGCAACCGCCCGACGACGACGCTGCTCATCGACGCGCTGACGCCCCGCTCGCTCGGCGCGCTGATCGCGCTCTACGAGCACAAGGTGCTGGTGCAGGCGTCGGTGTGGCAGATCAATCCGTTCGACCAGTGGGGCGTCGAGCTCGGCAAGATCCTCGGCAAGGTGGTCGAGGCCGACCTGGCCGCCGAGGCTGTCGATCCGGCGAAGCACGATTCGTCGACCACCGCGCTGATCGCCCGCGCGCGCGCCGCGCTCAAGCGCTGATGCGCAACCGGCCGCGCGTGCACGCGCAGCCGGGCCGTCGACGATCCATCAGGCGCCGTGCTGCGCCGCACGCGGCGCCACGATCCGCCCCGCGTCGAGCGTCACCGTCGTCGCGCAGCGGCGCGCGAGCTCCGGATCGTGCGTGACGAGCACGAGCGTCGAGCCGTGCGTGCGATTGAGTTCGAACATCAGGTCGATGACCGCATGACCGGTCGCCGCATCGAGGCTGCCCGTCGGCTCGTCGGCGAACAGGATCGACGGCCGGGTGACGAACGCGCGCGCGAGCGCGACGCGCTGCTGCTCGCCGCCGGACAGCAGCTTCGGATAGTGGGTGATGCGTTCGCCGAGCCCGACCTGCACGAGCAGCGCCCGCGCGCGGTCGGCCGCGTCGCGCGCGCTAACGCCGCCTTGCAGCTCGAGCGGCAGCATCACGTTTTCGAGCGCGGTCAGATGCGGCATCAGCTGGAACGACTGGAACACGAACCCGACCGCGCCGTTGCGCAGTGCCGCACGCGCGTCCTCGTCGAGCTGGTCGAGCGGCTGGCCGAGCAGCCGAACCGTGCCGCTCGTCGCGCTGTCCAACCCCGCAAGCAGGCCGAGCAGCGTCGATTTGCCGGACCCCGACGCGCCGACGATCGCGAGGCTGCTGCCGGAGCGCACCGTCAGATCGATGCCGTCGAGGATCGTCAGCTCGCCCGTCGCATCGGCGACACGCTTGCATACGTGATGGACTTCGATGATCGGATCGCTAATCTTGAGCATGGATACGACAACTCGCAGGAATAGACGCGCGGCACTGGCCGCACTGCTGAGCGGCGTGCTCGCCGCAACCGCGGCCGGCGTCGCTTGCGCCGCGACGCCGCCGGCCGCCTCGTCGGGCCAGCCGGTGATCGTCGTGCTGGGCGACAGCCTGTCGGCCGAATACGGGCTGCCGCGTGATACCGGATGGGTCGCGCTGCTGCGGCAACGGCTCGCCACCGAGCGGATCGATTATAGCGTCGCTAACGCGAGCGTCAGCGGCGACACCACGAGCGGCGGACGCGCCCGCCTGCCCGCCGTCCTCACGCGGCTCAAGCCCGCGATCGTCGTCGTCGAGCTCGGCGCGAACGACGCACTGCGCGGCGTGCCGCTCGCGACGACCGAACGCAATCTGCGCGAGATCGTCGCCGACGCGCAGCGCGCGCGCGCGAAGGTCGTGCTGGTCGGCATGTTCGTCCCACCCAATTACGGCCCCGACTACACGCAGAAGTTCCATGGCATCTATACGCGGCTGTCGAAGGATCTCGGCGTCCCGCTCGTGCCGTTCCTGCTGGCAGGCATCGAGAACCGGCCCGACATGTTCCAGGCCGACCAGATCCATCCGACCCGGCAGGCGCAGGGTGTGCTGCTCGACAACGTGTGGCCGTCGCTGAAGCCGCTGCTCGGCAAACCGCGCGGCTGAACATGCGCCGCGCCGGCAGCCTGCAGGCGCCCGGCCAGCAAAAAGCCCCGCTCGATTGGCGGGGCTTTTTGCTGTCGACGCGGCGGAGATCAGTTTCCGCCGTCCTGCGCGGCATTCGCGGTCGAACCGTACAGCTTCACCTTCGAACGATCGCGCAGCGCGGCAAGATAGGCTTCGCCTTCGCTCTGCGCGTCGACCTGCGCCATCTGCTGCTGCGCGGCCGCGAGCTGCTGCGGATCGACCGCGGAGCCCGGGATCACCGCATTCACACGGTAGACCGCATAGCCGTCCGCGCCGAGATCGACGCCGACGTAGGCCGGCAGCGCCTTCGCGTCGACCTTGTAGACCGCGCTCAGCGCCGCGGGCGTCAGGCCGTGCGACTGCGTGCGCGACAGGGTTGCCGCCGGCGCGAAGCCCGTGGTCGCCTTGGACTTCTGCAGCTCGGCGAGCTTTGCCGCGCCGTCCTTCTTCGCGAGTTCCGCTGCCTGCTCGGCGATCACCTTCTGGCGCACCGCATCCTTGATCGCGTCGAGCGCGGGCACGGCGGCCGGCTTGTAGTCGGTCACGCGCGCCGAGATCAGCGTGTTGCTGCCGATGTCGATCGCCTGCGTGTTGTTCCGGTTCTTCACGGAGTCGGTCGCGAACACCGCAGCCAGGAACTTCGCATTGTTCAGCGGGCTCGTGGGCGGCAGCGCGGGGTTCGGCGTCGACGTGACGGTGGCCGTCTGGATCGTCAGCTTGTACTTGTCCGCGGCCGGCTGCAGGCTCTTCGCCTTCTCGTAGACGGTCGACGTGAAGCCTTCCGCGTTGTCCGAGAACGCCTTCGACGCATACTGCTGCTTCAGCTCCACGGCGATCGCATCCTTCACTTCCGCGAACGGCTTCACGGCCGCCGGCTTCACTTCGGTCGCCTTCAGGATGTGCAAGCCCAGATCCGATTGCACGACGCCGCTCACGTCGCCCTGCTTCAGCGCGAACGCGGCATCGTCGAACGCCTTGCCGCCCGCCGTCGAGCCGCGCGTGATGAAGCCGAGGTCGCCGCCCTTCGCCGCCGACGGCGCGTCCTGCGAGCTCTTCTGTGCGATCTGCGCGAACTGGTCCGGATGCGCCTTCACGTCGGCGAGCAGCTGCTCGGCCTTCGCCTTCGCGGCCGCCTTGTCCGCGGCGCTTGCGTCGCCGGCCACCGCGATGAAGATGTGGCTCACGCGCACCTGCGCTTCGGTGCGGAAATGCGTCGGGTTGTCGTCGTAGAACTTCTTGATGTCCGCGTCGGTCGGCTGCGCGTTCGCCGCGGCGGCCGCCGGCGAATAGACGAGATACTGGATCGTCGCGGTCTCCGGCGTCGCGAAGCTCTGCTTGTGCGCGTCGTAATAGGCCGCGAGCTGCGCGTCGGTCGGCTGCACCTTCGACGCGTAGTCGCTCGTCTTCAGCACGAGCGCCTGCACTTCACGCTGCTGCGCAGCGAGTTCGGACAGCCGCTGCGCGAGGCTCTTCGGCGTGAACGCGCTCGACACGATGCTGGCCGGAATCTGCTGCAGCGCCAGGCTGTAGCGCACGCGCTCCTGGTACTGCGTGGGCGTCATGCCCTGGAACGACAGCAGCTGCGCATAGCGCTCGACGTCGATCGAGCCGTCGGGCTTCTTCAGCGACGCGATCATCGGGTCGCTCAGCAGCGACTCGCGCACCGCGTTGTCGGACGCGGTCAGGTGCAGACGCTGCGTCTCGTCGGCCAGCACGCGCTGCTGGATCAGGCCGTCGAGCACTTCCTTGCGGTGCTCGGGCGTGTCGAACGACTTCAGGTCGAACTGCGCGCCGAGCGCCTGACGCGCGCGATCGATCTGCTGACGGTACGTTCCGTCGAATTCGACTCGCGTGATCTTGTGCCCGTTGACCGCCGCGACGTTCGCGCTTTCATCGAAGAAGCCGCGGAAGCCTTGGATCCCGACGAAACCCAGCCCCGGCAACACGATCAGGAGCAGGAGCGCCATCATCAGGCGCTGGTGATTACGGAAGAAATCGAGCATGCGTGACGGGGTGTGTATTGGACAAAACGCCCGATATTACAACAGCGGGCAGGAAAAAAGGCGAAACGGGGGATTCGCGATCGGGCGGACAGGCTCGCCGCCGCGCTGCGAGCCGCGCAATGCGTGCACAAAAAATGGATATAAAAACAAAAATGCCCGCACGAGGCGGGCATTTATTGTCTTGGCGGAGCGGACGGGACTCGAACCCGCGACCCCCGGCGTGACAGGCCGGTATTCTAACCGACTGAACTACCGCTCCTTGGTCTGGCTGAATCGCGAAACTGGTGGGTGCTGAGAGGCTCGAACTCCCGACCTACGCCTTGTAAGGGCGCCGCTCTACCAACTGAGCTAAGCACCCGTTCCGGATTCAATCTGGCTGCGATCTGCGTTTCGGCATCAACAACCAGCGAGCCCGCTAGTTTAATTCATCCCTCAGAACTTTACCAGCCCTGAATCGCGAAATTTTTGCAGCACCGATTTCAATCGGCGCGCCGCGCATAAAAAACCCGCGGACACGCCGCGGGTTTCGTGAACGACCGTCACATCAGGCTCAGTGCTTGACGACTTCCGTCGAGCCGGCATCCTTTGCCGTTTCCGCGACGGGCGCCGCAGCCTTGGCCTCTTCTTCCGGCGGCAGCGGCGTCGGCGACCGCTCGAGCGCGAGTTCGAGCACCTTGTCGATCCAGCGGACCGGCACGATCTCGATCGCGTTCTTCACGTTGTCCGGAATCTCCGCGAGATCCTTCACGTTCTCTTCCGGAATCAGCACGAGCTTGATGCCGCCGCGATGCGCGGCCAGCAGCTTCTCCTTCAGGCCGCCGATCGGCAGGACTTCGCCTCGCAGCGTGATCTCGCCCGTCATCGCGACGTCGGCGCGCACGGGGATCCCCGTCAACACCGACACCAGCGCGGTCGTCATCGCACCGCCGGCGGACGGACCGTCCTTCGGCGTCGCACCTTCCGGCACGTGGATGTGAATGTCCTGCTTCTCGAACGCTTCGTCCTTGATGCCCAGACGCCGCGAACGCGAACGCACGACCGAACGCGCGGCCTCGACCGACTCCTTCATCACGTCGCCGAGCGAACCGGTGCGGATCACGTTGCCCTTGCCCGGCATCACCGCGGCTTCGATCGTCAGCAGGTCGCCGCCGACTTCCGTCCACGCGAGGCCCGTCACCTGACCGACCTGGTTTTCCTTCGCCGCGAGGCCGAAGTCGTACTTGCGCACGCCGAGGAACGTGTCGAGGTTCTCGCCGTCGACCTTGATCGCGCCCGATGCCTTCTTCAGCAGCAGCATCTTCACGACCTTGCGGCAGATCTTCGACACTTCCCGCTCGAGCGAACGCACACCGGCTTCGCGCGTGTAGTAGCGGATGATGTCGCGGATCGCCTGCTCGGCGACCTCGATCTCGCCTTCCTTCAGGCCGTTGTTCTTCTTCTGCTTCGGCAGCAGGTAACGCTGCGCGATGCTGACCTTCTCGTCTTCCGTGTAGCCCGACAGACGGATCACTTCCATCCGGTCGAGCAGCGGCGGCGGGATGTTCAGCGAGTTCGACGTCGCGACGAACATCACGTCCGACAGGTCGAAGTCGACCTCGATGTAGTGATCGGCGAACGTGTGGTTCTGTTCCGGATCGAGCACTTCGAGCAGCGCCGACGACGGATCGCCGCGGAAATCCATGCCCATCTTGTCGACTTCGTCGAGCAGGAAGAGCGGATTGCGCACGCCGACCTTCGTGAGGCTCTGCAGGATCTTGCCCGGCATCGAACCGATGTACGTGCGGCGGTGGCCGCGGATCTCGGCCTCGTCACGCACGCCGCCCAGCGCCATGCGCACGAACTTGCGGTTCGTCGCGCGGGCGATCGACTGGCCGAGCGAGGTCTTGCCGACGCCCGGGGGCCCGACGAGGCACAGGATCGGCGCCTTGACCTTGTCGACGCGTTGCTGCACCGCGAGATACTCGAGGATGCGTTCCTTGACCTTCTCGAGGCCGAAGTGATCCTCGTCGAGCACCTGCTCGGCGTTCGACAGGTCGTTGTTGACCTTGCTCTTCTTGCGCCACGGCAGGCCGATCAGCGTGTCGATGTAGTTGCGCACGACCGTCGCTTCGGCCGACATCGGCGACATCAGCTTCAGCTTCTTCAGCTCGGCGTCGGCCTTCTTCTTCGCTTCCTTCGGCATGCGCGCGGCGTTGATGCGCTTCTCGAGCTCCTCGAGGTCCGCACCCTCTTCGCCTTCGCCCAGTTCCTTCTGGATCGCCTTGACCTGTTCGTTCAGGTAGTACTCGCGCTGGCTCTTCTCCATCTGGCGCTTCACGCGCCCGCGGATGCGCTTCTCGACCTGCAGGATGTCGATCTCGGCTTCGAGCTGCGCGAGCAGGTGCTCGAGGCGCTCGACGACCGGAAACATCTCGAGGATGTGCTGCTTCTGGTCGAGCTTGAGCGGCAGGTGCGCGGCGATCGTATCCGCGAGCCGGCCCGCTTCGTCGATGCCCGACAGCGACGTGAGGATCTCCGGCGGGATCTTCTTGTTCAGCTTCACATACTGGTCGAACTGCGACACGATCGCGCGGCGCAGCGCTTCCGTTTCCGCGCTGTCCGCGTGGTCCGGCTCGAGCGGCATCACCTCGCAGGAGAACTGCGTCTCCTGTTCCTCGATCGACAGCGCCTTCGCGCGCTGCAGGCCTTCGACCAGCACCTTCACGGTGCCGTCCGGCAGCTTCAGCATCTGCAGGATGTTGGCGACGCAACCGACCTCGTACATGTCCTTTTCGGTCGGCTCGTCCTTGGCCGCGGTCTTCTGGGCGACCAGCATGATGTGCTTGCCGCCTTCCATCGCTGCTTCGAGGGCCTTGATCGATTTCGGCCGGCCCACGAAGAGCGGAATCACCATGTGCGGGAAAACGACGACGTCCCGCAGCGGCAGCAGCGGGAGCGTGATGCGTTCCGGCGGGAGAAGTTGGGTGCCTGACATTTCATTTCCCCATGAGTGGAATCAATTGTTCGGTAATTGAGGCCGGCGCATCCGATTGCAAGGCCTCCCAGCGTGGGAAATATTCGGTAAGAAAGTAACCGCCGCGTGTTGAGTCAGATTACCCACAAGATAAACGAAAAAAAGCCGTTCACGCTTCGATGAACGGCCCTTTTTTGTCTGAACATCGCCGTCAAGCCGGTCAATTCGAACCCGCCACCTTCGGCGTGTCCTCATAGATCAACAGCGGCTTGCCGTCCCCATCGATGACGTTCTCGTCGATGATGACCTTGCTGACCCCTTTCATCGTCGGCAATTCGTACATCACGTCGAGCAGCGCCTGTTCGATGATCGAACGCAGACCGCGTGCGCCCGTCTTGCGACGGATCGCCTTGCGGGCCACCGCCTGCAGTGCGGCCGGGCGAATTTCCAGCTCGACGCGCTCCATCGCAAACAGCTTGTGATACTGCTTGACGAGCGCGTTCTTCGGCTCGACCAGGATCTTCATCAGCGCGGCCTCGTCCAGCTTGCCGAGCGTCGCGACGACCGGCAGACGGCCGATCAATTCGGGGATCAAACCGAATTTGATCAGATCCTCCGGCTCGACCTCGCGCAGCACCTCGCCGGCATCGCGCTCCTGCTTGCTCTTGACCGTCGCGCCAAAGCCGATGCCCGTCTTCTCGGTGCGGTCGGTGATCACCTTCTCCAGGCCGTCGAACGCGCCGCCGCAGATGAACAGGATGTTGGTCGTGTCGACCTGGATGAAATCCTGGTTCGGATGCTTGCGGCCGCCCTGCGGCGGCACCGACGCCATCGTGCCCTCGACGAGCTTCAGCAGCGCCTGCTGGACGCCCTCGCCCGACACGTCGCGGGTGATCGACGGGTTGTCCGACTTGCGGCTGATCTTGTCGATTTCGTCGATGTAGACGATCCCGCGCTGGGCCTTCTCGACCTCGTAGTTGCAGTTCTGCAACAGCTTCTGGATGATGTTCTCGACGTCCTCGCCGACGTAGCCGGCTTCGGTCAGCGTCGTCGCATCCGCGATCACGAACGGCACGTTCAACAGGCGCGCCAGCGTCTGCGCGAGCAGCGTCTTGCCGGAGCCCGTCGGGCCGATCAGCAGGATGTTGCTCTTCGACAGCTCGACGTCGTCCTTCTTGTCGAGATGCTTGAGACGCTTGTAGTGGTTGTAGACGGCTACCGCGAGGATTTTCTTCGCGCGCTCCTGCCCGATCACGTACTGATCGAGGATGTCGCGAATTTCCTGCGGGCTCGGCAGATCCGTCCGGGACAGGCTCGCCTCGACGCCCGCGGCTGCCGCCTCGTCACGAATGATCTCGTTGCACAGGTCGATGCACTCATCGCAGATGAAGACCGACGGGCCGGCAATGAGCTTTTTCACCTCATGCTGACTCTTGCCGCAAAACGAGCAATACAACAGCTTCTCGCTGTTCGAACCTTTTTTGTCCGCCATGAATGTATGAGCCTCCGGACAGGTAAATGACATGATACGCCGAATGCTCCGCGCGCCACGACCTAGGGCGCGACCTGAGCCGGCTGGATGCGCTTGCCGAAGTTGCTCGGGGCGTATCGGGCGTGCCGCCGCCAATGGGGCGGCACCCCACTAAGAAAGATCACGGACGCTTCAACAGCACCTGATCGATCAGCCCGTACGCCTTCGCGTCCTCGCTCGACATGAAGTTGTCGCGGTCAGTGTCGCGCGCGATGCGCTCGACATCCTGGCCCGTGTGCTGCGCGAGCAGCTGGTTGAGCCGCTCCTTCAGGTAGAGGATCTCGCGCGCCTGGATCTCGATGTCCGACGCCTGGCCACGCGCGCCGCCGAGCGGCTGGTGGATCATCACGCGCGAGTTCGGCAGCGCGAAACGCTTGCCCTTCGCGCCCGATGCGAGCAGGAACGCGCCCATGCTCGCGGCGAGGCCCATGCACAGCGTCGACACGTCCGGCTTGATGAACTGCATCGTGTCGTAGATCGCCATGCCGGCCGACACCGAGCCGCCCGGGCTGTTGATGTACAGGCTGATGTCCTTGTCCGGATTCTCGCTCTCGAGGAACAGCAGCTGCGCGACCACGAGGTTGGCGGTCTGGTCGTTCACTTCGCCGACCATGAACACCAGGCGCTCCTTCAGGAGACGCGAATAGATGTCGTACGAACGCTCGCCGCGGCCGCTCGTTTCGACGACGATCGGAACCAGCCCCAGCGCCTGGGCCTCGAAACCCTGCGGCGCGTTCGAAGCAAGCATGTCCAGCAATTCAGCGCGAGTGATCATTCAATGAGCCTTGTTCGAATGGGAAATTGAACGGAAGGAAGCCGCCCGCTCAATCGCCATATTAATGGCAACCGTGCGCCTGACGTAAAAACGGCGTGCGGGCCGTCGCTCCGACAGCCGGCACGCCGCTAGAGCGACACTTACGCTTGCGCCGATGCGCTCGCGAGTGCCTCGAAGCTCACTTCCTTGTCCGTCACCTTCGCCTTGCCCAGCACGAAATCGACGACGTTGCTTTCAACGACGAACGCTTCCATCTCGGCGAGGCGCTGCTGGTTCGAATAATACCAGCGGACCACTTCCTTCGGGTCTTCGTAGCTCTTCGCGAACTCGTCGACTTCCGCACGGATCTGCTCCGGCTTCGCTTCCAGGCTGTTCGCCTTCACCAGCTCGGCGAGCACGAGGCCCAGCTTCACGCGGCGCTCGGCCTGCTCGGCGAACATCTCGGCCGGGATCGGCGCGTCCTTCGCGTTCGGCACGCCGCGCTGCGCGAGGTCCTGGCGCGCCATTTCGACGAGGCGCTGCTGGTCCTGCTCGATCAGCGCCTTCGGCACGTCGAGCTCGGAAATCTTCAGCAGTGCGTCCATCACCTGGTTCTTGACGATCGCCTGCGTGCGGCGCTTTGCCTCACGCTCGAGGTTTTCCTTGATCTCGCCGCGCATCTTGGCCAGATCGCCGTCCTCGATGCCGAGCGACTTCGCGAAGTCGGCGTCGATCTCCGGCAGGTGCGGCCATTCGATCTTCTTCATCGTGACCGTGAACTGGGCCGTCTTGCCGGCCACGTCCTTGCCGTGATAGTCGTCCGGGAACTTCAGGTCGAATTCGCGCGCTTCGCCGGCCTTCAGGCCCAGCGCGGCCGTTTCGAATTCCGGCAGCATGCGGCCTTCGCCGAGCACGAACGGGAAGTCTTCCGCGGTGCCGCCCTGGAACGCGACGCCGTCGATCTTGCCGACGAAGTCGACCGTCACGCGGTCGCCGTTCTTGGCTGCCGTGTCCGCGCCGCCGTCGCCGTGCTCGCCGGCTTCGCCGCGTGCGTGGAAGTGCACGCGCTGCTTGCGCAGGATGTCGAGGGTGCGGTCGATTTCCGCGTCGCCGATCGACGTCGTCGAGCGCTCGACTTCAGCCGTCGCCAGGTCGCCGATCTTCACTTCCGGATAGACCTCGAACGTCGCGTCGAACGCGTATGCGTCTTCCGCCTGCTCCTGCTTCGGCGCGAAGCTCGGCTGGCCCGCGACGCGCAGGTTCTCGGCACGGCTGATCGTGAAGAACTCCTGGCCGATCTTGTCGCTCAGGACTTCCGCCTCGACCTGACCCGCGTATTGCTGCGCGACCATCTTCAGCGGCACCTTGCCCGGGCGGAAACCCGGCATGCGCACGTTCTTCGCGAGTTTCTGGATACGGGCGTCGATTTCCTTCTGCACCGAGTCTTTCGGCAGGGAAATCGTCACGCGGCGTTCAAGCTTGCCGAGGTTTTCAACAACGTTAGCCATGGCTTCAATCGTCCTAAAATTATTCGAGCGAATCGGGTTTTCCTTGCCGTGCCTGCCTGGCGGCGTCATACGCCGCGCCGGGACGCCACGCCATCCTTGCATGCGCCGGGAGGGCTGGCGCAAGCGGCTCGGAGCACGGCTTTGGCCGGAAGAATCGACTATTCTAGCAAACAATTTTCCCTGCACCGCCAGAACCGGTCACGCGCATGCGCGGCCGTTGCGCGGCGGCCGCCGATACGCATGGATCGCCGATATGCCGCCGCGCATATCCACGCCCGCCCCCGCATCCTGTAAGCTCCCTTGAAAGCGCATGCGCCGCCGCACGGCGGCCAATCGTCCGACCAATCACGCCAACCGGAGACACCATGCCGCATCACCCGTCCGCGCCCGTCGTCGCGCCCGTCGTGGTCATCGCGCCCGATTCGTTCAAAGGCTCGCTTTCCGCCGCGCAGGTCGCGGACGCGATCGCCGCCGGCATCCGCCGCGCGCGCCCCGACGCGGTCGTGCGCTGCTGCCCGATGGCCGACGGCGGCGAAGGCACGCTCGACGCGATGCTTGCCGGCGGCGGCGCGCGGCGCAGCGTGACGGTCGCCGGCGCGTCGCTCGCGGCGCGCGACGCCGCCGTTGGCGTCATCGATGCGCGCACCGCGATCGTCGAGACGGCCGAGATCGTCGGCATCACCGATCCGGTCGGGATGAGCGTCCCGGTCGACGCGCGCAGCACGCGCGGGATGGGCGAAGCGATCCGCCGGCTGCTCGACGACGGCGTGCGCCGGTTCTTCGTCGCGCTCGGCGGCAGCAGTACCAACGATGCCGGCGCGGGGCTCCTCGCCGGGCTCGGGCTGCGCTGCCTCGACGCCGCCGGCCAGCCGGTCGAGCCGGTGCCGGCGCGGCTCGCCGAGATCGCGCGGATCGACGCGTCGGGGCTCGACCCGCGCATCGCGGACACCGAGTTCATCGGCATGTCGGACGTCGACAACCCGCTGACGGGCGCGCATGGCGCGACCGCGGTGTTCGGCCCGCAAAAGGGCGTGACGCCCGAGCAGGTTGCGACCCTCGACGCCGCACTCGGCCATTTCGCCGACCTGCTCGAAGCGGCGCTCGACCGGCGCGCCCGCGACCTGCCGGGCGCCGGCGCGGCGGGCGGCCTCGGCTTCGCGCTGCACATGCTCGGCGCGCGCTTCGAGGCGGGCGCGGAAGTCGTTGCGCGGCAGGTCGGCCTCGACGCGGCGCTCGCGGGCGCGGACTGGCTGATCACCGGCGAAGGCCGCTCGGACGTGCAGACGCTGCACGGCAAGGCGCCGTTCATCGCGTGCCGTCATGCACAGGCGGCGGGCGTGCCGGCGTCACTGCTGTCGGGTGCCGTCGATCCGGCCGCGCTGCCGCGCCTTGCCGAACATTTTTCCGGGTGCTTCTCGCCCGCGCCGGGCCCGATCACGCTCGACGTCGCGATCCGCGACGCCGCCAGCCTGCTCGCGAACGAAGCGGAGCAGCTGACGCGCCTGAAATACGGCGCGCACTGACCGTTGACCCGAGCGCGCGATACAGGAACAATCGGGCCCGCCCTTTATCATCAGGATTCGACATGAAAGGCCGTCCAGCCGGGCTCGATCAGTTTCTGACCTACCGCCTCCACGTGCTCACGAAGCGTTCCGACCGCGGCATCGGCGAGGTTTACCGCGACAAGCTCGGCATCTCGCTGCCCGAGGCGCGCGTGATCGCGGCCGTCGGCGCATTCGGTCCGTTCTCGATCATGGATCTCGCGCGCCACACCAACCTCGACAAGAGCCAGGCGAGCCGCGCGGCCGAGGCGCTGCTGCAGCAGGGCCTGCTCGAACGCAGCGCCAGCGAGGCGGACGGCCGGATCGTGCTGATCGCGCTGACGCCGGACGGCCGCGCGCTGCATCGCAAGATCATGCCGATCGTGCGCAAGTGGAACGACGGGCTGCTCGCCTGCCTGTCCGACAGCGAGCGCAACACGTTCGAACGGCTGCTCGAGAAAGTGCTCAGCCACTCGCTCGAGCGCGACGACTGAGCCGCAGGGCAGCCGCCCCGCTCACCCGGCCTGCAGCCCGCTGTTCGCGGCGCGCTGGCGCAACAGGCCGAGCACCGCGTCGCAAAACGGCGTCGGCACGTCCAGCTTGCGCCCCAGCTCCGGAAACACGCCGAGGATCGGCCCGATCTCGAGCGAGCGCCCCGCCTCGAAATCCTGCAGCATCGACGTCCTGAACGCGCCGAGCTTGCGGGTCACCGCCATGCGCTCCGGCGCGCTCACGCCGGTGTCCAGGCCGAGCTTCGCGCCGATCGCGGCCGCCTCCTCCATCATCCGCAGCGCGAGCGCGTGCGTGCAAGGATCGTCGAGCAGGCGATCGGCCGTCGAGCCCGTCAGCACGCTCAGCGGATTCATGTTCATATTGCCCCACAGCTTCGCCCAGATCTCGGTGCGGATCTGCGGTGTCATCTCGACGTCGAAGCCGCCCGCGGCCAGCGCCGCCGCGAAGCGCGACGCGGCCGCTTCGCGTGCCGGATCGGGCGCGCCGACGATCAGGCGATTGCCGCGCCCGCGCCGCACGACGCCCGGCGCGTCGGTGCTCGACGACAGGTGCACGACGCAGCCGATCGCCTGCGCCGGCGGCAGCGCCGCGGACACCGCGCCGCCCGGATCGACCGCCTCGAGCGGCACGCCGTCGAGCGGCCCGGCCAGCCCGTGCGTGAACCACCACGGCAGGCCGTTCATCGCCGCGACGATCACCGTCCGCGGCCCGACGAGCGGCGCGAGGCGCGCGGCCAGATCCGGCAGCGCCTGCGCCTTCAGCGCGATCACCACGTAGTCCTGCACGCCGAGCGCGGCCGCGTCGTCGCTGGCGTCGATCGGAACCGACGACATCGCGCCCGTTTCGTCGAGCACGCGCACGCCGTGCGCCTTCAGCGCGTCGAGCGTCGCGCCGCGCGCGTAGGCGCTCACGCGCATGCCGGCTCGCGCGAGCGCTGCCGCAAGCAGTCCGCCGATCGCGCCGACGCCGACGACCGCCGCGCGCATCGCTCCTGAATTCGTGTCGTTCATGATGGAATTCCGTCTCCCGGAAGCTGACGAGCATAGCGCGACATGGTTGCACGCACAACCAATTCAATGGTGTACCGTCGCCGACGGGATCGGCATCTGTTGCGCGACAGCCCGACGGACTTCTGCCTGCCCCGCGAACATCGCGATCGAGGCCGTGCGCATGATGCACCGGCCCTTGCGCGATCCGTGCAGATGGGGTTTGCTGTGATTTTGCATGAACAAGGCCACGAGCCGCATCCTTCCGATGAAACCCACCCCGCGCGAGCATGCGCGCCGCAGGCCGTCGAACCTGACGCTGAATATCGCCGCCATCCTGGTCGGCCTCGTGACGTTCGCGATCGGCGCGAGCTGGCTGGTCTACAGCTGGATCGTCGACCGCGAAGCGCAGTATTTCGCCATTCCGCTGGTGTTCTCGGTGCCGGTGATCGTCGCGGTCGCGGTGCGCAGTTTCTGGGACTAGCGACCCGGCAAGACACGCAAACGCCTGCGCTTCACTCGACGACGGAGCGACCGGCGACGCCGAACGCCAGCCGCGCAGGCTGCTCGCGCAGCACGCGGCGGCGCCGGCAGTCGATCTCGGCCAGCGTCGGCCGCTGCCGCGGCGGCACGGCGCGGCGGATGCCGAAGATCTCGGCGAGATTCGCCTGCGGCTCATGCACCGGAATCAGCACGTCGGCGGGACCGCTCAGCAGCGGCGTCACGCCGGGGCCATGGCCGCTGACCGTGCTGTCGCCATGCACGATGACGCCGATGGTCACGCGGCCCGCTCTATCGCGCGGGCCGCGTCGCGTGTCGGTAATCGCGACCATGTCGCCGAAACGCAGGCTGCCCAGCCGATAGCGCTCGCGGGTGAGCCGATCGGCAAGCTGGATGTCGTAGTCGCCGCGCCACGCGGTGTTCTTCCCGAGGCCCGAGCCCATCAGGCGCGCAGTTCAGCACCTCGACGCGCGCGCAATCCGGCAGGCGCAGCCCCAGGCCGTGCGCGACGATCTGCACGCGGTCGCCGATCCGTAGCTGCATCAGCACCTCGCTCGGGAAGTCCACCAGCACGTGATTGACGCCGCCCCCCGCCAGACCGGGCAGCAGCAGTTCACTCGCGTCGATCACCGGCCAGGGGCTGCACGTGAGCTACGGCTCCAGCACCCGCGACAGCCGCAACGCGAACGCCAGCCCGACGCACGAGCCAAGCACCAGCGCAGGATCAAGCACGCACGCGAGCTTGCGGCTCCGCACCAAGACCAGCATGTCGTCCGCGCGCATGGCCGCTTACCCGCGCACCGCGTCAGGCGCCGATCGCCTGCGGAATGCCCGGCGCGCTCTTCAGCGCCGGGGTCACACCGGGGAAGCCACGCCCTTCCCGCGTCATCCGGTAGGCCGCGAGCCAGGCCTCGGCGTGCGCGCCCATCGGACCACGACGTTCTGGAACAGTATCTGGCCAATCGCGGTCTTGAAGTCGTTGTCCGCGACGAACTTCAGCATCCGTCGCCCGCTCTCGGCCATCATGGCGCGCTGCCACGGTTCGGCGCCCCCCGCCGAGATAGCGGGGTTCGACACGATCTCGACGACGTCTCACTTGGTGTTCGCGTCGAACGCCTGCTTGATGTCCGGCGAATCCAGCAGCTCGAGCATCTGGATCAGCTAATGCTCGGCCTCCATCGCCAGCGCGAAGATGTTGCCGTAGGTCGAGCGGTCCAGAGCGCAGCGCAAGTCCAGGCCGATGCGCTGGGTGGTGCCGACGCTGCCGAACGGCCGCTGGTCGATCAGCTGGCCGCCGCACGTCTCCAAAGCAAAAACCCGCAAGGCTTCACCTGACGGGTTTAGTTTTCTTCCGATGCGCATTCCCCAGTGAGGTGAACGCCGCACCTACACGGCATTAGCCATCACGCACAAGATCGCCGACAATTTGAATCACTTTCATCGAATCCACCGCCACATAGCCGACACCTTAAAAATTCAGATCCACATCAGCCCCTAAAATATGTCGCGAAGTCACAAATCCCCTCACAACCAATTCACGCCCTTGCCAATCGCCCCCACCCAATCTATGCTGAATTTCAAATCACCACCCCATCACGACAAAAATTTAATTGAATAATTAAATAACCAAAACCATTTCAGATCAATCAATTTTTATCACCACCATTAATGGAAACGATCACATAAATTCATCACCCACTCGATCAAGCCTCATAAAGGGATGATTGCCGCCACCGAACGTCATCAGTCGAGCTCGCGCAAATACGTGTCGGATTGGGGTAAGGCTCGCCACTGCGTGTTTGGGCCGATATGCGGGATCCGAACAATCGCACGGAAGGAACTGAAAATGAAGAAGATGCTCGCATCACTCGCTATTTTTGGGGCTTTCGCTTCACCCTCATGGGCCGATACGGCAACGTGTCAAAATCCAGTCGGCTCGTGGCGCAACGAACTGGGCTCGACAATGAAGATCTCCTCCGTCGCGAGCAGTGGCGCCATTACCGGAACGTATATCTCACCTTCCGGAACTACCGGACAGATTTTTGCGCTTTCCGGCTGGTATTATGCGGCACAGTCTTCAAATCCCGGGCTTGATCAAGTCACACTGGTCACGTTTTCCGTAAATTGGAACAATAGCTCTGCCAGCTACAATAGTATTACAACGTGGTCGGGACTTTGCCGAGTGACAAACGGCGCACCGACAATCACGGCGCTTTACTATTACGCAAACGCTTTCGCTCAGTTTTCGTGGAAGCACGTCAACGTTGGGCAAGATGTTTTCACACCAGTTAGTTCGCAGTAAGTAAGCCGCACCTCACATTGTCACACCCAGATCGCGCGTCAGCATCAGGACTTGAGACGAAAGCGCCCCGCTGCCGACGGATCGGCGCGGGGCGCAGGTTGAATCGCACAAGCAAAAGCCCCGAGGGCTTTCGCACTCAGGGCTTCAGCGTTGTCACATTCGACAATCAACGCTTGGATGTATTTCTATCCCCTCACACAACACATCATCGGATCCGATTTTCGCTCGTTGTGTCCAACGCACTCTCCGCAGAACTAATCCCATACCAAGTTCTCGAACGGAGTGAACCATCCGTAGGTTTTTGAGTTGAACACTACCTTCCCTCCATACACGCCGTAGCAGACGTCCTTGCCGCTTTTTTTACCCACCACGGGTGCGCCACTATCACCAGGCTGCGTCTGAACACCTCCGTCCAGGCTAAGCAGGACGACGTGCTCTACTCTATCGCCGGTTTCCGGTACCGTGATATCAACATCTGGCTCAAAAACCGAGCAATTCACGAGACCGGTTAACGCACCCTGCAACCACAAACGCTCGCTCTTTATGGGACGGATCTCTGCGCCAAACTCCACGTGCTTGCTACCGCTATCTGTCCATATCTGATTGAGAGTTGCCTCGACTCCAGGCGACACCCTCACGATAGCGATATCTTGATTATGCGGCAGAAAATTCTCCAACAGAACACCAACCAAATTTTCGTCGTCAGGTTGACCAACCCTCTCATCCCCTGGCCCGAACACATGGCCCGCCGTCGCAAAGCACCTGTTCCCCTCATAGTCCACAACCAGACCTAAAGTGCCGATCTTGCTGCCAGTCACAATTTTGATACCGCCAACCAAAGGACGAACTTTGAGATTGTTTGCAGGCATCACAGGCTCCTCTAACGAGTAAACAAACCAACCGAGAATTACCGAACGGTCATCAATAACGTCAGAACACGACTTTCGTGAACCTTGGTACGTCTATGCCTAAGCTTAGGAGGCGAGATGCGAAAGCTACAAGAAACTCCGTTTCTCGTAGCCTGTTACCACACGTTTCTTAAGGGCGAACGCCCCCACACGACCTAACGGGCTCCGCCATTTATTCTTATGTCCCAAGAGGTTCGCGTTACCCTTGTCGCCAACACAATTTTTCTTGGCGTCAAACGATCGCATGGCAATTTGTCACGCGGCTGCGGAAAAGCAGCGGGATCTCGTCCGCACAGTCAATCGGGAGTCGACTGCAGCTGCGGATAAGTGTGTATGCGCAACTGACGGCCAGCAGATCGCACTCGCCAAAAGCAATTTGCGAAAGCCCGGAGACTCCTACTATCGACATATAATTTCGGGATTGATAGCCGCGCTTCGCGCTGACCAATCAGCACAATAGCTAAGGGGTTGGAATGACAAGCAGAAGCCTCGCCCCGCAAGCCTCTCGTCCCTTGCTGCAGCAATTCTGTAGCATGCAAGCAAGCCCGCGCGTAACGGGCTTTGGCACTTCGGGTATGCAGAATTGAAAGCTACATTGCGCGATCAAGACGACTTGCGGGACGCAATCGCAGAGAGCTTCCTTGTCATGTTCTTTGTCGACGCGGTAGTGCATATTGCCTGCGCCGCCGGCCGCATTGCCCCGTCACCCCACTCGTTGCGCGCCGACTTCTCGCATGAGGCATCGCGCGCCTTTTGTCGGTATAACTGACCAGTTCAGTCGAACTGGACCTGAGTCAGTTCAAGGGTAGTGGCGTTTCGGCGCACCGCGGCTTCCGCCCGGCTGACGCGCGCGCGAGTTGCGCATTTACCTGGACCTCACTTGCCGGGCGAGCAAGCTCCTGCGGCGTACACGGCCCGTGGTGCAGAAGCGTTCCGACGCCGAAAGTGCAGTTGTCTCGATATCGTCGCAGTAAACCAGATCGCATTCTCGCAGGTGCGCGGCGCGGGCCAGCCGGCTTGGCTCATGCGCATGTTCTCATTTGCCATCTGTCGCACTCTCAAAAGCGTTTTGTGCCACGACGGCCGCGTGGACGAAAACGAAACGGCGCGACGGTCGCCAGCGATCACATGTCGCGAACCCTTGCGTAATTTCCGCTTAGCGACACGTGGTTTAGCGTGTTTTCGTATCGTGATTTGGAGGGGTGCGACAACCTGAAAAATCAACGCAAGTCATTGAAAACAAATGCGTTATGGTGCCTTTTGGTGTCGTGCGATGATGCTTGATGGTGCGTGAGGCCGGACTCGAACCGGCACACCCTTGCGGGCGTCAGGACCTAAACCTGGTGCGTCTACCAATTTCGCCACTCACGCGTGTCTCTATCACCTGTCAGCGCATTGCGCACCGGCCCCGGGCCGTCACGCCGACATGCAAAACCGGCGCGCCCGATCAGGCGAGCGCGAGATTCTACCCGATCCGCGCGGCATTGTCTGCATCGGCCGGCGAGGTTCACGCGCCGGTGCTAGAATGCCGCGCTTGATGCTTCCGGCGGTGCGCAACCGCACGTCACCCGATACCGCCCCCGACCCGATTCCGCACGTGAATTTCGACGACTACTGTCAGCAGAAAGCCGCGCCCGCCGGCTCCAGTGTCTACTACGCGTTGCGGCAGGCGCCGTTCGCCGTCCAGCCGCGCCTCACGGCCCTCTTCGCGCTGCGCCGCGAACTCGAGGAGACCGTCAAGGAAACCAGCGACCCGACCGTCGGCCACACCAAGCTCGCATGGTGGCACAAGGAACTCGCGGCGCTGGCCACCGGGGAGCCGTCGCATCCGGTGACGAAGGCGCTCGCGCAGCACCATCCGTCGATCGCGGCCGAAACCGACGCGCTGCGCGCACTGGTCAGCGGCTACGGGATGGATCTCGAACAGGCGCGCTACCTCGATTTCGCGAACCTGCGGCGCTACATCGCGCAGGTGGGCGGCGGCTTCGCGTCGCTCGTCGCGCGGGCCAGCGCCGCGCGTCCGGCCGAGCCGCAGCCGTGGGCCGATGAAGTCGGCCACGCGCTGATGCTCGCGCAATTCGTGCAGGAGCTCGGCAACGACGCGCGGCACGGCCGCATCTACCTGCCGATCGACGAGCTGCAACGCTACAACGTGACGGCCGCGGACCTGCTGAACCGGCGCTACAGCCCCGCTTTCACCGAACTGCTGACGTTCCAGACCGCCCGGGCACGCGACGCGCTCGCGGCTGCCGACGCGGCGATTCCCGCCGCCGAGCGCCGCGCTCAGCGCACGCTGCGCGCGCAACTCGCGCTTGCCCGCGCACTGCTCGTCGAGATCGAGCGCGACGGCTACCAGGTCCTGCACCAGCGCATCGCGCTGACGCCGATCCGCAAGCTGTGGATCGCGTGGCGCGCTGCGCGCCGCCGTTGACGTTCCACTACACCCTCAACAGCGGCAGCGGCTCGAATCGCTGCTGCTGCACGCGCGTCGCATCAAGCCCCCACCACGGCCCAAGCACCGTCGCGTAGAGCTGGCGGAAATCGACCGCGACCGGCAGGTTGCCGTTGCCGTCGAGCCGCCCGAGCGCGGGCGGCGCACCGTACAGCCCGCCGGCCACGCGCCCGCCCATCACGAAATGCGGCGCGGCCGTGCCGTGGTCGGTGCCGTTGCTCTGGTTCTCGCGCACGCGCCGCCCGAACTCCGCATAGGTCATCACGAGCGTCTCGTTCCAGCGCCCGAGCTCGACCAGCGCGCCGCGCATCGCGCTCATCCCTTCGGCAAACTGCTTGAGCAGCGCCGCCTGCTGGCCCGGCTGGTTCTGGTGCGTGTCGAAGCCGTTGAGCGTGAGCCGCAGCACCGCGACCCCGTCCTGCGAACCCGGCCCCGACGCGTCGCACGCGGCGAGCACCTGCATCGCTGTCTTCACCGCGGTGCCGAACGCGCCGCCCGGAAACGCCGTCTTGAAGTCCCGCATCCCGCCGCGCGGCCGCAGCCGGTCCGCGGCCTTCACGATGTCGTTCTCGACGTCGATGATGTGCGCGAGCGCCGGGTTCTGCTCACGCAGCGACACGGGCTCGGCGAGCCGCGCGGCGCGGATGAACTGCGCCGGATTGACGAGCGCGATCGCGCGCGCGCCGTTCGCGAGCGGCCCCATCTCGGCGCTGCCGAGCACCACGCCGTCCGCCGCGAAGCCGGCAGGCACCGGCGCCTGCGCAAACGTGCGCGTGAGCCAGCCTTCGCGCAGATACTGGTCGGAACGCGACGCGGTATCCCAGATCTCGATCGAGCGGAAATGCGACAGGTTCGGCTGCGGATAGCCGACGCCCTGCACGATCGCGACCTGCCGGTCGCGCCACAGCGGCATCAGCGCCGCGAGCGACGGATGCAGCCCGGTGCGCTCGTCGAGCTGCAGCACCTGCTCGCGCTTGATGCCGATGCTGCGCCGGAACGTGTAGTACAGCGGGTCCGCATAGGGCACGACGGTATTGAGGCCGTCGTTGCCGCCCTTCAGCTCGACGAGGATCAGCACGTTCGCATAGCCCGCGCGCGCCTTCGTCGCGGCAAGCGGAGCCGCCAGCGCGCCGGGCTGCCAGAGCGACACGCCCGCCGTCGCGGCAGCGCCGGTGAGCGCGAGGAAATCGCGTCGGTTCATCGTGAATCCTTTGCCGGGCGCAGCGCATGCGTGCCGCCGGCGACTCGTCGTCATTTCAATTGATAGGCCGGGTCCATCAGCAGCGCCTCGAGATACGCGCTGCCGGTCGATCCGGTGTCGATCGCCGCGACGGGCGGCACCGGCAGCACCGCATGCTGCAGCTGAAGTTCGGTCGACAGCCCGGCAGGCGCCTGCGGCCGCGCGCGGTATTGCGCGAGCCAGCGTTCGAGATCGAAACGCAGGCCGCCGCGCGCGGGCATCGCACCCGGGTTGCCGCCGGCCATCGCGGCCATCCCGCCGGGACTTGCCCCGGTCTTCGCCACCATCGCGCCGGCGCTTGCACCGAGCGTCGCGGGACGCATGCCGGCGGTCTCGGTCGCGCGGAACAACTGCTCGACGAACTGCTTGCGCGCGAGCAGCGTCGAACTGTTGATCCAGATCGCGCCGCCCGGCCAGCCCTTGACGTTCGGCGGATAGAACAGGTTCTGCCCGAGCGTGCGCACGGTGTTCGCGAGCATCTGCGGATCGCCGTAGCCGACGTCGAACAGCCGCACCGACCCGACGACGAATTCCGCCGGCGACTTGACCAGCACGCCCCGATTGCGCGGATCCCAGAACGCGTCGGTGGACCACAGCGCGGCGAGCGCCGCGCGGATCTCGTAGCCGCTCGCGCGAAAGCGCTCGGCAACCGCCTCCAGTTCGCTTGCGTCCGGCGTATCGGACACGAATTCGCGCCACAGCTTGCCCACGATGAAACGCGCGGTCTCCGGACGCTTCAGCAGGATGTCGAGGAAGCCGTCGCCATCGAACGGCCCCGTCTCACCGAGGATAGTCTTGTCCCCGGCGTCGTGCCACTCGGTCCGCACGGCAAAGCGCAGCGTGTCGGGATCGATCGTCCAGCCGGTCATCGCGCGCGCGGCTTCGGTCACGTCGCGCTGCGTGTAATGCCCTTCGCCGAGCGTGAACAGCTCCATCACCTCGCGCGCGAAATTCTCGTTCGGCCGCCCCTTGCGGTTGCTCGCGCCGTCGAGATACTGCAGCATCGCCGGGTCCTTCGCGACCGCATGCAGCAGCGTGCCGAAATTGCCGAGCGCCTCGCGGCGCAGCAGCGCATTCTGCGCGGCCATCGTTTGCGGAAACGGCACCTTGTCCTGTCCCGACGTGAAATGCCCGTGCCAGAACAGTGTCATGCGCTCGGTCAGCGGCGACGGCGTCGCGATCATCTCGTTGACCCAGGCCGCGCGCAATGCGTCGTAGCGCTGGTTGCGCGTGCGCTGCTCGTCGCGCCGCTGGTCCGGCGTCTGCGCCTGCCGCTCCGCGCGCGTCGGCGGCAGCTCGGCGAGCCAGTCGGGCCACGTCGCGGCCGGCTCGCGCCGGACGTTGCCGAGCACGTCGGCCACCGCCTGCGCGCGCGTCAGGCCGACGAGGCGCGCCACGTCGGCGGGCGCCGGTGTAAAGCCGGTGCGACTCAGGAAGAACTGCGCATCGTCCGCCTCGAGGGGCGTCTGCATCGCAGGCGTCAGTGCCTGCGCGGCGGCGTTCGCTCGACTCATCGTGAAGGACTCCCGAAACGCGCGATGTGCGCATGTGCCGGTTAAACGGCATTCGGTGAGCGAAAGTTGACTGCAAATTTGCTACGAAATTTTTCCGTGCGGCGGGCTGCCGGCGGAAGCAGCGCGAATCAGCGCTTGTACAGTTCGCGGACGGCGTCCTCGATGTGCTGGCGCAGCAAGTGACGCTCCTCGGGCGTCATGTGCCCGTCGCGGCGGCGCTGTTCGAGATCGGGAGGCACGGCGGAGCGGGCAACGGCATCGGCACGGTCGGCCTGCTGCGCCGCCTTGCCGCGGGGCAGCTTGCGCGACGAAGCGCCCGGCTCGGGGCGTTGCGCATATGCGAAGTTCGACGCACACGGACCGGCGAGCGCGATCGTCAGCATCAGTGCAATCCGGGCAGATCGCATGACCGTCCTCGCTTCTTTGGTCGATTTGTTCCCTACGTCACGCGGCAACCGGCTACCTCTGGTACTTGAAAAACCCTGCGGAAATCGGGCGTGCAAACCATGAAAGATTAAGTGCAGCGAGTATCCACCGAATTTCGTCTTCGAGTAAAGGAATCTCTATAGCGTGCCTTTACTCCGCGCCACACCACGGGTAAATTTTGTAACTGACTGTAACGTGCCAAAATCCCCGGCCGCGCGCCATTTCCCATTCGCGATAAGATGCCGTTCATGGAAACGAAAAACCCCTCCAAGATTCTCGTCGTCGACGACGACCCGCGCCTGCGCGATCTGCTGCGCCGCTACCTGGGCGAGCAGGGCTTCAATGTGTACGTCGCGGAAAACGCGACCGCGATGAACAAGCTGTGGGTGCGTGAGCGTTTCGACCTGCTCGTGCTCGACCTGATGCTGCCCGGCGAGGACGGCCTGTCGATCTGCCGCCGCCTGCGCGGCAGCAACGACCGCACGCCGATCATCATGCTGACCGCCAAGGGCGAGGACGTCGACCGCATCGTCGGCCTCGAGATGGGCGCCGACGACTACCTGCCGAAGCCGTTCAACCCGCGCGAGCTCGTCGCGCGCATCCACGCGGTGCTGCGCCGCCAGGCGCCGGCCGAGCTGCCGGGCGCGCCGTCGGAAACGACCGAGGTGTTCGAGTTCGGCGAGTTCTCGCTGAATCTCGCGACCCGCACGCTGACGAAGTCCGGCCAGGAAATTCCGCTGACGACCGGCGAATTCTCGGTGCTGAAGGTGTTCGCGCGCCATCCGCGCCAGCCGCTGTCGCGCGAGAAGCTGATGGAGCTCGCGCGCGGCCGCGAATACGAAGTGTTCGATCGCAGCCTCGACGTGCAGATCTCGCGCCTGCGCAAGCTGATCGAACCGGACCCGGGCAGCCCGCGCTTCATCCAGACCGTCTGGGGCCTCGGCTACGTGTTCATCCCGGACGGCGCGGCCTGACCTTCCCTTCTTCCGGCTTCGCCTGTCCACGGCCCGTCCCATGCGTATCGACCGGCGCCTTCTGCAGCTCGCCTTCGGCGGGCTGTTCTGGCGCACCTTCCTGCTGATCGCGCTGCTGATCTCGGTCAGTCTCACGGCGTGGTTCCAGAGCTTTCGCGTGATCGAGCGCGAGCCGCGCGCGCAGCGCGTCGCGCTCCAGCTCGTCGCGGTCGTCAAGCTCACGCGCACCGCGCTGCTCTATTCCGATCCCGACCTGCGCCGCGCGCTGCTGCAGGATCTCGAGAGCAACGAAGGCGTGCGCGTGTATCCGCGCGAGAAGACCGACAAGTTCAGGCTGCAGCCCGACGAGTCGCTGAACCGCCTGATCGAGCACGACATCCGCAGCCGGCTCGGCGACGATACCGTGATCGCGCAGACGGTCAACGACATCCCCGGCGTGTGGATCAGCTTCAAGATCGACGACGACGACTACTGGGTCGCGCTCGACCGCGACCAGCTCGACACCGTCACGGGGCTGCAGTGGGCCGGCTGGGGGCTGTTCGCGCTCGCGCTGTCGCTGTTCGGCTCCGCGTTCATCACGAGCCTCGTGAACCGGCCGTTCTCGCGCCTCGCGCTCGCCGCGCGCCAGGTCGGCTCCGGCCAGGCGCCCGAGCGGCTGCCGGAGCGCGGAATGGGCGTCGCCGCCGACACCAATCGCAGCTTCAACCAGATGGTGCGCGACCTCGAACAGCTCGAGGCCGACCGCGCGCTGATGCTCGCGGGCATCTCGCACGACCTGCGCACGCCGCTCGCGCGGCTGCGCCTCGAAACCGAAATGAGCCCGTCCGACCAGGCGACCAAGGACGCGATGGTCGACGACATCGAGCAGATGGACCGCATCATCGCCGCGTTCATCGACTACGCGCGCCCGACGCAGCGCCGGCCCGAGCCCGTCGACCTGTCGACGATCGTGCAGGAAGTCGCCGCGCGCATCTCGGGCGAGGACGGCGTGCAGATCCAGACGCGGCTCGCACCCACCGCCGTCATCGAAGCCGACGAGACCGACATGCGCCGCGTGGTCGGCAACCTCGTCGAGAACGCGCGCAAGTACGGCCAGAGCCGGCAGGACGGCGTCGCGCGGATCACGCTCGAGACCCGCGTGTCGCACGCGCGGGTCGAGCTGTCGGTCAGCGACGAAGGCCCCGGCATCCCGGAGGACCAGTTGCCGCTCGTGATGCGGCCGTTCTATCGCGTCGATACCGCCCGCACCAAGGCGGACGGCACGGGCCTCGGGATGGCCATCGTGCAGCGCCTCGTCGGCCGCTATCGCGGCGCGTTGCGCCTGCGCAACCGCAGCCCGGAACCCGGGCTCGAAGTCACGCTCGAATTCCCCGGCGGCAAGGCGCGTGCGACTGCGTGACGCGCCAGGGCACACGTATTGCGCTGCACACTATCGACCCGGTTGAAAAAAACTATGAGGGTCGTTAGTCAAAATCTATTGAAGCACTTAATCAATAGTGTTATAGTCTTGCCCATGCTGTCACATCACCGTTGCAGCACCGAGGTAGCTTGACTCAAGTCTTCTTCCCAATTCACTCATACAGGAGTAGCCGCATGAAAACCGTGGGCGATAAACTCGAAGCTTTCACCGTCGTAGCCGCGAAGCCGGGCTTCAACCACCACGAGGAAAACGGCCAGTCGGCGTTCGAGACCATCACCGAAGCGTCGTTCCCGGGCAAGTGGAAGATCATCTACTTCTATCCGAAGGATTTCACGTTCGTGTGCCCGACGGAAATCGTCGAGTTCGCGAAGCTGACGAAGCAGTTCGAAGAGCGCGACGCGATCCTGCTGGGCGGCAGCTCGGACAACGAATTCGTCAAGCTCGCATGGCGCCGTGAGCACAAGGACCTGAACAAGCTGAACCACTACTCGTTCGGCGACGTCAAGGGCGAGCTGATCGACCAGCTCGGCGTGCGCGACAAGGAAGCCGGCGTGGCGCTGCGCGCGACGTTCATCGTCGATCCGGACAACACGATCCAGCACGTTTCGATCAACAACCTGAACGTGGGCCGTAACACGGACGAAATCCTGCGCATTCTGGACGGTCTGCAAACGGACGAACTCTGCCCGTGCAACCGCGCTGTCGGCGGCTCGACGCTGTAAGCGCCGATGCATCGAAGCCCGCGGCGCACTTGCTGCCTGCGGGCTTTTTTAACGGCCAACCCATAGGAGATATCAATGGAATTCATCGACTCGATTAAGGCACGTATCCCCGACTACGCGAAGGACATTCGCCTGAACCTCGACGGCACGATCTCGCGCTCGTCGCTCGAAGGCACCGACGCGGTCGGCGTCGCGCTGGCGGCGGCGTTCGCGGCCAAGAGCACGGCGATCGTGAAGACGATCCGCGAAGCCGGCGTGCTGTCGCCCGAGGAAACCAACGCGGCGCTGACCGCGGCCGCGCTGATGGGGATGAACAACGCCTGGTATCCGTATGTCGAGATGGCCGACGACGCCGACCTGAAGACCCAGCGCGCCGAGCTGCGGATGGGCGCGTATGCGTCGCACGGCGGCGTCGACAAGCGCAAGTTCGAGATGTATGCGCTCGCCGCGTCGATCGTCGGCAAGTGTCACTTCTGCGTGCAGTCGCACTATGCGCTGCTGAAGAACGAACAAGGCATGACCGTCACGCAGCTGCGCGACGTCGGCCGCATCGCGTCGGTGATCAACGCCGCCGCGCAGGTGATCGCCGCCGAAGGCGAATAAAGCGAGCTGCGCGAGCCGCACGGCGCGCGCACCCGGCAAAAACGCCACGCGGGCCTGCCTCGCGTGGCGTTTTCATTTCTGCAGGCGTTTGCAGCGCGGGTGCCTCGCCCGCACTGTCGCGCGAGCCGGCCCCGCTGCGGCCCGTCAGCCGCCCTGCTTCACCAGCAGCGCGGCGGCCTGCGCCTCGATGCCCTCGCCGCGGCCGAGATAGCCGAGCTTCTCGTTGGTCTTCGCCTTCACGTTCACGCGGTCGAGCGGCAGACCGAGATCCTCGGCGATGTTCTCGCGCATCCCGTCGATATGCGGCGCGAGCTTCGGCGCCTGCGCGATCACGGTGCTGTCGACGTTCCGGATCGTGAAGCCCGCGGCCTTCACGCGCGCCGCGCATTCGCGCAGCAGCACGCGGCTGTCCGCGCCCTTGAAGGCCGCGTCGGTGTCGGAGAAGTGGCGGCCGATGTCGCCGAGCGCCGCCGCGCCGAACAGCGCGTCGGTGATCGCGTGCAGCAGCACGTCCGCGTCCGAGTGGCCGAGCAGGCCGCGCTCGTACGGAATCGTCACGCCGCCGATGATGAGGGGGCGCCCCGGGACGAGCTGGTGCACGTCGTAGCCTTGTCCGATTCTGAAATCCATGCGTGTTCCGATTGAGATTGAGTGGGGGTCAGGTGGATTGCGGGCCGCGCGCGAGGATCGCTTCCGCCAGCGCGAAGTCTTCCGGATACGTGACCTTGAAGTTGCGCAGGCTGCCCTGCACGACGCGCGGCGTATGGCCGGCCCATTCGATCGCGCTCGCTTCGTCGGTCAGGTCGTGCCCTTCCCGCTGCGCCTGCAGGATCGCTTCGCGCAGCATGCCGATGCGGAACATCTGCGGGGTCTGCGCCTGCCACAGCGCGTCGCGCGACTCGGTGCGCGCGATCGCGTCGCCGCCGGCCGGCACGCGCTTCAACGTATCCGCGACCGGCAGCGCGACGATCCCGCCGACCGGGTCGTCCTTCAGTGTCGCGACCAGCGTGCGGATCAGCTGCGGCGTGATGCCCGGGCGCGCGGCGTCGTGCACGAGCACCCAGTCGTGGTCGGTCGCGCCGAATTCGGTCAGCTCCAGCAGGCCGTTCAGCACCGACGCCTGCCGCGACGCGCCGCCGCAGCGGCGCACCGCGAAGCGCAGGCCGGCAAAGCGGCGCGCGTCGAAATGCGTGTCGTCGGGCGCGAGGACGACGAGCGTCTGCGCGAATTCGCTGCACCCGTCGAACGCGGCGAGCGTGTAATGCAGGAGCGCGCGCCCGGCGAGCGTGCGGTATTGCTTCGGCACGGCCGAGCCGGAACGGCTGCCCGTGCCGGCGCAGGGAATCAGGGCAAAGAGTCGGGGAGTCACGAAATGAAACGCCGGAAAGGTGAAATCAAGAAGCGGATTTTATAATAGGTCTTTCGTCTCGACCGGCGCACCGCGATGCGCCTCGCGCCCGCTACCCTGCCGCCCCTATGCCAGACAACGCTTCCAACCCGTTCGCGTCGCCCGTCGCACGCGTCAAGCCCGGCCAGCGCTTCGCCTTCGACGGCGCGCACGGCTCCGCCGATGCGCTCGCCATCGCCCGCTATCTTGCCGACAACCGCCACGACCTGCCGCTGCTCGCGGTGATCTGCGCGAACGCGGTCGACGCGCAGCGCCTCGCGCAGGAGATCCGCTACTTCTCCCCCGACGCGCGCGTACGCCTGCTGCCGGACTGGGAAACGCTGCCGTACGACACGTTCTCGCCGCACCAGGACCTCGTGTCCGAGCGGCTCGCGACGCTGCACGACCTCGGCGAAGGCCGCTGCGACGTGCTGCTCGTGCCGGCGACGACCGCGCTGTACCGGATGCCGCCCGCGTCGTTCATGGCCGCCTATACGTTCGCGTTCGCGCAGGGCGAGCGGCTCGACGAGGCGAAGCTGAAGGCGCAGCTCACGCTCGCCGGCTACGAGCACGTGAGCCAGGTCGTGCGGCCCGGCGAATACTGCGTGCGCGGCTCGCTGATCGACCTGTTCCCGATGGGCTCGCCGCTGCCGTACCGGATCGACCTGTTCGACGACCAGGTCGACTCGATCCGCGCGTTCGATCCGGACACCCAGCGCAGCCTCTATCCGGTGCGCGACGTGCGCCTGCTGCCGGGCCGCGAATTCCCGTTCGACGAGGCGGCGCGCACCGCGTTCCGCAGCCGCTGGCGCGAGACCTTCGAAGGCGACCCGAGCCGCGCGCCGATCTACAAGGACATCGGCAACGGCGTGCCGTCGGCCGGCATCGAGTACTACCTGCCGCTGTTCTTCGACGAAACGGCGACGCTGTTCCACTACCTGCCGCAGGACGCGCATCTCGTGTTCACGGGCGACCTCGACGCGGCGATCCGCCGCTTCACCGCCGACACGAAGCAGCGCCACGCGTTCCTGTCGCACGACCGCGAGCGGCCGATCCTCGAGCCGCAGCGCCTGTTCCTGTCGGACGAGGATTTCTTCGCGTTCGCGAAGCCGTTCGCACGCGTCGTGCTGCCCGCGCAGCCGGCGGGCGGCTGGGCGACCGGCCTGCCCGAGCTCACGGTCGACCGCCATGCCGACGATCCGCTCGCCGCGCTGCGCACATTCATCGACACGTCGGACAAGCGCGTGCTGCTGACCGTCGAATCGGCCGGCCGCCGCGAGACGATCCTGCAGCTGCTCGCCGAGCACCATCTGCGGCCGGCGTCGAACGACCACTTCGCCGGCTGGCTCGCGAGCGACGACCGCTTCGCGCTCGGCGTCGCGCCGCTGTCGAGCGGCTTCGCGCTGCCGGGCGAAGGCTACGCGATCGTCACCGAGACCGAGCTGTACGGCGCGCTCGGCCGCCGCGCGGGGCGCCGCCGCCAGGAGCAGGCGAGCAACGTCGACGCGATGGTGCGCGACCTGTCCGAGCTGAAAGTGGGCGACCCGGTCGTGCACGCGCAGCACGGCATCGGCCGCTACATGGGCCTCGTGTCGATGGATCTCGGCGAAGGCGAGACGGAATTCCTGCACCTCGAATACGCGGGCGACAGCAAGCTCTACGTGCCGGTCTCGCAATTGCACGTGATCTCGCGCTACAGCGGCGCCGATCCGGACAGCGCGCCGCTGCACGCGCTCGGCTCGGGCCAATGGGAGCGCGCGAAGCGCAAGGCCGCGCAGCAGATCCGCGACACCGCGGCCGAGCTGCTGAACCTGTACGCGCGCCGCGCGGCGCGCGAGGGCCACGCGTTCGCGCTCGACCCGCGCGACTACGTGAAATTCGCGGAAAGCTTCGGCTTCGAGGAAACGCCGGATCAGGCCGCGGCGATCGCGGCCGTGATCGGCGACATGACGAGCGGCAAGCCGATGGACCGCCTCGTGTGCGGCGACGTCGGCTTCGGCAAGACCGAGGTCGCGCTGCGCGCCGCGTTCATCGCGGTGCTGGGCGGCAAGCAGGTCGCACTGCTGTCGCCGACCACGCTGCTCGCCGAGCAGCACACGCAGACCTTCGCGGACCGCTTCGCCGACTGGCCGGTGCGGATCGTCGAGCTGTCGCGCTTCAAGACCGCGAAGGAAGTCAACGCGGCGATCGCGCAGATCAACGAAGGCAGCGTCGACATCGTGATCGGCACGCACAAGCTGCTGTCGTCGGACGTGCAGTTCAAGCGCCTCGGCCTCGTGATCATCGACGAGGAGCACCGCTTCGGCGTGCGCCAGAAGGAAGCGCTGAAGGCGCTGCGCGCGGAAGTCGACGTGCTGACGCTGACCGCGACGCCGATTCCCCGCACGCTCGGGATGGCGCTCGAGGGCCTGCGCGACTTCTCGGTGATCGCCACGGCGCCGCAGAAGCGGCTCGCGATCAAGACCTTCGTGCGCCGCGAGGAGGAAAGCGTGATCCGCGAGGCGATGCTGCGCGAGCTGAAGCGCGGCGGCCAGGTGTACTTCCTGCACAACGAGGTCGAGACGATCGAGAACCGCAAGGCGATGCTCGAGGAGCTGGTGCCCGAGGCGCGCATCGCGATCGCGCACGGCCAGATGCACGAGCGCGAGCTCGAGCGCGTGATGCGCGATTTCGTCGCGCAGCGCGCGAACGTGCTGCTGTGCACGACGATCATCGAGACGGGCATCGACGTGCCGAGCGCGAACACGATCATCATGCACCGTTCGGACAAGTTCGGCCTCGCGCAGCTGCACCAGCTGCGCGGCCGCGTCGGCCGCTCGCACCACCAGGCGTATGCGTACCTGCTCGTCCACGATCCGCAGGCGCTGACCAAGCAGGCGCAGCGCCGGCTGGAAGCGATCCAGCAGATGGAGGAGCTCGGCTCGGGCTTCTACCTCGCGATGCACGACCTCGAGATCCGCGGCACCGGCGAGGTGCTCGGCGACAAGCAGTCGGGCGAGATCCACGAGATCGGCTTCCAGCTGTACACGGAGATGCTGAACGACGCGGTGAAGGCGCTGAAGAACGGCAAGGAGCCCGACCTCACCGCCCCGCTCGCCGCGACGACCGAGATCAACCTGCATGCGCCCGCGATCCTGCCGGCCGACTACTGCGCGGACGTGCAGGAGCGGCTGTCGCTGTACAAGCGTCTCGCGAACTGCGAGCACGGCGACGCGATCGACGGCATCCAGGAAGAGCTGATCGACCGCTTCGGCAAGATGCCGCCGCAGGCGCACGCGCTCGTCGAGACGCACCGGCTGCGGCTCGCCGCGAAGCCGCTCGGGATCACGAAGATCGATGCGAGCGAGGTGGCGATCGGGCTGCAGTTCGTGCCGAATCCGCCGATCGATCCGATGCGGATCATCGAGATGGTGCAGAAGCATCGCCACATCAAGCTCGCGGGGCAGGACAAGCTGCGGATCGAGACGCGCTCGCCGGATCTCGCGGTGCGCGTGTCGACGATCAAGGAGACGCTGCGCGCGCTCGGTCATTCGAACCGTCAGGACGCGGCCGCCGCGTCGCGCTGAGCGGCCGCCTCGACGGCCCGCCGACTCGAAAAGCGCCGCGTTGCTGCAGCGCATCGCGGCCCGCGAGAGCGGGCCGCAGCGTTTTTGAGTATGATTTTCGCATTCATCCGACGGAGTTGAGCCATGCCCACCCTCGACGCGACGGCGCCCGCCGCTGCCGACCATGTCGACCACGACGACGCATCGCTCGTCAGCCTGCCGTGGATCAGGCAGCTCGTTTCGATGGACACGACGAGCCGCGTGCCGAACCTCGGCCTGATCGAAACGGTGCGCGACGCGCTCGCCGCCCGGGGCATCGCGTCCGTGATCACGCACGATCCGCGCGAAGGCTGGGCCAATCTGTTCGCGACCGTCCCCGCGCATGACGGCGCGACCGACGGCGGCGTCGTGCTGTCCGGGCATACCGACGTCGTGCCCGTCGACGGCCAGCAGTGGGACAGCGACCCGTTCCGGCCGGAACTCCGCGACGGCCGCCTGTACGGCCGCGGCACCTGCGACATGAAGGGCTTCATCGGCGCGGCGCTCGCGCTGCTGCCCGAGATGCAGGCGACGAAGCTCGCGAAGCCGATCCATTTCGCGCTGTCCTACGACGAGGAGATCGGCTGCGCGGGCGCACCGCTGATGATCGCGGATCTGGTCAAGCGCGGCGTGAAGCCGTCAGGCTGCATCGTCGGCGAGCCGACCGGCATGCGCCCGATCATCGCGCACAAGGGCATCAACGCGTACCGCTGCTGCGTGCGCGGCCACGCGGCGCACTCGTCGCTGACGCCGAAGGGGCTGAACGCGATCGAATACGCGGCGCGCCTCATCTGCCACATCCGCGACATCGCCGACCGATTCCGCGCCGAAGGCCCGTTCGATGCCCTTTACGACGTGCCGTTCTCGACCGCGCAGACGAGCATGATCCAGGGCGGCAACGCGATCAACACGGTGCCGGCCGAATGCCGTTTCGATTTCGAGTTCCGCAACCTGCCGACGCTCGATCCGGAGCCGATCTTCGCGCGCATCGAAGCCTATGCGCAGGAAACGCTGCTGCCGCAGATGCGGCGCGAGCATCCGAACGCCGCGATCGAATTCTCGAAGATCGCCGCGGCGCCCGGTTTCGACGCGACCGAGCAGGCGGCGATCACGCAGCTCGTGCGCGCGCTGACCGCCGACCAGGACAAGCGCAAGGTCGCGTACGGCACCGAGGCCGGCCTGTTCGAGCGCGTGGGCATCCCGAGCGTCGTATGCGGGCCCGGCTACATCGAGCAGGCGCACAAGCCGAACGAATACGTGGAGCTCGCGCAACTGGCCGAATGCGAGCAGTTCCTGCGCAAGTTCATCCGCAGCATGTCGGTCGACGCGCACTGACCGTTTCCCGCCACGCCGGCTCGCGTGGGCGGGCCGGTTCACTCCCCCATCCGCCAGGCCATGTCGACATCACAACAGGGCACCGCCCACACGATCGACGGCGAGCCGATCCCGACGCTCGACGAAATCGCCGCGCAGCACTTCGCGCTGTCGCCATGGGTTTCGCGCACGCCGGTGTTCGAGCGCGCCGACCTGCCTTCGCTCGAAGGCACGCACGTCAACTTCAAGTTCGAGCTGCTGCAGGCCAGCGGCAGCTTCAAGGCGCGCGGCGCGTTCACGCACCTGCTCGCGCTCGACGAGGCGCGCCGCAATGCCGGGGTCACCTGCGTGTCGGCCGGCAACCACGCGGCGGCGGTCGCGTATGCGGCGATGCGGCTCGGCAGCAGCGCGAAGGTCGTGATGTTCCATACCGCGAGCCCGACGCGCATCGCGCAATGCAAGCAGTACCGCGCGGAGGTCGTGCTGGCGGCGAGCGCGTCGCAGGCGTTCGATCTCGTGCGCCGGATCGAGGCCGAGGAAGGCCGCTTCTTCATCCATCCGTTCAATGGCTATCACACGATCCTCGGCACCGCGACGCTCGGCTACGAATGGGCGACCCAGACGCCCGACCTCGACGCGGTGATCGTGCCGATCGGCGGCGGCGGGCTCGCGGCCGGCGTGTCGACCGCGCTGCGGCTCGCGAATCCGCGCGTGCACGTGTATGGCGTCGAGCCTGACGGCGCCGACGCGATGAGCCGCAGCTTCGCGGCCAACCACACGGTCAAGATGGCCGCGATGCACACGATCGCCGATTCGCTGATGGCGCCGCACACCGAGGAATACAGCTACCAGCTGTGCCGCCGTCACATCGACAGCATCGTCACCGTCTCCGACGACGCGCTGCGCACGGCGATGCTGTACCTGTTCTCGCACCTGAAGGTCGCCGTCGAGCCGGCCTGCGCGGCGGCGATGGCCGCCCTGCTCGGCCCGCTGCGCGAAACGCTGCAGGGCAAGCGGGTCGGCGTGCTGCTGTCGGGCACCAACACCGATCCGGTCACGCTCGGCATGCACCTCGCGCACGCAAAGCTGCTGCGCTGACGCCGCGCGGGGTTATCCACGGTTCGTGTTGAAGAGCCTGTTGAAAAGTTTCTGGAAACTGCGCCAACGCGTTGATCGGACAGGGCTTTCCCCGCGCGATGCGGTTTGCGGCAGCGGCCGTGCGCGGCCCGTCGCGCAGACTAGGGTTATCCCCAGTTTTTGTTGACAGGACTGTGGAGAACTCACCGACAAGCGCCCCAAGCCATTGTTTTCATTAAACAAACAGATATCGCCCCCGGGCATGCCGCCGATTGGGCAACGTTCGCCGTCACCGCCGGTTATCCACAATTTCTGTTGACAGGCATGTTGATAAGGGCGGGATCGGCGCGCCAAGTTGTTGATGCGCAAGGGTTCGTGCGGCGCGCCCGCGACGCGGGCCGGCGGCGGCGGCACGCCCCTCCTTCATCGCAATAAAAAACGGCGGCCGCATCGCGCGCCCGCCGTTCGTCGTGTCGTCGCCGGGCGCTGCCGCGCCCGCCGTCGTCGATCAGGGCTTGTTGCTCTCGAACATGTCCATGATCTGCTGCTTCTCCTGCGCGGTCACGGGCGGCGGCGCCAGGCCCGCCGCGCCGGCCGAGCCGAGCGCGTCGTTCGCGCTCATCGCATTGGCCGCCGGGTTGATGTCGACGCTCGCGACGAAGCCGGCGCCCGGCGTGCGATCCGCGTAGTACAGCTCGCCGTCGATCGTCGTCAGCCCGTCGGGCATCGGCATCGGCTGCTCGGGCACGCCCTGCAGCGCGGTGCGCATGTAGCCCACCCAGATCGGCAGCGCGAGCTGCGCGCCGAATTCGCGGCTGCCGAGGCTCTTCGGCTGGTCGAAACCCATCCACGCGACCGCGACGAGCGACTGCTGATAGCCGGCGAACCAGCCGTCCTTCGCGTCGTTGGTCGTACCCGTCTTGCCCTGCAGGTCGCCGCGACCCAGCACGTTGGAGCCGGCGCCCGTACCGGCCGTCGCGACCGTGTGCAGCAGGCTGTTCATCACGTACGCGTTGCGGCCTTCGATCGTGCGCGGCGCGGTGCCGCCGGCGATCACCGGCTGCGCCTTCTGCAGCGGCTGGCCGCGCGCGTCGTCGACTTCGGCGATCAGGTACGGATCGACCTTGTAGCCGCCGTTCGCGAACACCGCGTAGCCGGTCGCGAGCTGCAGCGGCGTGACGAGCCCCGCGCCGAGCGCCATCGGCAGGTACGGCGGCGTCTTCGCCGGATCGAAGCCGAAGCGCTGCGTCACGTACTCTTGCGCATACTGCGTGCCGATCGACGCGAGAATGCGGATCGACACGAGGTTCTTCGAACGCTGCAGGCCGGTGCGCATCGACATCGGGCCGTCCGGCTGGTCGTCGTCCTTCGGCTCCCACGCGGTGCCGCCCGGCACGCTCGGCGGGAAATACAGCGGTGCGTCGTTGATGATCGTCGCCGGCCCGAGCCCCTTGTCGAGCGACGCCGAATAGACGAACGGCTTGAACGACGAGCCCGGCTGCCGCCACGCCTGCGTCACGTGGTTGAACTTGCTCTTGTTGTAGTCGAAGCCGCCGACGAGCGAGCGGATCGCGCCGTCCTGCGGTGCGATCGCGACGAGCGCGCCCTCGACCTGCGGCAGCTGCACGATCTGCCAGCCCGTCTTCGCCTCCTTCAGCACGCGCACGATCGAGCCGGGCTTGATCTTCAGCGCGGCGTTCGCGCGCGGCCCGAGCGCCGCCGCGACGAAGCGCAGCCCGCTCGCGCCGATCGTCGTGGTCGCGCCGCCGACGAACTGCACCTCGACTGCGTTCGGCGCGGCGGCCAGCACCACCGCCGACTGCAGGTCGCCGTTGTCCGGGTGGTCGGCGAGCGCGTCGTCGATCGCCTCGTCGCGGTCGTCGCCGGCCGCCGGCAGCGTGATGAAGCCTTCCGGCCCGCGGTAGCCGTGGCGGCGCTCGTAATCGAGAATGCCGCGCCGCACCGCCTGGTACGCCGCTTCCTGGTCCGCCGCATTGATCGTCGTCGTGACCGTCAGGCCTCGCGTATACGTCTCGTCCTTGTACTGCGCGTACATCATCTGCCGCACCATCTCGGCGACGTACTCGGCATGCACCGCGTACTGGTTGCCCGGGGTGCGCACGTGGATCTCTTCCTTGATCGCCTGGTCGTACTGCTGCTGCGTGATGTAGCCGACCTCGCGCATCCGCTTCAGGATGTATTCCTGGCGCACCTTCGCGCGCTTCGGGTTGACGACCGGGTTGTACGCGGACGGCGCCTTCGGCAGGCCCGCCAGCATCGCGGCTTCCGCCAGCGTGATGTCCTTCAGGTCCTTGCCGAAGTAGACCCGCGCGGCCGCGGCGAAACCGTACGCGCGCTGGCCGAGGTAGATCTGGTTCATGTACAGCTCGAGGATCTGGTCCTTCGTCAGGGCCTTCTCGATCTTGTACGCGAGCAGCATTTCGTAGATCTTGCGCGTGTAGGTCTTCTCGCTCGACAGGAAGAAGTTGCGCGCGACCTGCATCGTGATCGTGCTCGCGCCCTGGCGCGCGCCGCCGTGCATCAGGTCGGCGACGCCGGCGCGCAGGATGCCGAGGAAGTCGACGCCGCCGTGTTCGTAGAAGCGGTAGTCCTCGATCGCGAGCACCGCCTTCTTCATCACGTCGGGAATCTCCTGGAAGCGCACGAGGCTGCGGCGCTCCTCGCCGAATTCGCCGATCAGCACGTGATCGGCCGAGTAGACGCGCAGCGGCACCTTCGGCTGGTAGTTCGTCAGCGCATCGAGCGACGGCAGCTGCGGCGCCATCACGACGAGCGCATAGCCCACGATCAGCGCGCCGACGACGGCCAGCGTGGCGAACAGGCCGACGAACCACAGCGCGACGCGCGAGCGGAACGAGCGGCGGCCCCCGCCACCGTCGTCATGCGACCCGCCGCGGTGCGCATCGCGGTCGTCGTCATCGGTGTAATAGGCCCCCGCGGGCGAACGGCGCAGCGTGTAGTGAGGTTCGTTCCTGGCGGGAGAAGAAGGCGGTCGTTTGATAATTGGCATGTCGGAATGGCGGGCGCGCATTGCGCCCTCGGACGCATGCGGAATGCAAGCGGATGAATCGAGAGAGAGTGCATCGTGACACATTCGTCACGTCGACAGACCGCGTCGCGCGGCGATCCGTTCCCGCGACGTGACAGCGCATTTTAATGAAATCAATCGATTGGCTTCGCGATTTTTTGTAAAAATTCCCGCGCCGCGGCGCCGCGCGCGTCTTTTTGCCCGCCTGCCCGGCCTATCATGAACACGAAACCCCGCGCGCACGAGCTTTCAATCATGAAAGACTCGGCGCGCGGTTTTCCGGCCCGGAATTCGCATCGCTTGAACTTGCGCGTTTAAGCCGTATTTAAGTGATCCGGTGGTGTAATATCCGCCGGCAATCGCGGGCCGGAACCGGCACCGCCGAGGGCCACGCCGCCACTGCGCGGCGCCTTTTACACACGGAGGATTTCATGTCGCTTTTCGACTCTATTTCGCGCACGCTCAAGGGCTTGCTGAACGACGCGGCCGACTCGGTGCAGGACCCGTCGCGCGACGCACGGCAGATCGTGCGAGAGCTCGACGACAGCATCGGCCGCGCCGAGAACTCGCTGATCGAGATCGAGGCGCAGGTCGCGACCCAGCGCAGCAAGCGCGATGCGGCCGACGACAAGGTGAAGAAGTACGAGGACGGCGCCAAGCGCGCGCTGCAGTCGGGCGACGAGTCGCTCGCGCGCGAAGCGCTCGGCGCGCAGGCGAATGCCGAGGCGGAGCGCGACGCGCTCGCCGCCGAACTCGCGACGCTCGAGCCGTCGGTCGACAAGCTGAAGGGGCAGATCGCCGAGATGCGCCAGCGCCGCAACGACCTGAACGCCCGCTCGAACATCCTGCAGGCGAAGCAGGAAATCGCGCAGGCGAAGGATGTCGCGGCCACCGCGCTCGGCGGCATCGGCGGCAAGAACCTGTCCGAAGATTTCCAGAAGCTCGAGGACAAGGTCGCGCTGCAGAACGCACGTTCGGACGCCCGCATCAATTCGGCCGACACGTCGAGCGGCAAGGCGCTCGACGACAAGCTCGCCGCGCTGAACAAGGGCCCGTCGGTCGAGGATCGACTCGCCGCACTGAAGAAGCAACTCGATACGCCCGCGCAGTAACCGGCGCGCGCCGCCCGGAGTGCCGGCGCGGCGCGCATCGATCGCAAGGAGACGGGCGCGTGCGCCCGGTTCGATCATGAAGAAATCCCTCGCCGCTCTCGGCTTCGCGCTGCTGACGCTGTCGTCCGCCGCGTTTGCGGTACCGTCGCTGCAGCAGGTCGAGCAGTCGATCGCGCAGCGCGACTGGCAGCGCGCCGACACGCAGCTGTCGCAAGTCATCGACGCGCATCCGAACAACGCGCACGCGCACTACCTGTATGCACAGGTGCTCGATCGCGAAGGCCGCGCGTCCGACGCGCTCGCGCAGCTGCAACGCGCAAAGACGCTCGATCCGCAATTGCGGTTCACCGATCCTTCGCGCTTCGCGCAGACGGAAGCGCGCATCCGCGCGGACGCCGGCCGCGTGAGCAACGCACCGCCCATGAGCAACGCGCCGTCGGCAAGCGCCCGGAGCGGCACGCTGCAGTCGTCGCCCGCGCCCGCCGAAAAGCACGGGCCGTCGGTCGGCATGTGGATCGGCCTTGGCCTGATCGTCGCGGTGATCGCGCTGGTGCTGCGCTGGACGCTGCGGCGCGCGCGCTCGGCCGGCGACACGCGCGCCGACGACGAACGCCGCGCGCAGTTGAAGCGCGCGACCGACGTGCTCAACGACATTCGCCCGCTCAAGCTCGATGCACGCCTGTCGACAGCACCCGGCGCCGCCGCGCTGACGAGCGAGCTCGAGGGAATCGAGACCGACGCGCGCGAACTCGTCGAGGCGCTGTCGAACGGCAAGAACCCGGTGCCGTCGTACCGCGTCGACGAGCTCGAGAAGCGCCACGCGAGCGTGAAGGCGCGCGTCGAAGGCCGGCCCGATCCGGCTGCGCCGGCGAGCGCGCCGGCCGGCGGCAGCGGCTCGGTGTTCGCGCAGGAAGCGGACCGCCTGAGCGGCGCGCAGGGCCAGCCGTACCCGCCGCAGCAGGTTCCGCCCCCTTACCCGCCGCAATATCCGCCGCAGCAGCAACCGCCCGTCGTGATCCAGCAAGGCGGCGGCGGCTTCGGCGGCGGCATGGGCGGACTCTTGACCGGCGTGCTGCTCGGCCAGGCGATGTCCGGCGGCCGCGACCGCGTGATCGAACGCGAGGTGATCGTCGACGACGAGCACCGCCGGCGCGAAGCCGATCCGGGCTTCGACCTCGGCCGCGGCGACGATACGAACTGGGATAACGGCAGCGGCGGCAGCGGCGGCAGCGGCGGCGTCGATCTCGGCAGCAACGACGACGGCTGGACGGACACCTGATCGTCGCGACTCGGGGCGCCGCCGCATCGCGCGCCGGCACCCCGCGCGAGCCGGCTCCGCAACGCCGGAACCCGCTCGCGGCGCCGATTTGTCAATCATTTCAAGATGGGCTATCGGCAATGGGGCACGTTCGCTATCATGCGGCCATCGGCGTGCCACCGACCCTGAATTCGACGCAACGCGTCGCGGCACGCCTTCCTTTGCCCCAACCAGGAGAAAGCCGCTCATGAGCATCATCAAGGAATTCAAGGAGTTCGCCGTCAAGGGCAACGTGATGGATCTCGCCGTCGGCGTGATCATCGGCGGCGCGTTCTCGAAGATCGTCGACTCGATCGTGAAGGACCTGATCATGCCGGTCATCGGCGTCCTGACGGGCGGCCTGGATTTCTCGAACAAGTTCGTACTGCTCGGTACGATCCCGCCGTCGTTCAAGGGTAATCCCGATTCGTTCAAGGACCTGCAGGCCGCGGGCGTCGCGGCGTTCGGCTACGGTTCGTTCATCACCGTGCTGATCAACTTCATCATCCTCGCGTTCATCATTTTTCTGATGGTGAAATTCATCAACAAGCTTCGCAAGCCCGTGGAAGCGGAAGCCGCGCCGGCCGCGACGCCGGAAGACATCGTGCTGCTGCGCGAGATCCGCGATTCGCTCAAGCAGCGCTGAGCAACCGCCCGCCGTCGTCAGCCAGGCCCGCCGCGTGCGGGCCTTTTTGTTGCCGCGCGCCATGCGGGACGCCGCGCCGCCGCCTCGCATTTTTTTGTGACGAGCGGATGCACGCGCCGGGAAACCGGGTCTATCATGGAGACTAAACGACAGTACAGGCGCCAAGCGCTGACTGTGTCGATCGTGGCGAGCAGGTCGACGGGAGACATCGATCGTCGCACTGCACGAGCGCAGCATTTTCGTGTGCTATAAAGGATCGACATGCGGCGTACATAGCCGGGAGTGGGTCGCATGAAAATGCCGCATTTCTTGCAATTGTTTTTGAGGCGAGTGTTTATGTCCTTCCCGAAGAAACGTCGACGCGCGCAGCAGGATGGCCAGGAATCGTTCCTCGCGGTATTGCGCCACTCGAAACCGTTCGCCCAGCTCGACACCAAGATCGCGCGCGCCCGCGCGCAGGACGAACCGGTGCTGTACGCGCATGTGCTTCCCGGCCTGGACGTGCTCCTGTGCAGCGTGCGCGGCGCGCAGCCGCCGTACCCGGCAATCGCCGAACTGCGCAAGCGCTGCATCGAGTCGATCGCCAACGCGCTCGAACAGCCGCTCGACGGCCTCGAAAACGGCGGCTACTGGTACGAGTCCAACGGCTTCGGGTTCCTCGTGTTCGCGAGCCGCGCCCGCGTGCGCATCCTGCCCGAATTTGGTGCGGGCACGAAAGCGAGCCTGCGCAGCGGGCTCGGACGACAGAACGCCGGGGACACGACGCCCCGCTCGCTCGGCTGATTCAACGCCGGTTTTCGATGGGCCGCCTCCGCGCGGCCCATCTGTCATTCGCGCGTCGCAGTCATGCCTCCCGGCGCCCGTTCCCCGGCCTGACGATATCGATGAATGCGGCGAAGTCCGCGTCGGCGAGCCCCATCGCCGCGCCGAGCCGCAGCACCTGCTGCACGGTGGCCGATACCGGCATCACCGCGCCCGTGTCGCGCGCCGCATCGGCAATCGTGTCGACGTCCTTCTGAAAGGTGCTGAGCGCGCCGATCGGAGTGTGTCCGCCCGAGGTCATGCGCGGCACGAACGTCTGCAGCAGCACCGAATCCGCCCAGCCGCCGGCAAGCGCTTGCGCAAGGCGCGCGGCGTCGATGCCGCTCGCCTGCGCGAGACCCACCGCCTCGGCGATCGCGGTGACGGTCGCGGTGACGATCGCCTGGTTGCACAGCTTCGTGGTCTGGCCCGCGCCCGCGTCGCCCATGTGCGTGATGCGCGCGGCGTACGCATCGATCAGCGGCCGCACCGCCTCGAGATCCTCCGCGCGGCCGCCCGCCATCACCGCGAGCGTGCCGGCCTGCGCGCCGGGCACGCCGCCCGACACCGGCGCGTCGACCCAGCCGACGCCGAGGTCCGCCGCGCGCTTCGCATAGTCGCGCGTCACGCCGGGCGGAATGCTCGAGTGGTCGACGATGCGCCGCACGCGGCGCGCCGCCGCGTCGCCGGACAGCAGGCCGTCCGGGCCGAACACGACGTCGCCGACCGCGCGCGCGTCCAGCACGCACAGCAGCACCGTTTCGACCTGCTCCGCCAGCGCGCGCGGCGTGTCGGCGACCCGCGCGCCGTCGGCCGCGAGCGCCTCCGATTTCGCGCGCGTGCGATTCCACACGCCGACGCGGTGGCCCGCCGCCAGCAGATGCCGAATCATCGGCGCGCCCATCAGTCCCGGTCCGCAAAATCCGACTTCCACGATGCTCCTCGCTCCGATATGGGTTGAACTTGCCGCCCATCATACCTATCACTCAAGAAGCCGGGCGCATTCCGCACGTGGCTGCGCTTGTGCGCTGCGCCCGCGGCGGAACCCGACACGACAGGGAGCGCATCATGAGCGACCACATTTATAAGCTGATCGAACTGACCGGCTCGTCGCGCGAATCGAGCGACGACGCGATCCGCAATGCCATTGCGAAAGCCGCGTCGACGCTGCACAGCCTGCACTGGTTTCAGGTGACCGAGACGCGCGGCCACATCGAAGGCAATCAGGTGGTTCACTGGCAGGTGACGCTGAAAGTCGGCCTGCGCATCGACGACTGACGCGCGAGCGCCGCGTCACGCCTCATGCCCCCGGATGCGCGCCCGCGCATCCGCGCACCCTTCATGCGCCCCCGCGCCTGCCGCGGTCGCTGCCGTGCCGGCAGCCCCGTGCGGGTATCCATCGCTTGACGCTCTTTTTCGTTCATATTAAAAACCATATACCCCATCCACCTCTCGATCAGCCCGGGCATATAAACGGAGAAACCATGAGTCAGCAACGCGAGGCGATCGACACGTACCTCTTGCGCGTCTTGCACACCCTGTTGATGGAGCGCAGCGTCACGCGCGCGGCCGTCAAACTGAACCAGTCGCAACCGGCGATCAGCGCGGCGCTGCGGCGCCTGCGCGACATCACCGGCGACCCGCTGCTCGTGCGCGGCAAGTCCGGCATGGTGCCGACCGAATACGGGCTGCGCCTGCTGGAGCCCGTGCAGAACGCGCTGCGCGAGATCGAGCGGATCAGGTTCCAGCAGCACAGCTTCGATCCGGCGACGTCGATACGCTGCTACCGGATCGGCTGTCCCGACTACCTGAACGTGCTGTTCGTGCCGACCGTCGTCGAGCGCTTCCGCCAGGCCGCGCCGAACGCGACGCTCGAGTTCCACTCGCTCGGCCCCGCATTCGACTACGAGCTCGCGCTCGAGGACGGCAAGCTCGACATCGTGGTCGGCAACTGGCCGGAGCCGCCGGAGCAGCTGCACCTGTCGAACCTGTTCGTCGACGAGATCGTCTGCCTGATGAGCAATACGCATCCGTTCGCGAAGCGCGGCGGCCTCACGCTCGACCAGTACCTGAACGCGCCGCACCTCGCGCCGACGCCCTACTCGGTCGGCCAGCGCGGCGCGATCGACGTGCACCTCGCGCGCGAGCGGCTGAAGCGCCACGTGGTCGTCACGCTGCCGTACTTCAACCTCGCGCCGTACGTGCTCGTGAAGTCCGACCTGATCTTCACGACGACACGGCTGTTCGCCGATCACTACGCGAAGTTCCTGCCGCTGTCGGTCGTGCCGGCGCCGCTCGACTTCCCGCCGATGCAGTACTACCAGCTCTGGCACGAACGCTGCCATTACTCCGACGAAGTGCGCTGGCTGCGCGGCCTCGTCGCCGAGGCCACCCGCACGCTGATCGAGGCGTAACGGCACGCACGCTGCTGCCGCCGGCCGCCGCCGCGAATCATGACGGCGCGTGGCGGCGGCAAGCCGCGGCGTCAGCGCGACGCGTCGACGAGCGCCTGCGCGAGCGCGTTGTGGCGCGCGATGACGGGCGGCAGGTCGAGCGTCGCCAGGCGTCCTTCGCGCACGACGACCTTGCCGTTCACGACCGTATACGCCGCCTGCGACGGCGCGCAGAACACCAGCGCCGCGACCGGATCGTGCAGCGCGCCCGCGAACAGCGGCTGGCGCAGGTCGAACGCGGCGAAGTCGGCCGCCATCCCCGGCGCGAGCGCGCCGATGTCGTCGCGGTTCAGCACCTTCGCGCCGCCCAGCGTCGCGATTTCGAGCGCCTCGCGCGCGGTCATCGCATCCGGCCCGAAGCCGACGCGCTGCAGCAGCAGCGCCTGGCGCACTTCCGCGACCATCTGCGCGCCGTCGTTGGACGCCGATCCATCGACCCCGAGCCCGACCGGCACGCCCGCGAGCCGCATCTTCTTCACCGGCGCGATGCCCGACGCGAGCCGCATGTTCGAGCACGGACAGTGCGCGACGCCCGTGCCCGTGCGCGCGAACAGGCCGATGCCGGCATCGTCGAGCTGCACGCAGTGCGCATGCCACACGTCGCGCCCGACCCAGCCGAGATCCTCCGCGTATTCGGCCGGCGTCATCCCGAACTTTTCGCGGCTGTACGCGATGTCGTTGACGTTTTCCGCGAGGTGCGTATGCAGCGACACCCCATGCTCGCGCGCGAGCACGGCGGCGTCGCGCATCAGCTCGCGGCTCACCGAGAACGGCGAGCACGGCGCGACGACGACGCGCAGCATCGCGTAGCGCCCTTCGTCGTGGTAGGTCTCGATCAGCCGCTGCGCGTCGCGCAGGATGTCCGGCTCGCGCTCGACGACCGAATCGGGCGGCAGGCCGCCGTCGCGCTGGCCGACGCTCATCGCGCCGCGGCTTGCGTGAAAGCGCATGCCGATCCGCTGCGCGGCCGCGATGCTGTCGTCGAGCCGGCTGCCGTTCGGATAGATGTACAGATGATCGCTCGACGTCGTGCAGCCTGACTGCAGCAGCTCGGCCATCGCGGTCAGCGTCGACACCTCGATCATCTCCGGCGTCAGGTGCGCCCAGATCCGGTACAGGTTCGTGAGCCAGCCGAACAGCTCGGCGTTCTGCGCGGCCGGAATCGCGCGCGTCAGGCTCTGGTACATGTGGTGGTGCGTGTTCACGAGCCCCGGGATCACGAGATGCCCGCGCAGGTCGAGCACCTCGTCGGCCGTGTCGGGCAGCTCGGTGCTCGGGGCGACCGCGACGATCCGGTTGTCTTCGATGTAGAGCCCCGCGTCGCGCAGTTCGCGGCGCGCGCCGTCCATGGTCACCAGCACCTCGGCGTGCTTGACCAGCAGGGTCTTCGGGCGGGATGGGGAATCGTGCGGCGCGCGGGCGGGCGCGCCGGAGTGCTGCTCGAGGTTCATGCGTTCTCCGCGTCGGTCTGCCCCAGGGCGGTTCCTGTGGGCGGTCACAAAGCCGTTCGAACGCTGATTCGCGGCACGCCCGGTGCCTGCGTCCGTTCGAACGCCATGGCCCGGTTACCCGGCGTGCTCGCCGTCTTCGGGGTGCGTGCCGGCCGGAGCCGACACGCACGGCGGGAGGATCGCGCATGCGCGTGCGGCACACAATGCGCGATCCCGAATACCCAGGTTTACGATTCCGATATGGTACGTGCGCAGCCGGGTGCGCGGAGGCGTCCGGCTGCGCGCGGGAACGGCGTTGAAGCGGCGCTGGAATGGCGTTTTTCGCGCCGTCGACAGCCGCTCATGCGCGGCGCATTATCTTTGCTATCGCTCGCGGTTTTGCATGGCGAACGTTCTTACAATGCCTGCACGGCGCTCGCTTCAATCTCGCCGACGGGTATGTAGCCACGTGACGTGGAGCCTCGATCCGCCGCACAGTCAATGGATCGAGTCGCCGCCGAACCTCGCATTCACACAAGGACACAACGAATGGGAAAGCTCACTACCCACGTACTCGATACGGCCCACGGTCGTCCCGGCGCCGCGCTCAAGGTGGACCTCTACGCGCTGGACGGCGAATCGCGCCGCGCGATCAAGACCGTGCTGACCAATAGCGACGGCCGCTGCGACGCGCCGCTGCTCGAAGGCGACGCGCTCGCCGCCGGCGAATACGAACTTGTGTTCCATGCCGGCGACTACTTCGCATCGCTCGGCGTGAAGGTGCCCGAACCCCGTTTCGTCGATCGCGTCGTGCTGCGCTTCGGCATCGCCGACCCGGGCGCGCACTACCACGTGCCGCTGCTCGTGTCGCCGTGGTCGTACAGCACCTATCGCGGCAGCTGACACCGTATCGGCCGCCCGCAACAAGACAACGATCTGAGTCTGGAGGAGTTTCATGGAAGGCTTCATCACCGACTGGCTGAACCTCGCGCTGCGATGGCTGCACGTCATCGTCGCCATTGCGTGGATCGGCGAGTCGTTCTACTTCGTCGCGCTCGACAACAGCCTGAAACCGCCGACCGACCCGAACCAGCGCAAGCGCGGCGTGTTCGGCGAGCTGTGGCACGTCCACGGCGGCGGTTTCTACAACATGCAGAAATACACGGTCGCCCCGCCGGAAATGCCGGATGACCTGCACTGGTCGAAGTGGCCGTCGTACACGACCTGGCTGTCGGGCTTCTCGCTGTTCTTCGTGCTGTACCTGCTCGCGCCGAACACGTACCTGATCGACAAGAGCGTGCTCGACATGGGCCCGGTGGTCGCCGTCGCGTCCGCGCTCGGCTTCCTGATGGCCGGCTGGATCGTCTACGACTCGCTGTGCCGCATCCTCGGCACCAACGATCGCGTGCTCGGCATCTGCGTCGGCATCTACGTGGTCGCCGCCGCATACCTCGCGTGCCACATCTTCGCGGGCCGTGCCGCCTACCTGATCGTCGGCGCGATGCTCGCGACGATCATGTCGGCGAACGTGTTCTTCGTGATCATCCCCGGCCAGCGCAAGATGGTCGACAAGATGCTCAAGGGCGAGGAGCCGAACCCGATCTACGGCAAGCGCGGCAAGCAGCGCTCGGTGCACAACACGTACTTCACGCTGCCCGTCGTGTTCGCGATGCTGTCGAACCACTATGCGATGACGTACACGAACAAGTTCAACTGGGTCGTGCTCGTGCTGATCATGCTGGCCGGCGCGCTGATCCGCCAGTTCTTCGTGATGCGTCACCGCGGCAAGCAGCTGTGGTACCTGCCGATCGGCGGCGTCGCGCTGCTGGCAGGCGCGCTGGTATGGACGACGCCGAAGCCGGTCGCACCGGAAGCCCAGGCCGCGAACGCGCCGAAGGTCGTGATCAACGACATCATGCCGATCCTGCAGCAGCGCTGCGTCGAGTGCCACTCGTCGAAGCCGACGCTGATGGGCAGCGCGCCCGCCGGCGTGATGTTCGACACGCCGGACGAAGTGTCGAAGAACGCGCAGCGCATCTACGAGCAGGCCGTGCGCCTGAAGGCGATGCCGATCGGCAACGTCACGCACATGACCGACGACGAGCGCACGAAGCTCGCCGCCTGGTTCGAGGGCGGCGCGGTCAAGTAAGCCGCCATGCGCCGGTTGCCGGCGCAGTCCTCTCCGTTCGCGGGCCCGGTGACGGGCCCGTTTTTTTCCTGCTTCGAATGCACCGCGCGTCAGCCGCGCATCGCGCCGCGCTGCAGTGCGACGAGCGCGTCGAGCGCGCGCGGGCCGTCGTCGAACGGCACGAAGATGTGATCGTGATACGCGGCGGCCATCACGTTGCAACTGATGCCGGCCGCACCGAGCGCCCGCGCGAATGCCGCGGTGAGGCCGACGGCCGCGAGATCGGAATGTACGGTCAGCGTGATCCATGCGGCGCGAAACAGCACGGGCCAGCCGCGGCGCGCGGCTGTCGCCTCGTCGACCACGACCGTCAGCCCTTCCGCTTCGCGGAACGTCGCGATCGTTTCGGATAACGATACGTCTGCTTCGGCCGGCAGTGCCACGAAGGCGAATGCGCCCGGATGCAGCTCGGGCTGCATCGTGCGCAGCAGGACCGCGAGGTCGTTTTCAGGTTGGCTCATCGAAGGAACACGTCCGGCACCGGACGTCGGGTTGTGGCAATGCGGGCACGATAACACGCACGACGACGGCGCTACGGCTGCAGCAGCGCTGCTTCGCCCACGAGCGCGGCGGATAAACCGGCAACCCTGTCCAGCACTGTTTGCGCGCCGCAAACAATCTCCGACCGACGTGGAGCCCTGACCCGATGGATCGATTCGATGCAATGCAGGCGTTCGCCCGCGTCGTGGAAGCCGGCAGCTTCACGAAGGCGGCCGAGACGCTGCACATGAGCCGCACCACCGTCACGCAGCTCGTGCAGCAGCTCGAAGCGCGGCTGCGCGTGAAGCTGTTCAACCGCACGACGCGCAAGGTCGTCGTCACGGCCGACGGCGCCGCGTACTACGAGCGCGTGGTGCGGCTGCTGGCCGACATGGACGATGCCGAAACGAGCTTGTCCGCGGCGTCCGCGGCACCGCGGGGACGGCTGCGCGTGGACGTGCCGAGCCCGTTCGCGCGCCTGATCCTGATCCCCGCGCTGCCGGCATTCCACGCGCGTTATCCGGACATCCAGCTCGATATGGGCGTGAGCGACCGCGTGGTGGACGTGGTCGCCGAGAACGTCGACTGCGTCGTGCGCGGCGGCGAGCCGACCGACCGTTCGCTGGTCGCGCGCCGCGTCGGCGACCTGCGGCTCGGCGTATATGCGTCGCCCGCCTATCTCGCGCGCGCCGGCACGCCGTCCCATCCCGGCGAACTGGACGACACGCACCACCGGATCGTCGGCTTCCTGTGGGCGCGTACCGGCAAGGCGTTGCCGTTCGCGATGGAATGCGACGGCGAGCGCGTCGACGTGCGCGGGCGCTACGTGCTCGCGGTCGACGACGGCAATGCATACCTCGAAGCCGGCCTCGCCGGGCTCGGCATTCTGTGGCTGCCCGACTACATGGCTGCCGCGCATCGCGCGCGCGGCGATCTGGTGCCGCTGTTCGAACGACGGCGGCTCGACCCGATGCCGATGTATGTCGTGTTCCCGCCGAACCGTCACGTCAGCGCGAAGCTGCGCGCCTTCATCGACTGGATCGCCGAGCTGATGGCGCAGCATGCGCCGGTCGCGAACCGCCGTCGCGACGGCAACGGTGCGCGCGATGCGCGCAAGGCCGCGGCGGCCTGAATCGCGCCGATACGGCCGCACAAGAAAAAAACCCGCGCAACGTGCGCGGGTTTCGACAGTCGCCGGCGGAAATGCCGGTGACTCAGGCCGTCAGCGCGTGCAGCGCCTCGTCGGTGAGCCACAGCGATTCCTGGAGGTCCTGCTCGTTGAGGTTCAGGCCGTCGCCGCCGCGATCGACGACGATGAAGTCGCTGATGCCGCCGAGCGCGATCAGCGGGTGATGCCACACGCCCTTCGCATAGTTGACGCCCTGCCAGCCGCTCGTCACGAACGCGCGGATCTTCGCCGGGTCGAGGTCGCCGGCCGGCGCGACGACGACGAGGTACGGCTGGTCGTTCAGCGGCACGAACGCCTGGCTGCCGAGCGGATGCCGCTCGAGCATCTTCACCTCGAACGGCAGCGTGCGCGGCTGGCCGCGGAACAGGTTGACGAGCGTGCGGCCGTCTTCGTCGGTCACGTCGACCTTCGCGAGATCGTGAAAGCGGATCGTCGTGCCGAGGTTGATCGGGATCTGCTTCGCCCCCTCCGTCTCGATCACGTCGCCGAACGGCGCGAACGCTTCCCTGGTCAGCGGTTCGATGACGAGCGTCTTCATTTGTCGAGCGTCCCGAAGAGGCGCAGGCGCGACACGCCGCCGTCCGGAATGATGTTCAGGCGCACGTGCGTGACCGGGCCGAGCGACGCGATCTCCTGCTCGAAATAGTGCTGCTTGTCCATCTGCAGCTTCTGCTCGCCGAGCAGCACCGGCCAGAACATCGACTGCGTGATCAGCGAGCTGTCGGTGCCGCCCGTCACGTACGCGGCCTGGATCGAGCAGCGGTCCGGATAGTTGCCCTTGAAGAACGCGGTGTCGACTTCGATCTTGCGGATCACGCCCGGCTGTGCGAGCGCGACGATCGCCCAGTCGTTGCCCGGCTCGCGGCGGCGGCGGGTTTCCCAGCCGTCGCCCATGTTCACGCCGCGGCCCGGCAGAAGCAGGTTCGACGCGAGGCCGAAGTGCTGGTTGTTCGCGGCGACCACGTAGCCGCCGTTTTCCGTCGCCGCGAGATCGAACAGCTCGGTCGCGCTCGCGCCGGCCCAGTCGAGCTGCGGCTGGCCGTACACGCGCAGGCGCGCGATGCCGCCGTCCGGGTAGATGTTCACGCGCAGGTGCGTAAACGCACGTGCGTCGCTCGCCTCGACGTAGTGGTGGCTGTTGCCCTGCAGCGTCGTCGCGGGCACGATCTCGACCCACTCGGTCGCCTGCGTCGGCGCGCCGTCGGCCACGTGCGCGGCCTCGATCGACGCGGCCGGCGGGAAGTTGCCGGTGAAGTGGCTCGTGTCGATGTCGAAGCCCTTGATCACGCCCGGGCGCGCGAGCTTGACGATGCACCAGTCGTAGCCGGTGGTGCGCTTGCGGCGCGTTTCCCAGCCGTCCATCCACTTGCCGTGGTCGTCGTACTTGCCGGGGATGAACACCGCCGGCTCGGGGTTCAGCATGCGCTCCTTCGGCGCGAAGAAGTCGTCGCTGGCCTCGAGCGCCTGCGCACCGAGACGCGGGTCGGCGAGATTCACGTAGCGCCGCGTGAAGTCGGGTGCGTCAGGGTCGAGAAGCGGGATTGCCATGGTATGTCCTTGTCAGTATTGCGAAGCGGCCGCTGCGATGCAGCAGGCCGTATTGTGGTGTCACGCGTCGATCAGGTCGTCGAGCCGGAAGCGCGCGATCCGGTAGATCTGGTCGAGGCTCGCGCGCAGCTCTTCGGTGCGCGAATGATTCACGCGCGATTCGAAGTTCGCGATGATGCCGTGCCGATCGTAGCCGCGCACCGCGAGGATGAACGGGAAGCCGAACTTCTCGCGATAGGTGCGGTTCAGCGTCAGCAGCTTGTCGAATTCTTCCTGCGTGCACTGGTCGAGGCCCGCGCCGCTCTGCTCGCGCGTCGATTCGGCGGTCAGCTCGCCGCGCACCGCGGCCTTGCCCGCGAGCTCCGGGTGCGCGTTGATCAGCGCGAGCTGGCGTACTTCGCCCGCCGCCTCCACCGCGCCCGACATCGTCTCGTGCAGCGCGTCGATGCTCGCATACGGCCGCGCACCCGCGGCTGCCTCGGCGACCCACGGCGAATGCTCGAAGATCCCGGACAGCGCCGCGACGAATGCGCCCGGCGCCATCGTGTTCAGTTGCTCCAACGTGTAACGCATCGCCTTCATGCCTTTCCTTCGTTCCGTTGATTGGGCTGATACGGATGATGTTCACGCCAGTGACGCGCGATGTCGACACGCCGCGTCACCCATACGCGATCATGCTGCTCGATGTGGTCGAGGAACCGCTGCAGCGCGCGGAACCGGCCCGGCCGGCCGAGCAGCCGGCAGTGCATGCCGATCGACAGCATCTTCGGCGCCTCGTCGCCCTCCTCGTACAGCACGTCGAACGCGTCGCGCAGGTAATGGAAGAAGTGATCGGCGGTGTTGAAGCCCTGCGGCGTCGCGAAGCGCATGTCGTTGGTGTCGAGCGTGTACGGCACGATCAGCTGCGGCGTCGTGCCGCCGCCCGACACGGCGACGTCCATCCAGAACGGCAGGTCGTCGCCGTAGTAGTCCGAGTCGTACAGGAAGCCGCCGTATTCGGCGACGAGCCGATGCGTGTTCGGGCTGTCGCGGCCGGTGTACCAGCCGAGCGGCCGCTCGCCGGTCACGCGCTCGATCGCCTCCATGCCGAGCCGCATGTGCTCGGCCTCGAGCTCGGGCGTCATGCTCTGGTAGTGGATCCAGCGCCAGCCGTGGCACGCGATTTCGTGGCCGAGCTCGACGAACGCGCGCGCAAGCTCCGGATGCCGCTCGATCGCCATGCCGACGCCGAACACGGTCAGCGGCAGGCCGCGCTTCTCGAATTCGCGCAGGATGCGCCACACGCCGGCCCGCGACCCGTATTCGTAGATCGACTCCATGCTCATGTGGCGGTCCGGATACGCGGCCGCGCCGACGATTTCCGACAGGAACTGCTCGGAGCCGGGGTCGCCGTGCAGCACGCAGTTCTCGCCGCCCTCTTCGTAGTTCAGCACGAACTGCACCGCGATGCGCGCCCGCCCGGGCCAGTTCGCCTGCACCGGATGGCGGCCGTAGCCGATCAGATCGCGTGGATAGTTGGGATCGAGTGACATGGTTCGATGTGCGACGATAGCTTGCTGAATGATGGGTATCGATCGGCCCGGCCGACGGGCCGCCGCGCCCGCACCGGCTGCGCGGCGCCCCCGCGAGCCGATGCGAACGATGGCCCAGTGTAGCGAAAACGCCCATATGCGCCCATACAGCGGCGCAGATAGTGCGTGTCAGACGGTGTGTATGTGCGGGTGCGGCAAAGCGGCGGCGTCCGCCTGCGGCGCGGCGGCGTCCGGCCGGCCCGGCGCCGGGTCCGCCGCGTCCCCGGGCGGGCTGAAGCGCGCGAACTCGCCGTCGTAGCGCTTCGGCAGCGGGCGGGCGTAGTCGCCGCGCTTCGCGGTCGCGAGCCGCAGCGCGACGAGCGCCTCGGCCCACTTCACCGCCGCCGTGACGCCTTCGACCACCGGCGCGCCGATCTGCTGCTCGATCTCGTGCGCGAATTCGGCCATCCCCGCGCAGCCGAGCACGATCGCGTCGGCGCCGTCCTCGTCGAGCGCGCGCCGGCATTCGTCGACGATGATCCGGCGCGCTGCCGAGCCGGGGCGGTCGAGTTCGAGCACCGCGACGTCGGTCGCGCGCACGTTGCGGCAGAACCGCTTCATCCCGTAGCGCTCGGCGAGATGCCACGCCATCCCGCAGGTGCGCGCGAGCGTCGTGACGACCGAGAAGCCGGGCGCGAGCACGCTCGCCGCATGCATCGCCGCCTCGGCGATGCCGATCACGGGCCCGCGCGCGAGCTCGCGCGCCGCGTACAGCCCCGGATCGCCGAAGCACGCGATCACGTATGCGTCGAAGCCGTCGCGCTCGCCCTGCGCGATCTCGGCCAAGAGCCCTGGCGTCGCGAGCGCCTCGTCGTAATAGCCTTCGATCGACGGCGGGCCCAGCGGCGGGCTGACCGCCACCACCGCGGTGCCGGCGCCCGCGACCTCGCGCGCGCAGCGGCCCATCGCGTCGGTCATCCACCGCGTCGTGTTCGGATTGATCAGCTTGATCTTCATCGCGCGCTCCTCAGGCCTTGCCGTTCGCCAGCAGGCGGTAGAACGCGAACCCGAGCGCCGCGCCGATGAACCACGAGAAGTTCGCGACACCCTGCCAGCCCGGCATCATCACGCAGGCGATCGCGATCAGCGCGGCCGGCAGCAGCGCGGCGAGCGCGCGGCGGTTGACGCCGCCCGTGTACCAGTACGCGCCGCGCTCGGACATCGTGTACAGGTCGTCGCGCACGAGCCGGCCGCGCTTGACGAGGTAGAAGTCGGCGATCAGCACGCCGTACAGCGGGCCGATGAACGCGCCGAGCACGTCGAGCGTGTAATGGATCACGGCCGGGTTGTTGAACAGGTTCCACGGCGTGATGAAGATCGACGCGACCGCCGCGAGCATCCCGCCCGCACGCCAGCTGATGAGCCGCGGCGCGACGTTCGAGAAGTCGAACGCGGGCGACACGAAGTTCGCGACGATGTTGATGCCGATCGTCGCGATCGTGAACGTCAGCGCGCCGAGGATCACCGCGGTCGGATGATCGATGCGCCCGACCGTCTCGACCGGATCGGTGATCAGCTCGCCGAACACCGGCAGCGTCGCGGCGGTCGTGATCACCGTGACGAGCGAGAACGCGAGGAAGTTGACCGGCAGCCCCCAGAAGTTGCCGCGCTTCACGTCGCCGAAGCTCCGGCAATAGCGCGAGAAGTCGCCGAAATTCAGCATCGGCCCGGAGAAGTACGACACGACGAGCGAGATCGCGGTGATCATCACCGGAATCACCTCGGCGCCGTGATACCTGACGCCGCCGAGATTGATGCCGATGTTGCGCCAGCCCGCGCGCCACACCATGTAGCCGGCGAGGATGAACATCACGACGTAGACGGCCGGGCCCGCGAAGTCGATGAACTTCTTGATCGTCTCCATCCCGTTCCAGAACACGAACGCCTGCAGCACCCACAGCAGCATGAAGCCCGCCCAGCCGACCGCCGACAGCCCGAGAAAGCCGTAGTGGTGCACGTCCGCATACGGCAGCCACTGCGGGAAGAACTTCAGCACGACGATCACGAGCGCGCTCGACGCGAGATAGGTCTGGATCCCGTACCACGCGATCGCGATCAGCCCGCGGATCACGGCCGGCACGTTCGCGCCGAGCACGCCGAAGGTCGCGCGGCACGCGACCGGATACGGCACGCCGATCTGCTGGCTCGGCCGCGCGATCAGGTTGCACAGCACGTTGACGAGGCCGATGCCGACGATCAGCGCGATCAGCACCTGCCAGCTCGTCAGCCCGAGCGCGAACAGGCTGCCCGCGAACACGTAGCCGCCGACGCTGTGCACGTCCGACATCCAGAATGCGAAGATGTTGTACGAGCCCCATGTCTGATTTTTAAGGGGTGCCAAATCTTCGTTATACAGACGTTCGCTGAAACCGCCCGGCAATGGCGGACCGCTCTCCTCGCCGCCGCCCTCCGCCGGATATGCGCTGTCGTGCGCCACACTGAACTGAGCCATGACCTCTCCTTGACCGCGGCCGCATGGCCGCTTCATCGTCGTCGAAATCGCCCCGGGCCGTCGCCCCGGGGTCGGACCTGCGGCCGCGGCGCTCGCCGCGGGCCGGCATTGCTTCAGTTCAGTGGGTGCGCAAGCAGGGTTCCGTCGCCGCTTACGCGGCGCCGCCGAACACTTCGCGCAAATCGACCGCCCCAGGCGCGGGCCGGTCCAGCATTTTCAACTCGACGTGCTGCAGGTGGTGCGCCATCAGTTCCGCCGCGCGCTTCGCATCCCCCGCTTCCAGCGCGACGAGGATCGCGCCGTGATCGTCGAACGAACACGGGCTGCGCCCGTGCGATTCGTACAGCGCCGACATCAGCGTCGAGCGCGCGACGAGGCCGTCGAGGCACGCGCTGAGCGTCGCATTGCCCATCAGCGCGGCGAGCGCCGTATGGAACTCGCCCGACAGGCGGATCCACGCCGGGACGTCGCGCCGCTCGAACGCCTTGCGCTCCTTGTCGATCAGCGCCGCGACGCCCTTCAGGCGTTTCGCGCCCGGCCCGGTCGCGAGCCGTTCGACCACCGCCAGCTCGATGATCCGGCGCATCTCGAACACCTCGTGCACATCCTGCAGCGTCGGGCTCGCGACGAACGCGCCGCGATTCGGCTCCAGGTCGACCAGCCGGTCGGTCGCGAGCAGCGCGAGCGCCTGGCGGATCGTCCCGCGCTTGACGCCGAACACGTCGCACAGCTGCGCCTCGGTCAGCTTCGCGCCGGGCGCGAGCCGATGCTCGAGGATCGCCGTCCGGATACGCTCGGCGATCGCTTCGGGTCCGGGCGCGCCGGACGGGACGGATTCGGGCTCGTTCATGATCTGCATCGTCTGATGGTCCTCATCGTAGAACGGACATAAAGATTGTCAACAATTCTTTTCATCGATTTTGCACAATCGGCGCGCATCGCGGTGAACCGGCATGGTGCAACGCGCGTCAAATCCATGCACGACAAGCCTGGATCGCCTATAGGCAGCGATCCTTGCCCGTATTGGCGCCAGATATTTTGTTGACAAAATTGGTGCACGACAGAAGCGGCACCATGTTGCGCGGGGCTCGAATGCTTGACCGTTAGTTGCGCGATCACATAAAGAAAAAGGCGGAAAACCCGCCCTTTCGATCGTGCGTCCCGGCATCAGCCGAGATGCGGATAGTCCGACAGCGTGAGCCGGAAGCCGTGCGCGTTCGCGACGAGCTGCGCCCGTGCGCCGAACGGCAGCGTCACCAGGTCCGGCACGTGACCGAACTGCAGACCCGTGATGACCGGAATGCCGATCACCGCGCGCACCTGCTCGATCATCGCCTGCATGTCGTAGCCGTTGTCGTATTCGAACGGCCGTGCACCGGTGAACTGGCCGAGCACGAGCGCCTGCTGGCGCGCGAGCAGCCCCGACAGGTGCAGCTGGTAGATCATCCGCTCGATGCGGAACGGCTGCTCGTTGACGTCCTCGATGAACAGGATGCCGCCCTCGATGTCGGGCATGTACGGCGTGCCGACGAGCGACGTGAGGATCGCGAGGTTGCCGCCCCACAGCGTGCCGGACACGTTGACGCTCTGCGCCTGCGGCGCGTCGGCCACGATCGTCGTGGACGGCTGCGTGATCGTCCGCCAGAAGTGGCTCATCGTGAAGTCGCTGGACGTCTGCGCGCCGAAGTCGGCCGACAGCATCGGGCCGCCGAACGTCTTGATCCGTGCCTTTGCATACAGCGCGAGCTGGATCGCGGTGAAATCGCTGTGGCCGACCAGCGCGATCGGCCGGTCGCGCAGCCGGTGCTCGAGCCCGCGATAGTCGAGCCCGTGCAGGATGCGCGCGGCGCCGTAGCCGCCGCGCACCGCGAGCCCGATGTCGGGCAGCGGCCGCGCGGGATCGGCGAGCCGGTTCAGGTCCCCCGCCCGTTCGCCGTCGGTGCCGCCGAAACGCTGGTAGCGCCGCTGCGTCACCTCGATGTTCTCGATGCGGTGCTTCGCATTGCTCAGGCGCTCGAGCGCGCGATTGATCGCGTCGGGATCGTGCGGATAGCCGGACGGCGCCAGCAGGCGGATCGAATAGGATGCAGTGGACGAAGCGGACATGGTCAGGACGTGTCGGTGATCAAACCAGCTTAGAGGGCCCGAACCGCGCCGGGTTCACGACGTGCCGGACGCCTGGTCGCGGGCGATGCGCGCCTCGCGCAGCGCGCGGCGGCGCTCGGCGAAGAACGACTTCAGCGCCGCGCCGCACTCGTCGGCCAGCACGCCGCCGACGACTTCGGTGTGGTGATTGAGCTGCGGATTCGCGAACGCGTCGATCACGCTGCCGCATGCGCCCGTCTTCGGATCCGCCGCGCCGTACACGACGCGCGCGATCCGCGCGTGCATGATCGCGCCCGCGCACATCAGGCACGGCTCGAGCGTCACGTACAGCTCGCAGCCGGGCATCCGGTAGTTCTGCAGATGCTGGGCCGCCATCCGCAGCGCGGCCATTTCGGCATGGGCCGACGGATCGTGCCCGCCGATCGGGTGATTGAAGCCGCGCGCGATCACTTCGTCGCCGCGCACCAGCACCGCGCCCACCGGCACTTCGCCGGCTGCACGCGCCTGTTCGGCGGCGGCCTGCGCGAGCCGCATGAAATGCGTGTCGCGCGCCGACACCGGCACGGCGGCGGGTGCGGGAGAATCGGTCGTGGGTTCGGCAGGCGCGCCCGGCAGCACGTCGGGCGTCACATCGGCCCCGCTTCCGCAGGCCCGTCGTCGTCGAGCCCGCGCTCGCACAGGCGTTCGGCGATGCGGCGGCAGTATTCGCGGGGCACCGTCATCGGGCCGCCGCGCAGCGATTCGAGCGCCATGTCGAGCGCCAGCATCTTTGCCTGCAGTTGGCAACGCGCCGCGCGGTCGCTGACCGCGCGCAGTTCGTCCTGCAGGTTGCGCAGCGCGCGCAGTTGCTCGACGGCTGGCGGCACGAAGCCCGCGTTCTTCAGGATACGGTTGGCCACCCGCACCTCCTCGGGTACGAGCAGGTCGTCGTCCAGCGCCTGTGGCGCGCCGGTACCCGGCAAATCGTCGAACGCGCCCCGCGCGGCGGCGGCGGCAATACGCTGTTCGACCAGGGCGTCAAGCAATCTCATTGGTCAATCGAAACAATGCGGCAGCCGAATTCTAGCAGGGTGACGCGCGTATGACAGGCCCTTCGAGAGAATGCTCGATATTGCATAGGCGACGGGATTGTGCTGCGCCGGCGCGTGCGCCGTTCTTCCCCCTTTTATGACGATGCGCGGCGTGCGGCATCGCATAATCGCACCGCATCGCCGCGCGTTGCCCCGTCGGCGCAGCCTGGAGACGCAACCGCCTGCGTCGCCTGGCTGCGGTGACTATTGACCGCCCTGGTAGAGCTGGTTCAGGCGTTCCAGTTCACCCGATTTCTGCGCGCGCAGCAGGTCCTGCTTGACCTGCGCCCGAGTCAGGCCGGCCGGGCTGCCCGCCTGCGTACCGGCGGCGGGCATGCTGCCCACTGCCGTCGCGCTGATCGCGGCGTCGGACGGCGACGCCGGTGCGCTTCCCTCCTGCGCCCGGGCGAGCCCCACCGCGCCCAGCACGCAGACTGCGGCCAACGCCGCCTTGAATACGGTCTTCATCGTGGCACCTCACATGAAGCAGCAATGCGATCTGTTCGACGCGGGCAGCGCTGGTGTTCGCTGTCCGCGCGCTTCGACGTCCGCCTCATTGCTTTGCGACCGGCTCGCGCGTCCGAGGCTTCGTCGTATTTTTCCGGCATTCCCCCTATGAATTCCCCGGGCCAGCGCATCGGCATGCGCAACACCGCGTCGCGGCCGCATCGCGCGTTTCGTGTCGTCCTGTTCGCGCCTCTCGCCACATCGCGAATCGAATCTTCCCGTCGTTCCCGCATTGCTTCGGACTCCTCTTTCGCGTCGTGCGCGACGGCGTGCAAGCATCGGTCGTACGGCAGGAATGGGGCAATGATAGGAATCGCGCGTGCGCTTGACGCCCCCTTGAAAGGGGGCAATTGCGCGATTTGTCATCTTGTCGGCCTAAGCTCGACACATCGCGCAACAGGCTCGCGCCGCCCGCGTCGCGATACCGCCGCGAGCAGGTCCGTCATGCACTCGGGGAACGTCTTCATGTCTGACAAGCACGCCGCGCTTGCAGGTCACATTCGACGACTGTGTTCGCTGGGCGTCGAGCCGCGCCTCGTCATTCCTCATGTGATTGAAGCGGCACGGCAGATCGTCGGCGCCGACTGGGGGATGTTCTTCTACGCCGACGAATGCCATGTGCTGACCGACGTGTACAGCGAAAACGATGCGGTCTACACGGTGCTGCCCGCCTACTTCGCGAACGTGCACAACACCCCGCAACAGGATGTGCTCGGCGTCACGTTCTCGGACGCGATGCGTCGCGGACGCGGCTTCGACAACAGCGCGCGCTACGACGGCGCGCTGCTGTCGAGCGCCATGTATGCGGACCTGTGGCAGCCGGTGTCGATGCGGCACTGTCTCGAGCTGACCGCGACCGACGGCACGCGCGGCTGGGGCAGCCTGCAGCTGTCCCGCTCGCCGGGCAGCCCGCCGTTCTCCGACCGGAATCACCGCGACCTCGAACCGTTCGCACGGCATCTCGCGCATGCGTTGTCGCGCCCCGTGCAGGCGCCGCTGCATGAAGCGGAAGGCAGCCTGTCCGCGATCGTGGTGGTCGACGAGACCGGCCGGATCCTGCTGCACAACGCGGACAGCTTCCGGATGCTGGCGCTTGCGACCGGCGAGCCGCTCGCGTTCTACCGCGACGACCGCGTGCCGGACTGGCTCGCGCCGCTGCTGACGAACGTCAGCCGGATCTGGCGAGGCCACCCCGCGCCGCCCGCCACGCTGGAGCGCCGCACCACTGCGGGCCGCTTCCGCTTCAAGGCGTATCGCTTCGCCGACGCCGGCGCGATGCAACGCGAATTCGCGATCGTGATCTACATCGAGCACTTCCCGCCGCTCGAACTGGAGATCGAGCGGCTCGGCTTCCGGTTCGGCCTCACCGAACGCCAGCGCGAACTCTGCACGCAGCTCGTGCTCGGCCGCTCGCACAGCGAGATCGCGCGCTGCCTCGCGTTGCGCGACAGCACCGTCGTCGATCACGTCCGCAAGATCTATCGCAAGCTCGACGTCCACAACCACGACGAGCTGCGCAGCGTGTTTCGTCTCGGCGCGCAGGGGTAGCCGCCGGCATCGGGCGACCTTCGGATTCAGTCGTTCACGCGCGAATCGCGGCGGACGGCCTGCGGCGGCAGGCCGAATCCGCGCACGAAGGCTTCGCGCATGTGGCGGCGATCGCGAAAGCCGGTCTCCCGCGCGATGACGTCGAGCGGATGCCGGCTCTGTTCGATCATCAGCCGCGCGGCCTCCAGCCGCAGCCTTTCGATGGCCTTGGCCGGAGACTGTCCGGTTTCGAGCGTGAACACACGGCTGAACTGGCGCGGACTCAGGTGAACCGTCTCGGCGAGTTCCTCCACCGTCAGCGAGCGGCCCAGATTCCGGCGCGCATAGTTCAGCGCATTCTGGATGCGGTCCGATTTCGGCGCGAGCTCCAGCATTTCGGAATGCTGAGACTGGCCGCCTGCCCGCCGCTGATGCATGACCAGCTTGTGCGCGACCGAACGGGCCGCCTCCGGCCCCAGATCCTTTTCCACCATCGCGAGCGCGAGGTCGAGGCCGGCCGTCATGCCGGCGGACGTCCAGACCGGCCCGTCGACGATATAGATCCGGTCGTCCTCGACGCGGATGTCGGGAAAGCGCTTCTGCATGTCGCGCCCGAACGCCCAATGCGTGGTCGCGCGCCGCTGCGCCAGCAGGCCCGCTTCCGCGAGCACGAATGCGCCGGTGCAGATCCCGGCGATGCGCCTCGCGCGACGGCCCGCGCGGCGCAGATACGCGAGCAGCTTTTCCGGGGCCGGCGATTCGAGCGGATCGTTGACCCCGGCGACGATCCACGTGTCCACGTCGATCTTCCCGCGCAACGACCGCGTGCCCACCGCCACGCCGAGCGACGAGCGCACCTCGCCGCCGTCTGCCGAGAAGTTCTCGAGCGCGTAGAACGCCTCGCCCGCCACTATGTTCGCGTACTCGAACACCGATTGCGGCGCGAGCGCCATGATCTGAAAACCGTCGCTGATCAGAAAGCCGATCCGGTGCATCTCCGTTCTCCAGTGTCGGTCAACGCTGCCACGCCATGTCCTGAATCATACCCATATACGTCATTTCCGTCGCACCGGATCGAAGCCAGAATGCACTCACGCATTTCCCCTCCCCTTCGAAACGGAGTGACATCATGGCTCAAGCACATCAAGGTACGGCTGTCGTGACCGGCGCGTCGACGGGCATCGGCGCAATCTACGCCGACCGGCTGGCACGCCGCGGCTACGACCTGATCCTGGTCGCGCGCAACCGCGACCGGCTGGCGGCCCTCGCCGAGCGCATCACGAACGACACGCGCCGCAGCGTGGAGATCATCGCCGCGGACCTCAACGACCGCGCCGAGCTCGCCGGCGTCGAAGCGAAGCTGAAGCAGGACGCCAGCATCACGCTGCTGGTCAACAACGCGGGCGTGGGCACGCATACGCCGCTCCTCGACAGCGATGTCGACGCGATGACGCGGCTGATCGACCTGAACGTCACCGCCCTCACCCGCCTCACGTATGCGGCCGTCCCGGGCTTCGTCGCGCGCGGCAAGGGCGCCGTCATCAACATCTCGTCGATCGTCGCGATCTCGCCGGAAACGCTCAACGGCGTCTACGGCGGCAGCAAGGCGTTCGTGCTCGCGTTCAGCCAGTCGCTCCAGCACGAGCTCGCCGACAAGGGCGTGCAGGTGCAAGCGGTGCTGCCCGGCGCGACCGCCACCGATTTCTGGGAGACCGGCGGCCTCCCGCTCGAGCACCTGCCCAAGGCCATCGTCATGTCGGCCTCCGACATGGTCGACGCCGCGTTGACGGGCTTCGAGCGTCGCGAACTCGTGACGATCCCGTCGCTGCATGCCGGCGACGAGTGGGCCGCCTATGAAGCCGCGCGGCGCACGATGGCCCCGCATCTGTCGACCGACACGCCCGCACCGCGTTACGCGACGGCGCGATAAGTCCGACATTTCGAACCTGTCGTCGATCCCATTCGATAAGGAATTCTGATCATGAAACTCAGCGGAAACACCATCTTCATCACCGGCGGCACGTCGGGCATCGGTCGCGCGCTGGCGGAAGCCTTCAGCCGGCGCGGCAACCAGGTCATCGTTGCGGGCCGGCGCAAGGCGTTGCTCGACGAGATCGCGAAGCTGAATCCCGGCATCGACACCGTCGAGCTCGACATCGGCGACGCCGCGCGGATTCGCGAGGTCGCCGCGCAGTTGATCGAACGCTATCCGGGCTTGAACGTCGTGATCAACAACGCGGGCATCATGCCGTTCGACGACGCCAGCGGCCCGCTCGACGACGCCCAGGCGCGCCGTCTCGTCGACACGAACCTGCTCGGCCCCGTGCGCGTGAGCGCCGCGTTCGTCGAGCATCTGAAGCGGCAGCCCGACGCGACCCTCATCAACAACAGCTCGGTGCTCGCCTATGTGCCGCTCGCGGCGACCGCGCTGTACTCGGCCACCAAGGCCGCGATTCACTCGTACACGCTGTCGCAGCGCTTCATGCTGCGCAACACGAGCGTGCGCGTCCTCGAGATCGCGCCGCCGTGGGTCGACACGGATCTCGTTCACAAGAGCGGCGACCCGCGCGCGATGCCGCTCGACGCGTTCGTCGCCGAAACGATGAAGCTGCTGGAAACCGCCACGACCGAAGTCGTCGTCGACGCGGCCCGGCCGCTGCGCGATAACGCCGGGCCGAATGAGCATGCGTTCGTCGAGCAATTCAACCAGTTCATCGTCGACAACCCGATTCCTGTCGCATGACGGTCGCACGCGCGGCACGGCGGCTGACATCACCGGAGTTCACATCATGACTGCAACGCTTGAAGAGAAGAACACGGCGCTCGTCCTCGACGCACTCGACACGCTGTTCAATCGCAAGGACTACGCGAAGGCCGCGCAGTTCTGGTCCGATTCCTATGTCCAGCACAGCCGGCATGTTCCCGCCGGACGCGACGGGCTGTTCGGCCTGGTCCGCACGCTTGGCGACCTGCGCTTCGAATACGACAGGGTGATCGCCAAGGACGACTTCGTCTGGGTGCACAGCCGCTACACCAGCTCGGCAAGCCCGGCCGCGCTGATCGGCGTGGACATCCTGCGGATCGAGGACGGCAAGCTCGTCGAGCATTGGGACGTGTTGCAGGACGAGGCGACGCGCGGCGAATCCGCCGGCGGCTATCCGATGTTTGGCGATACGTTCGCGGGCGAGCGGTGACGCGCCACGATCCTATGAGGTCGGACAGGCATTCGCGCCGAACGCTGCGGGTTCGACGATTCGCTTGCTCCACAGCCATTCCAGAAGGCGTCGTGCGCTGGCGGGTTCCATCGATCCCCCGAGCGACCCGATCAGCTCGAGCGGAAACGCCGCCCGCGTCAACGCGCCGAGCAGCGGAACGAGCGCGACGCCGTCCCAGAACGCGACGGGGCGATCGAGATTCGGGTGCTGCAAGGCGGGATGCGCGATGACCCGATCGCCCGTCGCGCATGGCACCACGACAATTTCGGCATCCCGAGCAAAGCGGATCGGATCGTGCATGGGCAATCGGGGAGCGGGATCACCGGACGGCGGGCGAACGACTGCGATCTGCGCCCATTCGGCTTGCAGCGCCAGTGTCAAGTCGGCAACGCGCGTAGCGAGCGCATCGTCGGGCGAGCGCCGCGCAAGCGCATCGGGCGCCGGGCCCGACGTCAACGCTGGCGTCGAGCGCCCGCGCCAGAAAGGCGATTCGCCACACCATGCCTGGCGATAGTAGCCGGCGCTCCATGCGAAATGACGCGCGGCGCTTTCCACCAGACGTGACTCGTAAAAGCGCCGCGCCAGCGCTTGCTCCATGGTATTGCTCGCCCGGCACCAGGTGTTGAGCGCGATGGCGGCCTGGAGCGAGAATCGCATCGCCTTTTCGACGCCCGACGACGAAATCGGATCGAGCGCGAATGCGGCGTCCCCGAGCTTGATCCGCCCCTCTTGCCAGGCAAGCGCGTCGACGTAGGGCGTCGATGCGCACATGTGCGGCGCACTGCACCACGGCAGGTCGGCCATCTCCCCGAACAGCGCGCTGCGCGCGCAAGCCCGCCGCAACAGCGTTTCCGGCTCGCGCGCCGGCGCATCGTCGCGCATGGACGGATCGAAGGTGAACATGATGCGGTAGCGGCCGCTCGGCAGGGCCGCGCCCCACATCCATCCGTCGGGGAGCGCATCCACGCGAGTGGCCCGATCGGCGCCCGGCCCCCGCGCCGAGGCCGGGATCTCGGCCCACAGCGTCGACAAGCGCGGCGCGCGCAGGCGTTGCGGTTCGCGCCGGCTTTGCCGGCCCTGCGCATCGAGCACGGCCGTCGCGTCGACCTGCAGCAAGCCTTCGGACGTCGCGATTTGCGCCCGCCAGCTCCCCGGCCTGCCGTCGACGCGAACCAGGCTCGCCGGCCGCAGCACCGCCACGCCCCGCGCCTGGGCCAGGCGCACGAGTGCCGCATCGAACGCGGCGCGATCGACGACCGCGCCGTCGTGCGCCACCGTCTCGATCGCCTCGCTCGTCCAGCGCAAGCGCGTAGGCTTGCCGGCGAGGATGGGCACGGTCTCCAGCGCGTCGTGCGCATCGAGGAAGTCGATGATGTTCCGCACGCCGGGCGTCAGCGCCTCCCCGATCTGCGGACGGGGCCACCAGCGGCTCCGCTCGACGAGCAGTACGCGATGCCCGAGCTGGTTCAGGCGCAGCGCCGCGCACAGGCCCGCGGGCCCCGCACCGACCACCACCATGTCGAAGGCGCGATTCACGCGCCGCCCGCGGAGCCGGCCGGCGTCTCGCGCGGACCGGCGAACCAGTCGGGCGCATGGCGCGCCAGCCGGCCGTGCGCGCCGATCACGTAATGCAGCCATCCGCGGATGTAGTCACACGCGCTGCGTCCACGCGCAAGGACTTCATGGTGGCATCCGCCACCGCACAGATAGCGCGCCCAACAGGTGTGACAAGGCTGTTGCCGGTGTACGTGACGCTCGGCCAGCCAGGTCGTCTGGCGTACGCGATCGACGCCGGTGGCGAGATGCCCCATGGCGCCCGCCTCGTCTCCCACGAATCGGTGGCAGGCCGCCAGCTCGCCGTCGGCGGATACGCCGAAATATCCCGCGCCTGCGCCGCACGGATAGGGCCGGTGCGTGCCGCGCTGAATTTCATGCAAGGCGTTCTGCATGTTCAGGAACGGGTAGCGCTCGCCGCGCATCACCTTTTGCTCGAACGCAAGCCCGCAAGCGATCATCCCTTGCAGCATATCCGCCATGTCGGCGGGTCCCATTTCCGCGCGGCCGTTCGCGGCGCGCAGCAGCGGCGAAAACCCGACACTGTGAAACCCCATGTCGATGAACGTATCGAGCGTGTCCGGCAAGTCGAGATTGAACGGTGTGACGGTCACGCGCGCGGAAACCTGCATGTGCCGCTGACGCGCGAGGAGCGGCGCCAAACGCTCGACGATGTGATCGAAGGATCCCCTGCCCCCTTTGAACGGACGCAATCGGTCATGCACGGGCGCCGGTCCGTCGAGGCTGACCGTGACCGCGAAACCGTGCTCCTCGAAGAATTCGGCGTCGTCTTCCTGCAGGAGACTGCCGTTGGTCGTGACCGAAAAATTGCAGCGTATGCCGCGCAAGCCGGCGCGCTCGCGCGCATGGACGGTTGCCGCGCGCAGCACGGCTCGATTGGCGAGCGGCTCTCCGCCCATGAATGCCAGATTGATCTTGCCGCCGTCGCCAGCCCCGTCGATCAGCAGGTCGACGGCCGCGAGCGCGGTTTCCAGCGGCATGTTCTTCGCCTTGCCGCCGAATTCCCCCTGCTGGGCATAGCAATAGGTGCAGCCGAGGTTGCATTTCTGCGCGACCGCGAGCGACAGCGCATGCATCGGCACGTCGGCCAAAGGGGCGTCGTCGATCACGGGCATCAGCCCCAGCCCGTAGCGCGCCACCAGCGAGGCGACGGACCCCGCCTCCCCGCCCGGCAGCCCCGCGAGCAATTCGTCACGCAGACGGGGCGGCACATGGAACAGCCGGCTTCCGTTGACGAGCAGCAGTTGCGCGCCCTGCGCATCCTCGACCAGATGGATCTCGGGATGCCGCGGGCGCGACTGCTCGACGATGCGTGCGGCCATCGCCGTCGCCACGGCGGCAAGCGGCGCGCCCGCCGGGCGATCCGTGGCGGCAGGCTCGGCCTGCGGATCACGTTTCATCGGCATCCTTGCCGCGTATCACGAACCGGAGATCCTCCTGCCACGACTTGAACAGATCGTCGTAGGACCACAGCCGCGAGTCGACGCGATTATCCGGTACATAGGTGCCCGTGCGGCGCTTGGACAGCCACATGTCGCCGCGAGCCAGCCCGTCGTCGCCCGGCTCGACGTTGACGAAGTCGGGGCGCGAGGCGGCCCAGTAGTAGCACGCGCATTCTCGGTAGTCGTTCTGCCACGGCGCGCAGAGGCCTTGCGTCAGCTCGCCCGGCTCGAGCATCTGCAGGTTGAAGCTGGCCGTATCGCCGTCGAAAAAGCGCCTGAGGACGAGCGTCTCCTTCAAGGTCTCCTTTTGGGCGTCGGCCAGCACTTCGTCCGTGGCGTTCTGGTAGGCCGTGAATTCGCATTCGACCGCCTGCCCCTGCAAATGCACGATGCGGGCGATGGAGTTGGACCATTCCATGAACGACACCGCGTTGGGGTTGGGCGCGCTGGCAAGCGGGACCGAATCCGCGTTCGGCCGCACCGGGCCTGTCGTCGCGACCATCGTGCCGACCTCCAGCCCGGCAAAGCGGAGCAGGCGGCGCGTCTTGAGGTGCTCGTAGCCCTTCTCCGCGTCGATCACGTAGTTGTTGTTCTCGACCAGCGTGATGCCTTCGAACGCGCGCCGCCAGAGGTTGCGGAAATCGAATTCCAGACCGGGAAAGCAATTCGAGATCGCACTGCGCGGCAGTACCGACGCCGGGTTGCCGACGCCGCGATGATGAATCTGCGCGGTCAGGTTGGCCGCCCGGATGGCTGTGTCCCCGGACGGCTTCGGGTCCTGCGGATGATTGGGATCGTTAGCCGACATGCTGGTCTCCCTTCGAACTCGGTTGTCCGAACATCGCGTCGCGAGCCGCCTTGATCACCAGGTTGATATGGCGGCGCGTGAGCGTCAGGCTGCGACCATCGGCGCCGCGCATCAAGGCCGGCATCTTGCGCAGCCCTTCGGCGGACAGGTCGCCGATCTCCTCGGGCTGGCGCAGAACCTTGGCGAACCACGGCGCGCCGCCCGCCGACAAGGCGCTGAACACGCGCTCGTGCAGCGCGCGCAGTGCGAGATTGTCGACGATCGATTCCGCGGCGATGGGCTCGTAATAGCGCTCGAAGTCGGCAGCGTTCTGACGCACCATGGTGCTCGCGATGTCGAGCCGGCCATTGACCGGATTGCCGTTCATGACGGCCGTGTTCATCAGGCGGATGGTTTCCAGCGCGCGCAGGACGATCTCCGTGGCTTCGTCGATCGATACGCTCTCCTGCTCGACATCCGTGCCGTGGAGAATCTGCTCCATCTCGTCGGACACCACGCGCACCGGCAGCGTATCGGGTGCATAGGCGGGCGGCCCCGCACCGATATAGCCGTGAGCACGCAGCGTGGAGCCGTCCTGCCGGGTCAGCACGACTTGAACGTGGCCGTCGCATTCGTCGTCGAGGTAGCCCCAGCTGACCTGATTGCCGTCCTTGCCGGCGTAGCCGGCGTAGATCTGGGCGGGATTGGTCAGCGTGGGGCCCGTGCTCTCCGTATAGCCGAGCCAGTCGCCGCGCTTCTCGTCGTAAAGCACCAGCTCGTCGCGATCGATGATGGGATCGTCCTGCAGCGCCACGTGCTCGTCCGACAGGCGACGCTTCATGCGCGTCCCGTATACGATGCCGGCCGCGGGCGTGTAGCGCAGGCGGATCTCGGGATGTCGCTGCGTCGGCTTGATGAACTGGACGTGACCCAGCGGCAGGTGCCGCCCGGCGCGAAAATTCTCGCAATGGCCTTCCATCGCGTGCCGCCGGTGGTCCTTGAGGCCGGTCAGGCGCGCATGGATCTTGTCGTTCGGATTGTTCGTGCGCCGGTAAATCTTGATGTTCCCCAGCTGGACGTCCCAATGCAAGGCGCCGGTGTCCAGCTGTTCGGCGGCCAGCAGCTGGAGCGTGAGAGGCTGCAACTGGTCCGGCGCTTCGCTCGTGCGCGCATAGACCTCGAGGAAAGGCGCCACCGGGCGCACCTTCCCGTCCTCGTCCTTGAAGCGGATCTTGTCGGGCACGTAGGCCCGCGCGATTTCACCGCTTTCCTGGTCTACCTCCAATGTCGTACACGGCACGATGCGGCGAAAGTCGAGCGGCTTGTCGGGATCGACGGCGAGGTCGAACGCTTCGAGCGGCGTCGCCGCGGCGCCCAGCCTGCCGACCGCAATAGGCGGCAGAATCCGGAGTTCCAGTATCGGCATGTTTGGCTCCTAGAGTAACGCCGGATCGACGTCGCCGGACAAGATGCGCCTGGCGATGGCGACCATGCCCTTGTCGGCTTCGCGCAGGCTGAGCAGATACGGACGGTGTGCGGCATCGGTGCGGTCCAGCAAGGCCGCCGTCAGGTTGTCCGATGCCGCCAGCAGATCGAGGTGGCCGCGCCACCGGTTCGCCTCGCCCAACGGGCTGTCGAGCGTATACGGCACCTGGAACGGCGGCCCGGCGAGCGGCGCATCCGGCTTATTCGACACGCGCGATTGCATCAGGATCTCGGCGAGGGCGCGCAGGTTGTACATTTCGCCGAACGCGGCATTGACGATCGCGCCGCGCGGCGTCACCGTGCCTGCCGCATTGAGCCCGCCGTAGAGCGTGAAGCTGTGGATCAGGTACTGCAGCAACATGCGATAGCGCAGGTTGGATAGCGACGCCCACAAGGCCGTCACCGGCTCGGTGATGGGCGTCACCGGCGCGCCGTCCTGCTCGGGCTCGAGCTGAGGATCGAGCAACACGTAGGGGTTGACCGCGACCGGGCGCGAAGGCTGCCAGGCAGCGTGCGCGCCCGTCGTGGCCGCGACGCGCTCGCTCAACGCGGCGAGTGCTGCCGGATAGGCCGCCTGCCATGCCGCTTCGAGGAAATCGTCCGGACGTGCGTCGCCCCAGACATCGACGCCGCACAGCTCCCCTCCCAGGACCCTGCGCATTTCAATGTAGATCCGCAGGAACCGCACGAAATGCGAGGGCTGCGTGCCATGCGTGGCCTCGCCTTGCTGGGCAATCGCCTGCAGTGCGTCGACGGCGTCGTCGCGTGACGTGGCGGGCTTCACCAGCACGTCCGGCGTGCTTTTGAGCGACGCGTGGCCGCTGCTGCCGCGCTGGCCGCCCTGGTACCCGCGTCCCCACTCCGCGAAATCCGCCTGGCAGCGATAGGTGTCGGCCTGAAAGACCTCGTCGGGCAGGTAGTCCGGATCGTTGACGCGCGGAATCAGCGCGTCGAACAATTCCGCGACCTGGTGCGGATTGGAAACCTGTGCCGCGACGCGCGCACGGATTTCTTCGCCCAATGCACCGCCTTTCCAGCCGACGGGTGCTTCTGCGTAGACGTATTTCGCGAGGGAATCGAGCGTCAGCGGTTCGAGCGTGAAAGGAAACGGATAGAACGGCGTATCCCACGGATAATCGTCACGCTCGAAATGCAATGGCGAACCGATCAGACGCAGTACGTTCTGCACCGTGATCAAATGGCCCATCTCCTCCTTTGCGATGCCGAGGATGGCTTCTTGCCAAATGCGCACGGCATCGTGAAATTGAGGCGGCACCTGCGGGCCGCCCAGCGAATAGGCGGCATATAAATACTGCACCATCAGGCAATGCTCGATTTCCGCATCGATGGACAGCAGGTAGGTCACGTAATCGCGCGGCGAAAACTCGCTTATGAGCGGCGGTGCCGCTACACCGCCTTTGGCAGTCAGCCCGCGCGGCGTCAGCTCGGCGGGTTGTTGACCGATAGGCGCAAGATGGCGCCAAAGTCTGAGAGATTGCATTGCCGCTCCTTATTGCCCACGTCATCAAGAAAAGAGTCGCGCGGAACTGCAGGAAAAGGCCGGTATTGCGGGAAAGCGGGGAAGCGGGGATCGCACAAGCACGCTGTCGGGCGTGTCATTGCGCAGGCGTGATTTGAATCGATGCGATGGACGGTGTTTGGCCGCCCATGAATATTGTCATTTCATTATTGCACGCAGCGCTGACGAGACAAGTCTGTCAAGTTTGACAGTTCGGGAAAACACTATGGCCGGCATGCACAATTGCCCCGTGCATGTCTCCCGCCCGCTCCCGATCACGAAAAAAAGGGGCGCCCCAAGGGCGCCCCGCATGTTCAGCCGGTTGCGTACAACTCACTCCCACTCGATCGTCGCCGGCGGCTTCCCGGAGATGTCGTACACGACGCGGTTGATCCCGCGCACCTCGTTGATGATCCGGTTCGACGCGCGGCCGAGCAGCGCGTACGGCAGGTGCGCCCAGTGCGCGGTCATGAAATCGGTCGTCTGCACCGCGCGCAGCGACGTCACGTAGTCATACGTGCGGCCGTCGCCCATCACGCCGACCGACTTCACCGGCAGGAACACCGCGAACGCCTGGCTCGTGAGGTCGTACCAGCTCTTGCCGACGTCGGCTTCGCCGCACAGGCCCGCCGCCGCATCCTGCGCGGTCGCGGTCGTATTGCGCAGCTCCTCGATGAAGATCGCGTCCGCGCGGCGCAGCAGGTCCGCGTACTCGCGCTTCACCTCGCCGAGAATCCGCACGCCGAGGCCCGGGCCCGGGAACGGATGGCGGTACACCATTTCCGGCGGCAGGCCGAGCGCGACGCCCAGCTCGCGCACCTCGTCCTTGAACAGGTCGCGCAGCGGCTCGAGCAGCTTCAGGCCGAGCGTCTCCGGCAGGCCGCCGACGTTGTGGTGACTCTTGATCGTCGTCGCCTTCTTCGTCTTCGTGCCGCCCGATTCGACCACGTCCGGATAGATCGTGCCCTGCGCGAGCCACTTCGCCTTCGACAGCTTCTTCGCCTCGGCCTGGAACACCTCGACGAACTCGCGGCCGATGATCTTGCGCTTGGCTTCCGGATCGGTCACGCCGGCCAGATGGCCGAGGAACTGCTCCGATGCGTCGACGTGCACGACCTTCGCATGCAGGCGGCCCTCGAACATGTCGAGCACCATCTGGCCTTCGTTCAGGCGCAGCAGGCCGTGGTCGACGAACACGCAGGTCAGCTGGTCGCCGATCGCGCGATGGATCAGCGCGGCCGCAACGCTCGAATCGACGCCGCCCGACAGGCCGAGGATCACCTCCTCGTCGCCGACCTGCTCACGGATGCGCGCAACGGCTTCCTCGATGTGATCGCGCATGATCCAGTCCGGCTTCGCGCCGGCGATGTCGAGCACGAAGCGCTCGAGCATCTGGCGGCCCTTCACGGTGTGCGTGACTTCCGGGTGGAACTGCACCGCATAGTAGCCGCGCGCCTCGTCGGCCATGCCGGCGATCGGGCAGCTCGGCGTCGACGCCATCAGCTTGAAGCCCGGCGGCAGCTCGGCGACCTTGTCGCCGTGGCTCATCCAGACCTTCAGCATGCCGTGGCCTTCGGCCGTCGTGAAATCCTCGATGCCGTCGAGCAGGCGCGTATGGCCGTGCGCGCGCATTTCCGCATAGCCGAATTCGCGATGGTCGCTCCACTCGACCTTGCCGCCGAGCTGCACGGCCATCGTCTGCATGCCGTAGCAGATGCCGAGCACCGGCACGCCGAGATCCCACACGGCCTGCGGCGCGCGCAGCTGATGGTCTTCGTACGTGCTCGCATGGCTGCCCGACAGGATCACGGCCTTCGGCGCGAACTCGCGGACGAAGTCGTCGGACACGTCGTTCGGATGAATCTCGCAATAGACGTGCGATTCGCGCACGCGCCGCGCGATCAGTTGGGTGACTTGCGAACCGAAGTCGAGAATCAGGATTTTGTCGTGCATGGCTGCGGACGGGATGAAGAACAAACGGATAAGAAAAGCAGCGCATCGCGCGCTGCGTCAATAGCATGGACGGCGGCGTCGGGCGAAACGGGCGCGCGACGCACGGCCGGTCATTCCTGCATCGGCGGGCGCTCGTCCAGCGCGACGTCGCTTGACGCCTTGCCGGACGCGGCAGGCGCGCCGGACGGTGCGGTGGACGACGCTGCGGCGGACGTGGCCGCCGGACGGGCGACGACCGGCTCGGCCCGCTGCGGCGACACCGCCGCCGGCTCGGCCGGCCGCTGCGCGGCACGGCCTTCGAGCGCCTGCGCCCGCTCGCGCCGCCGCACGGCCGAAGCCAGTCGCACGCCGCCGAGGCCGAGCACGAACAGCACGACGCCGACCGCCGCGGACAGCAGCTGGCCGGCCGCCGCCAGCGCCGGACCGTGCGAGCCGATCGCCCACACGATCGTCAGCATGCCGGTCAGCCAGTTCACGTGGCCGACCGCGCGCGCGACCGGCGCCGTCAGGTCGCCGTTGACCGCCGCGTGCGCGGCGAGCCACGCGAGGCCAAGCAGCGCGATGCCGAACGCCTGGCCGAGCATCGCCGGCTCGACGTTCGCCAGCTGCAGCGCGTTGAACAGCGCATGCCACGGCGTCAGCACGAACAGCAGGCCGAACGCCGCCAGCAGCACGGCATCGACGACCAGCACGGCTCGCAGCAACGGTTTCATCGGCGCTTAGTCCACGTGGTAGTTCGGCGCTTCCTTCGTGATCTGCACGTCGTGCACGTGCGACTCGCGCATGCCCGCCGCGGTGATCTGGACGAATTCGGCCTTCTCGTGCAGCTCGGCGATCGTCTTGCAGCCGCAGTAGCCCATGCTCGCGCGCACGCCGCCGATCAGCTGGAAGATGATTGCGTTGACCGAACCCTTGTACGCGACGCGGCCTTCGATGCCTTCCGGCACGAGCTTGTCGATGTTCGCGGAGTTGTCCTGGAAGTAGCGGTCCGCCGCGCCGTCCTTCATCGCGCCGACGGAGCCCATGCCGCGGTACGACTTGTACTGGCGGCCCTGGTACAGGAACACGTCGCCCGGCGCCTCTTCGGTGCCGGCGAACATGCTGCCCATCATCACCGCGTTCGCGCCGGCGGCGAGCGCCTTCGACACGTCGCCCGAGAAGCGGATGCCGCCGTCGGCGATGCACGGCACGCCGGTGCCGCGCAGCGCGTCCGACACGTTCGCGATCGCGCTGATCTGCGGCACGCCGACGCCCGCGACGATCCGCGTCGTGCAGATCGAGCCGGGGCCGATGCCGACCTTCACCGCGTCCGCGCCGTACTCGACCAGCGCCTTCGCGGCAGCGGCCGTCGCGATGTTGCCGCCGATCACCTCGACGTGCGGGAAGTTCTGCTTGACCCAGCGCACGCGCTCCAGCACGCCCTTGCTGTGACCGTGCGCGGTATCGACGACGATCACGTCGACGCCCGCCTGCACCAGCAGCTCGACGCGTTCTTCGTTGTCCGGACCGACGCCGACCGCCGCGCCTGCGCGCAGCTTGCCGTGCTCGTCCTTGCACGCGTCCGGGTGCTCGGTCTGCTTGGTGATGTCCTTGACGGTCATCAGGCCGCGCAGCTCGAACGCATCGTTGACGACCAGCACGCGCTCGAGGCGGTGGCTGTGCATCAGCGCCTTCGCTTCGGCGAGCGGCGTGCCTTCCTTGACCGTCACGAGGCGCTCGCGCGGCGTCATGATCGACTTGATCGGCTCGTCGAGGCGGGTTTCGAAGCGCAGATCGCGGTTCGTGACGATGCCGACGAGTTGCGGGCCCTCGACGACCGGGAAGCCCGAAATGCCATGCTGGCGCGACAGCGCGATCACGTCGCGCACCTTCATCTGCGGCGGCACCGTGATCGGGTCGCGGACGACGCCGGACTCGAAGCGCTTGACCTTCGCGACTTCGCGGGCCTGCTCGGCGGGCGTGAGGTTCTTGTGGACGATGCCGACGCCGCCTTGCTGCGCCATCGCGATCGCGAGGCGACCTTCGGTGACCGTGTCCATCGCGGCGGACACGAGCGGCATGTTCAGGGAGATGTTGCGGGTCAGCTGGGTTTTGAGGCTGGTGTCGCGCGGCAGAACGTCGGAGAAGGCCGGGACGAGGAGCACGTCATCGAAAGTGAGTGCTTTTTGGATCAGACGCATGGCAAATCCTATGGGCGCAAAATCGAATTATACGCGAAGTGCGGCTGAATTTCACAACACGAACAAAGGCTTAGCCGTTTTCCAGCGGTTGGGGGCCCGAATCGTTCGCATCCCCGTTCGAGTCGTTTTCGATCCGGTTTCGTTTTGGGCGCCGGCGCGTCCGTTCGCGCGCGCCCCCACGCCAGCCCGGCCGCGCGTGCGATCTGCGACGCGCCGGCCCGACGGCCGTGCCCCGACGACCCGCGCCGTGCGGGGGCGTGGTGCTAGATTAGTGCCGGGCGACGAACGGCGGGAGTGACGAGTGTGTCGGGATTCGGATGGATTCGCTGATTACGGCCGCAGCCCGCGCGCTCGCCGCGGGTGACCCGCTCGGCGCGCTGAACCGGGTCGCGCTGCGCGACGACGCCCCCGCGCTCGCGCTGCGCGGCATCGCGATGGCGCAGCTCGGCGACTTCGAGCGCGCGAAGGCGCTCATGCGCAGCGCGGCGCGCGCGTTCGGCCCGAAGGAGGCCGTGGCCCGCGCGCGCTGCGTCGTCGCACAAGCCGAGATCGCGCTCGCGTCACGCGAGCTCGGCTGGCCGCCGCGTGCGCTCGACGCCGCCCGCACCACGCTCGAAGCGCACGGCGATCACGTCAATGCGGCGCACGCACGCCATCTCGAGGTGCGCCGGCTGCTGCTGATCGGGCGCCTCGACGACGCCGAGCGCGCGCTCGGCGGCCTCGATCCGGCGCCGCTGCCGGCGGCGTCGCGCGCCGTGCACGAGCTCGTCGCCGCTGGCATCGCGATGCGGCGCGTGCGGCCCGGCGCCGCGCGCGCGGCGCTCGCCCGCGCACGCCAGGCCGCACAAGACGCCGGAATTGCCGCGCTGATGGCCGAGATCGACTGCGCGCGCGGCATCCTCGACGCGCCGGCCGCCCGCCGGATCGCGCCCGGCGGTGTGCAGCTCCTGCTGCTCGACGAAATGGAAGCGCTGCTGGCGTCGGACGCCGTCGTCGTGGATGCGTGCCGCCATGTCGTGCGCGACGCATGCACGGCGATCCCGCTCGCGCGGCGGCCGGTGCTGTTCGCGCTGGCGCGTGCGCTCGGCGAGGCGTGGCCGGCGGACGTGCCGAGAGACGCGCTCGTCGCCCGCGCGTTTCGTGCACGGCACGCGGACGAATCGCATCGCGCGCGCCTGCGCGTCGAGATCGGCCGGCTGCGCGCGATGCTCCGGCCGCTCGCAAATGTAACCGCGACCGCGCGCGGCTTCGCGCTCGAGCCGCACGGCGCGCGCGAGGTCGTCGTGCTCGCGCGCCCGGTCGACGACAAGCATGCGGCAGTGCTCGCCCTCCTCGCCGACGGCGAAGCGTGGTCGAGCGCCGCGCTGGCCCTCGCGCTCGGCGCGAGCCAGCGCACCGTGCAGCGCGCGCTCGACGCGCTCGCGCAGGCAGGCAAGGTACAGACGTTCGGCCGCGGGCGGGCGCGCCGCTGGACGACGCCGCCCATGCCGGGATTCGCGACGACCTTGTTACTCCCCGCGCCGCTGCCGGGCGACTAGGATGGCGTGACAGAACGACGAGGACGAGGACGGCGACATGAAACGATCCGCGGCAGACATCATCCGTGAATACGGCCCCTTTCCGGGCGTCGACGGCGTACACGGCGTCACGTTCGACGGCCGGCAGGTCTGGTTCGCGTCCGGCGACCGGCTGAACGCGCTCGATCCGGACAGCGGCGAGACGCTGCGCGCGCTCGACGTCGCCGCGCATGCGGGCACGGCCTTCGACGGCCGGCACCTGTTCCAGATCGTCGAGGACCGCATCGAGAAAATCGATCCGCAAACCGGCCGCGTGCTCGCGACGATCCCCGCGCCCGGCGGCGGCGGCGATTCGGGGCTCGCGTGGGCCGAAGGGACGTTGTGGGTCGGTCAGTATCGCGAGCGGAAGATTCATCAGATCGATCCGCAGACCGGCGCGGTGCTGCGCACGATCGAATCGAACCGCTTCGTCACCGGCGTGACCTGGGTCGACGGCGAGCTGTGGCACGGCACCTGGGAAGGCGACGCAAGCGAGCTGCGGCGGGTCGATCCGCAATCGGGGCAGGTGCTCGAACGGCTCGACATGCCGCCGGGCGCCGGCGTGTCGGGGCTCGAATCCGACGGCGGCGACCGCTTCTTCTGCGGCGGCGGCAACAGCGGGAAGATTCGGGCCGTGCGGCGCCCCGCACGCGGCGCGACGGCGCCGGCCGATTCGACGGATCAATAGGCAAAGTCTCCCCTGCCGACGACACGCGCGGCGTTCGCCAACGCCGCGCCGCTTCCCGCCGAGTGCAGGAATGAACAAGACGCCTTGCCGCCGACACCGTTAAGATGCGCGCTCGTCAGTGATTCAGTCGGAGAAGTCGATGCAGCGCGGTGTGGTGTACGGAGTGTTGGCGGGCGCCCTGTGGGGCATGGTGTTCATGGTTCCGCGGCTGTTGACCGACTTCTCGCCGCTGCTGCTGAGCGCCGGCCGCTACGCGATGTACGGCCTCGTATCGCTCGCGGCCGCGCTGCCGGTCGCGCGCTCGCTGCTCGCGCGCCTGACCCGCGAGGATTTCATCGCGCTCGCGAAGCTCGCGCTCGTCGGCAACGTCGCCTACTACATGCTGCTGTCCGGCGCGGTGCACCTGATCGGCATCGCGCCCAGCTCGCTGATCGTCGGCGTGCTGCCCGTGACCGTCACGCTCGCCGGCCTCGGCGACCACGGCGCGGTGCCGCTCAGGCGGCTGGCCGGCCCGCTCGCGCTCGTCGTCGCCGGCATCGCGTGCATCAACGTCGACCTGTTCACGTCCGAAGCCGCGCACGCGACGACGCTCGCGCAGAAACTCGCCGGCATCGCGTGCGCGGCCGGCGCGCTCGCGAGCTGGACCTGGTATGCGGTCGCGAATGCCCGCTACCTGCAGCGGCATCATCATTTCAGCGGCAACGAGTGGTCGGTGCTGTGGGGCGTCGTGACGGGCCTGATCGGCGCGCTGTGCTGGCTCGGCATCCTCGCGGCGCCCGCCGGCACGCTACAGGCGGCGCTGCCCGCATCGCGCTGGCAGTTGTTCTGGCTGCTGAACCTCGGTCTCGCGATCGGCGCGTCGTGGCTCGGCAACGGGCTGTGGAACGCCGCGTCGAAGCGCCTGCCGCTGACGCTGTCGGGCCAGCTGATCGTGTTCGAGACCGTGTTCGCGCTGCTGTACGCATTCGTCTACGATCACCGGCTGCCGCGCGTGCTCGAGATCGCGGCGCTCGTGCTGCTGCTCGCGGGCGTCTACGGCTCGGTGCGCCGGCACGGCGACACCCACACGAAGGACGATCCGATGAATGCGAACCTCACCGCGCACTGAGCGCGGCGGGGTTTCATCGGACGAATTGGACGAATGGGATGAATCAGCGCCGGATCGCGCGAATCAGCGCGAATCCTTGTGTTGCCACTTGCGGCCCTCGACGGAGCCCTCGCGGCGCGATTTCTCGACGCGGCGCTGGCGTGCGACCTTCGGGTCGACGATCAGCGGCCGGTAGATCTCGACGCGGTCGTGGTCGGCGAGCGGCGCGTCGAGCGGCACGAGCTTGCCGAACACGCCGGTTTTCGCGTGTTCGAGATCGATCTCCGGATGCAGCGCGAGCACGCCGCTCGCGTCGATCGCCGCGCGCACGGTCGCGCCGTCCGGCAACGTGACCGGAATCAGCGTCTGGCGCTCCGGCAGCGCATAGCAGACTTCGATCGACAGCATCGCGTCACCCCTTCCCGTAGCGCTGGTCGGCGCGCTTGACGAACGAATCGACGAACGTGTTCGCGATATGGCTGAACACCGGCCCGATGATCTTCTCGAGCAGGATGTTCGAGAACTCGTAATGCAGCGAGAATTCGATCTTGCACGCATCGGCGCGCAGTGCCGTGAAGCGCCACGAGCCGGTGAATTTCTTGAACGGGCCGTCCGCGAACTCCATGTCGATGCGCGTCGGGCGCTGCTGCGTGTTGCGGGTCGCGAAATGCTGCTTGATGCCCTTGAAGTTGATGTCGATGCGCGCCTCCATCCCGCTCTCGTCCTGGCGGCGGATCTCGATGCCGCCGCACCAGGGCAGGAAATTGGGGTAATCGGCAACGTCGGTGACGAGGTCGAACATCTGTTCCGCCGAATGACGGATCAATACGGTTTTCTGGACATCTGCCATAAATCGCGCGGCATCGCAAAGGTGAGAACGCAAGCCGGGCGATTCTCGCCCCGCTTTGCTAAAATCGTGATTTTAAACGAGTTGGCCCGATCCTTTCATGAGCATCATCGACAACAGGAAAGCGCGCTTCGATTACCACATCGAGGAACGCTACGAGGCGGGGCTCGTGCTCGAGGGCTGGGAAGTCAAGGCGCTGCGCGCCGGGCGCGGCCAGATCAAGGAAGGCTACGTGATCGTGAAGAACGCCGAGATCTTCCTGATCGGCACGCACATCAGCCCGCTGCCCGAAGCCTCGACGCACATCAAGCCCGATCCGCTGCGCACCCGCAAGCTGCTGCTGCATGCCGAGGAAATCAAGAAACTGATCGGCAAGGTCGAGCAGCGCGGCTACACGCTCGTGCCGCTGAACTTCCACTACAAGGGCGGCCGCGTGAAGTGCGACATCGGCCTCGCGAAAGGCAAGAAGCTGCACGACAAGCGCGAAACCGAGAAGAAGCGCGACTGGGAGCGCGAGAAGGCACGCATCATGCGCGCCGGCACCTGACGCGTCACTACTTCGCATGAAAAGGCCCGCTCGAAGCGGGCCTTTGTCCTGTGGGGAAGCGTGACGAGCCGGCGGGCGGCCGGACACGCACTTCGCCGTGCGGCAATCCGCCGCATGCCCGACGCACGATGCGGCCGCGGCAAGACCGCCGCGGCGACACCGCTCAGGCCTTGCCGGCCGGCGTGCCGGCTCCCGCCGGCCCCGCATGCCTGACGATCGACAGCGCCGACGCGATCGCGGTGCCGAGATCCGACAGGTTCGACGGCACGATCAGCGTATTGCCCTGCTTCGCGAGATTCGAGAACGCACCGACGTACTGCTCGGCGACCTTCAGGTTCACCGCATCCATCCCGCCCTGCGACTGGATCGCGTTCGCGATCTTCTGGATCGCCTGCGCGTTCGCCTCGGCGACCGCGAGAATCGCCGCCGCCTCGCCCTGCGCCTGGTTGATCGCCGCCTGCCGCTCGCCCTCGGACTTCTGGATCGCGGCTTCGCGTGCACCCGACGCGAGGTTGATCTGCTCCTGCTTGCGGCCTTCCGACGCAGCGATCAGCGCGCGCTTCTCGCGCTCCGCGGTGATCTGCGCCTGCATCGCGTGCAGGATCTCCTTCGGCGGCGTGAGATCCTTGATCTCGTAGCGCAGCACCTTCACGCCCCAGTTCGCCGCGGCCTGGTCGAGCGCCGAGACGATGTTGTGGTTGATGAAGTCGCGCTCCTCGAAGGTCTTGTCGAGCTCGAGCTTGCCGACCACCGAACGCAGCGTCGTCTGCGCGAGCTGCGTGATCGCGATCACGAAGTTGCTCGCCCCGTACGACGCCTTCATCGGATCGGTCACCTGGAAGTACAGCACGCCGTCGACCTGCAGCTGCGTGTTGTCGCGCGTGATGCAGACCTGGCTCGGCACGTCGAGCGGAATTTCCTTCAGCACGTGCCGGTACGCGATGCGGTCGACGAACGGCAGCACGATGTTCAGGCCCGGCGACAGCGTCGCGTGATAGCGCCCGAAGCGTTCGAGCACCCACGCGTGCTGCTGCGGCACGATCTTCACCGTCTTCGACACGATCACGACGGCAATGACGAGCAGGACGACCCAGATGATCAGCGAATCCATGAAGCGTTCCCTCCTTGTTGTCAGCGGACGATCAGCCCGCGGGTTTCGCCACGACTACGAGACAGTTGCCGCGCACGGCGTGCACCTTGTAAAGGCGCGCGTCGTCGCGCTCGCCTTCGGCCAGCTCGACGTCCCATTCGGCGCCCCGGTACAGGACGCGCGCGCGGCGGTCGCGCCACGCGTCGACCGTGAGGGTCGCGCCGATGTCGAGATTGATGTCCGGGTTGGCCGACGCGTCGCGCTTCTGCCTGCGCCCGAGCCCCGAACGGCGCAGCACGATCATCGCGCCGAGCGCGACCAGCGCGGCCGCCCCGAACTGCACGTGCGGCGCGAAGCCGGCCACCTGCAGCAGGCCGCCCACGAGAAACCCGAGCGCGATCATCAGCAGATTGAACGTGCCCGTCAGCAGTTCGCCGACGACCAGCACGCCCACCCCGATCCACCAGAACAAATGCCCCGACATCATGTGGTCTCCTGCAAACAAAAACACCCCGGTGCTACCGGGGTGTTTATAACATGAAGCTTGCGTTTTGCCTTCATCCGGCAGGCGAACGCGCCGCCCGCCTGCCGGAGGACCGTGACCGATCTTACTTGCGGTTGGCGAGCGCCTGCCACGTGTCGATGATCGTGTCCGGGTTCAGCGAGATCGACACGATGCCTTCGTCGGTCAGCCATTGCGCGAAGTCCGGGTGATCGGACGGGCCCTGGCCGCAGATGCCGACGTACTTGCCCATCTTGCGGCAGGTGTCGATCGCACGCTTCAGCAGGAACTTGACCGCCGGGTCGCGCTCGTCGAAGTCGACCGCGAGCAGCTCCATGCCCGAATCGCGATCGAGGCCGAGCGTGAGCTGCGTGAGGTCGTTCGAACCGATCGAGAAGCCGTCGAAGTGTTGCAGGAACTCTTCGGCGAGGATCGCGTTGGTCGGCACTTCGCACATCATGATGAGGCGCAGGTCGTTCTCGCCGCGCTTCAGGCCGTACTTCGCGAGCAGGTTCACGACGCGCTCCGCCTGCTTCACGGTCCGCACGAACGGCACCATGATCTCGACGTTCGACAGGCCCATCTCGTCACGCACGCGCTTGAGCGCGAGGCACTCCATCTCGAACGCCTGCGCGAAGTCGTCGGCGATGTAGCGCGACGCGCCGCGGAAGCCCAGCATCGGGTTTTCCTCGTCCGGCTCGTAACGCGAACCGCCGATCAGCTTCTTGTACTCGTTCGACTTGAAGTCGGACATCCGCACGATCACGGGCTTCGGGTAGAACGCCGCGGCGATCGTCGCGATGCCTTCCGTCAGCTTGTCGACGTAGAACGCACGCGGCGACGCATGACCGCGCGCGACGCTCTCGACCGCCTTCTTCAGGTCCTGATCGATGTTCGGGTACTCGAGGATCGCCTTCGGGTGCACGCCGATGTTGTTGTTGATGATGAACTCGAGACGCGCGAGGCCGACGCCGGCGTTCGGCAGCTGCGAGAAGTCGAACGCGAGCTGCGGGTTGCCGACGTTCATCATGATCTTCACCGGGATTTCCGGCAGTTCGCCGCGCTGCACTTCGGTGACTTCCGTCTCGAGCAGCCCGTCGTAGATCTTGCCTTCGTCGCCTTCCGCGCACGACACCGTGACGAGCGCGCCGTCCTTCAGCACGTCGGTCGCGTCGCCGCAGCCGACGACCGCCGGCACGCCGAGCTCACGCGCGATGATCGCCGCGTGGCAGGTCCGGCCGCCGCGGTTCGTGACGATCGCGGCCGCGCGCTTCATCACCGGCTCCCAGTTCGGGTCGGTCATGTCGGCGACCAGCACGTCGCCCGGCTGCACGCGCTCCATTTCCGACGGGTCCTGGATCACGCGCACGGGGCCTGCGCCGATCTTCTGGCCGATCGCGCGCCCCGTCGCCAGCACCTGCGACTGGCCCTTCAGCTTGAAGCGCTGCTCGGCCTTGCCGCTCGCCTGGCTCTTCACCGTTTCCGGGCGCGCCTGCAGGATGAAGATCTTGCCGTCGCGGCCGTCCTTGCCCCACTCGATGTCCATCGGACGCTCGTAGTGCTTCTCGATGATCACCGCGTACTTCGCCAGCTCGATCACGTCCTCGTCGGTGATCGAGTAGCGGTTGCGCTGCTCGTGCGGCACGTCGACCGTCTTCACGCGGCCCGGCTCGCCCGGCTGCGTGAACTCCATCTTGATCAGCTTCGAGCCGATCGAGCGGCGGATGATCGGGTACTTGTCCTGTGCGAGCGTGGTCTTGAACACGTAGAACTCGTCCGGGTTCACCGCGCCCTGCACGACGGTTTCGCCCAGGCCGTAGCTCGACGTGATGAACACGGCGTCCTTGAAGCCCGACTCGGTGTCGATCGTGAACATCACGCCGGCCGCGCCGACGTCCGAGCGGACCATGCGCTGCACGCCGGCCGACAGCGCCACTTCGGCGTGCGTGAAGCCCTTGTGCACGCGGTACGAGATCGCGCGGTCGTTATACAGCGACGCGAACACGTGCTTCATGCGATCGAGCACGTCGTCGATGCCGACGACGTTCAGGTACGACTCCTGCTGGCCCGCGAACGATGCGTCGGGCAGGTCTTCCGCGGTCGCGGACGAGCGCACGGCGAACGACAGCTCGCCCGGCGAGCCGTTCTGCAGGACTTCGAACTGCGCGCGGATGTCCTGCTCGAGGCGCGGCTGCATCGGCGCATCGACGATCCACTTGCGGATTTCCGCACCGGCTTCGGCGAGCGCCTTCACGTCGTCGATGTCGAGCGACTCGAGACGTTTCGCGATGCGGTCGGTAAGGTCGTTGTGCTTGAGGAAGTCGCGGAATGCGAGCGCGGTCGTGGCAAAACCGGTGGGTACGCGCACGCCTGCCGACGCAAGCTGGCTGATCATCTCGCCGAGCGACGCATTCTTGCCGCCGACGATCTCCACATCGGTCATCCGCAACTGCTCGAACGGAATTACATACGCCTGGTCCTTTGCGACGTTTGCTGCGTTAGTCATACAAGCCCCTAAGTGTGAAAAAAATGCTCGATCGCGCAAGTGGGCTTGAACGCGGGCGCTTGCAAAAAGGCGCGGCGCGTCTTGTGCAACCTGTTAGATAAACAATCGCCGGGCTCGAAAATCTTCCGACCCGATTTGCAAAAATCCCGGCAGAAGGGCGAAATTTGCAGCCATATCGCCGAACTTGCCGGGAATTTTCAATCGCTCGCGGCAAGCGCGCTGCGCGCATCGCGCACGGCCCCCGCAATTGCTTATCCAACAGGTTGCCGCTATTCTACCGTGCCGGCTGCCGGATGTGGCGCGACCTTGTCATTGCGCCTGGAGAGTGACCTCCAGCCGTGCGCGCCGCCCGCCCTTCACGTTCGACGTCCAGATTCATGCTGCCTACCGTTTTCATCGTCTCCGACGGCACCGGGATCACTGCCGAGACCTTCGCGCATTCGATCCTCTCCCAGTTCGACCAGAAATTCCGCCTCGTGCGCGTGCCGTTCGTCGACTCGCTCGACAAGGCGTACGCGACCGTCGAGAAGATCAACGAGGCCGCCGTGCACGACGGCCGCCGCTCGATCGTGTTCACGACGCTCGTCGACAGCGAGTCGAACGACATCGTCAAGCGCTCGAACGCGCTCGTGCTCGACATGTTCCAGCGCTTCGTCGAGCCGCTCGAGCAGGAGCTGCAGCTGAAGTCGAGCCATGCGATGGGCCGCGGCCACCAGAATGCGGACACCGAGGAATACAAGACGCGGATCGAGGCGATCAACTTCTCGCTCGCGCACGACGACGGCCAGTCGAATCGCAACCTGTCGGAGGCCGACGTGATCCTCGTCGGCGTGTCGCGCAGCGGCAAGACGCCGACGAGCCTGTACCTCGCGATGCAGTACGGCGTGAAGGCCGCGAACTATCCGCTGATTCCGGAAGACTTCGAGCGCGGCAAGCTGCCGTCCGCGCTCAGCGCGCACCGCGACAAGCTGTTCGGGCTGTCGATCGATCCGCAGCGCCTGTCCGAGATCCGCAACGAGCGCCGGCCGGGCAGCAAGTACGCGGCGCCCGAGAATTGCCGCTACGAGATCAACGAAGCCGAGGCGATGATGCGCCGCGAAGGCATCAAGTGGCTGTCGTCGACGCACAAGTCGATCGAGGAGATCGCGACGACGATCCTGCAGGAAGTCCGCCTCGACCGGCAATCGTACTGACGCAGCGCGGGCGCGCTGCCCTTCCCGCCCCGAAAATGCAAAAGGCCGCGTGCGACACGCGGCCTTTCTCGTTTCGCAGCGCCGGGGCGTGACCGCCCTGCCGCCGCGCACCGTCACGCGCGGCGCAGCTGCCGCACCTGCTCGAACAGGCAGACCGCGGCGGCCGCCGCGACGTTCAGCGACTCCATCCCGCCCGGCTGCGGAATCGTCACGCGATGCGTCGCCGCATCACGCCAGAACGCCGACACGCCGGCGCCCTCGTTGCCGAACACCCAGACGACCGGCCCGGCCAGGTCGCAATCGTAGATCGCCTGCGCGCCGTGCGAATCCGTCAGCGCGACCGGCACGCCGATCCGCTCGGCGAGCGCGCCCGCCTCGACGTCCTCGTGGATCGACAGCAGGAAATGCGCGCCCATACCCGAGCGCAGCACCTTCGACGACCATGCGTACGCGGTGCCCGGCGCGCAGAACACGTGCTTCACGCCCGCCGCTGCCGCGCTGCGCAGGATCGAGCCGACGTTGCCGGCATCCTGCACGCCGTCCAGCACGACCGACGTATCGGTCACGCGCGCGGGCAGCGGATGGGACGGCCGGCCGACGAGCAGCAGGAAGCCGACGCCGTTGACGACGTTCGACAGCTGGCCGAACAGCGCGTCGGGCAACGTGACGAGCCGGTGCGCGTCGATGCGCGCGACGATTGCCTGCGCCTCGTCGTGGCGCAGCGCGCCTTCGGTCGCGACGCACAGTTCGGGAATCGCGCCGGTGTCGAGATACGCGCTCGCGAGATGGAATCCTTCGAGCAGCGCCTCGCCGCTCTTGCGCTGGTGATGCGTCGATCCGGCGAGCGCCTTCAGGCGTTTGTACAGCGGGTTGTCGCGGGAGGTAATGACTTTCATCGAATCAGATCGAGCGCCGCGCGCACCGGCGCGAACGAGCGGCGATGCGCTTCGCACGGCCCGTGCTCGCGCAGCGCGGCAAGGTGTTTCTCGGTGCCGTAGCCCGCATGCACGTTGAACCCGTAGACGGGAAAGCGCTCGTGCAGGTCGACCAGCATGCGGTCGCGTGCGACCTTCGCGAGAATCGACGCCGCCGAGATGCTCGGCACCAGCGCATCGCCGCTGACGATCGCCTCGGCGCGCACCGACAGCGTCGGGCAGCGGTTGCCGTCGATCTGCGCGAGCGTCGGCACGACCGCGAGCCCTTCGACGGCCCGCTTCATCGCGAGCATCGTCGCGTGCAGGATGTTCAGCGTGTCGATTTCCTCGACGCTCGCCGACGCGATGCAGTACGCGTGCGAACGCGCGACGATCAGCTCGTACAGCGCATCGCGCTTCTTCGCCGAGAGCGCCTTCGAATCGTCGAGCCCGTCGATCGGCTGCGCCGGATCGAGAATCACCGCGGCGGCCACGACCGGGCCCGCGAGCGGGCCGCGCCCGGCTTCGTCGACGCCGCAGACGATCTCGTCGGGCCGGCTGAAGTCGAAGCCGCCCTGCGCGCGGCGACGCGATGTGCGTGCCGCCGTCATGCGCGCCGCCCCTTGCGCTGTTCGATCACGCGTACGACCGCGTCGGCGGCCTTCGCAGCCGTGTTCTGCCGCAGGGAAAGATGCATTTCGGTAAAGATTTCGGTGAGCGTGCGGCGGTTCGCGTCGTCGCGCAACTGCGTCAGCGTCGCGTCGGCCAGCGCCTCCGGCGTCGCGAAATGCTGCAGCAGTTCCGGCACGACGAAGCGCCCGGCGAGGATGTTCGGCAGGCCGACGTACGGCAGATAGCCCTGCCGGCGCATGATCTGCCCGGTCAGCCAGGGCACCTTGTACGAGATCACCATCGGCTTCTTCAGCAGCGCGGCTTCCAGCGTCACGGTGCCGCTCTTGACGAGGATCGCGTCCGCCGCCGTCATCGCGACCTGCGAACGGCCTTCGGTGATCGTCAGCGCCAGTTGCGGATGCGCGTCGACGAGCGGCTGCAGCAGCGCGCGCAGCGCCGGCGTCGCCGCCGGCATCACGAAGCGCACGCCCGGCTCGCGCTGCTGCATCAGCGCCATCGCCGCGAAGAACGTCGGGCCGATCAGCGCGATTTCCGAGCGCCGGCTGCCGGGCAGCACGGCGATCACCGGGCCGTCGGCAGGCAGGCCCAGCGCGATCCGCGCGCCGTGCGTGTCGGGCTCGAGCGGGATCTCGTCGGCGAGCGGATGGCCCACGTAGGTCGACGCGACACCTGCCTTGTCAAGCAATGCCGGCTCGAACGGAAACAGGCACAGCATGTGGTCGACCGACTTGACGATCTTCTTGATCCGGCCGCCGCGCCATGCCCAGATCGACGGGCACACGAAGTGGATCGACGGAATGCCCGCGTCGCGCACTGCCTGCTCGACGTTGAAGTTGAAGTCCGGCGCATCGACGCCGATGAACGCATCCGGCCGGTCGGCGAGCAGCTGGCGCTTCAGTTCGCCGCGGATCCGCAGGATCTCCGGAATCTGGCCGAGCGCCTCGACATAGCCGCGCACCGTCAGCTTGTCCATCTGCCAGTGCGAGTCGAAGCCGTGCGCGATCATCCGCTGGCCGCCGATCCCGTAATAACGGGCCGACGCCGGCAGCCGCTCGTGCAGCCCGCCGAGCAGCGATGCCGCGAGCAGGTCGCCCGACGGCTCGCCCGCCACCATTGCAAGCCGGAGCTGGTTGGTCGGGAGCGACATCGCTTAGCGGATGATGCCGCGCTGGGACGCGTCGATGAACGCGACGAGCGCCTTGACCGGCGCGTCGCCGTCGCCGCCGGCTTCCGCCAGCTCGCGCAGCTGCACCTTCGCTTCCTCGAGCGACAGGCCGTTCTTGTACAGCAGCCGGTATGCGCTGCGCAGCGCCGAGATCGCATCGGGCGAGAAGCCGCGACGGCGCAAGCCTTCGACGTTGATCCCGTGCGGTTCGGCCTTGTTGCCGGCCGCGATCACGAACGGCGGCACGTCCTGCACGAGCGCCGACGCGCCGCCGAGCATCGCGTGCGCGCCGATGCGCACGAACTGGTGCACGCCGGACATGCCGCCGACGATCGCCCAGTCGCCGATCTCGACGTGGCCCGCCATCTGCGCGTTGCTCGACAGGATCACGTGGTTGCCGACACGGCAGTCGTGGCCGATGTGAACATAGGCCATGATCCAGTTGTCGTCGCCGAGCGTCGTCACGCCGGCGTCCTGCACGGTGCCGGTGTGGATCGTCGTGAATTCGCGGATCGTGTTGCGATTGCCGATCACGAGCCGGGTCGGCTCGTCCTGGTACTTCATGTCCTGCGGCCGGCCGCCGACCGACGCGTAATGGCCGATGCGGTTGTCCTCGCCGATCGTCGTGTGACCTTCGATCACGCTGTGCGAACCGATCGTGGTACGCGCACCGATCGTGACGTGCGGGCCGACGATCGCGTACGGGCCGACCTCGACCGATTCGTCGATCTGCGCGCCTGGCTCGACAATCGCCGTGGGATGAATCCTGGTCATGCGCGGTTGCCTCTCAATATGATGTGTCGCGTTGCATTGCCATGCGTGCCGCGTCGCTCAGGGCGCCGCGTCGGCCGTCTTGACCGTGCACATCAGTTCGGCTTCCGCCGCGACCTTGCCGTCCACTTCCGCCACCGCCTTGAACTTCCAGATGCCGCGGATATAGCGTTCGAACGTCACGTTCAGGATCAGCTGGTCGCCCGGCTCGACCACGCGCTTGAAGCGCGCGCCATCGATGCCGACGAAGTAGTACAGCGTGTTTTCCGGGTCCTTCGGCTGCTCTTCCGCGAACGTCAGCAGCGCGGCCGCCTGCGCGAGCGCCTCGAGAATCAGCACACCCGGCATCACCGGCCGCTTCGGGAAATGCCCCTGGAAGAACGGCTCGTTGATCGACACGTTCTTCAGCGCCTTGATGCCCTTGTGCGGCTCGAGCTCGAGCACGCGGTCGACGAGCAGAATCGGGTAGCGATGCGGCAGCAGCGTGAGGATCTTGTGGATGTCGAGATTGATTTTTTCAGTGCTCATGATGGTTCGTCTCACGCAGAGGCTGCGCGGTGGTGAAGCAAGTGCTGATGCGGGCCGGTGCCCGGCCCTGTCGGTCGAACCGGGCGGCACGTGCAGTCCCTGCCCGGTTCATGATGTCGCATGGTATGGGTTACGCGTCCGCGCCGCCGCCCTGGGCGGCCAGTGCGGTCTCGAGCGCCTTGATGCGGTCGCGCAGCTTGTCGAGATTGCGCACGAGCGCTGCGCTCTTGTTCCAGTCGCCGTGGTCGACGGCCGGGAATGCGCTCGTGTAGATGCCGGCCTTCGGCAGCGACTTCGATACGCCCGACTTCGCGGTGACGATCACGTAATCGCCGAGCGTCACGTGACCCGCGATGCCGGCGGCGCCGCCGATCATGCAGTGGCGGCCGATCGTCGTGCTGCCCGCGATCCCCGCGTTCCCGGCGATCACCGTGTAGGCGCCGATCCGGCAGTTGTGGCCGATCTGGACCAGGTTGTCGATCTTCACGCATTCCTCGATGACGGTGTCCGCCATCGCGCCGCGGTCGATCGTCGTGTTCGCGCCGATTTCGACGTCCGGGCCGATCGCCACGCCGCCGACCTGCGGGATCTTGACCCAGCTGCCGGTGCGCGCGTCGCCGTCGCCGACGAAGTCCGGCGCGAATCCGAAGCCGTCCGAGCCGATCACCGCGCCCGAATGCACGATCGCGCGCGGGCCGATCCGGCAGCCGTGGTAGACCGACACGTTCGGATACAGGTGGGAACCGGCGCCGATCTTCGTGCCGCGGCCGACGAACACGTTCGCGTCGAGCTGCACGCCGTCCTCGATCACCGCGCCCGCGTCGATCGTCACGTGCGGACCGATCACCGCAGTCGCGGCGACCTGCGCGGCCGGATCGATCGTCGCGCTCGGATGCACGCCCGCGGCGCGCGGCGGCGCGGCGAGGTCGATGAACATCTGTGCGACGCGCGCGAAGTACGCGTACGGATTCGGCGTCACGATAAAGCTACGGCCGGTAGCGGCCGCGCCCAGCTTCTCCAGATCCTTCGGCGCGATCAGCACCGCGCCTGCCCGGGTCGTCTCGACCTGCGACAGGTATTTCGGATTCGCGAGGAACGCGAGCTGCTGGGGGCCGGCCTGGTCGAGCGGCGCGAGGCCGCCGACCTGGCACTGGTGGTCGCCGACGATCTCGCCGCCGAACCGCTTTACGAGTGCCTCAAGCGTCAATGCCATTCGTCGTCCGCTCCGTTCAGTTCACCGAGCCGGACGCGAGCGCCTTGAGCACCTTGTCGGTGATGTCGATGCGCGGGCTGACGTACACGGCTTCCTGCACGATCAGGTCGTAGTTCTGCTGCTCGGCGATCTGCTTGATGACCTTGTTCGCGCGCTCGAGCACCGCCGCCAGCTCTTCATTGCGGCGCTGGTTGAGATCCTCGCGGAATTCGCGCTGCTTGCGCTGGAAGTCCGTATCGAGCTGCGCGAGGTCGCGCTGCTTCTGTGCGCGATCGCCCGGCGACAGCGACGCGCCGTTCTTGTCCAGCGAATCCGACATCGACTTCAGGCGCTGCGCCATGTCCTGCAGGTCCTTGTCGCGCTTCGCGAACTCGGCTTCGAGCTTCGTCTGCGCCGCCTTGGCGGGCACGGACTCGCGCAGGATCCGATCCGAATTGACCGCCGCGATGCGGGCGACGTCCTGTGCGTGCACCGTCGCGGCGCCCAGGGCCAGCGCAACGGTCAGCGCGCACATCACTCGTTTCGAAAACTTACCGGTTAGCAAAATTACCCTCTCGTTGCTGTTGTCATGAGCGTTCGATCAGAACGCCGTCCCGATCTGGAACTGGAATTTCTGGTACTTGTCGCCTTCGTGCTTCTGAATCGGGAAGCCGAGGCTCAGCTTGAGCGGCCCGATCGGCGAGATCCACGCGAGGCCGACGCCGTAGCCGTAACGCAGGCCATTCGCGCCCGTGCTGTTGCCGCCCGGCGCGTTGCCCCACACGTTGCCGCCGTCGACGAACGTGAACACGCGCAGCGTGCGGTCGTAGCCGGTGCCCGGCAGCGGGAACGTCAGCTCGATGTTGCCGACGACCATCTTCGAGCCGCCGATCGGATCGCCCGTCTTCGAGTCGCGCGGGCCCAGCGAGCTCGGCTCGTAGCCGCGCACGGAGCCGATACCGCCCGCGTAGTAGTTCTTGAAGATCGGGTACGGGTTGCCGATGCCGTTGCCGTAGCCGCCTTGCAGGTTCATGCCGAGGATGAAGCCGCGCGAGAACGAATAATAGTACTGCGCCTGCAGGTCCGCCTTGTAGTACTGGATCTTGCCGACCGGCACGCCGTACTCCATGTTCGCCTGCGTGAAGTAGCCGCGGCTCGGGATCAGCGCGCTGTCACGCGCGTCGCGCGACCACGCGACCGTCAGCGGCACCGTGTTCGACACGCGGCCGAACTGGCTCACGTAGTCCTGGTAGCTCTGCGGCGTGTTCGAATCGACGTCGAGGCGGTTCTGCTCGAAGCCCGCGCCGAAGTAGACGGTGTCGACTTCCGAGAACGGGATGCCGAACTTCATGTTGCCGCCCGCGCTGACGATCTTGAAGCTCGAGTTCGTCGAATAGTAGAGCGGCTGGTACGTGCGGTAGTAGACGTCGGTGATCCGCTTGATGCCGTCGACCGTGAAGTACGGGTCGACCTGCGTGACGGTCAGCGTCCGGTAGCTCTTCGCGGTGTTGACGTTCACCGCGAGACTCGTGCCCGAACCGAACACGTTGTCCTGCGACACGCCCGCCGACAGCACGACCTTGTCCGTCGACGAGAAGCCGGCGCCCAGCGTGATCGCGCCGGTCGGCTTCTCGGCGACCTTCACGTTCACGTCGACCTGGTCGTTCGTGCCTTCGACCGGCACCGTCGCCACGTCGACGTCGGTGAAGTAGCCGAGACGGTTCACGCGGTCCTTCGACAGCGCGAGGCGGCTCGAGTCGAACCACGAGCTTTCGAGCTGGCGCATTTCGCGGCGCACGACCTCGTCGCGGGTCCGCGTGTTGCCGACGATGTTGATGCGGCGCACGTACACGCGGCGGCTCGGATCGACGACGAGCGTCAGGTTCACCTTGTGGTTCGCCTGGTCGATGTCCGGCTGCGCGTTGACGGCCGCGAACGCGTAGCCGTATTCGCCGAGCTTGTCGACGATCGCCTTCGTCGTCTGCTGCAGCTTCTCGGCCGAGAAACGGTCGCCCGGCTTGATCTTGATCAGCTTGTTCAGCTCGGCCTCGCGGTCGAGCAGGTTGCCCGCGAGCTTGATGCCGGACACCGTATACGGCTCGCCTTCGTGCAGCGTGACCGTCATGTACATGTCTTTCTTGTCCGGCGAGATCGACACCTGGGTCGACTCGATGTTGAACTCGAGGTAGCCGCGGTTCAGATAGTACGAGCGCACCGCCTCGAGGTCGCCGGTCAGCTTTTCCTTCGAGTACAGGTCGTTCTTCGTGTACCAGGAGAACCAGTTCGGCGTCGACAGCTGCATCTCGTCGCGCAGCGTGCTCGTCTTGAACGCCTTGTTGCCGATGAAGTTGATCTGACGGATCTTCGCGCTCGGACCTTCGGCAACCGCGAACAGGATCGACACGCGGTTCGCGTCGACCGGCGTGACCGTGGTCTTGACCTCGGCTGCATAGAAGCCGCGCGTCAGGTACTGGCGCTTGAGCTCCTGCTCCGCCTTGTCGACGAGCGCCTTGTCGTAGTAGCGGCCGTCCGCGAGACCGACCGCGCGCAGCGCCTTGGTCAGGTTGTCCTTGTCGAATTCCTTCGTGCCGGTGAAGTCGATCGACGCAATCGCCGGACGCTCCTGAACCTGCACGATCACGACGTTGCCCTGGGTGGCGATGCGCACGTCGTTGAAGAAGCCCGTCGCATACAGCGCGCGAATTGCTTCGGATGCCTTGTCGTCCGTGAAGGTATCGCCTTGCTTGATCGGCAGGTACGCAAACACGGAGCCCGGTTCGACGCGCTGCAAGCCCTCGATCTTGATGTCTTGCACCACGAACGGTGCGGCTGCATGCGCCGCGAGTCCGTGCGCGGCGAGCGCCGCCGCTGCCATTGTCTTAGGTACAAAGCGATGAGGTTTGAACAACATGCATCCCCAATATTTAGCTGCATCAAATCAGGCGGCTGCCCGCGGCCGCCGCCCGACGCTTCAGAAATGGATTAACCGAGCCAGATCGTTGAACAGCGCGATCGCCGACAATGCGACGATGCAGATCAACCCGGCTCTTTGCAGAATCAGTTGCCAGCGTTCCGAAACGGCTTTCCCGGTCGCGGCTTCAACCAGATAATATAACAGATGCCCCCCGTCCAAAACGGGAATCGGCAACAAGTTCAGTACGCCAAGGCTAATGCTGACAAGGGCGAGGAACGACAGGAACGCCGACGGACCCAGCCGCGCGCTCTTTCCTGCGTAGTCGGCGATCGTGACCGGGCCCGACAGGTTTTTCAGCGAAGCGTCCCCGGTGATCATCCGCCCGAACATCCGCAGCGAGTACACCGCGATGTCCCACGTGCGGCGCGCGCCCAGCTTCAGGCTGTCGATCGGCCCGTAGCGCACGTCGACGCCCGGCGTCTGCATCGACAGCGCCGCGCCGATGCGGCCGACCTGGCGCCCGGTTTCGTCGTCCGGCTGCGCCTGCGGCACGATCGTGACCGTCTGTGCGACGCCGCCGCGCTCGATCTTCATCGCCAGCGTCTTGCCCGCGTGATGCTTGATCGCGTCGATGAAGCGCGACGCGCCGCCGATCCGCTCGCCGTCTAGCGCCAGCAGCTTGTCGCCGCTCTTCAGTCCCGCCTGCTGCGCCGCGCTGCCCGGCTGCACCGACGCGACCGACAGCGTGCCGCCGCCCGGCTCGAAGCCCAGCCGCGCCATGAAATCGTCGTCGATGTCGCCTTCCGCGATATTGCGCAAATCGACGCGGAAATCGAACGTCGAAGCACCGCCGTCGCGCGCGCCGAGCACGACCTCCCGGTGATCGAACGCCGCCGCGAGGAGCTTCCAGCGCAAGTCCGGCCACGAGCGCACCGGCTGCGCGTCGCCTGCGGGCACGTCACGGATCGACACGATCGTCTCGTTGCCGTCGAAGCCCGCGCGGGCCGCCACCGTGCCGGCCGCCGGCGGCGCGATGATCGCCGCGGGCTCGGTCACGCCGGACGCGAAAACGACCGAGAACAGCACGATTGCCAACAGGAAGTTGGCAATCGGCCCCGCCGCGACGATCGCGATGCGCTTGCCGACCGACTGGCGGTTGAACGCCTGGCCGAGTTCCTCCGGCTTCACGCCGGGGCCCGGTTCGCGTTCGTCGAGCATCTTCACGTAGCCGCCGAGCGGCAGCGCGGACAGCGTCCACTCGGTGCCGGTCTTCTTGCTGACCCAGCGCGCAACCGGCTGGCCGAAGCCGATCGAGAAGCGGAGCACCTTCACGCCGCACCAGCGCGCGACGCGATAATGACCGTACTCATGCACGACGACCAGCACCCCGATCGCCACCGCAAACGCGATCAGTTCGACCAGCACGTTCATGAGCACCTCATTCAGGCAGTGCGCTCCACGCGTGGCGCAGGCGCTTTCGCAATGATCTCGGCGGCGAGGCGGCGTGCCTCGGCATCCGCCGCCAGGACGTCGTCGAGCCCGTTCGGTACGCGGTTCGGCAGCACATTGAGCACCGCGTCGACCGTCGCCGCGATCGCCATGAAGCCGATCCGGCGCTCGAGAAACGCTTCGACCGCGATTTCGTTCGCCGCGTTCAACGCGGCGCTCGCGATGCCGCCTTCAGCCAGCGCCTTCAGCGCGAGCGCGAGGCACGGGAAGCGCGCGTAGTCGGGCTTCTCGAACGACAGCTGCGCGATCTGCGCGAGGTCGAGCTGCTCGACGCCCGCGTCGACGCGGTCCGGATAAGCGAGCGCATGCGCGATCGGCGTGCGCATGTCGGGGTTGCCGAGCTGCGCGAGCACCGAGCCGTCGCGGTACGACACGAGCGAATGGATCACGCTCTGCGGATGGATCAGCACGTCGATCCGGTCGCCCGGCAGCCCGAAGATCCAGTGCGCCTCGATCACTTCGAGGCCCTTGTTCATCATCGTCGCGGAATCGACCGAGATCTTCCGGCCCATCACCCAGTTCGGGTGCTTGCACGCCTCGTCGGGCGTCACGTCGGCGAGCGTTGCCGGTTCGCGCGTGCGGAACGGGCCGCCCGATGCGGTCAGGATGATCTTCGCGATCCCGCCGTGCTCGGCCGCGTCGCGCGGCATGCACTGGAAGATCGCGTTGTGCTCGCTGTCGACCGGCAGCAGGATCGCGCCATGGTCGCGCACCGCGTCCATGAAGATCGCGCCCGACATCACGAGCGATTCCTTGTTCGCGAGCAGGATGCGCTTGCCGGCACGCGCGGCCGCGAGGCTCGGCGCGAGGCCCGCCGCGCCGACGATCGCCGCGACGACCGTGTCGCACTGGTCGCTCTTCGACACGTCGACGAGCGCCTGCGGCCCGTAGGCAACCTGGGTCTTGCTGCCGGCCGCGCGCAACTGCGCTTCGACATGCGCGGCCGTCTGCGCGTCGCCGACCACCGCGACCTCGGGCGCAAAGCGCAGGCACTGGGTGACCAGCTTGTCGCCGTTGCGATGCGCGGTCAGCGCATAAACCGAGAAGCGCTCCGGATGGCGCGCGACCACGTCGAGCGTACTGTCTCCGATCGAGCCCGTCGAACCGAGCAATGTCAGGCGTTTTTGCATAACTGAAGTGTAGGGGTTAACCGTGAAACAGCAGCATCGCGAGCGGCAGCACGGGCAGCAGTGCGTCGACGCGGTCGAGCACGCCGCCGTGCCCCGGCAGCAGACCGCTCGAATCCTTCACGCCGGCCTGGCGCTTCAGCAGCGACTCGAACAGGTCGCCGATCACGCTGTACGCGACGAGCAGCGTCAGCGCCGCCCAGGCGCCCGGCCCGCCGAACTGCGCGGCGAAAGCAGAAAAAAGGGTCGGCTCGAACAGGTGCGCGCCCATCGCGACACTTGCGACGATCATCACGGCGAGCCAGCCGCCCACCGCCCCTTCCCAGCTCTTCCCGGGGCTGATCGTGACCGCCAGTTTACGCTTCCCGAAGGCCTTGCCCGCGAAATATGCGCCGATATCGGCCAGCCAGACGACGAGCAGCAGCGACAGCACGAACGGCACGCCCTGCGCGCGCGCCGCGACGAGCGCGTGCCAGCAGGCGGCGAAGATCACGAGGCCCGCCGCGAGCAGGAACGGCCGCCACATGCCCCCGGCGAGCACGGGCTTGCGCCGCAGCGCGAACGGGCCGACCAGCAGCCAGAACACGCCGGCCGCCGCAAAAAGGGGGCGGGATGAAGAGGTGCCGATGCCGACGCGCGTGGTCGCCAGCAGCGCCAGCGCCGCGACGATTGCGTAGACGACCGGGCCGGCGCCGCCGAGCTTCAGCAGGCGCGCCCATTCCCAGGCGGCGAACACGAGCACGACGCCGATCAGCGCGCCGAACGCGCTCAACGGTGCGAACAAGGTCACCGGCAGCAGCACCGCCAGCAGCACGACCGCCGTGATCACACGGGTTTTCAGCATGAAAGGGAATCGGCGTTCTGGGATTGCGGCTCGAGCTGCGCGCTCGTGCGGCCGAAGCGGCGTTCGCGATCGGTGTACGACGCCAGCGCATCGGTCAGCGCCGCGCCGTCGAAGTCCGGCCAGAATTTGTCGGTGAAATAGAATTCGGTGTACGCGAGCTGCCACAGCAGGAAGTTGCTGATGCGCTGTTCGCCGCCAGTGCGGATGAACAGGTCGGGCTCCGGCGCATAGGCCATCGCCAGGTGGGGCGCGAAGCTGTCTTCGCTGACTTCCACCTCGCGGCCCTCGCGCACGGCCTGCTCGACGAGCTTGCGGGTCGCTTGCAGGATGTCCCACCGGCCGCCGTAGTTCGCGGCGATGGTGAGCGTGAGGCGCGTGTTGCGCGCCGTCTTGGTTTCGGCGCGGCGGATCAGCGCCTGGATCCGCGGCTCGAAGCGGTCGAGATCGCCGACGACGCGCAGGCGGATCCCGTTCGCATGCAGCTTGCCGACCTCGCGCTCCAGCGCGGTGATGAACAGCCGCATCAGGAACGACACTTCCTCGGTCGGCCGCCGCCAGTTCTCCGAGCTGAACGCGAACAGCGTCAGGTATTCGACGCCGACGCGCGCGCAGCCCTCGACCACCGCCCGCACCGCGTCGACGCCGCGCGTATGCCCCGCGACGCGGGGCAGGCGGCGTTCGGTCGCCCAACGGCCATTGCCGTCCATGATGATCGCGATGTGACGCGGCACGGCGCCGACGTCAGGCACGCGAACGGTAGAGCTGGTATAAGTCATGGCCGTTGAGACAGTAATGCGGGAAGAAGGCGGGACGCGAGAACGACGGTCAGACCGTCATGATCTCCGCTTCCTTGCTCTGCACGAGCTTGTCGATTTCGGTCACGTGCTTGTCGGTCAGCTTCTGCACGTCGTCGCCCGCGCGGCGCTCGTCGTCTTCCGAGATTTCCTTGTCCTTGACCAGCTTCTTCAGCTGCTCGTTCGCGTCGCGGCGCAGGTTGCGGATCGCCACCTTCGCGGTCTCGCCTTCGCTCTTGACGACCTTCGTCAGCTCGCGGCGGCGCTCTTCCGTCAGCGGCGGCATCGGCACGCGGATCAGGTCGCCGGACGTCGCCGGGTTCAGGCCCAGGTCGGCTTCGCGGATCGCCTTCTCGACCTTCGCAACCATGTTCTTTTCCCACGGCTGCACGCCGATCGTGCGCGCGTCGACGAGCGTCAGGTTGGCCACCTGCGAGATCGGCACCATCGAGCCGTAGTAGTCGACCTGCACGTGATCGAGCAGGCCCGTGTGCGCACGGCCCGTGCGGATCTTCGCCAGATCGTTCTTGAACGCTTCGATCGAGCGCTGCATTTTCTGCTCTACGCCCTTCTTGACATCAGCGACACTCATTTCAACCTCCGAACCTTCAAATCTTCAATGAACGCGGACTCGTCGCGTGCGCAGCGGCGCCGCGCGGGCACGCCAACCGGTCGCCCGGCCGGACACCCGCATCCGCGGGAGTTTACACGTGGACGAGCGTACCCTCGTCCTCGCCCAGCACGATGCGCTTGAGCGCACCCGGCTTGTTGATCGAAAACACGCGAATCGGCAGCTTCTGGTCGCGGCACAGCGCAAACGCGGTCGCGTCCATCACCTGCAGGTTGCGGCTGATCGCCTCGTCGAAGCTGATCGTCGTGTAGCGCGTGGCCGACGGATCCTTCTTCGGATCGGCGGAATACACGCCGTCGACCTTCGTCGCCTTCAGCACCACCTCGGCGCCCACTTCCGAGCCGCGCAGCGCGGCGGCCGTGTCGGTCGTGAAGAACGGGTTGCCGGTACCGGCGGCAAAGATCACGACGCGGCCCTCCTCGAGCTGGCGGATCGCACGCGGGCGGATGTACGGCTCGACGACCTGATCCATCCGCAGCGCGGACTGCACGCGCGCCTCGATGCCGGCGTGGCGCATCGCGTCCTGCAGCGCCAGAGCGTTCATCATCGTCGCCAGCATCCCCATGTAGTCCGCCGTCGCGCGGTCCATGCCGGCCGCGCCGCCCGCCACGCCGCGGAAAATATTACCGCCGCCGATCACCACCGCGAGCTGCGTGCCGAGACGCACGACTTCGGCGATATCGGCCACCATCCGCTCAATCGTAGCGCGATTGATGCCGAAGGCATCGTCGCCCATCAGCGCTTCGCCGGAAAGTTTGAGGAGGACGCGTTTATAGGCATTGGACATAGGGGCTTCCGAGCGACGAGAGGATGACAACCACGAACTGTAGGGGCGAAATACTGATTCGGGCAAGCGCCGCCGGCCAGACCGGACCTTCCGGCCGGCCCGGCGACGCCGCCGGCCGCGGCGGAGCGGACGCCCGCCGCGGGTGCTGCCGGACTGCTTACTGCTGCTTTGCTGCTGCGACTTGGGCGGCCACTTCGGCCGCGAAGTCGTCCTGACGCTTCTCGATGCCTTCGCCGACGACGAACAGCGCGAACTTCTGCACTGCGGCATTCGCTGCCTTCAGCATCTGCTCGATCGTCTGCTTGTCGTTCTTCACGAACGACTGGTTCAGCAGCGACACTTCCTTCAGGTACTTCTGGACGCTGCCGTCGACCATCTTCGCGACGATCTCGGCCGGCTTGCCCGATTCCGCAGCCTTCTGCTCGGCCACGCGGCGTTCCGTCTCGATCAGTTCCGCCGGCACGTCAGCCGACGACAGCGCGACCGGCTTCATCGCCGCGATGTGCATCGCGACGTCCTTGCCGACTTGCTCGTCCGCGCCCGTGTACTCGACGATCACGCCGATACGCGCGCCGTGCAGGTACGTTGCGATCTTGTTCGCGGTTTCGAAACGGACGAAACGGCGGATCGACACGTTCTCGCCGATCTTGCCGATCAGTGCCAGGCGCACTGCATCGACCGTCGAGCCGTCGAGCGGCAGCGCCGACAGCGCGGCCACGTCGGCCGGGTTCTGCGTCGCGACGAGTTCTGCAACCGTCTTCGAGAACGCGAGGAAATCGTCGTTCTTCGCGACGAAGTCGGTTTCGCAGTTCAGCTCGACCAGCGCGCCTGCGTTGCCGCCGACGAACGATGCGACGACGCCTTCGGCCGTCACGCGCGATGCCGCCTTGCTCGCCTTGTTGCCGAGCTTGACGCGCAGCAGCTCTTCAGCCTTGGCCAGGTCGCCGTCGGCTTCCGTCAGCGCCTTCTTGCACTCCATCATCGGTGCGTCGGTCTTTGCGCGCAGTTCTGCCACCATGCTTGCGGTAATTGCCGCCATCATTCGCTCCTTGAGTCTGTATTCACAACGCCGCCCGCTTGGACGCGAACGGCCGAGATTCGTTTCCGGACCCGCGCCGATTCGGCGCGATCAGGTCCGGCGCACAAGCTTAAAAAAAGGGGGCCTGTTGAGAGCCCCCTTTTTGCGCCGGCTCGGGGCCAGTTACGCGTTTTCCTCGACGTACTCGTCGTCGCCGCCGCGCACTGCCTGGACCACTTCGTTGACCGCGTTCGCACGGCCTTCGAGGATCGCGTCGGCCACGCCTTCCGCGTACAGCGCGACTGCCTTGCTCGAGTCGTCGTTACCCGGGATCACGTAGTCCACACCTTCCGGCGAGTGGTTCGTATCGACCACGGCGATGACCGGCACGCCCAGCTTGTTCGCTTCCGTGACGGCAATCTTGTGGTAGCCGACGTCGACGACGAAGATCGCGTCCGGAATGCCGCCCATGTCCTTCACGCCGCCGATCGACTTCTGCAGCTTGGCGATTTCACGCTCGAACAGCAGCGCTTCCTTCTTGCTCATCTTCTCGAGCTCGCCTGCCTCGACCGCCGCTTCCATGTCCTTCAGGCGCTTGATCGAAACCTTCAGCGTCTTGAAGTTGGTCATCATGCCGCCGAGCCAGCGTGCGTTGACGTACGGCATGCCTGCGCGCTGCGCTTCCTGGGCGATCGTGTCGCGCGACTGGCGCTTCGTGCCGACGAACAGGATCGTGCCGCGGTTCGCCGCCAGCTGACGCACGTACTTCTGTGCGTCGTTGAACATCGGCAGCGTCTTTTCGAGGTTGATGATGTGAATCTTGTTGCGGTGACCGAAAATGAACGGTGCCATCTTCGGGTTCCAGAAGCGCGTCTGGTGACCGAAGTGGACACCCGCTTCCAGCATTTGGCGCATCGTAACTGCCATGTAAATTCTCCACGAGGGTTGGGTCTTAAGCCGGCTGCCGTACCGCCGCACGAACGAGCCCGCAGGCTTTCCGCTCCGTGCGGCCGGCACCCTGGTTGCGCCGGCTTGCGATTCGGCACGTGCAAAACAAGAATGCGCGTGCCGCAAAGCCTTTCACCGCAAACGCCGCCCCAGGTTGGGGCATCTATGGCATTTGAGTGTCGACTTAGCCAAAGAGTATAGCATGCCGAGTGGTCTGCCCTCAAGTCGCCCGACACTTTGCCGGGCCGGCGGCGGTGCCCGCGGCAATCCGCAAAAACCCGCATCCGCGCGGCCGCCGGGGGCTGCGACGCCCGGCATAAGGTGCGATAATCCGTCAATTCACCGCTTTCCAGGCACACCTCGATGGCTATTACGCTCAAAAACGAACACGATATCGCGCAGATGCGCGTCGCCTGCCGTCTGGCGAGCGAAGTGCTCGACTACCTCACCCCGCACGTCGTCGCGGGCATCACGACCGCCGAACTCGACCGCCTCTGCCACAACTACATGGTCGACGTGCAGGGCACGGTTCCCGCGACGCTGAACTACCAGCCGCCCGGCTACCCGCCCTACCCGGCGTCGTGCTGCATTTCCGTCAACGACGTGATCTGCCACGGCATCCCGGGCGACAAGGTGCTCAAGAACGGCGACGCACTGAACATCGACGTCACCGTGATCAAGGAAGGCTACTTCGGCGACACGAGCCGGATGTTCATCGTCGGCGAGGGCTCGATCCTCGCGAAGCGCCTCGTGCAGACCACCTACGAATGCATGTGGCTCGGCATCGACCAGGTCAAGCCGGGCGCGCACCTCGGCGACATCGGCCACGCGATCCAGAAGCACGCGGAAGCGCAGGGCTACAGCGTCGTGCGCGAATACTGCGGCCACGGCATCGGCACGGTGTTCCACGAGGATCCGCAGGTCGTCCACTACGGCCGCCCGGGCACCGGCGTCGAACTGAAGCCGGGCATGATCTTCACGATCGAGCCGATGATCAACGCCGGCAAGCGCGACATCCGCACGATGCCCGACCAGTGGACGGTCAAGACACGCGACCGCAGCCTGTCCGCGCAGTGGGAGCACACCGTGCTCGTCACCGACACCGGCTACGACGTGCTGACCGTGTCCGCCGGCTCGCCCGAGCGCCCCGTCTTCGCCAATTCGACCCCGGCGGCGTGAGCGCGTCCGCGCCCGCCCGCCTCTGACCCGCCGCCCATGAGCGCTCACGCCGCCCCCTCGACCGAAGCGCTCTCGCGGCGCGCCGAATTCAAGGCCGCGAAGGCCGACCTGCTCACGCGCTTTCGCAGCGCGACCAACGTCGCGTCGCTGATGCACGCGCTGTCGAAAGCCACCGACGATGCGCTCAAGCGCGTCTGGGACGATTGCGGGCTGCCCGCGACGCTCGCGCTCGTCGCGGTCGGCGGCTATGGGCGCGGCGAGCTGGCCCCCTATTCCGACGTCGACATCCTCGTGCTGCTGCCCGACGGGCACGCCGCCGAACTCGACGCCCGGATCGAGCGCTTCATCGGCATGGCCTGGGATCTCGGCCTCGAGATCGGCAGCAGCGTGCGCACGGTCGCGCAGTGCATCGAGGAGGCGTCGCAGGACGTCACGGTGCAGACCTCGCTGCTGGAAGCGCGCCGCATCGTCGGCAGCACCGCGCTGTTCGAGCGCTTCACGGTGCGCTACCACGAGGCGCTCGACGCGCGCGCGTTCTTCACCGCAAAGGTGCTCGAGATGCGCCAGCGCCACGCGAAGAGCCAGGACACGCCGTACAGCCTCGAGCCGAACGTGAAGGAAAGCCCGGGCGGGCTGCGCGACCTGCAGACGATCCTGTGGATCGCGCGCGCGGCCGGCTTCGGCAGCAGCTGGCGCGAGCTCGACACACGCGGCCTCATCACCGAGCGCGAAGCGCGCGAGCTGCGCCGCAACGAGGGCTTCCTGAAGACGCTGCGCGCGCGGCTGCACGTGATCGCCGGGCGCCGCCAGGACATGCTCGTGTTCGACCTGCAGACCCAGGCGGCCGAAAGCTTCGGCTACCAGCCGACGCCCGCGAAGCGCGCGAGCGAGCAGCTGATGCGCCGCTATTACTGGGCCGCGAAGGCCGTCACGCAGCTCGCGACGATCCTGATCCAGAACATCGAGGCGCAGCTGTTCCCGGCCACGAGCGGCATCACGCGCGTGCTGTCGCCCGAGCGCTTCGTCGAGAAGCAGGGGATGCTCGAGATCGTCGACGACGACGTGTTCGAGCGCCATCCGGACGCGATCCTCGAGGCATTCCTGCTCTACGAGACGACGCGCGGCGTGAAGGGCCTGTCCGCGCGCACGCTGCGGGCGCTGTACAACTCGCGCGAGATCATGAACAACACGTGGCGGCGCGATCCGCAGAACCGCCGCACGTTCATGCAGATCCTGCAGCAGCCCGAAGGCATCACGCACGCGTTCCGGCTGATGAACCAGACGAGCGTGCTCGGCCGCTATCTGCTGAACTTCCGCCGCATCGTCGGCCAGATGCAGCACGACCTGTATCACGTGTACACGGTCGACCAGCACATCCTGATGGTGCTGCGCAACATCCGCCGCTTCGCGGTCGCCGAGCATGCGCACGAATATCCGTTCTGCAGCCAGCTGATCGGCAACTTCGAGCGGCCGTGGGTGTTGTACATCGCGGCGCTGTTCCACGACATCGCGAAGGGCCGCGGCGGCGATCACTCGACGCTCGGGATGGCCGACGCGCGGCGCTTCTGCCGCGAGCACGGCGTGGCCGGCGACGATGCCGCGCTGATCGTCTGGCTGGTCCAGCATCACCTGACGATGAGCCAGGTCGCGCAGAAGCAGGACACGAGCGATCCGGAAGTCGTCAAGCGCTTCGCCGATCTCGTCGGCAGCGAACGCCGGCTGACGGCGCTCTACCTGCTGACCGTCGCCGACATCCGCGGCACCAGCCCGAAGGTCTGGAACACGTGGAAGGGCAAGCTGCTCGAAGACCTGTACCGCGCGGCGCTCGCGGTGCTGGGCGGCGCGCAACCCGACGCGCATTCCGAACTGAAGTCGCGCCAGGAAGAGGCGCTCGCGCTGCTGCGCCTCGAGACCGTGCCCACCGATGCGCACCGCGCGCTGTGGGACCAGCTCGACGTCGGCTTCTTCCTGCGCCACGACGCCGCCGACATCGCCTGGCAGACCCGCGTGCTGTACCGGCACGTGAACGCCGAGACCGCGATCGTGCGCGCGCGGCCGTCGCCCGTCGGCGATGCGCTGCAGGTGCTCGTCTACGTGAAGGACCGCGCGGACCTGTTCGCGGGCATCTGCGCGTACTTCGACCGCAACGGTCTGTCGGTGCTCGACGCGCGCATCAGCACGACGCGGCACGGCTATGCGCTCGACAACTTCATCGTCACGCAGACCGAGCACGACGTGCAGTACCGCGACATCGCGAACCTCGTCGAGCAGCAGCTGGCGACGCGCCTCGCCGAGGCCGCGCCGCTGCCGGAACCTTCAAAGGGCCGGCTGTCGCGGCTGTCGCGGACGTTTCCGATCACGCCGCGCGTCGACCTGCGGGCCGACGAGCGCGGCCAGTACTACATCCTGTCCGTGTCCGCCAACGACCGGCCGGGCCTTCTCTATTCGATCGCGCGCGTGCTGGCCGAGCACCGGGTCGGCGTCCACGCGGCGCGGATCAATACGCTCGGCGAACGCGTCGAGGACATCTTCCTGCTCGACGGCGCCGGCCTCTCCGGCAACCGTCTGCAGATTCAGGTGGAAACCGAGTTGCTGCGCGCGATCGCAGTCTGAAACAGTTTGAAAGTATCCCAGCGTTTATGCGCACCAAATTGACCGTCAAGAATCCGCGGCCGGCGTCGCCGACCCGCGCACCCGTCCGTTCCGGCAGCCTCGTCGCCCGCAAGCCGGTGCGCGCCGCCGCACCGGATGCGGCAGCCAAGCCGGCCCGCCCGAAGAAGGCGCCCGCGCCGGCGGCCGCCGGCGAGCGTGCGTTCAAGCCGCGCGCCGCCGGCGGCGCGGACCGCCCGGGCGCGGATCGCGCACCGGCGAAACGTCCGCCGCGTGACGGCGGCGCCGAGCGGAGCTATCGCGGCGGCGATGCGAAACCCACCGGCCGCACCGAACAACGTGGCGCGAGCCGCCCCGGCGAAAACCGCCCGTATCGCAACGCGGAAGGCAAGCCCGGTGCGCGCGGCGAGCGCGGCGAATCGCGCCCGTATCGCAGCGCGGATGCAAAACCCGCGGGCCGTACCGAGCGCGGTGAGCGCCGCTCGGGCGAGGACCGTCCGTATCGCAACACGGAAGGCAAGCCCGGTGCACGCGGCGAGCGCGGCGAATCTCGTCCATATCGCAGCGCGGATGCAAAACCCGCAGGCCGTACCGAGCGCGGCGAGCGCCGCTCCGGTGAAGGCCGCCCGTATCGCAGCGCGGACGCGAAGCCCACGGGCCGCACGGAACGCAGCGAGCGCCGCTCCGGCGAGGACCGTCCATATCGCAGCGCAGAAGGCAAGCCCGCCGTGCGCGGCGATACCCGCCCGTATCGGAGCGCGGATGCAAGACCCGCGGGCGAGCGCCGCAGCGCCGACGGCAAGTTCAGCCGAGGCAAGCCCGACGCGCGCCCGGCCCGCCGCGGCGACGACGATGCGCGCCCGCGCCGTGCGAGCGCCGGCGCCGAAGGCGGCAAGCGCCCCTATCGCGACACGGCCGGCGGCGAAGGCGCGAAGCGCAGCTTCGGCGAACGCCGCACTTCGTCCGACCGCCCGGCCCGCGCGCCGCGCGACGGCGATCGCGCCGCGCGCGGCCCGAACGCCCCCGCCAAGCGCGGCGCTGCCGAACGGCCGTCGTCCGGCGCGGGCTTCAAGACCGCGCAACCGGTGAAGCGCCGGGCAGCCGACGTGGATCGCGGCGACGAGTCCGGCCTGATGCGCCTGTCGAAGCGGATGTCCGAACTGGGCCTGTGCTCGCGCCGCGAAGCCGACGAATGGATCGAGAAAGGCTGGGTGCTGGTCGACGGCGAACGCATCGACACGCTCGGCACCAAGGTGCGCGCCGACCAGCGCATCGAGATCGACGAACGCGCCAGCGCGGCACAAGCGGCGCAGGTGACGATCCTGCTGCACAAGCCGGTCGGCTACGTGTCGGGCCAGGCGGAAGACGGCTACGAGCCCGCGACCGTGCTGATCACGCGCGAGAACCACTGGAGTGGCGACCGCTCGGCGCTGCGCTTCTCGCCGCAGCATCTGCACTCGCTCGCACCGGCCGGCCGGCTCGACATCGACTCGACCGGCCTGCTCGTGCTGACGCAGAACGGCCGGATTGCGAAGCAGCTGATCGGCGAACAGTCGGACATCGACAAGGAATACCTGGTGCGCGTGCGCTTCGGCGAGCGCCTGATCGACATTGACCAGCACTTCCCGGCGGAATCCCTCGCGAAGCTGCGCCACGGCCTCGAGCTCGACGGCGTCGCGCTGAAGCCCGCGATGGTGAGCTGGCAGAACAGCGAGCAGCTGCGCTTCGTGCTGCGCGAAGGCAAGAAGCGCCAGATCCGCCGCATGTGCGAGCTGGTCGGCCTCGAGGTGGTCGGCCTCAAGCGCGTGCGCATGGGCCGCGTGATGCTCGGCGCGCTGCCGCAGGGGCAATGGCGCTACCTGTCGGCCGACGAGACGTTCTGACGGCGGTTCCGACGGCCATACGCGGCGCGTCCGCGCACGTTACGAAAAAGCCCGCCGTGTTTTTCCGGCGGGCTTTTCTCATTCCGGCGGGCAACGCGAGCGATCGCATCCGCCCCGCATCAGTCGTCCGTCGCGTCGAGCCCCGGAAACAGCACGTCGGTAAACCCGAAGCGCGTGAAGTCGGTGATCCGCATCGGGTACAGCTTGCCGATCAGGTGATCGTATTCATGCTGGACGACCCGCGCGTGAAACCCTTCCGCGACGCGGTCGATCTTCTCGCCGAACTGGTCGAAGCCGCTGTAGCGGATCTTCGCGTAGCGGCTGACGACGCCGCGCATGCCCGGCACCGACAGGCAGCCCTCCCAGCCCTCCTCCATGTCCGGCGGCATGTACTCGACCTTCGGGTTGATCAGTACGGTCTCGGGCACGGGCGGCGCTTCCGGGTAGCGGTTGTTGTTGCCGAAGCCGAAGATGATGACCTGCAGGCCGACGCCGATCTGCGGCGCGGCCAGTCCCGCACCGTTTGCGTGATGCATCGTCTCGAACATGTCCGCGACCAGTTCGTTCAGCGCCGGCGTGCCGAACTGCTCGACCGGCGCGGCAATTTCGAGCAGGCGCGGGTCGCCCATCTTCAGAATCTCGCGAATCATGGGGCATGGCCCTCCAGAAGTTGGTGTAATCCGTCTTCGTCCAGCACGGGGATGCCGAGCTCCTCGGCCTTCGCGAGCTTGCTGCCCGCCTCCGCGCCCGCGACGACATAATCGGTCTTCTTCGACACCGAGCCGGCGACCTTCGCGCCGGCCGCCTCGAGCATCTCCTTCGCCGCATCGCGCGTGAGGTTCGGCAGCGTGCCCGTCAGCACGACGGTCTTGCCGGCCAGCACGCCCTGCGGCGCCTTCGGCGCGGGCGGCCCTTCGGGCCACGTAACCTTGCCCGGCGCGCGCAGCTGCTCGATCACCGTGCGGTTGTGGTCCTCCGCGAAGAACTGGTGGATCGACTCGGCGACGATCGGCCCGACGTCGTTGACTTCGAGCAATTCCTCGAGCGTCGCGTCCATGATCGGGGTCAGCGAGCCGAAATGCTTCGCGAGATCCTTCGCGGTCGATTCGCCGACGTGGCGGATGCCGAGCCCGTAGATGAAGCGTGCCAGCGTCGTGTGCTTGGCCTTCTCGAGCGAATCGAGCAGGTTCTGCGCGGACTTCTCCGCGAACCGGTCGAGTTCCGCGAGCGTCGCGAAACCGAGGTTGAACAGGTCGGCCGGCGTGCGCACGAGGTTCTGCTCGACCAGCTGGTCGATGATCTTCTCGCCGAGCCCGTCGATGTCGAGCGCGCGCCGCTGCGCGAAGTGCCACAGCGCCTGCTTGCGCTGCGCCGGGCAGAACAGGCCGCCCGTGCAGCGGGCGATCGCCTCGTCCGGCAGCCGCTCGATGCGCGAGCCGCACACCGGGCACTCGGTCGGCATCACGAACTCCGGTGCCGGGTCCGGCCGCCGGTCGAGCACCGCGCCGACCACTTCCGGAATCACGTCGCCCGCACGCCGCACGATCACCGTGTCGCCGATGCGGATGTCCTTGCGGCGCACCTCGTCCTCGTTGTGCAGCGTCGCGTTGGTCACGGTCGCGCCGCCGACGAACACCGGCTCGAGCCGCGCGACCGGCGTGATCGCACCGGTGCGCCCGACCTGCACGTCGATCGCGACGAGCGTCGTCAGCGCTTCCTGCGCGGGAAACTTGTGCGCGAGCGCGAAGCGCGGCGCGCGCGACACGAAGCCGAGCCGCTCCTGTTCGTCGCGGCGGTTCACCTTGTAGACGACGCCGTCGATGTCGTACGGCAGCGACTCGCGCTGCTCGCCGATCTTGCGGAAGAACCCGAGCAGCCCGTCCGAGCCGCGCACGACCGCGCGCTCGCGATTCACCGGCAGGCCGAGCGTCTGGTACCAGTCGAGCAGCGCGCTGTGCGTGTCGGGCATCGGCGCGCCGTCGAGCACGCCGATCCCGTACGCGAAGAACGACAGCGGGCGCTGCGCGGTGATCTTCGGATCGAGCTGGCGCAGGCTGCCGGCCGCGGCATTGCGCGGGTTCGCGAATTCGCGCTGCTCGGCCGCGCGCTGGCGTTCGTTCAGGCGCGCGAAATCGCGCTTGAACATCAGCACCTCGCCGCGCACGTCGAGCACGGCCGGCAGGTTCTTGCCCTTCAGCTTCAGCGGCAGCGAGCGGATCGTGCGGACATTCTGCGTCACGTCCTCGCCGGTCGTGCCGTCGCCGCGCGTCGACGCCTGCACGAACGCGCCGTTTTCGTAGCGCAGCGAGATGGCGAGGCCGTCGAATTTCAGCTCGCACGCGTATTCGACAGGATCGGTCACCGATCCGGCGAGATCGACGGCCTTGTCGAGCGCGTCGGCGATGCGCTTGTCGAACGCGACGATGTCCTCGTCCTCGAAGCCGTTGTTCAGCGACAGCATCGGCGCGTCGTGGACGACCGGCGTGAAGCCGCCCGCGACCGCGCCGCCGACGCGCTGCGTCGGCGAGTCGGGCGTCACGAGTTTGGGGTGGTCCGCCTCGAGCTGTTGCAATTCGAGAAACAGTCGGTCGTATTCGGCGTCGGGCAGGTCCGGCTGGTCGAGCACGTAATAGGCGTGGTTCGCCCGCTCGAGTTGGTCGCGCAGCCACGCGGCGCGCGCGTCGGGCTGGCTGGCTGGCGGTTCGGCTTGGGTTCGGGCCATGCTGGCGGCAGATTCTTTCTGAGACAATCGAATGCCAGATTATCTCAGTTTGGCGCCGCGCCGGGGGCCGGAAACGGCGTGGCGCGCGATGCTGCCGACAGCCGCCGGCAGCGGGTCGCGGCGGCATCGCACGCCGCGACCGGCGGTTCGCGTTACTGGCTGAACAGCCGCCGCGTGACCGGCGAGCCGGCCGGAATGCCGGCTTCCTCGAGCTTCGCGTACAGCTTCATCAACTGCTGCTCGATCGCGAGCAGCGTCGATTCCGGCAGCGGCCGGCGCTGGTCGTCGACCACCCGCGCGCCGATCCGCTCGGACAGCGACTTCGCGTAGTCGCACATCAGCCGGAACGGCAGGATGTCCTCTTCCGCGACCGGCACGTCGAGCACCAGCGTGATCATGTTGCCGCCCTTGTAGGTCAGGTCGTCGCGCAGGAAGTTGGTATCGCCGAACTGCAGCATGAACACCGGATTCTGCTTCGCGTCGAGCTTGACGAAGCGCGTGCCGTCGCGCGACAGCAGCAGCCCGTCCTGCGACGCCACCGCCTGCACGTAGTTGGCCGACCACGGCGCGCCGTCCGACATCACGTTGATCGACAGCTGCGCGTCGCATTGCGCGGCGAAGCCGTCGAGCTCGCGCGCCATCGACACCGTCTCCATCATGTCCGGGAATTCGGGCGCGCCGTCGATCGCGTCGGCGAACTGCTGGACGCCCGTCACGAATTCCGAGAACTCCAGCTCGTTCAGCGGGCCGCCGCGGTTCGCGAGCTGCGCGGCCGCGCGCAGCTCGTCGTAGCGCACGCCGTTCTGCAGCAGCTCCCAGTTGCCGCCCTCCGGCTTGCCTTCGATGTGCACCGGCTTGCTGCCCGCGCGACGCAGGCGCTGTGCGGCCGGCAGGATCTTGTCGCCCGGCAGCGGCGACGCGAGACGGATCGGCACGATGCAATCGATCCGGCGGTCGACGACCGCGGGCGGCGCCGCGGAGATCGTCGTCGCGGCCGGCAGCACCGGCTCGATCGGCTCAACCGGCTCGCTCGCGCCGCTTTCGTCGGCCGTCTCGGCGACCGGCAGATCGGCCGACGTCGCCTCGGCCTGCAGGTCCGCCGGCATGTCGGCAGGCGCCGCGCCGGCCAAGGCGGCCCCGCCTGAAGTGGCCCCGCCTGAGGTGGCCCCGCCGAACGTCGGCTCGACGCGTGCGGCCTCGGCCGACGCGCCCGCGGCGCCGGTCGCACCCTCGGCGTCCGGCGCCGCCGACTCGCGGCGCGCCGGCTGGCGCACGGGCTCGATGAACGGCAGCTCGTCGTCACGCTCCGGGCGGTGCATCGCGTCCGCCGTCTCCTGCGGCATCGGACGCGGCATCTTGCGCCGCACCTTCGCGCCCTGCCACGCGTTGTAGACCACGACGCCGCCCACCACGACCGCGCCTGCGCCGATCAAACCGAGTGTCAACTCGTCCATGCACGCTCCATCACAATTCTTTTTCGTTGGGCTCGCAAGCGGGGCGCCATTGCGCCGGGCGGCTCGGCGCCGCACGCCCGCGAATCCGGTTCGTAAACGTCAATTCTGGGCAAAACCCGCGGCGGTTTCCATGTCCACCGCGACGATCCGCGACACGCCCTGCTCCTGCATCGTCACGCCGATCAGCTGCTGCGCCATCTCCATCGCGATCTTGTTGTGCGAGATGAAGAGGAACTGCGTCTTGTCCGACATCGCGCGCACGAGGTTCGCGAAACGCTCGGTGTTCGCGTCGTCGAGCGGTGCGTCGACCTCGTCCAGCAGACAGAACGGGGCCGGGTTCAGCTGGAACATCGCGAACACCAGCGCGGTCGCGGTCAGCGCCTTCTCGCCGCCGGACAGCAGGTGGATCGTCGCGTTCTTCTTGCCGGGCGGCTGCGCCATCACCTGCACGCCGGCGTCGAGGATCTCGTCGCCCGTCATGATCAGCTTCGCCTGGCCGCCGCCGAACAGGCGCGGGAACAGGTCGCTGAAATGACGATTGACTTCGTCGAAGGTTCCCTGCAGCAGCGTGCGGGTCTCCTGGTCGATCTTGTGGATCGCGTCCTCGAGGGTCGTGATCGCGTCGTTCAGGTCGGCCGACTGCGCGTCGAGGAACACCTTGCGCTCGTTGGCGGCCTTCAGTTCGTCGAGCGCCGCCATGTTCACGGGGCCGAGCGCGTTGATCGCATTGTTGATCCGCGTGACCTCGCCCTGCAGGTACGACGGCTTCAGGTCCGGCGTCAGCTTCTCGCGCAGCGCGGCCTCGTCGACCTCGGCCGTCGCGAGCTGCTCGGCGAACTGCTCGACCGCCAGGCGCGCCGCCTGCTCCTTCAGCTGCAGCTCGGTGATGCGGTCGCGCAGCGGCTGCAGCGAACGCTCGGCGACGAGACGCTGCTCGTCCGACGCGCGCAGCTTCGCGGTCAGGTCGTCGAGCTCGATGCGCGCGGCCTGCAGCGCCTCTTCCTTCACCGCGCGGATTTCGAGCGCGTCCTGCAGGCCCGTATGCGCGGTCTGCTCGTTGATCGTCTCGAGCTCGGCGCGCGCGTCTTCCAGCGACGCGGCGACGCGCTCGCTCTGCTCGTGCGCGACCTGGATGCTGCGCTTGAGCTCGTCGATCCGGGTCGCCGCATTGCGCGCGGCGAAGCGCGCGTCGTTCGCGCCGCGCTCCAGATCGCGCGCCGCCTGGCGCGCCTGCGACAGCGATTCGTCGAGCGACTCGAATGCGAGCTGGTTGTCCTCGAAGCGCGCCTGCAGTTCCGCCAGCTCGCCGTCGAAGCGCTCGAAATTCGCTTCCGACTCCGCGCGCAGCGCACGCTGCTCCTCGACCTGCGCGCCGATTTCCTCGAGCTCCTCGCGGATCTGCGTGCTGCGCTGCGTGTAGCGCTCGTGCGCCTGCGCGAGCTTCAGCACGTCCATCTGCAATGCGTGCACCCGCTGCGTCGCGCGCTCGGCCTGCGCGCGCACGTCGGTGAGCGCCTGCGTCGCCTGCGTGTGCGCGGCTTCCGCGCGCACCACGGCCGACTTCGCTTCGTCCGCGAGCAGCGCCTGCGCGCGCACCTGGCGCGTCAGGTTCTCGATTTCCTGCTGGCGCGCGAGCATCCCCGCCTGTTCCGAATCGGCCGCGTACAGCTGCACGCCGACGCGCGTGACGAGATGGCCCGCCTTGACGACGAACGAGCCGCCGGCCGGCAGCTGCGTGCGCGTCGCGAGCGCCTGCGCGACGTCGTCGGCGACGTACACGTTGCCGAGCCAGTCGTTCAGCACCGCGCGGATGCCCGCGTCGTCGATGCGCACGAGCGACAGCACCGGGCGCAGCCCGGCCGCCGCCACGGGCGGCTCGCCGGCCGGCGGCGGCGCGTAGAACGCGAGCTTCGCGGGCGGCGCGTCGGTCGCGAACGCCTTCACCCAGTCGAGATTCGACACTTCGAGCGCGGCAAGCCGCTCGCGCAGCACGGCCTCGAGCGCCGTTTCCCAGCCCGGCTCGACATGCAGCTTCTTCCACAGCCGCGGCAGCGTGCCGAGCTCGTGCTTGTCGAGCCACGGCTGCACCTTGCCCTCGGTCTGCACGTTCTCCTGCAGCTGCTTGAGCGCGGCGAGGCGCGCCTCGAGCTGATGGATCTGCGCGCTTTCGGCCTGCACGCGCTCGTGTGCGGCACGGCGCTCGGCGTCGAGGCGCGGCACGGTTTCCTGCGCGTCGGCGAGCCGAGCCTGCGCGTCGGAGAGGATTTCTTCCTGTTCGGCGAGCTGCATGCGCAGCTCCTCGAGCTGCGCCTCGTCCGGCGCGTCGAGGCCGCCCGCTTCCGCCTTCAGGCGTTCCTGCCGCTGCTGCAGCTGCTGCAGCTGCTGGTCGGCGTTGCGCTGGTGCGCGGCCTCGAGCTTCAGCGACTGCTCGGTCTGCGCGATCCGCGCGCGCTCGTCGTTGAGCTGCGCCTGCGCATCGCGCCAGGTCGCCTCGAGCGCCGGCAGCGCGTCGTGCTTCGCCGCGGCGTCATCCTCGGCGAGCGCGGCCTTCTCGTCGGCGACCGCGCGCGCTTCCTCGGCTTCCTCGAGCTCGTCCTGCGCCTTCTCGGCCTGCGCGCGCCACTGCTCGCGCTGCGCGTTGAGCGCGGCGATCTGCGCCTGCACGCGGTTGCGCGATTCGACGATGAACTTGATCTCGGCCTCGAGCCGGCTGACTTCGGCGTTCGCCTCGTAGAGCGAGCCCTGCGCGCCCTGCATCGCATCGCTCGCCGCGTAGTGCGCGACGCGCAGCGTCTCGAGCTGCGACTCGACCTCGCGCAGCTTCGCGGTCTGTGCTTCCAGATCGATCTGCGCCTGCTCGATCGCGCGCTGCTGCTTCTGCTGCTCGCCGCCGGCCTCGTTCTTGCGCAGCAGCCACAGCAGGCGCTGCTTTTCCTCGCCGTCGGCGACGAGTTCCTTGTAGCGGGTCGCGACGACTGCCTGCGCGTCGAGCTTCTCGAGGTTCGCGGTGAGCTCGCGGACGATGTCCTCGACGCGGGTCAGGTTCTCGCGCGTGTCGTGCAGGCGGTTCTCGGTCTCGCGGCGGCGTTCCTTGTACTTCGACACGCCCGCGGCTTCCTCGAGGAACACGCGCAGCTCTTCGGGCTTCGCCTCGATGATCCGCGCGATCATGCCCTGCCCGATGATCGCGTAGGCGCGCGGGCCGAGGCCGGTGCCGAGGAAGATGTCCTGGATGTCGCGGCGGCGCGCCGGCAGGTTGTTGATGTAGTAGCTCGACGTGCCGTCGCGCGTCAGCACGCGCTTCACGGCGATCTCGCCGTACTGGCCCCACTGCCCGGCCGCACGGCCGTCGGAGTTGTCGAAGATCAGCTCGACGCTCGCCCGGCTGCCGGGCTTGCGGGCGGTCGAGCCGTTGAAGATCACGTCCTGCATCGACTCGCCACGCAGCTCGGACGCGCGCGACTCGCCGAGCACCCAGCGCACGGCGTCGATGATGTTGGACTTGCCGCACCCGTTCGGGCCTACCACGCCGACAAGCTGGCCCGGAACCTGGAAATGCGTGGGATCGACAAAGGATTTGAAGCCAGCGAGTTTGATCGAGCTCAGACGCACGGCGGTATCGGATGTGAAGAAGGTGTGAAACGGACGACGACACGCCGCGCCGGACCAGCCGGCCCTTGCGCGCGGCGCGCCTCGGAATTCAAAAACGGGGCCGCGCTCTCGAGCGTCGGGCCCCGCAAACGGCACCCATCATACCATCGCGCGTGCGCCGTCCCGCCCGTTCCCGGGTTTGTCCTGCGCGGCGCGCGCCCGGTGGACCCGGCTCGACAGCAGCGTCGCGAGCACGATGCAGGCGCCGCCCGCCCATTCGCGCGCGCTCGGAAATTCGTTCGCGAACACCCACGCGGACAGCGCGGTGATCACGATCTCGAACAGCATGATGATCGACGCGCGGTTCGCGGGCACGCGGGCGAGCCCGTACTGGACGAGCAGGTTGTTGGACGCCATCGTCACGCCGATGCCCGCGACCAGCAGCGCCGCGACGCCCAGATTGCCGCCCGCCGGCACGGCCGGCAGCCCCTCGAACAGGGACGCGATCGCGCCGAACACGGCCGCGCCGCCGAACAGCGTCGCGGTGCGCATCTCGGCCCGCATCTGCGGCAGCTCGCGGCTCGCCTTGACGACCAGCACGTTGCTCATCGCGAAGCTCAGCCCGGCCGCGAGCCCCGCCCATTCGGCCGGGTTGGCCGGCAGCGGCAGGCCGAGCCGCGGCGACCACAGCATCAGCATCGCGCCGCCGATCGACAGCGCGGCGAGCCCCGCGCCCGCCCAGGTGAGCCGCTCGCGCAGCAGGAAGTGCGCGTAGATTGCGGTCCATGCGGGGGTCAGATAGAACAGCAGCATCACGCGCAGCACCTCGCCGTGGATCGTGCCCCACACGAAGCCGAGGTTGGTGATCCCGGCCGTCACCGCGATGCCCGGCAGCACCCAGTGCCAGCGCAGCGTCGCGATCGCGCGGCGCCGCGCGACGATCACGAACAGGAACGCGACGACGCTCGTCAGCGCGCTCGCCGCGGTGCCCGTCAGGCCCAGCGACGCCAGGATCCGCAACGGATACCAGATCAGGCCCCACACCGACGCGCCGATCAGGATCGCCAGCGTCGGCAGGCTGCCGCGTACCGCATTGTTCATTTCGTTCAAACCCTTCCGTCGTTCGTTGCCCGGCCGGCGTTTGCGCCCGCCGTGACCGCATTTCGTCACGCTATAATCGTCGGTTGCGAAACCCGCCGCACACCGGCGCCCGTTCGCAGCCGCGCGGCGCGAGCGCCGCTCCTTTCGCTCCAACCGGCCGCGATGGCCGCTTCGCCCGTGAATCCTCGACTCGACTCGCTCCAGCCCTATCCCTTCGAAAAGCTGCGCGCCCTGTTCAAGGACGTGACACCCGGTGCCGGTACGCCCGCCGCCAGCCTGAAACCGATCAGCTTCGGCATCGGCGAGCCCAAGCACCCGACCCCGGCGCTGATCCGCGACGCCGCGGTAGCCGCGCTGGACGGCCTCGCCGCGTATCCGCCCACGGCCGGCTCGGACGCGCTGCGCACGTCGATCGCGCGCTGGCTCGAGCGCCGCTACGGGCTGCCGGCGATCGATCCGGCGACGCAGGTGCTGCCCGCGTCCGGCTCGCGCGAAGCGCTGTTCTCGCTCGCGCAGACGGTGATCGACGCGAGCCGCTCCGCCGGCGGCGAGAAGGCGATCGTACTCTGTCCGAATCCGTTCTATCAAATTTACGAAGGCGCGGCGCTGCTGGCGGGCGCCGAGCCGTACTTCGCGAACAGCGACCCGGCCCGCAACTACGCGTGCGACTACGCGGCCGTGCCGGACGAAGTCTGGGCGCGCACCCAGCTGCTGTACGTGTGCTCGCCGGGCAACCCGACCGGCGCGGTGCTCACGCTCGACGACTGGCGCGAGCTGTTCGCGCTGTCCGACCGCCACGGCTTCGTGATCGCGTCCGACGAATGCTATTCGGAGATCTACTTCGACGAGTCGAAGCCGCCTCTCGGCGGCCTCGAGGCCGCGCACCGCCTCGGCCGCGGCTTCGAGCGGCTCGTGATGCTGTCGAGCCTGTCGAAGCGCTCGAACGTGCCGGGCATGCGCTCTGGCTTCGTTGCCGGCGACGCGGCGCTGCTCAGGAAATTCCTGCTGTACCGCACGTACCATGGGTCGGCGCTGTCGCCCGTCTGGCAGCAGGCGAGCATCGCCGCGTGGAACGACGAGGCGCACGTGCGCGAGAACCGCGCGCTGTACGTGCAGAAGTTCAACGCGGTGACGCCGATGCTCGCCGACGTGATCGACGTGAAGCTGCCCGACGCCGCGTTCTACCTGTGGGCCAACGTCGCGTGCACCGGCCTGTCGGACACCGAGTTCGCCCGGCGCCTGTACGCCGACTATAATGTGACGGTTCTGCCCGGCTCGTATCTCGCGCGCGACGCGCACGGCACGAATCCGGGCCGCGATTTCATCCGGATCGCGCTCGTCGCGGGCACCCCCGAATGCGTCGAGGGCGCGCAACGCATCGTCGACTTCTGCCGCGGCCTCGCCCGGTAATCGACCCTCCCGATCAATTCCTTCATCTCCTGCGAAAACGAACATGTCGCAACAACTTCAGCAAATCATCGATACCGCCTGGGACAACCGCGCCGAGCTGTCGCCGAAGGCCGCGCCCGCCGAAGTCCGCGAAGCCGTCGCGCACGCGATCGAGCAGCTCGACAAAGGCGCGCTGCGCGTCGCCGAGAAGATCGACGGCAGCTGGACCGTGCATCAGTGGCTGAAGAAGGCCGTGCTGCTGTCGTTCCGCCTGGAGGACAACGCGCCGATGCCGGCCGGCGGCTACTCGCAGTTCTACGACAAGGTGCCGTCGAAGTTCGCGAACTACACCGCCGAAGACTTCGCCGCGGGCGGCTTCCGCGTCGTGCCGCCGGCGATCGCGCGCCGCGGCTCGTTCATCGCGAAGAACGTCGTGCTGATGCCGTCGTACACGAACATCGGCGCATACGTCGACGAAGGCACGATGGTCGACACGTGGGCAACCGTCGGCTCGTGCGCGCAGATCGGCAAGAACGTGCACCTGTCGGGCGGCGTCGGCATCGGCGGCGTGCTCGAGCCGCTGCAGGCGAACCCGGTCATCATCGAGGACAACTGCTTCATCGGTGCGCGCTCGGAAGTCGTCGAAGGCGTGATCGTCGAGGAAAACTCGGTGATCTCGATGGGCGTGTACCTCGGCCAGAGCACCAAGATCTACGACCGCGAAACCGGCGAAGTCAGCTACGGCCGCATCCCGGCCGGCTCGGTCGTCGTCGCGGGCAACCTGCCGTCGAAGGACGGCTCGCACAGCCTGTACTGCGCCGTGATCGTGAAGAAGGTCGACGCGAAGACCCGCGCGAAGGTCGGCCTGAACGAACTGCTGCGAGGCGACTGATGGCGAAGCCGCGCACCGTGGTCGTCTACGGCATTCCGAACTGCGACACCGTGAAGAAAGCCCGCGTATGGCTCGACGACCACGGCGTCGAATTCGAGTTTCACGATTTCAAGAAGGCCGGCGTCAGCGTTCCGCTGATCGAAGACTGGCTGAAGGACGTGTCGCTCGACGCGCTCGTGAACAAGCGCGGCACCACGTGGCGCGGCCTGGACGACGCCATGAAGGCGGCTGCCGACACGCAGGCCGGCGCGGTCGCGCTGATGATCCACAAGCCGTCGGTCATCAAGCGCCCCGTGCTCGTCGTCAACGGCCGCGTGAAATCGCTCGGCTTCGCGGCCGACCAGTACGCGGCACTGTTCGCCGCATAGGGCCTGCTGCCGCCGCACGGCGCCCGAACACATCGCTGCCGGCCACCGCGCCGGCATTTTTTATCGAAAGTGGTCCGAACCATGTCCGCCACCCTAGCCCTTACCGAACAGCTGATCGCGCGCGCGTCCGTCACGCCCGACGACCAGCACTGCCAGCAGATCATGACCGAGCGCCTCGCCGCGCTCGGCTTCGACATCGAGACCATTGCGTCGCACGGCGTGACCAACCTGTGGGCCGTCAAGCGCGGCGCCGCCGGCCGCGACGGCAAGCTGCTCGCGTTCGCGGGCCACACCGACGTCGTGCCGACCGGCCCGCTCGAACAATGGACGTCACCGCCGTTCATTCCCGCGCATCGCGACGGCAAGCTGTACGGCCGCGGCGCGGCCGACATGAAGGCCTCGCTCGCGGGCTTCATCGTCGCGACCGAGGAATTCGTCGCCGCGCACCCGAACCACCGCGGTTCGATCGCATTCCTGATCACGAGCGACGAGGAAGGCCCCGCGACCGACGGCACCGTGAAGGTCGTCGAGCTGCTCGAAACGCGCGGCGAGCGCCTCGACTACTGCATCGTCGGCGAGCCGACGTCGACCGCCGCGCTCGGCGACGTCGTGAAGAACGGCCGCCGCGGCTCGATGTCCGGCGAGCTGATCGTCAAGGGCGTGCAGGGCCACATTGCGTACCCGCATCTCGCGAAGAACCCGATCCACCTGCTCGCGCCGGCGCTCGCCGAGCTCGCCGCCGAACAGTGGGACGAAGGCAACGAATACTTCCCGCCGACCACCTGGCAGGTATCGAACCTGCATGCGGGCACCGGCGCGACCAACGTGATCCCGGGCCATATCGACCTGCTGTTCAACTTCCGCTTCTCGACGGCGAGCACCGTCGAAGGGCTGCAGGCGCGCGTGCACGCGATCCTCGACAAGCACGGGCTCGACTACGAACTCAACTGGTCGATCAGCGGCCTGCCGTTCCTGACGCCGCGCGGCGAGCTGTCGAACGCGCTCGAGACGGCGATCCGCGCCGAAACCGGCCTCACGACCGAGCTGTCGACGACGGGCGGCACGTCGGACGGCCGCTTCATCGCGCGCATCTGCCCGCAGGTGATCGAGTTCGGCCCGCCGAACGGCAGCATCCACAAAATCGACGAGCACATCGAGGTGCGCTTCGTCGATCCGCTGAAGAACGTGTACCGCCGCGTGCTCGAACAACTGATCGCCTGATGGAGCCCCGCATGACGACACCTTTTGCAACAGTTCGCGACCTGCTGCGCTACGCGGTCACGCGCTTCTCGAAGGCGAAGCTCGCGTTCGGCCACGGCTCGGACAACGCATACGACGAAGCGGCCTATCTGGTGCTGCGCACGCTCGACCTGCCGCTCGACACGCTCGAGCCGTTCCTCGACGCGCGCCTGCTGCCCGACGAGATCGACGCCGTGCTGACCGTGATCGAGCGGCGCGCGACCGAGCGCGTGCCGGCCGCCTATCTGACGCACGAAGCGTGGATGCACGGTCACCGCTTCTACGTCGACGAGCGCGTAATCGTGCCGCGCTCGTTCATCGGCGAGCTGCTCGACGACGGCCTGCAGCCGTACGTCGCCGATCCGGAGCAGGTCGGCGCGGTGCTCGAGCTGTGCACCGGCTCAGGCTGCCTCGCGATCCTCGCGGCGAGCGCGTTCCCGAACGCCGAGATCGACGCGGTCGACCTGTCCGACAAGGCGCTCGAGGTCGCGGAGATCAACGTGCGCGACTACGGGCTCGAGGACCGCATCTCGCTGCACCGCGGCGACCTCTACGCGCCGCTGCCGCTGTTCCGCTCGTCCGAGCCGGGCGCGCGCTATGACGTGATCCTGACGAACCCGCCGTACGTCAACGCGGCGTCGATGGCCGCGCTGCCGCCCGAATACCGGCACGAGCCCGAGATGGCGCTCGCCGGCGGCGAGGACGGGATGGACGTCGTGCGCCGCATCATCGGCGAGGCGCGCAACTGGCTGCAAGACGACGGCGTGCTGGTCGTCGAGATCGGCAACGAGCGCGAGCATGTCGAAGCGGCATTCGGCGGCCTCGAGCTGACGTGGCTGTCGACCAGCGCCGGCGAAGACAGCGTGTTCCTGATCCAGGCGTCGGATCTCCCGCAGAAGCCCTGACGCCCCGCCAGCCCGAGCCGCGCGGCGCCCCGCTGCGCCGCGCGGTTCGGTAAGATGCGCGTAAGCGGCCGCGATGCCGCGCTTCAGGAGTCCGCCACGCGCTTATGACACTCGACTGGCTACACCTCGGCACGCTCATCCTGGCCATCCATGTGCTCGGAATCGTCGCGGCCTGCCACGCCATCCTGAACACGCGCACGTCGCAAGGCGCGATCGCGTGGGCCGTGTCGCTCGCGGCGATGCCCTACCTGACGCTGATCCCGTATCTGTTCCTCGGCCGCAGCAAGTTCTCCGGCTACGTCGACGCGCGCCGCCACGAGACCGAAGCGCTGCGCACGCATACGCATCCCGTTCCGTGGGCCGCCGCCGATTCGACCGACGGCGCGGCCGCGAGCGCGCTCGGCCAGCCCGCGGTGCATGCGCTCACGCGGCTCGGCGGCATGCCGTTTCTCGCCGGCAATGCGGTGCGCACGCTCGTCAACGGCGAGGCGACGTTCGCGGCGATCCTGTCGGCGATCGACGACGCGCGCGATTACGTGATCGTCCAGTTCTTCATCGTCCGCGACGACGCGCTCGGCCAGATGCTGCGCGACGCGCTGCTCGCGCGTGCGGCCGCGGGCGTGCGCTGCTACCTGCTTTACGACAGCATCGGCAGCTTCGACCTGCCGCACGGCTACGTCGACGCACTGCGCGCGGGCGGCGTCGAAGTCCATCCGTTCGCGACCAAGCGCCAGTTCGTCAACCGTTTCCAGCTCAACTTCCGCAATCACCGCAAGATCGTCGTCGTCGACGGCAATTGCGCGTTCGTCGGCGGACACAACGTCGGCGTCGAGTATCTCGGCGCGAAACCCCGGCTGTCGCCGTGGCGCGACACGCACATCGAGCTGCGCGGCCCCGTCGTCGCGAGCATCCAGTACGTGTTCGCGGAAGACTGGCACTGGGCGACGCAGAACCTGCCGCCGTTCGCGCCGCCGCCCGCCGCGCTGCCGGACGCCGACATGCACTGCCTCGCGGTGCCGATGGGGCCGGCCGACAAGCAGGAAACCGGCTCGCTGTTCTTCGTCGAGACGATCAACGCGGCGCGCGAGCGGGTGTGGATCACGACGCCGTATCTCGTCCCCGACGAAGCGGTGATCGCCGCGCTCAAGCTCGCGGTGATGCGCGGGGTCGACGTGCGCATCCTGATTCCGAGCCGGCGCGATCACGTCGTCGTGTTCGAGGCGTCGAAGCTGTACGCACGCGACCTCGCCGACGCAGGCGTCAAGGTGTTCCGCTACCGGCCGGGCTTCCTGCACCAGAAGGTGGTGCTGATCGATCGCAGCGCGGCCGCGATCGGCAGCGCGAACCTCGACAACCGCTCGTTTCGCCTGAACTTCGAGATCATGGTGCTGACCGTCGATCGCGCATTCGCCGACGAGGTCGAGGCGATGCTCACGGCCGACTTCGCGCTGGCCTACGAAGTCGACGCGAGCGAATACCGCCGCTCGCCCGCGTGGCGGCGGGTCGCGATGCACATCGCGCGGCTGTTCGCGCCGATTCTGTGAGCAGCCTCCTGATGCCATGGCGACCCGCGCCGGCCGCTTCGGGCGTCACAGCAGCTTTTCGACGTCGGCGGCGATTTCGTCGGGCTTGGTCGACGGCGCGTAGCGCTTGACGATCCGGCCGTCGCGGTCGACCAGGAACTTCGTGAAGTTCCATTTGATCGCCTTGAGCCCGAGGATGCCGGGCGCTTCGTCGGTCAGGTAGCGATACAGCGGATGCGCATTGTCGCCCTTCACGTCGATCTTCGCGAACATCGGGAACGTCACCCCGTAGTTGCGCTCGCAGAATGCGCCGATCTGCGCGGCGTCGCCCGGCTCCTGCTTGCCGAACTGGTTGCACGGGAAGCCGAGCACGAAGAAGCCGCGCGCCGCGTACTGGTCGTAGAGCTTCTGCAGGCCGGCATACTGCGGCGTGAATCCGCACTCGCTCGCCGTGTTGACGATCAGCAGCACCTTGCCGCGATACGCATCGAGCGACGCCGGCGCACCGGCGAGCGTCTCCGCGTTGAAGGAATACAGTGTGGACATCGTGCCCCCTTTCGAATTCGAACCGACGTGAAGTCTAGGCGAAAAACGCGCGGAAACGGTATCTCCCGAACGGCCAATGCCCGGTGCGCGGCCCGCAGTCTAGAATAGCGGTTTTGCCCAGTCATTTCCGTCGTGATCCGTTTCAATCAGTTCAGCCTTGCGCGCGGCACCAAGCCGCTGTTCGACGCGGCGTCGTTCGCGCTCAATCCCGGCGAGAAGGCCGGCCTGATCGGCGCGAACGGCGCCGGCAAGTCGACGCTGTTCGCGGTCCTGCGCGGCGAGCTGCACGCCGACGCGGGCGATTTCTCGATGCCGCCGTCGTGGCGGATCGCCCACGTGTCGCAGGAAACGCCGGCCGTCGAGCGCTCGGCGCTCGACTACACGCTCGACGGCGACGCCGCGCTGCGCGAGATCGAGGCGCGCATCGCCGCCGCTTCGGCCGCGCATGACGGTTCGGCCGAAGCGGAAGCCCATGCGGCATTCGCCGATGCCGACGGCTACACCGCGCCGGCGCGCGCGCAAGCGCTGCTGCTCGGCCTCGGCTTCACGCTCGCGCAGACGCGCGAGCCGGTCTCGAGCTTCTCCGGCGGCTGGCGCATGCGCCTGAACCTCGCGCAGGCGCTGATGTGCCGCTCCGACCTGCTGCTGCTCGACGAACCGACCAACCACCTCGACCTCGACGCGATCGTCTGGCTCGAAGACTGGCTGCACCGCTACCCCGGCACGCTCGTCGTGATCTCGCACGACCGCGAGTTTCTCGATTCCATCTGCAACGTCACGCTGCACCTCGAGAACCGGCAGGTGAAACGCTACGGCGGCAACTACTCGCAATTCGAAGTGCTGCGCGCGCAGCAGCTCGCGCTGCAGCAAAGCGCGTACGAAAAGCAGCAGAAGACGGTCGCGCACCTGCAGAGCTTCATCGACCGCTTCAAGGCCAAGGCCACCAAGGCCCGTCAGGCGCAGAGCCGGATGAAGGCGCTCGAGAAGATGGAGCTGATCGCGCCGGCGCACGTCGCGTCGCCGTTCACGTTCGAATTCCGCACGCCCGACGCCGCGCCGAATCCGATGATGGTGATGGAAGACGTTCGCTGCGGCTACCACGGCGACGACGGCGCCGAGATCCCGATCGTCGAGCGCGTGTCGCTGTCGATCCAGAACGGCCAGCGCATCGGCCTGCTCGGCGCGAACGGCCAGGGCAAGTCGACGCTGATCAAGACGCTCGCGGCGACGCTCGAACCGCTGTCCGGCCATGTGCGCGAAGGCAAGGGGCTGACGATCGGCTATTTCGCGCAGCATCAGCTCGAAACGCTGCGCGAGGACGATTCGCCGCTCGCGCACCTCGCACGGCTCGCGCCCGACACGCGCGAACAGGAACTGCGCGACTTCCTCGGCGGCTTCAATTTCTCGGGCGACATGGCGACGAGCCCGGTCGCCCCGTTCTCGGGCGGCGAGAAAGCGCGCCTCGCGCTCGCGCTGATCATCTGGCAGAAGCCGAACCTGCTGCTGCTCGACGAGCCGACCAACCACCTCGACCTCGAGACGCGCCACGCGCTGACGATGGCGCTCGCGCAATTCGACGGCACGCTGATCCTGGTCTCGCACGACCGGCACCTGCTGCGCGCGACGACCGACCAGTTCATGCTCGTCGCGAAGCACCGGCTGCAGCCGTTCGACGGCGACCTCGACGACTACCGCGACTGGCTGCTGCAGCACGCGGCCGAGCAGCGCGCGGCCGCGAAGGCCGACAGCGCAGCCGCGGCGGGCGTGGAGCCGGCCGTCAACCGCAAGGACCAGAAGCGTCAGGAAGCCGAGGCACGGCAGCGGCTGTCGCACCTGAGAAGGCCGCTGCAGACGCGCATCACGAAGCTGGAAAAGGAAATGGAAGCGCTGCACGCGGAGAAGGCCCGCCTCGACGCATTCGTCGCCGATCCGGCGAGCTACGAAGCGGAGCGCAAGACCGAACTGACCGACGCGATCCGCAAGCTGGGCGACGTCAGCGCGCGGCTCGAATCAGTCGAGGGCGACTGGCTCGCCGCACAGGAAGAGCTAGAGCAGATCGGCTGACCGCCGCGCGGCCCGGCAGGCCGCCCGCTCAGCGCCGCGGCAGCGTATCCCGCGGCATCTGCTCGTCGTCGCGCATCAGATGGCGGCGCCCTTCGGTCGGCCGCCGGATCACCTCGACGACTTCCGCTTCCGTCACGTCCTCCGCGACGACCCGTCGCGCGAGGCGCCCTTCCGCGTCGATCCATTCGACGATCCGGCACCCGCCGCCCCACGGCTGGCGGATCGGCTCCGACACGCGGCAACCGCGCAGGTTGTGGAGGTGTCGGTCCGGCGCATGCCCGTACTGTTTCAACATAGGTCCCTTTCGCATTGCACGGTTCGGCTGTCCGCAAAAGGATAGGGAAAAGCGATGTCCGCCGGGTTACACAACCCTACAGAACATTTACAGCGCATTACGCGACAGATCGCCGGGGGCGCTCCCCCCGGCGCGCGGCGGCGCTCATTCGAGCCCGCGCACCCGGTCGATCGCCTGTTCGAGCCGATCGACCGCCATCACCTCCAGCCCGTCGATCGGCTGTTTCGGCGCATTCGCCTTCGGGATCAGCGCGGTCGTGAAGCCGAGCTTCGCGGCCTCGCGCAGACGCTCCTGCCCGCGCGGCGACGGCCGGATCTCGCCGGCCAGCCCGACTTCGCCGAACACGATCAGGCCCTTCGGCAGCGCCTTGTTGCGCATCGACGAATGGATCGCGAGCAGCACCGCGAGGTCGGCGGCGGGCTCGGCGATCTTCACGCCGCCCACCGCATTGAGGAACACGTCCTGGTCGAAGCACGCGATGCCCGCATGACGGTGCAGCACCGCGAGCAGCATCGCGAGCCGGTTCTGCTCGAGGCCGACCGCGAGCCGGCGCGGGTTCGGCACGTGCGCGGTGTCGACGAGCGCCTGAATCTCGACGAGCAGCGGGCGCGTGCCCTCCTGCGTGACGAGCACGCACGAGCCGGGCACGACCTGCTCGTGCTGCGACAGAAACAGCGCGGACGGATTCGCGACGCCGCGCAGGCCGCGCTCGGTCATCGCGAACACGCCCAGCTCGTTCACCGCGCCGAAGCGGTTCTTGAACGCGCGCACGAGGCGGAACGACGAATGGGTGTCGCCCTCGAAGTACAGCACCGTGTCGACGATGTGCTCGAGTACGCGCGGGCCGGCCAGGTTGCCCTCCTTCGTCACGTGCCCGACCATGATGATCGCGGTGCCGGACTGCTTCGCGATCCGCGTGAGCTGCGCCGCGCACTCGCGCACCTGCGCGACCGAGCCGGGCGCCGACGTGAGCGCCTCCGAATAGACGGTCTGGATCGAGTCGACGACCGCGACGTCCGGCCGCTCCGCGTCGATCGCCGCCTGGATCTTCTCGAGCTGGATCTCCGCGAGCAGCTTCAATTCGGCCGCCGGCACGCCGCCGTCGAGCAGCGCGAGCCGCTGCGCGCGCAACGCGATCTGCGCGGCCGACTCCTCGCCGCTGATATAGAGCGTGCGCCGTTCGCTCGCGATGCCCGCGAGCGACTGCAGCAGCAGCGTCGACTTGCCGATGCCAGGATCGCCGCCGATCAGCACCACGCCGCCCGCGACCAGCCCGCCGCCGAGCACGCGGTCGAATTCGCCGATGCCGGTCGAGAAGCGCGGCACGTCGGCCGCCTCGATGTCGACGAGGCGCTGCACCGGCGCGCGCTTCGCGAGCGACTGGAAGCGATGTGCGGACGGCGCTTCGGCGGCCGATTCGACCAGCGTGTTCCAGGCCTGGCACGACGGGCACTGCCCCTGCCACTTCGGGGACTGACCGCCGCACTCGCTGCAGACGTAAACCGTTTTCTGTTTAGCCACGCGGTGCGCCCTTATTCCGCGCGCACCGGCACGCGGGCCGCGACCGCACACATCAGTTCATAGCCGATCGTCCCGCAGTGGCGCGCCACGTCGTCGATCGGCAGCTCGTTGCCCCACAGCTCGACGCGCGAACCGACGCCGGCCTGCGGGCACGGGGTCAAGTCGACCGTGATCATGTCCATCGACACGCGGCCGACGATCCGCGTGCGGATGCCGTCGACGATCACCGGCGTGCCCTCGGGCGCTACGCGCGGATAGCCGTCCGCATAGCCGCACGCGACGACGCCGATGCGCATCTGCGCCTGCGCGGAGAACGTCGAGCCGTAGCCGATCGACTGCCCCTTCGCGATCGTCTGCACCGCGATCAGCTCGGACGCGAGCGTCATCGTCGGCTTGAGCCCCGTGTCGGCGATGTCGGCGGAGCGCCCGGACGGCGACGCGCCGTACAGCATGATGCCCGGGCGCACCCAGTCGAAATGCGTGCCCGGGTGCCAGAGCACCGCCGCCGAATTCGCGAGGCTGCGCGCGCCGGCAATGTGTTCGGCACCGCGCTCGAACGCGGCCAGCTGCTCGGCGACGCCGCGCTCGCTGTCCGCGTCCGAAAAATGGGTCATCAACGTGATCTGGCCGATGCCGTGGCAGGCGCGCGCGCGCTCCCACGCGGCGCGATATTTCTCGGGCGCGTAGCCGAGCCGGTTCATCCCGCTGTTCATCTTCAGCTGGACGTTGACGGGCTTCGACAGCCGCGCCGTTTCCAGCATCCGCATCTGCTCGTCGTTGTGGACGGTCGTGGTCAGGCTGTAGCGGTCGATCACGTCGATGTCGGTCGAACGGAAGAACCCTTCGAGCAGCAGGATCGGGCCGGCCCAGCCGAGCTCGCGCAGCTTGACGGCCTCGTCGAGGTCGAGCAGCCCGAAGCCGTCGGTGCCGCGCAAGCCGGGAAACGAACGCGCGAGGCCATGCCCGTACGCGTTGGCCTTGACGACCGCCCAGACCTTGGACTGGCCGGCGTAGCGTCGGACGACGGAGAGATTGTTGGCGAGAGCAGCGGTATGGATGGTGGCGGAGATCGGGCGCGGCATGGGAAATTTACGTAAAGACGCTTGCGAATCATCAGCTTACCGCGCCTTTTGGGCGCCGAAGCCGACAACTTGCGGAACGATCGGGGAATCTTGCTAGTCCGAATCGCTGTATTTTCGTGTTATAAAGCCGTGCGCACAACCCATTTCGAACGGAATAAGCCGATCGCCTATCCGGCGGCCCATACGGCCGGACCGCAGCGACGAAAGCATCGCATCAGATGAAAAAAGGTTTTTACACCATCATGGCCGCGCAGTTCTTCTCGTCGCTGGCCGACAGTGCGCTCCTTATCGCCGCCATTGCCCTGCTGAAAGACCTCCACGCCCCAAACTGGATGACACCGCTGCTCAAGCTGTTCTTCGTGTTGTCCTATGTCGTGCTCGCGGCGTTCGTCGGCGCCTTCGCGGATTCGCGCCCGAAGGGCCACGTGATGTTCATCACCAACTCGATCAAGGTCGCCGGCTGCCTGATCATGCTGTTCGGCGCCCATCCGCTGATCGCCTACGGGATCGTCGGCTTCGGCGCGGCGGCCTACTCCCCCGCCAAGTACGGCATTCTCACTGAGCTGCTGCCGGCCGACCGGCTCGTCGCGGCGAACGGCTGGATCGAGGGCACGACCGTCAGCTCGATCATCCTCGGCACCGTGCTCGGCGGCGCGCTGATCAGTCCGCACGTCGCATCGCACGTGATCGCGCATACGCCCGCGTGGATCAGCACGCCCGCCGAAGCCGCGATCGCGGTGATCCTCGCGATCTACGTGGTCGCCGCGCTGTTCAACCTGCGCATTCCCGACACCGGCGCACGCTATCCGAAGCAGCAGCACGGCCCGATCAAGCTCATCACCGACTTTGCCGACTGCTTCACGGCGCTCTGGCACGACAAGCTCGGCCAGATCTCGCTCGCGGTCACGACGCTGTTCTGGGGCGCCGGCGCGACGCTGCAGTTCATCGTGCTGAAATGGGCCGAGGTGTCGCTCGGCATGTCGCTGTCCGAAGGCGCGCTGCTGCAGGCGGTCGTCGCATTCGGCGTCGCGGCCGGCGCGATCGCCGCGGCCAGCCGGATCCCGCTGAAGAAGTCGCTGACCGTGCTGCCCGTCGGCGTCATCATGGGCATCGCGGTGATGCTGATGGCGTTCTACTCGCGCGACCTGATCCCGTCGACCTGGATCGTCCATCTCGGTCACTTCCGGCTGCCGGTCTACCTGATCATCGCGTACATCTTCCTGATGTGCGTCGGCGCGCTGTCCGGCTACTTTGTCGTGCCGATGAACGCGCTCCTGCAGCACCGCGGCCACGTGCTGCTGTCGGCCGGCCATTCGATCGCGGTGCAGAACTTCAACGAGAACCTGTCGGTGCTCGTGATGCTGTGCCTGTACGCGGTGCTCGTGTGGCTCGACGTGCCGGTCGGCGTCGTCATCGTGCTGTTCGGCACGTTCGTCTGCCTGACGATGTGGCTCGTGATGCGCCGCCACCAGGCGAACCAGCGCCAGTTCGATTCGGTCGCGCTGATCGGCGAGGCGAAGCACTGACGCGCCCGCTCCCGTTCCCGCATGCCCGCGCCGGTTCCCGAACCGGCGCTTTGCCATCATGACGCATCCGATCCCCAACGTGCTGACGATCGCCGGCTCCGATTCCGGCGGCGGTGCCGGCATCCAGGCCGACCTGAAGACCTTCTCCGCGCTCGGCGCGTACGGCGCGAGCGTGATCACCGCGCTGACCGCGCAGAATACGCGCGGCGTGTCCGGCGTGCATGCGCCCGACGCCGCGTTCGTGACCGCCCAGCTCGACGCGGTGTTCGGCGACATCCGCATCGACGCGGTGAAGATCGGCATGCTGGCGAACGCGGCGATCGTGCACGCGGTCGCCGACGCGCTGCGCCGCTACGCGCCCCGCTACATTGTGCTCGACACGGTGATGATCTCGAAGAGTTCGCACGCGCTGCTCGCGCCGGATGCGGTCGACGCGCTGCGCGGCGAGCTGCTGCCGCTCGCCACCGTCGTCACGCCGAACCTGCCCGAGGCGGCCGCGCTGCTCGGCGACGCGCCGGCGACGACCGAAGACGAAATGGTCCGGCAGGGTCAGGCGCTCGTTGCAGCGGGCGCGCACGCCGTGCTGATGAAGGGCGGCCACCTGCCGGACGCCGACGCGAGCCCCGACTGGCTCGTCGACGCGGCCCGCACCGTGCGCTTCGACGGCCCGCGCGTGCGCGCGAGCAATACGCACGGCACCGGCTGTACGCTGTCGTCCGCAATCGCCGCGTTGCTGCCGCGGCATCCCGATCTGGAAAGCGCCGTGCGCGACGCGAAGGCCTACCTCACCGGCGCGATCGCCGCCAGCGACCGCCTCGACGTGGGCCACGGCGTCGGCCCCGTGCATCACTTCCACCGCTGGTGGTGAGCGGCGGCTGACGCCGCGTCAGTCCGCCTTTGCGGCGAACGCCCGCGCCCGCTCCGGCCAGTCGTCCGGCACGATGAAGCCGCGTGCGGTCTCGCGCCACGCGCCGTCAGCGGCCGGCCCGTAGACGCCGATCAGCGCCGGCGCCTGCCGCTCCGACAGCCCTGCCGGCAACGCATGCGCGGGCGCCAGCGGCTCGGGCGCGCCGGCGCCCGCCGCGATGCGGCGCGGCGCGAGCCACGCGAGCCGCGGCAGCACCGCCCATCCGGCGTCGGCCGGCTGCGCGGCCGCCCACGCGGCCCACTGCGCGTGGGTCAGCCAGAAGCCGCGCGGATGATCCGGCGCGATTTCCCCGTCGAGCCGCGGCAGCGGCGCGCCGTGCGGATAGAACAGCCATCCCTTGATGAACACCTGCGCGTCGGACAGCGCGCCGTAGCCGAGCCGCGCGAATCCGTCGCGCCCGCTCAGGCGCAGCTGGTGATCGATCAGGCGGGCGCGCTTGCGATCGAAACGGTCGACCAGATTCGGGCCGACGAAGTCGGCGAGCGAAGCCGCGTCGCCGTCGCACAGGGGCGCGCACAGGTAGCACTTCACGGCCAGTTCCCAATGCAGGCGCCGACCGTCAGGCGTATCGACGAGGAAGTCCACCTCGCCGAGCGTCCGGCCGTTGATGCGCAGCGCGAGGTTGGCCGCGACGAGCCGCAGCGCCGGCCCGTGCGTGAGGAAGAATTCGAGCAGGCACTCGGCATAGCGCCCGAGGCGCACCGGCCGCAGCCCTTCGAGCGCGCGGTGCAGCGCCTCGGGCGCGGCGTCGAGCGCGACCAGCCACGCTTGCGCGGCCGCCCGCTCGGCGGCATCGGACCACGGCTGCGCCAGCGGCGCGCCGGGCGCCGCTGCGAGCAGGCTCGGGCTCGCCAGCAGCCACGCCAGATCGCGTACCGCGGCGTCGCGCAGCGTTTCGACGAACGAAGACGCCGCGCCGGCTGTCATTGTGCGGACCGCTCGCCGGCCCCAGGGATGGCCGCCCCACGGATGTCCGTCCCACGGAACGTATCGCGCGCGAGGCACAGGTCGGCCCAGGCCTTCGACTTGTCCTGCAGGCTGCGCAGCAGATAGGCCGGGTGGTAGGTGACGATCACCGGCACGCCTTCGTAGGTATGCACGCGACCGCGCAGCGATGCGATGCTCGCGTCGGTCTTCAGCAGCGTCTGCGCGGCGAAGCGCCCGAGCGCCACGATCAGCTTCGGCTTCACGAGCGCGACCTGGCGCTGCAGATACGGCTCGCAGCGCGCGACCTCGTCCGGCTCCGGATTGCGGTTGCCCGGCGGACGGCACTTGATCACGTTGGCGATGTACACGTTGGCGCCGCGCTCGAGCGACAACGACTGCAGCATGTTGTCGAGCAGCTTGCCCGCCTGGCCGACGAACGGCTCGCCCTGCTTGTCCTCGTTTTCGCCCGGGGCTTCGCCGATCAGCATCCAGTCCGCCTCGCGATCGCCGACACCGAACACGGTGTTGGTGCGCTTCTCGCAAAGCCGGCAGCGCGTGCAGTCGGCCACGCGCGCGGCAAGCGCGTCCCAGTCAAGCTCGGCGACCGGCGTCTCGGCCGCGCGCAGCTCGGCGACCGGCGCGGGATCGGTCGGCGGCGCGGCGTCGAACCACGCGAAATCGTCTTCTTCGACCGGCCGCGCATCGGCCGGCGGCGCAACTTCGTCCGTGCGCGCGGCTTGGCGGGATGCGCTGCGCTCGCGCGCGGCGGACGGGGCATGCGCTTCGGGCGGCTGCGTCGCGACCGGTGCTGCGTCGGCGTCGGACACTCGCTTCGGTGCATCCGCCTGCGCGAATGCCGGCAGCGGGCGCGTCGGCACATCGACCGCCGGCGTGACGGCCACGGATGCCGCCGGCTCCGACGCAATGGCGCCTGCGCGCGCCGCGCCGCCCTCGCCTGCCTGACTCACCGGAGCTGCCCCCGGCGCGTTCGTCACGGCATCCTGCGCGGCGGCCGCCGGCGCATCGGCTGTGCGCAGCCCGCGCCGCACCCAGATCTGCGCCAGCCCCATTTCCTCGAGTGCCGCTTCAGCCCACGCCATGCGCGCCTCCGTCCTTGTTCAGCGTCAGACGCATCACGATCGCGTCCTCCCGGCCGCGATGCCGCGCCGGATAGTAGTTCTTGCGCCGCCCGATCGTCACGAAACCGAAGCGCTCGTACAGATGGATCGCGCGCGGATTGGACGGCCGCACTTCGAGCAGCATGCCGTCGAGCCGCTCCGCCTGCGCGATGCGCACCGCCTCGCGCAGCAGCGCGAGGCCCGCGCCCGTGCATTGCGCGGCCGGCGCGACGCACAGGTTCAGCAGGTGCATCTCGTCGATCACGGGCATCAGCACGCAATAGCCGACGAGTGCCCCCGTCACGTGACGCAGGCACACGCCGAAATAGCCGTTGCGCAGCGAATCCTCGAAGTTGCCGCGGCTCCACGGGAATTCGTAGGCGGCATGCTCGATCGCGACGACTTCGTCGAGATCGGCGTCCGTCATCGGCGACAGATACCGGTCGCTCAGCAACACCCCAGTCATTCCCGCGCTCCGCCCGATTGAGCCGCGCGCGCCGCCATCCGCTCGGCGGTGGTCTGCGCGACCTTGTCGCGCACGTACTCGGGCGCGGCCTGGTCGGCCGGCACCGTGCGCCCGGCCCGGAACGCGCGCAACGCCGCGTGCGCAACCGCCAGCGCATGCGGCATTGCGTCGCCGTCGATCGCAGCCGCCCGCGCGACGGCCGGCAGCTGCGCGCCGAACGCGGCGGCCGCGTTGCCCGCGAGCGTGAACGGCGCGTCGGGCACGCCGACCGAGGCGGGCGCATCGAGCGCGGCCGGATGCAGCGTGCGCCAGTCGCCGGCGCCGTCGTCCCACGCGAACTCGGCCCAGTAGACCTCGTCCATCCGCGCGTCGAGCGCGGCCAGCACGCGCGCGGTGCCGGGCACGCGCAGCCGCGCATGCTCGGCGCACGCGAGCAGCGTGCCGACCGGTACGACCGGCAGCCCGCGCCCGAACGCGAGGCCCTGCGCGATTCCGGTCGCGGTGCGCAGGCCCGTGAACGAGCCGGGGCCCGCGCCGAACGCGATCGCGTCGCAGTCGGCGAGCGTCAGCCCGGATTCGGCGAAGAGTTCCTGGACGGCCGGCAGCACGCGCGTGCTCGACACGGCGCCCGTCAGTTCGTGGCGGACCCAGCTTTGCAGGGAGGAAGCGGCGGATTCGGCCGTGGCCGAGCGCAGCAGCGCGACCGAGCAGTATTCGGTCGACGTATCGATGGCGAGGAGCACTGTTTGCGTCATGGCCGACATTGTAATGCGGCGCCCCGCTCCCACGGGCGACACGCAGCCGATCGCAACGCACACCGGACGCACGCGGCGGTTTGGAAGGATCGCTCGACCCGCCGCGGCGGCGCGCTTGCTAAGATCGCCCGACTTGAAACCTCCACGGAGACACCCGATGAGCGACATCACCGCCCAGTTCAACCAGGCCCAGGAAGACGTGAAGCAACTGTCCGAGCGTCCGGGCAACCTCACGCTGCTGCGCCTCTACGCGCTCTTCAAGCAGGCAACCGACGGCGACGCGCACGGCGACAAGCCGGGCTTCACCGACATCGTCGGCAAGTACAAGTACGACGCGTGGGACGCGCTGAAGGGCACGTCGCAGGATGCCGCGAAGCAGCAATACGTCGAGCTCGTCGAATCGCTGAAGAACGGCACCGCGTCCTGATCGCGGCCCGCAGTCAAATCGGCAGTGGCGCAGCGCAGCAAATATCTCTATAATGCCGGCTGCGTCACTTCCGCGCTCGGCCCACTGGCCGAACCGGCCGGACGCCTCGTAGCGTTAAGCTCCAATCCGGTTTAGAACCTGTCCCCTTCCTGCTTCGGCTCTAGCGGCCGTCAATTATCAGGCTGGCGGCAACGCGTCTCAGCACGCCGCACCCAAAACAGCTTCTAGCCTCATCCGCCTCGTAACCGGCGGATTGCACCCGTTTTCCGATTTGCTCGTTGAATCCGACAACTTGGGTATGCGCGATTGGCGCCGACGTTTCACCCACTGTGTTTCAAGGATTGTTATGACTTCGAGCATTTCCACCAGCCCTCTCAACGCGACCGCCGACAAGGCGCTCGGTCTCGACGACGCCGCGCAGGCTGCAGCCGCGCCGGCTGCCGACGAGCCGACCTTCGCGTCGCTCGGGCTGTCGCCGGAGATCGTCTCCGCGCTGCAGGCCGCCGGCTACGAAAAGCCGACGCCGGTCCAGCAGCGCGCGATCCCGGCCGGCATCGCCGGCCGCGACCTGCTGGTGTCGAGCCCGACCGGTTCGGGCAAGACCGCCGCGTTCATGCTGCCCGCGATCGAGCGCTTCGCGCAGCTCCAGAAGGCGCAGGCACAGCAGCCGCGCCCGCCGCGCGAGCCGAACAACGGGGACCGCCGCGCCCGCCGTCCGCAGCCGGTCGCGCGCCCGGGCCTGCTCGTGCTGACGCCGACCCGCGAACTCGCGATGCAGGTCACGACGGCCGCATCGACCTACGGCAAGCACCTGAAGCGCCTGCGCACGGTCAGCATCCTCGGCGGCGTCGCCTACGGCCAGCAGCTGATGCTGCTCGCGAAGAACCCGGAAATCCTCGTCGCGACCCCGGGCCGCCTGCTCGACCACCTCGAGCGCGGCCGCATCGACCTGTCCGAGCTGAAGATGCTCGTGCTCGACGAAGCCGACCGCATGCTCGACATGGGCTTCATCGAGGACATCGAGACGATCGTCGACGCGACGCCGGAATCGCGCCAGACGATGCTGTTCTCGGCCACGCTCGACGGCAAGATCGGTTCGCTGACGAGCCGCCTGCTGAAGGATCCGGAGCGCATCGAGATCCAGCAGCGCCTCGAGTCGCGCGCGAACATCGCGCAGACCGTGCACTACGTCGACGACCGCGATCACAAGGATCGCCTGCTCGATCACCTGCTGCGCGACAACGCGCTCGACCAGGCGATCATCTTCACGGCGACCAAGATCGACGCCGACCAGCTTGCCGGCCGCCTCGCGGACGCAGGCTTCGAGTCGGCCGCGCTGCACGGCGACCTGCCGCAGGGCGCCCGCAACCGCACGATCCGCGCGCTGCGCGAGCGCCGCGTGCGCGTGCTCGTCGCGACTGACGTCGCGGCGCGCGGCATCGACATCCCGGGCATCACGCACGTGTTCAACTATGACCTGCCGAAGTTCGCGGAAGACTATGTGCACCGTATCGGCCGTACCGGCCGCGCGGGCCGCTCGGGCATCGCAGTCAGCCTCGTGCATCATGCCGAGCAAGGCGCGCTGAAGCGCATCGAGCGCTTCGTGCGCTCGCCGCTGCCGGTCAACGTGATCGAAGGCTTCGAGCCGCGCAAGGCGCCGCCGCGCAACGATCGCGGCAACGGCGGCCGCGGCCGTCCGGGCGGCGGTAACGGCGGCCGTCGTTTCGGCGGCAAGCCGGGCGGCGGTCACGGCAACGGCGGCGGCCGCAGCTACGGCGGCGGCAACGGCGGCTGGAGCGGCAAGCCGAGCGGCAGCCGCGACGGCGGCAACCGTCGCAGTGACGGCCAGCGCGGCGGCCCGCGACGCAGCAATTCGGCGTCGTAACGGCGCGCGGGCGGCCTGATCGGCCGCCCGTCACCGGCCCCGCAACACGTAACCGGCGCACCCGCGCCGGTTTTTTTTCGCCCTCGCCGATATTTCACGATGCGGAAAATTTTTTTGTGTCGTAAAAAATCATGCTGCGCGGCACAACATGTGGCATTGCAGGATGGGAAAAAGCATTTCTTATCTCGAAATAAACACCGCAACACATTGATTTATAACAATTAAAAATTTCCACACTTCTTGATAAAGCCCCTGTTTCGCAACCTGCGATTTGCCTAGACTCTTATATAAGACTTCGCGAAACGGAACCTCACTCCCCGCCTCGCGAATTGCATCACCTTCGTTCGATTCATCCCGATTCAGGCAAGGCCACGTCAAGGAGCACATCATGTCGCGTCAGCAACAGGCACAGGAACTGCAAAAGCAATGGGAAACCGATCCGCGCTGGAAGGGCATCAAGCGCACCTACACGGCTGAGGACGTGGTCCGCCTGCGTGGCTCGCTGCAGGTCGAGCACACGATCGCGAAGCGCGGCGCGGAAAAGCTCTGGACCCTGATCAACAACGAGCCGTTCGTCAACGCGCTCGGCGCACTGACCGGCAACCAGGCGATGCAGCAGGTGAAGGCCGGCCTCAAGGCGATCTACCTGTCCGGCTGGCAGGTCGCGGGCGACGCGAACGTCGCGGGCGAAATGTACCCGGACCAGTCGCTGTACCCGGCGAACTCGGTGCCGCAGGTCGTGAAGCGCATCAACAACACGCTGACGCGCGCCGACCAGATCCAGTGGTCGGAAGGCAAGAACCCGGGCGACGAAGGCTACGTCGACTTCTTCGCGCCGATCGTCGCTGACGCGGAAGCCGGCTTCGGCGGCGTGCTGAACGCGTTCGAGCTGATGAAGGCGATGATCGAGGCCGGCGCATCGGGCGTCCACTTCGAAGACCAGCTCGCGTCGGTGAAGAAGTGCGGCCACATGGGCGGCAAGGTGCTCGTGCCGACGCGCGAAGCGGTCGCGAAGCTCGCGGCGGCGCGTCTCGCGGCCGACGTGATGGGCACGCCGACCGTGCTGGTCGCGCGCACCGACGCGGAAGCGGCAGACCTGATCACGTCGGACATCGACGCCAACGACAAGCCGTTCCTGACGGGCGAGCGCACGGTCGAAGGCTTCTTCCGCACCAAGCCGGGCCTCGAGCAGGCGATCTCGCGCGGTCTCGCGTATGCGCCGTATGCCGACCTGATCTGGTGCGAAACGGGCAAGCCGGATCTCGAGTACGCGAAGAAGTTCGCGGAGGCGATCCACAAGCAGTTCCCGGGCAAGCTGCTGTCGTACAACTGCTCGCCGTCGTTCAACTGGAAGAAGAACCTCGACGACGCAACGATCGCGAAGTTCCAGAAGGAGCTCGGCGCGATGGGCTACAAGTTCCAGTTCATCACGCTGGCCGGCTTCCACGCGCTGAACTACTCGATGTTCAATCTCGCGCACGGCTATGCCCGCACGCAGATGAGCGCGTTCGTCGAACTGCAGCAGGCCGAGTTCGCGGCAGCCGACAAGGGCTTCACCGCGGTCAAGCACCAGCGCGAAGTCGGCACCGGCTACTTCGACGCGGTCACGCAGACGGTCGAGCGCGAAGCGTCGACGACCGCGCTGCACGGCTCGACCGAAGACGAGCAGTTCTTCGACGGCAAGAAGGTCGCGTAAGACGCCTCGGCGTCATGCCGACGCCCGCCGCTCATGCGACGGCGCGGCGTCGGCACCCGAACCGCGAAGGCGCAGCAGGGGAGGAGACGGCATGCGCGCGGCGGCAGACGCCGCGACGTGCCGCACGGCCTGCGGGCCGCCTACGACAAGACGCGCGCCGGCGCTGCCCGGCGCGCACTGCTTTCAGCGTCGACCGACCGGCCTGTGCCCGCCGGTCGCCGTGCCTACCGATAAACGATCACCGGAATTTTCGTATGGGTCAGTACGCGCTGCGTCTCGCTGCCGATCAGCAGGCTGCCGAGCCCGCGGCGTCCGTGCGACGCCATGAAGATCACGTCGCAGCCGCCGCGTTCGGCCGCCTCGATGATGCCGAGATACGGCGACGGATGCACGCTCGTCCAGGTATCGCAGTCGACCCCCGCCTCGCGCGCGGCCGACTCGACCTCGTCGAGATGCGTGCGCGCCTCGCGTTCGCTGCGCGCCCTGAAATCGGCGGGCGGCTCGATGATCACTTCGGAGAACGGCGAGTACGGATACTGCGGCAGGCACGCATATGCGGTCACGCGCGCACCGACGGCCCGGGCGAGATCGATCGCGCCGTCAATGGCCTTCTTCGACAGGTCGGACCCGTCGGTCGGAACGAGGATGTGCTTGAACATCGCGCCCTCCTTCGCCAATCGCACCCCGTGCGCCGCGCGCCCGGCGTGCCTGTTTCGATTGTAGTGTGCGAAAACCGGCCACCGGCCCCGGCAGCGGGTTCGCCCTCATATCGGAAACGCGCGGGCGGTGGACGCGGTGAAGATCGACGCATCCTACCCCCAATATCCGGGCCGCTCGTAGGTGTGTTTCAGGTAATCGAGGAACAGCCGCACGCGCAACGGCAAATGCCGGCGCTGCGGGAACACCGCGTGAATGCCGATCGGCGGCGCCGCGAACGCGTCCAGCACGCTGACGAGGCGGCCTGCTGCGATGTCGTCGCCGACCTCCCACCACGAGCGCCACGCGAGGCCGTGCCCCGCCAGGCACCACTCGTGCAGGACCGCACCGTCCGAGCATTCCATCGTGCCGCTCACGCGGATCGACACGACCTTGCCGTCCTCCATGAACGACCAGCCGCGCTGCTGGTTCGCGTTCGCGGCGAGCGCGAGGCAGTTGTGCCGCGCGAGCTCCGCGAGCGTGGCCGGCGTGCCGCGCCGTGCGAGATAGGCGGGCGCCGCGACGCACACGCGGCGGTTCTCGCCGAGCTTCAGCGACACCAGCGACGAGTCGGGCAGCTCGCCGAGCCGCACCGCGCAATCGAAGCCCTCGTTGACGAGGTCGACCATCCGGTCGGACAGGTCGAGCGTGACCGACACGTCCGGATGCGCGCAGCTGAATTCGGGCACGAGCGGCGCGACGTGCCGCCGGCCGAAGCCGGCCGGCGCGGAGATCCGCAGGTGGCCGCTCGCCTTCACGCCGCCTGCGGACACGCTCGCCTCCGCGTTCTGCATGTCGTTGATGACGCGCTGGCAATCCTCGAGGAAGGCCGAGCCCTCGAAGGTCAGCGTGAGCTTGCGCGTCGTGCGCACCAGCAGCTTGACGCCGAGCCGCTCCTCGAGCGCATCCAGGCGGCGGCCGATGATCGCGGGCGCGACCCCTTCCGCGTGCGCGGCCGCCGACAGGCTGCCTTTCGCCGCGACCGCGGCGAACGTTTCGATCTGTTTGAACCGGTCCATGAATCGGGAGGACGGCCGCAACCGCCCTTCATGTTGACTGAAGCGGCTCCAGATTAGGTATATGAAAGTAAAAGATCAAGTGATGTTTAGCGTCTTTTTTGGTACTGACGATCACGAATAAAATCGTTTCCGACCTCTGAAACTGGAGCGCAAGGCTATGTCGGCCACAACGACACTCTCTCCCAACGCCATCCTCTTCGACGCCTACGGTACGCTGTTCGACGTGCACGCGGTCATGGCCGCGGCGGAGCAGATGTTCCCCGGCCACGGGGAACGGCTGTCGCAGCTGTGGCGGCGCAAGCAAATCGAATACTCGCAGCTGCGCACGCTCGCCGATCCGGCCGGCGCGCGCTACCGCCCGTTCTGGGACATCACGCACGACGCGTTGCGGTTCGCCGCGCGCGCGCTCGGCCTCACGCTCAACAGCGCCGCCGAGAAGCGCCTGATGGACGAATACGCGTGCCTGTCCACCTACCCCGACACGGTGCCCGCGCTGCGCAAGCTGCGCGCGCTCGACCCGCGTCCGCAGCTCGCGATCCTGTCGAACGGCAACCCGCAGATGCTCGATATCGCGGTGAAGAGCGCCGGCATGAGCGGCCTGTTCGATCGCGTGCTGTCGGTCGACGCGGTGCGCGCGTACAAGCCGTGCCCGGCCGCCTACGCGCTGGGCACCGACGCGTTCGGGCCGAACCCGCGCGACATCGTGTTCGTGTCGTCGAACGGCTGGGACGTGACGGGCGCCGCCTGGTTCGGCTACACGACGTTCTGGCTCAACCGCACGGGCGCCCCCGCCGAGGAGCTCGGCGCGCCGCCCGACGGCACCGGCGCCGGCATGGCCGACCTGCTCGCTTTCCTCGCCACCCCGGCTCCGTCCGGCAGAAGCGCCAGCCGCGCGCGCCCCGGCCCGGGCGCGTAACGCTGGCATCGATGCCGGCCACCTCCCCCTTTACCGAAACCTCAACTGACCGACCAAGGAGATGAGACTCATGACCACCACGCTCACGCTGCCGCAAGGCATGGCGATTACCGGCGAGATCCGCCCGGGCTACGAAGCAATCCTGACGCCCGCGGCACTCGAACTCGTCGCGGCGCTGCACCGCACGTTCGAGCCGCGTCGCCAGGCCCTGCTGCAGGCGCGCGTCGAACGCACGAAGCGCCTGGACGCCGGCGAGCGCCCCGACTTCCTGGCTGATACGAAGGCGATCCGCGAAGGCGACTGGAAGGTCGCGCCGCTGCCCGGCGACCTGCAATGCCGCCGCGTCGAGATCACCGGCCCCGTCGAGCGCAAGATGATCATCAATGCGCTGAACTCGGGCGCGGATTCGTACATGACGGACTTCGAGGATTCGAACGCGCCGAGCTGGACGAACCAGATCGACGGCCAGATCAACCTGAAGGACGCGATCCGCCGCACGATTTCGCTCGAGCAGAACGGCAAGTCGTACCAGCTCAACGACAAGGTCGCGACGCTGATCGTGCGTCCGCGCGGCTGGCACCTCGACGAAAAGCACGTGACGGTCGACGGCCAGCGCGTGTCGGGCGGCGTCTTCGACTTCGCGCTGTTCCTGTTCCACAACGCGAAGGAGCTGATCGCGCGCGGCTCGGGCCCGTACTTCTATCTGCCGAAGATGGAAAGCCATCTCGAGGCGCGCCTGTGGAACGACATCTTCGTCGCCGCGCAGGAACAGGTCGGCATCCCGCGCGGCACGATCCGCGCGACCGTGCTGATCGAGACGATCCTCGCCGCATTCGAAATGGACGAGATCCTGTACGAACTGCGCGAGCACAGCTCGGGCCTGAACGCGGGCCGCTGGGACTACATCTTCTCGGCAATCAAGAAGTTCAAGAACGACCGCGACTTCTGCCTGGCCGACCGCTCGAAGATCACGATGACCGTGCCGTTCATGCGCGCGTACGCGCTGCTGCTGCTGAAGACCTGCCACAAGCGCAACGCGCCGGCGATCGGCGGGATGAGCGCGCTGATCCCGATCAAGAACGATCCGGAAGCGAACGACAAGGCGATGGGCGGCGTGCGCTCGGACAAGCAGCGCGATGCGACCGACGGCTACGACGGCGGCTGGGTCGCGCACCCGGGCCTCGTGCCGATCGCGATGGAGGAATTCGTGAAGGTGCTCGGCGACAAGCCGAACCAGATCGGGAAGCAGCGCGACGACGTGCAGATCGAAGGCAAGAACCTGCTCGACTTCCAGCCTGAGGCGCCGATTACCGAAGCCGGCCTGCGCAACAACATCAACGTCGGCATCCACTACCTCGGCGCGTGGCTCGACGGCAACGGTTGCGTGCCGATCCACAACCTGATGGAAGACGCGGCGACGGCCGAGATCTCCCGCTCGCAGGTGTGGCAGTGGATCCGCTCGCCGAAGGGCGTGCTCGACGACGGCCGCAAGGTGACGGCGGAACTGGTGCGCGACTACGCGAAGGCCGAGCTGGAGAACGTGAAGCGCTCGGTCGGCGGCAATACGCAGCCGTACGAGCGCGCCGCGGCGATCTTCGAGCAGATGTCGACGTCGGAAGGCTTCACCGAATTCCTGACGCTGCCGCTGTACGAGGAAATCTGAGCGCGTCGCGACCGCATGAAAACAGCCCGATCAGCGCAAGCCGATCGGGCTGCTTCGGTCAGGCCGTCCGGTTCAAGCGCCCCGCGGGGCGCTTTTTCCTTTGGCGCGGCGCGCCCGCTCAGGCGGCTTCGCGCTCGCGCCGATGCTGGACCCAGTCGCCCGACACGATGCGCGGCTTGTCCGACACCACATGTGCGGCGACCGGGTAATACAGGCACGCGTACTGCCGGCCGCCGAGTTCGACGCTCGCCGTTTCCTGCCTGAACAGGGTGTCGACGCCCGGATACACGCGCTCGATCTCGTCGAGCACGGGGACGAGCTGCTCGTCGACTTCATAGACGTCGCCCCAGACGAGCGTCTTCCCGTCCGCCGCCGCGACCATGCCCGGATACGTGCCGAAATCGTACAGTTCGCCCGGCAGCGCGGCCGCACCGACGAGCGTCGGCGCCGCGATGCCGTGCCGGGCGGCCGCACGGCCGATATCGTTGGCCTCTCCCGCTCTCAACGTGCCGTAGACGAATACGTGGCGCATCGTGTTTCTCCTTCTTGGATTCGTGTGTTGCCGTATCAGGTCAGCGGCGTCGCGCTGACGAGCACGCCGTCCTCGTCGGCGTAGATCCATTCGCCGGGGGCGATTCGCGTGCCGAGCACCGTGACGGGAACGTCCCGTTCACCGGCCCCGCGTTTGTCGCTCTTGCGCGGATGCGTCGCGAGCGCGAGCACGCCGACGTTGCACGCGCGCAATTCAGCCGAATCGCGCACGCATCCATAGACCACGATACCGGCCCAATGGTTCTTCTCGGCGAGCGCGCCGAGGTTGCCGCCGACGAGCGCGCAACGCCGGCTGCCGCCGCCGTCGACGACCAGCACGCGCCCGGCGCCGTCCTGCTCGAGCGCGGCGCGCACGAGCGTATTGTCCTCGAACAGCTTGAGCGTCGCCGCGGGCCCCGCGAAACGCGCGGCGCCGCCGTACGGGCGCAGCGCCGGCTCGAGCACGCGCAGGGCGCCGGCCGCGAGCTGGTCTTCGTGGGCGTCGCAGAGGTCGGTCGTTGCAAACGTCGTCATGTCATCGTCTCCGGTCGCATACAAGGTTCAATCGAACATTGCATTATCGACTGAAAAAAAGCCGCCGCGCGCAGGTGGGCGAGCCTTCTAAAATGACGGCATCGCTGCCGCGCCATCCGAATTGCCCATGAATCCGTCCGCCCGCGCCGACGAGCCCGCTCATCGCGACACCATCGACATTCCGCCGGAATTCGCGCCGACGCCGGTCCACCCGATGCGCGTGCGTGCGCGGCCGGTGCCCGCCGGCGCGCGCATACCGCGTCACACGCACGCATGGGCGCAGCTCGCTTATGCGTCGCGCGGCGTGCTGCGCATGGCGACGACCGGAACCACGTGGATGGTGCCGCCGTCGCGGGCAATCTGGGTGCCGCCGCACGTAACGCACGAGGTCTTGATCGTCGAGGACGCGTACCTGCGCACGCTGTACATCGACGAGTCGATCGTGCCGGGCGGACTCGACGCATGCCGCGTCGTCGAAGTGACGGGGCTGTTGCGCGAGCTGATCGTCGCGCTCGACGCGCGCGATCTGGGCGCGGCCCGCGAACGCCTGCTCTGCGCACTGGTGCTCGACGAACTGAGCCACGCCGAACCGCTGCCGCTGTCGGTGCCGATGCCCGACGAAAAGCGGCTGCGCACGCTGTGCGAAGCGGTGCTCGCGCAACCCGCGCATGCGGAATCGCTGGAGCACTGGGCGAGCGAGGTCGGCGCGAGCACGCGCACGATTTCACGGCTGTTCAAGCAGGAACTGGGCGTGAGCTTTTCGCAATGGCGCCAGCAGGCGCTGCTCGCGCGCGCGATTCCGCTGCTGAACCAGGGGCGCCCGCTGTCGCATATCGCGCGCGAACTCGGCTACCAGAGCCAGAGCGCGTTCTCCGCGATGTTCCGGCGCGCCTTCGGCGAAAGCCCGCGCGCGTTCATGCTGCGCGGCCACCCGCACGAGGCCGCGGAAGGCATGACGGAAAGCGCCGGACAACCGAACGACGACACGGCGGACCGCCAGCCGTGACGGCAGTGCGCGGGCGTCAGACCGGCCGCACCATGTGCCGGATCGCGCCGAGCTGCGCGAACCGCGACCCGGTCACGCGATAGCCCATGCGCAGATACAGCCGCGCGGCGGGATTGTCGACGAACACGCGCAGCTGGAGCTCGCTCAGCCCGCGCGCCCTCGCCCAGCGATGCGACATCTCGAGCAGGTAGGTGCCGGCGCCGTGTCCGCGATGGCCGGCCGCGATCTGCACGTCGCGGATGTGCAGCGAATCGCCCTCTTCCGTGACGCGGAGCACGCCGATCCGCTCGCCGTCGGCTTCGAGGATGAAGTTCTCGGACTCGCGCCAGCTCGCGTAGAACAGGTCACTGCGCCACACGAGCCCGTGGCGCTTGTAATAGCCGCCCATGTTGCCGTGCGTCAGCGCTTCGGCAAACGGAAAATCGCAGGCCTCCGCGGGGCGGAGCTGATACAGGAGTCGCAGGTCGGTGGGATCGAGCATCGCGCGATGGTCAAGGACGCATCTCGCCACGATAGCGCAGTCCGGTGCGGATGCAATCGTGATTTGCTCGTATCGCAGTCACGCGCCCGCCAACGGGCGCAACCGAAAACGCAAATGAAAAAGCCCGCACAAGGCGGGCTTCTTCATTTTTTGGCGGAGCGGACGGGACTCGAACCCGCGACCCCCGGCGTGACAGGCCGGTATTCTAACCGACTGAACTACCGCTCCAGTCTTGCTGCTTGCCTGGCAGGCGTCGGTTACTTCCTGCCGGCGCATCGTTTGTTCGAACGACGCCGAAATCTGGCGTCCCCTAGGGGATTCGAACCCCTGTACTCACCGTGAAAGGGTGATGTCCTAGGCCTCTAGACGAAGGGGACAACGTACTGCTTACATCCTTAATACAAAAGCCCGCTCAAATGACGTCTTGAACGGGCTTCGTTCTGGCGGAGCGGACGGGGCTCGAACCCGCGACCCCCGGCGTGACAGGCCGGTATTCTAACCAACTGAACTACCGCTCCAGCTTTCTTCACCCTGGCCCGCAGATGTCGGCGACACTCTGCAAGCCTTGCGACACTTCCAACGAAACGCCGCTGAATCTGGCGTCCCCTAGGGGATTCGAACCCCTGTACTCACCGTGAAAGGGTGATGTCCTAGGCCTCTAGACGAAGGGGACAACGTACTGCTTACACCTTTAATACAAAAGCCCGCTCAAAAACGTCTTGAACGGGCTTCGTTCTGGCGGAGCGGACGGGACTCGAACCCGCGACCCCCGGCGTGACAGGCCGGTATTCTAACCGACTGAACTACCGCTCCAACTTCCTTAACCCTAACCCGCAGGACGTCGGTTACGTTCCTGCAAGCTTCGCGACACTTCCATCGAAACGCCGCTGAATCTGGCGTCCCCTAGGGGATTCGAACCCCTGTACTCACCGTGAAAGGGTGATGTCCTAGGCCTCTAGACGAAGGGGACAAAATCTTTTCAGATCTGTCTGGCTTCCGTTATTAATTTTTCATCAACAACGAAGGCCGAAATTCTAACTGCTTTAAATCGTTTTGTGAAGCATTTTTTAACTACCCTGCTTCGCGAAGCGATTTGTTTGTTCTGTTGGTGGAGGTAAGCGGGATCGAACCGCTGACCTCTTGCATGCCATGCAAGCGCTCTCCCAGCTGAGCTATACCCCCTTGCAGAACAGAAATGAGATTATATGGACCAACTTTGAGCTTGTAAATACCCTTTTTGCGATTCGAGCAAAATTTTTTGCGAAGCCGCCCACCGACGGCTTCGCGAATGCTCGAACCTCAGGCCAGTGCGCCCTCGATGCGCGACACGACAGCATCGCGGCCGAACAGCATCAGCACCGCGTCGATCGACGGCGTATGCGTCGTGCCCGCGACCAGCAGGCGCACCGGCATCGCCAGTTGCGGCATCTTCAGCTTGTGCGCGGCCAGCGTCGCCTTCAGCGCGGCCGAGATCGCCTCCTTGCTCCACTCGACCGCCTTCAGCGCCGCCGCGAGTTCGGCCAGCGCCGGGCGCACCACGTCGGTCACGTGCTGCGCGAGCGCTTCGGCATCCGGCGCCGGCACGCGGTAGAACATCGCCGCGCCCTCTGCGATTTCCTTGAGCGTCGACGCACGATCCTTCATCAGGCCGATCACCGCATCGAGGGCCGGGCCGCTCGCGAGGGCCGCATCGTCGATGCCGAGCGCTTCGAAGAACGGCTTCGACAGCGCGGCGAGACGCGCGTTGTCCGCTTCCTTGATGTAGTGGTTGTTCAGCCAGTTCAGCTTGTTGTGGTCGTACTGCGCCGGCGACTTGCCGAGATGCTCGAGGTCGAACCACTCGACGAACTGCTCGCGCGAGAAGATTTCGGCGTCGCCGTGCGACCAGCCGAGGCGCGCCAGGTAGTTCACGACCGCTTCCGGCAGATAGCCCGCGTCGCGGTAAGCCATCACGCTCATCGCGCCGTGACGCTTGCTCATCTTCTCGCCCTGCTCGTTGAGCACGGTCGGCAGGTGCGCATAGACCGGCGCTTCGCCGCCGAGCGCGCGCAGGATGTTGATCTGGCGCGGCGTGTTGTTCACGTGGTCGTCGCCGCGGATCACGTGCGTGATCCCCATGTCGAGGTCGTCGACCACCACGCAGAAGTTGTACATCGGCGTGCCGTCCGGACGCGCGATCACGAGGTCGTCGAGTTCTTCGTTCGAGATCTCGACGCGGCCCTTCACGGCATCGTCCCATGCGACGGTGCCCGTCAGCGGGTTGCGGAAACGCAGCACCGGCTTCACGCCCGCCGGCGGCTCGGGCAGCACCTTGCCCGGCTCCGGACGCCACGTGCCGTCGTAGCGGGGCTTCAGGCCGGCTTCGCGCTGGCGCTCGCGCAGCGCGTCGAGCTCCTCGGTCGACATGTAGCACGGGTACGCGAGGCCCTCTTCGAGCATCTTCGCGAGCACCTCGCGATAGCGGTCCATCCGCTGCATCTGGTAGAACGGGCCTTCGTCGAAATCGAGGTCGAGCCACCGCATCCCTTCGAGGATCGCGTCGACCGCTTCCGGCGACGAACGCTCGACGTCGGTATCCTCGATGCGCAGCACGAACGTGCCTTGCATCTTGCGGGCGAACGCCCACGGATAGAGTGCGGAGCGGATGTTGCCGAGATGGATGAAGCCGGTGGGGCTCGGCGCGAAGCGGGTACGGACAGGACGGGTCATAAACGGTAACTCGAACGCCTGGGGCGCGTGAATGATTCGACGCGGGGTCGGCAGCGGCTGCCCGAAGAGCAACAGGACCGGCGACACCCGGAACGGAAAGAAGCCGAAATTATACCCGCGCCGGACATCGCGCCAAGCGTGGCGCTTGCTTTATGATGTGCGCGCCGCGGACGCCTTGCCGGCGCCGCGCCGGCCGCGCGGCACCCGTCGCGCCGCCCCGACCTACCGACGCGGCGGGCCCGTCGCCCGCCGCCCGACGCTGGAGAACCTTCGATGTCGTCCCCTCGCCTGTCGCGCCGCCAGTTCACGATCGCGTGCGCTTCCGCCAGCCTCGCCGCCTGCACGTCGCCCGGCGGCAAGAGCCGCCCCGACAACGCCGCCGCAGCCCAGTCGCACGACAAGCCGGCGAAGATCGCCATCGCGCTCGGCGGCGGCGCGGCGCGCGGCTTCGCGCACATCGGCGTGCTGAAAGGACTCGAGGCGCGCGGCATCCCGATCGAGATCGTCGCCGGCACGAGCGCCGGCTCGGTGGTCGGCGCGCTCTATGCGTCCGGCATGAACGCGCTGCAGCTCAACAAGCTCGCGCTCGAAATGGACCAGTCCGCGATCAGCGACTGGGCGCTGCCGTTCCGCTCGCGCGGCCTGCTGCAAGGCGTCGCGCTGCAGAACTTCATCAACAAGACGCTGAACAACCGGCCGATCGAGAAGATGGCGAAGCCGCTCGGCATCGTCGCGACGGATCTGCAGAACGGCCAGCCGATCCTGTTCCAGCAGGGCAACACGGGGCTCGCGGTGCGCGCTTCGAGCAGCGTGCCGTCGGTGTTCGAGCCGGTGAAGATCGGCAGCCGCGAGTATGTCGACGGCGGCCTCGTGAGCCCGGTACCCGCGTCCTACGCGCGCAAGATGGGCGCAACCTTCGTGATCGCGGTCGACATCTCCGCGCGCCCGGACGGCGCGGCGACCGGCAACCCGATCGAGATGCTGCTGCAGACGTTCACGATCATGGGCCAGACGATCAAGACCTACGAGCTCGACAAGTACGCCGACGTCGTGATCCGCCCGAGCCTCAACGCGATGGGCGGCAGCGACTTCAGCCAGCGCAACGCGGCGATCCTCGCCGGCGAGGAAGCGGTCGCGCGCATCATGCCCGAGCTGCAGCGCAAGCTCGCGGCGGCGCGCACCGGGATCGCCGCGACTGTCGCGACTGCCGCATAAGGCAGCGCCAGGCCTCGACTGCCCCAAAAAGCAAAAAACCCTGCCGCCTTTCGGGCGACAGGGTTTTCGATCCGGCTGTCAGGGAACGCTCAGTTGCTGCCGTTCGCCGCGTCGTCGCCGAGCGTCGCGCGCACGCGCTGGCGCAGATCGTCGGCCTTCATCGGGAACTGCGACTCGATCCGGCGCGCGCCGTTGAAACGCTTTTCCCAGTAGGTGCTGTCGAGATCGTCGACGCGAACCGTGCTGCCCGTCGACGGCGAATGCACGAACTTGTTGTCGCCGATGTAGATGCCGACGTGCGAGAACGTGCGGCGCATCGTATTGAAGAACACCAGGTCGCCCGGCTTCAGCTCGCTCACGCGCACCTTCTCGCCGACCCGGCTCATCTCTTCCGCGCGGCGCGGCAGCGACATGCCGAGCGTGTCCTGGAACACGTAGCGCACGAAGCCGCTGCAATCGAGCCCCGAATCCGGCGTGTTGCCGCCCCAGCGGTAGCGGACACCGATCATGTTCAGCGCGCCGACGACGACGTCGCCCGCCTTGCCCGCCATGCCGGACAGGAACGACTTCGCGCCGCCGGTCGACGACGATGCGTTGGCTTGGGTATTCTGGGAGGAAGCCGACCCGGATTGAGTCGAATTCGTGGCATTCTGATTAAAACTGCTGGCTTCGTCGGCGAACGCGCCGGAAGTTGCAGCGAACAGGACGCCGATAAACATCCCGGCGACGGCGCGCGCGCATGCCTGGGTCAGGGATCGGTGCTGCATTGGTCGATGGATTGTGCTTAAAAATCAGCTGATTGGCGGAAAATTTCGGTCGATACTAGCCAGCGCGTATCCGTTTGTCAAAACAAATTAAAAAATACAATCGAGATGGTCAGACCATTGACGCCCTATCACGCTTTCCAGACGGCTTTCAACAGCTTTTGTGTGTAAGGATGTGACGGTTTGGTGAAGATGTCGGCGACGTCGCCGGCCTCCACGATCGCCCCGTCCTGCATCACCGCGACGCGGTGCGCCATCGCGCCGATCACGTCCAGGTCGTGGCTGATGAACAGGTAGCCGAGGTTGTATTTCTGTTGCAAACTCGTGAGCAGCTTCAGCACCTGCTGCTGGATCGACACGTCGAGCGCCGACGTCGGCTCGTCGAGGATCAGGATGCGCGGCTCGAGCACCAGCGCGCGGGCGATCGCGATCCGCTGGCGCTGCCCGCCGGAGAACTCGTGCGGATAGCGATGCATCACCGTGCGGTCGAGGCCGACCTCGCGCAGCACCGCGAGCGACTTCGCGCGCCGCGCGTCGGCCGACAGGTCCGGGCGGTGCAGTTCGAGCCCTTCGCCGACGATCCGCTCGATCGTGTGGCGCGGCGACAGCGAGCTGAAAGGATCCTGAAACACGACCTGCATGTTCGAGCGCAGCGCGGCCTGCTCGCGGCCGCGGTAGCTCGACAGCGCGCGCCCCTGGAATTCGATCTCGCCGTGCGCGGTCTTCTGCAGCCCGAGCAAGGCCATCGCGAGCGTCGACTTGCCGGAGCCGGACTCGCCGACCACGCCGAGCGTCTCGCCCTGCCGCACCGACACGGACACGTCCGACACCGCCGCCACCGGCACGGTCTTGAACCAGCCCGCGAGGCCCGGGCGCTTGCGCGCGAACTGCACGGTCACGTGGCGCGCGTCGAGCAGCACCGGCGCGATCGGCAACACCGGCACGACCGCGCGCTGCGGCCGGCTGTTCAGCAGGCGCTGCGTGTACGGATGCTCGGGCGCGGCGAAGATCCGCTCGACCGCCCCGCTCTCGACGAGCCGCCCCCGCTCCATCACCGCGATGCGCTCGGCGAAGTGCCGCACGAGGTTCAGGTCGTGCGTGATCAGCAGGATCGCCATCCCGCGCTTTTCGGCTTCCTCGCGCTGCAGCTCCAGCAACAGCTCGACGATCTGCGCGCGGATCGTCACGTCGAGCGCGGTGGTCGGTTCGTCGGCGAGCAGCAGGCGCGGCCGGCACGCGAGCGCCATCGCGATCATCGCGCGCTGCCGCTGGCCGCCCGACAGCTGGTGCGGATAGCTGTCGACGCGCCGCTCCGGTTCCGCGATGCCGGTGCGCGCGAGCAGCGCGATCGCGCGCTTTCTCGCCTCGCCGGCCGTCACGCCGTCGTGCAGCTGAACCGTCTCGCCGATCTGCGCGCCGATCGTATACAGCGGGTTGAGCGCCGTCATCGGCTCCTGGAAGATCATCGCGATGTCGGAGCCGCGCAGCCCGCGCATCTCGCGCTCGCTCTTGGCGACGAGGTCCTGGCCCGCGAAGCGGATCGTGCCGCTGACCTCCGCGTCGCGCAACAGGCGCAGGATCGCCAGCGCGGTCACGCTCTTGCCCGAGCCCGACTCGCCGACGAGCGCGACCCGCTCGCCGCGGCCGATCGCGAGCGTCACGTCGTCGACGGCCACCGTGTCGCCGAAGCGCACGTGCAGGTGCTCGAGCGACAGCAGCGGCTCGGCCGGCTGCGTTACGATCGCGGCGCTCATCGCTGGCCTCCCGCCGCCCGCACGGAATCGGCGATCCGCGTGTCGAGCGCGTTGCGCAGCGCGTCGCCCATGAAGGTCAGCAGCAGCAGCGTCGCGACCAGCACGCCGAACGTCGACAGCGAGATCCACCACGCGTCGAGGTTGCCCTTGCCCTGTGCGAGCAGCTCGCCGAGGCTCGGCGTCGGCGGCGGCACGCCGAGCCCGAGAAAGTCGAGGCTCGTGAGGGCGAGAATCGCGCCGCTCATCCGGAACGGCAGGAACGTGATCACCGGCGTCAGGCTGTTCGGCAGCACGTGGCGCCAGATGATCTGCCAGTTCGTGAGCCCCATCGCGCGCGCCGCGCGCACGTAGTCCTGCGTGCGGTTGCGCAGGAACTCGGCGCGCACGTAGTCGGCAAGGCCGATCCAGCCGAACAGCGACAGCAGCACGATCAGCAGCAGGAAGCTCGGCTCGAAGATCGACGCGAAGATGATCAGCAGGTACAGCTCGGGCAGCGAGCTCCAGATTTCGATCAGCCGCTGCCCGACGATGTCGATGCGGCCGCCGAAGAAGCCCTGCACCGCGCCTGCGGCAATGCCGAGGAGCGTGCCGATCAGCGTCAGCACCAGCCCGAATTCGACCGACACGCGAAACCCGTAGACGAGCCGGGCCAGCAGGTCTCGCCCCTGCGCATCCGTGCCGAGCCAGTTCTCGCGCGACGGCGGCGCGGGATTCGGCACGCGCGAGAAGTAGTTCAGCGTGTCGTAGTGGTAGCGGTTCGGCGGATAGACGACGAAATTGCCGGGCGCCTCGAGACGCTTGCGGACGTACGGATCGAGATAGTCCGCGGGCGTCGGGAAATCGCCGCCGAAGGTCGTCTCCGGATACGCGTTGAACATCGGGAAGTAATAGTGGCCGTCGTAGCGGACGACGAGCGGCTTGTCGTTCGACCACAGCGGCGCGGCCAGGCTCGCGGCGAACGCGACGACGAAGATCACGAAGCTCCAGTAGCCGAGACGCTGCCGCGTGAAGCGCCGCCACACGCGGCGCGCGGGCGACGGCGACACGCGCGCGCGCGCGGCGTCGAGGCGGGACGATGCGGCGGCCTGACTCATGCGCGCCCTCCGCGGGCGACGGGGCGCGCGCCGGTGTCGCCGTCGAAACGCGGCGGGCAAAGCGAGCGTGAGGGGCGTGCCAGCCTCCGCCGGGCCGCCCCAAGGCGGCTGGCCGCCCCCTCGGGGGGCAGCGAGCAAAGCGAGCGTGGGGGTCGTTTCATCTCAGCGCTCCAGGTTTTCGAATTGAATGCGCGGGTCGACCCACACGTAGCAGAGGTCGGAGATCAGCTTGGTCGCGAGGCCGATCAGCGTGAACAGGTACAGCGTGCCGAGCACGACCGGATAGTCGCGGCGCACGACCGACTCGTACGACAGCAGCCCGAGGCCGTCGAGCGTGAACAGCGTCTCGATCAGCAGGCTGCCGGTGAAGAACGCGCCGATGAACGCGGCCGGAAAGCCGACGATGAGCGGCAGCATCGCGTTGCGGAACACGTGCTTCCACAGCACGCGACGCTCGGACAGCCCCTTCGCGCGCGCGGTCAGCACGTATTGCCGGCGGATCTCATCGAGGAACGCATTCTTCGTGAGCATCGTGATGACCGCGAAGCTGCCGACGACCGACGCGGTGATCGGCAGCGCGATGTGCCACAGGTAGTCGAGCACCTTGCCGGCCGTCGACAGCGCCGCGAAGTTGTCCGACGTGAGCCCGCGCAGCGGGAACAGCTGCCAGAACGAGCCGCCGCCGAACAGCACGAGCAGCAGCACGCCGAGCACGAAGCCGGGAATCGCATAGCCGACGAGCACGACGAGGCTCGTCGCGACGTCGAACGGCGAGCCGTTGCGCACGGCCTTCGCGATGCCGAGCGGCACCGAGATCAGGTAGGTGAGGAAGAACGTCCACAAGCCGATGCTGATCGACACCGGCAGCTTCTGCACGATCAGCGACCACACGCTCTGGTGGCGAAAGTAGCTGTCGCCGAGATCGAAGCGCGCGAAGTGCTTCAGCATCAGCACGTAGCGCTCGAGCGGCGGCTTGTCGAAGCCGTACAGCGCCTTGAGCTGTGCGATCTGCTGCGGATCGACGCCCGTATGCGCGCGCATCCCGAACGGCGCCGCGCCCTGCTCCGTCGCGCCCTTGCGCAGCTCCTGCACGGCTTGTTCGACCGGGCCGCCCGGCACGAACTGGATCACGACGAAGGTCAGCGTCAGCACGCCGACGAGCGTCGGGATCATCAACAGCAGGCGTTTGAGGATGTAGCTCCACATAAGCGTCGACTCGCGATCGATAAGCAATGGTTGGGACGGCGGCCGCCGCGCTCAGTTGCCCGGCTTGATCCACCAGGTCGACACGACCCAGTCCTCCGCCGAATAGTACAGCGGCAGCGTCTGCGGATAGGCGAGCGTGCGCTTGTATGCGACCCGGTGCGTCGTGCTGTACCACTGCGGAATCGCGTAGTAGCCGTGCATCAGCACGCGGTCGAGCGCATGCGTCGCGTCGAGCAGCTGCTCGCGGGTCTCGGCTGCGCCGAGCGCCGCGAGCAGCGCGTCGACGGCCGGCGACTTGAGCCCGATCACATTGGACGAGCCCGGTTCGTCCGCGAACCGGCTGCCGTAGCGCGCCAGCTGCTCGGGACCTGGCACCTGCACCCCGAGGTAGCGGATCGTCGTCATGTCGTAGTCGAATGCGTCGAGACGCTTCTGCAGCAGCGCGAAATCGGCTGTGCGAAACCGCGCATCGATGCCAAGCTTCGCGAGATTGCGCTGATAGGCGGCCACGACCGGCGCGAACGGCGAACCCGCATCGTCGAGAATCTCGAAGGTGAAAGGCTCACCCTTCGCGTTGCGCAGCGCGCCGTCGCGATACGTCCACCCGGCCGCGGCGAGCAGCGCGCGCGCCTTCAGCAGGTTCGCGCGCAGCGAACCGGGCGGGTTCGTGTTCGGCTGCGCGACCATTGGACCGAACACCGCCGGGTCGAGCTGCGCGCGCAGCGGCTCGAGCAGCTTGAGCTCGCCCGGGCCCGGCGTGCCGGTCGCCTGCAGGTCGGTGTCGGCGAAATAGCTGTCGAGGCGCGTGTAGCCGCCGTAGAACAGCTGGCGGTTCAGCCATTCGAAGTCGAGCGCGAGGTCGAGTGCCTGGCGCACCCGCACGTCGCGGAACTGCGGCCGCCGCAGGTTCATCATGAAGCCCTGCATGCCTGCGCCGTTGTGCTGCCGGAACTCACGCTTGATCAGCTCGCCGCTGTCGAAGCGCTTGCCGACGTCGTGACGCACCCAGTTGCGTGCGATGTTCTCGACGAGCACGTCGTATTCGCCGGCCTTGAATGCCTCGAGCCGCGCGACGCCGTCGCCGTACAGCTTGTAGACGATCCGCTCGAAGTTGTTGGTGCCCACCCGCACCGGCAGGTCAGCGCCCCAGTATGCGGGGTTGCGCCGGTATGAAATGTTGCGCCCGTTGTCGTAGCGCTCGATCAGGTACGGCCCGCTGCCGATCGGCTGCTCGAACGCGAGCTGGTCGAACGGGATGCGCGTGCCGTCCGCGCGCAGCCCCCACTTGCGCGAGAACACCTGCACTCCGGCCGCGATCAGCGGCAACTCGCGGTTGCGCCGGCGGAACTCGAAACGCACCGTGGCCACATCGACGATCACCGCGCGCGCGATGTCCGCGAAATACGCGGCGTACTGCGGCGCGGCCTGCTTGCTCGTCAGCGTGTCGAACGAATACTTGACGTCGGCGGCCGTCACCGGGTCGCCATTCGAGAAGCGCGCGCGCGGGTTCAGGTGGAACGTGACCGACAGGCCGTCCGGCGCGACCGCAATGTCGTCGGCGAGCAGGCCGTACATGGACGCCGGCTCGTCCGAGCTGCCGGTCGCCAGGCTTTCGATCAGCATCTCGATGCCGGGCGCGGCGTTGCCGCGCATCGTAAACGGGTTGAACTTGTCGAACGACGTCAGCCGGGACGGGTTCGCGAGCACGAGCGTGCCGCCCTTCGGCGCATCCGGATTCACATAGTCGAAATGCGCGAAGCCCGGCGGATATTTCGGCTCGCCGTACTGGGCGATCGCGTGGGCGGCATGCGCGGCGCTCGCGGCGAGCACGGCCTGCATCAGCAGCGCCGCCGCGGCGCGGCCGGCAACCCGCACCACGCCGGAGCGGGCGCGCGTGGCGGCGGTCCGGGGCAAACCCTTCGTCATAAAGTCCTGTCGATCGATTGAGGGTGGCAACGTCCGCGCATTCTACCCATTCGGATCGGTCTGACACCATTCGGCATTTGCCCACGTTTCCGGCACAAGCCGGAAAACAAACAAAAACCCCACGCTCTTCGACAAGCGTGGGGTTCGTCGGCAGCCGGAACCGCCCCGGCGGCGGCGCGCCTGCTAATCAGCGCCAGCCGTTATGACGGCCCCGATCGTGATCCCAGTGGCCGCGGTCGTCCCAGCCGCGATGGTGGCGATACCACTCGTCGCGCCCCCAGTAGCGGCGGCCGTCCCAGTAGCGATCGCCGTGCCAGCCGATCACGATGGCCGGCGCAGGCGCCGCATACACCGGCGCGCCATACACCGGCGCCGGCTGGTAGACGACCGGCGGCGGAGGCGGCGGCACATACACCGGCGCGGGCGCGACGTAGACCGGCGCCGGCACGCCGACGTTGATCCCGACATTGACACCCGCCATTGCTGCGCCCGACAGGAGCAACGCCGCGGTACCTGTGATGAGCGACGCAACACGCAAGGTCTTCATGGATTCCTCTTCTGGTTGTTTCGTGGGTGATTCGACTATAGCGGCATGCGACGCGCGCGCATATTTCAAGTTTGTAAGAACTGATGCGCGGGATCGCAACCCGAACGGCGCGCTAACGTCTTGTAACATTCGCGCCCCTGGCGCGTCGGTGCGGCCCGCGCGCAGGCCGCGGGCGGCGGGAATGACAGCGCGCGCGGACGGACAAAAAAAAGAGCGGCACATGGCGTGCCGCTCTGCTTGTTTCGGGAACCGCTGCCGCGTTACCGCGACATCATGTTCATGCTGACGTTGTGCATCACCCACAGCGTGCCGACGATCAGGATGGCCGCGGTCAGCACTGTATAGCTGAACGCCATCACGTTCCAGCGCTGCCCCGACGAGCTGTTCATGTGCAGGAAGTACACGAGGTGCACGACGATCTGCACGAACGCGAGCACCGCGAGCGCGATCAGCGACGCATGCGGCGACAGCACGCCGCCGAGCACGAGACCGAACGACGCGGCCGTGAGCAGCACCGACAGGATGAAGCCGGCGATGTAGCCGCCGACGCTGCCGTGCCCTTCTTCGAGTTGAGACGAATGCGAATGGGCCATTTAGATCACGCTCGCAAGATAGACAAAGGAAAACACGCAGATCCACACGATGTCGAGGAAGTGCCAGAACAGGCTCAGGCACGTCAGGCGCCGGATGTCGCGCTCGGTCAGCTCGCGACCGAACGCGATCTGCGCGGCCAGCACGATCATCCATACGAGACCGGCGCTCACGTGCAGCCCGTGCGTGCCGACCAGCGTGAAGAACGCCGACAGGAACGCGCTGCGCTGCGGGCCCGCGCCTTCCGCGATCAGGTGCGAGAACTCGCGCAGCTCCATCGCGAGAAACGCCGCGCCGAGCACGAACGTCACCGCGAGCCAGACCAGCGTCGCACCGCGCTTGCCGCGGTGCGCGCCGAGCATCGCGAAACCGTACGTGATGCTGGAGAGCAGCAGCGCGGCGGTCTCGACCGCGACGCCCGGAATGTCGAACAGGTCCTTCGCGGTCGGGCCGCCGGCGTACTGGTTGCCGAGCACCGCGAAGGTCGCGAACAGCGCCGCGAAGATCACGCAGTCGGTCATCAGGTACAGCCAGAAGCCGAACACCGAATGCGACGGCGGATGGTCGTGGTCGTCGGCGTGGCCGACCAGGTTTGCGCTCAAGGTTTTCTGCAACATCAGTTGGCCTCCAGTTCCACGTCGTCGACGCGCGGCGCAGTCGCGCGCGCAGCGTGTCGCGGCTCCTCGATTCGCCGCACCGTGGAAGCGGGAATGTAATAACCGTCGTTATTGCGCGAGCTGTAGATCACCAGCGTCGCGACGATGCCGGCCAGCCCGCCGATCGCGAGCCACCAGATGTGCCATACGAGCGCGAAGCCGAGCAGCAGGCTGAACACGCCGACGAACAGGCCGGCGCTCGTATTCGACGGCATGTGGATGTCGCGGTACGCCGCGCTCTTGCCCTGCCCTTCGCCGCGCGCCTTCATGTCGGCGAATGCGTCGAGCGTGCGCACCTGCGGGATCGTCGCGAAGTTGTACGCCGGCGGCGGCGACGTCGTCGCCCATTCCAGCGTGCGGCCGCCCCACGGGTCGCCCGTCGTGTCGCGGGATTGCGGCAGGTTGCGGTTGCGGATGCTGACCACGAGCTGCAGCAGCTGGCACGCGATGCCGATCGCGATCAGCACGGCGCCGAACGCGGCAACGAGCAGCCACGGATGCCACGCCGGGTTGTCGTAATGGTTCAGGCGGCGCGTCATGCCCATGAAGCCGAGCACGTACAGCGGCACGAATGCGACGTAGAAGCCGACCTGCCAGAACCAGAACGCGGCCTTGCCGAGCTTCTCGTTCAGCTTGAAGCCGAACGCCTTCGGGAACCAGTAGTTGAAGCCCGCGAGATAGCCGAACAGCACGCCGCCGATGATCACGTTGTGGAAGTGCGCGATCAGGAACAGGCTGTTGTGCAGCACGAAGTCCGCGCCGGGGATCGCCATCATCACGCCGGTCATCCCGCCGAGCGTGAACGTGACCATGAAGCCGATCGTCCACAGCACCGGCGTCGAGAATTCGATCCGGCCGCGATACATCGTAAACAGCCAGTTGAACACCTTCACGCCGGTCGGGATCGCGATGATCATCGTCATGATGCCGAAGAACGCGTTGACGTTCGCGCCCGAGCCCATCGTGAAGAAGTGATGCAGCCACACGAGGAACGACAGCACCATGATCGCGCAGGTCGCGTACACCATCGTCTTGTAGCCGAACAGCGGCTTCTTCGCGAACGTCGCGATGACTTCCGAGAAGATCCCGAACGCCGGCAGGATCAGGATGTACACCTCCGGATGCCCCCACGCCCAGATCAGGTTCAGGTACAGCATCGCGTTGCCGCCGGCTTCGTTCGTGAAGAAGTGCATGCCGAGGTAGCGGTCGAGGCCGAGCAGCGCGAGCGTCGCGGTCAGGATCGGGAACGACGCCATGATCAGCACGTTCGTGCACAGCACGGTCCACGTGAACACCGGCATCTTCATCAGCGACATGCCCGGCGCGCGCATCTTGATGATCGTCACGAAGAAGTTGACGCCCGTCAGCAGCGTGCCGACGCCGGAAATCTGCAGCGCCCACAGGTAGTAGTCGACCCCCACGCCCGGGCTGTACTGCAGCTCGGACAGCGGCGGATACGCGAGCCAGCCCGTCTGCGCGAACTCGCCGATCACGAGCGAGATGTTGATCAGGATCGCGCTGACCGCCGTCATCCAGAAGGAGAGCGAGTTGATGAACGGGAACGCGACGTCGCGCGCGCCGATCTGCAGCGGCACGATCAGGTTCATCAGGCCGACCATGAACACCATCGCCATGAAGAAGATCATGATCACGCCGTGCGCGGTGAAGATCTGGTCGTAGTGATGCGGCGGCAGGAAGCCGGGCGCGTTGTACGAAAGCGCGAGCTGCAGGCGCATCATGATCGCGTCCGCGAAGCCGCGCAGCAGCATGATGAATGCGACGATGATGTACATCACGCCGATCTTCTTGTGATCGACCGACGTGAGCCATTCGCTCCACAGCCATTTCCACCGGCCGGTGATCGTCAGTGCGGCGAGTATGCCCAGCACGACGAGCCCCATGAAGGCGCCCGCCCCCATGATGATGGGCTGATCGAACGGGATCGCCGAAAGTGTCAGTTTGCCGAACATGCGTTACCCCTTCGTGCCGCAGGCGGCGTCCTTCAGGTCGAGGACGTGGCCATCGTTGTATTTCGCGATGATGTTGTGGAACAGCTTCGGATCGACCGACGAGAAGTAGCGCACCGGCGCCTTCTCGCTCGGCTGCGCGACCGTGCCGTACACGGCCATGTCGAGCCGGTCGGACGACGCCCTCACCTTCCGCACCCATGCATCGAACTGCTCGCGCGGCTCGGCGAGCGTGCGGAACTTCATGTCGGAGAAGCCGCGGCCGCTGAAGTTGGCCGACGTGCCCGCGTAATCGCCCGCTTCATCGGCGATCAGGTGCAGGCGCGTCTGCATGCCGGCCATCGCATAGACCTGGCCGCCGAGCTGCGGGATGAAGAACGAGTTCATCACCGAGTCCGACGTGATGCGGAAATTCACCGGCGTACCCACGGGAATCGCGAGCTGGTTGACCGACGCAATGCCGAGCTCCGGATAGATGAACAGCCACTTCCAGTCGAGCGCGACGACTTCGACGTCGATCGGCTTGACCGACGACTCGAGCGGCTTGTACGGGTCGAGCTCGTGGGTGGTCTTCCACGTGAGGATGCCGAGAAACAGGATGATCAGCGTCGGCACCGTCCAGATCACGACCTCGATCGCGGTCGAATGCGACCAGTCCGGCGCATACGTCGCGTTGCGGTTCGACGCGCGATAGCGCCACGCGAAGTACAGCGTCAGCAGGATCACCGGCACGACGACGATCAGCATCGCCCACGTCGACGTCGCGATCAGCGCTTTCTCGGCGGCGCCGATGCTGCCTTTCGGATTCAGCACGTCGAGGTTGCAGCCGGACAAACTCAAGGTTACGGCGAGCGGCAGCAGTCTCGACGCGCCTTTCAAAGCCTTTCTTTTCATTACACAGCCTGGTTGTCTATGAATCCATCCACGCCCGATGCGCATTCGATCCACGAAAGTGGCCGCATCTTACGGCGACTGGATTTGCTGAAAATCAACAAATGCGACAAATGATCGTTGCAGAATTTGCTGTGTGTCAGATTGTCGCGGGGCTGCGACGCATGCGCGCAAGCAGCACCCTGCACACGGGCGTCGCGGCGATCAGCCGTGCACCGACGCCACGAACGAAGACTGCGCCGGCGCCGTGCCGTCCCCGTCCGGCACCTTCGATTGGCCGGCCTCGTCGATCAGGCGCGCGACCGTCGGATCGATCGCGTCGGTGAACGGCTTCGGATCGACGCCGACCATCAGCACGATCAGCGCGAGCGACGCGAACACCACGATCTCGCGGCGGTTCAGGTCGACGAGCTGCGCGATGCGCGGGCTCGCGACCTTGCCGAATACGACCCGCTTGAGCATCCACAGCGTGTACGACGCGCTCAGAATCAGCGTCAGCGCCGCCAGCGCGCCGATCCAGAAGTTGAAGCGGATCGCGCCCATGATGATCATGAATTCGCCGACGAACCCCGACGTGCCGGGCAGCCCCACGTTCGCCATCGAGAACAGCAGCGCGAACGCCGCGAAGCGCGGCATCACGTTCGCGACGCCGCCGTATTCGGCGATCGCGCGGGTGTTCGTACGGTCGGACAGCACGCTCACGCAGAGCAGCATCGCGCCCGCGACGAAGCCGTACGACACGAGCTGCACGATCGCGCCTTCGACGCCGATCCGGTTGAACAGGAACAGCCCGAGCGTGACGAGCCCCATGTGCGCGACCGTCGAATACGCGAGCAGCTTGCCGAGATCGGTTTGCGCGAGCGCGAGCAGGCTCGCGTAGATGATCGCGAACAGCGACAGCGCGATCACGGCCGGCGCGAAGAAATGGCTCGCGTCCGGCGTGATCGGCAGCGCGAAGCGCAGGAAGCCGTAGCCGCCGAGCTTCAGCATGCCGAGCATCAGCGCGGCGCCGGTCGGGCCGTCCGAGTAGACGTCGCGCAGCCACGTATGAACCGGCCACATCGGCACCTTGACCGCGAAGGCCGCGAAGAAGCCGAGGAACACCAGCAGCTGCGGCGCAAAGCCGAGCTGCAGCGTGCGCCACACGCTCATGTCGAACGTGTGCGACTTCGCGTACAGGTACAGCATCGCCATCAGCAGCAGCAGCGAGCCCGCGAGCGAGATGAAGAAGAACTTCACCGCCGCATGCACGCGGTTTTCGCGGCCCCACGTGCCGATCAGCAGGTAGAGCGGGATCAGCGTCGCTTCGAAGAAGATGAAGAACAGCAGGCCGTCCTGCGCCGTGAACACGCCCACCATCAGTCCCGACAGGATCAGGAACGACGCGAGGTATTGCGCGACGCGCACCGTGACGGACTCCCATGACGCGACGACGATCACGAACGTCGTGAAGGCGGTCAGCACGACGAGCCATAGCGACGCGCCGTCGATCCCGAGGCGCCAGCCCGCACCGAATGCCGCGAGCCAGTCGCGGTGCTCGACGAACTGCATCGCGGCCGAATGCGTGTCGAAGCCCGCGACCAGCGGCACGACGGTCGCGAGCCCGGCGAGCGCGCCGGCGAGCGCGATCAGCCGCGTGCGGCGCGGATGACGGTCGGAACCGGCGCGCAGCAGGAACGCGCCGAACAGGATCGGAACCCAGATGGCCAGGCTCAGAATGGGAAAAGCTTGCATGTCGGTAAAGCCCTGAGAGTGTCGCGCGCTGGATCGGGGACAGGCGCGACGAAAGGAACGAAATAGACTTGAAAGGTATATTTCGTGGATCACCGGTGTCGGGCAAATGTAAAGCGGCATCCTACGAAAGCTTGATGCCGGTCAAGCGCAGCCGGGTTAACCAGCATAAAGCGGTTGATTATTTTTTGCAGCGCAGCAAGCATGCGCCGCAAATGCCTGCGTCAAATCGTTGATTTTCTTGTATTTATTTTGTGCGAAGCAGCAACGGCAAGGCACTCGATCATGGCCTGGATACGACATTTTTGAGACGGGGAGTCGTCAGCGTATCCGGCAGATTGCGCCTGGTGAAATTCAGCGCATCAGAATTCGGACATCATTTTCTTACATCGATATTTTCATTTTTATTACGGATTAGCCGAACGGAAGGTTCATTTCGTCGCATTCATTCCCGCCTGCGCCGGTTGCCACGCGGTCAACTCCGCCGCAGCAACACGACGAAGAACAGGCTGCCGAACAACGCGGTCACCACGCCGATCGGCAGATCCTCCGGCGCCGCGAGCGTGCGTGCGGCCACGTCGGCCCACACCAGCAGGATCGCGCCCGTCAGCGCGGCGACGGGCAGCAGCCGGCCATGCTCCGCGCCGACGATGCGCCGGCACAGATGCGGCGTCACCAGCCCGACGAAGCCGATCGCGCCGCTCACCGCGACCATCGCGCCCGTCGCGAACGATGCGATCACGAACACCTCGCGGCGCATGCGCGCGCTCGGCACGCCGAGCGCCGCCGCCGCGACGTCGCCCGACATCAGCGCGTTGAGCTCGCGGCGCCGCGCAACCAGCGCGCCGCCGGCCAGCACCGCACACACGGCCGGGACCGGCAACAGGTCCCAGCGCGCGAGGCCGACGCCGCCGAGCATCCAGAACAGCACCGACGCCGTCGCGCGCGGATCGCCGAGATACAGCATCAGATTGCCGAGCGCAGCCATCATGAACGACACCGACACGCCCGCGAGCAGCAGCCGCTCCGGTTCGAGCCGGCCGCGCCGGTACGCGAGCGCGATCACGCAGGCCGTCGCGGCGAGCGCGCCCGCGAACGCGGCCATCGACAGCGTGAACGGCCCGAACGCGGCGCCGAAGCCGAGCGTCGCGGCGACCGCGCCGAGCATCGCGCCGGCGCTGACGCCGAGCAGGTGCGGGTCCGCGAGGCGATTCGCAGTCGCGGCCTGCAGCGCGACGCCGACGCTCGCGAGCGTCGCGCCGACGAGCGCCGCGAGCAGCGCGCGCGGAATCCGGATCAGCCAGACGATGCTGTCGTCGCCAAGGTTTCCGCCGAGCGGCCCATCGAGCGGCGCCGCATGGTCGAGCGCAGCCGAGACGTGCGCGACGACGATCCGCGCAACCTGTGCGGGCGCGATCGACGCTGCCCCGAACGCGGCCGACAGCACGACCGACACCGCCAGCAGCACCGCGAGCAGCGGCAGCGCGATGCCCGCGCGCAGCCGCGCGGCCCGGACCGGCCCGCTCATCGCGGCGCGCGCGCGAACGCGGCCGGATACAGCGCGCGCGCAATCGTCTCGACGGCCGCGACGTTCTCCGGGCCCGGCGTCGCCGCGTCGTACGGAATCACGACGAAGCGCCGGTCGCGAATCGCGGCGACGCGCGCCAGCGCCGGCTGGCTCATGAGGAAGCGCTTCTTCTGCTCGGCGGTCACGGCCGAGTAATCGACGATCACGATCGCCTGCGGATCGCGCTCGACGACGCTCTCCCAGCTCACCTGCGTCCAGCTGCGCGGCACGTCGTCCATCACGTTGCGTGCGCCTGCCGCGGCCAGCAGCGCGGTCGGCATCGCGAGGCTGCCCGCCGTCGTCGGCTTGTCGGTGCCGCTGTCGTAGACGAACACCCGCGGCGGCGGCCCGGCGGTGGCGACCGTGCGCGCGACCGCCGCGAGCCGCTTGCGCATCGCCTCGACGAGCTGCTGGGCGCGCGCCTCCACCGCGAAGATGCGGCCGAGGTTGTGCAGGTCGCGGAACACGTCGTCGAACGACGCGGGCGGCCGCGACATCACGTGCGAGCACGACTCCGTCAGCTCATACGTGCGGATGCCGAACGGCGCGAGCGTGTCGGGCGTCACCGGGCCGCCGACGTGCATCCCGTAGCCCCACCCTGCGAGGTAGAAATCGGCGCGCGCCGCGACCAGCACCTCGAGCGACGGATACTGGCTCGCGAGCTCGGGCACGCCGGCGAGCGCGGCGCGCAGCCGCCCGTTGCCGGTTTTCCAGCCGCCGATGCCCGTGTACCCGGCGAGCCGGTCTTTCAGGCCGAGCGCGAGCATCATCCCGGTCAGGTTGGCGTCGTTGCTCACGGCGCGGGCCGGCGCACGGTCGAACGTCACGTCGCGGCCGCAGCTGCGCACCGTGACGGGATAGGCGCTTGCGTGCGCGGCGGCGCAGCCCAGCGCGACGGCGGCGAACAGGCGCCGCAGGACGGGGATCGGCATGAGAGTCATTCCGGATGAAGCGGCGTATGGAGTGGCGTGATGCGCGGCCGGCCCGTGACCGGATGGTGGTCGACGAGCGCGGCGACGCCGAACACGTCGCGCAGCATGTCTTCCGTCAGCACGTCGTCCGGCGCGCCGGACGCGACCACCCTGCCGTGCGCGAGCACGTAGAGCCGGTCGCAGTACGCCGCCGCGAGGTTGAGATCGTGAATCGTCGCGAGCGTGGGGATGCCGAGGCGCCTCACCCGCGCGAGCAGTTCGAGCTGATGGCGCAGGTCGAGATGGTTCGTCGGCTCGTCGAGCAACAGCAGCTCCGGCTGCTGGACGAGCGCGCGCGCCAGCAGCGCCCGCTGCTTCTCGCCGCCCGACAGCGACGCGAACGGCTGCGCGCGCCGCGCCAGCAAGCCGACGTCGTGCAGTGCGCGCTCGACGATCCGGGCGTCGTCGGCCGTGTCCGCGTCGAACAGCCCCTTGTGCGGCGTGCGCCCCATCCACGCGAGCTCGTCGACGGTCAGCCCGAAGTCGTCGGGCGTTTCCTGCTGGAGCACGGCGACCCGCTGTGCGACCGCGCGCGGCCGCATGCGCCAGACGTCCTGCGCGTCGAGCGCGACGCTGCCGCCGTCGGGCCGTGTGTAGCGGAACACGCAGCGCAGCAGGCTCGTCTTGCCGCTGCCGTTCGGGCCGACGAGCCCGACGAACTCGCCCGCGCCGACCGCAAGCGACACCGTGTCGAGCACGGTCGGCACGCCGGCAGGCGACCAGCTCACGCGATCGATCGACAGCATCGGCGTGCGCACCGTCATCGCTAGAAGCGCAGCGTCGCGACGAGCTCCGCCGAGCGCGCGGGGCCGAGCAGCCATTGCTCGCCGCCGTTCGACGTCGTCATCGCATACGTGCGGTTCGCCAGGTTGCGCAGGTAGAGCGCAAGATCGACGCGCGACGTCGCACGCCACAGCAGCGACGCGTCGAACACCGTGTACGACGGGATCGACACGCGGTTCGCATCGTCGCCGTAGGTGCGGCCGACGTAGCGCATGCCGGCATTCGCCTGCCAGCCCTGCGCGAACGCCCAGCCGAGCCACAGATTCGCGGTTTGCCTCGGCACGTTGGCCGGCACGCTGCCGGCCCGCGAAACCGCGACGCCGCCGATCGTCTGGTTGAACTCGTCATAGCGCGCGCGCAGCAGCGCGACGTTTGCATCGACCGTCCAGCCGTGCGGCAGCCGCGCGCCGCCCGTCAGTTCGACGCCGCGCGACGACTGGCGGCCGACCTGCCGGCGCAGCGCCGGATTGAGCGGGTCGGTGCTGAGCAGGTTGCGCTTCGTGATGTCGTACACGGCGAACGTCCAGTACGCGCGGCCGTCGGCGAGCGTCTGCTTGACGCCCGCCTCCCATTGCTCGCCCGTCGCGAGCCGGTAGTTCGCCTGCGACGCCGACAGCGTCACGAGCGAGCCGAGCCCCTCCGCGCCCGTCGTGTATTGCGCATACGCGGACAGCGTCGGCGTGACCTCGAACACGAAACCGGTGCGCCAGCCGACGTTCGCGAAGCGCTTGTCGAAGCCGGCGCCCGTGCCCGCCTGCTCGCGGCGGTACGCGACATGGTCGTAGCGCAGCCCGCTCACCCACGCGACGCGCGGCAGCACTTCGAGACGGTTCTCGGCGAAAATCGCGGCCTGGCGCGTGCGCGTGCTGAATTGCGGCACGGTCGGGTCCGGGCTCGCGAACACGCCGGGATCGAAGCCATGCGCGTTCACCGTCGATGCGCCGCGATACGGCGAATTGTTGCTGCCGTCGAACGTGATCTGGTTGAATTCCGCGCCGATCACGAAGCGGTTCGCGCGGCCCAGCAGCCGGCCGTCGAGCCGCGCGCTGATGCGATCGCCGATCTGCCGCTGGTGATGGCCGATCTCGAGGTAGTCGCTGCGCGTCACGCGGCCCGCCGACGCGTCGAGCGCATAGGACTCCGCATTGCGCCAGTGGCGATTGGACGTCAGATAGTAGAGCTGGTTGTCGATTCGCACGCCGGCCGTCGGCCGGTACGTGGCCGATAGCCGCGTCCACTGGTCGTAGTAGGAAATCGTCGCATCGCCGACGTTGTAGTTCAGCTTGCGCAGCGTCGAATCGAGCACGCCGTTCGGGGCCGGCACGCCGTAGTAGGTCGCCGGCTTCTGGCGGCCGTAGTCGTAGTCGAGCGTCAGCGTGAACTGCGGGCTCGCATCGAATTTCAGCGCGCCGCCGAACGCCGTCGTATGGGTATCGGCCCGTGCCGCGAGCCCGTTGGCACGCGCGTCGCTCGCGTAGAACCGGTACGACAGCCGCGAACCGAGCGCGCCTGTCGTGTCGAACGCGACGCGCTTGCCGCCGCCCGTGTCGACGCCCGTCTGCAGCGTCGTCTCGCGGACGGACTGCGGCCGCTTCGGCACCACGTTCACGACGCCGCCGATCGCGCCCTCTCCATACAGCACCGACGCCGGACCGCGCAATACCTCGAGGCGGTCGACCGACCACGCATCGAACGGAAACGTGATCGTGCCCGCGGCGGGAAGGAGTCGTACGCCGTCGAGCAGCGTCATGACCGACTCCTGGCCGCCGAAGCCGCGCACGCTGAGCGCGGTGCCGCCGTTGCCGGGCGCGGCCGCGCTCGAAAAGCCGGTCGCGCGGGTCACCGCGTCGAGTATCGTGTGGTCGCCGCGCGTCGCGATCGCCTCCGCCGTGACGGTCTCGACGCTCGCCGGCGTGTCGAGACTCGACAGGCCGAGCCGCGAACCGGTGTCGAGCACGCGCGACAGCGGATCGAGCGGCACACCTTGCGCGGTGACGTCGATCGCCGGCAGCGCGTGCGGCGCGGCAGCGGCTGCCGCGGCCTGCGCTGCAAGCGCGCCGGAAGTCGTCATCGCGCAGGTCAGCATCGTCGTGCAACCGCGCCGCGTGTGAGCCAGCCACGCTCTGCGCCGGCGCGGCGGGCTGTGTCGACGCGCCGGTGATGGTGTTGTTCTCGTCACTTCGTATCGATCTTCGTGTGGTCTCGCCGCGCGCGAAACCACGCACCGGCAGCTGGCGCGCCGGTCGGCGACGCAATCTTCCGATGATACATTATATCGCCATGCATTGTCAGGCAATTGTCAGCCGGCGGCAGCCCATGCGGTGTCGCGCAACCCGGGCCGGATGGTCTGCGGCTGCATACGACGCCGGCTCGCACGAGAATGTCGGCATGCTCCGAAAAGTCCGGACGTCGCGCCATCTTCAGACTCGGTCCAAACTCCATCTCGGACCCATGTGTCAATACTCCAAATTGGCATAACCTAATTCAGTTAATACACCGGAATAAATTCCCCAGAAATTCGCCGTTGCGTCATTCGATGTTCATTCAAAAATCGTAATGCGCGAGCCGTCTCGCACCATAGTCGATCGACCGGCGACCGCTTGCGGAGCATGCCCGCTCAAGCATGGTGCGATCGCCCAACGAACGTGCACACAGGCCAGCGCGCCCGCTCATGCACGACGTATCACGTCGCCGCCTGCATCGTCCGCGCCCCGCGATTCACCGTTGCCTAATTCCACCATCGGCAATCATCCTCAAGGATGATGACGCTCATTGTTTCATCGCTTAAATTTCCTCCAACAACAACACATAAGAAAAGATCAATAAAAGAATCGGCTGCGCCATATTCAAAGCTTGCATTTCGTTTCGTTTTCCCAACTCTTTAAACGAGGCATAGAAATGAACGACATCATCATCACCGACGTTACCCTGCGGGATGGCGGCTATCGGAACAACTTCAATTTCACGACCGAATTCGCCGTCGAGACGACGCGCAGGCTCGCGCACGCAGGCATCCCGTACGTCGAGATCGGGTACCGGAAAGGGTCGTTCGTGCGCAAGAACGAGCACGGGCTCACCAGCGCGGTCGATGAAAGCTATATCGACGCGCTCGTCGATGCCGCCGACGGAAAAACGAATCTCTGCGTGATGGTGCACCCGCGCAACATCGACAACGGCGACCTGGAAATGCTCGCGGATCGCGGCGTCGCGATGGTCCGCGTCTGCCTGCGCCGCGATCAGCTGGACGAGGGTCTCGGCACGATCGTGAGCGCGAAGCGGCACGGCCTGAAGGTCAGCGCGAACGTCACGCACGTGACGACGATGCCGCTGAACGCCATCACCGAAATGTCGGTGCGCGCCGAGGATGCGGGCGCGGATCTCGTCGTCTACGCCGACTCCAACGGCAACATGATCCCGTCCGACACGGAGCGGCTGATCAGCAAGCTCGCCAGCCGCGTCGCGGTGCCGCTCGGCTTCCATGCGCACAACAACCTGTCGCTCGCGCTGTCGAATGCGCTCGCCGCGGTCGACGCCGGCGCCGAATACATCGACGCATCGCTGTGCGGCATGGGCAAGGGCGCCGGCAACCTGCACCTGAGCATGATCGTCGCGTACCTCGACCGCCTCGACCAGCCGACCCGCTACGATCTCGTCAAGGTGCTCGAACTGTCGTCGTACGCCGCGCAGCACGTCACCGAGAGCAGCCTCCCTGCGCCGCTCATCGACATCATGCTGGGCGCGTACAACATCTCGTTCGACGCGAAGCAGAAGATCGCGGCGACGCTCGCCGACAACTCCGATGCCGAGTGGTTCCGCACGCTGCGCCGCGTGCGCGACGAGCGCAAGACCAGCGAGGCCGCCACGGCGCGACCGCACGCATCGCCCGCACACCCGGCCGAAACGCGCGTCGGAGCACTCTGAATGAATGCACGCTCCAACATCCATCCGGGCCGGCCGCTGCGCATCTGCGTGCTGCCCGGTGACGGCATCGGCGTCGAAGTCACGCACGCCGCGCTGCCGGTGCTCGACGCGCTCGGCATTCCGAGCGAACTGAGCTTCGGCGACATCGGCTGGGAGTGCTGGCGCACCGGCGGCGATCCGGTTCCCGACGCCACGTGGGACAAGATCGCCGCGAGCGACGCAACGCTGCTCGGCGCCATCACCAGCAAGCCGATGCGCGAAGCGGAAGGCGAGCTCGCGGCCGAGCTGCGCGGCAAGGGCTTGCAGTACGTGTCGCCGGTCATCCAGCTGCGGCAAAAACTCAATCTCTTCGCGAACGTCCGGCCGATCGTCGACGTGCTGGGCCCCGACCGCTACCGGTTCGCGGTGATTCGCGAAAACACCGAGGGCCTGTACGCCGGGCTGGATTTCCCGGGCATTCCCGCGGAATTCGAGGCGGTGCTGTCGCGCCACGAGCGCGCCGGCGCGCCGTGGCAGCACGTCGCGGCGGCAGATGCGTCGATGGCCGTGCGGCTGCAGACCCGCAACGGCCTCACCCGCCTGTTCCGCTTCGCGTTCGACTACGCGCAGCGGCACGGCTTCGACAAGGTGACGCTCGCCGACAAGCCGAACGTGCTGCGCCATAGCGGCGCGTTCGCACGGGACATCATCGAAGCGGTCGCCGCCGACTATCCGGGGATTGCCGTCGGCATCGACAACGTCGACGCCGTCGCGCTGTGGATGGTCAGGCGTCCGGAACGATTCGGCGTGATCGTCGCGGAGAACATGTTCGGCGACATCCTGTCGGATCTCGGCGCGGGCGTCATGGGCGGCCTCGGGCTCGCCCCCAGCGCGAACATCGGCGAGTCCGGCGCGTACTTCGAGCCGGTGCACGGCAGCGCACCCGCGCACGCCGGACTCGGCAAGGCCAATCCGAGCGCGATGTTCCTCACGATTGCGCTGCTGCTCGATCACTTCGGCTACGCGAACGAGGCGACCGCGATCCGCTCGGCGGTGTGCGACGTCGCGCGCTCCGATTGCCGCACCTACGACCTGGGCGGCACGTCGACGACGAGCGAAGTCGCCGACGCCATCGTCGAGCGCTGCGCGCTCGAGCTGTCGTCGACCCGATCCTAGGACGCCCTCCTCTACCGAGACCCATCAAGATGACCAGCCTTCAACCCATCGCGAACGACAACGATCTCCTGGCCGCCTGTCGGAATCTCGACACCGCGTCCCTGTCGGATGCGCTCGACAGCCTGCGCATCTCGGGCGGCCTTCACGGCCTCGTGCCGCGCGTGGCGGGTGCGCGCTGCGCGGGCTTCGCGTACACGGTCCGCTACGAGCCGGTGAGCGACACCGCCGGCTTCAGGAACGCCGCGAACTACATCGACGACGTGCCCACCGATTCGGTGATCGTCTCGAGCAACGCGGGCCGAACCGACTGCACGGTATGGGGCGACATCCTCACGCACTTCGCGGTGAGCCGCAACATCCGCGGGACCGTCATCGACGGCGCCGCGCGCGACATCGGCACCGTCAGGCAGTTCAACTACCCGCTGTTCAGCCGGGCGGTCTTCATGCAGACCGCGAAGAACCGCGCACAACTTCAGGCGACCCAGGTGCCGGTCGACGTGAGCGGCGTGGTCGTGCATCCCGGCGACCTGATCGTGTGCGACGACAACGGCTGCATCGCGATCCCGAAGCAGCACGCCGAAGAAGTGATCAAACGCGCGCTCGCGATCGAGCAGACCGAATCGCGCATCATCGCCGCCGTCACCGAAGGATCGAGCCTCGCCGACGCCCGCCGCCTGCATCGCTACGACCAGCCGTGGCTGCCGGCCGCCGGCACGAACGCGAACTGACCCGCCGGGCCCGATGGCGCAGGCCCGCGCCATCGGGCCGCACCGACGCGCGGTTCGGATACGAATGAATTTCGCACTCCCGACATTATCCATTTCGAGGATCAATCCATGACCACCATCACCTCGCCAATCACCCAACTGCTCGGCATCCGGTATCCGGTCGTGCTCGCCCCGATGGGCGGCGTGTCGGGCGGCCGCCTCGCCGGCGCCGTCTCCCGTGCCGGCGGCCTCGGCCTGGTCGGCGCGAGCTACGGCGATCCGGACTGGATGCGCGCCGAGCTCGGACTGATGTCGGACGTCGACGCACCCTGGGGCGTCGGACTCGTGATGTTCACGGTCGAGAAGAACATGCAGCTGCTCGATCTCGCGCTCTCCTATCGCCCGAAGGTCGTCGCGCTGTCGTTCGGCGATCCGAACCTGTTCGTCGGCAGGATCAAGGATCAGGGCGCGCTCGCCGTCGTCCAGGTGCACGACGTCGACCAGGCGCTGCTCGCCGTCGACGCGGGCGCGGACGCGCTCATCGTGCAGGGCGCCGAAGCGGGCGGCCACAGCCTGCGTCGCGCGCTCTTTCCGCTGCTTCCCGCGGTTCGCGACGCCGTCGGCGACGCGTATCCGCTGATCGCCGCGGGCGGTATCGCGGACGGGCGCGGCGGCGCCGCCGCCCTCGCCCTCGGCGCGAACGCGGTCATGGTCGGCACGCGCTTCGTCGCGACCGACGAGTCGCTCGCGACCCCGAAGATGCAGCAGCGCCTCATCGACTCGACCGAGAAGGACACCGTGCGCACGCGTGCGTTCGATCTCGTCCGCGGAATCGAATGGCCGGCCGAGTATTCGGGCCGGGCGATCGCGAACGACTTCTCCGCGCAGTGGGTCGGGCGCGAGCACGAGCTGCCGGGCGCGCCCGCCGCCGTGCGCGAAGCCTATCTGCAGGCGGTTCGCGACGACGACGTCGGCACGCGTGCGATCTGGGCGGGCGAAGTGTCGGATCTCGTTCGCGACGTTCGCCCGGCGGCCGACGTCGTGCGCGGCATCGCGCACGACACGGCCCGTCACCTGACGCAGCTCGGCGAAGCGTTCCAGCCCGAGACCGCCTGAGCCCTCGTCCATGCTTGCCGTCCCTTGCACGACCGGGCCGGCACCGACCACTCGCCTCCAGATGAAACCGATCGAACCTGTCCATGCGCGTTACGGCAACGGCCCGCTGCAGGCGGCCGTCCTGTCCCCGGTCCTCCCGGTCTGGGACGAAGGGCGCTTCTTCGAGCCGCTCGTGCGGCCGTTGGTCGACGCCGGCTATCGCGTGACGATTTACGACACGTTGTCGATGCTGTCCGAACAATCGGAAGGCATCGACGCATTCGCCGCGCGCTGGTCCGCCCACCTGGCCGCGTCGGGCCCCTTCGACCTGCTCGCGGGTGGCGCGCTGGGCGGCGCCGTCGTGCAGGCGATGCTCGGCGCGCCGTGGGTTGCCGACGTGCCGCGGATCCTGCTGATTTCCGCGCCGAACCTCGCCGACGAAACGCTCGACACGCGGCTCGGCGCACTCGCCGAGCTCGGCCGCCGCGGCGACGTCGCGCACGCGTTGGCGAGGCTCGACAGCCTCGTCGCCCCGGAAGGCGCACCCGTCGCGCACGCAAGCGCGGCGCCGGCCGCCCACGGCTCCCGCGCGACGGAAGCGGCACGCCTCGCCCGCGGTTTCGCGCTGCTCCTCGGCATCGACGTCAGGGCCGCCGTGGATCGCTACGCCGGCCGGCTGCTGAACGTCTACGGCGAGCGCTCGCAACTCGTCCGGCGCTGCAACATCCATTTGCGCGACACGCCGTCGCAGGCCGCCATCGGCATTCCGAACGGCGGCATGCGCCCGCTGACGGACGATCTCGCCCGCGTCTGCGCGGCCGTGCGCGCGCACCTGGACATCGCCGTGCCGCAACTGACCTGAACGGAAACGAACATGACCGATATCGCCCAGGCCACGTTCATCGACGTGCATTACCACGCGGGGCCCGACGCGTTCGTGCGGCGCCGCTCCGTGCTCGACGCGGGCGCGCGCTACCGCGAAGCCGGCGGCTGGGTCGTCCTGAAGAATCATCTCGGATGCACGGCCGCGCAGGCCTGGGAAGCGCGGCAGGCAGGCCTTCCCGTGTCGGCGTCGATCGTGCTGAACGAGATCGCCGGCGGCATCGACCGGCGCGCGGTCGAGCGTTCGCTTTGCCAGCACGGCGAGGGGCCGGTACGCCTGATCGTCCACTTCCCGACCGTGACGGGCCGCAAGCATGCGAGCCGGCTCGCGCGGGAACGCAGCCACCCGATTCTGGACCAGCGCGCCATCGCGCCATGCACCGTGTCCGACGCCGACGGCCGCCTGAAGGACAGCGTCGTCGACATCCTGCGCATGGCGCGCGACTATCCGCTCGTGATCTCGACCGGCCACGCGAACCGCGACGAGGTGTATCGCCTCGTCGACGCGGCGATTCGCCACGACGTGCCGCGGCTGATGCTCAACCAGCCCGCGAATCCGCTCACGGGCCTGCGCGCGGCCGAGTTGCGCGACATCGCGAGCGCGCCGATGGTGTACGTCGAGCAGACCGCGCTCACCTACCTGCTCGGTTACCAGGACGCCGACGATTTTCGCGCGGTGCTGGCCGACGTCCCGCGCGTCGTCTACAGCTCGGATCTCGGCCAGACGAGCCAGCCGGACATCGCCGACTGGCTGCGGACGTCGTCCGGGTGGTTCGACGCATTCGGTCTGTCCCGCGAGCGAATCGACGACATCACGCGCGTGCAGCCGCTCGCGCTGTTGACCTAGACGCCCGCCGCATTCCGTCGCGCGTGCGCGTCATCCATTCCGTCGTATCAGCGTCTTCTTCTCACATGCGTTGCCCTTTCCAAGGAGAACTTCATGGCCAATCTGACTTACGCGACCCGCAAGCCCAATCCGATGCTGACGAGCACCAATCAAATGAAGCTGGGCGTATTCGCGTTGAACATCGAAGGCGGCTGCACGTTCACCCGCGCGCCCGAGCGCCTGAAGGCGGACGACTGGCTCGGCAACCTGAAGGTCGCGAAGGCCGCCGACCGCGCCGGCTTCGAGGCGCTGCTGCCGGTCGGCCGGTGGCGCGGCTTCGGCGGCGACAGCAACCCGATGGGCGTGTCGTATGAAACCTATACGTGGGCCGCGGGGCTCGCATCGGTCACCGACCAGATCGGCATCCTCACCACGTCGCACGTCTCGACCGTGCACCCGCTGTTCGCGGCCAAGCAGGCCACCACGATCGATCACATCAGCGGCGGCCGTTTCGGGCTGAACATTATCTGCGGCTGGAACAGCGCGGAGATGAAGATGTTCGACGGCACGATGCGGGAGCACGACGAGCGCTATGACCATGCGGACGAGTGGCTCGAGGTCGCCCGCCGCGCGTGGACCCATCAGGGCGAGTTCGACCTGAAGGGCAAGTACTTCAACATCGAGCGCGGCTTCTCGGAGCCGAAGCCGCTCAACCGTCCGTTCCTGATGAACGCCGGCGGCTCGCCGCGCGGCAAGCGGTTCTGCGCGCAGCATTGCGACGCCGCCTACCTGATCGTCAAGTACCAGGACGGCGAAGACGTCGCGCGCGCGCAGATCCAGTCCTACCGGGATCTCGCCCGCAAGGAATTCGGCCGCGACATCCAGATCTGGTGCTATGCGTACGTGATCCAGCGCGACACGCTCGCCGAGGCCGAGCGCGATCTCGACTACTACGTGAACCAGATGGGCGACGAACTGGCCTGCACGAACGTCACGAAGGAAATCGGCATCGAAAGCGGCATGTTCAAGTCGACCGAGGACGCCGAACGCTTCCGTTACCACATCAAGGCGGGGTTCGCCGGCGTGCCGCTCGTCGGGACGCCGGAAATGATCGTCTCGCAGTTCCAGAAGTATTCGGACTGGGGGATCGACGGCATCTGCCTGACGTGGCTCGACTATCACACCGGCATTCAGGACTTCGTCGACGGCGTGCTGCCGCTGATGGAGGACGCCGGCCTGCGCGGCACGTATCCGCACGCACGCGTGCGGATCGCGTGACGGCGGTCGTCCGCCCGCGGCCGCGACGCGCCCTCCACTACGACATTCTCATCAAGGATCAAGTCATGCTCGATCGTTCCCAGCCCGACGACGCCGTCGTCGCGAGCTTCAAGAAAGCGATGCGGCGTCTGACTTCGACGATTTCCATCATCGCGACGGACGAAGGATCCGAGCGCTTCGGGATGGTGGCGACCGCCGTCAGCTCCGTTTCGTCGGACCCGCCGGCCATCCTCGTCTGCATCAACCGCTCGGCGAGCATCTGCGAGCCGCTGCTGCGCCGGCGGCGCTTCTCGGTGAACCTGCTGCGCTCCGACCAGAGTCACCTGATTCCGGTGTTCTCCGGGAAGGTGCCGAGCCGCGAGCGGTTCGCGTACGGCACGTGGGACGAGCGCCACGCGCTGCCGTTTCTCGCCGGCGCGCAAGCGAACCTGTTCTGCGACGTCGACGGCCAGTTCGCGTACGGCAGTCACGAGGTCGTGATCGGCCGGGTTCGCGCGGCGAGCGCGGCGGACGCCATTTCCCCGCTGTTGTGGCAGGACGGCATGCCCGCCGGCGCCTGCGCGCTGCCGGAGCTCCGCGTGCCGGCAAACAGCCTCCATGAAGCCGGGCTCGCGACGCCGGCGTGACGCAACCGGCGGCCGTCGAAACGACGACGGCCGCCGCTCCCCGCTTTCTCAACTCAACCCGACTCGAGGTTTGCTATGGCCAATGACACGCTTTCGACGACGCCCGATTCCGTCAATCCCCACGAGGTCGTGCTCGTCAACGTCGTGCACGTCTTCGAAGGCAAGCAGGATGCCGCGCTCGACGTGCTGCGCGTGACCGTGAATTACGTTGCGCGCACCTACCCGGCGTTCCAGTGGAGCCGCCTGTACAAGAGCGTCGACGGCAAGACCGTCATCAATCAGGCGAAGTGGACGAGCAAGGCCGAATTCGACCAGCTCTTCACGGACCCGGAATTCCTGTCGCGCTACAACGGGCTGAAGGAAACCGGGACCTGGGAATATCACCTTTATCAGGTGACCGATCTGATTACGCCGGAGACGGCCGCCGCTGCTGTCAGCGCATAACCGGGCCGCATAACCGGGCCACGATCGCGCCGTCCGTTCCGGGCGGTCCGCCGCAAGCGGACCGCCCGCTTTCGCTTTCGCGGCGTGCTCACGTCGCCTGGCACAACTGCATGTCGTGCTGCGGCAGCGCCGCCAGCGTCCGGATCAGTTCGCTCTGGCTGCTGATCCCGAGCTTCGCGTAGATCTGGGCCCGCTGGGTCCGGACCGTATTGACCGACACGCGCCGGCTTTCCGCGACACGCGACACTTCCGCCCCCGTGCCCAGCGCAATCGCGATGTCGACTTCGCAGGGCGTCAGCTCGTAAAGCTCGTGCAACGCGTGCAGGTTGTTCTTCGGCCGCTCCAGGTCGTTGATGATGATCATCGTGTACGCCGGGCTTCGAGACGCGTCCGGCCGCGCATGCTCGACCGGCACGCTCCACGCGATATACGGACGCTTGCCGGACGGACGCGTGATCAGCACGGTTTTCGCGCTGTCGCCGCAGGACCGGAACACGGTTCGGCGCAACGTGTCGGCGAGGCTGCGATCGCTTTCGGCGTCGGCGCAACGCAAGCGGCGCTGCGAGATCGCGATGCCGTCGCACGCCGTGCAGATCCGGTCCGCTTCGTTGTTCGTGCGGATCACCTCGCCGCTGGACGCCAGCAGCACCGCGCCGTAGGACAGCCGGCCAAGCGCAAGCAGCGCGGTTTCGTTCACGCCGGCGATATCCTCGAACCGCGCCTTCAATTCGTGAGCGCGGCGGATATGCGGCAGCAACATCGAAAGCAGCTGCGTATCGCCCTGCGCGAACGGCTCGCCGCGCATGCGCGTCTTGAAGCCGATCGCGCCGACGAAAGTATCGTTCCAGGAAAACACCGCAAGCAGCAGTTGCCCGATGTCGCGCCCGCTCGTCGAGCCGACGAGCCACGGCAAGCCCTGCCCGTCTCCGCCCTCCTTCACGTTGATCCTGACGACCTCGCCTTGCGGGCCGACATACTCGAACGGCTGGCAGCCCTCGCCGCGGCTCAACGTATACGTCAGTTTCCTGAACGCGTCGTCGGGCGCACCGTAGGTGATTTCGATCGGCTGGCAGCCGCTTCCCGGTCGCGGGATGTAGAGCAAGGAACCGGACTCGGCTTCCAGCATCCGGCCCAGCGCCGCGAGCGCGATGTGCCAGAGCGATGCATCGTGAGCCGTATCGTATATCTTCGACAGAAGATCATCGAGAATCTCAACCTTCATTATCAATGCCCTTAAGGCGTTCAACGCCTTTGATATTCGTTTGGATAGTTAGGCACTCTCATGAAACGGCGCGCACCAGGACGACATTCCGGGCAATCACTGATCGCCTCGGTCGACGCATTCCCTTAATGTGCACATCAAATCGGCACAAAACTCAATTAGGAACGCAAAAGAAACTGCCGGAAGCCATCCTTTTCAAAAAATGCTGCGCTGCCGCGATCATAATACATACAAATCAACAAAATTGCGCCCATTTCAGTCCATTGTGAACCGAATAAATATCCACAATTCGCCGCTTCATATCCCGGTTCGAATATATCGATTCGCGCGCGTTCGATAACGCGAAATCCACCATTGCCGCAGCCGAATCCGGCCTCGCGCACGCGATTGCGGACACGCAAGTCATCAAACCACGGAACTAGAGACTATTTTTCTTTTTTCCGCATCGACTTACCATCCACGCATCGAATCGAGTCGTTGATTTGCTCGAAGCCTGCGGGCAACGAATGAAGGAGATTGTGTGAAAAAACTGCATCCCATATTTTTCATTGCGCTCGGCCTGTTCGGCGTCTATTCCATCGAATTCGGCGTGGTCGGCATTCTCCCGGTCATTACGCAACGCTACGGCATCAGCGCTTCGCAGGCCGGTTTCCTGGTGGGTCTCTTCGCGCTCGTCGTCGCTGCCGGCGGCCCGTTCATGGTCCTGCTGATGTCGCGCTTCAACCGCAAGAAAGTCCTGATGCTGTCGCTGCTGATCTTCTCGGCCAGCAGCGTGCTGTCCGCGTATGCGCCCAACTACGCGACGCTGACGATCTCGCGGATCATCCCGGCGCTGTTCCACCCGGTCTATTTCTCGCTGGCCTTCGTCGCGGCTGCGTCGCTCTATCCGAAGAACATGGCCACCCATGCTTCCGCGAAGGCATTCGTGGGCACGAGCATGGGCATGGTGCTCGGCATTCCGATCACGACGTGGATCGCGGCGCGCGTTTCCTACGAGGCGTCGTTCCTGTTCAGCGCCGCGGTCAATTTCATCGCCGCGCTCGGCATCCTCGCGAAGCTTCCCGATGCCGCCAAGACCGAACGCATTTCGTACGGCAAGCAGCTCGCGATCCTGCGCAAGGTCCCGCTGTGGCTCAACATCGCCGCGTCGACCGCGATCTTCGGCGCGATGTTCTCGGTGTACAGCTACTCCGCCGAATACCTGCGCCTCGAAGCCCACATGAGCGGCGAGCTCATCAGTGTCGTGCTGGTGATATTCGGGATCGGCGGCGTCACCGGCAATCTGCTCGCCGGCAAGCTGCTCGCGAAGGACAAGGTGCGAACGACGGTGATGCATCCGATCGCGCTGAGCGCCGCCTATCTGGTGCTGCATTTCTTCTGTACGTCATCGCTGCCGCCGATGATCGTCATCGCGCTGCTCTGGGGCGCCATCCATACGAGCGGGCTGATCGTCACGCAGATCTGGCTGACGTCGGAAGCCCCGGAAGCGCCGGAGTTCGCGACCGGCGTGTACATCTCGTTCATCAACCTCGGCGTGGTCTTCGGCTCGACCGCCGGCGGATGGTTCCTCTCCAGGATCGGGATTCAGGGAACCATCTGGAGCGGCCTCATGTTCGCCGCCGTCGCGCTGGCCTTCATCGCCATCAAGATCCTCTACTACGGCGACGTGCCGCGGGAAAGCGCCCTGTCCGCCGCGCGCTGACGCCGGCATGCCGTCGCGGATCGCCATCGTGCATCCGGCCACCAGCCGCTCGAGCGCCGCGCTGCCCGCCTACGTCGACGGCGCAAGCCGCTCCAGCGCCGGCTTGTCTGCGGCCAGGGGCCCCAGGATGCCCGGCGCCGTCCGCATGTCGCTTGCCGGCGCAAACAGGTGCTCCGTCAAATGATCGATGAACGCGCGCAGCTTCGGCGACTCGTGCCGGCTCGACGGCCACAGGATCCAGAAAATGTTCGGATCACCCGCGTGGTTGTCCAGCACCGTCCTCAGCGAGCCGTCGACCAGCGCATCGCGCACGGCGAAATCCGGCAGGCATGCGATGCCGTGCCCCTGCCTCGCCAGATAGACGAGCGTCGTCACGTTGTTGCAGGCCATCGTCACGGGCAGCCGAAAGTCGAATGCGCTGGAACTGCGTTCGATCGGCCATTGCTCGAGCTTGCCGGACGTCGGGAACTTGTAATGCAGACACGCGTGGCGCATCAGGTCGTCCGGATGCTGGGGGACGCCGTGCTCGTCGAGATAGCTCGGCGACGCCACCAGCAGCATCCGGAACAAGCACAGCTTGCGCGACATGAGCATCGAATCGCGCAACTCTCCAGTGCGGATGACCGCGTCGAAACCTTCGTCGATGATGTCGACCAGCCGGTCGCTGAAATCCAGCTCGAGTTCGATTTCGGGATAGCGCGCCATGAACGACGACAGCGTCGACAGCAGCAGGCTTTCGACGAGCGGAAGACTGACGCGCAATTTGCCGCGCGGCGCCGTTCTGGCCTTGGACAATTCCCGCTCGGCGTTTTCGATTTCTCCCAGAATGCGCCGACAGTGTCCGAGGAACAGCGCACCTTCCGGCGTAAGGTGAATACTGCGGGTATTGCGATAGAAAAGCCGCACGCCGAGCCTTTCCTCAAGACGCGAAATACTCTTTCCGACCGCCGACGCGGAAATTCCGAGAGACCGGCCGGTTGCAACAAAGCTGCGAGTCTCCGCTGCCTGCACAAAAACGGTAACGCCGTTTAGCTTGTCCAATACGAATCCCCAATATGCGCGTATTCGATGTGGGTGCGCGTTGTATATTATATGCACGTATTCAATGTGGGCGTACGTTCTATATTTTAAGATAATTGAACGCCTTGTCATTGGGTAATGTCCTCGGTAACGCACAACGCACGCGAGCGGCCGTCGGCTGTGATCGCAGCGGCCGCGACACTGCGCGCGATGCAATAGCGGCGCCGCCACCGACTGAAACGGCAGGCAAGTCGATCCGCACCGTCCGTCGGTCGGTTATGGGCGCATATCGGATCGTCGAATATGAACGGCCCGCGCCTGACATCGGCGCGGGCCGTTCAGCCGGGGGCGTCCGCTCAGACCAGGGCCGGCGACCAGGTCTCGTACGTCAGCGCGTATGCGGCGCCGCGCCGCTCGATGCGGGCACATGCAGGCAGGTTGAAGTGCATGCCGCTGACGAGCAGGTCTTCCGAGCTCACGCGGTCGAGCAACCGGCTTCGCGCCACGGCCGCTTCGTCGGGCGCATGATCGAACGCGATCGTCACCTCCGGACGCTCGATCTGGACGTGAGGAAAATGTACGACGTCCCCCCACACCAGGAGCGCCTGTCCGCTGTCCGATATCAGATACCCGGTGTGCCCCGGCGTATGCCCCGGCAACGGAACGGCCTGGATTCCGCCCAGCACGTCTTCCGAATCGAAGGCCACCAGTTGCGGCTCGTACGCACGGAAGACGTTTTGCGCGATATCGAAGAAGGGTCGAATTTCCGCGGGCGCCCCCGGCCGGTTGGCGTCATCGTTCCAGAAGTCGAACTCGGCGCGATGAATCAGCAGCCGCTCGACGTTGCGGAACAGCGGCGTCGCCAGCGGGCCGGCAAGGCCGCCCACGTGATCGGGGTGTGCATGGGTCAGCAGAATCGTGTCGATATCGAGCGGGTCGATGCCGGCAGCGGCCAGCGCAACCGGCAGCCTTCCGCCCCAGCCGTTATATCCGCCGCCGCCGCCGTCGATCAGGATCGTGCGCTTCGCGTCCTGCACGACGTACACGTTGATGTTCATCCGTGACACGTCGGCTACGCCCCGCTTGCGCAAAATCTCGTCGGCCGACGCACGATCGATTCCATTCAGCAAATCGGTCGTCGCATCGAGATAACCGTCACTGATCATCGTGACATGGAGATCGCCGATTTTTCGACGATTCAGGCCAGGCGTTTGATAGTTGCGGGGGGACGTCATTTAAGCTTCCTTATATACGGTTACGCTTTTCGATATTCCGGGGTAAATCATTTCGCTTCGCGCATCATCCCAGGGACGCAGGCCCTCGCTTCGAATGCCTATCAAAAGAATTGCCTGCCGGGTGTTTCGGCGACAGCCGAGGGCAGTTCGCTCGAACGTTGCGCGCGACCGACGGAATCGAGATCGTTGACGCATGAACGGGTTACACCGTCCACATCGAATCGATGGTGCGGCATGCCGGATTGGCGCGATCGGCCGGTGCGGCAAATCATGCCGGCAGGACAGCAAGGATCCACCTGTTGCGAAGGCCCCGATCGCTTTTGGATGGTATCCGAACGATCAAAGGCCATAAACGGCCCGGCAGTATTTTCTTACACGACAGAAATGTCGCGAATCGCCGCGAGCGCGTGCCGTCGGCGAGCGATCACGCGATCCGCTTGCTCAGCGTCGCCACGCCCACGATCAGGAACGACGCATACATCACCAGGATGTACCACGCCGCATAGCGCAACGGCCATCGGGGCAAGGCCGGGTCGTTGAATTTCAGTCGACCGATAACGACCGGTATCAGCGGCAGCAGCGCCGCCCAGCCCCATGCGCTGCGTGGCGGATTCGCCCACGGCTGAAGCAGCGCGACGACGATCAGGCTCGTGAGCACCGCGCAGGACGACGCGATCCGGACGGTATTCCGAACGCCGAAAATACGCACATAGGTGCGCTCTCCTTCCCTGGGCTTGCGCGTGACCTTGCGCGCCAGCTCCAGGTGCAGCAGGCCGACGGCCGCCGCCAGGATCACGAGCACGCCGGGCCACGTGGGCGTGAGCGCATACTGGGCCAGCAAGTCCGCGTACAGGTAGACGCTCAATGCCAGCTGGATCGGATAGCTGACCGCGAGGTTCGTCAGCAGCTGTCCGTCGCCGGGCCAGTCGAAGCACTTCTCGATCGCCGCGAGCAAGACCAGGTAGATCAGCTGGATCACCAGGATCAGGTCCGTCATGCCGCGACCCGCATTGATCGCCAGCACGAAGAGCACACCGGCCAGGATGAGGACGATCAGGTCCGAACGATGGACTGCACCTCGAGCCAGCGGGCGTGCCGGATTGTAGCGGCGGTCATAGTCGAGGTCGCGGATGTCGTCCAGCGCCCGGATCACCAGTTGATCGATCGCCAGTGTCGCGGCGCTGATCAACAGCCTGAAGCCTAGCGTCCAGTCCGTGATCCTGCCGTCGGTCGCGGCGAGCAGCCCCGTCAGTCCGAATGCATAAATGAGCGAATACGGAATGAAGAATCGCAACGGAAACGACTCGACGACGAACAATCTCAAACGTGCGATCACGATGTCACTTCCTCCAGTTGCAACAGACGCACCGTGCCGGTCGCGCCGTCGAGTTCGATCCACGCGCCGTCGGCAATGCGTCGCGTGGCGTCGGGCACGGACACCACGGTCGGTATGCCGAGGACGCGCCCGGTAATGGCCGTGTGCGACAGCAGCGTCCCCCGCTCCGCGATCAGCCCTTTGGCCGCCAGCATCAGGAAGAGCCAGCCCGGATCCGTTTCCTTCGCAATGAGGATCTGGTCGTGCACGGAGCTCGGCTCGACGGTCGCCGGGTCGAGCACGACGCGCGCCCTGCCGCGCACCACGCCGCTGCTCGAAGGGATGCCCTGCAGGCGGACGTCCGCGGACGCCGAGGCCGCCCTGTCGCCATGCGTGTCCTCGCGACATGACCGCATCGTCGACGTGCGCAGGCCGGCGCCCGAGACCTTGATCGTCTTCGGCGGGTCCGGCAATTGCGCCTGCTTTCGCCGAAGCGCGGCCCGCTCCCGGGCAAGGACGCGCAATGTGCTGTCGGGAACGGTGCCGCTGACGCTGAACGCACCGAGCACTTCGTCGACGGACAAATCGAAGACGTCGTCGGGTCGATCCAGCAACCCGGCGTCCACCAGCGCCGTCCCGAGCCGGATGAAGACTTCGCGGGAAATTCCGAACAGCTCGCTGCGACAGAAGCGCGTGTCCTCGCGCATGCGCATGAACCATCGCATCGCCTTCACCAGGCTGCGCAGCAAAACGCGCTTGCCCCGTGACCGACAATGCTCGCGCAGCTCGGATTCGGCGTCGCTGCGCGAGCGCGCCTCGATCCGGCAGCTGCTTTCCACGGTCAATTGCTGCTGGACGAACGGACGAAGTTGCCCGATCAGTCTCCAGGGCTGTTGCCGCGGCGTCAGCGCCTCGAGCTTCAGGTCGCTGAGGTTGCGGTCGCCGAACCGGCGCAGATGCAGGTCTGCCGCGTCGGCCAGCGCATGTCCGTAACGGCCCGCCTTGAGATCGCGCCAGATCGACACTTCCGATGCGGGACCGAGCAGCGCGCGCAGCATCTCGGGATGCGCGCGCGCTTGCTCGGACAGGGCAATGGTCGATCTCAGCGCCGCGACCGAGCGATTCTCCGTGCCGCCGCAAAGCAGCCCGTTCAACAGCCCCGGGCTGGCCGACGGCGTCCATCGCTGAATCAGCGCGCGCACCCAGCCGGTCAGCGACACCAGGAAGAAGCCGTTCACCAGCGTCACGCCCCATTGAGCCGCGACGATCGCCCACATCTCGCGATAGACGGCAATCAGCGCCGACGCGTCGAGGCCGTCCAGGTCGCGGTTGCCGTTCACGAACGCGCGCCATTGCCGCAGGAAGCGGGAGATCAGCAACGGGTGCGAGACCAGACGCGACGCAATGCCGAGATAGTCGCGACACGCGCCGGCGGCGCGCGTCAGGAACGACGTGCGCCGTGTGGCTGGCGCAGTCGCGACGGAATCGGGCTCGACGCCGAAAAAGGAGCGCTCCCACGTCTTGCGCATCATCCAGAAGATCGGCACATGGCCGTGAAGGTGGTACCAGACGCTCATGCAGCAATAAATCCGGCCGTCGAACTGCCCGATCATGTTGCTCAGGTGGTCCGCATTCCGCTGCAGTATCCGGCGCGAAACTCCCCAACGCCGGTAGCCGTCGGTCAGGAACACGTCGTAGTAATGCGCGGCCAGCGAGAAGGTCAGCGCCGACGTGACGCCCGGGAAGCTCTCGGTGATATTGCTGTTGCTCCATATCATGCCGGCCGGACGCAACGGGCCCGGCCGCGGGCAGTCGCTGCGCTCCTGTCTTGCCGGCGCGATCGGCCGGGCCTGCAGCAGATGCATCGCGCCATCCTCCGACATCGTGCCCTCGATATCCTGAGGCACGCCGAAATGCCGCTCGACGCGGGCGGCCAGCTCGGCCACCGAGCGGGCGACCTCATCGCTGAACACCGGCAGGTCGGCCAGGTCCGGCGGCACGTCGAGCGTGGCGATCGCGCCGGATCGACGGTCGAGTCCGACCAGCCGCTGCTTCGAGACGAGCTGCGAGGCGACCGTTCCGGAATCGCGCTCGACGAAGAAGTGATCGATATCCGCCTTTTCCTGAACCACGCCTTCGCCGATGCCGTATGCCGCGGCGATGACGCAACGATCCGACGCGTCTCGCGGGTCCCGCGTAAAGGCCACGAACGAGCGCGATCCGAGAATCATGGTCTGGATGCCCACCGCGATGCGCGCCCCGGCCGGATCCAGTCCGCGCTTATGGCGGTACAGCATCATCTCGACGTTGAATGCCGATGCCCAGCATTTCATGACCGACGTCACCAGACCGCCGAGCGGCACGTACAGAAAGCTGTCGGACAATCCGGCAAACGGATCGTCGGCCGAGTCTTCGCCCTGCCCGCCGTCATCCGCGACCGCGCAGGCCCGTACCGCGACCAGCTTGTCGTCCATGGCAATTCGTTCGAACACGGTCACCAGTTCGCCGGCCAGATCGGCCGGGCAGACCATTTCATCCAGCCGGGCCCTGATGTCGAGCGACCATCTCTTCAGCGCCGCCGGGTCGCCGTCGGCCAGAGATGGCCTGGGCACCTCGCTCAACACGGCAGCGACCGTCGAATCGAACACCGACACCGGGACGCAGTGGAATCGCGGCACCGGGAATCCCGCCATCCGCAGTTCCGCCTGACGCGAAAACTTGAATCCGACCTCCCTGGGATCGAGACATTGCGTCTCGGGCAAGAGGATAGTCATTACAGTTTCTCCCCAGACAATAGAATGGTCCTTCCGAATTCCCGTCACGCCAACATCTTGGTTGTACGAATCATGCGTCCGATGCGCTTCCATCCGGCCGATGCCGGGCACGCCCCCTACCCGTCGGCCAGCCAGCGCCTGTATCCCCGCCAGTAGTCGTCGCAGCGCTCGAGCACCTTCATGCCGGGCGGCGCGCCGAGCGCTTGCCATAACCGGGTGCCGTCGTACCAGTGATCCTCGGCGAAAAGACGGGCCTGCCGTTCGCTCACGCCGGACGGCAGGCGTCGAAGCGCTTCGGGGAGGCTGACCGATGTTCGCGGCAGCGTGAAATCGACGTGCGTCGCCGCCGCCTCGACCAGATCGCGCACGCGAACGGGCTCGGGATGCGTGCAGTGATAAACGGCCCCCTGCGCGACCCGGCCCGGCTCGAGTGCAATTGCGGCCAATGCGGAAGCGACCGCGTCCACCGTGGTGCACGACAGGAGGGCCTGCCCCTCGTCGATCCAGGCGTTCAACCCGCCGATCAGCCGCAGCAGCGTCGGCAAGAACCACTTGTCACCGGCGCCCATGATGAACATCGGCCGGAGAACGACCCCGCCGGCCGCCAGCACGCATTGCTCGGCAGCCAGCCGCGAGCGGCTGGCTGCCGACACCGGAACCGGCGCCACTTCGTTCTCGCGGATGCCGCGATGGACGCCGGCCCCGTATACGGCGGCCGTGCCGACGTAAATCACGCGCCGCACGCCGGCCCGCCGCGCTTCGTCGACCAACGCCCGCGTGCCCGACCGGTTGACCGCATCGCACGCGTCGGCATCGGCGCCGACGTCGGAAGCCGCGTGGATCACCGTCTCGATGCCGTCGCATAGCCCCCGCAAACCGGCAGGCCGGGTCAGGTTCCCATGCACGCATTCCATCGTGTCCGTTCCGGTAAAACCGGGCGCCCGGCGATGCACCAGCAAGCGCAGGCGCGACGCATGCCCGAGTTCGGTCATCCGGCGGCACACCGCCTCACCGATAAAGCCGCTTGCCCCTGTCACCAGGATCGTCGATGCCGTCATTGCTTCACCACACGAACGGCATCAGCCGATATCGGCCGTGCGAGTAGTCCGCGTAGCCGGCCACGTCGAACAGGACCCGCTCCTCGCAGCGGATGCGCACGACGATGGACGGCAAGAGCATGATCACGAACGCGGCAACGCTATAGCCATTCAGGAAGAACGCCACGAACGATGCATGCGCAATCAACATCCCCGCATAAGCCGGATGCCTTACCCACCGGTACGGCCCGGTTTGCACGATCCGGTGATCGGTGAGCGTGCGCACCTTGTGGGAATAAAATTTCCCGAGCGTGCGAATCGCGATGATCCGCAACGCGACGCCAAAGAAAAAGAGCACCGGCAACACCGGCATCCACGGTCGATATTCGACCCAGTGACTCGGCACGAAGCAGGCACTCGCGACGGTGATCACCCTGGCGGCCCCGTAGACCAGGACCGTGCCGCGATCGCTCGACAGATTGCTTTCGACCGAGCTGGTCATCGCGGTCCGCGCCTCGCATGCAAGCCAGATCAGATACATCGCGACCAGCGCGATGCCGATCCGATGAAGGGGTGACGCATGGCGGGTCGCCTCGCCGATTGCGGCGATCAGTAATATCAGGCAACACGACAGGAATACGAGCAGCGGATACTTGCGCAAGAACCATTGCATGATGTTCCTCCTCAGGCACGGCGCCCGATGAATTCATTCCGTCGAATCGGGATGGGCGAGGCAGGCCTTCAGTCGTCTGACCGTGCGGGCGGCTTGCTTCATTTCATACCGGGTCAGGCAAGCCGTATCGAACACGGTGAACGAGATACGGATCCGGGCTGCGACCGAGCCGGCCTGCTTCACGAGCAGTTCGACACGAAACCGCAATCGATCGCTCTTGTCGCGTTCGATCTCTTCGATTCGATAGTCGATGACGGCGTCCAGCGGAAACAGGAAATTCTCGAACGATGCCTGCCAGTCGTTGATCACGAAACGGTGTTGCCCGTCCGCCTCCCCTCCGAGGAAGTATTGCTCGGTCACCGCGAGAAACATCTGCCGGGCGGCTTCCGTCATGACCATCGCGGAGATATGGCAGCCGGTGACGTGATCGAGCAGCAGTTCGTTATTGCGGGTCAGTCGCAGCGCTGCCTGGTAGTGCGCGTCGTCGAGCCGCTTCAGCTTCGCGAGCAGGACGTTCTGCGGGTTCCGTTTATGCGTATGCGCAATCTCGACGCTATCCGGCTGATGCATTGCGCTCAGCGCGAGCGGATCCAGGCCGAGCCGCTCCAGTTCGCTGCGCAGGACATCGAGCTCGCGATTGTCCACGCCGAATCCGGGTCGCAGCGTCGGCAGGGGTGCGTGATAACGCCCCGCGCGCAATCCGGAAATGAATTCCGATACGCTGATCATGCCGTCGTCGATCCCGACGTTGCCCCAGCAGTCGCCAACGATAAACAATGAGTCGTTCAAGCAGTCGTGAAACGGTCCCTTGTCCATAGTTCCCTCGCATTATTTCGTCGGGCCCCGAGATGCCTGCGACGCTACGCATCGCCCCACCCGCCACCCAGCGCCCGAATCAGGTTCACGGTCGACACCGCCTGCGTGCCCGTCAGCGCATTCGCCTGCAATTGCGACACGAGCACCGAGCGCTCGCTGTCGATCACGTCGAGATAGCTGACCTCGCCTTCCTGATACTGCGTGCGCGACAGCTTCGCCGCGCGGCGCGACGCGTTGACGGCCGCGTCCTGCGCACGGATCTGGTCGTCGAGCAGCCGCAGATCGGCGAGGTTGTCCTCGACCTCGCGGAACGCGACGAGCACCTGCTGCCGGTAGTTCGCGACCTGCTCGTCGTACTGCGCACGCGCCTGCTGCACGCCCGCCGCGCGCCGTCCGCCGTCGAACAGCGGCAGCGTCAGCGCCGTGCCCGCGAACGGCCCGAGCAGGAACGTGCGGCTCGACCACAAGAACAGGCTGCCGAGCGTCGACGCCTCATAGCCGAACGCCCCCGTG